>NZ_CM166389.1:0-3185000 GCF_056839185.1 Maribacter sp. MS6
ATGAATGTTACTGCTAATTCCGTCTGGAAAAATTGTATGGTATTTATACAGGATAATATCCAACCGCAGGCATTTAAAACTTGGTTCGAACCTATTAAACCAGTAAAGCTTACAGAAAATGCTCTGAGCATTCAAGTCCCGAGCAAGTTCTTTTATGAATGGTTAGAAGAACATTATGTTAAACTATTAAAAGTTGCCCTTACCAAGGAATTGGGTGAGTCGGCAAAATTGGTCTATATCATTCGTATGGAGAACACGTACGGAAATAAGGAGCCCTTTACTGAAAAAATCCCTAGTTCCAATCGTGGGAATATGGTACCACAAGAAATGGATGTTCCTGTTAAATCTAAAAATCCGGAACTACGCAATCCTTTTGTTATTCCGGGAATTAGAAATATTAAGATAGAATCGCAGCTAAACCCCAATTATAATTTTGATAATTTTTTAGAAGGAGATTCCAATAGGTTAGCGCGTTCTGCAGGTATGGCCGTTGCCAACAAACCAGGTGGTACATCTTTTAATCCATTATTGGTTTTTGGTGGAGTAGGTTTAGGAAAAACACATTTGGCCCACGCAATAGGTGTCGAAATAAAGGATAAATATCCTGAGAGAACAGTTCTTTATATTTCGGCAGAAAAATTCACACAACAGTATATAGAATCCGTTAAGAAGAATACACGGAATGATTTTATTCATTTCTACCAACTCATTGACGTACTTATCATTGATGACGTACAGTTCCTTTCGGGGAAGTCTGGCACCCAAGATGTTTTCTTTCATATTTTCAACCATTTGCACCAAAATGGTAAACAGGTCATCCTTACTTCTGACAAGGCACCTGTAGATATGCAGGATATTGAGCAGCGTTTATTGTCAAGATTCAAATGGGGACTCTCAGCTGAATTACAGACCCCTGATTACGAAACGCGTATTTCTATACTTAACAATAAGCTTTACCGGGATGGCGTGGAAATGCCAGAAGAAATTATAGAATACGTTGCAAAGCATATTAAGACAAATATTAGGGAATTAGAGGGTGCCATAATATCATTGATTGCACAATCTACGCTGAACAAGCGAGAAGTCACTATTGAACTTGCACAGCAAGTGGTAGAAAAATTTGTAAAAAATACCAAACGAGAAGTTTCCATCGATTACATTCAAAAAGTAGTTTCTGATTACTTTGAAATGGATGTAGCCACCTTACAGTCAAAAACAAGAAAGAGGCATATTGTACAAGCGAGACAATTGGCTATGTTTTTTGCAAAAAAATTCACCAAGGCGTCTTTGGCAAGTATAGGGTCGCAAATAGGTAAACGGGATCATGCTACGGTACTGCACGCTTGTAAAACAGTAGACAACCTAGCCGAAACCGATAAGCAGTTTCGAAAGTACATAGACGACCTTACTAAAAAATTCTCGTAAGAACTACATGAAAACAAAGGTGTTAATGGTATGCCTAGGAAACATCTGCAGGTCCCCATTGGCCGAAGGTATTCTCCAAAGTAAAGTTAATCCTGAAACCGTTTTTGTCGATTCTGCGGGAACCGCTAGTTATCATACGAACAAGCCACCCGACTCTAGATCCATTGATGTTGCCCTTACCCATGGTATAGATATTAGTGCGCAACGCTGCAGGAAATTCAACACTACGGATTTTGAGACGTTTGATCTCATATACGTTATGGACAAGGAAAATTACAATAACGTTCTGAAACTGAGCAGTATTAAAGCACAACGAAACAAAGTAAGGTTATTGTTGAGCGAAATAGATGGAAAGGACAATGAAGTTCCAGATCCTTATTACGGCGGGAAGGACGGATTTGAAAAAGTCTTTAAAATGATAGACAATGCCTGCGAACAAATAGTAAAACGATTGTAACACCTAGCTTATGCGTAATGAAATGAATAAGAAAGGAAAATTATATCTCATACCAACTACATTAGGTGATAGCCCCCCATTGGAAGTACTTCCTATTTCTATAAAAAGAGCTATTGAAAGTATAGACCATTTTGTAGTGGAGAATGAAAAAACAGCACGGCATTTTATTAAGAAAATGAGTCCAAGAAAATCTCAACCTTCCTTGCAATTATTTGTTTTAAACAAATTTACGGAGGCAGCGGAAATTCCCAGCTTTTTAGAACCATGCCTAAACGGATATGATATGGGAATTTTATCTGAAGCCGGATGCCCAGGAATTGCAGACCCTGGCGCAGCTGTCGTAACTCTTGCGCACCAAAAACATATACAGGTAGTTCCTTTGGTTGGCCCCTCCTCTATTGTACTCGCCCTAATGGCCAGTGGATTAAACGGACAGAACTTTGCATTCAATGGTTACCTACCCATAGATGCTACAGAAAGAAGAAAAGAAATAAAAAGATTGGAAAAAAAATCAAGGGACGAACAACAGTCACAAATTTTTATTGAAACCCCTTATAGAAACAACAAGCTACTAGAAGAACTTCATAAATCCCTTGCAGGAACTACGCATATTTGCGTAGCATGCGACCTTACCCTAAGTTCGGAGTTTATAAACACTAGAACTGCATCTGACTGGAAAAAGGAAAACGTAGATCTTCATAAGCGTCCGGCTATTTTTATTATACAAGCATAAAAAAAGCCTGACATTTGTTGTCAGGCTCATCCATGTAGTAGCTTTTATGTCCTTATATTCTTGGGTTTTTTACTGCCTCGATACTTGACATATCGTAACCGGAAAACAACTTCATATAAATGGCAATGTTAGTTCCATAATCATCCATCACATCATTTTTGCCAAAAGAACGTAAATACCGTTTCACATTACCCGCACCGGCTAAATGTGCCGCAGCCAACATACCAGATTCTGTAATCTCTATTCCACGTATTCGTTTACCTACGAATCTTTTTATATCCCTCCTTAGAATCCACTTGTTTCTAGCGATATTAATTTGGAAAACTTTCTCCTGTAAAACAGGATCTTTTAAAAACTGCTGGTCGTCTTTTACTCCCATAAGCTCTAAGGTACTCATGCCAAACTGATATTTGCCTAGATATCCAAAAGTATTTACCGCAAAGTAATTTCCTTTGGATTCCTTAAAGGCTAAAGCCTCTTTAAATCCAGTAAAATCAGTTCCCGCAAAGGGAGGCACTATTTCAATTTTAGTCATAGCAGTTTTGTCTTTGGGAAACAGAACTACAGTAGGTTGCTTTACTTTAAGTGGTTCAGGAACAGATACCTTAAAAGGACTAAATCCAAAACCGGATAAAATAAATGTCACGATAAGAGGACAACAAATAATTATCCATCTTTTCATATTACAGATTTCTTAAGACTTACAGCAAAAGGCTTGCTTAAATTTCCGAGGACAAAGTTAGACGGTAAAGTAATTTGTTATGGCAAGGTTATGTTAAAACTATACAGGAATAGTTAACATGTCTTAAAATTCCGACAATAAACCTATCTCTTAATTTTTTGGGCGTTTATCCATCGGACGTACTGCACTTTATTTCGGCTGTGCTGCGCCAAGTCTTTCGCAAACATATGATATCCAAAATTCTCTACATTGGCCACCATATAATAATAATTGTGCTTTTCGGGGTTCAAAACGCCATCTATGGCGCTAATATCTGGCATAGTTATAGGTCCGGGTGGCAATCCGGAGTATTTATATGTATTATAAGGGGATTCAACCTCTAAATCCTTATACAATACTCGTTTAATAATTGTATCATAGTTTCCGGTCTCCTTTTTTATAGCAAAAATGACCGTAGGGTCCGCCTGTAACAGCATTCCGGTTCTTAATCGGTTTAAGTACAATCCTGCTACTTTTGGTCTTTCATCAATTTTCGCAGTTTCCTTATGAACGATAGATGCCAAGGTTACTACCTCGCAAGGAGTTAAGTCTAAAGCTTTAGCCTTTAATTTTCGCTCATCGCTCCAAAATCGGTTATATTCCTTTACCATTCTTGATCTAAAATCCTCAGCACTGGTATTCCAGAAGAATTCATAACTGTTGGGCACGTATAGTGCTAGACCGGTTTCCAAGTTTAAGTTGTTCTCCGCTAAAAACTTCTTATCCGTAAAAGCATTGTGTAGGCTAATACTATCCGCTTCTATCTGAACAGAAATCCTTCCCGCAAGATCTGCCAAAGTCTCTTGATTGTTAAAAGCCACTTTTACCGGCAAATTACCTATCCTAAGGGCATTAATGATTTCATTATTATTCATTCCCTTGAGCAATCGGTACTTACCCCCTTTTATATTTTCAATATATCCCTTTTTGTCTGCTGCAAATTCAAAGACATCTAAATCCTGCACCAAAGGCTCAAGACCTTTCTTTACTTCGGCAAATGATGCATCAGTAGGAATATAAACAAAAGCTTCCTTCTCTTTAAACTCGGTATTCGGTGTGAAGAAAGTGCCATAGACCATGTATGAAAAAATACCCCCAACCACAAGACCGACCAAAACGATACCCAGTAAAATTTTCTTAAGACTCATTACTTATTGATTTTTTGAAATAGCACTTCGTTTTTATACTGTCCGTTACTACTAATCCAATCCCTTTTTACACCAACTTTTACAAAACCCAGCTTTTGGAACAAATAGGTAGCTCGTTGGTTTTCTTCCAGGATATTAGCGTATAGCTGTTTCAGCTCTAATGTCCTAAACGCATAATCACAAAGTAAGGTTATGGCCTCTGCTCCTATACCCTTGTTCCTATCCATGTCCTTTACGATAACAATTCCAACTCCGGCACGCTTATGTTTTGGGTCAAAATCAAATAAGTCGATTAAGCCCAAACTGTTCCCATCAGTTGCACAAATGACCAACCGGAGTTGTTTTACCTCATATATATCTCTGTGGGCATTCTCCAAGTAAAATTGTAATACACTTTTAGAATAAGGTGTAACCGTACCGCTTATCTCCCAAATTAGCGGGTTATTTTCCAATTCATATAAAAATTGTAAATCTTCCTTTTCTAAGGCTCTTAAAAATAAATTTTTCCCTTTTAGGAGTTCCATTGTACCTCACCTTTAAAGACCAATTTGGCCTCGCCGATTAAATAAACCTGCTCATAACCCTGATTGGTTGGCGCAAACGTAACCTTGAGCTTACCTCCCAAAGCATTCACGCGTACACTTGTGTTTTTGGTGGTTCCTACATGGTGCATCGCCAAAGCTACTGCGGTAACTCCCGTGCCACAAGAAAGCGTTTCATCTTCCACTCCTCGCTCGTAGGTGCGTACAAAAAACGTTTCGTCGTTAAGGGCTTCAACAAAATTAATATTACTCCCTGCCTGCCCATATAGACCATATCTCAATTTCGCACCTTCCTTTACCACATCAAACTCTGAAAGCTTTGGAACCATTTGAACGTGATGAGGAGAACCGGTGTTTAAAAACAATGCTCCTGGTTTCGCTTTGATTTCCGGAACATCTTGCATTTTAAGATGAACCATCATCCCGTCAATAGTTGCATGGTGCAACCCATCTATTGCCAAAAATGTGGTTTCTTTTTTAATTATTTTCAAATAGTGGGCAAAAGATACAATACAACGACCTCCGTTACCGCACATGGTGCTCTCATTTCCGTCAGAGTTATAGTATATCATTTTAAAATCCGATTTCTCACAATTCTCTAACAGAATTAGTCCGTCTGCACCTACGCCAAACTTTCGATCACATAAAAAGGCAATCAACTCCCTATCCCGACTGGGAAAAAATTCATCACGATTATCGATCATCACAAAATCGTTCCCCGTACCTTGATATTTTAAAAAGCTAATCTTCATTATGGCTTAATATTACCGCAAATATAGGGTTTTAAAAAAGTTTTTTAAGCAGTTAAATTGTCGTTAAAGGCATAGCATCACAGTTAAAATCAATTAATTTTACATAAAACTATATTAAATCTTAGAAACAGATGAAAAAAATTGGAAGCCTACTTTTGGTCTCGGTTTTTGCCGGGGCAATTACCTTGGGAGCTTATAAGCTTCTTTTTGAGAAACCGAATTATGCCATTGTAAACCAAGAAGCAGGTGGCTCACTGGTCAACACAAGTTTTACACCAACATCTGCCAAGGGTGCGGGGATAAACGAGGTCGATTTTACGAATGCAGCAGAAACTACGGTAAACGCTGTAGTACACGTTAAAAACGTAACTCTTAGCAAAGGGCCTACAAGCATGTTCGATTTTTTCTACGGGTCTGGTGGAAGCGTTACGCCACAGGTAGGTACCGGTTCTGGCGTTATAATTTCGCAAGATGGTTATATTGTTACCAATAACCATGTGATTGCGCGGGCAAGTCAATTACAAGTAACACTTAACAACAATAAAACATACGAGGCGGAGCTGATTGGTGCAGACCCAAATTCAGATATCGCTTTGATAAAAATAGAAACAGAAGAAAAATTACCCTACCTAGCCTTCGGTGATTCTGACAATGCCAAAATAGGTGAATGGGTGTTGGCCGTTGGTAACCCCTTTAATCTAACTTCTACGGTTACGGCGGGTATCGTAAGCGCGAAAGCAAGAAGTCTAGACACTAGGACCAATCAATCCTTTATCCAGACAGATGCCGCCGTAAATCCAGGCAACTCTGGTGGTGCTCTTGTAAATACCAATGGCGATCTTATAGGAATCAATACCGCAATCTCATCGCAAACGGGGTCTTACGTAGGTTATTCCTTTGCCGTACCAAGCAACATAGCTAAAAAGGTAGTGGATGACATTATGGAATATGGCAACGTGCAAAAAGGTTTTATCGGAATACGGCCAGCACCGGTAAATACCAAAGATGCATTAGAAAGAGGGATAAGTGATATTGAAGGGGTATATATAGAATATATTGAAGAAGAATCAGGAGCTTATGATGCCGAGCTGAAAGTGGGCGATATCATAAAAAAAGTAGATGAAATCAAGGTTTCTAAATTCCCTGATTTAACAGGTTATTTAGCAACTAAACGGCCTGGCGATACGGTTACAGTTTTGTTGGAAAGGGAAAATGAAACAATGTTGGTGCCCATCACACTTAAAAAACGACAAATGCTTATCGTTCCTGAAATGGGTATGGAGGTTAAAAACCTTACAGAGGAAGATAAGAAGAAGTTCAAAACCAAAAAAGGTGTGAAGATTACCGGAGTTCCAGAGCGTTACAGAGGTTATGGTTTAGCAGGTAAAATAATTCTGCAGGTCGATGATAAGGAAGTAAGCAATATTGATGATGCCTATACCGCCTTTGGCGCCATATCCAGATATGGAAAAACCGTTATTACCATGATCGGCGAAGATGGGGAACGAGAGCGACTCATCTTTCAATAAACAATATTCAGCTAGCTAAAAAAGCGCCTTCAAATGAAGGCGCTTTTTTTTTGAAATACCCATCAACTAAAAGACTGAAAATCTGTAGTTTTGCAACAGATTAAACAACCTATAGCCCATTTTATGTCACATAAGGTATCCTACGAAAAAGAATTGGCTTTCCAGGCAGACCGCCGAAAAGCAACAACCGAATTTATAAAATTGGTCAGCGACCTTTGGTATGACAAATCCATAGAAATAGTATTATTTAAAAATCAGGCAATCGATAAAAATGTAAGCGATATTATTCAATTACACGAGTATGCAGGAGAATTTGTACAAAAACCGATTTCAATCTTCGATTCAGTGGAACTATTGCGAGCAATAAACGATATTAAACTTCCGCCATCTAAACTTGATATTGGAAAGTTGACCTATGAATATCACGCAGATGACAATCATTTTAATAACGTAAAGGCATTTGTTCTAGACAAATTAAAAAATGCTGCAGATATCGCCAGTATAAAACCAAAGGATGTTGTCCTTTATGGTTTTGGTAGAATTGGTCGTTTGCTGGCTAGGGAACTGATGTCCAAAACTGGTAAAGGCAACCAACTAAGATTAAGGGCTATTGTGGTTAGGGGTGCATCGGACGCTAATGTTTTGGAAAAAAGGGCAAGTCTATTACGAACAGATTCTGTGCACGGCACATTTTCGGGAACAGTAAAGGCCGATGTTGAAAATAATGCCCTAATAATCAATGGCACAACAGTACACCTTATAAATTCCAATAATCCTGAAGATATAGATTATACGGCATTTGGAATATCAAATGCTTTAATTATTGATAATACGGGCGCCTTTAGAGATAAGCAGGCGCTTTCCAGGCATTTAATAGCAAAAGGTGCGTCTAAAGTATTGTTGACGGCACCAGGTAAGGAAATTCCAAATATTGTGCATGGGGTGAATCATAAGGAATATGATCCGGATTCTACCAAAATATTCTCAGCAGCTTCCTGCACTACAAATGCAATTACCCCCATCCTTAAAGTTATAGAGGATTCTTTTGAAATTGAAAAAGGACACTTGGAAACCATACATGCTTATACCAATGATCAAAATTTGGTAGATAATATGCATAGTAAATACAGAAGAGGAAGAGCGGCCGGTCTAAATATGGTCCTAACTGAAACCGGTGCTGGAGAAGCGGTATCAAAAGCGCTGCCTTCGTTAAAGGGAAAGCTTACTTCCAACGCAATTCGAGTTCCTGTACCCAACGGATCACTAGCTATTCTAAATTTAGATTTAAAGAATAAAACCTCTTTAAGCGGCGTAAATACCATATTAAAGAAATATGCCCTTGAGGGCGATTTGGTAGAACAAATACAATACTCGTTAAGCAAGGAACTGGTATCCACGGACATCGTAGGCACTTCTGCTCCTGCAATTTACGATAGTAAGGCAACCTTGGTTTCCGGTAACGGAAAAAACCTAATACTTTACATTTGGTATGATAATGAATATGGCTATTCGCATCAAGTGATGCGCTTGGCAAAATATATCTCTAAAGTCCGTAGATATACCTATTATTAAAAAAGAAGTGGTGAAAACATCCTATAAACATGATTTTTACGTACCTAATAAGCATCCTAGGCTTTGGATAAATTTTTTCTTTAATTAATATTAATAAATTACTTTAGTTAACTCTAAATTATACTTTAACACCATTACAAATGAAAATCCCTAGATTACCCTATTTTTTAATTTTCCTACTTACCGTAATTAGTAACTACGCTCAAGAAACTGAAGAAAAACTGTCGCTAGACTCTGGCCCAATTAGCAGTCAATTTGATTATGTTTCAAAAAGGTCAGGGAACTACCGCGCCGATGGGGTACGCTATGAGGTAGTGAAAGAAACTAACTTATACAAATTAAGAAAAAATGTATTGGACTCTCTGGCGGCGATTTCCAAGAAAACTGCTGAACTTAATGCAACCATATCCGAACATGAGACCACGATAACATCCCTTAATAAAAAGTTAGAGGAAACCACCGCTAGTTTAACTACTGTTAGCGCAGAGAAAGACAATATGTCGCTGCTCGGGGCACAAGTATCCAAAGGGACCTACAATATTATCCTATGGACTATCATTGGGATTTTGTTTTTATTTTTGGGACTGTTCATTTATAGGTTTAGAAACAGTAATATCCTAACACAAGAAGCCAAACAGAATCTTTCTGAGTTAGAATTGGAATATGAAGACCACCGAAGAAGGGC
Organism: Maribacter sp. MS6; assembly: GCF_056839185.1. Taxonomy (NCBI): domain Bacteria; kingdom Pseudomonadati; phylum Bacteroidota; class Flavobacteriia; order Flavobacteriales; family Flavobacteriaceae; genus Maribacter; species Maribacter sp. MS6. The sequence continues at coordinate 9,565 of NZ_CM166389.1, forward strand.
CTTAGAACGGGAGCAAAAAATCAGTAGACAACTGCAAGACGAACGAAACAAGCAAAAAAAAACAAAATAACGTAGCAACTCCCAAAACGGGAGTTGTTTATTTTTATGATAACTATAAAACAAGCCACAGAAAAAGAAGTAGATGATATCCTACCGCTATTCAATGCATATCGACTTTTTTACGGCCAACCTGTACAACGTGCGGAAGCTTTAAGTTTTATAAAAGATAGACTAATAAAGCAAGAGTCTATTATATTCATTACCTATCAAGATAACGTTCCTGTAGGGTTTACACAGTTATACCCTACGTTTTCATCGGTATCGTTAAAAGCAACTTTAATCCTAAATGACCTCTATGTTCACGAAGCATACCGCAATACAGGTGTCGCCAAAGCATTACTAAATAGAGCCAAAACCTACTGCAACCACAATAATTATAAAGGCCTCGCTTTGGAAACCGCAACGGATAACCCTGCCCAATATTTATATGAAAAATTGGGTTGGGAAAAAGATGTACATTGTTTTCATTACTTTTGGAGGGCTACATAAATAAGGTAAAACCAGCGATGAGAATAGATATCATAACCGTTCTTCCCGAACTGCTAAAAAGTCCGTTTGAGGCATCTATATTAAAAAGAGCTATTGAAAAAGACTTGGTAGAAGTCCATTTTCATAATATTAGGGATTACACGGACAAAAGCTACAACCAAGTAGATGATTACCAATTTGGAGGTGGCGCAGGAATGGTAATGATGATAGAACCTATAGACAAGTGTATCTCCAAATTAAAATCCGAACGGGACTATGATGAAATAATATATATGACACCCGATGGGGAGACACTCAACCAAAGAACGGCTAACAGGCTATCCCTACAAAAGAATATCATAATTCTTTGCGGACACTACAAAGGCGTAGACCAGCGTGTACGAGACACTTTTATTACAAGAGAGATATCTATAGGAGACTACGTGCTTTCAGGCGGGGAGCTAGGAGCTGCCGTTCTATGCGACACAATTATTAGATTAATACCTGGGGTATTGAATAACGAAACATCAGCATTAACGGATAGTTTTCAGGACGGCTTACTTGCGCCGCCAGTTTATACAAGGCCGGCGGACTATAAGGGGATGAAAGTGCCTGCAATCCTTTTAAGTGGTAATTTTGGAAAGATAGAAGCTTGGCGAGAGGAAAAGGCACAAGAACGTACAGAAAAATTACGACCAGACTTATTGGAATAGCCGACGTATTTTCATTGAATTCAAAAAATAGTGAGAAAATACTTGTAGATTCTAATTTTAGAATTATTTTTGCCCACTGTTAAATCAACCTCTGACGATAATCGTGCATGTTGTTTTGATTTAATTCCAATTTAAACTATACGATGGAATCATTAATTCAATTTGTTCAAGACGAATTTGTAGAAAAAAAAGATTTTCCTAAATTTTCAGCGGGTGATACAATTACTGTGTATTATGAAATTAAGGAAGGTGAAAAAACACGTACACAATTTTTTAAAGGTGTGGTGATACAAAGAAGAGGTTCTGGTTCAACAGAAACATTTACTATTAGAAAAATGTCAGGTACTGTAGGAGTAGAACGTATATTCCCGGTTAACCTGCCAGCATTGCAAAAGATAGAAATCAATAAAAAAGGTAAAGTACGCAGAGCTCGTATCTATTACTTTAGAGAATTGACAGGTAAAAAAGCAAGAATAAAAGAAGTACGTTCTTAAGTGATAACTTCAAAATACACCAAAAGCACCGACTCACTCAGTTGGTGCTTTTTTATGAACAAATGTTAACAACTGGTGTTGATATCATGTTCATTTTTAATAATCCAAAAACACTAGTACCCTCAATTATAATTTTGTAACTTTAAGATGTAGTCAAAATTATATCGACCTGCAAGGTGAAATATAATTTACTATTATATAGTTTACGTTCTTATATTGTTGTTCCATTACAAGTGTAGTTCCATGTTTTAAAAAACAACTACATTTTCGTGTGCGTTTTAGCTAAAAAGGCTGTCGCTTTTTTACTATTATGAATTTATAGGCATAGTATGCTTTATGTAAAGACAACAAAAAGAAATGCATAGTAGTCAACATAGGTTGTCCAACCAAGTGCGAATTGCATTTCAAACGTTGAATTAGTTAAGCAGATGCAATCAATGGTTGCCGTTTTAATGACAGTTAAAACAAACAAAGTCTGTAAACTACTTCTAAAAAGCCATATCAATGTACTCGTACAATGATATGGCTTTTGTTATGATACAACCTAGCTTAAAACCTATAACATTCGACGTTTTGGTATCTAACAAGCCTAGATAATATTGTATCTTTGCTCCGCTTGAAATAAAACCAATACGCATGTCCAAGATTTTTTATACAAAAACTGATGAGGCTCCAGCTTTGGCCACTGAATCTTTTTTACCAATAGTACAATCCTTTACAAGAACTTCCGGCATTGAAATTGAGACAAAAGATATCTCTTTAGCCGGGAGGATAGCCGCTATTTTCCCAGAATATTTAAATGATAGCCAGCGAGTAAGTAATGATTTAGACGAACTTGGAGATATGGCAAAAATGCCACAGGCAAATATTATAAAATTACCTAATATAAGTGCTTCTGTTCCCCAATTAAAAGAAGCTATAGCAGAATTACAATCTAAAGGTTACGCTTTGCCCAATTATCCGGATGACCCTACATCGGATGCTGAAAAAGAAGTTAGGGCCAAGTATGATAAGATAAAGGGAAGTGCCGTAAACCCGGTATTACGAGAAGGTAATTCCGATAGAAGGGCACCACGGGCGGTTAAGAATTATGCAAAGAAAAACCCCCACAAAATGGGTGCTTGGAGTTCAGATTCAAAAACCCATGTAGCCACCATGCAATATGGTGATTTTAAGGCCAACGAAAAATCCTTAACGCTAGGAGACGCAAAGGATATACAAATATCCCTCACTTCAAATCAGAATACCACTTCGGTTTTAAAAGAAAAAATAGCCTTACAAGCTGGAGAAATTATAGATGCCACTGTATTGAGCAAAAAAGCCCTGTTAGCTTTTCTAAGCAATGAGGTAAAAGATGCGAAAGCAAAAGGAGTACTATTTTCGGTACATATGAAAGCAACAATGATGAAGGTTTCGGACCCCATTATCTTTGGGTATGTGGTAGAAACTTTCCTAGCCCCCGTTTTTAAAAGCTATGCTAAAGTTTTTGATGAACTTGGCGTTAATCCCAATTACGGACTTGAAAACCTTTACAGTAAACTTGAAAAGCTTCCACAGAACCAGAAAACTGAAATAGAACAAGCTATTACGGCTACTTTGGAAAATGGACCCGATCTCGCCATGGTGAATTCAGAGAAGGGAATAACCAACCTTCATGTACCTAGCGATGTGATTATAGATGCATCTATGCCTGCTATGATACGTAATTCAGGTCAAATGTGGAATGCCGACGGAAAATCCCAGGATACAAAAGCAGTGATTCCTGATAGCAGTTACGCAGGTATCTATTCCGCTACCATCGATTTTTGTAAAGAACATGGCGCATTCGACCCCACTACTATGGGTACAGTGCCCAATGTGGGGCTTATGGCACAAAAAGCCGAAGAATACGGTTCACATGACAAGACTTTTGAAATAAACGAAAACGGTGTTGTTAAAGTACAAGATCTAGCTACAGGCGAAACGCTTATGGAACACACTGTTGAACGTGGTGACATTTGGCGTATGTGCCAAGTAAAGGACGCTCCAATCCAAGATTGGGTAAAACTTGCTGTATCTAGGGCTAGGGCCACTAAAACTCCCACGATTTTTTGGCTGGATGCCAATAGAGCACACGACGCAGAAGTTATTAAAAAAGTAAATACGTACTTGCCACAACATGATACAAGCGGACTAGACATAAGAATTCTTGCCCCTATTGAGGCTACCATGTTTACCTTAGCGCGTATGAAGGCTGGGAAGGATACTATTTCCGTTTCAGGAAACGTGCTTAGAGATTATTTAACGGATTTATTCCCCATATTGGAAGTAGGCACCAGTGCTAAAATGTTGTCTATTGTTCCGCTGATGAACGGTGGAGGATTATTTGAAACCGGAGCCGGAGGTTCCGCGCCTAAACATGTAGAGCAGTTTTTAGAAGAAGGCCACCTTAGATGGGATTCTTTAGGCGAATTTTTAGCTTTAGGCGTTTCCTTAGAATTTTATGGCGAAAAGAACGGGAATACAAAGGCAAAAGTTCTAGGAGATGCCCTTGATACGGCTACGGAAAAATTTCTTATTAATGATAAATCGCCGTCCAGAAAAGTAAATGAACTAGACACGAGAGGAAGTCATTTTTACTTGGCCATGTACTGGGCAGAAGCTTTGGCCAAACAAAATGAAGATACAGAACTAAAAACAACGTTCACCAAAGTTTTCTCCGAAATACAAAGTAAAGAAGAACAGATTTTGGACGAACTCATTAAGGCGCAGGGAACTTCACAGGATATTGGCGGATATTACAAACCCAATGTTGACTTGGCAGCTACAGCTATGCGACCAAGCGCAACATTCAATGCTATTTTAGAAACAATTTAAAAACAACTTTAAGCGGTACACAAAAGGTCTTCATGTTTGAGGGCCTTTTTTTGATTAAAAAATGTTAAGGTTTACAGCACCTGCTTATTTCTCGTTATTTTTAACAAAAAAGTTTTTATGAAGCAATTTTCAATAGTATCCATGATACTATTCTTCATTTTATCATCGCCAACAGTTGCACAACAAAAATATACCCTCAGTGGTACTATTATAGAAGAAAGCAGTAATGAAACACTCATTGGTGTGACTGTCGCCTTCCCTACATTGGGCACTGGAGTTGTAACCAATGAATATGGCTTTTATTCCATAACAGTTCCCGAAGGCGAGTATGAGGTATTAGTAAACTATTTAGGTTTCGAAGACATAGTCCGTTCTATCACCCTAAATTCCAATACGAAAATAGACTTTAAGCTTGTCGAGGCAGCAGAACAATTGGATGAGGTCGTTGTGACACAAGATGTGGAACGGATGGATATAAGAAAACCACAAATGAGCGTAAATAGCTTATCCGTAGAGACGATTAAAAAGATTCCTGTAATTCTAGGTGAGGCAGATATTATAAAATCGATTCTATTGCTACCTGGCGTTACGAATGCCGGTGAGGGCGCTTCTGGTTTTAATGTTAGGGGAGGTTCGGTAGATCAGAATCTAATTCTTTTGGATGAGGCTATTATTTTTAATTCCTCCCACCTGTTTGGATTCTTTTCCGTTTTTAATCCCGATGCCATTAAGGATATCAAACTATATAAAGGAGGGATTCCCGCCCGTTACGGTGGAAGGGTATCCTCTGTTCTCGATATTTTTCAAAAAGAAGGAAATAGTAAAGCGTTGAAGGTAAACGGTGGTATTGGCGCAGTAGCTAGTAGGCTTTTAATAGAAGGCCCCATAAAAAAGGATAAGGCAGCATTTTTAATAGGCGGCCGTGGTTCCTATGCACACTTGTTCCTTCCTTTATTCGATTTGGACAATACGGCATACTTCTACGACCTAAATACGAAAATCAGTTATAACATAAACGACAAGAACAGTATATTTCTCTCCGGTTATTTTGGGAGGGACGTATTTGGTATCAGTGAGAGTTTTGTAAACACCTACGGTAACGCTGTAGGTAACTTTAGATGGAACCATTTGTTTTCGGATAAATTATTCTCCAACTTATCCCTAATCTATTCCGATTATTATTACGGTTTAAAGCTGGATTTTGTTGGATTTAACTGGAATTCAGGTATCCAAAACTTCAATTTAAAATATGACCTTAAGCATTACCTGAACGATAAATTACAGGTAAATTATGGGGTGAACAACATCTATTATCAATTCAACCCAGGAAAGATAGAGCCCAGCAATAATACATCAGGCATACTAGAAGACCAGCTTACCCAGAAGTATGCCAATGAATTTGCAGCTTATGTAGATATAGAACATAGGGTAACAGATAATCTTAGCTTGGGATATGGACTTCGGTTTAGCAACTTCATGAGACTGGGTCAAGAACAACTCAACGTTTATGAGAATGACAACCCTGTCCGTTTTGATCCCGTGTTATCGATTTACCAAGAAGCAGACCCTATTGAAGTAATAAATCCAGGGAGGGATAGCAATTTAGCAACGTTTAACAACTTTGAGCCACGACTTTCCATGTCGTATACGTTTAACTCCAATAGTTCCGTAAAAGCTAGCTATACCCGCTTAGCTCAATACCTCCATCTACTTTCCAATACCAACTCCCCTACTCCCTTGGACGTATGGACACCTAGTGGGCCTTTTATAGAACCACAACTGTTAGACCAGTACGCTCTTGGTTATTTTAAAAACATAGACAACGGCACCTATTCTTTTGAGACTGAAGTTTTTTATAAAGATGTACAAAATAGAATAGATTATATAGATGGTGCAAACCTCATTGCCAATGATGCTATTGAGCAAGTTATTTTGAATGGGGAAGCTCGTGCCTATGGATTAGAAGTATTGTTTCGGAAAAATGAAGGTAGATTACAAGGTTGGTTGGCCTATACCCTATCTAAATCCGAGCAGCGGACACCGGGCAGAACAGCTATGGAAACCGGTATTAACTTTGGAGAATGGTATAACACTCCTTATGATAAACCGCATGACCTTTCATTATTTGCGAGTTACGATCTTAATGAAAAATGGAGTATCAATAGTAACTTTGTCTACCAGACTGGCCAGCCTACCAACTTTCCTATCGGACAATTTGAATTTCAAGGTTTAACGGTTCCCTATTTTGGTTTAAGAAATGAGCAGCGGCTACCCGACTACCATAGAATAGATGTATCTGCGACCTTAAGGCCAAAAAAGAACAAAAAAAGGAAAATGCAAGGAGAGTGGGTATTTAGTATTTATAACCTTTACAACAGAAGAAACGCTGCCTCTATTAATTTTCGTAGAAATCAGGACACTGGCGCAAATGAAGCAGTGAGAACCTCCATTTTTGGACTCGTTCCGGCAGTAACCTATAATTTTAAATTTTAAAAAGATGCAAAAATACATAGTCATACTCGCCAGCTTGTTTATTTTTATTAGCTGTGAAGATGTAATCGATGTGGAACTAGATACGGAACCACCCCGCTTAAATATTGATGCCATCATTCGCTTAGACACCAGCGAAAGCACAACAACAGCAACCGTCAAGGTGGGACTGAGTAGTTCATTTTTCGAAGAAAACCAAGCCATTACCGTTGATCGAATAAGTATTGAGAACGCTGATTATGAAGGAATTGATATGGCGGCCCAAAATATTTTAGTTTTTAACGAGACGGAAACCGGTGTTTATCAGGCATCCAAGAATACTGATTTCTTTACTTCGGGAGAACTTGTAATGACTATAAACTACAACGATGCTATTTTTTTAGCTAAAACTTCATTTGCACCTTCAGTTCCCTTTGATAGTCTTGTGCAGGGAGATGGCGTACTATTTTCTGGTGACGAAACCGAAATAGTGGTTTCATTTACCGATATTCCGGACCAAGAAAATTTTTATATTTTCGATTTTGACTTCAATGAATATCTCGTTTCGGAAGATGAATTTTATCCAGGTCAACGGTTTGAGTTCTCTTACTTTTATGATGATGTTGAGCCAGGCACAACAATAGATATAAGTATTTTGGGTGCAGATGAAGGTTTTTATAACTATATGAATCAGCTTATTGTTCAATCGGGAGGAAACCAGGGGCCTTTCCAAACTCCTTTGGGAACCGTGAGAGGAAATTTTACAAATGTAACAACAACAAACCAAATAGATCGTAACTTAAACTTTGCTTTGGGCTATTTTGCGGTAGTCCAAGAGTTTAAGGAAAATATAACCATAGAATAAAGTGTATTCCTAATTAATGCTTATGTATATACAATGAAAACCGATAAAGAAATTTTAGTACAAGGCCTAAAGAGGTTGGCCTACACAGTAATGCTTATGTTTTTGGCACCTATAGTACTATGGCAAGCCTTCAAGAATCAGGAGCACCCTTTTTATTGGCCGGTTCTCATTGTTGGTATTATACTCGCTATTGCAGCCGTTACCATGGGTTTTAAGGGTATTTCTACGATTATGGAATCTCTTTTTGGTAAAAAGAAAAAGCATTAGTTGTTTGGAATTTTCCTTATTGGCTTTTTCCATTTGTTGGATAGGTCGGCATAATTATAGTCCAACACACTTTCTTGTCGTTCCAATTTTCCAGAAGAAAAGGCGCGCTGCAGAATATCCTCTATCAGATAGTCTTCTTCTACCAAATCTGGATGAAACTCTTCTTTTATGCTAATTTTGAACATTTTGGCCGTTGTATTGTACCAAAATGCCCGCCAACCATTCCTTAGCTCCTTTACGAGGTCAAAAGAGGTAGTTCCTGTTTGTCTATAAATGAGCTTTACGAGAATCTGCCCTTCGGTTCTGGTCAGTTTTTTTAATTCTTCTGAAAATTCACCTTCTATGTACCGCTGTACTTCTCTAGTATACTTTCGTCGTTTTCGAGGTTTTTTAATTGATTTAAGACTATCGTTTAGTTCAACCAAACGTTCGGCCGCTAACTTGGCGTAGGGATAAACTTTATGTGTTTTTCTTCTTAGAATATAATACCGTAATTTATCCTTGTACGTATCAAATTTCAATTTTCCGAAGACAAAAGTTTCCTGTAAGTCAATAGAACTCCTAAAAACAGAATCACCAGCAACAATAATAAGCTTTTCGGATACTGAGTCCAACACCTGCTCTGGTACTTGAGCCTCAGTCTCTAAAATTCCTAAGAATAGAAATAAATAAAAGATACGTCTATACTTCATGGCAACATAACTACAAATGTCTTGCCAAAATTAACGATAAATAGAGCAGCATAGTATTCAAAAACAAGTGAATATTGTTAAGTTTGTATGCAAATAAACTAGACATGTCAAAAAAAAATATTATCACTAAAAAATCTCTTGATTTTTTTGAAAAATACCTAAATAACGCTTCACCTACGGGATACGAATGGGAAGGTCAAAAAATATGGATGGACTACCTAAAGCCCTATGTAGACACCTTCATCACAGATACTTATGGCACAGCAGTTGGTGTTATTAATCCTGATGCCAAATACAAAGTAGTAATTGAAGGACATTCAGATGAAATATCCTGGTACGTTAATTATATCACTGATAACGGCTTACTTTATGTAATCAGAAACGGTGGTAGCGATCATCAAATTGCACCTTCTAAATGGGTGAACATACATACTAAAAATGGTATCGTAAAAGGCGTTTTTGGATGGCCGGCAATACATACCAGAAAAAATGAAAAGGAGCAACCGCCTAAATTGGATAATATTTTTATTGATATAGGGGCTAAGGACAAGGAGGAAGTAGAGAAAATGGGGGTTCATGTAGGCTGTGTAATAACCTATCCAGATGAATTTCAAGTATTGAACAAGGATAAGTTTGTATGTAGGGCGATAGATAACAGGGCCGGTGGTTTTATGATCGCAGAAGTGGCAAGATTACTGCACGAAAATAAAAAAACGCTGCCTTTTGGACTGTATATCACCAACTCCGTTCAAGAGGAAATTGGGTTGCGAGGCGCTGAAATGATTACCCAAACGATAAAGCCTAACCTTGCCATTATAACGGATGTTTGCCATGATACCACTACGCCTATGATAGAAAAGAAAACACAGGGACACACAGAATTAGGTGCAGGACCAGTGATTTCGTATGCTCCGGCAGTACAGAATAAACTAAGAGAGCGTATTTTGGAAACAGCAGAAGCCAACAAGATTCCTTTTCAACGCATGGCAGCCTCCAGAGCAACAGGTACGGATACAGATGCCTTTGCTTACAGCAACGGTGGCGTTGCATCCGCATTGATATCGCTGCCTTTACGTTATATGCATACAACAGTAGAAACGGTTCATAAAGACGATGTTGAAAACGTAATCCGGTTGATCTATGAAACACTCTTAACAATAAATGAGGGAGAAACCTTCAGTTATTTTGACTAACCCAAACCAAAGCCCTTCTAAAAGGGCTTTTTTTATATGGATGAACTCATAGACATTTTAGATGCTAACGGAAATCCTACCGGAACATCGGAACTAAAATCCAAAGCCCACCGTCTTGGACTTTTTCATGCCACGGTACATATTTGGATGTATACAAATACGGGTATAATCCTATTGCAACAACGAGGACAAAACAAGGATACCTATCCCCTACTTTGGGATGTCTCTGTAGCCGGTCATATAGTTGCTGGAGAAAAAGAAGAATTAGCCGCGATTCGGGAAATCAAGGAAGAAATTGGACTTACCATACAAGAGGAAGCCTTAGAAAAAATTGGTGTTTATAAATCGATGCAAAAACATCATGTCACCTTAATGGATAATGAGTTTCATCATACGTATTTATGCGAACTTAAAGTTCCGCTGAGCCATCTTAAAAAACAAGAAAGTGAAGTGGCCAATATAAAACTACTGGCTTTAGTCGATTTTGAACGGGAATTGGACAGCGATAAATCGGCTAAGCGCTATGTGCCCCATATTCATGGATACTATCAAGAAATTATAGCCACCATTAAATCAAAACTATAGGTCCGCTACAAAGGAGTCGACTTCGTTGATTTTGAATGTTTTCTGTTCCCCAGTTTCCATATTTTTAGCTACAAAAGTGCGATTGCTTAACTCTTCCGCACCCATAAGTATCACATAGGGTACTTTGCGATTGTTCGCATATTTAAACTGTTTCTGAATTTTAGCGTTCGATGGATAAACGTCAGACTTAATTCCTGCTTTACGGAGTTCTGTTGTTAATTTCAAAGCTGCTAGAGATTCTTTTTCTCCAAAATTAAGGCAAAGTACATCCAAGGATTTTTCTAGGGATTCTGGAAACAGATTCAGTTCCTCAAGTACCAAGTAGATGCGATCCAAGCCAAAGGAGATTCCAACACCGCTAACATCCTTGAGTCCAAAAATACCGGTAAGGTCGTCATAGCGGCCTCCACCGCCAATGGAGCCCATCTGAACTCCTGCTGGAGCAGAAACCTCAAAAATAGCTCCCGTGTAATAATTAAGTCCTCGTGCCAAGGTAACATCAATTGCTAAGGTTGCAGATTGCAAGCCTAAGACTGCGACACTCTCGATAATATAACGTAGCTCTTCCACACCTTTCCTTCCTTCTTCAGAATCCTGTAATAGCGTATCAAGGCTTGCTAATTGCTCCGTATTGGTCCCAGTAAGTGTAAATAAGGGGGCAGCCTTTTCAATGGCAGTAGCAGAAATGCCTTTTTCCCGCATTTCTTTTTTTACCCCTTCCTCGCCTATTTTATCTAATTTATCCAAAGCTACCGTAAAATCTACCAACAAATGTTTGGCGCCTATGACATCCGCAATTCCAGATAATACTTTACGATTGTTCAGCTTAATGGTAACACCTTCTAGTCCTAAATTGGTAAAAACGGCGTCGTACAACTGCACTAGTTCTACTTCCTGTAAAAGGGAATCCGAACCCACCACATCTGCATCACATTGAAAAAACTCTCTAAACCTTCCTTTTTGGGGTCTGTCCGCTCGCCACACAGGCTGAATCTGATATCTCTTGAAAGGAAAATCGATTTCGTTCTGGTGCATTACCACATATCGGGCAAAGGGTACCGTTAGATCATAGCGTAGTGCTTTTTCTGTAATCTTTGGTGCTAATGAGCTAGAATTTTTAGAGCTGTAGGTAACATCATCGACTTTACTGATAAAATCCCCGGAATTCAAGATTTTAAAAATCAAACGGTCCCCCTCCTCGCCATACTTGCCTAATAATGTATCTGAATTTTCAAACGACGGGGTTTCAATAGGCAAAAATCCAAAGGTTTGAAAATGATTTTTAACGATATCGAAGATATAGTTACGCTTGCTTATTTCTTGGGGAGTAAAATCCCGGGTTCCTTTTGGTATGGAGGGTTTCTGTGCCATTCGTTCATTTTATCGTTTGTAGCAGGAAAGCGTATACGTCTAGTACCACGAACAAAATTTGTATAATTATCTTAACAAAGATACTCCTCCCCTCTGTCCCCTGCAAAAGTGAAGAAATTTTGTTTTGAAGGAATTAAGATGATTTGGCAACATCAGTTTCCCTTTTGGGGAATTAGAATCCAATAGGGCAGCTATCATGCATCCATCATAGATTCGAACCATAGGTACAATTCTCCTTTGGTAATTACGGCACCTTGTTTAATTAATTGAAACTTATCCAAGTTCTTATCGTCAGCGTAGGCCTTGGCCGCTGTCATGTATTCCACAAAATCCGATTGCCAATTTTTTTTGAACCAGTTAAACCCAATTTCCGTAGTCAAATCAATTTTTGGATTCATCACCTTTACGGCAATGAGTTTCATTTCTTTATCCGTCAATTCAAACAAGTGCATCTGTTGTTCAGAGATATTTTCCAAATACATCACCTTGCTGAGTACGCCTTCCCAAATAAGGTCGCTAAACACATCTACTTCGTCTTCGGCTACTTCTGGGGTATCTTTCTTAATTTTTGCCCACTCATCTCCTGTAATGGACTGGGTAGCCAAAAAGTTAATGAATTCTGGTTCTAATTCTTCCAGTTGTTCTTTTGTAAGTCTTGTATACTTCATAATCATTAAAACAAAATAAGCCCTTCAGAAAACTGAAAGGCTTATGATTCAAAATATTGAAAATTACTTCTGCTCAGCGATTACTTCAAAAGGGAAGTCTACTACTACCTCTCTGTGTAATCTAATCTGTGCGTTATAAGGGCCAGTTCTTTTAACGGAACCACCTTGTATATTAATAAACTTTTTATCAATATCGTGACCTTGTTTTGCAATAGCTTCTGCTAAGTCGGAAACGGTTACCGATCCAAACAATTTGTCACCTGCACCTGTTTTTGCCGCTATTTTAAGTTCCAATTCCTTTAAGGCATCGGCAATCTTGTTAGCAGCATCAACTACTTTCTTTTCCTTGTGCGCTCTTTGTTTCAAATTCTCCGCTAAAACCTTTTTAGCTGAGGATGTTGCCATTGTAGCCAAGCCGTTAGGGATTAGGTAATTTCTACCATAACCATTCTTCACACTTACTACGTCGTCTTTAAAACCTAAGTTTTGTACGTCTTCTTTTAATATAAGCTCCATGATTCTTTCGTCTTTTATTTTAGTAAATCACCAACGTATGGCATTAATGCCAAATGACGTGCTCTTTTAACAGCCTGTGCTACTTTTCGTTGAAACTTCAAAGAAGTTCCTGTAAGCCTTCTAGGTAGTAATTTACCTTGCTCGTTTACCAATTTCATAAGAAAGTCTGCATCCTTGTAATCAACATATTTGATTCCGGATTTTTTAAACCTACAGTATTTCTTTTTGGTGTTGGTTTCAATATTTAATGGAGTTAAATACCTGATTTCCCCATCTTTCTTTCCTTTTGCCTGTTGTTGTAGTGTTGACATAGTACTTAAGCTTTAGCGGTTTTGTTGTTTCTTGCTCTTCTTCTTTCTGCCCATGATACAGCATGTTTGTCCAGTTTAACGGTCAAAAAGCGCATAACACGTTCATCTCTCCTAAACTCTTGTTCATAAGGTAGTACTACCTGACCAAGGTCGATGAATTCGAACAAGTGGTAAAAACCACTTTTTTTGTTTTGGATGGGATAAGCCAATTTCTTTAGGCCCCAATTTTCTTTGGAGACCATTTTGGCTCCATTCTTAATTAAGAAATCTTCAAATTTCTTAACTGTTTCCTCTATCTGTACATCAGATAGAACGGGATTCAAAATGAAAACAGTTTCGTAATGGTTCATATTTATAAATTTTGTTTTAAGGAGTGCAAAAATAGCCATTATTTTAAAATAAGTATAAGAAAAGATAAAAATCTTCGTTATAGCATGGAAGAATATATAAATTGAACAAACCAAATCTTAATCTATTGTCATCGCCATTTACACAATTAACACTACATTGTTTACATCTTTTGTTGCAGTTAGTCGCTATTTTTCGGTACTTTGTCGATGATTTAACCCCACAAATCAGCCCTTATGAAGTTAAGAAGTATTATCGTTGACGACTCGTCCATGCAAAGGATGGCCGTCGCAAAGTTGGTGAACAACCATCCCAACTTAGCCATGGTAGCCGAGTACAGCAACGCTATTGAAGCTAAGAACGGTATTAAAAACAACGAGATAGATCTTATTTTTCTTGATGTTGAAATGCCAATTATCACAGGATTTGACCTACTTGAATCCCTAGATAACAGTCCTCAGGTAATTTTGATTACCGGTAAGCCCGATTATGCCCTTAGAGCATTTGAGTATGACGTGACAGATTATTTGCATAAGCCAATTACCATGGCACGTTTTGATGCCTCCGTTAAAAGAGCGGTAGCAAAATATGAACAGGCGAACAGAGTTCTCGAAGACGAAGAACATATCTTTGTAAAGAGTAATCTAAAGAAAAGAAAGGTAATCTTAAACGATATCAAGTGGATAGAAGCCTTAGGAGACTATATTAAATTGGTAACCGACGAAGCCAATATCGTAATCTTATCAACAATGAAGTCTTTTGAAAAACAACTTCCGGAAGATAAGTTTTTGAGAATACATAAATCCTATATAGTAAACTTGGAGAAAGTTGAAAAGTTCAACAGCAAAAACGTTGAAGTTAGTGGGCGTTCCATACCCCTTAGTAGAAATAAAAAAACAGAATTGGCGGAAGCCCTTAGTAACGTATAGTTTTTATATGATATAAAATTACTTTAAAAAGAAAACCGCCAATTGGCGGTTTTCTTTTTTTAGATGTGGTCCACATTGTAAATAACCCGCACACTCCTATACATAGCTATTGCATTAAAAGACTTTTCTATTCTTTTTATATACAGCTTTGTTTTGGCAGCCGATTCCTTCTTATCCATCTTAACCAGTACATGCTTTAGATATTGATTACGTATTCTAGCCACTGGTGGGTATTCTGGCCCTAAGACGTTACCACCAAAATTAGTTTTCAATGCACTACTGAACCAATCTGCCGCTTCGTTAAGCACATTGTAATTCTTATGCTTAAATGTAATTTTGATAATTCTATTCGCAGGTGGATACTTGAATTGCTCCCTTTCGTAAACTTGTTCGGAAAACATATTCTCGTATTCCCCCGTGGTCACTTGTTTTAGAATTTGATGAAAAGGATTGTAGGTTTGTATAATGACTTTGCCTCGCTTTTTGGTGCGCCCTGCCCTACCCGCTACTTGGGTTAATAATTGAAAACTCCGTTCGTGTGCCCTATAATCTGGAAAATTTAGGAGTGCATCGGCGTTCATGACTCCTACTAAGCTCACGTTCCTAAAATCCAAACCCTTGGTCAGCATCTGCGTGCCAATCAAAATATCCAATTCTTGTTGTTCAAAACGGGTAATGATTTTTTCATAGGCATGTTTCCCTCGGGTCGTATCTAGATCCATACGATCTACTTTTGCCTTGGGAAATAACTTAATTACTTCCTGTTCTATCTGCTGTGTTCCAAAACCTTTGGTATCCAGATCAGGACTACCGCAGGCCAAACAACTTTCTGGCAATGCGGAATGATGGCCACAGTAATGGCACCGCAGTTGTTTTCTAAATTGATGATAGGTAAGGCTTACGTCACAATTTGGACATTGTGGGGTATGACCACAGGTTAAACACTCTAGAACAGGAGCGTAGCCCCTCCTGTTTTGAAAGAGGATAATCTGTTCTCCTGCTTCCAGGGCATCTGTCATTTCTTCTAGCAAACGTTCTGAAAAATGGCCCTTCATTCGTTTCTTTCGTTGTGCCTCTTTGATGTCTACCAGTTCCATATCTGGCATTAGCACATTGCCGAAGCGTCTTGTGATCTCGGCATAACCGTACTTTCCTATTTTTACGTTATGATAACTCTCCACACTCGGCGTC
Source organism: Maribacter sp. MS6 (assembly GCF_056839185.1). Taxonomy (NCBI): domain Bacteria; kingdom Pseudomonadati; phylum Bacteroidota; class Flavobacteriia; order Flavobacteriales; family Flavobacteriaceae; genus Maribacter; species Maribacter sp. MS6. The sequence continues at coordinate 25,561 of NZ_CM166389.1, forward strand.
GCAGAACCAAGTAAAACATGAGACGCATGAAGACTACCAAGAACAATAGCGGCGTCCCGAGCATGGTAGCGCGGAGCGGGGTCAAACTGTTTGAAGGAACCTTCATGTTCCTCATCTACCAATAACAGCCCTAAATTCGAAAAGGGAAGGAACATGGCCGATCTTGCCCCGATAACGATTTGTGCTTTATTTTTTGCCGCTAACACATTGTTCCAGACCTCTACCCGTTCCTGTACGTTATACTTGGAATGATAAATCGCGATTTTTTCGCCAAAATACTCTTGTAATCTCGATATCAACTGTGTGGTCAACGCAATTTCCGGTAACAAATAGAGCACCTGTTTGTTTTGTTCTAGGCACTTCTCCATTAACTTAACGTATACTTCTGTTTTTCCGGAAGAAGTAACACCCTTTAATAAGGTAACCTTATTTGCGTCAAAGGCCGTTTGGATATCGGCAAGCGCCTGCTCTTGATATTCATTCAATTCCTTTGCCGCTGATACCTCTTTGCTGCCATCAAAATCTACACGATCAACCCTTATACTGTACTCTTCTAGTATTTCCTTATCTACCAAAGCTTTGATTACCGCCTTGGAACTATTGCTAGCCGTTTCAAGTTCCTTAGTTGAAATTGGCTTCTTGCTCGTAGCCTGTAACTGGAACAAGGATAATACCACCTGACTCTGTTTGGGCGCACGGGTTAAAGATTCAAGTAGATTTTCCAAGGCCTCGTCAGACGAATGTGTAATTCCTAAACGAAGGTACTTAACCAATTTGGGCCTGTACTGTTCAAAAACTTCCTCCTTGAGTTTGATTATGTTTTTTTTGAGCAGTCTATTTAAGATAGGGACTACGTTCTTACGGTCTACAATGGCGGCGACTTCATGCACCTTTAATACCGATTGATGCTGTAAAGCTTCGAACACCAAAAATTCATCGTCCTTTAAATCTTCCTCATTTACCTCTGCCTCCCTATTCCGCAATACCAATGTTTCGCTTTCTAAAAGAAAAGCACTGGGCAGTGCACTGCGTACAACCTCCCCCAAAGTACACATATAGTAATCTGCGATCCATTGCCAATGTTTTAGTTGAATTGGCGTAACAATAGGCGTATCGTCCAGTATTTGATGAATTTCTTTGGCTTCATATACTTCTGGAGCAGTTGTATGAATGCCGAGTACAATCCCAGTATAGATTTTGGATTTACCAAATGGTACCGAAACCCGCATACCTAGTTGAAGCAATTGCACCTCTTCGGCGGAAACACTATATGTAAAATGTCTTTCTAGAGGAATAGGTAGAACAACGTTGATAAAATGGGCCATACTAATTTTCTTGTACGCGGAGCCATGTTTGTGTACGATAGATGAAGGCGAGATAGCCCCTTACCTTCAGTTCATTGGGGTTTTCATCGTTCAACCATATCTTGCAACGGAAGGTCATGCCCTGTTCGGGATCGAACAAACGTTTGCCTTTCCATTCCCCATCTTCCTGTTTTTCTGCAGCAGTTATAATCTCCATACCAACTACCGGCTTATCCTTTAACTCATCTTCGCACTTTGTACAAATAGAATCTTCTTTTCCTGGTTCCAAAATTTTTTCAACATAACCGTACATTAATCCGTCTTTCTCATAAATATTGATGATTCCCTTTGGATTCCCCGTACGGTCGTCTATTGTTTTCCATTTGCCAAAAACAGATTGGGCAGAAAGCGATTGACCGAAACAAATTAAACAAATTAGCACTGCAAACTTTGAGGGATATTTCATTCTTCTTTTTTAGTAATTTTTCTAAGGGAATTCAATGAAGCGTTCAATTCAAAACCAAGCAATAAAATATTTGAATTCAGCCAAATATAGACTAACAAAATCAACAGTCCACCTAAGGCACCATACAATTCATTATACCTAGCAAATTTATCTACATAAACACCGAAAAGATACGAAGTAACCACAAAAAGAATGGTTGTCATTAAGGCGCCAACGGAAAAGAAGTGGGCGTGTTTGCCTTCTCTCGTCCCAAAATAATATAACACGGCTGTGGTAAAATAAGAGAGTACTACAAAAAACAGCACCTTGGCTATCTGCACTCCCGTCCTATCTCCGTCTTCCATAACATAACCACCAAGTCTGGACTGGAACTCGTCTAAATATACCAGCACATAGACTTCAAAATAGATGAACATAACAAAGCCAAGGATAATTAAAATCGCCAAAATAAGACCTACCATAAGCGCAAAAAGATACTGTCTAAAGAAGTTTCGGTTCAGGTTTATATGGTAGGATGTTTCAAAACCACCAAAAATAGCATTTACACCGTTTGCCGCTAAAAATATGGATAGGATAAAGGCCGATGACAATAAGCCTCCACGTTTCTGATCTTTTATTTGCTGAAAAACCTCTCCAAAGTACTCTCCTGTGGCCGTAGGCAGAAAGGATTCCAGGAATAACTGAAACTGCCCTTCAAAATCCGCATTTTGTATACTCACATATTCAAAGAGATAGGGCACCAAGGTCACCATAAAAATCAGTAAGGGAAATAGAGCCAAAAAAAGACTAAAGGCAATGGCACTAGCCCTAGTAGATAAAGTACCTTGAATAATACCCACGATATACATTTCGGCAAGGTCATAGATAGAAAGTCCCTCAAACCCGGGCAGCCGTATCCTTTTCAGCAACCGAACAAACCAGTTGACAATGGGTATCTTTTCTAATCGTTGCTCTATTTCTAGGGACATTTATACCGCTTTTAGGCTTAGGTCCATATTGTAGACCGAGTGGGTTAATGCACCTGATGATATATAATCTACACCACATTCTGCATACTGGCGTATCGTATCTTCGGTAATACCTCCAGAAGACTCGGTTAGACAGGTATCCCCAATCAAGCTTACCGCTTCTCTAGTATCCGCATAGTTGAAATTATCGATTAGAATGCGATATACCCCGTCTGTATTGAGAATTTCCCTGATTTCCTCCAAGCTTCTCGCTTCTACAATAATTTTTAGATCTCTATTAGTGTCCTTTAAATACTTTTTTGTCTTTTCTATAGCCTTGGTGATACCGCCTGCAAAATCTATGTGATTGTCCTTCAACATAATCATATCATACAATGCAAATCTGTGGTTTTCTCCTCCTCCGATTTTTACTGCCCATTTCTCCAAGGCCCTTAAACCAGGAGTCGTTTTTCGCGTATCTAAAATTTTTGTGCCCGTACCTTCCAGCAATCCCACAAAAAAATTGGTTTTTGTGGCAATGGCACTCATGCGTTGCATGGCATTAAGCACCAATCGCTCTGCTTTTAGTATGCTTTGCGAGCTTCCAGATACATAAAATGCGATATCCCCATAGCTGACACTGCTCCCATCTTCAATAAGGGTTTCAATAGCTAGGTTACTATCTACATAGGCAAAAACAGCTTTTGCAAATTCTACCCCTGCTAGAATACCCTCATCTTTTACCAATAGCTTCGCCCTTCCTTTGGCTTCTTTTGGTATACATGCCAATGAACTATGGTCGCCATCACCCACATCTTCTCTGATCGCATTGGTGATAATTCCCTTTATTTCTTCCTTAAATTGTGCTTCTGAAATCATTTACTTCTATTGCCTTTTGCTAAAATACGAATCCATTTTGGGAATTTGATTTACTTTTGATGATGCAGCATACACATTTAATTATAAATTAAAGAGGAAAAACAGCTTAAACTAATGACTAACAATTGTTTAGGCACTTTTGGAAACTAAAAAATATGACAATAAAACTATTGGCTATTGGCAAAACAGATAGTACAGAATTACAACAGCTCATCAACATATACGAAAAGCGTTTAGCGCACTATGTGAATTTTTCCATGGTCCTTATACCTGATTTAAAAAAGACCAAAAATCTTTCTGAACAGCAACAGAAAGAAAAGGAAGGCGAACTGATTTTAAAACAGCTTGCTCCAACGGATATCCTTGTTTTACTGGATGAAAACGGGAAACAATTCAATTCTATGGATTTCTCATCATATCTACAAAAGAAAATGAATTCTGGTATTAAACAACTGGTATTTGTAATCGGAGGACCTTATGGTTTTAGCGAAGCCGTTTATCGCATGGCATCCGGAAAAATAAGTCTTTCGAAAATGACATTTTCACACCAAATGGTACGCCTTTTTATGGTAGAGCAAGTTTACAGGGCTTTTACTATCCTTAAGAATGAACCTTATCATCATCAGTAAAAATAAAAAGAGTATCTCCTATGCAAGAGTAGAAAGTACCTATCGTAACCGTACCTAAATTGCAAAATAAAATAATCGAACTTTTACCTTAATAAAGCACTCGAAACTTAATGGTATTATCGACCTTTTTAAGTGCTTTAATTACATCTTTATTGTACTCCTTATCCAAATCTGTAATAACATACCCAACATCACTATCTGTAGATAAGTATTGACTTGAGATATTTAATTCATATTCTGCCAGTACCTTATTTATTTTGGCCATGATCCCGGGCATATTCTTGTGAATGTGCAAGAATCGATGCGACTTATTTTGTTTTGGAAGCCGAATGTTGGGGAAGTTGACGGCATCTACCGTATTTCCAGAATTAATATAGTCCATTATTTTGTTGGGGACAAAGTCTGCGATATCCCTTTGTGCCTCCTCTGTACTACCGCCTACATGCGGTGTTAATATAACATTGGGAAGGCCTTGAAGTTTGGTTTTAAAATTACCGTTACTTCTTGGCTCCTCTGGATATACATCTACTGCCGCCCCTGCTAATTGTCCGCTTTTTAAGGCTACCACAAGGGCATCTATATCAACAATAAAGCCTCTGGAAAGGTTTACCAACATGGCTCCTTTTTTCATCTGGTTGATTTCCCGTTCCCCAATAAAGTTTTTATTTGCTGGATTATCGTCTATATGTAAGGTGACCACATCGGAAATATTTAATAGATCCTCCAAGCTATTACATTTCTTTGCATTACCTAGGGCTAAACTATCCTCTACATCGTAATAATAAACGCGCATTCCAATAGCCTCCGCCAAAACCGATAACTGTTTTCCAATATTACCATACCCAACGATTCCTAAATTCTTACCACGTACCTCTCTAGAACCTGCAGCTGTCTTTTGCCACTGTCCATTATGAAGCTCTGTACTTCTAGCAAATACGCTACGCATTAGCATAATGATTTCACCTATGGCCAATTCCACTACAGACCTTGTATTGCTATAGGGTGCATTAAAGACCACAATGCCTTTTTTCTTGGCATATTCCAATTCTATTTGCGTGGTGCCTATACAGAATGCACCTACAACCAATAATTTATCGGCTGCATCCAATACTTTTTGACTTACATGGGTTTTAGAGCGAATACCTAATACGTGAACACCTTTGATTTTTTCTACCAGCTCCTCTTCCGGCAAACTATGCGTTACCAATTCTACCGAGAACCCATCTTCGGACAGGTTTTCGAATGCGGCAGTGTGAACATTTTCCAATAAAAGGACTTTGATTCTGTTCTTGGGGTAAGATATATTTCTTGGCAAATCGTTTAAGTATAAAAATTCATCTAAATTGGGAGTCACATGATCTGCATTGTCCGCAGCTTTGTCCCTATGTACATTTTCCGTGTAGGCAAAAAATTTGTCTGCAATCCCTGCCTCTCTCATTACGTAATCGCTGTAACCGTCTCCTATTACTTGAACCTCTCCTGCAAGATTCATATCTTTTAGACATTGTATTTTTCCATTGTGTTGTGACAGTACATTGTTCTCGTCGAACCCTACAATATTACCAGTGACGTCAAACTTAAAGGTATTGGCATACACCCTGTCCGATGGGATATTGTATTCCTTAACAATTGGGTCTATAAACTCTTTAAATCCGCAGGAAATCACATAAATATCATCTGCATATTTTTCAAAAAAGTCTTTATTCGAAGCTATAGATTTTGAAATTTTTTGTCGTAGTTCGGAAACCAGGTGCTCTAAATCGTTTTTATGGGCATTCAATAACTTAATCCTACTTTCCAAAGACTCGGTAAACGAAATATCTCCGTCAATACCAAGGTTCGTAATTCTTTGAATTTCAGCTATTATTTCGTCTTTGTTGGATTTTCCTTGTAATGTAAGTTCTGCCAGAACATCAAGGGCCTCTACCCTAGTCAAGGTACTATCAAAATCAAAAACATATTTTCTTCCTGTTGCGATCATTGTTTTGTATCCCTAAAATATCAACAATTTTGTTTTATAAATGAATAGACTGAAACCCAAATATGCGACAAAAGTAAAAATTATATCCCTCGAAGTACATCTTAAACGAGAAATAACACAAAAAGTGATGTGTTTAATTAAAATTAAATAAAATGACACTGTTGATTACATAATCCTCATAAAATCAACCTATAACTTGTATATGATTCAAATACCATATCCCAGCAAGAATCGCCAGACCAAAACTTACCAACGTACCTATTAGAATATACTCCGTAAGTTTTCTGCTGTTACTTTCTTTTAAATCATTAAATCGAAAAACCGATTTGGCCGTTATCAGAAGTCCGATTGCATCCCAACGTCCTAACAAAATAAATACAAGCACAAATAAACGTTCAATAATCCCAATATACTTACCCGCATTTGGGAGTGATTTATGGTCTGTGTTTATTTGCCCCGACATTGGCTCCAAAAGCTTTCCCATGATAATTGCAGATGGGAAAGTTACAAACGCTACTGCCAAAATTAAGGGCCAATCTAAATTTTCAAAAAACACTATAAAATGAGTGGGTAGTTCTGCGTAATAAGAACAAACATAAAGCACTGCTACATGTAAAAGCTGGTCTACAAAAAAAGGTATGGTTTTGTTTTTAAACCATGGGTCGGAGTACAGTTTAGCCAAATCTATGAGTAAATGCGATAAGCTTAAGATTACGGCTATTTTCCAAAGACCTAAATTCCATAAAAACAATAGATATAACGCAAAGTGAAGAAACACATGAAGGTACAGGTATTTAGATTTTGCCTTGTTTGCTTCTTTATGAATCACCCATTTTAAGGGTTGTAACATAAAATCCCCAATCAGATGGGCTAACAACAATTTTACAAAAATTACCATAGGCTACACTTCTCCGATTATATTTTTATAATACGCTAAAAGATCCAAGACCAGGTCTAAGCGCGCTCTCTTTATTCGTTGACTTACCGCAGATTGTTTTATACCGAGTTGCTTAGCAATTTCCTTTTGTGAAGTTTCTGGGTTGTCCAACACTAGATGGGCGATTTCTGCCGACACCACACTCCAGTTATCCATAAAATCCAAAGCCAAACGTAACATGAGGTTTAGGGTAAGGTCATGTGATTCGCTACCTGTTGCAATACTTAAATTTACCTTACTTTCTTTTAGGGATTCAAATTTACGACCAGAGCGTTGATGCGCAGTACCATTAGACTCGCTTACACCTGTTCCAATATAGGTTTCTAGGCCTATTCCGATTCCCATCCTCACATCCAGTCCCTTTACCGATTTTAGTAAAGCCTTTATTTGTATGGCGGATAATAGTGCACTTTCACTAGTGACCTTTAACTGAAATTCATCACCTCTATATATTTCCCACTGCATAGGAGCGGGTCCAAAACGGTTGAAGTAATTCTTTAAACTCCCTATCCATTCAGAGGACGGATGACTTTCAGAATTAATGATATCTCCTGTAATAATTGCAATCATAATAATTAACTATTATGCTAATATATAAAAAATAAGCTAAATGAGTAATATTTAAAAATATAAGTCTAAGAACAAATAAAAGCAAGTTAAAACCATCTTCTGGTCCTCGTAAGATAGTGTGTATAGGTTTTGCCGAATTTACCTAACAACAACCGTTCTTCTGGAATAATCTGAAAACGATTCATATAGCCTACAAAACCAGCAGCGATCAACGTATTAAATGCGTTTCCAAAATACAGCCCTATGGCAAGAAGAACTAATAACAAGGCCAGATACATGGGATTCCTTGAAAAGGTATACAAACCATTGGTCACCAACCTAGAGGCTTTATTTGGTTTTTGGGGATTCACAGTGGTTTTTGATATAACGAACTGAAAAAGACTTATCAAACCAATCGCAACGGCCAATCCTAAGAGAACCTTTGCCAACAGCAACCTTCCAAAGAATTCAAAAAAACCAAATGGCAGCAGTAAACTCAATAGATACATGCACAAAGCAAAAAGTAAAAAAACAATCACGGGGGGCAATTTTAACTCCATACCATAAAATTACTATTTTTGAACATATAAGCTCAGCTATTGGGCTCTAAATTATTTTCGATGAAGTTGGTGTTTGCAACCCACAATCAAAACAAATTAAAAGAAATACAAGCACTGGTCCCTGCTGGTATACAGCTCGTTTCATTAAAAGATATTGGCTGTGTTGAACCTATTGCAGAAACTGAATCTACTCTACAAGGGAACGCAAAATTAAAAGCGGATTACATTACAGCACACTATAACCTTCCATGTTTTGCAGACGACACGGGCCTTATTGTAAATGCACTTAACGGAGCGCCCGGAGTGTTTTCGGCAAGGTATGCCGGTACAAAAAATGATGCCGATGCCAATATGGATAAAGTGTTAAGGAAGCTAAGCGCCGAAAACGATAGGTCCGCAAGCTTTAAAACGGTTATTGCATTAAACCTTACCAATAAAACCATGTTCTTTGAAGGTGAGGTTACCGGAAGCATCCTCACAACTAAACAAGGACAAAAAGGATTCGGATACGACCCTATATTTAAACCAGATGGCTATGATCGTACTTTTGCAGAACTACCCTTAGCAACAAAAAATAATATAAGCCATAGAGGAAGAGCTTTCACAAAACTCATCGCGTACCTAAAAACACTATAATGCTAACATCTAAAAAAAATAACGATACAGTAGAAGTATCCGTAGCCTCTGAACGGGCAGAAGCAATTGGTGGCGTTCTCATTGCCTTTTTTGCAGCATTAATGGCCATAGCCCAACTGGTAAATGGCGAACTGGAAGAAGAGATGATGATTGCCCATAACAGAGTTGTCAACTATTCTAGTTGGTACCAATCTAAAAGCATTAAGGAAAGCCTTAAGGAAAGTGAGTTCGACTATCTCACCGCATTATTGGAAAGTGGTATGGTCTTGGAAGAAAACGAGTCCGTAATAAAGGAAAAAATACAGGGAGTAAAACAGAGTATTGAAAAGTATGCTTCAGAAAAAATAGAGATTTTAATAGGTTCAAATCAGGTAGGGGAAAAAAACTGGGCACAGGATTTAGATGGAGAAATGGGAAAAATTACAGGTGTAAAAGAGTGGGAAGCACTAGCGGAAGAATACGATACCGCAACCGCAAAATTTGACCTTGCAATGCTTTTTTTTCAAATCAGTATCGTTTTGGGCGCGGTCTGCATCATTATATACGATAACCCCAAATTGCAGAAGACCTTTATTGTTCTCATGATTGTGTCCGGTATCATCGGCGTTATAATGTCCCTTTATGGATACACTTTGGCACCATAAAACCAACATCTATAATAAATTATCCCATCTCATTAATTAGCGGTACCTTTGCCGCCAAATTAACGCCGCTGGTATAGCAAGTGTTGCACTGAGTCTCAAAGGTTATATACGATAATCGCTCTAAGCAACATTCTTATTTGCGATTAAGTATATAGTTTATGACAAAGTTTGAAGCACTGGGACTCCAAAAGTCCTTATTAGATGCTGTTGCGGACATGGGTTTTGAAACCCCATCCGAAGTACAGGAAAAAGCAATCCCAATTTTATTGGAAAGTGAAACCGATTTGGTAGCACTTGCACAAACAGGAACCGGTAAAACGGCCGCCTTTGGTTTTCCATTAATTCAAAAAATAGATAGAAATAGCAGAACCACGCAGGGATTAATACTATCCCCTACCCGAGAGCTATGTTTACAGATTACTAAAGAAATGCAATCGTATTCCAAATACGAACGTAATATAAATGTGGTAGCCATCTATGGCGGCGCCAGCATTACCGAACAGGCAAGGCAGATTAAACGGGGAGCACAAATAATTGTGGCTACTCCAGGTCGTATGAAAGATATGATCAACCGTAGATTGGTAGATATCTCTAAAATAGATTACTGTATCTTAGATGAGGCCGATGAAATGCTGAATATGGGCTTTATGGAAGATATTAAGGATATCCTTTCCAATACCCCAAATGAGAAATCTACTTGGTTGTTTTCTGCAACGATGCCAAAAGAGGTATCGATTATCGCAAAAAAATTCATGAACGCTCCCCAAGAGATTACAGTAGGTGCTAAAAATTCCGGTGCTTCTACCGTACAACATGAATATTATGTTGTTGGTGGCAGAGATCGTTATCCGGCACTTAAAAGATTGGCAGACACCAATCCCGATATCTTCTCCGTTATTTTTTGTCGTACAAAAAGAGATACCCAAAAGGTAGCTGAAAAACTAATAGAAGATGGATACAGTGCAGGGGCACTACACGGTGATCTTAGCCAGAATCAGCGTGATCTAGTCATGAACTCCTTTCGCAAGAAGCAAATTCAGATGTTGGTTGCCACAGACGTTGCCGCAAGGGGTATAGATGTAGATGACATCACCCACGTAATTAATTACCAATTACCAGACGAGATAGAAACCTACACCCACCGAAGCGGTAGAACCGGACGTGCAGGAAAATCAGGTATTTCCATGGTGATTATCACCAAGAGCGAGTTGCGCAAAATTAAAGCAATCGAAAAAAAGATAAACCAGCCGTTTGTTTCCAAAAAAATTCCATCAGGAATGGAAATATGCGAAATTCAGCTGTACCACTTAACCAATAGCATTAAGGATACAGAAGTAAATCCTGAGGTAGATAGTTTCCTACCTGCCATTAACGATGTATTGGAAGGCATTGATCGTGAGGAACTAATTAAAAAAATAATCTCGGTAGAGTTTACGCGCTTCTATAATTATTACAATAAGACAAAGGATTTGAATTCGTCTTCCGACAGGGACAGTAATTACGAACGAGGAGGAAATATACCCAAGAGTGGTTCCGTTAGATATTTTGTAAATGTTGGCGAGAAAGATGGTTATGATTGGATGTCCTTAAAAGATTTTATTAGAGATACTGTAGGACTGGGCCAAGAAGATATTTTCAAAGTCGATGTAAAAGAGAGCTTCTCCTTTTTTAATACCGATGCAGAAGTAACCGAAAAAATCCTTTCTACGTTTACCGAATTTAAGGTAGACGGTAGGTTTGTTAATGTAGAAGTATCCAAAAGCCCCGGAGGTGGCGGTGGTGGACGAAGAAGCTACGGAGGTGGCGGAGGTTCTTTTAAAGGTAAGCGCAAAGGGGGGAAAACAGGTTTCAGGGACCGTAAGGGCGGTAGTGACGACAACAGTCGAGGCAAACGAAGAGAACGTAGCGGCTCTACAAGTCCAAATTCCGGAAAAAGAAGGAGCCAAAAAAGGAAAGGGGACTTCTTTTAGTTAATTGTATATTAAAAAATACGCTTCGGCGTATTTTTTTGTTTTGTTTGCATACTTAAAGGAACAAAAACATTCTTAATGGGGAGACTTTTAGCATTTTTTCTAATTTTTGTTACTATCACTGGTTTTGCTCAGGATGATATGGACAACAGTAGTATAAGTGCCATTGTGGTAAACGCCCAGTCAGATGTTCGCATGGAAAGCGTACATGTTGTGAATCTAAACCAAGTAAAGGGCACCATCACCAACGAACGAGGGGAATTTTCAATTACCGCTGCGGTCAATGATACACTATACCTTTCCTTTCTAGGTTTTAAGCCCCAAAAAATTCGGGTAACAAACGACATGTTTAAGTTTAAGGATACCAAAATTGCACTCACAGAACTTGCATATGCATTGGAAGAAGTTATCGTAAGGCCCTATCAACTCACCGGCTATTTAGAAATAGATGTTAAAAATCTACCTATAAATAATGCCTACCAATATAGCATATCAGGCTTGTCGGTAGCGTATGAAGGTGGTAATAAAAATCCGAGTGCAGTAACCAAAGTGCTTGGGGCAATTCTTAATCCTGCCGACCTGTTGCGTAACCTTTTCGGCAAAAAACCTGCGCAAATGCGAAAGCTGCGGCAAATGAAGGAAGACGAGGAGATTAGAAATTTACTGGCTTCAAAATTTGACCGTGAACTTCTAACGGAATTCCTACAATTGGAAAAAGTAGATATTCAAGACATCCTTAACAACTGCAACTATTCAAAGTCCTTTATCCTAACAGCTAACGATCTTCAAATATTGGATGCCATAAGCAGTTGCTATGAAGAATACAAAGTATTAAATCGGAAAAAATAAAATTTTTCGTTTCCATCTGCATTTTATAGCTTTAGCGGAAATAGAACACCTATGAAACGCCTACTTGTCCTACTTAACCTCATTCTAATTATTTCTTCCTGTAAAAGTGATAAAAAGGAACAATTAAAAGAAGCGATAGTTACTACGGACGCACTTTCAGTGACAGAGAAAAAAGTCCCTTTCGTATGGGACGGTGCCAACATTTATTTTTTGCTTACAGATAGATTCAACAACGGCAACCCAGAAAACGATATCAATTTTGAGCGTAACAACCCAACTGGAAAACTAAGAGGTTTCATGGGTGGCGATCTTCAGGGCATTACCCAAAAAATTGAAGATGGTTATTTTACCGATTTAGGAATAAATGCGATTTGGTTTACACCAGTGGTAGAACAAATACATGGCGATACAGATGAAACCACTGGAAATACATATGGGTATCATGGCTATTGGGCAAGCGACTGGACTGCAATGGACCCAAATTTTGGAACAAAAGAAGACTTAGGAACTTTAGTAGAAACAGCACATGCAAATGGGATTCGAATATTACTGGATGTAGTGCTGAACCACACCGGACCAGTTACTACCAAAGATCCAGTTTGGCCTCAGGAATGGGTTATTACGGAACCTACATGTGAGTTTACCACCTATGAAAACACGACCAATTGCACTTTGGTAGACAACCTGCCGGATATCCTAACTTCATCAAATGAAGCAGTTAAACTACCAGATGCGCTGTTGGCAAAATGGAAAAAAGAAGGAAGGCTTAGCGAGGAGTTAGATGAGCTACAATTATTTTTTGACCGTACCGGTTATCCAAGAGCACCACGTTTCTACATCATTAAATGGCTAACGGATTATATTCATGAGTTTGGGGTAGACGGTTTTAGGGTAGACACCGTAAAACATGTAAACGAAAATGCATGGGCAGAGCTATACAAAGAGGCCGACTATGCGTTTGAAACCTGGAAAAACAAACATCCAAAAAAAGTGCTGGACAATACAACGTTTTATATGGTTGGGGAAGTTTACAACTATGGTATTTCAGGTGGACGTGAGTTTGATTTTGGTGATAAAAAGGTAGATTATTTTGACCATGGCTTCCATAGCCTTATCAATTTTGAATTGAAGAACGACGCACTAAATAGCTATGACCAGATATTTTCAAAATATAGTAAACTGCTGCATACGAAATTAAAAGACAAAAGTGTGGTGAACTACTTGACCTCCCATGACGACGGACAACCCTTTGATCAAGAACGAAATGATCCCGTTAAAGCAGCCAATATATTACTACTAACCCCAGGAGCATCTCAAGTCTACTATGGGGATGAAACTGCTAGAAGCCTCGTTATAGATAGTACACAAGGTGATGCTACGCTGCGTTCTTTTATGAACTGGGAAGAATTAAAGAGCTCTACAACCACCAAATCCACCTTGGAGCACTGGCAAAAAGTGGGAACATTTAGAAATAATCACCTTGCCATCGGTGCTGGAAAACATGAGCGATTGTCAAAAAAGCCTTATGTGTTTAGCAGAACTTATATCAAAGATGATTATAAGGATAAAGTTGTGGTTGGTCTGGACCTGCCCAAAGGAAAAAAATCGCTTTCGGTAAAAGGCTTCTTTGGCGACGGCACTACCCTGTATGACACCTATTCCAATACGGAAGTTATCGTAACGAATGGAAAAGTAAGCTTAGAAAACGATTTTGATATTGCCTTGTTGGAAGTAATGGAATAAGGCTTATAAGGCGGCTTTTTGAAGCTATTATTGGTCCAAGTATGTAAATGAAATATGGGAATTGGGAGAAGGTCCTTTATTAGAAGAATGATACTAGGGCTTACAGGATTGGTAGGGCTTACTGCATTGGATGCCTTTTGGTTTGAAAAATATATCATCGATTGGACAGAATTTGATTTATCTGAAAATAGTAAGGAACCAATATTGGTAATTCAACTTTCTGACATTCACCTGAACGAAGTTAATTTCTCGCTTAAAAATATAGCTGAAAAGATTAATTCATTGAATCCCGATATTTTGCTCTTTACAGGTGACACCGTTGCAAGAAGTCGCTATTTTGTGAATCTAGAGAATTTATTGACCCTATTTGATGACAAAATCCTAAAGATTGTCATTTTGGGCAACAAGGAATATTCAAGTAAAATTCCTTTACCGGATTTTGAACGTATTTTCAAAAATCACAATGGTATTCTTTTGGTAAACGAAAATTATATCTATACCAAAAACGACAGGTCAATCAACATACTCGGCATAGATGATTTTATTGGAGGACAAGCAGATTTTTCTAAGGCAGTTACAACTATAGCTAACAAAAAATTAAATACCATTATTTTAGCTCATTGCCCAGCTTATAAAAATAATATCGATGTCCTTAATCAAAAAGAAAAAGTGAATATTAAAGCCATTATATCTGGACATACACATGGTGGGCAAATCACTTTTTTCGGAAAGAAAATATATACTCCTGGTGGAAGCGGGCCATACTTAAAAGGATGGTATGAAAATAATGAATCAAAAATGTATGTCTCAAGAGGTATTGGCACTACCATTCTACCGATACGTTTTTTTGCCCGGGCAGAAGTGTCTATATTTCATGTATAGGAAAGATTTGGCTAATGGAAAAATACTTTCATACAATTGACTTTATCCTATTTTTTCCTAGGCATAAAGCCATTTCAAGCGGCTATGTCTGTTTATCATTTTAAATAGCACTATTTTTTAAATTCCCATTCCAACCCACTAACTGGTTCTTAGCAATTGAAGAGTTCCCATAGAAGGCAATAGGCCTATCCCGTAGCTTACAATTGAAGGAATAAGCATAAATCTGCTTGAAAGATATTAACCGCGCTCTTAAAATTGTATTTTAACATAAGTTATAGCCGAAGCACTTTTAGGAAATCATTTTTGCTTATGATAACGTGCGACTATTTGGTCAATACTTTTAATCGATTTTTTTGTCCATTCTAGGCGCTTTAGCTGCTTCTCCTGCTCAGTGAGTTGCCAAGCTATATCGGTCTGCATCAATTTGGTGTTCAAATCTTGAAGAATAATGGCAGCTGCCACGGAAATATTTAGGCTTTCCGTAAATCCTTTCATGGGGATTTTAAGAAATCCGTCTGCTTGCTCAAGGACCTCTGGGGTTAACCCATCGCGCTCGGTTCCAAAAAATAATGCTATTTTTTCATCAATCTTAAAATCAGGCAACACAACAGAATCGTTATGGGGAGTTGTAGCTATGATTTTATATCCCTTTAATTTTAAAGCGTTAATACAATCAGATGTGTTTTTATATCGATGCACATCTACCCATTGTTGGGCACCCATGGCAATATTTTTATCCAGTTCGTTGGCATTTCGGTTTTGAATCAAGTGCGCCTCTTGAATACCAAAAACATCACAACTACGGATTACTGCACTGGTATTGTGCATTTGATATACATCTTCCAACGCAACTGTAATATGTTTGGTTCTATTGGCAAGAACATTAATAAAGCGTTGTCGACGTTCTTCAGAAATAAAATCCTCTAAATAGTTTAAAAGTTTTGTTTCATCCATTAAACCAAGATAATAAAAAGTATATTTTTAACACAAAAACGTACACATGAAGCGGATTGTAGTTTTGACGGGAGCAGGTGTTAGTGCCGAAAGTGGTCTAAAAACCTTTAGGGATTCCAACGGCTTGTGGGAAGGACACGATGTTATGGAGGTAGCAACCCCAGAAGGTTTTGCAAGAAATCCTGCCCTTGTTTTAGAGTTTTACAACCAAAGACGAAAACAACTGTTTCAGGTAATGCCCAATGCGGCGCATAAGGCGCTATATTCTTTAGAATCCAAATTTAAGGTTGATATTGTAACCCAAAATGTAGACGATTTGCACGAAAGGGCAGGCAGTACAAATGTAGTCCACCTACACGGAGAACTGTTAAAGGCCCGTAGTACAGCTGCTCGCAGTAAAATACAACCATGGACAAAAGATATTGTTTTAGGCGATGTTTGTGATAACGGATACCAGATGAGACCTCATATTGTTTGGTTTGGAGAAGCGGTGCCTATGTTGGACAAGGCTATCCAAATCACAGAACAAGCGGATATTCTAATGATTATAGGTACTTCTATGCAAGTATACCCAGCAGCAAGTTTGATCGATTTCGTGGGAAGCGAGGTTCCAGTTTATTTTATCGACCCTAAACCTTCTATATCCGAAAAAAGTAGAAATAATTTAACTATTATCTCCTCCAGTGCCACAGATGGAGTTCCAAAATTGGTAGATTCGTTTCTTACCAAGGAAAGCAAATACTAAGCTACTTTTTTGATTGAAATAAAAAAACTACATGGTTCGATTATCGTACGGATAGCAAAACGGCAACAAAACCCAGAATGACGGAACAAGAATTATATACAAAATTGGAGTATACGGATCATAGTAGGGAAAAACGTGGTAAAATGGCTGCAATTATAGTTCAAGATCCTAGCTTAATATTACACCTAGTATCTATCATCTCACGAGTAAATGATGAAATGAGTTGCCGTGCCTCTTGGATTTTGGAAAGTGTGGTGCGAAAAGACAAGGAGCTTCTCTATCCGTACTTGGACAAGTTTATGCCACTTTTAGTAACTGTGAAATTAGATTCGGCTATACGTCCTCTAGCTAAAATTTGTGAACTGCTGATTATTTCTTTTTATTCCAAAATACCCAACAAAAGTCAACAATACCTTAATAAAAAGCATTTAGAACATATAACTGCGGTGTGCTTTGATTGGTTGATTGGGAATCATAAGGTAGCTGCCAAAGCATATTCCATGACCACTTTGTACCTGTTGGGAACTACATATGATTGGATACATCCAGAGCTAAAAATACTATTGGTACAAAACTATAGTATGGGCAGTGCCGCGTATAAAGCCAGAGCCAGGATGGTCTTAAAAAAAATAAAGTGATACTCCTTACGTATTAAAACCGGCTTAATTCATAAAGTCTTCTTCTCCATACTTTTAAACGGCGTCTGTAATAAGTATCTTTGTCTGCTTAAATACAAACCAATCCTCAGCGTATGTCCCTTAACGAATTAAATGCCATATCCCCTATAGACGGTCGTTACAGAAACAAAGTAGCAACGTTAGCTCCTTACTTTTCCGAAGAAGCCCTTATTAAATATAGGGTGCGGGTAGAAATAGAATATTTTATCGCATTATGTGAAATTCCTTTACCACAGCTATCCACTTTTGATCGGTCAAAATTTAGTGCCTTACGAGAAATCTATACCAATTTTGACACAAGGGATGCGCAGGATATAAAGGACATTGAAAAAACGACCAACCACGATGTCAAGGCTGTAGAATATTTCATTAAAAAAGCGTTTGACACCCTTGGTCTGGCCTCCTTTAAAGAGTTTATCCATTTTGGACTTACCTCACAGGATATTAACAATACGGCCATCCCACTTTCTATTAAGGAAGCAATGAACGATGTATACGTACCTCAATATTTTCAGGTACTGGAAAAATTAGAGCAATTGACAATAGATTGGGCTGACATTCCAATGCTTGCAAGGACGCACGGACAACCGGCTTCCCCTACCCGACTTGGAAAAGAAATTTCTGTCTTTGTATCGCGTTTAAAGGAACAGTTTAACTTGTTGAACGATATACCCAGTGCCGCTAAATTTGGAGGGGCGACAGGGAATTTTAATGCGCATAAAGTAGCTTATCCGAAAATTGACTGGAAGGTGTTCGGAAGTGGTTTTGTGCAAGAAAAGTTAGGCTTGCAACATTCGTTCCCAACAACACAAATTGAGCATTACGATCACATGGCAGCTCTTTTTGACACCCTAAAACGTATCAATACCATCATCTTGGATCTAGACCGGGATTTTTGGTCATACGTATCCATGGATTATTTTAAACAACGAATAAAAGCAGGGGAAGTAGGTTCATCGGCAATGCCCCACAAAGTGAATCCTATCGATTTTGAAAACTCGGAAGGAAATATAGGTATGGCAAATGCTATTTTTGAACACTTATCCGCCAAGTTACCCGTATCTAGACTGCAGCGTGATTTAACCGATAGCACGGTACTAAGAAACGTAGGTGTTCCTTTTGCGCACACCCTTATTGCTTTTCAATCTACTTTAAAAGGCCTGAACAAATTACTATTGAACAAAGAAAAATTTGAGCAGGACCTAGAAAATAATTGGGCGGTAGTCGCAGAAGCCATTCAGACCATATTAAGGCGAGAAGGCTACCCTAATCCTTACGAAGCATTGAAAGGACTTACCCGTACTAATAATAAAATAAATCAAAACGCGATTGCAAACTTCATAGATACGCTCGAGGTCTCCGATGCGATAAAAACCGAACTAAAACAGATAACGCCTAGTAATTATACCGGTATTTAATCAAATATCAGATGTGTATGGTAGGTAGTATTGCCGCTGTACCCAATAAAAAAAGACCGCTAATTGGCGGTCTTTTGTATTAAATATGAAGGATACTTCCTATTTGTTGATCTGTACTTCGTGTGGGTAAGGGATTTCTATTCCTGCTTTATCCAAGGCTAGCTTACTATTTTCATAGGTGGCAAAATATACATCCCAGTAGTGTTCTGGCTTACAGTAAGGACGCACTGCAAAGTTCACAGAACTATCTGCCAATTCCATAACATTTACAGATGGTGCCGGATCTTTCAAAACCAATTCGTTTGAGGTAAGGACTTCCATTAAAACATCTTTTGTCTTTTTAATATCCTCATCATATCCCACCCCTATAACGGTATCTACCCTAATTTTGCCTTCAGCGGTGTAATTTGTAATGTTTCCGTTGGCCATGGCCCCGTTAGGAACAATCACTAATTTATTATCTGGAGAAACTAACTTCGTAGTAAAAATTTCTATTTCTTTTACCACACCAAGTGAATCCTGTGCTTCTATTAAATCACCGATTTTATAGGGCTTGAAAATAATAATAAGAACGCCCCCTGCAAAATTGGACAAAGAACCTTGTAATGCCAAACCAATAGCCAAACCAGCAGCAGCTATCACTGCCGCAAAACTAGTAGTTTCTACACCTAACGTAGATATTACGGTTATAATCAAGAAAATAGTCAATGCCCATTTCGCCAAATTCAATAAAAATTTCTGAAGTGATTTATCGTAATCTTGACTGGACATGCCTTTGCGCAGTACTTGTATCAACTTCTTAATGACCCATGAACCTATTAGATAAATTAGAACTGCACCAATTAATCGTGGTCCAAATTCTATAACAAATTCAATAATCTTTTCTGTCCATAATTCAACATTTTCCATAATTAGTTTCCGTGTTTAAAGGTTAGTAGTTCTTTAATTATAAGACACGAATATATTTAGAAGGTCACATTAAACAAAATAACCTCAATAGATAGCACAAAAAAAACCTGTTAAACGATGCGTTTAACAGGTTTCGACAACTCTAAATTGTAGTACTAGCTTTTAAAGAATTCACCCAAATCACCTAAACCTTCTCCATTGAAATCCGATTTTTCAAGTGCTTGTAATAACTGGGCAAAATGCGCAGGATTCATATCCTTACCTAAAACGCGCACCAAAGCGAATCCTTTTTCTTTATTGTCACCAAAAATAATAACCTCGTCAATAGCATCATCAGCTCCTTTAAACTGTATACTGGCGCTACCAAAGCCTGTATTCATTTTCATTAGCTCCTCATAATCATCATTTGCAAGAATAGCTTTTACCTTAGTTTTCTCTAGCTTGTAAGCAGCAGCATTATTCAAAGTTTTTTTAAAAGCTAAAACATTTAATTTTTTAAGTGATTCGTATGCAATTTGCTGCTCTTGATCTAATTCTACGGCGTCTAGGTTCAATATACTCGTAGGAATATCAAACGCTAAGAAATTCGGGTTTTCCGTATTATCAATATAATATTCCTGAAGGCTCTGTTGTGAAGAACAGGAGGACAGTACAAGAACTCCTATTAGTAGTAAGCTTCTA
Source organism: Maribacter sp. MS6 (assembly GCF_056839185.1). Classification (NCBI taxonomy): domain Bacteria; kingdom Pseudomonadati; phylum Bacteroidota; class Flavobacteriia; order Flavobacteriales; family Flavobacteriaceae; genus Maribacter; species Maribacter sp. MS6. The sequence goes on from NZ_CM166389.1 coordinate 45,921, forward strand.
ATTAATTTTCGCATTATCTTTTTCTTTATAGTTATTACATCAAAGAAACCCATGGTCATAAGTTTTAACTTATAACCATGGATAATTCTTTAGAGCTATTTATTATTTGCCGGCATCCTTTAATTCTTTTGGCAGATTCATTTTATTCGTAAGGGTTCCAATTTTGTTCAAATCAATATCCCCGGTTAAACTTACCAATACCGTTTCCAACTTTCGTCCGTGATTTCCGATTTTCGCGTTTTCTAAACCGGAAACGAACATTAAAAGTTCTGATACATGATCTTTCTTTTTACCATCACGAACGTAAAACTTTACGTTTACATCTTTATCCTTAACGCGCATTAACTCCTCTAGTTTAGAAGATTTAAGATATTTAGTAACGGTTTTGGCCATATCTGCAGATACTGCTGTATCCTCGGTCATAAAAACCTTTACACCATTAAGACCACTGGCCACTTCCATAAATTCCTTTGCTTCGGGATCATCACTCATCTCGCCAATATTGGAAACTAATTCTATAAGGCCTTTATTAATGATGACGGAGCCTACATTATCCATATCCTCGTATTTATCGAAAATGGATTGTGAAAAACCAAATATTGGAATTAAGGCAATTGCAATTACTACTGTTAATTTTTTCATGATTGTTGTTTTTAATTCCCTCCCGTTAATTTTTGGGAAGAATGATTTATAGATTGATGAATTAATATACTCGTTTTAGTCGCGCGCTCATATGCTGCGCAAGCTTTACTTATTTTTTTTAGATGCTTTACCTAACTGATCTCCACCGGGAAGGTCCATCTTATCGGTTAATTTAGAAACAGATTTTAAATTGATGTCCCCTGTTAAGGAAAGCAATACAGTTTCTATTTTTCTACCGTTGATATCTATGTCCTTATCTTTCATTCCCGTTACGAACATCAAGAGTTCCTTTACATGATCTGAGTCTTTGCCTTCCTTAACATAGAACTTTACGTTTGAACCTCCGTCTCGTATCCGCATCAGTTCCTCAAATGAGGAAGTTTTTAAACGATTGGTAACCCACCCATCAACATCTTTGGTTATGGATGCATCCTCTGTGGTAATCACCTTGAAACTGGAAATAGAGTTTACTAGATCAAAAAACTCCTGTGCCTCGGGGTCGTCTGAATTTACGCTCATTTTAGCCAACATCTGGAACATTTTTGGTTGCATGGCTACAAAGGTTACTTTGTCGTCATCCTCATATTTTTCAAAAATATCCTGCCCTCGCGAAGCGAAAGGAGCACTTGCCACTAGTAATATTAATAGTATCTTTTTCATGTTTGATTTTTTATTATTTGTTTAAAAATTTATTTGTGCTCTTTTCAAATTCTTCCAAATGGGTCAATTTCTCGGTTCCTTTGTTAAAGTTCATAGCTAACAAAGCGAAGGCCTCTTGTGCAGAAGCAATTTCTTCTGCCGTATATACCTCTTCTAAACGTTCAGGTCCTGTATTAGTGGTCGTGGTAAAGTAAAACCCTAGCATAAAGAGTACTACTGCCGCTAGCGATGCCTATTTGTATATATTTCTTTTAGGCCGTGGCGCTACTTGTTTTGTATAGCGCTCTTCTTTGGCTTCGGAGAAATACCGAAACATGGGCTCATATTGTTCTAAATGTGCCGCTACATCACCGCTTAGAAAATAATCTCTCAAGGTATTTTCCTCGGCTGCCGTAGTAGTGGCCTCGAAATACTTGGCCAATAATTTTTCTATGTTATCCAATTCCATAACTATGTTTTTCTGTTAACTTCTCCCGTATTGTTTTTCTAGCCCTTGACAATGCCACTCTAATAGCAGTGGGTTTCATATCTAACAAGGCTTCAATTTCATCATATTCGTACTGCTCCACATCTCGTAACTGCACCACCATCTTTTGTTGCTCGGGCAATTCATCCATAATCCGTTGAACCCAGTTAATGCTATCCTTTGCCTCTACTTGTCTTTGTAACGAACTACTTTCATCCGTATAATTACTATGTACTAATTTTAGGTTACCCGCTTGTTTGGACTTTAATCTATCCAAACAAAAGTTTTTGGTCATTGTCATGGCAAAAGCTTCCACACTTTTATACCCCTCCATCTTATTTTTTTTCGACCATAGTTTCATCAAGATCTCCTGAGTCGCATCTTCCGCTTCCTCGTTGGAAACCAAAAGACGTTTGGCCAATCGGTATAATTTATCCTTAAAAGGCATGACCACACTTAAAAATTCCGATTGTTTCATGGTTGTTAGTTGTTGTACGACGTATCTAATGGTCTACAAAAGGAAGACGAAGTTCAACGAATTTTGTTACAATTAATTTTTATTTCTTCAAGATGTACCTAAATTTATCATCCTTACACCAATTATTTACGTAAATAGAATGCAGTAGAGCTTTTATTTATTTGAAGAACTGCCTGTTCGGAACGATTATTGAAAAAGAAAAAATTAAAAAACTATGAAAAAGTACGTATTCGCATTCCTCGGCATTGCCTTGGCCCTTAACTCATGTAAAAAAAATGATGACGGACCCGTTATTGACAACACGCAAGAAGAAGAACAAGTACAGCCAACCAACAATGTAGCAGATTATCCTTCCCAGAACTTTATGTGGCAAGCGATGAACGCATTTTACTTCTGGCAAGAAGATGTAGCCGATTTGGCAGATGATCGTTTTGATTCAGAGGAAAGTTATGCAGATTTTTTAGCAAACGAAGAAGACCCGGGGGCTTTTTTCTATCAAATTTGTAATAATCATATTCGTTTGACGGGTGAAGATATCGCTGTAGACCGCTTTTCTGTTGCGGTAGAGAATTACAAAGATTTAGTAAATAGCTTACAAGGTGTTTCCAAAAGCAATGGTGTTGAATTTCAATTATATCTCTTTAGGGATAGCGAGGATGTTTACGGAGTAGTTACTTATATCGCAAATGAGTCGGATGCTTCGTCTAAAGACATTAATAGAGGTGATATTTTCGTTGGCGTAAACGGTCAAACCTTAAATCTAGATAATTACATTGATCTTCTCTTTGGAGATGATGACAGCTATACTTTGGTAATGGCCGAAATTGAAAATGGGACAGTAACCGAAAACGGTAAAGAAGTACCACTAACAAAAGTGGTTAATTTTGCCGAAAATCCTATATTAATAAGTAAAGTAATTGAGCAACAAGGCATAAAGGTAGGTTATATCATGTACAATGGTTTCTTGGCCGCATACGATGAAGAATTAAATGCTGTTTTTGGCACATTCAAATCTGAAGGGATTACCGAATTGATTTTAGATTTTAGATATAATGGTGGTGGACGTGTTAGTACTGCAGTCCAAATTGCAAGCGCTGTTTACGGGACCAACACGAATGACCTTTTTATAAAGGCTAGGTATAACAGTAAAATTCAAGCTGGTTTAACGGCAGCTCAAGTAGAAACAAATTTTTCAAATAGCACATTAGAGGGAACACCAATAAACTCGTTGAACTTACAGCGCGTTCATGTTATCACTACAGATGCTACTGCATCGGCTAGCGAGCTTGTCATCAATGGTTTGGCACCCTATGTAAATGTTGTTCAAATTGGAACAACAACAAGCGGTAAAAATGAGTTTTCCATCACGTTCGTGGACGATGAAGAAAATAGTTTTTTCTACGACGAGGACCGTGAAGGGAACATCAACCCTAATAATCAGTGGGGCATTCAACCCTTGCTTGGTAGAAACGAAAATGCAGATGGGTTTTCAGATTTTACTTCCGGTTTAGTCCCTAGATTTGAACTTGAGGAAGATATCACCAATCTAGGTACATTGGGAGAGCCGACGGAACCACTATTAGCCTTAGCATTAAGTCAAATAACAGGTGAGAGCGCCAAGTTAAACCTAACCCCTGGTATGGTAGCCTCATCATTTGCGACTTCCTACCAATTTAAGGCAAACAATAATCTATCCCTTATGGACGGTTTGGTTAAAATGGATATTGAAACCACAGGAGCTAAGAACTTTAGATAATTTTTTCTGTTGTTTTGAGTTCTAAACAAGAACTAGATTATACAATAGCGCCGCTTATGAAAAGAATTATTTATTTACTTGGTTTGGTTCTTGTTTTTTCCTGTTCCAAAGATGATGATTTTTCCATTCCGGGAACGGTAAACCCGAATCCGGATGCAGGTGTAGAAGTCCAGGATTTCATGTGGAAAGCAATGAACTATTGGTACTTCTGGCAGGACGACGTTCCAGATTTAGCCGACGATCGCTTTACAAATACCCCGGATGGAATAGAAGCGTATACCAATTTTTTAGCTTCAGAGGAAAATCCCGGAGATTTTTTTGATACTAAATTGTTGTTCACCGAGGATCGGTTTAGCTTCTATAACGAAGATTATCGAGTGTTAACGCAATCCCTAGCGGGCGTATCAAGAAGTAATGGTCTGGAATTTGGTCTAGTTCGTTTTCAGACCGGTCAAAACCTATTTGGTTATGTGCGCTACATTGTTCCTGGTTCAAACGCGGAAACAAAAGATATCCAACGAGGAGAATTATTTACTGGGGTTGATGGGCAAACCTTAACTCTCAATAATTATGTTCAATTACTCTTTGGAGAAAACAACGACTACACCCTTAATATGGCCGAATTTGTTGATGGAGAAATAGCGCCTAACGACAAAGAAGTTGCACTTACCAAGGAAGAAGCCCTATCGGAAAACCCCGTATTCATTTCCAAATCATTTCTCATCAACGGCGAGAACATTGGTTATATCATGTATAATCAATTTACGAATGAATACGATGACGAGCTCTATACTGCGATTGAAGATTTAAAAACTGCAGGGATTACCAACCTTGTGTTGGACTTGAGGTATAACCCAGGTGGTTCGGTAAACACAACACGTCTACTTGCTAGTATGATCTACGATACCAATACGGATAATCTTTTTCTAAGAAAACGTTACAACGACAAACTTCAACCAGAATTTAGCAAGGACCAATTAGAAGTATATTTTACAGATAAAGTGGGTAACAGAACTATCAATTCATTGAATCTGGACAAGGTATATGTTTTAACCAGTGCTAGTTCTGCTTCTGCCAGTGAGTTATTGATAAACTCGCTAGAACCGTATATGAATGTTATTCAGATTGGTGACGTTACCCGGGGTAAAAACGAGTTTTCTACTACATTGGTAGATGATCGAGATAATTCCTATTTATACACGCCTTCTCGGGTTAATCAAATCAATTCAAAAGTGCAATGGGCCATACAGCCGTTATTAGGTCGTAATGAGAACGCAGAAGGCTTTTCAGACTTTACCGATGGCCTAATTCCCGATGTTCAGTTAAAAGAAGATTTGGAAAACCTAGGGATTTTAGGCGACCAAAACGAACCTTTGTTAGCAAGGGCCATACAAGAAATTACAAATACTACGGCTAAAAGGGATTTCACTGTAAAACGCCCTGCAGATGTTATTAGTAGTTCAAAGCTGTTTAGTCCGCTGAGTTACCGAATGGTAGATGATACGCATTATTAGTGATAAAGCTAGAGGTACAAAAGGAGCATATTTTAAATGCTCCTTTTTTTATTGTTCAGCACCTTGGAAACTAAAGTTTTAAATTCATACCTATTCTAATATTTCTACCTCTCGTAGTAAAATCAGTTACTTCAACATAATCGGTATTCAAGAGATTGTCTAGTGATAGGAAAAAACTAAAGCTATTGGATAATTCATGTTTTACGTATAGATTCACCAAGGAAAATGGATCTAAATCTACTGCCTCAAAAGTTGCAAAATCTATATCACCTCTTTCGGATACGTATTGGTATGCGATACTTCCATAGGTTTTTGCGCCAAAGTTGTAACCAAGGTTTAGGTTCAGTTTGTTTTTGGGAATTCTAAGTGCGAGTCCGGAATCTGCATTGGTATTGGTATAATTCGCAATAATACTCATATTGGTAATTGGTTTTGCCTGTAGTTCCACTTCTACTCCATTAAAGTTCAATGTTTCGGTGAGATTCTGGTATTGACTTTCAAACGTTTCGGGGTTTACCGTTACAAAATCGATGCGACCTTCTTCTCGTCTGTCAAAGTAAAGTACACTAACTCGGAATTTAGCGGATGGCCTATACTCCACTCCTCCTTCTAACGTGGTATTTTCTTCTGGCACCAAATTGGGATTAGGACCAAAGGGACCGAATAGCTGCGATAAGTTGGGCGCAATAAAAGAAGTAGCATAAGAGCCCAAGAACTTTAAATAGCCCGCTTTAGATTTAAGGACATAAGAAGGGTTCAAGTTATAAATGAGATTACTGCCATATTCGCTGTGATTATTCAAACGTGCTCCAGCGTTTATGTTTAGACCAAAATCACTTACATACACTGCATTCGCGTAGGGATCTAAACTAGTGGCTTGCTGTTCTCCCGCAAACTGTGTTGTGTTGTCAATGACATTTAGCCCGGCAATAGTATAAAAGCGTTCGTTAAACGTATATTTATTAAATACATCCAGCACAACGGATTCCGAATCAAAAGACGTAGGAAAGTTCGATACAAATTCTCGCGTTATTTGGTTAAAAGCGGCATTTACGGTAATGCTCCCCTTCCCATATTGGTAAACGGAAGAAAGGCCAAATCTAGACTGCTCGCTGTTAAAAGTAAAATCGGCATCTTCTACAGGAAAGCCGTTATCAAAATCGGAATTCAATTTATTATAAAAAGCCGATGCGGTAATGCTGAACCTTTTCGAAAATTCATAACCCAGTTTCATATTTCCGTCAATTCTAGATAACGCATCTTTCTCTGTTCCTATGGCGGCGGAAAGTCCGTCTGTAAATTGATGCCCACCAGATGCCAAAATAGAAAGCTTGTTTTGTTTTGCCTTTATGGTTACGGTATTAGTAAAATCGGATATGGTATAGGATTGTTCGCTTTGGCTTTGGTTTGTACCCATGCTGGAAGCCACATCCAAGGATAAACCATTTACCGTAGCTGTTTTCGTAGTAATATTGATGACCGCTGTTGCCGCTGCCGTTCCATAAAGCGTGCTTGCAGCACCCTTTAAAATTTCGATACTTTCTATTTGTTCGGTATTAAGCAATCGCAAATCATATTCGGCATTTACGTTCGATGGGTCGGACACCTGAATCCCATCGATAATGACCAGCACTTGACGGTTATTACCCCCTCGGGTAAATACACTTACATTCTGTCCGGCAAAACTTCTGGTTCCGTTGACTTCGATACCACTTTTCGTATTGATGAGTTCAGCCACTGAGCGGCCCTGATTTAGAGCAAGTTCTTCCGCAGTAATTTTAATCACCGTTTTACCGGAATTCTCCCGTTTCAATTCAAATCGGGAATCACTTACCACCACTTCATCCAATTGTTGGACGGTAACCGTGTCATTTTTAACTTGCTTACTTGATTGTTGTGCGTTGACATGTATACTTAGCCCACAAAGGACAAAGGCGCCATAAATTACTTTTTTCATTAAAATGAAATTACTCGGAAAATCCCATAGGTATCCCTACGTAAACTTTTATCCCGAAAGTTTAACTTGATTGTTTGAATTTGGCAGGTCTCCTGGCTTGTTCAATTACGTACAGCCTTCCCATCCTATATTTTTTGAGACAGTGGCTAAGTAGAATACGTAACCCTCTTATACAAAGAGGTGCCAAACAATCTTTGGCATAAACTTACAGTTGCGGGAACAGCTCCGGAATTTTTAAAGCTGTGTTGAAAATCGAAAGACGACACTATTGAATTCGTACTTCCAAACTAAAACTAGATACTTTAAAGCACCGGATTCCCTTTTAATTGACGCAGTTATGCTGATCTATTTCAGTACACACAATAACTTTGTCAAACCTAAATTCACGGTGAAAGTAACTTAATTCTCTATGTTATCGTCTTTTTTCTTGGTCATTTTAACCGCTAGCCAAATAAAGCCAATTACAAAATGTAATAGAATAACCCCGGCAATGATGTAAATAAGCGTGTTAGAATCGCTTCTCATACTTTTTATTTTAAACAAAAGTATCGTAACTACAATCCAACAAAAATGACTTTTGTTACTTTGCAGTTGAAAAAAAGGATTTTCCTTGTACTAACACTATCAATTTGAAACCTATTATCCCTATAATTCTTGCGCTATACGTTTTAACCTCGGTTTCATGTAAAGAAGATAAAAAACCGCTGCCTACCCCTATTGAAAAAATACAAACTACAATAACCCACGCTACGGGATTACGCATAGATAATACAGGTGCATTTCCCGTCGTTACCGTAACCAATCCTTGGCCCAATGCCGAACACCATTTTACGTACGCCTTTATTCCGAAAACACAATTACAAGCAAACTCAGATGCTAAGCAAGATTATGATGCCATAATTGGCACGCCGATAGCAAATCTTGTCGTTACCTCCACTACGCATATTCCAGCCTTGGAAGCCTTGAACGGTTTAAACATCTTAACAGGTTTTCCAGATACAAAGTACATTTCCTCGATGCCGGCCAGACAATTGATTTCCGAAGGAAATATAAAGGAGCTGGGAAATAACGAGTCTTTAAATACCGAAATGGTGCTGGAAATGCAGCCCGATGTTATCGTAGGTTTTGCGATGGACAATAACAATGCAACCTATGACCTGCTTCAAAAGGCGGGTATACCTATTTTATTTAATGGCGACTGGACCGAACAAACTCCGTTGGGAAAAGCGGAATGGATAAAATTTTTTGGTGTACTGTTAGATAGGCAAGAACAAGCGGAACAACTATTCAACAAAATTGAAAGCGACTACAAACGGATAAAGCAACTCGCTAAAACAGCAAGCGTTACCCCAACCGTTCTTAGCGGTGCATTATATAAGGACGTTTGGTACTTACCCGCGGGCGAAAGCTGGGCCGCACAATTTATACAAGATGCCAACGCACAATACCTCTGGTCCGACACCAAAGGAACTGGAAGCCTATCCTTAAGTTTGGAGTCGGTCTTGGAAAAAGGACAAAAAGCCGATTTTTGGGTGTCGCCCTCACAGTTTAAAGGCTACGAAGAAATGTCCGCATCCAATGTCCATTATACGGAATTTGATGCGTTTAAAACTAAAAGCATACACACCTATTCCGCTACCATGGGACCAACAGGCGGACTTCTATTCTTTGAATTAGGTCCACAAAGACCTGATTTGATCTTACAGGATTTGGTCCATATTTTTCATCCAGAGGTATTACCCAACTATGAACCCTTCTTTTTTAAGCCCCTGCAATGAGTTTTGGAAAAACGTCATATCAACTTTGGTTTATAGCGCTTATGTTAGCCCTATTAGTCGCTCTCCTGCTCAATATCAGTTCTGGGAGTGTAGCTATCCCCTTTGATGCCACACTAAAGGCCTTGTACGGAGGAGAACTAGACATACCCTCGTGGAAATACATTATTTTGGACTATCGTTTACCCAAATCCATAACGGCAATTTTGGTCGGCGGCGGACTCGCCGTTAGCGGCCTTCTGATGCAAACACTGTTTCGAAATCCGTTAGCGGGCCCTTTCGTATTGGGCATAAGCTCAGGCGCCAGTTTGGGAGCAGCATTGCTACTGATGGGCGGTTCTTTAGTTTCGGGCTTTGTACTATTTGATTTAGTTAACGATGTTTCTTTGGCCATAGCCTCAAGCACAGGTAGTTTTTTGGTTCTTGCCGTGGTGATGTTGGTGGCACACCGTGTCCGTGATACCATGGCCTTATTGATTATTGGGCTCATGTTCGGTAGCATCACCGCCGCAGTCGTAAGCGTATTGGCCTATTTTTCCGATGCGGAGCAATTACAGCGTTTTATTTTTTGGTCCTATGGATCAGTGGGTAGTTTGTCTTGGTCACAAGTACTATTGTTATCGGGTATCGTAGTCATGGGACTCATCATCAGTGTACTGTCCCTAAAAAGTCTCAACTCTTTTTTATTGGGTGAAAACTATGCTAAAAGCTTGGGCGTAGGCCTTAAAAAATCTAGATTATTGATTATCATTGCAACCGGCCTATTGGCAGGTGGTATCACTGCCTTTGCGGGCCCAATTGCTTTTGTAGGGCTTGCAGTGCCCCATTTAACCCGTCAACTGTTTAAAACAATGGACCATCGTATTTTACTGCCCGCTGTTTTTTTATATGGTGCCATTCTAATACTTCTCTGCGATACGATTGCACAATTGCCCAACTCCGCTAGCGTCCTACCAATTAATGCCATTACATCTATTATAGGCGCACCTGTTGTCATTTGGCTCTTGATCAGAAAACAAAAAATGATTTTTTGATATGGAAAAAACCGAGACGACCATTGCGGTACAAGAGTTGGCCATTGGGTACAAATCCGGGGCAATCGCCAATACTATAAATTTCAACCTTCAAAAAGGAGAACTGTGTGCCATTGTTGGCATCAATGGTATTGGAAAGTCCACGCTTTTACGCACTTTAGGAAACGTACAGTCAAAACTATCCGGAAGCATTATAATTGACAAGGTGGCCATAGAAAACTATTCATCGCTGCAGTTAGCCGCCCAGCTTAGCGTGGTGCTTACAGAGCCTGTTGCCTCAAAGAACCTAAGTGTTCTAGAGTTAATTTCCCTAGGTCGATTACCGTATACGAATTGGTTGGGTTCCCTAAACCAAAAGGATAAAACCTATATTCAAAGCTGTATACAACAGTTAGACCTGCAACATTTACAGCACAAACATTGCCATGAACTAAGTGATGGTCAGCTCCAACGTGTACTCATTGCGCGTGCTATGGCGCAGGATACGCCTTTAATCTTATTGGATGAGCCTACCTCCCATCTAGATCTCTATCATAAAGTACAGATTTTAAAGCTATTGAAAGAATTGGCAAAAGCTCATCATAAAACGGTGCTATTTACGACCCATGAAATTGATTTGGCCATTCAATTGAGCGATAAAATATTGATTTTAGATGGTGCTCAAAATCCCTTTGGCCAACCGTGCGAGCTTATTGAAAATGGTGCCTTTGAAACACTTTTTCCTACGGATATGATTCAATTTGATGCCAAAACAGGTACGTTTAAAATCAAGAAATAACTTTTTTATAAAGCAACTATAGTGTACATCATGGCAATTGCATTAGACCTTTACCTAAACGGTCTTCATTTTCATTCGTAAGGTGCTCCCTATAAGTGTACAAGTTATCGTGTCTGCATCATGGAAAACACAAAACCACTATCTTTAGGGCATTAATATAAGCTATGAGTACTGAAGTTGTCTATCTCATCATTGCCCTGGTATCCATTGGTCTAGGTATCGTTTTAGGTATCTATATCCAAAGGCTACGAGAACGTGCTGCCCAAGCCATTTGGAAGGAGAGGCAGCAACAATGGAACATAATAAGGGAAGACTTTAAAAACAGACTAACGGTAGCCGATGAATCCCACAAACAGGCACAGTTGGAAAAAGAATTACTAGGACAGAAAGTAGTACGCTTAGAAGGTATCAACGATAATTTAAATCGCCTGAATGCAGAGCAAAAACTGGAAACCACTAAGTTACAGGAAAAATTTACCAAGGAGTTCGAGAATTTAGCCCACAAAATATTAGAACAGAACAGTTCCAAATTTACGGAGCAGAACCAAAAGAATATTACCCAGATTTTGAGCCCCTTACAGGAAAAGATACAACTGTTCGAGAAAAAGGTCGATGCTACCCAAAAAGAGAACATTAGTATACACTCCGCTTTAAAGGAACAACTGTTACACCTCCAAAATCAAAATGTTAGAATTACACAGGAGGCTGAAAACCTAACCAAAGCACTTAAGGGAGATAGCAAAATGCAGGGTAACTGGGGCGAGCTTGTGCTGGAACGTGTCCTTGAAAAATCCGGCTTGGAAAAGGACAGGGAATATACCGTACAAAAAAGCTTTGATCGGGAAGATGGAAGCCGTGTGTTACCCGATGTGGTCATCAACCTACCGGACGGAAAGAAAATGATCATTGATTCCAAAGTTTCCCTTACAGATTATGAACGCTATGTAAATGCCGAGGAAGAATTCAAACCAAAACATCTAAAAGATCATATTAGTTCCTTGCGCCGTCATGTAGCACAGCTTTCCGCCAAAAAATATGAAGATCTTTATGACATGGAGAGTCCGGATTTTGTGTTACTGTTCGTTCCCATAGAACCCGCTTTTGCTGTGGCCATAAACCAAGACAGCTCGCTGTATAACAAAGCATTTGAACAAAATATCGTTATTGTGACCCCTGCTACCCTGCTGGCTACCTTGCGTACCATAGATAGCATGTGGAACAACGAAAAACAACAGCGCAACGCAATTGAAATAGCGCGCCAGGCAGGGGCGCTGTACGATAAATTTGAAGGTTTTGTGAGCAATCTAAGTAAATTGGGAAAGAAAATGGACGATGCAAAATCGGAATATCGAGGTGCCATGAACAAATTAACAGAGGGTAGAGGAAATATTATAACAAGTATAGAAAAGCTAAAAAGCATGGGCGCCAAGGCCAAAAAATCGATTCCTGAAAAATTATTGAAAAAGGCCGAAGAAGAATCCCTATAACATTTTGAGATAACCATAAAATATGAAGAAAATACTATTTTTATTTATAGCTGGTGTGTTGGCCCTAATGGCATTGTATTATGCATTTATATACTATGTGCCATATAGCGAAGGCGTACGATCAGGTGAGCTTATAAAGGTAAGTCACAAAGGTGTGGCCGTGAAAACATGGGAAGGAGAGATAAGCCAGGGCATCTCAGGAGCGCAAATCTTTTCATTTTCTGTGCTGGACAAGGATGAAAAGGTGATTGAAAAATTAAAGGAATACCAAGGGCAGTATGTAAAAGTGAACTATACGGAACGGTATGCCACGTTCTTTTGGCTTGGCGACACCAAATACTTTGTAACCGATGTAAAACGGGAACAATCCCCTCATATTAGAAACTAATGGGAAACTATAAAAGCGCTACCGAATCTAAAGTGTCCATAACAGAACTCATGCAGCCCTCCCACTCCAACTTTGGCGGTAAGGTGCATGGCGGCTATATTTTAAATTTAATGGACCAAATTGCCTTTGCGTGTTCTAGCAAACACTCCCAAAGCTATTGTGTAACGGCATCGGTAAATAGGGTAGATTTCCTTAATGCCGTGGAAGTGGGCGATTTACTAACCCTAAAAGCGTCTATTAACTATACCGGTAGAACCTCTATGGTCGTAGGTGTTCGGGTAGAGGCCGAAAACATAATCAGCGGAAAAAAAAGACACTGCAACTCGTCCTATTTTACTATGGTGGCCAAAGATGAAAAGGGAAAAAATCTAAAAGTACCCGGACTTATTATTGAAGATAAGGAAGGTATGCGACGCTTTGCACGTAGCAAAGAGCGAAAGCAATCCGCTTTTAAGCGAGATTCTAAATACGAAGCCAAAAATTTTAAGATAAAGGATTATTCTGCATTCTTAAAAGATGAAAACATGAAGCTTAATCTAAAGTAAGGCCGCTGCAGCGTCGTCCATAAACCAAGTAAGCTTTTCGGATTCTGGTTGTACCAAGGCTGCAGGATACTTTTTATAGTTGCCCTGTTGTTGGTGAATTTCCTTCACTTTTTGCGCCTTGCCCTCACCGGTTACCAGAAAGATAACCTCTTTTGCTTTGTTGATCACCTTGCCATTGATAGAAATCCGTTTTTGACCGGAATCTGGATGGGTAGCTACCGTACAATGGTCGTTTGCATTCCACAATGCTATTTCGTGCGGGAAAATAGAAGCCGTATGTCCGTCATCTCCCATTCCTAGCAGCACTAAATCAAATTGTGGTATACCTGCTACACGGTCTAAATTAATTTCCAATAGGTTGGCATAACGCATGGCTTCCCCTTGCGGTTGGTTTTCGCCCAAAATACGGTGGATGTTTTCTTTGGGAACATCAATCTTAGAAAATAAATGCTCGGTTGTCATTTTAAAATTACTCTGTTCGTCCGTTGGTGAAACACAGCGCTCATCTCCCCAATAAAAATGAATCTGAGACCAATCTATAGCTGTTCCATACTCCGCCGCCAACACGTCAAAAATAAGTTTTGGCGTACTACCACCGGAAAGTGCTACGTGAAAGGTGCCATAATCCTTCACTAAATTGGCGAAATAATCAGCGAACTGCCTAGCGACTTGGTTTTTATCCCTTAATATTTTTTTTTCCATCTTCAGTTTACAAGTTATACTGTTCAAAATCAAATACAAGCTCAACATCAAGGTCACCAAGAACACATTTTGGATAAAATTTGTTCTCGATACATTTTTCTTCCGAAAAAGAAAGAAAAACACTCGAACTAACATTCAATATGTTAAAGAAACTCCGATAATACACAAGGGATTAATTACTCACTAAAACTTCCCTCTATCAACTCATCAACACAGCACACAGAATCCTTGATCGTCGGTCAAATTTGGTCCAGGATTCCTCCATATCCCTATACCATCAATCAACTCATCCGAATTCTCCGGGCCCCAAACTCCGGAAGGATATCCGTACATACGCACATCCTTTCCATTTTTCCAGTAGTCCAAAATAGGATTTACGAACTCCCAAGCGGCCTCTACTTCATCGGCGCGTGCATATAGGGTGGCATCTCCCTGCATCGCATCCAACAATAAACGTTCATAAGCCTGCATCACGTGCGTTTCTGCCAAACTAGAATAGTAAAAATCCAGATTTGCCCGTTCTACCTTAAAGCCTTGCCCAGGGACTTTAACCCCAAATTTAATTAAAACGCCTTCGTCCGGTTGAATCCGAATAATCAATTTGTTATCCTTTTCCTGCATTCCCGTTTCTTTAAATATTTGGTGATGGGGCGATTTAAAGTGAATCACCACCTCGGTTACTTTGGTAGGCATCCTTTTTGCAGTTCGTACATAAAAAGGCACATCTTTCCAGCGCCAATTATCTACAAAAAATTTAATGGCAGCATAGGTTTCCGTTAGCGAATCTTCGGCTACCCCTGGTTCTTCCCTATATCCTTTTACCGTGTCCCCGTCAATTTTAGACCCCATATATTGGGCGCGTATGGTATGGTCATGCAAGGTTTTATCATCCTTCATAATCCGTAGGGACTTTAAGGCCTTCACTTTTTCGTTGCGTATTTCCTCTGGTTGGTCTCCTATTGGCGGTTCCATAACGATGAGCGACACGATCTGTAACAAATGGTTCTGGAACATATCGCGCAAGGCACCGGAGCTGTCATAGTAGCCACCTCTTTTTTCAACACCCACACTTTCGGCATTCGTAATTTCCACGTGGTGAATGTAATTTCTGTTCCATAAGGGTTCAAAAATACTATTGGCAAAACGCGTTACCAGTAAGTTCTGTACCGTCTCCTTCCCAAGATAATGATCTATACGATAAATCTGATGCTCCTTAAAATAGCGTTGGAGACCCGTATTCAATTCTTTTGCAGTTTCCAGGTCGTAACCAAAGGGTTTTTCAACGATCATACGCTTCCACCCATTATTTTGGGTACTTAGACCAGAGGCATCCAAGTTTTTTGCAATGGTTTCGTACAAGGTAGGCGGTGTTGAAAGATAGTACATGATGTTACCTTCCGTAGCCTCGGCATCGTTAAGTGCTCCCACCCGTTTTCGTAAGGGCGCATAATCGGTGTCATAACTACCCCCTAGATCTTCATAAAAAAATAGATTGGCAAAAGCTTCTATGTATTCCGACTCCAAATCCTTAAATCTCTCTTTTAAGTAAGTACTTTCCAAGACTACTCTATTTCTAAATTCTGTATCCGTCATAGTACTTCTGCTGGCACCCAATACGGTAAAATGCTCCGGCAACTGTTCGGCTTCGTATAGATTAAAAAGAGCAGGGACCAATTTTCTCGCCGTTAAATCTCCAGATGCCCCAAAAATTACAAGCATCTGATTTTCTGTTTTGTTCATACCCTACTTTCTGGATTAGGCGTAAAAGTATTGAAAAGTAAAGGCTTTCACAACGAGTTTAGTAGATGTTGCCTATGCAAATGAATATTTTCGGTTATTTTTGACCCGTAAGAAAACCAAACGGAAATTCACTACAGGTATTAAGGGTTTCCACTTTATCAAAATAACGGAACATGGAAGCCATATATGACTTTGGATTAGTAGGATTAGGGGTAATGGGGCGCAATTTTATATTAAACGTTGCCGATAACGGTTTTACCGCTTTTGGTAACGATATAGATACCGAAAAAGTAAGCGCACTGATTACCGAAGGCGGCGATACGGCCAAGGTTAACGCATCAACGGAGATAAAAACCTTTACGGCGGCTTTGAAAACGCCCCGCAAAATAATGCTCTTGGTTCCTGCAGGCAAGGTGGTAGATATCGTTATAGAAAACCTATTGCCCCATTTGGAGGAAGGCGATATTATCATCGATGGCGGAAACTCCTTTTATACCGATACGGACCGTAGAGACACCTATTTGAAGAAGAAAGGCATCAATTTTTTTGGGGCCGGAGTTTCCGGTGGGGCCAAGGGTGCCAGAAGAGGGCCAAGTATTATGCCCGGTGGTAACCGGGAGGCGTACCAGCATGTAAAACCCATTTTTGAAGCCGTTTCGGCAAAATATAAGGGAGAGCCTTGTGTGGCGTACTTAGGACCAAAATCTGCCGGAAATTATGTAAAAATGGTGCATAATGGAATAGAATACGGGTTGATGCAGCTCACTTCCGAAATCTACGACCTATTAAAAAAAGGAGGTGATTACTCCAATGATGAGTTACACAAAACGTACGCAAAATGGAACAGCGGACGTTTGCAATCCTTTTTGGTAGAAATAACTTCTGAAATTTTTAGTCAGGAAGACGAACTTACCGATGGTCGATTGGTAGATATGATATTGGATAAGGCCAAACAAAAAGGAACCGGTAAGTGGACCAGCCAAAATGCTATGGACCTGGGTATTCCGATACCCTCTATAGATATAGCCGTAAGCATACGCGAAATCTCTGCCCTAAAAGAAGAACGCATACAAGCAGATGCGCTGTACGACAGACCTACCGTAGCGACGATGGATAAAAAGCGCTTGGAAACACTTACAGAAGAAGCCCTTTACTTTTCATTTATTGTTACCTACGCACAAGGATTGCACCAATTGGCCGATGCTTCAAAGGAATACGGTTACGAGCTGGATATTACGGTAGTTGCAAAAATATGGCGCGCAGGATGCATTATCCGAGCAGGACTATTGGCAGATATTACAGAAGCCTTTAAAGCAAATAAGGACCTGCCCAATCTTCTACTATCCCCTACTTTTGTAGCTAAAGTACAAGGTACGGTCCAAGCCGCAAGAGAATTGGTGGCCTATGGTGCAACCAACGGAATTCCCTTGCCCGGACTTTCCAATTCGTTAACCTATTTTGATGCCTACACGTCTTCCAGATTGCCGTTGAACGTGATACAGGCACAACGCGATTATTTTGGTTCGCACACCTATGAACGGTTGGACAGGGAAGGTACTTTCCATACCGAGTGGGAATAGGGTTCTATAGCATTAATTGGGATGGGTTGTTAAATAGTATCCAAAAATTCTAAGGGACTCGTAACGTTCAAAAGATTTTTATTGGATACATGGGTATAAAGCATGGTAGTCTTGATGGTATTATGACCCAAAAGTTCCTGAATAATGCGCAGATCTGTACCAGCTTCCAGAAGGTGTGTTGCATAAGCATGCCTTAGGCTATGGAGTGTTACTTTTTTACGTATTGCGGCTCGTTTAACGGCCGCTTTAAAGACTGCTCTAAGACTTTCGGGGGCGTATTGGCCCTCTCTGCCCTCAAACAGATATACTTTAGGCTTGTACTCTTTATAATAGGTACGTAACAGGGTCTTTAAAGATGCTGGAAAAGGTAATAGCCGATCCCTTTTTCCTTTGGCATTTTGTACAAATATCCTGTTTCGGTCCCCGTCTAGATGTACAATTTTTAAAGTGATTAACTCACCACTTCTTAACCCCAAGGCATATATCGTGGTTAGCATTGCCCTATGCTTTATGTTCCGGGTAGCGGCGAGCATACGTTTTATTTCTTGGAGCGAAAGTATTTCAGGTAGCACACGCTGGGGTTTTCTAGGTCTAAGCGTGTTTAGGTCTAACTGGGAATTGTGCATTTCTTTCATGTAGAGCGAAAGTGCACTTAACAATTGCTTTTGTGTTGTATATGCGTACTTTTTAGCAATTATAAATTCTCTTATTTTCTGCAATAGGAATTTGTTGTCCAAACGATGTATTTCTTGCTCACACCCAATGAATTTTGAAAAAGAGAGGAGTAAACCAATATAGGCAGCACTCGTATTTTCGCTATATCTTTTTATATTTAACAGGGTTCTAAAATTTCTAAAATCTGTCATATACAACTTGGCTTATGGATATTACCAAATTATAAAATAATTGCTTATGTACCGCTAAAATGTGAAGGTTATGCCATGTTTTTTAGTACATTGCCTATATCAACTAGTTGTGCTTCATTACCACAAACCGCTAACCAATGATAAAATTCTTTCGAAAAATTAGACAAAATTTACTCACTGAAAACAAATTAGGTAAATATCTGATTTATGCAATTGGAGAAATTGTGCTTGTAGTGATTGGAATATTGATTGCATTAAGTGTAAATAATTCGAATCAAAAAAGAATTGAGCAAAAAACCACAAATAACTATCTAGAAAAAATCAATTCAAACATAGAACAGAATATAAATTTCTCTAAAACAATGCTTGAATTTAGAAATGAACATTCCGCCAATTGTAACAAAGTCGCTGAACTTATAATAGATAAAGATTTTAGCAATCAATCTATTTTCCAATCTGCAATATTCTCATCACTTATTGAAAGGCCGATTAACTATGATAGAGATGCTTTTGAATCTTTGAAAAATTCAGGAAACCTAGCAAATATTGAGAACTCAATTATAGAAACTGCTCTTTTAGAATATTATGAATTGGTCGATAGAATTACTAAACAAGAAAAAAACCTTGAAGAATTCAATAATCAGATGGAGTTAGAACTAGTTAATAATGGATTTTTAACAAAGTGGATGAAACTTGATAAAGAAGTACATAAGGATTTAACAAAACAAATTACAAACTATAACGAAGACCTCACAAAACATCCTGGACACGATAATTTATTAATGCTTTTATTTCGAGGAGGAACAAATACGACCTTTCTTACTGGCTTATATGAAGAACAGATTAAAAGTGGAATGGAATTATCTCAAACGATAAAAGACTATATTAAATTAAATAAATAACGAAAGCACAACAATGGCTATAAGTAATTGCTTTTTCTCGCCTACTTCTGAAAATCCTCGGGGATTTTCAGCTTGGTGTGTACTTGCAAAGTTAAGTGCTAACCCACGCAACTACTCATAGCCTAGACCGTTGCCAGCAATTAAAAAAAAACGAATAACATTAAAATATGGGACTACCAACAAGCTACAGCCAATCATATGGAGTTCTTGGAGAATTCTTTGAAAAAATTAGAGATGCACAGGCACCTGATAAATTTGGACACCAAAATTTAAAAGATTTAGGTTATAAATCAAACAATCATAGACCTTTCATTCCTCTAATGAAATCTTTGGGATTTTTATCATCTGACGGTAGTCCAACACAACGATATCACGAATATAGAAATCACTCTAAATCGAGAGAAATAATGGGACAAGCTATAAAAGAGGCTTATAGCGATATATTCTTAATAAAATCCAATCCAACTGACAAGGATAAAGATTTAGTTCAAGGTAAATTTAAAAGTTATCATAATGCAAGTGACAATGTTGCTAAATTACATACTAACACATTTTATGCACTTTTAGATATTGCAGATTTAAACCATAATGTAAAACCAAAAGTAGTAGTCGAACAAAAAGAAAAGCAATCACCACAAACTGAAAATAAACCACAAGACACGCCTTTACCAAAAACAATTTCAGCATCTAAAGTTGGTCTTCATTACAATATACAGATACATTTACCAGCTACTAAAGACGTTGAAGTTTACAACGCTATATTTAAATCACTTAAAGACCATTTAATTGACTGACAAGAAAGACATCCGAGATTTTTTCTTCAGAGGATTAATGTTTGAGTCTGAAGCCGAGGAATTCCAAAAGGCAGGTATTCAAATTGGAGCTGACAACCAATTTACCGAAAAACAACTTTTAGCGGAATCACTTGCACCTTTTGGTGTGAACAGGAGAAATAATGGATTAGAAATGGCAAGACTTTATGCTGTTGTAAATTGCTTTGAAAATGAAATTAGAGCTTTTATTCGTGAAACTCTTGAAGAAAATGTTGGTTTAGATTGGTGGGACAAACTTCCAAATAAAATTAAAAATCACGCAGAAAGTAGACAACAATCCGCTATGAAAGATTCGTGGTTGGAAGGCGAAAAAAGTGACCTTCTTGGTTTTATTGATTTCGGTATGTTAGCTAAAATAATGATTGAAAAGTGGGAATTTTTTAGCAATCTAATTCCTTCACAACATTGGTTAAATCAAAGAATGGACGAATTGGAAAAATCTCGACATTTTATTGCACATAACAGAATGCTTTTACCCTCGGAATTTCAAAGGATTTATATGTATGTTGCAGATTGGAATAGAGTAATTGGATTGTAAAATAACTGCTGGCAACAACGTATATATCTCATAGCTAGTCAGTTGCTTAATCGAAGTTAAGGCATATTTGGAAAGTCGCCAAATTTTTAAATTTGACGATTTCCGATTAAAAAGATAAATAGTAAAATTTAAAAATCTGGCTTGTGCTCAACCGAAAAATAATTGCTAATTTTCACGCTACGAGCCATATACAAAACCGTTGTGCTTCATTATCAGAAACCGCTAACCAATGATTAAATTCTTTAGAAAAATTAGACAAAACTTACTTTCAGAGGGGAAAACTGGAAAGTATATGAAATATGCTGTTGGAGAAATTATTTTGGTAGTTATTGGAATTTTAATTGCATTAGGAATTAATAACTGGAATGAAAACAGAAAATCATCCGAGCTGGAAGAATCGTATTATTGCCTTTTACTAAATGATATAGAAGAGGACAAAGAACAAATTAAGACATTAATAGCAGTTAACAAGAAGCGTATTGAAAACTCAAATATTGCAATTACAACAATTCAAAGTGAAAATATAGACCTAACAGAATTAGGAAGTAAAATCAACCTTTCTAGAAGGGATATGACTCAATCATTCATTCCAAATTCATCTACTTATGAAGATATAAAGTCTAGTGGGAATATAAATACGCTGAAAGATAGTCAAATCCGAAAATCACTAAATCAATATATCAAAAAAACAGAAGATTTGAATAGTGTAATTTTAGGAAATATGAACCTTGTATTTAATCGGTTAGCACAAACAGCAGATTGGTTTAATTCAGGAGTATTGCACGCGGAATATAAGAAATTGTTTCCAAGAGAAATACAAAAAAATTTAAGTGTTGATTTTCCTAACAAAATACCAAAAGAAACAAAAGCTAGGTTATATGAAGACTTGGTGATGGAAGGTATTCTATTAAGAAGACGTTCAGAATTATTGAATCTTATTGATAATCAAATAAATATAATGAACTCGAAATTAGCCGATAAATGTAAAGTTAAAAGTGATTACATTAAATAACGAAAGCACAACAATGGCTATAATTAATTGCTTGATATCGCCTACTTTGGAAATTCCTGCGGAATTTCCAACTTGGTGTGTACTTGCAAAGTTAATCGCTAAACCACGCAACTACTCATAGCCGAGACCGTTGAATGCCATTTGAAAAACGAAAATGACAGATAAAAAAAACATAATCGAAAAATTTCTGACATGGTACAAAAAATTCCAAGTGAGCAAAACCCCACAAATGAATTTAGTTTGGGGGTTTTTCCTATACACATTAGTAGGTTTTGGACTATTGTGTATCCCGTTGTTCCATAAAACGAGTGTTGGTATTCTTGACAATCTTTTCATTTCAACTTCCGCCATTTCTACCACAGGACTTGTAACAGTAAGTGTTTATGACTCATATAATTTTTTCGGGCAATTAATTGTGATGGGACTATTCCAAATTGGTGGTATTGGATATATGACTCTGACAACTTATTATCTGCTGTTTACAACTCAAAGAATTACACATTGGCATAACAAAATAATTGGTGCAGAATTTACGCTTCCAAAGACCATTAAAATTAAAGACTTTATTAAAAGCGTAATAATTTTCACTATAGTAATGGAAACCTTAGGTGCAATTTGCTTTTTCGTTGCTTTTCAACAAGAAGGAATGGACACAATGAAATCGATTTGGTTTTCAATATTTCATAGTGTATCAGCTTTTTGTACGGCAGGCTTTGGGTTATTCAATAACAGTTTTGAAAGCTATAGTGACAGTGGCTTCATTAATACTATAATATCTGTACTTGCAATTGCAGGCTCACTAGGCTTTATTGTAATCACCGATTTATGGTATAGGGTAAGTGGTAAATCAAAGAGTATTTCATTTACTACCAAAATTGTTAGTTACGGCTTTGTGTCGTTATTATTGATAGGTACTATTCTTGTTTACTTAGCTGAACCCAGCGTACAAAACTCTCACTCACAACTCTCAGAATCCTTTTTTCAAGCTATGACAGCTATGACTACTGTTGGCTTCAATACAATTTCAACAGGTGGTTTAAGTTTGCCCATTTTGCTATTTGTAACATTTTTAATGTATATAGGTGCTTCGCCTTCAGGAACAGCGGGTGGTATGAAAATAACTACACTTACCGCTATGATTTCGGTCTTGAAAAGTAGATTATTTGGTCAAAAGAAGATTTCTTTTATGGAACGAGTTATTCCATTTGAACGCCTTTATGTTGCAACTTCTACTTTCATTCTTTACACGAGTGTCATTTTCTTATTCACATTTCTCTTGACATTTACTGAGCAATTTGAATTTCAGCAAATTCTATTTGAAGTTGCCTCTGCTCTTGGTACTGTTGGACTAAGTACAGGGATCACAGGCGACCTAACTGACATAGGTAAAGTCTTAGTCATTGTTTTAATGTTTATAGGTCGAGTAGGAGTGTTGACCTTTGGGTTTGCATTAATCAACAAAAAACAAAAGGAGAATGAAAAATATATGGAAGATGATTTGGCAGTATAGAGTAAAAATGCTCGTAATGAGCTTATTGGGTATCATATCTTTACAATCCTGTGTCGAAAGAAGCCAGAACTTAAATAAAGTAGGTGACGACAAGTTTGAAGCGTTAGAGATTGACAGAGTTCCTCAAAACCTAGCTTTCAACGACACAACTTACGTTCCTATTTACTCAGACATTTATAGTGAATCGAAGGATACTAGGTTTAATCTAACTGCTACATTGAGCCTACGAAACACAAGTTTCAAACACAGCATTTATGTTTCAAGTGTTGATTACTACAACTCAGCAGGAGAAAAAACTAAGAGTTTTCTAGAAAAATCAATCCTTCTTAAGCCGATGCAATCAGTTGAATATGTGATAGAAGAAGATGACACGAGTGGCGGAACAGGTGCGAATTTCATAATTATTTGGGGTTCTGAAAGTGATAAAGTTGAGCCACTTTTTGAAGGAATTATGATTTCAACACACGGTCAGCAAGGAATATCCTTTTCGACTAAAGGAACTTCAATAAGTAATAAATAAAAACGGCATACAACAAAGAACTGAGGTAAAAAACAAACAAATTCTTCCTTGATCTGAGACAATACTATTCTAGGCCCATAGATTCTAAAATCGGATTCTTCGGGCTTTTTTTATTCAATTTATCTTCCATTTATTTTACCCGCAGTACCGAAACGTAAGTTTCATCATAAGGCCTTCCGGACTTTGCAATGGCAAAGGACTGTTTGAGCAACTTGTTAGCCACGGCTATCAATGCCAGCTTCTTACTCTTTCCCTTGTTCACGATTCGCTCATATACCTCCTTACACGCCTTGTTGTGCTTGCAGGCGGTAAAGGAACATAGGAACAAAAGATTACGTAGCTTTCTATTGCCCACTTTGCTTATCCGT
Organism: Maribacter sp. MS6; assembly: GCF_056839185.1. NCBI lineage: Bacteria > Pseudomonadati > Bacteroidota > Flavobacteriia > Flavobacteriales > Flavobacteriaceae > Maribacter > Maribacter sp. MS6. Next base: position 69,972 of record NZ_CM166389.1, read on the forward strand.
GCACGACCTCTAACGCTGCTCCCCGATTCTCTTATCGTTGGGGTAATACCGACATAACTACAGAGCTGTGATGCATTCTCGAACTTGGAAAAACCATCCGTCACAACTATCAAGAACAATGCGGTCTTTTGACCTATTCCCGGTATACTGGTGATTAAGGTCAATTGCTCTTGTTGGTCCTCTTTTACCAAGGAAAGGATTTTTGATTCGATGGCTATCACCTCCTTATTTAGCTGCTTCTTGTTACGCACCAAGGAACGATGGACAAACTTTGAGGGAATGCCCAGAACAGCTTCTCCATGTATCTTGTTCTTAGTTGCGGTACGTTGTTTTAAATAGGTGTCCAATAACCGGAACAACTGTAAACATTCACTCTGTGTATCCGTCAAGGAATTGTAGAGTGGAACATCATTGGACAAAGCATATTCACAAATAGCCTTTGCATCGCTTTTGTCCGTCTTTACCTTGGCCAGTTTCATTTGTATAAAACGCTTTATGGACAATGGGTTTACAACAGAAACGATTACTCCGTTTTTGTAAAGAAACTGTGCAAGTCTATAATGATAATAACCGGTAGCTTCCATAACCACCAATGAACCTTGGGGCAATTCTTTAAGATATTTCCTGAATCCCGTTTCATCGTTCTTATACTGGCTGTGACCAATGTTACTACCATGTACATCAAAGACATCCTTACTGATGTCAACTCCAAAAGTTTCTTTATATTTATTCATAACGAATGTTTTATGAAAGAACCGGCTACTTCTGCTCACAACAACTTGAAAACGAGATCTAGGTCTCACAGAACTGAACGTGGTTTAAGTAGTAAAAGAGAGAGGATTATCAATGTTGTCGAAGTATAAAGCTTCACCGTGTATAGTAACCTTAATTCTCTCTTTTGTTCTTTCTAGTTATATCAACAATTTACTGAGAATCAAACTTAAGCCGGGTATAGCTCATGGCTCATGGCTTATCGCTTGGTCGCTTTTTGCTAACTTGAAAATATATTAAAGGGCTCGTGGCGTTTTGCCACGAGCCATACCCAAATCGTTAGGCTGAATAAAAAACAATAGCATATGTCATCAAACAACAAACTGTCACTAAAGGTACTTATCACTCTCAGTTTGCTTCTATTCGTTGGATGCAAAGAACAGGTCAAAGAGCGTACATTAGAAGAAAAAATTGTATTGGCTGTAGAATCAAGAAAAATTCCCACATCAAAAGACCAAAAAGTAAGCTTTACGGTTCCTGAATCGATCATTGGAAGAGGACCTCAGATAACAGAGGTATTTAGCCATATGGAAAACTATATTCCTACTGTTCTTATAGAAAAAGGAAATACAAAAACAACGAAGCTTCCAGAAAATATCAGTCATACCCTCGGACAAGAGATTCTCACTAGTGCCTTCTTTGAAAAGGAAACGTCACTTGACCAAATTTGCGATCAAAAACAAGTGAATGGAGTGATTGTTCTTCATAAAGGCCAAGTGATTTATGAAAGATATCCTGAAATGGAACCTTCTGACAAGCATTTTCTAGGTTCTGTGAGTAAAACATTTTTAGGAACCATAATCGCAAACTTGGCAGATGAAGGAAAACTTAATGAACAGGATTCGATCGGGCAGTATCTTGCAGAGTTTAATGATAAGCCTTTAGCAAATGTAACTATTGAAAATTTGTTAAGGATGACCTCCGGAATCGACTGCCGAGAGATGGATAAGGGGTCATTTACGGACCCAAACCATTGTTTTTATAAATTGCTTCAACATTCTGCAGTTTATACAGAGCCAAATCCAGCATTTGAAGAAAGTTTAATGGAATTATTGGCTAATTCAGGACAAATTGAACCCGCTGAGCAAACCTACGATTACACTTCCGCCAATTCTGTGATTCTGACTACCATCGCTGAAAGAGTTTCTTCCAAACCTTTTCATGAGATGGTTCAGGAATATATATGGACAAAAATCGGAGCTGAAGATGATGCAAGGGTAACGCTATCGAGTACCGGTGTTGCTGGAAGTTACGGTTTAATGCTAATGCGCTTGAGAGATCTGGCCAGATATGGACTGGCCTTTACAGATGATGCTACTACGAAAATAGCATCTGCACGATATATAAATCAAATTCATACGGGAGATAGTGCATTATTTAGATCTGAAGGAGGCACAGATCAGCATTTGAGGAAACAATTTTATGAAGGACAAGGTGCAGATTTTCAAAGCTATCATTGGGATGTGATTTTTGAAGATGGTGACTTCTTCAAAGAAGGCTTTGGAGGTCAAGGTCTTTACATATCCCCTTCAAAAAGATTAATTATTGGATTTTTTAGTGCAGGCAAGGATGAGACGAATACTAACAATAATATGATATCCCTTGTTCGTAGTTTGGCCTTACTTGAAAATTTTAAAGAATAAATTACTGAGCCTAACAACAGCTTTAGTTCATTACTGCTGAAATTCCTAAATGGAATTTTAAGCCTTTTTGCTAAATTTATGGTTACGGCGGAATGATACTCACGTACCATTCCGTACAGAAACCATTGCCAACACCGTTGTGAAACATAATACCAAGAATGAGAATAATCATCACATTAATAGCAATAATCTTCTTGGTTTCCTGTAAAAAAAAGGAAGCAGATACAAGAATAGAATCACACAACTTCTATCAATTCGGAAAAAATCGAGTTTTAGCTGAATGGGAACCTGCCAAAGGGGTAATGTTTTCCTGTCCTCCTATCATTCCAAAGGAACTTATAGTCGAATTTGCCAAAGACACACACATATACCCAATTGTAGATGGAGAAGAAGCTTTAGCAGAGGCTAAGGAATGGTTCTTAAAGTGGGAAATAGACCTTAATCGAGTATCATTCATAAATCTTAAAGGAGATTTTGATATCCCGTATGTACGTGATTGGGGTCCCGCAGGAGTATTCGTAAAAGATGACGGATTCAAACTGATAGACCCTGTATTCATAAATTCGGATCCATTTTCAGGTAGAGCTTGTGGTGATTCATTGGTACTGCATAAATCAAAAGAAACTGGGCTAGATTATCACAGTGTGATCGCAGATAGCTCTATAACCCCATTGGCGAATCAGCTTGATATAGAGTCCTTTAAAGTACCTTTTACTAGTACAGGAGGCAATGTCTTAACAGATGGTATTGGCACTGCATTTTCTACTTGCATCTTGCTCACTGAGAATAGATTCAATGGGGTGTCAGATGAACAATTTTATTCACTGAATGATTCACTTTTAGGTTATCAAAACTACCATGTGATATCCAATTTTGAAAGTTATGGAATACAACATATAGATTGTTTCTTAAAGATCATAGATGAAGAGACGCTTCTTGTGGCTCAACCACCGTCAGATCATGAACTCTATGATGTCTATCAGAACATAGTAGACAATGAATTATCAAAGTTGAAGAATTCCTATGGTCATTCATACAAAATTGAAAGAGTCAAACTAGGCAGGGTCATTGACGAATATCTAGCGGCTTATACTAATTCTCTAATCTTAAATAACGTTGTATACGTGCCCCTATATGGTATCAGCTCCGACTCATTAGCGATTGAAACATGGAAATCCGTTATGCCTGGTTATACCATAAAGGGGATTCTTTTTCCGATTGATGATCAACCTTATTTGAAAAAAAGCATTTTCGAAGGGTATAAAGAAGATGGCGTCAACACAGGTTGGGGGCCTGATGATGCACTGCATTGCCGTACACGAGCACTATGGGACGAGAATATGGTTTTCATTTCTGTCAATCAAGTTGCTGCAAAACATCCTATTTCTGAAGATGCAATAGTATATGCAAGTGTAAAAGATTATGGTGGTGCAGGCTTGGAAGAGCAAGGAGTGAAAATTTATTGGAGAATTAAAGGTGCGGATTCCTGGAATTCGGAAGTTATGATAAACAATAACTCAAAAAATCATTGGTATTATACTATCCCAACTCAAGCTGATGGCACTGTCTTAGAGTATTATGTGGAAATAGCTTCTTTAAATGGTTCTCTGAACACGAGGCCAATGACAGCCCCAAAAGGACTTTATAAATTCAAATATGTTTCACAACAATAGCTAAAACGTCAATAGTTTCGTTTCCTCACCCACTGCGTTTAGCCAAATCGTTAGACAAACACAGAAATTAAAACCACTACACAATGAAAACATTAATTTTTACAATCTCTCTGATATTTTTGACACAAATTGAAGTGAAAGCTCAAACAGAATTTGTTTTAGAACCTTCTCAGAGTATGATAATGACAGGTAAAGGACCTGGTCAAGATGGAACAATTAATCCCTACATCGGACAAGACTGTTACGCAATAATTAGAAATATTGGAAAAAGAGAGTTTACTATCAGAGTGCAACAACAAGGGAAGATTATCGAAGAAATTTCTATACTAGAAGGTGAATTGAAAAAAGTAAAACTCTTAAAGGGTTATGAACTTTACTTAGATCCAAACCCAGAAGGAATAGCAAAAGCCAGCGTAGATTATGAAAAAATGGATGAATAAAAAAAATATGCTAACACAGCATATATCTGATGGCGGGTGAACCGATACCAGCAAGGTCTTTGCTCCATTTCCAACTTCGGTTTCGGTGGACAGGAAAGTGCTTCAAAAACCGCCACAAGCCATGTGGAAACCGTTATGTGCAATTCCCAATAATAGGTGTATCCCCAAAGAAATCCATACAAAAAATCATTTTCTTGAGTGATTAACATCATTTTAAGCGCCAATTATTCATAATACTTTTGTCTAATGAAAAGTGGCTTAAAGTATAATCTCGTCACTGCTTTGCTGAAAAGCGATAATAAAGAGATTGAAATATTTCTTTTACGATATATTCTTGGAAAAAAAGTTTCAGTCAAAGAATTATGGCAACTGCCCGAACCTCAAAAAATGATAAAAACAAAAATCAAATGGATTTTGGGAATATCCCGCAAAAGAGGTGTATGGAACGAAAGAAAACTAGAATCAGTATGAAGCATTTAATAAACTGGGTGTTCTGGTTGAAGAGTATGGTTTCAATAAGACTCATCCTGCCATCAAAAAAAACTACAGATTATTGTGTGCAATTTGGTCAGACGCGAAAATGTAACTAAGATAAGAACAATTTAAAATGTATTTAAAATGAATATAATACAGAAGTATAAGCCTTCGTATAAAGAAATGTTTGCGTTAGATATCATTGATCCGTTGTATTATGTTCCATTGGTACTTTGTGTTACGACTGGACTATCATTGTCGAGTTGGTGTCTTGACAGCTATATCCCTTCAGGGCATCTGGCAATCGTAATAGCTCCGATGCTTCTAGCATTGCTACACCATTATTGGACAGAAAGATTGACGGTAAAATTCACCGTAGTCGTTGGCTCTAATGATGACTGTATTTACTATACAAAAACAACAAAATCTAAAGTTATTATGCATTGGGTCTATAATTTATTAGGACACAGCTCTCTTCTTTTTCTGATTTTATACTTCCTTGAACCTTACCACCCATTACTTAATGCATTGTTATTCTTAGTTTGGCTAACAACCCCCTGCCTAATAAGAACTTATCTAAAGGGCATCAGCCTAGACATCGTTAAAGTTACTTTTGATGAAAAGGAACCTATTTGGGGCAAGGTTCAACAAAAAGAATTTATTGGAAAGTATAATTTTGAAGCAAATAATTTTGAATAATGCCATAGTAATTGGAATTGATAAAACTCATGGGTCAATTTCAATTGGTAAGCAAGCAGATTTAGTTATTCTAAGCAAAAACCCATTAGAAAATATTGAAAACATAAGAAGTGTAAAAATGGTTTATAAAGACGGGAAAAAATATTCCATCAGTGAATAAATTTAAACGTACACCTACAAAACCTAAAATTCAATGCTTGGTAGGGGTCTACTCGGAATTTCCATAGACAATTCCTCTGGTTCGTCCATCTTTGCTAAATTAGTTTCACAAACACGCAACTCACCATACACGAAACGTTCTGGGTCATTTAAAAAACATTAATCTTGAAAATAAAAAATCGTTTTAATTTAAAAAATTGGAGGAAATATTTGTTCGAATTTCTTTCGATTTTTCTTGCCGTTACTTTTGCTTTTATATTGGACAGATGGAACGATGACAGGAAAGATAGTATCGCTGAAAATAAAATTTTAGAAGAGATTTACAAAGGATTAGAACGTGATAGTTTAGATATTGCCAATGATGAGCAATATTTTAAAATTGCTTTTAGAGGGCTTAAATATTTCAATCAAATAATTGATGGAGAAACTATCGAGAATGATTCTCTAGTTACTTTTTATTATCTATTTTCTAGAGAAAGTATAGTTGTTCAAAATAAATCAGGCTACGAATCTTTAAAATCAAGAGGTTTAGAAACTATTCAAAATGATTCTTTGAGAAATAAGATTATAAACTTGTACGAGGTTGATTATGAGTTAGCCAGAAAATTTAATGAGGAGTATAGTGAGTATAAGTTCATGCAAAATTATTTTCATAAAATCAATGATGCCCTTGCCCCAAATTTTGAATATGATTCCACAAACAATATTGAAGGAATTAAGCTTCCTTTGGACTTAAACGAAAAAGAAAGAAGCTTGTTAAAAAGTTACCTATGGAAAATAGCAGTTGGAAAACAAGATAGATACCAAGCCTCTCAATATGGAAAAGAAAAAATTGGAAAACTAAGAGTAGCGATAAAGAAGTATCTTGAGCATAAATAGAAAAAGAACTACCGAAAACAGCACCTAAACGCAATGCGGACTTAAGGTCTTAACCGAAAGGTCTGTATATATTTATAAAATCGCTAAATCTTTAGCGATTTTTCTTTTTAGCGGGCTAAAGAAAAAAAGAAAACCAAACGATTTCGCTAAGTGCATGGCGGAAAGCAAACGCTAATTTGCTCCCTTACTGCTTATAGCTAAACCGTTAGCCATAATTATAAGAAATATTCAGGCAACCATTTCAAAACTTTTGACGTCTATATAAATAAAGGTCTGAAGAATTAAACCTAAACGATTACTAAAATATCCTACTATGAAAAACTATGTAATATTTTCGATTGCGTTCTTAATTTTAAACTGTGTTAAAGCTCAAGAAAAGTCAAATATTAAAGAAGTATTACTTGTTGGAACATTTCATTATAATAATCCAGGAGCAGATGTTGCCAAAACCAAATCTTTTGATATTCTAAATGAAAAATCTCAAAGTGAATTAAAAAAAATATCAAAAAGAATTAAAGTATATAATCCCACTAAAATATTTGTAGAATGGCCTTATGATGAACAAAAGGAATTAGATTCTCTTTACCAACTCTATAAAAAAGGTAATTATTTCAAAAACGACAGTCTTTCAAACTTTTATTTAAAAAATGAAATTTTCCAATTAGCATTTAGAATAGCAAAAGAAAATGACTTAAAAAAATTATATGCAATAGACTATTCCACATCATTCCCATTTGAAGATGTTATGAAAGAAATTGAAAATAACAACCAAACTGAATTAAAGACAAGGATTGAAAAGGGAATTTCTAAATTTACCGCTGATTTTGACAATAAAATTGAATCAGGAATTTCTCTTACTGAACTTACGTATTTTGTCAATAGCAAAGAAATGCGAAAATCTTCAAATGATTTTCATAATAATTTAATGCTTTTAGCAGGTGGCACAAAAGATTTTTCTGGACCCTTATTAACATCGGAATGGTTTAAAAGAAATCTATATATGTGGTCATTAATTCAAAAAAACACAGAAGAATCCGACAAAAGAATTATGGTTTTGGCTGGTTCAAGTCACGTCGCAATGTTTGATTTATTTATAAGAGAAAATGACAAGTGGAAAATCAAAGAATTAAAACAAGTTATGGAAAAATAACAATGGATAACACCGTATATGTCTCATAGCTAGTCAGTTGCTCAAAAAAAGTTTAGGTATATTTGCAAGTCCGCCAAATTTTTTAATATGGCTTACTGAGAAAAAAGGTAATAAGAAAATAAAAAAATTGGCTCGTGCTTAACCGAAAGTTAACGGCTAATTTGCACGCTACGAGCCATGTGCAAGACCGTTGCGCTTACTATTGAAAAAGTTCAGGCAACCATTTGACTAGCATATACGTCTATTAAATAAAGGAATCTAACATCAACTTTAAAATGGGCAAAACTCAGTATTTCATTTCATTATTATTTATAATTATAAGTCTTAAAACATATTCTCAATCCATTGAAAGAATAGATAATTCAATCATATCTACAGTAGTTTTGGATAAGGAGGTTCAGCGTTTAAAAAATGCAGGAAATGTTCACGGACTTACAATAGCTATAGTTACTAAGGATAGTGTTTTATTCCAAAAGGCATATGAATCTAGGAATCTGAAAGAGAAACAACCCCTTAAAACCTCAAATAACTTTTATGCAGCTTCACTAAGCAAACCGCTATTTGCCTTTATTGTAATGAAATTAGTTGAACAAACAAAGATTGAATTAGACAAACCCTTGGTGGAATATCTTGATAACCCTTTATATTCTTATGACTTTCCACACGGTTATGAAGGATACAAAGATTTAAAAAATGATAATCGGTATGAGAAAATAACTGCGAGAATGTGTTTATCGGATACCACGGGATTTCCAAATTGGAGATATCTCGGAATATCTGGTATTGATATGGAAAAACCCCTGGAGATAGAATTTGAGCCAGGAACTTTTTATAGCTATTCAGGCGAAGGTATTCAATTACTTCAGTTTTTTGTAGAACAAAAAAAAAAAGCTTGGAGGAGCTTGCTCAGAAATATGTGTTCAAGCCTTTTGACATGGATATGACTAGTTTTGTCTGGCAAGATAAATTTGACACAAACTATGCTGTTGGGCACTATAAAAAAAGAAAAACCTTAAAGAGAATAAAAAGAAATCAAGAATATGCTGCGGGCAGTATGGACACAACGCCTGAAGATTATGCGAAGTTTATCCAAGCAATGTTAGCTCAAAAAGGCTTAAGTAAAACTGGGTATAATGAGTTTTTTGAACCGCAAATCCGTATTGAATCGAAGCAACAATTTGGTAAAAACAGATTGATAAAAACGACGGAAAATGATGATATTGAACTAAGCTACGCCTTAGGTTTTGGAACCTACAAAATACCTTTCGGAAATGCGATTTTTAAAGAAGGCCATATTCAAGGTTGGGAACATTACACAATATTTTATCCATCTCATAACCTTGGAATTGTGATAATGTCCAACAGTTCAAATGGAGAAAGCATTTTTAAAGAGTTACTTGAGATTTCTACTGGAGATAAATGGATGCCTTGGTATTGGGAGAATTTCATACCTTATAACGGAAAAAAATACTAAGCACAACTTGGCTATAAGTAATTGCAAGTGCACATAGCCGAGACCGTTACCTGCAAGCTGAAAACAGACCTTTATGAAACATTAAAATAGGGCATCTTTCTTATGGACACTAATTCAGAAACAATGCGCTTCATAATAGTCATTACAGGTTTATTGCTAACAACAATATCTTATGGACAGACTTCTTTAAAAGAAATCGGACTTAAAGGCGGAAAATATCAAGTAGGCTTTAAACACTATACCGTTAATGATAGCACCAGAACCTATCGAATTCATAATGAGTTTAACAACCAACTCATTAAGAGACCAATTCCAATAAGTATTTGGTACCCTGCGAAAATAGAGAATAGTAATTCCGAACAATTAACAGTCTTGGACTATGTAGAGATTTTTAAGGAAGAGGAAGAGTGGAAAGACTTACCAGACTACTTTCTGATGGATTGGTTTCAGCATTTACCTAATACACCACAAAACAGGGCTCATCTGTCTGAAAAAGTAACTGCTTTTCCCAATTCAATTCCTTTTAATGGAAAATTTCCTGTCATCGTATATGCACCCAGTTACCAAGCATCTTCAATTGAAAATTTTGCATTATTCGAGTTTTTAGTCAGCAATGGTTTTGTAGTCATATCAAGTCCATCTAGAGGTACAGAAACAAGATGGTTAGAAGGCGGAACTACAAAAGATATGGAAACACAATCTAGAGATGTAGAATTTCTTTTGAAAGAAATTAATAAATACGAAAATGCAGACCTTAATAATATAGCACTTATGGGATTTAGCTTTGGTGGACTTTCCAATGCTATAACTGTTATGAAACATAAGAACGTAAACGCAATTGTAAGTTTAGATGGAACTGAAAGATATAATTATGCTGTATTGGAAAAATCACCCTATTTTAATTTAGACAAATTTGCTATTCCATATATTCATTTTGCTCAAAAAGAAATTCCAGAAGAAGTCTTAAAAAGCGATCAAATTCCTGCCGAATTAAATTACAGATTCCAATTAAAAGACTCTTTGAAATACAGTAAAGCTTTCAGTTATAGATTTCACGACCTCACTCATTCCTACTTTAGTTCTTTTGGTGTTTTATTTGCCAACAGAGATAAAAGACAAGATAAAAGTGATGATAAAATTATGGCTTCCTATAAATTACTTTCTGAATACACGTTACAGTTTTTATATGCGACCTTGAAAAATGACAAGTATGGCAAGGAATTTATTGAAAATAGCCCAAATAAAAATGGTTTTTCAGAAACTTTGATCTCAAAAGAGTTGAAACAAGCAAAAACGAGAGAATTTAATTATAAAGACTTCAACGATTTGGCATTCAAACAAGGCTATCAAGATTTAATTCCGTTATATAATGAAACAATTGCCAAACATCCAAAGCTTGAGCTTCAAGAAGGTATGCTAAATACCTTAGGCTTGCGCTTGGTATTTAACTCTAAAAAAATTAAACAAGGAGTTAATGTCTTTTTGTTAGCATTACATATATATCCAAAATCAGCGAATCTATACGATAGTTTAGCTGAAGGTTATTTTTATAATAAAGATTTTAAGAATGCTATTTCGAATTACGAAAAGTCGCTGAAATTGAATCCCGAGAATCAAAATGCAATCGATAGATTAAAACAACTAAAGGAATAGAGCTAGCAGGTAGCTCAGCGTATAATTCGTGGGCTGCATGAAGTTCAATTAAAAATTTTAATTTTAAAACAACATCTGATTTGCAGCTAAATCTGACTAACGTCTGATTCCGCACAAATCATACACGAACAAGTTGGAGGTGACATGTGAAAAATGGATATAGAAGGTGAATGAAACAAATGAAATAGCATTTTTTGAACGGGTAGTTGACCTGTACAACGCATTAAATATTCCAATCGAACAGGACAGTCAATTCTCGATGAATAACTTATTGGAAATTCACAAAACCATTCCTTACAAATCGCCTGTTTTTAGAACTAACTACTACTCTTTCATTTTTGTTAAGAACGGAAAAGGAACTTATACGACTGATGAGCAAACTTTTCAATACGATTCGGGAACTATTTACTTTACAAATCCGGGACATATCAAATCATTTGAATTCTTTGAATTAAAAGAGGCTTTCCTAATAACATTTAGCGAAGAATTCTTAGAGACAAATATTCATCAAAATGTTTTTAAAGACTTTCCATTTTTACTATCAGAAACAGTTCCACCACAAAGCCCTAGCGAACAACAGTATAAGGAAATAGAATCGTTATATCTTCAAATATTAAATGAATACCGAAGTAATTCTTTATACAAACACAAAATCATTGGCAGTTTATTGGTTGCGTTATTGCTAAAGATAAAGGCACTGTTTTGGCAAAATTACTTGCCGTTAGAAGAAGGAAATAACCAATCGCGAATTGTAAAAACATTTAAAGAGAATTTAGAAATGCACTACAGGAATTTGGCTAAAAATAATGTAGATAGGGTTTATCAACCACAAGATTATGCCAAACTACAGCAACTGAATTCGAGTTATTTTAGTCAAGTTATCAAAAGTAAAACAGGGAAATCACCAAGTAATTGGATAAATGAGCGAACGACCTCGTACGCCAAAGCTCTTTTAAAGAATTCTTCAAAGTCTATCAAGGAAATTACATATAAGTTGGCTTTTGCCGAAACTGCACACTTCAGCAATTTCTTCAAAAAACAAACGGGATTTTCACCTTCCGCCTACCGAAAAAAGCAAGTCTAAAATTTTTGCAACACAAGCTAAAATTTTTGCAACAATTCTGATTGACCTCAATCATACCTTTGTTTCATCATTAATTTAAAAACAAAAACAATGGCAAAGATTGATTTAAAAAACAAAGTAGTTTTAATCGCAGGTGGTGCAAAAAACCTTGGTGGATTGATAAGCAGAGAAGTTGCAAAACAAGGTTCGGATGTGGTAGTGCATTTTAACAGCGATAGTACTAAACGAGCTGCCGAAGAAACCATAAAAGCTGTAAAAAGTTTAGGAAGAAGGGCAATAATGGTCCAAAGTGACTTGACCAAAGCAGAAAATATGAACGCACTTTTCCAAGAAGCAAAAGATACGTTGGGAAGGGTTGATGTGGCTATAAATACTGTAGGAATGGTATTGAAAAAACCGTTTTCAGAAACAACAGAAGAAGAATTTGATACAATGTCGGCAGTTAACAGTAAATCAGCTTATTTCTTTATTCAAGAAGCTGGAAAAGCATTAGAGAACGATGGCAAAATTATTACCATAGCAACATCACTTTTAGGAGCTTATACGGGGTTCTATTCTACTTATGCAGGAGGAAAAGCACCTGTTGAACATTACACGAGAGCTGCATCAAAAGAGTTTGGTGAGCGAGGTATTTCCGTTAACTCTGTAGCACCTGGACCAATGGATACACCGTTTTTCTACGGACAAGAATCACCAGAGGCAGTAGCCTATCACAAATCAGCATCTGCTTTAGGAGGATTAACCAAAATTGAGGATATTGTGCCAATAATCAACTTCTTAGCAACTGATGGCTGGTGGATTACGGGACAAACCATATTAGCTAATGGAGGATATGCTACCAAATAAGGAGCATACTTTAATCCTTCTAATATTAGCAGCTTCGAATTTGGTTGCCTGTGAGCAGCCAAGTTCAAGCAATAAGAAACAAAACACAAGTCAAGAAATTATGACAAAAGAGAATAATCAAAATATCGAGCCAGAGCAAGTTGTGATTCAATTAATAGAAGCAATGTCAGTTAACGATGCTAAGAAAATTCGCTCTTTATTTAATGAAGATGCCAAGCAGGCCTACGGAACTGGCTCATGGAAATCAGGCGATGCATTTTTCAGTTGGCTTGATAGTGATATCATCGCTCGTAAAGGTCATGTGGATAATGCTAACTATTCTACAGATGATAACCAAGTAACTGTCACAGGACAATATAGTAGTGAAGGCTACACGAATAAAGCTAATTTTCTATTCTCTGTGAAGGATGGGAAAATTGCGAGTTGGCAGATGCGATATTGATAAATTGTTTGTATTAGAGTACTAGTATGGGCAAAAAGCACTACGCCCAAAACAGGATACTAGCAATAGCGGTTTGAGTACAAGCTCAAGCCGTTATTCTTTTAAATAAATTATATTGCAATATAAAAAGTAGGTAAAGCAAATCCGCAACTACTCATACACAAAACCGTTGTAGGCAATTTGAAAAAAATTCAGCATTTTAAGCACAAACAAGGCTGAAATAAAAAAAATCACAAGAGCCGAAACCCTTGTGATTTTATAAATAAAACAAAACGTTGAATGCTTATGCTGAAATACCACCAAGTACTTTTTCTAATTGCATTTCTTTAAGAACTCTGTCTTGAATGGGTTGGGTTAATTCGTTAATTTCATCAACGCCCCAAGTTATTCCTACAACAGTTCGTGTTGGACGTTTGCCAAATGGCATTTCTGCTAATTTCAAATAAGTATCTACTACCCATTGAGGGTCTGGTGCATTTTCGCTTTGTAACATTTGAGCAAAATTTTCGCCCATCGCCGCAGGAACGCCTGCCAATTCACCATAAGAATCAAGAACTTCAGAATGTGAAGGAGTTTGTCCAGAAGCCAACAATCCTGTTCCAAAAGGCCCAGGTTCTACCATTACTATATCCACACCAAAAGGTGAAACCTCATAACGTAAGGCTTGGGAATACCCTTCTAAAGCGTGTTTTGTAGCTGTATAAGTTCCGAAAAAAGGTGGCGACATACGGCCAACTAACGAAGATGTGTTTATAATTAAACCTTTGCCAACTTTACGCATACTTGGTAAAACTGCTTGTATGGTTCTGATTGCACCGAAATAATTAGTTTCCATTTGAAATTTTGCTTGCTCAATGCTATAGGCTTCCGTAATGCCGATGTACATAATACCTGCATTATTAATTAGAATATCTATATTTTCTGATTCCGAAAAGATTGTATTCATTGCATTTGTAACAGACATATCATTGGTTACATCCATATCTACCACTTTTATGTTAGATGAATATTCTTCCAATTCTGTTTTAACCTTAAGGTTCTTTCCATTTGGATTTCGCATTGTTGCGAATACTTTATTGCCATTATCGGCAAAATCTTTAGTGGCTTTGAGTCCAAAACCACTACTACTTCCTGTGATGATTATATTTTTCATTTTATATTAGTTTAATTGTTCGTTGATTCCATCTGTTTGCGTTAGGGATTGCAGCGGCATCCTTTTTTTGAGGCACAAAGAAAAAAGATATGGTCGAAAGCCGGACCCTTGTGGTAACGCCCATCTAAAAACCAAACATTCCGTTATTATGAGCCAATCCTTCGGTGGGTATTTCTTGAATCACATCCCAATGTTCTACGATTTTGCCATCTTTCATTCTGAACAAGTCGTAAAATGCTTGTTTTTTACCACCATTCCATTCACCTTCGCTTACCGTCAGAACAAAATTACCTTCACCCAAAACTTTGTGGATTTTGGTATATTTAAACATATTGTTTTGAGCCGTTAGATATTCAACAGCTTCCACAATGCCGTTTAATCCATCCTTTATTTGTGGGTTGTGTTGGTCGTATTGTGCTCCACTTATGTATTCAGCTATCTTACTTGGGTTTTTACCCATCAATACATCTTCAATAAGGGAAACTGCCAAGGCCTTATTTGTCTCGGTTTTATCTAAATCTTCAACGCTTGTTGGACCATCAGTTTGGGTTCTTCCACTCGCCGTTTCTTTAACAAAAACCGTCATTGCATCCCAATGCTCAGCTACTTTACCGTTTTCATCAACACGTATAATATCAAATGCTACCATTTCATCTGCACCAAATGGTTTTGCATTATGCCAAATGTTATGCATAAATACATAGTTACCATCTTGAAATAGTCGAACGTTTTCAGCGTATGTTCCGTTTTCTTTTAAAACTGGCAATAGTCCTATAAATGGTTCAAGTCCAGAAGGGACGAAAGGATTGTGCTGAATATAATCTGCATTGGCAAATTTTCGCATTGTTTCTTCGTCTTGTTTGGCTACAGCACCCAAGAAAGTGCCTACAATTTCTTTGTTGTTCATTGTTTTTTCTTTTGACTGATTAGTCTCGCTTGTTGCATTTGTTTTAGATGTGTTGCAGGAAGCAAGAATGCCCGCTAACACAACTACTTTGATTACTTTTTTCATTGATTTCATTTTTTATTAATATTTATTACTTGTATTTCGCAAGCAAAAATATTATATTACTTTTAAAAAGCAAGTAATTATTAATATTAATTTCATTTTGCAAGTAAAAATTATAAATTGTTACCTTTGTAGCCTATAGAATGAACACAAGAGAATGGAAACAAAATTTAGATGCAATTGCCCTTTTACGTCGGCTTTAGATATTTTGGGTGATAAATGGATGTTGGTTATCGTTAAACAGATGCTTATAGAAAACAAGCAAACTTTTAAAGACTTTACAGAAAGTGATGAAGGAATTGCTACCAATATATTGACTGCAAAATTGAAACAACTTGAGGAGTTTGGAATTATTATCAAAACTAGACTTCCGAACAATAAAAAATCTAATATCTATCTTTTAACCGAGAAAGGATTGGCAATGACACCAATAATCATTGAACTAGGAATCTGGAGCGACAATCATTTAAGGGATTTGAATCCGACTATCGTAAATGGAAAAGGGATGGAATTATTAAGAACCGATAAAGCAGAATTTCGAAGAGCAATTGAGGAAAAATACAGAGAAAAACTAGCTACAACAATGGCCATAAGCAATTTGGGCGATAATGATAAACCTAAAAGTTAAACTATAAAAACACGAACTGCGCTTAGCAGAGAACGTTTGCCACAATATAACCTCTAAGATGAAATATTTACTAATAAGTTTTTTATTGATTCTAACTGGCTTTAATTCTAATGCACAGTCTAGTAGATCAGAAAATAAAGTTGCAGATGATAGTTTAGATACTGATCTGGTAATGTTAATTGAGAAGATTATAGATTTAGATAAAAAGTATAGAGTTAATGATATCATAGATTGGTCAAAACAAAAATCTATTGATAAAGAAAACCAACGCTTAATTGATTCTCTTTATCACAAACATAAGAGATATATAGGCACATCCTTAGTAGGTGAAAAATACAATTATGGAATGTGGACAGTGATTCAACACTCGAATATAGAAATGATGGAAAACTATTTACCAGTTGTTCATAAAGCTGTCATAAACAAAGAATTTGACGTTATTCCCTTTAAAATGCTTATTGATAGATTTTATGGTTTAAAATACGGTTATCAATTTTTTGGAACTCAACGTGGATTTGGATTTAAATTAGCTGATGATAAAAGTAAAAAGGAGATTGAATTGAAATACGGAATATAATAATTACAGTGCCTACCTTAAGACGTGAATAATTCATTGCATTGGTCATTCATTTTAAATTTGATTCGATACAATAGAGATTGGATTAATAGTATGCATAGCACTATGCACAAAAAAGTGAACTATGAACAGATTTGCTCTTTGACATTGTGATGTTACCAAAATACACCAAGCATAACAAAAAAGACTATTTTAATATCGAAACATGGGCACCACGATACACGATTCTTTATGTTTCTATTGCTCATGCCTCGCTTTACAGAAGAAAACTGAAACCCCAATACTTTTGGGGTATAGGATATTGAGTATTTTGTGTATTAAGAATTTACACATCAATACCAAAAATCAATACAGCATGAAAGCGACTAAAATTATCCCTGTTGCGGCAACGGGTACGATAACGAGCATGTAGAGAAACGAAATAATAGTTGATTTAAAAAATGCCCCTTTCCAAGAACTTTTATAAAAATTTCGTAACGCCAGCATTAGGTAGATAACAAAAGAGAAGCAAATAAGCACCTCTATCCCTGTGGGAATCGTCCATACTTTATTAACCAAAATTATCGCACAAAAGGAAGCAAATATAAAAGAGAAAAAATAAAAACTAAAAACTAAGTGATGTGCAAATGTTGCAGGTTTCCAGTAAAAAAATTTTAGGAATAAGGCGAAAAATGGTAAAAGAAGAAACATGGCAATAGGAATGGTATCATATAAAACCTGAAGTATCCCGCCGCCTTTTTTTTCGTAAAACTTCAGCATTTGTTGGTAAAATCTTTTGGTAAATGCATCTGCATCTTCCTTCATTCCCATAGCCTTAACTTTTTCGCTTACCGGTGCGCCTGCACTAATAAGGGAATCTAACAACACGCGCTTGAATCCAAAATTCATATTGACCATTTCTGGATCCGAGGTGATAACGGAATCTAATTCCGCCAGCTCTTCATCAGATAACCCAATCAACTTTTGATTTTTTCTAAGCGCAGTTTTTGCTTCATTGATATCAAGTGAATCTGCGTTATCAAGAACAGTGTCCAGATTATTCTCCTGCTCAAAACCGGTTTTAATTGCCTTGGAAATTTCAGTATCCGCTTTGCGAACACTAAAAGAAAATATAAAGAAGAAGACTACCGATATAAAAAGGTAAAACTGGGCCGGATGTAAGTATTTTAGGCGTTTGCCATCTACAAACCGACGGGCCAGAATGCCTGGTTTTAACATAAGGGTTGCAAAACTGCGAAAAAACCTAGCATCTATAGAAAAATAATTTTCTATGGTATTACTAAACAACACCCCCACAGTTAGATTATCTACTGCCTCTTGCCCACAATACGGACAATACTCATATGTGGAATCAAATGTTTTTTCGCAGTTCCTGCATTTCTCGGTCGTTGGCATTTTAAATACTTTTTTTAAAAATACAATAAACTAAATATGAAACAAGAGATAGGTATTATTACTTTGGGCTGTATTGGCCATTCTGTAAACCTTAGCCCAAACGAAGAAGCATGTCTGCACATTGGGTTATTTGTGAAACCTATTACGGTTTTGTACTTTCACGGGTATGATTTAGAAATATAAGCTATACACCAACTACAATCAAAAAAAACCTAAAGACTAACCCTATTCATCCATAACGACCATATGTCTTACGATACATTAATGAACTTACACTTAATTACCGTTGTTCCTTGCTTTTTTATTGGCACGCTATTACTGCTTATAAAAAAGGGAACAACGATTCACAAAGGCTTTGGAAGGGTCTATATGGTACTTATGCTCTTTACGGCTTGTGTTACCTTGTTTATGCCTGCAGATGTAGGTCCGCAAATACTAAACCACTTTGGTTGGATTCACAGTTTTAGCTTTTTAACCATTTATACAGTACCCACGGCGTATTTGGCAATTAAAAAAGGAAACGTTAAAGTCCATAAACGAAAAATGATTTTACTTTATTTTGGAGCTATTGTTATCGCAGGAGGCTTCACCTTTGTACCCGGCCGCTATCTGCATGAGGTGTTTTTTGGAGGTTAATAAATGGTTTTTAACAGGCACGTATAAGTACTAAATGTTAGCTATATTGTTAGGTTTTTTAGCCTTCTAACCATTTGTGCCAAAAGTAAAACAAGGTACCAAATGATCAATCTAAACCATTCGTAGGCAAGTTTGACCTTATAGATGAAGTTGTTGTTTTTACCTATAAATGAGTTGACGAAACAAAAAAACTAAAAATGTACGAATATAAATAGTTGAAAATTGGCTTAGGAAGGGTATTTACCAGTAAACCAAATCAAGATTATAAAAAGGTGATAACGTTACATGCAAAAGATGGATGGCGCTTTGTTCAAATATTTGCTCCAGCAACAAGTGGCTATGGTTCGGCTTCCTACTTTGAGCTCATTTTTGAAAAAGAAAAAATATAAGGATTTTAAAGCCGGTGCTATCGTATGTATCGTTTTTTACAACTACAGACGCAAAAAAAGTGAACCCTGAATTTAAATAATTCTTGGCCTCAAACGTAAAAGAACGGGAAACCACCAACGATCCCTTACATACTACTTCCTTCGTTGCATTAACTCCGACTCAATGTCCTTTAGAGTAAAACCTTTGGCCTGAAGTAATATAAGATAATGAAATAGTAAATCCGCGCTTTCGTATAAGAACAACTCATCATTATCATCCATAGCCTCTATAACCGTTTCTACAGCCTCCTCCCCTACTTTTTGGGCTATTTTGTTAATCCCTTTGTTGAACAAAGAAGCTACATATGATTTTTCGCCATCGGCCGCATTACGGCGTTCGGTAATCGTAGTTTCCAATTCCGAGAAGAACCCAAATTTGGATTCATTCTTCTCGTTCCAACAGGTATCACTTCCAGTATGACATGTAGGACCAACCGGCCGTACAGATATAAGCAGGCTATCTTGATCACAATCGTTTTTAATATCCACAACTTTTAAAAAGTTACCGCTTTCCTCCCCTTTCGTCCATAAACGTTGCTTGGACCTGCTGTAAAAAGTAACTTTACCCAAGGCTAGGGTTTTCTCTAAACTATCTTGGTTCATGTACCCAAGCATTAGCACGTTTTTGGTAAAAACGTCTTGGATAATTGCTGGAACCAAGGCCCCGTCAAGTGCAGTCCAATCTGGTGGCGTAAATGTATGTATCTCTTTTTTTTTATTCATAACTATAGTTCTTTAGCGAGGTACGATGACCTTCATATGAGTTCATGCGCATCAGGTAAATAGGAAAACCCAGCTCTACCTCTTTCTTATATGTTTTTAACCCAAACTTTTGATACAGCTTTACGTGGTCCTTTGACGCCGTATCTACGATAACCGGCAATTGACTATTTTTAAAATCCCTAAATACCTCAAGAATTAATTTAGCCGCTGTAGTTGTACCTCTATACTCGTTTTTAACTGCAAAAATCATGGGCCGTATATAATTTCCTTTGGGATAGTTTCTTTCTACGATTCTTTGCCGCTTTAGTACTTTTTGCACACGCTTTACACCAATACAATTAAATACTAAATCTAACGTAGAAAACAATTTTTTTAAACTAAACCTATTCTTTTCTGCATAGGTTATCAGTAAACAACTGGCACGATTGTTTGATAAAAAAACAGCGCCTGTGCGCATTGCTTTATCAAATAGATATCCCATTAAAACACGCATACGTTGTTTACGCTTTTTGTCCTGTTTTACAACAAAATTAATCGAATTGTCTTCTTTCAACGGTTCAAAGGCTTCCAATAAGATGTTCACAACTAATGGTTTATCCTCTTTCACTGCTCGTATCACTTTTTTCTGATTTTTATGGACGTACAGGGATTCCGTTTGCCCCCAACGCAATTTTTAATTTTTTAATTTTTATTTCCTTAAAATGAAACACGCTTGCCGCAAGAGCTGCATCTGCTTTTCCCTTTACAAAGGTATCGGTAAAGTGTTGTATATTACCGGCACCTCCAGAGGCAATGATGGGAATATTCAGCTCCGTTGATAATTTTGCAAGGGCATCATTGGCAAATCCGTCTTTAGTACCGTCATGATCCATAGACGTAAACAATATTTCTCCTGCTCCTCTTTCCGCTACTTCCTTGGCCCAGTCGAACAAATCCAATTGTGTAGGTACCTTGCCGCCAACCAGATGAACCCTCCATTTTCCATCAATATTTTTTGCATCAATAGCCACCACAATACATTGAGAACCAAATTTGGCTACCAAATCGTTGATTAGCTGCGGATTCTTTACTGCAGATGAGTTAATTGATACCTTATCAGCTCCGTTCTGCAACAGCACATCTACGTCTTCCACAGAAGAAATTCCACCGCCAACAGTAAACGGAATATTTATTTTTTCACCAATGCGATATACCAAGTCCGCCAAGGTCTTTCGTTTTTGCTCTGTTGCCGAAATATCCAGAAAAACAAGCTCGTCTGCCCCTTCTCTACTATAAATTTCAGCTAGCTCAACAGGATCACCGGCATCCCTTAGATTCACAAAATTAACACCTTTAACGGTGCGCCCATCTTTAATATCCAAACAAGGTATAATTCTTTTTGCTAACATGACGTCCCCTCTAGCTCCCATAAAAGGAGAGAATTCTTACTCGAAATTATTACTTTACTCATAATTATTTCCATTTAATATCCGCATTAAATGCCCCCTTTGGGGGTTAAGGGGCCTTTATTTAAATCGATTCCCTCATAAAAACCCAAATCTATATTTTTTAACTGCTTTACCCAGAATGCAATTTGTCCTGTGTGATAAGAATAGTGCTCTACGGCATGCAAAACAACCCCTACACCAGAAAGGGAAAATCCCTGAACAGACCTAGTTTGTAAAAATTGTTCTATTGAAGTATCAAATATGACGCGTTTGGCGGTATTTACCGTATCATCTAGTTTTTTAAGCAACATCGTTACAGTATGAACGTCGGTTACATTAAATTCTGCATCACGATTTCTTTTGTCCTCCGTTTCCCCTAATGATGAAATAATATATTGGGTCATATTCCCGCAAATATGCAGCACCAGATTTCCAATGCTGTTTAGCGATGCATTCGGTTTTTGCCAAAGTTGTTCTTCCGTAATATGACTTAGGCTCTTTTTAATCATACGTGTACTTTCATCCATACGGTAAAGTGCATTATTGACTATTTCTTCAACCAATTGTGCTTCCTTATCCATGGTGTAAAATATAGGTTTCTAGTTGTTTTAGGCTTATTCTATTCTCATATATGGCCTTACCAATGATAGTACCCTCACACCCTATTTGAGCTAGTTTTGGTAATTCACCAAAGGTGGATATACCACCGGATGCGATCAGTTTAATATCACTGGTAGCTTTTAATATCTTTTGGTACAAATCAAACGATGGCCCTTCTAACATGCCGTCTTTACTAATATCGGTACATATGACATACTGAATCCCCTTTTCTTGATAGGCCTGAATGAAAGGTAGCAATTCTTCTTTTGATTCCTCTTGCCAGCCGGACACCGCTACTTTTTCGTCCAATGCATCTGCACCAAGAATGATTTTATTGGAACCATAGGTATCAATCCATCGTGTAAACGTTTCGGAGTCCTTAACGGCAATACTCCCTCCTGTTATTTGTGTTGCACCACTTTCAAAAGCGATTCGCAAATCATCATCGGTCTTTAACCCGCCTCCAAAATCGATTTGCAAACTAGTCTGTGATGCTATCTGTTCCAAAATGGTATGATTTACAATATGTTTGGACTTCGCTCCATCCAAATCTACCAAATGCAAATATTTAATTCCATGTGCCTCAAAGTTTTTTGCAACTTCTATGGGATTTTCATTGTATATTTTTTTTGTATCGTAATCTCCCTTGGAAAGTCGAACACATTTACCATCGATGATATCTATTGCTGGTATTATTCTCATGTTTTACAAGTAATGCGTATTAAGTAATTAGTGCTGATCAGACAGAAAATTTAAAAGAATTTGCTCTCCAATATCGCCACTTTTTTCTGGGTGAAACTGGGTGCCATAAAAATTATCATTTTGTAATGCTGCGCTATAGGTTAACCCGTAGTACGTTTCTGCTATTGTTTGGGAACATAACGGAGCAAAAAAACTATGCACCAGATAAATATGTTCGTCTACGGATATACCTGTAAACAAGTGAGATTTTAATTTGTTAATTTGATTCCATCCTATCTGGGGTACTTTCACCGTCTTGGTATCAAATTTCAATACAGGTACGTCAAATATTCCCAATCCTTTTGTGTCACCTTCCTCAGAGGAAGTACACATTAACTGCATACCCAAACAAATACCTAAAACAGGCTGTTGTAGCCTAGGAATAATTTTATCCAAACCACTATCTTTAAGCTTTTTCATGGCACTACTTGCTTCTCCTACGCCAGGAAATATGACTTTATCTGCATGCTGTATTTCACTAATATCATTGCTCAACACTGCCTCAAAGCCCAATCGTTGAATTGCAAACTTGATACTTTGGATATTCCCTGCACCGTAATTAATAATAACAATCTTCATTTTAAAATATTAAGTATCAGCTGCTAATTATAGTACCCCTTTTGTGCTAGGTAATACCATTTTTTCAACATCTCGTTTAACGGACATTTTTATAGCCTTGGCAAAGGCTTTAAAAATAGCTTCGATTTTATGGTGTTCATTGGTGCCTTCTGCCTTAACATTTAAATTAGCTTTAGCACCATCGGTAAACGATTTGAAAAAATGATGAAACATTTCGGTTGGCATATCCCCTACCTTTTCTCTTTTGAATTCAGCCTCCCAGACCAACCAATTCCGACCTCCAAAATCTATAGCTACTTGGGCCAAGCAATCATCCATAGGCAAACAAAAACCGTAGCGTTCTATCCCCAATTTATTACCTAGCGCATTATGAAACACTTCTCCTAATGCAATTCCGGTATCTTCTATCGTATGGTGCTCATCTACTTCCAAATCGCCTTTTACCTCGATTGTAAGATCCATTTGCCCGTGTCGTGCTAATTGATCCAGCATATGGTCAAAAAAAGCAAGTCCGGTCTTAATATCGCTCTTTCCAGTACCATCCAAATTTAATTTGATATAAATATCGGTTTCGTTTGTTTTCCTTTTAGTTTCCGCTGTTCTATCCTTTAGTTTTAGAAACTCGTATATTTTTTCCCAATCATTTGTTTCTAAGGCAATAGTTGCATCCAATTCACTTTTTTTTATGGTAATCTCCCCAGTGCCCAAATTTGTTTCATCATTAATAAATATTCCCTTTGCCCCAAGGTTTTTTGCCAGTTCTATATCTGTTAATCGGTCACCGATGACAAAGGAATTTTCTAGATCGTACTTATCGGAAAAATATTCGGACAGTAAGCCTGTTCCAGGTTTTCTGGTGTTTGCATTTTCATGAGGAAATGTTCTGTCCAAAAATACTTTGTCGAAAACTACACCTTCATGCTCAAATGATTTGAGGATAAAATTATGTACCGGCCAAAAAGTATCTTCAGGGAATACGTCGGTTCCCAAGCCATCTTGGTTAGTAATCATCACCAACTCATAATCTAGCTCTTTCGCAATTTTTCCAAGAAATGTAAATGCTTTAGGGTAAAACTCCATTTTGTCAAAAGCATCTATCTGTTCGTCCACGGTTTCCTTAATGATCGTACCATCTCGGTCTATAAAAAGGACACGGCGGCCTATATTCTGAGAAGTTTTATCTTGGCTCATACTAATGATTTTAAAGCGATAATTAATTTTTTATTTTCCTCAGGTGTGCCCACGGTAAAGCGTAAGGTATTCTCACAAAGTGGCTGTGTGGTGCGATTACGGACTACAATTCCCTTTTTCAATAATTGGTTGTAGCGCAAGGTTGCGTCATCCACTTTCGCTAAAATGAAGTTGGCATCGCTAGGGTATATTTTTATAACAAACGGAATCGTTTTTAAGGTCTCGTTCAATGCGCCCCGCTCTTCTAAAACCTGAAGTACTTGCCTTTGAACCGATTTTTGGTCGACTACCCTTTCCATAGCCCGTTGCTGGGTCAGTTCGTTGACATTGTAAGGTGGTTTTATCTTGTTCAATACCGCAATAATTTCTGCAGATGCGATACAGAGACCTAACCGAATGCCCGCCATTCCGTATGCTTTGGATAAGGTTTGGGTTATGACGAGGTTTGGATACTTAGACAACTTAGAAACCCAGCTTTCTTCCATTGAAAAATCGATATAGGCTTCATCGATAACCACTAAGCCCTTAAATTGTTTTAAAAGCGTACTTATTATTTGTGTCGATATACTATTTCCCGTTGGATTGTTGGGCGAACAGAGAAACAAGATTTTGGAATTGCTATCTATAGTATCCAAGATTACATCAACATTAGGCTGAAAATCCTGATCTAATAAAACCGTTCGGTTCTCAATGGTGTTTATTCCCGATAATACTTGATACATTCCGTACGTAGGCGGCAAGGTAATTATATTATCGTGTTTGGGTTCACAAAAGGCTCTGAACAACAAATCAAGCACTTCATCGCTACCATTACCTAGCAATATATTAGCTTGTTGAATACCCTTGTTAGCTGCCAGAATTGCCTTTAAACTTCTTTGTTGTGGGTCTGGATAGCGATTTACGCCATTTTCGAACGGATTCTCATTCGCATCTAAAAATACCATTTTACTGCCATCGGAAACGTATTCGTCACGTGCCGAGGAATAAGGCTTTAAACCTTTTACATTTTCTCGGGTTATGTTATCTAAATCAAAACTCATTTTAAACTATTCAAACGAAGTGTAACTGCATTTTTGTGCGCCTGTAGACCTTCCGCTTCTGCCATGACCTCAATAGCACTTCCTATACTTTGGATTCCTTCCGCGGTAATCTTCTGAAAGGTCATATTCTTCAAAAAACTATCCAAATTTACACCGCTATACTGCTTCGCGTAGCCATTGGTAGGTAAGGTGTGGTTGGTACCTGAGGCATAGTCCCCAGCACTTTCTGGGGTGTAATTTCCAATAAATACCGACCCTGCATTTATGGTATTGTCTATATAAAAATCCTCGTTGGATACACAAACGATATAATGCTCCGGTCCGTATTCATTTATTAAGTCTATTGCGGTTTGGTCGTCTTCTACATAAATCAATTTACTATTCGCTATCGCTTGTTTTGCAATTTCCATCCGTGGTAAGGCTACCAATTGTGCCGCTACTTCCTTTTCTACATCCTCGATCAGTTGTTTTGATGTGGAAACCAGAATCACCTGACTGTCTGCACCATGCTCAGCCTGACTCAACAAATCGGAAGCTACGAAAGCGGCATTGGCCGTATCATCTGCCACCACCAATAATTCACTTGGACCGGCCGGCATATCAATGGCAACACCATATTTGGTTGCAATCTGCTTTGCTACCGTTACATATTGGTTTCCCGGACCAAATATTTTATATACCTGTGGCACAGATTCCGTACCAAAAGTCATTCCTGCAATCGCCTGTATACCCCCAATTTTTATAATTTTGGTGACGCCACAAAGTGCTGCCGTATACAAGATTGCGGGATTTAATTTTCCGGCCTTATTAGGTGGTGAACAAAGTACAATTTCTGTACAACCAGCGATACTGGCAGGAACGGCCAACATTAATATAGTTGAAAACAACGGAGCTGTTCCACCTGGAATATAGAGACCCACTTTTTGAATTGGCCGCTTTTCTTGCCAGCATCTTACTCCGTTTGTAGTCTCTACTTCAATCCTTTCGGTAATCTGGGCATTATGAAAAATCTCAATATTACTTTTAGCCAAGGCAATCGCTTCTTTTAGCTCCTCGGGGACCAATGCTTCCGCTTCTAGTATCTCTGCTTGGGAGACTAACAACAAATCCAACCGTATTTTATCAAACTGTTCGGTATATCTAATAACGGCACCGTCTCCCTCTTTTATTACTTCTGTAAATATTTGGTTAACCGTAGCTTCTATGTCGGCAACAGTTTGGGTGGGCCTTTTAAGCACGTCCGCCCAATCAGATTTATCTGGATTAAATACTTTTTTCATTTTCTTATATAAAACTTCGTACTTCTAATTTCACAATACCATTTTCTCAATAGGACAAACCAAAATACCTTCCGCACCTGCCTGTTTTAGTTCATCTATCACCTCCCAAAAGGTATCCTTATTGATCACGGTATGCACCGAGCTCCATCCTTCATCTGCCAAAGGAAGTACTGTTGGACTACGCATCCCTGGTAAAAGTGTTAAGATTTTATTAAGTTTATCGTTAGGCGCGTTTAACAACACATATTTTGATTGTCTCGCCCTGAGCACGGATTGAATCCTAAACTGTAGCTTGCTTAGTATGGCTTTACGCTCTTCTGATATGGTTGGAGAAACAGCCAAAACAGCTTCACTTTTAAGTATTACCTCCACTTCCTTCAAATTATTCTTAAACAGGGTGCTTCCGCTAGAAACAATATCACAAATACCGTCGGCCAAACCAATATTTGGGGCAATTTCAACAGAACCGCTAATAATGTGCAACTCTGCCTTTACCCCTTTTTCGGTTAAATAATTGTTTACGGTATTGGGATAAGAAGTTGCGATGCGCTTTCCTTCCAAATCGGTTACAGAAGTATATTTAAAGGATTTTGGAACGGCTAAAGATACCTTGCACTTGGAAAAACCAAGTCTTTCCGCAATAATAATATCCGCACCTTTTTCAATCAATACATTTTCTCCAATTATAGCAATATCTACCACACCATCTCTAAGGTATTGTGGTATATCACCGTTACGGAGGTAAAATACTTCCATGGGAAAGTTTCTGCTCGATGCTTTTAATTGGTCTTTTCCATTATCAATAGAAATTCCACAGTCTTTAAGAATTTGAAGTGAATCTTCATTCAACCTTCCTGATTTTTGAATAGCAATTCTAATTTTTGTCATGTGTTTTTAATTATTTCAGAACAACCAAACAGGCTGAAAAACAAAACCCGCTTGATTGCTCAAACGGGTTTATAAATATGTTGTAACTACGACAATACATTCCTACCTCGCTTGCGCGTGCGTGTGGAAATGATGATGTGTAGCTTTATTTTTCATTCAAATGTAAAAGTAAACCGTATTTCTGATTTCACAAAAAAAAAGTTCAAAAATGAAATAAAAAAATTTATCCTCGTATTAGTTATTTCCTAAAATTAGAGGTAAACCAGATTCTCCACCTCCTACTACTATGACTTTAGAATTTGGAGATTCAGAGAGCTTCAAGGTAGCATCGATACCCTTATCCTGAAGAATTTTATCTGTAAGCGATGCACTCAATATACGGTTGGCATCTGCCTTACCTTGCGCTTCGATCGTTACCTTTTCTGCTTCTTTCTTGGCCGTTACCAAACGGAACTCATATTCCAAAGACTCTTGCTCTTGCTTTAACTTACGTTCTATCGCATCTTTGATTGTAGGCGGTAAGGTTACGTCCCTAACAAGAATTTCGTTCAATTGAATATACTGTCCTTCTACTATTTTCTGTGTTTCGTCAAAAATCTCTTGCTGAATTGCATCCCTTTTACTGGAATACAATTGCTCTGGGGTATAACGTCCTACTACAGAACGCGCTGCAGATCGTATTGTTGGCAATAACACTCGTTGTACATAGGCTTCACCCTTTTCTTGATGTAGTTTTCCAAGATCATTTCGCATGGGCTCAAACCACGCCGAGGCCTCTAGTTTAATATCTAGACCGTTGCTTGAAAGTACGTTCATTTTTTCCAAAACCTCTTGTTGGCGAACCTCATATAAGTACACTTTGTTCCATGGTGCTACAATATGAAAACCTTCACCCATCGGAGGCTCGTCCGTTACTACACCACCTCCAAAGGTTTTGTACAACACTCCGGCCTCACCAGAGTTAATAGTTATTGCAGATTTTGAAATTAATATCACTACTAAAATAAATATGAATATTGCTGGTAGCGCAATCTTAGGTAATTTGTCCATTTGTTTTTAAGTTTTAAATTAATCCATTATACTTTCTAATAAACCACTCCATTGAAAACGCCAATGCTATTAGGCCTAAAAGAACTTTAAAATCAATCAAAGATACACTATTTTCCGTGCTTTTCTGGGTAGGAACAAAGGCTTGGGAAGAAATTAACGCTGTAATTATTTCCTCATAATCAGAAGAAAAAGCATGGCTTCCACCTGTGTTTTGAGCAAGCGCTTGCATCTTTTTATAATTACTGGAAACAAATTGTTTTTCCAGATCAAAATTGGAGATTGTAAATACGCCCGTTTGCTTATAATTTACTCCAATAACCTTCACTGTAAATTCGTATTCCCCGGCGCCTAAATTAGTTAAATCTGCTTCAAAAAAATCGTTTTTCAACACCATCGGAATCGTTTGAACATCTTTGGTTTCCTTATTCATTACAGAAATATCTATTCGTGCATTAGGATCAAAGACATAGGTTTCGTCAAAATAAGTAGCAGAAATATATGCCGTATTGCTTCCTTCGTAATTGTAACTGTAGGTTACGTTCAAGCGGTCTTTTCTGCTATTGTCAGATAGGTAACGAATCAATTTACCCATGAAGTCATTTATATTTGAAAAGTCACCAGTATTTCTAAATGACTGTACGCGCCATTTCCATACACCTTCTCCAGTTAACAGTGCTTTTTTCCTCGTGCGTTCACCAAATACGGTCAATAAAGGTGACTTCATATCCAAGCCTTTTATCGTACTTCCCAATAGAGTTTCATTGGCACTATTGAAAACTAAAGGACCTGCATCACTGTTCAACGGCGGGAAATCATTTACATCGAATTCCATAATGTCAAATTTGGAAAAACTAGTATTCAAGCTACCGAAAACCTCTTGCTGAGGATAACCACTTTCTATTTTGAAATCTTGTTGAATACGATTCAAAAAACCAAAATCGGTATGTAAACCTGTCACGATAAATACATTGGATTGTTTTTGTTCAATGAACTCAAATACCTTTTTAAATGCAGCGTTTGGCTGATATAGAACAAAGACATCTGCTTCCTCAAAAATCTGTGGGTTTGCCAACGGCTTTAATAAAACTACCTGCCGTTGTTCATTACTTTCAATACTTTTTTTAATGGCTCCTAAATCTGGATGCAAGATATCCGAAACTAGAGCCACGGTTGTTTTTTCATTAATAACTTCGACTGCCGTTTCACGTGTATTATTTGTAATGTTACGCTCCGTAGCTAAAGGTTTGACAGTTACGCTTATTGTTTTTACCCCGATCGAATTTGCTGTGATGAGGGTATTGATGGTTTGAAAATTGTTATTCTTGGATAGCTCTATGTTTTCATTATAAACAGATACGCCATTTACCTTAATTTGTAGGTTTGCATCAACCGTATTACCTCCCTGGTAAGACACGTAGGTCTCCAAAGGGTATTTATTATTCAAAAAGGCATATTTATTGGTATT
Source organism: Maribacter sp. MS6 (assembly GCF_056839185.1). Lineage (NCBI taxonomy): Bacteria > Pseudomonadati > Bacteroidota > Flavobacteriia > Flavobacteriales > Flavobacteriaceae > Maribacter > Maribacter sp. MS6. The sequence goes on from NZ_CM166389.1 coordinate 100,169, forward strand.
GATAGGTCCAACGCTTAGGTCTTCGTATTTTGTTGTATCACCAACAGTTATCGTAAAAATAGGAGGTGATTTTAATTCCTTGGTATAGGCATAGTCTCTTCCTAAATTTTGATTGCCATCAGAAATAAGAACCAGCGCCGTATTTCTTCTTGCATAAACGTCCTTTAAGGCTGCTATTGGTTTTTGAATATTGGTTTGCGCATCAGAAAAAGTAAGACTGTCCAAGGGACGTAAACGTTGTCCAAATAGATAGAATGCCATATCAAAACGCTCCGCTAATTCTTTCTTCTGGTCAAAAACCGCCCTTATTTCTTTTACTTTTTCCGCGACCATGCTTATAGAGGTAGAATTATCTATGAGAACGGCCAAGTTTGGTTTTTCCAAGGTGTAGTTCATCTTGGAAAACTTTGGATTTATAAGTAAAAGCAATACACCAAAAATACCAACAAACCGAAGTAGAGAAAGCGCAAAAAGCACTGTTCCCTTTTGCTTTCCACGAAAATAGTATTGAAAATATACTACGGTTACGGAAAACAGTGCAGCTAAAATTATAAGTAGTACCGTACTTGTTTGCATAGGCTAGTTCTCTCGCTTCTCAAAATCTTCCTTTGTCCTGTCCTCTAGCCGCTTAAAAACAAGGTAGATTAGCACACAAAATACTCCTCCATAGATCAATAACAGCACCATAGCGGAGAAATATGCCATCACATGCTTATTTTAATTTAACCGCTGTGCCATAAGCTAACATTTCAGCAGCTCCTTGCATCACTTGGGAGGTAGTAAATCGTACATTTACAACTGCATGAGCATCTAAATTCTGGGCGTCGTCCAACATACGCTTGATTGCTTGCTCCCTGGATTGCGCTAATAGTTTGGTATATTCAGAAATCTCACCTCCAACAATATTCTTTAACCCGGCAAACAGGTCACGACCAATGTTTCTTGCCCTAACGGTGCTACCGCGTACGGTTCCTAAGGACTCCATTATTTCCCTACCGGCAATGGTTGACGTGGTAACGTATATCATAATCTGGTTTTTAATCAATTATAGCTATTAGGTGAGCATGCCACCGTCTACATTTAGCACTTGACCTGTAACGTAGGCCGAAAGGTCTGAAGCAAAAAATAAACAGGCATTCGCAATATCCTCTGTAGATCCACCGCGCTTTAGAGGTATGCCATCTCTCCAACCTTGAACGGTCTTTTCATCGAGCTTATCCGTCATTTCAGTTTCAATAAAACCAGGAGCGATAGCATTGCAACGAATATTTCTAGACCCTAGTTCCAAGGCTACCGATTTGGTAAACCCAATCATTCCGGCTTTTGATGCAGCGTAGTTTGTCTGCCCTGCATTTCCTTTAACACCAACAACACTGCTCATGTTTATGATAGAACCCTTTCTTTGCTTTAATAGCGTCCTTTGCACAGCTTTGGTCATATTAAACACCGATTTAAGGTTGATATCTATTACGGCATCAAAATCCGCCTCGGACATGCGCATCAAAAGATTATCTTTCGTAATCCCAGCATTATTGATCAAAACATCTATTACACCGTCAAAATCTTTCAATACTTGGTTAACCAATACATCAGCTTCCTCAAAATTTGCGGCATTACTCTTATATGCTTTTGCTTTGACCCCTTTAGCGGAAAGTTCCTTTTCTAGGGCCAATGCAGGCGCCTCACTAGAACTATATGTAAAAGCAATATTAGCTCCGTGGTCCGCGAATACTTTAGCGATTCCCATTCCAATGCCTCGGCTTGCACCGGTAATAATTACATTCTTTCCTTCAAGTAGTTTCATTTATTTGATTTTTGACACTTAAATATATTGATTAGCGAGGTTATTATAGCGTTTCTTACCAGATTTATTACTTACGACTTTTCCCAGAAGCCCCTATTGGCAAACAAAAATCCATCGACTTAAATATAAGACCGATGGATTCATTATTCTCATTTATTGTAAACACGTTCACACAAAACGAGTATTAAGCCATTACTTCTTTTACTTTAAGTCCAATTTCGGCGGGAGAATCAACGACATGAATACCACATTCACGCATAATTCTCTTTTTTGCCTGTGCGGTATCATCACTGCCTCCAACGATGGCACCTGCGTGCCCCATAGTTCTTCCTGCTGGTGCAGTCTCGCCAGCTATGAATCCAACGATAGGCTTTTTACTCCCACTTGCTTTGTACCACTGTGCAGCATCGGCTTCTAGCTGTCCACCAATTTCTCCGATCATTACAACACATTCGGTCTCTGGGTCGTTAATCAATAATTCAACAGCTTCTTTGGTAGTAGTCCCTATAATTGGATCACCACCAATACCTATGGCGGTGGTGATTCCCAATCCTTGACGAACAACTTGATCAGCTGCTTCGTATGTTAACGTTCCTGATTTGGATACAATTCCGATATTCCCTTTTTTGAAAACAAAGCCTGGCATAATACCAACTTTCGCTTCTCCTGGAGTAATTACCCCTGGGCAATTAGGACCAACGAGCCTACAGTCCATATTCTTTATGTAATCGGCAGCCTTTACCATATCTGCAATAGGAATACCCTCTGTAATAGTTATTATTACCTTGATTCCTGCATTCGCCGCCTCCATAATCGCATCTGCAGCGAACGCTGGTGGTACAAAAATGATAGTGGTATCTGCCCCTACTTTATCAACTGCCTCGGATACCGTATTAAAAACAGGTTTCCCCAAATGTTCTTGACCACCTTTGCCGGGTGTTACGCCACCAACAATGTTGGTTCCGTATTCAATCATTTGCTCTGCATGGAAAGTACCTTCACTTCCGGTAAATCCTTGTACAATTATTTTGGAATCTTTATTAACTAAAACACTCATACTGCTGTTGATTTTTATTTTTAATAGACAAAAATATAGGTTTGGCAATGAATACTAAAGTATTCTGCTTCTTATTTACTCGATAATCGAGAATTAAATACTCCAACATCTAACTCTAGGTATGAGGTTCGTTCTTTTTTATTAGTTTGTGGACTCATAGCTAAGTTAGTTTAGTATCAATCTTTTTAATTAGTTCGGGAATCTTCTTTATGTAGGCCAATTGTTTTAATTTTTCTCTTGATTCCTCTATCGGTGTACCAAAATAACTCTTCCCTCCCGCTACAGATTTGGTAACCCCTGTTTGCCCCATTATTACAGCATTTTTTCCGATGGTAATTCCGCTATTGGTTCCAACTTGTCCCCAAAGGGTAACCTCATCCTCTATAATAACGCATCCTGCAATCCCAGTTTGCGAGGCTATCAAACATTTTTTTCCAATAATTGTATCGTGCCCCACATGGACTTGATTATCCAACTTTGTTCCTTCCCCTATTGTCGTATCTCCAGTTACTCCCTTATCCACGGTACACAAGGCGCCAATGTCTACAGAGTCCTCAACAACCACACGACCACCAGAACGCAATTTATCATACCCTTCTGGCCGCTTCTTGTAGTAAAAGGCATCCCCGCCCAGCACTGTACCCGCATGTATAGTAACGTTGTTACCAATAACGGAATTATCATAAATACTTACGTTGGAGTGGATAACGCAATTAGCACCTATAACCACATGGTTCCCAATAAAAACATTAGGTTGGATTACAGTGTTCTGTCCAATTTTAGCGGTACTTGCAATAGCCTGGTTTGCTGCTTTAAAAGGTCTAAAATAATTAGTAAGGGTATTAAAATCCCTAAAGGGGTCTTCAGAAATCAATAACGCTTTGCCTTTAGGGCAATCTACCTTCTTATTAATTAAGATAACGGTAGCCTTAGACTGCAATGCTTTATCGTAATACTTAGGGTGATCCACAAAGACAATATCCCCTTCCGTTACCACATGAATTTCATTCATACCCAAAACCAGAAAATCGTCAGGCCCCTCGAAAGAACATCCAATGATTTCTGCTATTTGTTTTAACGAAAAGGTGGTAGGAAATTTCAAACTTACTCTTTTACACGCTCCATATAGGAACCATTTGAAGTATCTATCTTTATTTTGTCTCCTTCATTTATGAATAAAGGTACGTTTACTTCAGCCCCGGTTTCCACCTTCGCCGGTTTCGTTGCATTTGTAGCTGTATTTCCTTTTACACCAGGTTCTGTATACGTTATCTCCAAAACTACGCTAGCTGGCATATCAACCGATAGCGGTAAACTATCCTCTGTGTTAAACATAATTTTAACTATCTCCCCTTCTTTTAAAAGTCCCGGAGCATCTAAAGCACTTTCTTGAAGGGTAATTTGATTGTAATCATCCGTATTCATGAAATGATAGGTCTCTCCCTCTGCATATAAAAACTGGTATGAGCGGGTCTCTACCCTCACATCTTCTATTTTATGGCCTGCAGAAAAAGTATTGTCCAGTACCTTTCCAGTAGCTACGCTTTTCAATTTTGTTCGCACAAATGCCGGACCTTTACCAGGTTTAACATGTTGAAAGTCAATAATTTTATAGATATCGTTGTTATATCTTATACAAAGTCCTTTTCTGATATCGGATGTAGATGCCATTTCTATTTTAATTAATGAATTTATAAGTTGATGATTATTGTAATGTAATACTTAGTTGTTGCTAAAATAGCCTTTCATAATACCCCGCTGCGAATCCCTAATAAATTGAAGGATTTCATCTCGCTCCGGTGTCGCTTCCATTTCAGCCTCAATAATTTGTACGGCCTGGGTATTATTGTAATTTTTCTGATACAGTATTCTGTAAATATTTTGGACTTCTCTAATCTTTTCAGAGGTAAAACCCCTTCTTCTTAACCCAACGGAATTGATACCCACATAAGATAAAGGTTCCCGGGCCGCTTTTACATAGGGCGGAACGTCTTTACGAACCAAAGAACCCCCAGTAACAAACGCATGCTGACCGATAGATACAAATTGATGTACGGCCACCAACCCAGCAAGGATAACATTATCACCGATTGTAACATGACCTGCCAAAGTAGAATTATTGGAGAAAATACAGTTATCACCTACAAAACAATCGTGAGCAACATGGCAATAGGCCATAATTAGACAGTTCTTGCCAATGACGGTCTTCATCCTATCCGATGTTCCTTTATGAATAGTTGCACATTCGCGAATGGTTGTGTTATTTCCTATAACGACAGTCGTATCCTCACCGTCGTATTTAAGGTCTTGCGGTGGTGCTGAAATTACGGCACCCGGAAAAATATTGCAATTCTTTCCAATTCGCGCACCTTCCATGATGGTCACATTGGAACCGATCCAAGTTCCGTCACCGATTATTACATTATTATGAATGGTAGTAAAGGGTTCTACTACTACGTTCTTAGAAATTTTTGCTCCAGGATGGATGTAAGCCAATGGCTGATTCATGCTATGTTCTTTTAACTATTTGCGCCATCATTTCTGCTTCACTTACCAATTTATCGTTGGCATACGCATAGGCTTGCATATGGCATATTCCACGCCTAATTGGGGTGATTAAGCTACAATGGAAAATTAAAGTATCACCAGGCAAGACAGGTCTTTTAAATTTAACCTTATCTATTTTCATAAACAAGGTTAGATAATTTTCGGGATCTGGTACTGTACTAAGTACCAATATACCACCTGTTTGCGCCATCGCCTCTACCTGCAAAACACCTGGCATTACCGGAGCGCCTGGAAAATGCCCCACAAAAAAGGGTTCGTTCATGGTAACATTTTTCATTCCAACAACATGCTGCTCCGAAAGTTCCAGAATACGGTCTATTAAAAGAAACGGAGGTCTGTGCGGTAGCATGGCCATGATTTGATGGATATCCATAAAAGGCGGCAAGCTTAGATCGTACTTAGGAACATTGTTCCTTTTTTCCAACTTAATAATATTAGAAAGCTTTTTTGCAAACTGGGTATTTACAAAATGTCCCGGTTTGTTTGCAATCACTTTTCCTTGTATCCGCGTTCCCGCTAAAGCCAGGTCTCCAATCACATCTAAAAGTTTATGACGGGCGGCCTCATTGGGTTGGTGCAAGGTAAGATTATCTAGAATTCCGTTTGGTTTTACAGAGAGCTTCTTTTTATTGAAAGCTTTCTCTAATTTTTTCATGGTTTCTTCCGAAATCTCCTTATCCACATATACAATAGCGTTGTTTAGATCACCGCCCTTAATAAGTCCGTTTTCCAGCAACATTTCTAACTCATGAAGAAAACTAAAGGTACGGGCATCTGCAATTTCTGTCTTAAAATCGGAAATGTGTTCCAAAGTGGCATTTTGAGTACCTAGAACTTTAGTTCCAAAATCGACCATAGTGGTTACTTGGTACTCATCTGAAGGTATTACGGTTATTTCACTACCTGTGGCTTCATCTTTATAAGAAAGCACTTCTTTTACAACATAAACGTCACGCGTTGCTTTTTGCTCTACAATACCCGCTTCTTCCAAGGCGGCTACAAAAAATTTGGAGGAACCGTCCATGATGGGTGGCTCTGGAGCATCTAGTTCTATTAGCACATTATCTATTTCCAGTCCTACCAAAGCTGCTAAAACATGTTCCGAGGTCTGTATTTTCACACCTCTTTTTTCCAGATTGGTACCCCGTTGTGTGTTGATGACGTAGTTCGCATCAGCTTCTATAATGGGTTGGCCTTCCAAATCAATTCTTTTAAAGGCATATCCATGGTTCTCCCCCGCTGGTAAAAATTTAAGCGTAACGTTAGCACCGGTATGTAAGCCTACACCTGTAAGAGAAACTTCTTTCCCTATAGTACGTTGCTTTTCTGTTGTTGTCTTAATCATCCTTCCTTTTTTTCAAGGTTATCTATTCTGTTGATTATTTTCGGTAAGTTTTTAAAATAAACATAGGACTTATTGTAGTCCCCATAGTTTAACGCAGGAGATCCCTGTAAGACTTCATGATCTTTTACATTTCTTCCTATTCCGGATTGGGCCTGGATTTTAACGTAATCACCAATAACAATATGACCAACAATTCCTACTTGACCGCCAATCATACAATGTTTTCCGATTTTTGTAGAACCTGCAATACCAGTCTGAGCTGCAATTACCGTGTGTTCTCCAATTTCTACATTATGGGCAATTTGTATCTGGTTATCCAACTTTACTCCTTTTCTTAAAATAGTAGATCCTAAGGTGGCACGGTCTATAGTAGTACCGGCACCAACATCTACATTATCCTCTATAACAACATTACCCGTTTGTGGAACCTTATTGAATTCTCCTTTACTGTTAGGGGTGAATCCAAAACCATCGGCACCGAGAATGGCACCACTATGTATTACGCAGTTCTTACCAATTGTAGTTTCAGAATATATTTTTGCTCCGGCAAACACAGTTACACCATCACCAATGGTTACGTTCTCCCCAATATAGACATTAGGGTAAATCTTTACATTATTACCAATTTTTACATTGTCACCCAAATAAGAAAATGCTCCTAAATAAAAGTCTTCCCCGTATGAAGCGGTATCCGATTTAAAGACAGGGGCTTCTAGGCCTACTTTGGTATGTTTTGCCTGATTATAATAGTGCAATAATTTCGAAAAGGATTCGTATGCATCGGCTACTTTTATAAGCGTAGTGGTATACGCTTGCTCTGGAACAAAATCCTTATTCACTATAGTAACGGAAGCTTTGGTGTTGTAGATAAACGTAGTGTATTTAGGGTTAGCCAAGAATGTCAAAGACCCTTTTTCCCCCTCTTCTATTTTTGAAAGTTTATGAACGGCTACCTCTGCATTTCCTTGTACTTCGCCCTCTAAAATGTCTGCAATTTGACCAGCTGTAAATACCATGGGAGCAAAAGTAAGAAAAATAGTTAAACGGCATCTTTGGGATAGCAGATATAATACTTGGTTACGGTTTTGGATAATGCATTCAAATTTAAGTGATCTGATAATTTGGCGACATCAACAATTTTTCCGTTTTTTCTCAATATGTTAATATTCTGTTCATAACGGTCATACGCTTTGTTCTCTAATCTACCTTGGAATACAAAGTAGCTTGTTTCCTCGTCACTCAGATGATACTCATTCTTAAGCTCTTGGAATTTTTGTTTAAATCGATTCTCGGATATGGGTTCTTTCTTTATTTTAATGTGTAATAAACGCCTGTTTATAATCATTTTACAAAGTTCGGAAAGCACAAAATCATCCATATGCTGCCAATCCTTAATTGCCGAAAGAATATCTATATCATCCAGTTGTGCAAAAATATCGAGTGTTTTGGCATCAAAATTATTTTTATTGACCGCGGTTGATAAAAAATATACCAATGAACTGCTCGCGCGTAGTTGAAACCCTTCCGAAATGAGATATCGTGCCCGTTTTAAAATACTAATTAGCAATTGTTCGGCCACAACCCCGGTCTTATGCAGGTAGGCCTGCCAGTACATAAAACGCCTCGCCATTAGAAATTTTTCTACAGAATAAATACCCTTTTCTTCTACAACTAACTGGCCATCTACAACATTGAGCATGGTGATAAGCCGATCTGAATTGGTATTGCCCTCTGCTACGCCCGTATAAAAACTATCACGTTTTAGATAATCCAACCTATCTATGTCCAACTGACTACTTACAAGCTGATTTAGAAATTTTCTAGAGTGATTTCCTGAGAAGATAGCGAGAGCAACAGTTAAACTTCCGTTAAATAGCGTGTTGAGTTCCTGCATAAATTTAGTGGAAATATACTCATGGCTTACGCCTTCTACTATACTGTGTTCCATGGCATGCGAGAAAGGACCATGCCCAATATCATGCAACAGTATGGCGCACAGTAAGCCCTGCTCCTCTTCGTTAGAAATAGCAACCCCCTTAAAACGAAGCACTTGAATAGATTTTTGCATCAGATGCACACAACCCAATGCATGGTGAAATCGTGTATGATGCGCTCCAGGATATACGAGATAAGAAAGTCCCATTTGAGAAATTCTACGCAGCCTTTGAAAATAGGGATGCGCAATAAGATCAAATACTAAGGGGTTCGGGATTCTAATAAATCCGTAAATTGGATCATTGAATATTTTAAGTTTATTTGATTTGGACAAAGTCAATTTTATTTGAAATCAACATCAAAGTTATGCAATTGTAACAACAAGTAAGGTTGCAGGCACATAGTTCTAAAAAAATCAACAAGTCCGTAATCAATAGTATAAAAGCACTGACAATAGGATGAACAAAATTAAAATACTTTGGGTAGATGATGAGATCGATTTGCTAAAGCCACATATTTTATTTTTAGAAGGCAAGGGCTACGAGGTAATTACTTCTCAAAGTGGACGAGAAGCCTTAGAAGAATTAGAAGAGACTAGTGTCGACATTGTTTTTTTGGATGAAAACATGCCTGGTATTTCTGGCCTAGAGACTTTGAATGAAATAAAGGTAATGAACGCCTCCATTCCGGTAGTGATGATTACAAAAAGTGAGGAAGAATTTATCATGGAAGAAGCCATTGGCTCTAAAATTGCAGACTACCTCATTAAACCCGTCAACCCAAACCAGATTTTACTGTCGCTAAAAAAGAATTTAGATCATTCCCGTTTGATATCGGAGAAAACCACAAGTAATTACCAGCAAGAATTCCGCAAGATTGCTATAGATCTATCCATGGTAAATTCTTATGAAGAATGGGCAGAACTCTATAAGAAACTAATTTACTGGGAACTACAATTAGAACAAATTGAAGATAGTGGCATGTTCGAGATTTTGGAGTCCCAAAAAGTGGAAGCCAACAACCAATTTGGGAAGTTCGTTGATAAAAATTATGAAGACTGGTTTTCAAATTCCGATGCTCCGATACTATCCCATACCTTGTTTAAAAAATGGATCGCACCAGAATTAAAAGATTCCAAAACACTATTGGTTGTGGTAGACAATCTAAGATATGACCAGTGGTATGCATTTGAGGATACGGTAAACACATTTTACAAAAAACAAAAAGAGAAAAGCTATTTCAGTATATTGCCTACAGCTACCCAATATGCCAGGAACGCCATATTCTCTGGACTAACCCCTTTGGATATGGAAAAAAAGTATCCAAATTGGTGGAAAAACGATACGGACGAAGGTGGCAAAAACCTATTTGAGGCTGAATTTTTAGAAGAACAACTAAAGCGACTTGGCTTGAACCTTAATTGGGATTACCATAAAATAAGCAGTTTAAAACAAGGCAAACACCTATCCCAGAATTTTAACTCCCAAAAGGATAAGGACTTAACGGTAATCGTTTATAATTTTGTGGATATGTTGTCCCATTCCAAAACGGAGATGGAGGTTATAAAAGAATTGGCATCTAATGATAAAGCCTATCGTTCCCTGACACAAAGCTGGTTCAAAAACTCGCCTTTGTTAGAAATTATTCAGCAAGCGCAACGAATGGGCATGAAACTTATTATTACCACAGACCATGGTACCATTAACGTAAAGTCTCCTTCAAAAGTGGTGGGAGACCGGGATACCAGTGCCAACCTGCGCTATAAAACAGGAAGAAGCCTTACTTATGAAGACAATGATGTACTGGCAGCCAAAGACCCCAAAAGTATTTATTTACCTACCATCAACATGAGCAGTTCCTATATTTTTGCCAAAAACGATCTGTTTTTTGCCTATCCTAACAATTACAACCATTATGTAAGTTATTACAGAAATACCTACCAACACGGTGGCGTTTCCCTAGAAGAAATGATTATCCCTTTTGTGGTGTTGGAACCTAAGTAAATCATGAAGTAGAAGAATTAACTTTTTTATGGAACCCCTTATATTTTTCAATTTCAGCTTTTTCGAATGAAATCTATTGTATACCAAGAAAATAATATTAAGGAGATAGCTAATAAAATAATAAAAACAGCTACCTCAAAATGTTTGGCCTTTTACGCCCCTATGGGTGCTGGCAAAACTACACTAATAAAAGCCTTAGTCTCAGAATTAGGCAGCTTGGATACAGTTAGCAGTCCAACATTTGGACTGGTAAATGAATATCATGATCCCAACGGAGCAGTATTGGCCTACCACTTCGATTTTTACCGGTTAGAAGATGAAATGGAGTCTATGGATATGGGATTAGAAGATTATTTACATTCCGGTGTTTGGATTTTTATGGAATGGCCAGAAAAGATTCCAAATTTAATTCCACCAGATACAATGAATATCAACATTGAAATCCTGTCCCCTACGGAGCGAAGAATTTCGTTTTAGGATCCAAACTTTTATAACCGATATAGCAAACAAACTACTAAAGGGTTTACTTACCACCAACTGCACCTCTTTTTTTATTGTATTTTTTCGACGAAATACCTGATTTTCGTTAAAATGTAGGTTTTAAACGTTAAAATACACGTTTTTTACGTTTAAAAGCATGATGAGTGTACTTTATTTCTTACATTTGACGTAGACATTATAAGTTAATACTCAAAAACCCCTAACGAAAATGAAAAACAAAAAGAACATTTTAGCTTCCATCGCCTTGGGAATTTTTCTTTTAGGCACTGTTGCTCCAGCAATCACGATTGATAAGGACACGCTTACTACTGGTGTGGATAAGACAAAGGTTAAAATTCCTAATAGGAAAGACAGATAGAATTAAATATCAAAAAAATATAAAGGGCAATCAATAAATTGCCCTTTTTTTCGTTTCCTTATTATTGTTCCCAAACTAGAATGATAATGAGGAAAGGTCTAACAGTGAAAAGAAAAAAAGCCAAGTATAGAATTATTATAGATTCTGCTATGGTTTTTTTTGTGGTCATGGCCCCTTTTGTTTTTAAAATACATGAGTATCTTCCTAGAAATCCAAACGAGACATTTGAGTTTTTAGGCTTCTCCTTAGGTCAGAATCAATTCGCAGATGTAAGTACCTACGTTTGGTTTTTACTGGGTAAATTCATACCATTGTACCTTCTGGCCATTTGGTTTTTCACTTGTAAACATTGGTGGTATCATGCAATACTCATACCAATAACGATGTACGCTTTCCAAATTTTTGAAGTTGTCTACTCGGAGGATAAGTATGTTGATAGCGAAAACATATTATGGCTTTTGCCCATATGTATGGTAATTATCCCCTTCGTTTACTTTGTGAGGGTAAAGTTATATGATAAATATGTTCACGGCATAGACCTTGAAGCCATCGATGCCGAACTTGAGGCGTTGAAAGCTAAGAATGAAGTTAACACCGTTAGTGACATTCTAGATGAAAATGTAGACAATCCTACCAATGAATCTATTGCAGATGAGCTAGACCGTAAATTATCTACCCGAAATTTGGAACAAGCAGCGAAGCAGTTTCAGCTGCGATTACAAAATCTTTTTGATTTTAATAACAAATAACGGACTTTAGCACACCCTGTACTATACCCAAAGAATTTTAGTTAAAAATTGTACATTTGATGTAAACACCTGTTTTTGGGATTTAGTCAGTTTGTACCTATGAATCAACCTTCATCACCCTTTAGTAAACAGCAATTGCTTCCCCAGGAAGAAACCTTAGAAATCTTAAAACAAAAAGGCGAACTCTTTATTGGATTACCCAAGGAGAATCAATACCAGGAAAAACGAATATGCCTTACCCCAGATGCGGTAAATGCGATTACCTCCAATGGACATCGCGTACTTATCGAGTCGGGTGCGGGAAAAGGCGCCCATTTTTCGGACCTCGATTATACCAATGCCGGTGGTGAAATAACAAAAGATACCGCCAAAGTATTTGGTTGTCCCCTACTATTAAAAGTGGAGCCACCCACCCTTGCAGAAATCGGTATGATCAATCCCCAAACGACCATAATATCTGCTTTACAGATAAAAACACAAAAAAAATCCTATTTTGAGGAATTGGCCCGTAAACGAATTACGGCTATCGCTTTTGAATATATAAGGGACGAAGATGGCAAATTCCCAGCGGTACGTTCCTTGAGCGAAATTGCAGGAATTTCTTCGGTACTTATCGCGTCGGAGTTAATGTCTGCCAGCAATAAAGGCAATGGGCTCATGTTCGGCAACATAAGCGGCGTTCCTCCCGTTGAAGTTGTTATCATTGGTGCAGGTACCGTAGGAGAATTTGCAGCACGATCTGCTATTGGATTGGGTGCCAACATTAAAATATTTGATAATTCCATTACAAAACTTCGCAATATACAGACCCATCTAAAACAAACGGTGTACACCTCTACGTTACAACCTAAGAATTTGCTAAAGGCTTTAAAGCGTTGTGATGTTGCGATTGGGGCTACCCGTGGCAAGGACAGATCACCAGTGGTAGTATCCAGCACCATGGTAGAACACATGAAAAAAGGAGCCGTTATCATTGATGTAAGTATTGATACCGGAGGTTGTTTTGAAACTTCAGAAATTACATCGCACAATAAACCCACCATAGAAAAATATGGCGTTTTACATTATGGAGTTCCCAACATTCCGTCTAGATATCCAAAAACGGCAACGGTTTCCATTAGCAATATTTTCACCCCATATCTGCTTAAAATTGGTGAAGACGGCGGATTGGAAAATTCGCTCCGTTTTGATAAGGGACTGCGAAACGGACTATACATGTACCATGGAATACTTACCAATAAATCGGTTGGAGAATGGTTCGATTTGCAGTATAGCGACATCAACTTCCTCATATTTTAGATTAGCCCTAGTGTTTCTTTCCCTGTCCGCAGGAAAACCATAATTTTACATCGGTTTAACTATAACTGTATACTTATATGCCATTTATTAAACGGTTGGGATTTTATTTGTTAGGAGTTTCTATAGGGGTTATATTTTTAGCCTTCTTCTTTAAGAAAAAAACAGAGGATACCGGGGTGTATTTCTGTTACTTTCCCAATTGCAGGACCTTAAAGGATATACGCTCTAAACCTATGCAATATTCAGATGCGGTTAAAGTACAGTTACAAAACAAAGAACTGGATACGACGGACATCGTTGGACTTCTTACCAACGGAGATGTTGACTTTGGACGTAGTCAAACTAAAACTGCTCCTTGCAAGACCTATATCGTTGAAGGCGAAATTAAGGATAAGGAAATGATTGCAACGGTACGAAATTGCAGTGAAAAAGCTATCCTTGAAAGTATTGTTCCCAATACGGATTAATGTATAGCCATAACAAACACCAGTACTGCTATGGACTGTCAATACGGCAGTTAGGACTTAAAAAGAGCAACCTGACGTAGGGCGTTGTTAACCTGCCTATATCTTTCTCCGCTTCCGTTCTTTTTTAAGCAAAGAAAGCTCTCTAGTGGTCTGCCCTGCAACAGAAGTATTTTCTTCCGCTCGCCTTATCAGGTACGGCATCACGTCTTTTACCGGGCCAAAAGGCAAATATTTGGCCACATTGTAACCCTTGGCCGCAAGATTAAAGGAAATATGATCGCTCATACCATATAGTTGTCCAAACCAAATACCCGCATGGTCTTTGGGTATTTCCTTTTCTTGCATCAAGTCTATTAACTTTAAGCAACTTTGCTCGTTGTGCGTTCCCGAAAAAATGGAAATAGCACCTAAATTAGCTACCATGTACGCTATTGTATCATCAAAATTCTTGTCGGTTGCTAATTTAGAGGGACATATAGGTGTGGGATAGCCCTTTTCTAAAGCTCTTTCGTTCTCCTTTTCCATGTAAGCACCTCGCACGACTTTCATCCCAATTTTGAATCCTTCTTGTTCTGCCTTTTTATGAAGTTCCTTTAGGTAGGGCAATCTATCCCATCTGTAGGTCTGAAGGGTATTAAACACAATAGCTTTTTTCTTGTTGTATTTCTGCATCATTTGGGTTGCCAGGTCGTCTGCGGCATCCTGCATCCAACTTTCCTCCCCATCTATCAATAAGGAAACATCCAAGTCATACGCCTTCTTGCACACTTTGTCAAACCTATTTACGACACGCTGCCATTCTGCAGTTTCGAGCGCTGTAAGTGGTTTCTTTTCTCCTATTTTTTGATACAACGCAAACCGTCCGAAGCCCGTGGGCTTAAAAACAGCAAAAGGAATGGCTTCTTTTTCTTTTACAAAGTCCAGTATTTTGAGAATGGTAGCGGTAGCATTGTCAAACGGGTCTTCTTCTTCCTTACCCTCAACCGAATAATCCAGTACGGAACACACTTTTTTTTCATAAAGCCGATCCACAACGGGCAAACAATCCTCCTCGCTTACACCTCCACAAAAATGGTCGAAAACCGTTGCCCGGATGAGTCCTTCTACTGGTAATTTTGCCTTAAGGGCAAAATTTGTCATTAACGTACCCATTTTCACCAAAGGCTCATTAGCAATCATCTTAAAAAGGAAGTAGGCACGTTCCAATTCGGAATCCGTTTTTAACGAGAAGGCGGTTGCGGTATCCTCAAAAATTCTATCCATAAATAGCAATATTTTTACCTCTCAAATATAATCACAGAAATTCTATTCTTTTAATTAAAAATAACCTTTATTTTGTAGGCAGAACAAAGGCAATCACAGCCTTTTGATTAACCTTATATTTTTATGGAGTCTATTATTTCTGATGCTTATGCCGTACATTTTAACACAACTGCCTTTGCATCACTCAATACGCATCTGAAGCAGGCAAACTATTCTATCATTTTTATCCTGGTTGACGAAAATACCCATGACCTCTGTTTACCAAAATTTATGGCTCAAATTTCAGGGGACTATCACTTTGAAATTATTGAGATTGAATCCGGTGAAATCAACAAAACCATACAAACATGTCTTGGAGTTTGGGAAGCACTTTCCGAATTAGGTGCAGACCGCAAAAGCCTTGTTGTTAATTTAGGTGGCGGTGTATTAACCGATTTAGGTGGTTTTGTAGCATCAACTTTCAAGCGCGGAATAAATTTTATAAATGTACCCACTACCCTGCTTTCCATGGTTGATGCTTCCGTTGGCGGGAAAACCGGAGTAGATTTAGGGTCCTTAAAAAATCAGATAGGTGTCATTAATCAACCTGCCATGGTATTGGTCATCACCGATTTTTTAGACACCCTAGAAGAACGCCAAGTTACCAGCGGTTTTGCAGAAATGCTAAAGCATGGCCTTATCCGGGACGAGACTTATTGGGGCAATTTAAAGGCAACAACTAGCTTAGAGGAGATTAAAGAACAGATTTTACCATCTATAATCATAAAAAACAAAGTTGTTTTACAGGACCCGACCGAGCAAGGATTGCGTAAAATTTTAAATTATGGCCACACCTTGGGCCATGCGGTAGAATCATATCGTTTGGAAAGCAAAGAAACCGACACCTTACTTCATGGTGAGGCTATAGCCATAGGGATGATTCTGGAAGGCTATCTTTCCCATAAACTAACTGGACTCGAACTCACTGCGTTAGAAGATATTAAAAACACGTTTCTAGGTTATTACGACAAAGTGGTTTTTACTACAAAGGAGATAGACCAGATTATAGAACTTATGAAATATGACAAGAAGAATTCACACGGTAAAATCAATTTTGTTCTTCTCAACACTATCGGTAAAGCAGAAATAGATGTTACCGCGCACGTTGATTTGGTGCGCGAATCGTTCGCATACTACGCTCAATAAAAAGTTCATGTACTAAAAAGTAGTGTTTCACAACTCTTTACCGACTACAATCATTTAAATAACTAGATTAGTTGAAGGAATAAACCAACCTAATTTAAACTAACCTAGTTATGTTAAGACGTTTAATCGATTACAAAAAATTAGACCACGAACTGGCCAACCTGTTAATTGACACTTACCCACACGGCTATGGAGATGAGGACATTATTGATTTTAAAAATCAGCACGGAGATGTTGTTGAGGCTGTAGAACTGCGAACTCCTGACACGCTTTATTTGGTAAAAATCAGTAAAAGTCTCTCCAATTTCATAGCCAATTTTGAGGAGAACATAGAAAAAGAACTCGAATCAAAAACACCTGAACAGATTATGGATAGCGAAGATTTAGATACGGAAATAGAACTAGATTTAAGTGCAGAAATGGAAGAATTTCCCGATTTGGATTAATTAACTATAGCGCTCTTCCAGAATCCTTGCATGATGCTTTAGGTGACCGCTAATTACAAAACCCAAGGCAGCAACACTCCAAGGCATAGCGCTCGCATTACCAATATACCCTAGTTTTTCTTTGGACATGCGTCTAAACAGAGTTAACGTAGCTTCTCGCACCGCTAAAAATTCTGTAACAATATCTTCCTTAGTACGTTTTTCGCTTTCCGATTTCCTGACATAATCCTCATGATCAAATCCCGGTAAAGGCGTCTGATCGTTTTTGGAAAAACGAAATGCCCTATATTGAAAAATACGTTCGGTATCGGTAATATGAATGAGCACCTCTGCAATAGTCCATTTATTTGGACCATACGAATAGGCAAGTTTTTCAGCAGTTAGGCCTGAAGTATACGCAATAAACCAATCCCTACTACTTTCCAGGGCTTCCATAAGGCTTTCATCTCCTACCATATTCAAATAGGTAGCATAGAAATGATTAAATTCATTTTTATTAAGTTCCGATAATTTCATAATACCCATATTTGGTTTAAAACAACAAAAAAGCTCAATCGTAGTTTTCACAATTGAGCCTCAGTTTCTACTTTTAAAAATTTTTACAACTCATTAAAAATTCGGTGCATCAAACGCTTTTTATCGTTGAAGCTTTCTTCCAATGATATCATGGTTTCTGTTCTGCTAATACCTTCAATATCGTCAATTTTGAAAATGATATTCTTTGCATGCGTGGTATCCTTAGCCCTTATCTTACAAAAGATATTGAATTTACCCGTTGTGATGTGCGCAATCGTAACATTCGGAATTTGATTTAAACGCTCCAACACAAACTTGGTCTGATGCGTTTTCTCTAAAAATATATCTACATACGCTATAAATGCATAGCCCAATTTCACATAATCCAAGGTTAGGGAAGAACCCTTAATGATACCAGCTTCTTCCATCTTCTTTACACGCACGTGAACGGTTCCCGCGGAGATCAATAATTTCTTTGCTATATCCGTAAAAGGTGTTCTGGTATTATCGATTAGCATATCCAGAATCTGGTGGTCTATTTCGTCTAGTTTAACTTTACCCATGACTGCTTATTTTTTTACAAAATTAAAACATTATCAAATTAAATGTAAAGAATCTCTCATTTTTTTAAATTAAATGTAACGTAACTACGGTTTAGAAAGAAAATATTGAGCAAAATAGCAGTTAAAAAAGCGATAGAACGGCATGTTGATCTAACCACAATCTATCCGCAGTTTGGCCTGCATCTTTAGTTACATGACCGTACAGCGCTTTTGTCGATGACAAATTTGTCATGATTTTAGGTACAAATTGAACATGCTCTCCTTCCAATTTTTCTTGAAACAGTACCGCTACTTCCGCTCCCGATGCCAAACTGGCATTAAGAACGTGCGCATTCTTAATCAAAACATCACAAAACAATTGATGATTGTTAGGAATAGCTTGGTAATCATTAACCGTAAACTCCTTGAACTTTTCATTTTGAATTGATCTAATCACTTCCATCAAGGCTCTGTGTACATACTTTCTAGTCACTTCACGTTCATAGTCCATTGGATAATGTCCCGCTTCGAACAATATCGTAGGCGTTTGTCGCATTTGAAAAGCATCCCCAACACAATTAGCATTAAAACTATCGTCATACCTACCTACCTGACCAGGTATCTCTTCTTGTAAGCGATTATTCATGGCCGCAATAAGTTGCATACTAATAATTCTAGATTTCGAAAGGTTTCGTTCTTCGTCAAATGCAGGTGCTAGAAAAGAAATCGTTGCTGGTTTTTTGGTTTCACCAACGTTAAATATCGTTCGTTGGTCGTGAAGGTTAAAACAGTAATGTGGCTTAAAATCAATATACGTGGACTTTAGTACTTTGCTTTCGGGTTGTGACAAATCTTGCGCATCCCTGTTCAAGTCGATTTGATTTGCATTTACCCGCGTATAGGCTTTCGCTCCATCAGGATTGAGGATTGGAATCATTTTTAGTGTAACATGTTCCAGAATACTTTTGGAGTCGCCTAATTGCAATTTTAAATAGTTGATTAAATCCAATACCGCTTTTGTGGTCGTAGATTCATTGCCGTGCATTTGGGACCACATGAGAATTCGTTTTGGACCCGTACCAACTGTAACCGAATAAATAGGATTTCGTTGAACCGAAGTTCCCAAAGTCTCTACATGAAAAGAAGCGCCTAAGCTATGCAGGTAATTCACAATATGGCTATTGGTGACATATCTTCTGTTAATTTGGGTCACTTTAAAATCGCTATAATTAATATCTTTCATCATGTATCATTTACACTAATTCTACAAAAATACAATTGTTAAAAGTTACATTTGTAAACAATTATGTCGCATTTAAACGGCATGAATCCAACTTAAAAAATCATAATCGTAAACATAATTATTATATAGTTTAAAATACATTTTATTATCTTAATAATCAATTATATAAACATACATATTGAAAGTATAAGATTAATTAATATCGACAAATTTGAACTGAATTTATGTATGTAAACATCTGTAAACCTACAGAATTGTGTAATTTTGTAAACGGATATGGATATTGAAGAAATCAATTTAAGAATCGCGAAAATTTTAAAGCACTATGAGCTTTCTGCATCTTCTTTTGCGGACAGTATCAGCGTACAACGCTCCAGTATTTCGCACCTTCTTAAAGGACGAAACAAGCCAAGTTTGGAATTCGTTTCCAAACTAGTTCAGGCCTACCCCGAGGTAGATTTGTATTGGTTATTATATGGTCAAGGAGAATTTCCAAAAGCACTTTCTACAATAGCAACGCCTCAAAAAACACTAACCCCAAAATCAAATACCCCTACACCTACCACGGAAAAAGAGATAGAAAAAATACTATTGTTTTATACGGACGGCACTTTCTCCACCCACAAACCTACATCCTAGTGCTATAAAAATACTGCTATCTAAACCACCAACAAAAGGTCTATTTTCATTACTTTGCAGTCATGATCAAAAACGCACTTTTCACCTTTATCACCGTTGTGCTGTTAGCTTCGTGCTACCAGCCCGAGCGTAACTGCAAGGACTTTAAGACCGGAACTTATTTATTCAACTATGAAGTAGGGGATTCTATAAAAACAGGGAAATTTATCCGTGGGCCCGAATACAGCGTCGATTATTATGAGGGGAAAATTGACAGTGCTAGTATCAGATGGTTCAACGATTGCGAATTTATCCTACAGGACATCAACAGTAAGACCGCCATCCATTATAAAATTATCAGCACTACGGATAGTTCTTATACCTTTAAATACAACAAAGCGGTAAAAGACCCCAATAAGGAACTGGATGTAAGAACCGCTACCGCCTATAAAACCAACTAACCATGTTTGAAATTTTCACCACCCCAGAAGCCTGGATGGCACTGTTCACGCTTATTCTACTAGAAGTGTTCGTAAGTATAGACAATGTTGTCTTTATATCGTTCGCTACGGAAAAGCTACCAAAAGGAACACAAAAGAAAGCCATCTACAGCGGGTTCGCCTTGGCTATTCTCCTGCGCATTCTGTTGCTGTTTTCCATAACCCTGCTGCTTTCTCTTAAAAAGCCATTTTTACTGCTAGATACGGATTGGATTTCCGCTAGCCTAAGCGTGCAAAGTTTATTACTTTTTATGGGCGGATTATTTCTGCTGTACAAAGGCACAAAAGAGCTCATAGAAAAAATTGAGGATAGACGGCATGATGAGCGGGAGGTAAAACGGGAGCGCGCCACCAGCTTCTCAAAGGCACTTACCCAGCTATTCGTCATCAACATGGTATTTTCTTTGGATTTTGTCCTTAGCGGTGTAGGATTGACGCATGGTATTACGACGGACGATTATGACGCCTTGGTCATTATCCTACTAGCAGCGTTGCTTTCGCTATTTTTAATGATATCTTTTGCCAAAAAATTAAATGCGCTGGTAGAGAAACATCCTTCTTTAAAAGTCTTGGGACTGGCCTTTATGCTATTAATTGGATTTACTTTGGTTGCAGATGCCGCTCACACCTCACATATAACCCTCTTAGAAAGTACTGCTAACGCATTATCAAAAGGATACCTCTATTTTGTTATGATTTTTTGTGCGCTAATTGTGGTTATAGAATTATTTCGAAAAAAGAAAAGTGTTGCTGAATAATATGAAGAAAGTAGATAATACAGGTACGGAATAGCCAGTGAACTTCGGATATGATTTGTTTTACGTAATTCTGAAAAAAATCTGTAAGCCATTGGAACGGTAAGCTAAGACTAAAAATGAACGGTAATTTGAACCAAATAAAAACGGAAGTTTATGAAAAATGCGGACTAACCATGTTAGACTTCCAAATTGACTTGGAAAGTAAAGAATATGACGCGTGCCGATTTGGATTAAATGGACGAAGAATACTAAGTCGGAGTTCTAAAATTACGCCAAAAAAAATTGGACAGTTTGTGACGTTCTGGAAACGGAATGTAAATGGACAGATAGAACCTTTTGACGAATCTGAACGGATTGATCTTTATATTGTGAATGTCAGAACCGAAGAAAAATTAGGGCAATTTGTTTTCCCTAAATCCGTACTGATTAAAAAAGAAATAATCTCAACAGCCAAAAAAGAGGGAAAAAGGGGTTTTCGAGTTTATCCTAATTGGGACATTGCGAAAAATAAGCAAGCTGAGAAAACTCAAAAATGGCAGTTGGATTATTTTTATGAAATTAACGATTCCACAGACTTTAATAAAGTGATGGAATTGTATACTAATGATTAATTACACAGAAATCACTACTTACAAAAAAGACGGATGTAAAACTTAGCTGTTATAAGATTTTCAAACGGTTTCTGCTTATATGGTTAATCCGAAAATTTAGTGTTTTTGACAATGCTACGTTTCATTTACAAGACCCTTCACATTAGAATTAGTTTCGGAATTCAATACCATAGCAAAGCAATTTCAAATGCTACGGTTTCCTCTAATTAATTTGGTCTGTTAAAAGCGACCCCTGGATTCTTGTTCTTTTGCTCTCTAAACATTCGTTGTTGCTGCTTTACAGTCATGGTACTACCGTCATGGCTCCAGCCCGGAGGACCAAAAATGTACATGAGCTTATCCCCTATTTTACTGGATTTTTTGGTGTCGTTCCAAATATCCTTGAATTCATGGGTCAAAATAACAATGGGGTTGTTAGAGTTAGGCGCGTGTATGACACCATATTTCACATCAATAGAATCGTCCAAAGGTAACCAGGTGCCAAACATTCTATCAAAAATATTTAGGAAACCTCCGTGATTTTTATCCAAATACTCCACGTTCTGCGCATGATGTACTTGGTGCATCGTATGTGTATTCATGAATTTTTCAAAAATCCCAAGCTTGGGAAGCAACACTGTATGCAGCTGAAACTGCCACAACGCCTCTATACCTAGGCAGAACACTACCATTTCTGGTGCAAAACCAAGTGCTGGCATCCACATGTAGAAAAAAGGCTTATATAATAAGGTGAACCAACCGTTACGAACGGCTGTACCCAAATTAAAGTTGTCCGATGAATGGTGTACAATATGTGCCGCCCACAAAATACGAATCTCGTGATTGGCCCTATGAAACCAATAGTAGGTGAAATCGTCCGCTAGTTGACATAACAACCAAACATACCATGCATATCCAAAAGAGGTATATCCCAAAACATTTGTTCGTACGCCATCTACAACAGGATTAAACACATCGTAAACAAAGGTGAAAATTACAATTGCGGAGACAACCTTTAAAAGTGCGGCAAGAATTGCAGAGCCAACCCCCATAAAACCACTGGCAAAAAGGTCTTTCCAATCGTACAGATCATGATGTTCGTCATGGTTTTTGCTATACGTAAGTTCTAGAAGGATAAATATTATAAAACAAGGTGCGCCATACACCAGTGGGTTTGTTAAATCCATTTCTTAAATTCAATTTTTTTTAAATATAGCTATTACTACACCGAAACAACAACTTGTTTGATCTTTGGGGTTTCAACCATTCCTAAATCAAGTGCAAGCCTAAACAAGCTATTCTTTTTTTGATTTTTTTAAAATCTGATTTTGTTCCGTCATCAGTTTTTCAAGATTGGAAAGCAATTCTATTTGTTTAGGGGTTTCCACTTCGGCATTACTTGGGTCCTCGGCCTTATCCTTGAATCGGTTTACAAACTTTAGCACTACAAAAATAGTGAAGGCAACTATAGCAAAGTCTATAATTACCTCTAAAAATTCACCATAACCAATAGCGACCTCCTCCATGCTGTCCGTAGCATTTCGCAACACCATTTTTTTATTACTAAGATTTACACCATCTGTGAGTAAGGAAAGTGGTGGCATCACCATTTTTTTAACCAGAGTATTTACCACATTGTTAAAAGCAGTTCCAATGATAATACCGATCGCCATATCGATCATATTACCCTTGACTGCAAAATTCTTAAACTCTGTAAAGAGACTTTTCATACACTATTCTAGAAAAGGGTTATTTGACCTTCTTCATCATTCTCGGTATCGGAATTACTTTCCAGGTCTTTATTGTCCTTGTCACTATTATTGGTACTAGCCTGGGTATCGGATATATTTTCCTCATCTACCACTTCCATATCATTTGCCTCTTCTACAGGGGCTTCTTCATAGGGCAAGGCTTCCAAGGCATTTATGTTTTTCACCTTCTCAGATGTCAATTGATTACCTAAAGCTTTTATTCCTTTAATCGCTATAAAATCCTCTATATCAATTTTTTGATTATCCTTAGGGTCCTTTCCTCTAGGTTTAGGAAACTCCAGCTCTATCATAGGTCTCCAATCCGTAGAAACGAGTTCTAGGTAGGATTTAGGGTGCTCGGAAATGAATAGGTCTTCTCTATTTTCATTTTCGATTAGAAATCGTTTTACATAAAACCGTTCCTTTTCACCTTCCCAATAAATGGCCGAAATTGGTTTTTTTGGATTCCATTTTTCCAATACGATCATGTCATCATCAAAGTGAGAAGTAACCACAGGCAAGATTGTTTTCGCCACTCCTTTTTGGGTGATAATCAACAATAGGTCCTCACCCTTAAATTCCCCGATGAGCTCTCCCCGTCCGTCAACGTTTAATCGCCTTACGATATCATCGAACCAAATTTTTCTTGGTTTTAAGGTAGAAACCCCTTTCTCCTTAAGTTCAATTCGCTTCACCGTGTATTTGGTAACGATATTTCCTTTAGAGTTGCGTCCTTTTATCCGTACATCTGCAAAATCCAGGTCCCATTTTAGTTTCTTAATGCTCCCGGCCTGACGTAGGTTTACAGTCACCACTTCGGCTTCCCCATTTGGGTTCGCAGAAAAATAAAGCACAGTGGAGTTAGGGCTGCCGGCGGTAAGATCGTAAGATTTGTCCCTAGTTATTGAAGTAACATTAAATCGTTTTATATAAGACGGCCCACCTTTACCATCTTTATATACCATATTGTAGATCGTACGCTTGTCCTTTTTCTTAAATACGGCAACGTGGATAATATTCTTTCCAACAAAAATTTTGGCATCCACTTTGTTTACCTGCATTTTACCGTCGCGTGTGAAAACGATAATGTCGTCGATATCACTGCAATCGGTAACGTACTCATCCCTTTTTAGGGACGTACCTACAAATCCCTCTTCACGATTTACGTAAAGTTTGGTATTTCTAATCGCTACTTTTGTGGCTTCTATTTCATCAAAGACCCGAATTTCAGATTTGCGTTCCCTACCCTCTCCATAGGTCTTTTTCAATCTATTAAAATAAGCGATGGCCCAATCTACCAAATTGGCTAGATGGTGTTTTACCTCGGCAATCTTCTCTTCAAGATTGTCCAGATATTCCTGCGCCTTCCCTAAATCGAATTTTGATATTTTCTTAATTTTTATTTCCGTTAAACGCAGAATATCATCTTCGGTTACAGCGCGTCTTAAATGTTTCGTATGTGGAGCCAAACCCTTGGCAATCGCATCAATTACGCCTTCCCATGTCTCCTCTTCTTCAATATCGCGGTAAATCCTGTTCTCGATAAAAATACGTTCCAACGAAGCGGCGTGCCATTGTGCTTCCAGTTCTGAAAGTTGTATTTCCAATTCTTGGCGCAATAACTCCACTGTGGCGTCGGTAGAGCGCTTCAACATTTCTGTTACACCGATAAAGAGCGGTTTGTTATCCTCGATAATACAGCCCAATGGGGAAATGGAAGATTCGCACGCTGTAAACGCATAGAGCGCATCTATGGTTTTATCCGGAGACATACCAGACGGCAAATGCACCAGAATTTCAACATTCGCTGCTGTATTGTCCTCTATCTTTTTAATCTTTATTTTTCCCTTATCATTCGCTTTAAGGATAGATTCAATTAAAGAAGAAGTGTTGGTACCGTAAGGTATTTCACTGATAACCAGTGTATTTTTATCTAAAGAAGCTATTCTTGCCCGTACCCGTATTTTTCCACCCCGGAGTCCGTCATTGTAGTTGGTGACATCAATAATTCCAGCGGTCGGAAAATCGGGAAACAGTTTAAAACGTTGTCCTTTAAGGTGTTTTATTGAAGCATCAATCAACTCTATAAAGTTGTGTGGAAGTACTTTTGTAGATAAACCTACCGCAATACCTTCTGCTCCTTGGGCCAAAAGTAAAGGAAACATGACCGGAAGGTTAACAGGCTCCTTTTTTCTGCCATCATAAGATTGCTGCCATTCGGTGATTTTTGGACTAAAAACAACGTCTAAGGCAAATTTAGACAATCGTGCTTCTATATATCTTGATGCCGCAGCCCTATCGCCTGTTAATATATTCCCCCAGTTTCCCTGTGTATCGATCAACAGGTCTTTCTGGCCCATTTGCACCATAGCGTCCGCGATACTCGCATCCCCATGCGGGTGATATTGCATGGTATGCCCCACAACGTTCGCTACTTTATTGTAACGCCCATCGTCTAATTCCTTAAGTGCATGCATGATACGGCGCTGTACAGGCTTAAATCCGTCTTCTATCGCAGGTACCGCACGTTCTAAAATAACATAAGAGGCATAATCCAAGAACCAATCCTTGTACATCCCCGTAACCTTGGTCAACGTAATGTCTTCCTCCTCTTCCATTACAGGCGATTCGGAGGCACTTAGTTCCCCTTCGTCTGAAATATCAGTATCTTGATTTTCATTCAAGCCTTGCTCATTCTCCGATTGGTTTTCATCATCAGCAGGTAGATTCAAATCTTCTTCATTCTCTTCCATAAAGGACTACTATCTGTATTGGATTTTTACGTTCGTTTAGATTTTTTCTTCGACTAAATCAATCTCTACTTTAAGATTTTCAATAATAAATTTTTGACGGTCGGGTGTATTTTTTCCCATGTAGAAACTCAACAATTCCTCAATAGACATTGCCTTATCCAACATTACAGGCTCCAATCTAATATCATCTCCAATAAAATGCACAAATTCATCTGGAGAAATTTCCCCCAATCCCTTAAATCGTGTAATTTCTGGTTTTCCGGTTAATTTCTCAATGGCATTTTTCCGTTCTTCATCGCTATAGCAATAGATAGTTTCTTTCTTATTACGCACACGGAAAAGCGGTGTCTGTAAAATATACAAGTGGTTCTCTTTTATGAGTTCTGGGAAAAACTGCAAAAAGAATGTAATGAGCAATAATCGTATATGCATTCCGTCTACATCCGCATCGGTAGCAATTACAATATTATTGTAGCGCAAATCTTCAATCGATTCCTCAATATTCAATGCTGCTTGCAAAAGGTTGAACTCCTCGTTCTCGTATACTATTTTTTTTGTTAATCCATAGGAATTCAAAGGCTTCCCCTTTAGACTAAATACGGCTTGGGTATTTACATCCCTGGATTTGGTGATAGAACCGGAAGCGGAATCGCCCTCTGTAATAAACAGGGTACTTTCTAGGTTTCTATCTTTTTTTGTATCGCCTAAATGAATACGACAATCCCGTAGTTTTTTGTTGTGGAGATTTGCCTTCTTTGCACGATCTTTGGCTAATTTACGAATACCTGAAAGCTCTTTTCGCTCACGTTCTGCCTGTAATATTTTTCGTTGTATCGCTTCCTTGGTATCCGGATTCTTATGTAAATAATTATCTAGGTATTTTTTAACAAAGTCATTGATAAAGGTACGTACCGTGGGTAATTTGCCGCCCATGTCCGTAGAACCTAATTTGGTTTTCGTCTGACTTTCAAAAACAGGCTCCATTACCTTTATGGCGATTGCCGAAATCACCGATTTGCGAATATCCGAGGGGTCATAATTCTTACCGTAATGCTCCCTAATGGTTTTTACCAAAGCTTCTCTAAAAGCGGTTTGGTGTGTACCACCCTGCGTTGTATTTTGCCCATTTACGAACGAATGATACTCTTCACTATATTGGGTTTTACTATGCGTAATAGCAATTTCTATATCCTCACTCTTTAGGTGGATAACAGGGTACAGAAAATCATCTGTGTTATTATTGTCTTCTAAGAGGTCTTTTAGTCCGTTTTCCGAATAGAACTTCTCTCCGTTAAAATCGATGGTCAGCCCAGGATTTAGGTACACATAGTTCTTGAGCATGCGCTCCACATACTCGTTACGGAACTTATAATTTTTAAAGATAGCTTCATCCGGACGGAAAGATACCTTGGTTCCTTTTCGCTGTGAAGAGTCGCTGGGCCCTTCCTCTTTTAGAAGATTTCCCTGACTAAACTCCGCTGTTTTAATTTGATTATCACGAGAGGATTGAACTTCAAAAAAGCTGGAAAGTGCATTTACGGCTTTGGTACCTACACCGTTTAATCCAACGGATTTTTTAAACGCACGCGAATCGTACTTACCGCCGGTATTCATTTTCGACACCACATCCACAACTTTTCCCAATGGAATACCCCTACCATAATCCCTAACCTTGACCAAGCCGTCCTTGATACGGATTTCGATGGTCTTACCAGAACCCATTACAAATTCATCGATACAATTATCAATAGTTTCTTTTAGGAGGATATATATCCCATCATCTGCCGATGAACCGTCACCCAGTTTACCAATATACATGCCAGGCCGCAATCGGATGTGCTCTTTCCAATCGAGTGATCGTATATTATCCTCTGTATATTTGGTGTCTTGGGACATGCTGTTAAGTAGTTTACGAAAGTGACGTTAAAGATAACACGACTCGCAAAAAGAACAAACCCCATCCAACTAAAGTAATTAACAATGAATTTCGTCATTTTGTTGATAGCGCCCGCCTAATCATGCCTAGGTTCCTAGCTAAAAAATCATATTTCACTTCAATCGAACACCTAAAAGCTGAGAAATATCATTGTATGAATACGGTACTTTGATTATCTTCCAAATTCGATTTTGAAACCTATGGATTTTATAGATTATTATAAAGTTTTGGAAATTGACTCCAAGGCTTCACAAGCAGATATAAAAAAGGCATACCGAAAACTGGCGCGTAAGCTGCATCCTGATTTAAATCCCAATGATGCCGAAGCACAGCGAAAGTTTCAACGGATAAACGAAGCGAACGAAGTACTGAGCGACCCGGAAAAACGAAAGAAATACGATGCCTATGGCAAAGACTGGGAGCACGCAGAGGCTTTTGAAGAAGCCAAAAGAAATCGGCGTTCTTCCCAAGGAGGCAGCAGACGCTATACCTCTGGCGGAAATACAGGACAACAGGACTTTTCCGACTTTTTTGAATCCATGTTCGGAGGCGGCGGTTTTAGCACAGGCGGCAGAAGCACGGCACAATTCAAGGGTCAGGATTTGAATGCCAGTTTAAGCCTAAAATTGTCGGACACATTGCAAGATCAAAAACAAACTTTGGATTTAGGCTCAAAGAAAATCAGAATTACTATTCCGGCAGGCGTAGAAGATGGACAGACCATAAAAATTAACGGTTATGGTGGCGAAGGTGTTAATGGTGGTCCCAAGGGCGACTTATACCTCACCTTTCAAGTATTGAACAATACCCCTTTTAAGCGTGTAGGAAGCGACTTATACATCACACAACCTGTTGACTTATATACTGCCATGTTGGGTGGCAAAATTGAAATAAAAACAATTACGGGGAAAGTAAAATTAACCTTAAAACCAGAAACCCAAAATGATGTAAAAGTAAAACTGAAGGGAAAAGGTATGCCGGTTTACAAAAAAAAGAATGCTTTTGGAGACCTTTATGTCACTTATAAAATAGAAATGCCAACCAACCTTACAGCGGAGGAAAAAGCCCTTTTTAAACAACTATCACAATTACGAAACTGATGGAAAAAGAAAATCTAATTTTAGTAAGTCATTACTGCCAGCAGACCAGAACCGATATAGCGTTCATAGAATCCCTACAAGAGTATGGCTTTATACAAGTAATGTTAATAGAGGAGCGCCACTATGTGCACCCACAGGATATTACAGAAATAGAACGGGTGAACAGACTTCGAGAAGAATTAGGAATAAATCTAGAAGGGATAGACGCGCTAAACCATATGTTACGAAAAGTAAACCACTTAGAAAAAGAAGTTAGGACACTAAGGGAACGTCTCCGAATCTATGAGTCCTAAACGTTAAATCTAAAGTGCATTACATCACCATCCTTAACAGTGTACTCCTTCCCCTCTACCCTCATTTTACCAGCTTCCTTTACTTTGGCTTCGCTACCAAAGCTGATGTAGTCATTATAAGCAATAACCTCTGCGCGTATAAAGCCTTTCTCAAAATCGGTATGGATAACACCTGCAG
The DNA here is from genome assembly GCF_056839185.1 of Maribacter sp. MS6. Taxonomy (NCBI): domain Bacteria; kingdom Pseudomonadati; phylum Bacteroidota; class Flavobacteriia; order Flavobacteriales; family Flavobacteriaceae; genus Maribacter; species Maribacter sp. MS6. The sequence continues at coordinate 129,927 of NZ_CM166389.1, forward strand.
CTTGCGGCGCCGTTGCACCAATCGGAATCGTCCAAGCACGGACTTCCTTGACACCAGCAGTGAAATAGGTTTCCAGGCTCAATAATTTGTAAGCACCACGAATAAGTTTTGCAGAACCAGGTTCTTCTAGCCCTAAATCCTCCAAGAACATTTGTCGTTCTTCGTAGGTTTCCAATTCGGTAATATCGGCCTCCGTGCCTACGGCCAAAACAACCACTTCGGCATTTTCGTCGGCCACAGCGGCTTTCACCTTTTCTACGTAATCGTTTCCAGTAGCCGCTGCATTCTCATCTACATTACAAACATACATAACAGGTTTGTCCGTAATAAATTGAAGTGGTGTTACAAACTCGGCCCTGTCCTCTTTAGTAATCTCCAAAGCCCGCACAGATTTCCCTGCTTCTAAACCAGTCTTAATAGCAAGTAAAACCGCTTCTTCTTTCTGAGCCTCTTTATTGCCTGTTTTTGCAGCTCTTTTTACCTTTTCCAGCTTTTTCTCTACGGTCTCCAGATCTTTAAGCTGCAATTCCATGTCAATGGTTTCCTTATCCCTTATTGGGTCTACACTACCATCTACATGTACAATATTGTCATCATCAAAACAGCGTAGCACATGTAATATGGCATCAGTTTCACGGATATTACCTAAAAACTGGTTACCAAGACCTTCGCCCTTACTCGCACCCTTCACCAAGCCTGCAATATCAACAATTTCTACCGTTGCGGGTAGTACACGTTCTGGATTCACCAGACTTTCTAACTTTTGCAACCGCGCATCGGGTACGTTTACCACGCCAATATTGGGCTCAATGGTACAGAACGGAAAGTTCGCACTCTGTGCCTTGGCATTGGATAAACAATTAAAAAGTGTTGATTTACCTACGTTTGGTAATCCTACGATACCTGCTTTCATGGCTAAATTTTTTAAAACGATGCAAATATAGTTTTTACTGGAAGAATGAAGGGTTGATGTGAAATCAAATTTTATTTGAAAATTTATCACTAAAACAGCAGGAAGCAAAGCAATAGTAATTAGTGCCATGGCTAAAAACGCTCCCAATAGTCCAAATTTTATTACAACAAAAGAAGCTTGCAAATGACATAGGATGATTGTGACCTTACATAATTATGGTCAATCTATTAATTGCAAGCGAATTTTAATTGATACACTTTTAAACTTTTATATCAAAAAGCTACCTACTTTTAATCAGAATTTTTGATTATGCATGAACTTTATACAACCAATTTAGCAAAGGTCTATGACGAAATCTACCAAGGTTTTATAGATTACCCTCAGGAATATGAATTCTATAGCAATAGCTGTAAAAAGTATGGGGCTTCAACTATTCTTGAAATAGCCTGTGGCACAGGTAATTTAGCTCCTTTTTTTAAAACTGATTTTAAAACTTACATTGGTTTGGATTATAGCGAAGCGATGCTAGCCATTGCAAAGCACAAAAATCCAACTACGGAGTTCGTTCAAGGAGATATGCGCGAATTTAGCATCAAAGAACAACTTGATGCAATACTCATAACAGGGCGTTCTGCCAGTTACTTAATCTCAGATGCAGATTTGAAAGCAACCTTTACATCTGTACATACCAATTTAAAAACAAAAGGGGTTTTTATTTTCGATTGTATCGATTCAGAGCGTTTTATGCCCTACATTTTAAAAAATAAAGAAGTTAGGCATGAATCAAACATTAAGGGAAAAAAATTTTATCGCGATTCCGAATGGAAAAAAAAGGAATCAGATAGTTACCATTTAATAGATTGGAGGGCCGAATATTTTAAAATTGAAAATAATAGCAACTTTTTATTAGGTAAAGACCATGTTGTTTTTAGGGCCTTTAGCCAATCTGAAATTAGACAAAGCCTAAAGTCTTACGGGTTTAAACTCTTAGAAATAATTGACCGGCCTACGTATGCTTTTGATACGTATGTCTTTGTAGCGCAGAAACTAGATTCTTAAAAAATCTACCCGTCCGGATGCATGAACTTTTGTTTTCCTAGTAATTCTTCATCGGTTTCTACATGGTTATCATCGGGTACGCAACAATCTACGGGACAGACCGCTGCACATTGCGGCTCCTCATGGAAGCCCATACATTCCGTACATTTATCAGGAGAAATATAATACACTTCGTCACTAATAGGCTCCTGCACTTCATCGGCATTTACAGCCTTGCCATCTGGTAATACGACATCTCCTTTTAGCGAGGTACCATCACTGTAACGCCATTCATCAGCACCTTCATAAATTGCCGTATTGGGGCATTCCGGCTCGCAGGCGCCACAATTTATACACTCATCAGTTATTATAATAGCCATAATTTTCTTTTTAGCATGTGTTGTTTAACAACGCAAAATTTTCAGGAATATTCCGTGGACTTTTGATTCATTTCTTTTGCCCAAGTATCCTTACTTTTGTACAAAGATAATCCCTAGAAAATCCTTTTACAAATATAATGACCCGTCTCAATCCCAACATGGAAGCTTTTGTTAAACTTGGCGAATTTCTTCGCAAATTCTGTGCCTCTTTTGATAGTGACACTATTAGCGACGCTACTATTGATCCTTGGTTTGTAAAATTTAATGAAGTTGTAACTTCTGCTCATCATTATAACGGATGGTTTACACTAGACAATGTAATGTTCGCCCTAAATTCTTGGTCTGTGGCCCTTTCGGCAGAAAACGTAATCCATTGGCTTTCCAGTTACGACCTTACCAAAAACGAATGCAAACGCGTAGCACTTATTCTCGCAGGAAACATTCCCATGGTAGGTTTTCATGATTTGTTGGCAGTTTTGATTACTGGAAATACAGCCGTTGTAAAACTCTCTAGCAATGACACCTTACTATTGCCATTGCTGGTAGACTATTTGATAAATGTACATCCGGATTTTAAGGACAAGGTCATATTCACAAAAGATAAGCTTACCGATTTTGATGCCGTAATCGCAACCGGCAGCAATAATACAGGACGTTATTTTGAATATTACTTTGGAAAAAAGCCCCATATTATTCGTAAAAATAGAAACTCGGTTGCCGTTCTTTCCGGAAAAGAAACAACATCGGAATTAACTGCCTTGGCACAAGATATTTTCAGGTATTATGGATTAGGGTGCAGAAGTGTCTCCAAGCTATTTGTTCCTAAAGGATATAATTTTGATTCTTTTTATAAAGCTCAATTTGATTACAATAAAATTATTCAACAACATAAATATGCCAATAATTACGACTATAATAAAGCCGTATATCTTATGAGCGAATTCAAAATTTTAGATAACGGATTTCTTATGCTAAAAGAAGATACTAACTACGCTTCTCCAATAGCTACAGTTTTTTATGAGGAGTATGAGACACTAAACGATGTAAAGGCCAAAATAAGTTCAGATGAAGAATACATACAATGTATTGTTTCTAAAGGGTTATTTTCCAACGAGGTGGCTTTTGGAAAAACCCAAACGCCCGAACTTTGGGATTATGCAGATGGTGTAGACACTGTTGAATTCCTGTTAAAAACATCCTTGAATTAAACTAATGCCAAGAGGGAGTTTTGTTGGAAAATTTCAACCTTTGCAATTCGGTATTTTTGTTCAAATTATGAGAATTCCAAATTTTAATAAGTAAACAAAATATAAATAAGATACACCAACTCTTGGCAGAATAACCAAATGATGAGTTATAATGAAATAATATTTCTAGCTAAGTGTCCTACTATTCCGATTGTAATTATCAAGTAAAAGATAAAAATATGAAAAAACATAATTTTAGTGCGGGCCCTTGTATTTTGCCGCAAGAAGTACTGCTAAAAGCTTCAGAAGCAATACTAGATTTTAATGGTTCCGGACTTTCCTTAATCGAAATTTCGCACCGCAGTAAAGATTTCGTAGCTGTAATAGAAAAAGCACGTTCATTGGCCTTGGAGCTATTAGGCTTGGAAGGTAAAGGATATCAGGCTTTATTTTTACACGGAGGAGCTAGCTTGGAGTTTTTGATGGTTGCCTATAACCTGTTAGAGAAAAAGGCTGGGTATTTGAATACGGGTACTTGGAGCGACAAGGCAATTAAGGAAGCAAAACTTTTTGGAGAAGTGATAGAAGTAGGTTCATCTAAAGATGAAAATTTTAAGTTTATTCCAAACGGGTACAGTGTACCCAAAGGTTTGGATTATCTGCATTTAACCTCCAACAACACGATATACGGAACACAATTTAAAAAGTTTCCAATAACTGACTGTCCGTTGGTTTGCGATATGAGTTCAGATATTTTTTCTAGAGTGTTGGATTTTTCTAAGTTCGACTTAATCTACGCTGGTGCTCAAAAGAATATGGGACCCGCTGGTACTACATTGGTGGTAGTAAAAGAGGATATTTTGGGTAAGGTTACCAGAAAAATTCCCTCTATGTTAGATTATCAGGTACATATAGCTAAAGAGAGTATGTTTAACACACCCGCTGTTTTTCCTGTATTTACTTCTATGCTTACCTTGGAATGGCTCAAAAACCTTGGTGGTATCGCTGCTGTCGAAAAAATAAATGAGAAGAAAGCACGATTACTATACTCAGAAATTGATCTTAATCCTGTTTTTGATGGATATGCCAATACAGCCGACCGCTCCATTATGAACGCTACATTCAATATTACAGAAGAAGGTCTTAAAGATACTTTTGAAAACCTACTAAAAGAAGCCGGAATAAACGGTTTAAATGGACATAGGTCCGTAGGGGGTTATAGAGCAAGTATGTACAATGCGTTATCGCTAGAGAGCGTAGGTGTTTTGGTAGATGTTATGAGTGAAATGGAACGTAAGGGATAATTATGAAAATACTAGCAAACGACGGTATAAGTCAATCGGGAATCGATGCCCTTCAAAACGCCGGTTTTGAAATTATTACTACCCATGTAGCCCAAGAGCAATTGGTGTCATTCATCAATAAGCATCAAATCACCGGCCTGCTGGTTCGCAGTGCTACACAAGTAGGAAAGGACCTCATAGATGGATGTCCAAGTTTAAGGCTTATTGGACGTGGTGGTGTAGGCATGGACAGTATTGATGTTGCATATGCAAAAAAAAAGAATATTCATGTAATCAATACTCCAGAGGCTTCTTCGGAATCTGTAGCGGAATTGGTTTTTGCCCACTTGTTTGGAGCAGTGCGCTTTTTATACGATAGTAATCGAAATATGCCGTTAGAGGGCGACAGCAACTTTAAGCAATTGAAAAAAGCATATGCTATTGGAACGGAATTAAAAGGTAAAACATTAGGTATCATTGGTTTTGGAAAGATAGGTCAAGCTACAGCAAAAATTGCTCTTGGAGTGGGTATGAAGGTTGTCTATCATGATCCCGATGTTGCGAAGTGTGAGGTTACCTTACAGTTTTTTGATGAACAAAAGGTGAGCTTTCAACTTACATCGACTAGCCAAAAGGAAGTACTAGAGGTTTCTGATTTTATAACAATCCATGTCCCCTCTCAAAAACATTATGTGCTAGGAGCAGAAGAATTTGAGCAAATGAAAAATGGTGTAGGGGTTATAAACGTTGCGCGAGGTGGTGTACTTGATGAAGTAGCCTTGATTAATGCTATGGAAAGTAAAAAGGTTGCCTTTGCCGCTTTGGATGTTTACGAATCGGAACCAAATCCGGAAATTCGAATTCTAATGCATCCTAATATTTCTCTTAGTCCTCATATAGGTGCTGCCACTTTAGAAGCGCAAGAACGTATTGGTTTGGAACTTGCTTCTCAAATAATTACACTTTTAAAATAAGGCCACAGTTATTTTACAAGTCTTTTTTGTAAATTGGCGTGAACATTAAATTAACTATAACATGTCAGCAGGATTACTAGATTTACTAAACAGCCCTATGGGCAAACAACTAATAAGTGGTGTCGCAGGTCAAACGGGACAGCCAGAAGGAAAAACATCGGATGTTTTAAGTATGGCCATGCCGTTGCTTTTGGGCGCAATGAAAAAAAATGTTTCTTCTCCTGAGGGGGCTGCAGGTCTTATGAGCGCATTATCCGGGGGGAAACACGATGGTGGAATTTTGGATAATCTCGGTGGCCTTTTTGGTGGCGGTGTAGACGATTCTGTCATGCAAGATGGTGCTGGAATACTCGGTCATGTATTTGGAAACAAACAACCTCAGGTTGAGAATGCTTTGAGTCAAAAATCTGGATTGGATGCAGGTTCAGTTGCACAAATTCTTAAAATAGCTGCACCTATCGTAATGGGCTTCCTAGGAAAACAGACAGCACAAAGTAACGTAAGTGACTCTAACGGAATGAACGCCTTATTAGGCAGTATGTTAGGTGGGCAACCCCAAGAAAACCAAAGTTTAATCACCACTTTATTGGATGCTGATGGTGATGGAAGTATTTTAGACGATGTTGCCGGAATGGTAATGGGAAGCAATAAACAAAAAGGTGGAATAGGCGGACTTCTCGGTGGTTTATTCGGAAAGTAAGGTATTCAAAATAACTATAAAAAGCTGCTTGTCACCACATGCGGCTTTTTTTGTATCTTAACGCTATGAAAAAGAAAATAAAAATTAAGAATGTATTAGCGGTCCTTACCTGCAGTATTGCCCTATTAATACTTTGCGGTTGTGGGACGTCAAAAGAAGTATTAAGCATATCTGAAACGGAAAAACTAGCTTTTAAATCAGAAAATGATGAGCCTGTTACCATATCTAATGAAGATGTAGAGTATGAAATAACCATAATAGACCCAGGCTTTTTCACTTGGCTCAACTCTGTTGCTAGGCCACCTGGATATTATTCTCAAAGCTTCTTGGAGAACAGAAATTATCTTATGGTTTTGGAATGGAATCAGAGGGCTATACAACCCAACAGATTTAACCCTGACCTTTATTTGATGCAGATAGACTACCAACAAGGTATCGATTACGGATACGATGTTAATTACCAACTGTACAATTATTTTATTTTTTTCCAGCGTAAGTACAATCAACGCCTAGGTGCTTTTGTACCTCGTATATAATAAAGTATTTTTGCACCTCTTTAAGGGAGCTATGAAAAAACTAAAGGAACGTTGGGGCATTTCCAGTAATTGGCAATTGGTAGTTATATTTATTGTATTTGCAATCACGGGGTCCTCTTCCGTTTATATTGCCAAACCTTTTTTGAATTGGGTCGGAATGGATCAAAGTAATTTTTCCGATGCTTGGTGGGGACATACGCTCTATTGGTTTTTACGAATTTTGCTCATTTTTCCTTTTTATCAACTATTATTGGTAGTTTACGGTTGGTTGTTTGGCCAGTTTAAGTTCTTCTGGGCTTTTGAAAAAAAAATGTTGGATAGAATGGGGTTGCAATTTCTTTTTAACAAAAAGAGTTAGGTTTTCTTTAACATGAAATTCTATTCCTTTGATTATTTTCGTAGCGTGAAAGCGAAACTATTTTCTAATACCGTGGCGGTGCTGCTGTTTACCTTGATTCTCTTCAAGGTTTCCTCATTTCATGTGTATACGCATCAGGACAATGCTTCTGAGGAGATAGAAAATTGTGAAATTTGTGAGTTGGCCATCGAAAATCAGGAGACAGCTTACAATCTAACGCCATCACAATCTATAATAACCCCCTTATTATATTTCAGTACTAAGAAGCAGGCTACTACATATAGCAGCGAACATGCTTCTTCTTTTTTTCGCTTCAGTCTTTATGGACGACCTCCACCAGTACAAGTTTAGATCAGCAAATCTAAACGAATTATGGTCCGTTCACTAGGACCCAACACATCTAACATCCATATCATATAATGAAATATAGCATCATGCTATTTTTGTCTGCCTATTTAGCGGCGCAAGTATCGCACAGGATTGTAACTCTATCCTTATGGGGAAGATTACGGATTTCCATGATAACACTCCGCTAATAGGTGCAACCATATTTATTACAGGTACAAATCAGAAAACGGTTTCCGGTAAAGAAGGTAAGTTTAGGTTTGAAAATCTTTGTGATGGCGTTTTGGAATTAGAAATATCGCATCCAGAATGTACTTCCAAATTCGTTACCATTACCATAAATGGAGATACGTACCAAGAGATACGTCTTGAGCATCATTTAGAGCAGCTTGATGAAGTAAAGGTTACCGGTACTGTAAATAACACCACTATATCTGCACAAGAGGTTCATCTTTCGCAAGAGGATTTAGAAAAATACAGTGGGAATAGCTTAGGTGATGCCCTTAAGAGTTTAACCGGAGTATCATCGCTGAACACTGGGGCAAATATTGTAAAACCTGTTATTCAAGGTCTTATGGGAAGCAGAGTGCTAATCCTGAACAATAATGTTCGTATGCAGGATATGGAATGGGGAGAAGAGCATGCACCAAATGTGGATATTAATGCTAACCAAGATATTAGCGTTGTAAAAGGTGCGGCAGCTTTGGAATATGGCGGAGATGCCATTGGCGGTGTAATTATCATGAATCCTTTGCCCATTGTACGAACCGATTCTCTATTTGGAAAAACCCAAACCACGTTATTTTCCAATGGTAGAGGTGGAAACATTACCACTACCCTAACAAAATCATATAAGTCAGGGCTCTATATAAAAGGGCAAGGGTCTTTTAAAAAATTAGGAGATATGGAAGCGCCAGACTACTTACTCTCCAATACGGGACTACAAGAAAAAGGAATTGCATTTACTGCCGGTAAACGAGATTTTATTCAGGGTTGGGAAGCGTATTACTCTTTTTTCGATTCAGATATCGGAATACTAAGGGCTTCGCATATTGGTAATGTAGATGATTTAATACAATCCATAAACAGTCAGCAACCCAATATAATAGGTGATTTTGGTTATGAAATAGACCGGCCCAATCAAGAAGTGACACATCATCTGGGAAAACTAAACTATTATAGACGTTTTGAAGGTCTAGGGAAATGGAATTTGCAATATGATTTTCAAAAAAATCGTCGTCTAGAATATGATATTCGGGTCGGTTCCGATGCCAATAAAGCCTCTTTGGATTTAAGCCTTACCACCCATTCTGTCTTAACAGATTTTCGATTTGATTCCAAAGATGGACTACAGGTTAAGACCGGCCTTCTTGGTAGGTATCAAATCAATTTTGCGAATCCAGATACCGGTGTTAGAAGATTAATTCCAGATTACGACAAATATGATTTAGGGGCCTTTGCAATAGCTGAATACCGATTAAAGGAAAACTTACTGTTAGATGCAGGTGTCCGCTATGACTTTTCTAGAATCGACGCCAAAAAGTTTTATAGAGAATCACGTTGGGAAGAACGTGGCTACGAAGAAGATTTTGGAGGTATTGTAATCGAAGATTTGGGTACCCAATTACTAACCAATCCAGTTTTCAATTTTCATAATATATCTGCTACGGCAGGTTTTGAATACGATTTTAAAAAGGAAACCAAATTTCGTTTTAATTATTCTTTGGCACAACGCGCACCAAACCCGTCGGAACTGTTTAGTGAAGGGTTGCACCATTCCGCAGCTAGGATAGAGCTTGGTGACTTAAGGCTAGAGAGCGAAACAGCAAACAAACTTTCCCTGTCTTTAGAAAAAAACAGTTACAAGTGGGGGTATTCATTAGCTCCATATTTAAATGTAATTAACAATTTTATGATTTTAGAGCCAACCGGTGTAGAATTTACGATCAGAGGCGCCTTTCCCGTATGGGCATATAGGCAAACCAATGCACAACTTTTAGGTGTAGATGCATCGGTATATTACAATTGGACATCTAAACTTAGAACCGACCATAAATTCTCTTGGGTACAAGGCACGGATGTAAGCACCGATATCCCTTTGATCAATATGCCGCCTGCCAACCTTAACAACAGCATTTCCTATCGGAATCCAAAATTAAAAAATCTAGTTTTAGGATTGGAAAGTATGTATGTTTTTGAACAACAACGGTTTCCTGAAAATATATTTGTGTTTTCTCCAGAGCAACAACAAGAGGTAGAACTTGCTATTAACACACCGCCAGCAGCCTATCATTTACTGGCATTTGATGCAGAAACCTCTTATTCATTACGTCATAAAAATGATTTAAAAGTTGGTCTTCGCGTTACCAACCTTTTGAACACCTCTTATCGCGATTACCTAAACCGCCTGCGTTATTTTGTAGACGATTTGGGGAGAAATATAAGCTTACGAATTATCTATAATTATTAATTAATAAATCCTTAAACATGAAAACTAGAAACATTTTTAAAAAAAGTACGACAACCAGAAATTTATTAGCTCTGCTAACCGTAGGATTGCTAACACTGTCTTGTTCAGACGATGACGATAACCCAGTTGCCGTTGATGAGGAAGAGGTAATCACAACCATGACCATAACCCTAACCGAAGGCAGTAATACAGTTACTTTAGAAACTAGGGATTTAGACGGTGATGGACCGGACGCTCCAGTAATTACAACAGGGAACCTAACGGCAAACACCACCTATACAGGGGCTATTGTATTATTGAACGAAACCGAAACTCCAGCTGAAAATATTACATTAGAAGTTGCTGAAGAGGATGACGAACATCAATTTTTCTTTGATGCCAGTGGCGCGGTAACGAGCGTTACCTACAACGATGAAGACGGTGACGGCAATCCACTAGGACTTAGTTTTACATTAACTACCGGAGATGCGGGTAGCGGAGCGCTAAGGGTTACATTAAGACACGAGCCTAAAAAGCCTAATGATGGCACGTTGGCAGACGCTGGCGGAGAAACTGATATTGCTCAGAGCTTTGCTATTGTAGTGGAATAATATTAATGGATATCCTTCGGTTTGGATTTGCCCAGGCCGAAGGTTATTTGTTTCCAAAATCCCTTTGGGATTTCTTCATCGCCCTTAAACCCCAAAGGTACGGTACCACTATCTTCAGGTATATAATCTGTTTTAAAGATATAATCCCAAAGACTTAGACTTATTCCAAAGTTGACCCCAAATTTACCTTCCGGTAGTTTGTACGCGTGATGATACAAATGCATTACGGGATTATTGAGTATATATTTCAAAGGGCCCCACGAGATTTTTATATTGGAATGATTAATATGCCCTATTGTAATGGCTATAAAGTGTACAATATAGGCCTGTTCTGGTTCAAAACCACCCAAAAGCATTACCGCAACTGTTTTCAAAGGCTTGTAAAAAATATTTTCCATCCAATGATAGCGTAAATGTGCAGCAAATCCCATTTCCTTTACACTATGGTGTATCTTATGGAACTGCCAAAGAAACTGGTATTTATGCAATAAAATATGCGTAAACCATTGCACAAAATCCAACAAGAGAAAGAATACCATCAACTGTCCCCATTGCGGCAAACTGGATATAGGTATAAGAGATAGGGAATTTAGTTGTATTCCAACATTATTAAAAGCTAGTTCTAAAATACCATAGACCCCGCTAATAACAATACTGAATATAAAAAAATTAAAGAACATATAAACCGCATCCAACCAAAAATCAGTTCTAAATATTGACTGATCCTTGCGCCATGGAAATAAAATTTCCATTCCCCAAACCACTAATGATATTAGGATTAGACCCCAAAAATAATTGGTATACCAAGGAACTTCAAATATGATAGATTTCCATGTCCATTGCCAGCTACCATCAATAGCGGACACGAATACTTCCCAAAGTGTATTCATAGCTATTTATTCTTTTATGAAGAAATTATGAGCATAATTCTTCCATTTCTGTTCTGTATCGTTGTTCGTTTATACAATAACAGCACTATCATTTCATTAGTGCTTTATTGTATTTTCTTAAGTACAATTGGTTACACAATTTGTATCCAAGATATTTTAAGCCTTACACTTCAAGAGGTTCTCTAGTTTTACCTTTTTTTATGAGGTATGTATACACCCACATAATGGTAAATGTGGGAACTACATCTAAGCCAGGAATAATTTCTTCTATAAATGCAACAACACCAGCTGCTTGTCCAATTTTACCTTTGTACATACGGGTCATTAACCAACCGGCCAACGGCGCCCAAAGCACATCTGAAAAATCGCCTATAAATGGAAGCGCAAAAGATAGCATCCCAATACCATCGAAAAGAAGTCCTAGAAGTAAATGTTTGTATTTTTTGTCGGTACTATTTGGCATCCTTGTTTAGTTAAAGTCTGTTTGTTCGAATACAACAAAGATGCCAAAAAATACTTAATTCTAGTTTTAGATAGTAAAATTAATAGTCCCTAGTAGCCCTTCATTAAGAAAGGTTGGAACTAATAAGTTTCAAAAATTCGTTCCTAGTTTCTTGCTTTTCAAATTGACCTCTAAATCCGGAGGTAGTCGTTACGGAGTTCTGTTTTTGTACGCCCCGCATCATCATGCACATGTGTGACGCTTCAATAACAACCGCAACACCTTTAGGTTTTAGAGTTTCGTTTATACACTCTAAAATATCATGTGTTAGCCTTTCTTGAACTTGCAGTCTTCGGGCAAAAACATCCACTACACGGGGTATCTTGCTCAATCCAACAATATGACCATTTGGAATATAGGCAATATGCGCTTTCCCAAAAAATGGTAGCATATGATGCTCGCACAGCGAATAAAGCTCGATATCCTTTATGATGACCATATCATCATAATCCTCTTTAAACATAGCTCCTTTTAATATTTCAACCGGATCCTGTTTATAACCTTGAGTGAGGAACAACATTGCTTTTGCGGCCCTTTCTGGGGTTTTTACCAAGCCTTCACGGGAGACATCCTCACCAATTTCATCGATAATGGAAGAATAGCGGCCTCTTACTTCATCTGTAATCTCTAAATTGTACTCTTCAAGGTTCCTATATGGGGACATATATTTTTTGTTTATTGTATTTATATAATTCTTAAACAAATTTAAAGATTAATTTAATATTAAGCACTAATAGAAGATTAAAAAATACTGAATTTGTTGTTCAGACCACCCTACTTTTAAAGTTCGTGCCATCTTCGTTAGATATCAAACCTATATTTCACCCCTAAGCTTCATCTTAAGTCAATATTTTGCTATGTCCTACCCATTGTCTAATTTCACTTCTTAGATTACAAACAATGATAAAGGCTACAAATATTCATAAATATTACGGAGAATTAGAGGTGCTCAAAGGGGTAGACCTTCATATTAAAAAAGGTGAAATTGTATCTATTGTGGGCGCATCTGGAGCCGGAAAAACGACGTTACTACAAATTTTAGGTACTTTGGATAGCCTTTCTAATAAGCAAGACGGAAAACTGTTGGTAAACGGAACGGAAACTACTAATCTAAACGACAAGGCACTCGCTAAGTTTAGAAATGAACATATTGGTTTTATTTTTCAGTTTCATCAGTTATTACCGGAATTTACTGCTTTGGAAAATGTTTGCTTACCCGCATTTATAAAAAAAACCAATAAATCCGATGCCGAAAAACGCGCAACTGAGCTTTTGAATTTTTTAGGACTTTCCCACAGACACCATCATAAACCCGCTGAGCTATCTGGAGGCGAGCAACAGCGCGTTGCTGTCGCAAGGGCATTAGTTAATAATCCTGCTATTATTTTTGCTGATGAACCTAGTGGAAATTTAGATTCTGAGAGTGCAGATAAGCTGCACCAGTTGTTCTTTGAACTACGTGAAAAATTTGGGCAGACCTTCGTTATCGTAACCCATAATAAAGAACTCGCCGAAATGGCCGACAGAAAACTTACCATGGTAGATGGTAAAATAGTGGATAAAGTAACGGTATCAGTATAATTGATTTCCTGAATATGTTAAAAGAGGTCTGGGAATTTTTAAAGCTTCCGGTAAACCAGAAACTTAAATTAGAAAAGCGTGAGCGTTACACTCAGTTTTTTCACTTACTTGTCCTTACGGTCTTTTTCAGTGTTGCTTTTGGTCTATTCATTAACGGGGTTTCCGAAGTATTTAGTCTAAATTTTGGAAATCATGCGGTCGATAAACTTTTAAAAGCCTACCCGCCTTCATTACTATTTCTTTTGGCCGTTGTGATAGCTCCGATTATAGAAGAATTGCTTTTTAGGGCACCTTTAGTAGCATTTAAAAATCCTGTTCATTTTAAGTACGCCTTGTATATTTCGGTTATCCTATTCGGCTCCTTACACATATCAAATTTTGAGGCGTTGGATGGGCAGTTATGGGCTATCCCTCTACTGGTTTCCCCACAGCTTTCAGCAGGCGTATTTTTGGGTTATACGCGCATTAAGCTAGGGCTTTTTTGGGGCATCTTATTGCACGCTGCACATAATTTTCTCTTAGTGGGGCCAGTACTTTTATACTTATTTTTAGACATACCTATAAAATGAAAAAAAGTGAACTTAAAGCGTTTTTAGATGCGAAAGTACTACAATACAACCATCCCAGTTTTCTAGCAAGTGATCCCATACAAATACCCCATCAATTCAAAAAAAAGGAAGATGTAGAAATTAGTGCTTTTTTAACTGCAACTATTGCTTGGGGAAATCGTAAAAGCATTATAAATAACGCCCAACGTTTAATGGAAATTATGGATGAAAGTCCGTATGATTTTGTGCTAAACCATACCGAATCGGATTTAGAGAAATTAGCCAGTTTTGTACACCGCACCTTCAATGGAATAGACGCTCAATATTTTATTAAAAGCCTACGTAATTTGTATACTGCACATGAAGGCTTAGAATCAGTTTTTACTAATCACCAAGGGAAAGACAGTTTACAACCGACAATTTCCAAGTTTAAGGAACTTTTCTTTGAACTTCCGCACCAAGCTAGAACCACTAAACATGTCTCGGATCCCTTAAAAGGTTCGGCAGCTAAACGCATCAATATGTTTTTACGATGGATGATACGGGACGCGGGCACTCATGTAGATTTTGGTCTCTGGAAGAACATTCCCGCTTCTAAACTCTCCTGTCCGCTAGACGTGCATTCCGGTAATGTGGCACGTAAACTGAAGTTATTAAAACGAAAACAAAACGATGGAAAGGCATTAGCCGAACTGGATCAAAGCTTGCGTAAACTGGACCCCAATGACCCTGTTAAATATGATTTTGCACTTTTTGGTTTAGGGGTTTTTGAGAAGTTTTAAGACACAATACCCATATTTCCTACGTTCAATAGCTGTTTTTTACCATTTGCGGCTATCGATTTATAAATAGCCTCTACAATAATCATGTCCCGTTTACCCATTTCTCCAGGAGCTACGTTTTTTGTTCCCAATAGAATATGTTTGGCAAAATCATCCATCTGTATGGCCTGTTGGCGCCTGTGAGGAAATTTAATTTTGTTATTCTTGGACGTACGGCCGCTTATAGGACCATAACTATGTGCTGGGTCTAACTCGAACCACCCATCCGTACAATGTACCTTCAATCGATTACCATTCGCATTATGTGAGGTCATCATATGACCAACAGCTCCTGATGCAAAATCAAATTGTGCCGTAATAGTTTCATCGGTATCCTTAAAATAGTCCGGTCGTGTGCTAAATTCTTGAGCGGTTACCGATATGGGATTTTGACCGGTACCATAAATAGATGTCTGTATGGAATAGACACCCATATTCATTAAAGCCCCTCCTCCGGATAAGGACTTATTCAAGCGCCATTGGTCTGGGTTTCCATTGGATATATATGCAGCATCGGATGATACGAAATTCACTTCACCAAATGTTTTTTCTCGAACATACTTTTTCACCTCATTTGTATAGGGATCTGACTGCATTCGATACCCTACACTCAACTTTACCTTATTATCCTCGCAGACTTTAATGATCGCATCGCATTCCGCTACACTAACAGCCATCGGTTTTTCACAGATTACGTGCTTTCCCGCTTTAGCGGCTCGTATACAAAAATCGGCATGCATGCTATTGGGTAACACTACATAAACAACATCAACTTTTGGGTTATTTAGGATGGTATCGAAGTTCTCATAATTGTAGATACAGTCGTTCGCCAAACCATATTTATCTTTCCAAATCTTTTCCTTCTCCTTGGTTCCGGTAACCACCGCAGAAAGATAGCAGTGTTCGGTTTCCTGCAAAGATGGCGCTAGCTGATAGGTGCTATAACTTCCGAGTCCTACAAGCGCTATCCCTAATTTTTTGTTGAATGGTCTTTCAGAGGCTAACGAAGAATACAATGGGTTCACCAAACTTGTTGCTACCAAACTTTTTCCCAAGGTTTTTGTAAAGCTTCTTCTTGTTATATTTTTCATTAATATATAGGTATGATAATAGTACCTAAAGATAAGAATATATAGGTTTTAAAAAAGCAGGATATTAAGGCTATATTATCTTGATATTTCCGTATTTTTAAAGCTGACTAATTCTAAAAACAAATGAAAACAAATTACACCTTATTACTTACCTTCCTTGCAGTGGTCAGTGGTATCTCTCAAAGCAGGAAACTACCAATAGATACCGTCGTAACCACACAACATAGCGTAACTATAAACGGTACTGCGATAAATTACACGGCAAAAACTGGAACACAACCTGTTTGGGATGAAAATGGTGAACCTACCGCTGCTTTACATTACACGTACTATACACGCAATAATATAAAAGACCGAGCTTCTAGACCCTTGTTAATTTCGTTTAACGGTGGACCAGGTTCCGGCTCTGTTTGGATGCATTTGGCCTACACAGGCCCCAGAGTATTAAAAATTGATGACGAAGGCTATCCTGTGCAACCCTATGGTGTTCAGGAAAACCCTTTTTCCGTATTGGATGTAACCGATATTGTTTATGTAAATCCTGCAAACACCGGTTATTCGCGAACGATTCCAGAAACTGGTAAAGAGGTAGACCGATCTAAATTTTTTGGTATTAATGCAGATATCAAATACTTGGCAGAATGGTTGAATACTTTTGTTACCAGAAATAACCGATGGCGTTCTCCTAAATATATAGTTGGCGAAAGTTATGGCGGTACTAGGGTAATGGGACTTGCAAAAGCACTACAGGACCAACAATGGATGTACCTTAACGGAGTGATTATGGTTTCTCCTGCAGATTATAAGGTGATTCGTGAGGATGGCCCTGTTTCACAAGCAATAAACCTACCCTATTACACTGCTGCTGCTTGGCATCACAAGGTCCTGCCGAGCGCTTTACAGCAAAAAGATTTGCTGGAAATATTACCAGAATCTGAGGAATATACGATTAATACCCTAATTCCTGCAATTGCCAAAGGCGGATTTATTTCGAACGAAGAAAGGGCAAATGTTGCTAAAAAAATGGCCTATTACACCGGTATACCAGAAAAGGATATTTTAGATATGAATTTGGTTATACCGACTTCCTATTTTTGGAAAAACTTGTTAAAGGGCAAAGGAGACTATAATGTGGGTAGATTGGATTCAAGATACTTAGGGATTGATAGGCAAAACCTAGGAATGCGACCAGATTATAGTGCGGAGCTAACCTCATGGCTGCACAGTTTTACCCCGGCAATCAATTATTACTTGCAGGAAGAACTTAATTTTAAAACAGATATCAAGTATAATATGTTTGGCCCTGTGCGTCCATGGAACAACGAAAATGATACAACCAGGGACGATTTAAGACAAGCGATGGCGCAAAATCCCTATCTAAAGGTTTTGATACAATCTGGCTATTATGACGGTGCAACCACATATTTTAATGCAAAATATACGATGTGGCAGGTAGATCCAAGTGGAAGAATGAAAGATCGTTTTACCTTTAAAGGATACCGCTCTGGTCATATGATGTACCTAAGAAGAGAAGATTTAAAAAATTCGAACGACGATATACGCGAGTTTATTTCAAACAGCTTGGCAAATGGCAAAAGCGCCAAATACTAACGCTTAAGGGATGCTCAAACGTACTCGGCTTGAAATGCCAAGTAGACTCAAGGGCTCTTGATATTTTAGTATATACGTTTTAGAAGGCGTGATGAGATGAACATGGTCAATGGCCTTTCTATACAGCTCATCACGCTTTCTTTTTTTCTTTTGTTTAAAGACATCTATCGTTAGTCCTACGGAGGCACCACCAAGAACGGTAGCTAACAAATCGCCATTATCCCAACCATTATATTGGTTCTGATCTATAGCTTCCTTTGCTAAACCAATTAGCAAACTTCCTCCTACGGAACCAGCAAAGGTCCAAGCCCTATCGCCTTTTGAAATCTGTGAAGCTACCCCTGCGCCTACCATACCATATAAATTTCCACCCAAAAAGTGAAGGGCTTTATCCTGCTCCAATTGTCCGTAAGCATTTGTAATCAAAAAAAATAAAATAAGTACTGCTATAGTTTTGCCCATGATAGTTGCAAATGTATTAATTCTAATGGTAAAAGAATCCTGCATATTAAATTGAAGCTATGAACTGAGCAAAAAAAATAAAGAACTATCTTAGTTCACTTAAATCATTTCAATGAACGTACTGCGTTTTATTCAAACACTAAAATTAATTCACATAGCACTGGTTGTAGGCCTTACCATTTTTTCCGTGTTGGCTTATGCACAAAATAACAGTTTTAATGCGGATATAAATACCAATAGCACGCTACTATATATTGTTCCCATTATAGCCTTACTTGGATATTTTGGAAGTCAGATGTTTTTTAAGAAAATGCTATTACAGGTACATACCTCCGATTCGTTACAGACAAAATTAAATAAGTATCAGACTGCCGCAATTGTAAAGTATGCGCTAATAGAAGGGCCAGCATTTATTGCCTTATTCGTATATCACACCACAGGAAATGCATTACCATTGGTTATTGCTGTATGCTTATTGGCCTATCTATTCGTACAAAAACCCACTAAGGATAAAATAATCGATAGTTTAAATTTAACTTCGGACGAGCGCAGCGCCTTGAATGTCAAATAGAATATATTATGAGAAAACAACGATTAGTGATGATATTTGCAATGACGGTAGCAGTATTTGGTCTGCAAAATTTATTGGCCCAAGAACAATCACAAGATTGGGCAAACTTAAAACACTTTCAAAAGGCCAATGCGAAAGTAAATACAACAGAAATAGAACCGAATCGCGTGGTTTTCATGGGAAACTCCATTACGATTGGCTGGTTAAATGCGAGGCCCAGTTTTTTTAAAGATAAGCCGTATATCAACAGAGGTATCAGTGGTCAGACCACACCACAAATGCTTATCCGCTTTCGTCAAGACGTTATTGATTTGCAGCCGAAAGTTGTTGTGATTTTGGCAGGGACCAACGATATTGCCGGAAACACTGGTCCATCAACAATTGCAATGATAGTTGATAATATCAAAAACATGGCCCAACTGGCACATGCAAATAATATTAAAGTAGTGCTCTCCTCTACACTACCTGTGTATGATTATCCTTGGAAGCCAGGTCTACAACCGGCACAAAAAATAATCACCTTAAATTCTCTGCTAATGAACTACGCAAAAGAAAATGGTCATGTGTACTTAGATTATTTTAGTGCTATGGTAGATGATCGTAATGGTCTTCCTAAAAAATATGCCGAGGATGAAGTACACCCAACTGTAGAAGGTTATAAAGTGATGGAACCTTTGGTAGAGGCGGCAATTACAAAAGCGCTGGAATAATTATTGTAGGCCTTAGGCTCAAGTCTGACCCTAACATATACCGGATACACTGCGTTTTTATACTAAGCCATTAACTACAGTTATATAAGCCTTTGGCGATAAAAAATAATTAATTATGATATTGAAAGCACTATTTCATTCACTGCAAAAAACTAATAAAAATAGGCCCTTAGTTATCCTATTAAGTGTATTTTTCGCTTTGGTTTAGCTTACATTTAAGAAAAAAGTAACGGAAAAAACTTTCCTTGCATTTTATCGCCCTTCTTCAGGGGTGGTACTCCTTTCAATAACTCATCATTAGTATTACTTACAGTGCCATCTGCGAAAGCATTGAGTACAAATGCCCGCCGCGGTCGTTTAGATTTGTTTTCATAAGAACCGTGTATCAATAAAGGATGATGAAAAGAGGCAAATCCTTTTTTTAGTTCAATAGGAACCGGTTTAAATTCTTTTTTCTGCTCATCCGTTAAATAGTGTAACAAACCATCCATATCTCCTGCAATTTCTGGAGCCTCCAATAATCCCCATTTATGACTTTTAGGAATATACTGTAAACATCCATTTTCTTCCGTAGCATCATCCAAGCCTGTCCAACATGTTAAATGCTGCATGGCTATGGTGCGTGTCCAATACGAATAATCTTGATGCCATGCCACCACGCCACCATGTTCGGCAGGTTTGTAGAATAACTGATCATGCCAAAAACGCACGGGTTTTTTTTCCAATAATTGATGTGCGGCCATTACAAATGCAGGGTTCCACAGTACGTCATGAAAACCTTCCGTAATTCTCCAATGCCCCAACGAGTGAAATAAAATAGCATCGGAATTACTAGATTCATTACTATGAAACTCATAAAACAATGAATTTCCCGGATGTTGGGGATTTACCAGTTGGTCGAGTTCTTCACGTAATTGATCTATCACTTTGTCATCTAATAGTTTGATACCGGAAACATATCCAAACTCATGAAAATGTTGAACTTGTTCTTCGGATAAACGATATGGCTCCCATTCGGCCTCAGTGGTTGGCCATTTGAAAAGTTCGGAAACCAACTCGTGCACATCTGCTAAATCTCTTACCATAGCTAAACAGAAATTACAATTACAAACTAAAAATAGTAAATTTTCACAGGATTTAGCTTCTTTAAGCGGTCAAAAATGGATAGAAATCATCCTCTTGGAACTAACCTTTGAGCTAATAAAATTTTCAAAAAAATTGAGTTGGCGAACACAACGTATGTCCAAAGGCTCCACATAAAACAATATCAACTAGTTTATTTCAACGAAAGGTTAACCCTCTATTTCTTTTGTTTATTTTTGAGAAATTTTATTGATTATTAAAAATGAAAAAAACACTATTTATTTCCTTGTTTGGCCTTTTAATGGCATGTAACTCTTCTCAAAAAACTATAATTCCTGAGGCAAATCAACCTGTAGACCAAACGATTTATGGGGAAACAATAACCGAAGCTGAGTTAAAAGAACACTTATTTATCTATGCTTCAGATGAATTTGAGGGAAGGGAGACCGGGGAATCCGGTCAGAAAAAGGCCGTTGCCTATTTAAAGGCCGAATACGAGAAACTGAATGTCCCAGCTGCAAAAAAAAATGGAGATTATCTTCAAAAAGTTCCTTTAGAAGTGGCTCAAATGCCAACAGGATCACTAACGATTGATGACACTTCTTATTCCTTAGGTGAGGATTTTGTAAGTTTCAACGAGGCTAGCGCAAATTTTGATGAAATCGTATATGCATCTTATGGCATAGAAGACGGGGAATATTCCGACTTTGCGACTATAGACGTAACTAATAAATTGGTTTTAATTAAGGATGGGGAGCCTATGAATGGTGACGGAACATATATGTTAACAGGCACCGTAGAGCCCTCTAAATGGAGTAAAGACCCAATGAGCAGAATTGAATTCGCCATGGGCAAGGGTGCCAAAGGAGTACTTTTGTATTCACCTACTTTATTCCCAAGAGTTTTAGCGTATTATAATAGATCAAAAAATAGTTCATCTGGGAGAATGAGCGTAAAAGGTCTTAATAAAACAGGGTTTAGTGCAAGTATAAGTGATACAATGGCAGAAGTTATACTGCCAAATATCTTAAAAGACAATACACCACGAGTATTGGATATGGCTGTGTCCTCGGATATCCAAGGTAATTCTAAAGCAATAGATTCTGAGAATGTTGTTGCCTATCTAAAAGGAACCGACAAACCGGAAGAATATGTTGTTATCTCGTCTCATTTGGACCATATTGGGATAAGTGATGATGGTCAGATAAACAATGGAGCGGACGATGATGGTTCTGGTACCGTTGCACTGTTAGAAATCGCCGAAGCATTTAAAGCAGCTTCGGATGCTGGAAACGGACCTAAACGTTCTATTGTATTTTTACATGTAACAGGAGAGGAGAAAGGTTTGTTGGGATCATTATATTATACTGATGTAGACCCTGTTTTTCCACTTTCTAAAACTGTTGCAAACCTTAATATTGATATGATCGGCAGAATCGACCCAAAAAGGGAGGGTGACAGAAACTATCTTTATTTAATAGGATCCGATAAGTTAAGTTCAGAACTTCATGAACTATCCGAGGAAGTCAATTCTAAGTACACAAATATTGAGTTTGATTATACCTATAATGACGAAAACGACCCAAATAGGTTTTACTATCGTAGCGACCATTATAATTTTGCAAAAAATAACATTCCAATTATATTTTATTTTAACGGAACCCATGATGATTACCACAGACCAGGCGACACCCCGGACAAAATAAATTATGATCTATTAGAAAATAGAAGTAGACTTATTTTCTATACCGCTTGGGAAATAGCCAACCGCGATAGGCCTGTTGCAGTAGACAAGCTCGTAGAGTAATACTGATTACTTCAATTAAAATGCCCATCTTACATGAGATGGGCATTTTTTTTTACGCTTTAATCACATTATTTAAAACAAAAAATCCTAAGTAAAAACTTAGGATTCTTGAGCTTGTTTAGGGTGGAAGACCGGGTTCGAACCGGCGACCCTCGGTACCACAAACCGATGCTCTAACCAGCTGAGCTACAACCACCATTTGTAAGCGAGTGCGAAGGTAATTTTTTTTAAATTCTTTTCAAAATAAAAAGAAGAAATTACAGCCTAATTTATTCATGACATATTAAAGGATAATCTAAAAATTTAAAGGGTTTACCCATCGCAAAATTCCAATGGGCGAAACCCAACTCGATTATTGAAAAAGATTTTAGGTAGAAGACTTTAGGTCATCATAATGGGTAAAAGCCTCTAGATAGTACCAAACCTTTTGCAAGTTGAATGCATTCTGCATTCCATAAATCTTTTTTTACTAATTTAGAGGAATAATCTCACAATCATGTCCCAACCATATAGTGTCTAGTGATTATTTACCTATGATTTTAAATAAAACAGTGTCTCTTTGGATGCTAATCCTAGTATGCACAGCTGTATATTCACAAAAGGATAACATTAGCTACTACAGAAAAGAATTGAAGGCGATAAAAAAAGAAAAGGATTTCACTCCTAAAGATACTTCGTACATCAAGCTTTTAAATACGTTAAGTACCAAATACCTTGATCTTAAATCCGATACTTTAGCGGTTCTCGCAACCGAGGCATTTGAATTAAGCAAAAGCATTGATTATGAAATGGGCATGATCAAATCCTTATCAAACTTAGCAATTTATGAGTTCAAAAATGGAGACATTAAAAAATCAATGTCCATAAACAAAGAAATTCTACAAAAGCTAGATATTCAAAAATTTCCAGAATTGGGAGCTAAGATTTATAACGTTTTAGGCCAAACGTATTTTAAAGCAGGCAACACCCCAGAGGCCTACAAGCATACCTTTCAATCCTTAATATTGGCTAAGAAAACAAATAATAAGGAATTGATTACAAAACTAAATTCCAATATGGGTGACCTCTTCACCTACTTAGAAGACTATGACGAAGCGTTGGAATTTTACACTTTAGCCTTAGATGGTTTTGACGCAGAAGAACAAAACCCAACAAAGTCTGGTATTTTGGCGAATCTTGGTCATATATATTTATATAAGAACAACCATACCAAAGCTTTGGAATTGTTAGATCGTAGTTTACCTATGTTGGAAAAAGCTAACAATACCGAAATGCTTACCAAGGCTTACTTGGCTTATGGAGCAGTTTATTTTCATACCAACCGCTATGCCGATGCCCTACATTACCTTAAGAAGGCAAACTTATTTGATAAGCCTTCTAAAGATACTACGAACAAGGCATTTTCCTTTCTTGGATTGGGCACTATCTATTTAGCACTTAACAACATCACTAAAGCTGATGAATATTTAAACCTGAGCCTAAATCTTTATGAATCCATTAATAACAAAAAAGGAATAGCCAACACGTCTAAGGCACTTTATGAATTGAATAAGAAAAAAAAGTCCGAGGAAAAAGCATTATACTTTCTAGAGCAAGCGAAAAGCTATTCCGACTCTGTTAATAATGAAAAAAGTCTTAGGGATATTTCTATGTGGAGGGCAAAAACGCAATTTGAGATGGAAAAAGTAATACTGCAAAGACAGACAAATCTAGAAGTTGCAGAACAGAAAAAACATATACAATGGGCAGGTTTAGGCCTTTTCTTAACCATCGTTATAGCCATTTTAGTTTTTAGTGTTAACAAATCCGAAAGAAAACTTAATAAAGAGCTGGCATTGCAGAGCCAAAATTTATCCGAAAAAGAAAACAAACTCAATAAAATTAATACCAATCAAGATAAACTCTTTTCTATTGTTGGTCATGATCTGAGAGGCCCAATTGTTTCCTTAAAACAACTACTAGGGCTTGCATTGAAAGACGAAACCGGAGTTCAACATTTCTATACATTTGGTCCCAAATTGAAGAAAGACGTAGACCATATTTACTTTACTCTAGAAAATTTATTGAATTGGGGTAAAACACAAATGTATGGGGAACCTTTATATCCGGTTCAAATTAATGTCAAAGAAGAATTGCTAGCTATTGAATATCTGTTCAGAGATATCCTCGACAAAAAATCGGTAGTAATTCACAAAGAGATTTTAGAGGGGGTTACACTACTAGCTGATGCCAATCACTTTAAAATAATATTTAGAAACCTTATAAGCAACGCACTTAAATTTACGCCAAACAACGGAAGTATTTGGTTAACATCAACCGAAGAAAAAGATAGTGTTGTTATACTTGTTAAAGATAATGGTATTGGTATGTCTGAAGAAGTAGTGCATAAAATCTTTGATTCATCGGAATATTTTACAACTTTTGGAACTAACCATGAACGCGGTACTGGATTAGGACTTACGCTATGCCGAGAAATGGTGCATAAAAATAATGGGGAGATTTGGGTAAGGAGTTCTCCGGGTCAGGGAAGTACATTTTATATTCGATTTCCTAAAGAACCTTTAGTTTAATTACCAGCTAGCTTTCTAAATGTTAAAACTAAATAAGTTCGTTTTCTAATTTGATTACATGTTAAAAAGTATAGTTTTCATCGTTTTATTTCTTCTATTTGGAAGTATTCAAGGATTTTCCCAAGAAAATCCTGATGAAATCAAAGCAAGACTAACACAACTAAAAAGTTCTAGAAATTTCACCAAAAAAAGTATCCAATATATAGATCTTTTAATTGATCTAGCCAACGCTTTAAAGCTTTCTCAAACCGATACAGTTAAATCCCTAGCTACCGAGTCCTTGGATTTAAGTCGTCTTATCGATTACAAAAAGGGCGAGTCCGAATCGCTTTTAAACTTTGGTTACTTCGAATTATTTACCGGATCTCCTGATAAAGCCACCTTTTATTACAAACAAACGCTCAAGGAAGCTTTATCAAACGAATTCAATAACATTGCGGTTGAATCTTACAACGGAATTGCACAAGCACATTTTATAAAAGCCGAATACCCAGATGCCTTTGAAAATTTTCAAAATGGTCTGGAACTTGCAGAAAAGATAGGTGATTCCGAAATGGCAATAAAAATGAGTGCTAACTTGGGAACCTTGTTTTCACTATTAGAAGATTATGATGAAGCCATACTATATTATAATCTTGCCCAGTCCAAATTCAACAAAAAAACCACTAACATAAGTAAGGTTGTAGTTTTGGTTAATTTAGGCTATCTCAACAATAAAATAAATAGCCCTAACGAAGCCATAAGATATTTGAACGAATCTATAGCCTTGCTACAAGAGACACAAGCATTAAAAATACTTGCATTCGCCTACCTCACCAAAGGAGATGTCTATAATAATATAGGGCGGTATAACGAAGCTCTTTCATTTTTCAATAAGGCTAATGCAATTTTTAAGGAGATAAATGACAAAAAAGGAGAAGCTGATCTTTATTATTATTCTGGCATATCCTATAATAACCTAAACAATTTTAAAAAAGCTGAGGACTCATTCTTAAAGAGCTTAGATCTTTATAAATCCTTTAATCTTAAATCGGGTTTAGAAAAAAGTTACCGAGCCTTATACGGAATCAACAGGGATTTGGCGTTTACCTCAAAAGCCTTATACTACTTGGAACTGGCCCAAAAATATTCCGATTCTCTTTCAAAAGATCGGCAAAGAACTACCATTTCAATGATGAATGCCAAATTATCCTACGAAAAGGATAAGAGGGTTTTAGCAGAACTTAACGAAACCGAAAAAATGGTCAGAAAAAGGAATGTTACTTGGATTATAATAGGTCTTATTTCTTTGATACTAATCTCGATATTTATCTTTAGAGCTACTACCAATAAAAAACGTCTTAACAAGGAATTAGCCATGCAAACAACCGTACTTTCTAAGAAACGGGAAGAACTTAATTTAATCAATGCCAAGCAAGATAAGTTATTTTCCATTATTGGACATGATTTAAGGGGGCCTATAGTTTCGCTTAAAAACTTACTTGGTACCTCGTTAGAAAAAAATAAAGAAATCAAACACTTTTATACATTTGGACCAAAACTAAAAAGGGATGTAGATCATATTCACTTTACCTTGGACAACCTTTTAAATTGGGGGCTTACCCAAATGAAAGGAAACACAACAGAACAAGAAATTATTTTTGTAGCGGAACACTTAAATGAAATAATCATTGGTTTGAAAGAAGACTTGGATAAAAAGAGTATTCTACTAAAGTTAGCAATACCGAACTCTCTAAAACTAAGTGTAGATCCCAATCATTTTAATGTAATTTTCAGAAACGTTATTAGCAATGCGATTAAATTTACTCCTGAAAACGGGTCAATTATCATCAATTCAAATACTGGAGGAAACGATTTAACTATTAACATAAAGGATACGGGTATAGGTATGACGAATGAGATAATATCAAAAATATTCAATAACAAAGAGCACTTTACCACCATGGGAACTAACAATGAACGTGGCAGCGGTTTAGGCCTTAGCCTATGTAAAGAATTGGTTGGCAAAAACAACGGCTTTATCACTGTTGAAAGTGAACTAGGCCATGGGAGTACTTTTTCCATACATTTTGTATCGAATACAATTACTTAGTTAATTTTTAACTGTATAATTAGCTTCAATAGATAATCCAAACACCTTATATTTTTAATTTAAAATTAATAATCATCGATTAAATACCATTTTTATCTGCTAAAACACACATAATTACGTATTTCACAACAAAATTTAGTTAACCATTTAAACATCAATTAGTTTTAGGCTTCGTTAACCAAAGTAGACAATGTTTAATAAGGCCAATTATCCCAGCTCACAAAAAGCCCTGGTAAAACCTCGGGAACTTTTTGTTTTAATATTGTTGTTTTGTGCAACGGTTAGCTTTGCTCAAACTACTGCCAGGGATGCTATTTCTTCGAAAATAGGTAAGCTAAAATCACAAAAAAGTTTTAATACAACAGACACGCTATACGTTAATAGCCTATTAGATCTTGCAGACGAGCAGCGTTTTTATAATTCAGACAGTCTCTATCTTTTAGCGACCAAAGCCTTAGAACTAAGTAAAAAGGCCAACTATAGCATAGGACAAGCAAAAGCATACTCCCATCTAGGTGATTATTATTCAGATAATGGACTCCATGATAAAGGCATCACTAATTATAAACAAGCTTCTACCCTAGCAGATAAGGTAAATGAACCATTATTAAGGGTAAGAGCTATAAACGACTTAGGGGGTGAATATGCATACAAAGGAGACTACGCCATGGCGCTGAAGCTTTATCTTGAAGGCATAGAATTGGCTGTTGCACTAAACGAACTAGATATACAATCGATCCTAAATGAAAATATTGCAGACCTCTATGTTTCCCAGAAAGATTATGAGCAAGCAATGAAGTTTTACAAAAAGGTAAAAAAAATTAACGATTTAATAGGAAACCCAGTCTACATGGCGGAGACGTTGAGCAATATGGCATCGGCCTATGCAGATATGAACGAGTTAGATTTGGCCATGTTCAATATCAACAGCAGTATCCGTGTTTTTGAGAAAGAGAAAAAAATGGATTGGTTAGCGTATGCCTATGAAATAAAAGGTAAGGTATATTTAAAACAAGAGAAATATAATTGGGCGATGTACTGGTATAAACAGAGTGAGCTTATACATGAGGACCTTGACGATGAAAGATCAGAAATAGCACTATTAAACGGTATGGCAGAAGCAAGTTTGGGTGCTAAAAACGACAGTATATCCCAAATATTTGCAAACAGGGCTTTCGACTTATCTAGAAAATTGGAATATATGTCTGGCACAAAGGATTGTGCTAGAATATTATATGAGATAAACAAGAATAAGGGGGACTATAAAAAGTCCTTATATTTTCATGAGCTTTATCAGCAACTTTCAGACACCTTGTCCAGGAGTGAAAATCAAAAAGGCTTAACGCTCTTAAAAACAAAGTTTGAATATGACCAACAAAAAGAACAGCTTATTAGTGATAACCAAAAGGCATTAGCAAAACAAAAAAGGTATGTTTATGCAGCCTTAATTATCCTAATCATATTCCTTTGTATAACATTTCTAGTTAGAAGAAATGAAAAGATACAAAAGAAACTGAACAAAGAATTACTGTCTAAACAGGCAGATTTGGAAAAAAGTGAAATTCATTTAAAAGAAGTAAATCAAACCAAGAATAAACTTTTTTCTATCATCGGTCATGATTTAAGAGGACCTATTGGCGCTTTCCAGGGTTTAATAAAACTTTTTAAAGAAGGAGAAATGAGCACAGAGGAGTTTCTTAGTTTTGTGCCAAAATTAAAAACAGATATCGATACAATTGCCTTTACGCTTAACAATTTATTGTCTTGGGGTCAAACGCAAATGAATGGTTCCGTTACTACCCCAGGTATCACCTCTTTAGATCATATTGTAGCCGAAAACATATGCTTGCTTTCTGAAATTGCAACAAATAAATCCATTACGTTTATAAATAGAATAGAGCGCAACACCATAACATATTCCGATAGTAACCAAATTGATATTGTTATAAGAAATCTATTGAGCAACGCTCTTAAATTCACGCCTGAAAAAGGTACCATCACCATTTCCGCCGTCCAAAAATTACAATTCTGGGAGATACATATACGTGATACCGGTATTGGGATGGACGAGGAAACTTTGGGTAAGATTTTCAAAAAGGATTCTACACATTCCACCTACGGAACCAATGACGAAAAAGGAACTGGCCTAGGACTCTCGCTTTGTAAAGAAATGGTAGAACAGAACAAGGGTACCATTTGGGCAGATAGCGCTATAAACCGGGGTTCAAGCTTTTTCTTTACTATTCCAAAAGCAAAAAAAGAGTATAAAAAAAGTGCTTAAATTAAGTTTTCCAAGCTATCAATAGCTATTAACCTTTCTACGGTAAAACCTTCTGCATACTCTTTTCCAACAAGTCTTCCCATATCACGCGCCCTATAATTAACACTCTCAATAAAAGTTTTACTGCTAATGGGAGTTTCAGGTTCTTTACTATTTGGGTCATGAAATTGAGAACCATAAGCTAAAATAGCATCCACTTTTTTATCTATGAAACCCGTGATGTCAACTACAAAATCTGGCGTACTATTCTTCCATTGAATATAATGATAGACCAATTTAGGTCTCCATGGCTCTTGGTACACGGTATCCAATAAGGTTTCTATTTTTATGAGCCCGCTTAAAAAACAGGCGTCGCTTACTAATTTGCTTCCTTTACCATGGTCTATATGACGGTCATTGATAGCATTACACAAAACAATTTCCGGTCGATATTTTCGAATCATCTTTATAACTTCGAGTTGATGTTTTTCATCATTAATGAAAAAACCATCCCTAAACCCTAAATTTTCCCTTATGGAAACCTTCAACACTTTTGCCGCAGCAGCCGCCTCTGCATCTCGTATTTCAGCAGAACCACGAGTTCCAAGTTCGCCCCGTGTTAAATCTATTATTCCCACTTTTTTACCTTTCGCAACCTCTTTGGCTATGGTTCCTCCAGCGCCTAGTTCTGCATCATCAGGGTGGGCACCAAAAACAAGTATGTCTAATTTGACCATAGTATTTCTATATTTTTTAGGAAAACGAATATAAACCAATAACTCTAGTTACGACTAGGCAATAGCGGATGAAAGCTTAACACTTTTTATTGCCTGCTCTATATCTTCTATTAAATCTTCTATTTCCTCTATTCCTACGGAGAATCGAATGAGTCCGTCCCTTATCCCCTGCTCCGCTCTTACCTCTGCACTCATCAAAGCATGCGAAGTTTGTGTAGGCGATAAAAGAGTGCTTTCCACTCCTGCCAAACTCATTGAGGATTTTATAAGACGGAGCGCTTTTTGAAATTTAGAGGCATCTACGTAGGGCTTCAATTCAAAAGATAGCATTCCGCCAAAACCTTTCATTTGACGTTTTGCCAGTTCATGGTCTTTATGAGCTGGTAATCCGGGATAATACACTGCATCTATATCCTCATTCTCAGATAAATAGGTGGCCATTGCCAAAGCATTTTCATTTTGGGCCCTTACCCGAATACCCATGGTTTTAATACTGCGTTCCAAAAGCCAAACGGTATAGTCACTTAAACTTCCTCCAAGGTTTTTTGCCAAATGAAATATACGCTCCATATGAGCCTCGCTCGATGCGACAGCACCTGCACAAATATCAGAATGACCACCCATGTATTTGGTGGCGCTATGGATGACCACGTCAATACCGTAATCAATTGGATTTTGGTTTACAGGGCTGGCAAATGTATTATCGATCATAGAGATAATGCCATGCTTTTTGGCTATGGAAGCAACCGCTTCGATATCTGTTATGGTTAGTAATGGATTTGATGGCGTCTCAATGTAAATCACCTTCGTATTTTCTTGAATTTTCTCTTCAAAATCCCTAGCCTCCCATCCTTGGGTAAAAGAGTACTCAATGCCATATTTAGAGAATTCTTCTGTAACTAGGTTATAAGTGCCACCATACAAGGTCTGTTGCAATACCACATGGTCTCCTGCCCGCAAAAAAGCCATTAATGCTGTACTTACCGCTGCCATGCCACTACCAAAAATCAAAGCAGATTCAGCATGCTCCAAAGCAGCAATTTTTTTACAAAGTCCCTCTTGATTAGGTGTATTAAAATACCTTGGATACCGCTTAACCGCTACATCATCAAATGCATAGGATGTACTCATATAAAGCGGAGAAACCGCTCCTTTGTGTTGTGTATCCTCTAACTCCCCCACGTGGGTGCAGATGGTATTTAATCCATTTCTTTTTTTACTCATTCCAAAGCTATTTTAGTAGCTAAAGATACAAAACTGTGACATCTATTTTATATAATACACCTTGTATCTCCAATAGCTTAGTGCTCCAAGTGCTATAACACCGGCAACTGTGTAGTAGATAAATGTGGGTGTAATTACCTGCGCCCCACTGGCATAACTATGCAGACCTACCAAATAAAAATTAACCCCAAAATAGGTCATCATTATGCTGCCAAAAGCTACAACGCTTAAGAAGTTGAACGTCCATTTGCTGCGAAGACCCGGCACCAATCGCGTGTGAATCACGAACGCATAAACCATAATAGACACCAAAGCCCAAGTTTCCTTTGGGTCCCAGCCCCAGTAACGGCCCCAACTTTCGTTTGCCCATTGTCCTCCCAAAAAGTTTCCAATGGTGAGCATAATAAGTCCTACGGTAAGGGCCAACTCGTTAATAATGGTGAGCTCCTTAATGTTCAAGGCCATTTTATCCTTGTTTTTAGAGGTTGTAAGCAACATTAATATGAGACAAACAATACCCAAAATCATACCTACGGTAAGCGGTCCGTAACTACCAACGATAACAGAAACGTGAATCATAAGCCAATAACTATCTAGGACAGGAACTAAATTAGCTATAGATGGATCTACCCAGCTTTGGTGGGCAATCCATAGTAACATAGCAGTCACAAAAGCGGAGGCCGCAATGGTCATATCACTTTTTCTACCAAATGCGAGTCCCATGCCCATAGTTGCCCAGGCAACGTATAAAATACTCTCATAAGCATCACTCCAAGGGGCATGACCAGAAATGTACCAACGTAGTATTAAGCCGGCAGTATGCCAGAGGAAAAATAGTATAATCACTCCTTTGAAAAAGTAGATACCTGCCTTCCAAATTTCCCTTTGTTTAAAAATTTGAAATATCAATACCACAAACATCAAAAACCCGACTAAAAGGTAATATCTATATAGCCTGTTGAATATATCCAGTTTGTTATAAATTACCTCGGTTTCCACCTTCATACCTGAGGGCAAGACCTCACTGCCGTGGTTATGTTGGTTTTGGTTAAAAGCTGCCAAAAGTTTGTCCGCTTCGGTATAATCACCAGATTTTTGCGCGGTACTCAGGGTCATTAGGTAGTATGGCATGGCATTTTTTACAAAATTGGCATACAAAGAATCTGAAACCTGATACTGCCCTCCCCTGTATTCTACAGCCGAAATCCATTTGTTGTTTTCATCGTCCAACAACGGAAATATCTTTAAAATCTGTTGCCCCAACGCCTGATTCAATAAGCTTAACCGTATATTGGCATCCTTAAAATCCTGTTCAAACTTATTGGGATTTGTAGTTGACGTGGCCTCTCTCAGAAAAGGTTGTAATTTATAATTTCCCTTGTCGTCAAAAAAGTCGGTGGCCTTTACATACTTTTTCCCAAGTGGAATACCCACGATTTTACGAATACTATCGTTCTGCGCCTTCTTGTCCAAAGCAATAAACTCGGTATTATACCATAGGGCCGGATTCATCATCATGGAAAGAAAAACTTGGTCGGCATTGAATCCCAAATAGGTATCCTTAAGGCTTAACTTTCTCAATAACTCAGAAGCAAAGGTGTTAATAGGCTTCATACGCCCACCGTCATCTTGTATCACCAGTTTTCCGAATTTCTCAGCATGAACCTTACTTACAATAGACGCACTTATTAAAGAATCTACCTGCGCCTTTGCCGGTGCAGGGATACTGGCACTGGTGCTGGAATGGTCATGACCATCACCTTCAGTATGTTCTTGCGCATTCGTAGGTAACGCAAAACCTAAAATCAAAAGAATCGTAGCAGCTATTGTTTTCTTCTTATTATTCACTTTATCCAAAGATGCGGCCAAGTCTTTAAATCTGGTCTTTCCAAAAAACATAATACCTAACAACCCAACATATAAAAGAAAGTAACCAATGTAGGTAATCCAAGTACCCCAAAAATCATGGTTTACAGATAAAGTTGTACCCTTTTCATCTGGGTCAAAACCAGACTGAAAAAAGCGATACCCTTTATGATCAAGCACATGGTTCATAAACACATCATAATCAAACGTGCGTTCATCCTTTACTGTAATCCTGCTCATAAACGATGCATACGCATTCTCGGTACCAGGATGTTTTTCGGCAATAAAATCGTTCAGTTGAATACTAAAAGGTAATTCACGTACTTTGGAGCCATAGCGTAGTGCAAAATCCAAACCGCCAACAGTCACTTTCTCCGAAAATTTAGTGCTTCCCTTACCCCCTAAAACTTTTATTTGTTTCGTTTCTCCGTTAGAGGTGACACTCATAATCATTGCATCCCTATCTCCTTCCGTTTTTTCACCTTTGGGAATTTCTATAATTCCGTTTTTCCCAGTTACCAAGGAATCCGGTATCACAAACTGCATATTTGCCGTGTTATACAAGGAACGTAACATTAATGGCTGTATGCTATCTTTAACCAATTTTCCTTGTAACTGATCTGCCATCCGCATAAACGTACCATCAAAAGGAGAATCTATTTCATATCCTGTTGCCAATGTAGAAATGTTAATGGCACCTTTAGTAGGTTTGTTCAACGCAAATAAAACTCCATGGATACTGGTTACTTTTTCATTTTCTAAATAATGCTCATGCCGCTGGCCATCACCGGCCTCCACTACTTTTAAAAAAGAAGTACCATTCTCGTCAGGAATAAGTCCCTCTTTAGCTCCTGCAATAAAACCGGTATAGGCTATCGTAAATTCTTGCCCATTAAAGTCCTCTTTCCAAGGTAAGTTGGATTGAATATCCTCCGCTGTAACAATTAAGTCATCCTCAAGAATCTTTCTTCTTGGTTCCCCGTCAATTTTACCATCTATGTGGGCTGTGAAATAGGTCTTATCTGAATAGAAGACCTTTTCCGTCTCCCCTTCCCGTATGGGCATCATCCCTTCAAAACTTATATAGCGGGTTACAAAAGCCCCAACAATAATTAAGATCCATGATAAATGGAGTAATAACACCGGCCATTTTTCCCATCTCAACAGACGATATCTAAAAATATTACCTGAAAAATTGATAACAAAAAATACCATGATTACCTCAAACCAAGTGGCGTTATAAATCCAAATACGAGCGGTCTCGGTACTGTATACACTCTCTACAAAAGTCCCAATAGCCATTGCGGTAGCAAACGCTATAAAAAGAACGGCCATTAACCGAGTAGAAAAGAAAATTTTCTTGAGTATTTCTGTCATATGAAAGGACATTGGTTTCAACGTGTAAAAATAAGCCCTTTTTAGGATTTTTGAATCGTAAAAGACGATAGAAAGGTTAAACAATTATGTTAATTATTATATAAAACGCATGCTTTATTTCTTTGTACTTTTGACGTATGATTTCTATTACGATACTAGGTTCGGGTAACGTAGCCCAAAATTTATTCGAGGCTTTTTTGACAAAAAAAGAGGTGCACATTGTACAGGTGGTAGGAAGAAATACCTCCAGTCTAAGCTATTTTAACGGAAGGGCCAACTTAGCTACTTATGCAGATGAACTTCAACCAGCGGATATTTACATTTTGGCAATCAATGATGATGCCATCAGCGAAGTTTCTGCCAAATTAAATGTAAATGGTTTGTTGGTGCATACCTCTGGAGCTATAGCCTTATCCGATTTAAAAAATCACGTACAAATTGGTGTATTATATCCTGTACAAACCTTTACTATTGGCAAACAACTAGACTTTTCAGCTATTCCAATATGTATCGAAGCCAATAGTGAACACAGTCTTGAACTGCTAAGACGTTTGGGAAATATCCTAAGTACTGCTGTTACTAGTATAGATTCTAAGCAGAGAAAGACACTACATCTCGCGGCAGTTTTTGTGAATAATTTTACCAATTACATGTATACGATTGGCAAAGATATTTGTGCGCAAAATGGTCTTGATTTTTCGTTGTTACAACCTTTAATTACAGAAACTGCGGAAAAAGTATCGGCAATTAACCCGTTTGATGCCCAAACAGGCCCCGCGAAAAGGGGAGATCAGAAAACACTGCATGCCCATCTAAACCTAATCAAGGATAAAAATCATCGGGAAATCTATACCCTTTTGAGCAATAATATTAAAGAACGTCATCAACTAAAAAACTAATTTTATAGTACTGGTGAGTTTAAATTAGCTAAAGCATTATGGAAAAGAGTTACAAAGAAAGTTTAAAAGATATTACCACCTTTGTGTTTGACGTTGACGGTGTTTTTACGGACGGCAATGTGCTTGTAAATACGGACGGTGAATTATTAAGAACAATGAACGTTAAGGACGGTTATGCTCTTAAGACCGCTATAAATAAAGGCTATAATGTTTGCATTATTACTGGTGGTACTAATGAAGGGGTCAAAAAGCGATTAATGGGCTTGGGCGTTACCGATATTTTCATGAATTCCCATTTAAAAATCGAAGCGCTGAATGCTTACGCCAAAAATCACAACATCAACCTTAAAAACATGCTGTATATGGGTGATGATATTCCAGATATCCCTCCCATGCAAGTCGTTGGTTTGGCAACCTGTCCTCAAAATGCCATACCCGAAGTAAAGGCCGTATGTAAGTATATTTCTCATCGAATGGGCGGAAACGGGTGTGTGCGCGATGTGATAGAACAAGTATTAAAAGTGCGCGAAGACTGGATGCAACACTTTAGCGCAGCAAACGATTAAGGCATGCTAAAGAGTAGATTAAACGCTTATACGATTATTTTGGCATCGGGTTCCCCTCGTAGAAAAAAGTTCTTTGAAGAAATGGAACTTGATTTTGAAATTCGACTAAAACCTGTGGAGGAAATATATCCTAGCGCGTTGAAAGGTGCGGAAATTTCGGATTATTTGTCGCAGCTAAAGGCTAAACCTTTTATAAAAAGCATACAACCTAATGAAATAGTGATTACCTCGGATACGGTAGTTTGGCATAATGGAAAATCCCTGGCCAAGGCAGCATCGGATGTAGAGGCACGAGAAATGCTACATCGACTTTCGGGAGACTGGCATGACGTAATTACCTCGGTATGTTTTACAACCGAAAAAAAACAGCTCACAAAAAATAATTGTTCGCGTGTAAAATTCAAGAAATTGGAAACTGAAGAAATAGAACACTATGTATCTAAATACAAACCCTTTGACAAGGCAGGCGCTTATGGCATACA
Source organism: Maribacter sp. MS6 (assembly GCF_056839185.1). Taxonomy (NCBI): domain Bacteria; kingdom Pseudomonadati; phylum Bacteroidota; class Flavobacteriia; order Flavobacteriales; family Flavobacteriaceae; genus Maribacter; species Maribacter sp. MS6. The sequence goes on from NZ_CM166389.1 coordinate 166,451, forward strand.
GGAATGGATTGGACTCATTGGAATTGAAGAAATCAGAGGGTCCTACACAAACGTGGTAGGCTTGCCAACACAAATGGTTTACGAAACGTTAAGGATGATTGCCGATCAATAGATTTTGTATAATTTTATAGAAGTATTGAAAATACAGGAATGAATCGCGCTAATTTTATGGTTAGTAGGTTAACATAGAATGGTTTACAATGGCAACCACTACTTTAGTGTTGATGAATACTTCTTTTACAATAAACCAATCAATATTTAGAACACCTTGATTGTAAAATCTTGACTATCAAATAAAAAAATGGAATATGTTTAAAAAATGGCTAACGACTGAAGTTTTAATAATCCTTCTAGCTTTTGGAAGCACTACTCTTAATTCTTGTAAGGAAAAATTAACGGTTTCGAAAGAAGAATTGGTAGCGGTTGATACATCAGAAAAACCTGACACCCCAAAAAGAGCCCTATCCAAGGAATTTAAGGAATATTGGTACGCTGGCGATGCTGAAATCACATCGTATGACTTAAAGCAGGCACGATATGGGGAAATAAGGGAAGGAAGCGCCGTAAAAATTTTTGTGACCGAGCCTTTTCTAAAAGACAAGCAAGTAAAGGCAGATGGCAGTAATCCGGATAATATTCCCGTGTTAAAATTGAACGCTACCAAAAACTACCTCACTGGTATTTATCCCTACTCCATAATGACCAGTAGTTTTTATCCTGTACACGACAATACACATGCTGTTAAATTGGCCTTTTCATCGCAAGAGTGGTGCGGTCAAGTATATGCACAATTAAATAATAGAGAGCAGTTTCAAATTAAGTCCCATTCCTACTTTGAGACCGAAGCAGATGAGGAAATCAGTTTATCACAAAGTCATTTAGAAGACGAAATCTGGAATAAGATTCGGATAGACCCAAGCACGTTACCGATAGGCGAACTTAAAATGATTCCCTCACTAGAGTATATAAGATTAGCGCATAAAGAGCTAAGAGCGTATTCTGCCAACACAAAAATAGACACCAACGAAGGCATCACAAACTATGAAATCACCTATCCTGAACTGAATAGAACTTTGACCATTCACTTTACCGAGGACTTCCCGTATTCGATTGAAACATGGACGGATTCCTCTAAAAGTGGCTATGGCGCCAGTGCGGAAACCATAACCTCTACGGGAACTAAATTAAAACGTATAAAAACACCATATTGGAGACAAAATGGTAATAAGGATTTATATTTGCGCGACAGCCTAGGATTGTAAAATATGAGAGAATTTATAGCCAGTCACCAAAGTCAACTATTATCAAGTGTTATAATTTTGGTATTAGTCCTTATTTTTAAAGTTACCTTTAGTGCAGCGGCAAGAAAGGTGGGTAAACTAGGAGACTTTAATCCGGTAAGAACAAATCTTATAGTTAAGTACATTTCTATAGCACTTACCTTAACAGCTTTTGCGGCTTTTACATTGGTATGGGGCGTAAATTATAAGGATTTAGGCGTATTGTTATCTTCAATTTTTGCGGTTATCGGGGTAGCACTTTTTGCACAATGGTCTATTTTAAGCAATATCACGGCAGGCGTTATTATTTTCTTTTCCTTCCCCTTTAAAATAGGGAATACGATACGAATTTTGGACAAAGAACTATTTAGTACGGAAACGCCAGAACAAGATACGTTCGTGATCGAGGATATACGTGCGTTCCACTTACATTTAAGAAAAATCAATGGAGAAATTCTTACCTATCCCAACAATATGGTTTTGCAAAAAGGCGTAATCCTAATTTCTACTTATAAAGAAGAAAACCAAATAGATAAGATTGGAGAAGCTTAGTATGTTAAAGAAGTTGTAAAAACCAAAGCTCAAGTTTTAATCTTGTTATATTTGAAACTAGACTAAAACCAACACTATGCGCCATATTTGGGTCTTTTTGGGCTGTAGCCTTTTTTTGTTCACTATTTCCAAAGCTCAAACACCTAAAATAAGTAGTCCCACCGATATTTATCATGCGGTACAAAAGCTTAATTTTTTAGGCACGGCACTTTACATAGCAGCTCACCCTGATGATGAAAATACACGTCTAATTTCCTACTTATCGAATAACGTACACGCAAGAACAGGTTATTTATCATTAACAAGGGGCGACGGCGGTCAAAATCTAATCGGTTCCGAACTGCGCGAATTACTAGGGGTACTTAGATCGCAAGAATTGTTGGCCGCACGACGCGTGGATGGCGGCGAACAGTTTTTTACCCGAGCTAATGATTTTGGTTATTCCAAGCATCCAAAGGAAACATTGGAAATCTGGAACAAAGAAGCGATCCTAGGTGATGTAGTAACAACCATACGACAATTTAAACCCGATGTAATTATCAATAGATTCGATCATCGAAACCCTGGAAGTACACATGGGCATCATACATCCTCTGCAATGCTAAGTTTAGAGGCTTTTGACCTTGCCAATGACCCCAATGCTTTTCCGGACCGTTTAACTTCCACAGAAATTTGGCAGCCTAGGCGATTATTTTTTAATACTTCGTGGTGGTTTTATGGCAATGAAGAAGCTTTTCAAAAGGCAGATAAATCCAACATGATCACTATGGACGTGGGCACCTACTACCCCATGTTGGGAATGTCCAATAATGAGATTGCAGCACTGGCCAGTAGTCAACATCTATGTCAAGGCTTTGGCAGACTTAGTTCTAGGGGCAGCCAGCCAGAATATATAGAGCTATTAAAAGGAGACCTCCCAAAAGTGAAGACCGATTTGTTCGAGGGCATAGATACGTCTTGGAACCGGATAGCTGGTGGCGAAAAAATTGCCGAACTTTTAAAGCCCATTGAAGCTAACTTTAATTTTATAAATCCATACCTACATTTACCGCAACTCTTGGAAGCTTACGAGCTTTTACAGAAGGTTGATAACGAGCACTGGAAAAAACTTAAAACCAAAGAGCTAATAAGTATTATAACAGCCGTTGCGGGACTGCATTTAGAAGCGGTATCAGAAGCGGCCTATGCAAATCCGGGAGAACATGTATCCATAAATATCGAGGCCGTGAATAGGAGTCCCGTAGCCATGGTATTGGAATCAGTTCAAATAGGAAATCAGGTAAGTGAGATTAAAACCATACCACTAGCTGACAATACGCTTATAGAGCAAAAAATACAATTTACCATCCCTTTAGAGACCACCTATACAAGTCCCTATTGGCTTATGGAAAAAGGAAGTCTAGGAACCTACAAGGTGGCCGATATGAGCTTGATAGGAAAGCCAGAAACTCCAAGAGCTTTCAACGCCCTATTTAAATTAAATATCGATGGGACAATAATTCCTATCAGTAAACCGATAATATATAAATTTGCGAAACCGGAAAAAGGAGAAATTTATCAACCTTTTGAAATAGTACCAGAGGCTACTGCAAGCTTTAACGATAAGGTTATTATTTTTTCTGATGATAAGCCCAAAGAAATACCTGTGACTGTAAAAGCTCATGCAGATAATCTTTCAGGAACAGTGCAATTCTGTTTTGACAACGCATGGAATGTGGCAAATGACACCAAACCCTTTGAAATTGCAAAAAAAGGGGATGAACAAACACTATATTTTACACTAGTGCCGCCTGATACCGAAAATGAGAGTTATATTTCTCCTATAGTTCGCATAAATGGAAAAACGATTTCTAAAGAATTGGTCACTATAGATTACGACCATGTTCCTATGCAGACTATTCTTTTACCTTCGGAAGCTAAAACAGTGCGATTGGATATAAAAAAAGCGGGGGAGCATATTGGATATATTATGGGTGCGGGAGATGAGATGCCAACTAGTTTAGAGCAAATGGGATATATTGTTCACCTTGTAGATCCTTTGGAATTAGTTGAGGGTTCCTTAGATAAGTATGATGCAGTGGTATTGGGAATAAGAGCATATAATGTAGTAGAAGAACTAAAATTCAAACAGAGATTTATATTAAATTATGTGAAACAAGGTGGCAATGTCATAGTACAGTACAACACCGCTAACCGTTGGGGTAATCAATTTGAAAGTATTGCCCCTTACGACTTAGACATTTCAAGAGATCGTGTAACCAATGAAAACTCCGAAGTACGCATATTGGCTGCTGAACATCCCTTAGTAAATTTTCCCAATAAGATAACTTCATCTGATTTTGAAGGTTGGGTCCAAGAGCGCGGACTATATTTTCCTGACAAATGGGGAACTGAGTTTACGCCCATTTTAGGGATGAACGATGAGGGAGAAACAGAAAAAAAGGGGAGTTTGCTTGTAGCTCCTTATGGAAAAGGAAACTATATTTACACAGGCCTTAGTTTTTTCAGAGAATTACCAGCCGGGGTTCCGGGAGCTTATAAATTATTTTCCAATATGTTGTCCTTAGGAAAAGACAAACTAGACCAAAAAGAAAAGATAAAAGGATGAGTCAAGAGGAGGACGATAATAAGAGCTGGAAAAAAGAGTATTCCATCGTACTGGCATTAAACCTAATTTACGTGCTAATTTTTGCGTACATAATGTCATCATTTACCTAATATGGGAGCACTCGACTGGACAATTCTTTGTAGCACCTTACTTTTCATCGTTATTTATGGCGTATGGAAAACAAAAGGAAGTAAAAACGTAAATGACTACGTACGAGGCGGAAAAGAGGCACAATGGTGGACTATTGGACTATCCGTAATGGCGACACAGGCAAGTGCCATTACCTTTCTTTCCACACCAGGGCAAGCTTTTCATGATGGTATGGGCTTTGTTCAGTTCTATTTTGGCCTACCCCTAGCCATGATTATTATTTGTTTGGTATTTATTCCCCTTTACCATAAAATGAAGGTGTATACGGCCTATGAGTTTTTAGAAGGTAGGTTTGATTTAAAAACTAGATCTTTAGCCGCTATTCTATTTTTAATGCAAAGGGGACTTGCAGCAGGGATTACTATTTTTGCTCCTTCCATAATACTATCGGCTGTATTGGGCTGGGATTTGAGAACCTTAAACGTTATCATAGGCACCTTAGTCATCATTTACACGGTATCAGGGGGAACTAAAGCGGTAAGCGTTACCCAAAAGCAGCAAATGTTCATCATTATGACCGGGATGTTCATTACATTCTTTTTTATTCTAGGGTACTTACCACCGGATATTACCTTCGGAAAAGCACTTAAAATTGCAGGAGCCAGCAATAAGCTGGAGATTCTAGATTTTAGCCTAGATACAAAAAGTAGATATACCTTTTGGAGCGGTATAACTGGTGGTCTATTTTTGGCACTAGCCTATTTTGGCACGGACCAAAGCCAAGTACAGCGCTATTTATCCGGAAAAACAGTTAGGGAAAGTCAACTAGGTCTGGTCTTTAACGGTATCTTTAAAATCCCGATGCAGTTTTTCATCCTTCTCGTTGGGGTCATGGTTTTCGTATTCTATCAGTATAATCCTTCTCCCCTAAACTTTAATCCGGCTGCCACGCAAACCGTAATGGAATCTGAGTTTGCGGAAGATTACAAGCTGTTACAAGAAGGCCAGGTAGCCCTAGAGGCTGAAAAAAGAATTGCCCAGAACAACTTCTCCGCAGCTTTGGAAATCAAAGAATATGCCGCGGTGGAAGAGGCAAAGTCTCAAATTATTAAAATTAATAGAAAAGATAGTACCAACAGAATTATCGCAAAGACCTTAATAAAGAAAGCTGACGACACGTCAGAAACTAATGATAAGGATTATGTATTCATTCACTTTATCCTACACAATCTTCCTAAGGGTCTCATTGGGCTTTTACTGGCCGTGATTCTATCCGCGGCAATGTCATCGACGGCTTCAGAGCTAAATGCATTAGGTACGATTACGGCTCTAGACCTTTACAAACGGAATCACAGCAAGGAAGAAACAGATGCCCATTACGTTAAGGCATCCAAGTGGTTTACCTTCGCATGGGGAGTTGTAGCCATAGCCATTGCAAACGTGGCAAACCTTTTTGACAACCTTATACAACTGGTAAATATTATAGGAAGTATCTTTTACGGTAATGTCCTTGGTATATTTTTACTTGCGTTCTTTTTTAAGTTCGTAAAAGGTAACGCTGTATTCTTTGCTGCGGTGCTCACACAAGTTATTGTGTGTGTCATTTATTATAATTTAATTCATATTTATCCTTCAGGTGAGGAAAAACTAGGCTATTTATGGTTGAATTTTATAGGGGCGGCAATGGTTATCGTTTTTGCCTTTATATTTGAAGCATTTGACCGTATGCTGAAAAAACCTTTAGTTGTGAACCAGTAAAAGCGTGATATTATTAAAGTAATCTTACCAAATAAACCATCATAATTCTAGTCCTAATTAACGGTTTTAGCTTTCGATTTAATGCTTAATTGAAGTCTTTAGAGAAGCATCGTCGGCATCAATTCCTAGTAACAGTTAATGCTCTTCTGAAATGATAAAATCAAAAGTTGAAAATTTATTTATAGAAAAGTATAAAAGTAAACCTATACTTTTAAAAGCGCCCGGTCGTGTTAATCTTATTGGGGAACATACAGATTACAACCTGGGCTATGTATTACCCGCTGCCATAGAAAAAGGAATCTATTTTGCAGTACAAAAAAATAATACTCAAAAAATTACCATTGAAACGTCCCTAACCCAAGCCGAGCAAATAATCTTTGATTTAGATGGTTCTTCCCAACCATTCATCTCATTTTGGGGTAATTATTTTAAGGCGATACTGGGAATCCTTAACGATAAAAAGTATCCTTTGAACGGTTTTGACTGTGTTTTTGGAGGAGATATTCCTATAGGTGCTGGATTGTCCTCTTCTGCAGCCCTATGCTGCGGATTTATTTATGCCTTGGCAGAAGTAAATAATTTAAAGATTACCAAAGAAAAAATTGCTTTGATTGGCCAGCAAGCCGAGCATAAGATTGGGCTTAAATGCGGAATCATGGATCAATACGCCGTCGTTTTTGGAAAAAAAGGGAATGCTTTGTTTTTAGATTGTAAGGATACTAAGCACAAGTACGTTCCGATTAATCTAAAAGGCTACAGTTGGGTACTAATTAACAGCAACATCACACATAATTTAGTAGTAGATTCCGAATACAACAAACGAAGAGATTCCTGTGAACGCGTTGTATGCAAAATCGCAAAATCAAAAAAAAAGGTATACTCTTTACGGGATATTACCACAACAGATCTGGAAAAAGTAAAAACTAGTGTCTCCCCTATCGATTATTTAAGAGCAAACTATATTTTAGAAGAAAACAATCGTGTTTTACGTATGATAACTGCGTTGGAAAACGGTAACGCCAAACAATGTGGAGCAATTCTACTAGAAGGGCATTGGGCCATGGCTAACGAATATGAAATTACCACTAAAGAATTAGACTTATTGGTAAGCACAGGACAAAAATTAGAGGGTGTTATGGGATCTAGAATGATGGGCGGAGGCTTTGGTGGATGTACGATCAACCTAATAAAAACAGAATTTGTTGAACAACATAGCAACACAATATGCTCCAGATATAAAAAAGAAACAGGAATAGACGCAGAGATTTATAACCTAGAAATTGGTGATGGAATACATACTCTGGCAAAGTAGTTAAAAACCTCGCTTTTAAGATGATGAAACATTATACCAAATTAAGATTTGGCTTCTTAGGAATATTAGGTTAAATTGAATCTACATTGCGTTTTCAAAACTTACAATAATTACATCAACACAACCAGCATCTCTTCTTAAATAATAGAGCGGAACCAAATACCACAGTCCTTTAGACATGGAAATCTGATTCCGCTTAATTTAATTATTACCTATTACGTAATTACATGGCTCCCCATTCTTTCAAGGAATCCATATTCATTTTTACATAATCATCATTTCCTGCTGCCTTAGAAGCTTCCAAAGATTTCTTTGCAGTTGCGATAGCTCCTTTTTTATCTCCAGCTTTTGCTAAAATCAAAGACTGCTGTCTTAATTGCCAAAACGCTGGCTTTTCCGTCATGGACATTGCCTTATCCATCCATTCTTTTGCTTTGTTTATATCTTTGCCTTCTGCAGCATAATAGGTCGCAGCAGCATAGTAATCTCCCGCGCCAGGACCGTTAAGTGCACGGTCAATGCTTTGTGTAACCATAGCATCGGTAGGAACGCCTATAGGAATTGCTATGTATGTTTGTTCCCACATAATTCCCAGATTGGCTCCAGTATTTGTAAGATCGTCAATAGTAATCGTAAACGTTTCGATCGGCATTTCTATTGGCCAAACTGGAACGGTTGCTTTAGCAACAATTTTATTCTCGTCCCAATCGCGAGGAACGCCACTACCGTCTATATCGGTATAAAAGAAAACGTCCCAGTTTTTAACTCCGGGCTTTGTAAAAATAGAATATGTACCAGCTTTTACATCGGTACCGGCGATGGTTACGTCGGTATCAAAGCTTACCGTGGTATATGCATTGGCTGCCGTTCGCCATAGCTTATCAAAAGGTACTAAATCTCCAAATATCGTTCTTCCCTTCATAGATGGTCTGGAGTAGTCAATAACGACCTCTGTCAGTCCTACAGTCTGTATCAATTTTGATGCTGGACTTGCTGCTGGCGTGTTAATTTGAGCTTCAAGAGAAAAGGAAGCTGCAATAGCTAATAAAAATAAGATTACTTTATTCATGGTTTTTGTTTTAATTGTTCACAAATCTAGATATAAACCAATGTTGCCTTTGTTAACAAATTCATAAATAAACGATTATGTATATTGCGTCTAAAGTTGCCAAAGCATGAATAGCGACCTCCCTATACAATGGAAAGTATTTAATAGACAGCAAAAGCCTTTGAACGTACCGCATTATCAAAATAAACAACAAAATAATAGATGGAGGTTGGTATCGTTTGTATCACCACACCCTCCCTTTCTATATCCGTATTAAACTGCTCCCAAACAGCTTTTCCATTTACGTCATAAATACGTGTACCGTTAATTGCGCTTTCAGAATTTATCGTATATCTAATGGTGCCCGTGCTTAGTTCTTTAAAAATCAATAACTCTTCCTTGTTTTCATCAGGCGGTGGATTGGGATTAGGTTCCTCACCCTCCTCAGGCTCCTCCTGCTCCGGTTCTTCTTCTTCAGCGATTAAATTCAATTTAAAAAGTCGTGATAATGAAACGATGTTTGGCGATTGCCTCATAAACAATTCAGAGGAGACCAAATAATTTCCGGCACCATCATTAGCAACGCCCTCTACCTGTGCCAAACCAATATCTATGGATACTGTACTAAATGTATCCGAAAATATAGTTGTAACCGTTGTGGTATACGTTCGGGCAAAAGGTAGTAAGATAGAGGAATACCCAAGTATGAATAACGTTTCATTGGAAGGATTATAGTCGGCATCAGTAACGAGTCCAATATTTTCAACGGCACCTTTTCGCAACGCGGAATAGCTTCCTGGAATTTTAGGTATCGAATACGCTACCGTTCCTAAGCTTTTCCATTGCTTGGTGAGTATAACCAATTCATCTCCCAGAACAAAAAACGCTTCTGCATCCCAATCGCTGTTTCCTGTATCCGAAAAATCGGTCTGATCTATGTAAGAAAAGAGAATAGCTTCGGCAGTTGCGGTATCATCATCCAGATAATCTGACTTTGAAATACGATAAATGGTTAAATCTTGCCGCATTCCCAAATTATTTCCAAAATCACCGATGTAAATATAACTTAAGTCTTGACTTATGGCCTCCCAATCAACATTTACAGCATCATTTATCGCAACAGTTCTTGTTATTTCACGTGATACGGTGTCAATTTCGTATAATATGGCTTCCCCACCAGAATCATTATGTGTAATAACCCTATCGTTAAAAAAAAGAAGACCAGAAGTCTCAGAAACCTCCTGCGGCAATTCACCAAGTTCTACAATAGACCCTTGTGATAAAGCGACACTCGTGGTGAAAAGCAAAAATAGCCTTAAGATGATTTTCATATCCTAATTTTTGGAACGCAGTACAAATTACGTAATAAGGAGTGCCTTTCCATCCTAAATTGGTTTAAAAAGTGAGAAAACCGATGAAAGTCAGTCCTTTAGCATAAAATGCCGATCATTTTTATTTTGTTTAACGAATTATATTTTTCGCTGAACAATAATGCTTTTATATTTGTTAAAAATATCTGGATGAAATTATACCAATTGCATGCGAAGCAATCTTTTCCAATTTCAAGACAACAAGCTTGGGATTTTTTATCAAGCCCTAAGAATTTGCAGGAAATCACACCAAAACACATGGGATTTACAATTCTGTCGGGCGCAGATAGACCTATGTATCCTGGGCAAATTATACAGTACAAAGTTTCGCCTTTACCAGGGTACACCACCAAATGGGTAACAGAAATCACCCATGTACGGGAAGGGGAATATTTTGTAGACGAGCAGCGATTTGGCCCATATGCTTTATGGCACCACAAACATTTCATAAATGAAGTAGATGGTGGTATAGAAATGGAAGATATTATAGATTATAAAATCCCATTTGGTATCTTAGGGCAACTAGCGCATCCAATTATTGTTAAGAAGCAATTGAGCCAAATATTTGAATATAGGGAGAAACAATTAATAGATCGTTTTGGCAGTATTCCCGGTTCGGAAAAAGAAATTCATTTTAAATCATTTTAAGACATGAGTAAAAACATACTATTAATAGGAGGAAGCCACGGTATAGGAAACGCCTTGGTGCATTTATTACATAACAATCATAACATTTTTGTGGCATCGCGAACAACGGAGGGGTTGGACGGGCTTAACGTGACCCATATTCCCTTCGATGCCACCACCGATGAATTAGATACCAGTGCGCTACCGGAGGAACTACATGGGTTTGTATATTGCCCGGGAAGTATCAACCTAAAACCATTTAAAATGATGAGCTTGGATACCTTTGAGCAGGATATGCAACTGAATTTCTTTAGTTTGGTCCGTACGGTAAAAACAATCATAGGAAAAATGTCCGAAGGCTCTAGCATGGTTTTCTTCAGTACTGTTGCCGTAGGAACAGGAATGCCATTTCATACCAGTGTTGCCGCAGCAAAAGGTGCCATTGAAGGTTTTGCAAAATCCATGGCGGCAGAATATGCCCCTAAAATTCGTGTTAATGTTGTGGCCCCATCTTTGGTAAACACACCGCTGGCGGGCCGGTTGTTAAACAATGATAAAAAAGTAGAAATGATGTCGCAACGGCATCCCCTGAAGCGTGTAGGGAAACCGGAGGATATTGCAAATATAGCCGCATTCTTGATTAAGGATGACAGTAGTTGGATGACAGGACAAATTATTGGCGTTGACGGTGGGATGTCTACCTTGAACATATCATAGCATGAGTAAAAAAGTAACGGTATTCTGGTTTCGTAGGGATTTAAGATTGGATGATAACATTGGCTTTTTAGAAGCTTTAAAGGGTGACTATCCAGTGCTTCCTATTTTTATCTTTGATACCGAAATCCTTGATAAGCTTCCGAAAGACGATGCGCGTGTTACCTTTATCCATGAAACGCTGGATGACATGAGAAAAACGCTACAAAATGAGCATAATAGCTCTATTGCCTTATTTCACGGAAAACCACTAAAGGTTATTGAAACCTTAACGAAAGAATACGAAATTCAAGCGGTGTATGCTAATCACGATTACGAACCTTATGCCAGGGAACGCGATAAAGACATAGGTAGGTTTTTAAAAGAGCAGAACATCAATTTTAAGACCTATAAAGACCAGGTTATTTTTGAAAAAGATGAAGTGGTAAAGGATGATGGGGAACCTTATGTGGTTTACACGCCTTACAAAAACAAATGGAAATCGATTTTTAATGCCGAGCATCTAACTATCCAGTATACAAGCCAGTATATGGATAATCTTATGGAGCACACTAGACTTCCTAACCTGTCACTATCGGACATGGGATTCTCAACGGCTTCCATCAAAGTTCCAGACTACACGGTAACCCCTACCTTAATTCAAAACTACGAGGATACCCGAAATTTTCCGGCGAGGGAAAACGGTACCTCACGTTTGGGTCCTCATTTGCGTTTTGGTACAGTTTCTGTGCGCAAAATGATGAAAAAAGCAATTGCGGAAGACAATGAAATTTTCTGGAGTGAGCTCATTTGGCGTGAATTTTTTATGCAAATTCTTTGGCATTTTCCACATACAAAAGATAAAGCCTTTAGGGCAAAGTATGACCGCATAGAATGGCGCAATAATGAAGAGGAGTTTGAAAAATGGAAAAATGGCATGACCGGCTACGCGTTTGTTGATGCGGGTATCCGAGAGCTTAATGCCACTGGTTTTATGCATAATCGGGTACGCATGTTGGTAGCCAGTTTTTTGTGTAAGCATTTATTGATAGATTGGCGTTGGGGAGAAGCTTATTTTGCTGAAAAGTTATTGGATTATGACATGAGTGCAAATGTTGGTAATTGGCAATGGGCAGCTGGTAGTGGTGTAGACGCGGCACCTTATTTTCGCATTTTCAACCCAATGACACAAATCGATAAGTTTGATAAACAAAAGGAATATATCAATATGTGGGTACCAGAATTACAGGAACTCACATACCCGGAAAAAATGGTCGACCATAAAATGGCTCGGGAACGTTGTCTTAAAACGTATAAGGAAGCTGTAGCCTAATGGTAGTAGTCTGGTTCAAAAGGGACTTACGATTGTTAGACCATGAACCTTTGGTGAAAGCCATTGCTACGGGTAAGCAAATACTTTTGTTGTACGCTTTTGAACCGCTGTGGACAAACGATTCCCATTACAGCGAAAAACATATCAATTTCATTAAACAAAGCTTGGCAGATCTCCAAAGACAGCTAAGTTCTTATGACACCCAACTACTCATAGTTGATACTGAAATTTTATCTGTTTTTGACATACTCCATACCAAAAAAGAAATTAGTCATATATTCTCCTACCAAGAAACCGGAATGCAAATCACCTACCAACGAGATAAACAGGTATCAAGATGGTGTAAGAACAATAGCATAGTATGGGAAGAAAGTATACAAAACGGTGTATTTAGGGGTATAAAAAATAGAAAAGCATGGAAAAACGATTGGGTTGATTTTATAAACACGAATATTGATAAGCCAAGAATAGACGAAGGCAATTTCTTTTCAATATCCTTCATCGATACACTTTCTAAAAATCATTTTCAACCGGTATCATTGGAAACAAAAGCAAATTCCCAAATACAACGCGGTGGCACAAGATATGCCGTAAAGTATCTGGACTCTTTTCTAAACGAACGAATTTGGGGATACAATTCCAACTACTCTAAACCGGCAACATCAAGACAACACAGTAGCAGGCTATCACCCTATTTGGCATGGGGCTGCTTATCCACTAGGCAGGTGTGTCAATATGCGGCAAGGCATAAAAAAAGTGTTCAAAATAAGAGAAACCTAAGTTCTTTCCTCTCCCGTATGCGATGGCAGGCCCATTTTATTCAAAAGTTTGAAATGGAGGGAGAAATGGAATTCAGTAGCATTAACAAAGGCTACCACAAATTGATAAAACCAGTACGGACCGATTTACAGCAAGCATGGCGGGAAGGCCAAACAGGCATTCCATTAATAGATGCAGCAATGCGCTGTTTGGTCGCCACAGGATTCGTTAATTTTAGACTTCGTGCCATGCTGGCCTCTTTTTTTACCCACCTGTTATGGCAACCATGGCAAGACTGTACAGCACATCTGGCGCAAAATTTTCTTGACTTTGAACCAGGTATACATTTTCCACAGTTAAATATGCAATCTGGAGAAACCGGAGTAAATACCATTCGTATTTACAATCCGATTAAAAACAGTAAAGAACACGATGCAGAAGGTTTATTTATCAAAAAATGGGTTCCAGAACTTGCCAAACTACCCTCACAATATATTCATGAACCATGGGAAATACCTCCCATGGAACTGGCATTTCTTGGTTTTGAGCTTGGAAAAGACTACCCCAAACCTATTGTCTCCATATCGAAAATGAGAAAATTTGCAAGTGACGCATTGTATGCTTTCAAAAAGAGTCCTAAAACGAAACGTGAAAGCAAACGAATTGTAGCAACACATACCCTGCCGGGAAGACCTGTCTGGGACCAACATAGCTAAGATTTAGAAATTTTTATTAACACAAGTTTGATTATCTTTAAAAGCGATAAAAAGTAAAACCAACCGATTAAAATAACACTGATGAAAAAAGCACTAGTAACTTCTTTTCTATTTATTTTTTGCCTATCGCTTTCCGGCCAGAAATTGACCAATAACAAAAAGGCAATCATTGCCTCGGTAGAAAAGCACGAATCCGAACTCATTAAAATTAGTGATGCTATTTGGGCATTGGCCGAAACTGCGTTTGAGGAAACAGCTTCCTCAGAAATACTCGCAGACTATGCAGAAAAGAATGGCCTTACCGTTACACGAGGTGTTGCTGATATTCCTACAGCTTTTACAGCCACATACGGCAGTGGCTCACCGGTTATAAGTATTCTTGGCGAATTCGATGCCCTTCCGGGTATTTCGCAAAAAGCATCACCAGTTAAAGAAGCTCTTAACGAAGGAGCAGCTGGGCACGGATGTGGGCATAACCTTTTTGGGTCTGCCAGTCTAGGTGCTGCCATCGCGATAAAGGAACTCATGGAAGCCGGTAAAATAAAAGGTACCTTAAAATTTTTGGGAACCCCTGCAGAAGAAAAATACTTCGCCAAGGTATGGATGGTAAAAGCTGGTTTATGGGACGATGTAGATGTGAATGTGAGCTGGCATCCATCTTCTAGTACGGAAGCCGATGTGCAATCCGGACTTTCACTTATCGATTTTATCGTAGAATTTCATGGTCAGACCGCTCATGCCTCCATGGATCCCTGGAACGGACGAAGCGCCTCTGATGCTTTGGAACTGTATACTACGGGCATCAATTACTACAGAGAACATATTGTACCAACGTCCAGAATTCACTATCATATTCAGGATGGCGGACAAGTGGTAAATGTAGTTCCCGACTATGCCAAATTATGGGTACGGGTTCGCGACCCTAAACGAAAAATTATGTTGCCTACGTACGAGCGGGTCAAGGAAATGGCAGAGGGAGCAGCAATTATGGCTAATGTTGATTATAAAATCTCCTTGGTTTCCGGAATTTATGAAACCTTGGTCAACCGCACAGGCGGTGAAATCATGCAAAATAATCTAGAACTTTTAGGACCTATTTCCTATACGGACGAGGAAACCGTATTTGGCAAGGCCATACAGAAAGCCACTGGTAAACCAGAAGTAGGCATGGATAGCAAGATATATCCACTGAGAGAAACCGAGAAAAGCCCTGGAGGTGGATCAACGGATGTTGGCGATGTAAGTTGGAACGTTCCCAATATAAATCTAGGCGTTACGGTTGCACCGAAAGACACTCCTTGGCATTCATGGGCCGTTGTAGCCTGTGGCGGAATGTCCATTGGACATAAAGGTATGATCTATGCCTCCAAAGCAATGGCAATGACTATGGCCGATTTATTTGAAAAACCAAATCTGGTACAAGAAGTAAAGGAAGAGTTTAAAACACGTAAAGGCGATGAGGTCTATGAGCCTATGATAGAAGGGCCACCACCTATCGGTAACAATTAATATTTAAAAAAGAATTGCTATGTTCGGATTATTTAAGAAGAAAACAGAAAAGGAAAAACTAGAGGAGAAATACAAAAAGCTTATGAAGGAAGCTTTTGACCTTTCTAAGGTTAATCGTTCCGCAAGTGACGGAAAATATGAGGAGGCGGATAAAGTACAAAAACAGATAGACGCCTTGGATACCAATTAATTCCTAAAAAAATGTAATAGATGAAAAAGTTGAGTTTGGTGTGTTTGCTATGTTTAATTTCATTTGCAGCGAAGGGTCAATCTTTCGATTTTAAAATTGATCACTTTGCCATTGTGGTGGATGATGTTGACAAAAGCGCAGAATTTTACGGTAATATCTTGGGATTGACCGAAACCCCGCATCCGGATAAAACTCCTGGATTTCGTTGGTTTATCGTCAGTGGCAGTTCCCAAATACACCTTATTCAGAAGGAAGTTGCACCTTTTGAAAAGAATAAGTCTATGCACTTATGTTTAGCAACGCAAGACTTAGACGGCGTAATAGATCATTTGGAGAAAAACGATATTGCCTTCTCAGATTGGCCAGGAAAAGAAAATGCAGTTACCCTGCGAACAGATGGCGTGCGCCAAATATATGTGCAAGACCCTGATGGTTATTGGGTGGAGATAAATACGGCGATTCACTAGTAAGAAAATTATGATCAAAGAAGTTTTTAGATTAGGATTTCCGTGGCAAACACAAGACCCTTTTTTGTTTTGTGTGTACCATCTGGATATGTATCCAAAAGGAAAAGAGGATATGTCACCAAATGCCTCATTAGAAGGTAGAAACCTAGGAAACGATTTCACTATCAAAGATGGTTGGCGCATGTATCACGGACAAACTATTCCCGGTTTTCCGGCACATCCACATCGTGGTTTTGAAACGGTTACGATAGTCAACAAAGGTTTTTGTGACCATTCGGACTCCTTGGGAGCTGCCGGTAGGTTTGGAGAAGGCGATGTCCAATGGATGACAGCAGGAAAGGGTGTGCAGCATTGTGAGATGTTTCCCTTATTAAATACTGAAGAAGATAACCCTTTGGAGCTATTTCAAATATGGCTCAATCTTCCCAAAAATAAAAAATTCGTGGAACCACATTTTAAAATGTTGTGGCATGAAGATATTCCGGTAGTAAAAACGGATTGTGCAACCATTAAGGTCATTGCAGGAAGCTTTGGAGGAGAGAATGCTCCGGATTTAGCACCCGATTCTTGGGCAATAAATCCTGAAAATCATGTAAGCATATTGAATGTGCACATAGACCCTAAAGGTGTTTTCAAGCTGCCTAAATCAACTTCAGAAGCAAATAGCACTTTGTATTTTTATGAGGGAGATACCATTCAGATTGATGGAACAACAATTGTCCCCAATCATGGAATTCAGTTGGATGCAGGAAAAGAAATTAAAGTCATAGCTGGAAATTCTCAAGCGCAACTTCTGTTGCTACAAGGCAAACCCATA
Source organism: Maribacter sp. MS6 (assembly GCF_056839185.1). NCBI lineage: Bacteria > Pseudomonadati > Bacteroidota > Flavobacteriia > Flavobacteriales > Flavobacteriaceae > Maribacter > Maribacter sp. MS6. The sequence goes on from NZ_CM166389.1 coordinate 183,580, forward strand.
AAAGAGCCCGTGGTTAAATATGGCCCTTTTGTGATGAATACGGAGAAAGAGATAGAAGCTGCCATGTCGGAATACCGTCTTACCCAATTTGGTGGTTGGCCATGGCGCTACCCGGATAATGTACACGACAAAGAAAAAGGAAGGTTTGCGAAATATCCGGATGGAACCCTCATTGAAAAATCATGAAGCTTACCCTTAAACTAGCAGCAATATACAATTTACTTTGGGGCGCTTGGGTAGTTCTATTTCCCAATCACTTTTTTGAATTGGTAGGAATGGAACCGCTAAACCATCCCATGGTATGGCAGGGCATGGGTATGGTCATTGGAGTGTACGGTCTAGGATATTGGTGGGCGTCTTACAACCCAATGCGCCATTGGCCTATAGTTGCCGTAGGTTTTGTGGGTAAGATTTTTGGTCCTCTGGGTTTTCTCTTCAATTATCTGCAAGATGCAGTACCATTTGAATTTATCTATACCTTAATAACGAACGACTTTATTTGGTGGATTCCCTTCTTTTTAATCCTTAAAAAAGTACACATAGAACATCAGTGGAAGTTATAGTTAATTGATATGCGTCTTCCAAGGAATACGCACAGGGTTAATATCAAAAGTTATTGTCAAAAGAAAAATGCCCGCTTGAAAGATAGTCGTAAAAAAGATTTTCAATATGGCTAAGAAACTATTCAGATACCTTTTTATAGGTTTCATGCTTTTTGCAGGCATCAACCATTTTCTAAATCCAGGATTTTACTATCCGCTTATCCCTTCTTATCTACCTTTTCCAAAAGGGATAAATTTAGTCTCGGGCGCATTGGAAATAGTACTTGGAGCTTTATTATTAGTTCCTAAATGGAAGAGTTTTGCCGCTTACGGTATTATTATACTACTGATTTTATTTATTCCCTCCCATATCCATTTTATACAAATTGGCGCTTGTATTCCGGACGGATTATGTACACCACATTGGGTGGCTTGGGTACGATTGATAATCATACATCCGCTCTTGTTGTTTTGGGCATGGAAAATTAAAGATTGATTCAAAACGAATAAATGCTTTACAAATTATAGAACACAACTGCGACTATTTACAAATGGTCTTTAAGAAGTCTGCCATTAGCTAAGAAACCCATACATTTATAACTAATTTCAATGTTACCTTAAATTCAAGAATAGAACACCATAAAAGAAAACGATTGACACCCATTGTAAATCTTATTTTTGATACCGCTACAGTTGTGCTCATTTGGGCGGTTCAGCTGGCAATTTATCCGGGCCTTACGTATTATAGCCATAAAGATTTACGTATCTGGCACCGTTCCTATACCAAAAGAATCACCGTTATCGTTTTGCCCTTAATGTTTGGGCAGTTGGCTTTTAGTGTGGGTGAGGCTATAGCAGACACCTCCTATGTAACGATTCTTAAGCTAGGAATGATTCTAATTGTTTGGGTACTAACGTTCTCCATTTTTGTTCCCTTGCACAATAGTATTGAAAAATCAAATGAAATAGAAAGCACTGCGATTACGGAGAAACTAGTGAATAAAAATTGGTGGCGAACACTTTTTTGGACACTTGTTTTTATCCTAAGTGCTTACAAAACAATTATATACGTGTAATCTTAGCACCAATTGCCCTAAGCCGTTCATCAATATCTTCATATCCACGGTCTATTTGCTCAATATTGTGAATGGTTGATGTTCCCTTAGCAGAAAGTGCAGCTATGAGTAAGGAAACTCCAGCCCTAATGTCCGGAGAAGTCATGGTTGTAGCCTTTAAACTAGATTTAAAATCGTGTCCCATCACTGCGGCCCTATGCGGATCACAAAGAATAATCTTAGCACCCATATCCAAGAGTTTGTCCACGAAAAATAATCGACTTTCAAACATTTTTTGGTGAATAACGAGTTCTCCCCTAGCCTGGGTAGCAATTACAAGGATAATGCTCAGCAAGTCCGGCGTTAATCCTGGCCATGGCGCATCGGCTATGGTAAGAATAGAACCATCTATATAATTCTGGATTTCGTAACCATTTTTGTGTGCTGGAATATAAATATCGTCCCCTTTACGCTCCAAGGTAATTCCTAATTTTCTGAAGGTAGTAGGAATCTGACCCAAATCGTCCCAACTTACATTTTTAATGGTTAATTCACTTTTCGTCATTGCAGCAAGACCAACCCAGCTTCCAATCTCGATCATGTCCGGTAACATACGGTGTTCCGTGCCTCCCAACGTTTCAACGCCATCGATAACCAAAAGGTTGGAACCAACACCGGATATTTTAGCTCCCATCCGATTCAACATTTTACACAATTGTTGTAGGTAAGGCTCGCATGCCGCGTTGTATATGGTAGTTTGCCCTTCGGCAAGTACTGCTGCCATTACGATATTCGCTGTGCCGGTTACCGAGGCTTCATCCAAGAGCATATAACAACCCTTAAGTTTTTTAGCCTCTACCCCATAAAAATATTCCTCCTTATTATAACGAAATTTAGCACCCAGTTTAATAAAGCCTTCAAAATGGGTATCCAATCTCCTACGTCCAATTTTATCACCCCCTGGCTTAGGAATATAGCCCTTTCCAAAACGGGCAAGTAACGGACCCACTAACATAATGGAGCCTCTTAAACCCCTACCATCCTGTTTAAACTGATCGCTTTGTAGATAATCTAAATTAATATCGTCTGCTTTAAAGGTATAAGAACCCTTTCCCTTCTTTTGTATCTTAACGCCTAAATCCTCTAAAAGAGATATAAGTTTATTGACATCAATAATGTCTGGAATGTTCGTTATCGCAACCTTTTCTTGCGTCAGAAGTACTGCGCATAAAATCTGTAAAGCTTCGTTTTTGGCCCCTTGAGGTGTAATTTCACCTGATAGCGGGTGCCCACCTTCTATCTTGAATGTTCCCATCTAAATATTTGTAGACGATTAATAGCGTTTTTTACCGCGATTACTGTTTCTTTGATTGCTCTTGTTGTTTCTAGGTGTTTTTGCGACCCTGTTCTTTAAAAACTGACCGCTATCCGTTAGACTTTCTCCTTTGGCAGCAAGATCTATTTGTCCATCACTAAGTTCAAACAAATGCTTAAAGATCGTTGAATCATCTACAACATCTTTATTCCAATTTAGGTAACACTTTTTCATGTGATTGGCAATGGTATAGACCAATCCAGAACGTTTATCACCTTTCTCCCATTCTACCGCAACATCTATCATACGTTTGATATTGTTGCCATAAAACCGGTATTTTGGAAAATTTTGTGGATATTCTAAGGGATCTGGACGTTTTTGTAAGATTTCTTTGGAAGTAATAGGAAAAGGAGATTTAACGTCCAATTTAAAATCGGACATGATAAATAACTGATCCCATAACTTGTGCTGAAAGTCTGGTACGTCGCGTAAATGCGGTTGTAAATTTCCCATAACGCTTATGATAGCGTTAGCCACATTATTTCTTTCTACAGGGTCTTCTATTGAAACTGCATGGTCTACCATTTTCTGGAAATGACGACCATACTCAGGGATTATCAAATGAGGACGCTCTGTATTGTATTCGAGGTTTTCTACTAATTGCAAATTTGGATTTTTTTACTTAAAACTGTATGAAGAAGTATTCTTATAACGAACGCAAAATAATAAAATTATGGCTCATATACTATTTTATAGCGATATTACGCCCTCTAGTGCGCCAACCTCCTTGTATTTTTTTATAACTTCATCGGGATTTTTTAAATTTACCGTGATTGAAACACTGGTATACTTACCTTTCTTTGATTTTTTAGATGTAATTACCGCTCCGGTATGGTCAAAAATTTTATGTATCTCCTTGATATTATCCGAGTCGGACTCGACAATGAATTTATACAAGTAGTCTGATGGCCAGACGGTAGTGCCTGCCAATTGTTCTTTTAGTCGCTTGTAAAACTCTTCTGGGCTGGTTTCTGCCATTGATTGAATTTTTTACAAAGATAAGTGGAAACATCTGGTTTTTTGGCATCCTAAGTTTACCTATTTTTGTTGCATTAAACTAGAAAAGTGAACTTTAAACGAATCGTTATAACAGGTGCACCAGGAACAGGAAAAACTGCTATCATAAAGGCATTGGAAACATCAGGTTTTTTTTGTTTTCATGAAATTATTCGTAGCATGACGCTAGAAGCTAAAACGGAACAACATCCGGATAAAGTGCTTACAAACCCTATAGCCTTTGTTACCGACTCAAAACAGTTTAATCAACAGCTTTTGGAAGGTAGAAGAAAGCAATATGAAGCTGCAAAGGACCAAAAAGAAAGTCTAGTTTTTTATGACCGCGGTATGCCCGACGTTCTGGCATACATGGATTATTTTGACCAAACGTATGAGACGGACTTCCTAAAAACATGTGAAAAACACACTTATGACGCCGTGTTTTTGCTTCCGCCATGGGAGGCAATTTATGTGCAGGATAATGAGAGATTGGAGACCTATTTACAGGCAACAGAAATCCATGAACACCTAAAAAACAGGTATATAGTTCTGGGTTATGACGTTAAAGAAGTTCCCTTTGGCACAGTGCCGGAAAGAATTTCATTTATACAAAACCTTCTAAATTAATCATGTGAACACTGCACCCAATGAAATTCTTGAAAAGTATTGGGGCTTTTCTTCTTTTAAAGATTCGCAAGAAGATATAATAAATGCTGCTTTAGAAGATAGGGACGTCTTGGCCCTTTTGCCTACAGGTGGAGGAAAATCTATTTGTTTTCAAGTTCCGGCGATGACCAGAGACGGAATTTGTATCGTTGTTTCTCCCTTGATTGCACTAATTCAGAATCAAGTTTCCAATCTTAAAAGATTAGGAATCAAAGCGGTTGGCTTAACGGGAAGTCTGCGTTTTGAAGAACTCAGCAATGAACTGGACAACTGCGTTTATGGTGGTTATAAATTTCTCTATCTTTCTCCAGAACGCTTAGGACAGGAGCTCATTCAAGACAGAATCCAGCAAATGAACGTTAACTTATTGGTCATAGACGAGGCACATTGTATTTCTCAGTGGGGTCATGACTTTAGACCTGCCTACTTAAAATGTTCCATCTTACGAGAACTGCATCCTACCGTGCCTTTCATGGCGCTTACGGCGACCGCAACAGCAATGGTAGCGAAAGACATTGTAAACAGCTTAGATCTAATTGCACCTTTAATCCAAAAGGACTCATTCTCCAGAAAGAATATTGCTTTTAAAGTGCGCAAGGAGGAGGATAAAAGATATTGGCTAAAAACGTATTGTAGCAAAGTAAGTACCAGTGGTATCGTGTATGTGAGAACGCGAAGACTAGCTGAAGAGGTTTCTAGTTATCTCATGGACTGCGGCATAACCGCAACCCATTATCATGGTGGTATCACAGAAAAGGACAAGAAAAAAAAATTAGAACAGTGGTTAGAAAACCAAACTAAAATAATGGTGGCGACCAATGCATTTGGAATGGGTATAGATAAACCAGATGTAGCGTTGGTAATTCATTATCAAATACCCGACTGTTTAGAAAACTATTATCAAGAAGCAGGTAGAGCAGGCAGGGACGGCACGCCAGCAGAAGCAATTCTAATTACGAACAAAACAGATCAAGCTCAGGTAAAAAAGCAATTCTTGGATATTCTACCCGAAGTTTCATTTGTAAAGCTCGTTTACAATAAACTTAACAATTACCTACAAATTGCATATGGAGAGGGTTCCGGAACGACCTACCGGTTAAATTTTAATAAATTTTGCGCCACTTACAGTCTTAATTCCCTACTCACTTATAATGTGCTAAGGATACTTGACAGAAATTCGGTACTAGCGCTTTCCACCTCCTTTGCTAGAAAAGTAACGGTTCATTTCACGGCAACGAAAGATATTCTCTTCGATTATATCGAAAGGAATCCAAGAGTATCTGATTTGGTTAAAATCGTGCTAAGAACCTATGGAGGTATTTTTGAATTTGAAACGTTGGTTAATACCTTGCTCCTAGCAAAAAAACTAAACACGGATGAAAACACCATTATAAAAGGACTGGAAAAATTAGCGTCGGAAGACATCATAGATTTCAAGGGTACACATAGCGACTTAGAACTTACTTTTTTAGTACCTCGTGAAGACGATAGTACCATAAATCTATTCGCAAAGACAGTAAAAAACCAAAACAAACTAAAACAAGAGCAGGTTGAACAAATGCTTTCCTATACCAATAATGATAGCATTTGTAGGAGTCAACAATTGCTTACTTATTTTGGCGAAACAGATTCTGGCCCTTGCGGCCTTTGCGATGTTTGTAAAAAATCAGGGTATTCGGATACGGCTCCAAATACAACAAAACAACAAATTCTTGGGCAATTAAAAATACATTCTCTTACCTCTAGGAAACTACAACAAGAATTAGGTGAGGAAAGCAATGTGGTTTTGATAGCTTTGCAAGAGCTATTGGAAGAACGCAAAATTGACTTAGACACCAAAAATCAGTACTATATACTAAAGGACTTATGACAGACTTACGAATCGTATTTATGGGAACCCCAGATTTTGCAGTAGGTATTTTAGATGCCCTCTGTAAAAAAGGATATTCCGTAGTTGGGGTGATTACAGCTCCGGACAGACCAGCGGGCAGGGGAAGAAAAGTAAACCAATCGGCTGTCAAAAAGTATGCATTGGCAAATGACCTAACCGTATTGCAACCGACCAACCTTAAAAATCCAGAATTCATAGAAGAATTAAAGAAGCTTCAGGCCAACCTTCAAATCGTAGTAGCCTTCAGGATGCTTCCAAAAGTAGTTTGGCAGCTTCCGGCATTGGGCACCTTTAATTTACATGCTTCGCTATTACCAGAGTATCGTGGTGCCGCCCCCATCAACTGGGCACTAATGAACGGGGAGACCAAGACCGGAGTTACAACGTTCTTTATAGATGAAAAGATTGATACCGGCGCTATTATCCTACAAGATGAGATAGTCATTTCTCCTACTGAAGACGCAGGTGACTTACATGACCGTTTAATGCAATTAGGTGCAGGAACCGTATTAAAAACTGTCAAACGAATCGAAGAGGGAAATTTGAGTACGTCCATACAAGAAAATTCAACCGACTTAAAATTAGCCCACAAGTTAGATAGAGAAACATGTAGAATAAACTGGAGCCTGCCACTGGAACGTATTTACAATCATATAAGAGGCTTAAGTCCGTATCCTGCTGCATGGAGCCCCCTTATATTTAATGAGGAAGAACTTATTGTAAAAATTTACAAGGTTGAAGCTGAAAAAGCAAGGCATAAATTAAAATTTGGCCAACTCGTCTTTGACAAAAAAGAAATACGGGTTGCGGTGAACGGCGGTTTTATAAAACTGTTAGAAATTCAGTTACAGGGTAAAAGAAGGCTGGCAACAGAAGCGGTATTAAACGGACTTAAACTGCCCGAAAATGCATTTTTCCGTTGAAGCCCCTGTATGATTGGGCTGCGGGAATCGTAAAAAAAGCCCTACGTTATCAACAAACCTCCCGAGTTATCAACAAAATAAGGGATTTACAGTGGTTTTCCTTGTGTTGGTCGTAAATCCATATAAATTTGTTTAACGATATAAAGTTATTTTTAACAACACTTAATTTAATCACATTATGAACAAAACAGAATTGATTGATGCAATGGCGGCAGACGCTGGCATCACAAAGGCAGCAGCTAAGAAGTCTTTAGAGTCTTTTTTAGGAAATGTTGAAGGTTCTTTGAAAAAAGGAGACAGAGTTTCTTTAGTTGGTTTCGGATCTTGGTCCGTATCAAGAAGAAACGCAAGAGAAGGTAGAAACCCATCAACTGGAAAAACTATCCAAATTGCGGCTAAGAATGTTGTTAAGTTTAAAGCAGGTGCCGATTTAGGTAATGCAGTAAACTAATTCACACAGATATTAGAATTAAAAGCGCTGTTTAAGCGCTTTTTTTTGTGCTTTAAGTTTTGAAGTTTAATAGGAATTGTCTTATTTTAGACATCTATAGCTTATTCAATAATGCTCCAAATAGAACCGCAAAAAGGAAAATTACTTATTGCTGAGCCATCCCTTACCGGTGATGTTTCCTTTAACCGATCTGTTGTGCTGCTAGCGGAGCATAATGAAGAAGGGTCTGTTGGCTTTATTTTAAACAAACCATTGGAATACCAGATAAGTGACCTAGTCAATGAAATTTTAATTCCTTTTCAAGTATACAACGGTGGGCCCGTAGAACAGGATAATCTTTACTTTATACATAAAGTACCTCATTTGATTGAAAATAGTATTGAGATTTCTGATGGAATCTATTGGGGAGGGGACTTTGAGAAAACGATTTCCCTAATCAATCAAAAAACTATTTCAGAAGACGATATTCGCTTCTTTTTAGGCTACTCCGGGTGGTCGTCCTTACAACTAGACGAAGAGCTTTCTTCCAAGTCGTGGATCGTGGTCGTCAACCAATATGAAAGCCAAATCATAAAAAAATCTTCAGATGCATTTTGGAAAGAGAATATGATGGAGCTTGGAGGTGATTATCTCTTATGGTCCAATGCTCCAGAAAATCCTAGTCTAAACTAAACGGTTAATCGCGCTACCGCATTCAATTTCCCCACTAAATCCTTACTTATCGCATTTCCATATTTCTTTTTACGGTATTTATATACCGGGATAATCCCATTGATGGTATTCGTTATAAAAATTTCATCGGCTTTTTGCAATTCAAAAGGAGAAACAGACGCCTCCACAATCTCATAGCTGGCAGATTTTTTCAATATTTCTATTATTTTTTTCCTAAGTATTCCGTTCAAACATCCATCTTCCAAAGGAGGTGTTTTTATGGTGTTTCCCGTCACCAAAAACACATTGCCGTTAAGCGCTTCCACCACCATTTTATCCCCGTTGAGGAGTAAACAATTTTGAAAATCGTTCTCCTTGGCAAAGACACTTCCTACCACGTTCAATATTCGGTTATTGGTCTTAAGGTTGGATAGCATATCCTTATTCACATAAAAATCTTTAAACAACTCTACTTCGTAAGGGTTTTCAGAAATAGTGTAAAACGGATTGTCCAATTCCTTAACTTCTATACAATAAGAAACATGATTGGTTTCAGGTAAATATAAGCCTCCATCGTTCCTAAAAACTGTAAAACGAACTCGATAAGCTTTATTCCCCTCCTTCGCGGCAAGGGTCTTAAGAATCTCGGACTCTAGAAACTCCATTGTAAATTCCATAGGAATTTCCATTCTAAGAATCCGCATAGAGGACATTAGCCTAAGGTAATGTTCCTCCAAGAAATAAATACGCCCATTTACAACACGAATGGCTTCGAAAAGAGAGTCGCCATATCGGAGTCCTCTATTGGAGTTGTTTAAAAATTGTACATCCGCTTCTAGTAACGTACCGTTAAAATTCACCATAAAAAAAAACCTTATAAAAATAAGGCTCAAAGATACTGTAAATACCTAATAATTTATTTGGAACCCAATACTTGTTTAAGGTCGGAAACCTGATTGGTCCACAACATTTTGGATTCCTCTACTTCATCCTCTTCTGCAAAATCAGTAATGAACAAAGACACGTCTTTGGTAATTTCATCAACTATAATTTTCATTTCAAAGTAGGAATCATCATCGTTCTCTTCCCAAGAAAACCGAACAAACTCATCTGTTTTACGTTTTAGTAAGATAGCCTCTTCCTCTGTTCCGTCCCATATAAAAATAAACTTCTCTCCCCTAGAATTTACATTGTCGGCAAACCACTCCGATAGGCCGGATGGTGTAGCCAAATATTGATAAAGCATCTGGGGTGATGACTGTATTACAAACTCAATTTCAAATTTTATTTTATCATCCATGATTCCATCTTAATAATGCCCAATATATATATTTATATATGATAAAAAAATAAAAGATCGGTATTATTTTTTACTCCACTATTGTTGATGAACATAAAATTAAACTATATATTTGCACCCGTTTTAAAGTGCTTCTCTGTATTTTATGCAAGTAGACTCACCAATAAAAACTGATTTTGTCACTTAATAGTTGAATCATTTTTAAAATGAAAATGGCGAGGTAGCTCAGTTGGTTAGAGCGTCGGATTCATAACCCGGAGGTCGGGGGATCGTGCCCCCCTCTCGCTACCAGTATTTAAAGGGAATCCCAAGATTTAGGTCTTGGGATTTTTTTTATGTACAACATATGTACAACATTTTTAAGGTTCACCTGCTTTAACAATCCAATTCCTCACTATATCGATACCATTTTACATGTCAATTATTTACCTTGAAATTCAGTTCTAGTTGTAGAAGAATAGAGCTAAAAACAATTAATATTGTCCTTGTTTAATGCTAAAAATTCTTTTGGATGCTCCAACTTTAGTAACTAAATAATTGAGCAAATAAATTGTTTTTCTGTTATTAGTGTTTCAAAAAAGTTTACTTAGGGTATAAAATTTAGATTTACCTATCGACCTATTGTTCTAAAAGCAGGTATTTTTTGAGTTTGATATTTAAAACCAATTCTTAATTACAAAGTCTACAAAACGTTTAAATAATCTAGAATTTGAAATTGTTTGCTTTGTCCAACAAAGAATTCAGTTTGTCGTTGTTGAAATATTCCCCTCTTTGGATAACCGCCTCTATGTGTTCCGTATTTTTAATATTTACCAATGGATTATTTTTCAGTAATATAAAATCGGCATTTTTGCCTACCTCTATCGAACCAAATGATTTCTGAAAGTCTAACAACTCGGTTGAATATAGAGTTGCAGCCTGAAGGGCTTCGAGTGAGGTCAAACCCGCCTTGACTGGAAAGGACGAACATAGTATACCACCCCCGCCGGATTAAGGTGAGCATCGCAATATTTATTGCAATCCCTTTTATAGCGCAGAATGAAACGATTTTCTAAGTGGTTCAAATAAATCCGTTTTTAGTGGTTCTCTTTGACCGTTTTTTGCAGTTACATTTTTTAAATACTAGTTTAATAAAATTTTAGTTAATCATGCGCTAATAATATGTTATATTACGTATATTGTATGTAATTAAATATTATAATTATGGCGACAATCAGAAAATCATTGACTATAACTACCGCTCAGGAAGAATGGATAAAGTTGCAAATTGAAAATGGTGGTTTCGCGAATGATAGCGAGTATATGAGGCATCTCATACGTTTGGACCAGGAACGAAATAGAGCGTTTTTAATCACTAAAGCAGCTATACAAGAAGGTTATGAAAGCGGCATAAGTTCTAAAGTTAGGTCTGTAAACGAAATTGTTGAAGCTGCTATGATGCGTAAAAAGCACAGAACTAAAAGTAACGGAAATGTCTAGTTATCATTTATCGTCGAAAGCAGATGGAGATATTGACGATATAGTAGATTATACTTTAGAGACTTGGGGCGAATCACAGACTCATAATTATGTTACCGAGTTATACCAATTTTTACAGACTCTTGCAGATAATCCTGACCTTGGTCGCAGCGCTTCTGAATTTGCGGCACCTTTGAAAAGATACAATTACAAGGCGCATACTATTTTCTATGAACCGACCAGAAAGGGAATATTCGTTGTTCGTATCTTAGGTCAAATACGGGATTTCAAGAGACATCTTTAACCGATTTTGTAGTTTTCAAAGTACAATTAAAGGTGGGATTGAACATACTATTTTAATTATGTGTAAATAGGTTTATTTGAACTTTAGAAATAAAATGTAGTGCCGAAATAGGTTGGTTTAACGAGACTATTCCAAACCCTTATTGAACCCTGCTATTTTCAGTTTCCCCGACCTTTTTGTTAAGGTATTTTGATTCTTTAAGTTTGCCGAAATTGTACGAAATTGAGAAACGCACGAAATTGGTATTGAGTTGATTGGCATAGATAATATCAGTAACACCTACCCTATATCCGCCATCATACCTCACATCATAAAAAATATCGTTAAAATCAAGGTTAAGCGTAATTGTATTATTGAACAACTTTTTTTCGAGACCTAAGTTCACTGATGACTGGCCTTTTCTCAAATTGATTCCATCTAGCTTGTCCCCGAGATACCAAGCGGTGACGTAAAAGGTGAATCCATCCATAATATCAAAGCTATTTTGGGAATATGCATAGTAATAAGGTCGGCTATCACGAATATCGAAAATACCAGTATCGTCGAATAATTTGTTATAACTCAAACTTAGGTTATTGGTCGATTTCCACCACTTCAGGTTTATGTTTTTCGACAGAGTGGCGAAAAAAGCATGTTCACGGCTTACGTTCACCCGCTGCAGGATGTATTCCCGAGGATTGTCTTCGGATTGGAACGCACCACCGTCAATTGGATCAATGGAAAAAGTATATCCTGTTTTCAGGCTCCAGCCTTCGTAAGAACCTCCAAGTTCAAATGAATGCACCTTTGACGGTTGTAAATTTGGGTTTCCCCTTATGGAGGTAAAGGCATCCTGATACACTACAAAGGGATTCAGTCTATTGTAGGGCGGTCTGTTTATTCTTGAGGAATAGGTAAAGTAGGCTTTCAGGCCCTTTAATAAACTGGCATGTATAGAAGCGTTTGGAAAGAAATTGATATAGTTGTCCTTAACGATACGCCCGCCATCGACACTGGTAGCGAGTCTGATATCCGTCAGCTCAGTGCGTAAGCCTAAACTGTAGTTTACACTATCTGATATACTTCCTTTATAATTCACATAAGCTGCCGGAACTTTTTCATCGTACTCAAAATTACTTGATAGCACCTCGTTTCTGGTAGGTGGTCCCATATCGTCAATATCAAAAAATAGGGTTTCTGAATTAATGTTAACATGCCCATATTTGATTCCCAACTCTAGAAGACCTGTGTTTCCAAATGCTTTCGTATAGTCTGTTTGTATGCTGAATATATTAATGTTGTTCTCCCCAATATTATTTATTTTGTTAGCGCTTTCAAGGCCATCGATGCTGCTCGATTCATCGATATTGTTGTCAAAATCATTGTTGTAGCCCGAATACTGCCCCCCAACAAAAATACTGGAACCCAAACTGTCTATTTTGGAGTAGTAATTGGCGTTGAGGGTATTTTTAAGGGTAATATCGTCACGGGTAAGTAGACTGGTGTAGATACCTATTTCGTTGTCGATAATTGTATTTTCGCTCAACATGGTGCCTCCCAAATCCTCAAAGGCCCCATTATATTCCAAGGAGAGGTAGCTGTCGTCCTTTGCATTATATTGAAGACCAAGCCCGTAATTCGAAAAGTTGTTCATTTTACTCCTTGAATCCGCTGTAATATCAGATTTAAAAAAGTTCTGGGGCATTTCTCTTGTGCGCGAAGTTGCCCAATCCCATCTATCATTTCCGGTAAGGAGGCCGTAGTTGCCATTCAGGGTCCATTTTCCTTTGGAATAGTTGTAATCGATATTGGTCCTATTGTCATATCCCGCAAAATCCGAATAATTATAGTAGTTTCTAATGGAACCCATTGTGCCTTCTTGGCTGCCTCGTTTGGTGATGATATTAATGACCGCATTGCCGGCGGCGGCGTACCGAGGACCGGGATTGCTAATGATTTCGATACTCTTGATATTCGTAGGGGAAAGCGTTGAGAGGCGTTCGGTAACTACACGAACTCCATCAATGAATAGAACTGCGGTACCTTTTCCAAAAATTTCGATATTGTTATCTTCATCTACTACAACACTTGGTGATCTACTTAATATTTCGCTTACCGACGTACTGGTGGCCAAAGTGGTATTCTCTACTTTGACTTCGATAGATCCATCCGCTCTTTCTCTCACCAATGGAGTTTTTGAAACCACAACTACTTCTTCCAATTGGTTGCTGGCTTCAGAAACTCTTATGTTTCCCAATTCAATATGCGAACTTCCTGTATAATCTACGATAATTAATGTGTCTTGAAACTCCAGCGAAGTAAGTCTTAGCAATGCCTTTTTTTCGTTCAGGCCGGAGAGTTCAAAACGCCCCTCGAAAAAGCTCGTCCCTTTAACAATCGTAGAATCCAAAGGCGAAATAATAAGGGCGTTTCCCATTTGGGCTTCATTATTGGTATTCACTACATTTCCAGAAATGGAGGCTACGGATTGCGCATAGGACACCGTTTGCGTCAAAATCAGTAGCAAAATTGCTATATTCATTTTTGTAAAATCGCCCATAGTCCATTTGGTTTTCTTCAAAACTATAGGTCAGTGTTACCGGTTTTTAAGAAAGTAGACCGGGAGCTTGTTCTGGTCTACTAATGGACTGTACATCTTTAGTAGTCCATTTTGGACGATTCGTAGATCTAAAAGAAAGATTCGTAGACAAATTGTTTTGAAAAGTAGTTTAAAGGTTAGTTTTATAGTTTTCAAACCTATGGAAAGGCTAAAGAACTATTTCGCAAATCCTGTCTTGCAACATATTCTGTTTTGGATAGCTGTATATTTGTACTTTGTTCTGTCCGTAAACAATATAAGCCTCTATGGTAGTTATAGACACATCTTCGAGTCCTATGGGCTAATCGTGTTGGCGCAAATCGTTGTCGCCTACGTTTTCATCTATATTTTGATGCCCAAATTTCTAAACAGGAAAAAGACAGGTCTTTTTATCTTTTGGCTTTTGATGCTATTGATTTCTGTGTTTTCAATCTACCAAGCTGTCAAGATGTACTATTTCGATGTAGAATATTTTGATTCGTACAACGACATTCAAAAAGAATATGCCGCAGAAAGTTACTGGAAACGGTTGTCTTATTTTTCCGTTTTTCTAAGTAAAATCATTTTATACCTCACGCCAGCCGCCTTATTATTAATGGCCCGTTTTTATAAGAACCAGCAAAAGTTTTTAAAACTGAACGAGCAAAAGAAAATAGCGGAACTTACTGCCCTGAGAAACCAGCTGAACCCGCACTTTTTATTCAATACCCTGAACAATCTATACGCATTGGCATTGGAAAAATCCGACAAGACCCCCGAGGTTATCGAACGACTTTCGGATATTTTGGACTATATCCTGTATCGTTGTAAGGAGAATTATGTGCCCGTACAAAAGGAACTTGAGCTTATCGAGAACTACCTATCCTTGGAAAAAATCAGGTACGGAGGTCGTGTGGCGGTAACTTTCAATCATCAAATCGATTCGGATATACAGATTGCCCCTTTGTTGTTATTGACGCTTGTTGAAAATGCTTTCAAGCACGGCGTGGCCCAAGAATTGAAAAAGGCTGAAATCAACATCTCAATGACCATGGATGGGAAGAATATATTATTTTCGATATATAACTCGAAGCCGAGTAGTTCGGTTAGTGGAAAATCGGAAAATGAAGAACCCTTAGGCCTCAAGAACGTCAAACAGCAATTGGAACTATTATATGCGAATAGCCATGAACTAACGATAAGTGATGAGGAGGATTGTTACGAAGTAGCACTAAGACTAGAAAGAAAATGAAATACAAATGCGTAATCATTGATGACGAAGACCTTGCGAGGGGACTAATTAAAAACCATTTAAATCAATTGGATGATTTTGAACTTGTCGCTTCTTGTGCCAGTGCCATAGAAGCAAGTAAGGTTCTTAAGAATGAGAAAGTAGACCTACTGTTTTTGGATATAGAAATGCCCGTTTTAAAAGGCACGGATTTCTTCAAAAACCTAATTCACAGACCAAAGGTCATTTTCACGACCGCATATCGCGATTTTGCATTGGAAGGATTTGAATTGAACGCGGTTGATTACCTTTTAAAACCTATTTCCTTCGCTCGATTTTTCAAAGCGATTGAAAAATTCAATGAGCAGAAACAAACATCAACGCCAATATCAAAAAAGTATAACGTTACCAGCAAAGGATATGTCTTTGTTCGTAAAGACAGAAAACAGGTCAAGATTTTTTTTGATGATATATTATATATTGAAAGCGTAAAAGATTACATCAAGATTGTTACCGAGGATACCAACCATCTTATTAAACAAAGCCTGACTTCCTTTCTGGAAAACCTTGACGATAGATTTCTAAGAACGCATCGTTCATATAGTGTCAACTGCGAGAAAATAACCGCTTACACGAAACTGGACGTTGAGATAGGAAAATTAGAAATTCCGATCGGACAGAGTTATAAATCCAAAATGCTAGGGTTTCTTGGAGAAGTTAAAAAGTGAGTATCTCTATCTCATCTATCTTCACACCAAATAAGTCATTACTTTAATTATCCCACACATAAGTCTTTTTAAAGATATAATTGAAGATTCTATTATTGTTTTTATTTAGTTGCTTTTAAGAATTAAGTTTTTGATTCGAACTTATACTATTTCTAATTTCTCGATACTATTTCCCATATTCTTTATACAGCTATAGCCTTACGTATTTCTTTTTCACTACAGTTTACTTTTTTTTAGCAAGTTGCCAGACCTAAAGTCAGAATCCCAAACTGACAAATGAACATAATAATCACAAGCATACCGAATAAGTACAGATTATCGGTTAAACTGGTGTTCAGGATAAAAAACACTCTTACATACAAATGCGAGCTTAAAGTAACGCTGAACTGAAATATTGCATGCCAACTTGATGTTATTGAATATTCCACTGTTTTGGGATGTCTCAGAAAATTATTTGCAGCTTGTCCCGTAAAACCTGTTTGTCAAAACTTGGATTCGCCAATGGTTTGTTCCATTGTAAAATGAGGCCTTACTGATACCCATCTTACGGTACCACTCTGTGGTATGCATGCCGACCTCTATCCAGTTAATCGCAAATACATTTAGCGAGTTGGATTACTTTGATCGTTACTAAACAAAAACTTATCTAAATTCAATAGATTTATTAGCCCTTAATTCTCAATCTTCAAAGTGCCCGGTTTAAAGCGAAGGTTGCCGCTATTGTATCCATAGAATTAGTTAAATTTAAAAATGCCTAGCTGAATCGTTTGGAATAGTACATCTCCCTGCTTAACTTGTGTAGGAAATTTCTAACCTACTTTAAAAAGTACAAATGCCCTATCAGCTTACCTACATCTCTGAAACAGCTATGGAAATTCAGGAAACGGATATCCATAACATACTCGAATCATCCGAAATAAATAATCGAAAATCAGGAATCACCGGCTGTCTACTATTTAAGGCACCCTATTTTATCCAAATACTAGAGGGGAACAAGGATGAGGTTCTTAAAATTTACGAGAGAATAAAACGGGACCGTAAACATAGTGACATACAAATCCTAAATCAACATATATCAAAGAAAAGGACTTTCGAGGGATGTTGTATGGCCTTTAGCGATGTGGAAAAGGATATACGCTGGAGGCAGGAAAATCTTCTGAAAGCAAAAATCGAGCTCTTAAGTAAATCAGGAACAAGTCAATTTGACACTATACCCTTTTGGGGTAATGTTGGTCAACTTTTAGAGAAAAATAGGCTCTTTACCGATATCAATTAACAGTCTCTAGGAGATTTCGACTTCTAGTTAAACGGTCTTTTTGGGTGTCCAAATTTTCAAGCTTATAATTCGTTGAACTACTGTAGTAAACTGATATTAAATAAGATAACAAATGACGTTAAACTATCTTTTAGTAATGCAAAATCAAAAATCCACAATGAAGCAGTAACCATTCATCTAATTTTATCGTCTAATATGTAGTTTCAGGTAGTATGGTATTCTTCGTACCTATAGTTATGTTTTTTGTTCACGTTTATTTTCTTCTTTTTAAGGACATCCTGAAGGAACCATAGGTCTTGAAGGTACATTTCAAAGCAAAATTAACTGAGCTACGATAGATTGAACAACACCTATGTTACTAATACTAAACTAGGTATAAATTGAAAAAGACACTGAATATATTCAAATGGATTGTTGTTTCGGTATTTATAATATTGATTTCAGCCATCCTCGTTATCCGGTTGACCAGAATCACAGATTCGATGATTTATCAAACAGAAAACGATTATACCGTTTTTGAAACTTCCTTTAAACACCAAGAACTGTACATTTCTTTAGAGAATAACATAAAGATACACGCTGTACTTTTTGAGCCAAATTCCAGACCAATAGGAACAATATTTCACCACTTAGGAAATGGGATGACCTTAATAAATTCGCAGAAACAGTATGAGCCTTTGATAAACAAGGGGTTTCAAATATTTGCTTACGAAAGACGGGGGTTTGCAAAATATACAGGAATTGATGACAATAGCATTGTTTTAAAGAATGATGCACTCCGGGTTTTTGACCAATTTCTCGAACTCGAAGATGTAAAAAATACCAAAATTGTAATCTGGGGACAGTCACTTGGCGGTGCCTTTGCAACAATGAACGCGGCAGCGAGACCTAATAAAATTGAGGGCTTGGTACTTGAGGGAACCTTCAGTTCCTTTCCTGAAATAGGAAAAGTATACGCCCGTCTTTTAAACTTGGAAAACTTTAGGTGGTTACTACCTATTATAATGAACAATGATTTTCCCGCTGATAAAGAAATTGGAAAAATAAATAAACCTATAGTAATCATACATAGTGTTTCAGACACACAAGTTCCATTTGAACTAGGTCAGAAGCTATATGATTCTTCCAACAAGTCAACTACCAAATTTTGGGAAATAAATGGAAAACATATCGTAGGAATGAACCAGTACGAAGATGAATACGTTCAAATATTTTTGAGCTTAATCGAGGAATAGCTTTTACCAACAATATATTTTTTAACAATCTGTATTTCAATTCTTTAGAAAATATTCTCTTAGTGCAATAAAACTTAAGTATTGGTGAGCCTGACGAAATCCTAATGCCCGTTCTCTATACTCAGACAGAAAAGTCCAAAAAAAATCTTGAAATGAAAAGAGCTCCAACTAGATTGATGGAGCCCTAAACTGTAACACTGTTTGAAAATAGAAAAAACTTGGAAACCTTTATTTTTTTATTTTAAATTTACCATTCTTGTTTCTTCTGCAAAAGTATATGTTGTAAAACGGCTCTAATCTGTGGTTAAGTGTGTAATTTGTATTTAGAGACTATACAAAACCAATAATGAACAATGGCAAAGATTGAAATAATTGGGTCTCCTGATGAACTCGAAAGGATAAGCACCTTTCTTACGCACAATAATATCAAATTCAGTATGATAAGGGATTATGGTAATCACTCCTCGAAGGATTATAAGAAATTTGAGGTACTGATTGAAAAGTATAAATAAATGGTTAAGAAAAATTACTATTGAAATAGTTATTCTAATGGATTTAATTATTTTTCAATAAGAAATAACAAAAATAACCGTGGTGCTATCCAAAGATAAAAAGGTTCAAGAGTTTCTGGACAGTCTAGTACAAATGGACAAAGAAAAATATAAACTATTGTCTATGTTACGCGAAACCATCCTGGAGGCACATCCGAGAAGTGAAGAGACATTAATGTACGGTGGAATTGTCTTTTTTTTCGATAGTGAAATGTTCAGTGGTATTTTTGTTTATAAAAATCATGTTACCATAGAATTTTCCAAAGGATTTTCGTTGGAGGACCCTAATAGGTTACTCGAAGGAAAAGGAAAGTATCGAAGACATTTGAAAATTAGATGCCAGAAAGATATTAGTGAAAAGGAAGTTGCCGGTTTTGTAGCAAACGCACTATAGAATATCCTGGCTTAGCTAATGCTCTGTGTGGTAATGTCGTTGAATATGGGAATACGCGTCTTTTTTCGTAGTTTATGGTATAAAAGGTTCTTTTTTTAATTCATAAGAGCATTACTCCTATAGTGTTTCAAAACGTGCTTTTTGCAGGACTATTCAAAAGCCTTAGGTAATTTTTATAATGTGGTTACCATACTCTTTCTTGACTTTTTCATACAAGAATCCGAGACGTTCATGCAAGTCTGTAGTCATTTCAAACGTAAAATCCTTAAAACCGATTTCTAAACGACCTCCCCTATCTATACTACCATACACTAAATATGATGAAGGTTGCCTACTCATTAGACTACCCTCCAAAAGCTCATAGGGCTGTGCTGCAAAAGTTAATCTCCCCTTAATGTGCGGATGATGTGAGTACACCACCCGAAACTCTATATGTCGGTACTCCTTCCTGTATTCCATCTGACATTATCATAGCATTTTACGTAGTGGGGTAATAGCAAATATAGTATTTCGTTTATAACTATGAATTTTATAAAAATAATTCGTTTATTCCATTCCATTAATTGTATTACATGTTTCTTTCTAGCATAAAAAGTAACCTGTTTTTGAAATTCAAAAATTAGTAAGTCAATAGATACCAGCAAATCTGTGACCATAATTCTAATTTACAGGCTTTAGCCCCATAATCGTAATTTGTTTGGTCAGAAGCACGCACTGGTAGTTTTGGTCGGATTATTTCTCTATATTTGAGAGATGCATTTGTAGGCTTTTTCGTTCTTATATATATCGGTAAAGTGTAAGATTTTATCGACAAAATACAATATTAAGCTTTTTAAATAGTTAGGTAAAGGATTAATAACCCTTTAAATAAGTATTATGAAAGCACAAAAATTAGTTTTTGCACTAGCAGTATTGTTTACGATCGGATTGTCTACTTCTTGTACGAAAGAAGATGTAACCGATGACCAGATTGAGAATAATGCCATTGACGGAAACGAAATTACGGACGACGATATGTAATCCATTTATGGGTGCGTTGGCTATCATTTTTTTGTCAACGCTCCCTTATTTTCATGAATTTATTACCGATTCCGAGGGACTAAAATCATGGGTTCCAATTCTTGGAGTCGAAAATGCACTAACCGATGCCAACGGCAGGATTTTAGGTTTTTCTACCTATCGCGTTTTTCTCTACACCTTGTTGATTTTTGTTTTCGCTTCCATTGGATGGGCAGGATGGTACCGCAGCGCGCGCAATCGATACTATGGCCTTGGATTACTATTGGGCTTATCCTCTAGTCTATACCAAATCGTTTTGATACTCTTCAATCTTAGGCGTGGTCCACTTCGAGAACTGGAACCAAAACTTATATTGTTGGTTTTACTTTCACTGGTACTTGGCTATTTTTCCTATAAAAAGCATGGTATAGATTTAAAAAAAGTCATGGCATGGTCTTCCTTGACCCTATTGGCCCTTCTACCCTACTTACATGATGTTATCACGCTTAGAAATGGTACTGTTCGCCCATGGGTTCCTAATTTGGGAATAGAAGCATTCCTAACAGACGCCGAAGGAATGGTCAGGGGTCTGAGAAGCTATCGCCTCCTACTCTACCTGTTTGGAATTTATTTGTTTAGCCACTTGGGCTGGATTGGTTGGTTTATGGATGCCAGAGGGGAAAAATACCGCGCGTTTTTGTTGGTCCCCGCTGCATTAAGCCTATATCAGGTCATTCTTATATTAATTTCCCGAAGGGAGACCGAATTCAATAGTCCGAGCATTAATTTATATATCACCGTTGGTCTGAGCATACTTGTGGCCATCAACTTTTTTTACAATAACAAAGTTTCCCCACAAACTGAAGATGTAACAAAAAGTACGAAAAATGAAACAGCGGAAAGCTAAGGTTGACAAAAGCAGATTTGGTTTTTTGAAAGCGGAAGGTGCTATGTTAAAAAAACTACTACAGCAAGTAAATATGCTAGTGCAAGGAGTTAACGATGCCAAAGGGTATAACCTAGATTGGGAGCATGTACTTTCAGAATACGATAAAGTTGGAACTGGGGACTTGGCTGAATTTGCATCGGGCTATTCCTTCGGATGGCATGCCATGAACAAAAAACTGGACAACCATATTAGCAAACAAGTGATGTATGAAGAAATTATAACAGGTATTCAAGAACGACGGGGAGATGTAAATTAACCATCGCTAGTATGGTTTTGGCATTAGTACATACCAAGTTACCCAAAAAGAACATAGTAGAATAAGCATTTTCGCTCTTATGAAACTTTATAACATGCCATTATCTGCCAAACTAAAATAATCGCCATTTGGGGTAATAATGATATGATCCAAAACGGCAACATCGAACAACTTTGCCGCCTTTTTGATTTTATCCGTTATCGCTTTATCGGCAGCACTAGCCTTAAGGGTTCCGCTAGGGTGGTTATGGGTAAGAATTATGCTTACCGATAGCGTTTTAAGCACCACTGCGAACAAGATTCGTAAATCGACCAAAGTACCCGTAATTCCTCCTTTAGAGACTTCATAAATCCCTTTTACTTTGTTGGCATTGTTCAAGAGGACCACTTTAAACGTTTCATGTAAGCCAATGGTGCTTTTTTCCCAATCCTCGTAAATGAGTTCAGCAGCGTCGTTTGACGAACCTATTTTATGCCAGTATTCTGCACGGATTCTACGTTGATAACTGACCTTTACTTCGTTGATTTGGTACTGCATGAGGTGTGGATTTAACGTTCTTAACTACCATTAAGATACGCTCCTACCATTGAATTCTCTCGCCAAATCAGGCCGAAAACCACCTTAAACTTCTTTCTCCCTATCCACAAAAAAGTGCCCGCTAGGGCGCTAGGTTCTCGAATTATGAAGCTTTTGACTTATAGCAAAAAACGATGGGAGGTACATTTAAAATGACGATACCCAATAGATGCCAATTTAGTTTCATAAAACCTTACTTTACTAAACTATTAAAAGAGATGGAAAATGAGACGGGTATAGCCTTATGAAACCATTTACATTGATAGTGTGATTAAATACCGTTTTAAGGAACTCCTATTGATTTTGCTGATTTAAA
This sequence comes from Maribacter sp. MS6, assembly GCF_056839185.1. NCBI lineage: Bacteria > Pseudomonadati > Bacteroidota > Flavobacteriia > Flavobacteriales > Flavobacteriaceae > Maribacter > Maribacter sp. MS6. The sequence continues at coordinate 206,260 of NZ_CM166389.1, forward strand.
GCAAATAAATTTCTTTACCATTTTCAGCACCAAGGATGATATAAATCATATTAATTATCCAATTTTCAGCTCATATTTGTTTGAGAATGGAGTTTATAGATATGAAAAAGAAGGATTTTATTAATGGAACAATCTCATCAACAAACTATCTCTTTTTCACAGGAAAAGGAGGTGTAGGAAAAACTTCCCTTGCTTGCGCCACAGCTGTTAAAATAGCTGATTCAGGAAAGGTTGTGTTACTTGTTAGCACAGACCCTGCATCGAATTTAATGGATGTTCTGGAAAGTACGGTTAATGAAAATATCAAGCCTGTAAAAGGTATCCGTAATCTCTTTGCCATAAATATCAATCCTGAAGAAGCTGCTGAAGAATATCGCAATAGAGTGATTCAACCATTGGAGGGGATTGCTTCAAAAGAAGAGATAAAAAAAATCAGGGAAGACCTTTCCGGTGCATGCACTACTGAAATTGCCTCGTTCGACGAATTTTCTCGTTTTGTATCTAGTGAAACCGAAGGAGAAAAATTCGATGTTATTATTTTTGACACAGCACCGACCGGTCATACCTTGAGACTGCTTGAACTGCCTGCTGCGTGGTCTAGTTTTACGGATGAAAATCCTGATGGAGCCTCCTGCCTTGGCCCAACTTCTGCACTAAAAAGCGGAAAGGAAAGGTATCATAAAGTGGTTGACAGATTACGAGATACAGCATTAACCACCTTTTATATTGTTACGAAGCCAGAAAAAGCCTCTCTAAAGGAGGCATCCAGAACAAGCGATGAACTGAATGAACTAGGAATGAAGAATCAGCAATTGTATGTCAACGGCGTTTTCAAGGCAATTGAAAAACAAGACGTACTCGCAAACAAAATTGAAGAGTTGGCTAGCGAGCAACTTGATTCCATTCCTGAAAATCTGAAGGTGCTACCATTTAAAGCGTTTCCACTTTTACCCTACGATGTATTAGGAATTTCACAGCTCCGTTCACTTTTTGATATTGGATTACAGAAATCAATTTCCGAAAAGACGCTGTCAAAAATGGAAACACCTATCCAAGTATTGCAAGGAATAAATCAGCTAACGGGTGAGCTATGTGCGAATCATCAGCATGGGCTTATCATGACAATGGGAAAAGGAGGCGTAGGGAAAACCATTGCGGCTTCTGCAATTGCAGTATTACTTGCAAGAAAGGGCTTCGATGTACTATTAACCACTACGGACCCTGCGGCACACATTCAAGATTTCATTGAACAATTAGGAGAAATGCCAACGACTCTAAAAGTAGAACGCATAGACCCAAAAGTTGAAACGCAGCGATACATCGAAAAGATTTTGGAACACAAAGGACAAGGACATTCTGAAGAGGCGAAAAAACTGATTCTGGAAGATTTAAAGTCACCATGCACCGAGGAAGTTGCCGTTTTTCATGCTTTTTCAAAAGCCATAAGAATGGCAAAAAGAAAATTTGTAGTAATGGATACTGCTCCAACAGGACATACATTGCTGTTACTGGATACTGCAGGGAGTTATCATCGCGACATTATGAGAAACAACATGAACGTTGGTCGCCTGACAACTCCGTTGATGTCTTTACAGGATTCAGAATTATCCAAAATAATTCTGGTGTCACTACCCGAAACTACGCCAATGCGTGAAGCAGCTATGTTGCAAGAAGATTTAATAAGGGCAGGCATAAAGCCTTATGCGTGGTTAATAAACCAGAGCCTCTCAATGCTTTCAGGAATTTCCGACCCTTTATTGAAAAGTCGTGCCAATGCTGAAATAGAAGTCATCAATTCTATTAAATCGAACCATTCTGAAAGGACTTTTGGCATACCATTTATAGCAGAAAAGAAATTACTACCTGCACTTTTGTTAGAACATTATGAAACATCGAAGAAATCCAATTCATAAACGAGTTTGTAAAAATGGTAAAAGAAGCAGTGGAGAATAATAAGACTATAGACAACTATTTAGACAGCCATTATATACATCGCAGTAACTGGTTGAGGGCGGCAGTTCTAGGTGCAAACGATGGTATCTTGTCAACTGCAAGTATTGCCATAGGGGTCGCAGCAGCTAGTGATTCTAGAGAAACGATTATTTTGGCAACATTAGCGGGATTAGTCGCCGGTGCATTATCAATGGCAGCAGGAGAATATGTTTCGGTAAGTTCTCAAACAGATGTCGAAAAAGCGGATATTGAACGTGAAAAACAGGAATTGGAAGAAACGCCAGAAATCGAGTTGAAAATACTAGCACAGATTTACGAAAAAAGAGGCCTGAAAAAAGAAACGGCATTGACCGTAGCAAAAGAATTAACGGCCTATGATGTACTCGGTGCACATGTACGTGACGAACTGGGCATAAACGAAATGAGCCAAGCTAAACCAATACAGGCTGCATTTGCTTCAGGAGCGGCATTTACCGTTGGAGGAATATTGCCTCTAATAGTCGTTTTCTTTTTGCCTTTAAAAAATATGGAGTACGCGCTTTATGGTTTTGCGCTATTCTTCCTAATCGCACTAGGAGCGTTATCTGCTAAAACAGGGGGTTCAAGTATTACTAAAGCTATTTTAAGAATTACTTTTTGGGGAACAGTTGCAATGGGATTGACGGCTTTAGTCGGTTATATGTTCAATGTGAATGTCGGATAAATTAATACACAACACCATGATAGAATTCAGACCGCTCAATACCCTATCGGTTCATTTAGATCGCCTTATAAAAGGTCGTCTATGGCTCAAGGTAATTATCGGTCTAGTTTTGGGAGCGGGAATCGGAGTGCTACTTAATCCATCCATTGGGCTACTTTCAGAGAATAGTAGTTTGCGCCTTGCCGATTGGCTTGACCTGCCTGGTCAAATTTTTATGCGATTGGTACAAATGATCATGATCCCATTGATATTCACATCAATTATTACGGGAATTGTGAGTAACACATCGGAGAATCTTAAAACCTTCGGCCTTCGGCTAATTTTATATTTTATTTTCACTACTACTATTGCCATCTCGATAGGCTTGATCGTAACGTTTATTTTGAAACCCGGCCAATATATTTTTAAGCTTGGAGGATTTCCAAATAGTGGCGAAAGTCTAATAACACCCGATGAGCAAACCAACCTTATGGAGGATATTCCAAATGCAATATCGAATCTCATCCCTAATAATCCGTTGGAGGCCATTTTGACGGGAGAAATGTTAGGCGTAGTGATTTTCACCATCATTATCGGTGTGGCAATTACACAACTCCGTCAAGAAACGGCAAAACCTATCATCCGTTTTTCGGAAGCCATTCAAAAAATCTGTATGATTATAGTATCGTGGGCTATGATGCTCGTGCCCTATGCTGTATTTGGCTTGATGGCAGCCTTGTTATCCAGGACAAGCATTCAAATATTCCTTGGCTTGGGTTACTATATGGTCGTAGTTGTGCTGGGTCTGATGATATTATTAATATTCTATATGGTGGTGGCCTTGGTCGTAACCGTGAAAAACCCCTTCAAGTTCTTGAAGGCGATAAGGGAACCATTACTATTGGCATTTTCTACCGCCAGTTCAGCAGCCGTTATGCCGCTTTCGATGAAAACAGCTGATGAAAAATTAGGGGTTTCCTCAAATATCAGTGATTTTGTCATCCCGGTCGGTGCCACTATCAATATGGACGGAACTGCGTTATTCCAATGCGTAACAACTTTATTTCTGGCCCAGGCCTATGGCATTGAATTGTCCATCATGAGCCTTCTATTGATTACGTTTACCGTTGTGGCCGCCTCCATAGGAACACCGGCCATTCCAGGAGGTGGAGTTATTGTTCTTGCATCGGTATTACAGAGCACCGGAATTCCCATTGATGGGCTTATCGTGATAATAGGAATAGACCGTATTTTGGGAATGTTTAGAACTGCGGTCAATGTGACGGGTGATCTGACGGCATGCATAGTGTTCGATAAATTTTATGGGACCAAATCAAATACTGAAACATTAGCGGACAGTTCGCAAACTGCATTGAATAGTCATTAGCAAAGCTCATCGAAATCTTTTTTTTTAAAAACTCCTTGAAACCAACAAATAAAAGGACTTGGCTCATTACTTTAACTTATTCCAAAAAAGAGCTGATTTAAGAAACTCATATATGACTAAAATCATTCTATTTATTTTGTACCTCTTGTATACTCAAATTGTCCCGTAAAACGTCAATTAACGAAACCACTAAAAAAGACCAAGTTTGGGACACCTTAGCGAAATAAAAATGGCGTCGCCCAAACTGTCCCTTAAATCTGCCGTGGCCGTAGAAGAACTCTTAATATCCATAAAACGTGGGAGTTTTAGAGTTAATCAATAAATAACTACAACTGTAAATCAATTAGTTATGATTTTGTAAAGTGATTTTTTTTGTCCATTAAGTCTTTTTGGTAGTTGCGCAACGGCCACTGTCGTTTTTTGAAACTACTTTTTACTACAAAAGCTTAAGTTCGTTTTAGCAATAAAATAGAAACAAGCCTACTACTACGTTTACAATTATTGTAGTACATTTTGAGGAACATCAGAACTAGCAATAAAAATCATTGTAGTAGTTGATAATTATCATAGTAAAAAAGGTACTTCATTTTTACTTTTAAGCAAAACCTAGAACAATGGAAATTCTAAAACTAACGGAAAAAAATATCCAAGATGAACATATTTGTTGTGCTATAAGTGACAAAAAATGTGCTGACGGATACCAAAAGAAAAAGGATTGGCTAAAAACCGAATTTAAGAACGGTTACAACTTTCAAAAAGTAGATGTTCGCGGAAAAGTATTTATTGAATATGTGCCGATTGATAGCTCTTGGCTTCCGCTTGTTGGAAACAACTTTATGGTAATTAATTGTTTTTGGGTTTCGGGACAATTCAAAGGTCACGGAAACGGAAAAAGACTACTTGAACAATGTATAAAAGATGCAAAAGAAAATGGAATGGACGGAATAGTTGCTATTTCGAGCGATAAAAAAAGACCTTTTATGACCGACCCAAAATTTCTTAATTATCAAGGATTTGAAATTGTTGACGAGGCACCACCATATTTCAAATTATGGGGATTTAAGATAAATCAGAAAGCTGAAACCCCAAAAATAAAGGAATCTGCAAAATCCGGAACTTGTCCTGATAAAAAAGGAATTACAGCATATTATTCAAATACTTGTCCTTTTACAGATTATTACACGAATCAAGTTCTCAGAGATTATGCAGAAAAAAAGAAAGTACCATTAACCATAAAGCATATTTCAAGTAAAGAAGATGGACATAAAATGCCGATTCCTTGGATTATAAATAGTGTTTTCTACAAAGGACAATTAGTGGGTTTGGAAATGAAAGTTGAACGACATTTGGAAAAACTGATTGGATAAAAAACGCACTACAACAACGTATCCTATGAAAGGCCCTAGTCCAGTTCTCTAAAGTCGCAATTTCTGCAATCACTAGGTTTGGTAATGTAAAAGGAACCATTTAAGAAATTTCCACTACCTCTTAAATCAGTTTGATTAAGTCGCCGTCTTAAGGAACTCAGATGTGATCAAAATGATAGTAATCATTTTATGCCAATTGTAAATTTGGATTGGCTCAATAGAAGTGTATGGCACGGTAGAAAAAAAGTGTTTTCAAAACAAAAATAACCCGTTCAAATATGAAAAACATAGTCAGGACCGAGGAGTATCTCGAACCCAAGGACTTAGTGGATATCGATAATCCATTGGTTGGAAAAAAGGTTAAGGAACTTGCTGATAATATCACTTAGGATTTAGAAAAGATAAAGCAAATATATCATTATCTTCGTGATGAAATCCCCTACACTTTCACGCACAATCTTCAAAAAGCGTCCGATGTTCTGAAAGTAAAGGTTGGACAATGCAACACAAAAACTACCCTTTCGGTAGCATTATTAAGAGCTATGGGAACACCTGCACGGTTTCATTGAGGTAGTTTATCAAAATCTCTGTTTAAAATTATTATGCCGAAATGGGCCTATCCGTTAACTCCTGAGAAGATTCCCGGTCATTATTGGATAGAGGTTTTTATCAATGATAGATGGACCGCCATAGAAATTGTGCTGGAATTAATGCTCTATGAAGAGATCCAGCGTAAAATACAGCAAGGCGACAAAGTAAGATCAATCGGATGTGGTCTATCGAGAGATACGTTCCAGAAAGAATGGGACGGAGAGTCGGATATATTGATGCAAGAGGGAGCACTACTCCAACATGTCGGAAAATTTGGTAATGCCGATGAATATTTGGCAAAAAGTGAATCGTTTTTAAACCCAATCAAGTATTGGATCAAAAACAGAGTCGTAAAACACTGTATGAAAACGAATTTCAACATGTTAAGGAAGTTTAACCACTCATAAAGAATGAAATGACGATGAAAGATTATTTAATCGGACTGATCGATATCATTCTTTGATAGCATCTTTAGTATAAAATTTGATATCCAAATCCATATCCCATTATGTTCGAGTTAATTTACAGTTCAATTGCGTCGGCGACCCTTGACGAAGATGATCTCCTAGCAATTCAAAAAGAATCGGAAAATGTCAACCCAAGCAACAATATTACCGGTTGCCTTTTTTACCGAGGGGACAAGTTCGTAGGTATTTTGGAAGGCAGCGAGAATAATGTAAAAAGTCTTTTCTCAAAAATTGAAAGGAGCGATAAACATAGTAAAATCTCAATTTTGGCCAAAGGTCCTATTAAGGTAAGGGAGTTCGACCAATGGAACCTTATATCCGCCAATCGTTGCAGGAACGGAACGGTTAATACAGAGGACGGCCTGTTGGTCAAGAATATTTTAGGTCTTGCCGAACTTTCTGAAAAGCGCACCTACGGATCAAGGGTGTTTTGGTATGCCGTTAAGCAAATCTTAAGGGAGACGAAGCCACATCAGGAAAACATAGATGATTGAGGTAATACGCCATGAATAATTTATGAAAGAGGAATCTCCACCGTAAACGTGGTGCCCTGCCCTACCTTGCTTAGAAGACTTATTTTCCCGCCCATCAGATTTAGATAGCGTTTTACAATAGTAAGCCCCAGACCGGTGCCGTTTATTTCAATGGCATTGCTTGCGCGAAAAAATCGTGAGAACATCCTATGCTGCTCTTCCTCGGGGATACCTATGCCATTATCGATTACTTCAAGAATCAATTTGCCATCATGGTTTTGTGTTATCAATTTCACGATGGTATCTTCCGGGGAATACTTGAGCGCATTTGACAAAAGGTTCAATAGAATGTTCCGTGTCATATTCGAATCGGTCCGGACTTCGCCATCCCCAATGTGTTCGTGAACCAACCTTTGATTTTCTTTAGCCCAGGGCCTTACCTCTTTGAGCACGTCTTCGATGTATTCGCCGAGCTCTATCTTCTCGATGTTCAAACGAACCTCTCCCGATTCCATTTTTTCAAGCGATAGAAAGTCATCAAGGATGGTGATAAGATTACTTACTGAACCTTGGATCCGTTTAAAATGTTTTTCCTGTTTATCCACAACCCCCTTCTCATGGTATCGTTTGAGCAGGTCAACGGACGATTTAATTGCGGACAGAGGTGTTCGGAATTCGTGGGAGGCCATGGATACAAAGCGTGATTTCATCTCACTCAGCTGGTGTTCCTTTTGTAAGGCCTCTCTAAGCTCGACCGTTCGCTGTTCTACGGTCTGTTCAAGCTTAGTGGTATAATTCTTTCTATCCGTAATATCGATTATCAAGGCCATTACATAAGTGATACCTTTAATCTGGAATGGATTCAGGCCCGCTTCCACCGGAAATTCCGTACCATCTCTCCGTACTCCATAAAGCTCGCGACCTCTTCCCATCTGGCGCTTTTCGCTCCTGTCCATGAACTTGTTGAAATGTCCACTGTGACCGCCATGATACTTTTTGGGAATCAGGGTATTCAATGGCTTTCCAACAAGAGCGTCATGTGAATACCCGAATAACTCGTTCGTCGCTTTATTGGTCGCTACGATAATCTGTTCATGGTTTACCACAATAATGCCTTCGGAGATAGCATCCGACAATATTCCGATAAGACCAGTATTTTGTTTAAAAGCCTCCATATGCACAATTAAAAATTCAAAACTTTTCTCAATCAGAATGCAAAAAAACTAGGCAATACGGTTAACATACCGTTAAGTACAAAAATGGATTTCCCGAGTTCTTTAATTCAAAAATGTAAGTAATCACAAAAAGCCAAATACAACAGGACCGGTTTGAGGTCAGGTTAAGCATTATGTATAGATTTGGTAACACCTAATACGCAAAATACTAAAAAGATGAATACCGAAATTACTTACAAGACCTCTTAACATTTAATTAATGTACGGGTAAATACTGTTAAATGATTATAATGGAGATTCTTTTGAAAATTTATAATTTATAAATGTAAAGGAACGATGTTTAAGAGCAATGCTCATTTTCAAAACTGGTTATGTAAGACCGCTTTCCGTGTGCAACAAAAAAAATACTTAACTAGTTTTAGATCTATAGTATGTATATGATTTTCGTCATTTTATTTAAAATGGCCGAACTATACTTTTGAATAAAATATAAAATCAAATTATTATGAGAACTATTCAAAAAAGTATTATCGGAATTTCACTTTTATTATTTTCCTTCACAGCAATAGCACAAGACAAATGGTCTGCTGAACTCCGTCCTGGAATAAATTTCGCTACCTCGGATTTGGGGGATGCTGAGTTGAAAACAGGTTTTGGTGCCGAATTGGCCATCGGTTATCGTTTTATGCCCCATTTAGGTGCTTACGTCGGTTGGGGTTGGAACCAATTCAAATCCGATGGCGCATCTTTTGCCGGAACCGGAGACACGGATTTTGAGGAAACTGGCTATACCTTCGGGTTACAGTTCATCCATCCTTTGGGCACCTCTGAAAATTTGTCCTACCTGATTAGGTTAGGAGGAATATATAACCATATCGAAGTAGAGAACGCTGCAGGGGATATAACCGCAGATTCAGGCCATGGACTCGGTTGGGAAATTGGTGCAGGCCTTAACGTAGGCCTTGGCAGTAACTGGCATTTGCGTCCGCAAGTCGGGTATCGCGCCCTTTCTAGGGATATCGAAATCGGAACAACAAATACCGATGTTGACCTGAACTATGTCGCCGTGGGAGTCGGAATAGCAAAAGTATTCTAATGGAAATAGGGAATAACAGCCCTCTACAGTTTGGAGGGCTTTTGGCGTTCCTTGCGGGTTTCGTCATTTTCATGGGAATCATTACGGGAGAAATTTATTATCCCGAGGGTTACAATACCGCTATAAACGATATTAGTGATCTGGGCAGTACACGTCCGCCCGATAGTATTATCCACCAACCATCGGCGACCATTTTCAATACCACGATGTTGGTAGCGGGCTTGTTGCTCTGTGCTTCGAACTGGCCGGTGTACCGTCATTTTAGAAAACTTTGGTTTACCATACCTTATGTTCTTTTTGCGATCGGGGTACTCGGTGTGGGGGTGTTTCCGGGAAATATTGCGCCCTATCACGGTATATTTTCCCTACTCACTTTTGTCATGGGGAGTTTTACCTGTATTCTCGGTTTTACGATATTAAAAAAGCCATTTGCCATTATCGGGATTCCCATTGGAGTTATGTCTTTGATTTTTCTGTTCGGAGCCTCATATTTTATTCCCTTTTGGGGTAGCGGCGGTACGGAACGGTGGGTGGCTTACCCTATCGTTATTTGGTTGATCGGGTTCGGCGGGTATTTGATGGCAGGTAAACAAAAGAATCAGAGACTAACAGATTGATAACTATATGAAACCGAAAAAATCAATTATTTGGCTGGGAATACTGATTATAGCGCTCACGTTGATTGCTACCATTAGTCCGCTTTTTATAATGGACCAAAGGGAGTTTTACAGCTTTATGACGCTTCGGGGAGAGGAGGTATTAATCTTTGGCGAGGGTCTTTACAAGTATGATTCCGTTTTCGCTGCAAGTGGCTACAAGGGGCAAGATTATGTAACCCTCTTTTTGGGGATTCCTCTTTTATCGATTGCATTATTTTTCTACAACAAAGGATCCTTAAAAGGCGGTTTGTTGTTATTGGCGGTCATTTCATTTTTTCTTTATGTGTATGCTTCTATGAGCTTAGGAGCCTCTTACAATGGACTCTTCATGATCTATGTACTCCTTTTTTCAGCCAGTTTCTTTTGTTTTATGCTGCTGTTTGCCAATACAAAACTGGAAGCTTTACCGACTAGAATCCAAAATACACTTCCCAGAACTTTTCCGGCCTTTTATTTATTTCTATGTGGTGTAGTTACCCTTGTCGTTTGGTCAGTACCACTTGTTTTTTCCGCAGTGCAGGGAACTCCACCAAACTTGTTGGACCACTATACAACGATGGTTACGGACGCGCTTGATCTGGCCATCATTACGCCATCCACTTTTTTTGCGGGTTGGCTTGTTTTAAAACGTAACCTGCTGGGGTATCAAATGGTATTTCCGTTGATCGGGATACTATTTTTTCTGTTGCCCGTGATTTCTTTGAGTACTTACATCCAGATGGTCAATGGTATTTCGTATTCCACGGGCGAGATAATTGGCCCTATTTCTGGATTTTTAGTATTGGCCCTTTTTGGAATATGGGTTTTGTGGTCTATTTTAAGGAAACTGCCGAATAAATTCTCAAATTGATATGCGGACCAAAAAAAGAATAACGACAAATTTCATAATCAGAGAGTTCTATGCCTCCTTGGTTATGTTGATGCTCTTTTTCGTTTTGATGCTATTTGGTTCCTGTCACTCTACGAACGAAAAAATCGATAAAAATATTCCGTTAGAAGCGTTTACTGCACGACTTGACCAACGCATTCCCGTACTGATGAAAACCTACGACATTCCAGGGGTAAACATTGCCCTTATTCAAAAGGGAAAAACCGTTTGGTCAAAAGCATACGATTATGCCGATCTGGAAAATGGACGAAAAATGACCACGGATACCTATTGCCGTGTGGAATCTATTTCAAAATCGGTTACGGCTTGGGGCGTACTGAAATTGGTACAAGAGGGAAAAGTTGTACTTGACGCACCTATAAAACAATACCTAAAAAGTTGGTCATTTCCCGAATCGGAATTTTATACGGATATTATAACCGTAAGGCAATTGCTAAGCCAAACCTCAGGCTTGCCATTGGGCACAATTGGCGTGCGTTACGCCCCAACTGAAAATCGGCCTACCTTAAAGCAAAGTCTTTCCAAGGACGCTATTCCGTTTCAAGAGACCGGTAAATCCTTTTCCTATTCCAACACAGGGTTCAATCTCTTGGAGCTTTTGATAGAAGAGGTTACAGGGCAAGATTTTTCGGACTATATGCAAGAAGAGATTCTGAACTCACTCGGCATGCACCATTCCAGTTTTGAGTGGAGCGAAACCTTTAATCCACCTGTTCCCTTTGGGTACGATAAAAAGGGCTACCCGATTCCCGTTTATGTGTATCCCGATAAAGCGGCGGGCGGACTTTTTTCGACCGTTGGGGATATCGCCACTTTCGTTACTGCTGGCATGACCGATTTTTCAAATATGGGACTTGAGGTACTTAACACACAAAATGTCGAGAAACTCTATACTCCCGAAATTGAACTATCCGGTTATTACGGGCTTGTTTTCGATTCGTATGGATTGGGACACTTTATCGAACGGTTGCCAAATGGAGAAAAAGCGGTTTCCCATGGTGGTCAGGGCTCGGGCTGGATGACGCATTTTCATTCCGTTCCCGAAACGGGCGACGGTATCGTTATCTTGACCAACAGTCAGCGCAGTTGGCCGTTTTTCGCCCATATTTTAAGTGATTGGGCCGAATGGAACGGATTTGAATCCATCGGAATGGGCAACATCGTTTTAGGTACAAAATTGCTTTGGATTTTTATTGGGTTACTATTCCTGCCGGTACTTTGGCAAGGATATCGATTGGGAAAAGGAATGGCTTCCGGTCAGCACAGTTTTAAACCCTTTTCTGCAAATAGTCGAGGAGTTCGATTGGTGCAAATGGGGTTCTCTCTTATGTTGCTTTTGACACTAGTATGGAGCCTGAACCAAGACTATTTCTTTTTGAACTCCGTGTTTCCGATAGCTTCCCCGTGGTTGGGAGTTTCCATTTTTTTACTCGCAGTTGTTCTGCTGTTGTTGGCATTATTTCCTAAAGTTAGGAAGAAACCTGAATTTAAGAATGGCAAAAGTGTTGCGTTATGAGAACAAAAAGAGAAATAAAACTAAAACTAAAAATCTTACCGACGGTTTTGGGGCTGTTACTTTGTTTTTACGGGAATGCCCAAGAAGTTATTACCGAAAAAAAATCGGATACATCTTCATCCTATAAAACAAAATATACACCGTTGCCATTCGTGGCCTATTCGCCCGATACCCGTTTGATGTTCGGCGGTTTTGTACTAAAACAGTTTAAACCAAATGGTGCAGGAGAAGAAACCCGCCCATCGAATATTCAGTTAAACGCCACCTATACTTGGAACAACCAATTTGTGGTTTCCACCTTATATACCATTCTGTTTCCCGAAGAGCGTTGGATTTACAAGGGGGAAATCGGCTATAAAAAATTCCCGAAAAACTATTGGGGTATAGGGCCGAACACTTTGGAAACGGATGAACTACAGGTCAATTTTCAGAATATAAAAGTAAAACAGAGTCTTCTTGGTAAGATTGCCGAAGATACGTACATCGGCCCACAGCTACATTTCGGTTATATGTACGACCTAAGTTTTGAAAATCAGGATGATGAACCCATTGCGCCGCCTTTGGTAACAGGCTCCGAAGGCAGTACCAATATAGGTTTGGGGGCCATCTTTAATTTCGACAAACGGGACAATGTGTTAACACCTACCAAAAACCACTATGTGGAACTTTCGGCCTTGTGCTATCCGACCTTTTTAGGAAGTGAATTCGGCTTTCAAAGCTATAGAATCGATGCCCGAAAATATGTTAGCCTTAGACCTTCTGGCAAGGAAGTATTGGCCTTTCAATCGCTAATGGTATTCACTAATGGCGACGTGCCATTCGAGGAGTTGGGCTTTATCGGTGGGGAAATCATCAATCGCGGGTATTTCGAAGGCCGTTTGCGCGACAAGCACAGCATTCAGGCGCAAGCAGAGTATCGACGGGTCATAGCCGGTCGTTTTGGAGCAGCGGCCTTTGGTGCTTTGGGCAATGTAATGCCCAAATTAGGCGATTTGGCCCTCGACAGCACTAAATGGACAGTTGGCGCAGGGCTGCGTTACAATGTAAACAAAACGGACCCGACCTACATAAGAATTGATTACGGATTTGGAAAAGAAACCTCCGGACTATACGTAACCTTTGGGGAGGCTTTTTAAAATATAGTAGAACTTAAAGACAGAAAATTATGCGAATCGTATTTATACTAGTTCTTTTATCCATGGCCTTATCCATTTTATGGGTTTCGCCAAAGCCTTCGATTTTGGAAATATGGCCCAGTTTACCAAGGAAATCTCAAAGCCTATGGGTTTGCTTTGGTTGCTTACCGGTCTGCTTTTTGTCGTATCGGGCGTCCTGTATATGATGAAAAAGGAAACTTGGCCGATACTCGCCATTATAGCAGTGGTTGTATCGCAGATCTTGATTTTTATGGTCTGGAAGGACGCTAAATTCGGTACGATCGCCAATGTTATCATTCTATTGGTCGGAATTGTAGGCTTGGGCCATTTTAAGTTCCATAGAATGGTTCAAAAAGAAACGGATGCGCTTTTGCAAACTATTCAAATCAAGGACACCGGCGTGATTACCTTAAGCGAGATTTCTCATCTTCCAGAAATCGTTCAAAAATGGATGCGAAATTCAGGAGTTATTGGTAAAGAAAAAATTCTTTCCGTCCGTTTAAAACAAAAGGGGGGAATGAAGACCAAGCCCGAAGGTAAATGGATGCCCTTTACTGCAGAACAATATTTTAATGTAGAAAACCCTGCGTTCGTTTGGACCACGGAAGTGGATTTCATGCCAGTGGTCAACATGGCCGGAAGGGATAAATTGATTGATGGCAAAGGCGAAATGCTTATCAAATTGGCAAATGTGATTCCGGTTGTGGATGAGGGTAACAACGAAAAAATAAATTCCGGCGCCATGCTCCGATATATGGGGGAAATGGTCTGGTTTCCGTCGGCTGCGCTGAACGATTATATAAAATGGGAAGCTATAGATACAAATGCTGCCAAGGCCACTTTTACCTTGAACGGAAAATCGGTTTCGGGGATTTATACATTTTCCGATGAGGGAAATTTCAAATCCTTTGAAGCGGATCGCTATTATGGAGGTAAAAAAGACTCAAAACTTGAAAAATGGAAAATAATAGCATCTGATTACAAAGAATTCAACGGTATTAAAATCCCAGATAAATGCAGCGTCACCTGGAAACTAAAGGAAGGCGATTTCAATTGGTTGAACCTTGAAATAACGGAGTTGGAATATAACACAACAGAGCAATATGAATAATCGAAATCAACGTCATGAACAATAAATTATTAAGACCATTGGCAATTACATTCGCAATAAGCGGTCTTTGGGATACTGTTGCCGGAGTGATGTATCTTTTTTTCATCGGCATTGGACGCAAAATCCATGATCCAACTATAGATCCATTCTTTTCAATAGTTCTCGGGTCGTTCTTTCTCTGCTTTGCATACCTACAGTTTTTTTCAGCGTTGAACATCAAGCGTTATGCCTTTACTATAGGCTGCTTAATTTTTGGAAGAGCGTTTTACGTAATTCTACTGTATAGCTATATGGGTTTTGTCAATGATTTTCCGTCAACATTCTGGTTTACGGGCATTATTGACAGCCTTTTTATACTCCTCTATATCGTATTTGCTTTTCAAGGTGGCCTGAACCTTCGTGATTTATTTCTTCCTAAAATAGAAAGTAAATGATAGAACAACTTTTTATAATATCGACCTTATGAAAACACCATCGGAAATAGAAAAAATCTTGGAATACGCAACAAAAGCACCTTCTGGGCATAATACACAACCTTGGAAATTTCTTATAAAGAAGGATGAAATTCAAATTCATCCTGATTTTAATAGGGCTTTACCAATCGTCGATCCGGATAACCATGCCCTTTACATCAGTCTGGGATGTGCTGTTGAAAATGCTGTTTTAGCAGCAAAGAATTACGGATTTTCTTCAAATATAGAAATAGCTGAGAACAATGAAGTAGCTGATTTTATTGCCATTAAGCTGCGGAAAGACAAAACCATTGAAATTAATGATCTGTTCAACTATATTGATAACAGACAAGTGACACGGAATGAATATTCCAACAGCACGGTTCCATCCGAAGACTTAAAACTTTTACTTGAATCCACTGATTTTGAAGGAGTACATGCCTTGATTTTTACGGATTCAAAGGCTATTAGTGAACTCGAACCTTTTATTATTGAAGGGAGCAATCTTCAGTTCCAAAATAAGGATTTTGTCAATGAATTGGTGTCCTGGATTCGGTTTTCTAAAAAAGAAGTCGAAGAAAAGCGGGACGGAATATGGCATGCCAGTATGGGAATGCCCGGTGCCGGAAGATTTGTTGGAAATATCATCATGAAGAAATTTGTTTCAGCGAAAAGTGAGGCCGCACGTTGGAAGAAACAGATTAAAGCCTCTGCTGGTTTTGTGCTGTTCACGGTAGAAAAAAATGATGTGGAACATTGGGTCAACCTCGGAAGGGCTTTTCAACGTTTTGGTTTAACAGCTACAAAACTCAATATCAATCATGCCCATGTAAATATGCCATGTGAAGAGCTTTCGGTAAGAAAAAAAATGGCAGCTCATTTCAAACTTAAAAATGAACATCCATTACTACTTATCCGTTTTGGTTACTCCGATAAAGTGCCTTATTCCTATAGGAGAAGGGTTGAAGATATTGTAATCGATTAAACGAGTTTATTATGAAAACATTGAATGTGGAATTATTTGTGCTGTGCTGTATACTTCTTTTCGCATCCTGTTCGCAACAAAACAAACGTTCCGAAACTGAAAATATACCGGAAATTGAAGATGTTTTGAATCGGTATGTAGCCATGAACAATACCCTCGACGCCCAGGGAATCGCAAACTGTATTTCTGATAGCGAACAGTTCTTCTGGCTAGAAGATGGCACTAAGCAATATTCCGATAAAGCTTCACTTGTTGATGACTTAATGGCCTTTTTGCCCAATGTGAAATCTATGGACTTTCATGTAACCAAAAAAGACATCCGATCATTAAATGACGAGTATGCTACGCTATTTGCCGAATATGAAAAGGGTTTTTCTATGGTTTCCGGCGAAACTATCCGGTTTAACGGTGTTATGAGTATGGTCCTGATCAAAGAAAACACCGAATGGAAGTTTTTACAAGGCCATAGTTCGCATAAAAAATCATTGGAAACCTACCAACAATTAAGTCAGGAGCTACATAACGAACTCGATGCCATAGTGAAACAGCACAATTTACCCGGCTTGACTTTTTCGGTCATTTTTGATGACGGTTATCAGATCGATTTGGCTTCCGGATATAGCGATATAGAAAAGAAAACACTCATGAAAACCAACAGCAGGATGCTGGCGGGTAGCATAGGGAAAATGGTCGTGAGCGCCCTGGCCCTAAAATTGGTTCAGGATAACAAATTGAAACTGGAAGATAAAGCCCTGAACTATCTCGACGATAAACCATGGTTCAAATCATTTCCAAACTATTCGGAAATTAAAATCATTAACCTACTGAACCATACCAGTGGCTTGCCCGACTACCTGTACGAACCTGAATTTCTAGAAGCGTTCATAAAAGCCCCCAAGCAAAATATACTTCCGGAAGACAATATTCAGTCCGTCGCCAACAAAGCTGCCGTTCATCCTGTTGGTGAAGGCTGGTCTTATTCGGATACGAACTATATTATTCTGGGTTTGATCATTGAAAAAGTTACCGCAGCAGAATTATACGATGTATTGGAAAAAGAATTTTTAACGCCATTACGGTTAACATTGACCGACCCTTCAAATAAACTGGAACTAAATAATCTGGCACAGGGTTATATTGGCAGCAAAAATGTGTTTCAACTGCCACAAAAAGTTTTAGATGACGATGGCTTGTTGGTTTTAAATCCGGCTATTGAATGGGCGGGAGGCGGATTCATATCCAACCCTTCGGATCTGGTTCGATTTGTAAAATATATACAAGAGAGCGACTACCTAAATCAAGATAGCAAAGCATTGCTGCGTTCCCCTGTAAGTTTAATAACAGGATTGCCCAATCATGAAGGGTATGGCCTTGGCACTTTTGTTTTCAATAAAATGGAGGATACCATGTATGGGCATGGCGGATTTTTCCCAGGCTATCTCTCCTATGTCGAATATGCCCTAAAAAGGAAATATGCCATCGCAATTCAGATTAATACGGATGATGGGGAATTAAAGGATTTGCAGCAATATATCAATCGATTGGAAGAAATTATCAATGAACGATTAAATAAAACCAATTTAAACTAGACGCAATGGAAATCATTAAAAACTACACCTATAAACCCCTAAAATACTATTCCTTAACCATTTTGCTGACGTGGCTATCGTTGTTTTCTGCTGCCTATTGCAGCCATACCGAAGGGTTGGAACAGTATATGGTCATCTGTCTGCTTCCTAGTTTATTGCTTCCCTTTATTGTAGCCCTATTTATGATATACGGTTCTAAAAGCGACGAGCTAAAAAATGATTTCAAACACAGGATTTTTAATCTAAAAAACATAAAGCCTAAGTATTGGTTGGCCATTCTGTTTATTATGCCCATGGTGGTTTTATTAGCGACAGCGGTTTCACTACTATTTGGGCAATCTACTGAACAATTTGATTTATCAAGCAGTTTTAAGGTCATGAGCGGAGCAGCATTTTTAAGTGTGGCCATCCTTATTTTGGCACCAACTTTTGAAGAACTGGGTTGGCGGGGTTATGGAGTGGATAGTTTGTTGAAAGGGCGTTCTCTCTTAAAGGCATCATTGCTATTCGCCTTGTTATGGGGTTTGTGGCATGTTCCCTTATTTTTTATAAAGGGCTATTATCATTTTGAAATTTTACAGAAAGACCCAATTTTTGCTTTGAACTTTTTTATTGCCCTAGTTCCTGCCGCTATCCTAAGTAATTGGATTTTCTATAAAAACGGAAGAAGTATCATTGCCATAATCATCTTTCATTTTATACTCAATTTATCATCGACCCTGTTTCAGACGGAGCAGTTTACTAAATGTATTATTACGATTGTGCTGCTGCTGGTTTCCGTATTGCTGATCAGGAAAAATAAACTATTCTTTACGGATAAGCGGACATTCCAATAGGCTGCAACTTGGGTTCAATAAATCCCAAAATTTAATGGAAATAGGATGAAGAATTCAAAAATAAAATAAAAAGAATGTTGATATTGATTCTCTCCATAGTGCTGGGTGTACTACTCATCTTAATTGTCCTATTGGTTATATACAGCCCAGGAAAACCTGAACCCTTTTTAGATAAAAACGGAAAGGTTTCGGAAGGAAGTATTTCAGAAAAGACCTTTGTAAATATCGGGGGCATACGGCAGGGAATGTTCATCAAGGGCAAGAACAAAGATAACCCTGTGCTGCTCTACCTACATGGTGGCATACCCGATTACTTCCTTACACGGAAGTACCCGACCAGGCTGGAAGACTATTTTACTGTGGTTTGGTGGGAACAGCGTGGCTCAGGGCTATCGTACACTACCAAAATACCCGCCGAGACCATGAATCTTGGACAATTAATATCCGACACGAAAGAGGTAACAAATTATTTGCGCAACCGTTTTGGTAAGGAAAAGATTTACCTCATGGGGCGTTCGGGGGGCACTTTCTTCGGTATCCAAGTGGCAGCGCAAGCACCGGAACTATACCATGCCTATATCGGGATTGGCCAGATGTCCGACCAATTAACATCGGAACGATTGTCCTATCAACATATCCTAAAGCAATACAAGGATAAGGAGAACCGGAAAATGGTGCAAAGACTGGAAACTTCACCTGTTACCGACGACATTCCTAATGGATACCTTAAGCTTCGCGACAGGGCAATGCACAGTCTAGGAATTGGTACCACACGTGATATGGAGTCTGTTTTGACCGGTATGTTCATACCATCACTGACCTGCAAGGAATACACGTTAAAGGAAAAATTTAATTTATGGCGGGGAAAAGCCCAATCGGGGGTCCACCCCCTTTGGGATACGATCATTACTACGGATTTAGCCGAACAGGAGAATGAAGTAAACATTCCGATTTATTTTTTTCACGGGATAGATGACCATACCGTTTCGTACACCTTGGCAAAGCATTATTTTGAAGTGCTTCAGGCACCGGTAAAAGGGTTTTATACTTTCCGTAATTCAGCACATAGCCCACATTTTGAAGAACCGGAGCGGGTAAAGGAGATTATTAAAAAGGACGTTTTAAAGGGGGAAACGGATTTAGCGGATATTTTAGGAATTAAAGAACCATAATATGTAGAGCGATGAATACAACTATCTATAAAATAGGCTTTCGCGCAGGAATTATTGCATTCAGTGCAAATGCATTGTTTGTGATAGCCCAAACCTTACAACTTCTGAGAGTGCTGACCTATCCCTACGATGAAATCCTTATCTATGGGTTTTCCCTATGCATCGTCATTCCTTTTATACTTGAAATATTGGCACTCCATTACGTAACACCGGACGATAAAAAATTCTGGAGCCATGCCGCATTGATCTTTACGGTGATCTACTCCATATTCGTGACTGCTAACTACGTGGTGCAGTTGGCAACGGTAATACCCATGACCCTAAAGGGAACAGCCGGCGGAATCGAGTTCCTGAGACAGACCCCACACTCCATGTTCTGGGATTATGATGCCATCGGTTATATCTCTATGGGAGTGGCTTCGGTATTGGTACTACCACTCTTTAAAAAACAGGGATTTGACAAGTGGGTGCGCTTCGCATTTTTGGCGAATGCCCTGGTAACACCCTTGATAGCCTTTGTGTATTTCTATCCTGAGTTTTCTGAGCGATTGTTGCTTTTGGCCATTCCCTGGACGATTACCGCTCCGTTGATGATGTTACTCCTTGCTATATGGTTTAAAAAGAACAAGCATAAAATCTAAGAAAATTTATGGAAAGGCCATTCTCGTTACGTATTTATTTTGGTTTGGTAGTGCTGCTTTCATGGCCCTTTCAAATTGCTTATATCTTCTTTGGCGAGAATTATAGGCCGATTTTACTGGTGTCCATGATTATGGTGGCCGTGGCGACTTTCATTTGTGGAAAATGGGTTTTTAAGGACGGATTCCAAAACGCAGGGTGGAGCTGGGGAAAGCCAAAGCATTATTTCTATGTACTGCTATTGGCGTTGTTGCTGTGGTGGTTTCCCAGCCTTATTGAGCGATGGTCAGGTTGGTATTCGGGAAAGGGTACCGACATGTCAACTATTGCCATTACCTTCTCCTATAGTTTTTTGATTACGATTATTCCGGCTTTTAGCGAAGAATTTGGATGGCGCGGCTATTTGCTACCGAGATTACTGAAAAAACGTCCTTATAGAAAAGCGCTCTTACTACATGGACTCATTACATGGATTTGGCATTTGCCGTTTGTGTTCGTCATGGGCATTGATGCTGGAAATAATCCTTGGGTCGATGTACCAATCGTTCTTGCGATCAGTTTAATTCCTACAATCCTGCACGCCGTTGTCTTTGCCTTCATCTGGTCTAGAACGGCAAGTTTAGCTGTTTCCACATTTTACCATGTTTGTTTCGATGAAATTCGGGATACTTTAGAAAATACAATAGGTCTTGGAAATCTTGGGCAGAATTGGCAGATGTTGGTATTGACCGTTCTTGGGATTTGGCTTCTTTGGAAAGGGGAATGGAAGTTCAATAATACCCAGAAAGCGCGAAATTGAAATAATCCAAATAAAAGAGTTCTCGCCAAAACTTTTTCTAGGGTAAATCATATTGATATAGAATGTTCAGCCCAGCAGGAGTTTCGTAAAACGAACAACTCAGTAGACTCCATTAAATATCTAAACTGGTTTCATAAAGTGGCCTTTTATAAAAGATACTTGTATCGATATTTCCTTATACTTTTAATTGGTGATACAGAATCATATCTTGTGTCGCTAGCACGTGTGAATGACTTAAAACGGATTTGAATTGAATTGGTAAAAATTCCTGACAAATTTTAGAAAGGAACGAAACCAATAATCTCTAGGCGACCATCGCTATTTCACTTTAACTGTTTTTTCTTGTTCAGGCATTTTTCAATAGATAATAAAAGCTCAGGGAGCTCGAAGGGCTTGGTCAAATAACCATCGGCCCCGGCATCCATTCCCATCTTAATATCAATTATTTCTGATTTAGCACTGAAGAAAACAAAAGGGATTTTTTTGAGATCTGAACGTTGTCCTAGGTATTTGAGCAAAGTAAAACCATCCATCTCCGGCATACGGAGGTCGCACAGGATCAAATCCGGTGTTTGAAGCTTGATTTTTTCCAACCCTGTTTTGCCATTGGAAGCGGTAAAGGTTGAATACCCTTCCAGTTCCAGTAGTTCGGCAGTATTTTCCCGAATGCTCCTATCATCTTCAATAATCAAAATCAGACTCATAGTAATGGGACGGTTAAACAAATTAAGGATAAGAAAGATACAAAAATATCCAATATCCCAATTCGTGTGCTGTGGGAATAATAATTCCAAAATTTGGAGGAAAGACCTTAGGACGTTGCTTTTTCAAAATGAATACCCAAAATCTTTCGAATCCAGTATGTCCTTCTCTCTCATACGACAGAAGGAATTGATACGTTGGAATCGGTCCATTCAACAATATCTGATGAACACAAAAAACCCTTTGTGCTGATGAATATCATTTTACGCGATTAAAATCCAATGTATTTTTAGGATTGCATATAACCGTTTGGCCCATCCTGGTTTTGGAAAACAGTATCCTTTCGATATGATAGGGACGGCAAATGAAAGTACTTCCTACAAAGATCAACGACCTTGATCGGTTCGCCAAAGCATGTATTTCTTCATGCAAGGCTAATCAGGTGCTTTTCTTTACATTTGTTTATGACCACTTAATTGATATGAACCGATCGTAATGGCTAAAAGAAAAACATCGACAACCAAGGCACCTGCTAAAAAGGTACCCGCAAAAAAGGCAGCGGTAAAGAAAAGTACAAAATCAACAGGCACTGAAAATAAATTCTTGATCGTGGGCATTGGAGCATCGGCAGGGGGATTGGAAGCCTTCAAAGAATTTTTCGAGGGCATGCCAAAAGACCCCAACATGGCATTTGTACTTGTACAGCATTTAGATCCTACCCATAAGAGTTTGATGGTCGACCTGCTAAAAAAACATACTAGAATGGAAGTGTCCGAGGTAAAGGACAAAACGACCGTTCAACCTGACCACGTTTATGTCATTCCGCCGAACAAGGATATGGCCATCTACGACGGTGCCCTGCACTTGATGGATCCCACCAAGGCGAGAGGTTTTCGAAAACCTATTGATTTCTTCCTGCGATCATTGGCACAGGACCAAAATGAAAGAGCGGTAGGGATCATTTTATCGGGCACGGGAACCGAGGGTACCTTGAGCCTAAAGGATATTAAAGGCCATGGCGGGCTCTCAATAGTCCAGGATCCCAAGACCGCCAAATATGATGGCATGCCTAGAAGTGCCATTGCCGCTGGGGCCGAAGATTTTGTGCTTTCCATCAAAGAAATGCCAAAAATGCTGCTCGAATACGGCAAGAACCGAAAGTTCAAGGTGGAGGAAAAACCGACAAAGCTCGATACCGCGAAGGATCTTTTGGAAAAAATTTTCATCATGCTCCGAAACGAAACGGGCTGTAACTTCGGGGATTATAAAAGCAGTACGGTTATCCGAAGGATAGATAAACGCATGGCGCTGAACCAAATCGACAAGTTGGAGAACTATGTAAAGTACCTTCAAAAGAACCGGGAGGAAGTCATAAAACTGTTCAACGAACTACTGATCGGCGTGACCAGTTTTTTTCGTGATAAGGAAGCTTATGATGCGTTACAGAAATCCGTTATTCCGCAGATTTTGGATTCAAAGAAAGACGGGGATACCATCCGAATTTGGGTACCTGGCTGTTCCTCGGGCGAGGAAGCCTATTCTTTGGCCATCCTTTTTGATGAGGCGATCCGTAAGCAGTCCAAAACCGTTAAAGTGCAGATCTTCGCTTCGGATATTGACGGCAAGGCCATTGACTTTGCACGGCAGGGCATTTATCCGGAAACCATTGTCGCCGATATAAACGAGGAACGTCTCTCCCGTTATTTTTTGGGCGACAAGACAAGTTATAGAATCAAGAAGGAGATCCGTGACCAGATTGTCTTCGCCGAGCATAACCTGATCAAGGATCCCCCGTTTTCAAAACAGGATCTGGTAAGCTGTAGAAACCTGCTGATCTATCTGAACCTGACCGCACAAAAAAGGGTCTTTGCCATTTTTCATTACGCCCTAAAACCCGAGGGCATCCTGTTTTTGGGTAGCTCGGAATCATTGGGGGAGTTTGCCAATATGTTCGAAGCGATGGACCGAAAGCATAAAATATTCAGGCACAAGAACGTGGCGCCGACAAAAATGCCCGATATCGGGGAGTTATTTCGAGAGCCGGGCGTCATCAAGACCATCAACCAGCCCGATCTTAAAATACGGACCAAGGAAAATTTTTCAGGAAAAATCGAACGCCTGCTCTTGGCCAATTATGCGCCCGCATGTGCAATAATCAATATCGAAGGCGATGCCGTATATTTTTCCGGAAATACGGGAAAATACCTACAACCGTCGCCCGGAGAGGCGAAGCTGAATATTGTGGAGATGGCGCGAAAAGGACTCAAGACCGACCTGCGTGCCCTTATCTCAAAAGGACGGAAAAGCAAGCAATCCGAAGTCCGTAAAGGCATTGTTATACAGACCAATGGAAGTTCGCAGACGATAGACCTTAGGGTCTCCCCATTGGAACCGAACGGCAACCATGAAGGTTTTCTTATGATTACCTTTGAGGATAGACCAGCTGTAAAGGATACTCCTTCTGAAATTCAGCCTTCCCATGCAAACGAGGTCTCCGAACTACACGCCCTTGAACAGGAGCTGACCGCCACTAAGGAATATTTGCGCTCCACCATTGAAGAGTTGGAGGTTTCCAACGAGGAGCTTAAATCCTCGAACGAAGAACTGCAATCAGGCAACGAAGAATTGCAGAGTACCAACGAGGAAATGGAAACCTCAAAAGAAGAGCTGCAAAGCGTGAACGAAGAGATCGTTACCGTAAACACCGAACTACAAGGTAAGATAGATGAACTTGCACAGGCCTATGACGATATGAGCAATTTGTTGGCAAGCACCGAGATCGGTACTGTCTTTCTCGATACCGAGTTGAAGATCAAACGGTTTACGCCCCAGATGGGCAATATCATCAATCTGATACAGAGCGATGTAGGCCGACCCATAGCGCATTTATCCTCCAACCTGATCGACAATGGGTTTGCCCGGAACGTCAAGCAAGTTTTGAACACGTTGGTGTCCTATTCGGAGGCCGTTAAGGACAAAGACGGTACCTGGTACAAAATGCAGATCATGCCCTACCGCACTTCCCAAAACGTAATCGAAGGCGTAGTCATAACGTTTGTCGACATTTCCGATGAAAAACGACTGGCGGAAGAGCTGGAACAATCCAAGAAAAAGTACGAAGAACTGCTCGAAATGACCAAAACGGTAGTGTATACCCAAAATAATAACTTAGTATACACCAGTATTGCAAGTATCCATTCTGATTTTCAATTCAGTAACATGATCGGGAAATCGGATACCGATTTTTTCTCAAAGGAAGATACCAAGGTCCTTGAGGGCATAAAGAATAAGGTTATCAAGACCAAAAAACCAATGCGGCAAGTGATTTCCCTTACCATTGCCGGGAGTGAACATTTTTTTGATTTGATGGTGCGCCCGGTAGAACATGATGGGAAAATTACCGGTATCGCCTGTGCCTCGATAGACGTTACCGAACTATCGGAAATTGAAAAAGAATTAGCAAAATTGAAAAAAGAAGGAAATGGTAACCGATAAATCGAAAAAGGGCGATCTACGCGCAAGGGCGGAAGCGCAGGTCAAAAAATTTCCAGATCGGCAAGGCGACCTTTCTAGCGAAAAGGCCAAGACACTCTTACACGAACTGGACGTACATCAGATAGAGCTGGAGATGCAAAACCAAGAACTTCGAGAAGCCCAGCACCGTTTGGAGGAAGCACGCGACCAGTATACCGACCTCTTCGATTTTGCTCCTGTGGGCTACTTATTGCTCAACCAAAAAGGAGTCATTGTCAATCTCAACCTGACCGCTTGTTCAATGCTGGGAATAGAACGTGCGCGCTTGATCCGCAAACCGTTTTCGGCCTATATGACACAAGGGGAATCCAGCATCTTTTTTCTTAAACTGCGCGAGGCATTTAAAACGGGGCTCTTACCCTCTTTTGAACTTCGGATAAAGCGTAACGGTAATAAGGACTTTGCCACCCTTGTTCATGGTACCGTAGCCATTGAAGGTGATCAAAGTGATCAGATCTGTCGTTTGGCCATGCAAGATATAACGGAACTCAGGGAAATGGAAGACCTGCAGAAGCACCACGAAGATCTACAAAAGGAAAAGGACTTTGTGGAGCGGCAAAACGAAAAATTGGAAGCGGAGGTCTTGGCACGTACCAAAGAAATAAGCGATGCGCTGGAATCTGAAAGGCACATCAACAAAATGAAAAGTGACTTTATATCCATCGCTTCCCACGAACTGCGAACCCCCTTTACCATTATCATGTCATCGGCCATTCTTATCGAAAAGCATAAAAATATGGGTCGCTACGAGAGAATAGACCCGCATATTGCACGCATCAAGTCGTCGATCAAAAACTTTACGACCATCCTGGATGATTTTCTTTCCCTCGAAAAATTGGAAAAAGGGCATGTAAGGGTCAAAAAGGAAACTTTTGACATCACCGAATTCATGCGGGCCATTTCCGAAGAAATGGAAGGCTTGCTCAAAACTGGCCAAGATATACAATATGACCATGACGGAAAGGCCCTGGTACAGCAAGACAAGAAAATATTGCACAACATATTCGTGAACCTATTGACCAATGCCATTAAATATTCTGAAACCGATGTGACAATAAGTACCAAAAATAGGAACGGAGTATTGACCGTTACGGTGAGGGACAGGGGCATAGGTATTCCCGAAGAAGAGCAGGAACATGTATTCAAACGTTTTTTCAGGGCCGGAAATGTCAAGGATTTTCAGGGTACGGGGCTAGGCCTAAGTATCGTTGAACGCTATTTGGAACTTTTGGGCGGAACCATTGATTTTAACAGCGAGCTGAACAAAGGTAGTACGTTTACAATTAGAGTTCAAGAAAATAACGTATAATCTATTAATTCGTAAGTGTTGGCGTACAGGTTATTGCAAGATTAGAGTATATTTTTTACACAAATCAACTATTACCTTAAAAAAACCTTTTTTCGGCACTATTTATATTTAGTCTTGTGGATTTAATCCTTGGTTAAACTTTTCTTTTTAAAATAGCACTACCCTATTTAGGTAACAACTGCACATTTTAAAATAATACAGATTTTTATTTAGCGCCCCAGCATACGAATCTCAGCAGGTTACCAAAAATATTTGGATTTTTTTTAAATTATCAGCAACAAATGATTTCTTGAAAGCGTCCTAAAGAGGGTCTGTACGCCACGGGCATCATATTTTTGAAGCTTTCCTTTTTTGAGGTCTCCATTGGTCTGGGGGTTATTTTCGTTTTCCATAGTTATAAATTTGTCCTACATAATTGGCCTACTTCGGAAATTACTTTCTTAACTCGACCGGAAGTCAGGTTCAGTTCGTTCAAATAATGCGACTTGATACCAAGTTCCTTAACCAGAATGATATCTTTCTCGATCAAGCGTTCCTTTTCTTTTTTGGTCAAGGTCGTAAGTGCGGTAATCGGATATAGATGGTACGCATCGATATTCGATTTCATGCCGTTGTCCTTTGGATAATCCCAACCCAAAAGCGTCAGCCCGATGCATTTTCCATAGTTTATGGCATCCGATGTAAAGCGGGTATTGGTTACCAGCCAACCCTGTTTTAGATGTGTCTTGTTCTGTGGGTCGGAGTTCCATTGCTTCTGTACGTCCAAAAACCTTGAATTGATGTACAAGGGCACTTTTACATTGCTGGCCGTGTTGGGGTCGGAATGGAACTTACATTCAATGGCATAGGTGTTGCCGTCCTTTTCGGCCAGAACATCTATTTCATGGGTCACACATTCGCCGTTCAAAATTACGCTTACCTTGGTTTGGAACCCTTTTTCCTTTAACAGTGCGCCGACCAAACGTTCGAAGGGATAGCCCGTTGGACCCAGATCTAAAATGGCCCTTTTCAAGTTGTATTTTGAAGCATACACCCGGTTGTATTTCTTTAAAAGTGGAAAGACTTTTTTATGGATTTCCTCGGATGAAATGCCATCGTATACTTTTGGTGCTATGATTTGAACGATGTTATCGATCTCATCGTTTTTCACGCCACAATTCGTTAGGGATTCCTTCAGCTTTTCTATGGAAAATGGTTCCAGGTCCCCGGAATTCTTTTTGATGTTAACTTGGTCTTTGCTCATGTCTTTTTCATTAAGGTTCAAAACCGTAACAGTTCCGTCATTATACCAAAGCGGATGACGTCCAATCGGTGCTGAAAATAGATGTTGTAATAATCCGTTCCATGGTAATACTGTACAAAGAACCCGATGTCTTCCAGAAATTTCGGATGGTAATAAAAGGTAAGGCTGGCACTGAGCCGTTTGATATTAAAGGTATCCCAATCGTTGATATTATCTATAAACCATGTAGTTTCGGCCTTTAGGGAGAAGTCTGCCTTTACCGAACCCTGATGCCCCATTTTCACAGGAAGTTTATAGGCCAAAAAGGCATTGTGCCAACGGAACCCACTATACCGTCCGTGCAGTTCATCCAGCATCCAACTTCTGGGGTGTACCTCGAACGCGCTTTTAAAAAATTTTTGTGCGTTCAATGTTTTGCTGAATCCGGATTTAAGCAATCCCAGTTCAAAAAAATTGGTGGCGAAATTTCCATTTTGCAGGTTGATGTTTCCATCCGAATTATAAAACCCGCCGTCCTGCCCATTGGAATGGTGGGCCATTTTTCCGAACAGGGTAAGACGGTCTACTGCATCCTTGTCACTTACCAAATAATACACTGAAATCTGGGGAATATAACTGGGTGTCTTAACGGGATAAGAATCCTCATTGAACATACGTATCGTGATCTGTGCGGTCAGCACCGCCATTAGACGTGAATCCTTACGTTCGCGGATTATGAAACTGGGGTTTACATTGGCCTCGAACATCAAGGGTTCCAGATTGCCGATATCAGCGGGAAACGTGATATAGCTATCGCTTTGATTGACCTGTGCGATCTTGGCCAGATCCAATTGTGGTATGCTGTCCTTCATTTCTTGCGCATCCACATTCCATACGAACAGGTTTATTAAAACAATGATGTATAAACACCTTTTCATTTATTTGTAAATAATCGTTACAAACGTTGTCATTTCGGAATCCAACTCGAAACTTGCCTTGGAAAATTTAGGGCGATTGGAAAGGCCGATGGATTCGTAGTTGGAAAAGCCGACACCTTCAATGGGCAGAATAAACCCCTTGTCTATTTTGCCATTTTCATTTTCGTCGTGTAGAATGTTTATCGCATAACGCCCCTTGCGTAGGTCGTCAAAAGTTGTAGAAGATGCTCCATTGGTAATAGGAGCCGTTCCCTGTTTATAATATGCCCTGAATTTTTCATCGGGAATGGAACCTTCCTTATCATACAATGTAAATTGTACAACGCCTATTGAATTACGAAGTTCCTTCACTTTTATCGTCAAGGCGTACCCCTTTTCCTGAACCGGACGATCAAATGATATGAAAATCAATATGGCGATAAACACCAGAAATTTTTTTACCGATTTTTCCATTTTACGGTTGTTAAATAGGCGAACAAGGCAAAAACAAGGGTAAGACCCGTTCTAAAAAACAGTGCTCCTATGGTTTTGGTTTCGTACAGTCCACCGTCATTTATATGAAAGAACAGACCAATCAGGGCAATTATTAAAATTATAGCTGCCGCAATCAGGATTTTGTATGCCCATTTTCTCAGCTTGATGAAGCCGTAAGTGGAGAGGAGATAGAGCAAACTGCAAAAGAAATTGGCCCAGACCACAAAGGGTACATAATTACCTTCCTTGGCCCGTATGCCGAACCAATCGAAAATGACCGAGCTGCTTAAAAACAAGGTCAATAAGGCGAATGCCGTCAAAACGGCGATGACAACATATCTGAATATTTTGCTTTTTATCATCTTGTATGATTTTTATAATTACGTTTTAGTTGTACTCCCTGAATTTGGGTCTAATCAGGTCTCCTTACGTTTACCGATTATCTCAAGTATTTTGATACGATACACAATCGGGGTTCCACGGGAATACAGTTTGCTTGAAAATTCACTGATAAATTCAGGATGTTTATGCTCTTTTTCTGCAATTATACTTTTCACACCCTCGGTAAATTGGTGCAGATAGTATTTTGCATCGCTACCATGAAGCTCTTCAAAAGTGCCATGGACCAATACGGACTGCCAGTTACTATTCGATTTTATTTCCCCAACTTGTAACGAAACCGAACTATTTTCGCGCATGGCATCTATTTTATGACCCTTCGACGAATAACTGATAATGGCATTGCTGGATTTATCATAGAAATAGGTAATGGGTAGTGTAAAAGGGACTCCTTGTGCGATGAATGCCAAATGGCCCGAATAATTGTTCTTAAGAAGCGTCACACTCGCACTTTTCGATAAATTTTCTATCATAATATGTTTTTTAAATTAGTCCATTAGGTTCGTCATATTTTCTAAGATGTAAGATGGTTGTATGTCTTCCATCTTGAACGTATCGAATCTTTAAAGATCAATGTTGCCATTGAATCAGGTTAATTTCCAATGGCACTGAAACGCCTTCATAATATGGAACAATGCGAACCGTATAATCGCTTGCAGGGCGCGTTGTTCCAACATTGGTATGATACGTATGTGCATCCTCCTTTTGCTCGGTCGACCGTTCCATTTTTATAATTTCAGGAAGTCCTTCATCAAGGCCGTTTGCAAAAAGTTGGACTAAAACTGTATCGGGATTTATAGCATTTAGGAATATCGATATAGTATATTGAAAGCCCCCTTCGACATCATCGACCGAAATTTCTCCAAATCGAATACCTTCCCATTTATCGCTTAATTCATGTTTCATGCTTGAAACGTTCTTTCCAACACTCCCTTTTTTAGCTGTCCTTTTTAGATAGTTGACCGCTGCGGGTATGTAATATTCTTCCGTATATTCCCGTATAGCTCGATTGGCCGAAAATTCTGGTGTCAATGTTGAAATACTGCTCCGCATTTTTGCTATCCATTGCTCAGGAATGCCGTCTTTATTACGGTCGTAAAAAGCGGGGATTACCTCCTGTTCCAGTAATCGATAAAGGGCATCTGCCTCTATTGCATCCCAATTTGGATCATTACTATGGTCCTGGGCATCCCCTAATGCCCAGCCGACTTCGGGCGTGTAAGCTTCGGCCCACCATCCATCCAATTCGGACAAATTGATACCGCCGTTTACCAATACCTTCATACCACTTGTTCCACAAGCTTCCCAAGGGCGCCTTGGAGTGTTGACCCAAACATCTGCACCTTGCACCATATGTTCGGCCAATAACATGTCATAGTCACTCAAAAAGATTACATGATGGTATAAATTATGGTGTCGTATGAACTGTATCCATTGTCTGATCAGTGCTTTTCCCGACTCATCAGATGGTGGCGCTTTACCTGCAATAACAAGCTGCACCGGTCGCTCGGGGTTGGTCAATATTCGTATAAACCGTTCCGGATCGGATAGCAGCAGATTGGGCCTTTTGTAGGGTACAAAACGCCTGGCGAAAACCAATGTCAAGATATTTTGGTCAAAGATTTCAGTTTTTAGATCAGGAATTTCAGGTCGTTCTACAGTATCCCTTACTTGTCCTGCAAATCTTTCGCGAATATAATTTACCAATTTAGTACGGGAATCATTACGAAGTTGCCATAGCTGGGTATCGGTTACCCCTGAAATATCCCCTTCAAGGGTTTGGATATCTCCCTGCCACCGATCTTTTCCGCAAGTCTCCGTCCAGAGCTTATCAGCAAATTCCGAATCCCAACTTGGCATATGTACCCCATTGGTTACAGAACCTACCGGAACTTCATCTATTGGCCATCGCTGAAACAAATTCCCAAAAAGATGGCGACTAACATCCCCGTGCAAACGACTTACCCCGTTCACGGCACCGCTTCCACGCATGGCCAAAAAGGCCATATTAAAACTCTCCAAAGAATTAATGGGATTCTCCCTGCCCAAGGCCAGCAAGTCATTAAAATCAATGCCCAATTCGTTCTTGGCGTATCCACCAAAAAATTGCCACATCAACGAGGGATGGAAATGATCAAAGCCGGCAGGAACAGCGGTATGGGTCGTAAACAAATTACCGGCACGGGTAATGGCCAATGCTTGCTCAAACGAGGTTCCCGTTTCTTTCATAAAACTGCTTGCACGTTCCAATACCAAAAAAGCCGCATGGCCTTCGTTCATGTGGTAAACTTCTGGTTTTATGTCCAAGGCCTGAAGTAATTTACAGCCACCGATTCCCAATATAATTTCCTGCTGTATGCGTAAGTCAGATCCGCCGCCATATACGCCACTTGTAATTGCCCTCTGAATTGGACTATTGGCCGGATCATTACTATCCATTAGATATAGTTTTACCCGGCCCACTTGAACTTGCCAGGTGCGCAACCAAATTGTCTGATGACCTAAGTCCAGCATCACTCTAAGCCACTCGCCATTCGGCAGGCGTAATGGACTTATGGGAAGTTGCCCAGGATCGTTATAGGGAAAAAGGGCCTGTTGCGTACCGTATTTGTCGATTACTTGCTTAAAATAGCCTTGTTGGTAAAGCAATCCGATGGCCACCACGGGCACCCCTAGATCACTTGCCGATTTTAATTGATCGCCCGCAACATTACCCAGTCCACCAACGTAAATGGGCAATGCTTCACTAAGCATGAACTCCATACTAAAATAGGCGATGCAGGAAAGTGGACTTTTTGGATGGTTTTTTTGAAACCAAGCAGGCTTTGAAATCGATTTTTCCTTCGATTTCATCATATCGTTCATCTTTTTCCGAAACGGTCGATCTGCCATTAATTTTTCGAGTTGATCACGGGATACGTTCTGCAAAACCACCCATGGGTTATGGGTTTCCATCCACAGATCTGGATCAAGCTGGTACCAGATTTCATCTATCGCATGGTTCCATGACCATCGTAGGTCAAGGGCAAGCGCTGCCAGCGTATCGACCCCATCGATATCCGTGGGCAAAAATCCATATACCTGATTATTGGTAATCGATTGTTTCATCGTGTTCAATTTTATACACCTACTTTTTGGTCACTTTCTCCAAACCACCATTTGGGTCTTTGCTCTTTTTTTACAAGCTTGAACTTTTCAACGGCATGGGTCTTAATATGTTCTGCCATTTCTTCCACGGAATCGGTTACAAACAACAACTTCATATCTTCTGGACTTATACTCTCCTCTTTTGCCATAATCTGAATGTGTTGGCAGAGTTCCTTGTGGTATTCCGAACCGAAAACAACTACCGGGAAGTTTTGGATCATTTTGGTCTGGATCAAGGTGATCGATTCGAAGAGCTCATCCAACGTGCCCATGCCGCCGGGCATAACCACAAAGGCATAGGAGTATTTTATCAAGAGGAACTTGCGTACAAAAAAATAGCGGATGTCGATCCATTTATGCAAATAAGGATTCGGTTTTTGCTCAAAGGGAAGGATGATGTTACAGCCCACCGAATATCCTCCGGCTTCGTAGGCTCCTTTATTGGCAGCTTCCATAATGCCCGGCCCTCCACCTGTCATGACCGTAAAGCCCAGATTCGCCAAGGCCGCCCCGACCTTTTCCGCCTGTTGATAATATATATTGTTGGGCTCGAAGCGTGCCGAACCGAAAACGGTCACACAAGGCCCGATAAAGTGCATTTTCCGGAAGGCCTTGATAAAGCTGAACTGCACCCTAAAAGTAAAGAAGAGCTCCTTGAACCTTGAAAGAGGTCCTTTTATAAATTTGGATTCGTCGGTCCGTAATCGATTGTTATTGTTGTTTTCCATCAAGTAACCTTTTTATAGCTCCATACGGCCAACGCATTTATCAAAAGGGCATAAATCCCCAGTTTAATCAGTTGTGGGGAAATATCCGATAATGAAGATCCTTTCAGCATGACCATCCGCACCACCTCCACGAAATATTTAACGGGATTGAATTCGGTAATGAACTGTGCCCAGACGGGCATACTTTCGATAGGGGTAAACAAGCCGCTCATCAGGATGAAGATGACCGCGAAAAACCATGATAGGAACATGGCCTGTTGCTGGGTCTCCGTAAAATTGGATATGAACAACCCAATGCCCAAGACTACCAATAAGTAAACCGTAGCGAATAGGAATAGAAGGGCCAAGTTGCCCACCATCGGAATATCAAAGGCTATTTTGGCGATGACCAGACCTATGGTCAATTCGGCAATACCCAAAATCCAGAAAGGTGTCAATTTTCCGATGATGAACTCGTGTTTTTTGATAGGGGTTACGTTGATCTGTTCCAAAGTGCCCAATTCTTTTTCACGTACAATGTTCATTCCGGCTAGAAAAAGGGCTACCATGGTAACCAGTAGTACTAGGATTCCCGGCACCATAAAAGTCTTGTAATCCAGTTCGGGGTTGAACCAGAACAGGGAAATGGCATTGACCTTTTTCGGCATTTGTTTCATAACCGCCGGATCGATCAAATCTACTTGGACCGCTTGGTTAAACTCTTTTATGATAGAGGTTACATAAATGTTCTCCACCGCCGCCGCGGACCCGTTGATGGCATTGATAGCAATCAAGAGGGATGCTTTTTTCTCCTTTTGAAGATTACGCTCGAAATATTGGGGAATGTGCAGTACAACATCGACCGTACCCTCTTGCACGGCCTCTTTTGCCATTTTTTCAGAAGGGTACATTGCGATAAAATCGAACTGGGTTGAAGCTCTGAACTTGCTTATCAGCTCCCTGGAATAAGGGGTCTTGTCCGAGTCAATGGCCGAGAATTTAATATTTTTCACTTCGTAAGAAGCAGCGTTGGCCAAGATCAACAACTGTATGACCGGCAACATAAAAATAATGACCAGCATCGGCTTGTTGCGAAAGATCTGCTTGAATTCCTTTACCAATAAGAAGTTAATCGTTCTCATATTACTCCAGTCTAATCTTGTATTTTTTTATGCTCAAGCCGATAAAGGCCGAAATCATCAATAAGAGGATCAATGTTTCCTTCCATAGAACCGTAATCCCGACTCCTTTCAACAGAATTCCCTTTATCAAAATGATGAACCACTTGGCGGGAATGATATTGCTGATGACCTGTAAAGCGACGGGCATGCTCGAAATGGGAAATATAAAACCCGATAACAAAATGGTCGGAAGCATCAGCCCCATCAAGGAGGCCATCATCGCGGTCTGTTGGGTTTCGGAAATCGTCGAGATCAATATGCCCAACGAGAGGGCGCTGAAAATGAACAATATACTTTCCAATGCCAACAAAAAATAGCTGCCCTGTATGGGCATTTTAAAAACAAAGAAGCCGAGGGCCAAGATCACAATAGCATTTACTATGGCAAGGAAAACATACGGAAATACCTTGCCCAGAATAACTTGGTAGGGCTTGAGGGGGGAGACCAACAAAATTTCCATCGTGCCCAGTTCCTTTTCCCTTGTAATACTAATGGAGGTCATGATTGCCGAGACCAGCATCAGGATCACGGTCATGATGCCAGGCACGAACATAAAGACGCTCTTGAGTTCGGGATTATAGTACATCTTCGTTTGCGGTACGATCTGGTACGGCATAATAATGTCCTTGTTGATATCCGTTTGGTATTTATGTAAAATGGAGGTCAGGTAATTGCTTACCGAGTTGGCCACATTGGGTTCGGTGGCATCCGTAATGATCTGTACATCAGCGAAATTTTGGGTTACCAGATTCTTGTCGAAATTGGGGCCGAATACCAATACCGCCTTTACCTGTCCTTTTTTGAATATGGCCTCTATCTGACCTTCGTCGTCCAAAACATCGCTGATCTTAAAGTACTTTGAAGCCTCGATATTGTTGATGATCTTTTGGGTCTCGGTGTCCTTTGATTTATCCAAAATGGCAAGGTCGACATTATTGATTTCGTTGGTAACGGCATACCCGAACAAAAGAATCTGTACGATGGGCATCCCGAATAGAATGACCAATGTGCGTTTATCGCGAAAAATGTGATAAAACTCCTTGATGACAAACCCCTTGAATCGTTTCATTGAGATATTGTTTATTCGATATTCCGCGCCAGTTTCAGAAAAACCGCGTTCATGGAATCCACATTATACTGTTCCTTTAATTTTTTGGGCGTATCCAAGGCTTCGATTTTTCCTTCCACCATAATGGAAACGCGATCACAATATTCCGCCTCGTCCATATAGTGGGTGGTAACAAAAATGGTAACCCCTTTACTGGCCTCGCGGTAGATCATCTCCCAAAACTGACGGCGGGTAATGGGATCGACCCCTCCCGTTGGTTCATCCAGGAAAATGATCTTGGGATTGTGCAATAACGCTACTGAAAAGGCGACCTTCTGCTTCCAGCCCAAGGGCAGGGAACCTACCAGTTTATCGGCCTCATCGTGCAGGCCAAGCTCATCGATCATTTGCTGCGACTTTTCCTTGATCACGGATGTTTTTAAACCATAGATTCCCCCAAAAAAAGTAATGTTCTCCTTAATGGTCAGGTCATTGTACAACGAGAATTTTTGACTCATATAGCCGATGCCCTTTTTAACGTCCTCCGCATGGGTCTTCACATCGAAGCCCGCCACGGTTGCCTGTCCAGAACTGGGCTTGGAAATGCCGATCAGCATTTTCATGGCCGTGGTCTTGCCCGCACCGTTAGCACCCAAGAAACCGAAGACCTCGCCCTTGCCCACCTCGAACGAGATGCTGTTGACCGCGGTAAAGTCCCCGAACTTTTTTGTCAGGTTCTCGACTTGTATGACTTTTTCGTTTTCCATTTTTTCTTTCGGACTATTTCTGTCGGGACTTTGCTTACCTAATTATCGACCAATTCGCTGGCTTTCGAGAGATCCATAAAGGCATCCTCAATGGTAGCGACCGTTTCAAGTACTTCGATGTCGGAATGTTCCTTTTCCGTTAAAAATCGGACCA
Source organism: Maribacter sp. MS6 (assembly GCF_056839185.1). NCBI lineage: Bacteria > Pseudomonadati > Bacteroidota > Flavobacteriia > Flavobacteriales > Flavobacteriaceae > Maribacter > Maribacter sp. MS6. Next base: position 242,837 of record NZ_CM166389.1, read on the forward strand.
GATCTTCTGGCTTGAATTCCGCAAGGATGCTCGTAAAATGCATATATTCCCCAAATGGATACGCGCTGCGAGTTTGGGGATAGGTTTGCAAATCCTGGATCAATTTGTACGTATTCGCAGTTTTTACCTTATATATCTTTGAAGGAAAGGAATCGATGATGGCCTGTGGTGTATCTATTTTCAACATAACACCATCTTGGATCAGGGCTACCCTGTCACAAAGGATGGCTTCGTCCATATAAGCGGTCGATACCAAAATGGTAATTCCTTTCTGCTGTAACCGTTTGAGCATTTCCCAGAGCTCTTTACGGGAAACGGGATCTACTCCGGTCGTCGGCTCGTCCAAAAACAATACTTTTGGTTTGTGTATCAAGGCACAGGAAAGAGCCAGTTTCTGTTTCATCCCCCCCGATAGCTTCCCCGCTCTTCGATCTTTAAACGGTTCGATATGCTCGTAAATGTCCTTGATCAGATCGTAGTTCTCTTCGATCGTCGTTCCGAAAATCGTCGCAAAAAAGTTCAGGTTTTCTTCTACCGTGAGATCTTGATAGAGGGAGAACCTTCCAGGCATGTAGCCGACATGGCTTCGAATGTCTTTGTAATCCTTGATAATACCATAATCCGCAACCGTAGCCTCCCCTTCGTCGGGAAATAACAAGGTAGTCAAGATGCGGAAAAGGGTCGTCTTGCCCGCCCCGTCAGGACCTATCAAACCGAACAGTTCCCCTTGATCGACATCAAAAGAAATGTTGTTCACGGCTTTGACCTTGCCGTAAGATTTACTGATATTTTTCAATGAAATGGACATGAGTATCTGGGGTTAATTTATTCTTGGTTTCAACTTCATTTTATAAAAGGAGATTCCCATCCATACTACCGAGGTGGTCATGGATATGGCACCGATCAGGACGAAAATCGGCGGAAGACCAAGATAGACTTCGGCCAAAATGCCCAAGGGCATCAACAGCCCGATCAAGGCGAGCCATGAAATTGCCTTTACGCTAGAAAGGCGTTCCCTAAAATGCAATAATAGATAGCCGATCAGAATGTTCAAAAAAGCAAAGAGATTACCGTGAACATGGGCCAATCTACTTTCAAAATGCTTCCCGACGGAGTAGCTGTTTACCCATTCTTCCTTGCCGGGGGCAAAGTCCCTCAAATAGATCAAAAGGAATCCGTAGGCCATAAATAGTCCCATGGTCAAGAATCCTACAGCGATGTTGTTTTTACCGTTCATAATAGTGGTTTTTATATGAATAGATCAGTTAAAATATTCGTAATAACCCTCCAAATGTTCCTTTATATTGGAAGTCAATTTCGCCCCTTCCTCCACACTTCCGGTGTTCTGAAGGAGTTCTATTTTTTCGATAAGCGGATGTAGCCATACATGAAGGTTGTCGTGTGAGGCCCCTTTCATGGTACATTCCTTTACGACTGTGTTCTTAACTTCGTTTAAGCCATCGCCCAACTTTTGATAATCTTCTGTGGCGTTAAGTTTACTTTCGTTGATCAATGACAACATGGTCATGACCCCATCCGTAGTCTCTTGGTTCGCCTGCCATTTGATACCATTGTTGAGTACGATATCATTGACCCACTCGCTGTCCGGATGATGTTCTGTTTCAACCGTTTGGATTTCGGTTTGAGGCTCGGTGTTTTTTTGGTCTTCCTTTGGGGCTTGCTTACAACTTGTAAAAGCCAAGGATATTAGTGCTATTGATAGTGCTGTTTTTTTCATCTTTGATTATTTGCTATTTTTCCTTATCTGGAGTTTTACCATTTCCAATTGCGCATACATAATTTATCATTCGGTATTGGAAAGCCACATCTCCGCAGGCATCCCAATTTTCAGGCTCCCATCATTTTTTACCCTGATTTTTACCGCGTATACCAAATTGACCCGCTCCTCTTTTGTCTGTATGATCTTCGGTGTAAACTCGGCTGAATCGGAGATCCATGATATTTGCCCTTGATAGGATTTCATCGAGTCTGCATCATCGATTTTTACCGTAACCTCTTGACCTACTTTTAGATTGGACAGTTGGTTTTCGCTGATAAACACACGAAGTATCATTTCATCGAGATCGGCGATTTTGTACAAGGGTTTCCCAAAGGCCGTAATTTCGTTGGGTTCGGCATATTTTACCAGAACCGTTCCCTTTGCCGGGTTTTGAATAACACTCTTTTCGATCTGGTCCTCGATTTGTTGTACCTGTACCTCGATGCTTTTTACCTCGTTTACGATAGGGGCGTTCTGGGTCTCGACACTTTTCATCTGTTGCTTCAAAATGTCGATCTGTCCGTTGACATCGTCAAGTTGTTTTGTGGTAGCGGCGTTCGCTTTCACAAGGTTTGCAATCCGGTTTTGATCGTTTTGGGCAACCCTTAATTGCTCTTTGAGCACTTCCCGTTGTGAGAGTACATTTCGGGATTTTGAAAAAATGGTATTTTTAGAGGCCAACAATTGATCACGTTTTAGCGATAGTTGAACGGTGTCGATTACGCCTACCAGTTGGTTTTTATCCAATACGTTGCCTTCCTCGACATTGAAAGTCAACAGTTTGCCGTTCGCCTCTGCCGAAACCGTCGTTTCGGTCGCTTCAAAATTTCCGTAACCATCCGCTTTATCGCCATTGTTATTACAGGACAATAAAGTAGTTACAAGAAGTACTGTGATGCTATTATATATATGTTTCATTGCGATAGATTGAATTAAAATCGGTTTTTGTAATAGGCTCCTTTAGTTATCTGATATTGAATCTCGTTCAATAATAGCTGTGTCTCGTGCAAGTTCAGTTGGCTTTTGGCCTCGAACAGATTAGTAAATTCTGTTATATAGGCCGATGATGTGATGACCCCGTTCTTTAATTGCGATTCCGCAGTTTTCAAGATGTTCTCCCGAAGGGCGATGATTTCGTTGTCGGTTGAGATCAATGCCTCAATCTTATCAATTTCGGATTGCAGATTGACGAGCTCCATATTGTTGTTGAGCTCAAAAGTTTCTTTTTGAGAGTCGATAATCTCTTTGTTGATTTCCAAGGATTGTTTTTCGGTCTTGGTCTTTTTCCAGTCGAATACGTTCCAGTTCAATTTCAGTCCCGTCATATAAAAGGTGTTGAAGGAATTGTCAAGCATGTTCAGACCAGGGTTCCCGTAACCGCCCTGTGCAAAGGCATTCACTATGGGAAGATTAGATTTTGAAAGTAGCTGAGAGGAAAAATCGATTTGTTCCTGTTGAAGATCGAAGAGCTGTAATTCGGGCCGTTGTGATCCGGTAGCGCCCAAAAATACCTCTGGTCTTGCGAGTTTGACATCTTCTGACAATTCTTTTCCGATAAGCAGGGACAACCGTTGTACCAAGGCCGATCTATTATAGTTCAGTTCTGCGAATTGCTGTTTTATTTTTAGGAGTTCCGCTTCCAATGCCTGTTCAGAGGAGGCCAGCAAAGCCCCATATTTTACCCCTGCTTGAACTTCTTCCAATCGGGCTATTAATTGCCCCTCCTTTGCATTTAGCAAGGCTTGGTTTTCCTGCAACAACAACACCGATAGGTACATTGAGTTGACCTGATTTTTCAGTCCATACAAATTCACATCTACCTGTTGTTGGTTTACTTTTGATGTGGCATCCTTCACTTTGGAGGTCGCATCGATAAGGCCACCGTTGTAGATCAATTGGTTCACATCCAAAGTTGCCCGGTACTGATCCTTGTTGGGCGGTTCGATGGTTACATTGGGAAGTTGGAGGGGTAAACTTGTTACATCCGATTGGTAAGTGGCCTGTGCATTGACATCCAATTTGGGCAATTTTCCTTTTCGGAGGGCCTCAATATCAAGTTGGGCCTGATTTTCCAACAGGCCGGATTGTTTGGCCAATGGATAGTTTTCGGACACTAGAACAAAACACTCTTCGAGCGTAAGTGTCTCTTGGGCCGGGACCGTAAAGGGTAGATTGAATACGATAAGTAAAAAAAGTCTATTCATTGTATCATATTTAGTTGTTCAAACAAATGTTGTTTTATCTAATCGCTTCTAACATGATATAGATCATCTCTTGATGGAATTAATAATAAGTTGCGGAATCAATTTTTTACGTTCTTCCATCATCGCTTTAAAAGTTTCTTCGTCGATGTTCAAAAGCCCCTTGACCAGACCATTCGCCGCAAACGAAAACGCAGTTAACGAAAAAAGGTTTAAAATTAGTTGCTTGGGGTCTATAGGTTTTAGGATGCCTTTTTCTGTTTCTTGGATTATTTGTTTTTCAAATGGGCCGGGGTCAGGAACCCCATGCGCATTAAAAAATGCTTCCGCAAATTCCTGATTGTTGTTGATTTCTTGGATTAGAAAAGTGGGCACATATGGATTATCGATCACAAATGAAATATAACGGTCCACAAAGCTTTTTACCTTTTCGAATATGGTGGCCTCGGAATTAAAAACTGCATTAATATGTGGAGCCAATCGTTGAAATGCCTGCATAAAAACAGCCTCGAACAGCCGTTGTTTACTTCTGAAATAGTAGTGCAACATGGCCTTATTGATATTCGCTTCATCAGCGATTTCCTGCATGCGTGTCCCCGCCATCCCTTTCCTTTGAAATACGTTGATGGCTGCTTCCAAAATCTTTTGTTCAGTAGATGAGTCTTTCATTAACTATATGATTTAACCATATGGTTAGCAAATGTATGAAAAAACTATCTTATTTATGACATCTAAGTAGATTTTATGATTTCTTTAGTGCTACAGACTTAAATTATAACTAGTTTTTACGATTTCAAAATCAATGACAGAAACTATCTGAAAAATCAAACGAAAAATTCTTTGATGGGCAATGTCTCTGAAGTAGCTACTAACAATGAGCGCTTAGTACCCAAAAGCTGAAAAGGGTATCCTCAAAAGGATTATTAATTTTTTGAAACCCCAAAATCACACAAAAAATCTTGCGCATTGTAATATTAATCGTAATATTGCAATGAACAAATGCAATTAAAATGGGATTAACCAAAACAGAAATGTTTAGCGACCTGCAAAATGAAATTTCACTATTGGCAAAAGTCTTCGGGCATCCGGCCAGGGTAGCAATTTTGCAATATTTATTTAAAATCGATACTTGTGTTTGCGGAGATTTAGTGGATGAAATAGGACTTGCCCAACCAACTATTTCCCAACACCTTAAGGAATTAAAACATTTGGAGCTTATTAAGGGCACTATTGAGGGAACAAGTGTTTGCTACTGTATAGACCGTAACAATTGGACTAAAATGAAGGGGAAACTGTTACAATTTCTAAATCTAGATATCTCAAAAAAAGAGGATTGCTGCTAAAACAGAGTTAAAAATATCAATCTTATAATCGCTACATAATGAAAAAAGAACGAGAATTAAAGGACATAGTAAAAGAAAAGTATGCTAAAATCGCCGAACAAGGCAAAGCTGAAAATGCTTCCTCTTGTTGTGGAGCGACCACACCTTCAAACAAAGTTTACAATATTATGATGGATGATTACTCCGAAACCAATGGCTATGTTGCCGATGCTGATTTGGGCTTAGGTTGCGGTCTTCCAACGCAGTTCGCCAAAATAAAAAAAGGAGATACCGTAATTGATTTAGGTTCAGGTGCTGGAAATGATTGCTTCGTGGCCCGACACGAAACAGGCGTTGAAGGAAAAGTAATTGGTATTGATTTTACACCAATTATGATTGAAAAAGCGCGTATAAATGCAGAAAAGTTAGGCTACAACAATGTAGAGTTCAGAGAGGGAGATATCGATGCTATGCCTGTCAGTAAGGACATAGCTGATGTAGTGGTCAGTAATTGTGTATTGAACCTTGTTCCTAATAAGCAAAAGGTTGTCGGGGAAATTTACAGGGTGTTAAAACCTGGTGGGCACTTTAGTGTTTCGGATATCGTCTTGGTTGGTGATCTTCCAGATGCTTTGAGAGAGGATGCGGAAATGTACGCAGGTTGTGTTGCAGGAGCCATTCAGAAATCAGAATATCTGCAAATAATAGAAAATATGGGCTTTCAGAATATGAAAGTACAAAAGGAAAAGCCCATTGTCATTCCAGATGATATCCTTGGTAAATATCTTTCTAAAGATGAGATAAAAACTTTCAAAAATGGGGCAATAGGAATTTTCAGCATAACAGTTTATGCAGAAAAGCAAGGAATAAATCAAGAGAGCTCAAAAGTGGCGAATTCCAAAAATTCAACGACAGCTACTTATGGCCGATCGAATGGATGTTGCTAAATCAAAATTGGCCTTTAAATCTAGTCTTTGCTATGGTAATTTCAATAATTAAAAGGTAATAGTGTATGGCTTTTTCAATGCTGTAAACTTGACAGAATGGAAAAAAGGGCAATGGATTATACCGGCAATCATTGCAGAAGCCACTTCCTATTGGAAAACAACTTTAAAAAGCCTCTTTAAGAGGCTTTTTTCTAATTAATGACCTTCTCATATCCTTTAGAAAACCCAACATTAATCCTTTACTAAAGGGTAACTCCCATCTTGCCATCCATAGATACAGCGAGAATCGGTATTTAAATGCCTCTTTAAAATCTAATATGCGGCAAATCAAAAACTGTCCATTAGTTATACTGCCATTAAAATCGCTACATAATGGCAAACAGCTGCTGCCAGCACAAAAAAATGCCACACGGCATGGTTGTATGTATACTTTTCCCATAGGTAGAATATAACCCCCAAAAGGTAAAGCCCACTACCAATAAGGATCATAGTCACTATAACAGAGGGAATGGTTTCAAAAAAAGTGCGTCCGCCTACAACCATTATGCATCCCATGGCTATGTAAACAAACGTCGAAACAATGTTCCATTTGCCTGTAAAAAAAATCTTAAAAATAATTCCAAATGCCGTCAAGCCCCACAATACGGACAGCAAAGTAATACCAAAAGCATTGTTTAAATAAATCAATAAAAATGGGGTGTAAGTGCCAGCAATTAGAAAATAAATACTAATATGATCTAGTATCTCAAATGCGCGTTTTGCCCGGACATGTTGAAATCCGTGGTAAAGGGTGGAAAAAGTAAATAGTTGCAAAAAACAAAATCCATATACCGCCGCTCCGATGACGCCTGGTACATTATTGCTTTTTATGGCAAAGGCTATCAAAATAGGGATACCAACTATGCCAAAAATAATTCCAAAGCCGTGTATAATGCTATTGACCAGTTCTTGCTGAATTTGTTTGTCAGTATTTGGGGCTTGCATGAGAATGAACTACTAGTTAATGTATACAAGGAGCCTCTTCCGCAAATACCTGGCAAGCGTCCAAGGTTGTCCGTACATCGTCAAAAGTTGTCCTTGGGTTTATCAAACACATTCGTATAACTACTTGGCCATTTAATACCGTAGAAGCCAATATGGCCTCTCTAGAGGCGGTTATTTGTTCTACAATTTGTTGATTCATCAAGTTTAGATTTTCTTCTGAAAAACTATGATTTACTGGATTATACCTAAAATTCAATACGGATAGACTTGCATGGGATACAACTTCCCAAACAGGGCTTTTACGCAACTCTAACTCCACGATTTCCGCTAGTTCAATACCGTGATCAATAGCACTTCGAAAGGTTTGCAAACCGAACGTCTTAATAGAAGTGTAAAATTTCAACGCCCTAAAACTTCGAGTTAGTTGTACCCCGTGTTCATGAAAGTTTATTTCTGATTCGTTACCTTCAATATCTCTTAGGTACTCTGGTTTTTCACTGAATGCCGTACTTAACCATTTGTGGTTTTTTACTAGCACACAACCAATTTCATAGGGTTGAAAAAACCATTTATGAGGGTCGACGGTTAGTGAATCCGCCTGTTGTATTCCTTTTAACGCTTTAGCACCTTTTTTTGAGAGCATGGCCGCGGCACCATAGGCACCGTCTACATGAAACCATAAATTTTCATTTTTACATATATTGCCTAACTCTTCAAGGGGGTCTACCGCTCCTGTATTTGTAGTACCAGCTGTCGCTATGATACAAAAAGGATTCAACCCCCTTAGTTTATCCAAGGCAATGGCTTTGGAGAGTCCATTTAACGAAATCCTAAATTCCGAATCGGTTGGTATGAGTCGAATCTGATCTTGTTTGAACCCCATTATTTTTATGGCCTTTATATTGGAAGAATGCGCCTGATCGGATAAATAAATGGTCGCCTTCGAAAAATCATCTCCACATTTATTTCTTCTTGCCGCCAGTAAAGCCGTGAGATTCGCCATAGAACCTCCGCTAGTGAACAGGCCTCCTCCATTCTTAACGGGAAAACCGAATATCCGAAGCAACCAGTTGATGGTAATAATCTCGATCTCAGAGGCAGCAGGTGATACCGACCAACCTCCAGAGAATATATTGAACCCTGTGGCTAAGGTATCTGCCATTACACTTACGAAATTGCTAGGGCTTGGTACAAAGGCAAAAGATTTGGGGTGTGAGAACAAATCGTTTTTCTCAAGAACATCATGAATAATATGGTTTATCACTTTCATTGGATCTTGTCCCGTTTCAGGAATCTTTTCCTCCAAAAGCTCTTCCATCTCTTTTCGTGTACCCAACGCCACTGGTTTTTTATCGTTGATATTTATAAAGTGATTGACTAGCGTATCTATAATAGTGTAGCCATAGTCGCGCATTTCATTTTCAGACAAGGTTAGTGTATGGTCGTATCTCTTCGCTTTGCTCATAACGCTATTTTTTATTGGAGTTAGCCCCGATTATTTAGCCACATGCTCACTAGGCCTGCATTCTCCTATCACTTCTACAAGATCATTTATAATTTCCTTTCCTCGGTCTTTGTTATACCAATGTTGTAGTTCTTCCTTTAAATGCTCGTCTATCTTACCGTTTTGCTTTTTGTAATCATGCACTAATTTGCTAGCTGCCTTAGATCTTGGGCCCCAAGAGGTTAGAAATTCGCCTTTGGTATCCGTTATGATGAGTTTGGGTATGGATTCGGTTCCATTGGTCAAGAACAGGTTCATCAGTTCTGGGTTCTCATCTCTTAGCACTATGGTCAGGTCTATCATCGGCGTGGCTTTCGCGATTTTATTCAGTATCGGTATGGTTTGTGCGCCATCTGCACACCAACTTTCCAATATAATCATCCACCTTTGTTTTTCCTGAATATCAAGAAAAGGCTGAAGCGAATTTTTTGGTATTTCAACAGTCTTATCTATTCGCCGCATTCTACTGGCGTTCAATTTCGTATGTTGTATCCGTTGCTCGCTCTGATCAGTTCCCGTCGTCATTTTCTGAACAACAAGATTCCTTATTAAGACCAAATAGGCTTCGTAGGAAAAACTTTCCGATAGACTTTCTTTTATTATGCTACTAGTCATAGAATATTATTTTATAGTGTAAATTATTTTAGAATATTAAATTGAGGCGCATAATCCGTGTTGTAGTATCCACCTTTGTTACTGTTTCTTTTTAGAGATTGCCCAATGATCAGATGGGCGACATTTACCATATTACGTAATTCACAAAGCACCGGATTCACTTTTGAATCTCGATAGAGTATCTCAACTTCTTGATAAAGCACATCAAGATGTTCGACTGCTTTTTGTAAATTCTTAGTGCTTTTAACGATCCCGGCATAGTTTCGCATCAAGGCTTGCAACTCTTTTAAATGTTGCTGGATAATTATTTTGTCGTTAGGCATGACGGCGCCTTTCGTGCTCCATTCGGGAATCGCTACTGAAACGGGCAGTTCAATATTAGTGCTAAGGTATTGATAGGTATTGTGGGCGTATACCAAGGCTTCCAACAGGGAGTTGGATGCCAATCTGTTTGCTCCATGTAAGCCTGTCCTCGAGCATTCGCCACAGGCAAAAAGATTTTTTATAGCTGTTCTTCCGAATTTATCAACTTCAATGCCTCCACATAAATAATGGGCCGCAGGTACCACAGGAATCCAATCCTTTTCAATATAAATATGGTTCTTTTGGCATTCAGAATATATGGTCGGAAAACGGGTCTTGAAAGCATCTGTGTCAAGATGAGTACAATCTAGGAATACGCAAGGTTCTCCTGAATTTTTGAGTTCACTATCGATACCTCTTGAAACGATATCCCGAGATGCCAACTCTCCCCTCTCGTCATAATCGAGCATAAAGCGATGCCCTGCCTTATTCCTTAGATATGCCCCAAAACCTCGAACGGCCTCAGAAATTAAAAAAGACTGCCCTTCTTTACCATCACAGAACAATGTAGGATGGAACTGTATGAACTCCATATCTACAATTCGTGCTTTAGCCCTGTAGGCCATTGCTATGCCATCTCCCGTCGCAATGGTGGGGTTGGTGGTATGGCCATAGACCCTACTGATACCTCCAGTGGCCATAAGGGTATTCTTGGCTTTAAAAATCTCTACATGTCCTGTATTTTGATCGAGAACGTAAGCACCGTAGCAGGTTAGAAGGCTTGATTTTGTATCACAGGCCTGATGTTCCGTAATGAGATCTATGGCAAAATGATGTTTTAAAAGGATAATATTCGGAAGGGTATGGATACACTTTAATAATGTTTGTTCAATCTCAAGTCCCGTACCGTCCTTATGGTGAATGATGCGATGTTCGGAATGACCCCCTTCTTTGCCACGATCTAGCTTTCCATCTTGGCCTATATCAAAATTAGCGCCCCATGATAGTAGGTCGCGCAAACGATTCGGACCTTCCTTAATAACCATTTCGACTATGCTGGGTTCGCATAGACCATTACCGGCAAATAGGGTGTCTTGAATATGTTTCTGAAAGGAATCCTCCCCAAAATCAAGAACGGCCGCTACCCCACCTTGGGCATATTTGGTATTCGTTTCATCCTCTTCAGATTTCGTTACTATCCAGACGGTCCTCTCCTTGAATTTTTCAGCGATTTTAAGTGCAAAGGTCAAACCCGCCACTCCAGAGCCGATAACTAAATAGTCAACTGAGGTCATTGCTGTTTATTTTGAAAGTGCCAACATCCGTTCGATCGGCACCAGGGCCTTTTTTGCAATAGTTTCCGAAACGTGTATTTCTGGCGTTTCATCTTTTAGACACTCAAATAGCCTTTGTAGTGTATTGACCTTCATATAGGCACATTCGCTACAAGCACAGCTATTGTCCGCCATGGCGGGTGCAGGAATAAGCTGTGCACCTGGCACTTCTTTCCGCATTTCATGTAGAATTCCTGCCTCGGTAGCAACGATATATTTTTCATAAGGATGCTTTTTAACAAAGGCAAGCATACCGGCGGTAGAACCAATGTAGTTGGCTATTTTTAATATATGTTCTTCCGATTCGGGATGAGCAATGATCAATGCGTCAGGATTCTTTTGGTATAGCTCTAGGAGTTTGTCAATGCTGAACGCCTCATGCACGATACAGCTACCTTCCCATAGCAACATATCCCGACCGGTTTGTTCGATAATATACCTACCCAAATTTCTATCGGGCGCAAAAATGATAGGGGCGTTCTCAGGTATGGAATTTATAATTTCCAGCGCATTGGATGACGTACAAACAAAATCGCTCATTGCCTTTACTGCCGCTGAACAGTTGATGTAAGTAACCACAAAGTGATCTGGATGAAGTGCTATAAATTCTTGAAACGCCTCTGGCGGACAGGAATCGGCCAAAGAACAGCCGGCGGACATATCGGGAAGGAGAACTTTCTTCTTGGGATTCAATATCTTGGCTGTTTCAGCCATAAAATGTACGCCTGCAAAAACAATAATGTCCGCATCGGTTTTCGCGGCAGCTTTAGAAAGACCAAGACTATCGCCCACGTAATCTGCAACTTCCTGAATCTCGGGCCGCTGGTAATAATGGGCTAAAATGACTACATTCTTTGCCTTCTTGAGCCTTGTTATATCTTTGCAAAGGTCAATTTGCGGAGTGAGAAAATCAGTATGTTTTACACTTTCCAAACCGTGGCTATTTTTTATATTCCAACAAACAAATAGTTTTGTTATTACATGAACTCTTAGCACATCTTTTGCCATACGAAATTAATTGTTCAACCTACCGTAAACAATGATATAAATCATAATTAATTATAAAAATATCTTTTTATTATCTTTGTTGCTTTATAAACTCTGTCTATGTTATCAAATTCTACTAAATATGCCATTAGGGCGATTTTTTATCTTGCTATTCACAGTAGTGAAACCCACAAAATCGGAGCGAAAAAAATTGCAGAGGAACTAGAAGTACCTAAGCCGTTTTTAGCACAATTATTACGCAACCTTACCACCTTTAGAATAGTTTCTTCAACCAAAGGGCCTGGCGGTGGTTTCTTTCTTGACAAGCGGAACAGGAAAAAATCTATTTGGGATGTTATGGTCAGTATCGATGGAGAAGCAAAGTTCGACGAGTGTTTCTTGGGTCTGGCAAAGTGTAACGAGATTAACCCCTGCCCTGCACATGCTATTGTTGCACCATTTAAAAAACAGATATTGAGTGATTTCAGGGATAAGTCCATTGATAAGCTTGTTGCGGAAATTGAAGAAAATGGCACCGTAATTTCCTTGCGGGGATTGGACTGAATTAGTGGCAAATCCTTCTTTCTAGAACTTATCGGAAACATAGATTTTTTCAAATAGCCGTAGTAGATTTATCGGCCCTAGTTTTCAATTCCGTTATTCCTGCGATCATATGGTTTAGGGTAAATTTACTTCCTTCTAAATCTTGTAAAATCCGGATTTTGGAACTAGCAAAAGCTATCTCTATGTTTTGAAGTACGTTTTCCGTAATTTCACGATAGGGTATTCCAAACTTTTCGCAGTACATTTTCCTTAGTTTTTCTAACAGGATATCGTCTACCACAGAGAGATGATAGAAGGCGACTTTTTATTAATATAAAGTGGGGTAAATTGGTCAACGTCTACATCAGAAAATTTAAGGCACATATAAAATTTAGAATATCAACAAGTCCTAAATCGATATTTATTATGCTTTAAGAATTTTTTCCTGCATGTTCGCAGTATTAATTTCATATTCAGATAAGTTTTGTGTCAAAATTTCTACCCTCCTATTTGCTAAATTTCGTTCATTGCCTTGCAAATGATAATGTCTCAGGTGATGCTCTTGTTGCCTGCCCGAACTAAAATTCGATACCCGTTTGAGATAGCCAATGACCCGAGTGGCATGGTCTACATTCTGTGAAGAGCACATACTACACTCGAAGAGCGTTCGTTTATCGATATGGGTACATTTATTACATATGGTTATCCGAATGTTGAAACAGAAATAATTGCATCCGGCCTTGGCCGTGGCATGTATTAGTCTTACAAAACCGTCCTTTTTCGGGGTCTCCTCAAGATTCAAGTGTAGGGCCGAACCCCCATCTAGATACTGGATGATTTCTTTGCCGTGAAGTAGTATCTTATCAAGCGCATTTATGCTGTGGTCCTCTACCACATAGAAATAAGAGTTGTAGCAATCCCTTGGTACGAATAAACCATCCTCTCGATCCCACTTGGCATTTTTAACACCAAGGTTCTCAGCAGGTACAAACTCTGTGTTGAACATATATCCGTATTGCCCTTTCGCAATTCTATTTTCTTGATAGATAGCTTTTAGATATCGGTTTACAAAATCTTTATATGGCTGATTATTACCAACTATAATTCCTTGGCTTTCGGCAGCTTCGGCCATGCCATTGATTCCAATTGTCAAAAACTGTTTCTCTAAACAAATAAATCCAGATTGGTACACTGGAAGCATTCCCGCATTTTTATACTCATCCATAAGTTGCCTGAAGGCGACTTGATATTTATGTACTTTTCTGACCTCTTCCACAATATCCGCATTCTGTTGCACCAATCGGTTCATGTTCAACGTAATGACGTTTACAGAACCTGTAGCTACGCCGCCTGCGCCTAAAGAGTAGCTAAATGTATTGTCGCTGATTTCGTTACGCAGACGACAGCAAGATGCTAGGCTATCGGCGTTCTCGGATTGATAGATAAAAAAGGAATTGCCCTCACTTAATTCTTGGGCGCACATTTCGGTAAAATCCGTATCAACGGGAATACCGTCCTTTACCAACATCGCCGCTGTAACTACCGGAAAAGTAAGCACGGCCTTTTTTCGTTCTTCATTGAACCATTTCATAAAGAAGGTTTGTAAACGTTTTACGCTTTCCCATTTCGGCCTGGTCATATTTGGGAACACAAAGTCCCCGAACATACTTTCAAAATAAGCCGTATCGTATAAGGATATATTCCAAAAAACGGATTGATAGCCCCTAGCAGCGGCGGGTTGGTTTACGGCATAGACTACATGTTGCAAATGATTGGCAATCAGTTTTTCATTTTCCGAAAGATAATCTGGGCCATAATCTTTGCCGGCAAAATGGTCAAAGTACAGCAAAAACTCGACCGTAGCCAGAGCGCCGGCGAATTGGGAACTCACGGCAAAGACAAGATTTACAAACTCCCCACAATAACTCTCCAAGTGTTTTGGAGCCCGACTTTCGCCGCCCAATTTGGTAAGGCCGTCTAAAAGGAAAGGATACATACTTATAGAGGCACAATAGGGCTTCAACGAGGTTTCATCATGAACATAAATTTCATGTGATTCTATTTGTCGGATATACTCCTTGGCCAGTTCATCTCCAAAAAGGGATGCTATCTTTTGTTTTACTAAGGCCCGATTTACTTGAATATTAATGTCCTTGTTCAATTCGGCCTCCATGGTAGCAATATTTTTTGAAGTTACGTTAGCGTTGGAATCTACCTTGGAACCGTCCGCTGCGTTACCGGAATTGAGATAGTGGTCAATGAAATCTATTTTTTTTGCAATCTGCTCGTCTGTAAGTCGTATCATAAGATGATTTAGTTAGGTATGAATAAATGATTAAGAATCTTGTCCGTTTTTACTTCTTTAAATTTTTGATTTGTTGTCTCACTTCCAAGCCCGCCCAATTCTTTTACCCATGGGCCGGTTTTGATATAGGTCAGATGATTTAGGATTCGTTGATTCACTTCATCCAACCCTGAATAAAGACAGGTTTTATAACCGTGTTCCCTGGCATATCTTAAATAGAAAACCAGTTCTTTTGGATGCCACTCACCTCCCATGAATAGAACGCAACTGGCAAAACCTGTATATCGATAAAGAATATCTTTATAAGCCTTTCTGTTAATTTTAGACCCACTCCCTTCTTTCCATAAGAAAGGAGAGTGGCACCCTTCACAACGAAGCGGACATCCTGATATGGTGAAACAAAGGCTTATTTCGCCCGGCACCTCTTGCATCACTACATGAAAATCAAAACAATACATAATTACAACATTAAATGACCTTTTTATATTTTATAAAGATACATTGATTCTTTAATCTTCTCAAACAAGAAGATTTGACTTATTAAGAATCTTATCAACACATAATCACTTTTAAGACCGTTTCCACTATTTCGGACATAGTGATATACCAACTCAAACTAAAAGATTTTATTTCAAATGTCTTGAAAATCAATGATTATGATCAACTTCGAAGTCAATATAAACTTATAATACAGGCTACTAAATTAGATGCCTAAATAGTAGTCTGTATTACAATTAAGACTGTCTTACCAAATAAAATCTATTGTTCATTAGTTAAATTCTTAAGTGGGGAATGGTGCTCATGAACCATTTTCCAGCCACTATCGGTCTTAACGAACAATAACGTAATTTGGTCATTTACCACGACTAGGTCTTCATCAAACTTAAGATGAAAATCTGAGTGAAAAGTTACATTGGCCACATCACCATATACCGCAATTTGTAAATCTTTTGCATCAAATTTTATAACTTCGGTCACAGAGCCAAAAGTGTTGCGTTCATGTGTTTCGTTGGCATCGCTACCGTTACGTGGTTCCCCGTTCTTGAATTCCGTGAATTTTGGACTATAAGCGTGAAAGGAGATAAGCTTGTCCATATCCCCATCTTTGATGCTTTGGGCCATTTCCCCAAAGGTTTTCATTACTTCTTCCTTTGCTTCGGGAAATTCATCGTTTACCAAGTCAACTTGAGCTTTACAGGGCATCCACAAAAACCCGATAAGTACGATTGATACTACCATTTCTTTTGTTTTCATAATACTATATTTAAGGATTAATTTTTGTTAATTTCAATTCTGAGTATCCATATTCTCACTATAAGATTTGTTTACAAAGTCCTATTCCCGTCTAATAGGAAACGCTTTCATTTACACTAACATTCATTAGTTCATTCTTCTGATTGGTTTTCTTCAAGCGATGTTACCGAATAGGAACCCGGCTTTAGGGAATTCATCCTTGAAGCCATAAACAGCATTAAGGGTATGACCCCACCAAAGAGGAAAATACAAGCACCTATTGCTCGCAACCATGTCAATGATTTAAAATTTTCTCCTCCTATGAACTGTTCCGACCTTGCAAACCATAGACCACTCTCAACTACCTCCTTGAACTGTATGATTCCGGCAGGGAGTAGGTCCAGTAGCACCATAAGCATAAGTCCAGCATTAATGGACCAAAAGGAGATTTTGACCAAGTTTTTGTTCCACCTTTTGGATTTGAACAATAGCCGAGATGCAAATAGCATGGCAGCTAGCGAAATATTCCCGTAAACTCCCATTAGGGCAGCATGCGCGTGGTTAACGGTGAGGTATGTTCCATGTTCATAATAGTTCAATATAGGCAGGTTGATGATGATTCCCAATACCCCGGCTCCGAAGAAATTCCAAAAATTTACAGCTATCAAGAATGAGAATACCTCGGGAAATCCGAAATCGCCTAGTTCCGTGGGTTTAATTCCATTAAGGGCTATCTTGGGCATGTTCTTAAAGCGCCATGCTTCTACGGTCAATAGAATCAAGGGAACAAACTGAAGGGTTGAGAAGACACTTCCCAAGGCCATTGTGGCGACGGGCTTTGCATTCCAATAAAAATTATGCGATATACCCAAAAGGCCGGTTCCCAAAAATAAAATAGTGGCAAAATAGATAACCCGAATAGCGGCATTGCGGCTCACTAACCCCATCAGAACCATCAAATAACTAACGATTACGGTAATGAACACCTCAAAAAACGCCTCTACCCACATGTGAACAACCATCCATCGCCAGAAATCAGCGATAACAAAATTGGTCTCTGGCCTGGCTACAAACCCCGAGATGAAGAGTATCGGGATTCCCACAACAGAATACATAATCCAATTAGGCAGGTTCCACGGCATACTTTTTATAAAAGCAGGCCTAACACCTCGGTAGACTACGACACCCCAAAGAATGAAAATTAGCATCAACAGTACTTGAAAAGCGCGCCCAAAATCCACAAATTCCCAGCCTTGATGCCCAAAGGCATACCACCATTCACCTAAAAGGCCTAATGGCCCAAGTACCATACCGGTCAATGATCCAGCAACCAATACAAAAAGGAGCAAAAAAAGAATGTTGATAAGGGTGAGTTGGCCCTTCACTTCCTTTTTGGCCAATAAGGGAAGAATAAAAATGGAGGACGCAATCCAACAGGTCGATATCCAATAAAGCGATAGCATCAAATGCCAGCTTCTAGACACGGTCACAGGAAAATACTCGGAAAGGTTAATACCAAAATAGCCTAGATAGTCTATAAACTCGTTAATGGTAATAAATCCGCTGGCCACCTGAATAAAAAAAAGAATAATGGCCACCAGGAAAAATTTATAAGAAGCTTTTTGGGTTCTGCTGGGAACAAAATCCTGTACCCGTTTAAGGGTCAAGAGTTCCTTTGATGCCGGTTTGAAAAATTTATTAGATAGCTGGTTGTACTGCCCAATGAAATAGAGTACAAATCCACAGACTAGCATAAAGGCGAGCATACCCAAGACGCTCCAGAGAACGACCGGGGAAGTGGGGGTGTTGCCAGCCAATGAATCATAAGGCCAATTATGGGTATAACTAAAGTTTTCACCGGGTCTTTCCGTGACACATACCCAAGCACCCCAGAAAAAGAAGCTGGCCAAATCTTCGATTTCTTGGGTATTGGTTATATAATTCGGGAGCGAAAAGGAATTTTCCGGATTATCTCCTGCAAAGACGTTCAAATAGTATTCTTTAAGCTTTCCTAAAGCAAATGCATAAGCATCATTTAAAATAATGGTATTCGCTGCTTCATCATAAGTATTTGTTTTGAGGTCATGTTTTACCTTTTCATTGATTACTTGTTTCTCGTTTTCAGTAACTTCCCTGCCTTTCAACTCTTCAAACTGCTTTTGATAATAGTCGTTCATATATACATTGATGAAGTGCAAGGCTTCGGCTGTGAAATCAGGCCCTCGCTGTGCGCCATCACCAAAAAATGAACCATATTCCATTAAGGCATATTTGTGGAAAACTGTCTGACCTTGTTCTATGGTAGACTGGTCTATTAAAACTTCTCCCTTAGTTGATGTAAAGCCCGACATAGGAGGCGCGTCATTGTAGGTCTGGTAACCTATCATTCCAACACCAGCTAAACTGATTATTAGGATAAAAATCAATGGGGGCCACCAGTTTTTGGTATCCATTAAATAATCAATATTCTTTTTTATTCCGTAGGGATTTTCCTTTTTTAAATCTTTCATACTAGTATTAATTCGTTAAGCTAGAAGCATTTCATGGTCTGAAATATTTCATTATAAGGACTCCTTAATCGTAAGACAGCTCTTTTCTTCAACTATTAAGCTTGAAGAAAAGATTATTCGAATATAAAAATATTAAATGACCTTTTTATAATTTAAATTAAAAATGTTTATAATTACTATAGGAAAAATACATGAATGATAGAGGTGAACTCAAGTATAACGTATTATTGGTATTAATAGAAGTCTACAGTGTACGATTGTTTTCGAAAAAGATTCTCTAAGCATATTAAGAAGATTTACCAACACGAATTTAATTTGGAGAATATGCGGATTCTATAATTAGCAGGCTTGAAAAACAGACTTTTTGCAGTAAACAATTAGTTAGTTGGTAAGGACTAGAATAGTGAGGATTGTATTAATGAATTTTGATTTCAATGACTAATTGAATAATCAGGACAAGTGAAAAAGTACAGGTTTATAGCCTTTCTAGGTCTTTTGATGATTTTACGGGACTACTGCTAATCGTCTTGCTAAAGCCGTGGCAAATAAGCTTAGTTATTATCATAAGTTCCGTAGGTACGGTTATTTTTCTATGGGCGACATATAAATGGTACCGCTATAATAAATCCATTATATTGCAATAGGGCGCAGTACCCGATTTTAGATTATCGGTATACTTGCTCAAACCCGTATTTATAGCCTTACGCCCTCCCAAAAAATTCTTTTTTTTCAGCAACAATTCTATAATTACAACCAAAATAGTTATACTCGGTATAGAACGGATGTAGTAAAATTACTTGAGGCAAAAAACTTCTGTCTACCAACTTTCCGTTACAAAAAATAAATACCTCTTTTGCCACAAGACCACTAAATTACATAGCGACTGGCATTGGGTCAATAATCACCGAAGTTCTTTAGGCTCTATTCGAGGGCATAATTTATGAGCTGGAAATAGAAACAATCTAGTGTAAATTCGATAATACGCTCTTTCAAAATGAGCATCACCTTCCTCCTATTTACTAGCACTTAACTTCTTTATTTCAGTAACACCTAATGCTCTTAGGCTTTTTATCAATCTGTAGTGAACTTAGCTATTCAAAGGCATTGACCTATAGAAAAGTATTAATTTCGTTTGCCCAGTCATACCGTTTTTAAATCCTTATTTGAATTGGGAACATATCCTATATGTCATATTTCTTAATCAGTGTAAGACAGAGGCAAGGTAATTATTTAGACAAGAAAGTATAGAGTGTGACAGAAATTAATACCATCAGAGATTTATTGCTTAAATTTAAATTGGATATTTTTGTCCGAATTATAAATAATTAATATCTTTGATTACTATTAATAATCAAGATGTTTTCAAAAGCGTGCGAATACGGTATCAGAGCAGCGACCTACATCGCTTCACAATCCTTAGAGGGTAGACGTGTCAGTTTAAAGGAAATTGCTGAGGAAATAGATTCCCCGGTAGCTTTTACCGCCAAAATTCTACAACAATTGTCTAGGAATGAAATCATTGATTCAGTTAAAGGTGCTTTTGGAGGCTTTGAAATTGGCAGGAAACAAATTGACCGTGTAAAACTAAGTGAAATTATAAATGCCATCGAAGGCAATAAGATCTATATAGGTTGTGGACTCGGACTTAAGGAGTGTAATGCTGCCAAACCCTGCCCTGTACATGATAAATTCGTTGCCATACGCAATGATTTAAAAGAAATGCTCGAAAATACTAGCTTGTACGAAATGGCGGTAGGCCTAGAAGTAGGATTGACATATCTAAAACGCTAAAAAAAATTAATTTTAATTCGGACATTTTTATCCTATTATCGCAAAAATCCAGTTAACGCAAATCTTCCCCGCGTTCTCGTTCTAAATTAATAAAGTGGGAAGAAGCAAAAACAAGAAATCATGGAAGTACAAAATAAACCAGAATTAACTCGCTTGGCTTTGGGCGACACTTTTAAAATTCTACGCATCGAAGGTAGCGCAGGAATGAAAATGCCCGCACATTACAGTACTCTTGAAGCTGTTATCCTGGTGCAGGCCGGTGAAGCATTACTACAGATGCCGGATAAAAATCATTTTTTGAAAAAACGTGACTGCCTTATTATTCCTGCAAGAAAGGAACACAAATTAATCATTGAAAAAGACTTTAAGGCCATAGCTGTCATGGCCGTTAAATCTGAAATTAATTTTATATAGCTCATATCATGGAAAAATTATTGGAAAAAACTATTGGCCAAATGGTCGCTGAAGATTATCGAACCGCTCAAGTGTTCAAGAACCATAAAATAGATTTTTGTTGTAAGGGCAACCGTAGCGTTCAAGAGGTGGCCGAAAAGCATCATCTTGATGTTGACGTGCTACTCGGAGAGATAGACGAAGTACAAAGACAAGCCAGCAACGACAACACCGATTTTAAGTCTTGGCCGTTGGACCTGCTTGTGGACTATATCGAAAAAAAACACCACCGCTATGTCGAAAAAGGAATTCCCGTTTTAAAAGAATACCTAACGAAACTTTGCGAGGTACATGGCGAACGCCATCCTGAACTTTTCGAAATTAATGAGCATTTCAACGCTTCGGCTGGCGAACTGGCAATGCATATGAAAAAAGAGGAGTTGCTGCTCTTCCCATGGGTATGCAAAATGGTCAAGGCCGAATCACAAAACGAATCCCTTGACAGACCACATTTCGGTACGGTCAAAAACCCAATAGCCATGATGATGCAAGAACATGAGAACGAGGGCGAAAGGTTTAGGTTGATAGCAGAACTTAGCAAAGACTACAATCCACCAGTAGACGCATGCAGTACTTATAGGGTCGCATTCTCCTTACTTAAAGAATTCGAGGAAGACTTGCACAGGCATATTCATTTAGAAAACAATATTTTGTTTCCCAAAGCAGAGTTATTGGAACAAAAATTCATTGCTTGAAAAACTATGAAAACCAAGCCTATAAAAAGAGACAAAGCATTATAAGGTGTAAGCCGTGATCACCATAACGGCTTACTACTTTGTTAGAAAATATGTTTGGATTCTAAAGAAGAATATCTGAGGTCCGTATGAAAAAGTTTGCGGACTGATCTTTAAATTTTATTTAAAACAATATTCTGAGTTATAGGAAAACAACATATTGCCACCTTAAGAGATGGCAATAAACTGGTAAAACGAGTTTGCTTACAGCATAAAAAACTACACATGCTTTTTACCAAAAATCGAAACACCAACAAAATCATTGAGCCTTATAGGAGAATAACTTCAACATCATATCCGCTTTGAAGAACGTGTATGTTCAACCAAATGAAAATAATAGCAACTGAAAAACAATTACGAATAATTTCAAAAAATCACAACAATGAAAAATTCAAAGACAATACCGATGACCCATCTTGAATCTGATAAAAGAGTCAATCTTAGGTTTAAATTGTATAACAGTTTGTTGTCCGAGTTTAAAAAACAACAAACAGGTTATTCCGCTATCGCGATTATAGGACAAAGTTGTCTTGGGTCTGCAGCTGTGATGCTTTTGCTAATCCAAAGTATTCCCATGGCCGTCAAAATGGTCTTTGTGTTCCTAGTAACAATTCTTTGTATGAGCTTTAATGCAGCAGTATTGGCTCAATTGAAGTCCAAGACCACCTTTAATCTGCTCATATTAAGTGTGATTTTCAGTATTGCTATCATAATTGCTAATTTGGTTTAGTTATAGCGAATATCGAAGAGCAACATATCCCTCATGTGGTTTATTATAATTCTTGTAACAAATCAGTTACTTTACACTTTGATATTCAGTATGTTGTTTCCTGCAAAGCATTGTTTATCAGTATTTGATTTTCATTGCGCTAATTGCAGACATCTTGGTATTCTTTGCATTAAATTATAGATGTAAAGGAAAAATAAGCTATTTGGATTCATATTAGAAATCTTTCCTATTTGATTTAAAAACTAAACTCCATATAGGTAAGATGGTCCATAAGCAGAGCATCAACATCGAAATTATCAAACCTTGATTTGTACCGAAAAATTGCTTAAATACAGCACCGGTATATCCTAAAAGGGCCGAAATATCCAGTTTTAAAAGAATCAACGTCCGAGATAAGTCTATGGGGTTAAACATAGTCGCACCTAATGAAAAACCATCCAATGGATATTCCTTAAAAATAATCAATGACATTAGAAAAAGGCCATCATAAACAACGGCAAGAAACAACCACAATAGTACGGCATATCCAAAGCCCTTGATCCTATTTTCGTTGGATATTGCTATGTTGAAGGATAATGCCGTAAAAATAAGGGTCAAAAATGCCCCGGTTACCAGTAATAAACTGAAATCAAAAATAGCATCACTTCGCAACAATCCATAAAGTAAGAATGGAATACCAAGGCCTAAAACCAAACTCAAAGTTAACGATCCTGCTACCCCCAGGTACTGCCCTAAGAAAATCGAAGAACGTTTAATCGGTTGCGCTAGCAGCAGTTCTGTAAATTCCTTGGAATTGTAATAATACATGACCCCGAAAATAGTTCCAATCAACGGAACGAGTACAATAATAATATTCATCAAAGTAATTACTGCTTTTGAAACATCATTGTTCAAAAACAAAAGCACAAAGCCTAAAATAAGATAGAATAGAAAATACACATAGCTCCATCGGCTACGAACGAGATCGTAAAAACTATATTTCAATATTTTAAACATGGGCGTTCTGATTTGCTATGGCCGCTATGGCGTGTTCTAAATCGGTTTGGTTAGTCTTTTTCTGCAATTCGGAAATGCTTCCCTTAAAATAGATTCTACCTTCTAATAGGTAAACAATATCGTCCGCGACCTCGGCAACAAATTGCATGATATGGGAGGTTATCAAAATCGTTTTTCCCTTTTCTCGCTCTTTCTTGATAAGTTCTTTCAATCGAATCAAGGAAGCCGGGTCTAGACCTGTGGTGGGTTCATCTAAAATCAGAATAGAACAATTAAACATGAAAGCCAAGACGATATTTACTTTCTGCTTAGTGCCCCCGATAAGGTGGATAGCCTTTTATTCAAAAAGGGTTCAAGTTGAAATAATTCGATTAAATCTTCCTCTGAACTGGGCATTTGGCGAAGATCCCTGATCATACGTATCAACTCTTTAACTTTCAAGTTTCCTGGAAAATTGGCAATCTGTGGTAGGTAGTCAATATCCTTACGGTATTTCCAGTTCTTTTTGATTGCTGTACCTCGGACCGAAATCAGGCCCATATTGGGAACGACCATACCCAAAATACTTTTGATCAAAGTTGTTTTTCCTGAGCCATTCGGTCCTAGTACGGCAAAAATCCCTCCTTCTTCAATAACAAGATCCAAACCCTTGAGTACTTCGTTCTTTCCGAATTTCTTATGTAAGTTTTCAACTTGAATCATAGTGCTTTTTTCATTAGGGGATGTGTATCTAATAAGTTATCTGGCGTAAAAACGGGGGATACTTTTTCGGAAAAATCGATGATATCCATAAATAGACTGCGTAATAAAACAATGGTCTCAGGGGTCCTGTTTACAATATAGGAAAATAGTTTTACTGGGCGATAAGGCACATCACCCACACCATTTTTATCTAAATCGTAACCCGTATAGTCACTCCAGTAATTTTGGTCGAATACGTTATCGTTCAATTTACTGTTATAAGAAATATCAAAAGAATTATACAAAAAATTGTTTTTAGTGAATGTGTTTGCATAACAGGCTCCGAGAACTTTTACTGCCCATCCGTTTTTTATAAAACTATTGTTCTTATAATCAATCCGGTTTGAGCCTTCGATGTTTATTCCGATTGTGTTTTCCTCAAATGTATTGTTGCTGATCTCAGCGTCGTTAATTTCCTTTAAGAGCATTCCGAAGGCTGCAGTGCCCCAATTCTTTCGAAACGTATTGCCAATCATTTTTATCCGTTTAGAAAACATCACAGCTACCCCTGCCCCATTGTTTTCAAAAACGTTATCAGTGTACACGTCATCGTTGGAAAACATAAAATGAAGTCCATACCGCAAATTGTTCATACTCTCGTTATTGTTTATGGTGACGTTATCGGAGAATTCCAGATAAATACCATCGCGCACACCTTGAACAATGTTTCGGTCTACCACAACATTGTGCGAATACCACAATTGTATACCGTTTCCGGAATTGTATTCATCCTTGGCATCACCGATTATTTTATTGTGATATACCTTTCCGTTGTTCGATTTCTCTAAATAGATTCCAAAAAACAGTTTTTCAAGAACAACATTCTGAATCAGGTAATTCTCGCTTTTTACAACGCGAATCGCGGCATAATCGGAGGTGTAGCTTGTACCCACGTTGACAATGAACAACCCGTCGATAGTTACATCATCGGAAACAACGCGAATGATTTCACCTTGATCTTCTCCATCGATAATCGGATAATCTTCCCCGAGTAATATGAGAGGTTTATCCACAAGTATGTTATACTCGTGATACGTTCCCTTTTTAATTAGCAAGGTATCATATGCAGAGGCGATAGTTATGCCTTCCTTAACGGATGTAACTTCACAGGAAGCACAAACGGTTATTGTATTCGCTATTGAAACCTGTAGGCCAAACAGGAAACTCATAATAAGCGCTACTAAATATTTTTTTTTTCTCATAACATTTCTCCACTTCTTAAATCAAACCCTACAAAAACGAATAGTCCGGCCAATACTGTTACCGCTATGATATCCATCGCCAATGGTTTTAGGGCTCTTTTGGGTATCAAAACCAAACGAGCATGTAAGGCCAATATAACGGTTGCAAATAAAAGTACCAATTTCAATGCAATATGTTTGGTATGATGAAGATCAAAATCAAATTTGAAAAAATTCGGGGCGTATTCTGTTGCAAAATAAATACCGGTTGCCGTTAAGATCAAAAGTGCTGGTATGCCGATTGGCTCGAATTGGGATTCAAAGGTTCGTATAATCTGAAAATCTTTCTTTTTTAAAGCATTGGGCAAAACCCGAAGTGCTAGAATCAGGTGGCCCCTAGTCCATATGGTTGCAGCTAAAATATGGATGAAAATTAGAAGTTTCAGCATATTATCTTATAATCCGAAACTTAGAATTCTGACGTGCCGCGGCCCAATGCTTTTTCTCTTTGGGAAAACCTATGCTCTGTTGTTTCTCAAGAAAGAAATCCTCATCATTGATATGAAAAACGATACTTCCCTCCAACATTACCAATTGGCCATCTTTCGATGAGGTATGTTCCGGAAAAATAGTCTCTTTTTCCAAAGTGATACTGAGCACTTCTAATGATTCGGTTTTAACGAGTTTTTGAACTTGGAGCTTATCAAAAGTTTGAGAAGCAATGGTATTGTCAACAGTGCCTATTTTGATTTCAGAATCACTGATTTCAGTTGTTTTCATCGTTTCTATGTTTTCCTATGATTTTTGAAATATTGATGCAATATACTAAGGGTATTCCTCCTTTTTGTAATCGACTTGTAAAATCTTGAATGAACTTTGGATATGTTTCCTTTCCTTTAACGATTGCTTCTTGAACCCCTTCAAAAAAGTTATGCAAATAGTGTTTAGAAGCACTTTCTTTAAGCTCTTCAAAACTACCTTGCACCAGTACCAACAGCCATTTTGAATTGATTGGATATCATCGACCTGTAGTGAAATGTTTCCCTATTCAGGCATAGCATTCAATTTAAATTCTTCGGAAGAGTAACTCAAAATATTATTCTCTTCATTATCGTGAAAATAGGTAATCGGAACAACTAATGGACTTTTACCTGAAATATATGCCAGTAGACCATGATAATTGGTGTCAAGTACTTCTAAACATTCTAATGTATCCAATTCCTTTATCATTCCTATTACACGTTCTAAAAGTCAGCCTCTATTTTCTATCAAAATATTGAACCAATTCCATCCAATTGTAGAGCTCTCCACCATTTTCCAATTGTGCTTTTTGTGCAGCTTCCATGGTCGCAAATGCGCTTAAAAAATCGCCCATCGGGCTAGGAATGTTTTTACTTATCAAATAGGTAGCTGTAGTGGCATCAATCAATTCTCCTGGTTGATTATAATCATTGACCAAAAAAACTGCAATCGTCTCTTCGTCAATTTCCTTTAAATGGTTTAACATACATTCCGAAGCATCGAAGGCATAACTTCTTCCTTTTTTGGTCATGAATTGTGCAGCATGTTGCTTGTCGACAATGGTCATGCTACAAAAATGGCATCCATCCGTTCCATAGGCAATTTGCTTGGGAGTATTTTTACAACCTGTTAGAATGATACAGGCTATGACAAAATTAATAATGTGCTTTTTCATGAAGTTGCTAGTTTTCCAGTTTTATTATTTTATGAGTTAGACCCGTTTTTCCAACCTACAAAAGAAGCCACTAAAGTAAGGCTCATTCCGGTGAACATCATCCAAGCTCCTTTTTCAGGTAGTGAGGTCACATCAAAATTCAACATCTTGGCGTTACCGAAAAGTGGCGGTTTGTAACTCATAGGTGTACCATCAGGATTCGCAAGCTTCATAATAGCATTCGGGTCTAGATTCGTGCCATAATCCACCATCCAAGCGTTGAAGTCGTACATGCCCAAGACACCTAGAATGCTCATCAAAACAAACCATCCTAAAAACCATTTATAATTTACTTTTCCCAAGAAACCCAGTAACCCGATTAGTACGCCCAAAGCAACCATACCACCTATGACCAAAGGAAAAGTTTTAAACTCCCACATTTCTTCCGGTTTAGGCAACTTGCGCATACCGATGTAGTGGTTCAAACCATCTATATTCTGTAAATCGAACTCGTTCATATCGCGAATACCATCTATGTGAATGTTCATACCTAATGGTTCTGGGTATTGAGGAGCGCCCAACATAATGTTCCATAGGGGAAAGAAGAACAATCCCAATAGAAACAAGGGGCCTATAATCATTATGATACTTGCTTTTTTCATTTTTCTACAATCTTAAATTATGATACGAATGTTCCTTTTTAAGGAAGTTTTTCCATTAAAAAAGCGGGTCGGTCTTGGACACAGCCCGCTTTTCGTTTGAAAAAAAACCACTAAATAAATGCTATTCTCCCAAAGTATACGTTAAAGGTACATCTGATCCCGCTGGCGAAACTCTAACATAACCTTGCATTTCTTGATGCAAAGCAGAGCAGAAATCAGTACAATAGAATGGCCATACCCCGGGTGATTTTGGCTCCCAAACCGATGATTTGGTCTGGCCTGGCATAATCAACAGTTCCGAAGTGTTCTGCCCGATCATGGCGAAACCGTGCGGTACATCAAAATCCTGCTCATGGTTGGTAATATGGAAGTAGACCTTATCACCCACTTTAACGCCTTCTATGTTATCAGGGGTAAAGTGACTTCGTATCATCGACATATAAATATGTACCTCGTTACCCTTACGTTCTACCCTCGCCTGATCAGGGTTTAATACCGCAGACGGATGCCTATTCTCATCCAATCGGTAAATCTTTTTCGATTTAGGAGCTAATAGCTCTGCAGGAATGCCGGCAGCGTAATGTGGCTCGCCATGTGTTGGAAAATCATAAATAAGCTCCATTTTATCACCGCTTATGTCATAGAGTTGGGCAGAATGCTCCAATTCAGGTCCTGTGGGCAGGTAACGATCTTTTGTAATCTTGTTCATGGCTACCACATATTTTCCAAAGGGTTTTCTTGAATTACCTCCAGGAATCATCAAGTGACCTACGGAATAGAAGGTTGGTTTTCTGTCGATCACTTCCCATGTTCCTAATTTCCATTTAACCACCTCCGAAGAAATAAAGAAGGTGGTATACGCATTACCTTTTCCATCAAACTCTGTATGTAAAGGGCCTAATCCACCACTTTTAACAGTTCCGGCCAAAACATCTTCGAATTTTAGTATTGGAATTCCGTAAGCCTCGCCATCGAATTTTTTACCATCGATTGCGGCAATCATCTTATCAAAAGAGTGTACCGTTAAATCAGCTGATAATTTACCGTTTCCGATAATATACTGTCCTGTTGGATCAACGTCACAACCGTGAGGCGATTTTGGCGTTGGTAAGAAAAATACTGCGCCAGGTACTTTTAAGGGGTCAACCGTCAATACTTCTTTCCTCATGGTCGAAGTTGCGGTATGGGTATGCTCATCGTAAACGTTATGTGCATAATTCGCCGGCATCATGGTTCCTCCGCCATTGTTCACGTACTCTTCTATTTTCTTCCAGTTCACGGCGGCAATGAAATCTTTGTCGTTCTGAGAGGCGTTTACCTCCAAAAGTGAATTGGCCTCTTCGGTGTTATAGGTCGTAAAGAAGAACCATCCATGAGATTTATCACGACCCGGGTGTGACAGGTCATAATTGAACCCTGGCATCATCAACTGGAATTTCAAATCCAAATGGCCGTGTTCCGGATCCACGCTAATAAAAGAAAGCGCTCCTTTAAAGTTACTCTTATACTCGTTGATGGGCATATCGCGTTGTGGCACAGGCACTGAAAAACGCGTACCTGCCACTACATACTCCGTATTCTCCGTAATGAACGAAGAACTGTGGTTCCCTGCACTATTAGGTATCTCAATAATTTCTTCGGTCTCGAAAGTACTCAAACTGATACGGGCGATCCTTGGTGTATTATTCCCGTTGATAAAAATCCATCTACCATCCAATTCCCCGTTCGTTTGTGAAATATCGGGGTGGTGCGAATCGTCCCAGGGAACAAAACCAAAGGAAGTCTCCAGCATCGGTTTTGTCTCTTCGGAATATCCATACCCTGACGTAGGAAATTGCGAGAATACTGGAATCTCTTTGAACATACGGCCCGAAGGAAGTCCGTAAACCGTCAAGTTACCACTATATCCACCGGACATAAAGGCGTAAAACTCATCTTGCTCACCGGGAGCGACATATACCTTTTCGGCATTGTTAGAGGCCAAGGCACTATTGGAGCCGCCGTTGCCGTTCTGATTTCCACAGCCGGTCAACAGCATTGCCGAGGCCATAAGCGCGGTTATAAAAGAATTATACTTTTTCATTTTTACGTATTTAATTGTCTGTTCTTATTGATTATTTATTCGGATGGGGGAAGAATTACCTTATCGACCACATGCACGATTCCGTTACCTGCAGGGATGCTAGCAAGTATCTTAGCGCCTCCTACATAAACATCATCGCCTTTTACCTCGACCGTTGTATTCTGATCGTTCGCCTGACCGAGCTTCTTAAACTTTTTGAGGAATTCTTTATCATAGTTTCCAGCGGTCACATGATGTTTTAGAATATTGGCCAAAGCGTCTTTATTCTCAGGCTTCAACAAATCCTCTACGGTTCCCGCCGGCAGTGCATCGAAAGCGGCATTGGTGGGCGCAAAGACCATTAACGGCCCTGCATTGACCAACGCATTCTCCAAGCTTGCCGCTTGAACAGCAGCGACTAAGGTCGTATGGTCGGGTGAACCAATGGCAATCTGCAATACATTAGGCTTTGATACATCATCTTCGATAAAGGCCTGCCCTTGTTTTTCAGTTACCGTTCCAGATTCCGTATTCGGAGAATCCGTTGTGGTCGTTTCTGTCTTGGCCTCATTTTTACAACTGCAAATCAAAAACAGCATTAAAAACGAGACGACAACTAGTTTAAAATTGGTGGTTGTTCTCATAATTATTTGGATTTATAATGTTCTAAAATATTCAAGAATCGACCGGGTCTCCTCCACGGTCAAATTCTGGTTGGCCATAGCCGCACCGTTAAATTCTATCAACAAATCTTTGGCACAGCGATCTTGTTCGGTCATCAATTTTGGATCGAGAATCATGTTCATAATCCATTCAGGGCTTCTTCTTTCCAAAATACCTACTGGAGATGGCCCTATAAACCTTTTGTCCAATTTGTGACAAGCGGTACAGTTAGTTTTGTAGAGTGCTTCACCAGCAGCAGCCATTTCAGTGTTAATTTCAGGGTCAAGGGTAATATCCTTGATTTGACCTACGCCCTTCTCATCAAGAGTAATACGTTGAGAGGCTGGTACCGCATCAGCAGCAGGCGCTGCTTCAACTGGCTTTTCAGTTGATTTGGTACGGTCTATGCTAAATCTGTCATTTTCCTTTTTCTCCTTTCCTCCGCAACTCATCAGGAATACGGAAAAAACAATTGCCAAACTTTTATATGCTATTTTCATTTTTAGGATTGTTTACTAATTAATGACCCAAAAGTAAATCCATGAAAAGAAATAAAATATGACGAATGTCATATTAAGGATAAAAACATCTCTTTTACTTTATACCCTGATTCCAACAATTTAAAAGATGCTTTCGAACTCCTCAAAATATGCAGTTAAAGCGGTACTATTCTTGGCCTTAAATTCGAGTAAGGATAAAAAAATTATGGTCCGGGATATCTATGCTGCTATTCATGTTTCAGAAGCATATCTTGCCAAGTTGTTACAAGAACTTTCGAGACATAGTATTATTTCCTCGATTCGGGGTCCCAAAGGCGGATTTTATGTAACTGAAGAAGAACTTCAACATTCGCTCTTAGATATTGTTAAAGTAATAGATGGCGAGAATCGCATAAATTCATGTGTCTTGGGAATAAGCAATTGTAATGTTGGCAATCCATGTATGCTTCATGAATTGGTTGGTCCCAGCAAAACTAATTTCTTGAAAATTTTGGAGAACACAACGATTTTTGATTTAATACACGATATTAAAAAAGCAGATGTGTTTTTCCCCTGCTAAATCATTATAAGTATACCAAAAATTACATTTATCAAAGTCCATTGTTCATTGGGGTAACTTGAAAAAGACCAGATACCACAGGGGTTATATGAGAATAAAAAAAGCCATCCCTTTTAAAGAATGACTTTTAAAAAAATGAAAAAGTTTTTTAGAATTCAATTTCAAAAAACATACTACTTCCCTCGTTTTGTTCGGTAATGTCTTCTCCTTTCAAAATTTCATCCGAAGTATTCATCAATTTCAGGTTGATTTTCCAATAGCCCGTCATAGTTAGGGAAAGTTTTCCCTTGTACATTCCAGACGAAGTATCATAACTTAGGTCTTCATTATTCGGAGAGCTATGATTTCCCATACTTGGCATTCTTGGGTCGATGGAAATGGTATAGTTCTCCACGGCCGGAAATGTCATCATATTTTCCATCTTAAAAACCATAGCTGAAAAATCATTAATTGCTACTTCGGGTGTCATCGGCATCATAGCGACTATGTACCGTGCATCATCCGCACCCATAAAACTTGAAACACGCTTTTTACCATCTGCAGGTAGCTTCACCTCAATGCTCTCTTTTGCTTCAAAAATTTGGTCAGCTATGGAGTACTCCAAACCTAAATCCCAATATTCCTCTGCGTTACCGGGCATTTGAAAAATGGCAAACCCCTTATAAACAGAAGCATCATCCGTTTTAGAGATTTCCGATTTCGGACAACTGTGCATCATTTCGGTCATGTGCATTATCGGCATCATGGTAATCGACGCGTCAGAAATATAACTATCTGTAGCCTCCTCCTTAATGCGGAAAAACAATTCGTTATACCCTATGGTAAATTGTGTTTGCTCGGAATACACCTCGATTTCATGTCCGTTCGCCTTTAAAGCCGTGAGCATATTAAACTCCGCCAATGGATTTTCCTCGGCCATGATAATCGGGTCATCATTTTCATCTGTACATGATGTAAAGGCGATTGAAAAAAGTACTGCTATGAATAAAATTTTTATAGTTTTCATGATTAATTATGTTTTATTGTCATTCTCTTCAAAAGGAAATCTGTTTGTTAATGTTTTAAATTTTTCTTTTTGTTCGTCAATTGATTGCATACGAAACCGTGGCGAAAATACTCCGTCCCATTCGGGGAATATTGTTCCAGTCGGTATACGTGGAATAGAATTCGTCAAAAATGTTTTCTATACCTAGTTTTACGTATAAATTATCTTGATTAAAAGTGAATTCTTTGCCTATGCTCAACGAAAAGACAGTATAGGCATCGGTTTCATCTTCTCCGAATTCGGGATTGAAATTCACTTGCTGTCCAGCACCGCGCATGGACAAAGAACCTGAAAAGGTTTTATGGGTAAACAGTAAATCTGAACCATAAGCCAACGGACTAATAAAGGGGAGATTACGTCCACCCTGCCCGATTCCTCGATGGTAAGAGATTACTCCCGACCACTTTAATTCGGGAAACAATTTATACTCCATATCCAAAGAAACGTTGTACAAATCGGCGGATTCAAGATTCTTATAAATCTTTACCCCATCCGCCCCTATGGTCATTACGCTCAAAGTAGGGTCAATTTCTCCGATGATGTAATCCGTAATGTGAAAATAGTTTCCCTCAAGGCTCAGCTTGAAATTCTTCTCCGTCATGCTCAGTTTCATATTCGCTTCCAAAGCCTTTTCATTTTCCAAATCAGGGTCGCCGATATAATCGTGGTTGTCAAAACTGTTGAAGAGATAGAATCCGAAACCTTCGGAAACCGACGGTGCACGGTCGCCGTACGAAAGGCCCGTAGTCAAATCAAAAAGTGCCAGTTTCTGTTGGTACCTTGCAGATACACTCTTTAAAAACCGATTCTGACGTTGCGTTACATCAGGATAAAAAATTCGCAAGCTGTTCAATCCGAATTCATCGGCAATGTTGAAATTCTGAAATGCCAAACGTGTAGAGAGTTTTAACGAACCTTCTTTCATTTTAAGAACATCTTCGGCATAAAAACCTGAATTCAAGGTGCGTACATCGGGCCACGTCAACATAAACATCTCCCTTTCATTCGGATTGTTGGGATACATGGTCATTTCGGCCAAAGAGCGATTATAAAAACCGTCCAACTTTATCAGGAATTCATGTTTTTCGCTTTTTAACTTTGCCTGCGTAAAGTATCCGTAGGTATCGCTCCAACCGGGCATATCCATCCGAATGGGCACATCCGGACGTTTCGAATCGTCCATGATATGGGTGATGGTATTGGCGTAGAGTTTGGTTTCCCAATCCGTAAATCTCCCTAAAAAGTCATTTTGGAACCAACTTACGGAACCGATAAAGGCTTGCGCCAAGGAAACATCCATAGGCAAAGCGGGATAACCAACATCGCGTGCCTCGTCAAAAATAAATGTGCCCGTCAGTTTTTGGTCATCACTGACCTTGTACCCTGAATTTACCGATATATTGTATTTCTCGAACTGCGAAAATGGGACTACCACCCCACCACCAGCGGTATAGTTTTCCGCCTTTCGATAAATGATATCGGTATCTACATAAAAAGATTCATCGGAATAATTGAATTCTCCGCCTACAATGCGCGCATTATTGCCCGATTCCCCTCCAGTTTCAAAAGCACCCACAAATCCCGTAGGTTTAAAATTGCTCTTTTCTAGGCGCAAGTCCAAAGCCCCTCCGATGGTCGCTCCCTGCTCCGCCCCTTGTTGCCCACTTGAAATATGGGCTTCCGACAAATTAGAAACATCTACATAAGAGGTTACAGGATCCATCTTATCGGTACAGGCCCCGAAAATTCTCATACCGTCAATAGTGACTGAAAGCCTTTCAGACGTCATATCATTTAGCACTGGTTCCCAAGCATAGGCGCCACGCTTCATCATACTTACCTTTTTTGAAGACTCCAAGTACTCATCTAGCGTAGAAAGCGGTTTGTGGTGCGACTTATGCTCCAACCCTTTTTTATAGGATGAAATCAAAACGACCTCATCTAAATCTATTTGGATTATGGAATCTTGAAAGGCCTCAACAGGTCGTTCTTGGGCATTATTTTGTGTTATAAAAAGGGTACAGAAAAGAAGAACCAAAATACATTGAAATCTTATTTTCGTGTAAGGCATTCCCAAGGAAGTGCCAAAAAATATAGTTTTCATTTAAATGGATTTAATGTGATTCTGAATCGTTTAAGGGTACGCGGCAACCATCAAGGAATTTTTATCCTGACGAAAAATCGGTACAAAAAGAAAAATCAGATCAACTCCGGTGGTTGGGAAATATCGGTAGTAAAAAGTGTAGAAATAAGTTGTTGAGCGGTTTTGAAATTGTTTTGTGCTTCGCTGTATAAACCTAAGGTAAATTCATGTGAAAAAAGTGATTGGAAAAAGACCAGATGTTGAATCTCCGTCTTAGATTGCTCCTCCCCAAAAGGATTATTCTCGTTCTGTCGAGACTCTTCAGCCAGCATTTGTGCTAAATAACACTTGCCATCACATTGCAGCTCTGGTTTATCTTTATTCTCACAAAAAACAGTAACAATATAATCGTATTTCATAATATACTCCGCTACCGGCCAAAGTGGCTTTACCAACATGGTAAGGGCAACCAAGAGAATTACATAGTCTTTCATATGTGCAAATTTAGAGGCAACAGAAATGAAAAAACATGACAAAAGTCAGTATTAATGATAGAAATATCTTTTATCAATTTTTACTATTAAATCAGATACTATTATGTTAGTCATATAAGATGTAGATTGTTCATATCTAACCGGCCCACCTAGATTTCTTAAGAATCATATAAAGTAGCCATTATTTAATAAAAACTACATTTCATCTTTATTGAATGATTAAAAGGTATTTTTATTTGTTTTTAAGATAAAAATGTTTTCCTTTTGCAAGGTATTCTCAAACTTAAACCAAGTTTTGTAAGGAATAAACTGCTGATTTTAATTTCTAAATATGAAAAAGCAAATACGCATATACCGGTTAATAGTGTTAATACCAGTGTTTTTATTATCAGGCTGTTATTACGATGAAGTGGTGGAAGAAATACCAACGGATACACTAGTTTCCTTTCAACTTGATATCCAGCCTATCTTGACTTCAAATTGTACAGCTTGTCACCCACTGATAGTGTCATCTCCAGATTTAACAGTGAGCAACAGCTACAGTTCAATTATTAACGATTCTTACGTGGTCCCCAATAATCTTGATTCCAGCGTTCTTTATCAAAGATCATTGGCAAATCCATCCATAATGCCTCCTAGCGGGCCATTATCATCTTCAGATATTGGATTAGTCAAAAAGTGGTTTGAACAAGGTGCCTTAAACAATTAAACTTCAAACTTTTCCAAATGAATCAATTGAAAATATTTTTATGCATCTGTTCGTCTTTACCCTTTTTTGCAACCGCGCAGATAACCAAAAAAGATAGCATCATTGATAAACCCCAATGGCCGGCTTTCGAGAATTCTTTCATTGTCGATATCCCTACCAATATCCTCTTCTCGGAAAAAGTCTTGAAATGCATAAAAACATTGATTTGGAACTGTTAATGGTGGAGAAAATGATTTTGCTGGGCTATGGGCTCCCGCCAACATACGAATCGGAGTAAGTTATGCTTTCTTGACGAGGTCACGTTAGGTTTTGGTACGACCAAATTCAAACGCCTTCAAGATTTCAGTTTAAATGCAAGGTTGTTAAGACAAACACGGTATGATAAAGTACCTTTTAGCATCTCATATATGGTAATTTTGTAATCGATGCCAGGCCAAAGAAACTATTCGAATTTTCGCAACATCGTTTTTCCCTTTTTAATCGAATCATTAATGCGAAACGTTTTAACCGAAACCTTTCGCTTCAAGTTGCCCTAGTCTATCACATCATAATTTTGTGGAAAATGATTTTGGTAATGATATTTTCGGTATCGCCTTTGGAGGAGGGTGCAAAATAAGTCCGCAGACGTCAATCTTGTTCGATTATAGTCATTCCTATACAAATTATTAGGAAGTTGATGGTGTTGATATCAACCCGAAACCCGCGTTCAGCCTAGGTTTTGAATTTGCAACTTCTGGGTACGAATTTCGGTTATTGATTTCGAACTTAAATGGTATTGTACGCCAAGAAAACTATGCCTACAACAAAAACGATTTTTTCAAGTGAGATATTTTATTCGGCTTCACTATTACTAGGGTTTATAAATTTTAAAACATATCAGTATGATTATCAATACTATTAAAAAGGGTGTTTTTGTTTTGACAGGATTTATTTTTGTTTCAATGACTTTGGTTAAATCTGATTTACAATACCCTTAGATCGTACCTGATGAATATCAAAAAATGAAGAATGCCTACGCCGATTATGAAGACGTCGATAGTATTGGTAAAACACTATACGCCAAAGACTTTAAGTTTTGTAATGCTAGTAAAGGTAAAGGTGACAGAAACCAAGCCAACCTGCTTCAAACAAAGGTAGCCGATTTTACTAAGGACAAATTTAAATCACAAACCGATAGAAGTATATATTACAAAAGATAAACTGGCAGAAACGAGATATTTAGTTTTGACAAAATAATTACCGATGAAGAAGATATGTGACTGGCAATCAATTACATAAAAGGCTTCAACTGACATGTATACGCACATTAGGTGAGAAGGTTATTTAAAATAGCGTATTTAACCCACTACTTTTATAAAACTAGGCCATTCCGTAATTTTATTACCATCCTATTATAAGAAGGTTTTTCGGAACTAATCTATCACATAAAAAACAGATTGCTCCCCCATATGGCAAGAGCGTTAGGGATAGCAGCGGCATCGACCGCAGCGGGCCGTTTAGGTTTGGCTGCTCAAAAAAGCGACAGCGGAGCTCTTTTTTGGGGTACGAAACCTTACGGGCCGCAAGGTGGATATAGCGGATAGCCCGGCCAACGCCCCAAAAATCATAGAGAAATATGGGATGGATTGGTAGATTGAGAAATAGATTTTTTCACAGGTTTTACTATTTCCTCTTTTTCTTCTGGTTCTACATCATATTTTTCATCCAGATTCGTATTGATTTCCACCAAACGTTTTTGAACAAGTTCCAATGTTTCGGACTTGTCAAAATCGAGTTCTAGCACCTTTTTGTCGGCCTTGACGGATTTTTTGTAGTCGGCGGCGAGTTCTTTTTGAGTGGATAATGATTTTGGTATTTTGGATAGGGCGTTGTACATATAGTCTGCTAAACTTTGCCAGTTGCTAACGATTCTTTTGGAGCCATAACCATAAGAGGCGTTCTGGGTAACTACCAGTAATTGATGATTTAGTTTATCGGCTACTTCAAGTACGAGCTTTGCGCTGGCTGTAGCGATTATAGTATGCGTTCCTGGTTCGGCCTTTTTTACTTGTAATAATTCGTTTAACTTTTCCCCCAACATTAATGCATCCATCGCATCGGGGGTATTAAGGGCTACCCGTAATATATCGTAATACGAACCTTTCTCAGATAATGAAACCCACAAAGGCAAATCTTTTTCGAGTTTGGTAATGTTCTTGGCTACTCTATTTAATTCTGTTTCATAAAAGGCTATATTATTTTTGGCTTCCAGATGATTTTTCTTGAAAATGGATTTTTCCAGTTCCAGTTCATCCAGCTGTTTGCCCAGTTCTTCCTTTTCTAAATACAGCGGATCATTTTTGGCAACCGCCAACAAGGTTTTGTAATCGATAGACCCTTCATCGTTTACCGGCCCCATGTCCAATTTATTGAACTGAATCGTACCATTGGTCAATTGTTCGATAAAGTTCTTTTTGATGTTGACGTTATTCAGCATCAAGGCATCGGTACAGTTTTCCACAATATAAAAGGAGACAACAACCTTGTCGCCATAAAATTTCTTAGCACCCAAATTCCCTTTTCGCACTCCCCGACCGTTGCGTTGGTCAATGTCCGTTGGCCGATGGGGAATGTCTACATGATGTATGCGAACCAAGCGTTCCTGGATATTGGTTCCTGTACCTAATTTCTCGGTAGAACCAATAATGACCCGTAAAGAACCCTTATTGAATTTTTTAAAACATTCCATCCGTTTTGCATCAGTCTTGAAATCATGAATAAATACCACTTCTTCCCTTGGAACATTAAATTCCTCTATTAGGATACGCTTCAATTCATCATAAATATTGAAGCTTTCCTTCGGTACGCCCAAATCAGAAAAAATCGCCTGAGTGCCTTTAAAAGATTCGGTCTCTTTGTACGTTTTATAGACTTCTGAAGCTATTGTTCTCAGCTTTGCTTCTCCGGGGTCCTCCAAGTCTTGGTTCAACATCCTTGGGTCTATGGAGGCATTGCGCATATGGTGCAACGCAATTAAGGAGATGGCACTTTTTTGTTCATCGGTATAGTTTTTATCCCCATATAATAGGCTACTGTTGCCTGTTCGTAGAAATTCCTTAATCTGTTCAAAGTATTCCAGTTGTGCAGGTGTGGGCTTTAGCGTATGTACATCCAATTGCATTTTGGGCCGATCGATTTGATGCGTGGTTCCGTTGACGATAATCGAAATCTCGTTGTACAACGAAGACAACAGCTTCATTTTTTTGAACGAACGGAAACGTTCCCTAACTTTATAATCCCCTGAAACGGTAGGCTCAAATTCATAGGATTTATTCGCAAATACCTGTGCCCATTGGTCGAAGGAGGTTATGTTCATCTGTTCCATGCGATGCGGAATCAGGTATTTGAAGAGCACATAAACCTCGGTTATGGAATTGGATATGGGCGTACCCGATAAAAAGGTGGTCTGAAAATCCTTTTGTTTCGATTTCTGTAAGGTGCGAATCGCCACCAATAGATTTTTACTACGTTCAGAGCCTTTGGAGGTATTGAGACCGGCTACACGATTGTGCCGGGTGGTGTACATCAAGTTTTTGAACTTGTGCGATTCATCGACCATAATATGTTCGAACCCCATCTGTTCGAAATTGATAACGTCACTCTGTTTGTTCTTTATCTGGTAATAGACCTGTTCCAAGGTTACGTTCAGGTTCTCCTTTCTTTGTTCCAAGCCTTTCAAGACCCTTTTGCCCACGTCATACTTATCTTCATGGATGACACTCAGATCACGTTCGAGGTTCGCTAGTTCCTCGGTTATGATTTCGTGAATGATTTCCGGGGATTGTGGTATAAACTTAAATGTATCATGGCTCATTAACACTACATCGTGATGACCATTCCGTATCTTTTTAAAAAAAGTGTTTCTTTTTGTCAAACCACCAATCACTTTATCGTGTGCGACCAAAAGCTTCATGGTTGGAAATGCGTTCAACAATTCCCTTTCTAATTGGATGACCGTGGAACGCAGACCAATAACCAATGTTTTTTTGGAGAGGTTCAACTCTTTGAGCTTTTGGGTGGTCAAAGCGATATCAAGAGTCTTTCCAAATCCGACCTCTTTGTTGACCAACAGCCCTTGGTTGACGATAATACCCGCTACGGTATCTTTTTGGCTTTTGTATGGTGTAAAATGTCGAAGGTTTTCAAAATGGAGGTAATCGCCATCGTATTTAGGATGTACGTGGGCGTCATAGGTATTGTAAAAAATACGTTCTAAACGTTCTTTGATTTCGGGTTTCCCAGCGATATATCCATTGAACTCTTTATACATCTGGTCAAATTTTATGCGTACTTCTTGCATTTTGGCCTTGTCCGTGCGTTTGTACTGTTTTGAACCCTTTGAAATATAGGGTATGGTGGAATTCAATGCACCTTCCAGAATTTCCTTAAAACCGTAGTACCGATGTTCCGATCGGACGCTGAATTTCTTTATATACTCATAATCCGTATTCTCAATCTTGACCATGTATTTTGAGGTACTATCGTTATAGGCTATGTGCGCTAATGAATTATAAGTATCAAAAATAAATGCTTGGGTATATTCAATCGGAAACCAAGGCTCATGTAGTTTGATGTCCAAGTCCTCGAATGGGGTCATTGGAGGTTTGACCCTTTCCAAGGCCAGAACCGTTTGTTCTATATAGGATGTATCCACATAGGATTGGTACTCGCCAAAATCCTTTTTGCGATAGGTATTGAGTTTTTGATAAATG
The DNA here is from genome assembly GCF_056839185.1 of Maribacter sp. MS6. NCBI lineage: Bacteria > Pseudomonadati > Bacteroidota > Flavobacteriia > Flavobacteriales > Flavobacteriaceae > Maribacter > Maribacter sp. MS6. The sequence goes on from NZ_CM166389.1 coordinate 283,234, forward strand.
GTGCCCGATAAAAACAAGAACTTGGGAGCCAGTTCCCAACCTCCTTTGGTAGGGTTTAAATAAAGAAGTTGCTTGTCCAATGCCTGTTTGATAATTTCCTCCTTGGCTATTCCCGTATTCGAGACCAAGGAATCGGTATCGATACGATTGAATTTGTTCAAGGAATAGTAAATAGCGTCCTCTAGACTTAGTCTTTTTACTTGCTCTTCTGCTTTTATTTCTCCATTTCCTGTTTCGAGCGAAGCATTGAAAATATCGGACTTGACAAATACCCCGTTTTTGGGCGTTTCCATACCCAAAACCAAGGGCCCTTGAATATCCAAAGTGACGAAATGATAGTTGGGTTTGTCGTTGAGCCGACCATATTGAAAATTGAAGGCATCATATTGATAATCGAGTTCATCCCTGAGCTTTTCCCTTTCTACATCAGGGCTTTCCAATAATCTGAAATAGGCATCCCGAAGGGCTATGATTTTCGACAACCTATCAAATTCCTGAGGTTTTATATTCAATAATTCCAGTTTGTTCTCTTGATTGACTTTATAGAGTTTTTGCCGCGAAATGGTCAAGTTCCCCGACTTTAGGCTTTCCATAGCAATCGTTTCCATTTGCAGAATACTATTTTGGGCTTCCGGAACTGATTCGTTGGATGGTGCTACCAGCGTCATGCTTTTTTTTGATTCTAGTTGCGGCTGTATTTTGAATTTTAATAGGGTTGTATGTATTTCACTTGCCAATTGTTCTAAACTGTAATCGGCTTTTACGGTATAGTCTTTATTCGTATAAAGTCCACCTTCAACGATGGTTCCAAATATCTGGTCGGGATGCGATAAGAAATATTGATTTAATTGGACCGGGTTCGAGCCTAAGACCTTGTCGGAGCTGTTTGTAAATAGGGCATTTATTTCTTTTTGTTCGATAGTCGTTTCTATACGGCTGTTATTTTGAAAAAGCAGGATATCGGTAACTATGGCCGTATTTTCCTGTGCAAAAGTAGCATCGGGTAATCGAATACCCCCAATGAAATTAGTGGTCTGCATCAAATGTTCCCTAATGGGAACATACTGCCTCTTATCCATAAAATTCTTGGTACAGACTAAAATGGAGACGCCTGATGGCTGTAGCGATGCAAGGCTTTTATAGATAAAATAAGAATGTATGTTTTTGGAAATCTGGGATTGCAAGGGATGTCCCTGCAAATCGCTATCAAAAACCTTGTTTGCCCCGAAGGGAATGTTGCTTATAACAAAGTCGTATTTCTTTGCTGCATCTGTCTGGTTGAGATGTTCAAAAGGAACACCATAAACTTGCACATTGGCATTGTTACGGAAATTGTGCTCCAATATTCGTACGGTGAGTATTTCTTTCTCAAAAGCGGCAAATTTTGAGGAGGGATATATTTTAGAGAGCCTTCGGATAAATACGCCGTTGCCAGCACTAGGTTCCAAAATGGTATGGGGATTAAACGCCTCCTTTGATTTTAGATAATCCGTTATGGATTGCACTATGGCATCCGGTGTGTAATAGGAATTGAGGGAACTTTGCTTTAGACTCTTTACTATGGTCTGGGTATATTCTTCACCGTAATATTCTTCTAATTTTTCTACGAACTGAGTGCGATAATGCTCGTTCTTTAGAATATCGAAGATGTTACCAAAACCTGGGTTATTGATAAAAAACTGTTGTTCTTGATTTGGGTTGTTGAGTGCGTCAAGCGTCCGAACTATAAAGTCCAGATACTTCTTTTTTGAGTATTTCATGAGTGAGTGCGTTAAGGAAATTGATGTCTATTTATTTACATAATCAATGCTTTGTTTTATTGTTATCATTATTAGTAAAGTTTTCTTCTATCAGCTCTTTATAAACAGTCATTTTCAGACTCAATGATGGAATAGGATTTATTCTATGTGCGTTCTTTAAGGTTTCATAATGTAAGTGGTAGCCTGTACTGTTTCCTGAATTTCCAACGGTCGCGATAAGCTCGTGCTGTTGTATATTTTGACCCTCAGTGACAACTATCGTATTCAAGTGGCCATACAAGCTTTCAAAACCGAAGCGGTGCTTAATAATAATATAATTACCATAACCAGTATCAGAATAGTTGACCTCGGATACAGTTCCAGAGGCTGTAGCATAAACAGTTTTACCTAATGGCGCGGCAAGATCAATACCCAAATGTTTTTTAGTTTTTAATGATATTGGATGTGTACGTATACCGTATCGGCTCGACAACACATAATCCCCTTTCTCCAAGGGCACAGCACATGGAATCTCTTGTAAAAGCGATGGCCTATGCTTTAAGTAAACGGTTAAAGAATTCATAAAGGAGTAATCGGGTATTTTATAGAGGTAGGCAACAACACGTTCCTCAATAGCCGCTAACAGTTGTTCGCGTTCTTTTAACAGCACCAAACTATCTGTATGTTTGGAATTTAAATTATCCTCCAAACGTTGTCCATACCGTTCCATAAGGACTTGGGTTTCGGGAAGCCTTTCATCTGAATAATCCAAGAAATTACCATAAAGGAAGTATAGGAATAGGGTCGTTAGGAACAACGCATACGCCAGCTGTTTTCGTCCAAAACCTTGTAGATATCGTTTCGTGTCAAATTTAATTTTCTTCAGTAAAAAGTTGCTAGTCTCAAATATTATCATAATTTTGTTATATATTTACAAATATATTATTTATTTACAAATAAGCAATTAATTTATAAAATGCATAAAAATTGGCTGACCGAAGACCGAAACATTCATCTCCCCAAGCTCATGGAGCAATTGGGGTATACCTGTGTTAGGAAAGAAAGAACACATTTAATCTACAAAGGCGCAGGAACACATTTTGTAATTATCCTTACCGATGTCGGCTTTTTATATTATAAAGTACAGCGCCCTCAGGAAAAGTTGTCCGCATCCGATTTGATTATCGAACATGTATCAAAAATCGAAGGGGTTGATAAGGAATTGGTATGGGAAAAGGCCGATAGCTACTATAGGGAAGTTCTAGAAACTGAAGATCTAATGAGATTCAATTCCACAATCGATGGGCTTGAAATGGTTTCCACCGAATATAATCACTTCTTATCCTACACGGTACCGTTTCGAGATAGTATTGAAGAATTATATACCGCTATAGAAACATCCGTTCCTTTTATCGGACGCGTTTTTCAGGGCAAGGACAATCAGCCTTTATTCCCGTTGTTCAATATCCAAAACGAGGTATGTGGTTATTTTACCGATACGACTAAAATGGTAAAACCCTATAAGGAATCGGCAATAAAGCATTCCTTATGGTATTCCAATATCCCTAAATCCATAGAAGGGCTATTTCTTTTCAAGGATCCAAAAGAGGCTTTGGCTTTCCATAGCAAATTCAGATTAAAAAACGTGGTCTATTTGGCTTTGGGCGATATCAATGCCCAAACAACGGATATTCTTTTTCAGATACAACGCTTGACCAAAGTTGATAAACTCCATTTGAGCTTTACGGGCGATAAAAAAATTGAGGGATATTTACGGGACTTACATTTCATATCCTACATACAGGGTTTTGATTTCAGGTTAAGCCTTACGGATAGGGATATATTGTTGCGTTTCCCCATTGGGGAAGAAAAATCCTTTTCCAAATTTTATGAGCATACAAAGCGGTTCAATCAAGAATTGGCTAAAAGTTTTTTGAATTACAACAATATAATCGACCAGAATAGGGTCAATAAATACAGCATTCTAGTATCCAAGGATGGAGAATATATCAAAGTCCGTTTACCTTTAGAAACAAATGCTATCAAGTTGATGGTCTGGTCGTATTACAAGAACTATTTGAACAAAACGATAGAGGTATTAAAGCCTACCACCGATAATTGGTATTCGGATTGGGCAAGGTCTAAAGATCAATTCAAAAAAGGGAAGGAGGTGCACTTGAAAGAATATAGAATCGCATTATAAGAACTGATATGTTCTAAAATGGAAAAAGGACCCTCCGGTCCTCTTTCCTTCAAATTTCCTTAACAAGCAAATCACTCACTAAATGCTTGTTATTCAAATGTAATTAAATTCAAATTCCTTAACAATTTAAATCACTCAAAAATGGAAAAACAAGTAGAAAAAGTTTACGTAAAACTGAATCAAGTTTGGCAAAAAGGCGACGCGGTCGCCGTCAACGACACTACCTATAAGGTAAAGACATCCGATAATGTAACCTTTGAAATCGAAAAGGGCAGCACCTATCTGGAAATACAGAAATTTCCTGCACAGCGCTTTGCTATGGGCGAGGCGAAAGAGCGATTGGAAGGAGCTTATATTAGTTTTGATAGGCTTTCTGAAAATGTTCAAGATGCTATCGTAAAAGGAGAAGAATACTTGCACCAGTCGGCCTATGCGAAAGATGGGGTCATCAAGGAGAGCGTGAAAATGATACAGATGGTCTACAGTTCCACCTCAGGATCTAGACTCGATGTGCAAATCAAGCGTAACGAACCTATCCGGTTGGAAAATGCGGAGGCTTACCAACATCAATTTACCAAGGAAGAATACCATGCCATGGTAAAGGAAGGCAAGACGATTGTATTCAAAGGTACGTCCTTAAGTGGAGAGAAGTTTCCTAAACTAGCCTATTATGAGCCGAAAGTAAACGATATCAGGACGAAATCGGCGTTAACTTCCAATACGTATTTGTATGGGCAAAAATTGACCCAAGAACAGGCCACTACTATTAACAATGGTATTGAAACCAAGATTACGATTGAGAAGACCAAGAAGGGACCTGTGACCTACATGGTAAGCTATAGTCCTCGTGCGGAACGCTTTATTACCAAATCTTTGGAAAAAGCAAAGGCACAGGAAGCCGTTAAAAAAGAAGGGCTTGCCGTTGGTGGCGAAAAAAAAAAGAGACAGCCTAGCAACGCCATAAGTATGTAATCCATTATTTACTAACTCAATGTAGTGGCCGATATGCTTGTCATGTCGGCCATTTTAAATCTACCCATGCTAAGTCCTAACTACAAAGATAATCCTGAGCACTACAAACAACTGATTGTCAAGATCAATGAAGGAACAAATTTCCCCATGTACCTACACCAAAATGGGTATGTGTTGGTAAAACGGAGTGCAGGATCCATGGAGTTCAAGAACGATGAAGACCGTATCGTGCTGCAAACATCAAGAAGTCCGGTCACCTATTTTAACCGAAATGATTCCCATGATAAAGGACTGTTTTTCAAATATCTATTGCTCCGAAATCCTAATTTTTATGCTGCGGTACAAAATGGATTAGAAATCAGTAACCAAAAACACGAGATGGACACTATCGATTTAAAAACTGAAAAAATTAAACGGCCGACCGTATCTTTAGAGGAAAACTATAGTATTGTTCCGTTACAAAATACGACCTATTTACAAAAAGATAGGTACATCTCCAATGAAACGATCAACGACCACTTATTCAAAGGTCGGATTTTTAACGCCTATCACATTAGGGATAACGGCGGTAAAATTGCCAATATCGCCTTTCCAAAGTATGACTTAGAAAAAAGGGCTAAAAACTATATCATTTACAATAAGCCGTATAAAAGTAAAGCCGACAATAAAATTAGAAAGTTCAGACTTGTACTAAATCGAAAAGATCATTTTCTGTTTTATTCAAAACCTATAGCGCATCCCTCTCGAATCCTCTGTGGTGAAAGTGGCACTGACCTCCTCTCCTATCACGAGCTTCACGGAAAATCCGACAACTTTTATGTTTCCTTTGGCGGCAATGTATATAAGGAGAAACTAGAATTTTTTGTTCAGCTTATCGAACCTTATTTAAAAAGCAACACAGTTCATCTGGTGTCTATTATGGATAACGATAGTTCCGGTCATGAGTTCGATTTGAAGTTGTTTTCAGCAATCATCAACCACTATAACAAGAACGTTGATGTTGAACATGCTATTAGAAAGAATATCGTGAGTTTACATATCCATTACAAGACGAGCGTCAGAAACCGGATATCCAAACATCGGGATGTGATAGTTGCTATGAAAAAGGAATACCCTAATATGGATATGATTAAATGTGTAGCATTCTCTGATAAGCTTCTTTTGGAATTTCCATTGAAAGAGACCATCACCGCCAAGCATGCAGAACAAAAAGATAATGTATTCCAAACGGTGTTAAGAACAATCAATGCACTATACCTCCCTATTAAAACCAGCATCCATAAATCTAAAGGAAAGGATTGGAACGATGATCTTCGAGAATCTAAAAGAACAAAGTATCTAAAAATGGAAAAAGTGGTACCGAATAACCTGAACATAGGCGACAAAATCGAATTGAACACTACAAAAGGACCCGAGGGAACGACCAACCAGGGAATTATAAAGTCCATCGGTAAGAAAGGAGCTGAATGTGATTTTGGACTGCATTACACCTATGCAATCCCTTATTCGGCAGTGGCATCACATTTCAAGAAAATCACAGCGAAACATGTTTTGAAGATGAATAAAATAACAGAAAAGAACAGCAAAAACAGTAACTTACAAAGCCATACCTTATGAAAATCATGGAGCCATTATCCGAAGAATTAAAGAACAATCAATTTTACGTTTCCTTGTTAGACGAACTTATCGAAGAAAACGACCACCCCTTAAAGCACCGTTTGCAGAAAGCGGACACCTATGCGCGTTTTATCAATGAACAGGCTGGTCTATTAATGTACCAGACTATCGAGTACATCAGAGAAAACGAGACTTCGTTTTCAATAGCATCTTCCGCACTTATCGAAGAGTGGAAGGAACGGATGTTCAATTAGTTCATTACTTCATTTCATAATTTCAAGGTTTTATCATGAAGGATAAGAATTTGGCATTTTCGGCCATGCTACTCTCGGTGGCATTTTTCGCAGTTATCGGTTTTATTACCTATTACCCGTTCTTACATGGTCAAAACTGGAATTCAGAACTATCTAGCCTCATCTACCAGTTTTTGACACGGTTTGAACCCATACAACATCCGCTTAAAAGTAGGGTATTATTAGTGATGTGTATTTTAGGGGCAGTCTTACTTTACAATCCAAGAAAAAAAGAGGGCAAGTCCGTATTAGGTGGGCTTCTATATTTTGTGCTAGGCGTTCTTTTACTGTCCGTGTCTGCATATATTTCTTCGACACATACTGGCCTCATCTGGTCTTCTATAGCCCTATACAGTTTCGGATTTCTATTTACGGTTACCGGAACGGTACATCTCTTTCAAGTGATGAACTTTGGCAATTTGGTAGAGGATGACCCTTTCAACGACGAGAACGAAACCTTTAAACAAACAGAGCAACGAATCGATACTGAATATTCAGTAAATATACCTTACGAGTACCGCTATAAAGGGAAAATAAGAAAAGGCTGGATCAACTTTGTGAATCTTTTCAGGGCCCTGTTGATTATCGGAACTCCCGGTAGTGGGAAGTCTTTTGCATTGATAGAGGAGATAATAGAACAGTTCATTGAAAAGCGGTTTACCCTTCTTATCTATGATTTCAAATTCGACACCCTCAGTAAAATCGCTTATAACTATTGGAGACGAAAAAAAGAAGCATTGGAAAAGTCGAAATCCGGTAAACATTTAAAAATGCCGGAATTCTATACCATTAGCTTCGATAATATCGAAAAATCGCATCGTTGCAATCCAATAGACCCTTATTTGATGACAAACCAAACGGATGCCGCCGATGCCGCCACGATTATCATGAAAAATTTAAACAAGGACTGGATAAAGCGGAGCGACTTTTTCTCAAAGAGTGCCATTAGTTTTGTTTCGGGACTTATCTGGTATCTCAAGAAAAAATCGGAGGCACTCGGCAAGAATATTTGCACCCTACCGCATGTGATAACCCTATCAACGGTCAACATTGAGTACCTATTGGAAATTATGATGCAGGAAGTCGAGGTACGAAGTCTTATGATTCCCTTTAAGGATGCTATGGAAAGACAGGCGGGTCAACAATTGGCGGGTCAGACGGCAAGTGCACAGATATCCCTATCCATGTTGGCCAACAAGGAAATCTATTATATCATGACCGGAAACGATTTTCGATTGGACTTGAACAATCCAAAAAGGCCAAAAATACTTTGTATCCAGAATAACCCGGACCGTTCGGAAATCTATGCAGCTCCCATTGGTCTTTATATCAATAAAATTCTTCAGGTCGTCAATAAACCTGGCGGGAGGCCGTTAGGATTGATTCTTGATGAACTACCCACTGTATTTATCATGGGACTCCGTAAAATTATCGATACAGGCCGATCACATTATGTGGCGACTATTTTGGGTATTCAGAGTATAACCCAATTGACAGCTGATTACGGTAGGGAACTGGCGGAGGTCATCTTTGATAATTGTTCCAATGTTTTCAGCGGTGCGGCCAAAGGAGAGACGGCCAAACGTATCAGTGAGATTTTTGGCCGCATCCATCAAGAAAAAAAGACAAATACCATATCCAATAACGATACTACCGTAAATTTCAGCACCATACTTTCCGAGCTACTTCCCAAGAGCAAGATTACCAGCATGTCTACCGGGCATTTTGGGGGTATTGTAGCGGATACTTTTGAGCATCCTATATCACAAAAACTATGTTTTGGATTGATACGACCGAATCTGGAGTCGAAACAAATACAGGGAACCTATGACATTCCACCACATACACATTTTAAGAGTAAACATCACAAAGAACTGGTCGAAAGTAAATTACGTTTGATGAAGACCTTAGATTTCTCTACTATTATTGGTAAACTGGACTTTGACCAAACCGACTATCTTGGATTTTATAAGCGCTATTTAAAGGAGTTTTCCACTGAGCATTGTAAAAATCCTATACACCGCATGCAGTTTGTACCCCTAGCGACCGAATTAAAACTATTTGATCACCTGCAAAAAATAGAAGAATTAACGCATCCGGATTCAGGCTCTGCGGTAGAACTTACCTCGTTTCTGGAAGACTTGGTAGACCGCATGTTTTTGGATAAAGAAATCGACGCTGTACTGGATGCAAATTTCTTACAGGTGATAAGGGATATCGACGAGTTGGTTCAGGAAGAATATGTGACCTGTACGGGGAAACAACCAAAGTTGGCCGTATTCGACACCGATAAAACAGGTGATGAAATAAGTGCATCCTTGGAGAAAGACCAGGTGGTGGCCGATCAATTTATGACGGAGTATAACAAACGTTCTAGCCGGGAATTGGCGGATGCATTTCGTAAGGCGCACGAAATCCCTACTTTTGAGAAAGTTGCGGTTGCCAACGTGGCAGCGGTATCGGATGATACAACTTTTAACGATTTGGAAGATTTGTTTTCCAGTCATCCCGTGAATATGCTAGAAGATTAAAAAAAATAAACGTAAAACCTATGAAGGAAATAGACGAAATTATGAGGGCCTCGGTCGAGGACTTTGACTACATCGGAGAACGATTGCGTATCATACGCGATGAACTTATCGAAAAGGATACGGGCAATAAACGCACCAGTGCATTTTCCCGGAAAACCATTTCGGAACGCTTTGATATGGATTATAACACCCTTGCCAACGTAGAACGAGGAACCGTATCGCTAACGACCATAAAATTGGTATTGTACTACTATACCTTGGGTTACAACCCCATGTGGATACTGTCGCCCGACAACGAGTTCATTCCCAAGCACAATATCGGAGAGAACGTGGTCTACCAAACCGATGTACAAGAAGAATATAAAGATCTCGAATCTGTCATTGTCAATGCCTTGATGGACTTCAAAAAGAAGATTTAAAACTGTAGCGCTACCAAAGCATTCAAAGGGTATCACATTTTGTGATACCCCTAAAAAAGAAAGACATGACAAAAGTTGTACCTGAAATCATAGCCGATACCATACAATACCTTAGAGACCAAAAAGTAATTCTGGATTTTCATTTGGCCAAACTCTATGAAGTGGAGACCCGTGCCTTAAAACAGCAGGTTAAACGAAACCTTGATCGGTTTCCCGAAGATTTTATGTTCGAACTTACTCCAGAAGAAATCAACGAACTGGTATCACAACATGTGATACCTAACAAAAGTATTTTTGGTGGCGCAGTACCCATGGCCTTTACCGAACAAGGAGTTGCCATGCTTTCTAGTGTACTCACAAGTAAAAAAGCCCTCGATGTTAATATTGCCATTATACGAACTTTTGTACAACTGAGAAAGCTCCTAGAATCAAATAAGGAACTGGAAAAGCAAATACTCTCCATGGAACGGAAATATGATCAACAGTTTAAAGTGGTTTTTGATGCGATAAAAACGCTTATTGTGAAGGAAAATGAGCCTAGAAAACGAATTGGATATATTAATGAAGTATGAAGTCTGAAGATTTAGCGTCTTTATCTCCTTTGAAGGTTAAAGACTCTCTGGCGCTAATCAGTAACCCTGCTGAGAGAACGTCACCAACTTTCTGTAATTTTCGGGATTCCTGAGTATATAGTTGATTCATTTTTGAATACGATTCAAATGCTGTTATATCCTCGGTAAGAAATGATGTTAATCCGATGGTATCGCACTTTAAAGATATATCCCCATATTCATTTTTAAATGTATAAACTTTATCTTTATATCCAATAAACACCCGACAAGATTGCTCCATCAAGTCTTTACCTAAATTAGTAGCACTAGAGCAACTATTTGTATAGAAAAAAGAGTTGTTAAAAAAAGAATTGTCATTCCCAGCCATAACGAAAGGAACATTACCAACTGTAATACTATCCTCGTCACCGTGTGTAAATGCCGCCCATATAAAAGGTGGTTCCTTTAGATTCTGCAATGAGATGTCAATATAAGCTTGATTACATTTATTAGCAGATAGTTCAGTAACCCTTATTCTATTTCTATTTACTTCAATAGAATTGATTATCTCTATGGAATCATCTTTGCATAATGTGAAATAAAGCCCCAAGTCCGCATCGGAGTCATCAAAAGCAATTAATAAATTAATCATTTAATCGTTCTTGATTTGATGTTAGCAAATCAATTGCCAAGAGTAGAATACTCTTCTTCATTTGTCTACCTAACTCTGTTTCTAGTCTAATTTCAACCATTAAGTCTTCTAAGGAATAAACTTTTCCTGATTTTGTAGTTAAATAAGGCTTCTCTAACTCGTCCTGACTCCTCTTTGAAATCCATTCTTCCAAAATACAATCTACTCTAGTTTCAAGTTGATGAGAAGCCTTTTTTACTAGATTAACAACTGTTTCTGTAGATTCTGTATTTTGTATGAATGCCAAGGCATCGTTATTAATGAAATCGATTAAATCTTCCTTGCTAATTTCAATAAGTAGTTTAGCTGTCCAAATTATAACGTAGACAAGGGAAGTTGTTTCTCGTATTTTTTTAAATACGAAAGGTGCATTAGGATGACCAGTACCTAAATCAAAATCGAGTAATACAACGAGTTTAGTGGTTAGATTATTTTCTATAAATTCTATACCTTTTTCAGAAACTGGTTCTAAAATAACATTACCCTCTCCATAAATTTCTTTCAAAGTAATGATGACAGGGTCCATTGGAGATAAATCATCGTGTATTATAAGTACTTTAAGATTTTCCATCATCTTCTCTATTAAATGGGAATGTCATTTTAAATGTAACCCCCTTATTTTCAAATTCACTTCCTACTACTTCAATTGCACCATTTAATGATTCTATTCTTGTTTTTACAATATATAATCCAATTCCCGCACCACCTAAATCAGCCGTGGTAGTATAATAAATATCAAAAATCCTATTTTCATCACCTTTTTGTAAACCTTCACCATTGTCGGAATAATATAGCACAAATTCATTATTATCTATAAATCCAGAACACTTAATCTGCTTATCCTCTTCGTTTCTAAGTGCCTTTATAGAATTAGAGATAAGGTTTTCAAAAATATCTTCAAAAAACTTCTTGTTTGTAGGTATTGTAAAGCTATCACTAATTTCAATATTCGTTTTAATATTCTCAGCTTCAAAAACCGGCACATAAGAGATGTTGAATAGGTTAGTTATTAGCTCTTTTATATTTATGTCGTTAACATCTAAAGTGGAGCCTGCATAACTGAGCATAAAATCAATAACCTTGTTCAGGTTACTCATTTCTTTATAAATTGATGATGCATATTCAATAAAAACATTATTCATACTTGGGTTCGGAAATCTATCTTTAAAAAACTCTGCCATTCTTTTAACTTTGCCTAGAGATGTTCTAATCGCATGAGAAATATGAATAGCATAATCTTGTAGGGACATCAGGCTCAAATAGATATTTTCCTTTCTTATGAACTCATCCCTTTCCTTTTCTTGTTGAATTATACCTTGTCTAATAGATTTATCAATTGTTTTTGCTAATGTTTTAATTGGGACTAATGAATCTTTAAGATTAGGATTTTCTTTTGCTATTAACTCAATAGCTTGCGAAAATTCCTTAACATCGATGTTAGCACGAACTAATTCTTCATCAATTTTTTCTCGGAATATCATTCGTTCCGATTTTTTTAACTCCCCTATTGCATTTAATTGGTCAATCACATATTCTTTTAGTTCTCGATACTCCTGATTATCCACAAAATCCTGTCTATTTGTAGCGTCAGTAATGTTAGGGTTAAGTTCCTTGGAAATATCAAGTACTCCTATAATTTCTCGTGAACCAATTTTATCAAACGCGCCAGACCATAATCTTTTATCTATTCCTAAAACGTCTCTTTTTTTATCTCTTTTTTGTTCAAATTCTGCAAAAGGTGTGGTAATTATTCCATCTCTGTAAATTTTAATTCCATCTATTCTGTAATCTACATTTTTGTACTCTCTATTATACCTCATTTTTGCCTTCTCATTGAAGTAAAAAAGCTGAAGGGAAATAGGGCCAAAAGAAGCTATTGGAATTTCTTTTTTTCTTATCAAATTTGTCGAATTGTCGAAGTAGAGTGTTTCCTGAGTACCTGATTCAATATTATAATTAATTTTGAATTCGCTACTGGAATATTTAATGCTTTCAGCAACTATTTTTTTATGACTAAATTCAGGAAATTCATCAGATTCAATAACAATATTAAAAGGGGGAGTCAAGGGATGGAAAGGAGAAACAATTTTCTCTAATTCTCTTTCCAATCTTCTAATATCGTTTTCTGACCAAATATCATCTATAAATGATATAATCAACGAGGTTCCCTTTTCTTCTTTTGGAGCTGAAGTAAAAGTATATCCGTTTTCCACTTCTGTAAAAAGAGTCAACTGGGGCTGGTCAGACAAACGCTGATACTCCTCCCAATCTATATTTACTATTAATCGCTCCGAGCTATCTTCTTGAGTAGTCGAAATCTTTACTTTATCACCCAATTTATCAACTGCAAAGCGCCCAATGCCCTTTTCCCCAACATATCTCCTATTGAAAGGCTCCGCAGTAAAAAGTTCTTTTCTTTTACTTGCTGTTCCAACAACCATCCATTTATCTCTAATATCTTCAAAAGACATACCATGGCCATCATCTGATATGATGATTTTTGCATCAGGATTATTAGATGTACTTACTTTTTCAAAACGAACAACTACCTTAGTGGCATTTGCATCATAACAATTTTTAACCAACTCGTATATAGCAGTAATTCTATCCGTTATTAGTTCTCGTCCTAATAACCGGAAAGTATTAACGTCAAATCTCCATTTTAAAGTTTGTTTTTTACTCATTGCTATATTGTTCAATATGTTTTTGCACACTTACAGCAATCGCTTGACCTAATTTTACTGGAACTGCATTTCCTATCTGTTTAGCTATTCTCCCAGACGAAAAAACCCTTTTTGGGTCAACAAAGTCATATTTTTTAGGAAATGACTGTAATATTGCCGCCTCTCTTAGTGAAATAGCTCTGTCTTGTTCTGGGTGACCAAACCTACCATTATTGTATCCAATACAATACGTTGTCATAGTTGGTGCCACATCATTCCAACTCATTCTTCCGTATGCACTACCATATGCTTTTCCTCCCTCTTTTTTATGACAATCAGCAATCAATTCTTCCTCCCAATCTTTCCAACCACCTCCTTCAGGTGTTGCTTTTATCCGTTTTAAACTTAAATCACTTAACTTTCTAGCACGATGTAAAATATCTTTTTTATGTACTTCTCCTGATTCTATTTTTGGTAGTTTGCCTATGGCTTTCTTAACGCTATTAGTCTTTTTAACATGAGTATATGGTATCATCTCAATAGGACCATTCAAGGAGGCAAGTAAAACTAGTCGTTTGCGTCTTTGAGGAACTCCATAAAATTGTGAATCATAAACCTCCGCAGAAACGTGATATCCGAAACTTTTTAGGGATTGGATAAAATCATTAAGTACTTTGCCATTTTTAAAAGTTTTCAACAATGGTACATTTTCCATTGAAACTATTTCTGGCTTTATTTCCTGTATTAAATCAGCAAAGGAATATAACAACTTCCATCTTTCTGAATTCATATCACTAACGGAACCGTTACTTTTTTGATTGAAAATTGAGAAAGGTTGACAAGGTGCACAACCAATTAGTATTTTTCTTGAATCTTTACCAAAGAGGGAAGTAAGATAGTTAGAACTTAAATCGGCTACACTTTTGCCAATGAAACTAGCCTTATTGTTTTTTTCATACGCATACCGACAATCTTCATCTATATCCACCCCAGCAGTTACTTTGAAGCCTTTATCTAAAAAACCCCTAGTTAAACCTCCTACTCCGCAAAAGAGGTCTACTACTGAATACTGTTCTATTTTACTCATTAATTATTTCTAGTTATTAAAAGCTTATTTACATCTACCTCTAGTATTTCGGCAATTGAGATTAGCGTCTCAACAGACGGCTGTCTGGCATTAGTGCACCAATTAGATACCGTCGTCTCACTCTTAGAAAGCTTTTTCGCTAGCCATTTATTCGTCTTATCGCTCTCAACAAGAACCAATTTTAGCCGATTTAATTTCTTCCTATTCATAATTCGTTTTTAACGTATAAGCAAATATATTTAAGTATTAGCATACTTTTTAACATTAGTCTGATTATTTACCCTTTATATAAAGACACCCCGATACTTCGAATAATCAGTCAGCTCGTCCTTAAACCCATTAAAAGCTTCTTCTTCCACATAATTCTTACCTCCTAAAATTGAACTAAAAGCATATACGCTTTTTCTTAGTACAGCCGCAAACTCTCTATTAATTTTTTGGTTTGAAACTTCAAGTATCTTCTCTCGTAACCCGGCATCAAGATGATGCCCCATAACTTCATCATGCAGATTTGGATGTACCCTGTCATAAACCATCATGTAGGCTGCCTTATCGTAGAGTTTCAATTCAATCAAGTGCGTGACCCATAGGTTCTTTAATTGGCCCTGTGCATTCTCTTGGATTTTTCGGGTAATCTGGTTTTGTTGCGTTAGTAGGGAGTCCAAGTTTTTTATGGAACTTAAGTAAGACTTTGTTCTTTGCGACAACGGAATGCTAATTCCACTCTTGGAATAAATTGAACCTAAATGAAGGTCATTCTCTTTTCGTTCAAAATAAAAACCCTTGGCAATAAAGAGCTTGATATAATCCGTCGGCGACTTTTCGAAGTGTTTATTGAACTGTTCTGCCTTATGATGATAGGCTTTCAGGCTTATTTCCTCAAATCGTACTCGGTATTCGGGCTTCATTGCAACATATTGGTCAGGAAACATCATCGGTAAAAAAAAAGAAGTTGCCTTTAAGTCGGTAGATGTACTTTGATTTACTTCTGTAAGGATTTCCATTACTTTTTCATTTTGACTTATGAAACCTGTTGATATAAAGGAATTGGTTGTCTTTGGAATCATAAGTTTTCCCAAAGTCATAGGAACAGAGTAAGCATTCGAATTTATAAAGGATAGCCTTCCGTTTGCATACTTAAGTCCTAGACCTTGTAGTAAATGGAAAGGGATATTCGAACCATCTTCGGTTTCAAACGCCGATATCTCCATCACTTTGTTAAATAGCGTCACTTTTTCTTCCAAAGCTTCGATTTCTTGTTTTGACTGCGAAACAGCTAGTTTGTTGCGTACTCCCTCAAATTCCTGCTGCAGCTTCTTCAGTAGCACTTGGCGACCATTTTTGTCCGAATAAAAGTTTAAAAAGGTGTAGGACTTTGAATTTACGATACGGGGCAACAAATCCTTCAAATTCTTGGTCGTTACAAATTCAGATAGCAAATGGTTTCTTTTATCTGATCTCAAATACAATTCTACAAAGGCATTTTTTATTAATTTTTGGACTTCAAGTATCAATTGTTCGCTCTGGGAGTTGATATTGCTTTCAACGTCCTCATTATCGGATAGCTGTGGATGGTTCTTAAAATCGGTTCTAAAACCTATTTCAGCCTGGTTAAAAACATATCCTGACTTATCATAAAGAGTTAAACCAATAGGTCTATGCTTTCGGTCATACTGAAGCTCGCAGTCAATATTTTGATAGGTCTTTAGAATATCTGGCAAATCTTCGTAACGAATGCTTTCAAAGAGTTTCAGGGTTGTTGCCAACTGTTTTTCCAGACGTTTTTTGTGCATTGGAACTAGCTTCGATTTTCTATTACGCTCAAAAACAGCTTTGATTTTAGGACCACTTAGTTTCGGATGCACTTGATAACCATCTATAAATCGTGTTTTATACTGTTTTTGGTTGTTCAGTCCGTACGCTACTCCTACCCTACCATTTTCGTTAATGGATTGCTTTATGACAATGTGATAGGGTTCTAGAAGTATTTTCAGTTCATCGATGCTACGTATGTTGTATTTCTGAAACGTACTGTTCAATACCTCCTGAAGATAAAATCGATTGCCATTGCTGTCGTCAGTACTAAACTGTAATTCAGGCAATCGATGTATGGGTAATTGCCGCTCCGATCGCGTTTCAGGAGCTGGGGAAAGTCCGTATCTTTTTTCAAGATATTTTTGTGTGGCCACATTACGCCTGTAATCATGGGAAAGATTGATACTACTCCCATCGTCTGTTATAGTAGAGGAGACAATATGTATGTGCTCATGTTTGGTATCATCATGCCTCACTACAACATAAGGCTGCTCCCCATAACCCATCTGTTCCATATATTCTTTCGCCACCTCATAGAACTTGGTGTTATCCAAATGTTCGCCATGGGGCAGGTTCAATGTGATATGCGCGTACCGTTTGGTAGACTTTTTACGCTGTCCCAAACCATATAGTATGTTAACGAACAGTCGGGTATCCGTATCAAATTCTGAATAGGTATTTTGAAAGCCTAAAATGATTCTACCTTCTTTCCCGAAAACATAATTCAATACGCCTTGTACAGTTTCTCGGTATAAGATTCGGGCAATCATATTATGGCTTTTTTTGAATTAGTAATAGCATGACTTGGTGTAAAAGTTCATTTGATTTTTCCACCTCACTTTGCAATTTTGCCGATGGTGACCTCATGTTTTTGTACTGTGCCACTTTTGTCAATTGATTAATATTGTTTCCGATTTTGTTGATTTGATAGACTAAATTTGAGAAACCATCCGGCAGTTTATCCTCCTTTTCGGCTTCTTTATTTAAAATAAACCGTCTTAAAAATGGACCTACTGTTCCTCTTTTATTAAAATCAAGGTTATAGGATTGCAGCATCGTTTTGACTTTTTCCAATTCTTCATCGTTGAAACGCAGCATAATCCGGTGTTCTCTTTTCTTTTTGCCAAGACGCTTTCTACCTCCTTTGTTCTGTGCCACTATGGTATCAATTTTATAGACGTATCGTCGTTTTCACTTCGTAAGAAGTAGTAAGTTTTAAGCTGCTTAAAACATAACTCGCTATATTCTCCGAATATAAATATACTGAAATATTTCCATGTTGGATTTACCCATCATTTGACCTATTTATCCTCTAATACTTTATAGCTTAAATATTGAATCATTTTTATATTATGATTGATGTTTGCAAGTTAAAATGGCTAGTAATTATACTAATTTTTAAATTAGAGGACAGCTATGGAATTTCTTCCTACAACACCATCCCTCAAGACATGAATAAAGATAAGTGAACCGTGCTTTGGCAAAAAAAGTTCATGGGACTTTTTCGTCCCATGTGCTTTTGCGCGGTTACGAGGAGGCCCTGGATGCCGATAGGCATCCTTGGCTTCCGCAGGAACTTCGGATAAGCATTACATCTGTAATTTCAACTATTTCATGGCAATAACTATCATTAGCCTTTACACGAGACACAGCCAATTTTATTCTCTTCAGAAACAAGCCTTGGCTACAAAAAGTAGTGTGCTACCCTCAAGGTTTTTAGTTGTGTGACTACCCTTTGTTGGAAGCAAAAGTAATCTTACAAGACCATATCAATTACAGTTCCGTACCCATATGTATTCATGTGGTTTTATATGGTTTTACATTAAAATATAATCCATAAATGCTTGTTTATTAATGTTTTATATTTCTATATTCATCATTAATTATATAATTATTGAGGTATATAAATCATTGGTTAATGCATTCATCAATGTATTATTTAACTACGTATGGAACGAATTAAATAACTAATTATGGAAACAAAAATTATAAGTGTCGTTGGCGAAAAAGGAGGCATTGGAAAAACGACCTTGAACATCATCCTGGCCTCTGACCTTTTTTATGCTAAGGGTAAAAAAATAGTGCTATTGGATGCGGATAACCCCCAATATTCCATTTACAATAAAAGGCAGCGTGAACTGGAATCATTGGAGGAGAACGAAAGACAATCCATGCAATTTTATCCTATAGAACGGGTAAGCGTTACTAGTTTACAGGATACCATAGTAAAGCACTACGGCAATGTGGATTACATTATCTTAGATCTTCCCGGAAGCCTTAACGTAGAGATGGTAAAGGGGCTTTTATATGTGGAACATATTTTTGTGCCTTTCGATCATGATGAACTGGAAATCGACAGCACCTCCCATTTTTATTTTACCCTAAAAAATAACTTTCTGGACAATGAGGAACGTGTGCTAAAAAGTATTCATCTATTCTTCAACAAATACAAGCTGGTAAAAAAAACCAAGTTTGCCGTACTTCGTCAGCAGTTTTTGGAAGCGGATATCCCGATGATGGAAAGTGTGGTCAAGGATAAAACCATATATAAGGAACGTTACCGAAACACCCTCTACCCTATTCCCGAACATAAAGAAATGGGTGAAAAGGACATCAAACATTTTTTCAAAGAGATTGCCCAATTAACAAGCTAACAACCAATACTATGAAGAAAGAACCGAAAATAGATACCCTAGGCCTTATCCAAAAGATGACGGAGAAAAATAAGGAAACCATTGATGTTCTGGAAGGCTTAAAAAACGAACGATCATATAACAAGCCTCCGGTGGCGTCCAAACAACATTTGAAGACAAAATCCGTTAGCAAAAAGGACGAAACCACGGACACGGAGAATTTTAAAACCCCTAAACAGGAAAATGCACCAGAGGGTAATGGTTATGCGGTTCAAAAGTTCGAAGGGTTTCTAACTGCTGAAAATTTCAGGGACAGGAAAGAATCGTTTGTACTGTCCTTAAGTAAAGAGTGTATGGCCAAATATGAGAAATTGGCACAGGGTGCATCCTATAAATTGAATATTAAGACGCACCGCAACGATTTAATGCGCAAGGTTTTGGAAGATTTTATACACCAAAAGTTTAGAAAATTGCTAAACCTTATCGAACAGGAATAAAAAACATAATGAGTAATTATTGGTACATATTCGTCGGGTTGGCCCTTATTTATTATGGGTACATTACTTGGGTGTTGCTCAAAAAGAAGAAATCCACAAAGAAAAAAGATTCAAAAAAACTTGCTTATTTGCGTTTAAATAATAAATTTGTAAATAATTCCGATAATGAGCAGACTGATTTAGGAGCTGTACTCAACCAAATAACCGAGGTAGAAGATACTTCAAAACTTTTGGAAGCTTTTAAAGAGGGTTCATTGGAGGAAGATTCAAATTCCTTAACTCGCAAAAAGCATGAAAAACTCAAAGTTATCCGTAACAAGGATACGGCGAAAGAAAATTCACCGGACTCCAAAAACTGACGTACTCCTCCTATTTCTAGTCCTGCTCAGCATTCCAATATGCTCCTATGGCCAACTGGAACAATTGCTCCAAGAGGCGCAAGATTTCAAAAACGACTCGCAAACACTTTCCAGAGAAATCGTTGACATTATCAAGATTATTGCCGGCGTGGCCATAGCCATTACGGGTTTAGCCTATCTCTATATCAGAGACCAGCAGACGGACTTGGCCAATAAGCTGGGCAAGGCAATTATAGGGATAGCTATATTTTTTGCATTGGTCGCCATCGGCGAGGAAATTGCCAATATCTAAATTTTCTTACGCCATGGAGAATTATCATATCCCTATTAAGAAAGGGCTGCAAAAGGATGTCCTATATAGAGGTCTCAAGGCAAAGTACATCATGTACTGCCTTTACCTCGGCATAGGAGCAATTCTGTTAGGCCTTGTTCTATCCACTTTCATTCCGATGCTAATGGCGATGATAGCCGTTATTATCGCAGTTGCAGTTGTATTTCTAATACTCTTGTTTTACTCCAGAACTTATGGTGCCAATGGCTTTGTTAAAAAGTTAGCAGATGCGGCTAAGCCCAATTCCATAAAAGTCTCTAATTCATTTGAAAACCTATTGCTATGGAAAAACAGCTAGCTCTTTGGGATGCCTTCCCTATTTATGGTTATGAAAAGCAATCACTAATAGCAAAGGAAAAAGGTTGCGTAACCATTCCATTGCAATTGCAACTACCAGAGGTTTTTACCTTGGATGCAAGGGAATATGAAATAGTGCAAGAACTGTTTTTTAACATCATAAACGTTCTTGGACCAAATCGACTTTTACACCGACAGGACTTTTTTCTACAAGAAAACTACGAACCCATCCCGCAAAGGTTGCAAGGCGATATGTTGGAAAGAGCGAACGAGAATCATTTTGAAGGTCGTCCATATTTGAGGGATACACATTACATGTATATAAGTATTGTCCCAAAAAATTATATGAACTATAGTCCCAAACGTGCTAACTCGTTTTTGGGAAAAACACGGGAATTTTATTTTTCGCAAACGGTTCCGGAAGATTATATAGACGGAAATACCTTGAAAGATTTCGAAAATCAGGTACAGAGCGTAAACAACCTGATTAATTCAAGTGGACTCATCAAGTCCACAATTTTGGATTATAAGGAACTGTTCTCGCCAAATGGCCTGTTTGCCAAATACTTTGGACTTAGTGCTACAAATACGAATTTACCAGATATTGATTTTAACAATAAAACAATACATGTAGGAAAGAAGCAGGGTCAGTTTTTTACAGTTGAAAACTTAGATCAGTTTACTAAAGGTCATATAGGAACCCATGAGCTGTATGGCAAGTTCACCACCCGTGATAATCGATTTCCGATCGGTAATCTATTTTCATTGGGTTTTAAAGTGCCTTATGAACATGTTATCAATCAGTACATCTATGTTCCGAATCAAGAAAAAGCCCTAAAGAGCCTACACAAAAAGGCAAAGAGTTTTGAGCGATTTAGCTCAGGAAAACAAGATGACAGCAATTCCATTTATGCAAATCAAATCCATGAGTATATCAAGGACATTCTTGAAAATCACAAGGAAACAGTATTCTATCACTTAAATGTATTTGGTTTTGAGGATGAGTCCAAAAAACAAAAGCAAATGGAAAACGCTATCGCTGCGGCATTTAAAAGATTAAAAATAAATGCAAAACAAAATACCATTGATCGAAAGAACTTATTTTTTGCAGGGGTGCCTGGCAATGCGATAGGTATATCATCTGATATGTATATGCCGATGCCGAGCGATATGGCCGCTGCCCTACTCTATGTTGAGGGAGACTATAAAGATTCATCTAAAGCGGTTGATGGTATACGGCTTGTTAACAGAATTTCAGGTCGTCCACTATCCGTAAGCATATATAGTGAGCCGGAAAAAAAGGATTGGATATTTAATCGCGGTATGTTGGTCGCTTCCGGATCTGGCGGCGGAAAATCGTATTTGGCAAACCACTATTTCGCTTCTGAATTACGGCAAGGTGGAGAGGCCATTATTATGGAAGATGGTAATTCTTACGATAAACTTACCGAGGTATTTGGAGGTATTATTTTACAGCATGACGATGAACGGCCATTCACGTTCAATCCGTTCCTTTTAGATGAACATGATGTTATAGAAAGCCCGACCCATGAAAAAACATTGAGTGAAGATAAATTAGTATATATCATTACTTTATTGAAATTGATTTCAGGCGACCAAAGCAATACCAATAATTCTGAAGTTACCAACACAGTTCTTGAACATTTGGTTGCTGGCTATTATCAGTCTATGTGGCGGCTTTATACACCGTCTTTTAAATTTAATACTTTTTATGAATATTGTAAAAGGCACTTATCTGACTTTTTAACAAGTAAAGAAGTACCAAAAAAACAATTCGATGCCAAAGTTTTCCTTTTCATTTTGGAAAAATATTATGCCGAGGGCTCAAGAGGAAACCTATTGAACAAGGAAGACGAAAGAATTTGTAATCTCAGCAATGAAAAACTGGTGTACTTTAAATTGGGTAAACTGATAGACAACGAGCTATTGTTCCCTATTACCGCTTTAATGATTATGGACATCTTCAATAAGAAGATGCATGATTCTTCAAAATTATCGATCAATAAAATATTGGCGGTCGATGAAGCTTGGAAGGCCTTAGAACGACCAGAATTGGTGCATTATTTTAATAGTCAATCCAGAATGGCAAGAAAACTGGGAGGTCAGCCGATTTTCATTTCACAAAAGGTAGATGACTTTATTTCCTCCGAAATCATTAAAAACGCCATTGTTGTCAATTCGCATATTAAGGTGTTTTTAGACATGCGAGACTTTGCCCAATCATTTGACAAAATACAATCGATTATGGGATTGGGAGAAAAACAAAAGCAGCTCATTCTTTCTTTGAACAGGGACATTCCAAAGGACAAAAAATTTCGCGAGGTCGCCATTTGTTGGATGGACAGAGTAAAGGTGTATGGCGTAGAAACGTCCTTAGAAGAAAAATGCATTTACGAAACGAATCCCACCGAAAGCACTAAAATTGATCAATTATATCACAAAAATCATAGTAACTGGGAGTTGACGGCGAAGGCCTATGCTTTTACAAATACTACTAAAAACTAAGACTATGAAACGATTACTATTACTACTAGGGCTGTTGATATCCAATCCAATACTTGCGCAGATACCAGTAACCGATATCGGAACAAATACCAGCTTAGGCATTCTTAGTAAACAACTGGGTAACATGAATGTTCAACTAACGACCATGAACCAAAACCTGTCTCAGATCATAAATCTCCTCGAAGAAAACAATCAAGTAGCGGAGAAATCGAGAGGTATACTGGAAGAGGAACTGGAAGCAAAGAAAACAGCACCAGAATTCGTGATATCATCCACAGATGTGAGTACAACAATGGATTTGAAAACCAAAATTTTACAGGCGTATCGTTCATCGCAACATAGCCTAGAACAATGGGAATATTTAGATAGGGAGGAAAAGCAGGAATATATCGCTTTTGCCTCACTGGCGATTTCAGAAACCACAAATCTGTTCAAACAATGTAAGGATATTTTAACAACCAAAGCGATTATCCAGCCCGAAGAACGGCTAAAGAAGGTCAATGGTATAAACACCAAACTAGATAACATTCTTGATGAGCTAATCGCCTACAACAATAAATTATCAAGCACCAATAATTTTAGAAAGTCGAGAAGCACCCTTATCAATTTAGAAAAACAATAAAGAATACAGATGCAAACCACGGACAAAGGAATACGGGAGGCAGTCAACGAACTATTCGATCAATATATTATCGATGCTTTTGAATTGGTCGACCCTATCGTGGGCATAGGCCAACAATTCGCTTACATAGGTATTGCCCTTATAGCCCTTGGAATATTTCTTAATGAAGATAAACGTGCAGATTTATTCGCCTATTTGCGATGGGTACCCTTGGCTATGCTATTGTTGAATTACAGGGTTGTCACTTTGACGATATTTGAGTTTTATCAATCCATCGGAAACACGTTCAAGGCCAATGATATTTCGTGGGACATTCTCCAAATGAAAATATTTAAGGCACAGCTACAGGCTTTAGAAGCAGAGGATGGTACCTGGAGCTTATTGGCCTTGGATGCTGAAGGCCTTGCTTCGATAGCCTTGGGGTTTATGACGTCTCTGGTCACATCGATAGCTTCTTTAATAGCAGCAGTAGTGTTTATAGGGATAAAGTCGATGTCGGTCATATATCTGTTTGTCCTCATCATATTTGGGCCTCTAAACGTCGGTTTATCTTTTATACCCGCATTTTCCGGCATGTGGAAGACCTGGCTACAGAAATTCATGAGCGTTTGTCTATGGATACCTATGCTATATCTCATCGACAATTTCATGTTGAACGTGCTAGATAAACTGATTCGCACACTACTGTACGACGGGGAAGCTAATTTAGGTCTGGTACTTACTAGCGCTTTACTCATGCTCATGAACGTATTTGTATACCTCAAAGCTCCAACATTATCAAATTTTATAGTGCAGGGAATGAACGTTAGCGCAAGTCAGTTGAAGGATCGAACCAAACACTATGCGAAAAAGGCGGCACAAACTGCGGTGGACGTAAAGACGGGAGGGGCTACAAAAGGGGTAAGAACAATGATACAATAATCCAGTTACCGATAATAATGGAATTTCAACGAATACCAAAATACAAATGGACGACAATTATATGATTTTCAACGATTTAACAAAGATTCGGAGCAATAGTTACAGAGTTCTGTATGTATCTTTAGTACTAACGTTCGTATTGACAACCCTCAATATCTTTTATACCTACAGAACGAACGAGAGTGCCAAAAATAAATTTTACCTACTCGACAAAGGCCAAAAGTTGGCCGCTACCAGAATAACGGACCAAAAGCGGGCGGTAGACATTTTATGTGAGGGCCATATTGCAAATTTCCATGAACTCTTTTTTGCCTTGGAGCCTGATTTGCGCCATATCAAAAGAAGTATAGAAGGCAAAGCACTTTATATGGGAGATCACTCGATACAACGGTTATATAATCGCTTGATCGACCAGAACTATTATGAGGATATCGCTAAAAGTGGTTACTCCATTGAAGTTGAAACCGATTCGATTTATGTGGACTATTCACGTTATCCGTTTCCGTTTAGGTTCATTGGTAAACAACGTATTCTAAAAGATGGTAACGCGGAATATCGAACGCTGATAACGCAAGGGTATTTAGAAGAGACAACGTCGACACTTAACAACCTGAACGGCTTAAAAATTTTGAGGTTCGACGTTTTAAATAATAGAGACTTATAAAACCTACCTATGAAAAGTCTAAAGGAGAAGTTTAATTTATGGATAAAACGGCATTCGCTTTTTGCTGCCTTTGCTCCCATTATTGTGGGGCTATTGATATATTTCGTTAGTAACAACTTTAACGGAAAGGAGGGTGGGAATACAGACGCTTCTACAACCGGTCAATACAATAATACGCTTCCTAATCAAAAAAAGGAACTACAAGTGGAGGCACCCAAGGATATCTTTAAAAAATTACAGCAAGATTCTCTAATGGCCCGTAATGAAAAAGGTATTTTCAAAAGTATGCTCGACACTAAAAAAGAGAACGATTCTTTAGAACGAGTATTAGAGGAGTTGAATAATTTTTCATTGGATACCACTACTACAACTGCTTTAAATAGTGCGCAAGTCTATAGCACAAAGAATAGCGCTAAGACGGAAAATGTCTCTAAAACCTCCATAGCGCAGGAAAAACTTGCGTACAGAAACTTATTAATGCAAGCACGGGACGAAAGGCTTTCAAGAAGTCAGGATTACTCGGCACCATATGAGGAAGATATCGATGAGGTTCCAGCCATCAAAAAAATATTAAAGCCACAATTTATCGTGACCAGTTCGTGTTACCCGGTGATCGGGTCACACTACTACTAAACGAGGAAGTTTACTTGAACGGCTACCATTTTCCTAAAAATACGTTTGTCTACGCAACGGCCAATATACAGGCATCACGGCTACTATTAGAGGTCCAAAATATTAAAAGTGAAAAAATGAGTTTAACAGCTGTGGATCGGGAAGACGGGATGTTAGGCCTTTATAACAATAGAGCCGGTGAGCTACTTCAGGAATTTAACGCAACGATAGAGCAGCAAAGTGTAAACGAACTTTCGCAATATGTAGGAGAAACTACGGGCCTACCCTTGGCAAGGAACCTGATACGGTCTTTTGGAAACTTTTTCACTAAGAAAAAATATAGACAAAGAGATAAGATTTTACTGGTAAACGGTGACCAATTATATCTCGTGGAAAAAAACTAAATAGATGAAAACGAATTTTTTTTTTATAATCTCTCTCTTGCTAACTGGAAAATCGGTCGCACAGGTATGGACCGATACTATTCAGATTTCCAAGCATTACAAGACTATCGTCATTTTTCCCGAAAACATTTCTGAAAGTAGCATAGGAAATGATTTTGGGTTTATCGTGGACCTTCCCAAATCGGAAAACGGAAAATATAGTGGTCGAATTTCAAAATTATATTATGATGAATTAGCCACGGAGAAAGAGAACACAACAAATTATTTAGTAATAACCCAGTCAGGAAATGTTTATGATTTCCTTATTGAACTGGTTGAAATCCCTGTTAAGACCACATATTATATAAAGCCGAATATGGCAGTTGCCAACATTGACAGTTCATCAATAAACCAGATAGAAATACCGATGACGAATCCAAATCTTGGCGATTTCGTTGGATTAACAGATAACAAAATAACTCCCGATGCGGTTAGCTCCCTAGAAACGATTCAAGACAACTCGGTTGACAGAGCAACGGCAGAACTTTATAAGCAAGACCCTTTGGAATATTACCGCCTTCGATGCTATTATATGCAATTCGACAAGGCAAAAATCAGTCGTTATTTTTCAAGATTAGACAACGTCTTCTTATGGTTAAAAGGAGTCTACTATAACGAAAACGAACTCTATTTTCAGTATCGTATCGAGAACAAAGAAGGTTTGGACTTGGATATCAATTTCATAAAACATCAAATAGGGACCAATTACAAAAACAGCAGTAGCAATCAAAAGATATTGCTAGAACCCGTTTTTGTGTACAAACAACCAAAAACGGTCTCCCGAAAAAGCGAGAACCATTTTGTGCTTGTATTTAAAAAATTCGCTTTGGACGAAAAAAAGGAGGTCGTGGTTGTTTTGGACGAAGCGTCCGGTAATAGAAATCTTTCCCTGAGCATAGGTCATGAAATTATTAACAACCCTATACAATTCTAAGCAATGAACAAAATCATACTCTTAATAGCACTTTTAGTTATGCCTTTTGGCTATTGCCAAGGTGGTAATTATGCCTCTTCCTTAGGCATAAGCGGCGGATATGCAGAAGATGGATTTGGCGTCATGGGTACTTATAATTATCATCTAAACCGTAATCACTACGCACAATTAAGTGTATTTGCAGCCATTGCAGAAGACAAGGGCGCTTTCAATATTCCTTACAACATTTTTACAGTTCAGCCCGGATATTTCATAAGGGTTTGGGAACAAAAGAATTTTAAAAAATTCGCGCTTAACCTCGGAGGTGGTACAATTTTCGGCTATGAGGTCATTAATAACGGAAATAGTGTGTTGGAGACCGGTGCCGTAATCAATGCCAAAAGCCAGTTCATTTATGGTGCATTCATAGGACTTGAAGGTGAAATAACCCTTAGCAACGACTTTTCCCTTTTGTTAAAAGCAAACGAGTATTACCATATAAATTCTGATGTTGGCCAATTTTATCCTTATGCAGGGATTGGTCTTAGATATTTTCTTTTCTAAAGCATATAAACATGAAAAAAATAACTCCTTTGACCAAATATTCATTTTTTTTCGTCCTAGTATCCTTCATTCTAATACTTGCCTGTAGTAAGGATTTTGAAGATGTGATTCTGGATGATTTCGATTTTAGTTTTACAGGTGAAAATGAAGAAGAGAGCTTTTTATTTGAAAGCACGCGAACTTCTTTTTCTTTGGTTCCTGATAAGGAAATTACCACCGTAAACTATTTTGTGAAATATGCGACTACCAATAATAAGGGATATTTTTTGACCATGAAGGGCGATACCATTCACGCAAATGATACTTTGAACATAACTGACCGTAATTGGAACTATAATTATGTGGCTATAGATACAGGATCACATAAAGTGAAGTTTTTGGCATGGGACTCCAATAAAAATCAGAAAGAGTTGGCGCTAACCTACAATGCTAAATATGCCAGTTTTAGCTTTTTGCTCAACAAAGGGGTAAACGATTTTATTGTCAACTCCAAAAACCCTGTAAGTGCAACATTGCTTAGGGACAAAGAAACCGAAGACCCTAATAATAAAGGGGATTTTGAAGTTACGTATCAAATAGAAAACGGAACAGGTAAGTTGTATTTGGACAATGAAATATTCGATGCCGGAAAACCGTTTTTCCTTCCCAAAGGTATCTCCGAACTATCGTATCTGCCCGAAACATTGGGGGAGCATAAACTTACTGTAACGGCAAAAGCCCCCGATGGCGCAACCTTGACAGAAGAACTACTTCTAAATGTCCTGAATCTAGGTTTTATCATCAACGCGACTGCCTCATCTACACAGGTAGAACTCGATACCAATTTGGCCATTGCCATTGACCTAACTACCCAGGACGAAGAATCGGAAGTGGAATATGAAATAACCCATTCATTTGCCAACACGAGCAATGGCGGAGGAAAGGTTCGAGACCATAACGGAGGCGTGATGGATCCCGGTCAATATAGAACAATTGTACCCAACTCGTACAACTATACCTTTACGAGTACCGAATTAGGTAAAAGAAAAATATATTTCGATATCAGGGACTCCAACGGACAAATAAAAAGGGATAGTGTGGAAATCGAGGTAGCGAACATACCTTTTACTTTTTCTGGAAATTCTGAGAGTAATTCTGTTTTTGTCAACGAACGATCACAATTCAATTTTAATATAAAATCAAACGGCAATACGGAAAACATCGAATACAATCTTACCTATGAGATATTGGAAGGCAATGGAAGGGTTACCGGAATTAATGGAAATAATATTCAAAATTCAACCGATTATCCCGTTGATCTAGGCAATTTTTCGATGTTCTACTATCCCGAAAGTTTAGGCTCCCATCAAGTTTCATTCATCGTAACCGATAATTATGGACAGGAAGTAGGTCCAGTAATCATTGACTTAGAAACCAAACAGAACGATTTTCAGGTAAACATTACTCCATCGAAAACCTCCGAATTCGCCAATATTCCAGTAAACGTGATTATAGATATCGACGAAATTCCCGATGGTGCGAATGGTACTTACGAGGCTTTCTATTCCTCCGGAAGAAATAGCGCAATGAGGGTAAATGGCACGGAATACGGCCCTGGGGAAAAATTCCAATTAAGACCGAATAGCAACAATGTTGTTTACACAGGAACAGAAACAGGCCAGCACGATATTGTGCTGAGCGTCGAATCCGATGCAGGTGTAACCCATACGGCCAACACTTCGATTACGTATAATCAGGTAGATTTTCTGTTTACGGCAGGAAGCCAAAAATCGGATATTTCAGTAGGCGAAATCACTTCCTTGAACTTCAATATTTCCGAGAGTATAGGATCTTCAGATTATACGATGCGCTATAGTTTGAACGGGAATGCCCTAATAAAGAATGAAAACGGCATCGAAGTAAGCGCGGGAAATATTTATGACGTTCCCAAAGGAAACTTTAACTGGAGCTTGGAGGGTACTGATGAGAGCAACATCAATTTGACATTCTACGTCGTGAATGATACAGGTCTTGAAAAAACGGTTATTGTTCCAATCGTAGTGAGTCCAAAGGAGTATAATTTTACGGCTAGCTCAACATTGTCCCAAGCATTCACCGACGAGGAGGTAACACTTAACTTCAATATATCGGAATTAGGTATTGGTGGGGACACCTATGAAATGTATTATGCATCTGGAAATAATATAGGAAATTTTGAATATCTTGGAACTAGTTACGCAGCAGGGGAAAGTATTCCTGTTCCAATTGGTTCGTTTCAAGCAAAATATATCGGAACAACAGAATCTGACCATAGTATCGAATTTACCGTTCGATCCTCTTCCAATATTGAAAAGACCGGTATTGTTACAATTGAATATAACAGATACGTGGAGTTTTTTGATTTGACCGTAAGTCAGGCAGCAATTGATAAATATGAAGGTACTCCTTTTCCCTTTAACTTCGTAACTAATGCTACTAGTGGACATAATAATGAGATTTCATACGAGCTATCCTTTACGTTTGATGAAGGAGGTGCTGGGTATATTGTTTATGATAATGGAATCTACAGGGAGGGGGAAATAATTCCTATGGACTATGGTTCTACGTTCATGGTGTTTCATCCAAGAACCGATGAATCATTTTCGATTAATTTTCGAGTGGAAAACTCTACAGGAATTTCTCAGGCCGCTAGTGAATCTGTAATAATGTTTAAAATACCAAAGATAGCTGCAAAAGGAGAAAAACATAATGTGAGTTGCGGAGGTCTGAATGGATGTGATTATCAAATAAGATTATATACCTGTTTTGACACCAATTGTTCAGAAGCTTATAACGGTGCTACTTTACAACAGGTGGAAATCCGAATTTACAACCGATTCGACCGCAGATGGGATACTAAAATTTTCAATTATGACGATGCACAGGGTCCTGGATTTAATCGATATTTTCTAATTGAAGAAGAGCCAAGCGAGGGTACCCTAAGATATCAGGACCAACCTTATGAAGTAAGAGTAATGGACACAAATGGTCAATGGAGTGAAATAGCTACTGGTAATATCATTAGGGTATGATTAAGAAAGACAGAACATTCAATTTTTCCCATAAATTATTGTGACGATGACATTTTCCTCCCCAAGACTCTTATTTGTTTCAATGACAAGTTGAGACTTTGTCATTTCAATGATTCGCATGTCGTTTCTTGTTTCAAACCGAATAATATGATTATCGACCAGTTGATAATTATCACTTTCGATTGTTGAGAAAGGGTCGTTTTCATCACAGGCCAAACCGTTTTCATTAATTGAGTAGTCTCCCTCGCCAGCTATTCCCATTTCAGTAAAAAAGGTAAGGTTATCTTTGATACATTGCCTTATCTCTTGAGTATTGAAAAGATCTATATTTACCGTTCCATCTCCATTGATATCAACGGCTTTGTCTGTCATGATAGATTCATATTTCCATTGTCCCAATAGCGCTTTGCTTCTATCAGATACTGCTATCCCATCATCCGAACTACAACACATCAGTAATATTGAAAAGGTAAAGAGTCCTAAAGGGAAAATCTTAATTGTTAAAAGCCTGAATTGTATCATATATCTTTAAAGATAGAGAAAATATATAAACGACTAAGCTATAGAGAAAAAGAGATAAATATGCACTAGTAATTTTGGTAAACACCTACTTTTTAAAATTTTAAATATACTGGAATGGAAATACTGGTTAAATTAACAATCAAATAGACAGAAGTAATCTAGGATCTACTTAGCTCTTTCTCAACCTTGAGATTAATTAAAATATAATACTGGGATAGGATTAAAACGGAATGATATAAAATTACAGGGGTGCGATAATTAAGAGTTTGCCAAATAATGTATTTTACATTAGTACTACCAATACGTACTAACTAAAAACATATAAATCGAGAAAAAACTAATTACTAAATAAAGCGATGTGTAATAACAATAATGAAAAAGTATTATATCTGAAAAAAAATGTTCGTATTGGACTCTTGTTCTAAATAGACAACTCAAATCCTCCTTTTTCACCTGTATTTTGACTGTTTTTCAAATTGTTAAGTTTATTTTCAGCAATATCATGTCGAACTGCAATTTCTTTATTGAACTCAATCATTCCTGAATGCATTGCTACCATTCGGCTATTCCTTGAATCTACTACTTCAAACATTGGCGACTTCAAGTTCAATTCCTTAGCTAATTCATAGCCAAGATTGAATGCCTCCAAATATTCATTGTCAGTTTTCGTTTGTGCGCTCATAATTTAAAAAGTTTCGCGTGCATGTTTTTCGATATATTCATTAATCGAATCACGATCATAAATAATTATTTTTTTCTGAGGCTGTGAAAACCTGATTTTTCCACCATCCCTCAATTTTTGTAAAGTAGTTGTGGACTTTATTTTTAGTAGGCCCATTGCCTCATCCCCATCAATCCATTTGGCGGGTTTATCCTTTCGCTTAGTTTCCATATGCTCAATTACCTTATCAAATAAGGCATAAAAAGCTTCTTCTTGTAGACAGACTACTTGCATTGAATTATTTTTTAATCAGCTAGTTCGATTAATACTGAGTAATCAATAATATAATTTAATAATTTTTCAAAGTCTATTCGCCAAAAACAGTTTATAAGTCAATATATTAGTTAAAACCACCTAACCATTTCAAAAATTCACAACTTTTTCCAAAGCATCGTCAGTTTCCTTATGCATAAAATTAGATTGATAATTAACAGTTGTTGTAATTGAGGAATGTCGATATAGTTTTTGAAGCATTTGTATAGGGATTTTGTCCCCCGATATATTGCCAAAGGTATGGCGGGCAATATGCATGCTAAGTTTCTTGTCGATACCCAATTTTTCGGCTACAATTTCCAATCGCCGGTTTAGGTTTCTTGTTATGGTTTTTATCCGAATGGTCAAATGTCTTTTATCCCTTAAATTAGTCCCCTTCAAATAAGGGAAAACCAAATCATCCTTACCATTTTTGTTAGATGCATAATAATTCAATATTAATTCTACTTTCTCAGGATTAGCCAAAGAAACAAGTTTTTTGTTTTTACCCATTCGATAGTAAAGTCGATTATCGATAAAGTCGGACCATTTGAGTTGAAGTACATCCGAGACTCGAATACCTGCATAATAGAAACTTGTTAACCATGCATTAACCGCATGTTGTTGAGCGAGGGTTAAGTCATCAGCCGTTTCAAGCAATTGAACCTCTTCCATATTCAACCCAATTTTTTCAGATTCGGGAAACTTAATCTGGATTTTACCTTTACCAAATGGATAGTTTCTGTCATCTATCTGATATTCTTTTCGGGCAAAATTATATATAGTTCGAATAAGCATAAGGTAATTCATGGCTGTTCTTGGAGCTACATTTCTTTCATATAAAAGATATGCCTCAAAACTCTTCAGTAAGGTGACGTCCAAATCGGTAAAAGAAAGTTCTTTTCTTCCGAGAAATGATTTGAAAATATCCAATCTTTTTTCCTGATTGTAATGTTGATTGAACTTTTTTCTTTTGAGAAGATTTGAAAGAAATACTTCGCTCGCTTTGAAAAAATCATATTGATCCTCTCCAACAATTTTTCTTACTATGGTTGAAACGGTTTGTTTCTTTTCCTCAGCTTCGACCATCAAAGCCATATCATGAGCCTCGGTAACCTTCTTTAATAACATGTTATTAAGTCTTGAAGAAGTAGGATGGCTCTTTTTTGCCAAACCTTTAATCTCGTCCCAATCTTTTTCTAGAATGTACTCTCCAGTAAATAAAAATTTTGACTTTCTATCTTTGGTTAATCTCAAAACAATTGGATATGTTCCGTCCTTCTTCTGATAATTTTTTCTCAATACAATCTTAACAGTTGCCATATCCTTTTGATTTCATACATAAATATACAAAATCTATGTACAACATATGTACAACATTTTGTGTATTTTTATGTTATTTGATGGTTTTTACTCTTATATCATAAAACATAAATAACTCATAAACAGTTGATTATTAAACCATTTAAGACCATAAAGGCACAAATGTCTCAGGATTCATAACCCGGAGGTCGGGGGATCGTGCCCCCCTCTCGCTACAGTTAAAAGCTCTCTCAACGGGAGCTTTTTTTATAGAAACCAATGCCGGAATTTGTTGTCTACATACTGTATTCCAAAAAATACGATAAGTTCTACAAAGGCTATACTACCTCTTTAATTGAACGATTTAAATCCCACAACAAACTAGCTCGTAAAGGTTATACCGCTAAGTATAGACCATGGGAAGTGGTACATGTGGAATTCTACGAAACGAAATTCGAGGCAATGAAAAGAGAAAAGTTTCTTAAATCGGGAGCTGGAAGATGTTGGATTCGCGAAAAGTTCTAAAATAGGGAGGATTCATATCCGCCGGAGGCGGACGGGGGATCGTGCCCCCCTCTCGCTACAGTTAAAAGCTCTCTCAACGGGAGCTTTTTTTATAGAAACCAATGCCGGAATTTGTTGTCTATATACTGTATTCCAAAAAATACGATAAGTTCTACAAAGGCTATACTACATCTTTAATTGAACGATTTAAATCCCACAACAAACTAGCTCGTTAAGGTTATACCGCTAAGTATAGACCATGGGAAGTGGTACATGTGGAATTCTACGAAACGAAATTCGAGGCAATGAAAAGAGAAAAGTTTCTTAAATCAGGAGCTGGAAGATGTTGGATTCGCGAAAAGTTCTAAAATAGGGAGGATTCATATCCGCCGGGGGCGGACGGGGGATTGTGCCCCCCTCTCGCTACAGTTAAAAGCTCTCTCAACGGGAGCTTTTTTTATAGAAACCAATGCCGGAATTTGTTGTCTACATACTGTATTCCAAAAAATACAATAAGTTCTACAAAGGCTATACTACCTCTTTAATTGAACGATTTAAATCCCACAACAAACTAGCTCGTAAAGGTTATACCGCTACGTATAGACCATGGGAAGTGGTACATGTGGAATTCTACGAAACGAAATTCGAGGCAATGAAAAGAGAAAAGTTTCTTAAACACCCACATAAGAACAGAACAGAAAACTCTAAAAAAGATATTTATAAACGGTTAAGCACACTTGATATGTGGCACAGAAATTTGATTTCAAAGCCAAGGTTATTGATGCTTTTCAAGAAAAACTTAAGATAGACCTATACGCCATTGTAGATTACAAGCACAACCTTTTTAAAATAGTGATAAACGAAAGCATTGGTTAACATTTGAGTATGTATTCTGAACTTCCTTTTTTAATACTACCTTCACATGCCTGATAATTGTCATCGGCAATTAGAAAACCATAGTATATATTTATCTAACTAAATCCGAAAAAAGAATATGTTGAACAAAGGAAAGCCCACGTTTATTAATAGGTTTTGATAACTTACTACCACATAAAATACTGATACAATGCAAAACATTCTTGTTCCAACGGACTTTTCCAAAAACGCTTTCCACGCGCTCAACTACGCAACAGAACTTTTAAAAAATGAAGAATGTAGTTTCTTTCTTTTACATGTATTCACCGAAAAGAAAGGTTTCAAAAGCAAACGAATAAAAGATGATGGTAAAAAGAATTCAACGAAAATTGAAGAAGATTCAAAGGTCCGTTTGAACCATATCATACTTAAAATCAAAAAGCAACAAAATAACCAAAAACATACCTATCAATTAATTTCCGAAAGGAACGGATTGATGCGGGTTATAAATTCACTCACCGAAGAACTTAGTATAGATTTGATCGTAATGGGTATCAAGGGCAAAAAGAGTAGTATCCCTGTTTTTTTTGAAAATAATATTATCGAAGCATCCCAAACTGTGAAAAAATGTCCAGTACTAACAGTTCCAAAAAATACGGGATTTTCAATACCAAAAGAAATTGCGTTCATTACAGATTTAAAAAAAACCTTTGATGCAGAAGCCTTAAATCCGTTATTATATATGGCAGGGCTTTATGGAGCTGCTATCAGAATAGTGCATATAGATGACGAGGAGGAGTTAGATAGATTCCAACGATCCAATTTAGATGCCCTCTTGGGCTGTTTTAACACCGTAGAACATTCCTTTCAGCAGATACCTAATTTTATCAGCAAAACAAAAATCATAGAAGTATTTCTAGCGCATACGGGCAGCGATATACTAGCAATGGCATACAATGAGCATGGTCTTTTAGAAAAAATGTTGCGCGAACCCGTAATAGAGAAGATGATAATTAATATCAATATCCCTTTTCTGGTTATTCCTTAAACTTCTCACTAATTATAAGAGTATCAGTTCATCTGTGAATCTTCGCATTTCTTCATTGGTAACGCATATTGACTTTAACCTGTGAACCATAATTTTCAACTCTCAACCTTTTAAGACGAAAATCGGAACTTACTGTATTCCAATACATAGGATAAGTGCTACAAAGGCGATACCACCACCTTGTCGAAAGAAAAATTCAACTTCTAGAGCAAACTAGTTACTTAAGGTTATACCGTGAAGTATAGACCGTGGGAGGTGATACATGAAGAATCTAACGCACAAAATTTGAGGTAATTAAAAGAGAAGACTTTCCTAAATCGGGAGCAAGGAGACGATGAATTTATGAAAAGTTCCAAGAATTAGGAGAATCCCTATTCGCAAGAGGCGGATGGGGGATTGTACCCCGCTCCCACTGCAGATAACAGCACTTGGAAACAAGGGTATTTTTTTTCTACGACACATGACCTTATTCACAGAATAGGCGCTCTATATGGTCGAATTTAGTATAACGTAATTATTGAAGTAAACAATCTGTAATTTCATTATTTTTAGAGAAGGATAAATACAGCCAATAATTAACGAAGGAAATTGGAAAAAATTCTACTAGACCCTAATCAATAAGAGCTAGAAGGTCTTTAGAGTTTTCTGGTGTTACATAAAGTTCTAATTACCTATGGAAATACTACTAAAAGAAGAAGAGAACAAAGGCTATGCCATGGCACAGGAGAATAATTTAAAAGTCGGAACGATGACCTACTCCATTGCCGGAACTAAAATGATTATCATAGACCACACCGAGGTTGAACCCACCTACAAGGGTAAAGGCGTAGGCAAACAAATGTTATATAAAATAGTAGAAATGGCACGTGAAAAGCATATTAAGATTTTACCGCTATGTCCGTTTGCGAATTCTATGTTCAGAAAATTAAACGATATCAAAGATGTATTAAAATCATAACTATGGACCCAATTAAAGAGTATCAAAAAGACAACTTAACGGTAATATGGTCACCCAAAAAGTGCATTCATGCTGGCGTTTGCGTGAAAACATTACCAAAGGTATACGACCCAAAGGCCAAACCTTGGATTACTCCTGAAAACGCCTCGGTGAAGGCTTTAATAAAACAAATCGATGCTTGCCCGTCAGGTGCTTTGAGCTATAGAGAATCATAATCAAAGCCTATGCAACACCACATACTCGTTAATATTTGTGCCATTTTTGGAGTAGCCACCGCGGTAATCATCATCTGCAAATTTTTAAAAATCAGATATATCACCGAGTAATAAATAACGGGAGTTTTATAAAGTACAAATACATCCGGATATTTTGCTGATATGGAAGAGGTGGATGTCTATGCCGAAATTGGCACCATCCTACTAGTTTTACCGTAACAGAGGCCGAAATACGTGCTTTATAGGCTAGCGTACTGTAGTTTCCAGAAGACCCCAAGTATTGGCGAATTAAATCGTTTTTTAGAAAAGGCCGAAATTAGCGGACAAGGGTTTTAAACGAATAACTTATTTTGAATCGCGAGAGAGCAAATAACGGGAAACAAAATCCTTAAGCAATGATAGCAGAACTTAAAAAATTTCCTCAATTTAAATCTATACCCGAAGAACAATTGGTATGGCTCAATGATAATCTAGAAATCCTAGAAATACCCGAAGGGCAGTTTCTGTTTGAGAAAGGGAATCCTATTGATGAACTTTTACTAATTTTCAAAGGAGAATTTCAGATATACATCCTTCAAAATAATACCAGAAAAGCATTTACCCGTTTAAACACAATGGATGTTTCGGGATTATTGCCTTATTCCAGAGCAACTGTTGCAGGAGGATATGCAGTAGCTTTAAAGGATTCCTTAGTCGGTAAATTATCTAGGGAAAAACTGCAGGAGATGATTCTAAAGCATTACGAACTTACGGAAGTTCTAGTTCACGAAATGAATAACCGTATCAGGAACATGACCCAAACGGAAGTTCAGAACGAAAAACTGATTGCCCTTGGAAAGTTGTCCGCGGGGCTGGCGCATGAACTTAACAATCCTGCATCGGCAATGGTGCGCAGCGCTGATCTGTTGCAAACGCATTTAATGGGCCTGCCGGAGCATTTTAAAAATGTAATCAAAATTAAGTTAGATGATGCTATCGTTGATAGTATCAACGATTTTATGTTCAAAAAGTTAGCCGAAAAATCGGACCAGCTAACCCTAATGGAAAGCAATGAACTAGAGGATGAATTGCTAGATTGGTTTCAGGATTGCCAGCTCGATGATAAATACGATTTAATTCCTTTACTGGTAGAATATCAATTTGACACCAATGACCTCAATCATGTCAAAAGTTTATTACGGGAGGAAGATTTTAACCCTATTCTCAAATGGATTGTTCAAAATATGACCACCGAAAAAACGGTAGCGGATATTAAAGAAGCATCCGGTAGAATAGAAACCTTGGTACAATCCATAAAGACCTATTCGTATATGGATCAAAGTGCCGATTTTCAGTTGTTGGACATTCATAATGGCATCCAAAGCACTTTGAATATTCTTAACCATAAAATTGAAAAAAAGGGACATACCCTCATATCTAATTTTAGTAAAACCGTCCCTAAAATAAAAGGAATGCCCGGCGAACTCAATCAAGTGTGGACTAATCTAATAGACAATGCCATTGATGCGTTGCCACAAAAAGGAGGAGTCATTGAAATCAGCACAGAAACCAAAGGTAATTTTGTCTATACCTGGATAAAAGATAACGGGCACGGAATTTCCGAAGAACATCTAAACCGCATTTTTGAACCCTTTTTCACTACCAAGGAAATAGGTCAAGGCACTGGAATGGGACTGGATATAGCGATGAAAATCATTAAGCAGCACAACGGAAACTTAAAAGCCACCTCCAAACAAGGAGAAACCATCTTTGAAGTCTGTTTGCCAATAACTAAACAAAATACCTCAGCCAAGTAATGAAAAAACCAATTATTTTAACGGTCGATGACGACCCACAAGTACTGGCAGCTATCCGCAATGATTTGAGATCGCGGTACCGTGATGATTACCGGATTATGGCAACCACTTCCGCAAATGAAGGATTGGAAGCTGTCGTATCCTTAAAAAATAAAGGCGAGGAAGTCGCGCTATTTTTATCGGACCAGCGTATGCCCGAAATGCTGGGCGTTGAATTTTTGGAGCTTGCCATGGTTTCCTTTCCGCAGGCAAAACGTGTGCTGTTAACTGCCTATTCCGATACCGATGCCGCCATTAAGGCAATAAACGAGGTACAGTTGGACTATTATCTGCTGAAACCCTGGAATCCTCCAGAAGAAAAATTATTTCCTATAATCGATGACGTGCTCCAAGATTGGTCGGCCAACTACAAACCACCGTTTACCGGCCTACGGATTGTGGGCTATCCCTTCTCGCCAAAAATTCACTACATCAAGGATTTTCTAGCGGGGAATATGTTTCCTTATCAATTTCTGAACATTGAGAACGAAACCACGGCTAAAGAACTTATGCAAAGTAATCAACTGACCGATAAGGATGTACCCGCGGTCTTTTTTGAAAATGGGGACGTCTTGAAAAATCCAGAGATTACAGCTGTTGCCGAAAAACTAGGTTTAAATATCAAGGCTAAAGAAGAATTATATGATGTTATCATCGTTGGTGCAGGCCCAGCAGGTTTAGCCGCAGCGGTCTATGGCGGTAGCGAGGGATTAAAAACCCTTCTAATCGATAGAAAAGCGCCTGGTGGACAAGCAGGAACAAGCTCTCGCATTGAAAATTATTTAGGATTTCCGAACGGCTTAAGCGGTTCAGATTTGGCACGTAGAGCAATAACGCAGGCGACCCGTTTCGGTATTGAGTTCTTGTCGCCTATGGGTGTGGAAGGTATCGAGGTAAAGGATTCCTACAAAATCATCAAATTATCCGACGGCAATGACGTAAAGAGCAGATCGGTCGTCATTTCAACCGGTGTCGATTACCGTAAATTAAACAATACGGGGATGGAAAAGCTTTCCGGTGCCGGCGTTTATTATGGTGCTGCAACGACCGAAGCACATACCTGTAAAGATGGCAACGTGTATATCGTTGGTGGTGGCAATAGTGCCGGCCAAGGGGCTATGTACCTTTCCAAATTTGCCAAAAAAGTAAATATCGTCATCAGAAAAGAATCTCTCACAGCTACCATGAGTTCCTATCTGATAGACCAAATAGAGAATACCGAAAACATCGAATTACTTCCCTTTACTGAAATTATTGAAGCAAAAGGCGATAAAAAATTACAGTTTGTGGTGCTGAGAAATAACCAAACTAAAACAGAAACCGAACATGATGCCCGTGCGATTTTTATTTTCATCGGGGCAAAGCCTTATACAGAATGGACGGGCGATACCTTTATGAAAGACGAAAAAGGATTTTTACTGACCGGTCGTGCGATAACCGACCATCAACTGGCCAAACAGTTTTGGAAAAAGGAACAACCGCCCTACCTTCTGGAAACCAGCGTTTCCGGGATTTTTGCCGCTGGTGATGTACGTAATGGTGCTATGAACCGTGTTGCCTCAGCTGTTGGTGAAGGGGCGATTTCCATTAGTTTGGTGCATAAATACTTGAGTGAAAATTAAGTCTAAAGGCAACAGTAAGTGGCCTTAAAAATTGTTGGCTACTTTATTCGCCTTCGGTCAAGACGAGGAATTACTTGTTAGCTTTTACATGTTACGTTACTGTTGCAAAAACACTTGGAGGTCGCAAACAGAGCTTTTATATACCAACCCTTGGTTTATAAAAAGTATCGAAAAACAATCCCAGTTTATAAATGGTTACCATAGTCTGGGCTTCCTATTCCCAAATACAGAACCGTTAAAAAACAGTAACCCAACTAATATACCATCCTAGCTTTAAAAAAATAGTACCTTAGGCGCTCTAACTTTGTACCCACCAACTATATGAAACCTTCAAATGACTTCGACGAACTTCAACACCTAGACGAAGAACAACTCCCCGTAGCCAAACATAAATTACACGATTGGACACACTTTGCAGGTCTTTATGCTGCGGAGCATGTGGCAGCAACCGAGTTTGTTATCGGGGCAACTTTTGTCGCCCTCGGCGCCAAAACCATGGATATTATCCTAGGACTATTGATTGGTAATATACTAGCAGTACTCAGTTGG
The DNA here is from genome assembly GCF_056839185.1 of Maribacter sp. MS6. Taxonomy (NCBI): domain Bacteria; kingdom Pseudomonadati; phylum Bacteroidota; class Flavobacteriia; order Flavobacteriales; family Flavobacteriaceae; genus Maribacter; species Maribacter sp. MS6. The sequence continues at coordinate 324,630 of NZ_CM166389.1, forward strand.
CGATTTATCACCTCTCCGATTGCGGTTGAAACGCGTTTGAGTCTCTATACCTATCTGAACAAGATTGCGGGCGATTCCATGACCAAGCTGTACAATTGGGCCAATGTCATCATCTTTTCGGTGATTTCGGCAGCAATGATAACGGTCTCGTCATCAGCAGTGCGCTTTGCCTTTGATATTCCTGCACAACTCAACTGGTACCCTACCAATGCCTGGTTTATACTGATTGTGTTAGCCGTTGGTATCGTGGTGGTTTCCATCGCGCTTTATGGCTTTAATGCCGTCTCCGAATTTTCAGGCATCTGTGCACCTTGGCTCTTTGTGATGTTTACGAGTGGTGCCATGGTACTCCTCCCCGCTTTATCCCTCGATGTTCTCGATAAAACCTTACCCTCTAGCTGGACAGATATCTTATCGCTTGGAGACCAAAGTATATGGACGGGCATCAACAGTGACGGCGAACCGGGAATTGGCTTGATTGAAGTGATTGGATTCGGTTGGGCCGCCAATAGCATCACCCATTTCGGCTTAATTGATATGGCCCTACTCCGCTACGCTAAAAAGAAGAACTACGCATACGCCTCTAGCACCGGGATGATGTTCGGTCACTACGTGGCATGGATCGCAGCCGGAATCATGGGTGCCGGAGCCGCTGTTATTTTAGGAAAATCCATCGTAGAACTGGATCCTGGCGATGTGGCGTATTACGCACTAGGTTGGTCCGGTTTTGTAATCGTTATCGTTGCAGGTTGGACGACGGCCATCACTAATCTTTATAGGGCAGGTCTGGCCGCACAGGCAATCTTTTTTAACCATTCCCGCAAGAAAACGACTATTGTCGTGGGGTTGGTTACCGTTGCCATTGCCTGTTTCCCTTTCGTTTTTTCACAAATTCTACCGCTACTTACCTATGCAGGCTTACTCGTTGTTCCTGTGGGCGCCATTGTGTTTGCAGAACATCAAATTTTTCCAAGAATTGGCTTTACACGCTATTGGTCTTCCTACCGTAAACTTACCTTTAGCACGCCTGCCGTTGCGGCTTGGGGCTTGGGCTTAGGGTTTGGTTTTGGTCTGCAAGCTTTAGATGTAATTTCCTTCTACTACCTATTTATCCCTACCTGGTTTTTTACCATCGCTGTCTATACGCTCCTCGCTTCTAGGTATGGAGCGAAAGCAACCTACACGGAAGAAGCAAAGGAAGAAGCGGTAAGAAAGGAAACTATAGAACGATTTCAGGCAGCCCAAGCTGAAAATGAAGCTGTACATATAAAAGACGTTTCAGGATTCACCAAAGGATTGAAATTTGTCGCTATAGCAGCCTTGGTCACTACCTTAATTTTGGCTTGCAATGTGCTCTTCGGAAGTGCTACGCAAGCAAATTATATTGAAAATAGAGAACTCTTTTACACCTATGCTTTCATTTGCACCCTAGTTTATTTCGTGTTGGCCTATTGGGCGTTAAAACGTGGGAAGCGAACCGCTTCAGGTAATCCCTAAAAGACGGTATAATGAAAGATATTTAATTTCAAGACAGCACTCAGAAGCTTTAAATCGCTATTATCGAGTCTAATATAGCAGCATACCAATGGAAAAACCAATACAACTCAATCAGGAAAATTTAAGACAAATAGGTGAGCATCTACCCGTACCCATGTATTCCCGGCATGGGGATAAAACAGGAATCGTACATATTGGTGTTGGCGGATTTCATAGAGCCCACCTCGCTTATTATCTACACCAACTTAAAAACGTCGCCTCCTCGGAGTGGGGAATTTGTGGCGTCGGTTTACGGGAGGCGGATGCCACACTTCACGATATTTTTAAAATCCAAGACCACCTGTACACCTTGATGGTCAAACACCCTGATGGAAAAATGGAGCTCGAAGTCATGGGGTCGATACTAGATTTTAAAATGGGAACGACCGACCAAGAGTCCGTAATTGCCACCATGGCAGCTGCCGATACCAAGATTATATCGCTAACTATTACCGAAGGTGGTTATAATTTTAATCCCACTACTGGAGAGTTCGATTTTGACAATCCGGATATCCAACACGAATTACAGCACCCTCATGAGCCTAAAACGGTGTATGGCTTTTTAACCGCCGCTTTAAAAAGACGCCGCGATGCAGATTTACCGGCTGTGACCATTTTATCCTGTGATAATTTAGAACACAATGGCGATGTTACCCGTAAGATGCTGCTCGCTTTTGCCGAGGCCCAAAACGCGGACTTGGCCGCATGGATCGCAAAAGAAGTCTGTTTTCCAAATAGCATGGTAGATCGAATTACACCTGTGACGACACCAGCGGATATAGAAATCCTAGCGAAAACTTATGGTGTACAAGATGCTTGGCCCGTTACCTGCGAACCCTTTATTCAATGGGTGGTAGAGGATAAATTCGCTAATGGCAGGCCCGCTTTCGAAAAAGTAGGGGTACAGTTTGTACCCGATGTGGGTCCTTATGAGAAAATGAAACTGCGCTTGCTAAATGCCGGTCATTCTGTGTTGGGAATCTTAGGAGCGCTTCACGGTCACCCAACCATAAACGCATGTGTGGAGGACGAAGTTTTCAAAACCTATCTGCGCGCCTTCCTAGATACGGAGGCCACGCCTATCCTAGGAGACATTCAAGGTATTGATTTATCGGCCTACAAAGACAGCCTGTTGGAGCGTTTTGCCAACCCCAATATCAAAGACAGTGTAAGCCGTATCTGTGCAGAAAGCTCCGCAAAACTGCCCAAGTTTTTAATCCCTACCATAAAAGAAAATTTGGCTACCGGCGGAAGCATCCAGTTGGCCACCTTGGTCATTGTGGCATGGTGTTATTATAGCGACAAACAAGCAGATCAAAACGGAACAGCGTTGGACATCAACGACACCCTAAAGACAGAACTGCATGAAGCAGCAGCAGCCTCAGCGTACGATCCCTTAGCATTTATTAAGCAGAAAGCCCTCTTTGGAGACCTTATCAAAGACGGGCGTTTTATTACTACCTATCACGCCATGCTCGAACAGCTGAGCCATGTAGGTGATATTCGGAAGTTGATGAAAGAGTTACTTTAACTAAAAGGTCAAAAAAGAAACTATGAAAATCCTATCCATAGAAGTAATGAGCAATGCAATAGGCATGCTGCTAATAGAAGGAAACCAACAAAGCTATAGCGTTGAAAATTTTGGAAAACCGCTCTCCATTCCAAAAGAAGATATGTCCATAAAAAACATCATAGCCTTTCAAGCTAGTTTTGCTAGTTATCTTCAAAGTAAAACCATAGATAAGGTGGTACTGTGTGAAGGAGGAAATGATTCCAAGAAAATGAGGGTACGCATGGAATTTGCCATACTAGTCGAATGCGAAAAACTAGGGATTGATTATGTCACCTACCCCACCGGATCCTGTACACGACTCATCAACTCCACTTACCAAAAAGATACGGGGCGCGAGTTTTCGGACGAATTAGCTATGTTTAAACTACCAAAATATATGGGCAAATGTCTGGCCGCTGGATGGCGATTTTTAGAATAACAAACATCAAACGAAAACCTAATGAACCGTCTTCTACTTCTTTGTGTGCTAATTCTGAGTATAAGTTGTACCGAAAACAAAAGAACGCAATCACAACAAATAACTACTTACTACGAAGGCTTTAAAAATTCAGATTATAATCTAGTAAAAAGTACGCTCTCCGATAGTCTAATAAGCATTTCGGGCGATTATGTTATGCCCTATTCCCGTGAGAGTTTCTACGAAAAATTTAAATGGGATTCGGTTTTTAAACCTGAATACAAATTGGTTTCAATTGAAAGCAATGCAGAACACCCTATTGTAACAGTGACTATGAACTCTCCAAAACTGAAATTTCTACAGAACAATCCAATGACTTGCAGGTATGCCATTTATTTTGATAAGGATAAAATAGCTAGAATTGAAGAACTGAACTGCCCAACGGCAAACTGGGAGCAGTGGGCAAAACAACGAGACTCATTGGTAGCTTGGACAAAAATCAACCATCCAGAACTCGATGGCTTCATTAACGATTTAACGATGCAAGGCGCTATAAATTACATGAAGGCAATAGAATTCTACAACAATAAATAAAACAAGCATTGGGTTAAAATGCCGACCCTTAGCGAATGGTAAATTCTAATGCTGTTTTCTGGCCTTTTTATTCCTGCTACTTCTAAAATTTGTACTGTTTCTCGTCAAATAAGCGACGAGAACAAAGCCAGCTGAAACAAAAACAACGCAGTATACTATATTCTGGGCTTCTATTGGTAATTCCATATTTCCAAGATACAAAAAATTCCCAACTCCCTTGTTCTTAATTTATTACCCATGGTTAAACCATATTTAGACCCCTACCCAATGTTATAAAAAGTAAATATTCTACCCGTTGTACACTATGGATAAACATGTAGCACATGTCAGTTCGAGTGCTGGATTTTACAATTATTTCATTGTAAAATCAAGTGTATCGAGAACCTTTTAGACTAGAAAGTTTCTCGATACAACTGTTGTTCTCGAAAAGGTCACAGAATTCACTCGAAATGACATCTATTCCTAGAAATAGAATCAAAATGCACAACGGATTGTTCTTTTTTATATACGTTCAAAGCTTTGCGGTTAACAGCAACCAATTAAAAACAGAGACAGCCATTCCCAGGTTTATGAGGGTCTTTACCATTACCTAACCCAAATAAACAACTTATCTTAGCGTAAAATCCCTGAAAGAAAGTAACATGTTAACATTTATCCAAAATGTACTGAAAAATATGCCAGAAGGCTGGTTGAAATTGACCACACACCGACTGGATATTTACGATGAAAAATTGGCTAAAACAAAGTTTTTAAAGGCTTTTGAAAACTTATATGACACGAATAATGCCGGAGCACTGGCCTTACACGAATTACCCACGGCGTACGACTATATTCGATTAGGTCATCCCCTATCCTGCGTTTTGGAATGGGCAATTGCTAAACAACATGAGCTGAAACCAGAAGATGTAATCAGTTTTTCTTCAAAGACGATTCCTATGTTTGCCATTCTTAGGAAAAATGCATTGGATGGTACGGCTACGCGAATTATATACACTGAAAAACTACATGAGCCTTTTGATGCCGACCTATTAAAAAACGTGTATGGCTATACCTTTGAGTTGCAAAAAGTGGAGCACATAGCGTCTATTTTAGAGTTCAACGGTATTACCATTCTTATTGCTCCCCAAGATACTATCGCTACCCAACCCCTTAGTCCAAATGTTGACTTTTATGTCCATACGTATGACGAATTAGGCAGTATACTACTGGTACATGGAGCCAAAAACAAAGGCTATATTTCAGAAATTCAACATGTACGACGACGGGAAACCATCGCCATGACGCCAGCCAATTGTTATACCGGATTAAAAAGCTTCGTCGGAAAAACGTCCTTAAACACCACGGAAAACAACGAAAAACAAAACGAAGTAACCGTTTTGGATGCTATTAAAAAAATTACGGGTACCGACTCAAAACCGTTGGTAGGATCTAGCGGATTATCCGTTCAGTATGCGATAATGATGGGGCTTGTACATGATGCCCTAGAGAACCATAAAGGAAAGCTTATCAAATTTATTGTTCCTCCCAATTGCTACGGTGGTACAAATGACCAGGCAAGAAGGGTTGCCGCTAGTATAGGAAACGTAGCAGTAGTCGATTTACCGGTAGACGGGGATAACGATATGGTGCGGAGTTTGCATACGGTTTTAGATAAGATAGCCCAGGAGGATGCAGTTCCGTATATCATAGCTGAAATTCCGACCAATCCAAGAGTAGAAGTACCCGACCTTCAAGAATTAAAGGACGTATTAAATCAAGCACGAAAAACAGCAACCGGCGACCTTGCCATTGACCCCGTTTTTATTTTAGACCAAACCTTTTGTCCCAATGTACATTTTTTAGGGGACGGTGAAATATTATCCAGTGTTAGGGCAATTTCGTATGCAAGTGGTTCCAAATTTCCAAGTGGAGGACGTTGTACGGCCGGGTATTGTGTAGGTAATAAAAAAGTCGATACCCTGATGCAAAAAATAGCGCTGCATCTAAAACTATGTGATAACGAGGCTACAGGATTACAAATGGAAGTTTTGGCAGCGCAACTCCCATCCATGAACCAACGCATTAAAGACGCCTATAAAAACACACGCGAATTTGTAAATTTTATTCATAAGACATTGCCGGCGGCGAAAATCAATTTCGTATCCGAAGCACTGGCAGCACAAGGCTTTACTCCATCGGTATTCTCCTTGGACCTTCCAACAAAAGGAAAAACACATGAAGAAAGGGAAACCTATAAACGGAAATTGAATCATAGACTAATTGATATGATGATTACAGAAATTCCTGAGGAAAGCAAGTATTGTGTAAGCTATGGCCAATTACAAGGTTGTTATTGGACCATCCCCGCAACATCGACACAAGGTACCACCAAAGAGGGTGACAAAGATTACATAGCAAGGATATCCCTTTCTCCCGACATGGATCTTGAACTTCATAAAAAGGTATTTTTAAAATTTGTAGATACGCTATAAGCCCATGGATTTTATCACCGACCCAATGTATGTTCTAACCATGCTATGCCTCATGGTCATTTTAGCGGTATATGCCGGTAAGACGAAATTTGGAAAGCAGTTTGGAGCGGCATTATTGGTGATTCTGTTCACGGCGGTCTTAGCCAATCTAAACCTTATTCCTACCGCATCCAATAGTATCGGTTTATATAGGGCAATTTTTAAATACGTAGCGCCGATTTCTATCTTTTACTTGTTACTAAATGTAAACCTCAGGTCCATTAAGCAAGCTGGCTTACCCATGATCGGTTTGTTTTTAGTGGGTTCATTGGCAACTACCTTAGGTATACTTATTTCTTGGTTCCTTATTTCCCCAGAACGGGTATTGGGAGAAGACGGGAAAATAATCGCAGGTATGATTACCGGAACATACACCGGTGGAAGTGTGAATTTTAATGCCGTGGCCCTCGAATATGGCTTTCAAGAAAAAGGAATCTTATACGCGGGTACCATTGCTGTAGACAATGTCGTTACGACGTTATGGATTGTGGCCACCCTAGCTTTCCCTGTTTTTTTAAGACGTGTTTGGAAAGATAAAACAAGGGTGAAACCTACGACCCAAACAGACAATGAACCGAATATGGAAACCGAGCGTATGGACTTTTATTCGGTGATCTGGTTATTTTTTCTGGGTATCGCGGCCTACTACATATCCGAATTAATTTCAGATGTAGTGCCGAAAATTCCTTCCATTCTTATCCTCTCTACGCTTGGGATTGTTTTGGCACAGTTCAAGTTTATATCAAATTTAAAAGGCAGCCATAATTTAGGCATGTACCTGGTTTTTCTGTTCTTGGCCGTCATTGGTGCCTACTGCGAATTGAGTGCCGTAGGCGAGCTACAGGAAGTGGGTCTTACCCTGCTCCTATTTGCCGGTTTAGCGGTCCTGTTTCATGGTGTTTTGGTGATACTCATTGGTGGCTTGCTATATCGTGATTGGGAAATGATAGCTATTGTTAGTCAGGCAAATGTAGGTGGCGGTGCCACGGCCATTGCCCTCGCGGAAACGTTCAACCGGAAAGACTTGGTGCTTCCCGCCATCTTGGTAGGCACTTTGGGTATCGCTTTGGGCAGCTATCTCGGCTTTTTTGTGGTGTATCTTCTTTCCTGAAAAAATTCCGTGCGTTTTATAAATCACTTAAAAGCCAGTGCTATACCTTGCTATTTACGCTCCGTTAGCGCAAAGCCGAGAACCTAATGAAACCAAAAGCTGGCTTCCACTACCCTAAGGCTAGCAGTTGTGGCATAAATGTTACACCAAGTAACTAGTGCTATTTAAAATTTACAATAAAAAAGCAGGTTGTTATCCTGATAGCTTTCTTAATTCCATACGGAGTTAAATGGTGCTGATTATCGACCATTTGCCGCTTCATTTTAAGATTTTACCGTTAAATTTGCAGCTTTAAAAACATAGCATGAGCAAAGCTGTTTATATAGCCACTACCGAACCAAATAGCGGTAAATCTATCATTTCCCTAGGCCTAATGCAATTACTGCTGGGCAAAGCTGCTAAGGTATCCTATTTTAGGCCCATTATCGATGATGTTGAACCAGGTGGATAGACAATCATATCAATACCATAAGTACCCATTTTAATTTGGATATACCCTTCTCGGATTCCTACGCATTTACGAGAAGTCAGGTAATTCGGATGAAAAACGATGATGAAGACGATGAGATAATCAATAAGATCATTAATAAGTACAAGGCCATAGAGGAACAGTCGGATTTCGTGTTGGTAGAAGGCACCAATTTCACGGGAGAGGGTGCCATTATAGAATTCGACATCAATATAGTCATTGCCAAGAATTTAGGAATACCTGCCATTATTTTGGCAAGTGGTGTGGGCAAGACCATGGAGGCCTTGGTCGGCAATTTACAAATTGCCTATGATTCCTTTGACGATAAGGGCGTACAGGTGCTGGCAGCTATTGCGAACAAAGTAATACCAGAAAATTTGACCAGTGTAATAACGGAATTAAAAAAACAGCTTCCAACATCCGTATTGGTTGCCGCTATTCCTTCCAATCCTATTTTATCCAATCCGTCCGTTAAGGAGATCAATGACAGTTTAAAAGGAAAGATACTCTTTGGAGAAAACTACATTAACAATAGAGTCGACGGGTTTAGTGTAGGTGCGATGCAGTTACGAAACTACTTGACACATATTAAAGAAAGTGGTTTAGTAATTACGCCAGGTGATCGGGCGGATATTATCCTGGGTGCCTTACAGGCGAATATTTCTGCAAATTATCCTGCCATCTCGGGTATAGTGCTAACCGGTGGGTTAGTTCCCGAAGAGGCCATCATCAAGCTAATAGAGGGCCTATCAGATGTGGTTCCCATAATTTCTGTAGAGGGTGGCACCTTTTCAATGGCAAATAGTATTGGGGCCATTAAATCACAGATGTATGCCGAAAATACCGAAAAAATAAAAACGGCAATCAGTGATTTTGATACGTATATCCCAACCGAGGAACTTGCAGAACGGTTGATCACCTTTAAGGCTACTGGGATAACCCCTAGAATGTTCCAATACAATCTATTAAAGCGCGCCAAGCAACACAAGAAGCATATTGTGCTACCAGAGGGATTGGACGAACGTATTTTAAGAGCGGCTAAGCAATTGATCGATGTAAATGCGGTCAGTCTTACCTTACTCGGCAATAAAGCGCTAATTCTGGATAAACTGGCAACATTGGATTTGGTCTTGGATTTGGAAAAAATCCAGATCGTAGATCCTATAGACTCCCCTAATTTTCAGGACTATGCCAATACGCTTTACCAGCTGAGAAAACACAAGAATGTGGACCTCACCATGGCCGAAGATTTAATGACAGATGTCTCCTATTTTGGCACTATGATGGTATACAAAGGCCATGCAGATGGGATGGTTTCCGGTGCCATACATACCACACAGCATACGATACTCCCTGCCTTGCAGTTTGTAAAAACCAGACCGGAAGTATCTTTGGTGTCCTCCGTATTTTTCATGTGTTTACCCGATCGGGTTACGGTTTTTGGCGACTGTGCCATTAATCCTAATCCCACAGCGGAACAATTGGCAGAAATTGCCATTTCCTCCGCCGATACCAGTACCGCTTTTGGTATAGAGCCACGGATTGCCATGTTGTCCTATTCTTCTGGTGCCTCGGGGATCGGGGAAGACGTAGACCGGGTGCGCAAAGCGACCGAACTTGTGAAACTGAAGCGGCCCGACCTGAAAATTGAAGGTCCCATCCAATACGATGCAGCAGTAGACCACAAAGTTGGTATGAGTAAATTACCGGATTCCCAAGTAGCTGGTAGGGCGACCGTATTTATTTTCCCAGACCTCAACACCGGAAACAACACCTATAAGGCGGTGCAACGCGAAACTGGAGCCTTGGCAATTGGCCCCATGCTACAAGGATTAAACAAGCCCGTAAACGATTTAAGCCGTGGCTGCACCGTAGATGATATATTTAATACGGTAGTGATTACAGCCATACAAGCGGAAGGGTTTTAGATAGTTGGTAGTTAGGAGACAATTGCAAGTGGAGACAATGGTGAGTTCGAGTGCTTTTGTTACACAGCGCAGCAAGGGAACGAAAGTGTATCGAGAACAACCTACAATCAAAAAAGGTTCTCGATACTAATTTCTCGTACCTACAAATTCACTCGAAGTGACGTAGGGATTTGATTAATCCAGAAACTAATTAAAAATTTGGAATGTCAGTTCGGGTGCTTTTGTTCCGCTGCGCAGCAAGGGAAAGAAAGTGTATCGAGAACAACCTACAATCAAAAAAGGTTCTCGATACTAATTTCTCACACCTACAAATTCACTCGAAGTGACATAGGGATTTGATTAATCCAGAAACTAATTAAAAAATGGAATGTCAGTTCGAGTGCTTTTGTTCCGCTGCGCAGCAAGGAAACGAAAGTGTATCGAGAACAACCTCCAATCAAAAAGGTTCTCGATACTAATTTCTCTTCCCTCCAAATTCATTCGAAGTGACATAGGGATTTGATTTTTCCAGAAACTAATTAAAAATTTGGAATGTCAGTTCGAGTGCTTTTGCTCCGCAGCGCAGCGAAGGAACGAAAGTGTATCGAGAACAGTCTCCAATCAAAAAAGGTTCTCGATACGCTTGCCTTTCCGATGAAAAATCGGAAATTCAACCACTCGAACTGACAGTAAATTGAAGCAACTTACGAAACCATGAATATCCTCATCATAAACGCCGGAAGCTCCTCTATCAAATTCCAACTGATACAAATGCCATCAGAAAGGGTGATTTGTTCAGGATTGGTAGAACGCATAGGTTCCGATGAAGCCGTTTTTAAATACAGCTCCCATAACGTTCAACTAGAGGAAACCAGCAGCATTGCCACACACAGAAAAGGACTGGAAAAAATAGCGGCAGTATTGCTACATCCTGAAAAAGGGGTCATAAAAAACAGTTCGGAAATAGATGCGGTAGGACACCGTGTGGTACATGGGGGCGATTCCTTCTCTGCCACTACCCTGATTACTCCGGACGTTAAAAAGGAAATTCTGGAGTTTTCCTCACTCGCGCCGCTACATAATCCGCATAATCTTGAAGGCATTGGCATTGCCGAAGAATTGTTTACCAATGCAAAACAAATAGCGGTGTTTGATACGGCCTTTCACCAGACCATGCCCGTAAAAGCACGAAAATTTGCGATTCCCAATGCGCTTTACCAAGAACATGGCATACAAAACTATGGATTTCACGGTACCAGTCATAAATATGTATCCGAAGCTGCAATAGCCTATCTCAACAAACCCGAATCCAAAATCCTCAGTATCCATTTAGGCAATGGCTGTAGTATTACGGCAATTAAAAACGGAAAGAGTATAGACCACAGTTTGGGTTTTGCCCCTGGGAACGGACTCATTATGGGCTCCCGAAGCGGTGATATAGACCATGCGGTTATTTTCCACTTGGTACATACGCTCGGTTATTCCTTAGCGGAGGTAAATACCCTACTCACCAAAAAGAGCGGTATGCTTGGGCTTACGGGTTTTAGCGACTTACGGGACATTCAGACCGAGGCGGAGAACGGCAATACAGCCTGTCAACTCGCTTTGGAAATGAACGCCTACCGCATAAAAAAATACATTGGTGCCTATACCGCAGCCATGAACGGATTGGACGCCATTGTTTTCACTGCAGGTATCGGCGAGAATTCAAGTGTGCTTCGGAAACTCGTTTGTAGCGATATGGGCTTTTTTGGAATTACGCTAGACGATGCTAAAAATGAACTGCGATCTACCGAACTCCGGGAAATTAATACCAAAGCAGCGAAAGTGAAGGTATTGGTCATTCCTACCAATGAAGAATTGGAGATTGCCAAGCAGGCCTTTGCCCTTTGCTCCTAAGAGCTGTGCTAAAGAAAGCGCAGGAATACGTAGTTAAATACCATGGAAACTTTGCATATCTTCGGGGGAGAACGATAATTCATTCCAAAACAAAACGCATATGCCAACCAACACCTATTCTTCGAAATTCAATACCGCTATTTTATTCCTGTTTTTTATTACGATAGCTATTCAAGCGCAACAAACCCAGACCGATAGCTATACACGGTACGAACTGCTGACGCCAGAGAGTCATTCCTTTCGAATTATTTACGACGTAAGTGCAACAACGGCGAACAGCACCTATTATTGGAATACCTTAAGGCGCGGAAGTGAGCATGAGGTCAATACCGTTTGGGACCTTTATTCCGGAGAAGAACTCCAATGGCAAATCGTAGACAACGAGATTGCAAAACAGAATGGACTAGTAGAGGCATCCGATGACACCGATTATCTTCAGATCACCTTGGCAAGACCTATTCCAGAAGGCGGACAAGCTCGAATTCGAATCGATAAAACCTATAAAGACTCCTCCAGCTATTTTACCGAAGATGGGTCCCTTGTATTTTCACGTAGCTTGGGCATTAAACGCAATAGTGTGGTATTACCAAAAGGATACGAACTAACGCATTGTAACTATCCGTCTCAGGTGGACCTTACCGAAGATGCCCGTATAAAAGTGAGTTTTATGAATGTGAGTCCCGCTGCGGTTCCCTTGGTGGTCAAAGCCAAACCCCTTACAGTAACTACCGAGATAAAATTGATAGAAGAAGCGCAATACACACCTGGAACGGGTACCGGAAGAGATGCCTCCAAAGCCCGATTAGGCTATCGGTTTAGCGAGCGTGCCTTTCAAGATCGCGACATTACGTATTTCCTGCAGCAACCAGAAACCAGTTCGTTTTTGTTGTATCATGATTATACGGAAACACGCCCTGGGGTAGACCGCTATATTAACATTGTACGGGCAGGCAGCAAAGCCTCCAACCCATCCGCAGTTATTTTAGATACAGGAGAACAGCTACAGGTAGAAACCTTTATTGGGGATGCCATCACCAAACGGGGGATTACCATCGGTGCGGAAATTAAACCAGACACGGAAGTGGTTGCCATTTGGTTTGATGCAGTGAAAGAAGGGGAATCCAAACGTTTGCGCATTACAGAAACCTATACGGACCCCAAACGCTACACAACCTATAAGGACCAATTAGTCTGGGACCGTAGTTTTGGACGTAACCGTAATACCGTGGTGCTTCCCACAGGCTGGTTCTTGACTACCTCCTCCATTCCCGCGGTCATTGCTCCAACCGAAGACGGACGTACCTCCTTGCGCTTCGTGAACGAAAGGCCAGATGCCATTGATGTGTTTATTAAAGCACAGCGGAAATAAATAGCATCCGCTAGTTTTAGCCATATAAACTTACAATGCCTGTACGTAGTTGTTGATATTTTGTGGAAAACCTAATCGACTATTAAGTTTAAGCTGGTTTTTAATCTGCGAACTTTGATAGCAACCGATACAACGGAAATGCAAGGTCACTTTTCTTAGCGTTGTAGCCATTAGGAACAAATATTATGATAAAACAAAATCCCTTTTCACTTTATGATTTTCTTGGATATTTTGTTCCAGGTGCTTTAATGATTTACCTCTATTTAATTATAGAGTATATTAAAACAAATAATGGAACTTTTAAAATATCCGAATTTCTTGCAAGTACTTCTGACTTAAAGCTTGAACAATTTCTTTTTTTTGTGATTATTAGTTATGCTATTGGTCATTTAATAAACTTTATTTCATCGATTACAATAGAAAAGTATGCAAATTGGAAATATGACTATCCTTCAAAATATCTACTTGGATTTGAAAAAAAGAGTTATTGGACAGAAGGAATAGGAAACTTATGGAGAGTTCTTTTACCAATTTTATTACTCCCAAATACCATATTTGATTTAATACTTGGTGACCTTTTTAAATTTAAGAACTTTTATACAAGAAAACTTGACCAATTTTTAATTGAAGTAATTAAAGAAAAAGGAATAACACTTGTGAACAAACTATTTAAAAATAAAATAGGTAATAAGGATGTTAAAAAGATTCGAGGTTATGATTTTTTTAGAATTTTTGCTCATTACACTTTTGAACATTCAAAAAATCATCAATTCAAAATGGTTAATTATGTGTCATTATATGGATTTTTAAGAGTTCTCTGTTTGATAACTACAATTGGCTTTTGGTTTGTATTTAGTACAATGATTTTTACAAATTATTTAAAATTTAATATCTGGACTTTATTATTAATTGGATTCATTAACTATACCTTTTTTATGGCATTTATGAAATTCTATCGACGTTATACATTGGAAGGATTGATGTTGATTGCTATAAATGAAGAAATATAAAAGCATATTGTCAAAATAATTACTAGTACAAACCTACTTGCGAAAATACTGGCTGATTTTCTATTCCGTTTGTCATTGCTAATTTAGTTACTTAATCATATACTAAGCAGGTATTATAACGATAACGAAACCAATTAAATAAATACTAAATCCCCAAGCCTAGATACTGCTGAATTACTTTGAAATTTTTAATACCACAAATCCCTTAGATATTTAAAACACAAGCCAACCACAATTCGTAATTTGATGTCATTATCGTACTTTTGCACCCTTGCTATGAACACATGATCAATTACGAAGAAAATATAGAGGTGAAGGGCGCTCGCGTTCATAACCTTAAAAACATAGATGTGACCATTCCCCGAGAGAAATTAGTGGTCATTACCGGTCTTTCTGGTAGTGGGAAATCTTCCTTGGCCTTTGATACTATTTATGCAGAGGGACAACGCAGGTATATCGAAACGTTTTCGGCCTACGCTCGGCAATTTCTAGGCGGACTAGAACGCCCGGATGTGGATAAGATAGACGGACTCTCCCCGGTCATCGCCATTGAACAAAAAACCACCTCCAAGTCGCCCCGCTCTACGGTAGGTACGATTACCGAAATCTATGATTTCCTACGTTTACTTTTTGCCCGTGCAGGAGATGCGCACAGTTACAATACAGGCGAAAAAATGGTGAGCTATAACGATGCCCAGATCAAGGAATTGATTATAGAATCGTATCGTGGCAAGAAAATAAATGTGCTTGCCCCCATCATAAAATCCAGAAAGGGCCATTACCGTGAACTTTTTGAGCAGATCGGCAAACAAGGCTTTGTTAAAGTACGTGTAGACGGCGAGGTAATGGATATTGTAAAGGGCATGAAAGTAGACCGCTACAAGACCCACGACATCGAAATTGTGATAGACCGCCTAAAAGTGGTAGAAACGGAAGACTTGCACAAGCGTATTTCGGAGACGATAAACACGGCCATGTACAGCGGCAATAATGTGTTAATGATTCTGGAGGAAGGCACCTCGGAACCCCGGTATTTTAGTCGGGATTTAATGTGCCCTACTACGGGTATCTCCTACCCTGTTCCGGAACCCAATACCTTTTCGTTCAACTCACCTAAAGGCATGTGCAGCCATTGCAGTGGCTTGGGGCATGTGTACGAGGTAAACGAAGCAAAAATATTTCCCAATAAAAAACTTTCTATCAAAGCCGGAGGAATCGCACCCTTGGGCGAATACAAGAAATCATGGGCCTTCAAACAAATAGAGACCATTGCGCAACGGTACAATTTTGAATTAACCGATGCCATAGACAAAATTCCAGACGAAGCCATGGACGTATTATTACGTGGCGGCGTGGAAAACTTTGAAGTCGATTCAAAAACGCTTGGCGTAAAGCGGACCTATAAAATAGATTACGAAGGTATTTCCAATTTTATAAAGAGTCAGTTTGATGCGGCAGCGTCTACCTCCATAAAAAGATGGGCAAAGGAGTATATGGACAAGATTACTTGCCCTACCTGTGAAGGCGCACGCTTACGGAAGGAATCCCTGAATTTTAAAATAGACAATAAGAACATTGCCGAAATAGCCCATATGGATGTTTCCGAACTGGCGGCGTTTTTTGAAGACCTAGAGAAAAAATTGGAGGGCAATCAATTAAAGATTGCTGGAGAAATTGTAAAGGAAATCCGTACCCGAATTCGCTTTCTTTTAGATGTAGGTCTGGACTATCTATCACTGAACAGAAGCTCCAAATCCCTTTCGGGTGGCGAGGCACAACGGATTCGTTTGGCTACGCAAATAGGTTCGCAACTGGTAGGCGTTCTGTACATCTTGGACGAACCCAGCATTGGTTTGCACCAACGGGATAATGAAAGGCTTATAAAATCCTTGGAATCCCTGCGGGACATAGGAAATTCCGTTATTGTGGTAGAACATGACCGGGACATGATCATGTGTGCGGACCATGTGATCGATATAGGCCCTAAAGCCGGAAAACATGGCGGAGAAATCATTTCTGAAGGTACACCCAAGGAACTTATAAACCACCATACCTTAACTGCGGATTACATTACAGGGGTTAAAGAAATTGCGGTTCCCAAAACAAGAAGAAAAGGCAACGGAAAAAAAATAGTGCTTTCTGGCTGTACCGGCAATAACTTGAAAAATGTAAAGGTGGAGTTTCCCCTAGGGAAAATGATAGGGGTTACCGGAGTTTCCGGTAGCGGTAAATCTACCCTGATCAATGAGACCCTGTACCCTATTATGAACGCCCATTACTTCAACGGTGTAAAAAAACCCATGCCCTACAAGAAGATAACAGGCTTGGAACATATTGATAAGGTTATTGATATAAATCAATCGCCCATTGGTCGCACCCCGCGCTCCAATCCGGCAACATATACAGGGGTATTTAGTGAAATACGTTCCTTGTTCACCAAAACTCCGGAAGCGGCCATTCGTGGTTACAAACCAGGTCGTTTTAGCTTCAACGTAAAAGGTGGAAGATGTGAAACCTGCCAAGGTGGAGGTTTGCGGGTTATAGAAATGAATTTCCTGCCCGATGTATATGTAGAATGTGAAACCTGCAACGGAAAACGCTTTAACCGGGAAACCTTGGAGATTCGGTACAAAGGCAAGTCCATTGCAGACGTTTTGGAAATGACAATTGACGAAGCCGTATCTTTTTTTGAACTTATTCCTAAAATACATCGTAAGTTAAAGACCATACAAGACGTTGGTCTAGGCTATATTTCATTAGGTCAGCAGTCTACCACCCTATCCGGTGGGGAAGCACAACGTATAAAACTAGCTACTGAACTATCTAAACGGGATACGGGCAATACATTTTATATCTTGGACGAACCTACGACCGGACTTCATTTTGAAGATATTCGGGTATTGATGGACGTTTTGAACAAACTGGCGGACAAAGGAAACACGGTCTTGGTCATAGAGCATAACCTAGACGTGATAAAATTGGCCGATCATGTAATCGATATTGGTTACGAAGGGGGTCGTGCGGGGGGTCAACTCGTCGCAAAAGGAACACCAGAGCAAATTTGTAAGGATAAAAAGAGTTATACGGCAGAGTTTTTGAGAAAGGAAATGAATATCAAATAAACCAAATTAGGAAACGTTCATAAAACAATTCCGATAGGTTAATTGAGCTTGAGTTTGAATTAGTATTTAGTCAAAAATATATGAGATCAGAAAAACATCATAAAGGTTGGAACGAAATAAAGACCAATGATTCTTGGGCCCTATTTAAGATCATGGGCGAATTTGTCAACGGTTTTGAAAAAATGAGCAAAATAGGACCGTGCATCTCCGTGTTCGGTTCTGCGCGCACCAAGGAAGACGCCAAGTACTATAAATTGGCCGTAGAAATATCCAAAACTATTGCCGAGGCCGGATATGGTGTTATTACAGGCGGTGGCCCAGGAATCATGGAGGCCGGTAACCGAGGAGCAAATTTAGCCGGTGGCACATCGGTTGGGCTAAACATAGACCTTCCGTTCGAGCAGCATGATAATCCATATATAGACGACGACAAAAGCTTGGATTTTGATTATTTCTTCGTGAGAAAAGTCATGTTTGTAAAATATTCACAAGGCTTTGTAGTCATGCCAGGTGGTTTTGGTACTTTAGACGAGCTGTTTGAGGCCATAACCTTGATACAGACCCATAAGATTGGAAAATTCCCTATTATCCTTGTGGGAAGTGAATTCTGGTCCGGTCTTTTCGACTGGATAAAGAACACCATGTTAACGCAAGGAACCATAAGTCCAGAGGATTTAAACTTGATAAAAATTGTGGATACGCCAGAGGAAGTAGTAGAAATTATAGATGCATTCTACAAAGGACACACCTTAAGTCCTAACTTTTAATAGATCTTTTGAAAACGTTTCCCGACTATACAAAAACGCTCGGCTTGCTGCTATTTTTAGTAGTGAGCATGCCGATTTTCGCTCAATACGAAACAAAACTTTCGGTGAGCTTAAACGAGTATAGCAAGGAATTGGATATCAAACAAGAATTCACATACTACAATGATTCGCGGTACAACCTTGGCATGCTTTACTTTAACGACTGGGCCAACGCCTATGCCAAAAAGAATACAGAGCTGGCCAAACGTTTTGCGCAGGAGTTTAAAAAGAGTCTTCATCTTGCAAAGGATAGTGAGCGTGGCTACACCACCATTATAAGCGTAGTAGACGATAATTACAACGGACTGCAATGGGAACGAACCGCTGGGGAAGATATTATTCAAGTGCGATTGAACGAATCTCTGGCACCAAAAGATTCGACCAAAATATTTATTACCTATAAAGTTAAATTACCGTCGGATAAATTTACCACATACGGGTACAACAATCGGGGCAACTATTATTTAAAGGATTGGTACCTCACACCTGCCGTATACGATGGCAAATGGCGTTTATATTCAAATAAGGACTTAGAAGACCTGTACACGAATATTACGAAAACGAGAATCGATTTCAAATATCCCGACAGCCTGTTTTTAAGCACCAACTTAACCAAAAGCACAGAATCAAAACTAGCTAACAGTCAAATCGCACAAATTACGGGAGAAAAACAAAAAAGCGCGGAACTGATTTTAAGAACCACCAAGGATTTTACCATCCACATTACGCCTACGCTAACCATAGAAACAGACATATCCGCACCGCGTTATAGCCCTGTAGAGCAAAGCATTAGCATTAATCGAATAACCGAATTTATACATACAAATCTTGGAGACTACCCACATAAAAAACTACTAGTGAGTCAATTGGATTATAACAAAGACCCGTTATTTGGTCTTAATCTGTTGCCTTCCTTCTTAAGACCTTATGAGCAGCAGTTTCAATTTGAAATGAAGTTTCTGAAAACAGCATTGAATAGCATGCTTAAAGAAACCTTGTTTCTGGACCCTAGGAGCGAACAGTGGCTCAACAGTGCTATTGCCAATTACCTTATGATTGCCTACGTAGAAGAATATTATCCGGATCAAAAACTCTTCGGAAACCTATCGCGGATTTGGGGCCTTCGTAGTTTTAATATGGCCAAAATGGATTTCAATGATCAATATGCCTTCCTTTATAATCTCATGGCAAGAAGCAACAGAGATCAAGCCTTGACCGTACGAAACGATTCGCTTATCAAATTCAATCAAAAAATAGCGAATAAATACAAAGCAGGACTTGGTCTTGCTTATTTGGCCAACTACATTGGTAAAGAAAAAGTTGATGAAAGTATCAAGACCTTTTTTAAATATTATCAATTAAACAAGGTAAGTGTTAACGATTTTGAGTCTATTCTAAAAAGGGCTACAACGGATGATATAAATTGGTTTTTTAACGAATACGTAGCATCTGATAGCCGTATCGATTTTAAAATTAAAAAAGTCGAAAAACTTGGGGACTCCCTTGCTGTTAGCATTAAAAATAAAGAAGGTACGAATGTCCCCATATCTATGTTCGGCCTTAAGAATGATACGGTAGTTTCCAAATACTGGTTTACGGACATAAAAGAGCTGGAAACCTTTACCGTACCAAATAAGGACGAGGACAAACTGGTATTGAACTACGACCAAAAAATACCGGAATTCAATCAACGCGACAACTGGAAATCTCTGGGTGGTTTTCTCTCAAGCAACAAAAACTTGCATTTTACTTTCTTTAAGGATACCGAGAATCCCTATTACAATCAAGTGTTCTACGTTCCCGTATTAAATTTTAATATCTATGACGGTTGGGCACCGGGTATGAGACTCTACAATAAAACGTTTTTGGAACGCCCCTTTGTGTATGATTTTGCACCCTCCTATTCCTTTAGGGAAAAAGCTTTTGTAGGATATGGGAAGTTCAACTATCGCAAATATTTGAATAAAACAGGGCTCTACGTGACAAACTATGGGTTAAGCGCATCTACCTCGCATTTTAATGTGAACTCTAGGGCTACATCGGTAACCCCTTCCCTGAGTATTGGTTGGAGACCGGACGATTTACGATCGGATAAACGTGAGTTTTTAACCTTTAGGTATATCAATATCCTTCGGGATTTTGATGAAAACATACCGGACATTAATATTGACTCAGAAAATCCGGACTACAGCGTGTTTAATGCAAGGTATCTAAACAGGCACAACGGAATCCTTGATTATAACTCGTGGTCGGTAGACTTTCAACTGGCCGGTAATTTTAGTAAACTAGCCTTTGAATATGAATATCGAAAACTTTTTGAAAGTAATAGGCAGTTTAACCTCCGTTTTTTTGCAGGAAAATTTTTAAGCAATAATACAGATACCAATTTCTTTAATTTTGCCTTGGATAGGCCAACAAACTACCTTTTTGATTACAACTATTTAGGCCAATCAGAAGATTCCGGAATATACAGCCAACAGCTTATTATCGCCGAGGGCGGCTTCAAGTCTTTTTTAGATGAAGAATACCGTTTTTCAGATAACTGGATGACGACGGTTAATACCAGTTTTAACCTTTGGCGGTGGATAGAAATGTATGGAGATGCAGGTTTGGTGAAAAATTCAGGTTCAAAAGCAAAATTCGTGTACGATTCTGGCATTCGTTTAAATCTTGTGACAGATTTCTTTGAGCTTTACTTCCCCGTTCACTCCAACAATGGATGGGAAGTGGGCCAACCCAACTACGGTGAAAAAATCCGTTTCATCATTACGGTAAGTCCTAGAACTCTTACAGGATTATTTACAAGAACTTGGTTTTAAGTTCCATATCCGCAACAAAAGCACCTATTATTAAGCTATTTTTAACAAATACATAATTATTTGTTGCTAAAACTAGTAATATATCAACCAATATTGCCGTTGTATCATTGCTAAAATGCTTTTGTTTAAGTATTTTTGCAACAACACGATATAGCCTATGAACGTCTCTTCCAAAACTAGTAACGACATTTCCTTTGAAGATTTTAAGGCGCAAATACTTCAAGACTACAAAACAGCATTTATAAGTAGGGCTTGTAGTCTTTTGGGCAGAAAGGAAGTACTTACAGGTAAGGCTAAATTTGGGATTTTTGGTGATGGTAAAGAACTGCCACAATTGGCAATGGCCAGAGCTTTTAAGGATGGAGATTTCAGAAGCGGTTACTACCGGGACCAAACTTTTATGATGGCTTTGGGGCTTTTAGGACCTAAGGATTTTTTTCATGGACTCTATGCCACCACGAACATGGAAATGGAACCCATGAGCGGGGGGCGCCAAATGGGAGGTCATTTTCTCACCTACAGCTTAAATGAGGACGGTACCTGGAAAGACTTAACGAAACAAAAGAACAGTAGCGCAGATATTTCCTGTACCGCAGGTCAAATGCCAAGACTCCTCGGCCTGGCACAAGCCTCTAAGGTATATAGGAAGGAGTCCAAAATGGACAGCAGCAAATTCTCCGATGGCGGAAACGAAGTAGCATGGGGAACCATTG
Organism: Maribacter sp. MS6; assembly: GCF_056839185.1. Lineage (NCBI taxonomy): Bacteria > Pseudomonadati > Bacteroidota > Flavobacteriia > Flavobacteriales > Flavobacteriaceae > Maribacter > Maribacter sp. MS6. The sequence goes on from NZ_CM166389.1 coordinate 346,465, forward strand.
GAAATGCCAGTACCAGTGAAGGGATGTTCTGGGAAACCATAAACGCCGGAGGCGTATTACAGGTGCCTATGGTGGTTAGTGTTTGGGACGATGAATACGGAATTTCTGTTCCGGCAAAACACCATACTACAAAAGAAGATATCTCTAAAATATTATCAGGATTCCAACGGGATGAAGAACATCAAGGATACGAAATACTAAAAGTAAAAGGTTGGGACTATACGGCGCTTATGCATGCCTATGAAAATGCCTCTGATATTGCCAGGCAGGAACATGTACCTGTACTTATCCATGTGACCGAACTTACCCAACCCCAAGGTCACTCCACTTCGGGTTCCCACGAGCGTTATAAGAATGATAAGCGATTGGAATGGGAACGCGACAATGATTGCAATAAACGATTTAAAGAATGGATTTTGGAATCCGGAATTGCCGCTGCCGAAGAGTTGGAAGATTTGGAGAAGCAAATAAAGCGGACTGTCCGAGAAGCTAAAAAACAAGCCTGGGCAGAATTCTTACAAGAAAATATCGTAGCCAAAAAAAGCCTTGTGCAACTTTTGCATGCAGCGGCGTCTAAAAGCCCTAATAAGAATTTTTTAATCAAAATAAAAAATGATCTTATAGCCGTTGAAGAACCGATACTAAAAGATTTGGCCATTGCTTCCAGAAAAGCGCTTCGGTATCTTTTAGGAGAATCAACACCCGAACGGCAAGCGTTGGTAACGTGGGTAGAAAAATTTCTTGCCAAATCCCAACCCGAATATAGTTCGTACTTATACAGTCCAAATGATAACAGGGCAACTAATATTAGTCCTATTCCTCCTAGGTACGATAGTAACGGAGAAAAAGTGGACGGCCGCGTTATATTACGGGACAATTTTGACAAACTCTTCCAAAACTACCCTAATGCATTGGTTTTTGGCGAAGATACAGGTGCAATAGGTGATGTAAATCAAGGACTGGAAGGCTTACAGGAAAAGTACGGAAGTACCAGAATAGCGGACACAGGTATACGGGAAACTACGATAATCGGACAAGGAATAGGTATGGCAATGAGAGGATTACGGCCCATTGCAGAAATTCAATATTTAGACTATATATTTTATGCTATGTCTTCCCTAACGGATGATTTGGCTACACTATTATACCGTTCTAAAGGTAAGCAGAAAGCACCGCTAATTGTAAGAACACGTGGTCATAGACTGGAGGGGATATGGCATTCTGGCTCCGAGATGGGCGGATTAATACACCTATTACGAGGCATGTACATTTTGGCACCTAGAAACATGACCCAGGCTGCAGGGTTTTACAACACCTTAATGAAAAGTGATGAGCCTGCATTGGTTATAGAAAGTCTTAACGGCTATCGTTTAAAAGAACCCAAACCTAGCAATTTAGGTGAGTTCTGCACTCCAATAGGGGTTGTGGAAACGGTAAAAGAAGGAGCGGATATCACCCTTCTTTCCTACGGCTCCACCCTAAGAATAGTGGAACAAGCAGCTAAGGAACTGCTAGAAGTAGGGATAGATGCAGAAGTAATAGACGCACAGACCTTATTGCCTTTTGACATTAACCACGATGTCGTTAAGAGTATTCAAAAAACAAATCGACTTTTGGTCATCGATGAGGATGTTCCTGGCGGATGTGCCGCATACTTGCTCAATGAAATAGTAGAAAAGCAACAAGGCTACCGTTATTTGGACAGCGCACCCCAAACCTTGACGGCGCAAGCGCATAGAGCTGCTTATGGCACGGACGGAGACTACTTTTCCAAACCCAATGCCGAAGACATTTTTGAAAAAGTATATAGTATTATGCACGAAGCAAATCCACAAGATTATCCAAAATTGAGATAATCCTAATCCTAATTTTTATACACTTCTTTCTGTTTTAACGGCCCACGCATTACTAGCAAGTTCGTGAGGAAAATTACATTTGTCACTAATTAACGTAGCAATCACATCGATTCTTTCTATTTTTCCGTTCACAAGATTTAATTTTGTTGTTAACGACTATAATTAACATAGGATGGATGCTATTCTAGGTCACTACTATACACTTGAGAACTGTTCCTTCAAAACCTTAGAAGGTTATGAGAGTGTCAATTTCAAGGTAACAACGAACTCGGGTACCTTCGTTTTAAAAAAATACCCGTACTCTGAGGAAACGCTTTCAATCCTTGAAGCAGAGGATACCGTAGCGGGTAAATTGCAACAAATACCTGATTTGCATTTTCCAAAAAGTATTCCTACCACGGAAAATCTTTCTTATGCTATCGTTGAAAATTTCATTTATAGGCTCCTACCCTTTATAGAAGGTAAATTTTTAGCAGAAGTTCCTAAAGTTGAAAAATTACAACGCTCGTTTGGCACTACTTTAGCACATATTGATAAAACACTAGAAGGACATTCTAGCTCAATTATTTCAGCTAAAGAAACGCTATGGGATTTAAAGCATTTTACGAATAATCGGCAGTATCTAGATGCTATTCCTAATACGAAGGACCGAAATCTGGTTCGGTATTTTTTTCTTCAATTTCATGAGCATATTATCCCTGTTCAACATCAATTTAGGAAAAGCGTCATCCATAACGATGCTAACGATTGGAATATACTTACCACGAACGGAGAAGTGACAGGGGTTATCGATTTTGGCGATATGTGTCATTCGTGGCTCATCAATGAACTTGCCATAGGCCTTACTTATATCATGATGGGCGAAGAACATCCTTTAGCCATTGCAACAACGGTGGTATCGGCCTATAATCGGGTGCTACCCTTGCAAACTGAGGAGCTAGACGCCTTGTACTATTTAATTGCAGCCAGGCTCTGTACGAGTGTCTGCCACTCTGCCCATACCAAAAAACAGAAACCAGATTCCGATTATATTACCATAAGCGAGCAACCAGCATGGGATTTATTGCGAAAATGGCTTAGAATAAATCCTATTTTGGCAAAAAATTCTTTTAGAAAGGTATGTGGCTTCGCTGAAATTCAAAAGAAGTCTTTGGAACATCAACTTAACAGAAGAAGTAAACATATTAGTAGCGCACTATCCCTGAGTTATACCGAGCCAATTCAAATGTCGCGTTCGGCATTCCAATTTATGTACGATACGGACGGAAACACCATTTTAGATGCATACAATAATATTATGCAAGTTGGCCATTGTCACCCTAGGGTTGTAGAAGCAGGACAAAGAACTATGGCGCGTTTAAATACCAACACCCGTTATGTTTACGAAGAACTGCTTTCCTATTCGGAAAAGTTATTGTCTAAGTTTCCATCTCATCTGAACAAAGTCTTTTTTGTAAATTCTGGCAGTGCGGCCAGTGATTTGGCCATGAGAATAGCCAAAAACTACACTCAAAAAGAAAAAGTGATGGTTTTAGAACACGGCTATCACGGCAATACACAGAACGGTATAGATATTAGTCACTACAAATACAACCACAAGGGTGGAAAGGGAAAAGCCGAACATATTTTACAAACCCCCATGCCCAAGGTATATGGTTCCGGTTTCAGTACGGAAATAGAAGCAGGTGCCTATTACGCCAATATCACTAAAAAGCAGATTACCGAAGAGTACGGAAATATAGCCGCGTTTATTGCGGAGCCGATTGTAGGTTGCGGTGGGCAAGTTCCATTGGCAAAGAACTATTTAAAAGAGGTATATACTAAAATAAGGGCGCAAGACGGTATTTGTATTAGCGATGAAGTCCAGGTAGGATTTGGAAGATTAGGTGCCCATTTCTGGGGTTACGAGATGTACGATGTGGTGCCGGATATGGTGATACTGGGTAAACCTATGGGAAATGGACACCCTATCGGTGCCGTAGTAACTACTAGTGAAATAGCACATAGCTTTGATAATGGAATGGAATTTTTTAGCTCATTTGGTGGTAACCCGGTTTCCTGTGCCATTGGAGAGGCCGTCTTAGATGTCATCGAAGAAGATAAATTGCAAACTCATGCACTGGAAGTAGGTACCTATTTAAAGGATGAACTTATAGCACTTAAGGGCGAGCATAGCGGCATAGGCGACGTACGTGGAAGTGGTCTCTTTTTAGGTGTGGAATTGGTGCAAACAGATGGCAGCCCAGATACGGACCTCGCACAAACCATAAAAAACAACCTTCGAAAGAAATTAATATTGGTTAGCACGGATGGTCCCTACGATAATGTACTTAAAATAAAACCGCCTCTATATTTTAACATAGCAAATAGCCAAGAGCTTATCGATCAATTAAAAATAATTTTAAATAAGACAATAAAAATCGATAATTTTAAACAAATTAATTAAAACACGATATGAATAATTCCCCCCTAAAAGCTATTGGACTTGCCTTTTTCAGGATTTCCATGTCCGCGATGATGCTCACACATGGCCTTCCAAAATTTCAGAAACTTATTGCCGGTGACTTTGAGTTCGGTGATCCAATCGGAATTGGAGCGACTCCGTCCCTATTCCTTGCCGTGATTGGTGAGTTTATATGTCCCATATTAATCATTATTGGCTATAAAACTAGATTAGCAAGTATACCCACGGCCATAACAATGTTAGTAGCCGGTTTCATCGTACATAGCGATGATCCATTTGGTTCCAAAGAAAAAGCGTTTCTTTATTTAGTGTCATTTGTGACCATCGCTTTACTAGGTCCTGGAAAATTCAGTATCGACAAAAGGTAACTAATAAAATAGTTTTTGATTGGAAACAAACATTGGCATTCATACCACCAATGATACTTACTCGGTAAACGTAGGCAAAAGCTACTTTTAATACAGACTAAAAAATCTTCACCAAAAGCTCTTTCAATAGATCTGCCTGATTTGTATGTGTGGTTCCAACCCCTTTTCCTTTCAAATCCATTTCCCGTAAATGTGATATGATTTGACTTACCTTTCTCATTGGAAAGTTTCTTGCAGCGGTTTGCATTTCATCCACAAAATAGGGGTTTATCCGAAGGGCAGACGCAACACTTTTAGGTGAATGGTCTGTAAGTCCATGGTATTGCAGTAATTGCGTAAAAAACATATTCAGCAAGGTCACGGTAAGCACAAAAGGATTGTCCTTAGGGTTTTGGCCAAAATACGTTATAATTTTGGTTGCCTTGAGAATATTTCGCTCGCCAATAGCTTTTTTTAGCTCAAAATTATTATAATCCTTACTAATGCCTATATGCTCCTCAATATGGCCTGGAGTAATCTCTATACCTTGAGGCAGCATCAACTTTAGTTTATTCAGTTCACTTACAATTCTACCCAAATCGGTACCCAAATGTTCCGCTAAGAGCATCGCCGATTTTTGTGGAATAGAAAATCCCACATTCTTCCCTGTTTTTTGAATCCAGGCAGGAATTTGGTAGTCTCTTAATACCTGACTTTCAAAAACTACACCGTCTTTCTTCACCGCTTTATAAAGTGGCTTCCGCTTATCCAGCTTCTTGTACTTATAGCAAATTACCAGAACAGTGGTCAACTGTGGATTTTTTACATAAGAAGCTAAGTTTTCTATAGTCCTGGAAAGGTGCTGGGCTTCCTTCACGATTACCACCTGTTTTTCTGCCATCATAGGATAGCGTTTGGCATTCCCTACAATGTCATCTATGCTAACATCTTTGCCATAAAGAACCATTTGATTGAACCCCTTTTCCTCCTCGGTCAACACTTTACTGGCGATGTAATCAGAAATCTTATCTATGTAATACGGCTCTTCTCCATATAAAAAATAGATTGGTTTTAAAATCCCCTTACGTATATCGTTTACAATTTGTAATGCTTCGTCCATTCAGAAAAAATGATCAAATTTGCGTAATGCAACCGTTACAATTTCCCAGCTACAACTTTAGGCTCAAAAATAAACAAAATAAGCCCTTCATCTTTGACCCTGTTAGGAAAAAATTCGTTTGGCTTACTCCCGAAGAATGGGTACGACAACATGTGTTAAACTATCTTGTTTTGGATAAAAAGTACCCGATAAGTCATATTAATATTGAAAAACAGATTGTCGTTAACGGTTTAAAAAAAAGATACGATATCGTTGTTTTCAATAGGAACGGTAGCATTCATTTGTTAGTAGAATGCAAAGCGCCCGATGTGAAAATAAATCAAAACACTTTTGACCAGATCGCTAGGTACAACTTTAAGTTGGATGCTACTTTTTTAATGGTCACTAATGGATTACAGCATTTTTATTGTCAGATGCTCATAAATGAGGAAAAATATGAGTTTTTGCGGGAGATTCCTGAATTTAGCCGTTAATTTGCCATCATTTTGAAGATAGCCATCGTCATACTCAATTGGAACGGAGAAGTGCTCTTAGAGCGTTTCTTACCCTCGGTTATGGAATTTTCTGACGATGCTGAAATATATGTAGCGGACAATGCATCTACAGATAGTTCTATCTCCTTCCTAAAAGAGAACTATCCCACAATACATATCATACAGAATAGCAGTAACGGAGGCTTTGCCAAAGGTTATAATGACGCTTTAAAACACGTAAAAGCGGATGTTTTTTGTTTGCTGAATTCAGATGTAGAAGTAACAGAACATTGGCTAGACCCCATTTTGACAGCTTTTGAACAGTTACCTAATGCTAGTGTTATACAACCCAAGATTTTAGATTTACTAAAACCAGACCATTTTGAATATGCCGGTGCTGCCGGTGGTTTTATAGACAAACTAGGATATCCGTTTTGCAGGGGCAGAATCTTTCAGCACTTGGAACGAGATACAGGACAGTACAACGATACCAAGGAAATTTTTTGGGCTACAGGTGCTTGCATGTTCGTGAAAAGTGATGTATTTATGACGCTAGGTGGCTTTGATACGGACTATTTTGCCCACCAAGAAGAAGTAGATTTCTGTTGGAGAGCAAAAAACAAAGGTCATAAAATATATTACGTGGGCGATTCAAAAGTATATCACCTAGGTGGTTCTACCTTAAGTAACATGAACCCAAAAAAGACCTATTTAAATTTTAGAAATTCACTCTTTTCCATCGTAAAGAACCTTCCTTTGGGCAAAGCATTTCTGATTATTTTTATAAGGCTCCTTTTGGACGGTATTGCTGCACTTCGCTTTATATTCCAATTTCGATTTAAACACTGTTTCGCAATCTTAAGGGCTCATTTGAGTTTCTACCGCCAATTTCCTAAAATGTTGAAGAAGCGGAAAAAAGGAAATTTTTTATTAAAATACCATACCACAACGTCCATAGTGTGGTCTTACTTCGTAAATGGGATAAAAGAATTTAACATTTTAGTAAAAGATTAACGAGTAGAGGGAATTAACAAATTCCAAATTATATACATTTGATATGGCTTAGGCTAAAAATTAGTAAATAACAAACATTTAATATAGGTAACAATTATGAAAAAAATCATTCTAGGATGTCTCGGTGTAACGCTTTTATTGTCTTCTTGTGTATCGCAGAAGAAATATTCGGACCTTGAGGCAAAACAAAAAGAAACACAGGATTTATTGAATTCTGCCACAGTAAAATTAAATGATTGCTTAGAAGAAAAAGCGACTGCTTCTTCCAGGTTACAGACGTTAGAAGATCAAAATGCGTTCTTGAAAGCCAATAATCAGGAATTGATAAACAATATGGGCAACCTTACAACGTTGACGACCAAAGGCGCCGAAAACTTAGAAAAGTCCTTAGAAAGTCTACAGGAAAAAGATTTAACCATTCGTAAATTAAACGATGCTATCACTCGCAGGGATTCAGTAAACTTATCCTTAGTACAAAGCTTAAAAGGTGTACTTGGAAACTTAGACGACGAGGATATTGAAATAAGCGTGGAAAAAGGAGTAGTTTTCGTTTCTATCTCAGATAAATTATTATTCAGCAGTGGAAGCTACAACATTACCAAAAGAGCTAAAGAAGTATTAGGTAAAGTAGCGAAGGTAGTCAACAACAAACCAGATTTTGAGTTTATGGTTGAAGGCCATACCGATGATGTGCCTTACAGAAGAAATGGCGCATTATTGGATAACTGGGATTTGAGCGTTAAGCGTGCAACCTCTGTTGTTCGTATTTTGCAAAATGATTTCAATGTAGATCCAAAGAGAATGACAGCTGCAGGTAGAGCGGAATACATACCGGTTTCAGCTACAGAAAAGTCTAAAAACAGAAGAACTAGAATTGTAGTGCTTCCAAAAATTGATCAGTTCTACAGCATGATAGAAGAAGGAATGAAAGATCCGGCGATAAACAAATAGGAACTAGTCCTTAGATTTTTAAAAATAAAAAAGGGTGCTTGAAAATTCAAGCACCCTTTTTTTATGCTGTTATGCGAGCCTAGTAAGGATGTATCTGATTATTGTGATACAAGTTGTTACTTCAAAAAATTATAACAAAGGAATTATGCCCAGAGCCTATCATAGTAGTAACGGGGCTTAACAATGATATTTGCCAACTAGATAATATCCAAACTTCCCTTACCCTCACGAACAACCTCAGGGTAACCGTCGGACAAATCAATAATCGTTGATGCCACGTTACCGCCGTAGCCGCCGTCAATGACTACATCTACCAAATTTTCCCACTTCTCAAATATAAGTTCGGGGTCTGTCGTATATTCCAATACATCATCATCATCACGGATAGAAGTGGATACGATAGGGTTTCCCAAAGCAACCACCAGCGCTTGGATAATAGCATTATCGGGTACCCGGATACCAACCGTTTTCTTCTTTTTAAAATCCTTGGGCAAATTATTGTTTCCCGGAAGAATAAAAGTGTAAGGGCCGGGAAGCGCTCTTTTTAATATTTTAAAGGTCGCCGTGTCTATTTGACGCACATAGTCAGAAAGATTACTCAAATCGGGACAAATAAAAGACCAGTTTGCTTTGGCTAATTTTATACCCTTGATCCGTGCGATTTTTTCCAAAGCTTTGGTGTTTGTAATATCACAACCTAAACCGTATACGGTATCCGTAGGGTAAATGATTAAACCACCTTTGCGCAAGACCTGTACCACCCTATTGATTTCTTTAGGGTTGGGGTTCTCTTCGTATATTTTAATAAATTCTGCCAAGTGTATAAAGACTGTTTACTCCTACAAAATACAAAAATATTGAAACAGTTTTTTAAAATAATGCGTAACGGTTAACCAATCTTACGATACAGTACTGTTTAACTTTTGTTCACGTGCATTGTAAATGTTATTATACGTGCGGGAAACCAAACTATTGGAATTAAATCCAATAGCACCTTATTGCTAACCCAATTAAGAAACCACCTCTAACTTGGCAAAACGAAGTAACAATTTCTTTACATCGCCCTTATCAAATTTTATTTCTGCTTTGCGGTCATTACCAATACCCTCAATTTTAAGAACTTGCCCTCTTCCAAAACGGTTGTGATTAATTATAGAACCTTCTGCTAAGTTAGGATCTATCTGATTAGTGTTCCCAACCGGCCTGGACAACTCTGGCTTTATTTTGCGTAATTTTTTAAGCTGGTTACTATTGGGTTGGCCTACTATCGGAGGCGTGCCTTTTATCGGTTTGTTTTGACGGAGTGTACTTTTATCAACCTCGCCGAAAATATCTGCATTTATTAAAGACTTGTAACGATAGCCTCCATCTACTGGGGTAAGATTTTCCACATATTGCTCATCGATTTCCTCTAAAAACCTACTAGGTTCGGCATCGATTAACTTGCCCCAACGATACCTATTTTGGGTATAGGTAAGATATGCCTGTTTTTCCGCACGTGTTAAGGCCACATAAAACAGACGTCGTTCTTCTTCTAGTTCGCTTCGTGTATTCATACTCATTCCTGACGGAAACAGGTCCTCTTCCATCCCAACGATATATACGTATGGAAACTCCAGTCCTTTTGCCAAATGAATGGTCATCAACGCCACCCGGTCATCATCACCTGTGTCATTATCCAAATCTGTTGCAAGGGCAACATCCTCGAGAAATTCACTAACACTTCCCGTAGCATCTACCACTTCTACTTGTCCCTCTACAAAGTCCTTAATTCCATTTAACAAGCCTTCTATATTCTCCATTTTGGCAATACCTTCCGGTGTGCCGTCTTTTTTAAATTCGAGCAGTAATCCGGTCTTTTTTGCAACATGCTCGGAGAGTTCAAAAGCGTTCGCGCCCTCGTTCATTATCTGAAAGCTTTTGATCATGGTCACAAAATCCTCTAGCTTTCGTTTGGTACCGCTATTTATCTTTAGGTCAATCTTGGAAATGTTTTCCATAACCTCAAAAATAGACCGCCCATAGTGGTTGGCTGCAACTACCAATTTATCAACCGTAGTTTGACCAATACCTCTTGCAGGAAAATTAATCACTCTTTTCAGCGCTTCTTCATCCTTGGGGTTAATAACAAGTCGTAAATAGGATAGGACATCCTTTATCTCCTTCCGTTGATAAAATGAGAGTCCACCGTAGATACGGTATGGAATATCCCGTTTACGCAATCCGTCTTCAATGGCCCTAGACTGGGAGTTTGTTCTGTATAGCACCGCAAATTCCCCGTTGTGCATCTGCTGATTCATCTTATGGTCCCAAATAGACTGGGCTACAAACCTACCTTCTTCCGCATCTGTGATACTGCGGTGTATTTTTATTTGTGCACCGTCGTCATTAGCTGTCCAGACCACTTTTTCCAACTGGTCCTTATTTTTGGCAATGATAGAGTTTGCCGCATTTACAATGTTTTTCGTAGATCGGTAGTTCTGTTCTAGACGATACATACCCACATTCTCATAATCGCGCTGAAAATTAAGAATATTGCTAATGTTGGCACCTCTGAAAGAATAGATACTTTGTGCATCGTCCCCTACTACGCAAATGTTCTGGAACCGATCGGCCAAAGCTTTTACTATTAAATATTGGGAATGATTGGTATCTTGGTACTCGTCTACCAAAATATATCGGAACCTATCCTGATACTTCATAAGTACATCTGGAAAGCGCGTCAACAGCTCATTGGTACGCAGCAACAAATCATCAAAATCCATTGCCCCTGCCTTAAAGCAACGGTCTACATAATTCTGGTAAATATCCCCTACTCTCGGTCGTTTTGCCATAGCATCCGCTTCCATGAGCTCGGGATTGTTAAAATAGGCCTTTACCGTTATAAGGCTATTTTTAAAAGAGGATATCCTATTCTGTATTTGCTTGTATTTATAAATATCCTTGTCCAATCCCATTTCCTTAATGATGGAAGAAATTAAACGTTGTGAGTCTTGGGTATCGTAAATGGTAAAATTACTGGGGTACCCTAGCTTATCCCCATCATAACGCAGAAGCTTGGCAAAAACAGAATGGAAGGTACCCATCCAGAGGTTTTTGGTCTCGGAGACACCCACCATTTCGGAAATACGTTTTTTCATTTCGCGGGCTGCCTTGTTGGTAAAAGTCAGGGCAAGAATATTAAACGCATCTACGTTCTGTTCCATTAAATACGCAATCCTGTAGGTAAGGACTCTTGTCTTCCCGGAACCTGCTCCGGCAATGACCATGAGCGGTCCGTCTTTATGAAGTACAGGCTCCCGCTGCGCATCGTTCAATACATCTAAAAAAGTACTCAATTTAATCTTTGTTTTAGAGCGTGAATTTAGCTATTATCTAGGGATCGTAGAAATCTTGTTTTTTAGATTTATAAACAATAAGTGGTTATTCCTTTCAATTTGAATATATTTATCGCCTGATTATCTAGAACATCATGAAAATTAAAGATAAACGTAGCTTTTTCTTCTTATTGGTACTCGGTTTTACTGTGGGCGTCATAGCACAGGAAAAGAAAAGTGGACCTATAATCGCTGATTATGGAGCGGTATGGGATATTAGCCAGCCAGACTTTAAGACCGATACATCAACAACGTATAAAGCGGTTTTTGATATTATGAGTACGCCAGATGACCCAGCTGTTCTTAACGCTAATCTAGAAACAGCGGCGAGGTTCTTAAATATGCACGCCCAAAGTGGTGTTCCTTTAGCGCAATTGAAAGTCGCCTTAGTAGTTCATAACAAAGCTTCTAAGGATATGATTCATTCCAAAGCGTACAACAAAAAATTCGGCGTAGACAATCCAAATGAAAGATTACTAAAAGAGTTGATGGATGCCGGTGCCGATATTATTTTCTGCGGACAGTCTTCTGCTTCTCGGGGATTTCCAAAAGAAGACCTTGTCACCGGAATACAGATTTCCCTTTCAGCCATGACAGCATTGATACATCTACAGAACGATAATTACAGATTAATTAAATTTTAAAACAACACTATGAGATATCTAGGATGTTTAGCATTATTGGTTTTCGCAGCTACCGCAACTGCCCAAGGACCAAATTTGGATAAAGACTATGAAGCTATCGAAGGAAAAGTAATTGATTGGAGACGAGATATCCATCAAAACCCAGAACTCGGAAACCGCGAATTCAAGACCGCGGAAAAAATTGCAAAACACCTCAAGTCTTTAGGACTAGAAGTACAGACCGGTGTTGCACACACAGGAGTCGTGGGATTATTAAAGGGTGATAAACCTGGTAAAGTTGTTGCCTTGCGAGCGGATATCGACGCACTTCCGGTAAAGGAACGCAATGACCTACCTTTTAAATCGACCGTAACATCGGAGTTTATGGGTGAAAAAGTGGACGTTATGCATGCCTGTGGACATGATACACATACCGCCATCTTAATGGGTGTGGCCGAGGTTATGGCGAAGAATAAAGATAAAATAAAGGGAACGGTTAAATTCATTTTTCAACCTGCCGAAGAAGGTCCACCACCAGGAGAAGAAGGCGGTGCGTTGCTTATGGTAAAAGAAGGTGTAATGGAAAACCCAAAGGTCGATGCTATCTTTGGACTGCACATAAATTCACAAACACCAGTAGGAACTATTCGTTACAAATCTGGTGGAACCATGGCAGCTGCACAAAGTTTTACCATTAAGGTGAAAGGTAAGCAAAGCCACGGTTCACAACCTTGGTCTGGTGTAGATCCAATTTTGATAAGTGCAAAGATTATCGATGGCCTTCAAACCATTATTAGTAGGGAAACCGAACTAACCAATGAAGCGGCCGTAATCACGGTTGGAAAAATTAGAAGTGGTGTACGGTTCAACATTATTCCAGAAGATGCCGAAATGATAGGTACGATAAGAACTTTGGACTATGACATGAAAGACAAGTTGAACAAACGTATGATAGAAATGGTAAGTACTATTGCCAAAGCATACGGTGGTGAGGCTACTTGTGAAATTAAGGATGCAACCGATATCACTTATAACAATCCGGAATTAGTTGACCAAATGCTTCCTACTATTAAAAGGGTTGCCGGTGAGGGCAATGTAGTTACCCAAAAGGCAATCACCGGAGCAGAGGATTTCTCTTATTTTCAGCGCGAAGCGCCGGGCTTCTTTTTCTTTTTGGGAGGAATGACTCCAGGTAATACAGAATCCTTTCCCCACCATACGCCTGATTTTAAAATAGATGATAGCGATTTATTATTGGGCGTGCGTGCCTTGACAGAAATGAGCTTAGATTATTTGAATAGCGATAAAACTCCACGTTTGGAAACAAAACCAAAAGGATAATCGTTCCCATATCTAATTGGAATACTAAATAAAAATTGACGTTTATAATTGTATGAAAAATATTTTTGTGCTCTCCGTTATTGTACTATTTGGGTGTTTACCCCTTCAAGGACAAAAGAAAAGTGAATTAATTTCACAGAATCAAGAATTGAAATTTCAATTAGATTCCGTTAACCGCATTATTTCAGATGCAAAACGAAATGAAAGAATTGGACTTCAAAAAGCCGAAGAACTGCAGTCACAGGTAACCGAATTACAGGATGCCAACGCTACTTTGATGAAAAACCTGAATAGTTTTGCCACCTTATCGAGTCAAAACACAGCGAACATCAATAAGACTCTAGAAACCTTAGAGCGCAAAGAAGCACAGATAAAAAGTATCATTGGAGGTTTCGCCAGTGCAGATTCTACTGCATTGGTTGTACTTACCGATGCAAAACGGACCTTAGGAGAGAATGCAAAAGTACAAGTAAGTGAGGGTGTCGTAATCATCTCTGAAAAATTGGATTTTTTCTTCGAGGACGGACTCGGAAATAACCTCTTGGAAACCTCTAAAGAGCTGCTAGGGAAAGTAGGCCAACTTTTAAACGCTAACCCTAATGCAGCGATTACGGTTATAGGAATGAATATTACAGGAGAATTACATCTTGGCCTAAACCAAGCGGTTGCTATTGCTAATCAATTAATAGTACAAAACGGCGTAGACGGAAGCCGTTTGCAAGTAAAGGCGCAAGACGGGGGCTTTAAAGAGGGAATTCAGATTCGTATCCACCCAGATTATAAAGCTTTTTACACAAAGGCAAAAGCGGATATGAAAAACAAATAAACTGGAATTTTAAGTGCTAGGTTTCACATCTGATAATAGCGACTCTTCCATTAGTCTAGGGGGCATATTTCCTATTTTTAAAAGTCTTTCATGAAAATCGCCCAACGTAAAACGTTCTCCCATTTTTTGTTTGTAAAGGTCCCTAATTCTTAAAATTTCTGACATTCCTAAATAATAGCCTATAAAATAACCTGGACTTTTCGCGGCAGAATCAATTTCTAATTGTGCTGCCCATCTCAAAAAGCCAACTTTGTCTGTCATCAGCGTAACAGCTTCCTCGTAGGTCATGCGTCCAGAGTGCATCCCTACGTCATAAATGACCCTGGCATTACGCCAGAGTCGTAGCTGTAATTGTCGTAGATGAATTCTTTTATTAGGAAAAAAACCAGTTTCGGCCATCAGCTGTTCGTTATAAAGGCCCCAACCTTCACTAAAAAGGGAAAGTCCGTTCTCTCGGCGGATTTTTCTTGGATTATGCATCTGATACAAGCCCTGTACATGATGTCCCCCGTATGACTCATGCGGTGCGGTCACAATGATAACACCCCAATCATGCTCTACTAAATATTCCTGTTTTGTCTTCTCATCCCACTGGTCTTCATAAGGATTTATCATCCATTTAGCTGTTAAAACCCCTTCTTCATCCTTACCTTTGGCTCGAGAAAAATTGCCATAATAAGACGTTTTTCTCAAATATTCTGCCCTAGGAACAACCTGTACTTGTTCTTCCCATGGAATGGGAATTAGTTTATGGTTTAAAATATGCGTTCGGGAACTATCTACCCATAATTGGTGGGCCGCTATCATTTCATGCGGTTTGGGAAAGTCATTTTTAATTTCTAAGGCCAATTCTTGCCAACTTTTCGAGGAATCTATTTCCTTTGCCAACACCTCCAATTCGGACAAGGTAGCGTCAAATCTATCCTTTCCAAATTGCCAAAGGCTCTCAGCGTTGTAATCCAAAAGAAGCTCTTGTTCTAAAATATTATTATAGGTTGACTCCCCTAATTCAAATCCTGCTTTAGGCTTTTTAGGAAGCTCTTGGGTCAAGAATAAAATATACGTATCCAAGGCTTTTTTAGCGTTTTCTATTAAGGGTGTAAGCTCATCTACCTTATTTGTCAGTTTTGCAAATTCTGGTAAAGAAGTCTTAAACAAGGGAATAGCATTTTGCGCCATGAAAAGTGACAGTTCTTGAAATCTAGGAACAAAAAACTCAATTTGCTTCGTGCCATTTCCCAATTGTATAGGAAGTGCCTTCAATTTCTCCAACAATTCTTCTATTTTTTCCTCAGGTTCCCCTGGCCTGTCTAGAATGTTTCCTAAGCTTCTAAACTGCATATATTCCCTGGGATCCTTTCTCCAAGCTTGATGATTCGCTTGTCTTAGCTCCTTACCTTTTAAAATGCTGTGCGCAAAGCGCCAGTCAATTCGATCTTCAAAGGAGAGAGGTACCGTATCTATCTGCAATAAGTTATCTAATGTTTTTCTTGTTTTAGCCAGTTCTTCGTAGAAATATTCACTACTTAAAGTTAAATCCTTTACGGTCCCGGCTTCAATTGTATTAAAAGCCGCACTAAAAGTTTCAAAACTATTGTTGCTAGTTCGTTCTTTACTATCTGTTTTACAACCTGCAACAAACATAAAACCAATGAAAATTATCAATACCCTCATTATCAAGTTTTTTTAATTAGCTACCTAAATATACTATTGTTTCCCTGCTAATTCCAAAGAATCTGCGCTGTTAGCCATAAATATTATAATTATCCCCTACTAGTGCATTTAATACATTACTGTTTTAAGTTAGCTCATAATCAGATATTTCAATCATCTTAGTATAATGAACTATAGCCAAAATAAAGGTAACACTGTACTTTAAGCAACGTAGGTTAAAAAGCAAATTGAAAACTACTGGTTTCTGGATTGGTAAGGCTCACTAAAATATTCTACGGGTTAAATTTCTGTATTTCATCGATCAGCCTATATAATAATTGAAGAAATTGGTCGTTCTTGTGTTTAATACTAACCACTAACAACGATAAATTCCTAGACATGAGTTCAGACCAAATATTACAACTTTTCGCATACACGTTTCCTTCTATAGTTACCGGCGCCGTTGCATTTTATTTTTTTAGATTACATACCAAAAATGAAGAAGGAAGAAGACGCTTTTTATTGCATAAAGATTCTCAAAAAGATGCTTTACCTGTAAGAATGCAGGCTTACGAACGTATGGTACTTTTTTTAGAGCGAATTGCGATTCCAAGTTTGGTTGTTCGGGTGGGACCAGCTTCAGAGAATAAATCCGACTATGAGAATTTACTTATTAAAAATATAGAGACGGAGTTTGAGCACAATCTTTCGCAACAAATCTATATGACCGATGAATGTTGGAATATCATAAAAGCGGCAAAAAGTGCTACGATACAAATGATACGAAAAGCGGCCATGAGCGAAACTGAAACCGCAGATAAACTAAGGGAGGATATTCTTACCGAAACCATGGAAAAAACATCGCCATCTACAACGGCATTGTCATATCTTAAAAAAGAAATTGGTGAACTTTGGTAAAAGTCCCCTAACCCCAAAACCAGGTAAACAATAAACCTCGAATACAAATCCAAGAAACAAGTACAAGCCTGCATGCATGCATCAAAGTTATTCGCTTAACGATAATAGCGAGCTCTAAATGAAAGTTTTATAGCGCAAAAAGACAAAAGCAATTCCCTACCCGTAAATTCTTTCTTGATTTGCTTGTTAAACACAGGCCAAATAAAGAATTTTGCAGGCTATGAATACATTACAAGTAGGCTCTACAGAGACTGACAAGTTTATTTTCTGCCTCGAAGCCCTTCCAGATATAGATAATACTGATACAACCGAAGTTTTGAAAATTTTGGAGGATATTGCGCTGAATCAAAATATTGCGAGCATCTACAAAGCCTGCGATACTATTGAAGGATTAGAAGACAGCCTTAATAACTTATTGTATAACGACCATAACTTTAAAGATTATGAAATTATCTACTTGGTTATGCCCGGTGAGCCGAACAATATCCTAATTAACGACTATTACTATAGCATTGAGGAAATTGCGGAACTTTTTGAAGGTAAGATGCGTGGAAAAGTGATACATTTTGCGAACAAAAAAATACTGGACCTAACAGATGAGGAATCGCAATACTTTTTAGATGTAACCGGGGCACGAGCCATCTCTGGCTACGGTGTCAACCAGAGCAAAATTTCTAGTGCTAGTACTATTGATAGGGTTTTCTTTGGTTTGTACCAAGAAAATGATGATTTTAAGGAAGTTGTGGAACTTATGTTTCAAAAGCATTATAATCTCTGTAAGCTACTTGACTTTAGACTTTATTATTAGACCACTTTTGAAAATTTAATTAGATGTTTCAAAAGAACCCTTGAAATAGGTTTCAATTGGAGTAAGAAGTCTATTTAAACAGATTACCTTTAATAGGAACACTTTCTACGACTTACCTACCTATATTTTACTTTTTCTGTAGTCCTACCTCTGAAAATCTCACTCATACTCATTAGGCTCGATCGGATTGGTTTCTTCATTTTTGTTTTTAGCGTACAAATAGCCACGCTGCCACCAGCGAGTCATTTTCGCCTTATCAAAAATCAGGGAATTTGTGGTTAAAATAGTTGGGGTGTAATATAGATTGATAATTGCATCTTTCTGATTTGCTACAAGTTTTCCAATTCGTATATTTTGATTTTCAATTCGGTCTAAAATAAAACTCAACATGGTAGTAAGCAACTCAAAAGGATTTCTGGACGGCATTCTGTTCAGATAGTTTACTTCGGTATGTAAGACTACGACATCGACTTCCGTGGCACCACGCCTTATGGCTTCCTCAATAGGAACAATACTTCCTAAACCCCCATCTGCATATTCACATCCGTTTACGCGGGCCAAACTCATAAACGGGACATAGTTAGATGATATCCATATCCAATCACAAAATTCATCGTAGCTACATTCATTGATCGATTTATACTCCACCTGATTTAATGACAAATTAGATACCGTTACAACAACATCGGTTAATCCATTTTTAAGTTCGTTAAACTCTTCGATGGTTACGCTTTGCCTGATCATTTTTCGGAGATTTTCACTTTCCCCAAACGTCTGTTTGCCAGCTATAAAATTCTTTAATACATTCCAATGATTAATGGAAATCTCATCTACCCCATATTTTTTCTTAATGATAAAGGGACAATTGTTAAAAATAGTATCCTGATTAACATTGGAATAAATTTCTTTTATTTTTTCCAACTTGCCCAAAGCCAAATGCGATATAAGCAAGCTACCTGTAGAAGTACCCACAAAAAGGTCATATTTTTTGCCAGAATTTTTAATTAAAAATTCGGCCACACCGCCAGCAAATGCTCCCTTGCTACCACCACCGGAAATAACCAAGGCTCTCATTCTAGATTAAGTTTTGTATTAAAATATCGCAAATCATCGCCGTTTAGTCTTTTAGCTGTTTCTTGTAATTGTATTCTAATGCCCTCATCTTCCCATAGTCTGTCCAACAGGCGCCTCGCAAAGTTCCGAAATTGCCATGAATGATGATTTGTAGCTTGTATCAACTCCCTAAAAACGGCCTCGCTCAGGCCTCCTATTTCCTCTAGAAATTGAAAAGCAGTTTGCCTAACCTCTTGGCTATGATTTGAACCTGTATATGAACTAAGTTCTGTAAAAAACACCGGTTTCTCCCCAGCCCTATACTCTGGGGTTACCAAGGCCAATGTTAACCACAGCAAGCGAACATTTTTATTTGGCAATCCATCTACACGATCCAATTGATCCAAGTAATTACCCCTGTCCTTTTCAAATGTACTCCATAGCTTTATTAAGGCCAACTCCTTCGTCACATAACTTTTGTCTTTAAGAAGTGACTCAAAACTATTTTTCCATACATCCTTGTCATTTTCCGAGGGAGAAATTCCCAGCATGGAAACTGCCAAAGCTTGTCGTATTGGAATGCTATCTGTGGCAAATGCTTTTTCAATAACAGACTTTGGCAAAACTCGATGGTACTTTTTTATGATATGTTGTTTAAAGTGCACGGAAGTGGAAGCGTCCCAATACCCTTCGTAATCAAGGTCATCACTTTGTATAACTTCAAACTCAGCATTCATTTGAGATAACAAATCCAAAGAAGGAGAATGTTCTTTCAAGATTGCGATAGCTTCCGCTATAGGAAAGTCCTTACTATCCAACCACGTATTTTTGTAAGATAGGAGGTCAATACCTTTTGCTCTAGCCATTTCCTGTAAAAACTGGGAAACGGTTACGTTTTTAAATTGATAAGTATTCAGGTAATTTTGTATCCCCTTCCTAAATGCATTATCCCCAACTGCTTCTCGTAGTGCCACCAGCGCCCACGCCCCTTTTTCGTAAAACGTAAGACTACTGGCTTTGGGGTTTAAAAGAGACTGACCTTCACCTTTTTCGGACAAATCTTGCAGCTGTTGTGCGGTATCATATAGTTTCCAGTAAAAATGGTCATCGCCAAATAGTTTTTTCTCAGCCAAGTAAGCGAAATAGGTGGCAAAACCCTCATGCAACCAATGATGGTTGCCATCCTTTTCCGTAACCAAATTCCCAAACCATTGATGCGCCAGTTCATGTGCGTTTACATTCACATAGTTTTTGTCTATAAAGGCGGTAGAATCTATCATAAACCCATCCGAAAAAATAGTGGCTCCTGTATTTTCCATTCCGGCATATAAAAAATCATGCACGGGTGCCTGCTTATAATTTTGCCACGGATAAGCAACACCGATTTCGCCCTCCAAAAAATCAAAAATTTCCTTGGTATACCGATATGTAGGTTCTACACGTAGACTATCACTTGGGTAATAATAATTTTCCAGAGGAATACCACTATTGGATACCAATTCCTGCTTGTGATAGTTACCTATTGCAAAGGCAAGAAGATAACTACTCATGGGCTTTTGCATGTCGAATTGCCAGATAGCGCTATGGTCCAGTTTTTGGCTCTTAACCATTTTTCCATTGGCGATAACCGTAAAATCATTAGTGGTCTTAATATGTATATCAAACTCCACTTTTTCCTCCATATCGTCAAAACTAGGTAGCCAATGACTTGTATATTTCCCCTGACCTTGGGTCCAAATTTGTTCATTACCAACGACTGTATCCTCCCATCCAATAAAATAAACAGTCTGTTTTGGATTACAGGTATATTCCAATCGTAACGAATATGTCCGTCCTTTTTTAAATTTCTCGTGAATTACAATGTGTTTGCCGTCGTAATCAAATCGCGGATTCTTGTTATTGAGTTGTACCAAAGTAAAATCGATATTTTTGGCGTCCAAAAAAATAGAATCTACCTTTTCGGTAATAATAAATTGATAATCAACTTGTCCTTCTATTAGCCGCTCATCGGGTATCGGATAAACTATAACCTTGGCGTTAAGAAAATCGACCTTATCTTGATGCTGGGCGACTACAAGGGCATTAATAAAAAGCAGAACCACAAAACTAAACCTTTGCATACACTATAAACTTCAGAGCAATCAAAGTTAGGGTTTTCGGCAATTACAGCCTAAACCCAAGTTATTTGAAAATAGTATACTTTACCATTAAGAATACATAAGAAAACATCACAGATAAAATTCTCTGCTTGGGGAATCGGGGCTTTATTCACTTTGGGGGCTATGGAGCTTTTTACGTAATTTAGTCCCATGAATTCCACAGTACTCCAAACCCCCATTGCCTATCTAAAAGGTGTTGGCCCCAACAGGGCGGATAGTTTACAATCGGAACTTGGAATTCATGTATATCAAGACCTGTTAAATCTCTTTCCACATCGATATATCGACAAAACCCAATATTATAAAATAGGACAACTTCAAAAAAGCAACGCAGATGTGCAGATTATTGGAAAAATCGTACATGTAAAAACCGTTGAACAAAAAAAAGGAACCCGTTTGGTCGCTCGCTTTCAAGACGATACCGGAGAAATGGAACTCGTATGGTTTAGAGGTCAAAAATGGATACGGGAAAATTTGAAATTAAATACACCGTATGTCATCTTTGGCAAGTGCAATGTATTTAATAATAGCTTTTCCATGCCGCATCCGGAGATGGAACTTTTAACCGAACACCAACAAGGTCTAAAAGTTGACATGCAACCGGTATATCCATCTACGGAGAAACTAAACAACAAGGGTATTACGAACCGCGTTATTAGCAAATTGATGCAGCAACTATTCCTAGAGACCAAAGGAAAGTTCTCCGAAACCTTGTCAGATGGTCTTTTGTATGAACTAAAACTAATTTCTAGAAGCGAAGCACTGTTTAACATCCATTTTCCTAAGAGTCAGGAGTTATTGGCAAAAGCACAGTTCCGGCTTAAATTTGAGGAACTATTCTACCTGCAAATGCAACTTATTGCAAAGAATATGCTCCACAAACAAAAAATTAAAGGTTTTCCGTTTGACCAAGTAGGCGATGGCTTCAATGATTTTTATACGAATAAGCTCCCTTTTGAACTTACCAATGCCCAAAAACGGGTCATCAAGGAAATACGTGCAGACTTAGGTAGCAATGCCCAAATGAACCGCTTGTTACAGGGCGATGTTGGTTCAGGAAAAACTATTGTCGCTGTGATGGCGATGCTTTTGGCTATTGACAATGATTTCCAAGCTTGTTTGATGGCTCCAACAGAAATCCTTGCCAATCAGCACTACCAAGGTATCTCCGACTTACTGAAAGACACAGATGTAACTTGTGCGTTACTTACAGGTGCAGTTAAAAAATCAGCCCGAAAACCTATCCACGAGCAGTTGGAAAACGGGGAGCTAAAAATTCTAATCGGCACCCATGCACTTTTGGAGGATAAGGTAAAATTCAAGAATTTAGGTTTAGCTATTATTGACGAACAGCACCGTTTTGGAGTAGCGCAACGCTCCAAACTATGGCATAAAAACCAATATCCGCCCCATATTCTTGTAATGACGGCAACCCCGATACCGCGAACTTTGGCTATGAGCTTATATGGGGATTTGGATATTTCGGTCATAGATGAGCTTCCACCGGGCAGAAAACCCATCAAAACAGTCCATAGGTTTGATTCTAACCGTTTAAAAGTATTCCGATTCATACGAGATGAAATCCAAAAAGGAAGACAAATCTATATCGTATATCCTTTGATACAAGAATCAGAGGCATTGGATTATAAAGATTTGATGGACGGTTATGAAAGCATAGTAAGGGATTTTGCACCACCGGAATATCAGATATCCATAGTCCATGGACAAATGAAGCCAGCGGACAAGGAGTATGAAATGCAGCGTTTTGTGAAAGGGGAAACCCAGATTATGGTCGCAACGACTGTAATAGAAGTTGGCGTAAACGTACCTAATGCCTCTGTAATGATTATTGAGAGCGCGGAACGTTTTGGACTATCTCAATTGCATCAATTACGAGGACGTGTGGGCCGTGGTGCGGACCAAAGCTTCTGTATTTTGATGACGAGCCACAAACTCTCTGCCGAATCCAAGACCCGTTTAGAAACCATGGTACGCACCAATGACGGCTTTGAAATTGCGGAAGTCGATTTAAAGTTACGTGGCCCCGGAGATATTATGGGTACCCAACAAAGTGGTATTCTTAATCTAAAAATTGCGGATATTGTAAAGGATAATGATATTCTAAAAACGGCACGTTTCTATGCCTTGCGGTTGCTTAAAGACGACCCATCTTTAGAAAAACCGGAAAATTTAATCATAAGGCATGGTTACGCGCAATTGGTAAAGTACAAGAATATTTGGAATTATATCAGCTAAGTTGACCGGCTCACTTTTAGTTGAACATCGTAATTTCCGTGCCTGTCAATTTCTAAAAAAGCCCTTCTTTTAGTAGCTTTGATAGCTTAGAAATGAAAGAAGATGAGTTCAAAAAAAACACTGTTTGACAAAGTTTGGGATTCGCATGTAGTGCATCAAATTGAAAATGGACCAGATGTCCTATTTATAGATAGGCACATGGTTCATGAGGTAACAAGTCCGGTTGCCTTTTTAGGTTTAAAAAACCGAGGTATAGGCGTACTGCATCCAGAAAAAACATTCGCTACGGCAGATCACAATACACCTACAATCAACCAACATCTACCTGTAGAAGACCCACTTTCTGCCCATCAATTAAAAATGTTAGAAGAAAATGCCAATGAACATGGTATTTCGTATTGGGGACTGGGTCACGAGAAAAACGGGATTGTACACGTTGTAGGTCCGGAATATGGTATAACGGTTCCCGGAGCAACGATTGTTTGCGGCGATTCTCATACATCTACCCATGGTGCCTTTGGTGCTATTGCTTTTGGAATAGGAACTTCTGAAGTGGAGATGGTTTTGGCCTCTCAATGCATTATGCAGCCTAAGCCTAAGCGTATGCGCATTAATATAACCGGAGAACTTCAATTTGGCGTTACACCCAAAGATGTTGCCTTGTTTATAATCTCACAGTTAACCACCTCTGGTGCTACGGGATATTTTGTAGAATATGCGGGTGACGTATTTAAAAATATGACCATGGAAGGTCGTATGACCGTTTGCAACCTGAGTATAGAAATGGGTGCAAGAGGCGGTATGATTGCACCGGACGAAACGACTTTCCACTATATTAAGGGACGTGAGTTTACACCCAAAGGAGAAGCCTGGGATAAAGCCATGGACTACTGGCAAACCTTACATACGGATGCGGACGCCATTTTTGATAAAGAATTAACTTTTGATGGTTCACTTATAGAGCCTATGATTACCTATGGTACCAACCCTGGCATGGGAATGGGTATATCAAATGATATTCCAAGTTCCAATATGGTTCAAGGTGGCGCAACAACCTATAAAAAATCCTTAGAATACATGAAATTCGGAGAAGGCGATTCCATGATTGGAAAACCTATCGATTTTGTATTCCTTGGAAGTTGTACCAATGGTAGAATCGAAGATTTTAGAGCCTTTGCGTCTATTGTAAAAGGAAGAAAAAAAGCAGATAATGTTACCGCTTGGTTGGTTCCTGGTTCTCACAAAGTAGAAAAGGCAATTAAAGAGGAAGGCCTTTTGGCAATCATCAACGAAGCTGGTTTTGAACTCCGTGAACCTGGTTGTTCCGCTTGTTTGGCCATGAACGATGATAAAGTACCTCCCGGAAAACTGGCTGTTAGCACTTCTAATAGAAACTTTGAAGGTAGACAGGGGCCTGGTTCAAGAACACTTTTAGCGAGCCCTTTAGTTGCTGCGGCAGCTGCCGTTACCGGTAAGGTCACAGATCCAAGAGAGCTAATGCAGAAAGAAATGGCTTAATATATTACCCTATATATCTAAATTAAAATTAAACAATCATCAATAGTCTAGCGTCTAAAATCTAACATCTATTTATGGCATACGATAAATTCACCACACTAACTTCAACAGCAGTACCACTGGCAATCGAGAATGTGGATACCGATCAAATCATACCTGCACGTTTCTTAAAAGCTACCGAAAGAGAAGGTTTTGGTGACAATTTGTTTCGCGATTGGCGCTACAATCAAGATAATAGTCCAAAAGAAGATTTTGTTTTAAACAATCCTAAGTATTCAGGTAAAATTCTAGTAGGTGGAAAAAACTTTGGTTCTGGTTCTTCTCGGGAGCACGCAGCCTGGGCTGTATATGACTATGGATTCCGAGTCGTAGTCTCCAGTTTTTTTGCCGATATTTTTAGAGGCAACTGTTTAAATATTGGCGTACTCCCCGTTCAAGTAAGTGCGGACTTCCTAGGAAAAATATTTGATGCTGTAGAAAAGGACCCGAACACCGAATTAAAGGTAGACCTTCCTGAGCAAAAAATCACGCTGCTTTCCACTGGCGAAAGTGAATCTTTCGACATTAACGACTACAAGAAAAATAACATGACCAATGGTTTTGATGATATCGATTACCTGTTGAACATCAAAAATGATATTAAGGAATTCGCAAAAACAAGGCCTTTTTAAAATTGCTCCCACTAACCGAAAAGGCAGGGCTTATAGCCGTTTTTCTAAGCCAATAGAAGAATGGGGCCAAGGCGAATTAATCCTGTTAAAGCAAGTTCATCAGACATGAAAAAACGACATTTGGAAATAATGGATACCACCCTACGAGATGGTGAGCAGACCTCGGGTGTGTCTTTTTCCGCTTCCGAAAAGTTAACACTTGCCAAACTATTGTTGGAAGAACTGAACGTGGACCGTATTGAAGTTGCCTCTGCACGCGTGTCGGATGGCGAACTACAAGCGGTACAGCAAATTACGGAATGGGCAAAAGAAAAAAACTATTTAGATAGGATTGAGGTTTTAACTTTTGTAGATGGCGGTGTCTCCTTACAATGGATGATAAAAGCTGGTGCCAAATCGCAAAACCTATTGACAAAAGGCTCGCTAAACCATTTACAACACCAACTCAAAAAAACACCAGAGCAGCATTTTTCAGAAATCGCCCAAGTGTTTAAAGGGGCTGAAAAAATAGGTGTAATCAATAACGTCTATTTGGAGGACTGGAGCAATGGTATGCGTAACTCCAAAGAATATGTGTTTCAATTCTTGGATTTTTTGGCTACACAACCTGTAAAGCGAATTCTATTACCTGATACGCTTGGTATTCTCACCCATACCGAAACGGCCAAATATATCTCTGAAATTACTAAACGCTATCCTGAACAACATTTTGATTTTCATGGACATAATGACTATGATCTTGGTGTCGCCAATGTTATGGAGGCGGCAAAGGCTGGTTGTCATGGATTACATCTTACGGTAAACGGTATGGGAGAACGGGCAGGAAATGCTCCTATGGCCAGCGCCGTTGCCGTCATCAAAGATTTTTTGCCAGATGTTGAAATAGGTATAAACGAATCATCCTTATTCAAGGTAAGCAAGTTGGTATCTGCTTTTACAGGATTAAGTATCCCTGCAAACAAACCCATTGTTGGAGACAATGTATTTACCCAAACCGCTGGCATACATGCAGATGGGGATAGCAAAAACAATCTATACTTTAGCAACTTAATGCCCGAGCGTTTTGGCAGAAAACGGAAATACGCCTTAGGAAAATTATCCGGAAAGGCAAATATCCAAAAAAATTTACAGGAATTAGGACTCACATTAAATGACGAGGAACTTAAAAAAGTAACCCAACGTATCATTGAATTGGGGGATAAAAAGGAACGGGTAACCAAGGACGATTTGCCCTTTATAATTTCGGATGTATTGGATACAGATACCCACCACCAAAAGGTATTTGTAAAATCCTACGTCCTCACACATGCTAAAGGATTAATGCCTTCCACTACCCTATCTATGGAAATCGAAGGAGAATCCTTTGAGGCCCACGCACAGGGAGATGGGCAATACGATGCCTTTATAAATGCCTTGAAAAAAGTATATGTCGCTAAAAAAATTACATTACCAAAATTAGTAGATTATGCAGTGCGTATACCACCAGGAAGTACTTCAGATGCACTATGCGAGACCGTAATTACATGGGAATACAAAGGAAAAGAATTTACCTCTAGGGGATTGGATTCTGACCAAACTGTATCTGCGATTAAGGCAACTGAAAAAATGTTGAATATGATAACCCCTAGCTCCAAGGAGATAACAAAGGATAAAATATAATTGATATAGCGTAAAGCCTTAAGCGTATAGCTTAAAACTTTTTCGCAAAATTGAAATAAGAATTAAAAGATTCCGGCTTTCGCAGGAATGAAAATAAAATAGTAACACTCATGAAATTAAATATAGCCCTTTTGGCCGGAGACGGGATTGGCCCTGAAGTAATTGATCAAGCCGTTAAAGTATGCGATGCCATAGCTAATAAATATAAACACGATATCACGTGGAAACCAGCGTTGACAGGAGCTGCGGCCATTGATGCTGTTGGAGAACCATATCCAGACGAAACACATGAAATTTGTTCCAATGCCGATGCCGTTCTTTTTGGAGCCATTGGCCATCCTAGATTTGACAATGATCCTACTGCAAAGGTACGTCCTGAACAGGGTTTGTTGAAAATGAGACAGAAACTAGGTCTTTTTGCCAATGTGCGCCCTACGTTTACGTTCCCCTCTCTAATTGACAAATCGCCCTTAAAACGTGACCGTATCGAAGGAACTGACCTAATCATTCTAAGGGAACTTACAGGGGGTATTTATTTTGGCGAACGCGGTAGAAAAGACAACGGCGAAACCGCCTTTGATACCATGACCTATCAACGATTTGAAATTGAGCGTTTGGCAAAAAAAGGTTTTGAAATGGCTTTAAAACGTTCTAAAAAACTATGCTGCGTGGACAAAGCCAATGTCTTGGAATCCTCTAGATTATGGCGCGAAACAATACAGCGAATGGAAAAAGACTACCCAGAAGTAGAAGTCACCTATGAGTTCGTAGACGCCGTAGCCATGCGTTTAATTCAATGGCCTAAAGGTTATGACGTTATAATCACCGCAAACCTTTTTGGGGATATATTAACGGACGAAGCCTCAGTAATTTCAGGTTCTATGGGCTTGATGCCATCTTCATCAATAGGTAATAAGGTATCGCTTTACGAACCAATACATGGTTCCTATCCACAAGCTGCAGGCAAGGATATTGCAAATCCGCTAGCGACGGTTTTGTCAGCCGCCATGCTTTTTGAGGACATGAACATGACCGATGAGGCCGAAGATATTCGACGCATAGTCAATAAATCTTTGGCTGAAGGTATAGTTACAGAAGACCTTGCAGAAGGCGGAAAAGCATACAAGACTAGTGAAGTTGGCGATTGGTTGGCAAAGCATATTTAGCGTAAACGAGTAAGCCAAAAATTAGGAGTATCTAACAAAAACTAATGGTAAGCATTTGTTCCTAGCTGCCTTTATTATTATAGCCGCCTTGTTATCAATTTATTTTCAGTTTGATGATGGGGCGACTAGTTACACTTTTACAGGATTATTTGTGTCAGCTTTTGGTCAACGATTTTTAAAGAATAAGAAAAGTGATTCCTAAAAATATCCTACCAATCTACATACACCTCAGAAGTATTTTTTATCATTTGCTTGGCTTCAAATGATTAATTTTGAGTAAACCTATCTATATAGAAAATGAAATCTTTGGTATTCTCGAGTTTGGCATTTATAATGATGCTCTTCTATAACTGTAATGCACAGCATGGGCTAGATCATACCAAAACCGATTCTACCAAAGACGTATTGTTAACAACAGAGCTAGGGGAAATTGTTTTGAGATTATCGGATATCACACCCAAACATCGCGACAATTTTCTAAAGCTAGTTCATAATGGTTTTTATGATGGTATTGCCTTTCACCGGGTTATCAATAATTTCCTGATACAGACCGGTAATCCAGAAACAAGAACTACACCCTCCATGATTCCAGAAATTGAGTATACAATTCCATCTGAGATACATCCAAGCCTTTATCATAAACGCGGTGCTGTAAATGCCGCTAGAATGGGCGATGATCACAATCCGAGCCAAGCGTCAAGTGGCACACAATTTACAATTATCCAAGGTAAGACCTATACGGATAGCACCTTGGCCAAAGCGGAAAAACGCATAAATAATTGGCTAGCGTACAACAAGGTAATCAATGACCCAAACAATAAATCAGATTTTGAAGCGTATACCAACATACTGAAGGAATTGAACACTTTATACGCCTCAGAGAACAAAGAAGATATAACACGAAGCGCTATTTTAAAAGATACTTCAGCAGCGCTAAAAACCAAACTAGATTCTTTAACAGAACTAATGAAAGCCAAAATGACACCCTATGTGTATCCAGAGGAACATCGTTCTACCTATAAAACGATTGGCGGTGCCGCTCATTTAGACCAAAACTATGTTGTATTTGGAGCGGTAATCAAAGGAATGGACATCGTTGATCGCATAGCGGCCGTACCAACGGATAGTTTAGATACGCCGATTACGGATGTTAGAATCTTGTCAGCGACATTAATAGAAAGAAAATAATAAATCACGGTTATAATTATAGAAGTAGGTCTCCGATGCCCAAAAACCAATACCACGTATACGTTATTGAATTGTCCAAACGCGTATATACCGAAAACAGAAAATTTAGGGAAGCTAATCCTCAATTTAATGGTGTATTGGAATGCTTATACGTGGGTATGACCAGTAAAACACCTACGGAACGTTTTAAGCAACACAAATCTGGGTTTATAAGTAAAAAAGGATACAAAATTTCGGCTACCATCGTTGAAAAATATGGCCTCTACTTAAGAGGTAGCCTCTACAATCATATCCTGCCTATGGCAACTAGGGAGGAAGCATTAAAAATGGAAGAAACCTTAGCGTTAGAATTACGCAGAAAAAAATATGCGGTTTGGTTCAATTGAACCAAACCGCATCATCAAGTACTATAAGACTTTTATTTACTTAAATACATCTTGCGCCTTGCATATAGGTTGTAAAAATCATCATCCTTTAAACTATCAATAAAAAGAATGCTTTCTCCTGTACTTTTCATTTCCGGACCTAAATTCTTATTTACATTCGGAAATTTATTAAATGAGAATACAGGTTGTTTTATGGCATACCCCTCTAAATGAGGTTTAAAATCAAAATCCTTTACCTTCTTTTCCCCCAACATCACTTTAGTTGCATAATTCACATAGGGTTCCTTATATGCCTTGGCGATAAAAGGTACGGTTCGTGATGCCCTTGGGTTCGCTTCTATAATATAAACCATATCATCTTTTATCGCGAATTGGATATTGATAAGACCGACCGTATTGAGTGCCAAGGCAATTTTCTTGGTATGATCTTTAATCTGCTGCATTACAAATTCACCTAAATTAAATGGTGGTAAGGTCGCATTTGAATCTCCAGAGTGAATCCCACAAGGCTCTATATGCTCCATAATACCTATGATGTAGACATCCTTACCATCGCAGATGGCATCTGCTTCGGCTTCTATGGCACCATCTAAATAATGGTCCAATAATAGTTTATTATTTGGTATTTTATGAAGTAAATCTACAACATGCTCCTCCAGTTCTTCTTTATTGATGACAATTTTCATTCCTTGCCCTCCCAATACATAGGATGGTCTTACTAAAAGTGGAAAATCTAACTTATCGGCAAGAGCTAGTGCTTCATCAGCAGTTTCGGCCACACCAAATTCTGGAAACGGAATATTATTTTCCTGTAATAGTTTGGAGAAACTACCACGGTCCTCGGCAAGATCCAAAGATTCAAAACTGGTCCCGATGATTTTAATTCCATACTTGGATAGTTTTTCAGCCAATTTTAAAGCGGTTTGCCCACCTAACTGAACAATCACCCCTTCCGGTTTCTCATGACGAATGATGTCGTAAATATGTTCCCAAAATACCGGTTCAAAATACAACTTGTCCGCCGTATCAAAATCTGTAGAAACCGTTTCTGGATTACAGTTGATCATTATTGTCTCATAACCACATTCGGCAGCGGCTAAAACTCCATGTACGCAACAATAATCAAACTCAATCCCTTGTCCAATTCGGTTAGGGCCCGAACCTAAAACCACTATCTTTTTCTTATCGGTAACAATACTATCGTTTTGAACATAACGAGTACCATCTGGCTGCTCAATTTCAGCTTCAAAAGTGGAGTAGTAATACGGCGTAATGGCTTTAAACTCCGCAGCACAAGTATCTACCAGTTTGTACACCCTGTTGATATTAAGCTCTGTTCGTTTATTATACACTTCGCTCTCGTAACAATCCAACATATGTGCAATTTGCCTATCGGCAAACCCTTTTTGCTTGGCCTCTAACAGCAATTCCTTAGAAAGTGATGCTATCGTAAACTTTGAGATTTCCTTTTCTAATTGATATAGCTCTTCATATTGTTTGAGGAACCACATATCAATTTTTGTGATTTCGTGTATTCTGCTTAATGGAATACCCATTTGTATGGCATCATAAATTACAAATACCCTGTCCCAACTGGGTATTGTTAATTTACTTATGATTTGGTCGTAATCTTTGTAGCCTTTACCATCCGCCCCCAAACCATTCCTTTTTATCTCTAAGGATTGTGTTGCTTTATGCAGTGCTTCTTGAAAGGAACGCCCAATGCCCATTACCTCTCCTACAGATTTCATTTGTAATCCCAATGTTCTGTCGGAGCCTTCGAATTTATCAAAATTCCATCGTGGAATTTTAACGATTACGTAATCTAATGTGGGTTCAAATAATGCTGAAGTTGATTTGGTTATCTGATTTTCCAACTCGTCCAAAGAATACCCGATCGCTAGCTTGGTGGCAACTTTCGCTATTGGATATCCGGTAGCTTTAGAGGCCAAAGCAGAAGACCTAGAGACCCTTGGGTTTATTTCAATTGCAATGATATCTTCTTCTTCGTCTGGACTAACCGCAAACTGTACATTACAACCTCCCTCAAAATCACCGATACTACGCATCATGTGAATTGCCATATCCCTCATTTTTTGGTAGGTCCTATCCGATAAGGTCATTGCTGGTGCTACCGTAATGGAATCACCCGTATGAATTCCCATGGGGTCCATATTTTCAATAGCACAAATGATAACCACATTATCATTTTTGTCACGCAACAATTCTAACTCATATTCTTTCCAGCCCATGAGCGCTTTATCGATCATTACCTCATGTATGGGCGAGATCTCCAATCCATAGCTCAGTAATTCATCAAAATCCTCTGGCTTATAAACAATTGCCGCTCCCGCCCCGCCCAGCGTGTAAGAAGCTCGTATGACCAAGGGAAAACCAAATCGTTGTGCTATTTCCTTACCTTTTAAGAAAGAGGTGGCCGTTGCTTGAGGTGCCATGCCAACACCAATTTTTAACATTAGCTCCCTAAACTGTTCGCGATCTTCCGTTACGTTTATTGCATCGATATCCACACCGATCAACTCTACTCCAAAATCCTCCCAAATACCTTTTTTATCGGCTTCTATACATAGATTCAAAGCAGTTTGGCCTCCCATAGTGGGCAATACCGCATCAATTTGTGGATGTTCTTTTAATATTTCTATAATAGATTTAGTCGTCAATGGTTTTAGGTACACATGGTCCGCCATTGAGGGATCCGTCATAATGGTAGCCGGATTACTATTGATTAATATAGTTTCGATGCCATCTTCACGTAGCGAACGGAGAGACTGCGATCCTGCGTAGTCAAATTCACAAGCCTGACCAATGATAATAGGGCCAGAACCAATAATTAGTATAGAGTTTAAATCTTTTCTTTTCGGCATGTTCTAGGTTCCTTTTTTACAGTATTAAATAATTAAGTCGATTAAGCACAAAAAAAAGGTGCCACTTTAGAAAAAGTAACACCTTAAATATTTTTAAAAAATAAAATCATTTATTTCTTATGTCTTGGCTCGGAGGAAACGGTTAACTTCTTTCTTCCTTTAGCTCTTCTTCTTGCTAAAACTTTTCTTCCATTAACGGAAGCCATGCGCTCTCTAAACCCATGTTTATTCTTTCTTTTCCTCTTTGACGGCTGATATGTTCTTTTCTGTCCGGGCATTGCTTAAAACCTTTTCTATGTTTGATGTCGTACAGAACTACCTGTAAAACTGGGCGCAAATATACAAAGACTTTTTTCTTTAACAAGACTTATCAAAAAAATATTTTTAGAATTCTTTACAGCCCAAAACCTAGGTTTTACCTAATTTTGCAGGGCTGAAATTTTGCTTTTAAAACACAGTTTTAAAATAATAAGTATACCAGCAAAAAAGTAAATCAACCGCATCAAAGCACATACACATGTTCAACAAAAATATTAAGCTAGTAATTGCAGGGCTAATAATTGCATATGCAATATATCAATTTATCGAAGGAGAAATTGGGAACGGTATTTTCCTACTTCTTTTATCCGCTATCTTTATTTTTCTATATTTTAGAAATGAAATTATCCTTTTGGCATTTTTACGGATGCGAAAACAGGATTTGACTGGAACAGAGAATTGGTTAAAAAAAATAAAAAATCCTGAAGGCGCCTTAACCACCAAACAGCAAGGATACTACAACTATCTGCATGGTATCATATTTTCTCAAACAAATTTAACCAAGGCCGAAAAATATTTTAAGAAAGCATTAAAGCTCGGTTTAACAATGGATTACGATTTAGCAATGGCAAAGCTAAGCTTAGCGGGCATTTCAATGCAAAAACGTCGAAAAAGAGAAGCTACCACCTTATTAAAAGAAGCAAAAAAGCTTGACAAGAACAATATGCTTACAGAGCAGATTCGCATGATGCAGCAACAAATGAAAAAGATTTAAATGCCAAAATAAGTGGTAATTGCCATAACAAAATTAATTAAAACTTAGTAAAAAAATCCCAAATGTAGTGTTGTAAAAAACACTGTATTTGGGATTTTGAATTAGGGAGGGCCCTATAAACTGTGATGACACATTCTTATTTAGACTCCATATAAAACCCTTTGTTGGGAATCTCTATGGTATACTTCTTTCTGGAACTATTGTTTAAATGAGGCTCGCGCAACCAAGGATTGTGTCTTTTTAGTATTTTATAGTT
This sequence comes from Maribacter sp. MS6, assembly GCF_056839185.1. Taxonomy (NCBI): domain Bacteria; kingdom Pseudomonadati; phylum Bacteroidota; class Flavobacteriia; order Flavobacteriales; family Flavobacteriaceae; genus Maribacter; species Maribacter sp. MS6. The sequence goes on from NZ_CM166389.1 coordinate 380,466, forward strand.
GATCTCATATTCTTTGGCAAAGTCCGCAAAACTGGCAACCGGCTCATCGATCTCTACGGTAAAGGAAGGTGCTGCACTGTACATATCTTCCTCATCTAAATGAAATCCGTATTTCTCCGGATTGGATAGAATTTCTTTAATTGCCATAATCCTAAACACGTACCTACCTGTTTCCTGACCTAACAGTAAATCATAATAATTATCCACTTTTTGGATTCTCATGTATTTGTTAATTCCACCCGGTCCTGCATTATAAGCAGCAGCAGTTAGTGTCCAACTCCCATATTTATCGTTCCATTTGTTCAAGTAACTACACGCCACCTCTGTAGATTTCTCAAGGTGATAGCGTTCATCTACATTAGAATTGACCTCTAAACCGTATTCCCTTCCGGTTTCTCGCATAATCTGCCAAAACCCTGTAGCACCTGCAGGTGAAACCACATTGGTCAATCCACTTTCAGCAACGGCCAAGTATTTAAAATCATCAGGTATACCATTCTTGGCCAAAATAGGCTCTATGATAGGAAAGTATTTGTTTGCTCTTTTCATAAGCAAAAGTGCGTTTGATTGCCAATATGTATTTACCAAAAACTCACGATCCACCCGTTCCATAATTTCTGGATCTTGTTGCGGAACCACCTCCCCTGCAAAATTTAAATCCTCTGGAATATCTATCGATGAGATACGGTATTCGTTCGCTACATTTATTTCAGTACTATCGTTGACAACTGTGTTGCTGACCTTATCCTTAATACTATCAGAATTTACTGCAAAAATCAACGAGCCTACCACGAAAAGTACGCCCAAAAGCATAAGAATATTTTTTAAAACTTTCATACCTATCAATTTAGTTTCTACCAAAGGTATTAATAGAACTGTCTTAATCCAAAATAATTGTGGGAAGGTGCTGGTTAAACCATTTTGCTCTGTGAATAATCATGGTATGCGTACCATTTGGTACAATTATACATTCCTTTATGTTCGCGATAGGAAAAACAGCATCCTTGTCACCTTGTAAATGAATTACATTTTGTGAAGGAATTGCTTGACTCCAATTTACCATTTCATGTATGCACCAATCAATATAAAATTTGTCTCGAATGGATAAATACTTTTCATAAAGCGCCAATCTTTTAGTAACCGTCTCCCCAAAGGCATATTTTGCCAAAAGCTCTACATTGTTGACCAAACCTGTAGGAAGCAATTTGTGAATACTGGTATAGCGTGCAAACAACATCCTCTTGGGAAGTTCATTTTTACTTTTTACACTAGACACTATAATTACTTTGCGTGCCGGTATAATTTTGGCCATTTCCTGCACCAAGAGACCACCAAAGGAAACCCCCAAAAGAACTGGGTCTTTATGTGTAACCAACCCACACATTTTCTGTGCATACGAAACAATACTCATTCCCTTTTCAGGTAAGCACCAATCCAAATAATGGATTTTAAAATGCTCTTCAGGTAATCTAATATGTTCAAAAATAGAACTGTTAGCTGCCATTCCGGGCATAAAGTATACATGAACTATTGATGTTGACATATTTATGAAACTATATAAAAACTAGGAAATTAGCTATTTTTTTACTAATTTTATTGCTTGGCTTTGGTATATCCAAACTTAATAATACTTAGGCCAAAGCAAAATCACGGATTTATTTAATTGAAAATTACGAGTTGAGAACATCGTAATTTTTTTGTCTTGAACCAATACTAAAATCAACTATATGAACGATGTACTAATTAAGGACAATGCCTTCCTGCGCCAGTTTGAAACAAGTTTGGATGGCCATTTAGCTAAAATCGAGTATTCATCTCAAGAACGAAAGGTTTTTTTAACCAAGATTGTAGTCCCGGAAGAAATCACCAAAGAAGGTTTCAATGAAAGCTTCATCAAAGCGGTACTTCATCATTTACAAGAGAAGAATTTAAGAGTGGTTCCCACTAGTCCTCAAATTGCAGGTTTTCTCCGTAGAAATAGACAGTATAAAGAAATGCTGCCTATAGGCATCAGAATCTAATAAAAAAGCCTCTCATTCGAGAGGTTTTTTTATGCCCTTACTTTAGCTTCCAAAACATTACTAAACTTCATAGTTACCAAACCATCCTCAGCTATATCGCATAATACAACATCGTGTATCGTGTTTACCAAGTTAGGATTCCATGGTGTTTTTATTTTAACGTAGTTTTCGGTAAACCCATGTATGTATCCTTCTTTATTTTCACCTTCAAAGAGCACGCTTAACGTTTCCCCTAGCTGACTTTCATAAAAAGCCCTTCGCTTCTTAACGGATAGCCCTCTAAGCATTTTGCTTCTTTTATTACGTACGGCCTTGGGAACTGCGCCAGACATTTTGGCTGCTTCCGTATTGTCCCTTTCGGAATACGTAAATACATGTAAATAAGATACCTCCAATTCGTTTAAAAAATGATAGGTTTCCATAAAATGTTCTTCTGTCTCCCCAGGAAATCCAACAATGACATCTACCCCGATACAACAATTGGGCATTACGCTTTTTATTCTTGCAACACGGTCTGTATACAGGGCCGTCATATACCTTCTTTTCATTAGCCTTAAAAGTGCATCGCTTCCAGTTTGTAGTGGAATATGAAAATGTGGTACGAACGAATTACTTTTTGCTACAAAATCTATTGTTTCATTCTTTAAAAGATTCGGTTCAATAGAAGAGATACGAAGCCGATGAATCCCATGAACGGTATCCAATGCCTTTATTAAATCCAAAAAGGTATGTTCGTGTTTTTTGTTGCCAAATTCTCCTTTGCCGTAATCCCCGATATTAACACCGGTAAGCACAATTTCCTTAATGCCTTGTGCAGAAATTTCAGCTGCGTTTTTCAATACATTATCCAAGGCATCACTCCTAGAAATCCCTCTTGCTAATGGGATGGTACAATAGGTACATTTATAATCACAACCATCCTGCACTTTTAAGAAAGCCCTGGTGCGGTCTCCAATAGCATAGCTGCCGACATAAAAATCAGCCTCTTCGATTTCACAGGAATGAACTTCACCAAAATCGTTTTTAGACAGGTCATTGATATAATCCCTTATCTTAAACTTTTCCGTGGCCCCCAACACCAAATCTACCCCATCAACCGATGCCAACTCTTCTGGTTTTAATTGAGCGTAACATCCCACAGCAGCAATAAAAGCTTTTGGATTTCCTTTTTGAGCCTGTTTTACGACTGTTTTGAATTTTTTATCTGCGTTATCCGTTACCGAACAGGTGTTAACGACGTACATATCTGCGGATTCCGAAAAATCTACGCGGTCAAAACCTTCATCGACAAAGCCTCGGGCAATTGTAGATGTTTCGGAAAAATTAAGCTTACAGCCCAAGGTATAAAATGCTACTTTCTTTTTCATGAAATTGTACTCGATAAATGCAAAGATAAGGGTTAGGGCAAACGGCTAGAAATTTGGGGTTGAAGATTTGAAATAAATAGTCAAATGTTGAGCTAAACAATTTTTATCCTTTATGATTCCTATTATTTAGTCCATACTTTTTTTTCCAACACTCCTATTCTAATATTTCCTCCACTTTTTTGTTATTTCAAAAACATGATTCAATATGTCTGCCTCAATTGTATCAAATTCCACACCTCTTCTTGCCATCATTACTTCAGCAGCTTCAAAAGCCTTTTGGGGCATATACGTAGAAAATCCAGAAGCTCCCCCCAACTAAAACTTGGAATGAAGTTTCTAGGAAATCCTGGGGTATAGACATTCACGTTTACACCGATAACAGTACCGGTATTCAACATCGTATTGATAGCCGTTTTACTATGGTCTCCCATCATTAATCCACAGAATTGCAAACCGGTTTGTTCAAACCTTTCGGTGGCGTAATTCCAAATACGCACTTTGGCGTAATTATTTTTTAGGTTGGAATTATTGGAATCTGCCCCTATATTACACCATTCACCCAATACCGCGTTACCTAAATAACCTTCGTGTCCCTTACTTGTATAACCAAAAATTACTGAGTTACTAACCTCACCACAAACTTTAGAATGGGGACCTATCGTTGTGGGTCCGTAAAGCTTCCCTCCCATTTTAACTACTGCGTTGTCACATAACGCAAGTCCGCCACGAATGAGGCTACCTTCCCAAATCTCCGCATTTTTTCCAATATAAATTGGACCTTCCGTAGCATTAAGTATACTAAACTCTGCTTTGGCGCCTTCTTCCAAGAATATGCGTTCTGGCTTTATAAGACGGTTGGTTTCAGATATGGGTTGACTAACCCTACCATTTGTCAAAAAATGAAAATCGGCCTCCAAAGCTTCACCATTTTTAGAGAAAATATCCCATGTGAACTGAATATGAAGCGGATCGTGTTCCAATGAAATACGTTCAAAACGGCTAGTATCGCTATGATTCTCTAAGCGTTCTGTACGGTACGCCACCAATCTATCATCATACATCAAAGCTTGTCCAAAACGTAAGGCGCTTATGGCCTTTAAAAGTCTTAGGTCAGGAAGAAAAGAACCATTAACGAAAATGTTATCCGTACCGGCAACTAAAGGATACTTAACGGATAGATAATCTTGTGTCTTATAGGAAACGGTAGTTTTAAGATATGCCTCCCATTTTTCCGTAATAGTTAGGATACCCAACCTAATTTCGCAAACAGGCCTTGTAAACGTAAAGGGCAAAAAGTTATCCCTTTCAGCACCGTCAAAAAGAACATAATTCATAAAATATAGTATTTTGTCAAAATTAAGTAAACCAAGTGCAGTATTGAGATAGAATAGACAAGATGGTCAAATATTAGCTATACTAAAAAAGCGCCCGCGATAAATATATCATGGGCGCTTTAGTATGTGGTAAAAGAAACTCTTATTTCTCCTCTTCTTTTACTTCCTCCGTCGCCTCTGGCGCAGATTTAGCAAATTTCTTGTACTTGTTCTTGAACTTATCAATACGTCCTGCTGTATCCAAGAATTTCGCTTTTCCTGTATAGAAAGGATGTGATGTTCTTGAAATCTCCAATTTTACTAACGGATACTCAACACCATCTACTTCTAAGGTTTCTTTGGTATCTGCAGTAGATTTCGTTAAAAACACTTCCTCATTGGACATATCTTTAAACGCTACTAGTCTATAATTTTCTGGGTGTATTCCTTTTTGCATGGTACTAAACATTTTACACTCCCATTCCGACGGGAGCTTATTTTAAGTTTGCAAATTTACTTATTTTCTCTAAATTGACAATCTATTATCCCAAAAATAAAACGAAAATAATTTGTACCTTCCCTTGTAACAATTAGCATGCTTTTGCTACCTATAAAATAATCAACCTCTAAACTTTAAACATTATGGAAGAAAATCAACCAAAAACAGGAAAATTTGCCCTAACCTACGGACTCATATTAGGAGGGGTTAGCGTAATTTTTGCTTTCATGCTTTATACAATGGATATGCACTATCAAGGTGGTACTGCAGTTATGCTAATTAGCGTTGGCTTAATGCTTGCGGCAGTTATCATTGGAATGATTCAATTTAAAAAAGCTAACAATGGTTTTATGTCCTTTGGACAAGCGTTGAAGGTTGGCGTGGGTATTTGCTTAATAAGTGGTATCATTGGTGTTATCTTCAATCAAATCCTGTCTAACGTAATTGATCCGGATATGATGACCAAAGCTATGGAGTACCAAAGAAATCAGCTATTGGAAAGCACAGCGCTTACCACCCAACAGATTGATCAACAAATGGAAATGGGACAAAAATTTTCAACACCTGGTATGCAGGTTTTGTTTGGCCTCATTTTTAGTGTTGTACTAGGTTTCATAGTTTCACTCGTTCCTGCTTTGGTTCTAAAAAAACAAGAAGTTCTAGACTAAGTTTGTATTTTTGAAGGGAATTTTTGAAGCAACCGATGCAACTATCCATTGTTATTCCCTTACTTAACGAAGAAGAATCTTTAAAAGAGCTACATGCTTGGATTGCATCTGTGATGCAATCCAAGCATTTTTCTTACGAGATTTTATTCGTAGACGATGGCAGTACAGATAATTCTTGGAAAATAATATCTGCACTTTCCAATGAAGACAGCAATGTCAAAGGAATTCGATTTCAACGAAATTTTGGCAAATCACAAGCCTTGCATGCCGGGTTTAAAGCTGCTCAAGGAGATGTTGTGATCACTATGGATGCAGATCTACAGGACAATCCTGAAGAAATACCTGAACTTTTTGATTTAATACAGAAAGAAGGATATGACCTGGTTTCCGGTTGGAAGAAAAAACGGTACGATTCCATTCTCTTTAAAAATTTACCTTCCAAACTGTTCAATTGGGCTGCACGTAAAACATCGGGAGTGCACCTGCATGATTTTAATTGTGGGTTAAAAGCTTATGACCGTGTCGTTATAAAAACCATAGAAGTATCTGGTGAAATGCATCGATATATACCTGTACTCGCAAAAAATGCAGGTTTTTCCAAGATTGGGGAAAAAGTAGTAAAGCATCAATCTAGAAAATATGGGAGAACAAAATTTGGGATGGAACGATTTATTAATGGGTTTTTAGATTTAATTACCATTTGGTTCGTTTCTAAATTTGGAAAACGTCCTATGCACTTGTTCGGAGCCTTAGGTGTCCTCATGTTTATTATTGGTTTTAGTTTTGCAATTTACTTGGGCGTGGACAAGTTGTTCATCAATCCTTTTGGAAGATTGATAACTAATAGACCACAGTTTTATATCGCCTTAACGTCTATGGTTATCGGTACACAATTATTTTTAGCAGGATTTTTAGGAGAAATTATGATTCGCTCAAAGAAAACGGAAAACAGGTATGCAATTGCCGATAAGATTGCACTATAAAACAGTATAGCAACTAGAATTCTTCGTAGATTTAAAAGATAAACAAAATAAGAGATTACATGGATAACTTCCTTGATACTGCCAAGAGCTGGATGACAGATTTTTTGACCCAGCAGTAAAAAAAGAAATTCAACAGTTAATAGATACAGATACCGAAGAGCTTAAAGACCGATTTTACAAGCAAATGGAATTTGGCACAGGTGGTATGCGCGGTGTCATGGGTGTTGGCACCAACAGAATAAACAAATATACTCTTGGAAAAAGTACACAAGGACTTAGTAATTATTTAAACAAAACATACACCAACGAGGATATAAAGGTAGCTATTGCTTTTGATTGCCGTCACAATAGCGATACGCTGGCCAGAACGGTAGCCGAAGTATTTTCAGCAAATGGCATTAAAGTTTTTTTATTTTCTGAATTGCGTACTACACCAGAGCTTTCTTTCGCTGTACGACATCTCAATTGTCATGCAGGAATCGTGCTTACGGCATCACATAACCCGCCAGAGTATAATGGGTATAAGGTATATTGGACAGATGGGGGACAAATAGTACCACCACAAGACGAGGAAATTATTGCAGAGATTAATGCACTACCCTTTGAGGATATAAAATTCGAAGCCAACGATAGTCTAATCCAAGTTATAGATAAAGAAGTTGATGAGGCATTTATTGAAGCCTGTGTAGCCAATGGGAATTATAATGCAGAAGGTAAAGATGATTTCAAAATCGTGTTTACTTCCTTGCACGGCACCTCTATAACTGCCATTCCTGAAGTATTAAAACGTGCAGGGTATAAAAATGTAACCGTCATTACCGAACAGGCAGAGCCAGATGGTAATTTCCCTACCGTAAAATCGCCTAACCCAGAAGAACCGGAAGCGTTATCAATAGCAGTTGCAAAAGCAGAGGAAATAGGTGCGGACATGGTTGTAGGAACCGATCCCGATAGTGATCGTTTAGGTATTGCGGTTCGGAATTTAGATGGAAAGATGGAAATCGTAAACGGAAACCAAGCCATGGTACTCATGACCAAGTTCCTTTTAGAACAAAGAAAACAAGAAGGTTTTAAGGGTAATGAGTTTATTGCTACAACCATTGTCTCCACACCAATGATGGAGGCTATGGCCAAAGCCTATGGGGTTGAATTTAAAACGGCATTAACCGGATTTAAATGGATCGGAAAAATGATAAAAGATTTTCCGCAATCCGATTTTATAGGTGGCGGAGAAGAAAGCTTCGGTTATATGGTTGGTGATTTTGTACGTGATAAAGACGCGGTAACCTCTACCCTACTCGCTTGTGAAATAGCCGCACAGGCTAAAGCGAACGGAAGTTCTTTTTACAAGGATTTAATCGAATGTTATGTAGCATATGGTTTCTACAAAGAACATCTGGTCTCCATAACCAAAAAAGGAATAAGCGGTGCAGAAGAAATTAAACAAATGCTGAAAGATTTTAAGGAAAATCCGGTAGCATCCGTTGCAGGTTCCAAGGTGAAATGGATCGAGGACTATAATACCGCTACCGCAAGGAACGTACTCACCGGTGAAGAAAAAGTTATTGATATTCCAAAATCAAATGTTTTAATCTACGAAACCGAAGACGGAACCCGAGTTGCTGCAAGACCAAGCGGAACAGAGCCTAAAGTAAAGTTTTACATTAGCACGAACACCACCTTGGATACCGCTACGAATTATCACAAAGTAGCGACGCAATTAGATGCTAAAATAGAAAGCATCCTCAGTGAGCTTAAACTAGGCTAATGGATTATTTTAAAAAGATTCTTCGTTTTGCTAAGCCTTACCGAAAATACGGGTATTTAAATATTTTCTTTAATGTTTTGTATGCGCTCTTTAGTGCCTTGGCGTTTGCAGCGTTAATACCAACCTTAGATGTCATTTTTTATCCTGAAAAAAAAATAACCATCGAACCTGTGTATGAAGGTTTAAGTAAAGTAAAAGAATTTGCATTGGAGTATGTTAACTACTCTGTAAACCAATATGCGGGTGATGACCAAATGAAGGGCCTAATTATGGTTATAAGTTTAGTGCTGCTCTTGTTTTTGCTCAAAAACTTTTTTAACTATCTGGCAATGTACTTCATTACCTTTTTACGGAATGGTGTATTGCAGGATATTAGAAATGCGATGTACCAAAAAATTACCGACCTACCTATTTCCTATTTCTCAGAAAAGCGAAAAGGGGATGTTATCGCAAGGGTTACCACCGATGTTTTGGAAATTCAGCACTCCTTTTTATCCATCTTAGAGCTTATCGTTAGAGAACCTTTAACCATGTTCTTTACACTTTTGATAATGTTCGGCATTAGCCCAAAGCTCACATTATTTGTTTTTATTTTCATTCCTATATCTGGGTTGATAATCTCTAAAATAGGAAAGTCCCTCAAAAAGAAATCCGATCGAGTACAAAAGGAACAAGGAGAATTCTTATCTATTGTGGAAGAAACCTTAGGTGGTCTGCGCGTTATAAAGGCATTTAATTCGGAAAATAGATTTGTATCCAACTTTAAAAAAAGCACCAATCGTTTTTACAAATTTTCAAATTCACTCTTAAATCGACAAAATTTAGCTTCACCTACCGGCGAATTTTTAGGTATTTTGGTAATTGGAGTGTTGCTGTGGTACGGAGGACAATTGGTAATCGTAGAAAAAACATTGGATGCGGCTTCTTTCATTGGCTATATTGCACTGGCCTACAACTTTTTAACTCCGGCGAAGGCAATAAGCAAGGCTTCCTATGGTGTGCAGAAAGGTAATGCTGCGGCCGAGCGTGTTCTAGAAATTCTAGAAACTGAAAATCCGATAGGGGAAATCGAGAATCCAATCGAGAAGTTGGACTTTGAAAACAATATCGCCCTAGAAAACATTTCGTTTAAATACGAGGACGAATATGTTCTAAAGGATTTTAACCTCAATGTTCCCAAAGGCGGAACCGTAGCTTTGGTAGGACAATCGGGTAGTGGCAAAAGTACTATAGCTAATTTGGTAACTCGGTTTTATGATGTAAACAAAGGGAATATTACAATTGATGGTATAGATATAAAAGAGCTTTCTAAAACATCCTTGCGTAGTATGCTTGGTCTAGTAACCCAAGATTCCATTTTATTTAATGATTCAGTAAAAAGTAATATTAGCCTGGGAAAAGAAGGTGCAAGCTTGGAGGAAATTACAGAAGCGGCTAAAATTGCGAATGCCCATGACTTTATTATGGAACTTCCTAAAGGCTATGATACTAATATTGGCGACAGTGGTAACAAGTTAAGCGGTGGACAAAAACAACGATTATCCATAGCCCGTGCCGTTCTTAAAAATCCACCGATCATGATTTTGGACGAGGCCACTTCTGCCTTGGATACCGAAAGCGAGCGCTTGGTACAAGATGCCCTGGAGAAGATGATGAAAAATAGAACCTCCATTGTTATCGCCCACCGCCTCTCTACCATCCAGAACGCAGATAACATTGTCGTACTTCAAAAAGGAGAAATTGTAGAACAAGGATCTCACACGGAACTTTTGGCCAAAAACGGCACGTACAAAAAGTTGGTGGATATGCAATCGCTTGAGTAAAGCCCAAAACCCAATAAAGGAAGAATAAGTATCGCTAAAACCTTAATAAGCACTGCGAGATTCGGGTTATTTTCACAAACAAAATTACTTTAAGTAAGGGCCATATACTACTACTCTTTGAATTCTGCTAGTCCATACTACTAGCGAATAAGCTTCTTATACTTAATACGTTTCGGCATAATATCGGCACCCAAGCGTTTCTTTCTATTCTCCTCATAGTCAGAAAAGGAACCTTCAAAGAAATAGACTTGAGAATCGCCTTCAAATGCAAGAATATGAGTACAAACCCTATCTAAAAACCATCTATCGTGAGAAATAACAACAGCACAGCCGGCAAAATTTTCCAACCCTTCTTCTAAGGCACGTAAGGTGTTTACATCCAAATCATTCGTTGGCTCATCCAAAAGCAAAACGTTCCCTTCTTCTTTAAGGGTCATTGCCAGATGTAAACGGTTTCGTTCCCCACCGGATAACATGCTTACCTTTTTGTTCTGCTCACTACCGGAAAAATTAAAACGGCTCAAATACGCCCTAGAATTGACTTGACGGCCGCCCATCATCACTAGTTCTTGCTCATCGCTAAAGTTCTGCCAAATCGTTTTATCCGGGTCAATGTTGGAGTGACTTTGGTCTACATACGCTATTTTTGCCGTATCACCGACTATGAATTCTCCCTTGTCCGGTTTCTCCTCCCCCATCACCATTCTAAATATGGTAGTTTTACCAGCTCCGTTAGGACCAATGACCCCCACGATACCGGCTTGTGGCAAGGTAAAGTTTAAATCTTCGTACAGTAATTTATCACCATAAGCCTTACTTACACCTTTAGCCTCTATAACATTGGTACCCAAACGAGGTCCGTTGGGGATATATATTTCTAATTTTTCGTCCAACTGCTTTTGGTCTTGGCTCATCAGCTTATCATAATTCTTCAAACGGGCTTTTTGTTTTGTCTGTCTGCCCTTAGCACCTTGTCTCACCCATTCTAGCTCACGTTCCAAAGTTTTTTGTCTTTTGGAAGCTGTTTTACTTTCCTGCGCTAAACGTTTGGACTTTTGGTCCAACCAAGAGGAATAATTTCCTTTCCATGGAATACCCTCTCCCCTATCAAGTTCTAAAATCCAACCGGCTACATTATCCAAGAAATAACGGTCGTGTGTTACCGCAATTACGGTTCCTTTATATTGCGCTAAATGATGTTCCAACCAGTGTACAGATTCCGCATCCAAGTGGTTGGTAGGCTCGTCCAGCAATAAAATTTCCGGTTCCTGTAACAACAATCTGCAAAGTGCTACACGTCTTTTTTCACCTCCGGACAGAACGCTAATTTTTTTATCGGATTCTGGTGTTCGGAGCGCATCCATCGCAATTTCGAGCTTGGTATCCAGTTCCCATGCGTTAGAGGCATCTATTTTATCCTGTAAAACAGCTTGCTTATCCATCAACTTTTGCATCTTGTCCGCATCCTCATAAACCTCCGGCAGACCGAACATATCGTTGATTTTATTGTATTCGTCCAAGATAGCGACCGTCTCGGATACCCCTTCCTTTACGACTTCCAATACCGTTTTGTCTGCATCTAACTGAGGTTCTTGCTCCAAGTAACCAACATTATAACCAGGAGAAAATACAACATCGCCTTGAAAATTTTTATCGACTCCTGCAATAATCTTTAACAAGGTAGATTTACCGGAACCGTTAAGCCCTAGAATACCAATTTTAGCACCATAAAAGAAACTGAGGTATATATTTTTAAGAACAGGCGTATTCGCAGTCTTAAATGTCTTTGTTACTCCAGACATGGAGAAAATGACCTTTTTATCGTCGGACATATCCTAAATATTTAAAATAGAGATTCTTGATTAATAAACGTTTTATAGAAAATAAATCTTGAGAAAATTATGGTTAAAAGTTTCGATTGTCACCAATTTCTAATTGAAAATGTAATCACAAAGCACATGGAACACTAAAACTTCGGCTTTTGTTATACCCTCCCCTTTAACGCGTTAAAAACCCATGCAATGGCAAAAAAACCAATTCCTACAGAGGCAAAACCCCAGCCGGCAACATCGTCATATCTAAAAGCTCCAAGGGCTATAAGCGCACAACCTACACAAATCATTATAAATGTGGCCCAAGCCAGCACTGTATTCTTATTCATTCCCATGTTCTTTGGTTTTGGTTCGTGGTAATTTCAAATATCGGAAATTTATAAAAACTTCACGCTATTATTGCAAAGGTTTTACAGCTCAAATGGAAAACGAACTCCTGCCTCTTCTCTAACCGTATCCAAAAGACGACAAAGGTCTTTTGAATTCTGGTGACTCCATAGTGCACTCTCTAGTTTTCCCTTGGTAATACAGTGCGCTACTTCTTCAATTTCATAGGTATAGCCCTTCCCTATTTTATCAACCGGAACATGCTCAGATTCACCACCCTTCACCATAACATACGATGATGCTTCGTGCCATCTAGGGTTTATAAATAAACTTCCCTTACTACCGGCTATTTCCGCTTTCATTTCCGTGTTACATGTCAAACTACTAAAAAGCAGGGCTTGGGCATTTTCGTACTCAAAAATCATAGAGGTTTGACTTTCAATTCCCGTTTTATAAAACTGAGATTGAGCTGTAATCTTTTTAGGCATTCCTAAAATCAAATAGGACAGAAAAATAGGATAAATACCAATGTCCAAAAGCGTACCTCCTCCCAAATCTGGATTAAGTAACCGTCCGTTTTCATCCCTATCCAAACCGTAAAAGGCGAAATCTGCTTTTAGATAGGCTACGTTCCCAATTTGTCCCGTAGACACTAGTTCCTTAACTTTTTTTATGGTAGGATTAAACCTAGTCCATAAGGCTTCCATCAAAAAGACTTCGTTCTCCTTAGCTTTTTTCAACATCAGCTCCACCTCGGCACTATTCATACCCATAGGTTTTTCGCAGAGCACATGCTTTTTATGGTTCATTGCATTAATACTTAGGCTGGCATGGGATGTATGTGGCGTTGCTATGTAAACTACGTCAACAACATCACTCTTAAACAGCTCATCATAACTGCCAAAGGCATGTTCAGCATCATAAGTTTCTGCAAACTCTTTAGCTTTGGACACACTTCTTGAAGCTACGGCACATAAACGATTACCAGGCACCAATTCAAGGTCCTTGGCAAAAGTGTTCGCAATATTACCGGCACCAACTATTCCCCAACGTATCATATTCATAGTTCTATTAAAGGTTTATTCAAATGTACTCAATTTTACTCCTTATCTTTAGGGGATAAATTGAAAGAAGTACAATGGATATCAAGTTCAACCAAAACGAAGATGCTAATAAATTAATGCTTTCCGAGCTTAAGAAACGAATGGCTCATGTAGCTTTAGGCGGAGGGAAATCTAGTATTGAAAAGCAACATGCAAAAGGAAAAATGACGGCACGAGAACGCATAGACTATCTGTTGGATTCAAAAGCCGATAATATAGAAATTGGCGCTTTTGTTGGGGATGGAATGTATGAGGAGCATGGCGGATGCCCTTCTGGTGGTGTTGTTATAAAAATGGGCTATGTATCGGGAAAACAATGTTTGGTCGTTGCTAACGACGCTACGGTAAAAGCAGGTGCTTGGTTTCCCATAACGGCCAAAAAAAACTTGAGAGCACAGGAAATTGCGATGGAAAATCGTCTGCCTATTATTTATTTAGTAGATAGTGCCGGCGTCTATTTACCAATGCAAGATGAAATTTTTCCGGATAAAGAACATTTTGGACGTATTTTTAGGAACAATGCCATTATGAGCAGTATGGGAATTACTCAAATTTCTGCGGTCATGGGCAGTTGTGTTGCCGGTGGAGCCTATTTGCCGATTATGAGCGACGAAGCGCTTATTGTAGATAAAACAGGTAGTATTTTCCTAGCGGGAAGTTATTTGGTAAAAGCCGCCATTGGCGAAAGTATTGACAATGAAACTTTAGGCGGAGCCACTACGCACTGCGAAATTAGCGGGGTTACGGACTACAAGGCAAAGGATGATGCTGCTGCCTTGGATACGATTAAAAACATCATGGACAAAATAGGTGATGTTACCAAAGCAGGATATAATCGTGCTACCCCGGAAAAGCCAAAGGAAAATCCAGCTGATATGTATGGCATATTACCCAGCTCTAGATCCGAGCAGTACGACATGATGGAAATCATTCACCGACTTGTGGATAATTCTGAATTTGAAGCCTATAAAGACGGTTACGGACAAAGTATTATTACCGGGTATGCACGCATAGATGGCTGGGCCGTAGGTATTGTAGCCAACCAACGTAAAGTGGTGAAAACAAAAAAGGGCGAAATGCAGTTCGGTGGGGTTATCTATTCCGATTCTGCCGACAAGGCGACCCGGTTTATTGCCAATTGCAACCAGAAAAAAATTCCACTGGTTTTTCTCCAGGATGTTACCGGATTTATGGTCGGTAGTAAAAGTGAGCATGGCGGAATTATAAAAGATGGAGCCAAAATGGTAAACGCAGTAAGTAATTCCGTTGTACCCAAGTTTACTATCGTAATAGGTAATAGCTATGGCGCTGGCAACTATGCGATGTGCGGTAAAGCCTATGATCCAAGACTAATAGTAGCTTGGCCAAGTGCAGAGCTAGCGGTAATGAGTGGTAATTCTGCAGCAAAAGTTTTGTTACAGATAGAAACCGCTTCCTTAAAAAAACGTGGAGAAAAAATTACAGCCGAAAAAGAAAAGGAGTTGTTCGATAAAATAAAACAGCGCTACGATAATCAAGTCTCTCCCTATTTTGCCGCTGCTAGATTATGGACAGATGCCGTAATAGACCCTTTGGATACCCGAAAATGGATTTCTATGGGTATTGAGGCAGCTGATCATGCACCCATAGAAAAACCATTTAATATGGGGGTGTTGCAGGTTTAGTTTTGCTACTACTTATTGGAACTTTCCAATCTCATTATGGCATTTGCAAATTTCTCATCCCGTACTTCCAAAAACATTTTTTGGTACCCTTTTTTTGTGAAGAAAAGTATGTCCCTTTTCTCTGCTTCTATGATATATCTACCGGCTTCATCGGTCTGTACGATTTCTTTAGTTCGCTCGTTTTGGACTGTAACACCGGCTATCATCTTTCCGCGAAAAATGGCAAATCCGGAGAGTGTTGATTTTTTTGATCGTGCCCGCTCTACTTTCTTTTCATATCTACTCGCTTTTTTTTGCGTTACATAAGGAGATGTTTCCAAATAATACGCCATGTGCAGATCGCTCACAAATTCCCACTCCCCTTGACTTGCATATTTCCTAAAAGACGAACCTTCCCTACCAGATGCTGGTAGCACCAACCCTAACTCTCCATCGCCATATACTTGCAATAATTCCAATGAAACAAAAAAATCGTTGTCTACGTAAAGTTCATAAGGATTTAGGTCTATTTTAATGTCGTTTTTACCGTTGGGCAATGTGTGAAGTATATTCTTTTGACTTTTATTTAGATTAGAACCAGGGGCTCCAAGTAGGCCTCCTCCAAGGTCATAGATATTAACACGGATCAATACACTATCGGAAGGATTCTCCCACACCTCAAATTCTAAACTATTTAACTGTCTTTTGCCCTGGCGTGCATTGACCTTGGTAGCCAACTCACCTCCTAAGGCAACGTTTTTATTCCAATACCCAAAGTTCCGCTCTCCATAATTACGATAGCCCAAAAATTCCGTGATGGGAACTAAAGCATCACTTGAAAGAATTACCTCATCCAATATAATATCTGAAGGTTGCATTAAAATCTCAGGAAACTCCTTAGCTCCAACGGTAATTTGACCCACAGGAATCCTGATATTTTCGTAACCCAAAGAAGATATTTGAACAATATCCTCATTAGTAAACCTTGCGGTATCGATAACTAAATAAAAACGACCCGTCTCATCAGTAACGGTACCAAATCCTTTGTTCACAATTCCGATATTCACATAAGGTAACGGTTCTTGAGTTTTGGCATCTACAATTCTTCCCGTAAAGTTTAGTTGGGCAAAGGAAAAACAAGAGCTAAAAAGTAATAAAATGAAAAGAAATATACGCATAAACGATTAATTAGCAACGATGGCAGAACTACTTACCAATTTAAACAACTCCTGATTTACGTTTTTTAAACTGAGCTTAAACAGCTTTATCTCTTTACGTTGCGAGATTTCGCCGTAATTGTAGTACACCGTTGCTTTTAAATAGGTAGGCGTCAAGCTTTTGTTACCAAGATACTTAACGTTTACCTGCCAAGTACCTGGCAAAGAACTATCTATTAATTCCTCCATGGAATTGTAACCGTAGGTCTTTTCGCGAGCTATCAATTCCGGATTATCCGCAAGACTATGCTTCCAAATGTGGTATTGCTTGCCAGGGTTAACGAACTGTAGTTCAAACTCCGCCTCCCCGTCGTTCCACTCAAAAACTACGCGTGTGCCTTTAAAGTCGTTATCCGCTATATAGAGTTTTTTCTGTTTTCCCTTTTCCACTACCGCATCTTTCTCCAATGTGAGTAAGTTGTTGAACTCCCTGTCCATGATTTTACCAATACCTACCGTATCCTGCTCCATAAAACCCTGCTCCAACAAATAACCGTATCGGGTATGTAAAGAGGCAGCCTTTGCATAACTACCCAGTTCACGGTAGCTGCGTGCCATATCCAAATAACTCTGGGCATAGTTGGGACGGAGCAAGAAGACTTCCTTGCACAGGTCGTTCGCCTTACTATATTGGCCCTGAGCTTGATATTGATATGCCAGAGCTTTTAACAATACCGGATTCTCCTCATAAATTCCAAAATGATTCTTGATTACTTCTTCACCCAAATCCGGTCGTTGCCATTCTTCTGTAAAATAAGCCTGTGCATCCAATATAAAATACGGAGTATTTGCGTATGTCCCTACCAACTCCTTAAATTTTTCTTGTGCGAATTCTACCGAAGTGCTCGCATATAATTGTTTTTTATAGGTTGGCCAGTTGGACTTTATATTTTCAGCACTTAAGGCATCGTCTTTATAAAAGTTATTCCTCAATTTTACCTTGTCTAGAATACCATCCGGAGAAATATTACCAGTAATTGTATTTATTACTACCACACCGCCTTTGCCAATACTACCATATGATGTAGCCAAAGACAGACTGCCTAAAATGGTAATTCTATCTATGCTATTCACATCGAGCCAAATTGGTGCATCTTTTACAATTAAACCATCAATGTCGTAAATAGCGGCATTAGAACCGGAAAAGCTTGAAGTACCCCTAACGATAACTCCACCACCGTAAATACAATCTCCAAATACGGTAACCCCTGGCCAACGACCATTTATCAATTCCAAAATACATAAAGCGGCGATAGAAAGATCCTCTCGCTTCACAATCTGCACCCTACCAGGAGCCGCATCCGCATGGACATAACCGAACGCCGTTCTAATAATTTTAGGGTTCTCATTATAATCGGCCTCTAGGTCTTTCTGCGATTTACGTCTACTTTTTGTTACGACCACTTCATCCAGTTCATTTACATCGGGAACCATAATAGGGTTTAGAATGCGTGTTACATCCTCTACACGTATACTTATGGTCTTCATTCCCATGTAGGAAAATTGTAGTACGTCTCCAGTGGAAATGGGCAACTGGTAAAACCCCTCTTTATCCGAAGTGGTAACGACATTCGTGTTCAAGATTTTAACAGCAACGTTCTCCATGGGCGCATTACCATCGGATACTTTTCCGCTTACCGTTCGTTGTTCCTGTGCATCTGCAAAGTGTATTGCCGCAAAGCAAAAAACGAACACGAAAATTTTGTTTACCATAGCTTTATTTTTCTAATATGTCCAAATGAAATTTAATTTGTCTTATTTGGATACAAGAGCCGGACTACTCACCAACTTAAACAACTCCTGATTTACGTTTTTTAAAGTGAGCTTGAACAGCTTTACCTCTTTCCGTTGTGAGACCTCCCCATAGTTATAATAAATAGACGCTTTCAGATAGGTTGGCGTTAAACTCTTGTTTCCCAGATATTTTATGTTTACCTGCCAGCTACCAGGCAAAGAACCGTCTATCAGTTCTTCCATAGTGTTGTAACCTAAATTCTTCTCCCTCGAAATTAGTGCTGCGTTATCCGCAAGACTGTGTTTCCAGGTATGGTACTGCTTACCGGGATTTACAAACTGTAGCTCAAATTCCGCCTCCCCATCATTCCATTCGAATACGACCCTCGTGCCATCAAAATCGTCATTGGCAACAAATAGCGTATTGCGCTTACCACTATCTACCAGGGCATCCTTATCAAAAGCAAGAAGGTTGTTTAACTCACGTTCCATTATAGGGCCAAAGCCCACCGTATCTTGCTCCATAAGGCCCTGTTCCTGTAAATAGCTATATCTGGCATGCAACGAAGCGGCTTGCAACGGATTACCTAATTCTCGGTAACTTCTTGCCATATCCAAATAGCTCTGGGCATAGTTGGGACGGAGCAGAAAAATTTCCTTGTAGACATCGTTAGCCTTTTCGTATTGGCCTTGCTGTTGGTATTGGTACGCCAAGGCCTTTAAAAGCACGGAGTTCTCTGAGAAAGGTTCGAAATGATTAACAATGATTTCCTCACCAATATCGGACCTATCCCACTCGTTTGTAAAATAATCCTGAGCATCCAACAAGAAATAAGGAGAGTTGGCATACGTAAGAGCGAGTTTAGTAAACTTAATTTGGGCAGCTTCCAATGAACTGCTGGCATAGAGTTCTTTTTTATATTTAGGCCAATTCCGTTTTACCCCTTGACTGTCTAGGGCATCATTCTGGTAAAAGTTGTTACGCAATTTAGCTTGATCAACCACTTTTGTTGGTGCCAGATTACCCGAAATGGTATTTATTACGATTACCCCGCCGGAAGCAATAGAACCATATTGTGTGGTAGTTGCAAAATTATTGAGAATTGCTATTCGTTTAACGTTCCCCAAGTCTACCCAAATAGGTATTTGAGTGAAAATTTGTCCATCCACATCAAAAATAGCAGGCTGGGGATTTTCAATTGAAGAGAGACCCCTAATAAAAACGTTACCACTAACAGATTCTGGTTTATCAATAGCGGCAGCTGCTCTTTCCAATTGATCACCATTTAAAGCTTCTATTTCGGGTAATCTTCCTGGGCTACGCCTAATGGCACCTCTATCCAAAGGACCTCCGCTGATGAGCTGGACACCGGGTAGTCTTCCAGAAGCCAACAAGTTGACAATATTACCGTTTATAAAGGTGATTTCATCTTCGTTTATAAAACCAATACGGCCAGATGCACGTTCCGCGTCCAGATATCCATAAGCCGTTTTAATAATATTTTTTCGCAAATTATATTGCTCTTCAATATTTTTTTGTGATAAGCGTCTACTACTTTCCACTATTACTTCGTCCAGTACGTTCACATCCGGTACCATAATGGGATTTAGAATGCGTGTGACGTCTTCCACACGTATGGTCATGGTCTTCATGCCCATGTAAGAGAATTGTAGTTCGTCTCCAGTGGAAATGGGCAACTGGTAAAAACCCTCTTTATCCGAAGTGGTAACGACATTCGTGTTCAAGATTTTAACAGCAACGTTCTCCATGGGCGCATTACCATCGGAAACTTTTCCGCTTATCGTTCGTTGCTCTTGTGCCTGAACCAGATGTATTGCCAAAACGCAACAGATGATTACTATAATTTTCTTTGCCATAGCTTTATTTTTTTAATATTTCCAAATGAAATTTAATTTGTCTTATTTGGATACAAGAGCCGGACTACTTACCAACTTAAACAACTCCTGATTTACGTTTTTTAAACTGAGCTTGAACAGCTTTACCTCTTTCCGTTGTGAAACCTCCCCATAATTATAATAAATAGAGGCTTTCAAATAGGTGGGCGTCAAACTCTTGTTTCCCAGATATTTTACGTTTACCTGCCAGGTACCAGGAAGGGAACCGTCTATCAGTTCTTCCATAGTATTGTAACCATAGGCCTTCTCACCTGCTATCAATTCCCCATTTTCCGCCAAACTGTGCTTCCAGGTGTGATACTGTTTTCCAGGGTTTACGAATTGTAGCTCAAACTCCGCCTCGCCGTCGTTCCATTCAAAAACAACACGTGTACCGTTAAAGTCGTTATCCGCTATAAACAGTTTGTTTTGTTTCCCCTTTTTCACTACCGCATCTTTCTCCATTGTAAGCAGGTTGTTGAACTCCCTGTCCATAATCTTACCTATACCTACAGAATCTTGTTGCATAAAGCCCTGCTCCAATAAATAGCTGTATCTAGTATATAAGGAAGCAGACTTTGCATAGCTACCTACTTCACGGTAGCTTCTAGCCATATCCAGATAACTTTGCGCATAATGGGGACGAAGTAAAAAAATCTCTTTGTATGTATCGTTAGCTCTTTCGAACTGGCCTTGAACCTGATACTGATACGCAAGTGCCTTTAAGAGTACCGAATTATCCTCATAAAGTTTAAAATGATTCGTGATTATTTCCTCAGCCAAATCTGGTCGTTGCCATTCTTCCGCAAAATAAGCTTGTGCATCCAATATAAAATAGGGGGCATTGGCATACGTTGCTACCAATTCCTTAAATTTTGCTTGGGCAGCTTCTACCGAAGTACTCGCATACAATTGTTTTTTATACGCCGGCCAGTTATTGCGGATAGCTTGGTCTTCTAAAGAATCGTCCTTATAAAAATTATTACGCAATCGCGCTCTATCTACAACCCCGTCACGAAAAGAATTTCCGGATTTCGTATTGATTACCACAATACCACCTGAACCCAAAGTGCCATAGCTTACTCCAGTTACTAAAGATGACATTACGGCGATTCTTTGTATGTTATTAACGTCTAACCAAATAGGAGCATCAGCCAAAATCATACCATCCACATCCCAAGCTACTAGATTTCTACCAAAAAGTGAAGATGTACCCCTATTGGTGACCACACCTCCGCCAAAACAGTCTCCTGATACGGCAAGTCCCGGAAATCGATTACGTAGAAGGTCTAGGACGCATGGCGTAGGGGGTATTATGTTATTTTCATTCAAAATACGTACAGTACCTGCTGAACTTTGGGCATGTAGGTAACCGAAGGCAGTTCTAATGATATTTGGGTCTACTTGATATTCAAATTCCAAATCTTTCTGCGATTTACGCCTACTTTTGGTCACTACAACCTCATTCAATATGTTTACTTCGGGCACCATAATCGGGTTCAAAATCCGAGTTACGTCTTCCACAAGTATGGTCATGGTCTTCATACCCATGTAGGAAAATTGTAATTCATCGTCCGTTTCAACCGCTATGCGATAAAAACCTTCTGCATTTGTGCTGGTAACAACTCCAGTGTTCACTATCGTAACCGCGACATTCTCCATAGGCGCATTGCCGTCGGAGACCTTACCACTAACGGTTCTTTCTACCTGACCATGTGCAAGGCCGAAGATAAACAAGCAAAACACGAACAGTACAAATTTATTTCCCATATTATAGATTTTATGCTTACCGTATGCAACTATAAACGATGAATAGATTTACCGACTATTTAGCCGCCAATCCAGGGGCAGTGCGTACTTTAAACAGTTCCTGATTCACATTCTTCAAACTGAGTTTAAACACTTTTACCTCTTCTTTTTGGGCATTCGTACCATAGTTATAATATACGGTGGCTTTCAAATAGGTAGGCGTTAAGCTCTTGTTGCCAAGATACTTTACGTTTATTTGCCAATTACCCGGAAGAGAACCGTCTACAAGCTCTTCCATGATATTAAAACCAAAGGTCTTTTCGCGAGATATGAGCTCGGTATTGTCCGCCAAACTATGTTTCCAAGTGTAGTATTGTTTTCCGGGGTTTACGAACTGTACTTCAAATTCCGCTTCACCGTCGTTCCATTCCAAGACTACCCTAGACCCTTCAAAATCTTCTTTTGCCACAAATACCTTGTTTCGTTTGCTCTTATCCACTACCGCATCCTTCTCCAAAGCGAGAAGGTTGTTGAACTCCCTTTCCATTACCGGACCAAAACTGGCCGTATCTATCTCCATAAAACCTTGATCTTGTAAATAGGCGTACCTGGCATGAATCGATGCGGATTGCACAGGACTCCCTATTTCTCGATAGCTTCTTGCCATATCCAGATAGCTCTGCGCATAATTAGGCCGAAGCAGGAATATTTCCTTATAGATATCATTGGCTCTCTTGTACTGACCCTGTGCTTGATACTGGTACGCCAATGCCTTTAGCAATACCGGATTCTCCTTGTATGTTGAAAAGTGTGCTGCAATAACATCTTCCCCCAAATCTGGCCTGTCCCATTTTTCCGTGAAATAAGACTGTGCGTCCAAAAGAAAGTACGGTGAATTGGAATTTGTGGTCTGTAGTTCTTTAAATTTAAGAAGCGCCGCGTCTACGGAGGTACTCGCGTACAATTCCTTTTTGTAGGTAGGCCAGTTCTTTTTGATGCCTTCGCTATCAAGTGCATCCCCTTTGTAAAAATTATTTCGCAATTTGGCCTGATCAACAATTCCTTTTTTTGCCAAATTACCAGAAAAGGTATTTATTACGATGACCCCGCCCGAAGCGATGGAACCATAACGCGTTGTATTTGCAAAATTATTTAATACCGCTACACGTTTTACGTTACCTAAATCTACCCAAATTGGTAGTTGAGTGAATATTTGCCCATCAACGTCAAAAATAGCGGGTTGCGGATTTTCAATAGAAGAAACACCTCTTATATAAACTCCACCATTTAAAAATGTGACTCCAGGCAATCTTCCGTTTGCTACCAAGTTTGTAATGTCGCCATTTACCATGGTAATTTCATCTTCCTGCAAAAATGCTATTCGTCCGGCAGATCGCTCCGCATCTAAATAGCCATAAGCGGTTTTAATGATGTTTTCACGAATATTGTATTGCTCCTCAATTTCTTTTTGGGATAGCCTTTTACTGCTTTGGACCACAACCTCATCCAGTTCGTTTACATCAAGAATCATTACGGGGTTTAAAATTCGAGTTACATCCTCTACACGTATGTTTAAGGTTTTCATACCCATATATACGTAATTGATTACATCCCCTGTTTCAGCCTCTATCGCATATTTACCCTCGGCATCCGAAAAGGTAGCAGTATCAGTATTCAATATATTGATCTGTACATTGGAAAGTGGTGCGTTACCATCTGACACTATACCTGAAATCTTACGAACCTCTTGTCCTACAAGAGAAAAGGAACTTACCACTGCAATTAGTAAAATAATAATATTCTTATTCATAGCTACGTTAATTTTATAAGTTATAAGGTACAAAACAATTCTAACAGATCAGTTGATTTTAACAAAAGTTAAGCATAATTATCGCTTTATCAATAGTTTTACTATTAACATTTGTTATAATTGGAAAACTAGTTTAATGATTTCAATTTTTTGCTGATACAAATTTGAGCACTGTCATACATTGACTTATTACATTGTAAAGACTGTCGATTTGCCCCAAGAACACCACAAAAACCATTCCCTTCTTGATACAGGAAAAATATCTGAGACTGGTGCTGCTTTCCCTTTTAAAGATTTGACGTGTAGAAGTAACATGGTATGGATTAAAAAAGATACTACACTGGACAAGATGAAGTGTAGCTCATTAGAAAAGTAAAACAAAACGATGCATCAATTCATCAAGGATTTCCAATTACGACTGATACGCGGCCTGGCCTTATTTGAAACAGCATGCCATTTACAAGATTATAGACGACCACGCTTAAACTATTCAAATTTTCTCCGTTCCAAATTGACTAAGCACTAGGAACTATAGCTACCGAAGCAATGATTTAGGTTTAAAAAGTTTAACAACACTAATACCACTAGCCATTTACCGGTGACAAGAATAATGAAGTGCAGCACTCGAACAATTCTTTCAGTTACATTAAAGTTGGTTTTCAACTATTAGGAAATCTTCCTAATTCCCCTGATGACCCTTTACCCTAGGCACCAAAAGGAGTTCCGTTTGTCTCCCATTTACATACCTGAAACCATCTTCACCATAAAATCCGGCCTCTTCCAACATAATACGAATATCCTTTTTCCATTCCGGAATCGTAATCGTAGTATTCAATTCTATGGCATATACCGTATTGGAATTTAGCGGATAGTTCTCCCCATCATCCTTCATTACACCACCTTGAGAATCCCACATACCGATCGTAGTGCCCGCCGAGTGTCCATAGGAACCAAGAGGGTGCGTATAAATAGACGGTCGCAAACCTGCCGCTTTCGCATCCGAAAGGGCTTTGGCAAGAATTTCATTTCCGGTTCTTCCTTTAATCATATTCATTGTTAGAAAATCCTGTACCCTATTCCCGTCCTTTAATCCATTAATAAGAAAATCAGGGGCTTTGGTCTCTTCTGGTTTTAGTACGTAGGCCAACTCTTGACAATCTGTATTTAATCTGAGGTAGGTGATACCAAAATCGCAATGCAACAAATCTCCAGGCATAATCACCATTTCGTCCGGTTGATCTGCAAACGAATAAAAAGCAGCGTCATTCTCGTCGCTGGTACGTTGCACGTCTACTGTGGGGTGAAACCATGTTTCCAGTCCCAAATCCGTTACTTTCTGGCGCATCCACCACACCACTTCGCTCGTTTTGGTTACTCCTGGCGTAATTACTTTTTCGGAGAAAGCCTCTGCGATAATATCATGGGTAATATCTACCAACTGATCAAAGATGACCATTTCGCGTTCTGTACGGGTCTCAATCCAACGCACTGCCAACTGTTCTGCAGAAACTACCTTTTTATGATGTTTCTTGGGTAAATTTGCCATAAACTCATCATAATCCGTCTTATCCAAACCATCAGCAATATTATGATCTTTTGAAAAATTGAGTCCGATCGTTTTCGGATTCCGTTCTTCGATCAACTGCATTAAGCGTTTCCACTGGTCAGGTTCCTTTTCCTTGTCCCAAGCCGACATAATATTATCCCCTACGTTGTAACGTGCCACCGCTATCTTCTCTATTGTGTTCTTTGCCTTGTTTCTATAAAACAAAAGAATAGTGCGCCTACGGGCATTTAACCAAGTCGCCGGCAACATAGTTCTCAAAACAGGATCTTCGTTATATTCTCGTGAAATAACCACCCACATATCTATGCCCGATGTGTCCATAAGTTCTGGTAAGAGGTTGTTAAACCGGTCTGCCAGAATCTCATCCACTACCCTAGCCCTGTCCCGTTCCGGAAGAATTTGTTGTGCATTTAGATGGATGGTCAATAAAACTAGCAAGAAGCGCAAAAGGTATTTCATAAGGTGTTTATTTAAAGTCATGAAAATACAATATTTTATCGCTTTAAGACAAGCCATTAGTCAAGTTTACAACCACTATTTTCTAAATCTAAAATACGAATCGGCAATGTGATTTTTGAACACTTCTACCATGTTGATATCCAGTGGAACCAACATATTTAAAATCGCCAGATTCTATCCGGAAACGACAATGGTAATTATCGTCCTTTAGGACCTCATATTTCAATATGTGGCTGTTAGCTCTATTCACGATACGTTATTTAGACACTCTGTACATTTTGCCCATGGAATTGCCCTTTTAACCCATTAAACGCTACCGATTGAGCAATTCCAAGGTATTGGACCGCTGTATCTTCCCAGTTTTGGTATCTAAAAATTTAGGCAAAACAAAGATATTTTTAGGGATTTGATACTTGGAAAATCCTTCTGCCGTTTTCAATAGTTCTTTAATTTCTTCTACTTGAACTTTACCTTCTACCACTAGCACCAGTTTTTGACCTAGCACTTCATCCGCAAGACCGGCAACAAAAAAGCGTTGGGAAATAATGTTGGAAAGCATTGCTTCAATTTGTTCTGGAATCAGTTTTATACCTCCGGAATTGATGATGTTATCATACCTCCCCAGCCATCTAAATTGGGTAGGCGAGAATAAACTAACCATATCATTCGTTACCACCAAACCGTCCGTAAGCTTAGGCGCATCTATTACTAAACAACCTCTATCATCTTGAGAAACGCTAACATCTGGGACAGTATTAAATGCTTCTTGCACAGCAAGATCCTGCCCGCTTAAATGATTTACCGGTTTAATCGCAATATGGGTTACGGTCTCCGTCATTCCATAAGTCTCATAAATTTTAGTTGATTTTTTTGCTATTAATTCTTTTAAATCAGCGGACAAGGGGGCACCACCAACGATTAAGCAATCTACGCAGTCAATGTAATCTATGGTATTTCTTAGCTGCAACGGTACCATAGCGGCAAAATCGTATCGGTTTTGATCCGTAAGTATTGGAGCAGCTGTTGGAGCTACACAGGTTATTCTTAGTCCTAGAACCATAGCACGTACCAGCATCATTTTCCCCGCAATAAAATCCGTTGGTAGGCAATGTAAAGCGCTACTGCACGCTTGTAATCTAAAATAGCTACCCGTGGCCATAGCAGAACTAACCATGTGTAATTTCTTAATCACAATAGACGTTGGCATACCAGTGGAACCAGAGGTAAGCACTGTTAGGGTTGGCTCATCGGATAACCAATCTAAAAGAAAGGCTCCGATTTTAACCTCGTACTGTTCGCCTTCTTTTACAAGCGTATACGCATGCTCATTTAGCTCATCTATAGTATAGGGGGTTCCGTTTAATTTAAATTCGGGATGTAGTGGTATTGTACTCACTCTAGTCCAACTTTTCGGAATTGAATGCTTCTTCTTTGAGCACTTTACCTGTTAATTTTTCTTTCCAATTTTTCCAACCGTACATTTGAGAAAATACAAACAACAGTATGGGAAACACAACAAAAACCGGAATTAAAATATCCCAGCCTAGAGTAGGATCAGACACATCACGATATACCGAGTTTGTCTGAAAAGCCGTCCAATCTGCGGTAACCAATAGTGCTGCGGTTAGATTATTGGCGGCATGGAATCCCAAAGCCAACTCTAATCCGTCATCCATAAGCGTAATGATACCTAAAAAGAAACCCGTACCTATATAATAAACGAGTATTCCGTATCCAATTTTTTCAACTTCCGGATTAAAAATGTGCATGAGTCCAAAAAGTAACGATGTAAACACCAAAGGGAACCATCGATTTTTAACTGCAACACCCAAACCTTGCATTAAATAACCTCTAATAAAATACTCCTCCATACTGGTTTGCAAGGGAATCATAAAAATGGCAATGATGGCTAGGAATATAAATGGTTCTAATTTAAAATTGTATTCATAATTCTCTGGGGCCAAATAAATGTCCAAAAAGATAAACAGAATAGTAATAAAAGCCCAAAGCCCAAAGGCAATTACAACTCTGGACCAATCCGTTTTCTTTCTGGCGGTCGTGAGTGCCGTGATGGACTGTTGGTGGGCAAACTTTACGTATAGAAAAAGAAATACAAGACCAATAGCAAAAGTAAGTAGCATGTAAAAAAAGAAAGTATTGGAACCCAAGGCATCGGCTAATATTCCCATATCCCCACTAGCTAGCACGGCAACTGATTCTGTTTTTAAAAACAGTGCCAAAATCAAAGGAATACCGCCAAGAATTTGCCATCCAAAAAAAACAAGGATAGACCCAATAACGTAGCGCCAACCTTCGCTCAAACCCCTATATGCCTGTTCTATATACATAAACTCTCAATTAAATTTTCTTGCCATATCTTGGCTTGATCGTAATATATTCCGCCTTTGGCAACCGTTAACGGACTATCAAAATTGTTTGTGAACAAGGAGCCCGTACCCAAGCCTTGTGGAAGGGAATTTCCTAAGGTCGCTGTCCATTGCGCAATGGCATTCAAACCTACATTGCTTTCCAAAGCACTAGTTACCCACCAGCCAATTCCATGCTCCTCAGCTATTGCAATCCATTCATGACTACCCTTAATACCGCCTACCAAGCTAGGCTTAAGAATAATATATTGTGCATCAATTTTTTGTAATAGCTCCCGTTTCTTTCCAATATCGCTAATACCAATGAGTTCCTCATCTAGGGCAATAGGCAAGGGTGTCCTTTTACACAAATAATTCATTTCTTGCCATTGCCCCTGTTTAATAGGTTGCTCAATGGAATGTAAATCTAATTGCGACAAAACTGTTAACTTTTCCAATGCTTCCCCAGGAGAAAATGCACCATTGGCATCTACACGAAGCTCAATTTTATCTTGACCAAAGTTTTTTCTTATAGAGGCTAGCAACTTTACCTCTTCCGTAAAATCAATAGCCCCAATTTTCAATTTTATACACTTAAAGCCTTGTTCGAGTTTTTCCCGTACTTGGTCCTTCATAAACTCCATATCGCCCATCCAAACAAGACCGTTAATTTCAATAGGCTGTTCGGATGCTGTAAATGCTGAAGGAAAAAGTTCAAAAGGATGTTGAGAATGTAAGGATAACAGCGCTTGCTCCAATCCAAATTGTATACTAGGATACGTTCGCAAAGACTGAAGTAGCGTATCGGTTTCTTGGTTAATATTTGAAGCCAACCACTTTAATTGTTCCTCATAATCTGGCACGTCATCACTACTTAACCCTCTAAAAATTCCACATTCTCCAATTCCGAACCTGCCGTTTTCTTCTAAAATCAAAAACCAAGTTTCCTTGGTTCTGAGCACACCACGCGATGTGCCACTAGGGTTCTTAAACTTTAATATGTACTTTTTATAGCTTGCTTTCATACAACCGTATAAATTTAGGTATATTTTTAGTGTTTAAATGAAATAGATACACATGATGAAGGAAAAAATTATATGGATTACCGGAGCCTCTTCTGGCATAGGAGAGGCCTTGGCATATGAACTTAGCAAACAAGGCAGTACACTTATACTATCTGCAAGACGGAAGGATGCATTGGAAACCGTAAAGTCCAATTGTACATACCCTGAAAAAATAGCTATCATACCTTTAGACCTTTCCGATTTTGAATCACTACCAGATAGTGTCGAGAGCGCAATTGCAATACATGGTAACATTGATATTCTTATAAATAATGGAGGTATTAGCCAGCGTTCTTTACTAGCTGAAACCAAATTTGAAGTATTTAAAACAATGATAGACGTTAACTACCTGGGAACAATACAGTTAACAAAATCATTACTGCCGCATTTTATGGCAGAAAAAAAAGGGTATTTTGTTACGGTAACAAGTTTAATGGGGAAGTTTGGATCACCTTATCGCTCTGGGTATTGCGGCGCAAAACACGCGCTTCACGGCTTTTTTGATGTATTGCGGATGGAGCATGAAAAAGACAATATAAGCGTAACACTTATCTGCCCAGGATTTATTCAAACCAATGTTGCTAAAAATGCATTAACAGCTGACGGGAGTCCACAAGAAAAACAGGATAACGCAACCGCTGAAGGCTTACCGGTAGCAAGTTGTGCAAAACAAATTGTTAGCGCAATGGAAAGGAAAAAGTTTGAGGTGTATATTGGCGGAAAAGAAACATTTGCGGTTTACCTAAAACGTTTTTTTCCAAAGCTCTTGCATAAGATTGTCTTGAAAAGCACCGTACGATAACGTTTATTTAAAATTAAACCAAAAGCGAACACCATCAGCTGTTCTATCCGTATTCAAATTGGTTTGCAGCTGGTTTGCGAGTCTATTCATTAAACGTATTCCCATAGAGGAATTAGCTCTTTCCTCTGTATCTTCAGGAAGCCCAACGCCGTTATCGGTATATTCAAAAAATCCTTCCTGACCATTTATTTTTCGTAGATGGATATATATCTTTCCATCATCTTCGTCATTGGGAAAGGCATATTTAAATGAATTGGAAACCAGCTCATTCAGAATCAATCCAAAAGGAATTGCACGATCTATATCCAGCTCCACGCCTTCTGCATCAATCGTAATATTTATATTATGACCACCCTTCTTATATACAGACTGTACGCTATTAATAAGACTTTCGATATAACCCTGCATTTCAATTACCGATAAGTCATCGTTTTGATAGAGTTTTTGATGTATTAAAGCCATCGCCTTAACCCGACTCTTTCCTTCTTCCAACGCCGCAATAGCTGCCTTACTTCTAGTATTCTTGGTCTGTAAACTAAGTAAGCTGGAAACCATCTGCAAGTTATTTTTTACCCGATGATGAATTTCTTTTAGTAAGGAATCTTTCTCTACCAATGAATTTTCAATAATATGCTTTTGTTCGGCAATTAGCCGTTGGTTTTTTATACTTTTCAGATATGCATATACCAAGCCAGCGAAACCTAGAAGGGTGAATACCAACGAAATAAACACCAAACTAATGCTCTTGTCCTTTTCTATAATATCTATTCGAGATTTTTCTAACGCCAACTTTTGTTTTTCCAACATGCTTTTAGAGTTCTCTAAATTTTGGTTAAGTACGGCGGTGAGCTGCTGATTTATAATCTTAGACTCATTTTCGTCGATAGAATCCCTTATGCGTACATTACGTTTTAAATATTCATTCGCTGTTTTATAATCTCCTGTTCTGTCATAAAGCGCTGCAGAAATTCTATTCTTTTTAATAACATTGCTCGCTTTTTTGGGCTCATCTATTTGACTAAGATAATTTGTAACTTTATTGTAATCTTTTAATTGCAAATAGCATTCTACCAATTCCAAACTATTTTCGATTAAATCGGAGGAGAATTTACCTGTATTGTACTCTTTTATTGTCTGAACACTCTCCTCCAAAAATGGTATGGCCTTTTCGTACTCCTTATCCAAAACATGGCACTTTCCAATATTCCCAACAATTTTTCCTTTTAAAACATAAGCCGCAACAAGTTCTTGTTCTGTTCTATCCTCAAGAATATCATTAAAATAGACATCCATAAAAGCGTTAGCCTTTTTAAAATACGTTAACGCCGTAGGAACCGACTTGTCTAGTCTAAGGTAATTTCCAACGTTATTATTATAGACTGCCTTTGCATAAAAATCACCTTCCTCTATTAGGTTTTTCTGTTCTGCTATATAATCCTTCATAGCTTTGCGATACTGACCTAGATTAGAATAAATATCATAAAACATGATATTTTCCGTAAGACCCAGTTCTCGCTTGTCACTTCGGATTTCAAATTGCCTTTCGTAGAGATTAAGTTTTGAATAATTGGTATCCATCAATTCTAATATGATGGTCTTCGTAGGCAAATCAAAACGGTCCAGCTCATCGTATAGCGTTTTGGTAATTGCCCGGCTTTTCTCGTAATCCCCTAAATCATAATATATCTGAGCCTGAATAAGTTGATAATCCACGACAGCTGAAGAATCATTAATTTTCTGCGAAGAATTGAGATATACGTTAACTGTATCCAGCCAATCATAGGCAGAATTTTTAGCATACCTATTTTGTGTTTCAAAAAAGAATGCAACCCGTTCTTCACCGCCCTTAAGTTCTTTGAACTCCTGAAAAAAGTCGCGCTCCTGAGAAACGGTCTCTTGAGAACATAAAACACTACTAATAAAAAAGGCACATAGTATTACTGCCGTCCTCAAATAAACTACTCTTTTCATATTCTGCACTATACTGCATCAAACATAAGGATATTCCTTTGTTTCGTTACATTTTTGTTGTGAACCATATCAAACAAAAAGCTCCGCTTCCAATTTTCTCGTCAACTAGCGGATATGTAGACACCTAGCATGGTTATAATAGCGAACTAACATTTAACAAAAACAAAAGAATATTTTATACTAACCATCTGTTTAACAACTACTTAAAACTTATTATGAATAACTGCCCTATGACTTTTGTTATGTTGGTTTCGTTTAAAACAAAAATATGACAAACAGTTTCATGTCTAGTTCTATTGTTGTGTAAGTATTGTTTTTTGTTGTGTACCTTCTGGAAGACCACAGCGGCTATATGTATTATAAATTTCTCAAGAACCTACCCAAAAATCATGGTAGCGTATAATAAGTCGAAGCCCTTATTATTTTAAAAGGAAAAAATGATTTACAGGTATTAATTTAAGAGTTCATTGCCGAAATAATAAATTCCTTGAAATCCTTTGAGATAGGAATAAGGGTATTGTTAATCATAATATCCTTAGAGTTTATGGCATCAATATGATCCACATTTACAATATAGGACTTGTGAGCTCTGTAAAATTTATTCTTGGGAAGTTTCTCTAAATAGTCTTTTAAGGGAGATCTTACCAAAAACTTCTTGTCTACCGTATTTACCTCTAAATAAACGTTATCCGCCTTTATGAAATGAATATCACCAAACTGAATCCTATAATAAAGATGTTGTTTTTTAACAAAAATAGAATCTTTAAGTATGGAGTTTGACATTGCGACATTATCCTCCGACTGCGCATTACCCGCATTTGTATCTTTGGTTGCAGATTCTTTTCCATAAATAAAATTAGACAGCGCTATCTCAATAGAGGTGTATAAGTCTTGCTGCTCAAAAGGTTTTACCAAGTATCCGTTGGGCTTTACTGTTTTAGCATTTTCTACCGTGGCACGATCTGAGTTTGATGTGACGAATATAAAAGGTATATCGTAATTTTCTCGGATGTGTTTTCCTAAATCTATACCCGTTTTGTCGGATGCCAGAATTATATCTATCAACACCAAATCTACTTGCTTTGACTTCAAAACCTCTATCGCTTGTTCATAAACGATAACATTATCCACTATTTCATAGCCAATCTCCTCTAACATTGACTGCATATCATCTGCAATGATGACATTATCCTCAACTATGAGTATTTTAATCGCTTGCTCCAAAGTTCTATACGGTTTAGATGGTTGACATTCAAAACTACAAAAAATAAATGTAACTAAAATAAAACAACAAGGCCAATAGGAAGGTACTCAAAGCCAATTTTTTAAGTTCTGGATCTAATAACTGCGGACTCGTTGTTTTCAGTACGAAACCTAAATGCACAAAAATTGGAATAAAAGCAAAAAGACAAATGAACTGAACTGAGTGCGCAACATTTAAAATGAGAAAAACACAAATACAAACAAACGACAACAGTAATAGTAGTGCATGGTATCGTTTTCCCTTTTCAAAACCCATTTTCACTACCATCGTATTTTTACCTGCTAATTTATCGGAGGCTACATCTCTTAAATTATTGAGATTAAGCACACCAACACTCAATAATCCAATAGATATTGCCGGTAATACCGAAACCAAAGGAATCGTTTTTATAAATAAAAACATGCTTCCAAGAACTCCTAACAAACCAAAAAAAACAAAAACAAAAACATCCCCTAATCCCTTATATCCATAGGCTGAGTCACCAACAGTATATTTTATTGCTGCCCAAACACTAAATCCTCCTAAGAACAAAAATAAAATTCCCCAATGAACATATTCGCGACCAAAAGAGACGACCAATAAACTAAGCGTTAAAATCAGGTTGATAAAAACGGAAATAATAATTCCAGTTTTAAGCACCTCACGCGATAATAATCCGCTTTGTAACGCCCTTTTAGGACCTATTCTATTATTGTTGTCGGTACCCTTGACACCGTCCCCATAATCATTGGCAAAATTTGAAGTAACCTGAAAACCTATTGTAGTTAGAATTGCTAGAAAAAAGATAACATGGTCAATCTCTCCATACGAACTTGCCATAGCCGTGCCAACCAAGATTCCTGAAACAGATAAAGGAAGTGTTCTTGGTCTGGCCGCATTCAGCCAAACTTTAAATGTAGTCACTAGTAAGGGTCTTCTATTTGAAGTCGTTTTCCTTCTTTGTAGGAAGCTACAAAGGCATCCTCAAAACCAAGCTCAACCAATTGTTTTCTAAACAATTGTGCTTCTGCTAGCGTTTCAAAATTACCAAGAGAGTAAGAATAGAAAGGATTTGTTTTTACAAAAAGTGTATTTGTAAGGGCTTCGGAAGCCAAAGTGATATTATTATCTACAAAGGATTTTACCTGTACGGAATAAATTTTCTCCTTCTCTAAAAATTCTTTTGCCAAATAAAATTCCTTTACAAGGCTCAATTCAGCATTCTGTACCTTTAAATTGTCAATGCGTGTTTTAATTGCATCTAAACTATCAATGGAAACCAATAAATTATTGTTCTGTCTTTCGTAGTTGTTACCCATACTCCAACCAGTTGCCATTGAACCAACCGCCAAACCACCGATTAAAAAAAACGCAGTTATGCCAGCAAAAATATTTCGCTGCAACCTACTTCTTTTAAGTTCTTTGTTTTTAAACTTAATCTGATCCAATAAGCGTTCGTTGATAATCTGGGCCTTATCAATGTCTTTGTGAAGCTCCAATAAATCACTTTCTTCTATAAACGGCATTTGTGGGTATTTTAAAACTAATCTTATTAAATGTAGGCAAAATATTGAACTATAGTTAAAATTTTATCCTTATGTTACAAAAATAAACGTTCTAATGTATAGCACCAACAAAAAAGGGGATAAATAAGGAGTCACGAAGCTGAGATACAAGCATTTGAGTATTGAACTTACAACTATCAATTCTCAACCAAGCGTACACCATCTCCTTCTAGCTCAATTTTTCTTGCCTTGTAAAGTGTACCTAAGCCTTTCTTAAAAGTTTTCTTACTCATTTGCATCATATCCCTTATTTCATCAGGGCTAGATTTATCATGCAACCCCAAATAACCACCCTGCTCTTTTAGTACATTATAAATTTTATTTGCTGCGGGCTCCAAAACCCTACTTCCTAATGGCTGTAAGGAAATATCTATTTTGTTATCCTTTCTAATGGTCTTTACACAACCTGGTAAAACATCACCTATATTTATGGTTTTAAACACTTCATTAAAGTAAACCAAACCCTTATGTTTCTCGTTAACGATTACCTCCCATCCTAAGTCGGTCTGTCTGGTGACCACCAAATCTACTTCATCCCATTCCCTAAACTCCAGATGATCATTACTTAAGAATTTGTCCAATTTATTGGATGCAACCAATCTACCACTGCGACTGTCCAAATAACAATGTACTACATACCATTGCCCTTCTTTCATTTTCTCCCGTTGCTCCCTAAACGGAACCAGAAGATGCTTTTCCAATCCCCACTGCATAAATGCGCCAAACTCGTTAATCTCGGCTACCTGTAACAATCGAAACTCCCCAAGCATTATATAGGGTTCCAAGGTAGTGGCAATAGGCCTTTCGTCATAATCCAAATAACAAAATACTTCAATCGTATTACCTATTTCGTATCCTTCAGGAACATACTTATTAGGCAAAAGAACATCGTTGCCTTCTTCATCCCCTAAAAAAAGACCAACACTGGTATCCCTTAAAATCTCTAACTTATTATTTTTACCTAACTCAATCATGTTACAAAATTACATTTTATAATCCGCAAGACCACGCTATAAACACCCAAGATCTTTCGTAAACCAAAAAAGCTGCTTCATAAGAAACAGCTTTTTAATAATTTATACGTTTTAACTAGTAAACAGATGCCTTATTAAAGTGCTTACACAGCATATAATACACTACTGCTCTATGCTTATTTTTATTAGAGGACCCGTATTTATCCATAACGGTTTTAATGGCATCCATTAACTTTGGACTATCGGCCATACCCAGTTTTTTTATTAGATAATTGTTCTTAACTGTCTCTAATTCTTTTTCATCACCACCGGAAACCTTAGAGGCATCCAAGTTGTAAATGGATGGTCCTAAACCTACAGTTACTTTTGTAAGCAAATCCATATCGGCACTTTCTCCGAACTTGTCCTTAATGTCCGCAGCGTACTTTTCGATTAAATCATCACGTTTACTCATAATCTTTAGTGTTTGTAATTAATAGTTAATAGTGCTCTAAGATATAAAATGAAAGTAATCCATCAAAATTTTATTATTCAATAATCTCGGGGTCTGAATTTCAAGTAATCGAGGTGTTTTGGCAACTTCAAAAAACGCTAATAATTCTCGTTCCAAAGAATCCTGGTCATGTGCGCTATAGTAACCCAATCCAAACATTTTACAAAGTTCGCTAGCAGTTAAGTTATGCTTGGTTTCAAAAAAACGTTCAAAATTTTCCGAGTCCTCTTTTCCGGGCAATATTCTAAATATTCCGCCTCCGCTATTATTTACAAGAATAATCCTAAAATCTTTTCTAAGATAATTATTCCACAAGGCGTTACTATCGTAAAAAAAACTCAAATCTCCTGTAATCAATAGAGTTGGATTCTTGTTATAAAATGAAGCGCCAACTGCTGTAGAAGTGCTCCCATCAATACCACTGGTTCCCCTATTACAGAATACCTGAACCGATTCTTTTATATTGAACAATTGTGCATACCGAATTGTGGAACTATTGGCCAGCTGTAACTGATATGCATCGGGGATGCTGCCAAGAATGGTATTGAACACGGTAAAATCGGAGAACGGAACCTGTCTCAAGTAGGTTTCTCTCTTTTCCAGATAATGTTGTTTTATATCGTTCCAATGAGATAAATAAGTACTTTGCGGTACATTATGTGCTTTATAAAACTCCCTTAAAACTATATTGATAGGCAGCTTTAAATGGGTATCCAAACAAAAGAAGGTGTCGTTTGCCCGCTTTTCTCCTACATGCCAATGATATTTTGGACTATACTGGCGCAAAAAGGCCTTGATTTTTTTTGATACAATAAGTCCGCCAAAAGTAAGTAACACCTCTGGCTGAAGGGCTTTAAAGAGTTCTACCTTATTCTCAGACAGCTCTATAGGTGCTACCAAGGTGTCAATGCTATTAAAAAAATTGGGGTGATGCAGGTTAGAAGTACTTTCTGTTAAGACCAAAACAGAAGGGTCTAATCCCAACCTGTCCAGCAATACTTGTTCCACGCAATCAGGGTGGTTTACTCCAACCAAAACCATTTTTCTAGATGCGTTGTTCCATATAGCTTTAAACGTATCTAAAGCAATAGTACCATCGTTTTTTTGTAGCACTGGAGTGGTCTTTAAAACTACTGTTGGCTCCTTTACAAAATCATATAACGGCTCTTCAAAAGGTACATTAATATGTATGGGCAAAAACTCTTGCTGCGCGGTTTGCAGGGCGCGATTGAGTTCCACATCATTAAAATCCTGGATTTCCTTCTGTAGTGTGTAAACTTCTTTATTCTTTAGCCAATCCGCTTTATAACGCAGAATGCGGTCAGTAGCATGTGAAACATCTTGCTTCAAGTTTGCCGAGTATCCAATATGCCTATGAAATACATGGTCCTGTCGAATGGTTTGTCCATCTCCTACATCAATTTTATAGGAAGGCCTATCTGCAGATATGACTACCAAAGGTATTTCACTATAGTACGCTTCGGTTACTGCTGGGTAATAGTTTAACAAAGCACTCCCAGATGTGCAAACGACTGCTACTGGTTTCTTAATGTTTTGGGCCATACCTAAGGCAAAAAAAGCGGCACAACGCTCATCTACGATGCTATAACAACTGAAAAAAGGATCTTCGGAAAAAGAAATTGTCAAGGGTGCATTTCTTGAACCCGGAGAAATTACGATATTGGAAATACCGTTTTTCTTACATTGAGCTACAACGGTCTGCGCTAAGGGAATTGAAGAATATTTCATGCCCTACAAAAATACAACCTGCAGCTTACTTAACCCAATTCTAATTTACTTAAGTAGCCAACAAACGTAACATGATTTGTGCCTTACTCTCGGTTTCTAGCCACTCATTTTTAGGGTCGGAAGCCGCCGTAATTCCTCCACCAACATAAATAATGACCGAATCATTAATCTTTTGCATACACCTAAGATTTACAAAAAGTTCAGAACTTTGTACAACGGAGCGGTACGCACTATTTTCTTGGTTTTTACGGTTTCTGTTCCTAGATTTTTCTTCCTTAAAGTTCAGTTCACCTAAAAATCCAGAGTAGTAGGTACGGGGATACTTCTCATTTTCCAAAATAAAGCGCTTAGCATCGCCTAGTGGCAAACCACAGACTGCAGGTGTAGGATGTAATGCAGTGAGTAAATCCTTAAACTTACCTTTAGAGAACAGACCCGTTATTTTAGACCTTAAATGCCAAAGATGACCGGCGCTTACGGTTTCTACGTCACCAACACTAACTGTCGTTGCTCTAGTAGCCAAAACTTCTGCAATATAGTCCGTAACAAGCTGCTGCTCCTCTAATTCTTTTGAAGTCCAATTGGGATGTTCCTTTCCTGCTTGCTTATTCTGCGTTCCCGCCAAAGACATTGTTGTAAACTGTTGGCCACTGGCCTTTACCAAAATTTCTGGTGTTGCTCCTAACCATAATCCTACTTTTGGATGATACCAGAGGTAACAAAAAGCATTGGGGTATGAGTTCAATAGTTCTTGAAATATTATTAAAACCGGCTTAGTAAGCGAGACTTTAATATTTCTGGAGAGTACTATTTTTTTGCACTTACCTGCTTGTATTTCTGATTTGGCCTTTTCTATCAAGTTAATATATCGCTCTTTTTCATCGGAATTACTTACGGTCTCTTCCACGAAGCGAGCTTTCTTATTTTTTGAAACTTCGAGTACTGCGTTACAAACCTCATCAGATTTTAATAGCACCGGATTTTTAGTGTCCAAAAAGGGGGCGAACACAAAACCTTGCTCCCTATAATCTACTACCTCGTTTAAGATGTTATCGTATTGAAAAATAGCATTTAATATGTTTTGCTCAGGTTTTCTATACAACACGAAAGGCAACTCTTTGTCCAACTGAGTTTTGGCTCTGGCCATTAGTTTGGCACCCATACTATTTTCTTGGTAATGCGATAGTCGTTAATTTACACACCGATATCAATTGGTCGGCTTCATCGGTAATTTTAATGTCCCATAACTGTGTGGTCCTACCTTTATGGATAAAGGTTGCCTTTGCGAATACATAACCGGAGACTATACTTTTTACATGATTGGCAGAAATCTCAATACCTCTTACTATAAATTGTTGTGCATCTAGAAAAATATAGGAAGCGGCACTTCCAACACTTTCTGCAAGGGCAACCATGGCACCTCCATGTAAAACGCCATCTGGTTGATGTACACGTGGATTTACGGGCATTCTACCTACTAAGAAATCCTGGCCTACATCTACATATTCTATCTCCAAGGTCTCCATCATCGTATTCTTTGAGGATGCATTACATATATTTAAAATCTTTTCTTTGTGGTCGTTCATCTTTTTTTTGTAAAATTAAGGAATACTATTGCAATGAACCAGTTGTAAGCAAATGAATAGAACGACGAAATCAGTAACATACGCCACCAAAAATTCATATTCGACCTTAAATCACGTAACTTCCAAAACCAAAAATGTTTGGATTGTGTTTCATGGTATTGGTTATCTAAGTCGATATTTCCTTAAATATTTTAATGAACTAAATGCCCTGGAAAACTATATAATAGCACCTCAGGCACCTTCTAAATACTATTTGAACGATACCTACCGTCACGTAGGCGCTAGTTGGCTTACGAAAGAGGATACACACCAGGAAACTAAAAACCTATTTGAATATATTGATGCCGTGCTACAAGCAGAATCGATTCCAGAGCACTGTAAACTGATAGTATTCGGGTTCTCGCAAGGGGTCTCGGTAGCAACTCGATGGGTAGCACAAAAGAAAATGAAGTGCAATAAGCTGATACTTTATGCTGGTAGCCTACCAAAGGAGCTACATCCCGAGGATTTTGAACATTTAGTCTCAAATAGCACAGAAATCATCACAATCATTGGTAATAACGATGCCTATATTACCCCAAAAAGAATGTTAGAAGAGGAAGAAAAAACTAAAGTACTATTTAAAGGAAAGGCGAAAGGAATACGCTTTATAGGCGAACACGAAGTAAAAAAAGAAATCATTAATTCCTTGGTTTAAGGTACATGAACAACATTTTAGAGAATTCCCGAGTGAAACTAGTGCCATTAAAAACAGAGCACTGGACACTACTTTGGCCCATTGCGCAACAAGTGGACTTATATAACTACGGAACTAGTGATGTTTCTTCGCCTGAAAAGCTAAAAAATTATATAAAGGTTGCCATGGACGAAGCGGCAGGTCATAAATCCATACCCTTCGTAATCTACAATCTAGAAACCAATGAAGTGGTTGGCTGTACCCGATTCGGAAACATAGATAAGGTAAACAAAGTGCTACACATTGGGTGGACATGGATTTCCCCTGTCGTACAAGGAACAGGCCTTAATCACCAAGTGAAATTTTTAATGCTCACCCATGCTTTTGAAACTTTAAAATTCAAAAAAGTAGAATTTCGCATAGACGAAAGAAACATAGTATCAAGAAGGGCCGTTGAGAAATTAGGGGCGTATCTTGAAGGAATCCTGAGAGAAAATATGATCGTTAAAAATGGATTCAGAAGAAGTTCTTGCTGTTATGGAATTCTGAGCGAAGAGTGGCCAGCTTTAAAAACTACTAAATTTAAAGCATTAGATAATTAAAGAATAAAGTGAGCTACTGCTTTCCTACTCTTTTGTTTGCACTTCCTCATAATAGGTAATCTTACGTGTGATATATGAATTTTCAGGGGCAATAATCTGTTTCACCCAATTACCATTTTCCTTATTGTCGTACTGGTATATATAGGTTTTTTTCTCTACCGTATTTATTCCTTTTATCACCTCTTCTATTAACATATCGTTTTCGTCATAATTGTAGGAGGTACGGATGGTTGGTATAAACTTCTTATCCTTCTCCGCATATTCAAATTCTTGCTTTGCGATTAATTTTCCGGCAGCATCGAATACCTCTTCAAATGCCTTGTTTTCTTCGCCTCGCAAAAATTCTTTGATCAAGACTACTTCCTGTAAATCTCCATTTTTCTTTTTGATTGTTGAGGTCCGAATCGATTTTAAGGGCACATTATTAATGAGATAGGTAACGGTATATTCACCTTTATATTTCTTATACTCCACCAATGTTTCATCTATGCCTTCATCATTTAGACGGGTAATTTTGACTAAATCACCATTATCATCGTATTCATAAACGTATTGTTCTAAAAACTCATTTTCATAAGAAACTATTTTTTCGGTAACCTTCCTATTTTCAAGCGTGTCTAAGGTGTATAAATGCGCTAGAGAGGTGCTTGGATCAAACGTATTATTTCTGTAAGACTCAGAACGTTTCTCCGTAAGATTTTCATTTTTGTACCTGTATGAAACCAAATCGTAGTCTGCCTCATTATACCTTGTGATTGCTTTGGTCAACCGACCTAACCTATCAAAATCATATTCTTCCTTGCCGTAACTGGTGCTTACCAAACAGGTCTTTACTTTGTTGTTTAGGTCAAAATCATTTAATGTGAATAATTCAATTTCTTGCGCATGAGAATGGCAAGTATGAACTAAAAAGCTAAATAACAAAATACGGAAACATTGTTGTAACATAGGTACAAAGGTACTTTTAATTGGAAGAAGCAAAAACAAAATGTATACCAAACTAAAAAAGGCCGGATAACTCCGGCCCTTTTTCTACTTATATTTAAACAGTAGGCTACTTAACTTCTTCGAAGTCTACGTCTTCTACATTGTCACCTTCTGCTGTTGCCTCAGTTGCAGGCTCTCCTTGTGGAGCACCACCACCCTGTTGTGCATCTGCCTGAGCCTTGTACATTTCTTCGGAAGCTACTTTCCAAGCTTCGTTTATTTTGTCCAAAGCTGGAGTTATTACCGCTAAGTCCTTGGACTCATAAGCCGCTTTTAATTCCGTTAAGGCATCTTCGATAGGTTTTTTCTTATCATCGGATAATTTATCTCCAAACTCTTCTAATTGTTTTTCGGTCTGGAAAATCATACCATCGGCTTCGTTCAACTTGTCGGCGGTTTCCTTAGCTTTCTTATCGGATTCGGCATTAGCTTCCGCTTCGGCCTTCATTTTCTTGATTTCTTCTTCGGTCAATCCTGAAGAAGCCTCGATACGAATATCTTGTGACTTGTTCGTTGCCTTATCCGTTGCAGAAACTTTAATAATCCCATTTGCGTCAATATCAAACGTCACTTCAATTTGAGGTGTACCTCTTTTTGCCGGTGGAATACCGTCCAAATGAAAACGTCCTATTGTTTTATTGTCGTTCGCCATTGGGCGCTCTCCCTGGAGTACGTGAATTTCAACTGAAGGCTGATTATCCGCAGCCGTAGAGAATACCTGAGACTTTTTCGTTGGTATCGTCGTATTAGATTCAATCAACTTTGTCATTACACTTCCCATAGTCTCTATTCCTAAAGACAACGGTGTAACATCCAATAGCAGTACATCCTTAACATCGCCAGTTAATACACCACCTTGTATGGCAGCACCAACGGCAACAACCTCATCAGGATTCACCCCTTTTGAAGGTTTCTTGCCAAAGAATTTCTCAACGGCTTCTTGTACAGCAGGGATTCTAGTTGAACCACCTACCAAGATAATCTCGTCGATATCACTTTTAGATAACCCTGCAGCTTTAAGTGCTGTTTGGCAAGGCTCAATAGTCCTTTTCACCAAATCATCGATCAACTTGTTGAAGTTGGCCAATGTCAACGTGCGCACTAAGTGCTTCGGTCCACTTGCAGTAGCGGTAACGTATGGCAGGTTTATTTCAGTCTGTGCAGAGGAAGACAATTCAATTTTAGCTTTTTCAGCAGCCTCTCTTAACCGTTGTAATGCCATAGCATCATCACGTAAATCTATGCTCTCATCTTTCTTAAACTCGTCTGCCAACCAATCAATAATTTTTTGATCTACATCATCTCCACCTAAATGTGTATCTCCATCAGTAGACAATACTTCAAAAACACCATCTCCCAGTTCCAATATGGAAACATCATGTGTACCGCCACCAAAATCAAAAACAACAATTTTTTGGTCGGTATCTTTCTTATCCATTCCGTATGCCAAAGAAGCCGCAGTTGGCTCGTTGATTATACGTTCTACGGTAAGACCGGCAATTTCACCAGCCTCTTTTGTAGCCTGTCTTTGTGCGTCGTTAAAGTAGGCCGGCACTGTAATAACAGCTCTGGTTACGTCCTGTCCCAAATAATCCTCAGCAGTTTTCTTCATTTTCTGAAGAATCATTGCAGACAATTCCTGAGGAGAGTACATGCGGCCATTTATATCTACCCTTGGCGTATCGTTATCTCCCTTTACCACTTTATAAGGCACACGATCCGCTTCTTTTTTAGACTCGGAAAATTTGTTCCCCATAAAACGCTTTATGGAGTAAATAGTGTTGTGAGGGTTGGTTACCGCCTGTCTTTTGGCTGGATCCCCAACCTTGATTTCACCACCTTCTACGAAAGCAATAACGGATGGCGTTGTTCTTTTTCCTTCTGCGTTCGGGATTACCACTGGCTCGTTACCTTCCATTACGGAGACGCAGGAGTTCGTTGTACCCAAATCTATACCTATAATTTTACTCATTTTATGTGTTTTAAATATTAGTGCTTATTTCTTTAAATCATTACCTAATTGACAAACAATATGCCAAGG
This sequence comes from Maribacter sp. MS6, assembly GCF_056839185.1. Taxonomy (NCBI): domain Bacteria; kingdom Pseudomonadati; phylum Bacteroidota; class Flavobacteriia; order Flavobacteriales; family Flavobacteriaceae; genus Maribacter; species Maribacter sp. MS6. The sequence goes on from NZ_CM166389.1 coordinate 424,364, forward strand.
GACAGTAACCTGACAGGATGTCATTACAACTTATTTCTAAATGGTATATCAATACTATTATTTTTGAATTATCGATATTTTGCAAGAAGAAACCAATAAACTTCTATGTAAATTAGCTCAACACAAATTGACAAATATGTTACAAATTGAGTGTATCAGTATTTTCGACATGCTAAAAATAGGAGTTGGTCCATCTAGCTCGCACACCTTAGGTCCTTGGCGTGCCGCTGAAAGATGGCTGGCAGCGTTACGGGTAAAAGAACAATTTGATGAAATTGAAACCGTAATTGTAAATATGTATGGCTCGTTATCCCTTACCGGAAAGGGCCATGCCACTGATTACGCCGTAATGCTAGGGTTATCGGGGGCTGACCCAGAATATATCCCTATTGAAGATATTCATCCATTGGTACACCAAATAAAAAGGAATAAAGTTTTACAATTAGGGAACGAAAGAGAAATTGAATTTGATCCTGAATTGCATATTGTTTTCCATAGAAAATTTCTTCCTTTTCATGCAAACGGGCTCAAATTTGAAGCCGTTTTAAAATCTGGTCAAAAGAAATCGAAAACTTATTATTCTATCGGTGGCGGATTTGTGGTGGTAGAGGAACGTAAAAATGCAAAAAAGAATATCGATGCTTTTAAAACTTTTCCATTTCCCGTTCAAAAAGGGGCGGAATTATTAGCCTTTTGCGAAAAAGAACAAAAAAGCATTTCTGAAATCGTTTTGGAAAACGAGCGCTCCCTTAGAACAGATGAACAAATAGATACTGAAATAAAACGTATTTGGGATACCATGCTCGAATGTATGTATACCGGGTGCCATACCGAAGGAAAACTACCTGGTGGACTTAACGTAAAAAGAAGGGCTTATGATATTCACAAAGGATTAAAAGGGAACCTACCGTATGAGAATCATGAAGAATGGCTAATGACCATTAGACAGACGGAAGTCAAATTTCGTCAAATATTACAATGGGTAAGTTGTTTTGCGCTAAGCGTAAACGAAGTGAATGCCGCGCTTGGCAGAGTGGTTACGGCTCCTACGAACGGAAGCGCAGGAGTGATACCGGCTGTTTTAATGTATTATATGGTGATTGAAAACCACGGTGGCAACTTTGAACACATCAAGCAATTCCTTTTAGTAGCAGGGGAAATTGGAAGTATCTTTAAGAAAGGTGCTACCATTTCGGCAGCTATGGGTGGCTGCCAGGCAGAAATTGGGGTTTCCTCTGCCATGGCAGCAGGAGCACTGACCGAATTGTTGGGCGGCACACCGGAACAGGTGTTGATGGCCGCTGAAATAGCGATGGAACATCATTTAGGGCTTACCTGTGACCCAATAGGCGGATTGGTACAAATTCCGTGTATAGAACGTAATTCGATGGGAGCAATAAAAGCTATAAACGCAGCTGAACTCGCTTTGGGGTCTGACCCAAAGGAGGCAAAAGTACCTTTGGACAAAGTAGTACAGACCATGTGGGAAACTGCACAGGACATGAGTTCCAAATACAAGGAAACCTCAGAAGGAGGTCTCGCCGTTGGTGTGTTCTTAAGTGATTGTTAGGTCTTGGGTAGCTAAAAAAAACGAACTGATAAACGAATCACGCTGCAACGATTTCAGAATGTTATTCCGAATATTTGGTAATCAAACGGACCATCAAATCGTTAAGTTTTTCCACTTGATACTCCCCTACACTGGCTTCTAAATGGTCATTTCCGATTCCGCTATCATTGGTAATGAAAACGTAAGTGCCATTGGTAGCTATAGAGAAAGAACGCATTAAATACTCGGTTTCCTTATCGATTCCGCTGGCTGTTATGGGAATAATTTTTATTCCCTTTTTCGCAGCGTCTACTATAGCACCCTGAAGTTGATTGATAATGTTGCTATTATTATGGGGAGGAGCATCCAATAACAAAAAAGCGATTCTGGCTTTCGCTCTATTGGACCACTGTAATTCCGTCAGCACCGTATTCAACGCTGTATGCACTGCCTCTGGGAAGTCCCCACCCCCATCTGCACTTTGCGCTTTTATAAAATCCAAAGTAGTCTTTGTACTACTGGCAAAACCCGAGTGCTTTACCACATAATCGTCTCCTTCATCCCTGTAAAACACACTTGATGTCATAATATCCAAACTAGGAGACTCCTGTTCCACCTTTTCTATAACGCTCAACAAATCTTTTTTCAAAAACTCCAGTTCATCGCTCATACTACCCGTGGCATCCACAATGAAAGCCAATTCTACTTTTGTACCTGCCGAACCCACATCATTTAGTATAAATTCATTGATTCCTTCATCAAAAATTTTTAAAGATGAAGTCATCAGTTTATTGTCTATGAATACAGTAAAGTCCTCTGTGGCGATGTCCAAACTAGATTGCCGCAATCCAACGAAAAGTTCGGCAGTACCTAAATTATCGGTTTTAGCCTCCCACACTACGTTACCGCCTTTCTCCAGTCTTACAGGCACATCATTTAAAAGTTCGTCCATTTCGCTTTTTACAAGTACAGCAATCCTATTGAGTGTATGAAACTTCCACAAATCAGCCTTGTTGGAAAAATCTTCAGTTTGGAGTAAGTCTTTCCAAAAGGTCCAGTTGTCCAAATCGTTCCATTCCGCTGCAGTTACCAATCCGGCTTCACCACCAGTACCATTGCCGTTTCCGGAGGGTGTAGTAGCACTTCCCGAATCGGAGGCAAAAGTTTCAGATCCATCTGATGTTTCATCGGTACTATTTAAAATCGACTCGTCAACAGAGGCATCGTCATCACAGGATACCAATAGAAAACCAACTACTAAAAAGCTTAGGAAAAATCGTATATGTTGCATGGTGCTATTGTTTTACTAACAAGAGTAGTAGAACGTAAATTGGTTGCGTATTTATTTGCCAATTTTAAAGGAACCAATCCTTAAATATAAAGAAAGGTTCAGGACCATCCTTGCCTTCTCCAACGATGATAAAATGAAGTACCGCTTTTACCCTAGTTTAAAAATGCCAATACGTTTTTTTCAATACGTGCTTGAATATTATCGGTGTTGGCTTTAACGAATTTTTCTCCAATAATCTTTTCGAAGAGTTCTATGTACCTATTGGATACAGTAGTGATGTACTCATCTGTCATTTCAGGAACGGCTTGTCCCTTCAACCCCTGAAAGTCGTTAGCTATTAGCCATTGCCGCACAAACTCTTTTGACAATTGTTTTTGCTCGGCTCCCCTTTCCTGCCGCTCCTCATAGCCATCGGCATAAAAATAGCGGGAAGAATCGGGCGTATGAATTTCGTCTATCAATACGATTTTACCCTCTTTGGTCTTACCAAACTCATATTTGGTATCCACCAAAATCAAGCCTCTTTTGGCCGCAATCTCGGTTCCTCTTGCGAAAAGGGCATAGGTATAATTCTCCAAAATGGCATAATCTTCTTTGGATACGATTCCTCGTTTTAATATATCGGCTTTTGAAATATCTTCGTCATGGTCTCCCATTTCAGCCTTGGTAGCTGGAGTTATAATAGGTTTCGGAAACCTATCGTTCTCCTTCATACCTTCTGGCATCGCAACACCACAAAGCATTCGTTTGCCGGCTTTATATTCTCGTGCCGCGTGACCGCTCATGTAACCTCTAATCACCATTTCTACTTTAAAGGGTTCACACGCATGACCAATGGCAACATTAGGGTCTGGGGAAGCCGTTAACCAATTGGGAACAATATCTGCAGTATCGGCCATCATTTTGGTCGCTATTTGATTCAAAATCTGACCTTTGTAAGGGATGCCCTTTGGCATGACCACGTCAAACGCAGAAAGCCGGTCCGTAGCTATCATGACCAAAACATTGCCCTCTAACGCATAGACTTCACGAACTTTTCCTTTATAAACGCTTAGTTGACCTGGAAAATTAAAATTGGTATCTGTAATCGTATTCATTTCATTCTCTTATATGGTTTGCCAAATGATATAAAGTACCTAATGGTTAGCGTATCGATTCTAATTTTGATGTTCAATGGTCTTGTATGCGTCTATTACTTTTTTGACAAGCTTGTGTCTAATAACATCTTTATCGTCCAAATAAATTATTTCTATCCCCGGAACGTTTTGTAAAATTAATAACGCTTCCTTTAATCCGGAAATAGTTCTACGAGGTAAATCTATCTGACCCGGATCTCCAGTTATCAAAAATTTGGCATGCTTTCCCATTCGTGTCAGAAACATTTTCATCTGGGCATGGGTGGTATTTTGTGCCTCATCCAATATTACAAAAGCGTTATCGAGCGTTCTTCCTCGCATAAAGGCCATAGGTGCTACTTGAATGATTCCCGTTTCTAAGTAATGAGTCAATTTTTCTGGACTGATCATATCTCGCAACGCATCGTATAACGGCTGCATGTAAGGGTCTAACTTTTCCCTTAAATCTCCGGGTAAAAAACCTAAATTTTCACCCGCTTCTACCGCTGGTCTGGTTAGGATAATTTTACGAACCTGCTTCTCTTTAAGCGCCTTTACGGCCAAGGCTACACCCGTATAGGTTTTACCCGTTCCGGCTGGCCCTATAGCAAATACCATATCGTTTTTTTTTGAAGCATCGACTAGTCGTCTCTGATTGGGCGTCTGTGCTTTTATAAGTCGACCACTGACACCATGCACTAAGGTTTCCCCACTTTTCGCAGAAGATTGATTTTTACCGGTTTCCTCAGTATCCATAAGTACGCGCTCTATACTATTCTCGTCCAATCTATTATATTTCACAAAATGGTCGGTTAGCATTCCAAAGCGCTTTTCAAATTCTTCTAGAAGTGCATCGTCACCATAAGCTTTAATCTTATTACCCCTCGCCACGATTTTCAATTTTGGAAAATACTTTTTTAGAAGGTCTATATGTTCGTTTTGCTGTCCAAAGAAATCTCGTGGACTTATCTCGGTTAGTTCTAAAATCAGTTCGTTCAAATAGTAATTTTTAGTAAGGTGAAAACTAAGCTCGGTTTAATTTCGCCCAGCTTTATTTTTGTGTAATTTTGTTTATCAAATTTAGGTAAAAATTAAGTTTACCTTATCAAAAACATATCAACATTGCGGTATGGCGATAATCACCTTAACGACCGATTTTGGACTTAAAGACCACTTTGTTGGCGTCCTTAAGGGCTCTATTTATACAGAACTTCCAGAAGCTACCATTGTTGATATTTCGCATGGTATTTCACCGTTTAACATACAAGAGTGTGCTTATATACTGCAAAACTCCTATCATAACTTTCCCAAAGGCTCCATACACATTGTTGGTGTAGATTCTGAGGCTACCCCGGAGAACAAACATATTGCGGTATTGGTAGATGGTCATTTTTTTATAAGTGCCAACACTGGTGTCATTGGTCTTATTACCTCAGAAATGAAGCCTGAAAAAGTGGTTGAACTTCACCTCCCGGAGCGCATACAGGGTTCTTTTCCTGTAATGAGCGTTTTCATTCGGGTGGCATGCCATATTGCCAGAGGCGGTACATTAGAGGTCGTTGGAAAGCGGTATTCAGAACTTAAAACCTTGAGGGAATTTTCGCCAAGAATGGCCGAAGATGGTAAAAAAATTACTGGAAGCGTCATATATATCGATAATTACGGGAACGTAGTAACCAACATAAAAAAATCATTTTTTGATAGTTACGGCAAGGACCGCGAATTTGAACTACATGCAAGAAGTAAAAAGATAAGGCAAATACATAGTAATTACAGTGGTATTGTAAATTTTAACGGAGAAACGGACAAGCAAAAAAATGATGGGGATTTGTTGGCCCTCTTTAATTCATCGGGCTATCTGGAAATTGCCATCTACCGAAGCAACCTAGACACGGTGGGTGGTGCGTCTACATTACTTGGCTTGGAATATAGAGATACTATCATAATTGATTTTTTCGATTAAATAAACGTCGATTACGAGTACTTATTCCCTACACACCAAAAATTCATTTTTGTTTGGGTAAAGGGTTTAATTGAAGATTGTACAATACCTATAATGGTTAATAACTCCCCAGAAGAAAAGACAAGGAGCGCAGAGTAAGTTGGTATTGCGGTCTTTGAGTGTATAAAAAAGGTTTAGATTACTGTTAATAAGTTTGTTTCCTATAAAACCCCAATTCAAATATCTTTGTTTTACAGGGATTCTATTGAAATTGGAGCCTTATATTGATAATTTAGAGAGAAATAACTCAAAGTAGACCAAAATGAAATTTATAGTATCTAGCACCTATTTGTTAAAACAACTTCAAATTTTAGGGGGTGTTATCAATAACAGCAACACCCTACCGATTTTGGATAATTTTCTGTTCGACCTTAAAAAGAATAAGTTGATGGTATCGGCATCCGATTTGGAAACTACTATGAGTTCTGAGCTTAATGTAGATTCGGATAACGAAGGTGTTATTGCCGTTCCTGCACGCTTATTATTGGAGACTTTAAAAACCTTTCCGGAGCAACCGTTGACCTTTATGGTTACCGATAACAATACAGTGGAAATAAGCAGTAATCATGGTAAATATGCGCTAGCGTATGCAGATGGAGCAGAATTTCCAAAGGCAGTGGAACTAGCAAGCCCAAGCTCCACCACCATATTAGGCGATATATTGGCAACCGCTATTACAAAAACTATTTTCGCAGCAGGTAATGATGACCTAAGGCCTGTAATGAGTGGCGTTTTCTTTCAATTTTCACCTGAGAATCTAACCTTTGTAGCAACGGATGCACACAAATTGGTTAAATATAGACGCGAAGATGTCAGGGCATCCGAGGTAGCAGAGTTCATTATGCCAAAGAAACCGCTGACCCTATTAAAAGGGATTTTGGCAGGAAGCGAATCGGATGTTTTAATAGAGTACAATGAGAGTAATGCTAAATTTACGTTTGATGATACGGAGTTGATATGCCGACTAATTGATGGAAAATACCCAAATTACGAAGCGGTAATTCCGAAAGAAAATCCAAATAAACTTACGATAGCACGCAATCAATTTTTGAGCTCCGTACGCCGGGTTTCTATATTCTCCAACAAAACAACGCACCAAATACGATTAAAAATCGCTGGGGCGGAACTGAATATTTCAGCAGAGGATTTAGATTATTCAAACAAAGCGGAAGAACGTTTGACATGCGCTTACCAAGGTGATGATATGCAAATAGGGTTTAATTCGCGGTTTTTGACCGAAATGCTAAATAACCTTGGATGTGATGAAGTTTCCTTAGAAATGAGCCTACCCAACAGAGCTGGTATTCTTACGCCAATTGATGGTTTGGATGAAGGCGAAAGCGTAACCATGCTCGTAATGCCGGTAATGCTGAACGGATAAATGCAATACGAATATATAGAAAAAGGGAGCAAATTTTGCTCCCTTTTATTTTTCAAATTATCTACTCTTTTGATTAGAGACTATTGTCAAATAGAAATGAAAAAAGCAAGATTTTGAAGTTTTTTTAGGAGTTAACCGTAAAAACCTATTCCTTTCTGATTTACGAAGTTTCATACTGTGAACTAATTCCAAAACGATCAACGTTTTTAAACACAAGTGCTGAAATCGCTTCTTTCATTTTAAGATATAAACCGTATCGTTCCAAAATAACTAGGCGACTCCCCATTGCTAGCCCTAACAGCGTTTACAAGTGGTATTACTAATGACAGAATACCTGTCAATACCAAGAGAATTATACCCAATCCAAATAAAAGAATTGAAGGAATACCTATAATTACATATAATATTAGACTCAACTGAAAGTTAATAATAGACTTCCCATGCTCGTCCATACCTATAACAGTATCCTTCATGGTAAGCCATAGTGCCAAAGGCACCAATAGACCTCCTACCCCAGTAATATAATCTAAATATTGAGTTAAATGTGCGATGACCAATACATTTCGGTCTTCTCTAAGAACGTTACCTTGATTAATAATTTCCATTTTTCGATTGATTTAAAGATGAATACTACCTATATGACTCTAAAAAATGAAAAATGTTACAATAAGCAAGATTGAACCGCGCGTTTTATTTCTTACGTAGTTTATCTAGCTTGGCCTGGCTCTTAGCTATCCTGACATTCAATTTGCGGATTTTATCATCGATTTTTTCAATATCCACAGGAGCTAATTTTCCTTTCGCCTTTCCCTTTACCATCTTATCATTTAACTTGACGAGTTGGTTGTTGTACTTTTCAATATCCTTTTCTTTGGACTCGATTTCCTTTTTGAGTTTTTCTTCCTTCTCTTTTTTCTTAGCTGCCTTTTCTGTCTTTTTTGCTTTTTTCTTCTCCTTATTGGCTTTTTTTTCGGCGTCGTTGATCTTTTTCTTAACTGCCTTAAGCTCTTCCGCGCTTTCCATGACAACAGTTTTTACTGGTTCCACAGACTCAGATTCCTGTGCTTTGGTAGTAAACGTTATCGCTATTAAGAACAGTATTGTTATAGCATATCTTAAATTTTTCATGATTTTAATTTTATAGTTAACGGCGCGAATGTACTGTATTTTCCAATACGTACGACACCTTGTTATGTACGAGTAAAAAGGCCTACTAAGTTAATATTATTTACTTTTGTCACATGATTCAAGACGACACCATTATTGCCTTGGCAACTCCCTCGGGAGCAGGTGCCATTGCGGTTATACGAATATCAGGAGCTAAGGCTATTTACCTAGTTTCAGAACATTTTAAATCCATCACCAATAAGAAACTAAAAGAACAAAAAAGTCACACCATCCACCTAGGGCATATTATTGATGGGGAAATGCTTTTAGACGAAGTCCTCGTCTCTATCTTTAAAAATCCACGCTCCTATACGGGAGAAGATGTTATAGAAATCTCTTGTCACGGCTCTTCTTATATACAACAACAAATTATTCAGTTGTTTCTAAGAAAAGGTTGCCGAATGGCAGCAGCGGGCGAATTTACCATGCGTGCTTTTTTAAATGGAAAGATGGATTTGAGTCAGGCCGAAGCGGTGGCCGACCTAATCGCAAGTGATAGTGAAGCTGCGCACCAAATAGCGATGCAGCAGATGCGTGGAGGTTTTAGCTCTACAATTAACGACCTGAGGCAAGAGTTGCTAAATTTTGCTTCCTTGATAGAATTAGAACTAGATTTTTCAGGGGAAGATGTAGAGTTTGCGGATAGAACACAATTCAATCAACTATTACAAAAAATCACAAAAGTCTTGAAAGACCTCATAGATTCTTTCGCACTAGGCAACGTTATTAAAAATGGTATTCCTATTGCTATTGTGGGTGAACCCAACGTGGGAAAATCTACACTGCTCAATGCCATTTTAAATGAGGAAAGGGCTATTGTTAGCGATATTCCGGGGACCACACGAGACACCGTGGAGGATCAAATAGCCATAGGAGGTGTAAATTTCAGGTTTATCGATACAGCCGGACTACGAGATACTAGTGACAAAGTAGAGCAAATAGGCATTGCGAGGGCCTTTGAAAAAATAGCACAGGCACAGCTCGTTATTTATCTCTTCGAAGCTGCAAAGAACAAAGAGGCTGAAATCCGTACACTAAAGGAAAAGTATCGAGATAAGAATATTTTGTTGATTGCCAATAAAATTGACGAAGTAGATGAAGAACGTATAGCAGCACTACAAAATAACTATTCCCCACTACAATTGATCTCCGCAAAAACGGGACATGGCATCGAAGAACTAAAGCAGACCCTATTATCACTTTCTAGTGCAGGAAGCTTAGGTAAGAACGATACCATTGTTACCAATAACCGCCACTACGATGCCTTATTAAAAGCTCTCGAGTCAATTCAAAAAGTAAAAGAAGGTATGGATATGGAATTATCCAGCGACCTTATGGCCATAGATATCCGCGAAGCACTTTTCCATTTGGGCGAAATTACAGGAAGCGTTTCCACCGATGATTTATTGGGAAATATCTTTTCCAATTTCTGTATCGGGAAATAAGTATTTCATTTAGTTTGGTTAGCCAATAATCATTTGGATTTTAAAACTGCGTTTATTATTGTGCTATCAATAGCACGTACGCCATCTTGGCTCTCATCGTAGGTAATACGTATTACTGAAAACTCGTTTATAGCGGATAAAGAATCAATTTTAATTAATAAATTTTTTCTAATTGACTATGGAGATACTAATTAGTTCTGAGACTAATATTTTTGTTTTCATCGGGAACATGGTGCCGGATATAACCAAGAAATAAAGCGCACAATAGAAAAATCCAAAGTCCGTTGTAATAAAGTAACTTTGAGTTGAAATAAAATACCAAAATACATGTTCGACTTCTTCGTCAAAAAAAAGTTTCTAGTTGACTATCTAGATGGATTCACAGATATCCATAACCATATACTCCCAGGTATAGATGATGGAGCGAAAACAATTGATGAATCCATTCACTTAATTAAAGGAATGGGGGAATTCGGAGTTACCAATTTCATATGCACGCCTCACATAATGCAAAACTATTACCCAAACAATATGGAATCCATTCAAGGTGCGTTGGTTACGGTAGAAAACGCATTAAAAATCAACGGATTATCACATGTTCGAATACAAGCAGCAGCGGAGCACATGATAGACTCAGGTTTTGAGGCGTTAATAGAATGCAAAGGATTTATGCCAATATCTGAACAGTATGTGTTAGTGGAAATGAGCTATTTACAGGCCTCTTTAAATTTTGAAGAATCCATTCAAAAACTACACGACAAAGGGTTATATCCAATATTCGCTCACCCAGAAAGGTATGCGTATTTGAATCATGATAGAAATGATTATGCCCGTATGAAAGACCTTGGTCTATTATTTCAACTCAATCTATTATCACTTAGCGGTTATTATGGAAAGGATGTTCATAAAAAGGCAATAGCGCTTTTGGAAAATAATCTAGTCGATTTCGTGGGGTCTGACATCCATAATCAAAACCACTTAAAACACCTTAAAAGTATCCAAATCAGTTCTAAAGTATTAGACAAAGTAATTCCTATAATTGCACGTACTAATTATAATTTCGGTTAGAACTTCCACCATTTTTTAGTAGTTTTCCCATAACCATAACCATATTGTCCGCCATAACCAAGATTATCCAAGCTAACGCCATTCACCACAAAAGACACCCCGTTGAGCTTACCTTCTTCGTGCAAATCGATAGGAAACTGAATAGCACTTTTATCCGTGACTCCGGCTCTGGTTACATAAATGATATGATTCGAAAACTTTGTTAGTAGCAAGGTATCACTCACCACCATTAATGGTGCCGTATCCATAATCACATAATCGTAGTCTGCAGCTACCTCTTCAATTAACGCCCCCATTCGTTTGTTCATTAAAAGTTCCCCAGGGTTTGGTGGAATTTTACCAGAGTAGATAACATCTATAGTGTTGTTGTAAACCAACATAGGTTTTATAACATCCTTTACGCTTAATGTATCGTTGATTAAATAATCGGTTAATCCAGCATCTTTGTTGCGTTCGGGTGATTTAAGTTTATCTACCGAATCGCCGCTAAAAAAACTATATAACTTAGGGTTTCGAATATCAGCTCCTACTAGCAATACTTTTTTATTAGTACTTGCCAATATCATGGATAGGTTGGTGGACACAAAGGTTTTTCCTTCTCCTGGAACACTAGACGTGACCAGAACTACATTGTTCTTATACTTGTCCTTATCGTTTTTGGTGCTGATCAGAAAATCAAGATTGGTTCGCAAAATACGAAGGGCTTCTGCCAGAACAGAGCGATCATCATTCACAATGATTTTACTATCCTTTTTAGATAAGAAAGGTAACTCTCCAAGAACGGGCAAATCCTTGGTTATTTCTTCCAAACTATGTTTGTTATGAATTTTTGTATCTAATAAATCCTTAGCGTATAGCACGGAAAAAGGTACCAAAAGCCCTAAAATTAACGAGGCTAAATACGTAATAGCTTTTTTTGGTTTTACCGGAGTTGGACTTGCCAAATAGGCTTTGTCGATAACGTTAGATCTTGGTGCTGCGGAGGCAAAAGAAATTTGCGATTCCTCGCGCTTTTGTAGGAGGTACAAATACAAGGACTCTGTCGTTTCCTGTTTTCTAGTGATGTCCCGTAATTCCTTTTGATTTTTTGGCGCCGAATATATGGTTCCTTGAATACGACCTAGCTGATTCTGAAGTGTGCTGACGTTCATCCCAACATTAGTTTCCAAGGCGTTTAAACTAGAAGTCATCGTGCTCTTAAGGCCTTGTAACTGTTGGTCTAGGTTTACAATGATTGGATTCTGTTCATCAGCACTTTGCAACAAGCGCTTTCGCTCTGCTACTAATTGGTTGTACTGAGCCGTTGCCTGACTAATAGCGCCACTACCCACATCCAAAACGGGCATTTCTTCATAACCTACTTCTCCGTTCATATATTCTTTTAAACCGGTCACCATTTGCAGTTGATTTCTGGCATTGTCTAAATTCTGTCGGCTTGCAGCACTCACTTGTACAGCGGCACCTACTTCAAGGCCACTGCCGGTCATCCCCTTTTCGGTGAGCATTTCCTGGGCATCTTGGTCAACGTCACTAAGAGTACCTGCAATCATTTGAATACGATTGTCTATAAAATCAGACGTTGTATTCGCGATACGACGCTTATCATCTACCGCGTTTCTATTATAAATTTCAATTAGTTTATCAATAATATCCTTTGCTTTTTTTGGAGTGGTGCTATTCATGGTTATATCGATAATATTCGAGCCGTCTTCACTTGCGGTAATGAAAACACTAAGCTTATAGCTCCCTGCCACTCGCTCAACTGGATTAATACTTACCTGATAGCGCCTCCCTACATTTGCCTTTGGGTTTTTAATATTCGGAGTAATGATAATATCGCCTATGTTAGAAGATACCGCGTCTCCAAAAGTGTATTCTTTGGCTGGAAGATTTTCTGCTTCCGTAAAACTAAAGCGAGTTTCCGAAGTAAACTCTATAAAAAAATTGAAAGTGGTTCTAGCGATAATGGAATCTGAAGCCATAAAATTCAACTTTACCGGTGGAGCTCCATAAATCTCCGAATCGATAATACTTCCCAAGGCCATATAACTGATGTTGGTCTTTAGCTCGTTGACCACATCAATAAAATTAGCTCTAGATCCCAATATTTGAATTTCATCCTCCACCAGTTTGGAACTACCAGAAAAAACATCCAACTCTTTAAACATACTTAATTCATTGGTGGAGTTTTGGTCCTGGACAACCTGTATTTGGGATGTTACTTCATATTCTGGTATGGTATAACGTATATAAATAAAAGCCAACACTAGTGCCGCTATTGCAGCAAGCACAAACCATTTCCAGTGTTTGGTATAGGTTTGAATCAATATTTTGATATTATTTTTGTTATCCGCAATGCTCATTTAAATTAGCTTTAAAAATAAAAATTATCTAGTTAACAGAAATACTGTGGACGTAATCAGCAAGGAAGCAATAGAAACGGCAATGCTTGCCCTATTATCCAATGCAGATGAAGTTACCGCTGATTTGTTAGGTTCGACGTACACTACATCGTTCTGTGTCAAATAATACACAGGTGAATTTAATGCAGCTTTTCTTGTTAAATCGATGCGTTGAGAAATCTTGGTGCCATTAAAATCCCGAATAATCAACACATTATTTCGCTCACCCCTTATATCCAAATCACCTGCAAGACCTAGTGCTTCCAAAACAGTTATTTGTTCTCCGTTTACTTGATAAGTTCCTGGTCTTGACACTTGTCCTAAAACAGTAACTGTAAAATTTCGTAATCGAATGTTGATAATGGGGTCTTTCAAATAAATTTTTAATTTATCCGTCAATAATTCTTTAGTCTCGGTAGCGGTTAATCCTAAAATATTTACTTCCCCCAACACCGGAAAATCGATGTTTCCTTCCTTATTAACGATATAATCTAGTTGTTGAGCTTGTCCACCAAATCCTCCGCCTTGAATTTGAGGCGCCGTTAATAGGTTAAAAGGAATACTGGCTTCCGAATCTAGGGTAGACACATTAATACTCAATAAATCGTCAACCTTAAATTTATATGCATAGGAGTTGTCGCTTATGATAGTTTCATAATTTTGTGTATCCTGAAAATAAACAATATCTTTCTTAGAAGCGCAAGAAAATACGAATAAACTAACAATACAAACTACAGTAAGGTGCCGAAAGGCTGTACTTTTTTTGAACATGGTTCGGGTGATTTAATTCAATAACAGATTATTGAAAGGTTAATTAAGGTTGAACTATTTTTAATTTTTGCTGGCTATCATTGGTATTTTTAATCTTGTCCAACTCACAAAAATCTGAGTTTTTAGACACATACTCTGGTACTATTTGCTTCATTAACTTGACCGTATTTCCATTAAAAAACATATTGGTAATACACAATTCATCTATTTTAGATCGCGTCTTGGCATAGTCCAATTCCCGGACCTTACTTATCTTAATCTTCTTATGGTAGGTAGGCATGGTATTTTCGCCATTCGCGCTAATAACTCTTCATACAACTTCTCCCCTGGTCGTAATCCTGTAATCTTAATATCAATATCCTCAGGATAACGAAGTCCGGACAAACGAATCATGTTTTTGGCCAAATCATATATTTTAACCGATTCACCCATATCAAAAATGAATATCTCACCACCTTCTCCCATAGCTCCTGCTTCCAGCACCAGTTGCGATGCTTCTGGTATGGTCATAAAATAGCGGGTAATATCCTTATGAGTTAAGGTTAATGGTCCACCATTCTCTATTTGCTTTCTAAACAATGGAATTACCGAACCGTTTGATCCTAGCACATTCCCAAATCTTGTAGTAATAAACTTTGTTTTTTGCTCCTTCTGCATACATCCAATGTACATTTCTGCAATTCGCTTGCTGGCCCCCATGACATTAGTGGGATTCACCGCTTTGTCCGTTGATACAAATACAAACTTTTCTACCCCGTGCACTACAGATAAATCTGCAACAGTCTTGGTACCTCCTATGTTAATTTTTATCGCTTCGTACGAATTATATTCCATTAAAGGAACGTGCTTGTAGGCAGCAGCATGAAATACAATATCAGGACTGTACTCCTCAAAAATTCTATTTAATCTGTTTTTATCTCGTATATCCCCTACAATAGGAATAAAATTATGAAACCCATTTTGTTTCAGTTCCTGTTGTAAGTCGTACAAAGCAGACTCTGCTTGGTCTATTACTATTAAAGATTTATAAGAGTAAGAACATATTTGACGCACAATTTCACTCCCAATAGAACCAGCTCCACCAGTAACTAAAATACTTTTATTCAATAGTTCCAAAGCTATTTTGCTGTTCTTAATCTTTATAGGGGCCCTATCCAACAAATCTTCAATTTGTACTTGTTTAATTTGGGCAGCATTTAATTCCCCGTTTATCCAATCTTCTATGGGAGGTACAATTTTAACGGTCACAGGGAACCCTGCAAGACCTTCAACAGTAGCTCGCAACTTCTTAGCATCGATGTTCTGTATAGAAAATATTACCTCTTTGATATTATTTTTTGATAAAAAATCGGCATTTAATATCTGTTTAGTAAAAACCGGGACACCATTGATACGTTTACCGACCTTCTTTTGATCTCGATCTATAAAGCCGATAACCTTTACGTTTCCTTTGGAATGATTGGTTAAGGCGCCATAGGTAAGTATTCCTGAATCTCCCGCGCCATAAATCAATACATTTTTAGAAGATATTAAATCCCCACTTATTTGTTCATATAATGATTTAAAGACGTAGCGTGAGGAGGTTAAGATAATAAACGCAATCAAACTGTTTACTATGATGATGGAAATAGGAATCGTAAACTGCGGTAAAAATCCAAACTGTCGATTAGCGATGACAATAAAAATGACCATGATGCTCGACAAACATATTGCATTGAATATATTATAAACATCACGAACACCGGTATGTCTTACCACACCTTTATAAGACCCTACTATCAAAAAGGATATTAAGGCAGCTCCAATGACCAAGGGCAATTGCAGCATCAATTTGTCGACCTCAAAATTAAGTGTTAGGTTAAACCTAATGAGATAGGACAAAATAAAAGAAAAAGCAACGGTTATAAGGTCTATGAACAACACCAGCCATTTAGAGGCGTAACGCTGTGCATGGCTGGTTACAAATTTTTGTATCATGATTGGGTTCTTTTGATAATTTCTACAATGCGTTGCAAGTCAGCTTCTGTTAAATTAGAACCGCTTGGCAAACATAGACCACGATGAAACAAATCTAGTGAAGTTCCATCTAAAAAACTCAATTCCTGCTCAAAAATAGGTTGCAGATGTAGCGGTTTCCATAATGGTCTTGATTCTATATCTTCGGCTAATAATGCCAATCGTATTTCTTCGCGATGTTCGAATGATGATGTAAGCAAACAGCTTAACCATCTATTGGAGCTATAGCCCTCTGGCTCCGCTAGGAATTCGAAGTTCGGTATATCGTTTAGTTGGTTCACATAGTAGTCATAGTTTCTTCTTCGTGCAGCAACCCTGTCGGCCAGAACTTCCATTTGACCGCGACCGATACCCGCCAGTACATTACTCATTCGATAATTGTATCCAATGTGTGAATGTTGATAATGGGGAGCCTCATCCCTTGCCTGTGTCGCGAGAAAGATAGCTTTGTCCGTGTACCCTCTATTTTTGGAGATCAATGCTCCGCCCCCTGAGGTAGTAATTATTTTATTCCCGTTAAAAGACAAGATACCAATATCTCCAAACGTACCACATGCACTACCGCGAAATGAACTTCCTAAGGCCTCCGCACTATCTTCTAGGACCGGGATATCATATTCATTCGCAATCCTATGAATCGCTTCAACATTATAAGGCATCCCATATAAATGTACGGCCAAAATCGCTTTTGGTTTTTTATACTTCGCTATACGGTCTTCTATTGCGTTACGTAATAAAGCCGGGGACATGTTCCATGTAGTTCGTTCACTATCTATAAAAATAGGTTTAGCACCTAAATAGGTAATGGGATTAGCTGAAGCTGAAAAGGTAAAACTTTGACAAAGTACTTCATCACCAGGTGAAACGCCCAATATATTAAGTCCTAAATGTATGGCGGCGGTTCCGGAACTAAGCACTGCAGCGTGAACACCATTGCCCAACTCTTCCCGTATGGCCGCTTCAAAGGCATTTACGTGAGGACCCAAAGGAGCGATCCAGTTGGTCGCAAAAGCTTCGGCAACATACTTTTCTTCGTTTCCACCCATATGAGGGGAAGAAAGCCAGATTTTTGTAGGTAAGGTCAATGTTTTCAATATTTTAAGTTTAGGTTAGGGTAACTTGGGAACGAAATTAAGTATAGTTTCAAATAAAATAGTATTTTCTTACGTAATTTCGTTTAATACTCGAATATCATCGGTTAATGGATAACTTTTTTTTAATAAACCCTAAAACAATGCTATATAACCCTATACATGGGTCTTACGGCCAAAACATATTATTATTTACTACCTTATTTTATAATCTTTGCTAAACTTTTAGAACGTCTATGCGTCCAAACCGATCAAACAAAACACGTAGTATAATTCTGAACATACCATATACTACAGTGGCTCACATAAAACTTAAATGATTAAGAAATATATAAGAATTTCAATTTAAATACATTAAGAGAACTACATGCAAAAAATAACAAAAGTCTGTTGTATTGGAGCAGGTTATGTTGGAGGTCCCACCATGTCCGTTATCGCTAACAAATGTCCGCATATAAAAGTCACGGTAGTTGATATCAATCAAGACCGTATAAACCAGTGGAATACTGAAGACTTGGATGAATTGCCTATCTATGAGCCGGGACTTAAGGAAATTGTTGGACAAAGCAGAGGTAAAAACCTGTTTTTTTCAACGGAAGTAGATAAAGCCATAGACGAAGCACAGATGATTTTCATCTCTGTGAATACGCCTACCAAAACCTATGGTAAAGGCAAAGGGCAAGCTGCGGACCTTAAATTCGTGGAGCTCTGTGCGCGGAATATTGCCAAGGTTTCCAAAACAGATAAGATAGTGGTCGAAAAGTCCACCCTTCCCGTACGTACTGGACAGGCGATTCAGAATATCCTAGACAACACGGGTGACGGGGTACACTTTGAAATTCTTTCGAATCCTGAGTTTTTGGCCGAAGGTACCGCCATAAAGGACCTCGTCCATGCAGATCGCGTACTTATTGGTGGAAACGACACACCTACAGGGCAGGCCGCCAAGGACGCCCTTAGTGCTATTTATGAAAACTGGCTGCCAAAGGAACGTATCTTACAAACCAACATTTGGTCCTCGGAGCTGTCCAAACTAGTTGCGAATGCCTTTTTGGCACAACGGGTATCCTCTATAAATTCCATTTCGGCGCTATGTGAAAAAACGGATGCCAATATAGAGGAAATATCAAAAGCCATAGGCTTTGATAGTCGCATAGGACCAAAATTTCTGAATGCATCCGTTGGTTTTGGAGGCTCCTGCTTTCAAAAGGATATTTTAAATTTGGTCTATATTGCCCGTAGTTTTGGACTACAAGAAGTGGCAGATTATTGGGAACAGGTTATTATCATGAATGACTACCAAAAAAGTCGCTTTGCAGAACAAATCATCAGCACCTTATACAATACCATTTCTGGAAAAAAAATAATCATTTATGGCTGGGCCTTTAAAAAAGACACTAATGATACACGCGAATCTGCTGCCATACATGTAGCAGATGCCTTAATGGAAGAACATGCCGAAGTTATCGTATTTGACCCTAAAGTTTCTAAGGAACGTATCTATCAAGATTTAGATAGTTTAAACACAAGGAGTCCCGAAGAAAATCGACGTCTGCTTAGCGTAACCAACACTCCTATTAAAAGTACCGAAGATGCGCATGCTGTGGCAATTCTTACCGAATGGGATGTCTTTACCAGTTACGATTGGGAACAAATTTATGATAACATGCTTAAACCAGCCTTTGTGTTTGACGGCAGACGTTTATTAAACAGAGAGCTAATGAAAGTGATTGGTTTTAATTATTATAGCATTGGACAATCATGAAAATCCTAGTAACCGGGTCTGCAGGGTTTATTGGTTTTTACGTGGCAAAAATACTGGTATCCAAAGGGCACACTATCGTTGGCTTAGACAACATCAATGACTACTATGATGTGAATCTAAAATATGCTCGACTTAAGGAGTTGGGAGTTATGCGAGAAGATGCGGAAATTATGGGCCACCGCGCCTTGAGCAAAACCCATGAACAATTCTCCTTTGTCCGCATGGCATTGGAAGACCGCGAAAACTTGCCTAAACTATTTGAAGAGCAAAATTTTGATGTCGTCTGTAATCTTGCAGCACAGGCTGGCGTGCGGTACAGTTTGGAAAATCCAGAAGCCTACATTGATAGTAATGTAGTTGGGTTTCTGAATATTTTAGAATGTTGCCGCCACCATCACATAAAACATCTGGTCTATGCGAGTAGTTCCAGCGTATATGGCTTAAACGAAAAAATTCCTTTCGAGACCACAGATTCGGTAGATAATCCGGTGAGCCTTTATGCCGCTACAAAAAAAAGTAATGAGCTGATGGCACATGCCTACAGTCATTTATACGGATTTAAGACTACAGGGTTGCGTTTCTTTACCGTATACGGCCCTTGGGGAAGACCGGATATGGCCATGTTTCTCTTTACGGATGCTATAATTAAGGGCAAGCCGATTGAAGTATTCAACCAAGGAAAGCTAGAGCGGGACTTTACCTATATCGATGATATTGCGGAAGGTGTGGTACGGATTTTGGAAACTCCCTTGAACAATACATTGGATAAAACAGCACCTTATAAAGTCTACAATATTGGCAATAGTAAATCTGTGAAGCTACTGGATTTTATAGCCTCAATTGAAGAAAGTTTGGGTTTAACGGCGGTGAAGAAAATGATGGCCATGCAACCAGGGGATGTAGAACGAACTTGGGCTAATGTAGATGATTTAATCGCTGATTATGATTATCGACCGAATACGCCAATAAAATTAGGAGTACAACGTTTTGTAGATTGGTATAAGGACTTTTATGAGATTTAAAAAAAAGAATACTCTAGAAATGACCATTGATATTTTATAACTATAATATTAAGTTGGAGACAAAACTTCGATTATTCTTACTACAATCAATCCAATTATAAATGCTATTTAATTCCCTAGACTTTGCAATTTTCTTACCGATAGTATTTGTTCTATATTGGTTCGTTTTTCAAAAAAACTTAAAACTTCAAAACTTTTTGATTGTAGTAGCCAGCTATTTGTTTTATGGTTGGTGGGACTGGCGCTTCTTAACATTAATTCTCTTTAGCACCTTGGTCGACTTTAGTATTGGGTACCTGCTGGAACATGAAAAAAGAATACCCAGACGCAAAGTATACCTTTGGATAAGCATACTGGTAAATTTGGGCTTTCTAGGTTTTTTTAAATATTATAATTTTTTTGTAGAGAGTTTTACTGATGCCTTTTCTTTTTTAGGAAAAGAGATTCAACCCAATACCTTAAACGTAATTCTCCCGGTGGGTATTAGCTTTTATACCTTCCAAACATTAAGTTATACCATTGATGTTTACAAGAAAAAGCTGGAGCCGACTCGTAATTTTATAGCCTTTTCGGCTTTCGTTAGTTTCTTTCCCCAATTGGTAGCAGGCCCAATAGAAAGAGCTACAAATCTACTACCACAATTCTATACCAAACGAGTTTTTGACTACAACACCGCCGTTCTTGGACTTCGCCAAATACTTTGGGGATTATTCAAAAAAGTGGTCATAGCAGATAATTGTGCTACGTACGCCAATATTATTTTTAACGACCATTCTGACTATGGTACCGTTACTTTAATTTGGGGGGCGCTATTTTTCACGTTTCAAATCTATGGTGATTTTAGTGGCTACTCGGATATTGCAATCGGAACCTCCCGATTATTCGGTTTTAATTTAATGCAAAACTTTGCCTTTCCCTACTTTTCCAGGGATATTGCAGAATTTTGGAGAAGATGGCACATTTCCTTATCCACTTGGTTTAGGGATTATTTATACATTCCTCTTGGCGGTAGCAAGGGAGGCATGAACATGAAGGTTCGCAATACCTTTATCATATTTCTGGTAAGTGGGTTTTGGCACGGAGCCAATTGGACCTTTATAATTTGGGGATTGTTAAATGCAATGTACTTTTTACCACTATTGCTAAGAAACAAGAACCGAATCAATACGAATATTGTAGCAGAAGGAAACTGGTTACCAAATATAAAAGAGCTCTTTCAAATACTTAGAACCTTTAGTTTAACGGTTTTTGCATGGATATTATTTAGGGCAAATTCAGTAGCTGACGCCTTCGATTATATTTCTCACCTATTTAAAAGTAATCCTAATGCATTAAGCGTTACTATTCCAAGTGAGCTGCCATATCTTATATTGTTTTTCATAAGCGTAGAATGGCTTGGGCGTTCATCGCAATTTGCCATCGAAAACCTAAAAATGCTCCCAAAAGTTTTTCGGTGGACTTTGTATTTTGGGTTAATTCTGCTCTTGTTCCTATTTGCTGGCCAAGAACAGGAATTTATTTATTTCCAATTTTGATATTATGAGGTTACTTTTTAAAAACATGTTGGTTTTTTGTATTTTTGGATTACTTCTTGGCGAGGTAATATCACGTATGTTCAATACTACCTCGGACATCCCTAGTCGGATAATCGACCAAAACAATATTCAAAAATATAACCCTAATCAAACCGGGAACTGGATTGGGGGAACACATAGCTGGCTTATAAACGAGGAGGGTTGGCCGGGTAAACTTCCTAGCTCAAAAGATAGTCTTATTACTATTATCGGCGATTCGTTCGTAGAGAATTTCATGAATCCAGATTCATGCCGGCAGTCTGTTGTTTTAAAGAAAATGCTACCCGATTACAATTTTTATGAAGCTTCAAGATCAGGAGTCTCTTTTATCGAGACCATGGAAATAGCATCACATTTAGACTCCCTAGAACCCTTGCAGCAACTAATCTACGTCCATGATGGAGATTTTTTGGAAAGTGTGGTTCAAATTAAGAAAATGGCTGATATTACCCAGTACGACCGTGAGAAAAATAAAATCGTTCCTGGTATTTTAAAATCTCCAGGTTTAAAAAAGATTTTATACAATTGGAAATTCATGTACTACCTGTATACCAATTATTCTTTTGGCTCTAAAAATAAAGAGGCTACCGAACCCAATAAAGAAACAACTGAAACAAAATCTTTAAAGGCAGCACATGTAACAGCACTAAGAGCCCTACTAACTTTTGTAAGCAAAAGTTATAATACAACTAAAATCACCTTGATATGTAGACCCAATACAGACCCAGAATTGCTCGCCCTACTAAACGACTTTAATTTCAAAGTGCTTTTACTGGTAGATAATAAGAAAATAGAGTGGTCTTTTGAGCATGATGCACATTGGACCTGCATTGGGCATAAAGAAGCAGCAAAACAGGTTAAAAACAAAATAGAACAATAAATACTCTTTATAAAAGAATTACCTTTCCTTTAAATAAATTAGCATCACGGGAAAAGGATAATGATGGTTAAAAAAACCCTTTATCGAAAATTCTTTCATATCACATGGAAAAATTAGAATTCTCAATAGGAATTTACATCTTTACATCCCTAAAGTCAAAAAAGAAACATGAGCATTAAAGCATTACAACTAAAGTCTGAATTACATATACTCGTTACCGGCGGTGCTGGTTTCATCGGTTCCAACCTTTGTGAAGCACTTTTGGAGAACGGAAATAAAGTAAGCTGTTTGGATAATTTTTCCACAGGAAAGCGGGAGAATTTAGCTGCTTTTATGAACAATCCTAGGTTTACCTTGATTGAAGGGGACATCCGAAACCTAACAGACTGCCAAAAAGCTTGTGAAGGCGTAGATTATGTTTTACACCAAGCCGCCTTAGGCTCTGTGCCTCGTTCCATCAAAGACCCCATCACCAGTAATGCTGTAAATGTCTCCGGTTTTCTTAACATGTTGGTGGCCGCTAGGGATGCCAAGGTAAAACGCATGGTCTATGCGGCAAGCTCCTCCACCTATGGAGATTCCACCTCCATGCCCAAGGTAGAGGAGATTATCGGAAAACCCTTATCCCCTTACGCCATTACCAAATATGTAAACGAATTGTATGCGGATGTATTCGCCAAAACTTACGGAATGGAAACCATAGGCCTCCGTTATTTTAATGTCTTTGGCCGTAAGCAGGACCCCAATGGAGCCTACGCCGCGGTAATTCCAAAATTTGTGATGCAGTTGATGAGCTACGAATCCCCTGTCGTCAATGGGGATGGAAGCTTTTCTAGAGATTTTACCTATATAGACAATGTCATACAAATGAACGTGCGCGCCATGACGACGACCAATCCAGTAGCGGTTAATACCGTGTACAATACGGCTTATGGCGAACGAACGGACTTAAAAGAACTCATTGCACTGCTGAAAGAATACCTAAGTACTTTCGACCCAAAAATAGCAAGGATAGCGACAATTTACGGGCCTCAAAGGGCAGGTGATGTACCGCATTCGCTGGCATCCATAGACAAAGCTAAGACGCAACTTGGTTACGATCCACAATTCGATATTAAATCCGGCCTAAAGGAAGCTGTGGCTTGGTATTGGGACAATCTTAGATTGTAAGCAGAGGGTAGTTAGTAGTTTGCAGAAAAGGCAACTCCAACCACTACACTTGTAGGAGGAAACAAAAAATAAAAACCGGAAAATAACGTTAACGGAGTAACATATAAAAATAGCGCAACGCAAGCAGCGATTGGCGCATAGCACAATAAGCATGAATAACACAAAAATTGCCATAATTGGTTTAGGATATGTAGGATTGCCCTTAGCACGACTCTTCGCTACCAAATATCCCGTTGTTGGATTTGACATTAACACGCCAAGAATCAAAGAATTAATGTCAGGTCACGACAGTACCTTAGAGGTAGATGATGCCACGCTAAAGGGCGTATTACAGGGAACAAGTACCATGGAAACAGGCTTGTTCTGCTCTGATCAATTATCCGATATTGCCGACTGTAATTACTATATCGTTACCGTACCTACACCCGTGGACAGTACCAACCGCCCCATTCTCACGCCGTTGTTCAAAGCGAGCGAAACAGTGGCGCAAGTCTTAAAAAAAGGCGATACCGTGATTTATGAATCTACCGTCTACCCTGGAGTGACAGAGGACGAATGTATTCCCGTATTGGAAAAAATAAGCGGTCTTACGTTTAATACCGACTTTTTTGCCGGTTACTCCCCAGAACGTATCAATCCAGGCGATAAGGAACATACCGTAGAAAAAATATTAAAAGTGACCAGCGGATCCACACCGGAAGTGGGGAAACAAGTAGATGCTTTGTATGCCTCCGTTATTACGGCCGGCACCCATTTGGCACCAAGTATTAAAGTAGCCGAAGCGGCAAAAGTGATAGAAAACTCACAACGGGACATCAACATTGCCTTTGTGAACGAACTGGCAAAAATATTTAATTTGATGGGTATCGACACCCATCAAGTCTTGGAAGCCGCAGGAACCAAATGGAACTTCTTACCCTTTAAACCAGGGTTGGTAGGCGGACACTGTATTGGTGTAGATCCTTATTATTTGGCGCAAAAAGCACAAGAATTTGGCTACCACCCCGAAATTATTTTGGCGGGACGCCGTATGAACGATACCATGGGAAAATATGTGGCCTCGGAAGTGGTAAAACTGATGGTGCAGAAAGACATAAAAATTAAAGGCAGTAACATTCTAGTATTAGGCATCACTTTTAAGGAAAACTGCCCGGACGTGAGAAATACCAAGGCCGTAGATGTCATCAACAACTTGGCAAGCTATGGTTCTAAAGTAACGGTTTACGATCCCTGGGCCAGCCCAAAAGAAGTGATGCACGAATACAAGCTGGAAGTAACCAATACGGTACCAAAACAAAAATTTGATGCGATTGTACTCACTGTTGCGCATACAGAGTTCTTAACACTAACCCTTCAAGACTTTTTAGCCGAAACTGGGGTTATTTATGATGTTAAAGGGGTCTTGACTCAAAAAATAGATGCCCGTTTATAGTGTAGCAGCTTATTTCAAAGCAGGTGTACAAATAAATATTTTATAAGAAGGTGGGTAAATTTCCCTTGCTTTTACTACAGTTATATATCCAAAAACTAGGATTTGAGGTCAGTTTTAATAAATAGAAATCGCTTCTTTTGCGAAATATGATATTACTCTGAGTCCACCATTACGATGAATTTGGCTGTTATCTTCAAATTAACAGTCCTCCACTAGCAATCTTGCTATGGCTCTAGATATGTATAGCAACAAAAAAATATCCAATCTAGACCAGTTGTTACAACTGAAAGATTTTTATTACGTCACACTAATTTTCTGCTTTAAATAAATATCCCAATCAACAAGATTGGTAGATATAACACCTAAATTTTAGCTTTTAAATCGATTGCCGCTTTTAAACAGTCCGCCGGCACCTGCTAAGTGAACTTCCGTGAAATTTACTTTAAACAATTCTAAAAGTCATTTGTTGACTATAATTCTAGCTAAAACATGAAAGATATAGCTGAGCTTCGTTCTGACAATACTGCCAAACAATGTTAAAAAAAAATGCACTTCATCGAATATCAAAGTTTAAGAAAACCAAAATCACTCTCAATCACGTAATATACTTGTCACATATGTGTATTTCATCGAAAAAAATATACTATTTAACGATTTAAATGAGTTTATCTTTATAATTGCAGTCCCAATAAATGTTTTTATTCATCCTAATTAGTACACCTACTTATGAACCTAAATACTGATCGCTTTTTTGCACTACTGTTATGTGGTGCTTACCTGTTTTTTTCATCATCATGTTCCAAAGATGCTGATTTATTATCTGACTATGTTATCACAAATAATGGTGACATAGAAAGTATTGCGCTGTTAGCAGATGATATCTATTTTATTAACAATGCGCAATCAAGTATGCTCTTAGATGTTTTAAACAACGACTCCTTTAGTTCAAATACACAAGTAACGATAATTAGTACGTCAGAACCTAGCAATGGCGATGTAACCATTAATACTAATAATACCTTAACCTACACGCCAAATACTATAACTTCACAGGAAGAGACTAAACCCGAGGTAATAGAAACTCCAGAAGAAGATTCCTTTGAATACACTACCGAGGTAATCACAGAACAGGGCGAAACGTTTAGGGAAGCGGCTACAGTAACTATTTCCCCTGCAGATATGGGAGACCTAAAAGCTTTTCCTTTGGCTTACGGTGCTGGTGCGTACTCAACTGGGGGTAGAGGGCAATCAGTATACAAGGTTACGAACTTGAACAATGCTGGACCTGGGAGCCTCAGAGATGCGCTAAGTCAAAGTAATAGAACTATCGTGTTCGATGTTTCAGGAACTATTGAATTAACTTCAGGAATAAATGCTAATATAAGCAATGTCACAATAGCCGGACAAACAGCTCCAGCAGGAGGTATTACAATAACCGGGAAAGTAATTAACCTATCGGGCGATAATATAATTATGCGATATATAAGGGCTAGACCAGATTTTGACAAATCTGGAACTAATGACGTGATAAACGCCGTGCGGTTAACCAATTCTATTTTTGATCACCTTTCTGTTTCTTGGGGGGGTGACGAAATTGTGAGTATGGTAATAAATACCAATAACAATACCATACAGAATTGTTTGATGGCTGAAAGTAAGACTGGACAAATAATGGGCGATAGTCAAAACCCTGCTACCGGAGGGAATTTTTCTGTCTTAAGAAATGCTTATTACAACATTAGTCATAGGTTTCCGAATCCAGTCACAGAAGATAGAGCAGATATTATAAACAACTTTATTTACAACCATAATTATAGGTTAATGACTTTCGCACCATCCACTAATATAGATTTAAATTGGATTGCAAATTATATTGAGTCTCCTTGTGGTCAAAACAACAGAACAAGTTCTCATCAGATAAATTGGATTGATTACAACTCCGGTAAGTCAGAAAATATTTATGCCGAAGGAAATCTCCTTATGCCTGCTGAATTTACTAATCCCTCTGAAGATAATCGTTTTTTCTTTCAGTACCGAAACCCTCCTTCAGGTATCCAGCAATGGTCCACTGTCAATGAAAGCTATTTTGTTCCTAATCCGTTTCCTTTCTTAGGTGCATCATTACCGGTCACAAACCCGCTTACTGTAAAAGAAAGTGTTTTAAATGATGCAGGTGCCAGATGGGTACTATCCGAAAATGGACAGAAAATTGAAAGTATCGACACAATAGACAGTAGATATCTGAATCACATGGCCAACAATGTTTGTTTTGATTATGAATGGCTTGAGGATTATTCCCAATATGCCCATTATAAAACATGGCATTCCAATGTTAGTAATGTACCACTGGCCTCATACCCGACCTCCAGGGATAGTGATGATGATGGAATGCCTGACGCTTGGGAACTAAGCCGGTTTGGTGAATTATCAAGAGATGGCAAAGGTGATATAAATGATGACGGTTACACCGATTTAGAAGAGTTTTTAAATTTGGTAGACTTTTAAATGGAATAAAGCTTCTGTTATCACCCAACTATAGCTAGCGCTATTCAGATATTAAATACTTGTTTCAACTAAACTCAAAACTATTGATTTTTTTAAAACTTCCATACTCTTCTATAGCTATATCAGTTTAAAGAATCATAATTAAAGGGTTTACCCCTAATAATTATTAAGCCTTTTCATATTTGGATTGTTGTAGAAAGTCAGTTTACTCTGTTTAAGTTGAATTTTTATTTACGCTGGATAACGACTGAAATATTTTCACCTGTAAATCTCCAATTATCAATATTCATAACTAAAGTATCAAGTTTTAATTAGATCTTGTAGAATATTAATGAATCCCAGAGCAATAGTACAGCAACCGTTTGTTGTATAGTCTTTTGTCCGAAATCTAAAGTACTTAATAGACTAAAGTATCGATAATAACGCATATTCTAAAAATTATTTGAAATCTATACTACTAATCTCAAATTATAATTACAACTGGAAAAATGAGGTTAACGAACTTTTTGTTTAGACAAAATTTGATAATACCTTACTTTCCACAAATCCAGGGTTGAAAGAAATAAAGCTCTGTATAACTGCAATATAGTTTCAGTATTGGAGTTAATTATTATAATGTATTTTTACATTTTTTGGTTCATTATTCTGTTCTCCATGTAAATTTCAAAAATATTGAAAATTGAAACGTTAGTTACTAGACTATTATTTGCTGGTCTCGCTTTAAGCCTAGTTTTTATTTATTTTTCACAAGAACGCTTGTTTTCTTTCATGACAAAAGGAGATAATACGCTTGGTTTTGAGAGGTACGTCAGGATTGCATCCACACTGTTAGTTATAGTTGCAGCTTTTATCACTCTTTTTTTTACTAGGAAAAAATATTCTATTTCTATTTATTTCTCTTACGGTATTCTTGTAGTTTATCTGATTTTAAATTTTTTGCTAAGTGGTGGAGATATTCTAAATCCTACAGACATAATGAATACCAAGGGTTTTGGCGTTTGGCTATGTTTTGGACTTATTTTTGTTAGTTATGATGACAACCGCTATAAACTATTTCAACGTTTTTTATATATCGCAATTATTATAATAGCGCTATTATCCATTTATAACTTATTCGAATTTGGCGCCGGCTTATACCGAGGGCAAGCATTAGGTAGGTATAGGGTATATGCCGTTAACTATGTCTGGGTGGCACCCTATGTCTTCTTAATTCTAAAGGGAAATAAAAAATTAGCTTGGTTAAGAATTTTCGCTCTATTCATGGGTTTAATCTTAGCATTAGTAACACAAACAAGATCATTTATACTTATTTATATGATTGTTCTACTATTTGATTATTTCCATACAAAAAAGAAAACACCATATCTCATTGTTTTTTCAATTTTAGTTATACCAGCATTGTATATGGTAACCAATTTGGATCTCATTTCTAGGTCTCTAGATTTACTAATTAACAGGGGTGTCAACGATACTAGAACAGGGCAACTTACGTTATTCTTAAGTCAATTAAATGTAATAGAAATCATTCCTGGCAAAGGGTTTTTAGCCAATTACAAACTTGGAAACACTAAATTTTACTTTCTAGATAACCAATGGCTTTATCTTTTATGGTGGGGGGGGCTAATCCCTGTGCTAGCTTATTTTTACCTTACCGCAATTATTCCCTTAAAGGTGTTCTTCACGAAAAATATATCCTATGATACCAAAGTAGAGTGTTTTGTAATGCTATTATGGGTTTTAGGCCTTGCTGGACTAGCAATATATACGACTATGAATTTCGATTTCTTTTTTCTCGTAATTTGCATAATTCAAGGAAGGGTTCTTTACAAATATAGCTGTTTAAAAGATGATTAAGAATTCTAGAAGTAAAATGATGGTCATGTATGGCTCCAGCATTGCTGGTATCCTTTTAGGTTTTCTTATTAGTGTTTTGCATACAAAATTACTAGGAGCTGAAAAATTTGGTGACTTTAAATTTATCGAAACTGTCGTTAGATTTATTGGTAGCTTGGTATCCGTTGGATTCTTTATTTCCCTAACCAGATTGCTAGCTATTAATAATGATAGCAAAAAAGAAAGAAAATATGTTGGTCTATTTACACTAGTTTTTATAATAATTTCCTTGATAGGAATCATTTTGATTCTATTCTTTTCTTTTATAGAACCTTATTTTTTTGGTCACGGTCTAAGCACAATATTTAGAAAATATTTTTTTGTAGTCTCCGCGGTAATTGGTCAGTTGGCATTGAATGAAATTTTAAAAGGAATGCACAAAATCAACTACTTGGTCATTTTTAATGTTTTACCGGGTACTATTTACGTGATTATACTTTATATTTTAAGTTTTTATTTTACCATAGGTGTCGAAACTATTTTGTTTCTATATTATTTATTAATCTTTATAGCAGTAATTCTGGCAATTATATGCTTAAAACCAAAGTTTAATTTTGACAAAAAAATGTATCGCGCCCTATTGGTTGAAAATAAACATAATGGCAGACCAATATATTTTGGGAGTCTAGCAGGAGTAGCGACTTCTCATATCGCTGGTTTCAGTATATCTTACTATTTAAACAATACTGAGGTGGGATTTTACATGCTGGCACTTACCGTATGTAGCCCAATTTTAATAGTGCCTTCTGTTTTAGGAACCATTTACTTTAAAGAATTTGTGCACCTAAAATCAATCCCACGCAAGGTGTTGATTTTTAGTTTTTTGTTCACTTTTATTGCGTTAATCATTTTTTATGCGTTAATAGAACCAGTAGTTATTTATGTTTACGGGGATGCTTTTCAGCCTGTATCAGCAATGTCTAAATATTTAATTTTTGGTTTTATTGTTCATGGTTTAGGGGACTTATATAATCGATTTCTTGGGGCAAAAGGAAAAGGCAAATTGTTACGAAACGCGGCATTTTTTGTCGGTATTGTAAATGTTGTTGGATATACAGTTTTAATAAGCTTATTTGATATAAATGGTGCCATTCTAACGAAAATACTGGCAAGTTGTCTTTATATGTCGGTTATGATTTATTATTATTTCAATTTTGATAAAAATTAAAATATGTTCAAAAATAAGATTCTATTGATTACTGGAGGCACTGGCTCTTTTGGAAACGCTGTGCTTGATCGTTTTTTAGAAACAAATATTAAAGAAATTCGCATATTTTCTCGCGATGAGAAAAAGCAAGATGATATGCGTAACCAACTAAATAATGAGAAGGTTAAATTTTATATTGGCGATGTCCGCGACTATGCTAGTATTGATAAAGCCATGCGAAATGTAGATTATGTATTCCACGCGGCTGCACTAAAGCAGGTACCATCTTGTGAGTTTTTTCCACTAGAGGCTGCAAAAACAAATGTCTTTGGCACTCAAAATACCATAGATGCCGCTGTAGCAAATAAGGTAAAACGAATTATATGTTTGAGCACTGATAAGGCTGCTTATCCAATAAACGCCATGGGTATTAGTAAAGCATTAATGGAGAAAGTGGCGGTAGCAGCCTCTAGGAATATTCCAAATGACGAAACTATTGTGTGCCTCACGCGCTATGGCAATGTTATGGCATCCAGAGGCTCTGTGATACCCCTTTTTACAAAGCAAATACACGAAATGCAACCCTTAACTATAACCGATCCTAAAATGACCCGTTTTCTTATGTCTTTAGAAGATGCGGTAGATCTAGTTTTATTTGCCTTTAAAAATGGAAACCAAGGAGACCTTTTCGTAAACAAGGCCCCTGCAAGTACTATTGGAGATTTAGCCAACGCTATTAAGGATATATTTAAAGCCGATAATCAAATAAAAGTGATTGGTACTCGTCATGGAGAAAAACTTTATGAAACACTATGCACTAGAGAGGAAATGCAAAAGGCAGAAGATATGGGTGATTTTTATCGAATCCCCGCAGATAATAGGGACTTAAATTACAATCGTTTCTTTTCTGAAGGAAAAACCAATACTAGTTTGATCGAAGATTACCATTCGCATAACACAGAACAACTATCCAACAAAGAATTAAAGGATACGCTTTTAGGTTTACAATTCATAAAAGATTTTTTATAAATGGGTAATCATTTCTTAATACAAGGAGCCTTGCATGAAGACCAACGGGGCAAAATTTCCTTTTTCAATACTTTAGATTTGTCTAAAATTAAAAGGATGTATCAAATAGAACCTGCTAATGAAGGAATAATTAGGGCATGGCAAGGTCATAAAGTCGAGAAAAAATGGTTCTACTGCCTTCAGGGTAGTTTTATCATTAACCTTGTAAAAGTGACTGATTTTGAACATCCGACGACCGATGCGACAATTAGTCAAAATAAACTTACGGCAACTACTCCTTCTGTTCTTTATATGGAAGGGGGGTATGCATCTGGTATCAAGTCCACTGCTCCAAATTCTAAACTATTGGTGTTTTCCGACCTTTCTATAGAGGCTTCAAAAAATGACGATTATCGTTTCGATTTAGATTTCTGGAATGCGAAATGGGAATAAACAATAAATAATCATAAGTAAAAAGGTATGAAAATACGAGTTGGAGTTACCGGACAAGCAGGTTTTTTAGGCTATCATTTATATCGCACCTTAGCCTTAAAAGAGCATATAGAGCTCATATCCTTTGATCGGTCTTTTTTTAACAATGTCTCTTTGTTGGCTGCTTTTGTAAAGCAGTGCGATGTTATTGTGCATCTTGCGGCTATGAATAGGCATGATAATCCACAAATTATCTATAATACTAATGTTAAATTAGTATCCCAACTTATTACCGCATGTGAAAATGAAAATGTAAGTCCACACATCTTATTTTCATCTTCCTCTCAAGAAGTAAAAGACAATTTATACGGAAAATCAAAAAAAGAAGGTAAAGTACGGTTTATGAATTGGGCAAAACGCACTGAAGGTAACTTTACTTCTTTGAGGATACCCAACGTTTTTGGACCCTTTGGCAAACCAAATTACAATTCAGTTGTAGCTACTTTTTGCCATAAAGTGGCGCATAATGAAGAAACTACGATAATAAATGATGGAGAAGTTGGGCTCATTTATGTAAACGACCTTGTAGATCGCTTTATTAAAATTATTGAAGAAAAAATAGAAACCAAAGAGATAGGGCGCCATAGTTTTGAATTGGTTGTTGCACCATTAACCCACATAAAAGTTTCAAAAATTCTTTCCCTTTTACAGCGGTACAAATCTGATTATATGGGTAAGGGCATCTTTCCAAGTCTGGAAAAGCCTTTTGAAAAAGCCTTGTTCAATACCTTCAGATGTTATGTTCCCCAACATCATTATCCTGTGAAATTCACAAAGCATACGGATGACAGAGGAAGTTTTGTTGAAATTGCTAGAACGGAAACAAGCGGCCAATTCTCATTTTCCACGACAGTTCCGGGTGTTACTAGGGGTAACCATTACCACACCAGAAAAGCAGAGCGCTTTGCCGTAATAAGTGGTAAAGCCTTGATTCAGTTGCGAAAAATGGGAACAGAAGAAGTTATAGACTATTATTTGGATGGAAAAGAGCCTGCCTACGTGGATATGCCCATTTGGTATACTCACAATATTAAAAATATCGGCGATCAAGAATTGGTTACCTTATTTTGGATTAATGAACCTTACAACCCCGAAGATGCAGACACCTATTTTGAAAATGTTTAAATCAAACGTAATCAATGTCTAAAAAAAGATAAGGGTAAGAGGCAAATGTAGTGGACGGGGTCAATAGGCTTAATTTTTAAAACTAATTCAATTCGATAGGCTAAATAGCAAACTTAATTTTAGTTTGCCAAAATGGAATTATACAAATGAAAAAACTTAAAGTACTTACCGTCGTAGGAACTCGACCAGAAATAATCCGGTTATCCTGTGTATTAAATGCCCTAGATGCTAACGAAGCTATTGAACATACCTTGGTACATACAGGGCAAAATTATGATTATGAACTTAATGAAATTTTCTTTGATGATTTAGAGATTAGAAAACCTGATATTTTTTTAAATGCTGCCGGAAAGAATGCTACGGAAACAGTGGGTAATATTCTTATTAAAATAGATCCAGTTTTAGAGGATATGGAGCCGGATGCTTTTTTGGTTTTGGGCGACACTAACTCCTGTCTGTGTGCCATTCCTGCAAAAAAGAGAAAAATAC
Organism: Maribacter sp. MS6; assembly: GCF_056839185.1. Lineage (NCBI taxonomy): Bacteria > Pseudomonadati > Bacteroidota > Flavobacteriia > Flavobacteriales > Flavobacteriaceae > Maribacter > Maribacter sp. MS6. The sequence goes on from NZ_CM166389.1 coordinate 458,164, forward strand.
CTGTATTTCATATGGAAGCGGGAAACCGTTGTTTTGATCAACGTGTGCCCGAAGAAACCAATAGAAAAATTGTTGATCATGTCTCGGATATCAATTTAACCTATAGCGATATTGCAAGAGAGTACCTACTCAGAGAGGGCCTTTCCCCCGATAGGATAATAAAGACCGGTAGCCCTATGTTTGAGGTTTTGCATAAATTCAGGGCCAAAATAGAAGGATCTGACGTACTAGAAAAACTAAACTTGCAAAAAGACAAATTTTTTGTAGTATCATCGCACCGCGAAGAAAACATAGGTAATCCTAAAAATTTTGAAGACCTAATTACTTCGCTCAACCTAATTGCAGAAAAATATGATTATCCGGTAATCGTTTCCACACATCCAAGAACACGCAATATGCTAGTTGCCAAAAAGATAAAAGCGCATAAAAATGTAAAATTTTTAAAGCCGCTTGGCTTTTCGGATTATAACGCATTACAATACAATTCCTTTGCCGTATTGTCCGATAGTGGCACCATTTCCGAAGAATCCAGCATTTTAAACTTTAGGGCCTTAAACATTAGGGAAGCTCACGAACGTCCTGAAGCAATGGAAGAAGCCTCCGTAATGATGGTGGGCCTTAACCCAGAGCGTATTCTTCAAGCACTTGTGGCTCTTGAAACGCAAAAACGAAATCCTGAGCGTAATTTTAGAGCGGTAGCGGATTACTCCATGCCGAATGTAAGCGAAAAAGTTGTCCGTATTATCCTGTCATATGTAGATTATGTAAACACAGTAGTTTGGAAAAAATAACCAACCATCCCCATGTTAAATTTCATATAAGATTACAATAATCACTAAAATTTTTATGGACTCTGTCAATTATTATATTTACAGCAATTTCGACTTTTCCCAAAAAAGTGCTGGAGCTACACGAATGTTGTATTATGCAAAGGCATTGGCGAATAAAAAACAAGCAGTTTTCCTGGTTAGTTGCTGTAAAACTAAATTCAATCTAGATAGTTTTGAAGAAGTTGAACCGCATGTTTTTGTACTTAAAAACAAAAAACTGACCACGAATTTCTTTTTCAATATTCTGTTCTTAAAAAGACTATATGGATTCTCTAAAAAATTTAAAGGAAAACGTAGATTTATATTTTACCCATCCCCTCTAGTCTATTTGGAGATTTTAGCATTGGTTTATTTAAAAGGGATTAAAAAACAACAATTATTTTGTGAATTAAATGAAGTAAGACTTTACTCATCGAGTTTCCACGACCCTTTATCTTTTACAAGAATAATATATTCGTTAAAAAAAATCATTTATAAAACGGTGTTTTTTTTAATGCAATACCTACTTTATTTTTACTCTGGTATTATTTGTATTTCAACCTCCATAGAACAATATGCCAGAACATATAATAGTAACACTATCAGGATTCCCATACTTACCGATCCATTTTTAGAATTGAAAACTCAAAATGATAAATCATATTCAAAACAGGGTTATTTTAATATCGGATTTTCAGGGACAATACATCCTACCAAGGAAAACTTAAACGATTTTATTAAGACTCTGAATAATGTAATCAAAGAAGGCCATAACGTAGTATTTAATCTTTGTGGACATGCATATGATAAAGACTTCGCTAAAATATTTAATAATAATCACTTTCAAATAGAATTGAATTATTATGGAAATCTAAATCAAATTGAGTTGTCTACATTTCTACTTCAACAAAATTTATTGGTAATACCAAGAGGTTATACGTTGCAAAATAAATTTGGATTTTCCACTAAATTATCGGATTACTTAAATCATAAAAAGACAATATTACTTACAGATATCAGCGATAATAGTTTATATATTAAGGATGGTATAAATGGATTTATTGTTCCGCCAAACGATAATGAAGCTATGTTTGAAAAACTAGTTTATATAATTAAAAACTTTGAACAAAATGAAATAAAAATAATTGAAAATGCTTATGCTACATCTTTAGAGCATTTTTATTATAAAATACAAAGCAGAAGACTTCGCAAATTTTTAGTTTAATAAGTAGCACGGGACAATTTCCCATACTAGGTTCTACCAACGAGCAATCTGCAAGCTATCCTTAAAACCGAACGGTTTAAAGGGAGGAGGTCACTTTTTGATACAAATTTATTTAGTACAAAGAAAAATATGGCATTTCATTAATTAATCCAATACATATTCAAATGATTGATTATATAACGTAACTACATATAGGAAAAAGTGTTCAAAAAATAATATTTGCGTTTTTGACTCGTTCATGCACTTGGTTATAAACCAATAGATAGATTAAAAATCAATCATACAAAAGATACGTACTTAAATTTCCGATGCCTAAATTTAACGAATACAATCTATCTCTAAGTTGTTAAAGTATATCATTATCATAAATGAACAAAGGAAACATGGCCATGCTGCGAAATAATAATGAGTAAAGTAAACATATTTTAACTTAAGCATTATTAATCAAAAACAGATTTAACACAGGTAAATTATAGTTGTAAAGAATAGAACTATTGACAAAGCCAATTACATTTTATTTAGGAATAGTATCTTTATACATTAATCTAGAGGATTCATTGGCCTATAGTAACTAGCATAAAAAAACAATGGCTAGAACTCTGCAATTTATTGGCTATTTAAAACGTTTAATTATTCTTAAAACAATATAATATGTGCGGCATCAATGGCTTCATTACATCCAATTCATCCAGAGTAAACGATTTAAAAGCTGATATACAGCACATGAACGATTTGATTGTTCACCGAGGTCCTGATGATGATGGAGTATTCACAGAAGTTCAAAAAGAGTATGGTATAGCCTTAGGAATGCGAAGGCTCTCCATTATAGATTTAACTAGCGGAAATCAGCCCATCCTAAGTTCGGATAAACAATTGGTCATCGTTTTTAATGGGGAAATATACAATTACAAAATTTTACGAAATGCATTGATAGCCAAAGGTTTACATTTTGAGACTAATAGCGATACAGAAGTAATCCTGAAGCTTTATGAATTGGAAGGTGAACAATCATTTAAAAAACTGGACGGTATGTTCGCCTTTAGTATTTATGACAAAAGGAGAAAGAAGGTGTTTATAGCACGTGATTTCTTTGGGGAAAAACCACTCTATTATACAAAGCAAAATGACAAATTTATTTGGGCATCAGAATTAAAATCACTGTTAAAAGTCGTGAAAAGTAAACCCGAGATTTCCATTCCTGGGCTTAACCTTTATTTTAGATTAACCTACGTGCCAGCTCCACATACTATTTATAAAAATATATTTAAATTAGAGGCCAACAATTATTTGGTTTACGACTTGGATACCCATGAGTATCAAACATATAGTATTGAAGATGCTTTTCAACGACGTAAAAGCGATTTGAGCTTCAACAAAGCTAAAATAAAAACTAAAGAACTGGTTACAGAAAGTGTAGAAAGCAGATCTATCTCTGATGTACCCATTGGCACCTTCCTTTCAGGTGGCGTAGATTCGTCAGTCGTCTCGCTTTGTCTAGCCCAAATGTCATCAAAAAAAATAAACACTTTTTCCATTGGTTTTAAGAAAAAATCATATGATGAATCGGACAGGTCGCGCATAGTTGCCAAACAAATCAACAGCCAACACCATGAATATATTATAGGCGAGGAAGACTTAAAAGATAACATTTCCGAAATCTTACTTAATTTTGATGAACCCTTTTCAGATTCTTCCGCTTTACCCACCTATTTAGTTTCTAAAAAAACAGGTGAACATGTAAAAGTTGCCCTTACAGGTGACGGTGGCGATGAAATTTTCGGAGGTTATAACAAGTATTATGTCGGCAAGATAAATAGTAAATATACTTCTATAGTGCCTAAAACTCTCCACCAATTTATAATAAAAAACATGGACTATGTTTTGAAATATAAGGGCGACAAAAGAGGACAAAAGTATAGGATTAGAAAAATGTTGAGTTCGGTTAGCTACGATGGAAGCCACTATTGGGACATGATTTCGCTGGCGAATACCGAATATCAATTAAAAAATTTGTTGAAATCCGATATATTTCACCAAGATATATTCATGGAATATAAAAAGAAACTTTCTATTGAGAAGCCCAACAATATTACTGATTTTCGTTTTATAGATAAAATAATTAGTTTAGAAGGAGATATGTTGGTAAAAGTAGATCGAACCAGTATGCTAAATTCCCTTGAATGCAGAGCTCCCTTTTTAAATAAGAAATTATGGGCCTTCACAAATACTTTACCTGAAAAATATTTAATGAAGGGATGGGACAAAAAACACATATTAAAAGAGGCTTTTAGAGAGGATTTTCCAAAGGGGTTTTTAAATCTAAGCAAACGTGGTTTTGGTGCTCCGGTCGGCGATTGGTTACAAATGAGCCTGAAGAAAGAGGTAGAATCCTATATTTCAACACCATTTTTAACAAAGCAGAATCTGTTTAATGCCACGTATATTCAAGAAATGGTCACTAATCACTTAGAAGGTATTCAGGACAGTACATTTCAGGTTTGGAACTTTTATTGTTTTCAGAAATGGTATGTTAATATTTATGAACAACTATAAAGATTAAACCAATGCCAGGGTAATATCTTTATTAAGTTATAAATCCTGATAAATATACTTTATTAATTATTTAGGTTTAACACTTAATTTAAAATGTTCGAAAAAAAATATAAAAAAATAATTAGAGTAACAACGGTACAAGGGTCCCTAGTGGGTACATTAAAAGGTCAGTTTGCTTTTATGAAACAATTCTATGAAATCATAGGTGTTTGTTCTAATGACCCTGAGCTAAACATACTATCAGAAAGAGAAGGCGTAAGGACAGTGGGGATAGATATGACCCGTAAGATTACACCCTTCAAAGATTTAATATCTTTATTTCAATTATATCGCTTGTTTAGAAGTGAAAGTCCAGAAATTGTTCATACACATACACCAAAAGCAGGAACTTTGGGCCTCATAGCAGCATATCTTGCTAGAGTTCCATACAGATTACATACTATTGCGGGTTTACCCCTTATGGAAGCCACTGGTTTAAAAAGAAAACTATTAAATCTGATAGAAAAAATAACCTACGCCTTTGCAACCAATATATATCCAAATTCAAAAGGGCACTATGAGTTCATAATACAGGAGGGGTTTACTAGTGTTGAAAAATTAAAGGTAATTGGGCAGGGTAGTTCCAACGGTATTGATATTTCTCTTTTTAATCCAAAGCTATTTTCAGCTAAAGATAAAGAAACTTTAAGAGAAAAATTAGATATTCCCTTGAATGAAAGGGTTTTAATTTTTCTAGGTCGAATCGTAGTGGATAAAGGTATTCATGAGCTTATAGATTCATTTGTTAGTCTATCCAAAAAATTTAATAACATCACACTAATTATTGGTGGGGATTATGAACGAGATTTAGATCCTATCTCAAAAAGGACAGAAAATATTATAAATAAACATCCTAAAATTAAATTATTAGGTTGGGTCAAAGATGTTAGGCCTTACCTTTCTATTGCAGAATTAATGATTTTCCTAGTTATCGCGAAGGCTTTCCTAATGTGGTCATGCAAGCTGGGGCAATGGGTTTACCTGTAATAGCCACAGATATAAATGGCTGTAACGAAATTATAGTTAATGACATAAATGGTATTATCGTGCCTCCTAAAAACACGTTAAAGTTAGAGGAGGCAATTTCAAATTATTTGAATGGCGATTGTCATACCTATTCTGCAGAAACATGTAGGAACATGATTACAGAAAGATATGATCAAAAATTAGTTTGGAAGCTTATACATGAAGAATATGAGCGTATCCTTACTTCAGATTCCGCCTAGAGCTTTTGACGTAAATACTCCAGAAGATTGCGTTTCACCCATAATTTAAGAACTTACTCGACTTCTCAAGTGAATTCAATCCATATTTGTTTTCTTTGAAAATGGACAAAGCCTTGTAAGGGTAATATAATAATCTATGTGTACCAAAAAACCTCAAAAATAAGTGTCTTTCTTGGGAAATATTCAATCATCCTTAGGCTAAATTCGAAATCCATTTTAAGAATAGAATTTAAAGCGTTTTGTTGTTTTTACTTAAGAATCAAAAAATCTAATAGCGATATCTAGCAAAACAACTTACAAATAGCTTAAGAAATTTATGACTGTAGGTGTGGAAAAACTACAAATATCAATTTTATTGGAAATCGTTGTTCTTATGTCAACGGTTGTCCAAAAAAGAAAAAGAATTAAGTAAAAAATACATTTAGAAATGAAAATAGCAATCCTTATCTACTCCTTATCCGGTGGCGGTGCAGAACGTGTGGTTTCCTACCTACTACCCTACCTTAAAAACAAGGGAATGGAAGTACATTTGGTCCTCATGAACCCCATCATTAGCTATGACATCCCTAAAGATACTACTATCCATTACATTGAAAAATCGAAAGGTGGTATTGAAAATGGTCTCCTTAAGTTGATAAAACTGCCTTGGTTGGGCTATAAGTATGCTAAATTGATTAGTAGTTTAAAAATAACACATTCGTTTGCCCTTCTTACACGGCCAAGTTATATTAATATCCTATCCCGTTATTTTACGAAATGGCACTACAAAATCAGTATCAGCGAACGATCACACCCGAGTATGCAATACGGTTACAATAACTTGCAATCTAAAATAAACAATTTTCTAATTAAAAAATTATACCCAAAGGCAGATCAGATTATATGTAATTCCCGCGGTAATGCCAATGACCTCATTATCAATTATGATATTGCAGCATCCAAAATAGCAGTAGTTCACAATCCTGTTGATATTGAAAAAATAGACGGTATCGAACGAAAAGATGCTTTTTTTGATGACCAATATTTTAATGTGATTACCGTTGGCCGTTTGGATGCGGGCAAAAACCATCAATTACTTATTAACGCAGTTCTTCCTTTTCCTAACCTCCGTTTATACATTATTGGTGCTGGTGGTCTTAACGAGTCCCTAGCTGAGTTGGTACACGAACTGAAGCTAGAGAAACGGGTCTTCTTTTTAGGTTTTGACAATAACCCCTACAAATATGTTAAGGCTGCAGATTTGTTTTTGTTCGGATCTAATCATGAAGGCTTCCCCAATGTGCTATTAGAAGCCATGGCCTGTGGCCTGCCCATTGTAAGTACCAACTGTAAATCGGGACCTGATGAAATTATGGAACTAAAACAACCAAAAACTGAGGACATAATGCTTACCGATTATGGTATCCTTAGCCCAGTTGGCAATCTAGAACTAGTACAAAAAGCATTGGCCTATTGCCTTGAGAATCCAGAATTTTTAGACGCAAGTCGCACAAATGTAAAAACTCGTATACAAGATTTTAAACGAGAACCTATATTAGAAGCCTATACCCATCATATCCTATCCTAATCATATTATGAGCACGTCGATACCCAAAAAAGAAAGAAAAAAAGTGATTCGTACGGCTTCTTTATCGTGGTCTCTCTACGCCTTTCTTGGAGGTCAACTTCGTTTTTTAAACAAACATTACGAAATGATGACCATAGGCTCAGATGATCCCGAGCTACAAAACATGGCCTGTAAAGAGGGTATTGTATCCATACCTGTGAACATTGAACGAACAATTAACCCCATTAAAGATTTTATTTCAATTTATCAATTATTTAAGATTTTTAAAAAGGAAAAACCCTATATGGTACATAGTATGAATCCTAAAGCAGGCCTGGTATCCATGCTTGCCGCCTATTTTGCAGGAGTACCAAAAAGGGCGCATACCTTTACCGGTTTAATCTTTCCTACAAAAAAAGGTCCAATGAAGCAACTATTGTTATTTTCAGATAAATTGATTTGTAGATTTGCTACACATATCTATCCGGAAGGAAATGGGGTAAAGAACGACCTTAAAAACCACAGCGTGACCCACAAACGCTTAAAAGTGATAGCAAATGGTAACATTAATGGAGTAAACCTAGACTACTTTAATCCTGAACTATATACGGAAGCAGATAATTTAAAATTACAGGAACAAATTGGTATCCAACCCACAAATTTCGTTTTTATCTTTATAGGAAGATTAGTAATTGACAAGGGAGTCAATGAATTAGTTGCTGCTTTTGATTCCTTAACTCGTGAACATAATAACGTAAAACTTATACTTGTTGGATCTGATGAGTGGGAATCAGATATTCTTCCACAGACCACTTGGAATACCATTGCCGACAACGAAAATATAGTAGAGGTAGGACATCAAAATGATGTCAGACCCTATTTAGCACTCGCTTCTGCTTTGGTTTTCCCCAGTTATAGGGAGGGTTTTCCCAACGTAGTGCTGGAAGCTGGTGCCATGGGGCTCCCCTCTATAGTAACAGATATAAATGGCAGCAACGAGATTATTACCCAAGATTATAACGGTTTAATAATTCCATCCAAAGACACAGAAGCTTTGGAAAATGCCATGCGATGGTTTATAGACCATCCTCTATTGGTAGATTCACTCGCAAAAGAATGCCGAAATCATATTAGAAAAAAATATGACCGCAAGTTTGTATGGCAGGAAGTATTGAAGGAATACAAATTGATTGAATCGGAAGACTAAAAAAGTACCATCTAATACTTTAAATTTTGTAAATTTTCGTTTAACGAAGTTTTTAAAAGCCTACTTGGTTGCCGAAAACTTTTCATCCTATACCTTTAGAATTACCCTGAAAATCAGTTTTTTAAGAACCATTACGGCTTAACCATAATTAAGGAATAGTAATATTCACAGAATTATGAGATGACGGACTACCTATCGGCCTTAAAAAGTATTAGCTTTAACTTATCAAACAACTAACCCTTCATCCAAGATTTTAGAGTTTCTTCGAATAGAAAAACAAATCTGAAAAGTTTTTGATTACTTTGACCTATGCAAAAAAGCGTAATAGGCTATGGATCAATTTTCCATAAGGTAGATATCACCCACTTACCGGAAATATCCGACACTTCTTTCCTAGGAACACATACGCTATTCTATGCTGGGCGTTATGCCATTAAACACGTCATAGATTGTATTATGCTAACCCGTACTATAGAAACCTTATGGGTGCCCAACTACTATTGTCCCTATGTTAAGAATTGGTTAGAACAAAGAAATATTAGTATAAAATATTACAACATAGACCCCTTTGACACAGAAGCCGATGTTGATTGGAAACAGTTTTCAACATCGGACGTAGTGCTACTCAATAATTATTGGGGACTCAAGGTAAACGATATTCCTAATGGTGCTCGTCCTTTAGTCATTGAGGATCATTCCCATGGATGGCTTTCTCTTGGCTGCTTGACTAGTAAGGCAGATTTTTGTATAGCCTCCTTACGTAAGACATTGCCTATACCTTTGTCAGGTATTGCATGGAAACCCAAGAAAGGAATTTGCCAGATTCCCTTACTTCCTATAAAGCATACCGGTGCCGAAACCTATCCAATGATCGAGTCGTGGAACTTGATTGAAACCGCAATGGCAAAAAAAGCCTCATGTATAGACCCAAAGGAGAAGTCAGAATTTTTAAGTCTTTATGGGATTGGGGAAACGATACTTAGAACTACCCAGGAAATTTTTGAGGTTAAAAAATCACATGAAACGGTAATACGGAACTATCTTTTCAAAGATTTTAACTCGTACAAAAAGAAAAACTTAGGATTGATAACGAAAAGCCTCAAGGATTCCAATAAATTTAAAGTAGTATTTCGTGAAAACCCGATTCCATTTGGGCTACTGTTGGTATTCAAGGATATGGACATACTTAGCAGCTTTAAAAAGTACTTGATCGCCAACGCTATCTACCCGGCCGAACTTTGGCCGCATAATAAAATGAGCCAGACGTATAAGCATTTACTTAATATTCATGTGGACTTTAGGTACAATAAAGCAGATATGGACTATCTTGTGCGCATAATTAACCAGTGGAGTTCTCCAAATACAAAATCGGAAACTATTGAAGAAATGCGACCACTTAAAAACTTATACAAATAAACACCTTAATCCTGATTTAGTTGAACACATTATATACTAACGGGTAAACTCAGTCGTTCACATGTATAGTGACTATAATATACCCCCCAATGATATACAAACGCTTTTTCAAAAGACCTTTAGAATTTGTTTTGGCACTAATTGGCCTGTTAGTGCTATCGCCGTTACTTTTGATTACCATAATCGTGCTTACGATTAGCTTCAAAGAAAGTCCGTTTTTTACTCAAAAACGTCCCGGTAGGCATGAGAAAATTTTTTCTGTTCTAAAGTTAAAAACCATGAGCAGTAAAACAGATGCGGAAGGCAATCTTTTACCAGATACGGAACGTTTAACTCCGATGGGAATTTTTATACGTAAAACATCGATTGACGAATTACCACAACTGATAAACGTACTTAAAGGAGAGATGAGTTTAATTGGTCCAAGACCTTTATTGATACGTTATTTGCCTTACTACACAGATGAGGAAAGAAAACGGTTTTTGATACGACCAGGCATCACAGGATTGGCACAAATATCCGGACGAAATTTTATTACTTGGGAAAAGAAATTTGCCAAAGATGTTGAATATTTAGAGCATATGAGTTTTGCGCTTGACCTAAAAATTATACTATTAACCGTTAAAAAAATATTTACCTCAGAGGGCATCGATGTTGATCCAGTTGGGAACAAAGAAATGCTCGCCCTTGATGATGAGCGCAAGAACAAAGAGGCCTTTGCCCATATCAAAGAACTTTGTTTATGAAAGTTGTTTTTGTAGTGATGCGTTTTGGTCAGGACGGGCTTTCTACCAATATATTAGAGCTAGCTAAAGGCTTGGTTAACAAAGGACACGAACTGCATATCGTGACTAGCGGTTTTAAAACCGGAGCCACTACGGATACTACTTTTTTTAAAGAATTAAAAACAGCTTTCACGTCCTTAGGTATTCAACTTCATTATTTTAAGGAACCATCAGGTCATGTCTTGAATAAAATTAGTATGTCGTTACAGAGCTTATTTAAAATAGGAAATGTACTTCGGAAACTAAACCCTGAGGTGATTCATTGTCACTCCCCCAACCTAACTTTTATACCGTGGATGATGGGTAGAAACTATGTATCTACGGTACATGCAGACACCATTAGACCTAATAGCAGGTATAAACATCCTACCTTGTTAATAGCAGTAAGTGAAGGTTCAAAAGAGTTTACCGAAAGAGTTATGGGTTCTCCCCCAGAAAGTATTCGCATGGTATATCATGGAATCTCCGATCGGTTCGCGTCGGTTATACCTAAAAACAAATTAGAAATATTAAAAAGGACAAACGCAATCCCAATCGATAAAATAATCATCGGGTTTGTAGGAAGAATTTCCGAAATGAAGGGAACCGATATTTTGGTAGAAGCAATTGGTAAATACTTAACTAAAGCAACAAGAGAAAAAATACATATTGTCCTTGTAGGTGACTATCTTAACAAGGATAAAGAAAAATGGTTGTCAGGTATGTTAGAGGAACAACAATTGGAACATTTGATTACGGTACTTCCCTTTCAAGACCCCAAACCTTTCTACCAGCTTTTCGATGTTTTTGTATTACCATCCAGATCAGATACTTTTGGTCTGGTAGCGGTAGAAGCGATGATGAGTGGTTGCTGTACCATACGTGCCGATTCCAATGGCGCTTATGACCAAATTGATCATGGTATTAACGGTATGATATTCCAGATGGAAAATGCTGAACAGTTGGGAGCACAATTGGAAGAAGTGCTTACGGACGAATCTTTACGACTGCAATTGGGAAAAAGAGGCAAGGAAAAAGCCCTTGCAAATTTTACCAACAAGCAAATGATTGACAATACGATTTTGGTTTATGAAGAACTGACGCAGATGTAATAGATTGTATCGCGCAATACCTTAAAAACCTTCGTTAGCTGGTTACATTTTAAAAAGATACTTCAAGTCAACTGCTTAATCAAAAACGATAAATTAAGGGGTTGGAAAAGTTTTTGACGTTAAATACCATGTATACGCTGCCATTGACCTGGGATTTATTTTTTATATCCAAGGAAATTATACGCTAGTCTACCTTTGGAGCTCTGTATTTAGGAAAAAATCCCATGGTAATATTCTCATCATTAGAATTGTTACACTCTTGACCAGAAATCTCTGAAAACTCTTGATATTTCTTTGGCATTAGTATTTTTCTTCCAGTATAAAAATCGATGTCATCATCAAAAGGAAAATACTTCTTTTTATAGAGATACAATTTGTCCTCTTTGCCGTTGGAAAGGCCTCCTCCAATCATGTAGTAGCGCAATCCCTTTTCGTTTGCCCATTTGACAGCACTTATTTTTAAATATTCATTAGGCCGAAGCTTAAAATAATCTGAATCCGTACCTCCTAAAAAGGAGTACATTGTCTTTTCCGAAATTAAGAAAAGTTCGGTGGAAATAGGAAGTCCGTCCTTATACACTAAACCTATGGCGCATTTGCGCTCATTGTTACGCCAAAATTCTACAAAGTATTCCAAGGGATGATAGAATGAATCTATGGCATCCCTCCGATCCATAGTGCCTATATACACCTTATAAAAATCTTCAACTTGCTTTTGGGTTATATCCTCATAAAAGAGTCTAAACTCTAAACCAGTCTTCTCCGCTTTACGAAATTGATTTCTGGTATTCGATTTAAGATTAGACCAAAAGCGCTCCCAATCTGTAATATCGCCTTTTACATTAAATAATGTATGTACTACTTCACCGGAGTAGCCTTTATAGTTTTCAAAGAAATTAAATCTCAAAAATTCCGAAACTACCTTGTTTTCAAGATACCAGTGGTCTACAACGTTCCAAAACTCCTTAACTAAAACTTCTGAGCTACCTTCTTTAAAAAAAGGTCCATTATAACCCCAGGGACTGCTAACATCATAAAATCCGGTATCCTTGTTGTTGAGCATTATGGTTCTAAGTAAAAATGGCATTACCGCGATAACCTGATTATCCGAAGATGTAAAAACAAAAAAATGTAATCGTTGTTGATCCGTTTGTACACTAGACAAAAGTTCATAACAGTAATAGGCGCTATCGCAACCCACTTCCTGCAATGCATTTTTATATAACTCTATAGTTTCTCCTTTTTCAAAAAGATAACTTTGTAATGTAAAAGTCTCCGTAGACTGCATGCTTTAATTGTTTGTAAAATAGAACGTCAATAAATCAAAAGAATTGTTTTTCCAATAGGATAAACAATTTTTTTAAACACCATATATCCTAGCATATCTTAAATGTATAAGCATATAACATTGGTTGCTTTCTAAAGACTGTACGTACAGAATGCCTTCTGATCATTTAATACGCGGTATACTACCCTTTATAATCAAAAAACTAGTTTAATGGTTCAAATATTAAATTCAACATACTACCCGCGTATTTCTTCGATAAAACAAAAGTAAGAAAGGCATAAATAACGTAACGATTCATTTCGTAATAAACCCTGTCTTTGAAATTAGTAATATGCTTCAATGGTAACAGTTCACTTTACAATTATTGTTTTTAACATAAATTTAGTATAATTTTACCCCGTCCCCGATTCAAAACTAAATTTGCTACGATGAAAAAAAGTACCGCGGGGATTATACTATTAGTACTAGGCATAAGTCTTTATTACAGTTTTAAACTTTTGCCAGATGAACCTGGGTTAACGGTCCCAGAGGCCGTTCAGCCCTTTTTAAATGGTAATTTTCCAGATATTTCCCCAACTAACCAAGAGTATAAAATTGCATTTCCGAACCTTACCTTTAATTCACCTTTAACGTTCTCAAGTATTCCCAACAGTAATACTGTAGTGGTTGGCCAACGTGACGGAACCCTGTATTGGTTTGACAATAACGATAGTGTTACACAAAAGAATCTTTTTCTAGACATGTCCGACCAAGTTGGGATGGTATGGGATGGTGGATTTCTTGGTTTGGCCGTCCATCCAGAATTTGGACAAAACGGTAAGAATTACTTTTATATTTATTACACCACAAAGAATAGCGAAGGCGCAGACTACCCTGATAGCTTCGTTTCAGGCTTCGGTTGTAATCGAGAAGATTACTGGGGAAGTTTTCTCATACTAAAAAGAATCAGTGTTGACCCAACCACACTTACGGTAGAGGCTGCGGAAGACTTAACCATGTTAAAAATGCGGATGTTCAGTTCTACTCACAGAGGTGGAGGCCTCACTTTTGGGAACGACGGATTTCTTTATTTGGCAACAGGAGATCAATCTGCCTATGCGAAACCTCAAAATATACAAACGAATTTAGATGGAGGTGTACTTCGATTAGATGTAGATCAAAATCCTAGTAGAAGTCATACCCCTATAAAAAAATTAAACGTTAATGGTCGTTTTCCAGACGAAATCTCTGGAGAAGGCTATTGGATACCAAACGACAATCCTTTTTTGAGTGGAGATGGAAGTCGCTTTGAAGAATACTATACTATTGGTCATAGAAATCCCCATAGAATGACTAAAGATAAATTAACAGGTGATTTTTATGTAGGGGAAGTAGGCGAATCACGGCACGAAGAAATTAATGTACTAAAGAAAGGTGGTAATTATGGATGGCCCGTTTATGAAGGCAACTATTTTAGGGGCACGGGATGTACAGATATGTTAGAAGGAATGCCTCATGAAGGCCCGTTGACAGTTTTTCCCAGATCGGATGCGAACGCGGTAATTGGTGGCTACGTATACAGAGGCACCTCTATGCCTAGCTACTACGGGAAATATATATGTGCAGATTATGGGGTTGGGGAAGAAATCTGGGCCGTAGATATCGCCACTGGAACCTATGAGGTCATTACACAATTTTCCCCCACGGATATTATATCTTTTGGGGAGGATAACGATGGTGAACTATATCTTTTGAGTCAAGGGGATAATGTTCCCTTGTACCAATTAACAGAAAGTGGAGAATTCCTAGGGTCAATGCCCCTAAGTTTAACCGAAACCGGGGCATTTGAAAACCTACAAAATATGGAACCGGCTCAAGGATTAATTCCTTACGAACTTATAGAATCGTTTTGGTCGGATGGTGCGGAAAAACAAAGATGGATGGCCATACCCAACAATGGTAGCCACAATACGCCAGAAGAGCAGATTTCTTTTTCAGAAAACGGAGATTGGGATTTTCCTATAGGTGCGGTTTTGATAAAGCACTTTGAACTTCCTATTGACGAGAACAATCCTACAATTACAAAAAAACTGGAAACTAGATTTTCTATCAAGGCAAGCAACGAATCCTTCTATTTTGCAACCTACAAATGGAACGAGTCCGAAACGGATGCTTTTCTATTGGAAACTGGTATGGAAGAAGCTATTGCAATAACCCAGTCCGATGGAAGTACGGCATACCAAACATGGTCCTATCCTTCGAACGCAGATTGTATTTCATGCCACAATCCAGCTACTGGCGGCACATTAGGACCCAGAACGCGTTATATAAATTCTGAATTGACCTATAAACAATCTGGGGTTACCGCAAACCAATTGGTCACTTTAAGCCACCTAGGTATCCTTAATGAAATCATTGACAAACCTAAAACTCAGGAATACCAAACCCATAAGGCCATCAACGATGCAACGGCAAGTTTAGATGAAAAGGCTAGGTCATACTTAGATTTGAATTGTGCCTATTGCCATAGACCAGGGGCAACAGGTGAACGGGCGCAATTTGATTTACAACTCTTCCAGAGCTTGGCCCAAACTGGTCTGCTTAACGCAGGTATTAATACACCATTAGGTATTGATGGTGAACAGATTGTTGTTCCTAACGACGCATCAAAGTCCATACTTTACCATAGAATGAACTCTATTGATCAAACTATTGCGATGCCTCCTATTGCAAAAAACAAAATTGACGATGATGGCGTGCAATTAATTGCAGAATGGATCAATCAATTAAACGCTCCACAACCACCTCCGAATCCTGGTGAATACCGAATAGTGAACAAGGCTAGCGGCGGAACCTTACAAATACCTAGCGCAGGCCTGGCCGACCGTTTAAATGTTGCGGTCGGAACTTACGACATATTGGATAATCAGCATTTTACTTTGGAAGCAGTCGGAAATGGTTACTATCAGTTTCGGGCCCTACATAGCGATAAATATATTGATGTGGAGTTGGGCGGTACTACAGCAGGTACAAATGTCTGGCATTATCTAGGAAATGGTACCGACGCACAACTATGGGAACTTATAGCTGCGGGGGAGAATTCCTTTTATGTTGTAAGCAAACTTTCGGGCTATTATCTAGGAGAAGGACCTGATGGGAACGTAGCGGTTTTAGACGATACCGGTAATGCCACACGTTGGGAATTTCTTTCTATTGGACAACAAGCAGACATCGGTATAGCGATACAAACTACCTCAATTTCTACCTCCGAGAACGAAGATACAGCCAACTTAGAAATATCTTTAAAATCAGCTCCGGCAGAAGATGTAATCATACTATTATCCGGTACTGACAATACGGATGAATACAGTCTATCCGAATCGGAACTTACTTTTACCGCCTCCAATTGGAACACCCCCCAAAACGTGACGGTAACAGGTGCCGACGATGAGGAGAATGATGGCACCCAATTGTATACCATCACTATTCGAGTTGATGATTCCCGCAGCGATATATTATATGAAGGATTTTCGGTAACGGTTTCCGGAGAGAATCTGGATAATGACGGTAATACTTGTAACGGAACCCTGACCGATGTATCGGAGCCGGTTGGAAGTGGAACCATCACCGCGAGAAACGATTTCATACCCGCAGAAGATAGGTTCAAAGCCTTTGACAACAAACGCATACTCGGCGACCATAGCAAATGGCTCGATGGAGGTGGAATACCCTCCGCGGCAGAACCGAGCTGGATACAGATAGACCTAGGAGCGCCCAAACGGGTAGAGGGCATAACAATTACAAGTGCCAACGACGACTATGGCAGAGATCCAAAGGACTTCAGGCTTATGGCATCCAACGGGGGACCCTATACCGAGGTGGGAACCTGGAGCAACGAAACCTTCTCCTCGCGATACCAGACCAGGACCTTCGACCTTTCGGTACCGGGCACCTATACAACGTACAGATTGGAGATTACCCGGAACGATGAGGGGGTCGACCTCACACAGTTGGCAGAAATAGAGTTATTGGGATGCGAGGCGGAGAGCACAGGAACTGTTCAGGTTACGGATGTGCAACTGGAACCCATGTCGCTAGACATGATAATGGGGTATACAGTACAATTAACCGCAACCATAGCACCCAGCAATGCTACCGACAAGACCCTTAACTGGACTAGCGGAGATACTTCCATCGCAACGGTAGACGATACGGGCAATCTAACAGCACAAGGAGCTGGAAATACGGTAATTACTGTAACTACCAACGACGGAAACTATACCGCAACAACTTTGGTTACCGTGGAACAGGAAGTGATTAACGATGGTAACTGTACCGGTAGCTTAACGGATGTCTCGGAGCCAGTAGGCAGTGGGTCCATTACTTCTCGAGACGACTTCGTCCCCGCCGAGGACAGATTCAAGGCATTTGACAATAGGCTTATCCGTGGAGACCATAGCAAATGGCTGGATGGCGCAGGAATACCTACTATAGCAAACCCTAGTTGGATCCAATTGGAACTAGAAACGCCAAAGCGTGTAGAGACCATTACGATTACCAGTGCAAACGATGACTACGGTCGTGATCCGAAAGACTTCAGATTAATGGCATCTAATGGCGGCGCGTTTACACAGGTCGGAAGTTGGAACGGTGAAGAATTCACATCACGATACCAAACCAAAAGTTTTGAACTCTCCTCCCCGGGAACATATACTACATACCGACTAGAAATTACCAGGAATGACGAAGATGTTGATTTAACCCAATTGGCAGAATTAGAATTATTAGGATGTGAACCGCAACTATTGGATATTGTTGAAGTAACGAGCATTACCACCTCAGCGGCATCCTTAGAAATGGAAATTGGAGACATTGCTGAACTTACAGCGACCGTTGTTCCAAACGATGCCACTGATAGGGCAGTACGTTGGGTTAGCGAGGATACCGCTATTGCAACAGTAAGCAACGATGGAACTATTACTGCCCGAGGAATTGGAAATACTACAATAACTGTAATAAGCAATGATGGAGGGTTTACCGCAAATACCTCCGTTACTGTTAACGAATTGGAAATAACAGATGTTCCTGTTACCGATGTGAACATTACCACTACTCTACTGGAAATGGAAATCGGCGCGGTAATAGAACTTGTAGCAACCATCCAACCAGAAAATGCTACCAACAAAGCGATACGTTGGGCTAGCGGTGACACCGCGGTCGCCACCGTTGACAGTAATGGGAATGTTACCGCTCAAGGAAGCGGAAATACACTTATTACCATAACTAGCGATGATGGAGGATTTACAGCAGCTACCTCCGTTATTGTTAAGGAACCGACTATCGGCATGGATAGCTGTAACGGGACACGCATAGACATGACAAATCCTGTGGGCAGTGGAACTATAACCTCACGAAATGACTTTATACCTGCTGAGGATAGATTCAAGGCATTTGACAATAGGCGTATCCGTGGAGACCATAGCAAATGGTTAGATAGCGCCGGAATACCCACATTGGCAAACCCCAGTTGGATACAGATAGATTTAGGGGAGCCAAAACGCATAGAAGCCATAACAATTACCAGTGCTAACGACGACTATGGGCGTGATCCAAAGGACTTTAGGCTAATGGCATCAAATGGAGGAACTTTTAATCAGGTAGGAAGTTGGAGCAACCAAGAATTCACATCGCGATACCAAACTAGAACTTTTGAACTTTCTGCTCCGGGAACTTTCACTATATACAGATTGGAAGTTACCAAAAACGACGAGGGTGTTGAACTAACACAACTGGCGGAAATTGAATTATTAGGATGCGAAGTTGGGACAGTTGTTGAAACCGTTCCAGTTACAAGTGTGCAATTGGAACCAGAATCACTCCAAATGACAGTAGGGGCTACAATACAGTTAACAGCAACCGTGTTACCTTCAAATGCTTCGGATAGAACCCTTAGTTGGGCTAGTGAGGACCAAAGCGTAGCCAATATAGATGCTAATGGAAACATAACCGCTTTAGCAACAGGAAGCACATCAATTAGGGTAAGCACTAACAATGGGAATTTTAGTGCAACCTCGCTAATTACGGTGGAACAAGAATCGATCAGCGACGGTAGCTGCAGCGGTATCCTATCTGATGTATCCGAACCAATAGGCAGTGGAACGATTACTTCACGAAATGATTTTATACCCGCAGAAGATAGATTCAAGGCCTTTGACAATCGGCGTGTCCAAGGGAACCATAGTAAATGGCTGGATAGCGGTGGCATACCCACAACGACCGACCCTAGCTGGATACAGATAACCTTGGAAACCCCTAAGCGTGTAGAGTCCATTACAATTACTAGCGCTAACGACGACTATGGGCGTGACCCGAAAGACTTTCGACTAATGGCATCCAATGGAGGGGCTTTTACCGAAGTAGGGAAATGGAGTAATCAAGCATTCTCATTACGCTACCAAACTAGGACCTTTGATCTTTCTGCGCCGGGTAATTACACCACCTATAGATTGGAAATTACAAAGAACGACGAAGATGTAGATATGACCCAATTATCGGAAGTGGAACTGGTTGGCTGTGAACCTGAAGTTTTAGAGAATGTAACCCTTTCCGCACGATTAAACCCAAACCATGATTATCTGCAAAAAGATGTCTTTTCTTTTGCGCCGAACCCAGTAGATGAGTCAAGAGTTGTAACCCTTCAATTACCAAGTTCCCTATGGGATGGTGAAGTCACAATTAAACTATACAGCATAAATGGAAAATTAGTATACACTTCCCAGTTTTTGAATAATTCAAATCTGATATATTATGATATTCAGCTAGAACAGAGATTACCTACGGGTATATACATGCTAGAACTAAGAAACTTCAACAAAAAGGTTTATAGAAAAAAATTGATACTAAAATAGCATCTATTTTATGATTAGCAGACGTTAATATTCAGCGCCAAGTTTTGCATTTATAAATAACGCCGTTTCACGATTTTATTTATGCGATTTGTAATCGAAATTGTTCAAAACAGAACTTAGGTTTGGCGGTTATAAGTATATAATAAAATTCAACTATTTTATTATCAGACCATTATTTAGGTATTATGAACTAAAATTCAAAGTTCTTTAACCCAGTTTTACAACGATTTAAAGAATAAACTTTCAAAAGTTGAAGAGTATTCAATTTCATATTTAACTTTGGATTAGTGTGACATTTTAATTCAAATAAATAATGGTTTGATTAGAGACAATAACCAACTTTATTTTAATAATTAAGAGGTTTATGAGATTGACCTTAAACTAATACTATTTATGAAAAGTAAACTAATATCCATTTTATACCGGTTTCTAGCAGCCACGGTAGGCAATTTCTTGGTCTTTCTACAACCAAAAAAAGCAAAAAAACTTGCAAAGGATAGAATAACGCTAATCCATAAAAATAAAAATAGTATGACCATATCGGAGCGGTTAATGCGCGCTGCCTTGGTAACCAAGCTCGATAAAATTGAAGATTATGAGGCCATACGTGAGGCAAATAGGAATTTCTGGCTTAACAAATCCGCAACTGAATTATTTTCCGAAACAGAGGACGGCTTTGAAAAGGACTTTCTTCCTAATTGTACTTTTATCTTCGATAAACTCAAAAAAGAATTATCCGATAGTCCGGAAAAATTTACAACGTTAGTAGAGATAGGTACAGGAAACGGTGATGTCCTAAATTATTTAAGTGATGAATTTCCGAATATTGATCGTTTTGTAGGGATAGACCTAAGCGAAGATCAAATTGATTTAAACAGAACAAAATTCCAAACGAACCAAAAACTGAAATTTGTAGCCGCAGATGCTTATGATTGGGTTCAAGAACACGGTAAAAGTAATACTATATTCGTTTCTTCCAGAGGTGTTCTAGAATACTTTCTGGAGGCTCGTTTACAAGAGTTCTTAAAGGAAATAAACGGATTGGGAAATACATTTTTTGTAGCAATTGAGCCAAATGGAGGGGATCACGATTTTGAAATAACGTTAAACTCCCAACTTTATGGAAATGAACCATCCTTTTCTCATAATTACCCCCATCTATTTAAGAATGCTGGATTCAATTTATGGCATTTTTCGCAACAACCTTGGCTAGGAGGCAAAGATATGCAGACCTTTATTGGTGCTAAAAGTGAAGCAAAATCCTAAGCAACTATAATCGCTCCAACCAAAAACAAAATAATTGTAACCACGGTAGTAAAGGTTTTAATCGATAAAAAAAACAACTTATCTGATTTTCATTAGTTAATTTCTTTTTTTATTTACCTTTCTTATTAAAAGTACTTTTAATTGATTTATAATCAGTTTATTCCAAACTATTTGAAAGTAACGAAAATCGAGTAAATCTTAAGGATGAGGGATAATACTAAAAACTATTCGAAACCGTTTCTAAGCTAGGATAAGTATTGTACTACCGCTTAATATAATTGAGTTCGAAGTGATATAAATTACAACAAAATGAGTAACCCAAACAAGCTTTACCTCCTTTTTGAAAAATCAGCTAAACTATATCCAAATGCTGACTGTATAATTTCAGAAAACCAAAAGCTAAGTTATAAAGAAGCACAAGAGCAGATTTCTAAAGTCTGCAATACTATACTAAATATTGCGAAGAATGAAGATTTCATTGGGCTCCCAACGACACGATCTATTGAGCAAATCATCTTTGTACTGGCAGTTTTAAAATCTGGTAAAGCCTATTTACCAATCGATTTTGGATATCCGAAAAAAAGACTGGATAGTATGATTAGCAATTCTGGTCTGTCCTACTGTCTAACTGCGGAGGTGGACAAGAAAAATGTACTGGCAAATGGCCTTACGCCAATTGAAATTAATGATAGTAAAGCAGCTAAGCATTATATAGGAACCGCTTCAAACACGAGTAATTTAGCTACTTATGTCTTATATACCTCCGGCTCCACAGGGGAACCTAAGGGTGTTTGTATGGGAGAAAAGGCCATGTTAAACCTAATCAACTGGCAGAACGAAAATTCAATCAGTAAAAACAACTCACGAACTTTACAATTTGCACCCTTAAGTTTTGATGTATCCTTCCAAGAAATCATGGCAACACTAAGCAATGGTGGTACTCTTGTACTGATAAATGAAGAACAACGATTAGATATGGTCTCGCTGATAACATTGATTGAAGATCATTCTATAAACCGACTTTTTCTTCCTTTTGTAGCGTTGCAAGCGCTTTCGGAAGCAGCCGTAAGTATCAACCTCTTTCCGTCCAGTTTGAAAGAAATTATGACTGCTGGTGAACAACTAAAAATCACCTCTCAAGTAAAAACGTTTTTTACAGCCCTTAATAACTGTAAATTATATAACCAATATGGTCCCACGGAATGTCATGTAGTCACCGAATTAAAATTAGAAGGTGATCCAGAACAATGGCCTGCCCTTCCCAACATTGGAAAACCTATTAACAATACCGCTATATACATTTTGGATAAGAACCAGCAAATAGTCCCATCTGGTGAAACTGGTGAACTCTGTATCACGGGTGACTGTCTCGCAGAAGGATACTTAGGGAACGACGTTCTAACAAAGGAAAAGTTTTCAACTTTAAAACTTCCAGATTCCAATGACATTAGAATGTATCGTACAGGTGATATAGCACGCTACTTACCTGACGGAAATATAGAATTCCTTGGTCGTGAAGATGAACAAGTAAAAATTAGCGGTCATAGAATAGAACTTGGAGAAGTAGAAATAGTACTTAATAAGCTACCAGGTATTACTCAAGCAGTGGTTGTTGCGAGTACTCATGTATCAGATCAAGCACAATTAATTGCTTATCTGCAATCTAATGATGGCACTCAGGATAGTCCTGATTTCAGACAGCAAGTAAGCGAAGTCCTACCAGAATATATGCTACCTACATATTTTATTTGGGTAGACGAATTTCCGAAGACATCCAGTGGAAAAGTGAATAAAAAAGAGTTGCCACTTCCTGAATACAAGAGACCAAGTACAGCGCCGATATACAAAAAGCCAAATACTGAAGTACAAAAAAATATAGCGAAAATCTGGTCTAAACTATTAAGAATTCCAAAAATCGGAATCTCAGATAACTTTTTTGAAATGGGAGGTACTTCACTCCTAGCCCAAAAATCCGTGTTGACTCTGCGACAACATTATAATTATGAAATTCCAATTATAAAACTGTATCAATACCCTTCAATTTCAGAATTATCTATCTATCTAGAGCCAAAGAAAGACATAAAAGTCAAACAGAATACAACAGAAAAAAGAAACCGATCATCATCTGCAATCGCTGTTATTGGTATGGCTGGACGATTTCCTGGAGCAAACTCCATTCAAGAACTTTGGGACGTTTTAAGGGATGGAAAGGAAACGATTTCATTCTTTGCACCGGAAGAGCTTGATTCAAGTATTCCTGAATCTCTTCGTAATGACCCTCTTTACGTTCCTGCTCGAGGTATAGTACCGACCACGAAGGAATTTGATGCTGCTTTTTTTGGGTTGAATCCAAAAATTGCTGAAGCCATGGATCCTCAGCAGCGCTTATTTTTAGAAATTGCTTGGGAAGTACTTGAACAAGCTGGGCATTTATCATCACATTTTGATGGAAGAATTGGAGTCTATGCTGGTACAGGTATGAATACGTATTACAAAAACAATATTCTTCCTAATAAAAAAGTAATGGACAGGATAGGCAGCTTTCTTGCCGATACGATTAACGAAAAAGACTATATCGCATCAAGGACGGCATACCAACTAAACCTTAAAGGTCCTGCTGTTAGCGTACATTCTGCTTGTTCTACATCTTCACTTGCTATTGCACAAGCTGTTGAAGCAATTAGAAACGGGCAATGTGATGTCGCTTTAGCCGGTGGGTCAAGTGTCACCGCACCAATTCATATTGGGCATTTATATCAAGATGGCTCGATTATGAGTCCTGATGGACGTTGCCGACCGTTTGACGAAAACGCTAGAGGCACTATATTTAGTGATGGTGCTGGTGTTATATTACTGAAACGTTTAGAAGATGCAGAACGTGATGGTGATATCATTCATGGTATAATCAAAGGTATTGGAATAAATAACGATGGTGGAAATAAAGGAAGCTTCACAGCGCCTAGCACAGAGGGGCAAGCAGATGCGATTTCTTTAGCATTTCGTGATGCCGAGATTGACCCTTCAGAAATAAGTTATATTGAAACACATGGTACAGCAACTCCTGTTGGAGATCCAATTGAAATTGAAGGCCTCAAAATGGCATTTGGCGAACAAGCCGATAATGGGTTTTGTGCCATTGGCTCGATAAAAAGTAATATGGGCCATCTTACAGGTGCAGCTGGAGTAGCTGGTGTTATTAAGACTATATTAGCGTTGAAAAACCGTCAAATTCCAGCATCGTTAGGATTTGAAAACCCAAATCCATCCATTGATTTTGAAAACAGTCCATTTTATGTGAACAATAAATTGAGCACATGGAATTCTGAAAGCCCAAGAAAAGCCGGAATTAGCTCTTTTGGCGTAGGTGGTACCAATGTTCATATTGTGGTTGAAGAATATGAAAATAAAAAAATCACATCAGAGTCAGCACGACCCCTACAATTGTTAACCTGGTCTGCTAAGTCAGAAGATAGTTTGGTAGGTTATCAAAAATTATTAGGCGAGTTTTTAGAACCGACTTCGGATGTTTCTCTTTCCGATATTGCGCACTCTTTAAGTCGCACCAGAGGTGAATTTACACACAGAAGTTTTGCTATAGCAGACAATATAACTCAAGCCAAAGAAACTTTAGTATCTGAGAACAATAAGCACATAAAAACCAATGAATTAAAGGTAGTTCCGAGTGAATTGGCATTTTTATTTCCAGGACAAGGTTCACAATATCTGCAAATGGGCAAATCGCTCTATGATGAAGAATCCGTCTTTAAAAATGCTGTAGACCAATGTGCAGAATTTTTAAAATCTGATTTAAAATTAGATATCAGAGACATTATATATCCTGGGGTCGATGCAACTGAAGCTGAAGAAAAATTAAAAGATACTAAATTTACGCAACCAGCATTATTTGTTATTGAGTATGCCCTTTCGCAATTGTGGATTAGCTGGGGAATAAAACCAACCTTACTTTGCGGTCACAGTATTGGCGAGTTTGTCGCAGCTCATTTAGCTGGAATCTTTAGTTTAGAAGACGCTTTACATCTGATTACTATGCGTGGTAAACTAGTGAGTGAGCTTCCAGGCGGCAGTATGCTATCCGTACGCTCCACTATGGATGATGTTAAACATTTAATTCCAGATACACTATCGATTGCTGCTATCAATTCCGATCGCTTAATTGTTATTTCCGGACCAGATAATGAGGTTGAGCATTTCGCAGAAACATTAAATAAAGAAAGTATTGCCAATAAGTTATTATTAACAAGTCATGCGTTTCATTCCACTATGATGGATCCTGTGCTTGATGTTTTCGAAGCCGAAGTAAAAAAGGTAACGCTAAATGTACCTCGCTTACCCATCGTGTCCACAGTAACTGGCAAATGGCTTACAGATGCAGAGGCAACAAGTTCTGCGTATTGGACTAATCATTTACGAGAAGCCGTGAATTATTCTGGAGCCATGGAAACCGTTTTAAGTTTAGAAGACCCTGTCTTATTAGAAGTTGGACCTGGTCGCGCCTTATCAACCTTATCCATGCAAAAGAAAGGTCTAAAATCTTTAGCGTCAATAGCAAGTTTATCATTTCCAAAGGAAAATCAGAATGCGCATCATACAGTGTTATCTGCCTTAGGCGATTTATGGCTCAATGGTATTGACCCTAATTGGACTTCATTTTATGAAAATCAAATCAGTAAAAAAGTATGGTTACCATCTTATGTATTTGATCGCAAACCATGTTGGATAAATCCTCCGGCCACCGAAACCGTTTCGGCACCAATTAAAACAACTATTGAACATAACATTAATCCTTCTATACAAACTCAAATGAATACAGTTACACAACCTGACAGAAAAACGACGCTTCTAGAAAAAATTGCAGAGATCGTCATGAATACCTCGGGAATGGAATTAGAATCTTCTGAGCACGATTATAGCTTTCTTGAACTTGGCCTCGATTCGCTTGTTCTAACACAAATGGCGATTACATGCAAAAACGAGTTCAAAACACCTATTACTTTTCGTCAGTTGAATGATGAATTTGGCACACCAAATCTTTTGGCAAACTATTTGGATAAAACCCTACCACCAGAGCTTTTTGCTCCAAAACCTGTTGCAGTTCAAGGAGCAACTGCACCTGCACCAACGGCAACAATAGCACAAACTTCAACCCCTAGCCCTTTACCTAATAACATGCCGGTTCAAACGACTACCTCGAACCTACCTGTTTACAATAACAATGGTTCGGCCATCGATCTTATTGCACAGCAACTTCAATTGTTGGGAAGACAATTAGAATTGTTAAAAGGGAGCGGCACCCCCCTCCTACTATGGCTGAAGAAACCAATATAGCAGGTCAAGTAGCGGCAGCAGCACCTACAGCTCCGGTATCGCCAAGAATAAAGCCCCATACAGATTCGTTATCGGATGGGCTTTCCGAAGAAGAAATAAAGGAGCTCAAAAAACCTTTTGGTGCTTCTCCCAGGATTGAAAAGCAATCAACAGAAATTGGGGAGCAACAAAAATCGTTTATGGATAAGCTGACTGTTTCATACAACCAAAAAACAGCCGGTAGTAAAGCATATACTCAAAAACACCGTGCACATATGTCAGATCCAAGAGTAGTTTCTGGCTTTAAGCCTTTGACGAAAGAACTGGTATATCCAATCGTGGTTGAAAAATCATCAGGAAATAGATTATGGGATATCGATGGTAATGAGTACATAGATACCTTAAATGGCTTCGGCTCCAGTTTATTCGGACATCAACCAGATTTCGTCACCAAAGCGCTACGAAAACAAATCGATAATGGTTATGAAGTTGGACCACAGCATCCCTTGGCAGGTGAGGTCTGCGAATTACTTTGCGAATTTACCGGACTTGAACGTGCGGCTCTTTGTAACACGGGTTCGGAAGCTGTATTAGGAGCTATGCGAATTGCACGAACCGTTACGGGACGTAATCTTATAGTTGGCTTTTCTGGGGCTTACCATGGAATTAATGACGAAGGGCTTGTAAGGGGGTCTAAAAAATTAATGACGTTTCCAGCCTCCGCGGGAATTCTAAAGGATTCTGTACAAAATGTATTGATTTTGGAATATGGGACACAAGAAAGTTTAGACATTATCCGCGAACGTTCGCATGAACTTGCCGCAGTACTGGTTGAACCTGTTCAAAGTCGCAGACCAGAGTTTCAACCTGTCGAATTCCTGAGGGAAATAAGGGAAATAACAAAAAAAACGGATACTGCCTTTATTTTTGATGAAGTTATAACCGGTTTCCGAATGCATCCTGGCGGGGCACAAGCCTTGTTCGGAATTAAGGCGGATTTAGCAACATATGGAAAAGTGATTGGTGGAGGAATTTCCATTGGGGCAATTGCAGGAAGCAAGACCTATATGGATGCCCTTGATGGTGGGCATTGGGAGTACGGAGATGACTCCTATCCAGAAATTGGTGTTACGTACTTTGCTGGAACCTTCGTAAGACACCCACTTGCACTTGCGGCTTCAAAAGCATCCCTACTGCACATGAAAGAGAAAGGAGAAGCACTGCAAAGTGGTCTCAATAAGCTCACTAAAAGTTTTGCGGATAATCTCAATAAGGAAATTTCGAAGCGCGGATTACCCATGGAGATTAATTATTTTGGCTCCTTATGGCGATTAAAAATGTTAGAGGATATACCATATGCAGAACTACTTTTTGTTTTGTTGCGTGAAAAAGGAATTCACGTTTGGGACGGTTTTCCATGTTTCATTACCAGTGCTTTTAAACAAGAGGATATAAATACACTTACCAATGCGTTTACCAATAGTATGGATGAACTCATCGCTGCAGGTATTTTAAAGTCCGAGGGAGTACATACCGTTGCCGTTTCAGATACGACTTCAGAAACAGATTTAAACAGTCCACCTGTGCCAGGGGCACGTTTAGGTCTGGATGAGTCAGGCAACCCTGCATGGTTCGTTGTAGATGAGCAAAAAAATGGATCTTATGTTAAAATCGAAATATAGAAGGCAATACTAATTCCCTGAAGATTTCGTTACGCATGTAGTATAATTGCAGTCAATAAACCAAAATATGCAGAATACAGTTACCGTTGCCCATAATCCATTTGCGGGTCCCGCGATTGAAAAGATTATTCCAATTATTCAGGCGCAAGCGGAAATATGGATTGCCTGTAAGTTTGGTGGGGAAGATGCAAGCAGGTCCTATAACGAATCTGTTTCCCTTATTCTTAAAGGAAAATTGAAACGAGAAGCCTTGGACTATGCGGTAGAACAATTAGTATCAAGACATGAAGCTTTGCGTTCAACATTTAGTCCAGACGGTCGTTTTATGACCGTTTTTCAAGAGATTTCACAGAATATTATTTTTAAAGATATCTCGCAAAGTTCTGATGAAGATAAAAACAGAGCTGTCCAAGAATATTTGTCCGAAGACGCACATCATGTTTTCGACTTAGTTAAAGGGCCTTTATTAAAAATTGGTTTGTTAAAACTATCGGAACAAGAACACCAGTTGGTCCTCACTGGACATCATATTATATGTGATGGTTGGTCTACGGGTATTATGCTGGAAGAAATAGGCGCATTTTACTCCGCACATGTTCTTGGTTCCACACCTAATGTTTCACCACCTGATACTTTTAGCTCATTTGCAGCGGAGGAGCAGGAATTCATGAAAAGCGATGCCTATATTGATACTGAGAACTATTGGCTTACACAATACGAATCATCCGTACCAACGGTCAACTTGCCTACAGATTTTCCACGACCGGCATTACGTACATTTGAAAGCCATCGCCTCGATTTTCCCATTGACCTTGAATTGGTATCCAATATAAAGAAAGTAGGTATAAAATCAGGTGCTAGTTTTGTTGTCACCTTAATGGCCGCATTTGAGGTTTTTCTGTCTCGGGAAACGGGACAAGATGATTTGGTATTGGGCTTACCCGCTGCGGGTCAATCGCTAAATGGCAAGACCCAACTTGTGGGACACTGTGTTAATCTTTTACCACTACGCAGTAAATTGGTTGCTGACACCCCCTTTAATACATATCTCAAAAATAGAAAAAACGAAATTTTCGATGCTTACGACCATCAGCAGTTTAGCTTTGGTCAGCTACTACAGAAGCTTGCCATCTCAAGAGATCCATCTAGAGTACCGTTGGTCCCTATCACGTTTAATATTGATATGGGCATGGATACCGCCGTTGCCTTTAATGACCTTAGCTATAAATTAAAAAGCAATCCTAGAGCTTTTGAGGCATTTGAGCTTTTTTTAAATGCTACTGGAACAGAAGATGAGCTAATATTAGAATGGTCTTATAACACCTCGCTTTTTAAACCTGAAACGATTGAAGGGATGATGGCTTCCTTTAAAGAAGTTTTGCATGCCATTATAGCAAATCCAAGTGTAGAGATAGGTAATGTTATTAAGGTCGATGCATCTGCATATTCCGACTTAAATGCTACCAAATTAGCTTTTCCTCAATTGCCATTGCATGAATTAGTTGTAAAACAATGCCAAAAATCGCCTAAAAAACCGGCTATAACTTTCGGAAATCAGGTGATTTCCTACGGTGATCTAGAAAAGCAAGTACACCAATTAGCACATTATTTGGAACAGCAGGGAGTTGTCCCTGGTGATTACATAGCCGTTTCTTTGCCACGTTCGATCGAACTCATATCAACTTTGCTTGCCATTTTAGAATGCGGTGCTTCCTATGTCCCCTTGGACCCAAGCTATCCGAGCACACGCTTGGAATTTATGCTCCAAGATTCAGAGGCTAAATACCTGATTACCAAAAAGTCGTCCACATCTAAGATCAAATCGGATACCAAGGAAATGTTTTTGGAAGATCTGTTTACAGGTTCAAAAACATATTCCGATGCACCTTTGTCCCTAAAAGTTGATCAGGATAATACGGCGTACCTATTATACACATCCGGCTCAACAGGTAAACCAAAAGGAGTGTCCGTATCCCATAAAAACCTAGTGAATTTACTTAGCAGTGTTTTGGTAGAACCGGGTATCCAAGAAACAGACAAAATTCTATCTATAACCACAATTTCATTTGATATTGCTGGTTTTGAGCTATATGGAGCATTGCTCAAAGGAGCTGAACTGGTATTAACTAACGAAGAAACCTCAAAAGACCCTCGTTTATTACTTGATATACTTAGAAATACGGATATTACTATGATGGAGGCCACTCCGGCAACTTGGCAAATGCTATTGGATGCTGGATGGAAAGAAAAACTGCCTATTAAAGCATTATGTACAGGAGAAGCACTTCCGTTAGTTTTAGCAAAAAAAATAATAGGAAAGGTAGACGAACTTTGGAATCTATATGGCCCCACTGAGACGACCATATGGTCTGCCCTTACCAAAGTAGGGCCATCAGTAGAAATAATTACTATAGGAAGACCAATAGCCAATACCCAGTTGTACATAGTAAACGAACAAGGGAACCTAGTTGAACCTGGTAAAATTGGAGAGCTATATATTGCCGGTGACGGTGTTGCCAATGGATATTGGAAGCGACCGGACTTAACGGCTGAAAAGTTTATTGAAAATACTTTTGATTCAGTCACAGGTGGTACTATTTATCGTACCGGAGACCTTGCTAAATTGCTTCCGTCAGGAGAGGTACAGTGTTTAGGTCGTATTGACCAGCAAATTAAGATTAGGGGACATCGTATTGAACTTGGCGAAATCGAACAAGCCTTGGATTCTCTTGAGGGGATAGAATCTTCTGTAGTTTTGTTCCATGAAGATAGATTAGTAGCTAACTTAATTACTGAGAAAACAGAAAACCCCTTTGAGGAAGAGCAGTTAACAACTTGGAAAGCGACCTTAAGAAACCAGCTGCCGATGCATATGGTTCCGCAACAGTTTAATTTGGTTTCCAAATTCCCTACCACCCTTAATGGAAAAATTGACCGTAAAAAATTGGTTGATACCTTACCTAAACCGAACGTAAAAACCAGATTTACCGATCCTACTACCGACTCTGAAAGAATTATAGCCGAGGTATGGAAAAAATGTCTAAACATTGATAACATAGGAGTGGATAACGACTTTTTTGAGCTAGGTGGCCATTCTGTTATAGCCGTAAGGGTAATGACCCAACTAGAAGAAAAAACAGGGAATAGATTACCATTAGTAGCGTTATTAAAACATCCAACAATAAAGAAATTAGCTGCTTATATGGACAGTGAATTTGTTGTATGGGACTCCTTGGTACCTTTAAAACCAGAAGGAACCAAACCACCTTTGTACATAGTTCATGGGGCGCATCATAATGTTTTGATATTTAATGAATTGGCTAAAAATTTAGACAAAGACCAGCCGGTTTTTGGACTACAGGCAAGAGGTTTAGACGGTGTTGCGGAACCACATGACTCCATGTACCAGATGGCAACTGATTATCTTGCAGAAATAATGAAGTCAAATCCGGACGGACCTTACGCTTTAGCAGGATTTTCATTGGGAGGAACTATTGCCTTTGAAATGGCTAGACAGTTAAAGGCCATGGGCAAAGAGGTTAAAATGGTTGGAGAATTTGATACCTACGTGTTTCCAGATTATTATTTCGCAAGCCCTATTAAGAAAAAAGTAGTAGATGTATTTTATGTCTTGGGGAAAATAGTTTTCATTGCGTTTAATATGTTTACCAGTAAAAAGAAATTTAAACGAAGAACAGGTTTAATAAAACTTTTTATCTCGGGATTGTTTTTAAGAGTGAAATATGGAAAGGAAAAGCAGGTTCAGATGCAGCACAATCGATTATTAAAAATGGAAACCAATCATTACAAAGCTACGGGTAGTTATGTCATAGAACCCCAAGATATTGTAATAGATTTATTCAAGGCAGAAGAGCAAATCAATTTTGTACATGACGATGAATTTCTTGGTTGGAAAAAAATGGCAAGAAAAGGTATTCGTAAGCACATGGTACCGGGTAATCATATTGACATGTTCGACAAAGGTAATGTAGAAGTCTTTGCAAAAAAACTCCAGCACGTATTAGACCATCATAATGCAGAAAGTGTACAGTAAATTATTTTGTTGGAATACTGATACCCCAACAGAGGCTGTTAATTACGCTTTTACCCAGGCCTCAAAAATCAAATTATACAAAATAAAACTCCCTGATTATTTTGACTTGGTTAACAGGTTTAAGAAATATTTAAACGAGACAGAACTAAACCGAAGCCAAAAATATCATTTTGAAAAAGATAGAAATAGATTTATCATCTGTAGAGCTTTGCTTAAAATATCACTTGCAAATCATATTGGAGTATCTGTTGACAACATAGTTATTGCGATTGATGTAAATAAAAAACCGTACCTCCCCTCCCATCCAAACGTATTTTTTAATGTATCACACACGAGGAAATATGCCCTCATTGCAATCTGCAAAACATTGGTAGGAGTTGATATTGAAAAAATAGACCGAGATTTTGATTATTCTGAAGCCATCCCAACAATATTTAATACTGCCGATACCAAGACCTTAGTAGTTGCCGACGATAAAAAACAGACCTTTTTTAAATACTGGACCCGTAAGGAGGCCATCGTAAAGGCAACCGGAAAAGGTATTGGCGACAATTTTATGCAGATTCCTGCTGGTGATGGGATGCACACCCTGCCATCGGCACTTTTAAATAATGTCCAGAATCTATCTGTTCTAAGCTTTGATGTGGACAAAGAGTACCTTGCATCAGTTGCAATAGAAGGAGTTACAAGTGAATTTAAAACGTTATACTATTCCAAATTACCCTCGATTGAAGGGAATGTTTGACAAAAGTTTATCTTAAAAAACAAGCATTTACTTCGTATCGGATTTTGCTTCTATCTTTTTAAAAAACTGAAGTATTGCATTCAAAAATCGGTTTTTGACTAGTCTATTAGTAAACTTTACACCCAATATATTTTTAATTTTTCTTCGGAACTTTGAAAATGCGGGGAGCCAAGAGCTATTGAAATGATGAACGGTATAGGTGTTTTTTGTACTGTGAATAATTCCTGTTTCAACATCCTTTGGACTGAAATATTCATACGGAAACAAAAAGAAACTATTTTCATCTTGAATAACCGTTTCTACCTCTTTAACTTGATCGGAGGTCATTGAAACAATTTCCCTAAATTTCTGTAACTGTAATTTCAAAACTGCCGGTAATATCGTAATGTCATAGCTCCCATCATCCCTAATAAAAGACCTACTATCGTAATACTCCAAACATTTCTTAAGCCAATCTGATTCTTTTTCAGCTCCAAAAATAGCAGCTTCCATAATGTTCTTATGCTCTAAGCCTGCAAAATAGGGCAAGTGCAAAAGGTCATCAAACTTTTTAAGTATCTGAACATCGGTATCCAAATAAATACCACCATACTTGTGTACCGCAAAAAGCCTAACAATATCGGATGCAAAAGCATATTTCTTTTTATCAAAGGCTTCTTTTGCAAATGGCCATTGTTCTAAATCAAAACGTTTAGTATCCCAAAGCATGAATTCATAATCTGGCAACATTGCTCGCCAGGTATCAATATTTCTCTTTATGTCTTCTGGAAATTCTTCGCCGCTTAACCAACAATAGTGGATTATTTTAGGAATCATTTATTAGGTTGTTAAGAGTGGTACTATGTGGTTCATCATTCAAGAACGAAATTAGTTCAAAATAATCAAAGCAAATTATTTAATCGGTCAAAACACCACTATGCAAGATAAGAACAAAGTGATAAATAGCTTTTTTATGAAAATGAGTACCCTCCGGAACAAATCACGAGTAAAGGTTCAAGGTTGAAGGTTTCATGCCTTACCGGAGTAATAGGTTTGAATGTTTATACACTAAGGGTTGTTACTTGTATCCTACCTTTTGCGCCATGGGAAGTATCCGTTATCTGGCAGAAAGATGGACAGGTTTAAACGAGCTAAGACCCGCAAACCGCTCAACAAAATAAAACTAATGTCTATTAGATGGCATCAATAATTAGCCTTATTAAAAACACTTTGATATCGTATAAAAAAGGCTCCGTGTTGAACGGGGCCTTTTTAAAGAATTACATAGAATTAGTTATTTATAATCAAACGTTTTGATACCGGTTCATTGTTATTGAACATTACGGTTATTACATACATTTCATTTCTGTATATGTTGGTTGGAATAGTCATACGCTGCTGTACAAACTCCTCCCGCGTAAACTGCCGTATCAACCTACCTGATGTGTCGTGAATCATAACACCCAATATATCATTGGTATCAAAATTATCCTCCATCACAATTTGAACAGCATCCGTTGATGGATTCGGAGTTAGGATGAACTCAAATGAGACTTCGTCTGTGGGTTCACTTTCGGTTACTACCGAAATTTCTATGCTCGCCGTAGCCGCTAAACCTTCTACATCGGTAACCGTTAAAACAACATTATATGTTCCGTCTGTAGTAAACGTATGCGTTGGATTTGCATCTGTCGAGATTTCACCGTCTCCAAAATCCCAAGAATAACCTACAATCTCGACATCATCGGTAGACTGATCACCAGCGAAGTTGACTTCCAAAGGAGCTTGCCCTTCTATGATATCAGATGTGGCTATTGCAATCGGTGCCTCGTTAGGAATACTGGTTTCCGTTACTGTTATGGTCACTGTCTCAGTATCAATAAGATTATCTCCATCAGTTACTGTTAACTCTACATTATAAGCTCCTGGAATATCAAAAGTATATATCGGATTTGCTTCGGACGATGTTCCTCCATCATTGAAATTCCATGCATAAGAAACAATACCAACATCATCCGTAGATTGATCTCCCACAAAACTAACCTCCAAAGGAGCATCGCCTTCCGTAACATCTGCAGTAGCTACAGCTATTGGTGCTCCATTAGCCCGGGTAGCTGTAATCGTCACACTTGCCGTATCTGTTAATCCAGCTTCATCCGTAACGGTTAACACAACCGTATAAGTGTCGGCCACGTCAAACGTATGAACAGGATTGGCTAGAGTAGAACTTGTTCCATCACCAAAATCCCAACTGTAGGCGACTACCACGTCATCATCTGTAGACTGATCACCCGTAAAGTTAACTACCAAAGGTGCTTCACCCTCTGTTGCATCTGCGCTTGCTACCGCTACAGGAGCCATATTCGGTGAAACAACTATCGTAACGGTATCGGTATCCTGAAGTCCACCTTCATCCGTTACCGTTAAGACGACGTCATACGTTCCCGGTGTGGTAAAGGTGAACACAGGGTTAGCATCCGTTGAATTAGCGCTGCCGTCAAAGTTCCAATTATAGGTTACAAATCCTTCGGCATCCGTAGATTGGTCACCAGTGAAGGCTACCTCTAAAGCTGCAATACCGCTAACGATATCAGCGCTTGCTACCGCTTCAGGAGCTCCATTTACAACTATTTCTATAGTGTTACTCTGATCTTCATAACCATCACCGTCAGTTACCGTCAACGTTACGTTATAGGTACCCCCTTGGGTAAAGCTATAGTTAGGGTCAGCTTCTAAAGAAGTATCTCCATTACCAAAGTCCCATAGATAAGTTACAATATCATCCTTATCATCAGTAGAAGTACTTCCTGTAAACTGCACTGCCAAAGGAGCGTTCCCTGCGTTGGCACTAGCCGTAGCTATAGCCTCTGGGGGGAAACCGGTAGGTAAAAATTGCCATCTAAAGAAATCGGTACCTGTGTCCGTATCGGCAATTAGGTTACCATTAGGTTCCACTGTTAGGTAGTTTGGATCTGGCAGCGTTTCTAAAGCATTTATGATGTAATACGAACCATCACCTGCATTCTGAATTTGGAACAATTGCGCTATCCTACCCGAACCAAGGCTTTCAATGTAAGACCAAATGTTGGTCCCTGGAGCATTACTTCCTCCCTCATTATCCAAATACAAATCTCTTCCTGTTCCATCTTGTTGGGTAAACCTAATACTGTATAGTCCATTAGCTTCGGCTATCAACTCAAAATGCTGATATTCAGAAGCATCATATGTATCCGTACCCATATTTACCTGCCACTCTAGCGTGCCGGCATCTGGCATGATATTCAGTTGATTCCCTAAATTACGTATTTGATAAATACCAGCTACAGGACCTCCATTGTCGCCACCATCATTATCATAATTAATACCAGAAACAGTATCCCCAATACCCGAACTGTAGTTAGTGTCATTAAAGGGGGCTATAACAACAACTTCCACTACAAAATCCTGAGCACCGTCTGGGTCTGGTGTAATATCGTCCAGACCTGTAACCGTTATCGTTTGTGGAACATTCCAGTTGGTGGCGTCAAAAGTTAGTTGCGGTGCACTTACACTTGCCTCGGCAACACCCGAAACTACCACTATACCAACTGTTACCATTGCTGTTGGCACTTCCTTGAGCGCTACCGTAAATGTATCAGTAGCGCCATCTTCACTGGTAAATAGTATATCCTGACTTACAGTAATACCTGTATTACCAAGAGTTACGATATCTTCAAAACGCCATCTAAAGATATCGGTACCATTATCGACATCTACAAGAATATTTCCGCTAGCATCTATAGTTAAATAATGCCCTCCCAGTTCACTGATTATATGATAGGTGTCATTCCCAGCATCCTGAATAGTCCATAGTTGAGAAACCGTCTCGTTCGCAGTAAATTGCCATACGTTGGTACCTGGATTAGCATTGCCTTGTTCCACATCTATAGCTCTGCCGCTATGTTCCGCCAATAAGGAATAGAGTCCGTTATCTTGATAGACCAACTCAAATTGCTGATGGCTATCGCCTTGGTATAACCCCTGATCCACATTCACCTCATCGGCTGTACCGGCATCCAGTACTTGGGCAGACAGCCCGCTTTCAACGTTAACGATTCTGTAACTACCCGGTGCTGGAGGAGCGCCAACCCCACCATCGTTATCTTCATTATAGCCACCAAAGGTTTCCGTAAAGCCGGCATAGGCGTTATCACTGCGTGTGTTATCAACGGCTAGTTGTATATCGTAATACTGCACCCCATCTACATCTGCATCGTCCACCCCAGTTACCGTAACCGTTTGTGGCACATTCCAATTTGTAGCCGTGAAGGTAAGTTCTGTTTCTGAAAGCGTAAATTCATCCGTAGCACCGGTTCCTGAAACCAATAATACGACATCATCCACGGGTGCGGATTTCAGCGCGACATCAAAATCATCCGTAGTGCCGTCCTCAGAAGTAATCACCAGATTAGTTAGTACGTCTATACCTATATCAAATGGTGCACTCGTTGGTAAAAATTCCCATCTAAAAGTGTCGCTACCGTCGTCGGTTGCTACAACAACATTCCCGTCTGGCTCTAAGCCGAGGAAGTTACCGTTTGATCTAACTATGATATGAAAAGTACCGTCTCCGGCATCAACAATTTCCCATTGTTGAGCCACCGAACCGTTATCTTCCCATTGCCATACATTAACTCCTAAACCAGGGCCAAAACCTGCAACATCCAAATACCTATCACTACTAATAACCTTAAATCTGAAGTATCCCGCTTCCGTTGCATCCTCTAATGCCCAATGTTGTTGATCCAGTCCTTCATACCCTCCTTGTTCCACATTAGTCCCTAAAACGTTACCGGCATCAGCTACCTGTAATGTAGCTTTTGTTGCAAAATTTACCAATCTATAAGTATCCAAATTTGGAGCTGGTGCTATTGGATCCATTGCATTTATCCATGCTTCTATCAAATTTACACCTTCTTGATCAACAACACTTTTAGAAACTGGTGGCATCATAATACCAGGATCAAGACTTAAAGACCTATGGTATATTTGTGAATTAGTTGCATCTCCTGGAATCAGGATGCGTTGGGTTGATGGCAAACCAGGAACCGCTTGATTAAAACCTGCATTTACAAGACCTGTTTGCGCCATAGTATTCTGTAACCTAAGGTCAAAATCAGCCCGGTTTCCAGTAGCAGGTTGATGACAATATGCACAATTATTATCAAGATAAGAACGCGCTTGTTGATCTAACGTACCATTAGGGTCGTCCATAGCAACATGGGTCAAATACCCTGGGGTATCCGTATCCGTTATGTTTGCATCTAAAATACCCAAAGCACTCAGGGTTACTAATTGGTTCGCTTCCGTACCGCTTGGATCATGCAAAGAGTAATCATATTCACTGTTCAAATTACGAGTACGTAACCCTAAGGTGCCGCCCAACGCGGGGCTGTGGCAACTAATACATTGACTATTGGATGGATACTGCCAACTTCCTTGACGTTGACCACCTCCTACAGTGGCTATGTCTACACTTATGGTTTCACCTACTTCCATATCTACCAAAACAGCGTCACTTTCATCTGGAAGCCACTTATACGTGAGGAAATAGAAATTCCCATCACTTCCTTTAATCGAAAATCGTGTCTCAATTTTTCGAGTTACGGACGGGTCAGCATCATCAATAGGATAATCAAAATGCTTAATGATTATAGAACCAATTGGAAAATCCCATACACCATTCTCAGAGAATTCTATCTGTTCTTCGGGTGTATTGTGAGTTCCATCGTTAGGAATACCGATCCAACGTTTCTTTAAAGCCCCATCCGACCAAAATGGCGCAATCATTTCGTAAGGAAGAAAACCATCAGATACAGTTAAGTTCGATAAATCCGTAAATGCGTTTGTTTGAGACAACAAAGCGGGTGCGTCGTCCAAATCAATAGAAGCAGTTAACCTGTACAGGTTACTATTGTCGCCTAATCGCAGTAAATATAATTCTCCGGCAGCATCCTGTCCAAATGAAATAATATCTAGTGGCTCAAAAACCCCTAACGCCTGTTTAGCACCCGTATTGATATCTATTTCGTAAATGACATCTGTTTGACCGTAATC
The DNA here is from genome assembly GCF_056839185.1 of Maribacter sp. MS6. Lineage (NCBI taxonomy): Bacteria > Pseudomonadati > Bacteroidota > Flavobacteriia > Flavobacteriales > Flavobacteriaceae > Maribacter > Maribacter sp. MS6. Next base: position 497,383 of record NZ_CM166389.1, read on the forward strand.
CGCAGCAATATATTTTCCTACCAAACCTGGTAAATTAGATCCGCGATATACATAGCCACCAGTAATAGAGGTAGCTTCTGCACGTGAAAATTGGGTTAAGGGGGTTGAATGGGTAGTTCCAGGATAAAGACTAACGGCACAACCAGGATTATAAGGAGCATTTGCCTCAAATAATGGCCAACCATAATTATTACCTGCACCTACTACATTAATTTCTTCATGGGTATTTTCCCCTACCTCACCGATATAAAAAGTTCCGGTGGCACGGTCCTTTGTCATTCTGTGGGGGTTTCTATGCCCTATAGTATAATATTCCTCAAACGTTTCTCCGCCAGGACTTGGGAAAGGGTTATCGTTGGGAATAAAATAATCCACCCCAGAGAATTCATCGGCTTCCCCAGCTCCCGGTGAAGATAAAGTCCTTATGGGAGCATGGCTGACGGCTCCGCCAATCATATCCACATCTAAACGCAATACTCCTCCATCTAAATTTTCATCTAATTCTTGAGCATTAATATAAGCGGCTTGATCACCGGTAGACAAGTATAAAAATCCGTCATTACCAAATTCCATACCACCACCCCTATGGGTAGTATTGTACAATCTCCTGTTAATCATGGTTACCCTTGAATTAGTAACAAACTTCATAGAAACCGGATCTACTTCAAATCGTTCCAGCTTTAAGTAGTTATCCGAAAATGCCTCTACATTACACGAAAATCCCTGAGGCCCCCAAGGGTAGGATTTGCCGATGCCGTAGTATAATAAATGAAAAAATAGTTGTTCCCAGCTGTTCCGAAATCAGGATGAATAGCTAGTCCCAAAAATCCACCGTCCCAAACTTGCCCTTCATTACGATCGCCAACTTCTGCCGATAGGTCTATAATTTGGGTACTCGTAGTTGTATTATTGTCATCCTCCATCCAATATACCATACCATTGAGCTGACCTACAACTATCTTAGTCTGATTGGGTACAGGAGTGAATATAATTGGTGAATCGAATGTTAGATTTGGAAAAGCCACCTCATAGGTTGGACTTGCTGTACCTAAATCTGAGAATGTTGTATCCACAAAAGGGTCAAATGGTTCAGGTGTCGTGAGACCTGGCCCCATAAACATAGGTCCAAAACTCATAAAAGCAGCTACAGCACCAACCATGGTTGTCATTAGTAATGCATTCTTAAAACTGGGTAATTTTGAGGAGTAATTTTTCTTCATCATAGCATTGTTAAAAAAAAACAGTGTTCTTTATTGAACATACAAAACAAATATATTTGGTTGTGCCAAGCGATTAATCTCGTTAAATAACCTATATATACGTTTAATTTCAATGGTACAAATTTACTGCAACCACAACGTTAACAGAAACTGGGAAACCGAAAAATTAATGACTTATTAACAATATTATCAAGAAAATGACGTTGGTTTTGAAAGAACTGCGTATGGGCGGATTATACCCTTGATTCTTAGGTCTGTAAATAGGTTTCGTTCTTATAACCAAAAGAGCATTTGGTATGAACAAAACCAGAAGACCTTTATTAATTTTCAATGTAGACTAGGCACTTGTTTATGCAAATTAGCAGATGAACGATAAATCTGTTTAGTTGGTCATAAAAAGAATCGAAAACACGGGGAGTCAACCTTTATTTTATCATTTTTGCAATTTAATAATCAAACTTTCAACTCCATGTCAACAAAAATAGCATTTATCGGTGCGGGAATAGCCACAAGCTATACCTTAATTCCCTTCTTGGAAGAATTGGGTAATGACGTTTCAAAAGGAAAAATTACCCTCTATATTATCGATAAAAGCAATGATTTCTTCAAAGGGATGCCGTACGGCGAACGCTCTGGAAAATCAGTTTTGCTAATTCAGGATTTGAAAAATTTTATTTCGGAACCTCACCGCACCCATTATAAGGCTTGGTTGAATAAAAATATTGACAAACTAACAGCAGAATTTATGGCCAACGGTGGCCAATATGCCACAAAATGGGTAGCCGAAAATAATCCATTGTACAAAAATGGCGACTGGGACGATTTATATGTGCCAAGGTTCTTTTTTGGTAGGTACATACATCAAGAAGTTGTAAAAAGAATAGATAAGTTAGTAGCAGAGGAAAGACTAGTCGTTGAATACCTTCAAAAAGAAACGAAGGCTATAACGAAAGAAAATGGTTTGTTTAGCCTAAAATTTAATGACAGTAGTAAGCTTTTGGTTGAAAAGGCAGTGCTTTCCATAGGTTCGCTTCCCTATAAGGAACTATATAACAAAAAGGTCAAAGAAAATTTGAACACGCTATATATAGATTCGCCTTACGGCGCAGGGATGGAAGAAAATATGGCAAAAATTGCCCGTTTCATTAAAGAACGGGAAAAGAAGAATCTTCATACCAAAATTGCGGTTTTGGGAGCAAATGCTAGTGGATTGGAAATGCTATATAAGATTTGCGACAAACTACCCATGGATGAATACCACACATCCTTTAAAACACTTTCTTCCCATGGGGTTATGCCCGATGGTACTTTTGACCCCATAAAAGCTAAAACTTTTAAGGCTACCCATTTGGAAACCCTTGCAACATCGGAATTCCTTACCGCAGAGTTAATTGCCCAGGCTGCCCATAAAGATATAGACAACGCGGAAAAACAGCAGTTAGGTGCCGCTACTACCGTGGGCATAATCTCCCAAGGTTTTGGAAGTTTATTACCAAAATTGAGTAAAGAGGAGCTTCTTGATTTTGCTTGCTTTCATGGTAACCAAATAGGAAGAAGGCAACGTTGTGCTGGCAACCATTACCTGTCCGTAGTAGATGATTTAACTAAAAAAGAGCGATTTACACATCTGAAGGGCAGATTTGTTAGCATTGACGAAAACGCCGATGACCTAGTTCTTAACTACAAACCTACCGAAGCTACATCCGAGTCCGAGCAAAATTCGGAAACTTTTAATTTGATCATAAACTGTTTGGGAAGTGTTAATCTAGCATCTGAAGGTTTAACCCCGTTTTTAAGTAATCTAATCAATGATGGCCTGTGCACTCCCAATGCTTCCAACATTGGATTTCAAGTAGATGAGCGCATGCAAGCATCTGAAAATCTATTTGTTGCAGGACCTCTCTTAGCAGGTAACCAAATCGAAGATCGAATTTTTTGGCATTTAGAACACTGTGTACGCATCATCTGGTCTAGTGCTGTACTTTCCAAAAATTTGATTGCCAGTTTGAGCTAACACCTATCGCCGAGATTTATTAAATCTCATTTTCCAGAATAGCATATCCCTAAAAGAAAGCCTTTGCGCGATTGGACGTTCAGCTTAAGATGGTATATACTTTTGAATCGCTTATGTATACTGCACATTTTGGCGTTCATAAATCTATTCCTAAAAATCTAATAGCTTAGTTTACAGGATGGTAGTAAGAAAATTATCTTTTAGTCTTTCTTGAAACAGGTTATACGCTATCATTAAATTATTTTGGTTGCCATTTTTAAATCCTTCGGTTTAGGGATAGTCCAAAACTAGGATGGACTGCGTATATTTGTCATCCTTAAATTACCTACATGCGTTTAGTCCCCTTAATGCTGGAAGAAGCTCTTGTTTGCTTCATATTTTTGTGCGTATTTGCTACTTCTCACGGCCAAGTTTCCTATGAAGAAGCGTTTCCCAATATCAGTTTTAATGTTCCTGTAGAAATACAGAACGCCGGCGATGGATCTAATAGACTTTTCGTAGTGGAGCAACAGGGAACGATCAAAGTATTTCCAAATAACAGCCAAACAACAAGTAGTCAGGTCAGTACTTTTTTGGATATTTCATCTAAAGTAGCGTATAGTTCCGGACAAGAAATCGGCTTATTAGGTTTAGCGTTCCATCCAGAATTCGAAAGCAATGGTTATATTTTTGTTTACTATATAGACAGCCCAAGCAATTACAGGATCAATATTGTTCGGTACCAAGTGAGCAGCTCCAGCCCTAATCTTGTTGACCCCAATAGCGAAACTATTATCGCCCAATTCACTAAAAATCATTCGGAATCAAATCATAACGGGGGTAAAATTGCATTTGGTCCTGATGGTTACTTATACATTTCAGTTGGCGACGGTGGCGGTGGTGGTGATCCCCAAGGTAATGCCCAAAATTTAAATACGGTATTCGGAAGTATCCTTAGGATAGATATTGATTTAAATGGTGATAATCCTTTGGAAAGCAACCCCACGCTACCAAATGGCAATTATGAAATACCTTTGGATAATCCAAGGATTAACCAAAATGGCCTTGACGAAATCTATGCTTGGGGAGTTCGAAATACCTGGAAATTCAGCTTTGATGCACGTGGAAATTTATGGGGTGCAGATGTTGGACAAAATATGCATGAAGAAATAAACATCATTATCAATGGAGGCAATTACGGATGGAACAAATTTGAAGCAAATTCCGACTACAATTCAAGTATAGTTTTGACAACCACACCAGATATCAAACCCGTTTATTCATACAATCATAATCAAGGGGATAAATCGATAACAGGAGGCTATGTATATCAGGGTAGTTTAAGTTCTGATGTGATTATTGGAAACTATATTTATGGGGACTTTACAACCGGAAGAGTTTGGGCATTGTCCTACGATCAGTCGAATGGTTCCGCCACATCAACTTTGCTATTTAGGGCAAGCGGACAGTCGATATCATCCTTCGGTGAAGACGAATCTGGAGAATTATACTTTTCGGGCTATGGAAACGATGCTAAACTTTTTAAGCTAACGGAAACCGTAACCGGACCTGTAACCAATCCAATAAATGGTATTGGAGCATGGAAAGGAATTTCAGGCGGAACTAACGGAACTGTAGAAACCATCGTCAGGGGAACAGATAACATGACGTACGTAGGAGGAAAATTTACCAATGCAAGTGGAGTTAGCGTATCGAACTTGGCGGTAATTACCCCAGAAGGACAATGGCAAAACTTAGGAGGTGGAAGCAACGGGAGCGTAAACTCAATTGCAATCGCTCCAAACGGTTACATCTTCGTAGGTGGTGAATTTACACAAATTGGAGATATAGTAGCAAACAACGTAGCATTTTGGAATGGCTCGGTTTGGACTGCCCTTGGCAATGGAACAGATGGACCTATTTTTGACTTGAAATTTAACCAAGAAGGAAGTCTTTTTGCGGGTGGCGTTTTTACCAAAGCAGCTGATATTGCGGTAAATAATATCGCAAAATGGCAAGATGGTAATTGGATAAGCTTAAAAGATGCCACTACCAATATAGCTGGGACCAACAATGAAGTCAGAAGCATTGCATTCGATGAAAAAAACAATCTATACGTTGGGGGAAATTTTGATACTGCAGGAGGTATTTCTGCGGCCAGAATTGCGAAATGGGACAACCTGAGGTGGTCTGCACTAGGTGAAGGAACGAGTGGTTTTGTTCAAGCTATTACTATAGTTGATAATTATTTATATGCAGGTGGAAACTTTAACCTTACGGAAACTATTACGGCAAATAGAATTGCTAGATGGAATTTTACGAATTCAAGATGGGAAAATCTGGGCTATGGACTTAGTGGTAGTGTAAACACGATTACCTCATATGAAAATTACATTTTTGTTGGAGGTGATTTTGAAACGGCGAGCGACACTGAAAATAGCAGTAAAACAGTGAACAATGTAGCACGATGGAGCGATGACAAAGGATGGGAAGCCTTGGGGCAAGGTACACAAGTGGGTATAAATTCAAGTGTATTAGCCTTAGCATTTGCAAATGATTTAGAGGAGTTATATGTTGGTGGCAACTTTAATACTTCTGGTAGTATACAAAATAATAATATCGCCATTTGGGGAGAAAGCTTTTGCAACGAGAATAGTATCACCCCAAGATACCAATTAAACGGTATTTGGGATAGTGGAACTGACATACTAACCCTAACAGAAGGAGCTACCCTCATTCTTGGCATACTACCTAACACCACAGATTTTACGATTACACTGCCTGATGGAGAAGTAGTAAATAATAATTATGATTTAGGTAGTGTAACATCAGAAAAATCTGGCATATATACCTTTACAACATCAATAGGCTGCATGGCTACACTAGAGCTTATAGTTAGTACTTCATCCAATATGGACACGGACAATGACGGCGTAATAGACTCTGATGATTTATGTCCAAATACGCTAGCCAATGCAATTGTAAACGGTAACGGGTGTGAACAAAATGGTTTTCCAGTAGACCAGTTTTCTATAATTACCACTGCCAATCCCTGCGCTAATAGTTCCAATGGGCAAATATCTATTGATACTTCTGTAAGTGGTTCCTATAGCGCTAAGTTGTTTAAAGACTCACGAACCATTAGCACCTATGAATTTACTGCCAATTTAATTATTGAGAATTTAGATAGTGGTAATTATGACATCTGTATCTCCGCTATAAACGCTAATTTGCAAGGTTGTTATTCACGTACGGTTGACAATGCATTTGTAGGGCTTGAAGTACTTTCTTCCCTAAATGAAATCAGTTCTGAAACGAGCCTCACATTAAACTTAAATGGTGCCTCCAAATATTATATAAGTCTTAATGGAACACGAATAGAAACTGAGTTAAACGTGATTACCTTAGCATTAAACAAAGAGGTTAATACCCTAACAGTTAATTCTGATAATATTTGTCAAGGTGAATATAAAGAAAACATTGTTCTTAAAGATACGTTTCTAGTATACCCTAATCCTATAAAGGAGTTTGTTACTGTAGATATGAGCTATTTATCAGATGACCAAATAGAAATATCCTTATACTCGGCATCAGGTAAACTACTGCACCATGATTTGTATACAACAATAAATCAGACGGCTACTATAGACACAGCGCATTTAGCACCAGGATATTTCTTTTTACGCATAAAAGGGAATAATATAGATAAGGGGTTTAAACTCTATAAATAATATAGATAAGTAGCTTTTAAGTTAATTCAATACGACCTTGATTACTTAAGCTAAGGATAATGGATAATTGTACTCAAGCAGGTTATAGCTTTAATAATTTTGTATTAACCAACTTCTCATTTATCGCTAGAAAAAATAAGCTCTAGATAGCAAAAAAGCATCTAACGCTATTACCGTTAGATGCTTTTTGTATTTAAAATATATAAGTCTAAATTATTTTAAAGATAAAAGGTATACTATAATTCTAAAACAAGAAACTCCGATCTCCTATTTACCCTATGTTTTTCTTCTGGGCAGTATACACCATCACTACATTCATTTAGTAGCTGTGTCTCCCCAAAGGACTCAGTAGTTAATTTTGAAGTGTTAATTCCTTTAGAAATCAAGTAATCCTTGGTACTCTGAACTCTTTTTTCAGAAAGCCAATCGTTATATTTTGATGCTCCCCTCGAATCTGTATGCGAAGTTATCTTTAATTCCAAAGTAGGTATCTCCATTAGTATTACTGCTAAAGAGCTTAAAACTTCCTTAGACTCCCGTGTAAGAGCGGAAGAGTTCAAGTCAAAATACATATAACCTAACTCAGCGATACGTTTTTCAATCGCATCTTTTCGATCTCTTTCTGCTTTCAACCTAGCTTCTTCAGCTGCCGCTAAGTCGGCAGCTTCTTTTTCTTTTTGTAAACGTTCTGCCAATAATCGCGCCTCTTTTTCCTTATTTACAGCTGCGATAGAATCCATTTGTCTTTGCTTTTCTGCCTCAATAGCAGCAAGCAATTCCAATTTCTCTTCACCTCTCTTGGAAAGTCCTTTTTCAATCCCGAACTGATAAACCACCCCAGCAGCATGCTGTATATGGTTTGTTACACCGTTCTCACTACCTATAGACCACTTTCCAGTAGAATTAAAATCCAATCCCCATCTATCCGAGAACCAGGTTCTAAATCCGACCACTGCGTTATACGTTCCTCTACCAAGTCTATTGGCATCGGTATACCCTAAACCAACACCTACATAAGGGTCAAACCATGCCGTCTGACCAACTATTTTATTTAAATCGTAGGTAAGCCTTGCATCAAAACCAAAGTAATCAATATCCTCTGGGCTAGGAATACCATCTATAATATTACCTTCCATATACTGATTGTAAGTACCTATGGCTTCTATACCCAAACCACTTTTGAAGTACCTTCCTATACTAAGCCTAGAGGGAAATGGTACCATGTTCCATTCATCGGAAACATTAAATAACCCACTAAACACATTACCGGAATCATCTACCGCATTTAAGCCAACCCCAAAAATCCAGGAGCTTACAACAATACTGTCCTTGGCGGTAATTTGTAAATCGGCTTCGTTAGTTTGGGCACTTATCGTTGAACCCAAAAGCATAGAAGCAAGCAAAAAAGAAAGAAATGGAGCTTTCATAATATCTTATTTTATTTCAGTAAGCTAAATTAATTCAATTGAATACTACCGTCAAAAATCACCTACATAATGTAGGATTATTCGTTAGATAGTTGAACACACCAATTTATCGGTCGTAGTACCTATTCAACAATTACTTTTTTATCACTTAAAGGAAGCTTATAAACTAAAAAGGGACTGGTAATAGCTGAGTTTTTAACATTTTTATTTGGACGGAGTTTACTAAAAATATAAACCTCTGAAGTTTCTTTTTCCAAATCCAAACCTAAACTGGCCGCTGTTGTTTCTCCTTCACACCAGACCAGTAGCATATCCTTTTGAAAATCAATTTTCGGGATAGGCAGTCCCGGTTTTCTTGTCCTATTTATCTTTGCGAAGAATTGTTGTAAGGATTTCTGATTCTTAATTAAAAGGACTTCTTCCACTTCTGTGCCACTATAATCATCTTTAAGAATGAGCGTTATAGCCGAATCGTTAATTCCTTCTCTTGGCATCGTGTTTTGGCTTTTGCAGGAACATACTAACAGTAAGGGCAACCACAAGGATGTCAAGAGAAACCTAGGCATTTAAAAGTCTCCGTTTATAAGCCCTTTCATAAACCTCCTCGTACAAAGGCAATACACTTAGGATATCAAATTTTTTGGATTCTCGTACAGCATTTAACTTAAACTGTTCCAACGTTTTATCGTCCTTAAGAATATTAATCGCATTCTTGGCCATATCGTCGATATCACCGATCTTGCTTAAAAAACCGGTAACCCCATGCATATTAACTTCTGGAATACCACCGGCATCACTCGAAATCACGGCCACCTTGTTCACCATCGCTTCGAGCGCTGCCAGACCAAAGCTTTCGGATTCGGATGGCAATAAGAACAAGTCAGAAAAACAAAGTATTTTATCTATTTCATTACTATTTCCCAAGAATATAACGCGGTCAGTGATACCTAACGTGTCACATAATCGTTCCGCACCTTCCTTTTCTGGCCCCTCTCCCACCATAATCAATTTGGCAGGAATTTCTTTTTGAATTTTGTGGAATATCCTTATGACATCCGGAATACGCTTTACCTTCCTAAAATTACTGATATGGGTAACAATCCGTTCATCTTCAGTAGCCATATTGGAACGCTGGCAGTCTGTAAAGGTATTTTTGTATTTATTAGTATCAATAAAATTTGGAATTACCTCTATCTCGCCTGTAATGTCAAAAATATCTAAAGTACGCTGTTTAAGGTTTTCGGAAACAGAAGTAACCACATCCGATTGGTTAATACTAAATGTTACTGCGGGTTTATAGAAGGGATGCTTCCCTACCAAAGTAATATCCGTACCATGCAGGGTGGTTATCATTGGTACAAAGATTCCCTCCTCCTCCAACATTTTTTTTGCCATATACCCTGCATAGGCATGCGGTATGGCATAATGTACATGGAGTAAATCTATTTTATGCAATTTAATAGTGTCTACCAATTTGCTGGAAAGTGCAAGTTCGTAAGGCTGATAATGAAATAGTGGGTATTCGGGCACATGCACCTCGTGAAAAAATATATTATTGTTCAATAACTCTAACCGTACAGGTTGCCTATACGTTACGAAATGAACTTCATGGCCTCTATTGGCCAACGCAATTCCAAGCTCTGTGGCCACAACACCACTACCTCCAAAGGTCGGATAACATACTATCGCTATTCTCATCAATACAAAATTACATTTTAATTTAGAATTGAATCATAAATAGCCTGTTGAATCCTTGTTCTTAACCCTGATTTAACTAATAGTCTATTTGAGGCTGATGGGTAAGTTCTATTTGACAAAAACACATAAACAATTTCTTCTTCGGGGTCTGCCCAAGTATAGGTGCCTGTGAAGCCACTATGACCGAAACTCTTTCTAGAAACGCAACCACAAGTAGGACCACTATTTTCCAACTGAGGCTTATCAAAACCTACACCTCGTCTCACATTTTTATCACAGAAATAACACCTATTAAATTTTTCTACCGTCCTATAATTAAAAAACTCAGTGCCGCCATAGTAACCATTCTGCAAATACATTTGCATTATTTTTGCAATATCGTTGGCATTGCTAAAAAGCCCGGCATGACCTCCCACGCCGCCTTGCATGGCAGCTCCCATGTCGTGTACATAACCTTGAACGGTTTGGTACCTATAATAGGTATCTTCCTCGGATGGCACAATCTGATTTTTTGTAAAACGATCTAATGGATTAAAACCTGTATAGTTGGCTCCTATCCTTGCATATAAAAAATCATTAGAGAGTATATCCAATCGATTGGAATAGATATCTTCCACATATTTTTTCATAACATAATAAGGCACATCACTATAGCGGTAGCGGTTAGATTTTAAATCTTGGCGTCCAATACGGTCATAAATAGAATCCTTATAGGAATCTATAATATATAAATTATCGGAAACCTTATTTGAAAAACCTACTGTAGGAACTGTTCTATATAATAATTTTGAAGGTTTCTTATTTTCATCCAGCGTATTGATATAAAATGGAATCCAAGCTGGTAACCTACCGTAATGGGATAAGGCTTTTAATACTGTCACATTCTTTATTTCCGTATCCGTAAACCTAGGCTCCAGCTGCTCAAAAGTGTCGCTCAGGGCTATCTTTCCTTCTTCTTCCATTTTCATTACCATGGGCAAGGTCGCCAATATCTTGGTTAAGGACGCTAGGTCATAAATGGCTTCATTCGTAATAGTCTCTTTTGATTCGTACGTAGGTTTCCCAAAACTTTTGCTGTAGACTACCTTTCCTTTTCTTGAAATTAGTACTTGTGCACCGGGAAACATAAGACTATCCAAACCATTTTGCACCAATCTATCCACTTCTGCCAGTTTAGTGGAACTCATACCAACACCTTCAGGATGAGTATATCCCAACCTTTTCATCGGTTTTAATTGTATGCCTGTACCAATAGGAAACTCCGAATTAGTGCTCACGGGTATTGTTCCTGAAGACCCAACCGCCCCAAAAAGTATTTCCGCGGTTTTTCGTTGGGCAATCGCACTATTTTGATATGACATCACTACGGCATCAATATTTTGGAATGTGGAGATATCAGAAAGTGCGTAAGGTTTAGCAAATACACAAAGTACGAGATTAGAAGACCTTAGATTGGAAATTTCCTGAAGCCATGCAAGCTCGGTTTTTGAAAAACTGTAGGCCTTCCAAGGGCTTTCATTACTTTTATGATGGCCTATAATTATCAAGTTGTAATCAGATAACTTTTTCTTGAGGTCAGCTATATCACTACCATTTATCTGCGTTACACTTGTATATTTTTTAAGGGTTTGAACGAAATCATTATTTGGCGCATCTCCAAACTTCACATAGGCGATTTTTTTATTCTGTAAATTTTTAATTCCAAGAATATCAAACTTGTTTTTTAAAACGGTAATCGCTTTCTCGATCGCTTCTTCATAAATTAGGTCATCTTCTATCGAATTTAAGTCCTCATATAGGTTCTCTAGCTTAATTGGGGTGTACTTGTGTAGCCCAACCTTATATTTGGCCATGAGTATCTTCTTTACCGAAGTTGCTAATCGTTGTTCTGAAATTCTGCCTTTTTGATATGCCTTGATGAGTTTTTCCTTAGCGTTTTCAACATTTTCTGGCATCAACAAGATATCGTTTCCGGCAATAAAAGCAGCCAGTTCCACTTCGCCATCAACGCCATATTTAGTAGCACCTTTCATATTTAGGGCATCTGTGAACACTAAGCCTTCAAAACCCATTTTATCTTTTAATATACCAGATATAATCTGTTCGGATAATGAAGAAGGCAGTCCCTCTTTGAGTTCTAACGCAGGCACCTCTAGATGTGCGACCATTACACTGCTTAATCCATTTTTTATCAATCTTCTAAACGGATATAGTTCTAAGCTATCCAAACGTTCTTTCGAGAAGTTGAGAAAGGGTAAGTCGTGATGTGAGTCGACTGCGGTATCACCGTGACCGGGAAAATGCTTTCCGCTGGAAAGAACACCTACACTTTCCATCCCCTTCATAAAGGCAATTCCCTTTTCAGCTACGTTCTCCCTATTCTCACCAAAAGAACGGTTTCCAATGATGGGGTTTTTAGGATTTGTATTAATATCGATATCCGGTGCAAAGTTAATATGCACCCCAAGTCTATTGGCATGTCTTCCTATTTGCTGACCGACCTTTTCTACTATTGAATTATCTGAAATTGCACCTAAGGTCATATTCCAGGGAAAGGCGTATGTAGAATCCAATCGCATAGAGAGTCCCCATTCTGCATCCATAGCTACGAGTAATGGTATCTTGGACGCTGATTGATATTCATTACATAACTGGGCCTGTCTGATTGGTCCACCTCTAGAAAATATTACCCCGCCGATCTGATGAGAAGCTATCAAACTTTTGATTCTATCCGTTGCCGCTTCACTTTGTCTGGATTCTATGCTTACCATGAACAACTGCCCCATCTTTTCTTCTAAGGACATAGCTTTATACTGAAGCTCTACCCATTGACTTTGTGCTAGGCTGTCCTTGGTCACCAATGGATTTTGGCCATTGACCGAAAATATAATAATTGAGAATAAAAATATAGTGAGAAACGAACGCATGAATTCTAAATGTATGGAGATAACTTAAAACGAGGAAAATTATTGCATTTCGTCGATATAACCAAGTAAAATAGGGTATTTAAAGCTGTTCTAACCCAATTATCAAGATTTAAATACCCCGGCTTGCCTTGTACCTTTTTGGTTGTATTTTCCGAAAAACATGTAGGCTTGCCTAAGCCTATTCAACTTAAACAAAACGGGCATGCCAACTTTCGGAAACGGGAACTTCCCAATGCTCTTTGTATTCCCCTTTAGTGGCTACCAGGTTGTTAAAAACAATAGTGTTTTTCGAAATTGCCTTTTGCTTTGCCATTGCCTTGAACTCCAATAGGGTCTTGTAAGCCACAAATTCCCCTTGCTTGTAAGAGACATTCATTTTATCCAAGAGTTCTACGTTATACTTCTTTTCCAGCTGTTGAATAAAATGAACGGAAGCATCAATAGAGCAACCAGTAGCGGATTGTCCACTCTGATCTAATGCAATTACCAAAAACCGCTTATAACGTATCTCAAAACCGGCCTCTAAATCATTACCATGGGCAGTCCAATGTGATATAAAATCTTTAAGCTCAGCGCTAATAGCTTCTAACTCGTCTGCGGTAAAACTTCTATTGGCCTGATAGATCCATATCCGAGACGTATCTGGTAACGTACTAAAATCTACTAACATTTTTGGGTTTGTTTAAAGTTCTTCTGCTGTGGCAATCAATTCCGCAATATCCATTACTGCAATTGAACTTTCCTTTTCTTTGTTCTTTACGCCGTCGGTCATCATGGTATTGCAGAAAGGACATCCCGCTGCTATGATTTCAGGTTTGGTTTCCAAGGCCTGTTCCGTGCGTACTATATTTACTTCCGCATTCCCTTTTTCAGCCTCCTTGAACATTTGTGCTCCACCGGCACCACAACATAATCCGCGTGACTTACAACTTTTCATTTCTATAAGTTCCGCATCCAATTTTCTTATTAGTTCCCTTGGCGCCTCGTAAACACCGTTAGCCCGTCCTAAATAACAAGGGTCATGGAAGGTTATTCTTTTTCCCTTAAAGCTTCCACCTTCCATGGTTATGCGACCATCATCCAACAAACCCTTTAAAAATTGGGTATGATGTACAACATCGTAATTTCCACCTAATCCTGGATACTCGTTCTTAATGGTATTAAAACAGTGTGGACATGCCGTTACCACCTTTTTAATTCCATAGGCATTCATTACCTCTATATTCGTAACGGCCTGCATCTGAAATAAAAACTCATTGCCCGACCTCTTTGCAGGATCTCCGGTACAACTTTCCTCGGTACCCAATACGGCAAACGACACCTGCGCCTTGTTCAATATTTTAACAAAGGCTTTAGTTATCTTCTTTGCCCGATCGTCAAAACTTCCTGCACAACCTACCCAGAACAAAACCTCGGGTTGTTGTCCGGCAGCAAATAATTCTGCCATGGTAGGTACTTTCAATTCAGTTGACATATGCTTCTTCGTGTATTTATGATTCCTTGCTCCAGTTTAAACGGTCCATTTGGTTAAAAGGCCATGGAGCTCCGTTATTCTCTATATTTCCCATCATATTATTTAAATCTGTTGGAGCTGCCGACTGCTCCATCACCAGGTACTGCCGCATATCCATGATGATGGATAACGGATCTATACTTACGGGACAGGCTTCTACACAAGCGTTACAAGAAGTACACGCCCATAATTCTTCCCTTGTAATATAGCCATCAAGTAATTGCTTACCATCTTCTTTAAAGACCCCTTTATTTGCATCTATGTTTTTGCCTACTTCCTCCAATCGGTCACGGGTATCCATCATTATTTTTCTGGGTGACAAAAGCTTACCCGTTTGATTAGCCGGACATTCGTCCGTACATCTTCCACACTCGGTGCAAGTATATGCGTTCATTAGTTGTATCCAACTTAAGTCTTGGACATCCGATGCGCCAAACTTTTCCGGAACAGCTGCATCATCTGCCGGAGCGGCAAACGGGTCTGCAGAGGGATCCATCATTAACTTGACTTCATTGGTAACCGATGCCAAATTAGGCAACTGCCCTTTTGGCGTTAACTTACCATAAAAAGTGTTGGGAAATGCCAGTAAAATATGAAGATGCTTGCTGTAGTATAGATAATTTAAGAACAATAGGATACCGACTATGTGCAACCACCATGCGGTTCTTTCTATTCCTATCAGGGTAGCCTCCGGTAACCCTTGAAACCCGGCAGCAATAAACTGACTGATTGGAAATGACCCAGCCTGAGCGTAATGTTCCGAGCCTAACTGTTGCAACTGATAATCAGCAGCGTTCATTGTTAAAAATAAGAACATTAAGACCAATTCAATATAAAGAATAAGGTTTCCGTCTTTCTTGGGCCAGCCCTCCATCTCGGGTTTTATGAATCGCTTCAGACGTATTACATTCCTGCGTATCCAAAAAATAACTACGGCTACAACGACCAAAAAGGCTAAGATTTCAAAAGAGGCTATCAATGCATTATAAACAGTACCCAGTCCCGAAAATATCCTGTGCGTGCCTAAAAGGCCGTCTATGATAATTTCAAGAACTTCGATGTTGATAATAACAAAACCAACATATACGATAATGTGCAACAAACCGGAAATAGGCCGAACTACCATTTTACTTTGGCCCAAAGCAATATTTGCCATGTTTTTCCATCGCTGAGAACTATTGTCCGTAACGTCCACATCTTTTCCTAAAAATATGTTCCGTTTTATACGCCCAACGTTTCTTACAAAAAAGCCAATTCCCAAGATTAAGATAAGGGCGAACAAAATATTTGGTATATACTGCATAAATTAGTTTTCTATGGTTGCTGCAGGATCATCTTCGGGTACAGCATACTCCTTCTGTTTTTTACCAAAAACGGATACATTTACATAACGTTTCGGATTTAATCGAAAGTCCTGTAAAAGCAAATCTAGTTCCCTTGAAGCGCTCGTTAAATTAGAATAGAGTTCTTTATCGTTCATTAACTTACCAAGTGTGCCATCTCCTTGTTCCAGTTTAGACATCACATTATTAAGGCTTGCTACGGTAGACTGAAGGCTGGCTAACGTGCTTCCTAAACCAGCGTTATTCAAAGAATCCGATAACTGAGCAAAATTGGTGGTCAATACATCAAAATTATCTAATGAACTCGCCAACTTACCTTCGTTATCTTTTAACAACTTATCCAAAGTGCTTGCACTACCGTTAAGGCTCACCATAAGATTACTTAAACCATTGATTGCTTTTCTTAAATCATTTCTAGTATTTTCATCTAAAACATCGTTAACATTGATCAATACGGAATCTGCATCCGAAACGGCCGACTCAAATTTTTTGAACAACGGTGTTAGTTTTTGCTGCGCAAGCTCGGTTAGTCCAGGTCTTGTTTCGGTGCTTAACGTATCACCGGACTGCACATTGCCGGAGTCGTCAAAAATGGGCATAATTTGCAAACCTTTGCCGCCTATAATACCCGTATCATATAGCTCTACAGTACTATTTTTAGAAAATTGAAACTCGCTGCTCACCGTAAAGGTTACGACCAAATTTCCTTGGGAATCAATAAAACGGATATCATTAACTTTTCCAACTCCGTACCCATTTATGGAGACTACGGTACCGGATTGCAATCCACCTACATTCGGATAAACAGCATATAAAGTTTTACTATTATCAAAAAGCGGAGTGGACTTTAGATAACTAAATCCCATGATAAAAAGTAGGATTCCCCCTATAACTATTATTCCTGTTTTAAGTTCCCTGGATAGTTTCAAATAAATGGATTTTAAATTAGCAACAAAATTAGAAATAATTATTACAATAACTATAGTTATTGCGGAACCTGCTTTAGTGCCTCTAAAATAGAAATTCTATTCCCGTTCCGTTACGCCACAATATATGCGCTGGAAAATCCCTTTAGAGCTGCTTTGGACTTCATCATTTCCGCTTCTCGATGCGAACGTGTTTCACCATAAAGATACCGATACATATCTTTGTAAGGTTCTTTGGAAATAAGATTTAACCCCTTAAAATAGGGAGAATCTGACGGTAAGTCCTTACCACTGGCCATAATCTGTACCTTAAACACGACATTCGATTCCGGTACAGTAGATTCAGTTTTATCGGGGTCCGAGGAAGTTACCACAACAGCAACTAGCTTTTCTTTATCAAGCATTTTCGTATCTGTTGTATTTGGCTTTTTGGTGGGTACGCTACTTGGGATTTCTTCCACCATATCCTTTTCGGTTTGGGCTATGGCATCCTTCAACTCATCTTTAGAAGAAACCGACGCTTTCTTAGGTGCTTCAATCACTGGTGTTTCAATCACTGGTTCCGCTACTACATTGGACGCAGTATTCACTTTTGTTGCATCCTTATACGCTAGGATGGCGTTTGCAATTGCGGTACCCATTTCAACCTGACCTTTATTTGAATTAAGGTAAGCACCCTCGTTCTTATTAGTTAGAAAACCTGTTTCCACCAACACACTTGGCATAAAGGTTTGATGCAGCACAATAAAGCCAGCTTGCTTTACCTTCCTATTGTTTCGCTTTAACTTATCCGAAAAATTATCTTGAATCATCTTAGCCAGAGCTATACTCTGATCCAAAAATTCTTCTTGCATAATTGTTAGGCCAATGACAGATTCTGGAGAATTAATATCATAATCGGCATACCTGGTTTCATAATTATCCTCCAAATAAATTACAGAGTTTTCCTTCTTTGCTATTTCAAAATTTTGTTCGTTCGCATGTAGTCCCAAAACAAAAGTTCCTGCTCCATGAGCATCCGAGGTATGTGAATCGCAATGTACCGAAACAAATAGGTCTGCATTTGCCTTGTTCGCTATTTCTCCCCGTACAAAAAGATCTATAAACGTGTCGTCCTTTCGGGTATAAATAACCTTAATATCCTTATGCTCGCCAAGTAGCTGTCCTACTTTTAGAACAATATTTAAGGCAATGTTCTTTTCTAGGTAACCATTACCCAAATTACCGGGGTCATGACCTCCATGACCGGCATCCAAGACAACAACAAAATGATCTGCTGATTTCGTTTGGGTATAAAATGGTGTGAAAGAAAACAGAAGCAAAGAGAACGCCAAAAAGATAATGGACAAAAGCGATTTAATTTTCATCTTTAATATGGCTTTTTAAAAGCCCTTGTTATGGTTAAAATTATGGTAATACCCTAGTTAGGGAACAAAAAATATGTGTAAGTTTGACAACTGAAACCAATGTCCCATTGGATTGCCATACCTTTACAAAAATAGGATATAAAGCCTTGCAATCAAATAAACACTACGTACTTTTCCTCTGCATTCTTTTTGTTGGCACATTTTCTAGTAAAGCTCAGGAGCAGAAAGTGGTGCCACTAACCGTAAAAGCAGTAGCGGATACCATTGTTGCCCCTCTCTTTTTGGTACCTTTAAATCAGGATAGTATGGTTTTGGATTCCATTGCATCGGATTCTTTAAACGAAAAGCCACCGCTATTACTGGACAAAATCACTTACAAGGCCAAAGATTATGTAAGACTGAGTCAAAAAGAGAACAAGATCTACCTGTATAATGAAGCTGAAATTTATTATCAGGACACCGAACTAAAAGCTGGTGTAATTACCATGGATTATGTTAAGAACGAAGTTTATGCCGGCCGTCTTAAAGATTCTTTGGGAAATTATACACAGTTACCCTACTTTAAGCAAGGTTCCCAAGTTGTAATACCGGATTCCATCCGCTTTAATTTTGATACTCAAAAAGCTATTATTTTCAACTCCAGAACCGAACAACAAGCAGCCGCTGGAGCACTAGGCAGCGATGCTATGAAAATATATGCCGAAATCACAAAAAAGGAAAACGACTCTGTTTATTTTTTAAGTGAGGCCAAAATTACCACAGCAGAGGATACTATAAATCCAGACTATTACATTAGAGTCAAAAAGGCAAAATTTGTTCCAAAGAAAAAGGTGATAGCAGGATTTAGTAATATTTATATTGAAGATGTACCAACGCCCATAGCAATGCCATTTGCTTATTTTCCCCTAACGGTGGGACGCGCAGCCGGTGTGTTGATGCCTTCCTTTGGAAATGACCCCAACACCGGATATTTTCTCCAAGATATGGGGTACTATGTTCCCTTGGGAGATTATGCAGATGTGACTTTTTCAGGAGATTTTTACACGAACGGGAGCTGGGGTATGCGGGCGGCATCCGTGTACACCAAACGCTACAAGTACCGAGGTAATATTAATTTTAGATACGAAAATCAGGTACGTAGCCAAAAAGGATTTAGTGATTATAGTTTATCCAAAAATTATAATATTCAGATTTCCCATTCACAGGACACCAAGGCCAGTCCAAATTCCAGGTTTTCTGCCTCTGTTAACTTGGGGAGCAGCGAATTTTATCGGAACTCCTTACAACAACGAAATTTACCCAATACACAAAACAACACATTATCTTCCTCCATATCCTATTCAAAGACTTTTCCGGCCTATCCATCGGTAAACATGAGCTTAACGGCAACCCATTCGCAGCTAACCTCCCCTACGGCCCAAGAGGACAATCCTGACAATATTACGATGACCCTTCCTACCCTACAGACAAGCATGGAACGTATCTTTCCATTTGCCAAGAGGGACGGTATCAAAAAGGGATTTATCCAAAATATAAATTTTCAATATGATTTAAACGCCCAAAACCGACTGACCACCAATGATCAAGATTTTTTAACCAGTAGAATGTTCGATAATGCAAGGTTCGGCGCTAGACACCGCATACCTATCAGCACCAATTTTAAAGTGGCCAAATACTTTAGCGTTAGCACAAGCGCAAACTATGAGGATGTTTGGACCTTGGAGACCTTTGACCAACGATTCGATACGGAAACCAACACGGTTGTTCGAGACACCATTAGCGGCTTTGATCGGTTTAATCAATATAATTTTAGCGCTAGCATAGGTACCACAATCTATGGAACCTTTAATTTTGGTGAAGATAAAAAAGTACAGGCTATACGACATGTTATGCGCCCATCCATTAGCTACGGTTATGCACCATCATTTGACCAATATTACGATGAATACCTGGATGGAAATGGCGAAATAGTACAATACACACGTTTTCAAGGCACCTTGAACGGAGTACCTAGACTGGGGCGCTCCAATGCTTTAAGTTTTTCCTTAGCTAATGTTTTAGAAGCCAAGGTTAGGGATAAGGATTCTACAAAGTTGGAAGCTAAAAAAGTGCCGCTTCTCAGCAACTTGAATATTTCCAGTGCCTACAATTTTGAATCGGATTCCCTAAAGCTTAGCCCCCTAAACATTAATGGAGGCACCAATATATTGGATAACAAAATGTCAATTAACTTTTCTGCCAACTTGGACCCCTATGCCATTGATAACAATGGTACCAGAATTAACACCTTAAATGTCAATAATGGAGGAAGCCTTTTTAGACTAACTAGAGCCCAGACCAATATTACCTATTCTATTAGTAGTGATATGTTTGGAAAAAACAAGGATGAAGAAGATGATGAAGAAAATCCTTTTGACTATGTAGCACAGAGTGGCGGCAGAACAGATGATTTATTTGGCAGGGCAGATAGTTTCCAAGACAGACCAATGGATACTAAACCTGATGGCGATATTGAAAACCCAAGATATGGTACAAAGGTTCCATGGAATTTTAGATTGGCCTATACCGCTGGATACAATAATAGGGCACGGGAAAACACCTTTGGTAATCATTCCCTAATGTTTTCGGGCGATATTGAGCTATCCCCAAGGTGGAAAGTTGGGGGATCTTCTGGATACGACTTTCAAAACTCCGGGTTTACCCTTACGCAGCTTCGTTTTGAACGGAATTTAGGAAGTTTTAATATGCGATTTAATTGGACCCCTTTCGGACAATTTAAACGATGGTTTTTCTTTATTGGGATTGATGCCTCTATACTTAGCGACCTAAAATGGGAAAACAGAAATCAACCGATTAGAAACTAATATTAAATAAAGTAAAATGAAAAAAATAATTAATACCGATAATGCTCCCGCCCCAATAGGACCTTATAATCAAGCCGTATTAACCGGTAACACATTATACATTTCAGGACAAATACCAATGGATGCGAAAACAGGTAACCTGATAGAAAATGACATTCAAAAAGAAACGAAACAGTGCATGATTAACCTAAGCGCTATTCTGACCGCTGCCAATATGACTTTTGATAACGTAGTAAAATCGTCCATTTTTCTAAAAGATATGCACCAATTTTCCGAGGTTAACGAAGTATATGGCACCTACTTTAATGCGGAGACAGCACCAGCAAGGGAAACGGTAGAAGTTGCAAATCTTCCAAAATTTGTACGTGTAGAAATTTCTATGATAGCAGTAAAGTAGTCAGCAATTAAATACAAAACTAAATCTCTAGAAAGTAACCAAGTAACTTTAAGGCTAAAAGTCACATTAAATAAACATAGTTTTATCTGAGCCCAAAACTCTTGTACCACTACATATTGGCTTTGTGAAACTCCACTAAACCTTCTATTGGGCGTTGTCTAATGACGCCTACAATCAAATCGTTTCGTTCTAATACGGTCACAAGTTCATCACGCAAGTAATGTGCAATACTTCCCACGAAATTAATTGGCACCTTAGTAGCCAATTCAAACTGCATTACGTAATTATTAATAAACTGCTGAAAACCCTTATCTATGACTCCTTTTGAATATGGATGCTCTTTATTCTCGATAAGAAAACGGGCAAACGTGGCCAAATAGGTATTGGGGTTAGGTTGTTTGTACAAGTTCTCTTTTATGTGGTCGGCTTCTAGATTATACTCTTTGGCAAACTTAATACCAAGGTCCTGTGGCATCTTGTGAAAATAATAATCCCGTATCAATTTACGTCCAAAAAAGTTGCCACTACCATCATCCATAGGTATGTAGCCTAGGGATGTTACTTTTTGAAAGAGTTGATGTCCGTCATAATAACTGCAGTTAGACCCAGTTCCTAAAATACAAACAATACCCTGCTTGCCAATTTTAGTAGTGGCAAAAATAGCGGCATAGGTATCCTCTTTTACTTCTGCTTTCGCATTCGGAAAGAAATCTTTAAATATATCTCTCAGGAATACTTTCATTCTAGCCGTTCCGCAACCAGCACCATAAAAATAAAGATGGGTAACATTTTCCCGGTTCTTGGATAGCTCAAAATTATTGGCCAATCGATCTTCTATAACTTCTTTGGTAAGCACCTCTGGACTAAGCCCTAGTGTCTGTGTTAAAAAAAGTTGGTTTCCCTTGTCGTCCAAGGCTATCCAATCGGATTTTGTGGCACCACTATCAACTATTAAAATCATACAGCTATCCATTTAAAAATAATCCTGAAAATAAAGAAAAATACCCTTACTTTCAGGAAAATTTATGTAAAACCTATCCTATTACCTATAAACTGTTTACATGCTGAATAAGATCTACCATTTTGTTGGAAAAACCTGCTTCGTTATCGTACCAGCAAATCAACTTGAAAAACTTAGAATTTAATTCGATACCTGCACCTGCGTCAAAAATACTAGTTCGTGCATCGCCAATAAAATCTTGTGAAACCAAGGCTTCCTCGGTATATCCAAGCACTCCGTTCAACTCCCCTTCAGAAGCATCTTTGAACGCTTTTTTAACCTCCTCGTAGGATGTTTCTTTTTCTAATCTTACCGTTAAATCTACCACCGAAACATCTGCTGTGGGAACTCTAAATGCCATACCGGTAAGCTTTCCTTTTAATTCAGGAATTACTTTGGTAACCGCAACTGCTGCTCCGGTTGATGCCGGTATAATATTCAACATAGCACTTCTACCACCTCTCCAGTCTTTTTTAGAGGGACCGTCAACGGTCATTTGTGTAGCCGTCGTAGCATGAACGGTTGTCATTAATGCCTCTTCGATACCGAAAGCGTCATTAAGAACTTTAGCCATTGGTGCCAAACAGTTCGTTGTACAAGAAGCATTCGAAACAATGGTATCAGAAGCTTTCACATCTTTATGGTTAACACCCATTACAAACATTGGCGCATCTTTGGAAGGCGCAGAAATCACTACCTTTTTAGCCCCGCCATCGATATGGTACTGTGCTGTTTCCAAAGTAGTAAAGATACCAGTACATTCTGCCACGGTGTCTGCTCCAACGGCATCCCATTTAATGTTTTTTGGATCTCTTTCCGCAGTAATACGTACTGTTTTGCCATTCACCACCAAATGACCGTCTTTTACCTCAACAGTCCCATCAAAATGTCCGTGAACGGAATCATATTTTAAAAGGTAGGCCAAGTGCTCTACATCCAACAAATCGTTGATGGCGACTACATCTACATCAGCACGTTTTACAGAGGTTCTAAAAACCAATCTACCAATTCTACCAAATCCGTTAATTCCTATCTTTAAGTTTGACATTTTATCTGTGTTTATAAATTAAAATTATGTTGTCATTATTTCTGAAACCCGAATGAGCTCCTTGTCTATTTTTGTGTGCCCTTTTATCGCCTTATTGATTGGGGTAAGGATTAGCTTATTATCCTGTACGCCTACCATTAGACTGGTTTTGCCCTCAAGAAGTGCCTCCACCGCTTTTACGCCCATTCTACTAGCTAGCACCCTGTCGTAGCATGACGGCGAACCACCACGCTGCATATGCCCAAGTACAGATACTCGAACATCATATATCGGAAGGTGCTCTTCCACATACTCAGCAAGTTCAAATACATTCTTTCCAGATTTATCACCTTCCGCTACGATAACAATACTAGAAGATTTACCAGATTGTTTACTTCTTTTTAAAGAATCCAACAAACGGTCCAAGCCTAAATTTTCCTCAGGTATTAAAATTTCTTCCGCACCGGCACCAACACCAGCGTTTAAAGCTATGTGACCTACATCTCTGCCCATAACCTCCACAAAGAATAGCCTGTTGTGAGAACTAGCCGTATCCCTTATTTTATCAATAGCCTCTACAACGGTATTCAAAGCCGTATCAAAACCTAGGGTAAACGTAGTCCCAAAAATATCGTTGTCTATCGTACCCGGAATTCCAATAACAGGAAAATTATATTCTTGATTAAAAATCATGGCACCCGTAAAACTACCATCACCACCAATAACTACAAAAGCATCAATACCCTCGGTAATTAATTGTGCATAGGCTCTTTTTCTGCCTTCAGGTGTCATAAATTCTTTACACCTAGCAGACTTTAACATGGTTCCACCTTTGTTGATTATGTTATTTACACTACGCGCATCCATGGGCTTAAAATCGCCTTCTATCATTCCTTGGTATCCTCTATAGATTCCTACACAATCCAATTTGAGATATGCACAAGTCCGAACTACCGATCTTATGGCTGCGTTCATACCCGGAGAATCTCCACCAGATGTAAGTACGCCGATTTTTTTAATTTCTGTAGACATTGAAAAATTTAAGCCAACGAAAGTACTAAAAGTTAGTAGAATAATGAAATTGAAAAGCAGGCAATTTCAATTCATTCAACAATAACGTTTTCGTTGTTATATTTTAACCAAAATGCAGCCTTAACCTATCATTTACTAACAATATCTTCGAAATAATAAGCTGTCCAAGGTATAAGAATTGACTTGTGATAAGCTTGCTTAAGTTACCCTTAATTGTATGCAACCTATCCAACAAGCTAGAGTGGATTACTACTTTTAGCTTCGGTTTTGTTAAAGATTTTCCTCAAAAGCTCACTGAATGTATTGAAATCTACTTCGTAGGAAAGTCCTGCGCCCTGTGTAGACCCTTGTTGGTCTGGCAAAAAGGCTTGGATTTCGCGTTGGCGACTAAAGAATTTTGCACTTAGCGTCCCTTCTTCATTTAGCAAGAGTTGAATCTCAAAATCACCGGCAACTAGGTTCTCACTAGAAGCTCCTACGGGAACCCCAACCTTGCCATTGAACAAAACACGGTCACTAATCTGGGTAGAAACTGTAAGTCCAATTCGGTTATCGGTCTCTATATCCGCGTTACGGTCCAAGATTCCTTGCTCATAAGAAAGGCCTACATTTAGTTTATCGTTACCACCACCTAAAATTGAGTTTAATATCCCTGAGGCACTTTGTATTAAGTTACCTGTAATCGCCTGTTGATTAATTCCGCTCTGATCATTTACAAAATTACCTTGCGCCAAAAGAAAAATAGCGTTCTTCTCCTCTACCGTTGGATCCTGCAATCTATACTCTAGCTCTGACTGCACAATAGAATTGGTTCCTGGAAATTCTATACCAAATTCTATGTTGGGACTTTGTAATTCTCCCGTCAACTTAATAACAACATCGGTAGGTATTCTTCGTGCAAAAGCTTGATTATCCAATAGAGGTGCCGGATTAGCATCAATGGAATAGATGGCTTCCATATTTACATCTGCTTCTAACGGTTTTTGGTCCCAGTTTATGGTTCCTCCAGGTTTTACCGCAAAAGTCTTATCTATTATACCCCCGAACTTATAATTAAATTCTCCGGTTACTACAACAAAATCTCCGTACATCTCGAACTTACCGTTGGTATTTATCTGTAAAAGTATAATCCCTACACCTGTACCCTTTAAAGAACTGCCCGTCTTTGTATCCGTGACAATTTCTACTTCGGCCTCTGGCGTAATATCTAAATCAAACTCTAGCTCTAAACCTTGATAGTCCTTTAAACTTCGTTGTTGATCAATATTGTTGATGCCATTTTTTTCAGTGAAATTTATAAAGGAATAGTCGCCAATACTAGTAACGTCACTTAATGGTATTTTAAGAGAGGTCCCTTCTGCTGTTTGTCCGTTAACCTTGATGTTTAATGCGGTTGTTGGACCATAAATGCGACCCGTACCGTTTAGATAGCCTTTACCATAGTACAAATCTCCCTCCTTAAAATCCGTATTCAAAATTAAAAAACGATCGTTCTTGGTATCTACATTTAGGTTTAAAACCCAATCTTTGAAGTAACTATGGCTTATAGTACCATCTAGATTAGCCTTTGTTCCTTTTGCAACATCCGTTAATGCAATATTTTGAAAATTAAAGGTTTGATCGCCAAGTAGCACCTTTGAGCGCATTCCAAAATCATAGTCCACATTTAAGTAAGGTACAGCTATTCCTGCATTATCCAAAGTGAGAACACCGTTAAAACTTGGATTGTCAACAGCACCCAAAATATCTACAGCACCATCCATACTGCCTCTTATACGATCTATTACACCTTCACCTAGGGGACTAAAGGGTTCTAAACTAAAATTACTGAACATAGCCCTTAAATCGGCTTTGGGTATCTTTCCTTTATTTTCGATAGCACCTACGACACTAAACTTTTCTATGTCTTTTTCAGTTAGTTGAGAGTTTACCTGAAACTCGGTTAGGTCCCTGTTTCCAACAATACTAATTGCCAAATCACCTAAACGGGTCTTATTGATTCCAAAATCAACAATATTTAAACTGGAAGACGGCAGGTAAATTCCATCTTTTTGCAAAATATTAAGGTTTCCGTTTACCTCTCCTTCCAACTTAAGGCTATCGATGACTGGAGTAATTTTATCCAAGGATACTATTTTAAACTGTAACTGTAAATCTTTATAGGTTGAATCCGCAATTTGACCTTGCAACCGTATTTGCTCGCGCTCCTCGTTATTCATTACAATTTCCTGAATAGTAATACTATCCAAGGAACGATTTAAAATCACCTTGTTTTTAGAGTTTCCGTCTTTGTTCAAAACCCATTTGTTGCCCTTAAAATTTACATCCGAAGTCTTTAAACCAATTACAGATTTATTATCCTCGTTAAACGTGTGATAAAAATTGAGATTATAACTATCGTTAAGCTCACTTCCTCCCTTAAACTCGGACCTAAAAAACAGGGTGTCTTTTAAGGTAGTGTTGATGAGGTTAAAATCTTTAAAATTATAATAAGGAGTGCTTAACTCCCCGACCGATACAAACGTATTGAATAGAGGGTTTTTGTTATCGATCTTTAGCTCAATATTATCGGCTTCGTTACCAAAAGCGGCGATACTTGGTGACTCAAAATTGAGCTTAAAATCACCTTCATCCGCTACTATTTTTCCTTTTATGAACGTATTGGGATCAAAGCGCACTTCCGGAAAGAAAATATCTACAATCTTATTGTAGATTTTAAAATTGAACGATAGGTTTTGACCACTAGAAATTTCGAATGGACGGAAATTCGTATAAATACTACCCACAGAGTTCTGAAGTAGTTTACCGAGTTCGTTTACTTTAAAATTCCCTTTCATAAAACCAGTTATTATATCTGGTGAATTTATATCTATGGAACGTGCACCTTCCTCATCAAAAGCGGAGGCTATGGAAAAGTCATCAAAGTAATAAATATCGTTTACGTTCTCATAACTGGTCTGGGTAAAGTTAATCTCCCCAACAATATTATCCAGTGTAGTACCCGTAATATCCATGGCGACCTTACCCTTAAAAATAGAAACACTATCATTGATAAAGTTTAAGGTTTTAAGATCAGCATAGGCCACATTTGCTTCAAAATTGAAATTATTCCGGTCTTTGCTAAAATCGGCCAACCCTTGGAAATCAAATCTAAAGTTCCTATCATTACTGGTAAGGGAACCATCGAATAGCTCATCTTTTAGAACCCCCGAAACCTTCAAATCTTTATACGCATATCTATTAAATTCAATGCTATACACTTGACCTGTAACCTCGGTATTTAATTTTTCCTGCACAAAACCCTTGCCCTCAACATTAAAATCCAAGGTGGTCTTTCCTACAGTTGAACTTGCCACAAAATCACCTAAATCAAAATCTATTAGGGATACAAAGCCTTTGTAGGTAGCATCGTCGATATTGTTAAAATTAGTCAAAACAACATCGGCGTAACTACTTCCAACCGCAGTATTGAGGTTCACCTTTGCATCTATGGATGAGTTGGTTATTATCGCATTACCCCTAATTGTAAATTGCCCAAGTTTGCTAAAAGAAGAAGGCAAGGAGTTCCCCACTAAATTAGGTAACAGTGCATTTAATTGGTAATAATTGCTGGTCACATTTTTCATTTTTGCGTCCAGCGCAAAAGGCTTTTGTTTGTTGAATAGATTCTTAAAATTAAAATCTCCACGTATCCCTGTATTATCAGAAAAAAGAAAAAGATCATTGGTATTTAAATCATTAAGCACGCCATTAATATTGGCGCTAAAGGTGGCTTGTTTTCCTTTTCCAAATTCGTTGTACAAAAGGTTTATTTCATCAAAAGCTACGGTAGACTCCTCAAAATTGGCCTCCAAGTTCACTTTGTTCAGAAAATCTATAAAATCTTCTCTATTATAGTTGAAGACAACATTCCCGTTGAGATTGGATAAGGGCGTTTTAATTTGCAAGGAATCAAAACGCATCTGTTCTTTGGTGTACTTAAAACGCGTAGCCATCTGTTCAACCTGAATACCTCGTTCGCTCAAAAAGGACATTTCCTGTATGTCGGTAGATACCTCCGGACCCAAAATCTGAAGGTCATTTCCGATGATATTTAAATTATTGAACAGTAGGGCCTGTTCATTTTCCAGATTCTCATCGATATATTGAAACTTACTCTCCTTAATATCTACCTTCGAGGAAGAAAAGAAAAATGGTGGAGCACCAGGCGCCCTGGGTTTTTTATTATCAAGCTTATCTACAAAAACATTTATGTTGGTGGTTCGCTCACCGGCATAGCTCTTTAATTTAAAATGAAGCTTATTGATATTAATATCCCCAAACTCCAGTCTTCCTTGCATCAAATTTCCCAAACTCAAAACAGAAGTTTTTAACTCATCTACGAAAAACAAGGTGTCTTTTTGGTAGTCTTCTATATAAATCCCTTTTAAGGAGGTATCCCAAGAAATTAAGGAAAACCGTAACCTGTCTATATTTATGTTGGTCCCAAATTCCGTATTCAGGGTTGTGGTTGCGTACTGGGCCAATCTGGTTTGAACCACCGGCAGGGAAAGGACCATGGTTCCCAAAATACATATCAACACCAGAACCAAGATCGTCCTGATCAGTATTTTCCTTAATTTTTTGATAGGGCTTTATGTTTTACCTTTGTCATTCAATTTTTATTCCAAACCCGTTGGATACCGAAACTAATTACATACTTGCCATAGAATCGTCTTGTGACGACACTTCTGCTGCCGTACTAAAGAACAATAGCGTGCTTAGTAATGTAGTCGCCAGTCAGAAAATACATGAAGAATATGGAGGGGTTGTACCGGAGCTTGCCTCCCGTGCACACCAGCAAAATATCGTTCCCGTAGTTGATCAAGCTTTAGCTAAAGCAAATATCGATAAAAAACAGTTATCAGCCATAGCATTTACACGCGGACCTGGTCTTTTGGGTTCACTTTTGGTAGGCACTTCTTTTGCAAAGTCCATAGCCCTTGGTCTCGATATTCCGCTAATAGCGGTAAATCATATGCAAGCGCATATTTTGGCCCATTTTATCAAAGATATTGATATGGCATCTCCTACGTTTCCTTTTTTAGCCTTGACCATTAGTGGAGGGCATACTCAGATTCTGAAGGTGAAGGATTATTTTAAGATGGAGTTACTAGGACAAACCCTGGACGATGCCGTAGGAGAAGCCTTTGACAAGAGTGCAAAAATACTTGGACTACCCTATCCTGGTGGTCCTTTATTAGATACCTATGCACAAAAAGGAAACCCACTTGCATTCGAATTTCCGATACCAAAAGTAAAAGATTTAGATTTTAGCTTTAGCGGCCTAAAGACAAGCATCCTATACTTTGTGCAGCGGAAAACTAAGGAAAATCCGGATTTTATAGCTGAAAATCTTACTGATATCTGTGCATCTATTCAGTACACAATCGTAACCATTTTAATGCGAAAGCTAAAAAAATCTGTTAAACAAACAGGAATAAAAACTGTTGCCATTGGTGGTGGTGTTTCCGCTAATTCCGGTATTAGAGAAGCTTTGTTGGATGCAGAAAAAGAATTAGGATGGAAGGTGCATATACCTAAATTTGAATACTGTACGGACAATGCCGCCATGATCGGTATTGTAGGATATCTAAAATTGAAAAAAGGATACTTTGCGGAACAAAATGTAAGCGCAAAGGCCAGATATAGTTTTTGAAGTAGCACAAAAATTAGCATTGCGCTTTTGCAGGTAGCAAAGTTACGATGTGATTGCTCATTTTAGCTACTATGTATCTGAAACCTGAACCTTAACCTTAACCTTAACCTTTAAAAAGAGAATACTATGCAGCTGTTTTATAATCAAGAATTAGGGAAAGAATCGAAACATTTTACCTTCGACAGTTTTGAAAGCAAACACATTGTAAAGGTATTGCGACGAAAAGTTGGTGACGAGCTGCAAATCACTAACGGAAAAGGGCTTTTTCTGTTTGCCACCATTAGAGATAACAACCCTAAAGCCTGTGCTATTGAAATTACGAAGTATAAAAAAATACACCCCACAAAACACCGATTACATATGGCTGTAGCGCCGACCAAAAATAACGATAGGTTTGAGTGGTTTTTGGAAAAGGCAACCGAAATAGGCGTGCATGAAATAACGCCAATCCTTTGCGAAAGGTCGGAACGGAAAACCATAAAATACGAACGTTACGACAAAGTAATTCAATCTGCCATGAAGCAGTCTTTCCAAGCCTATTTACCCAAGCTAAATCCGTTGACCACATTATCAGATTTTTTAAAAGAAGACACAGAGGGTATGCTGTTCATTGCCCATTGCGAAAATAGCGAAAAGTATGAGCTAAAGCGGACGCTTGCTCCAGACAAACCAACCACTATATTAATTGGGCCCGAAGGCGATTTTACCACAGAAGAAATTAAAAAGGCAAAAGCAAGAGGCTACCTACCCGTGTCTATGGGCAAAACCAGATTACGAACGGAAACTGCTGCTATCGTTGCCTGTACTACGGTTGCCCTGGCCAATAACGGATAGCCCTTCTCATTATCCAAAGAGTAGGATAAGTGGTTTGTTCAGCTTCCCCATTTTAAACAAATTAATAATCAAGCGCTCTGCTTTATGAGTAGACAGGTCTTTTTTAGCGATTCCAAAAAATAAATACTGGACCTATATCAACAATGCCAATGTTGCGCTACTTTTAACTATGTTATTGTGTAAATTTGGTTCTTAGCAAAACCTAGATATATGAATAGGCTTATAATCCTTTTACTTTTTTGTTCTTTTTCGGTCGTTTCTGAAATAACGGCACAAGAAGTAGGAATCCTAAAATACAATGGCGGTGGCGACTGGTATGCCAATCCTACCGCTATTCCCAACCTCATTCGGTTTTGTAACACCAATATTGGAACTCGTTTAAGCGAGAAACCAGCTACGGTAGAAGTGGCTAGTAGTGCCATGTTTCAATATCCGTTCGTACATATGACAGGACATGGCAATGTTGTATTTTCACCCGAAGAATTAGAGAATCTAAGAAGCTATTTACGGTCAGGCGGTTTTTTACATATCGATGACAACTATGGAATGAAACCCTACGTGACTCAACAACTAGAATCCCTTTTTCCAGAAATCTCATTGGAAGAAATTGGTGCAGACCATCCTATCTTTTCTCAAGAATATGAGTTTCCAAAAGGGCTTCCAAAGATACATGAACACGATGGACAACGACCACAGGCATTGGGTATTTTTCACGACCAACGTTTAGTACTTTTATTTACCTATGAATCAGATTTAGGCGATGGTTGGGAAGACCAAGCAGTGCATAACGATTCTGATGAAGTTAGACAACAAGCCTTAAAAATGGGAGCTAACATTATATCCTACGTCTTTAAAAACTAAATTATGACCTCCAAAACCATTTCTAACGGTATCCTAAGGGCTATAGGCATCCTCACTGGAATCCTGATTATCCTCTATTTTTTCTATATTATCCGATCTGTTTTGGCCTATTTGGCCATAGCTGCCGTTATTGCCTTAGTGGGTAGGCCCATTGTTTTTTTTCTTAGGGAACGTTTAAAACTTCCCAATATATTGGCCGTGGTCCTAGCCATGGTACTTATGATCGGGCTTTTAGCCAGTATTTTTGCGCTATTTGTGCCTTTAATCTCGGAGCAGAGCAAAAACCTATCCCTATTGAACATGGAAGAGCTACAAAAAAGCATCAATACGCTCTACAAGGAAATAACGGAATATGTTGGCGTATCCACTAATGTAGTAGGCAATGTAATTCAAGAAAGTCGACTAGAACAGAATATCTTAGAAGGCCTGAATTTAAACTTCATCCCAAATTTTCTAAACTCCTTTTTAGATGTGCTCAGTAGTTTGAGCATAGGCCTTTTTTCCATCCTGTTTATCTCGTTCTTTTTCCTAAAGGATAGTAAACTATTCCAAAACGGGTTATTGATTTTTGTTCCGAATACTAGAGAAAAGGGTACCGTAAATTCTATCAATAAGATAAACGGCCTACTCTCCCGTTATTTTGTTGGATTATTACTACAAATATTCATACTTTTTATCATCTATACCATTGTGCTATTAATAGTTGGGATTGAAAACGCAATTGTCATTGCCTTTTTATGTGCCCTTTTCAACATTATCCCATACATAGGGCCTATTATTGGAGGTGTACTGATGATTCTACTAACAATGACGAGTAATTTGGGTATGGATTTTAGTACGGTTATCCTCCCGAAAGCTGGCTATGTGTTAATAGGTCTTACTATTGGACAGCTCGTGGATAATTTCTTTTCACAGCCCTTTATTTTTTCCAACAGTGTAAAATCGCATCCACTAGAAATTTTCTTGGTCATTATTATTGCAGGTCTATTATTCGGGGTGGTAGGTATGATTATAGCGGTTCCGGGATACACCGCCATTAAGGTAATTCTAAAGGAATTTTTGGCCGACAACAAGATTGTAAAATCCCTGACCAAAAATCTATAAAACAAAAATGAACGATGCTATTTTGCATACCGATGTACAAAAATTCATTAACACAAACCTTAACATCGATATCCCAACATTGCTGTTTCAGAAATCTTCTTTTGAGGATGTTTCCTCAAAAGAACTGGCGGAGCAAATAGAAGCAAAATACAAGTGCAAAAACAAATTACCTACCTGGTTTTCAACAGAAAATATCTATTACCCAAACAAGCTAAATATCTCGCAAACATCATCCGAAATGGCTGCCGGCTACAAGGCCCGTATGGTAACGGGTAGCTCCCTAGCGGACATTACCGCCGGCTTAGGAGTAGACAGCTATTCCTTTAGCAAAAAAATAGAGCGCGTTTACCATGTTGAAAAAGATGAAAATCTATCTAAAATCGCCGACCATAATTTTAAGCAAATAGGGGTATCCAATATTAATTTTGTTTCTAGTGATGGAATTGATTTTATAAGGGAAACCAAAGAAAAATTTGATTGGATTTTTGTTGATCCATCACGGAGGACAAATACAAATAAAAAAGTGTTTTATCTAACGGAATGTGAGCCTGATGTCACGAAACATCTAGACCTACTTTTTACAAAAACCCAAAATATCCTAATCAAAACAGGACCACTTTTAGATTTGAACGCAGGATTAAAACAACTAAAGCATATAAAAGAAATACATATCGTTTCGATTGAAAACGAGGTAAAAGAAGTATTATGGATTCTAAAGGAGGGTTTCACAAAAGAACCGATAATAAAGTCGGTAAATATGAGGAGTGATAGCGAGCATCGTTTCGATTTTCATCTTTCCGAAGAAAGGCTAGCAGCGCCCAAAATTTCACAACCTCAAAACTACCTCTATGAACCAAATGCAGCATTGCTAAAATCAGGTGCTTTTAAACTGATCAGTTGCAGATTATCCGTTTACAAATTACACACCCATTCCCATTTGTACACCTCTGAAACACTGCAAGATTTTCCGGGAAGACGTTTTGAAATCAAACAAGTGTTAAATTATAATAAAAAAGAGGTAAAGAGAATAGGGCTAACAAAGGCAAATATTACCACCCGAAACTTTCCGGATAGCGTTGCCGTAATCCGAAAAAAACTCAAAATAAAAGAAGGAGGAACGGACTATCTGTTTTTTACCAAAAATATGGAGGATAAACCTATAATTATTCATTGTCTTAAGTAAAGCTAACTTACCCAAATCCTAGCACCTTAAAGGATTCGGCTTGTATAATTTTTATTGATCTAAAGCATGCACTTATGATGGCTAAGATTTGGACAAACTAATACAGTACTATGCGCCTATTATTTTGTGAAAATCACAACCAACCCTTAAGAAATCAAATGATATTAGTTGCTATGATAATAAAAACTTCTTAAACATGGTAGCCACCATGGCTTTTATAACTACCTTAGTTGTTACACAGAGAGAAACTCACACTTTAGACACATACGATTATGAAAATTTTTATAATGTTGGTATTTCTTGGAATTGGTTCCTTCCAAAGTAATGCTCAAAAAGAGACACCAAGAATACAATGGGTGAATGGTACCGTATTAAATTCTGAACAGGAACCCGTAAAACGTGCTATCATATATCTAGATTCAGTAAAAACAAAAATTAAGACGAATAAGAAAGGTGAGTTTAAGATAGGTATGAAACCTGACAACAAAACGATTTCCGCATTTTCTTGGAATTATGGTATTGTAACAAAACTGTATGACGGGAATAACGGAATGCTAATTGTCTTCCCTGAAAGTAAATCTGTTGTTTCAGAGGAGGAATTGGAAGAACTAGGTTTTGAGACTAAGGTCAAACGAACTAAAAAAGAACCAAAGGACTACAGTAAATATTTAAATATGTATCAACTTATCGCTACAGAAATTCCTGGAGCAAGAGTTAACGGAAAAACGATTCAATTGGTTCCGGTAAATTCAGTTCAAGCCGGGCAAGATCCTTTGATTATAGTAGACGGTACACCTGTAAGTTCCTTGGAGTTTATCTTTCCTAGGGAGGTTGCTTCGGTTAGGGTGCTACGCGACGATGCTGCTTCCTTTTACGGGTCGCGGGGTGCCAATGGCGTCCTAATTATCAAGATGAAAAACTAATTAGATTAAACCTACGCAGGTCATCATAAAAAAGCTAATCTAAGTCTATCTTCGCATATGAGGTCATAATATGAGGTAAGAGCTCTGAGTAATTCATAGCTAGTACAATGTTGAATATCTATTTTGTAACCTTTTGCATTCATCTTACTTGTAGCCCATGACCACATAATCGGATTGCCATAACCTCTCTTGAATTTATAATCCATCGAAGGATACAACAGCATGTATATTGATTGTTTTACCCACTATCGATACTAGTCTAAGATTGCCTAGTTTTATCTACCTATTCAAAGTGAAGATGTCTACTTTAGGAATTATTCATTACTGTAGCTTAACTCAATACTCGGGATAACAATCTGTTTAAAACGAGGTTTATCATTTTTCAGCAGCTCATCCATAGTAAGCTGGATGAATTGTCTATTGGGCATCTAATTGTAGGGTTGACGTTAAATAAGATGTCGTCAATTCTAAGGTAAACGCCTCACCGATTTGTACCTAAAATGATTTGAAATTTGTGTGGTTCCATATAAAAGGTTGTATTTTTATAATGAATAAAGAAAATCCATTTCTCAAGAATTTATTTTTAAGTTTTATGGATACCAAAAAATTGCTTGCGTGTTAAAGAAATCACTATTCGGGATTTGCCTTTTGGCATTACTCGTGCTTGGCTATTTCTTATATAATTATTACTCGGAGATATCCTTATCCGAATATCAGGATTTAACAGTCGAATTACCCATGCATTACAGCGGCAAGAAATTTGCTGGGTCCACATCCTGTATTCCTTGTCATGAAGAAATATACAAGACGCATATTTCAACTGCGCATTACAATACTTCAGCTCCAGGAGATTCTGAGAATATTCTTGGTAGCTTTAACCGTGGTGAGAATACAGTTAATTTAGCAGGTAGTCTCGTAAGCATGACACAAGAAGAGGGTGAAGGTTATCAAACCTCAAAAACATATCATGGCAAAGTACTTGAAAAATCAAAAATTGATATTACCATTGGCTCTGGTGTTAAAGGTCAATCCTATCTAACATTTGAAGGAGATTCCCTATATCAACTACAAGCCTCCTATTTCACCTTAACGGATAGCTGGATCAATAGCCCTGGATATCCCAACTATAGTTTTAAAAGACCTGTGATGGACAATTGCATTAAATGTCATGTTACTTTTGCGAAAAACGAAAAAATTTCAGGGGAGTCGAACGTTTATGATAAAAATTCCTTCATGTACGGTGTGGACTGTGAACGTTGCCATGGCCCTTCCAAAGACCATGTGGATTTCAGAGTGGGAAATTTAAAGCAATTAGCCTTTGACCCTATAGTACAAGCAGAAACGCTAAACCGTAAACAGCAAATGGATGCCTGCGCGCAATGTCACGCTGGTCTCCGAAACAATCAGATTACTGAGAATCCGTTCTCTTTTCTTATAGGCGATAATCTAGAAGAACATTCTAAAAATTATAATGCCAGCGGAACTAATGTCGATTTAGATGTACATGGGAACCAATATGGTCTTTTAATAAGTAGTCCCTGCTATAAAGAAAGTACTGAGATGAACTGCATCACTTGTCATGACCCTCATAAAAACCAAAGAAGTAATTCACAACATTTTAATTCCAAATGCATATCCTGTCATAACCAGCCAGAAATTTTGCACACAACTAATTCAGGATCTGATATAAAGGACTATACAAACTGTATATCCTGCCATATGCCAGAATCCCCTTCCAACGTTATGAAAGTAAGGTCAACTAAAAATGGCTTTGAAAAATCGGTTAATGTTCGAACCCATCTTATCGGTGTGTATATAGATAGTGTGTTGCAAAAGCAAACACAACCTTAATACGAGACGTACTCAAAAATATACCTTATAAACATGGTAAAAAAGGTAGTACTAGCTTTGTTTAGAATAGTAGTGCTAGCATCTTTAGGTTTACGCCTTTACTCTTTACACACTAGAATTTCCAAACGAGCTGTCATTAGAATTCAAGAATAACTAATTAACATAAGCCATCCCGTATACAAATCTCTACTTTACGGAATTCAAATAGCAACAGCTTCTTTTAATCTCAAGGCAGGATACCTTTGCAAACCAAACCAATACGATAAAACACAACCCTAAACCTTCTATAAACAAGCCTATTAATTGCATAAGGTATAAACTGGATATTGCTGAGATTGGTTATCAAATCCCTATAATCGCATGTATTTTAATATCAAAATAAAGAATTACTGTTAAAATTTTTATGATATTTTGTGTTTCACAAGTTTTAACATAAATTTACAGTTGGGATGTTGCAAAACTTTCTCAACTGAAACTAGAGTAATCTAAATAATTAACTTAACTAAACTAAAACTGAGCGCATGAAAAATCTTTTTTTCAAGAAATTGCCTTTTATAGTTGCCTTATTATTTCTGGGTACTATTCAAGCACAAACAATTACTGGGACCGTCTCCGACGCAACTGGCCCCTTACCAGGAGCCAACGTATTGGTGAAAAACACCACCAATGGAACCCAAACTGATTTCGATGGTAATTATACGATTACAGCAGATAGCGATGCCACCTTGGTATTCAGCTATATTGGCTACAAGTCTGTTACCATTCCTATTAATGGTCAAACCACTATCGACGTTACATTGGAAGAAGACGCTAGTAAGTTAGACGAGGTTGTAGTAACAGGTTATGGTAGTCAAGCCAAAAAGGATTTGACTGGTGCCGTAGCTGTGGTAG
Source organism: Maribacter sp. MS6 (assembly GCF_056839185.1). Lineage (NCBI taxonomy): Bacteria > Pseudomonadati > Bacteroidota > Flavobacteriia > Flavobacteriales > Flavobacteriaceae > Maribacter > Maribacter sp. MS6. Next base: position 535,193 of record NZ_CM166389.1, read on the forward strand.
ATACCGATGAACTACTTTCTGTACCTGCAACTACTTTTGCACAACAACTACAAGGTAGGGCAGCAGGTGTTAACATTGTTAACGATTCTCGAGCAGGTGTTAACATTGTTAACGATTCTCGAGCAGGTGGTGCAGCTACCGTTCGTATCCGTGGTTTTGGATCCGTCGGAAACAACGACCCATTATATATTATTGATGGTGTTCCTACAACAGAGCCAGGAAACATAAATCCAAATGACATTGAGTCATTGCAAGTGTTAAAAGATGCCTCTGCAGCATCTATTTATGGTTCTAGAGCGGCAAACGGGGTTATCATCCTTACAACTAAACAAGGGAAAATGGGAAAACCTTCCATATCCTATAATACGTTTTATGGTTTACAGACTTCCACTACATCGCCTGATGTACTTAACGCGGAAGATCTTGGTACGTATTTATTCTTAGCGGATCGCTATGCTGGTAGAACACCAACGCACGGACAATATGACTATGGTCCTAATGGAGAAATCACAATTCCAGATTTCGTTTTCCCTAGCGGAGCTTTCGAAGGCGATCCAGCAACTAATCCTGATTTGTACGCTCTTCAAGAAGGTAATATTTACGCCATCACGCGTGCAGCGGACACTGACTGGTATGATGAAATTACACGTACGGCACCCATCCAACAGCATAACATTTCAGCATCCGGAGCAACTGAGAGTGCACGTTATGCATTCTCCCTCGGGTATTTCGAACAAGAAGATATTGTCAGATTTGTAGAATACAACAGAGTTTCGTTGAGAGCTAATACAGAGTTTAAAGGTATAAACAACAAGTTGACTATTGGAGAAAACTTTACTGTGTCTCTAGAGAACAGAAAAGGTGTCAACAACCTCGATGAGGAGCAAGGGCCAATAGCTGGTTCGTACAAACACCACCCATTACTACCTGTTCGTGACATTGTAGGTAACTTTGCCGGTAGTAGAGGTGCCAACTTGGGTAATAACTTTAACCCATTCGCGGCATTATCCAGAAATCAAGATGATCGTCAGTACGATTTACGTTTGTTAGGTAATGTATATGCGGCTTATCAATTGGCAGAAAATTTAGAGATTCGTACTAGTTTTGGTGTGGATGCCACTACGCAACGTATTAGAGATATTGGTCGTCCGCAACCCGAATATGTAGAAGGTAACTTCATCAACAGTTCATCGGCACGTTCGCGATATGCGTATGCGTGGACTTGGACAAACGGTTTATCATGGAATAAGACCTTTAACGATGTACACAATGTAAAAGCATATGTTGGTGTTGAATCTATACAGCGATTTGCAGAAGGTTATGATGCTAGTAGACAACGTTTTGCTTTCGACACGAATAACATTATTAGCTATTTGAATCTAGGTGATGCTACTACAGCTCAAAATGCCGGTTTCATTCTTGACGATTTTTCACTATGGTCACAATTTACACAACTCAATTATGATTATGATGGGAAGTACCTAGCACAGTTTACATTAAGAAACGATTCATCTTCTCGTTTTAGAGAAGCTTCCAGAAGTGCGGTATTCCCTGCTTTCAGCTTAGGTTGGAGAATGTCCGATGAAAACTTCATGGACGGTGTAGATTGGATAGATAATTTAATGGTACGTTACGGTTGGGGACAAACAGGTAACCAAGATATTGGTAACTATAATGCCTTTACCACCTACCGATCAGATATCGTAACTGGTGGTTATCCAATTGATGGTTCAACAAGTTCGCCACAAATAGGTTTTCAACCAGGCCAATTTGGAAATCCTAATGCAAAATGGGAAACCACAACATCTAATAACATAGGTATTGACATGGTGATGTTGAATAACAAATTTACTTTTGGTTTAGATCTTTGGGATCGTGTCGTAACTGATATGCTTCTTCCAGCACAGCCTACATTTACTGCGGGCCAGGCTAATCCTCCATCCGTAAACGTTGGTGGTAACACGTCTAAAGGATTTGATATTGCATTGGGCTATAACAGTAAAATAGGCGAAGACTTTACCTTTAGTATAAATGGTAACCTTTCTGCCTACAGAACTGAAGTTGATGCATTAAGTACTCCGGATGAAAGAATCTTCGGTCGTACAGAACGTATACCAGCAATTACCATTACGCAGGCGGGAGATCCTATTTCCTCTTATTTCGGATATGAAGTGTTAGGAATTTTCCAATCAGAGGCTGAAGCACAAGCGGCACCGCAATTTGGTGATTACAACGCACCAGGTAAATTTAGATTTGCAGATACCAATGGTGACGGAGTTATTACTTCGGATGATAGAACCATCATAGGAAGTCCACATCCAGATTTTACATACGGTATTAACTTGGACTTTAATTACAAGGACTTAAGTCTTAACATCTTTGGAAACGGATCGCAGGGTAATGACATCTTTAACTATGTACGTTATTTTGCTGACTTTAATACGTTCCAAGGGAACAGGTCTTCAAGAGCCTTAAACGATGCATGGCAACCGGCAAACCCAACTGCACCAGTTTCGCAGTGGACCGCGGCCAATCCAGGAGCAACATCCCCAATTATGGATGCTGATGATGCTACGAGTAGCCAACCTTCCTCTTATTTAATTGAAGATGGTAGCTTCTTTAGAATCAGAAATATACAACTGACCTATAATTTCCCAGTGGAAACTTTGAAAGATGTAGGTTTGGCCAATGCACAAATTTACATTCAGGCACAAAATGTTGCTACTTTCACCAAGTATTCAGGTTTAAATCCAGAAATCTCCTTAAGAAGAACAGGAGATGCCAATAGAAACCTTACCTTAGGGTATGATGGTGGATTCAACCCGGTACCAGTAACCTTAAGTTTAGGATTGAATATCACGTTACAGTAATAAAAATTGAATATGAAATTTAAAATGAAATGCAAATGAAAACAATCAAAGGAGTATTATTAATTTTCGTCGCCTCACTTTTTTTAGTGACAGGTTGTGCAGACGAATTTTCTTCCAAAGAGCCCCAAGCGGCTTTTGGTGAAGGTGATGTAGCAACAGCCGAAGGTGTAGAAGGAATTCTGTTAGGTTCCTACAATATGTTGCAAGGTGGTGGCCTACAAGGCCAAACCTGGCACAATGAGATTCAAAACTGGGTGTTTAACTTGCCCTCCGATGATGCCCTAAAGGGTACGGATGCAGGAGATCAGCCAGAGCAATCATTTATTGAGCAATACGATTTTCAAAACTTTAACATTCACATTCGTGATAAGTGGAGAGGTTTGTACTTGGGTGTTGCTACTACAAATGATGCCATTACTACATTGGCCAAAGTTGAAGAAGGAATTTCGGATGAGCGACGCGCGCAGATCATTGCAGAAGCACGTTTTCTAAGAGGGATTTTTCACTTCGAAGCACGTAAAATGTGGGAACGACCTGTTTATATAGATGATTCTAATTTTGATTTAGCTGATCTTGGAAGTACTTTAGTTCCAAATGATCGCGAAATATGGCCATTTATAGAAGCTGATTTTGAAGCAGCCGCTGCAGTTCTTCCTGCTACACAAAGTGAAGTAGGTAGACCAACAAGCTGGGCAGCCAAAGCATTTTTAGCTAAGGCTAAAGTGTATCAAGGATTTAACGCTGATGGTTCGGCTAACACGGCCAAACTACAGGAAGCAAAACCTATCCTTGAGGACATCCTTACCAACGGAGGGTTTACTTTAGTACCAAACTTTGAAGATAACTTCTTGGTAGGTACACGTAACAATTCCGAATCTATTTTTGAAGTGCAATATGCAGTTAGCCAAGCAAACGCTGATGTATCCAACCGTGGTGTTGGTTTAGCACATCCATACACCGATCCTTGGGGTTGCTGTGGTTTCTATCAGGTGAGTCAAAACTTGGTAAACGCTTATAAAACTGAAGGAGGGTTACCGTTATTGGATACCTTTAACGATTCAAATGTACCTTCAGATGTAGATGACACCATGGCTTCGGTATATGATGGTCCTTTAGATCCAAGACTAGACCACACTGTGGGTAGACCTGGAATTCTTTACAAGAATTTCAAAATTGCACAAGTAGATTTTGCAAGGGATTTGAATTACGCCGGTCCTTTTGTTTCTAGAAAACATGTTGCCGAGCAAGAATTTTTTGCTGGCGGCGGATGGCAGAACCTTTCTGCCAACAATTACAGGATTATGCGTTTAGGCATGATATACTTGTGGTTAGCAGAAGTAGAAGTAGAATTAGGCAATCTTGAACGAGCCAGAGAATTGGTAAATGTAATCAGAGCAAGGGCTTCTAATCCTGCAGGTTTTGTACCAAGAGCAATACAAGGTGCAGAGCGTAATGATTTTACCATTGTTCCGGATGAGCCAGCTGCAAACTATGAAATTGCACAATATAATGATCCATGGACAGATCCAGCACTTGCTCGTAAAGCGGTTCGTTTTGAAACCCGTTTAGAGTTCGCAATGGAAGGTCATAGATTCTTTGACCTACAACGATGGGGTATTGCTGCTGAAACATTGAACGCTTACGTACAAAGCGAATCTCAGAGCAGAGCTTACCTTGCAGGTAAAACCTTTGTTGAAGGGAAACATGAATATTTCCCTATTCCATTAGAAGCAATAGATCGTTCCGTTAAAGATGGCGCACCAACCTTAACTCAAGATCCTGCATACTAGGGCAGAACAATAAATCTTCCTTGAAGATTTTTAATACCAAAAGCAGTGATTATCTTTGTATAATCACTGCTTTTTTTATTACCCTATACTTAACAAGCTCGCTATCCAATGAGAATAAATGTATTAGTTTTCCTATTAGTAGTTCTTTTAAATTCCTCATGTGAAAAGAAGGAAAAAACGCTCTTCGTTTTAAAATCTGGACAGAACACGAACATCAATTTCAATAACCGTATTACAGAAACGGACACCTTTAATATCCTAACAGAGGAATATATATTTAACGGTGGCGGCGTTGCTATTGCAGACTTTAATAATGATAATCGTAACGACATACTTTTTACAGGCAATCAAGTGTCAAACCAGTTATACCTCAATAAAGGGGAATTTCAATTTGAAAACATATCAGTGGTATCGGGTATAGAGGCCCCACAAAAATGGAGTACCGGAGCGGCCGTTGTTGATATCAACTTAGACGGTTGGATGGATGTTTATATTTGTGTAGCTATGGCAAGTGGCAGTAACGAAAAACGTAATATGCTTTTTGTAAATCAAGGTTTAAATCAAGATGGTGTACCAACATTTAAAGAAATGGCTAAAGCCTATGGAATCGATGATAGTAGAAATAGCATGAACGCTACATTTTTTGATTACGACAAAGATGGCTTCTTAGATCTCTATGTATTAAATAACGAACAGGTACATGAATTACCTACAAATTATCGTGTAAGCGTTAACGATGGTTCTGCAATAAGCAATGATCGGTTATATAGAAACAAAGGTGACGGAACATTTGAAGATGTTACCGTTTCGGCAGGTATTGTTTACGAGGGTTTTGGTCTTGGGCTCGCCGTAGCCGACTTAAATTTTGATGGTTGGCCAGATCTTCATATAAGCAATGATTATCTCACCAACGATATTTTGTATATCAATAATCAAGATGGCACCTTTTCCAATGAAGTTGGATCATATCTAAAGCATCAGAGCAAGTTTTCTATGGGTTCCGACATATCTGATTATGACAACGATGGTTTTTTGGATATTCTAACTTTAGACATGCTCGGTGAGACCAACCATCGTATGAAAACCAATATCGGCAGTACAAATTATGTAGAATACACCTTAAATGAACGATATAATTATCAATATCAATACATGCGCAACATGTTTCATAAAGGAAATGGTTCTGCAGGTAATTTTAACGAAATAGGCCTAATGGCCGGTATATCCAAAACTGATTGGAGCTGGTCGCCATTGTTTATGGATGCGGACAATGATGGTTTTAGAGATCTTTTGATTACCAATGGTTTTCCCCGTGATATAACCGATAAAGATTTTGGGGATTTCGCCATTAGCGTCAACGCATTTTTAAGTCCTTCTAAAATATTGGATTCCATACCGGAAGTCAAAGTAGCTAACTATGGGTATCGCAATAAAGGAGACTGGACCTTTGAAGAGGAGACTCAAAACTGGGGATTAAATATCCCGTCTTTTTCAAACGGCGCGGCTTTTGCCGATCTGGACCAAGACGGCGACCTGGACTATATCGTGAATAACATTAACGATGAAGCGTTCGTGTACGAAAATACCCATGGTGCAACTAAAAGTGAGAAGAACAATTTTTTACGATTGGCACTTAACGGCCCAAATGGAAACCCATTGGGTATTGGAACTAAAATCAAAATCAACTACGGTAAGGATAAAATTCAATACTACGAACATTATTTAACGAGAGGATATATGTCCTCCGTAGAGCCTATTGCTCACTTTGGACTAGGGACGAGCGATACGGTTGTAGAGATTCAAATTCAATGGCCAGATGGAACTTATCAACTTATAGAGAATATTGAAGCCAATCAAACTGTTGCTATCGCCTATGAAAATGGTATCAAGTCAGATAACCTAAATACAATTCATGCTGTTCCCGAATCTTCGAATAATACGTATTTCTCTGATGTCACGGAACAATTAAACCTTGATATCGACCTAAAAGATATAGATTTCATAGATTTTGATTTACAACGTACGCTACTCCGAAAGCTATCTCAAAATGGCCCGTGTCTTGCCGTGGGTGACTTAAATGGAGATTCTCTGGAGGATGTGATCATTGGAAGTACCAACAAACACTCTCCTCTGCTCCTATTCCAAAATAAGGATGGAGGTTTTGAACAAAGAGCATTGTTCACTCTGCCAAATGACATGGAGTTTGAAGAAGAAGCTATTGAACTTTTCGATATTGATAATGACGGTGACCTTGATATGTATTTCGTCTCAGGTAGTAATCAATTTAAAGAAGGCAGTAATAATTACCGAGATCGGTTTTATTTAAACGATGGTTATGGAGATTTTACAGAAGATGCAAATAGAATACCGGAAATCAACACCAGTGGATCTGTTGTAAAAGCAATGGATTTTAACAGTGATGGCCTTATAGATGTGTTTGTTGGCGGAAGAACTCCCATAGGCGAATATCCTATGCCTGAGAAAAGCTTTCTTCTGATGAACGAAAACGGGATATTAAAAGATGTCACAGATATGCTTGCACCCGACTTGCGTTCTTTAGGTATGATAACCGATGCCGTTTGGAGTGACTACAATGCAGATGGTCAACAAGATTTGATCGTTGTTGGTGAACTCATGCCTATTACAATTTTCAAGAATAATAACGCTTCTTTTGAAAAAGTAGAGAATACAGGAATCCAAACATTCTTGGGTTGGTGGGAAAGTATTGCCGCTGCCGATATGGATAATGATGGTGATATTGATTTTGTTGCGGGAAACTTAGGGCGGAATAATTTGTTTCAGCCTTCTACAGAGCGGCCAGTTACTGTTATTGCCAAGGATTTTGACAAGAACGGTAGTATTGACCCCGTTACCTTTGCGTATTTTAAGGACATAAATGGTAATTTTGAGTCCTTTCCTGTCAACTTTTGGGGAGATGTGAATAAACAAAGCACCTTGTTCAGGTCGAAATTCAATTATTACAGAGACTATGCAAAAGCAACCGAAAACACCTTATTTTCTGCCTCTGAATTAGAAAACGCGACGATTTTAAAAGGTAACTACGATAACAGTTGCTTTGTAGAAAATCTTGGAAATGGCTCGTTTAAAATACATTCATTACCTATTGCAGCTCAATTGGCACCACTGAATAGTCTTGTTTTAAAGGATATAGATTCCGATGGGAATTTAGATATTTTAGGAGTTGGAAACGATTTTGGCAATGAAACGTTTATTGGAAAATATGATGCCTTAAACGGCATATTTTTAAAGGGCAATGGCAAGGGCTCTTTTGAAACGGTTCCAAATAGCAAGAGTGGTCTTTTAGCACCAAAAGATGCAAAGTCTATTGCAGAAGTAAAGAGTGCTGCCGGTGGTTCATACTATTTTATAACCCAGAATAAAGAGAAGCTTTTGGTATTTAAGGATTCAAAAAAATAGCTTAGTCCAACTAATTCCTTGATTAGTAAAAATAACCAGTTAAACACAGAAGAAACAATAGCGCTATCTTTTTAACGAAAAATAACCTTGAATCTCTCTATCAAAAACCGAAACGGCTTTAAACCAATAGGTGGAAGAAGGCATAGGCCTGCCATTGTAAGTACCGTCCCAACCAATAGAATCTGGATTAATTTGAGATAGTAATTTCCCATATCGATCAAAAACATAAAGGGCACGTATACTTGGAACATTATCATTTAAAGGAGAAAGTTGCCAGTAATCATTAATACCATCATTATTAGGGGTGAAGAATTTTGGAAAATCGTCTGGCCTCAACGTTTGTACAAACTCATACGTTATGGTTCCACAACCATTCTTGTCCCTAATATAAATTAGGTGGTCACCTTCACTAACGTTTCTAAATACATTACTATCTTGGTAAGGCCCAGTTTCATCATCCAAGGCATACTCATAACTGCCATTCCCAATCACGTTTACCGTTAAATCCAAACCTAAAGCGTTTATTTCCGTTTCAACACTATCAACAACTCCAACATCAGAGCGAACCACTTGGAATTCCCTTATACTTGCACATTCCGTAATTTCGCCTAAAATAGCAACAGAAATATAGGCCTCGTACCTGTACGACCCTATATCCTGGGTAGTAAAAACGTTTGTTTCCGATACTAATTCTTCGGTACCATCCGTGTTTATTCTAAACCATCTAAACCCATCCGCACGATCGTCGCTGACAATAGAAACCTCAGTTTCATCTGCACACAAACCAATAGATTCAGGTATACTAATTTCTGGTCTAAAAACTTCGCAATCAATACTTGAATCACCCGTTACAAATCGCTCTACACGACAAATTCCCGCATCACCATTTTCATTGTAAGGTGTTATCCTAACAAAAATCTCCGTGTTAACAGGAAAGTTATCCATGAAACTATAGGTTAACACATTACCAACATCTGTCTCTGGCAGTAAATCATCATTATTCTCTGAAGTGCCTATCGCCAAACGATAACCGGTAGCTGTAGGGGCATAATCCCAAATAATATTCTCCCCTAATGCCACGCCTTCACTGTTTGGCAACGGATTACTTAAAGTAGTACAGTTAGGTGGGGTGGTGACGTCTACAGTTCTAAAACGCTCGGAAGGGCAGGTTATAAAAGTAAAGCCATCGTCTAAAAATAGACTTATCGTTACAAAGATTTCAGTATTATCTGGTAACCCTACAATGGGAACAAGACTGTTAACTAAGGCTGCAGAACGACTATTGTAAATATCAGAACCTCCAGGGGTGGTCCCCAAGGATACCGAATACCCATCTATACCCGAAACTAATTCCCATACGACCCGGGTATCAACAGGCACATCTACGTCTCCATTAACCGGTAAGGTGATAACAGGACAACTAACTTGTGCACTACAGAATACGCTAAAGAAAATAGATGATAGAAACATCGTTCTCATTAGGTACTTTGTACAAAAATTAGATGGTAACAAACTCATAGTATCACTTAAAGTTACTCCGCTACTCAACGGTCCCAAAAATCAAAACTGACTCACATGCATAAAGTAAAACTAAGAATAAGTTGAAAATATTAACTTTATTAATCTAAATCAAATACCATTATTTTTATTATCGAAAAGCGATATTGCTAAAATAATAAAAGATAGTAATTTTTTAAATAAACATGATGTTCATAGACGATTTAAAGGCAACGCGAATCATCTAAAATCTCTTTTGGGTTTTGACAACAATACAAATCAATTTCTTGAAATAGAAGAAAATCCTTTCAACTTACTATTAATCCTGCAACGTGCATTTTTTCAACGTATTGCGCTACATAATAAGTGGCATATTCCGGACACAATAAACTTTTGAGAATCTACTAATTAGAATGAATAACAAATAAGACCTGGTAGCACGGACCTATGAACAATAACCGTAATGCAAAACAATGGTATCTTTCATTTCAATGTAATGTGCAATTACAAAATCAGTCATCCTAGCCAAAAGATTATTCCATTAAGGTTATAGTCTTTCCTTTCTTCGAACTTTGAACCGCGGCATCCAAAATTTCCATGGTAATCATATTATTTTCCAAGCTATAAGGGTCAAAAGGCTCTAGTTGCAATTCCCCTAATATCACAGCGGCAAATAAAGCAAACGGATCGTCAAAAGGAGGTGTTCGTTCCTCCAAATCATAAGTTTCTTCCTTAAACCCATCGTATCCTTCAGCAATGCGCAAACGGAGCTGGTTTCGTGAATCTGCATAAACAGCGCCTAAGGTTCCATATAATTCCATGTCCTTTCGCCCAATAGGCCAGTTCCAGGAGGGCTGCAGTATGGCCATGGATTCATCATATGTAAGTATTATCGTTGCATCGTCATCTACCTTTGGGTTATTTTCAGATTGAAGTTGCTGTGTGACAGCAGTAATTGAATTCGGTTTTTTTCCTTTCTGTAGCCATGTTAAAAGATTAGCTCCATAACATCCAAAATCTATTATTGCTCCACCCCCATTAAGTACAGGGTCCGTTAACCATGCTAAAAACTCTTTGTTTACTCCAATTTTTTTTGGCCCTCGATGACCATTGCGAACAATCACCTTTCTTAGGGCACCAATAGTACCTTCTTTAAGTATGTCATTAGCCTTAACGTTGGTGGGGTACCAAGATGTCTCATAATTGGTGAGTAAGTGAATTTTATGTTCATTAGCCAAAGCTTCCATCTTTTGTGCATGCGCTAAACTTACAGCTAAAGGTTTTTCTACCATAACATGAATACCCTTTGGTGCACAAACTTCAACCACCTTCAAATGATCATATATTGTACCGAATGCAGCAACGGCCTCCGGATTTTTGGCGGCTATCATCTCCTCAATGGTACCAAATACCAAATCCATTGAAAAATTATATTCACGAGATAACCGTTTAGCCAACTCCATATCTGTCTCTACGATGCCCACCATGGTAACATCACTAGCATCCTCAAGGCCTAAAATCCAGCCTACATGACCATGACTAAGTCCTATTACACCCAATCTTACTTGTTTTTTTTGCGCAATAAATGAATTTGAAATCATAAAGATGAATAGGGTGATAATATAAATATTTTTCATTTTGTTTTACTTTTTGTCAGTATTGAAAGGTACTATTTATTCTGAAATCAGTCTCTGGTAAAATAAAATACGGTTCATAAAATTCATATAAAACATTAATTAGTAAGTAAAGTTTCTTTAATCCGATTCCTTTCTTTGCTCCACAAACCAATCATAAAGTGCCTCGGTATTATAAGCCTGTATCCATGAATTATGACCGACCCCAGGGTATTTTGTATACTGAATATCATAGCCCATTTGCTTAAGTTTCGCTACCATGTTATCCGATTCGGAAACAGGAATAGATTTATCGTCTTCACCGTGAAATACCCAAATAGGCATTTCTTTATTAATCCACGAGGCATAAGGCAATGGAGCCATACCACATACCACCGCCATAGCAGCGAAGCTTTGTGGATACTGCACGGCCATTTCCCAAGCAGCTCCTCCTCCCCTGCTTAATCCTGTAAGGTACACCCTACTGTTATCAACGTTATACGTGGTAACAATACTATCCAAAAGTTGTTTCACTGCACGGGTGTTCCACCATTTATTTTGATATGGATTTTGTGGCGCCAAAATTAGAAATGGGAATTTCTTCCCCTGAGTAATCAATTTTGGAGGACCATTCCGTTTTACGGCAACCAAACTATCACCAGATTCACCACCACCATGTAAAAAGAGTAATAAGGGATATTCTTCTTCACTATCTGGCTTGTAGTTATCTGGTAAGTACAGATAGTAATTTAGCTTTTCCTTTACCGTTGTTTCCATTTGGTCATCCAAAAGAAGTGCCTGGTTTTGGGCCGAACATCCGTTCACAAAAAGAACAACACAAAGCAAAAACGCTTTTGAGCTATTTGAACGTTTAGCTGTACGTATACGTTCCAAAACATAAAGAAAACACGTGTTTACCATACCGGAAATCTACAAAATTTTCAAGCTATTTATATGCTTGAGACATGAAAAACAAAAAAGACACTTAATAAGTGTCTTTTTATATTGTGTTTTTATTTATGGGAATTACCTATAGAGTGTAAAATGACCAACATAGCGCTGTTTACTCTTATCATTGGCATTTATCACATACCAATAATCACCTGTTGGCACCTCTTTTCCATCATACGTTCCATCCCAACCAATTACTTCTGTAAGATTGGCTACTACCCTTCCATAACGATCGTAAATTCTAACCTCTATATCGGGGAAGAACTCCCTATTTTTCACAGACCAAATATCGTTTTGATTGTCACCATCTGGTGTAAAAAAGTTTGGAATATCTAGCATACCGGTAAATTCGAAAGGGATAGCAACATCTACAATACAGCCATTGGCATCTATCACCCTGGCATTAACTATCATACTTTCATTAGTAGTAAATACATTTACATCTCCAAAAGAGTCCCCATTAAAGAAGTATTCATAACCTCCATACCCACCTTCTGCGGTTACTTCCATTTCATTTGGACCTGTTTTTACTGCTGTTAAGGTCAATGGATCGTAAGCATCTACAGTAAACTCAACAAATATGGTACATCCGTTTTGATGATATATATAAACCGTATGATCACCAGGAGTTAGATTTCCCCACACATTGTCCACTCCTGCCAAAGCAGTAATGGCATCAGTAGGATCAACAGGATCTAACGCAAACATAACGTCGTTCATTAGACTGCTATCCTCCAACCTAACGGTTACGGTGCTATTCGGAAAAATACCCTCACAACCATATTCGACTATGGGCTCTGCGGTAAGGTTCACACCTATACCGATTGTAAACAGTTCTGTGGTGGTACAGAAATTTCCATCTTGAACAGTAATAAGATAGGAAGCTCCTCCTTGCAAATTCTCCAATAGTTCTCCAGTATAGGCTTCAAACGTACCTGTACCCGATTCATCAATAGGATCGATCATTTCTACCTTATACTCAAAGTATGGGTTAGGACTTACCAAGGGGTCATTGAACGGTGTACCACCAGTAATTTCAAACATAGCTGTTCCATCATTTGCTCCTATACAAAGTTCAGGAGTTGTCTGTATATTAACCACCTGTAATTCGTTAGGTTCAGATACGGTTATAAAGTCTTTTTCAAAGCATCCGTTCTCATCCTGTATAAGAATTTCATACGTACCAGCAGCTAAATCTTCGAACGTATACTCGCCAGGAGTTGCTGCATCGCTGAAGAACTCGTTAAAATTTGGTGCGATGGCAAACTGGATTAGACCAACACCACCGGAAAGTACCTCAACAGTTATGGTACCATCTTGCTCTCCATTACAAGTAACCGGAGTAGGGTTGGCATCAAAAACAATAGGTTCTGGTCTTTCAATAACAAAAGGTCCTGCAATATCCATACAGCTTGCACCACTCGTTACAGCGATGTAATAATCTGTTCCTTGCGGAAGCGCCTCAAAAGTACCATCTGCTTGCGGACCTCTAACTCTAGTCGCTGTAGCAACCGGATTAAAAGCATCTACGGGATTTCCCGTATAGAGGTAGAATAAATCATCGCCCACACCTCCGTTTACAAAGGATTCTATTCTTCCGTCCAATTCAGATGCACATGAAATATCATCGGGAAGATTAGGTAAAATCGTAATACCTGTTGCATCGGTCATCGTTATTCCGTTGGAACGCACTGGAAGACAAGTACTGGAGGCTGTTGTTTTCCTAACATCAAATTGATAAGTGATACCCTGTACACCCGGTAGTAAAACCGAAGTTCCCGTCATACTTGTGTAGGATCCTATAGCAACACCGTTTTCAATTCTTAAATATTCGTATGTAAACAAGGGTTCTGGATTCTCAATGCTCAAACGCATTTCCCCGTCACCGCCACAACCTGGTACACGTGTTTGAACTAATAATGGCTGAATTGGTGGTGGTGGATCAACAAAGTATGGAGCGGTTATAAAAAGACAATCAAAACTAGAGGAAACCTCTATGGCATACCAGCCCGCACTTATGAAGCCTCCACTGGTTCCTATAAATGTAGGAGAATTTTGAAGTCCACTGGTAGATTGAATATCCGTATTGTCATTTCCTCCCAAATATAACAATCTGTAGTTATAGCCTGCACCTGCAAAGCCACCTGTTGCACCGGGAATTGCTGTAACAGCATCTCCAGATGAAGGGTCAAAAGCTTCCAGAACAGCATTGTTCCCATTAGGACAGTCCAACCCTATCGGCTGCCTGATACCTGCATCAATTTGCGGTACTTCGTCCAATTCTATATCAAAACTATTGGTACAACCTTCTTCATCCTGTATTTGTACTTGATAGAAACCAAAAGCAAGTCCCGTAAACGCATTACTAGCCGCAAACGGTGCTATTTCTGATGTATAGGTTAAACCGCCATCGCTACTTTGCATCAATCTATATTCGTACGGGAAGGCGTCCCACCCGCCTTGACCTGTAGCTTCTATTTCTCCACTCATATTAGTACAACCTACATTACCTACTGGTACGGCAGACACCATTAAAGGTCCATTTGGTGTTCTGATGTTCGCGACATTGCTATCGTTGGAACAGTAGGGTACATCCGTAGAAACCACCTCAACAATTAAATTACCACCGGGCAACCCAGTAATTCTTGCCTCATCTCCATTAACATCGGGAAAATTGGCAGTATCAAAAGTTCCCGTTGCTATCGGAGTAGCTCTCGCAACATCATCAGCCATGTATACCGTATAGTCATAAGTTCCTATATAATCAGTTACTTGGATAAAAAGTTCTCCGTCGTCGGCACCAAAACAGCTAACTGGCTTGGCTTCGCTAATTATGGCAATGGGCTGTACGGGTTCGTTAACGGTATGTGTTGGCATTGGATAAACACAACCCCCAATATTATCCGTAATCTCGAACAGGTAATCCCCTGATGCCGGTAAAAAGACATCGGCAAAAGTATTACCCGCACTATTTGAAACCGAAGCTACAGGAGTAGCGGATATCACAGAAACCGTAAAACTAGTAGTTCCCAAAACTTGTATTCGCACACGCTCGTCGTCCCTACAGTTCAGGGGATCAACATCTATGATAGAGGGCACAACGTCCGTAGGCGGATTAATAGCCGGAACATCAAATGTAGTTTGACATCCATTACCATCTATAGCATAAACCGTAATATTCTGCGTTGATCCATTATCTACAATTTCAAACGTAGGTGCTGTTTGGAAATTAGAAAATCCGGTAATACTATACTGATAACCAGAGCCAACAGTTCCGGGGTCTACAATACTAACTGTAACTATCGTTGAACTGAACCTATTTGCACCAACTTCACATGTAAAATCCGGTGCCGAGGCCGTAATAGAAAATGCGGAAGGATTATTAACGGTGTGTATGGCAGAAGTTACTTCACAACCACGAGCCGTTTGCACTTGAACTTGATAATCTCCGGCAGGCAAGTTCGCAAAGGAGCCGGTACCGTTTCGGTCTTGTTCCAAGGAAGTCGTTAAATTGTTAAGTATAAACACTATAGGATTATCCTCTGAAGTGAAAGGAACCAAGGCATTTGCTGGCCCAATAGCCACCTCTAGGGTACCATCATTTACATCCCTACAACTAATATCCGTTACGACCTCTGAGGTAATGACCGGCTGGGCGGCTTGGTTTAAGTTAATATCGGATACGGTGAATTCACAAAAACCGCTACCATCGTTCACAATTCTGTCGGTAACCACCACCTGATAATTGCCTGGTTCCAATCCTGTAAAAAGGGCATTATTTATTTGGGAGATTGGGCCAACAGCACCTGAATTGTAGTCGATACCTGTAAGTACAAAACTAAAATCCCCACTACCACCAAACGTTGTGATTGAAATT
Source organism: Maribacter sp. MS6 (assembly GCF_056839185.1). NCBI lineage: Bacteria > Pseudomonadati > Bacteroidota > Flavobacteriia > Flavobacteriales > Flavobacteriaceae > Maribacter > Maribacter sp. MS6. The sequence goes on from NZ_CM166389.1 coordinate 551,229, forward strand.
TCTCCATCCGCATTGTTACATGTTGAATCTGTAGTAAAATCACCAGAAGCAGAAAGAAAATTATACACTGTGGCCGTTCCTTGACTTGTACAACCATTAGCATCTATAACATCTACTATATAATCCCCAGGGCTACTTACCGTATACGTATATTCCCAAAAGCTTCCAACCAAAGAAGGAAGTTGTTCGTTACCCCCTAAGGTAAATCTTGGTGTATTAATCGTATCGGGCATACGAACGGTAATATCAAAAGCCGTGGATGTAGGATCGCACTGATTTACAACGGTAATGGTTGGTGCAACCAAATCTGGGTCTAATTGTATTACTGTAGCAATATCAAATGATGTACACCCACTGGCATCCCTAACGTAAATATCGTAATCACCTGCAGCGGCCACATACGTTGTTTGATCCGAATAATCCAATGGATATACCGGTTCGGGAGCTCCATTCGTTACAAAAGCATATTCATAAGGCCCTCCAGAACCGCCACGTCCCTGTACCGTAATTTGCCCTAGGGCATTACAATTGGCCGGAACATCTGAGATGACATCTATTGCCGGTAAATTTTGATCAATGACAACACCAACGGCATCCCTACAAGTATCCGTTAAATTGACTACGATTATTTGATAATCACCGGGCAATTCTGGATAACTACCTGTATAGGGTAAAGCCACGGTGGTAACGGACGGAACTAAAACCGTAGTTGTATTCGTATCATTATTTAACAATTCTATCCGCAGCTCATTGCCTATCGTATAACCTGTAACCTCATACGTTATCTCCCCGTTCCTGTTCACATCGCAGGCTCCTGGGGTAGAACTGGCAGTAATATCTAAAGTAGAAGGTGCTTCGATCGGAGGGATTTCTTGTTCATAGATACACCCGGTGCCGGTATCCCTCACTTGAACCGTATAGGCAATACCGAATTGAATGCCGTCAGACACGTTACTGAAAGTGTGGTCATTAACACCAGGAGTGTTATTTAAAGGATAGAAGGAAGGCTGTTGAAGCAGTTTAATCTCGTAAGAACCTGAGCCACCGCTAACACTTACGGCATAGGTAAAGCCACTATCATCACAGGTTGGCGGAAGTGGCGGTGGTATTGGAGTGATAACTACTTCGTTGGAAGTAATGGTCACCATATCAATATCGGTACAACCATTGGCATCAAGTGTAATAACCGTATAGTCACCCGGAATTAAATCTACATCCAAAACTGTCAACGGAAATAATGAAGCATCTACGTTCTCCTGCCTAACGATTTCAGTTCCGGTATTATCCTCAATTCTAAAGTCAAAATTAGCAAGACCATTGGTGACACCGTTAATTACAATTCCCCCACTTAAAGTACCACTACCATCACATAAAGCTGGTTGCTCGGACACATTAGCGTCTGGCGGTAGTGTAGTATCTAGCGATATCGTTACATTATCCGCTACAGTCTCACAACCCCTGGCATCTCTAACCAAATAAGGGTAGGTACCTACTGGCAGGTTAGAATATACGGTTTGTGCACTCCAACCCGTTCCGTTAAAATTAATTTCATAAGGTGGTACACCACTGGTCGCGTCAGGAGTAATAGTTACAACACCATTCGTAGTTTCTCCGCAACTTACCGGTCTTGTAGCAACGGAAGCAGCAGCTATATTAACAGGAGGGTTTAAAACTAACGGAGCAGAAATTGCTTCACAGCCAGAACTTGTAACATTATTATCGGTAATACGAAAAACGTAAGTTCCATCAACAGCGGTATCATAGAAAAACACACCCGAAGTGTAAGGCGTTGGCGCTCCAAAAGTAGTTCCATTGTCAGAACTCACCTCATAACTTCCTGTACCAGAAGCATATCCGCCACTTACTTCTACACGGATTTGTCCTAAAGCCGCCCCGCAAGGAATTTCGGTTACAATACTTGTGTTGACCCTGAGTTGCTGTTCAATGGTTATGGAAACAGCGTCACTACAATTATTACCGTCTACTACTTCTACGGTATAGTTACCAGGAGTAAGGTTTGTAAAGGTTCCCGATGTTTGCAATGTACCACCGTTTATTCTATACTGATGGGTTCCCAATGCCGCAGTACCAGCATTTGAGGTCACAACAGCAGTGGCACCAGTACCGGGTACATAACAGAAATCAGAAGCCGCATTATCCAAACTGAGTACTGGGGCATCTACTGGAATTAAATCAAAACTAAACGTATCAGTACACCCCTCCGCATCCTCAACGGAAAGCGTATAGGTACCAGCAACGGTAAGATTATTAAAAGTTCGGCCCGATTTAGGACCTTGAACAGGACCAGAAGGCGGGGTAAGGGTATAGCGATACGCTCCCCATCCCCCGGAAGTATTAGCCCTAACCCTACCTACGTTTCCGTTTGCGCAGCTCATAAGCGTAACATCACTGGTACTAATATCCAATACAGCTGCTTCCTGAATATCAAAAGAAGCAGAATCCGTACATCCTGTGTCTACATCCGTTATGGTTATAGTATATGTTCCAACGCCAGATAATGGCAAGGTTACTTCTGTATCATTCTGTGGACCTATCACTGCCCCACCGTTTATCTGGTAGGTATAATTTGTTGCAAAGCCATCTATAAGGAAAGTACCAGTGCCATCAGTTGCACCATTACAGACCCTCAAGTCTCCTCCAGATTTTACCCTAGCACGGACAGAACTAACTACCGCCGGACTAAATCCTTCTGTGTAGATACAACCGTTAACATCCGTTATTTGAAAAATATAGGAGGTATTGGTACTAAGACCGGTGATAACGGTATTCGTATTGTCACCATCCCCATCAAAACCAGGTGTAGGGCTAAGCACTTCATATCGGGCAATTGAAGCGTTTGAAGTTGCTGTTAAGGTTACATCTGATGTACCCGCGGCACAATTAATATTACTTTGGACAAATGAGATATCAGTAGGTGGGTCAACATCTAAAATAGTGATGGGCGTTAGCTCTAATCTACAACCGCCTCCATCTCTGATAATAGGTGTATATGTTCCGGCAGCCAAACCGGTGTAGGATGTAACTCCCGTAAAATTTACCCCATCTACACTAAACACATAACCACTTCCCGAACCACCGCTAAAGGGGCCTACAAAGTCTATTTGGCCGCCAATGGTTCCGCCACTACCATTACAGGTAGCATCGGCTACTTTAGCTGCAACACCTGAAATAACTCCAACATTAGTTACTGCAACGGTTGGTAAGGGCAACACACATTCAAAACCACCTTGTTGATATCGCACTTCAATATTTGGGTAACTTCCAGAAGGAACGGAAATTTGTGGTGTAGTGACCCAAGGGTCGCCGGAATTAACGCGATACGACAAATTATATCCTCGTGCATCGTTTACCGTAAAATCGATTTGGGCTCCACCATTACTACAAGTACCGTCCAAACCACTAACAGTAATATCAGGTGGCAGTAATTCTTCTACATTAGATGATGCCGTTATGGTACAGCCATTGCTATCGGTAATTACAAAATCATAAGTACCTGCCGCAGTGACATTAAATGTTGTAGTTCCTGTATTACTAATTACATCTCCGAAAGAAGGCTGAACAGCTCCTCCATTAACGGTAAATGTGTAAGGTGCGGAACCTCCATTGGTATTCAAAATGATATCTACATCGCTAATAGTGGCACATCCAAAACTACTATTTACCTCGGTAGAAGCATCCAAAGCATTTAAGCCGGCTCCTATTAGTATTGCATTCCCAGAGGTATCAAAAGCTTGCCTAGGAGGATTAATGCCATTTAAGGGATCACCGGTACATTGTTGGGTTTCAACTTGAACGATATACGTTCCAAAACCTACTGCAGAGAATGTATACGGATTATCGGGAATGAAAGCGGTAAACTCTTGGGCTACGCCACTAGAATTAAGCAAGGTATATTTATAGGGTCCGGGTACATTATTTGCGGTAACCGTTATACTACCTGTATCTCCGCTACACTGAGCATCTATAAATGTGGCTTCAATATCAAGATCTAATTGATTTATTACAATGGGTGTATATGGATACTCACAGGTATTAGCAGTGTTTCGCAGTCTTGCGCGTATGTTATAGGTTCCAGCGCCTAGATTAGGAAAAATAGGGCCTTGCCAAGAACTACCGCCATCAATACTAAATTCATATGCACTAGACAGATTTGTAATTTGTATCCTGCCCGGCACACCACAAATATTGTCTTGTTTTACAAATGTTTGCGTAATGGTACTCTTTTTTACCTTATAGTAAAAAGTTTGGCCATCTGCAACTACTCTAAACTCCGACCCGGTAGTAGCCGGTATGGTACTGGCATCCAAATTAAAAGTAGCTCCTGTAGCTACTTGAGTATAGCAAGAGCCTGTATTAGGGCAATCTTCATTAATATCCGGTGTACACGAACCTCCAAGTATCTGCCAAGACACACTACTATATGGGCCTCCTGAAAGACTTATAGTACGATCATCAAAGTCGCCGCAAAGGTTAAACCTTGCTACGGTAAACCCTTGGACACTACAACCAACTTCCTCGTCAGCTCCTTGTATAATCGTGGAGAACATGGGTGACAAAAATGCATCTGCACCATTGCCTTTATGCACTACCCTATTTTTAATATATAAGGAGGATGTACTTTCCAATTCAGCAATTCCGCTTACCACATCGGCACTACCAACAGCATTTACCAACACAACAACCGCTTCTTCAAAAATTACAAGGGCTTTGGAATTGGCTATGGCAGAGGAACCGATCGCAGATAATACTATCAGCAACAGGGCATACAGTGTATACCGCGGTTTTTTTGAGGACATAGGTTAATTGCGTTTTGCAAGAATTTTACAGATTTGGGATCTTTAAGATTCTTTGGTGTAATTGTTTATACTTATAAATTCTGTTTATCTTTAAAAAATATTTCTAGTACCTTATAACATATCTCTAACGTTGGCTTATGAAAAATAGTATGCTTTCCCTCTGTATATTCGTTGTAACGCTTAATTTATCGTGCGCACAAAATCCTGAAAACAAAGCGATTACTGCAGAAAATATTCCTTTTACCGCAGAGTTGTTCGTCGATGAGCTTCAGATTCCATGGGGCTTTACATTCCTCCCGGACGGTAGTGTTTTAATTACAGAAAAATCTGGCGAATTAATTCATTTTTCTAATGGAAAAAAATCGATAATAGGTAATACACCCGAAGTTTATCAACGTGGTCAAGGCGGACTTCTAGATGTGGTATTGCATCCAAATTATGTTGAAAACGGATGGATTTATCTTACCTACAGTTCAGAAAAAGGGGACGAAAAAGGGGGGAATACTACCCTCATGCGAGCAAAGTTAAAAGACGGTGCTTTAGTAAAAAATCAAATGTTGTATAAGGCAGGTCCCAATACGACCAAAGGTCAACATTTTGGATCGAGAATTACATTTGATAATGAGGGTTATATCTACTTCTCGGTTGGAGACCGAGGGGCACGGGACGAAAATCCACAGGATATTACCCGTGACGGCGGCAAAATTTACCGTCTAATGGATGATGGAAGCATTCCAAAAGACAATCCTTTTGTGGGGAAAGATGGAGCAAAAACAGCAATTTATAGCTACGGGCACAGAAATCCACAAGGATTAATAACCCACCCTGAAACTGGTGAAATCTGGGACCATGAACACGGACCTAGAGGAGGAGATGAAATCAACATTATTAAGAAAGGTGCCAATTTTGGATGGCCATTAATTACCTATGGTATCAACTATAGTGGTACAGAGATTACAGATAAAACCCAAATGGATGGAATGGAGCAACCTATACACTATTGGGTTCCTTCTATAGCTCCTAGCGGTATGGCTTTTGTAACCTCAGATAATTATGCTAATTGGAAAGGAAGCGTTTTGGTTGGCTCCCTTGCCTTTCAATATTTAGAACGTTTGGAAATGGATGGGAATAAAGTTGTTTCTCGCGAAAAACTAATGGAAGGAGAAGGCCGTGTGAGAGACGTAAGAGAAGGGCCAGACGGACTCATTTACGTGGCCATAGAAGGTAAGGGAATTTATAAGCTAGTTCCTAAAACGAACTAATAAATGAAAATTTCAATAAGCATCTATTTTCTTGCACTTTTTCTTATCAATCTATTTCTATTTCAAGACACAGAATTGAAGCAAAGTATGGAGCGCGGAAATGAAATCTATACCGACTTTTGCGTAACCTGTCATTTACAAAAAGGAGAAGGGGTACCATATACTTTCCCTCCTTTGGCCAAATCCGATTACCTCATGGCAAACCGGGAAAATAGCATTAAAGCAATTAAATATGGCCTACAGGGTGAAATTACCGTAAACGGAGTTACCTACAACAGTGCCATGGCAGGTTTAGGACTAGAGGATGAGGAAGTTGCCGATGTCATGAACTACATCTCCAACTCATGGGGAAATACATCCAAAAGCATTGTTACGGTAGAAGAAGTAGCAAGTATCAAAAAGTAAATAAACTTTAAAAAAAGCAGGCGGTTTTTTGACATATTAGCATGCGCTCTTACACCCTAGTTATCACTCGCTTCCAACGCATTCTTCACGGAGCCATGAAGTTTAAGTAATTCTTCCGCTTCGCTATAGGTAACTCCTAATCCTTCTGCGATGTAACGGGTACCGCGATCTACCAACTTATCATTGGTGAGCTGCATGTTTACCATTTTATTTCCCTTCACCCGTCCTATTTTTATCATTAAAGCCGTTGAAATCATATTCAACACTAATTTTTGGGAGGTACCACTTTTCATTCGGGTACTACCAGTCAAAAACTCCGGACCTACATTTACTGCGATAGGAAAATCACAAACTTTGGTCAATGGCGAACCAGGATTATTGGTAATACAACCCGTTCCTATATTATGCTCCCTAGCTGTTTTTAAGCCCCCAATAACATAAGGTGTGGTGCCCGAAGCTGCAATACCAACCACAAAATCGCGGCTACTAATATCGTGTTTTTCTAAATCAACCCACGCTTGTTCGGTGTCGTCCTCTGCATTTTCAACCGCTTTGCGAATAGCGGTATCCCCACCAGCAATTAGCCCAATTACACGTTCATGCGGTATGCCAAAAGTAGGCGGAATCTCAGAGGCATCCAAGATGCCCAATCTACCACTGGTGCCTGCTCCAATATAAAATAACCGCCCTCCCTTTTCAAAGAGCTCAAACAACGCATCAACAAGCTGTGCGACCTCTGGAATGACTTCTTCTACAGCCTTGGCCACTTTCTTATCCTCCTCGTTCATAGCCTTAAGAATAGTTTTCGTATTCATTTGCTCTAAGTCGTTGTAATGTGACGGAGTCTCGGTAATTTTTTTGTATTCCATAGGTTCACTATAATATTTTTATATCGTGATTCATAAAAGGACGTAATAATTGATTTTCGGGATCTAGTTCAGTAATCATGGTATTTATAGCATTGATGTCGCAGGTTTTATACCGATGTTGTGAGTTAAGCTTTTCCGAGATAGATAATAATACGGTTTTTTTAGATGCCTTTATCACTGCTTTTTTTATCTGAACGATATCCCAATCAAACTCTGTAAGCCCGTACATCGCATCTACATAACCGGTACCTATAAAACTAAAGTCTACCCTAATTTCGGCTAAATTATGAATCGTATTGGCTCCGATGGCAATTTGAGATTCCTTTGCAATTTGACCACCCACCATAATTACGGTAACATTAGGTTTATTGGATAATTCCATGGCCACTGGTAGACTGATAGTAAAACAGGTAAGTTCTAAATTTTCGGGAATAAGCTGTGCCAGTTCTAAACAGGTTGTACCTCCGTCAATAAAAACTACGGCACCGTCCTTAAGCATAGCCGCCGCCTTTTGTGCAATTACCCTTTTCTGTGCTAAAGCATAGATATTCTGGTTCTTGGCACTATTCGTCGTAAAACCTAAAGAAATAGCGCCACCATGCACCTTTCTAAGCTTCTTTTCAGCATCCAGTTCTTTAACATCCCTGCGTATGGTATCTATGGAGACGTCTAACGTTTCCGCAATATCGGTCAGTAGAATCCGGTTATGAAGCTCTACCTCGCTTAAAATGGTTTGTTGTCTTTCCTCTTTTAACATAATACATTACTAGATATCAGCCAAAGATAATCAAAATATAATTTTGCCGTTTTATTCTATAATATAAAACAGAATCAACTTAAAATATTATTTTATTGCAAAAAACAGCAAAATAAAGAGCAAAAAACAGCAAATAATAAAATTCTTGCTTATATTTGCCCGATTCAAAATTACATTCGAAACTTATCTTTTATGAAAACCACTACTGCCAAGTCCAATGTTGACATCTCCTACAAACCTGTAGGTCAGTTTGAAGAAACGCGCTATGAAAAAATTCATAATGTCATTTTTACAGATTCTAATCAAGCTTCTGTTAAGGTCGCCGAAGAAATTGCAGAATTAATTCGCAAGAAAGAATCTCAAAAGAAAACTTGTGTTTTAGGTTTGGCTACAGGTTCCTCCCCTATTCGTGTCTATGAGGAATTGGTCAGACAGCACAAGGAAGAAGGACTCAGTTTTAAAAATGTGGTCACCTTTAATCTGGACGAGTATTTACCCATGGAAAAAAGTAATATCCAGAGTTACCATTATTTCATGCACGAACACCTGTTCAACCACATAGATATACCATCGGAAAACATACATATTCCAGACGGTACGGTATCTCCTGAGGATACAGTAGCCTATTGTTTGGCCTATGACAAAAAAATAATGAAATATGGCGGACTTGATTTTCAGCTCTTAGGAATTGGACGAACGGGACATGTGGGCTTTAACGAACCTGGCTCGCACTACAATTCTGGCACCCGTGTAATTACATTAGATCATATTACACGTGTTGATGCTGCACCAGCCTTTTTAGGAATCGACAATGTGCCTAGAAAAGCAATTACCATGGGAATAGCGACATTACGCAAATCCAAACGTATTGTTTTACTCGGCTGGGGACAGAACAAAGCTGACATTCTCAGACAAACCATAGAAGGGGACATCACCTCTCATGTACCTGCTACCTACCTACAAAATCATGATAATTGTACTTTTGTATTGGATACGGGAGCAGGCAGTGAGCTTACAAGAAATAAAACTCCATGGCTAGTTGGGGCCTGTAAATGGACAGAAGAATTAAAGGCAAAAGCAATCATTTGGCTTTGTGAAAACACCGGTAAAACCATTTTAAGCTTAACCGATAAGGATTATAATGATAACGGTATGGCAGAACTTCTATTGGAAGAAGACTCCTACGACCTTAACATTGCCATGTTCAACAAATTACAACATAGTATTACGGGTTGGCCCGGAGGAAAACCAAATGCCGACGATACCTATAGACCTGAGCGGGCGACCCCAGCCAAGAAACGAGTGATTATTTTCAGTCCACATCCGGATGATGATGTTATATCCATGGGTGGCACTTTTGATAGGCTGGTAGAACAAGGACATGAAGTTCATATAGTATATCAAACTTCCGGAAATATTGCCGTATCTGATACGGATGCCAGAAAATATGCGGAAATAGCAATCCAAATAGAACCATCGGATAAGGCAGAGCAAATCATTGCCTCCATTTCCCAAAAAAGTGAAAGTGAAGTTGATTCTCTGTTGGTACGAAATCTTAAAGGCAGTATCAGAAGAGGAGAATCGTACGCAGCAACTCGTTACGTTGGTCTGGACGATAGCCATGTACACTTTTTAGACCTTCCGTTTTACGAAACAGGCACCATTAAAAAGAATAATCTTTCTGACGATGACATCGAAATAATGAAAAACATCATTACAAAAGTTAAGCCACATCAGATTTATGCAGCTGGTGATCTCGCAGATCCTCATGGTACACACAAGGTGTGTCTAGATGCCGTTTTTGCCGCTTTAGACGAGCTTAAGTCAGAACCGTTTTTAAAGGACTGTTGGCTTTGGCTGTATCGTGGCGCATGGCACGAGTGGGATATACATGAAATTGAAATGTGCGTACCCATGAGTCCCGCACAAGTATTAAAAAAGAGGAATGCGATATTCTGTCATCAATCCCAAAAAGATGGTGTCATGTTTCAAGGAGATGATGCTCGCGAATTCTGGATGCGCGCAGAAGAGCGGAATAGGGACACTGCCAATAAGTACAAAGCACTTGGAATGTCTGCTTATGCAGCAATGGAAGCTTTTGTAAGATACAAGTTCAATTAAACTAATTAAATACTATAAAAAGGTCTATTTTAGTACAGAATAGACCTTTTTTATATTACGCATGCGACACTTCCTGCTCCTTTTGTCATTTTTATTCCTATTTAATTCCTGCGGAATACTGCAACCTATAATTCCGCAGCCCAAAAGAGAGTTTAGAGGGGTGTGGGTCGCTACTGTTGTCAATATCGACTGGCCAAAAAACGGGACAGATACCCCAGAAAAACAGCAAAAGGATTTTTTGGATATTTTAGATTTTTATGATGATCTCAACTATAATGCAATTATAGTTCAGGTGCGTGCGGCAGGAGATGCTTTCTACAAATCCGATTTTGCTCCATGGTCGCGATTCTTAACGGGAGAAGAAGGCAAGCCCGCAGATTGGGGCGAAGACAACTTAGCATGGATGATACGACAAACGCATGAAAGGGGAATGGAGTTCCACGCATGGTTAAACCCTTATAGGGCTACGTTTGATATGAATATTGACATCCTTAGCAATACCCATGATTATTGTACAAATCCTGAGTGGATGTTACCCTATGGTAAAAAGTACTATTACGATCCGGGGCTTCCAGAGGTTCGGAACCACTTTTCCGATGTAATAGCAGAACTAGTTCAAGGGTATGATATAGATGCCGTCCATTTTGACGATTATTTCTATCCTTACAAAATCAAAGATTTGGAATTTCAAGATTCTATATCCTATGAAACCTACGCACAACCAAATCAATCTTTAGATGACTGGCGCAGAAGCAATATAGACTCTCTTGTACGAGATGTAAACAACACAATTAAATCAATAAAACCATGGGTGCAATTTGGTATCAGTCCGTTTGGGGTTTGGAAAAACAGTTCTACCGACCCTCGTGGTTCGGATACCCAAGCGGGACAGACCACCTATGAAGATTTATATGCGGACCCACTGCTTTGGATGCAAAACGATTGGATAGACTACTTAGCCCCTCAAGTCTACTGGAGCATGGAATTACCCGTAGCCTCACATAGAAAAATTGTGGATTGGTGGTCTAAGAACAGTTACAACACTAATCTTTATATAGGTAACGGCGCGTATAAGGTAAGGAACAATAGTGATGCGGCATGGGAAGGCAAAAAAGAACTACCTAACCAAATGACTCTGGCACGCAAAACTCCTGAAATTTCCGGAAATATTCTTTTTAGCGCAAAATCCTTGATGAACAATAATCCAGATGTGGTAGACTACTTAAAAAAGAAATACTATCGTTTACCTGCGCTAACGCCTACGGCTATTAACAATACCAAAACTGATAACGGCAATTTAAAATTAATTTCAAGCTCCAAAAATGGGAAAATCCTAGAGCTTTTATTTAATGGTATAGACGAGATGTCCTATGCCCTTATTTACACCGCAGGTAGGAAAGTAAAAATGGGGTACCCAATGAAGAAATTGGAAGAAAAAGTAAATATCAAAGGTAGCTCCGGACAACTCACTATTAGCGAAAACATAGCTTCTAATCGTTATCTTGCCATCACATTTTTAGATAGGTATGGCATTGAAAGTACTCCAATACTAATCCAGCCAAACAAAATCAACTAAACATGATAAAAAAAAACAAATGGGCCTGGGCTTGGGTACCCACACTCTATTTTGCTCAAGGTTTACCTTATGCACTGGTAGTTACCGTATCGGTAATCATGTATAAGCGATTAGGGTTTAGCAATTCTGACTTAGGCCTGTATACCAGCTTATTATACTTGCCTTGGGTAATAAAACCGTTATGGAGTCCATTTGTTGATTTAAAGAGTACTAAGCGTAATTGGTTTTTGGGCATGCAGTTACTCGCATCCGTAGCCCTGTTGGCAATTGGGTTAAGCTTGCCAACGAACATTTTTTTTGTAACCAGTCTTGCTTGCTTCTGGATGGTAGCTTTTGCCTCTGCCACCAATGACATTGCTACCGATGGTTACTACATGATAGGTCTTACAGAAGACAAACAGTCCTTTTTTGTGGGAATGCGCAGTGTATTTTACAAACTCGCTAACGTCACCGGCCAAGGGTTATTGGTGGTGCTCGCAGGATTTCTAGAAAATAAGTACGGCGACAATACCAAAGCTTGGTCATATACCATGATTTGCGCAGGTACAATTATGCTGTTGATGACGCTAACCAACTTTTTCGTAACACCAAAATTCGAAAGTTCCGAAGCGATTTTTCTTGAAAAGCCAAAAGGCTTTTTAGAAGTTTTTGTCTCCTTCTTTAAAAAACCGGGAATGGTTATGGCCATCACCTTCATCCTCTTTTTTAGATTGGGTGAATCGCAATTGGTAAAAATGGCGTCACCCTTCTTGCTAGACCCCACATCTGTTGGTGGGCTTGGATATAGCACATCCGAAGTTGGTACTATATACGGTACGATTGGTGTCGTATTTTTGACTATTGGAGGTATTTTAGGTGGCATATTAATCTCTAAGGACGGATTAAAAAAATGGATGTTACCCATGCTTATTTCACTAAATGCCCCGAACGCTCTGTACGCCTTGTTAGCCATTACGGGAAGTACCGAGGCATGGGCAGTAATCGGTACCGTCGTTGTAGAACAATTTGGATATGGTTTTGGCATAGCAGGATTTATGGTATACCTAATTTACATTGCAGAAGGAAATTCTAAAACGTCTCACTATGCATTGGCTACCGGGTTTATGGCTTTAGGCATGATGTTACCTGGCTTGATTAGTGGTTTTATGCAAGAATGGCTAGGTTACGACGGTTTCTTTATCTGGGTTGTTTTAGCAGCATTACCAGCATTTATTTTACTGAGATACATTGAATACCCTGCAGATTTTGGAAAGGGAAAAGAGAAAGACGAATAGTATGAAAGATTTCGCTTCCATTAAGGAAACACTCACGATACGGGAAAAAATTGGGCAGCTTTTTATGCCGGCTGCCTTTATAAACGATACCGAGGTTGAAATACGAAGATTGGAAAAACTGATAGCGACCCACAACATAGGTAGCCTTTGCTTTTTCCACTCCCGGGCCAGTGCGGCCACCAATTATGAGGGCAAGAAAAAAGTCGTTTATAACGAAAATAGCTTTGATACATTGAAAAATCTAATTGAACGGTATCAAGCGGTTGCGAAGTTTCCATTACTAATTGCCATAGATGCAGAATGGGGCCTAGCCATGCGTATTGAAAACACACCGCAATATCCTTACGCCATTACCTTAGGTGCAATTCAAAATGCTGATGAATTATTATTTGAAGTAGGTGTAAATATTGCAAAAGACTGCAAAGCCGCTGGTATACATTGGAATTTGGCTCCTGTTGTGGATATTAACAATAATCCCGACAATCCTGTAATCGGTTATCGTTCTTTTGGCGAGAACCGGGAACTCGTTTACAAAAAAGCAAAAGCGTTTATAAAAGGAATGGAAAGCGAGGGTATACTTACCAGCATAAAACATTTTCCTGGTCATGGAGATACGGATACAGATTCACATCTAGGGCTTCCTATTATCGGAAAATCAAAAGAAGAGCTATTAGAAAACGAGTTGTTTCCGTTTCAGCTACTCATAAACGAAGGGGTCGATTCCGTAATGGCAGGGCATCTGTCCGTACCCAATCTAACTAGAAATGACAACCGGCCTTCTAGTATTAATAAGGAAATTATCACCGACCTGCTTAGAAACGAGATGGGTTATACCGGTGTGGTAATTTCGGACGCCCTGAATATGCATGCGGTTTCTAAACATTATCCTGAAAAAGGAATGTTAGAATGGTTGGCTTTCGATGCCGGAAACGATGTACTTTGTTTCGCAGAACATACAGCCGAAGGTATTGAATCAATTTTTAAAAATACAAGGGTAGAACAAATAGATGAGAGTTTTGAACGCATTTGGAAATTAAAGGAAAAAGCGTTTAAGCAAGTACAGGTGAGCTCAGAATTAGGTTTCCAAAATTGCTCGCTCCTCAATCGTAAATTGGCAGAAAAAAGCCTGACATTACTCCATGGTACTGCGGCTAAGATTGCAGCATTCAGAAAAACCGATTACTGTACGTTAACGATAAAGCGGTTTTCAGAAGCAACAGAACCAAAAGACATACGTAACGCATTAGAAACTACGAAAAAAGAAGTACATGAAGAGACGAATATTTTGTTGCTCCTCACACCGCCAACAGTAAAACCTACGAACAATTTTGGGTTTCTAGATGAAGAACTTAACTATATTAATCAGTTAATCACTACTAAAAATGTCATACTCTATCATTTTGGAAACCCTTTGGCCTTGAGAGAAATAAAAACACAAGAGACCTTAGCTACCGTTATTGCCTACCAAGATTTTAAGGAATTCCAAGATGTGGCTACGGCACATTTTTTAGGGCAAATGGAAGCTGTGGGCAAAACACCTGTATCATTATAAATCCGCTAAACAAAAAGGTATGAAAATTTATAAAATTTTAGGATTGATGTCCGGCACCTCCTTAGACGGTTTAGATTTGGCATATTGCCATTTTAGCGAAGAAAATGAAGTCTGGACTTTTGATATTCAACATACTAAAAGCATTGCCTATCCTAGCTCTCAACAAAATGAGCTAAAAGATGCAATACGGTTGGGCGTAGAAGACCTGTTTCAATTGCATAATAATTACGGTACCTGGTTAGGAGAACAAGCACATGATTTTATCGAAGAACATCAACTCTCGGTAGACTATATTGCTAGTCACGGCCATACGACACATCACAGGCCGGAACTTGGTTTTACAATTCAAATTGGTTCTGGACAACATCTAGCAAACGCAAGCCAGCAAAAGGTAATCAGTGATTTTAGAACAAATGACATAGCCCTTGGTGGACAAGGTGCTCCCCTAGTCCCTATTGGGGATCATTTATTGTTTAATGAATATGATTTTTGCTTGAATTTAGGCGGAATAAGCAATATATCCTTTGAAGTTAAGGGGAAACGAATTGCCTACGATATCGGGTTGGCAAATATGATTCTCAATTATATTACACGAAAAATTGATTTGGAATTTGATAAAGGCGGTGCATTGGCGCGATCAGGAAGTAGCCATCCAGAAATGCTTCAAAAACTAAATGCATTACAATACTACCTCCTACCCCATCCAAAATCTATTGGATATGAGTGGTTTTTGGAAGAGGTAGTTCCCATAGTAGAAGGTACGGATGCAAAGACAGAAGATTTACTTCACACAGCTGTTCATCATATTTGTAAAAAAATAGCGCAACAGATACAGCAGAATAGCATAAAAGCGGGTCAAAAAGTTTTGGTTACCGGTGGCGGTGCCCTAAATACATTTCTAATTGAAACGCTAATGAAAAAACTAGGCTCGGAAACCCAGGTGGTTGTGCCCGGCAAAGAGCTTATTAATTTTAAAGAAGCAATGGTTTTCGCCTTCATGGGAGCACTTAGAGCAGAAAAACTCACAAATATTTTAAGTTCGGTAACCGGGGCAGGGCGAGATTCTTCTAGCGGCACCCTTTATCTTCCTAGTTAGGCTCTAAAAGGTTACACTACGAACTTGTACGGGATGTGTTCGGAATAAAAGGAAAATGATAACGGATAATAATCCACATGTACCCAAACCTACAAACAATGGCAATACCGTATCCTGGACAAAACTACCTACATAAAGGGAAATGGGTATGGATAGTATGGTTGAAATAAACCCTGTGATGGCCGCACCAATGCCCGCAATATGGCCAATAGGCTGCATGGCTATAGAACGCATATTCCCCCAAATGAAACCTAAACAAAAAAATAAGGACGCCAAGAAAACTAGCAAAATAGGCAAACCAGGATTTGGACTTCCAAAAAACAAAACCGCATATGACAGGGCTACCGCGGTAAAAAGCACCAACGCATACAGCGCTAGTTTTCGCATACCAAAGCGTATCACCAACGTACCGTTCAAGAACGTAGAGCATCCTATGGATATGGCCAATCCTGCAAAAATATAGGGAAAGGAATCCTTTAAATTATACTGATCTTCAAAAACATGTTGGGCAGAACTCAGGTATACCAGAAAAGAACCGGTAATAAACCCCGAGATCATAGTACAGGCTACCGTTTCCTTAAATTTAAAAATCTCCCTTGTTCCCTGTATGAATATTGATAGGGAGAAGGGAACTTTATACTGAGGTTTTAAGGTTTCTACCTGTCGTTTCCAAAACCATAATCCCACGACCAACGCAAAAAAGAGCTGCATATAAAATATAGCCTCCCAGCCCATGGTTTCTAAAATAAGCTTGCCTATGGCTGGCGCTACAACTGGAACCAAAATAAAAAAGGCGGTAACAAAAGACATAATCTTAGCCATATAGTCTCCTGTATAAGTATCCCGTATGATAGAAATACTAACAGTTCTTGGGGCAGAAAGTCCAATACCCTGCAGGATTCTTCCAATAACCATCCACTCCAGGGAGGGCGCCAGAACACATAGTACACTGGCCAATGCAAAAAGGACAAAACCTATATAGACCACAGGTTTTCTACCATAACTATCGGAAAGAGGCCCAAAAAAAAGCTGTCCGAAACCTAGCCCCAAAAAAATCATAACGATTAAAAGCTGATTGTCCGTTGGGTCCAAACTGTTAATACTTACTCCTATTTCCGCTATGGCAGGCAGCAATGCATCTATTGCCAGGGCAACAATAGACATAAGCGATGCCATTAGGGCGATAAATTCAAAATTTGGTTTTACCTGCTGGTCTTGCATAGCGTAAAAGTACTTCTATTTCCACCTCTATTAATCTTCTTGCAGCTTGATTTTTAACTTTCCGTGTAAATTGGCATTCAAATATGTATTTTTGAATCAAATTTTTCGAAGTATGCTTATTATTGGAATCGCAGGTGGTACCGGGTGCGGAAAAACTACCGTAGTGAATCAAATCATCAACGAACTCCCGAATCAAGAAGTAGGGGTTATTTCACAGGATTCCTACTACAACGACCTTTCCCACTTGACCTTGGAAGAACGTAGAAAAACGAATTTTGACCATCCTAACTCTATAGATTTCAAATTATTAGAACGTCATTTAACCGCCTTAAAATCGGGAGAATCAATAGAACAACCGGTTTATTCTTTTTTGGAATGTAACCGAACCGAGAAAACAGTACCTACACATCCTACCAAAGTGATGATTGTTGAAGGAATTTTGATTATGGCGAATCCTGACATACGTAAAATGTTCGATATTAAAATATTTGTTCATGCAGATAGTGATGAGCGACTGATTAGAAGAGTAAAACGGGATGTAAACGAACGTGGCTGGAATTTAGACGAGACCTTGGAAAAATATCAAACCGTTATAAAACCCATGCACGACCAGTTTATAGAACCTACCAAGGAATACGCCGATATTATTATCCCGAACAACAAATACAATACGGTTGCCGTTGACATCGTAAGAAGCATTATCAACGAAAGGTTAGCAGAAAACTAATGAGACTCAAAACACTGAGACAACAGAAATGGTTTAAAATCATGACGAATATGTACGTTATGGTTTTGACGGTATTCTTAATCTGGATGATATTTTTTGACACCAATTCTCTTCTTATTCACAACGAACTAAGAAAAGAAATAGAAAAGCTTGAAAAAACTCAGGATTTTTTAAAGAAAGAGATTGCAAAGGACAAAGAGATAATTAATAAACTATCCAATAAGGACGAGTTGGAAAAGTTTGCCAGAGAGGAATATTATCTTAAAAAAAAGAATGAGGAAATTTATCTCATCGAATATGAGGACAGTTTAAAAACCGACACTCATAAATAGGCTATTTAACGATAGTTACCTTATAGCCATAAAACGCGAAGAACTTAAAAACTGGGTAACATAGATACCTAAAAAACGATTAAGCGCCGGTTGACCGATAATGTATTGGTTATTCACCTAGTGTTAACAAAATCCTTTCATTAGCGCCATAAATAATTGTATTTTTGCGGCTTAATGTATGATGTTTATGGGTAAGATTATTGCTATTGCTAATCAAAAAGGAGGGGTAGGAAAAACAACGACCTCTGTAAACTTGGCGGCAGCGCTAGGCGTACTAGAACAAAAGGTTCTCTTGATTGATGCAGATCCCCAAGCAAATGCTACCTCTGGCTTAGGAATTAATGTAGAAGAGGTCGAAATTGGAAGCTACCAGCTTTTGGAGCATACTAAAACGGCCAAAGAAGCAATTATAGCTACATCATCTCCCAATGTAGATTTAATTCCGGCACATATAGATCTTGTAGCCATAGAGATTGAGTTGGTTGATAAGAACGAGCGGGAGTATATGATGAAAAAGGCTATTACAGACCTTAAAAAAGATTATGATTTTATTTTAATAGATTGTGCACCGTCCTTGGGCCTAATTACCTTGAACGCCTTAACAGCAGCGGATTCTGTAATTATTCCAATACAATGTGAGTATTTTGCCTTAGAAGGTCTGGGCAAATTATTGAATACGATTAAAAGTGTTCAACGCATACACAATGAAAATCTGGACATTGAAGGTATGCTGTTAACGATGTACGATTCTAGGTTACGACTATCCAACCAAGTCGTTGAGGAGGTTAAAAAACATTTTGGCGACATGGTCTTTGAAACGATTATCCAACGAAACGTAAGACTTAGCGAGGCCCCTAGTTATGGCGAGAGTATTATTAAGTATGATGCTTCAAGCAAAGGAGCAACGAACTACTTAAACTTAGCAAGCGAGGTAGTGAAGAAAAACAAGCAGACAGTTTAAAATGGCAAAAGCGGTAAAAAAACAAGCATTGGGAAGAGGTCTTTCTGCATTACTGAATGACCCTGAAAACGATATTAAATCTGCATCCGATAAAAATGCGGACAAGGTTGTTGGGAATATTATTGAGCTTGATTTAAAATTTATAGAAGTCAACCCATTTCAACCAAGATCCAATTTCAACGATGAATCTTTACAGGAATTGGCCACCTCTATTCGCGAGCTGGGCGTCATACAGCCCATTACAGTGCGTAAACTGGGATTCAACAACTATCAACTTGTTTCTGGCGAAAGACGTTTTAGGGCTTCAAAGCTACTTCAACTAAAAACCATACCTGCCTATATACGAATAGCGAACGATCAGGAGTCGCTAGAAATGGCTCTGGTAGAAAATATACAACGACAAGATCTTGACCCTATTGAGATTGCACTTTCCTATCAGCGGCTTATAGACGAGATCAACCTTACCCAAGAGAAATTGAGTGACCGTGTCGGAAAAAAGAGATCTACCATTGCCAACTATATGAGGTTGTTAAAACTAGATCCCATTATTCAAACAGGAATGCGTGATGGATTTTTGAGTATGGGACATGGTAGGGCATTGGTGAATATTGAAAACAGGGATGATCAGATTGCCTTATACGAAAAAATTGTTGGCCAAAGTCTTTCCGTGCGGGCAACTGAAAATGCGGTAAAAGCGTTTAAAGAAGCAACAACGGAAAAACCTGCTAATCAAAAGACCAAGGAAACGCCCAAATTTATAAACGATGGGGCACAGGAATTGTTAGAGCGACTTTCCGTTAAAGTAGCCATTAGCACTACAGGAAAATCAAAGGGTAAAATCACCATTCCATTTCATTCTGAAGAAGAATTCAAGCGAATTAAAAAGCTGATTACCGGTGCATAAACTCCATCCGTTTTTTTTTATCTGCATGTTTTCCATCTGCTTATGTAAAGCACAGGAAACGCAAGAACCTGCTAATCAAGAGGTAGACAGTTTATCAAAAAACCTACAGAAAGAGAATATTGTCATTCTAGATTCCCTAATAGCTGGCAAGGAAGCCATAAATCCACTTGCTCCAAGCAAAGCAGCCTTCTACTCGGCAGTATTACCAGGTTTAGGACAGATTTACAATAAAAAGTATTGGAAAGCGCCCATTGTTTGGGGTGCGCTAGGCGGAAGTATTTATGCCTATTCTTGGAACAATGACAACTATCAAAGATTCCGAACTGCTTTCAAAAGAAGGCAGGCTGGTTTTACAGATGATGAATTTTATGACCTAAATGATGATAACGCACCAGGTTCCGCGCCAGATTTGGACATAGGAGATCTAGAAAGTCAACAAGAACGATTTCAAGAAAGCAGAGACTTGATGTTAGTTCTTACAATTGCCGTATACGCATTAAACATAATAGATGCGAATGTAACGGCACACCTAAAACAATTTAACGTAGATGACAATCTAAGCTTTGATTTTGAACCTTATTTGGACTTAAATCCAATCACGAATAATCCTAACTATGGTATGGCCTTAACCATTAAATTTTAAACATGAAGATTGCACTTTTTGGTTACGGTAAAATGGGACAGCTAATTGAGCAAATAGCGTTGTATAAAAACCATGAAATCGTAGCAAAAATTGATGCGGATACCCAAGAAATAGACTTTGGGAGCATTGATGTGGCTATTGATTTCAGTATGCCAGAAGCCGCCTTCGGTAACATTTCGAAGTGTTTAAAAAATAACACACCTGTTATCTCAGGAACCACAGGATGGCTAGACAAATATGATGATGCCGTAGCACTTTGCAAAGAAACGCAGGGCGCTTTTATATACGCTTCTAATTTTAGCTTGGGCGTAAACATTTTTTTTGAACTCAATGCCCATCTTGCCAAAATGATGAAAGGTTTAGCTACGTACGAAGTAGCCATTGAAGAAATACATCACACACAAAAATTAGATGCACCAAGCGGTACAGCGATTACCTTGGCTGAGGGTATTATTACAAATTCGGATTTTGAAGCATGGAAACTAAATGAAGAAGCACCGGGTCATATTCCCGTTACTTCCAAAAGAATTGGAACGACACCAGGAACCCACACAGTGGAATATTCCAGTATGGTAGATAATATCAGCATAAAACATACCGCACACAACAGAGAAGGATTTGCCAATGGTGCTGTCGTTGCCGCCGAATGGATCATTGGAAAAACAGGTGTTTTCACCATGCGAGATGTGTTAAACCTTGGTTAAAAAAAGTAACAATTGAAAGATTAAACTACTAATGGCACGTAGAGCGTATGTAAGACACAATACGCGAACATCATTAGTTTAAATAAAAAATAATAGCACTATGAACGGGACACAATGGATTCTTTTTATACTCCTGGTACAGGTCGTCCATTTTTTAGGAACTTGGAAGCTATACGTGAAGGCAGGAAGGAAATCTTGGGAAGCTGCTATCCCCATTTATAATGCTGTTGTTTTGATGCAAATTATCAATAGGCCTAAATGGTGGGTGATACTACTTTTTATTCCTATTATCAACTTACTCATGTTTCCGGTGATTTGGGTAGAAACCATCCGTAGTTATGGCAGAAATAGCACCTTGGAATCTTGGTTAGTGATTTTTACATTGGGCTTTTACATCTATTATGTCAATTATGCCTTGGACGTTACTTATATAGAAGATAGAAGCTTGCACCCAAAGACAGCTATGGGAGAGTGGGTCAGTTCTATTGTATTTGCCGTGGTAGCAGCTACCTTAGTGCATACCTATTTTATTCAACCTTATGTCATCCCAACAGGGTCTTTGGAACGAACGTTAAGGGTAGGTGATTTCCTTTTTGTTAGTAAATTCCATTACGGAGCCAGAACACCGATGACTACGGTTGCAGCTCCTATGGTACATGATACCTTGCCCGTTGTTGGTGTACCTTCTTACCTTAACAAACCGCAACTACCTTATTTTAGGCTTCCAGGTTTTACCAAGGTAGACCGCAAAGATATTGTAGTTTTTAGTTGGCCTGCCGATACGGTTCGGCGCTTCTTTAAACGGGAAGCTGGGGTCAAAAAACCCATAGACAAAAAATCCAATTATGTAAAACGTTGTGTAGGGATTCCCGGCGATTCGTTAGAAGTGCGTAATGGCTATGTCTTTGTGAACGGAAAACAATTGGAGCTGCCCGGAAGCGCCAAACCGCAGTTTGACTATACAATTTACAGTAATAAGGGCGTTTCTTCTCGATTATTGGATAAAATCGGAGTAACCGATTTTACCAGAAAATACCTATCCAACCCATTAAATCAACAACAGGCACAAGTAATAAATCAGTATCTACTTGGCTATAATCAAGGAGAAAATGGCCAGTTAGAATTGTATACAAAAAGTTCAGGTATTCCTCCTGCAACTATCAAAAAATTCGGACTCTCGTTACGAGAGGTAACAGATAGAGAACGCGTTGCGCCATTAACATCGGACATGGTGACTCTTTTAAGAAATGATTCAAGTATTGATTCGGTAGTTCAAAACATAACACCAAAAGGCATGCGTGGCACCAACTTATTTCCACAAAGTCCTGATTACCCTTGGAACTATAGTCAACTTGGCCCAATTTACATTCCTAAAAAAGGAACTACGGTAGACCTGAACCTAAAGACGCTGCCGCTCTACAAAAAAATTATCAGAGAGTATGAAGGGAACACGGTTAGCGTTTCCGGAAACCAAATTAAGATAAATGATGAAGTAGTTAATTCCTATACCTTTAAACAGGACTACTATTGGATGATGGGAGACAACCGAGACCACTCAGAAGACAGCAGGGCTTGGGGCTACGTGCCAGAAAATCATATTGTTGGTACGCCTATATTTATATGGATGAGTTTTGACAACTTTACGGAAAGTATTACCAATTGGAGACCACGTTGGAACCGAATCTTCACCACCGTTAACGGCGAAGGTGAACCACAATCCTACTTCAAATACTTTTTGATACTACTGGTAGCTTACTTTGTAGGAAGCTGGCTTTGGAAGCGTAAAAAATCCAACGAAGCGTAATTATGACCATCCTGTATCCTGCCTATTTTCCCAATATTGCATTCTTTACCGCTTTCGTACAAAGCGATGAGATTGTATGGGAAATACAAGGTAATTATCAAAAACAGACGTTTAGAAACAGGACATATATCTGCAACGACAGAGGAAAACATATACTCAGTGTTCCCATTTCACATGTTGGTCAAAGCAATGGAAAACAACGTAACAAGGAAGTACAAATAGATAACAGCTATCCATGGCAACGTCAACACTGGCGAACGCTAGAAACTGCTTATAGAACGTCTCCCTTCTTTGAGTTTTATGAAGATGAAATACAACCACTGTACAACACCAATTTTGAATACCTGATGGACTTTAACTTAAAAACCATCGAGACCATTTGCGATTGTCTTCAGTTAGAGATGCCTACTGCACAAACCGAAACCTTTACGCTTGGTAATGAAACCGAAATAGACTACCGACACTTAATTAGTGTAAAGAATACCATAACGTTAACGCAAGCAGAATATGTACAAGTTTTTGGAGACAGACACGGTTTTATATCTAATTTAAGTATCCTAGATCTTTTATTCAACTTAGGCCCACAAGCTATCACCTATTTAAAAGAGGCAAAACTCGTACTAGCTAATGCTTAGGGTTCTATTCCATTATGGCATTCACTTTGTTGTTCCGTTATTCATTGCCTTTTTCTTTTTTAAAGAATACCGACTAAAAGCTGCATTGATCTTATTGGCAGGGATAATTCTAGACATAGACCATATACTAGCTACGCCTATTTTTGATTCTATGCGTTGTAGTATCAATTTTCATCCCTTGCACTCTTATTGGGCCATAGGCCTTTATGTCGTGTTAACCATGGTGAAAAAAACGCGTATTTGGGGCATCACTTTCCTTATTCATATGGTTGCGGACATAGTAGATTGTTTATTTATCAGAAGTAATTTTAATTGAAGCCATAATTGGCTCATGATCAGAAAGGTTGATATTATAATTTTGATGAGAGAGGACTTCAAAAGAGGGGTCAACCAAAATATAGTCGATACGGAAAGAAAATCGCCAAAAATTAATGGTACTACCAAAACCATTTCCTTTTTCAAGAAAGGTATCCTTGTAATCGCCTTTCACCTTAAAATATACACTAGAAAATTGATTGTTATTAAAATCGCCAGATACGATATTCTTATATGGACTAGAATCCATATGTGCTCGAACAATTTCCGATTGCTCTTGTTGCCCTTTAAAAGATTTTCGCAACCTTACGAACAACTTATCCGATCGCTCCCGTTTTATGCTTCCTGGCCTAATACTTAAAGACTGCAAGTGCAGATTATAAATTCTTATGGTATCCGTTTGATAAACGATATCACTATAAATGGCGGTATTGGAACTATTTGGAAAAGCCAGCACTCCTGAATCAATAATCGGATATTTAGAATAAATAGCCTGTAAGACCCCCGTTTTTGGCATACCGGAAACATGGTCAATAAATCGATATGGAAATTGTTTAAAGTAATCTTCGCCAATTTTCCGGTAATCAAACTCCTGAAAAGAAACGATATCAGGCCCTTGTTTATTTACGAACTTCACAATACTATCACCTGCGGAACTTCCCCATACATCTTCTTTGCTTCTAAAAAACAACGTATTATAAGTCATTACCTTAAGCGCGTTCTCATGAACCCTGGGGCTGGCTTTGCTTTCAAACTTCACAAAAGAGCCCATAGTAAAATATCCATATATTAACACCACAATGGATACTAATAGCCTTGCACGTCTATTAATCCCCCAGTATATCACAAACATTAAGTTAGCCACCACCAATAAAGGAACAGATAAACTTAAGAACGCCAGACTTGCAGAATCTGTATATGGTGCTAGACAGGCCAGTAGGAGGGCCAAAGCAGAAACTAAATTCAAATAAAATATGGCACGGTTTAAAGAAGAGAATTTCCTCATAGATGCTAATCCTCCTTTCCGGCTTGGAACAAGAAATCCTTTTCACCTTTAGACAAACTTTCATAACCAGATTTGCTTATTTTATCTAAGATTGCATCGATTTTCTTTTGATTTGTTTGCTTGTCATATTGCGCTTTGGAAGCTATGGTAGCACTACCTTTTTTACTCTTGTAAACGGTTTTTAAGGGCGCCTTCTTTTCACTGCGTTTAAACATGTTTACCGTTGCATCTAAAAATCTTGAAAATCCAGCTCCTATATCCGTACCGTTCACCAACTGTCTTGCATACCAGTAACCCAACAACGCACCACCCAAATGAGCCAAATGTCCGCCTGCATTTCCGCTTGCCGGCAACTGAATTAAATCCATTAATACCACAAACGCACCTATGTACCATAGTTTTACATTAAAGAAAATTAACCGTACTTCTTGGTTGGGTATATACGCACAAATAAAAATTAGGATAGCACTTGCACCCGCAGAAGCTCCAATTAAATAGGCATTCACATTAAAAAAAGCAGGAAATATATTGTAGCCCAAAAAGAAAAAGAGCCCCCCCATGATTACACCAAGGAGGTAAACATTTAGAAAACGTTTTGCATCAAAGAGATTTAAAAATATGCGCCCCACAAAATAAATGAGCAGCATGTTCCAAAAAAGATGACCAAACCCGCCATGAAAGAAGGAATAGGTAATTATGGACCAAGGCTGCAGCAAAAAATCAAAAAAGTCTTTAGGCAACTCAAACCACTGCACAATACTGTTACCGGACAGTTGCAACAAAAAAGTGGATAAACGTTCTACTATAAATATAAGCACGTTTATGGCAATAAGCTTTTCAGCAATAGATAATCTGTTGTATTGATATTTTAAATTTCCTTGCGTCATATACTAATCCCATCTATTATTGTTAAATTGATTTTTCTTCCAATACCACATCATTAAAAATCCAAAGAGCGCTCCTCCAATATGGGCAAAATGGGCAATTCCTTGACCAAACAAACTGTACCCGGTAACTCCAGAAAATAAGTCTAATCCAATTAAAACAGGAATAAAATACTTTGCTTTTACTGGAACAGGAATGAACAAAAGAAACAGCTCACTGTTCGGATAAGACATTCCAAAGGCCACCAATACACCATAAATAGCGCCAGAAGCACCAACGGCAGGCGTATTATACGCACTCAAAAAGTTATCTATGGTAGATTTTCCTGCAATCTCGTACCAGCCAGGACTATATTGTCCACTAGATATAATTTCCATAACATTCCCTTCAGTAATTCCGGCTTCTACCAATGCGGACATACCTGCATTAAAATGATAATAATTTACTCCGGTATGTATGAGTGCGGCACCCAAACCTGCCGAAAAATAAAAGAAAAAAAACTTGTTCCTTCCCCACATTTGTTCCAACGGCGTGCCAAAGGCCCATAATGCATACATATTAAACATAATATGCCAAAAGCCCCCGTGCATGAACATATGGGACAGTATTTGCCAAAATCCAAAGTTTTCGTTTTTTGGAAACCATAACGAGAACCATTCGTACATCATATCCCCATACAACTGGGTAGCAATAAAAAATAAAACATTAATAATCAATAAATGCTTAATCGCATCTGTTAGTCTACCCATCTATATAAATTTTCTATCAATATCATTTTCGGTAATCGTCACATACGTACGTTTGTTAAAGGGACTCAACGTGGTTTCTTTACAAGCAAACAAATCATTTACCAAGGCAAGTTGGGATTTATGGTCCAAAAACTCACCCGTTTTAACAGATAAAGTTTTGGATAAGGTTTTGGCCAACATATCGCTCTGTGAAAAACTATCGGCAGAAATTTCCATTTGAAAATCGGAAATTAATTGCTCCATAATCATTTGAACTTCACTTTCTACAACCACAACCGGAACTCCCTTCACTTCCGCTGTTTCAGCTCCAATTTCACCAAACACAAAACCTACGGCACAAAGATTGTCTTTTATCTCTATTAAAATTTCCAGTTCGGTTTTGGAAAAGGATAGTGAAAGTGGAAACAACAACTGCTGGCTCACGGCCTCTTTTATGGTTATATTTTTAAGAAACTTTTCGTAGAGCACCCGTTGATGCGCCCTACTTTGGTTAATAACCACCATACCTGATTTAATAGTTGTAATAATATATTTTTTACGCAACTGAAACGTAGTGGTCACTTGATTCTCCTGATCTTTTTCTGAATCAAAAATAGTACTATTAATCTCTTCCGATTCAAAAGCGATGGTGCTTGGTCTAAATTCCTGCTTGTTTGTATTCAAGCCTTCATAAAGGTTTTCCCATCCTTTTGCACTTGTCCTGGTGTATGTTCGGTAATGGGATTTCTTAAGGACCTCCTCCTTAAACGGATTAAAACCGGCATCAACAGATACACTTGGCGAGGTTACATGCTTGTTCTGGTACGCATAAGGGGTATCTAAATTCTGATTTTTTTCAAAATCCAAAGCGGGAACCACATTAAATTGACCCAAACTATGCTTAACGGCTGATTTTAAATAAGCATATAAGGTATGCTCATCATCAAATTTAACTTCGGTCTTTGTTGGATGAATATTAATATCGATAGTACCAGGATCCACATCTAGGTTTAAGAAATAACCAGGATGCGTACCAGGTTTAATTAAGCCTTCAAAAGCGCCAAGTATCGCATGATGCAGATAGGGACTTTTTATAAATCGGTTATTGGCAAAGAAAAACTGCTCTCCCCTGCTTTTCTTGGCAAATTCTGGTTTTTGAACAAAACCGGAGATGCGTACGACTTTTGTATCTTCAGTGACAGGAACTAACTTCTCGTTCGCCTTTCTACCGAAAATATTAACAATTCGCTTTCTAAAATCGTTGGAAGGCAGAATAAATACCTCACTACCATTGTTATAATATTGAAATGCAATTTGAGGATGTGCCAATGCTACCCTATGAAATTCATCGGTTATATGGCGGAATTCTACCTGATTTGACTTTAGAAAATTTCTTCTCGCAGGAATATTAAAGAAAAGATTCTTAACAAGCATGGAAGTCCCTTTGGGAACCACAGCTACCTCCTGACTACTAATTTTGCTACCTTCTATTTTAATGTGTGTACCAACTTCGTCCGTTTCGGTCTTGGTCATCATCTCCACATGGGCGATGGCCGCAATAGAAGCCAAGGCTTCTCCGCGAAAGCCTTTGGTACTTAAGTTAAAAAGATCTTCTGCCTTTTCAATTTTGGAAGTGGCATGGCGTTCAAAACTCAACCGTGCATCGGTAATACTCATTCCCTTGCCATTATCGACAACCTGAATCAGGGTTTTTCCTCCATCTTTTACAATGAGTTTAATTTCCGTTGCTCCAGCATCTATCGCATTTTCCAATAGCTCCTTTACCACCGACGAAGGGCGCTGCACCACTTCACCTGCAGCAATTTGATTCGCTACGTGGTCCGGTAAAAGTCTAATAATATCAGCCATTATTAGAAAAAGAATATGGTGAGATCAAAATCAATGATGTACAAAAAAATAAAGACTAGAACAGCCAATATTATCGCCATTCGTATTTTTAGGCTGCGGTCTCCTGCTCTGCGCGTATCTTCAACTGCATTAGTAATCTTATTTTTTAAACCACGCTGATTACTTAAGGTACTTCTAAACTTATCAAACTTAGGTTCTAGTTTATATGGGTTTCCCTTACCCTTATCATCGAAGTATCTGGGACTATAGTCATATCTTCTGTTTCTACGCAATCGCGTTATTTTACTAAGCATTCCCATAGCTTCAAAGTTACTTAAAAAGCAAAAACTGGCCTTATAAAGTAATGCCAAAATTTGTTAACAGTGCCTGTAATGAAAGTTCTATATTGGAGAATGGCAAAAGAAAGGAAAAACTAAGGGCAATGCTCCAGGGTTTTTAAAGTCCCAAAGCTGCCATTTTTATAGCGGCAATTGCAGCTTCTGCTCCTTTGTTACCATGTTTACCACCACTGCGATCAATCGCCTGTTGCAAGTTATTATCTGTAAGAACACAAAAAATAACCGGTACATCGTTATGAACGTTCAGGTCCATGATGCCTTGTGAAGTTGCGCTACACACAAAATCAAAATGCTTGGTTTCGCCCTGTATCACACTTCCAATGGCAATGATAGCATCAAAATCGCCTTGCTGAATCATTTTTTTGCACCCATAAGTAAGCTCAAAACTACCAGGAACGTTCCAACGTACAATATTATCCCCTAACGCTCCACAATCGCTTAGTGCTTCAGTAGCGCCTTTGTACAAGCCTTCGGTAATCTCTTGGTTCCATTCAGAAACAACAATCCCAAACCGAAATTTCTTCGCGTTTGGGATTGTTGTTTTATCGTACGCCGATAAATTTTTATTCGCTGTGGCCATTACGCGCCACCTTTTGCCATACCAATAAAGGCATCGATGGATGTGGCTGCCTCAGAATCGGAGAACTCTTCCTTAATACGTTGGAAAAACCCTAATGCCTTGGATTTATCTCCCATATCCAATGCTGTAACACCTGCTTTGTACAAAAACTTAGGCGTAGTATACATATTGCTACTATGAGCAGCTGCCGCTTCATAATACCCTAAGGCATCCGAAGGCTGTTCCAGTTGCATAAACGCATCGCCCAACCCTCCTTTTGCCAGTGCACCAAGAATTTCATCATCAGAACTAAAACCTTCTAAATAATCAATAGCCTCCTGATATTTATTCATATTCAAATATGCCATACCAGCAGAATAACTTGCTAAATTAGCCGCCTTGGTTCCACTGTATTCTTCCATGATATCCAAAAAACCGTATTTACCTTCAGCACCTTCCAATGCCAATGTAAACAATGAATCTTTCGCTGTTGTGCTAGCTAACGCCTGGTCAAAATACTGCTGTGGATAATACATTTCGTTTGCAGCACTAGTCTCTTTTGGTTTTTGTACAAACTGTACGTATGCCAAGTAACCTAATACACCTATAGCGACGACACCGATGATGCCTAAAATATAATTTTGGTTTTTAGAAACCCACTCCTCTGACCTTGAAGCTCCTTCGTCCAAGCTACTAAACACCTCTGCCGTTGTGCTTTCTTGCTCATCAAACTCCTGAATTTCAGCCTTAGTTTGTGGTTTAAATCCTCTTTTCTTATATGTTGCCATCTCAAATTTTATTGGTCGCGCAAAAATAAAGTTTTTATTGAAATCCAATAGCGTATTTATTCGTTATTTTTGAATTATTCGGGCAAAATAGACCTATCCAAATCAAAAATTCGGTAAATTTTAATGTTTCTCAAAACGGTATCCCTTCTTAACTATAAAAATTTTGAGTCAAAGGACTTAGCTTTTGATTTAAAAATCAATTGCTTTGTAGGTGATAACGGCAAAGGAAAAACCAATATCCTAGATGCAATTTACCACCTCTCTTTTGGTAAAAGTTATTTTAATCCCATAGCCTCACAAAACATTAAGCACGGTGAAGACTTTTTTGTAGTGGAAGGAATTTTTGAAAAGGAAGAGCGAGAAGAGAAGATTGTTTGTAGTTTAAAACGGAACAATAAAAAAATCATTAAACGAAATGGAAAAGCGTACGAACGTTTTGCTGATCACATAGGGCTTTTGCCCTTAGTTATTATTTCGCCGGCAGACCGTGACCTCATTTCAGAAGGTAGTGATGTTCGACGCAAATTTATGGATGGGGTCATTTCCCAATCGGACAAAGGGTACTTACAGTCCTTAATCAATTACAACAAGGTACTATCTCAACGAAACGCGCTTTTAAAATACTTTGCCGCCAACCATACCTTTGAAAAGGCCACCTTAACTATTTATAACGACCAGCTGCACACCTATGGGTCTGAGATATACGCTAAACGAGCTGATTTTCTTGAAAAGTTCATTCCAATTTTCAAAACCCAATACAAGGCAATTACGGGAAACACGGAAGATGTAGATTTAACATACGACAGCAAGCTTCACCTAAATGACACAGCAAGCCTTTTAGAGAAAAATCTAAATAAGGACAGGGCCTTGCAATATACCAGTGTAGGTATTCATAAAGATGACCTCAGCTTCACCATAGCAGGGTATCCCATTAAAAAATTTGGAAGTCAGGGGCAGCAGAAATCTTTTTTAATCGCTTTAAAATTTGCACAGTTTCAGTTTATGCAAGAAATTTCTAAAACTACGCCTATTTTACTTTTGGACGATATTTTTGATAAATTGGATGAAAACAGGGTAGCCCATATCATTACACTCGTAAATAATGAAAATTTTGGTCAGATATTCGTGAGCGATACCCATGCGGACAGAACAGAAAATGTGGTAAAAAAGATACATCAATCCTACAAAATATTTAAACTCTAACTATGAACCGATTGCTCATTTTTTTAAGCTTTTTATTGGTGGCCGCTTGCACTTCGGTCAGCAAAGAAAAACTCTCTATACTGAATGGATACTGGGAAATAGAACGGGTTGAATTCCCTAACGGAGGGCAAAAAGAGTATAAGATGAATACTACTGTGGATTTTATTCAGGTAGATGGATTAAAAGGATATCGTAAAAAAATGAAACCGAGATTTGATGGGAATTACGAAACATCGGATGATGCGGAATCCTTTGAAATTACTATTGAAAAAGATATATACACCCTAAACTACAAAAACAACCTTAGCACCTGGACGGAAGAGCTTACCGCAATAAGCGAAGATAACTTTTCCGTTCAAAATCAGGATGGTATCGTGTACCAATACAAACGTTTTGAACCTATTAAGATAAATCCCTAGTATGGCAAAACGACAAAACGATAACCAGAATATGAAAGAGGCGCTATCTGCCTTTATCCAAAAAAATAAGCTCCAGGGCGGTATGGATAAAGTAGATGCACGTGCTGCTTGGATGCGGCTCATGGGAAACGGCGTAAACAATTATACCACGGCTATTGAACTTAAGAACGACACGCTCTATGTTTCCCTATCTTCCTCGGTGCTTAGGGAGGAGCTTAGTTTAGGTACCTCTAAGATTATCAACATGTTAAATGAAGAACTTGGAAAAAACCTAATTAAAAGAATTGTCCTTCGCTGAGTTGTCCTATTGACTTTTATCTTAATCATAGCCAAAACACTTCAAATCGCACCTCTTTTCAACCTTAAACTGAGTTGACCTTAGTATAAACACCCATCCATATAACCTTAAGTCAAATATTCTAAAGCCTTTAGTTAAGATAAGATTTGTAGTTCAGCTACAATTTTATGTTCAAAGCAAAAAAAACCGACTCACAGCAAGTGAATCGGTCTTTACTATCTTTATAACTTAATCTGCCTAATAAATTTCCCTACCTGAAAAGTGAAAAGCGCCTTCAATAGCAGCATTTTCATCACTATCAGAACCGTGAACCGCATTCTCAGCGATATCTGTAGCAAACATTTTACGAATGGTTCCTTCTGCAGCCTCTGCAGGATTGGTAGCACCAATTAATGCTCTAAAATCTTCCACTGCATTTTCTTTTTCTAAAATAGCTGCAACGATAGGTCCTCTGGTCATAAATTCTACCAATTCACCAAAAAATGGACGTTCCTTGTGAATTGCGTAAAATTCCTGAGCATCCCTAAGACTCAACTGTGTGTATTTCATAGCTACAATCTTAAATCCTGATGCGGCTATTTTTTCCAATATAGCTCCTATGTGTCCGTTAGCGACAGCATCGGGCTTAATCATTGTAAATGTTCTATGTGTACTCATATCTAAAATTTTGCGCAAAAATACGACTTTCTAATCAACACACAACTATTCGTATCGTTGTCGCAGTTCTCCAAGCACAACACCATTATCTCCAAGCATTTGAAACAAGGCCGTTTTAGTTTTAAAATTGAATGTCACAGTCCCAAAGCTCTCAGTGCTTACCACCTCTCCTACTCTAAAGGGATTGGGTTCTCCGGTAAAACTACGGTAAGCATGGGTAAGGCCGCTACTTGTAAAGTCGATTAAAGGGTATGCTAGATTGTAATCTGTTTTAGAGAATTCCGAAATATGCCTGTCTCCAGAAAGTACCAAAACTCCCTTTGCCTTGGTATCTATAATGGTTTTTTTTAGTCGATCTACTTCATGTGGGAAGTTGCCCCAACATTCGAATCCGTGTTCATTGGACAATACCTGAATACTACTTACGATAACATTGAAATCTGCATTGGAGTTTTTCAATTCCCTTTCCAACCAGGACCATTGCGTTTCTCCAAGCACGGTCCCTTGGCCGTATTCATTAGGTTTGGTTCGCTTTTTCGTTTCGGTATCTGGTGTAAGGGCCGTTCTAAAATAGCGTGTATCCAATACAATTACTTTAACACTTCCTTCTGGTTCTTCATAAACGTGCGAGGTATAAACTCCTTCTTTTTTTCTTCTAGGACTATTTTTAGGCACATCCATGAAATCAAGAAATTCTTTCTGACTTTCTTTTTTGGCCAAAAATTCTATTCCGCCGTCATTAAGACCATAGTCGTGATCATCCCAAGTACCAATGACCGATACATCTTTTATCAAGGATGCATAACCTGGTATCGCCTTTTGTTCTTTGTACATGCTTCTGAGCTTTTGCATATCATCGGTATCGGCATAAATGTTATCACCTCCCCAAATCCATAAATCCGGGTTGATGTTTTTAATATCGTCCCAAAGCAAATTGGGCAGAGAAGCCTTATTACAAGAACCAAAAGCAATAACAAACTCATTGGTTTCTTTCATTGCTGTTTTGGTAGACCCGCAGGAAAAGATCAATAAGAAATTAAGAAGTAAGAGTATTTTTCTCATGGCATAGGTTATATGGAAATACAAAAATACACTTTCATTTTTACCATTATGGTATTAAATTGTATCTTTGCCGCCATGAATTTAGAGCATATAAATGCGCTTAAAAAGCTA
Organism: Maribacter sp. MS6; assembly: GCF_056839185.1. Classification (NCBI taxonomy): domain Bacteria; kingdom Pseudomonadati; phylum Bacteroidota; class Flavobacteriia; order Flavobacteriales; family Flavobacteriaceae; genus Maribacter; species Maribacter sp. MS6. The sequence goes on from NZ_CM166389.1 coordinate 585,127, forward strand.
CTTTCACACCCAAAGAAAATAGCGATAGTTCCGCACAAAAACCCTGATGGCGATGCAATAGGATCAACATTGGCACTATGGCATTACCTAAAAAGTCAAGGACATACGGCCACAGTGGTAGCACCCAACGACTTTCCAAAATTTTTGAAATGGATGCCCGGAGCGGACCGTATTATAAATTTCGAAAAAGAAAATAGTCAGGCAAAAGATTGTGTTGCCAACGCCGAACTAATCTTTACCTTAGACTTTAACCATCTAGGAAGGGTAGGCCAAATGACTTCTTATTTAGAGGCGGCAACGGCTACTTTTGTTATGGTAGACCACCACCAAGAACCGTCAGACTATGCACAGATTATGTACTCTGATGTGCGTATGAGCTCTACTTGTGAAATGGTGTATCATCTTTTAGAGTATTTGAATGCCGAAGACGAAATAACCTCCGAAATGGCGAATTGTATCTACACGGGTATTATGACCGATACGGGTTCTTTTAAATTTAAGGCTACCACGAGCGTAACACATAGAGTAATAGCAAACCTGATAGATAAGGGTGCAGACAACACGGAAATTCATAGTCGCATTTACGACACCAATTCTCCTAGCAGGTTACATCTCTTGGGCTGTGCCCTAAAGAACATGGTAATTTTATCCGAATACAATACTACCTACATCACCTTGAGCCAAGAAGAACTGGACGAATATAATTTTAGCAAAGGAGATACCGAAGGTTTTGTGAATTATGGTCTAACGTTAGAAAATATTCGCTTTGCGGTAATCTTTATAGAAAATAAAGAGGAAGGTATTCTTAAAATTTCTTTTAGGTCTGTGGGTGATTTTGATGTAAATAATTTTGCGAGACAGTTTTTTCAAGGAGGGGGTCATACAAATGCAGCAGGAGGAAAAAGTGATGTGTCAATTCCTGAAACAACACGCTATTTTGAATCCTTATTACCTCAATTTAAAAAAGAACTTACCTTATGAGAGCAAGGTTTGGGATCGTTATACTGTTGTTAATTGTGAGCTGCGCTGGTCCGGAGCCAAGAAAACCGGTTCAGACAAAGAGCGGTAGTTTTTTTAAAGCATCCATAGAACGAAGTAAAAAACTGCTGCAACTGGAGGAAGAAAAAATTCAAAAAATCATCAATGCCGATTCCTTAAAGCATTACAGCCATACAGCATCCGGCTCATGGTATCATTATTTGGTTGTAAACGACAGCACTAGCTATACACCAAAAACCGATGACCTTGTTGTCATGACCTACGATTTGCTTACTTTGGACAACGACACCATATATTCACAAGATGAAATTGGCGTAGTGTCATATAAGGTAGACAAGCAAGAACTTTTTATCGGACTTAGAAATGCAATAAAATTGCTAAAGGAGGGCGAAAAGGCCACATTTTTGTTTCCTTCTTCACTAGGCTTTGGTATTCATGGCGATGCGAACAAAATAGGAACCAATATCCCTCTAAAATCTACAGTACATATTTTAAAGATTGAAAAACAACTAGTAAACCCAGATATTTAAATTTACCATTATGTTCAGAAAATTCTATGTTTTAATTTTATTTACTTTGGTTTTGGCCAGCTGTAAAACCAGTCAGAATCCAGAACTTGGCGATGGATTGTTCGCCACAATTCAAACGAACAAAGGCGATATCATCGTACGTTTGGAACATGACAAAGCCCCAGTAACTGTGGCCAACTTTGTATCCTTAGCAGAGGGAAACAGTCCTTTCGTAAGCGAAAATTTTAAAGGTAAAAAATATTACGACGGACTTATTTTTCATAGGGTCATGAAAGACTTTATGATACAAGGTGGCTGTCCCACGGGTACCGGTACCGGAAATCCGGGGTACCGTTTCATGGACGAGTTCAACGATTCTTTGGTTCACGATAGAAAAGGAATCCTTTCCTCCGCCAATAGTGGCCCTTCTTCCAATGGTAGCCAGTTTTTTATAACGCACAATCCAACACCTTGGTTAGATGGTGTTCATACGGTCTTTGGAGAGGTAGTAGAAGGTATTGCAGTAGTAGATTCTATTGCAAACGTACCAGTGGCAGCAGGCAACAAGCCCGTAGACAGTGTTACCATGAACACCGTAAAAATTATCAGAAATGGCAAAGAGGCCAAGCAATTTGATGCCGTACAGGTAATGACCGATTATTTTGATAACGAAGAGGAACGTTTAGCGGCTATAGCGAAAGAAAAAGCCGAAAAAATGGCTGAAATGAGAGGCATGATGGCAGATTTCGCAACCGAACTAGAAAAACAAAAAAGTACGGCAAAACAACTCCCTTCGGGACTAAAAGTACTTGTACTAAACGAAGGTGACGGTGAAAAACCAAAAATAGGTCAGAAAGTAAACGTCATGTACTCCGGGTACCTACCCGACGGTTCTTTGTTTGAAAGCAACTATGAAGAAATTGCGAAAAAGTATGGTACTTACGATGAAAGAAAAGCACAAGGAGGCGGCTATATGCCAGCACCTATGACCTACGCAACAAATTCTGGGCTTGTTGCCGGATTTGAAGAAGGTTTGTTGAGCATGAAGGTAGGTGATAAGATTCGTTTGTTTATTCCTTCCCACATGGGCTGGGGGCCACAAGGTGCAGGACCTATACCACCAAATTCAGACGTAATTTTTGATGTTGAACTAACTGGGATTAAATAAGAAAACGCCAGACTTACTTCGACATAAAGTAAATAAATCGGCATAGCTGCTAAAAAACAAACGTTTTTACCGGTAGTTGTGCTGATTTTTTTTGCTTTATTTTCTTTGAGCTGTGGATTACCCTATAAAATCCCCTTCTATAACAACGGCACTACTCCATAACGAGAAAACATTACAAAGGACTGATAACCTGTTACTGTAATTTCAGAAACGGCTGTTTCCTATCACGAATAATTGCAAATCAATGGCAAGGTGATTGTTTATAATCACTATTTACCATTCAATCACACGAAATATCCTTTGTTATAGGTAAATGGATAGGATAATTCCACTCTCAACAAGTGATTTATCCTAAGAACGATTTTGGGTAATCACTTTGGTCAGGGCGGTCATCACCATAATAGATTTTGATGGATAACGAACAAATCCATAAACCGAAAAATAAAAAGAATTGACACTGTCATTGAATAAGGCATATTTTGTTCTTGTACATTGACTTGTTGTGGACCGGCATACAAATTCCTTTATGCTAATCCCAAATGTGAGCACAGTCGGTCAATGACTAGCTAGCGTTTACTGCGATCACACCATTAGTTCGCAAGTAACTGCGGAAATAACATTCAAAGTTCTTACAAACACTGACTGAAACGACTGGAAGAAAACGACCTATTTTAAGGCGTATGCTTCAATACTTCCAATAAGAACTTCCAGAACTTCTGCACCGATGAGATAGCTACCCGCTCATCTGGTGAGTGGGGAGCCAAAATCGTAGGGCCAAAACTGATCATATCCATCTCGGGATAATTCTGTCCAAGAATACCACATTCCAATCCGGCATGGCATGCCACTACCCTAGCGTCTTCTTTGAATATATCCTTATATATTCCTTTGGCAACTTTTAAAATGGCTGAATTGGGATTTGGATTCCAACCCGGATAAGCCCCACTAAAAGCAACATCAAAACCTGCAAGTTCAAATGCAGATTTTAAAGAGTTTGCTAAATCCATTTTACCACTTTCAAGAGACGAACGTGTTAGGCACAAAATAGCAACCGTACCTTCCGCTACTTGTATTCTAGCAATGTTGTTCGAAGTTTCTACTAAATCTGTTATGGTAGAACTCATACCGTAAACACCGTTAAGTGCCGCATAAACACCCTTAATGAACTTTTTTTGCGCTCCAAGACCCATTACCTTTTTACACGTTTTTTCCTTGCTAATACTTATTTCTAAGTTTGGCTCTACCATCTTCAGTTCCTTTTTAATGGTATGCGCTACCTTCGTAAGAGCTGTTAGGAAAGCAGTTTCTTGTTTTTTATCTATGTTAATGTGGCAGGTACTTTCTCTTGGAATTGCGTTTCGCAAACTTCCACCTTCAAGCTTTCCAACCCGCATGTGATAATCCATCCCAGCATATAACAACCTGTTCATTATTTTATTGGCATTACCCAAGCCTTTGTTAATGTCCATACCGCTATGCCCTCCCTTGAGTCCGTTTACCACAAGTCGATACCCGATATCTCCATGAAGAGCGCTCTTTTCGTTATACTCTCTTTTAGCCGTTATATCAATACCTCCTGCGCAGCCTATATCAATCTCATCATCTTCCTCGGTATCTAAATTCAATAAGACCTCACCTTTTAGCACACCTTCTTTTAAGCCAAAAGCTCCCGTCATTCCGGTTTCCTCATCAATAGTAAATAATGCCTCCAAAGGAGGGTGATCAATATCATTACTTTCTAAAAGCGTCATAATTGCGGCAACGCCCATTCCATTATCCGCCCCCAAAGTAGTGCCTTCTGCCTTTACCCAATCGCCATCAACGAACATTTGAATTCCCTGAGCATCAAAATCAAACACAGTATCTGCATTCTTTTGATGTACCATATCCAAGTGAGACTGCAGAGTGACCATTTTTTTATGTTCCATACCCCTACTCGCCGGTTTTCTTATAATCACGTTCCCTACATCATCCTTAAAAGTTTCCAAACCCAAGGCTTTTCCAAACTCCATAGCAAAAGCGATGACCCGTTCCTCCTTCTTTGATGGCCGTGGAACCGCATTCAATTTGGAAAAATTTTTCCATACGTCTTCAGGTTGTAAATCTAGTAGTTCTTTGTTCATAGCATCAAAGTTATAAGCTGTAAAAATACTAACAGAAAAAGGATTTCGCTATTTTTGACCTGATGAAGATGAACCTAAAGACAGGAATTGCCCTTTCCTTGATTCCCCAAATCATACTTGTAAAATGGCTGGGTTCCCATGCAGACTGGATAGAGACCTATTATAGCAACGGCATATACCCTTTTATCTCCACATCATTTCGGTCTTTCCTGGGATGGATTCCTTTTTCCATAGGTGATGTTCTATATACTTCTTTATTTCTACTCGCGATTGGCTATCTGTACAAGAACAGACGCAACTTACTTCATAATAAAATTAGATTTTTTAGAGATGTAATAATGGTACTCTCCATTGCCTATTTTACCTTCCACTTTATGTGGGGATTCAATTATTACCGAGAACCGATCGTGGCTAAATTCGATTTAGTAGAAACAAAGGATTACCAAGAACTGGTCGACTTTACAAGACGGCTGGTCAACAAAACCAATGAGATACAATTGGCGATAACATCAGATTCCACGAAACGGGTAGCCGTTCCCTATACTCAAAACGAACAATTTCAAAAGACCTTGGAAGGATATGAGCGACTCACAAAAAAGCATCCTTTTTTAAGCTATACCAAACCGAGTATAAAAACATCACTTTTCAGCAAAGCACTTACGTATATGGGTTATGCCGGATATTTAAACCCATTTACCAACGAAGCGCAAGTAAACGGACTCTTACCAAATTTTCGTTTTCCGGTAGTTGCTGGCCATGAAATAGGACATCAATTGGGTTATTCTGCTGAAAATGAAACCAATTTCATCGGATATCTAGTGACTGCAAATAACGAAGATCTTTATTTTAAATATGCAGCCTATTCTTATGCGCTCGGTTATTGCCTTAATGATGTAAGAAGAGGCGATTCAAGGATGTTTGACGAGCTGCTATCGGAATTAAATGGCGGAGTAAAATTGAACTTTCAAGAAATGTCTGCTTTTTGGAATCAATATAAGAATCCATTGGAACCTGTTTTTAAGTCAATTTTCAACTCCTTCTTAAAGGCTAATAATCAATCACAAGGCATTCAAAGTTATAATGCGGTAGTGTCATTGTTGGTTGCCTACCACAGGGAGTATCCTTTGTAAAGTTCAAATCCAAGAATTAGATTCAAACTCAAACTCAAGTATTAATAAACAGCCATCAATACTATTTGGGTATGAACTAAATATTGAAGCTTTAGCATTTTATCTTGAACCCAAGCCACCTTCCTCCTGTTAAAATAAGACAAACAATAGCCAATTAGAACGAGAAATAGTATTTTTAAACCAACTAACAGAAACTCACTACTAATGAAAAAAACGATGCTGACGCTATGCCTTTTTTGGTGTAGTGCATTTTTATTTGCACAGGACTACTTTCCTGAAAACGAAGGCGTAAAGGCCAATAACAACAATTACACTGCCTTTACCAATGCCAAGATTTACGTTACTCCAACTGAAGTTATTAATAAGGGTACGCTACTCATCCAAAATGGAAAAGTGGTAAATGTTGGAACTTCCGTAAGTCTTCCGGCCAATACAATTATAGTAAATCTAGCAGGAAAATCTATTTACCCTTCCTTCATCGATGTCTATTCTAAATTTGGTGTAGAACAAGCTAAAAGACCAAGCGGTGGTGGCCGTTCTACGCAATACGAAGCGGAACGTGAAGGCTTTTACTGGAACGACCATATTATGCCCGAAAATGATGCCATCGGTAAATTCAAATACGATGACAAATCCGCCAAGGAACTAAGAGAAGCTGGTTTTGGGGTAGTCAACTCCCATATTCATGATGGTATTGCTAGAGGAACAGGCGTCCTTATAGCCCTAAATGCTACTGGCTCCGACGCCAATAGGGTGTTAGATGATCGTTCCGCACAGTATTTTTCATTGGATAGGAGCGTATTAAAAAGACAATCCTATCCTTCCTCACTAATGGGCACACTTGCGCTATTAAGACAAATGTACAGCGATGCAGATTGGTATTCCAAGGGTAATGCCACTACAAAAGACCGTTCATTAGAAGCGTTGAACGCCAATAAAGGAATGGTTCAAATATTTGAGGCAAAAGATAAGGGACATGCCCTTAGAGCCGATAAAATTGGTGATGCCAATGGCATTCAATATACCATTTTAGGAGGTGGGAACGAGTTTGAGCGTATAGCTGAAATAAAGGCAACGAACGCTAAATTCATACTTCCGATAAACTTTCCTGAAGCTTATGACGTTTCGGACCCATATCAAGAGAGTTATGTCTCTTTACAGGACATGCGATTCTGGAACCAAGCACCTTCCAATCCTAAGGTATTAGCAGAAAACGGAGTGTCATTTTCTCTTACGCCCTATGACCTTAAATCGATTTCCAAGTTCAATGAAAACCTGATGAAGGCAATATTATACGGTCTGCCAAAGACCAAGGCATTGGAGGCATTAACTACCGTGCCAGCTCAAATTCTTGGCAAAGAGGATAAAATAGGAAGCTTAAAAACGGGTACCTATGCCAATTTCCTTATTACATCGGGAGATATTTTTGACAAATCGACCACCCTATATGAAAACTGGGTACAGGGTACACAAAACATAATCAACAATAAGGACATTAAAGACATTCGAGGCGATTACACCTTGGCCCTGCAAGGACAAAGTTTCGATGTTTCCATTACCGGTGAAGTTGCGAAACCTAAAATAGAAGTAAAACAGGATACCGTTAAACTTACTTCAAAACTGGCCTATGATAATGATTGGATACAACTATCGTTTGCAACGAACGAGGGAGAAAAAACATATCGAATGACCGGGGCAGTTACCAAAGGCTCTGACAATCTATCAGGAAGATTAATTCTGCCAGATGGAACAGATAGCTTTTTTACAGCCGTTAAAAAATCGGTTTTTGAAAAAAAAGACACCAAAGATTCAGACATGCAAGCGCCTAAAGTGATGCCCGTAACCTTTCCTAATGTGGGCTATGGTTATACCTCCATACCTAAGCAAGAGAACGTTTTGTTCAAAAATGCTACGGTTTGGACAAGTGAGGATGCCGGAATTTTAGAAAATACGGATGTATTGGTCAAAAATGGAAAAATCACTAAAATCGGTACAGACCTTAGCGCTGGTGGTGCCAAAGTGATAGATGCCACCGGAAAACATGTTACGGCCGGTATTATTGATGAACATTCCCATATTGCAGCTCTAGCTGTAAACGAAGCAGGACACAACAGTACTGCCGAAGTAAAAATGGAAGATGTAGTAGACCCTGAGCACATGGGTATTTATCGCTCCCTAGCTGGTGGCGTTACATCCCTTCAATTGCTGCACGGTTCTGCAAACCCAATTGGAGGTCGTTCGGCTATTTTAAAATTAAAATGGGGAGAAGAAGCAGACGGACTCATTTATGATAACTCTCCTAAATTCATCAAATTCGCTTTAGGAGAGAACGTGAAACAATCCAACTGGGGCAGTAGATCACGTTTTCCGCAAACACGAATGGGCGTAGAACAAGTATTCATAAACTATTTTCAACGTGCCAAGGAATATGATACCAAAAAGAAAAACGGAGAAGCCTATCGTTACGATGAAGAAATGGAAGTTCTGGCGGAAATAATTAATGGCGAACGTTTTATTAGCTGTCACTCCTATGTACAGACCGAAATTAATATGATGATGAAGGTAGCCGAGAAATTTGGATTCGTCGTTAATACGTTTACCCATATTTTAGAGGGATATAAAGTAGCCGATAAAATGGCAGAACATGGTGTTGGTGCCGGAACCTTCAGTGACTGGTGGGCTTACAAGTACGAAGTGAACGATGCCATTCCTTACAATGCCGCCATCATGCATAACCAAGGGGTTACCGTGGCCATTAACAGTGATGACCGTGAAATGATCAGAAGATTAAATCAGGAAGCTGCCAAAACAGTGAAATACGGTGGCATGACGGAATTAGAAGCTTGGAAAATGATTACTATCAATCCAGCCAAGCTTTTACATTTGGACGAGAGAACAGGTAGCATAAAAGTAGGTAAGGACGCAGATTTGGTATTATGGTCCGGTCACCCTATGTCTATCTACACCAAAGCAGAAAAAACAATGATAGAAGGGGTTACGTATTTTGATTTAGCGAAGGACGAACAGCAACGCGCAGCAATAAAAAAAGAACGTAATGAACTGGTAAAAATGATGCTGAACGAAAAAGCGGACGGCAAAAAAATGCAGGCGCCAAAGAAAAGCGTAAAACGCGAACTAACCTGCGAAAGCCTTTAATCGCTTAAATCTAAAAACTATCAAAATGAAAAAATACATACTAATTATTGCGACAGGACTGCTTTCCTTTAAAGGAATGGCACAACAAACACCGGCCGCCAAACAAACCGAAGCTATTACCATTGAAGGTGCAACGGCACATTTAGGGAATGGGGAGGTCATAGAAAATGCCTTGATTATGTTCGAGGATGGCAAACTGACTTTTGTAGGGAGTGCCAATGCAAAAATAGCTCGTAAAGGGAATGTAATCGATGCGACTGGCAAACACATCTATCCTGGGTTTATAGCCCCGGCTAAAACTTTAGGATTGGTAGAAGTAGATGCGGTCAGGGCCACTGACGACAGCGATGAAATTGGAGAAATCATTCCCCATGTGCGCAGTTTAATTGCTTATAATGCAGAATCCAAAGTGGTAGAAAGCATGCGACCGAACGGTGTATTATTAGGACAGATCGCGCCGGAAGGTGGACGCATATCCGGAACCTCCTCAATCGTACAGTTCGATGCCTGGAACTGGGAAGATGCCGCCGTGAAAGTAGATGATGGTATACACCTCAACTGGCCAAATAGTTTTAAACAAGGTAGATGGTGGGCCGGTGAAGACCCTGGCTATTCCCCAAATAAGGATTACGCCGAACAAACCACTGCCATTGTTAATTTTATGAAAAATGCTATTGCTTACGGAAAAGCCAATTCAAAAGAACTAAATCCCGCATTCTTGGCCATGCAAGGTATTTTTGACGGCTCGCAAAGGCTATATGTATATGCAGATGGAGAGCGTGAAATCATAGATGCGGTAAATACCTTAAAGAACAATGGTGCAAAACATGTAGTTTTAGTAGGAGGTTACCATGCGTATAAGATTACCGATTTTCTGAAGCAAAACGATATTCCTATATTGGTTCAATCTACGCACAATCTCCCTGGTTTTGACGATGATGACTACGATTTACCGTACAAACTTCCAAAATTATTGGTAGATGCGGGATTACTTGTGGGACTTCAAAACTCCGATGCTTCTAATTTTCAAACAAGAAACTTACCGTTCTATGCAGGGCAGGTAGGTCAGCAAGGGCTGGACAAGGAAAAAGCCTTACAGTTGATTACCGGAAATACGGCTAAAATATTAGGTATAGACGCTGATTATGGCACCTTGGCAACAGGTAAAAGCGCAACCCTTTTTGTATCTGAAGGAGACGCCTTGGATATGCGCGGTAACCAACTTACCCATGCCTTTATAGATGGTAGAACTATTTCTTTGGAAACACACCAAACAGAGCTTTGGAAAAGGTATTCAGAAAAGTATGAAGGAAAAAAATAAGGCCTCGTTTCAAACAATGTTGGTGATAAACCAATTTATTTGATTCAATCCAAAATTCTTTTAAAACTAAAATCAATTGTAAAAAGCTTGGCATTTGCCGGGCTTTTTTTATGTAACTTGTTTACCTCCAACGAAGGTTATTTATGTAAAGCTACAAGCTAGATGATGTTGTGTCAGAGGGCAGTATTGGGTGCAATTAAAAGCAACTACTATAGAAAAACGTACCACTCATGCCTACCAAAAGCAAACAATATAAAATCTAGTCCCAATTCTGAGTTTAAAAAGGTAATTTTAAGGAGATGCACTTTGGTAGAACAACGTACTTCTAAAAATAAATTTCTACAAATCTAAAAGTCTAATCGACCAACGTGATAGTAATGACCAACATATCAACGATTATGAAACAACTGTTCTTGCTAAGCATTTTAACCCTGCTGTTTTCCTGTAAAGAATCACAGAAAACAGCATCAGATGAGCTGAAACTAGAAGGTCTACAGGAGTCTGTAGAAGTTGTGCGGGACCAATGGGGCATTAATCACATTTATGCCAAAAACCAGCACGACCTTTTCTTTGCGCAAGGCTATGCAGCTGCGGAAGACCGACTCTTTCAGTTCGAGATTTGGCGCAGACAAGCTACAGGAACCGTAGCAGAAATACTGGGAGAACGTGAACTCAATAGAGATATCGGGACACGACTTTTTAGGTTTAGAGGGGATATGACAACGGAAATGAACCACTATCACGATGAAGGAGTCGAAATCATTACGGCATATACCGATGGTGTAAATGCATATATTACCGATATAGTAAAAACACCAGAGCAACTTCCTATAGAATTTAAAATGTTAGATATCCAACCTCAAAAATGGACTCCGGAAGTCGTCATCTCCAGACATCAAGGTCTACTGGGAAATATTGACGAAGAATTACAGGTTGGCCGTACCGTGGCAGTCTTGGGCGAACAAAAAGCCAAAGAACTATTTTGGTTTCATCCTAAGGAGCCAGATTTAAAGATGGATCCCAGTATCAATACAAGTTTATTGTCCCAAGATATACTAGCACCATATCACGCCTACCGTAAATCTGTAAAATTTGACAAGGCAGATATACTGCCAAGCTATCAAAAAAAGCAGGAAACACAAACTGCCCTTACTCTACTCAATGGAAAAAATGATTCTCTAGCTATTGGCAGCAACAACTGGGTAGTAAGCGGCAATCTTATGAAAGATGGCAATACCTACATGGCCAATGATCCGCACAGAAGAATTGCTGTGCCCTCTTTGCGCTATATGGCACATCTAGTTGCTCCCGGATGGAACGTTATTGGTGGCGGGGAGCCAGAAATCCCAGGAATATCCATTGGTCATAACGAATATGGCACTTGGGGACTTACCGTTTTTGAAACAGATGGAGAGGACCTTTACGTGTATGAACTTAATCCAGAAAACCAGAATCAATACAAGTATCAAGGCCAGTGGGTGGACATGGAGCAGCTTACGGAAACCATAAAAGTAAAGGGTCAAAAAGATACTATTGTTGAACTGAATTATACCCAACACGGGCCAGTTACCCATATTGACAAAAAGAACAATGTAGCCTATGCCATGCGTTGTGCTTGGCTAGAACCAGGCGGATCTCCTTACTTGGCCTCTTTACGTATGGACCAAGCCAAAACATGGGAAGAATTTAGGGAAGCCTGTAACTATAGCAACATTCCTGGGGAAAATATGATTTGGGCGGATAAAGAAGGAAATATCGGTTGGCAGGCTGTAGGTATTGCCCCGATACGAAGAAATTTTAGTGGTCTTGTTCCTGTTCCGGGTGATGGGCGTTATGAATGGGATGGCTACCTACCTATTATAGAAAAGCCGCATAGCTTTAACCCTGCATCTGGTTTCATTGCTACGGCTAACCAAAACGTGACTCCTAATGAATATACGCATTGGGACGCCATTGCCTTCTCATGGTCAGACCCATATCGTGGTAATCGCGTGAACGAGGTACTTGGGGCTGGAAAAAAATGACTATGGAAGATATGAAGGCATTGCAGACCGACTATCTCTCCATCCCTGCCCGTACCTTAGTTCCTATGTTAACTGATATTAGTTTTGACGGTAAAGCCGCTGTGGCCAAAGAGAAAATTATGAATTGGAACTACAGCCTTGATCCTAATTCCGTTGCGGCAGCTATCTATGTGGCATGGGAAAATCAGTTAGGTCTAATGAGCGATGAACGCTTTATCCCTGAACGAGCAAAAACTACCATTTCTGAAATTCAAATGAAGCGTATTATCGATTGGCTAATGGAACCCGATACAAAATTTGGAGCCAACCCCATTTTAGGAAGAGATCAATTTTTAGAAGATGCATTTATTAATGCGGTTGAAGATTTAGAAAAAAATCTAGGTTCTGATATTACCCAATGGCAATACGGACAAGAAAAAAACAAACACACCTATATGGAACATGCATTAAGCGAGGTCGTAAATGCGGACATAAGGGCCAAATTAGACCTAGGACCGCTTCCTAGAGGTGGTAATTCCTATACCCCGGGCTCTACAGGTGGTAACTTAAGGCAAACTAGTGGCGCTTCTTTTCGTATGATCGTAAATACTGGGGATTGGGATGCTGCCTTAGGCACAAACGGTCCAGGACAATCCGGTAATCCCGATAGTCCGTTTTATGATAATCTGTTTGAACCTTGGGCAAAAGACCAATATTTTCCAGTGTATTATTCACGAAGTAAAATAGATTCGGTTGCGGTAAGTACAAAGATGCTCATTCCCTTAAGGTAAGTAAATTCGATGCCTTTAAACTTATAAAACCAATTGGATACTTTCGTCCATCAAAATTGAAACTCTGAGTGGATTTCATGAGCGATTGGGGAAGTACTTCCTAGAATATGGGAGTATCTAGAAGATTATAAATATCCTACTTGCCTAACCTCCCACCCAAATACGCCATAGGAATATAAGCCACGGCCAAATCCAACACGGTAAACCATAAAGGGCCGCCAAGCATAAAGATATTGACGCTACCACCTATAAGGAAGAACACACCTATAATCAAGGCCATGGACATTTTTCGTGTGGCGGCTATTCTAGCAGCTACAAAAGCACCTACCAACGTACCTATGGCATGGGCTAAAAATGGAAAAATAAAATGTTTGGGCTCAAATAAGTGCATGGTTGCCTTAAGGCCTTCCATAGTGGTAATATCTCCGTCTTCTGGGGGTGGAATTATAGAACCACTGAGCATAATAATCCCCATATTAACGATACTCCCTATGACTAAACCGGCAACTACGGCCAGTACATTTTTTAAGATTGGATTCATAAGTGAAAAGTTTTGGTTATTAGTTACCTCCTGTAATATAGCCATAAATAACTACTATTTAACTACTTATAATCAAGAACAAACCATAGTATACCTAGCCAAAATAAATATAATATACACCTAACAGTATACTAGGTGCTATCTGGAACCAGACATAGCGAACCTAGAAAACATACAAAACAAAAAAGAGGGCTATCGCCCTCTTTCATTTTTACTACTTCATCGTACTTAAGAAAAACGAATCAGTTTTAATCCGGTATGTCTTCGGTGATTTTTCCAACTGGAATGTCTCGTAACTACTTTATCGGTACTTGCTTCGTTTTTCGTATGTTGTTTTTTCGTATTTGTCATAATTAGATATTTTATTCATTGTTGTGATGAGTGCAATTCGCACTCCTATATAGACTCCTACTTAGACGAACAAAAAGGCAAAATATTACATTGTTATGACAAGCTTAACACTTAGCGATTCCCCGCAAAATATAAACTGTCAAGCATTTGAACCCAAATCTAACAATACTTCAAGCAAGCAATTCCAGATGCTATTATTTATCAAAAACCAGGTGAATAATCATTCTATTTCGTAATTCTGACATTACGAGACTTTCTATCCCGTTTCGAATGAAAAAGTGGTGTTTTTAGTACAACATCAATGTTAAAACTGGATATTGTTATGTACCAAAACTGAACTCTCAAGAATATCATTATAACGATTAGGTTTCGCTCTCCTAAAATAGCAGTAGGTTAATACATTTAAGATTAATTAGTTCATTAAAAACCTCTATTAGAAAACTATAATAACGCGAAGCTTAGGAAAATTAATAGCAATTCATAACACTACTTTTGTTCATAAAATCTTAAAAACCTTACGTTTAAGAGTAAGATAATACCCCAAATAGGTTTTAACTTGTATAACATAGGCGATTAGCTGCTTCCTATTCAGATTAGTGAACAAGTAAGTCTATAAAAAAAAAGACAAGTAGCAAAGCTAAATTCACAGTCATAAAGAGATAGGTATAATTGTGAGCACAACCCTTCTATAAAGTCAATATAATGCAAACGACATGAAATCAACCGAAAAGCGTACATATCAAGAATTGGAAGAAGAGATTGCCGAACTTAAGTTACGCTATCAATTCCTAAAAGGAAAAGGTCAAACCAATTTATCAGAAGATTTAGAGCATAATTTATTGGAGCACAAGCTGCATTCTACACTTCTATTTGAAACTATGCCCAGTGCATTTGTTTATGCTAAAATCATTTATAAAAAAAACATGCCGGTTGATTTTGAATTTATCGATATAAATAGAGCGTTTACTGAACTAACCGGACTTAAAAATGTAGTTGGAAAAAAGAAATCGGAAGTACTTCAAGGAATTCAGAATTCAGACGCTAAAATGTTTGAGATCCTAGGGCGTGTTACAACAACAGGAATCTCAGAACAATTAGAATATTTTGTGGAGGCTTTGGATAAATGGTTAAATGTCAAAATTGTTTCTCTAAAGAAGGGCTATTACATATCTGTAATCAATGATATTACCAAGCGTAAACAGCTTGAAGAGGAACTTATTAAAGCTAATAATGAAGCTAAAAGAAACGAAGAATACCTAAATAAAGTACAGCTAATAACACATACAGGTTCGTGGTATCTTAATCTTGCTACTAATGAAGTAACATGGACAAAAGAATTATATAGGATGTATGGCTTTGATCCTGCCCTTCCCGTGCCACCTTATACAGAGCATCAAAAGCTTTTTACTCTCGAAAGTTGGGAACGCCTTTCAGCAGCACTAGAGCAAACAAGTGAAACTGGTATCCCTTACGAACTTGAACTAAAAACAGTACGAGAAAACGGTAGCAATGGTTGGATGTGGGTTAGAGGTGAAACAGTAACTGATGAAGACAATAAAATCATTGGGCTTTGGGGGGCTGCGCAAGATATTACCGAGCGTAAGCTGGCAACAGAAGAATTGTTAAAAGCGAAACAAAAAGTAGAAGAAAGTAAAAAGTTAAAAGCTGCTAAATTAATATTGGAAAAAACCGAGAAGGAATTAAATGAGGCGCAGAAACTGGCACATTTAGGTAGTTGGTCATTTGACCTTGACACTCAAAAGATAAAATGGTCGGATGAGTCGTTTCACATCTGGGGATTAGACCCAAATAAAGATATCCCCCCTGAATTTGAAGCATTGGTTGCGCAAATTCATAAGGACGATCAAGAATTATTTACAACTGCTGTAAAAAAAGCCGCTAATCTAGGAGTGCCATATGATATCGAACATAGAATTTGCTTTCCAAACGGCGAGCAAAAAGTGGTTAGAACCATTTGCCGACCTGTAATAGGAACCACGGGTGAGGTGGTGAGCTTGGCGGGTACCGGTCAAGACATTACCAAACAAAAACTGTTGGATATAGAACTTATCAAAGCTAAGGAAAAAGCAGAGGAAAGTGAAGATTACCTGAACAAGATAATAAATAATATTGGTGACCCTATATTTGTAAAAGATGATAATTACAGATTCGTTTTGGTTAACGATTCCCTCTGTAAACTCTTAGGAATTCCCAAAAACAAAATAATTGGTAAAACATTGGCCGAAGATTTCCCGGCAGATCAGATGGAAGGTTTTCTTAAAATAGACCAGCAAGTCCTATCAAGTGGCGAAGAAAACTTAAATAAGGAGTTGGCAGCTCTTCCAAATGGGGAAGAATTGACCATTATCACAAAAAAATCTAGATATATTGATGAACATAATAACAAGTTCATTATTGGCACGATTAGGGACATAACCGAGAAAAAAAAGAATGAAGCAGATAAATTGGCCGCTAAGTTATTGCTAGAAAAAACCGAAAAAGAATTAAATGAAGCTCAAGCTTTAGCGAAAGTTGGTAGCTGGATTTTTGATATTTCCAACCAAAAGATAGAATGGTCGGATGAAATGTTTCACATTTGGGGCTACGACGTAAACAAAGGGGCTCCTAAATATGACGATCTGGTTAAGCGCGTTCACCCAGATGACCTAGATTTATGGAATGGTGCTGTTGAAAAAGCTATAAATCTGGGTAAGCCGTACGATATTAATCATCGAATTTTTCTTCCTAATGGGGAGCAAAAAACGGTAAGGGGTATTTGTCAACCGGTATTGGCAGTTACTGGTGAGGTGGTCCGTTTATCAGGTACAGGACAAGATATCACAGCGCAAAAACGATTAGATACGTAGCTTATAAAAGCTAAAGAAAAAGCTGAGGAAAGCGACCGACTAAAATCGGCATTTCTTGCAAATATGAGTCATGAACTCCGCACTCCAATGAACGGTATTCTAGGTTTTTCGGAATTGTTAAAAGGAAAGAATATTTCTGATGAAAAGAAAGACACTTATTTAGGGTTAATTGAAAAAGAAGGAAATCGTCTTTTAAGTTTTATTTCGAACATTGTAGATATTTCAAAGATTGAATCTAATGTAATTACCGTAGACAAAACTTTTTGCAATATCAATTCACTTATTGATGAGCTATATTCAAAATACTCTATTATACTGCAGGGAAAGGACATTAAACTTCAAACCAAAAAAGGGTTGGAAGACATTGACAGTTGTGTACAAACAGACCCAAATAAATTAGTTCAGGTAATCTCTAATTTATTGGAAAACGCAATAAAATTCACTAAAGAAGGTGAGATTGAATTTGGCTATACCCAATCGTTAGGCAAACTTAAATTTTATATTAAAGATTCTGGTGTTGGCATTGAAATTGAAGAACAAAAAAATATATTTAACAGATTCACGCAAGGTAAATTAGAACAGACCCACAATCACGGTGTTGGATTAGGATTGTCAATTGTACAAGGTCTTGTAACTGTTCTTGGCGGTGAAGTGGGAGTCGATTCTCAAATAGGAGTGGGTTCAACATTTTTCTTCACCATACCTTATGAAAATGAAGGTATTGAGCTAAAGGTAGTTTCAGATCATAGCGACACGGCTTTGGAAAGTGGCCATTTTACCGTATTAATAGCTGAAGATGATGAGTTTAGCTTCATGTATTTAAAGGCATGTCTTTCAGATTTCAACTGCTCCATTTTACATGCGATTAATGGAAAAGAGGCCGTTAAACTAGTAAGCGAAAACGCAGATATAGACGTAGTATTAATGGACATAAACATGCCTGAAATGAACGGAGATAAAGCGTTGGAAGAAATTAGAAAAACAAATATAAAAGTACCAATCATAGCACAAACAGGTTTGGCGATGTCTGGAGATAAACAAAGGATGTTAAAGGCCGGGTTTAATGATTACATATCCAAGCCCATATCTTCTAAGGTTTTGATAACAACAATAAACAAATACTTAAAGAAAGCAAGTGATGCTAACAATGTTAATAAAAACCCGGGGCCCCCGTATTAAATGGGCATTTAACAGCGTCAATCAAAAACTATCAAACCAAAATCTTATATCATAAAACAATTATTAAAAGGCTGCCTGACTATTCGCAAAATTGAAAAGGTAGTTTTAAATTTATATATGTTTAGAAGCCAAGAGCAAGACTATTCTACAACTGCCTCAATACTAAAAATTTTGGTAATTCAAATACAAACTAGTGCACGTTTGGTAGTTTAACACTATTGGAAGTATGAATTGTACTGTTCGAAACCGGTAGCGTTTCGGGCAAATCAATAGCGGTTAAATTCCTACCTACAGCGACTCCTCAAAACCTATCCGTTCTGGATTAGAAGAAACATCCTTACTCCAAGACACACCAATTCCATAAAAAATTAAATCAATGATAAAAAGGAAATTAAAAAAGCCTAATTTAAAATAAGTAACACCAAAATTGCTACTCAAAACATAGTTGGAATTTTAAAATAGTATGTTTTATCCTTATTTTAGAGCTTAGAAAATTAGAAGACATTTTAGGTAAGGCCCTTCAGTAAATAACACCAACTCCCAAGCCTAAACTAACCCGCATCAAATGGTAGCCGTTCCATTTTAAATGTTAAGAAAAACGCCAATGACCGATATAGAAATTGCACAAAAAGTAAAAGCGAAGCACATTAAGAAAGTTGCCCTAAAACTGGACATCAAAGAAGCTGATTTGGAGTATTACGGAAATGAAAAGGCAAAGCTTCCGTTGGATTTAATTAATAATGATAATGTCGGCAAGAGCAATCTCATCTTGGTTACGGCCATAACCCCTACTCCTGCCGGAGAAGGGAAAACCACAACATCCATAGGTCTAAACGATGGTTTGAACCATATTGGAAAAAAATCTGTTGTTGTTCTGCGAGAGCCAAGTCTTGGACCTGTTTTTGGAATGAAGGGCGGCGCGGCCGGTGGTGGATGGAGTCAGGTTATCCCAATGGTGGACATCAACCTTCATTTTACCGGGGATTTTCATGCTATTGCTATGGCTAATAATCTGCTTGCCGCTCTCATCGATAACAACATACAGAGCAAGAGCAGAAACTTGGGTATAGACCCGCGTACCGTCATCTGGAAACGATGCATGGATATGAACGATCGGGCACTCCGCAACATCATTACTGCATTGGGAGGTAAATCCGGCGGAATTCCGAGAGAAACCGGATTCAATATTACGGCCGCTTCTGAAATTATGGCCATCTTGTGTTTGTGCAATAACTTGGAAAACCTTCAAGAGATGTGCGGTAACATTTATTTAGGCGATACCTTTAAAGGCGACGCAGTGTACGCCAAAGAAGTAAACGCGGCAGGCGCCATGGCCGTGTTATTAAAAGATGCCATTAAACCAAACTTGGTACAAACCCTAGAAGGCAATCCAGCGCTGATACATGGAGGTCCCTTTGCCAATATAGCACAGGGAACCAATTCCATCATCGCCACAAAAATGGGAATGAGCCTTGGGGACTATGTAGTAACCGAAGCAGGATTTGCAGCTGATTTGGGTGCTGAAAAGTTCCTGAACATTAAATGCAGAAAAGCAGGACTATCACCAAAGGCGGTGGTCATAGTAGCCACCATCAGAGCATTAAAGTATCACGGTGGAAAATCGCTAAATACGCTAACGGAAGAAGATGTAATTGCTTTGGAGAAAGGAATGCCCAACCTAGAGCGACATATCGAAAGTATTCAGAGCTTTGGATTACCCGTGGTAATTTCAGTAAACGCATTCAGCAGCGATACCGAAGCTGAAAAACAATTCATTTATAATCATTGCGAAAAATTAGGTGTGCCCGTTGCTTTAAGCTACGGTTGGGCCAATGGTGGCAAAGGCTGTATTGAGTTGGCGGAGAAAGTTGTTGCTGCAGCCAATACCTGTAATGCAATATTTAAACCCACCTATGAACTTGAAGACGCACCATTACTAAAAATAGAAAAAATCTGCCAGACGATATACGGAGCAAAAAATGTGGTTCTTACCGCTGTTGCAAAACGACAATTAAAAAGATTTGAAGCCTTAGGCTACGGAAAACTACCTATTTGTATGGCAAAAACCCAAAAGAGCCTAAGCGATAACGATAAACTTTTAGGCCGACCAGAAAATTTTGACATTCACATTCGTGAGTTTGAAATTGCTGCCGGAGCAGGTTTTATTATTCCCATTGCCGGTAACATGCTTAGAATGCCAGGACTCCCGGTAACACCATCTTCCGAAAATATTAAAATGGATAGCGAGGGAATTATTTCGGGATTGTTTTAATAAAAATAAATCTAGACAAAGTTAGATTTCAGCCTTGAATTGTTGTGTTTCTATTACAGTCGTACCATATGCTATATCCAAAATCTCAGCGTGGGAAAACCAAAAATTGCTTTTACAAATCGAGCAGATGAGTCTACATCGTAAAGCCTACAGTAAATGACTCACTACTAATAGCTCTGTAAGATACTAGAACCATAAACAATTTTAATTTACTAGCTTTGAATATGAGTACATCAAAAAGCATATTTATCCTTTTATTATTGCTATCTGCGTTCAATTCCTGTGGAGAACCGAAACCCATAGCGGCTATTAATGTATCTGAATTAACAATTGCGGAAATACACAAGGCTTATCAAGAAAATACTTATTCCAGTAGTGAATTGGTTGCCACATACCTGCAGCGCATTAAAGATTTGGATAGCACTATCAATGCGATTACCATGCTAAACCCAAATGCACTTGACATTGCAAAGGCCTTAGATGAGGAATATGCAAAAACAGGCATATTACGTCCCTTACATGGAATCCCTTTCATCATAAAAGATAATATTAATGCCGCAGGGCTGCCAACAACAGCAGGATCTTTGGCCTTACAAAATTATATTCCCGAGAAAGATGCTTTCATAATTAAAAAATTAGTCGATGCGGGAGCGATTATACTAGCCAAATCCAATATGGCAGAATGGGCCTTTAGTCCCATGCATACCGAAAGTTCTACAGCTGGCACGACCAGAAACCCTTACAATACAGGCTATGTTCCAGCAGGCTCTAGTGGCGGTACTGGCGCATCAATTGCGGCCAACTTTGGTACTATTGGTCTTGGTACGGATACCGGAAACTCCATACGAGGTCCTGCCTCGCATAACGCCTTAGTTGGCTTTCGCACCACTTTAGGATTGGTGAGCAGAAGTGCCATTATACCGCTCTACTTAAGAAATGATGTAGTTGGTCCAATGAGCCGTACAGTAGCAGATGCTACAAAAGTGTTGGAAATTATGGCAGGTTATGACCCAAAAGACACGCTTACCAACTATTCAAAAGGTAATATCCCAGACAACTATCGTCAATTTCTTTTGAAAGACGGCCTTACAGGTGCGAGAATAGGAGTACTTAGAGCACTAAGCGAAGACGACCCACATCCTGAAATAAAAGGGTTATTTGAAAAAGCACTTTCGGACCTAAATGCATTAGGTGCCACGGTAATAGATTCCGTGATAATACCCGATTTCGATGTACTAAGCGAAAATCAATGGTGTGCAACGTTCACTACAGATATAGAAACATTTCTCGCCAACTATGTAAAAACTGATTCTTTGACTACCATAGAGGACCTTATTACGATTGGCACCAAGTCTGATTATACCAGAGAGCGATTGGAACGGAATGCGGCCAACAGCGGCAGGTGGGAAAATCCAGAAATTCCCTGCTTGGATGCCTATATAGATTCCAGACGCGTAGCATTCCGTGGGGCTATTGAACAACTGATGGATTCCTTAGAATTAGACGCCATTGTGTACCCTTCTTGGAACCATCCACCGGCTAGTATTGATTTATTTCAAGAGGAGTATAAAGGAGATAACAGTCAGGTAATAAGTCCTCATACAGGGCAACCTGCTTTTACGGTTCCTATGGGTTTTACAACGGGAAATCTACCAGCAGGATTACAATTTTTGGGTAGGATGTACGATGAGCCCACTTTGATTAGATTGACTTATGCTTATGAACAAGGGACAAAACATCGAAAATCTCCGGATTTATAAAATAATATGGAAAGTGAATAACTCCATTATTTCATAAACAGTATCATACGTTTTCCAACAAATAGTAATAGCTACATTGATTGGCTCGGTTAAGTAGCAATAAACAAAGTTTCGGGTAAAATTGTAACATTTTATTACAGTTCCAATCGTTTGTAACAACCCACTAAATTTTCAGATAATGTGTACTTTTACCCATGTCGTAATTATGAAACTAAAAGATGTATAGCCAGCTTTATTTTGATTACAACTCTACAACCCCTTGCGACAAACAAGTGGTTAATACCATGCTCCCATTTTTCAATGAAGATTTTGGGAATCCATCAAGCAATCATCACCCATACGGATGGTTGTCAAAAAGTGCCGTTGAAGATGCCACTGCATCCTTAGCAAAGAATTTAGGAGTCTCAGCTACTAGTTTAGTCTATACTTCCGGTGCAACGGAAAGTATAAATATGGTACTCAAAGGTGTGGCCAGAAAACTGCGGAATAAAGGAAAGCATATTATAACTACCCAAGCAGAACATAAGGCCGTTTTGGACACCTGCGCTTTTTTGGAGGACGATGGATATGAAGTGACATATTTGAAAGTCAATTCTAAAGGATTAATTTCTACAGAAGATTTAAGCGATATGTTACGACCCGATACAATTCTTGTATCCATTCTATATGCCAATAACGAGACCGGAATTATTCAGCCCTTACAGGAGATTGCAAAATTGACCCACCAAAATAAAAGTCTACTTTTTTCAGATACGACCCAAGCTTTAGGGAAAATAGATGTAACTAAGGCTCTAAACCAAGTAGATTTCGCCTGCTTTTCAGCGCATAAAGTTTACGGACCAAAAGGGATAGGCTTGGTTTATATTAAGGATAATGAGGACCAAAATAGTCTGCCGAGTTTTATACAAGGCGGTGGCCAACAAAAGAAACAACGTGGAGGTACTATTAATACTCCCTTAATCGTAGGATTTGCAGAGTCAGTTGAACTAGCTTATACCAATTTAGAAGAAGAAAAACGAAGATTAGAACACCTAAGAAATGAACTAGAAACTGGATTACTAAAAATTGAATTAGCGATTTCCAATACTAATACGCCAAAGCGTCTTCCAAACACAGTTCATATTTCTTTCCCCTTTGTTGACGGTACTAATTTACTAAATGCTCTAAGCGGACAAATAGCGGTTTCGAATGGATCTGCATGCAATTCCGCTGCCGTAGCACCTTCGCATGTATTGACTGCAATGGGTATTGACCGCAGTTTAGCATTCGCTTCTTTACGAATGAGTATCGGGAGATTTACAACCGAAAACGATATCAAAAATGCAATTGAAATAATCTCTAAAGAAGTAAATAAACAAAGAGAACGTAATATTTTATGGGAGCGACGTTAGAACACCGTCTCTAGTTTCGTTCATGAATAGGCCCACTTTTTTCTCGAAGCATTCCGCCAACCTTACCAGAAAGGACTGCGATCACTTCACTAAACAAACTTATTGCAATTTCCTCGGGCGTTTTAGCCCCAATTTCCAATCCGCAAGGTGCGTAAATGCGACTCAATTCTTCTTTGGAAAATTCGATTCCATTAGCTTTAAATTCAGTAATCATTTTAGCGAAACGCTTTCTAGGTCCCAAAGAAGCTATATAAGGCACCGGGGTTTTTATTAATTGCTCAAGATTGTTATAATCTGTGTTATAATCGTGTGCCATCAAAATAATTGCCGTACGTTTATCTAACTTGGGGCGCTCTTCAAAATCTTTGGGGTAGATATTTTTTACAGACCGTAGTTTTTCTTTTTTTAACTTTTGAACATTCCCAACCAGACTTACATCCCAATCCATCAACCTTGCCATTTCTAGCATCGGATACACATCATAATTATCCCCATAGATTGCCAAATGAAATTGAGGAGGTATCATTTCAATAAAAACACTTGCCTTTACCCCTTCTTCGTCAAAATGGTACGTTTTTGATTTCTGGTTTTTTAAAACTTCTTGAATTTTATTATGAAGAAAATTTCGCAACCCATTATGCTCGCAATCTTCAAGAGATGCAGAGTCCTTATCATAGTAAAAACTTCTACCTAGTGGTATAGAATCAATTTCGATATTTAGCGCGGTCACTGTAGCAATAATGTGATAATCCCTATCGGACACACATTTCTGCAGCATTTTTAACGTAGACGAGTTATCCGAAATTGGCGAAATCAAAACATCGATGATGCCATTACAGCCAAGTCCTACACCTATTTCGTTCTCCTTGGAAGTATCGTAGGTAACAATAGAAGGTTGTTGTTTTAAAATAGCGATTTGGGAGCGTTTCAAAGCATCACCTTCTAAACATCCGCCGCTAATCCCTCCTTCAAAAACACCAGATTCAAAAACTAGCATCCTCGCACCTTCTCTTCTATATGATGATTCTTCTACACGAACCACTTGGGCAATGGCACATTTTTCTCCTGACTTATTAAATGAATTATAAAGCTTTAAAATCGATTTAATTTCCTTCATGTTCGTATTAGTACTAATCTATTAAAAATAACTTCTCTAATTTATCTAAATTTAGCTATATTAAATTCTTAATTGCTAAGAAAGAAAATGAAAGATTCCTTTAATAGAACTATCGACTATGTGCGCATTGCTGTAACAGACCGTTGTAATTTACGGTGTTTTTACTGCATGCCGGCCGAAGGCATTACCTATGAACCGAAAGCACATTTACTTAGCTATGAAGAGATTACCAGATTACTAAAAATTTTAGGCGAACTAGGTTTTCAGAAAGTGCGCTTCACGGGCGGAGAACCATTTCTTCGAAAAGATTTTATACAATTGTTGGAGAATACCGCAGCATTGGAAGATTACAAATCTATTCACATTACTTCTAACGGTACCCTTTTACAGCAACATATCCCAAAACTAAAAGAATTAGGCATCTCCAAAATCAATCTAAGCATTGACTCTTTGGATAGAGAACGATTTCACAAAATCACTCGTCGTAATGATTTTGAAAAAGTAATGAAGACCTTTCATATGTTAGTAGACCATGGATTCAAAATAAAATTGAATGCGGTTATTATGAAAGGTATCAATACCCAAGATATTATTCCTTTAGCAGAATTGGCCAAAGACCATCCTGTGGATGTTAGGTTTATTGAAGAAATGCCTTTTAATGGAGGTTATAAAAAGAATGTAGAATTGTATTCCGCCCGCGATATTCGTGCGCGTTTAAATTCGTACTATTCCAATTTGGTAAACCTTCCAAGCAGGCACGGTGATACCGCAAGCTTGTTATCCGTGCCCGGTTATAAAGGAAATATAGGAGTCATTGCCGCATTCTCACGAACCTTTTGTAATACTTGTAATCGCTTACGTATTTCCTCAAAAGGAGAAATAAAGAGTTGCTTATATGACGATGGTGTGTTTAATATTCGTGATTTTATGAGAACAGGTGTTTCTGATAAAGAATTGGCGTACAAATTCAGAGAAATCGTACGGATGAAACCCAAAGATGGATTTGAAGCAGAACAATCCCGTAAGTCTCCAAAGGATGCCATGCAGAGCATGAGTAGTATTGGAGGGTAATTGAATTAATACGTCTGTCATTTCGAGCGGAGTCGAGAAATAGACAGATTTGGTAAACTACCTCGGGGCAAGTCCATGAGGTATTCGTAGGAAACCGAATTTTAATTTCCAGGCAAGCCTCGGGGTATTATACCTCTTGGCAGTGCCAATAAAAAGCATTTCGACTCCGCTCAAAGTGACAGATGAAAGAAAACACATTTATCCCATACGAAAAAGCCCTTTCAATTTTAGAAGCGCACAAAGGCGATTTTCCGATTGAATCAAGAAATTTAGAAGATTGCATCGGCGCCTATCTTGCGGAAGATTTAATTGCCGATCGGGACTTCCCGCCTTTTGATAGGGTTACAATGGATGGAATCGCTATCGCATTTGAGGCTTTTGAGAAAGGACAACGAACCTTCTTCATTGAAACCACAGCGGCTGCCGGCACTCCAAAACAATCCTTAAAGGATATTTCAAATTGTATTGAGGTGATGACCGGTGCCATAATGCCTAATGATGTTGATACGGTAATCCGTTACGAAGACCTTACTATTGAGGGTAAAAGGGCTACCATTAATCCTAATGCCATTAATCACAAACAAAACGTGCATTTCAAAGGAATTGATATTGAACAAGGAGCTATTATTGTTAACGAAGGAACAAAGCTTTCTAGTGCAGAAATAAATATTGCCGCCACCGTTGGAAAAGCTAAGTTGCGTGTCAAACAAATGCCTAAAGTGGTTATTTTTTCTACTGGAGATGAGTTGGTACCGGTACATAAAACTCCCAAATTACATCAAATCCGCAGATCTAATATCTTTGGAATTCAAGCAACGTTGAAGGAATGGGGGGTTTCATCAGAGGTACTTCATTTAGCGGATGACAAAGAAGAAATGTTGGAAGTCATTTCACAATCTTTACTGGAGTACGATTTGTTTATTTTCACTGGAGGGGTTTCCAAAGGAAAGTTTGATTACCTACCGGATGTACTAGAAGAACTTCAAGTAGAAAAACACTTTCATAAAATTCAACAACGCCCTGGCAAGCCCTTTTGGTTTGGAAGTAACGCAGATGGAAAAAAGATTTTTGCATTACCAGGCAATCCGGTCTCTTCTTTTGTTTGTGTTTATATTTATTTACAGTTCTGGTTACTGAAGTCTTTGGGTATTGCGCAAGAAGTATTACATGTACGGCTCAAGAACGATGTTGAGTTTAAACCCGACTTAGTGTATTTCTTAGAAGCAACTTTAGAAAGTTCTTCCGACGGCGCCTTAGTTGCAAAAGCGATCAAAGGAAACGGTTCCGGAGATTTCGCAAATCTTGTTAAAACAGACGGATTTTTAATTTTACCCCAAGGTAAGAGCGAGTTTTCGGCAAATGAAGTTTATCCTTTCGTATCTTACCGCAAGAAATGGTGATTCCTGCACTAAGAATTACATCTTTCTCTAGTATCTAAAAACATAATAACATGTCCACGTACAGCAAAAGAGATTTTCTAAACCATAAATTTCCTGAACTCTTAAAAACATTAAGATCAGATACCAAGGCCAATTTCGGACTTATGACGCCACAGCATATGGTAGAACATTTGATTGGGGCTTTAGGGAGTGCAACCACAAAATTTGAAGGAGAACGAATACTACCAGCAACGGAACAACAATTAGGTATGCAGAAATTCATACAAAGTGGTTCTGTTTTGGTGCATAGACCTAGTGCTAAAACAAAGGCAGATTTACCGCCTTTAACCTATGCGTCATTAGAAGAAGCGGTTTCCAATGTACCTGAAGCAGTCCAAAAGTATTATGCCTTTCAAGATAACAATCCCGAATATAAGCCCTACGCGCCATTCATGGGAGAGGTCTCTTATGAAGATGTGGAATTATTCCATTACATGCATATTAAGTACCATTTATGGCAATTTGGTTTGTTAGCGCAATATCCGTGAAGTAACCAAGATCAACAATTTTAAAATCATAGCTGTAAACCATTCACCAAAAACACTCTAATACCAACAAACAAAACCAAAATAGCTGTAACTATCTTAATCCCGTTTCCCATAAGTTTCCCTAAGCTTAAACGAATCCCGATTTGCCCTCCAATAAAAACGGCAACAATTAGCCCTATAGCCTCTATCCAAGGTACCTCAAAAGTACCCTTTGTCAATAAACCACTAATACCTGAAACAGAATTTACTAAAATAAAAAAACTAGCTAGTGCAGCTATTTTAATAGACTTGTCCCAACGCATATGATTTAGGATAGGAGCTAAAAAGATTCCACCACCAATACCTACCAAACCTGATAAGAGACCAATGCCTGCTCCTAATAAATGGGTGACATAAGGCGGATAATTTGGATTAACCTCTTGCGATTTTTTCAGATTGAACGTTTGAATTATTAATGCCAGGGATGAAATAATCAATGCACCACCTAATAGGATAAAGAAGACTTGTTCTGATAATCGAAATCGTGCTCCTAAAAAAGCGAATGGGATACTTGCTATAATAAAGGGTAGAAACTTCTTAAAATCTAGATATCCATTTTTCCAATAGAGATAACTACTACCTGAAACAACCACTAAATTACAAATCAAAGCAATACTGCGAATAGCAAAAAAGCTGGCAAAAACCAAAGCTAACAATGCCAAATAACTAGAACCCCCACCAAAACCAACAGAGGAATACAACGTTGCAATAACTAAAAAGGCTAGCATTACCAATAAGAGTTGGGGAAGGGTCAGGAGCATGAAGCCAAATACTGATTTAAACCTCCCAAAATACTAAAAATAGAACTTTCGGGAAACTGATTGCGTAATTGTTTCAAAGCTATTTCACTGCGCTTTCCCGATTGGCATACTAAATAAACAGTACGCGAAAAATCAATTTTATTAACAGTTTCACCCAATTGATCTAAAGGTATGTGAATGGTATCTGGAAGATGATATTGTTTAAATTCCCCAAAAGTACGTACATCAATAATCTGTGCATTTCTCGCCAACAATTTTTGAATTTCTTGTGCGCCAATCGTTGGAATAACCTCACAGGGGTCACTCCATTCATAAAAATCTTGGAGTTCTGAAATAGCCAAGTTCTCAGGTTGTAATTTGAACTTTATTTTTTGATAAGAATTTTGGAGTCCATCAAAAATCAGCAATTGTCCTGAAAGTACCTTTCCTATTCCTGTTAATACTTTTATCACTTCTAAAGCTTGCAAGCTCCCAATAACTCCGGGTATGATTCCCAATACGCCATGTTCATTACAATTTGGAACTTCGTTTTCCTTGGGCATATCTGGAAAAAGACAACGATATGTTGGTCCCTTCTTGTAGTTAAAAACACTAACCTGACCTTCATACCCATGTAAGGCACCATAAACGAATGGTTTTTTTAAAATAACACAAGCATCATTTACTAAATAACGGGTTGGGAAGTTATCAGATGCATCCACTACAATATCGTAATCAGCCATAATCTCAAGTGCATTCTCGCTGCTTAACAGGGTATTATAAGCCTTTATATCGGTATCCGGGTTTTGTGCCTTTAGTTTATCCATAGCGGCAAGCACTTTAGATCTACCCAGATCACTTTCAGTATAAAGTACCTGCCGATGTAAATTGGTTATAGAAACGACATCATTATCGACAATACCGATTTTGCCAACACCCATGGCATTGAGATAGGTCATAACGGGCACTCCCAAACCTCCGGCACCAACAACCAATACCCTTGCTTCCGCTAATTTTGTTTGACCCTTTAATCCAAAATCTTTCAAGGTGGTTTGTCTTATGTAGCGGTCTTTATTCAAGGGTTAGTAAGTTTTAACAAAGCCTCCTTGTACTCCACTTCAGAATTTGCATTTAACAACACGTTTTCGTTAGTAGGAAACACCAATTTAGTATCATGGTTAATTAGATATTTTCTTGGGCACGTTCCATTACCACTTTCCAAATAAGCAATGGAATTTTGTAACGCAGGAGGTTCCCATATAGCACATAAAGGTTCTGGCAATGGGTTTTCCCTTAGCGCAAAAGCAGTTGCTTGTTTTGTTTGATCACGTTGCGCTATCAATTCTTTTAAAGCATCCAAATCCATTAATGGAAGATCACAAGCCAACACCAGCCATGCAGCTTCAGGATGTTTTTTATGAGCAGAAAGCAACCCGTTATACGGACCGCGATATTCATTCAAATCTACAATGGTTGACATCCTTGAAGGCAACTCAGCAGCCTGCTCTTCTCGAAGACTTACAAAGGTTTCTTCACAAACCTCACTTAGCAAATCGTATAAATATTCGCGTTGTGGAACGCCGTGATACCGTATCAATCCCTTATCCGTTCCCATTCGGGTACTTTTTCCTCCAGATAAAACGAGTCCGTATAATTTAGCGATTGAAGTCATTCTTACCACCTGTTTTTTGTTCTAATTGTACTTCTGAGATTTTGATATCATGTGATAGTGCTTTGCACATATCATAAATTGTCAATGCACTCACAGAAACTCCAGTTAAGGCCTCCATCTCCACACCTGTTTGCTCGTTACACTTTACTGTACATGTTACTTGTAATGCATCATCAATCGGGGTAATATCAATCTGTATTTTAGAAAGATTGATTTGATGACAGAGCGGAATGAGTTCTGATGTCTTCTTGACCGCTTGAATTCCTGCGATAACCGCGGTTTGAATGATACTTCCCTTATGGCCTAAAAAATCTTGAGACGCTAGTTCAGCAAAAATATCCACAGGAAAAACAACTTTTCCAGAAGCTACAGCCGTTCGTACTGATGCTTGCTTATTTGAAACATCTACCATGGAAGCATTACCG
The DNA here is from genome assembly GCF_056839185.1 of Maribacter sp. MS6. Classification (NCBI taxonomy): domain Bacteria; kingdom Pseudomonadati; phylum Bacteroidota; class Flavobacteriia; order Flavobacteriales; family Flavobacteriaceae; genus Maribacter; species Maribacter sp. MS6. The sequence continues at coordinate 615,679 of NZ_CM166389.1, forward strand.
GCTTCGTCTATATGTGAAAGTTGCTTTGTCATATATAAGTTTCAATTCCCTGCCTATGCTAAAATCATTTCAGTAAGAGGGAAATCTGTTTTTAAATTAATTTACAAGTCTTGAGCTTAAAGCAAATTCAACTGCTTTTTCAGCATGGATTTGAGTGGTATTAAATGTCGGAATAGAAACATCTGAAGGCCCAATCAACAATGGTATTTCGGTACAGCCTAATACGACGCCTTCCGCTCCATTTTTAATTGCCTCTTCTATGATTCTAATATATTCAAGCCTTGAACCCGCATTTATTTTGCCCTGAACTAGTTCTTCATAAATGATAGTATGCAATATTTCTCTATCGACCTCCTTCGGAACCAGCACTTCTACACCGAAATCATCAGTTAGAATGTTTTTATAGAAATCTCTTTCCATAGTAAATTTAGTTCCTAAAAGCAGTACTTTTTTGAGTCCGGCTTCTTTTATTTTTTCACCCGTAGCTTGCGCGATGTGAATCAAAGGCAAGTCTACATTTTGAGTTATAGCACCGCTGCATAAATGCATGGTATTCGCACAAATAAGAATCAATTCAGCTTTGGCATTCTTTAAATTTGTGGCTGCTTCAATCATTTCTATATCCAAGGCATCCCAGTCATTTTGTCCTTGTAATTTGTGAATTACAGAGAAGTCAACAGAGTCAATAACAATTTTAGCCGAATGAAATTTCCCCAAAAGTTCTTTGACTTTTTGATTTAAGACGTTATAGTAGATTTGGGTAGATTCCCAACTCATACCTCCTATCAATCCTATTTTTTTCACCTTTTACTTTTATGGATGTGCAGAAACCCAAACCGTTTTATTCTCGAACCTTTCTTTTTTCCAGATAGGAACAGTTTCCTTTAGGGTATCAATCAAAAAGCGACAAGCCTCAAAACAAGCATCACGATGCGCAGAAGAAGCACCAACTACTACAACAGGTGCTTCTACTTTTTTAAGTCCCACTGCGTGACGAATAATTACCTTATTCAGTTTCCATTTTTCAATGGCATCTACAGCAATCTTATTCATTTCCTTTAGCGCCATTTTTTCATAGGTTTCAAATTCCAAGGAAACTACTTCTTCTCCTTGTGTGAACTCACGCACGGTTCCAACAAATACGCAAATACCCCCACTATGGGCATCAGACAATTCTGAGAACACCTTCGACGTATCAATACTAGTAACTATTTCTACTATTTTTCTACTCATCAGCCTCCACTTACAGGGGGAATAATTGCAATTTCGTCATTCCGAGTTAACACCACGTTATCTTGAACATACTCACTATTTACCGCCACGGCAAAAGAAGAAAGTTTCCCGAAATCGGGAAACTTTTTAATCATATAATCTTTTAATTCTTGAACTGATTTAGGAATATCGTTGTTATCATTAATTTTAAATGCTGATTCTCCTACAATATCCTTGGCAATCCCAAAAAGCAAAACATCCATAGGCAATTATCCTAAAATAGGTTTCGTACTCATGTTACCTATGAAAGGCTGTTTATACACACGATTACCTGTCGCCTTTTTCATGGCAATAGCTACTGCAGCTGCCGCTGGAGGCAAAGCTGGTTCTCCAAGCCCTGTTGGACTTAGGGTATTTTTCACAAAATAGGTTTCCACGATTGGTGTTTCCTTCATTCGAATCAAACGGTATTTGTCGTAATTGTTGCTTGTTGCCTTTCCGTTCTCAAAAACCAGGTCACCATACATAGAGTGACCTATACCGTCTATAGCACCACCTTCTATTTGGTTTTTGGCACCAAGTGGATTTATTACGATGCCGCAATCTACGGCGACGGTAATCTTTTTTACTACTGGTTGGTCGCCCTCCATGACCACATCGGCAACTTCTGCAACATGGGTATTATGGCAATAGTATGCACAAATCCCTTGATAAACACCATCTTTAGGAGTTCGATATCCAGACTTTTCAACAGCCAATTTCAAAACATCCTGTAGGCGTTCTGCAGAATACTGGATTCTGTCATCAGTCGTTCCTTTTACCTTTTCCAATAAATCCAATCGCATTTGAACTGGATCTTTATCCAAATTCTCCGCTAGTTCATCTAAAAAAGATTGTTCAGCGAAGGAAAGGAAATTAGTATATGGTGCACGCCATGCACCCGTGGTTATATTACTCTTATAATTGGCAACGTCTACTTGATAATTCTCAATTGCTCCTGCAGGGAAGAAATTCGGAATTAATCCGTACATATTGCCATTGACGGCAGCTTCTTTTAAATGATACCCCGTAACCTCTCCATTCTTTATAGATGCTGCGATGCGGTATTTTATAGCTGGCCGATACACACCGGTCATCATATCATCTTCCCTTGTCGAAAACATTTTCACAGGTCTTCGTATCTTATCCGAAATCTCAGCAGCCTCATAAACAAAGTCACCGTATAACCTTCTTCCAAAACCACCGCCCATTCGGGTCATTTCTAAACGGATATCCTCCTGATTTCGACCAAGTAATTCCGTAACCGTTGAAGCAGCATCTGCCGGAGTTTGCACTGGACCTACCAAAAGTATTTTGGAATCGGTTACATCTGCAAAGAAATTCATAGGCTCCATAGTGTTATGCGGAAGAAACGGTGATTCGTACGTCTGTTCAACAATCTTATCGGCCTCCTTAAAAGCCTTTTGCACATTCCCATCCTTGCGCATGTTCTGGAATTCATTTCCATCTAACAAATCCGTCAATATTTTATCGTGAGCAGCAGTACTCTCTAAGGGTGAGCTTTCTGTCCATTTTGCATTAAGAGCTTTTTTACCTTTTATCGCGGCCCATGAATTCTCGGCAATTACAACAACCTTCTCGGAAGGCGATAACACTGCTGTCCAGTTCACTTGCTCCTTTTCCAAAAGAGCTTTTGCCTTCGCTCCTATTTTAATCACATCCAACACTCCGGGTACAGCTTTTGCAGCGCCATCATCATAGGATTCCAAAACTTGACCAAAAGCTGGAGGACGCAAAACCGTGGCATAAACCATACCGTCAACTTTGTAATCCAAGCCAAATAGTGGTTTTCCGGTAATGATTTTATCTATATCCACATTCCCAACATCGGTGCCGATAATCGTATAGTCTTTTGGGTCTTTTAATTTCACTTTCCCGGCAACCTCTTGCGCTTTTGTATCCTTGAATTCAGGATTTTCAGATTTGGATTCTTCCTCTTCAGCTCCTTCTGATGTAGGAATTTGCAATTTGGCAGCCTCCTTGACCACATCGCCATAACCTAAAGTCTCTCCCTTTGCATTGGTAATGACACCTTGCTTGGCAGTGCATTCGGAAGCATCAACCCCCCATCGTGCCGCGGCCGCATTAACCAACATCTGACGCGCGGTTGCTCCTGTTTGGCGCAACGCATCCCAACCGAAGCGAATAGATTGGCTACCACCCGCAACTTGCCGGGTATAATTTTGAGTATCCAAAACTACCTGGACCACATTAACATTAGCCCAAGGAACATCCAATTCCTCTGCAATAATCATGGGCATTGCCGTTTTAACACCTTGGCCAATTTCCGGGTTTGGCGAGAATAAAGTTACCATGCCTTCATCCGAAATTTTAATGAAAGCATTAAAGTCGTTATAATTGAGTTTGGAAATATCTACCGGCATTTTTACATTGTCTTTACAGGCTGTGAAAAAATTAAAACCGATGAGCATTCCGCCACTTGCTAGCGAAGAAGTTCTTAAAAAAGACCTTCTGCTAAATTTTGTTGATGTGATAGTTGACATTTTTTTCAGTTTTCAGGTTAGGCCATTTTTTTCTCTGCGGCTTTTGCAACCGCATTTTCAATTCGATTGTAGGAGGCACAACGACAAATATTACCGTGCATAGCAGTACGAATCTCTTGTCTAGAGGGGTTTGGGTTATTTTCCAAAAAGGCCGAGGCAGTCATTATTTGACCCGATTGGCAATAACCGCACTGCGGTACATCTACTTCTTTCCAAGCTTGCTGTACTGGATGGGAACCATCTTCGGACAAGCCCTCTATTGTAGTTATCTCTTTACCGTCCAATTGAGATACTAGTAGTTGACAACTACGCGCCGCATTCCCGTCTATATGAACTGTGCAAGCGCCACATTGACCTATTCCACAGCCAAATTTGGTGCCCACCATATCTAAATCGTCTCGTAGCGCCCATAGTAGTGGCATGTCTGGTGTTGCCTCTATTTCTTGAGAAACACCATTAATTTTTAGTTTGTACGTTGGCATTATAATCGTGTTTTGGTTCATAAAACAAATATGCCTTTTTCAGTATTCACTATACTAAATACACTCGAAAGACATTCTCCTCTAAGTTAAGAATAAATATGAGATGTTTAACGATTCGGTAATTCCATTAACCTTTTTTTAAGTTAAAAAGCACTGTATACAATAATACTATTCTATAAACACGGCCTTCTCAGGCTTATCATAAAACCCCGCTGGTTTTTCCTTAGTACTCAAAACAACCTTCTCAAACATCACAGTATTTTTCGGTTCCGTTATTTTTTTTTCTTCAGAAGTATACCAGGTTATCGATTTTGGAAGTTGGAGTCCGTTTACCTCCATCCAATTGTTATATCGAATCCATTTTACATTCGCTGATTTTTCTCCACTTCTATACGTTACCGTATAACCTAGCCATTGCATTTGAAACGTTTCTGGGTCATAGTGCAAAAAATATTCATCCTTGGGAGAATTACCAACTCCGGCATTGTAACTTATACGAATACCAGGATAGGTCTTTCCCTCAAACTCCAAAGAACGGGTTTCCTCATAATTAATACCATCATCCCCTAAAACAAAAGGCATTGCATAGAAGTAAAACATCAAATTATGATAGAAAACGGCATCGCCTTTATAAGAATCATTTTCATCCAACAACCAAATCTTGGAACCATCAAATCCTGTACTAAAGTCAGAAGCGTTAATTGTTTCTTTTCGGCTTTTTAGAGCTATAGTATGTGTTTCCGAATCTGCTTCTTTTGGCATCGTAAAACTTAGGGTTTTAAATGACTTCCAAGTAGCCAAGCCACCATGTGCATCAAACACCTTGGATACAACTTCTGGGTATTCGCCTTTGCCATCAATGCTAACTATGGGAACATCTTCCGGCATAGCCTCCTGTTTGTTTTTATCGGTCTTACAAGCAAATAGTATGGTAACGACGGCAAAAAGAATAATTTTCTTCATTATAATTTCTATTTATAGGTATTAAGTCGTGGCAAGATACATTAATTGACATATTGGTTTATTTTTGTAGCCCATGCAACATGTAAAACATATCAGTAGCGCCCAAAATTCTTTGGTCAAAAGAATCCTGCTACTTAAAGATAAATCTCGGGAAAGAAAAAAGACAGGCTTTTTTATCTTGGAGGGAAAACGTGAATTAAGCTTAGCTGTAAAAGCAGGGTACGCTATAGAAGCGTTATGTTATTGCGATGTCTTACAAGATATAAATCAGCTAGAAACTGAAATAGTCCTTGAGCCATCTATACATCGAATTAGTTTTTCACTTGACGTTTACAAAAAAGTAGCGTATAGAGACACTACAGAAGGTGTTATTGCCATTGTAAATGCAAAATCACACGAACTGTCCACATTGGAACTAAAAAAAGAGAAACCGTTTATCCTAGTTGCAGAAGCTCCAGAAAAACCAGGAAATATTGGAGCATTACTACGTACCGCAGATGCCGCTAATTTGGACGCTGTTTTAATTGCCAATCCTAAGACCGATTTATACAATCCAAATATTATCAGATCAAGTGTAGGCTGCGTTTTCTCTAGATCCATAGCCATGGGAACTACATCTGAAATCATTACCTATTTAAAAGAAATAGACGCCAGAATATTTTGTGCGGCGCTCAGTGCCTCTAAGAACTATACCGATGTGGATTACACAGGCGGAACAGCTATTGTTGTAGGGACGGAGGCAAGCGGACTTAGCGAAGAATGGCTTTCAAATTCCGACCAAAATATCATCATCCCGATGGAAGGAGAAATTGATAGCATGAACGTTTCTGTGTCCGCTGCAATACTTATCTTCGAAGGAAAGCGACAACGTAACGAATAATAGCAACTAAAAGTTGTCCGCCCCGTTAACAAAAAGACCAAAACAACATTTATGAATACAACGCTCATATTTTATTGCATCATTGGAATATTGATAAGCGAATATATACTGGCTACCACGCTCAATTTTCTAAACGCAAAGCGATTTAAAGAATCTATTCCTGAGGAATTATCGGATGTATTCAATTCGGAAGAGTACAAAAAATCACAAGACTATAAACTAACAAACTATCGTTTTGGAATTCTTACCTCCACCTTCTCGATCCTGCTTATTTTAAGCGTGTTGATTTTTGGTGGTTTTGGATGGGTAGATAATTGGGTTTCGAGCCTAACAGAAAACACTATAGTACAGTCCTTGCTGTTTTTTGGGGTCATTATGATGGGTAGTGACATTCTCAATACTCCTTTTGGCTATTACAAAACGTTCGTGATCGAAGAAAAATTCGGTTTCAACAAAACAACATTGAAAACTTTTATCGCCGATAAGGTTAAAGGATGGGTAATGATTTTAGTTTTAGGAGGTGGAATACTAGCGTTGGTACTTTGGTTCTTTGAATGGGCAGGAACTAACTTTTGGCTCTATACCTGGGGCCTAATCACCGTTTTTACGATTTTTATGAATCTGTTCTATAGCAAACTTATTGTGCCCCTGTTCAATAAACAGGAACCGCTGGAAGAGGGTAGTTTAAAGTCAAAAATAGAATCCTATGCGGAAAACGTGGGCTTTGAACTGCAAAATATCTTCGTAATCAATGGTTCTAAGCGCTCTACGAAGGCAAATGCCTATTTTTCCGGTTTTGGAAGGGAAAAACGTATTACCTTATACGATACACTTATAAATGATCTGGAAGAAGATGAAATTGTTGCAGTATTGGCTCATGAAGTTGGTCATTATAAAAAAAATCATATCCTATTTAACCTGGCAACTTCTATTATAGTAACAGGTGCCATGTTGTTTGTACTATCACTTTTCATCAATAACCCTATTATTTCATTAGCCATAGGAGTAGACAAGCCCAGCTTTCATGCGGCATTAATAGGTTTTGGAATGCTGTATAGTCCTATCTCAGAAATTATGGGGTTACTCATGAATTATTTTTCTCGCAAGTTTGAATATCAAGCAGATGATTTTGCTAAAAATACTTTTTCCGCATCTCCTTTAATTACCTCGCTTAAAAAGTTATCCAAGAACAGTCTAAGCAATCTTACTCCACATCCCGCCTATGTGTTCATGCATTATTCCCATCCACCTTTAAGGGATAGAATTCGGAACTTAAAGGCATAGTTTTTGTTGTCTATCAACTAGGATTATGGTAAATTTATTCTAGTATGACGGAAGCCGATTTAGAACAAGAGAAGAAACGTATTGCCACTGAGTATAAAGAACTACTACGTATTAGTTATCAGACCCTAACGGATGATGATAAAAAGCTAATTCGTAGTGCGTTTGAAATTGCGGTAGATGCCCACAAAGACCAGCGAAGAAAATCTGGGGAAGCCTACATTTTTCATCCTATTGCCGTTGCCAAAATAGTAGCGTCCGAAATTGGTCTCGATGCAGTGTCCATAGCCTCTGCCCTGCTACATGATGTGGTCGAGGACACAGAATATACTTTAGATGATATTGATCGTATGTTTGGCGAAACCGTGGCGAGAATCGTAGACGGACTCACAAAAATATCGCATTTAAAAAAGGACATGAATATCTCCCAACAAGCGGAGAATTTCAGAAAAATGCTACTTACCCTAAATGATGATGTACGCGTAATTATCATAAAAATTGCGGACCGCTATCACAACATGCTCACCATGGACTCCATGCCTGAGCACAAGCAAGTAAAAATTTCTTCCGAAACACTATACATTTACGCCCCCTTAGCACATAGGATAGGACTTTATAACATAAAAAGCGAATTAGAAGACCTTAGTCTGAAATATACGGAGCCAGAGGTATACAACGACATTAAGAGTAAGATAGAGGATAGTAAAGAAGAGCAACAAGAATACATTGACGCTTTTGCAGCTATCATAGATAATTCTTTGAAAAAGGAAGGATTAGAGTACACCATAAAAGGAAGAATGAAATCCATTTTTTCGATGCGTAAAAAAATGATGACGCAAAATGTCGGCTTTGATGAAATCTATGACAAGTTTGCCCTTCGTATCATTTATAAATCCGAAAAACAAAACGAAAAATTTCTGGCATGGAAAATCTACTCCATTGTTACCGATCACTTTACCCCTAATCCGGTGCGCCTACGCGACTGGATTTCCTCCCCAAAATCTACGGGGTATGAGGCCTTGCACATTACCGTAATGGGACCAAAGGGAAAATGGGTAGAGGTGCAGATTCGTAGTGAGCGTATGCATGAGATTGCGGAAAAAGGATATGCGGCACATTTTAAATACAAGCATGGGGACCAAAAAGAACAAGGAATAGAGGTTTGGCTTAACAAGTTACAGGAAGCGTTAGAGAACGCCAACACCAATGTGGTAGATTTTGTAGAAGAGTTTAAATTGAATCTTTACTCGAAGGAAATATTTGTTTTTACACCAAATGGAGAGTTAAAGTCTTTACCAAAAGGGGCAACTCCCCTAGATTTTGCCTTTAGCATTCACACCGAGGTAGGTATGCGTACCCGTGGCGCAAAGGTTAATGGTAAACTTGTACCCTTGAATACAACCTTAAACAGTGGAGACCAAGTAGAAATCATTACGTCCGAACAAGCAAAACCCAACCAAAACTGGTTAGATTACGCTACAACGGCAAGGGCAAGGGCAAAAATAAAGTCAGTATTACGCGAAGAAAAGAAGGAAATAGCGGAGGATGGCAAAGAAATTCTAAGGCGGAAATTAAAGTCGCAAAAAATTTCCGTAAACGAAGATTCCATCAATAAATTGGTAAGTTACTTTAAGCTAAAGACCAGTCTAGACTTGTTTTATAGAGTAGGCGTTGGCTCTATTGACAATCAAATGATCAAAGAATTTGCTTCGTCCTATAATAATGCATTTATAAGCTTCTTTAAGAACAGAATGCGTAAAAACCCGGTACCGGAAGATATAGGAAAGGACGAAATCACTTCTAAATACGACATGCTCGTTTTTGGAAAGGAAGAAGAAAAATTAGAATATAAACTTTCACAGTGCTGCAATCCCATACCCGGCGATACCGTTTTTGGTTTTGTAAGTGTTTCCGAAGGCATTAAACTTCATAAGAAAAATTGCCCAAATGCCATTTCATTACAATCGAACTATGCATATAGAATCATAAGTGCAAAATGGGTAGACTCCTCACAGGAAGAGTCTAAGGCGGAAATACAATTGACCGGAATAGATAACCTTGGATTAATCAGTGAAATTACCAAAGTCATATCGGGTAATATGCATGTAAATATGAGAAACCTAAATTTTAATACTGATGGCGGCACATTCTCCGGGAAGATAACGGTAGTAGTGAAAAATAAGGATATGCTTAAAAAAGTAATTGAAAATTTGAAACAAATTAACGGAATAGACAAAGTCACACGACTTTAGAATAGGAATAAAAATTAACTGTACCTTTGTAAATTAACCGTATGGCTATGGCTTTGGATAAAAATCAAGAAATTGTAAAGAACGTATTTACCAAATTTTTGGAAGATAACGGACATAGAAAAACCCCAGAACGTTACGCCATACTTCAAGAAATCTATGAAAGTAATGACCATTTTGATATAGAATCGCTCTACATCAATATGAAAAATAAAAACTATCGTGTAAGCCGCGCAACGTTGTATAATACCATTGAATTGCTACTAGATTGCAAACTGGTTCGAAAACATCAATTTGGCAAAACACAAGCACAATACGAAAAATCTTATTTTGACCGCCAGCACGATCATGTAATTCTTACGGATACCGGTGAAGTCATGGAGTTTTGCGACCCTCGGATTCAATCCATAAAAAAAACAATTGAAGAGGTATTCGACATTAAAATAAATACACATTCGCTCTACTTTTACGGAACTAAGAATTCCGCAGAAAAGGGTATGGAAAAAACAGAACAAACAACCAATTAATCAAGTAAAATTACAATGGCAGTAGATTTATTGTTGGGCCTACAATGGGGTGACGAAGGAAAAGGAAAAATTGTTGACGTACTAACGGCGAATTATGACATTATCGCACGCTTTCAAGGGGGTCCAAACGCAGGCCACACCTTGGAATTTGATGGTATAAAACATGTTTTGCATACGATTCCTTCGGGCATATTTCATAAGAATGCAATCAATGTAGTAGGCAATGGCGTAGTCATAGACCCAGTAATCTTTAAAAAAGAACTTGATGCTTTAAAAAAGTTTAACCTGGATATCAAATCCAAATTGTTGATTTCTAGAAAAGCGCATCTTATTTTACCAACGCACAGACTTTTGGATGCTGCATCTGAAGCGGCCAAGGGAAAAGCTAAAATTGGATCGACCCTAAAAGGTATCGGTCCTACTTACATGGACAAAACGGGCAGAAACGGTATGCGTGTCGGAGACCTAGAACTAAGTGATTGGAAAGAAAAATACAGAGCATTGGCCAACAAGCATGAAGCCATGATAGGTTTCTACGATGTAGATATTCAGTATGATCTTGCCGAACTGGAATCAGATTTTTTCAAAGCCATTAAAGAACTAAAGGAACTTACCTTCATCGATAGTGAAGAATACCTGTACCAAGCGCAAAAATCTGGTAAAAAAATATTGGCAGAAGGAGCACAAGGATCATTATTGGACATCGATTTTGGAACCTACCCCTTTGTAACATCATCCAACACTACCGCCGCAGGAGCCTGCACAGGACTTGGGGTAGCACCTAACCAAATTGGCGAAGTTAAAGGAATTTTTAAAGCCTACACCACTAGAGTAGGAAGCGGTCCTTTTCCAACGGAACTTTTTGATGCAGATGGCGAAACGATGGGTCGCGTGGGCAATGAATTTGGTGCTACTACCGGAAGAGCAAGAAGATGTGGCTGGTTAGATTTAGTAGCCCTAAAATATGCTGTGCGTATTAATGGCGTAACAGAATTAATGATGATGAAAGGCGATGTTCTTAGCGGCTTCAAAAAGTTAAAAGTTTGTACTGCTTATAATTATAAAGGTGCGAAAATCGATCATCTTCCGTTTAATATCGAAGCAGAAAATGTAACTCCTATTTATACCGAAATGGACGGGTGGGCAGAGGATTTAACAAAAATGACCCAAACGGACCAATTACCCGCTACTTTGAATGAGTATATTTCGTTTCTAGAGGAAGAATTGGAAGTGCCTATTAAAATTGTATCTGTAGGTCCGGATAGAACCCAAACCATACACCGATAGTTTTATTTCCTCGGTAAGGAGACAAATGGCGTTAAGCGAAAAAAAAGCTTAACGCCATTTTTTTTATGTACTTTAATGCAATAATATAAAGTACAAATGAGAAAATTTAGTGTATTACTTATCTTGACAATTCTATTTCTTTCCTGTAAGACCGATAAAAAACTGGAATCCATTGAACAACCGGAGACAACTGCACAAGAGGACGAATGGATTGTCCTTTTCGACGGCAGCAGCACCGAAGGCTGGAGAGCTTATAACGGAGACGCACTACCTCCGGGATGGATTGTTAAAAATGGTGAATTAACCTTTGATACCGAACTTGGTCTTGAAGAGAATTATACCGGTGGTAAGGACATCATCTATGGGGCAGAAGAATTTGACAACTTCGAATTTTATGTAGAATGGAAATTACCAAAAGGAGGTAATAGCGGGATTTTCTATCATATTAAGGAGGGTCATACCAGTATTCCGGAAATATCCCCTGAATATCAACTGATTGACGACGAAAACTATGCCAGCATTCATGACTTAACGGAATATAACCTTAGTTTAGGATATACCGATAAACCAGAAGAATTAAAGCCATTACAACAGACGGCTTCCGATTATGCTATGCACCCGGCAGATGCCGCTAACAAAATACTGCACCCCGTTGGCGAATGGAATTCCTCTAAAATTGTGTTTACCCCAGAAAAGGTTGAGCATTGGCTGAATGGAAAAATGGTAGTATCTTTTGTTCCTTGGGACGAAGCATGGCAAGAAAAAAAGAACTCCGATAAGTGGAAGAACAGCAAAGACTATGGGAAATATAAAAAAGGATATGTCGGTTTTCAAGACCATTCTAGTCCTATATGGTTTCGTAACATAAAAATCAAAAAACTATAACCACCATCTCATGAAAAAAAGAGAATTTTTAAAAAAATCGGCCATAATGGCTTCTACTACTGCTTTAATGCCTTCATTTTTACTGGCATGTAAGGAAGAAAAAGTAGTCACTGAACCAAAAACTTTAAAACGCCTTAGGACTGCTCATGTTGGTGTAGGCAATATGGGAGCGGCAGATCTTAACGACATTTCATCTCATGCAAAAGTGGACGTAACGGCATTATGTGATGTAGATGCTACCAATCTTGCAGAAGCCAAAAAACTACACCCAAATGCTAAAACATTTAGTGACTACAGGGTTATGTTAAAGGAAATGGGCGATGAGATAGACGCTGTGGTAGTTTCCACACCAGACCATTCCCATGCCCCTATATCTATGATGGCAATGGAAATGAATAAATCTGTTTATTGTCAAAAGCCTTTAACACACTATGTTTCGGAAGCAAGAGCAATGAAAAAATTAGCGGAAGAAAAGGGTCTGGTTACTCAAATGGGTATTCAAGTACATTCTTTCTATGATTATAAACTGGCAACGTTGTTAATTCAGTCCGGTATCATCGGAAAGGTACATACCGTACGAGCTTGGTCTCCAAAAAATTGGGGATATAATGGGCCGGTCCCTGAGGGAGAAGATGCGGTACCAGAAACTTTGAACTGGAACCTTTGGTTAGGAACTTCAGCAGAGCGACCATATAAAGAAGGGATTTACCATCCTGGAAATTGGAGAAAATTAGTTGACTATGGCTGCGGAACTTTAGGAGATATGGGCGTACATATTTTTGACACTCCATATAACGCACTCGCTTTAGATGTGCCACGCACTATAAAAAATGAATGCAGGGAACCGAACGGTTTTGGTTTTCCGGAGAACAATATCGTTACGTATGAGTTTCCAGGAACACCTTACACCGCAGATAATTTAAAATGGATATGGTCTGATGGCCCGGGGGCACCTAACATGCATGAGGATTTAAAACTTCCAGGTGCAAGTGAGATGGCAACCACAGCCAACGGAGCGGATACAAAAGAAGCTTCTGTTGAAGAGAAAATGTCCTTGGAGACTAAAATAAGTGGTCCAGGAACATTACCAGAACAAGGAGCCATGTTTATAGGCGACAAAGGGCGCTTGTTATTGCCACACTTTATGCAATTACCAACTAAAATTGTGGATGGAAAATATGTTGACATTTCGAAAGAGATCGAAGCAGTCAGCAAAGCGAATAACATGGGTAATCCAATCCGTGATTATGCCTCGGAAGGACCAAAACATTACCATCAATTTGTTGATGCTTGTTTGGGTACGGATGAATGCAGCGCACCTTTTAGTTATGCTTCAAAACTTACGGAAACTATTCTGTTAGGGGTAATCGCAAGCCGCTTTCCAAATCAAACATTGAATTGGGATAGCAAGAACGCAAAGTTTGCAGAAGAAGAGGCAAACCAATATCTTGAAGGTGATTATCGGGAATTTTGATAATCCTAAGTACTGAATATGAATTGATTCATCATAAATTTTAAATTAAGCCACCTCCAAGGTGGCTTTTTTATGAGTATATTTAAAAAACAGTAGTACTAAAACAGCTTACCAACTATGCATGCATTTCGCAAAAGTTTTTTTTACATTTCTACAAACCTTTTTTTTCTTCTTCTATTGGGATATTCTTGCTCAAAAGAAACAGCTCCCTTGGTATCCATAGGGCCAAATAGTTCTATTGCCCTAGTAGGCAATAACTTAGGGTCGAGAATGACACATTACGGATATTTTGAAACGGAAATGCACTTGCGCTTTCCTAACGACTCCCTCACTATAAGAAATATGTGCGATGGAGGGGATACACCTGGGTTTAGGCCACACTCTTCCCGAAATACGCCGTGGGCTTTTCCTGGTGCTGATAAATTTCAGACAGAACTTGCAAAAACCTCCGGAAGCGAAGGAAGATTCGATTATCCCGATCAATGGCTTAGTCGTGTAAAAGCAGATATTGTTATTGGCTTTTTTGGCTACAATGAGTCTTTTGAGGGACCTACTGGTTTAGATAATTTCAAAAATGAATTGCAGGCATTTATAGCACATACCAAAGCGCAACAATACAACGGAAGTAACAGTCCACAACTAGTGTTGGTATCGCCAATTGCCTTTGAGAACCTATCGGATGAGCATGACCTTCCTAATGGTGAACAGGAAAATATAAATCTTTCTATGTACACCGAGGCTATAAAAGCTATCGCTTTAAAAAATCAGGTTCCATTTATAGATATTTTTAATGCAAGTAAAGACTGGTATGGTAATGAAAACTACACAATTGACGGATTTCAATTAAACGACGTGGGCTACAAAAAATTCTCAAGCCACATAGCCCAAGTATTAACAGGCGATAAAGATATTACAACAGAAAATAATCGCAGCGCGGTTAATAAAGCGGTAAACGAGAAGAATTTCTTTTGGCTTAACGATTATAAAATACCCAATGGCGTGCATGCCAACGGACGCAGGTATGCACCGTTTGGGCCTGATAATTATCCTTATGAAATACAAAAGATAAGAGAAATGACGGCCATTAGAGATACGGCCATTTGGACTACCCTACAGCAAAAAGCCTACGATGTTGCGTTTGCAGATAGCAAAACCTTAACCTTACCAACGGTAGAAACCAATTATAACTTGGGCGACCCAGATGAGGCCAAGCGCTATATGTATGGAGAGGAAGCAGTAAATCAACTTACCGTACCAAAAGGATACAAAGTGGAATTATTTGCGTCGGAAACAGAATTTCCGGATTTAGCCAACCCCGTGCAGCTTTCCTTTGATAACAAGGGAAGATTATGGGTGGCAACAATGCCTTCATATCCACATTACAAACCTGGAGATGCAAGGCCAAATGACAAACTTCTGATTTTGGAGGATACAAATAACGATGGAAAAGCGGACAAACAAACAGTATTTGCCGATCAACTTCATTTGCCAATAGGGTTCGAGTTCGCTCCAGAAGGTGTTTATATTAGCCAAGGAACCAATCTGAAATTATTCAAGGACACGGACGGTGACGACAAAGCAGATACCATAGAGATTATTCTCAGTGGCTTTGACGACCATGATACCCACCATGCCATTTCGGCATTTAGTGCAGATCCGTCCGGAGCTTTTTATATGGCCGAAGGTGTATTTCTGCATACAAATGTGGAGACTCCCTATGGTCCGGTCAGGGCTACCAATGGTGGATTTTACCGATATGCACCACAACGAAAAAAACTAGAACGTGTAGCGCAGGTTAGCATACCGAATCCTTGGGGAATAGCATTCGACAAATGGGGCCAGGATTTCTTTTTACACACCTCGGGTCCTACCACACAATGGATGATGCCAAGCACATTAAAATCCATTTACGGCGTATCCTCTCCGTTAACGGCCAATTTAATTGAAGAAAAGCATAGGGTTAGACCAACTTCCGGATTGGAGTTTGTGTCCAGCCGACATTTCCCGGACGATGTACAAGGCGATATGCTACTTGGTAACACGATAGGCTTTTTAGGAATTAAACAGCATCAAATGCAGGAAGACGGTACGGGTTACAAAACAACACACCGTCAGGATTTGATTACTGGCGCCGATAAAAACTTTAGACCGGTAGATATGGAATTTGCACCGGACGGCTCCTTATATATGGTAGACTGGCATAATGTGCTCATTGGTCATATGCAGCATAATGCTAGAGATCCATTACGAGATCATGCCCATGGCCGAATTTATCGTATTACATACCCGTCAAGACCTCTGGTCACACCGGCTAAAATTGCCGATGCTAGCATTGATGAACTCCTAGACAACCTGAAACTTCCAGAATATAGGACACGTTATAGAACTAAAAGGGAACTTCGTGGACGCGATAGCGAAGTAGTACTAGAAAAACTAAAGGTTTGGGTAGGAAATTTGGATAAAACCGATTCCAATTACGAACATCAACGTCTAGAAGCTTTATGGGTTTCCTGGGGCCTCAACAAGGTAGATGCCGAGTTACTTCAACAGACTTTACAATCTTCGGATTATAGGGTCAGGGCAGCTTCGGTTCGTTGCTTGCGCTATATGGGGCATCAAATACCAAATGCATCGGACTTATTTAAAACAGCTGCTGCTGACAGTCATGGAAGGGTTCGTCTAGAGGCTATTACCGCTGCCTCTTGGATGGAACCGGAGGTTGGACTACAAATATTGGCGGTGGCTGAAAAGCACCCATTGGATGATTGGATGGAAGATTCCTATAATTTTTCCAATACCAGACTCAACAATGCATTCCTACCCGATGGGAAAGAAGAACTGTTGGCAACCCATTTAAAAGGCGATGATTTAGAAACGTTCGCAAAAGGAAAAGAAATATATGAACGGGAAGGCTATTGTGTTACCTGCCATCAAGAAAGCGGTTCTGGACTGCAAGCATCAGGTTTTCCAACATTGGTAGGTCAAGATTGGGTAATGGGCAGTGAAGAACGACTTATAAAACTTACCCTGAACGGACTTTATGGCCCTATGAGTGTTATGGGGCATAAGTACGACGGACAGGTACCCATGATGGCGTTTAGAGGCCTACTCAATGATGAAGAAATAGCACAAGTACTAACGTATGTCAGGAATGCTTTTGGCAATAAAGCCTCTGTAATTCGTCCAGAAAAAGTGAAGAAAATACGAAATACCACTAGGAATAAGGAAGGTTTTTATACGCCTGACGAGCTTTTAGAACAATATCCCTTGAAACAATAAGAGAAAACCATATAGATATAGCATGAAAAACATACTACCTACCATACTCATCGTACTTTTTATTTTGATCAGCTGTAAAGATGGTACAGACAAGAAAAAAGAAATGGTAATGGACGGCCCTTTAACTGCTGAGCCCATACATCTCGTCTTCGTTACCGGAGGAGAAGAATACCGTTCAGAAGAGTCGATGCCCATGTTGGCCAGATTAGCAAAACGGGAATTAAACGCCAAGGTGACTATTTGTTATGCGCTAGACTCCCTAGGCTTCGTAGAACCCAATAGATTGGATCATATAGCTGGACTCGAAGCTCTGGAGACTGCTGATTTAATGGTTATTATGACGAGATTTAGGGCGCTTCCAGAAAATGAAAGGACCTACATTTCGGACTATGTAGAATCCGGTAAGCCTATTGTAGGATTCAGAACAAGTACCCATGCCCTTAAATACGACGACCCAACCCTAGCATATTGGAACAATGAATGGCCCACAAAGGTATTTGGCCAACAATGGATAACACACCATGGTCATTTTGACGATGGTAACAATCCGCTAACGGAAGTATACGACATTGGTAAGCAACACCCCATTTTAAACGGATTTGATTCGATTAAAGCCTACTCTTGGCTCTATCACGTGGATGGTGGCGATTGGAAACTCTATGGAGATTCGGAGCCACTTTTAGAGGGGCGGTCTTTAAAATCCAAGCATCAAATGGATGGTAATCTAGATCAATACCCCTTAACGAATCCGGTAGCCTGGACCAAAAGTTATACCGGCAACAAGGGTATAAAAGCGCGAGTTTTCTTCACTACACTTGGCCACCCCTTTGATTTTAAAATTCCGGAGGTAAGAAAATTGGCTCTCAACGGTATCTTTTGGGCACTGGGAAAAGAAAAAGATATCCCCGTAGACGGCACTAACGTAGTGTTGGATTTTGCTTACGAACCGAACAATTCAGGCTTTGGCAAACAATATAAACCGAACCTTAAACCCATGCAGATAAACTAGTGGAGTGCTAAAAGAATCCCAATCTTGAAGCCGCCTAGGTTAAAAATCCTATTTTTGAAAAAAAATTACCTTGTATAGGACAGCTTCACTAATCATAACCCTATTTTTTTTCATAGGATTGGTTGCCCAAGACGAATCGTCGGAAACCAAGCAAATCAATATTGTTTACGGTGCAAATTTCACCAAAAACGAAACAGAGTACCCTGGAGCGTCTATTTTTAGTAAGGATGACCGACAGGTTCAATTTGAACACCAAGGTGCTGACTTATGGTGCGATGTTGCCATCTATTTTCAAAAAGAAAATAGATTGGAAGCTATTGGCAACGTACTTTTAAAACAAGGTGACTCCGTGGAAATGACGAGTCAAAAAATAGACTATCAAGGTGATATTAAATTGGCAAAGGCATGGGGCAATGTTGTCCTAACCAATTCGGACATGACCCTAAAAACGGATACCCTGCGGTTAAATCGCGAAACTCAAGAAGCCTATTACCAAGATAACGGCACCGTAATCGACTCTGCCAACGTGCTAACCAGTAAAGTGGGACGCTATTTTATGGAGCGCAAAAAATATCAGTTCCTGGATAGCGTTCATATAGACAATCCTGAATATATTTTGGATTCCGAACAATTGGATTATTATACCAGTTCAAAAAATGCCTATATGTACGGCCCTTCAACTATTGTGGGTGACACGTACAAGATTTATTGTGAACGAGGATTTTATGATACTAAAGTTGAAAGTGGCTATGGCATTAAAAATACAAGAATAGACTATAACGACCGCATTATGGAAGGTGATAGTGTGTATTTTAATAAAGTGCGCGAATTCGCATCAGCCACTAATAATATCACCGTAACAGATACTATTAATAAAGGTGTCGTTAGAGCGCATTACGCGGAAGTCCATAAAGCGAAAGACTCGCTTTTTGCCACGAAACGAGCCGTTTCTATTTTAGTGCAGGAACAGGATTCCTTATATGTTCATGGAGATACGTTAATGATTACCGGCAAAGCGGACGAACGCATCACGCGCGCATTTAGAAACGCTAAATTTTTTAAAACTGATTTAAGTGGAAAATGTGATTCTATTCATTCCGAAGAAAAAACGGGAATCACACAACTGATTACAAAACCGATACTTTGGAACGGTGAAAATCAAATGACAGGAGATAGTATTCATTTGATATCAAATAAAAAAACGGAAAAACTAGACTCCCTAAAAGTTCTGAACAATGCCTTTATAATTTCGTTGGATAGTATAAGCATGGAAGGCTACAACCAGGCAAAAGGAAAGGATTTGTTTGGAAAATTTATTGAAAATGAGCTTAAAATAATTGACCTGATTAAAAACACGGAGGTTGTTTATTACATGTACAATGACGATGATGAGCTCATTGGAATAAACAAAACCATTTGCAGTAAGATTCGTATTACAATGGAAAATAACGATGTGGATGAACTTACTTTCTTTACCGATCCAGATGGGGACATGTTTCCAGAAAAAGACCTTCCTGAAAATAGCAGAATCCTGAAAGGATTTGTTTGGTATGGCGATGAGCGTATTCTTACCAAGGATGATATTTTTGACGAAGATGACAACACCATAAAACTTGCAGTGATTAAAGGTCTAGATAATCCAATAGATATCGATGCAGAGGAAGAAGAAAGGAACAAGAACGAAACCGACCCTATAAACAATGCCAATTCGAAAGCTACAAATCCAAAAGAGCTTAAAAAACAAAAAAAGGTAAAGTAGCTATTTCAATGACATCGGATTTCCTAAAATATCAAGCCCAAACCACACCTCACCCTTTGGGAATGAAGGTGTCCCATGCTAAAGGTAGTTATATCTATGATACTGAAGGAAAAGCGCATTTAGATTTTGTAGCAGGTGTATCTGCTTGTGGCCTGGGACATTGTCATCCTAAAATTGTGACTGCGATTCAAGAACAAACCGCTAAATATATGCACGTAATGGTCTATGGCGAATATGACCTAGGACCTGCAGCCTCCTACGCTAAACTCTTAGCAAACAACCTACCACCTCGACTAAACACCACATATTTGGTAAATTCGGGAACCGAGGCAATTGAAGGAGCTATCAAATTAGCTAGAAGACATACCGGCCGAACCGAAATTATTGCAGCGCACCATGCTTATCATGGAAATACCATGGGCAGCTTAAGTCTTATGGGCTACGAAGAACGTAAAAGTTCATTCCGCCCCTTGATGCCGGACATCGCTTTCATACATTTTAATATAGCGCAAGAATTGGAGCGCATAACCGAAAAAACAGCTTGTGTTGTTCTAGAAACCATTCAAGGAGGTGCAGGTTTTATACTCCCAAAAAATAAGTATCTAGAAAAAGTAAGGCAACGCTGCACGGAAGTTGGGGCACTGTTAATCCTGGACGAAATACAACCCGGATTTGGACGTACAGGAAAACTTTTTTCCTTTGAGCATTTTAATTGTACCCCGGATATTCTGGTTATCGGCAAAGGTATGGCCTCGGGACTGCCTGTGGGCGCATTTACAGCTAACCGTGAAATCATGCAATCCCTTCAAAACAGTCCTAAACTGGGGCATATCACCACGTTTGGCGGCAATCCTGTAATAGCTGCCGCCTGCTTGGCGACCTTGAATGAATTACTACACACCAACCTGATTGAAGAAACGTTGGTAAAAGAAAAACTATTTAGAACATTATTGGTGCATCATTCTATAAAAGAAATACGGGGAAAAGGACTTATGCTCGCCCTTATTATGGTAAATCCTGAAAAGGCAAATGAATTAGTCTTGTGCGCAAAAAAGAACCAGCTCATCCTTTTTTGGTTATTATTTGAACCCAAAGCAGTGCGTATATCCCCTCCCCTGACCATTTCTGAAGAAGAAATTAGGATAGGCTGTGCACTGATTCTTTCTATTTTAAATGGAGAACAACAATATCCTGTTAACTAATTTGTTAATAATATAGGACTAGTGCATCCCTAAGAACACCATCAAAGACTTACTTTTATTAAAGAGTTTAACCAAAATGTTTCTATGGCGTTAGAATCTAGCGAAAGACCTGACAGGCCCATTACCAAGTTTGAATCCATGCTAAAGACAGATGATGTCTATTTCTTTGATGCAGAAGACTTTGAAGATATCATCCATCATTACCTTAACAACGGGAAAATTTCCTTAGCAAAAAAAGGAATTAAGATTGGATTACAACAACACCCAGCTTCAATAGAGTTAAAACTCCTCCAGGTAGAAGTAATGGTGTTTGAGAATGACCTTCCCGCTGCAGAAAAATTATTGGACGAATTGCAATTATTAGACGCAAACAACCAAGAAATATACATTCAACGTGCCAATATATATTCCAAAAAAGATAACCATGAAGGGGCAGTTGGTCTTTTACAAGAGGCTTTAAATCTCTCCAGCGATACCGTAGATATTTATTCTCTACTAGGAATGGAATATCTTTTCATGGACGACTTTAAAATGGCCAGGGAGAGTTTTATGAAATGTGTAGACTTTGATGAACATGATTACTCATCGCTTTACAACGTCATCTATTGTTTTGAATATTTAGAGGATTATGATGGAGCTATAGTGTATCTAAACGAATACTTGGAGCATAATCCGTATTGTGAAGTTGCATGGCACCAGTTGGGAAAACAGTATTACTGTAAACAGATGTTTTCAGAAGCATTAGCCGCATTTGATTTTGCTATTATCTCCGATGACACATTTATAGGTGCCTACTTTGAAAAAGGCAAGGTTCTTGAAAAACTCGGAAAATATAAAGATGCCATAGAAAACTATGAAACAACCATTTCTATAGAAGATCCAACCTCTCATGCTTTTTTAAGAATAGGAAAATGTTATGAAAAGCTAAATGACAGTGAGATGGCTAAATATTATTTCTATCAAACTGTACATGAAGACCCCCTTTTGGACAAAGGTTGGTTGGCCATAACCAATTATTACTTCCGAATAAAAAACTATGAAAAATCGCTTTTTTACATCAATAAAGCATTAAATATTGATGGCGGCAATGCCATGTACTGGAAAAAATGTGCTAAAATTCATGTAGCGTTAAATGATTTTGACCAAGCATACTTTGCATTTAAGCAAGCTGTAGATTTAGGGAACTATGAATTAGATACATGGTTAAAATGGGCTGAAGTAGCCCATAAGAACAATGATGTCGAAGGGGCTATTCAAATTTTAAAACAAGGGAAGGAGTTCTACCCGAATAACATAAAAATACTATATATGAGTGTTGGGTTACTGCTGTTAACGGGAGACGCCATCAACGCCCGAATTTTCCTTTTAGATGCCCTTAAATTGGACAAACAGACAAAAAAAATACACCTCTTCCAGAATCAATTTCCTGAATTTAGGGATTCCGATTGGTTAAAAACAATTGTAACCAATTCTAAAAAAGGGTAGGACACTT
The DNA here is from genome assembly GCF_056839185.1 of Maribacter sp. MS6. Classification (NCBI taxonomy): domain Bacteria; kingdom Pseudomonadati; phylum Bacteroidota; class Flavobacteriia; order Flavobacteriales; family Flavobacteriaceae; genus Maribacter; species Maribacter sp. MS6. Next base: position 638,224 of record NZ_CM166389.1, read on the forward strand.
ACCACCATTTATGGAAAACAGAAATTTGAGTCAGCATATTTTTATTATGCTAAAAGGGATGGCCATGGGCATTGCTGAATTAGTGCCCGGCGTTTCTGGCGGTACGATTGCTTTTGTTACCGGCATTTACGAAGAGTTCATCTCCTCTATCAACAATATTTCCCTTAGTACGTTTAAAACACTTAAAACGGAAGGTTTTAGTGCATTTTGGAATAGATTAAACGGTACTTTTTTAGTGGTTCTCTTTGGCGGTATGCTCTTAAGCATTCTTTCCTTTTCCAAGCTAATTACATGGTTGTTGGAATTTCACCCCATTCCAATTTGGTCATTTTTCTTTGGGTTGGTACTCGCCAGTGTCATATTTGTGGCAAAGGCTATAAACAAATGGAACTTAGCCGCTATTAGCTTGTTTGCTTTAGGAGCAATAATAGCATTTTACATTACCACCCTACCGCCTTCTGCAAATACCGATAGTTTACCATTTCTGTTCTTTTCCGGAGCATTGGCCATTTGCGCTATGGTACTGCCCGGTATTTCTGGCTCCTTTATTTTAGTGCTATTAGGGTCCTACAAGACTATTTTAGATGCCGTAAACGATAAAGACGTTAAGATTATTCTCACTGTAGGTGTTGGCGTAGTATTTGGTATATTAAGCTTTGCAAGAGTCTTAAAATGGATGTTCACAAATTATAAAAATGCAACTTTAGCAATACTTACGGGATTCATTTTAGGGTCATTAAATAAAATATGGCCGTGGAAAAAAATACTTGAAGTAATACGGGTAGGTAAGAAAGAGGTTATTATAGATGAAAACATTTCACCCTTTGCTTTTGAAGGGGACAATCAATTAGTATTTGCTATTATTACGGCTATCATAGGTTTTTCCCTTATTTTTATACTGGAAAAAACAGCTTCTAAAAAGTAAGTATAGCACTTCATGAACCAGCCTAGAACCCCTTTGGATAAAGTATTTCTTGTCTTAAAGGGCTTGTGTATGGGAGCGGCGAACAAAGTTCCGGGCGTATCTGGCGGCATTGTTGCCTTCGTAGGTGGTTTTTATGAAGAATTTATCTATTCCCTTCAAAAGATAAACGGAAAAGCGTTCAAATTACTTCTTAACGGAAGGTTTAAAAGTTTTTATCGCTACACAAACGGTTCATTTTTAACACTTCTACTTTTTGGAATGCTCATCAGCTATTTTAGTATTTCTAGAGTATTGGACTACTTCCTAGAACAGAAAGAACTGTACGTGTGGTCTGCATTTTTTGGTATGATCCTTGGCTCCATTTACTATATAGGAAAGGACTTTAATGCTTGGAACAAAAAAACCATAACTGCGGCATTTATTGGTCTTGCTGTTGGCATAGCCATTAGCTTTTTAAATCCGGCAACAGAAAACGACAATCTATTCTTTATATTTTTGTGCGGAATGATAAGCGTTTCCGGTATGACCTTACCCGGACTCTCGGGTTCTTTTATATTGATGTTGTTGGGAAACTACGTACTGCTATTGGTAGACTCTGTAAACGCTTTATATGATACCTTTTCTGAACTCGTACAAGGCGATTTTAGCTTTGTAAATAATCCTGAACGATTAGAAATCTTAACTATACTATTAGTGTTTACTGCTGGTTCCGCTGCCGGTTTGGTCACCTTATCCCATATTCTCAGCTATGTCCTTAAGCATTATAAGCATAGAACCACGGCAGTAATTCTAGGCTTTATAACAGGTTCACTTGGGGTGGTATGGCCATGGAAAACAACGGTATATAAAATAAATACTGACGGCACCCTTCTGTTGGACACCAACGGAAACCCTATTATAGTAAATTATGAACGTTTTTTACCAAACTTCGAAATATTTGAAACTTGGTGGGCATTGTTCTTTGTATTATTTGGAATAAGTATTTTATTACTCTTAGATTGGTATGGAAAAAACAGGCGACAAAGCGTTTAAATTTGGTTTACTTGGAAAGAACATCGATTACTCCTTCTCCAGGGGTTATTTCTCATCAAAGTTTTCCAAGTTAGGGCTGTTAAACTACACCTATGAGAATTTTGATCTAGGGGATATTTCAGGATTTATAGATATCATTCAAAACACTAAAAATATTTCAGGGTTAAATGTTACCATACCTTATAAAGAAGCTATTATTCCTTATTTAAACGAACTTGAACCATCAGCAAAGGCTATTGGTGCAGTTAATACTATAAAAATTAGCCCGTCTGGACTCAAAGGCTACAACACTGATGCCTATGGATTCCAAAAATCAATTGAACCATATCTAAAAAATCACCACCAAAAGGCACTCATTCTTGGTACAGGTGGTGCGTCAAAGGCTGTTGCCTATGTATTAAAACTACTGAACATTGACTATAAATTCGTCTCTCGAACAGGAAAAAATAATGGATTTACGTACGAAAGCTTAACCAAACATATCATAAAAGACTATACTGTAATCATCAACTGTTCTCCAATAGGCACATACCCCGACATAACTGAAAAACCCAACATTCCCTACACGTTCATCAGTCAAGATCATTTGCTATTTGATTTGATATACAATCCTGAAAAAACCGCCTTTCTAGCTCATGGTATGGCTAAGGGAGCAACCATATTAAACGGTTTACGAATGCTGGAACTACAAGCAGAAAAAGCCTGGGAAATCTGGAATGCCTAAGTACGCAGACTATTGACCTAAAGTGTACTTAAAGAAATGGAGCACTTTTTCGTTTACCATACAAAATCAAAAAGAAAGTATATATTCTTTGCCATTGTTTAGGTTGTTACTATCTTGTAAAAACCTAACACAAAGATGATGTCCGGAGACAATGAACAATCAACACCTGAAAGCAAGGTGATAGAAAACAACTCGGAAACTACCAAAATAGAGAAGAAGAATTTGGAGAAAAAAACCGATGAAGCAAGTACACCATTAGCAGAAGTCCAAACAGATATCACAATTGTATCTGAAGAAAACTCTGCAAAGGTAAAAGAAGAAATAAGCAGCACAGTCAGTGAAGAAATAATAGAATCGGTAACCGATAAGGATAAAACAGCTACTATTGCCGAAACAAACGAGGAAAAACCCATTAAAGCTGCGGATGACCAAAAAGCGGTAGGGTCAGCAAAAAGCGCCAAAACAGAATCCAGCAAACAATCTAAAGACGATGTCGAGGCTGTTGAGGAGATAGATGAAAGTAACGCCGAAGATGCGGAGGATACAGATACGGTTAAAAGACACGAAATTCCAATTTTGGATTACCATTCCATGACCATGGAGAATTTGGTGGGAGAACTACAACGACTCATAAAAAATGAGAAAGTACAAGCTATCAAAAAGCATGTGGATGGGATACGGGATGAATTCAATTTAAAATTCCAAGAGTTTATAGATGAAAAAAAAGAGGAATTTGTTTCTGGTGGTGGCAACGAAATAGATTTTAAATACAACTCAGTTACCAAAAGGCAATTTAACGAGTTGTATACCGAATACCGTGAAAAACGAAATCAGCATTACAAAAGCCTGGAAAAAAGCCACAAAGAGAACTTAGCCCATAGATTGGAGCTAATAGAGAACCTAAAGGCGTTGGTTAACGTAGAGGAAGATATAAATACAACCTACAATAGTTTTAAAAATATTCAGGAGCAATGGAAAAATGCAGGTCCTGTTCCACGCACAGAATACAACAATGTTTGGAAAACCTATCAGCACCATATAGAGATTTTTTATGATTTTCTTCATTTGAACAGAGAGTTAAGAGACCTCGATTTCAAACATAATTTAGAAGAAAAACAAAAAATAGCCGAACGAGCAGAATCCCTGGCCGTTGAACCAGATTTAAATAGAGCATTTAGGGAATTGCAGGTTTTGCACAAAATTTGGAAAGAAGATATTGGCCCTGTTGGCAAAGAACATCGTGAAGAAATATGGGAGCGTTTTAGCAAGGCTACCAAAATTATTCATGGACGAAGACAAGACTACTTCAAAGACTTGGACAAAGTATATGAGCAAAATCTAGAGAAAAAAAACCAAATTATAAATGAAATAACCGCCCTTTCTGAAAATGTATCCAATAACCATGGCGCAATACAAAAGCAAATAAAACAATTAGAAGCCCTACGTGATGCTTTTTTTAATGCCGGCAAAGTACCTCAAAAAGATAACGAAACTACATGGAACGCATTTAAAACTGCCGTAAGGTCATTTAACAGGAATAAAAACGCATTCTATAAAAATCTAAAAAAGGACCAAGACGAAAATTTAACCAGAAAGAGAGCCTTATTGGATATAGCCAACTCCCTAAAGGACACCGAAGATTTTGATACCGCAACAGGAGAAATGAAGCGTATTCAAAATGAATGGAAGAAAATAGGGCATGTACCACGAAAGTATTCCGATAAAATTTGGAAAGAGTTTAAAGCGGCTTGTAACCATTATTTTGAAAGGTTTCATGCATTAAAAAATAAGGAGAACAAGGAAGAAGTCGAAAATTTAAAGGGTAAAGAAGCTATCTTACTTCGGTTAAAAGAATTGCAATTAACCGAGAATAGGGAGGAAAATTTAACTACTATAAAAGTATTTATTGAAGATTGGAAAAAATATGGTCACGTACCCTTTAGACAAAAAAATATCAATCAAAAGTTTAATAAAATAATTGATGCGCTTTTCCTCAAATTGGACATTAGCAAACAAGAAATAGAGCTCTTAAAGTATGGGAATAAAATTCAACGGCTTAAAGAAGATGATAACCAAGAAAGAGCGATACAGAACGAACGTAGCTTTATCCGCAAAAAAATAGACGAATGTAAAGATGAGATTCGCCAGTTAGAAACTAACTTACAGTTTTTCTCAAATGCTTCGGAAGACAACCCCATCGTTAAGGATGTAATCAAAAAAGTGAATAGCCACAAAGAAGCATTGGATTCATGGAAAGCGAAGCTGAAAAAATTAAATATTTTGCGAAACAATCTCCATAAAGAAGCCGAAGAAGACAACTCCGAATCAGAGGAAGAATAGGATTATACAAACAAACCAAAGCCCTGCATACATAATGTCTTACAGGGCCTTCTAATTAATGGGATAGTTTAAATTAACTATTTTCTGCCAATAGAACTCCATTATAAATACGATATAGGTGTTGACAATGAGTACCATCAACAGAAAAAAGAATTATATAAAAAAATACCGACGACATACTATTAGAACTGAATCAATTAAATGATATGTAGTACTTTAGAGTGTACATAACAAACACCAGTAACAACACGTAATTAAAAAAAGCTAATAATTACAAGCATGAACAACAAAGTCCAGTTTAACCTAATAGCACTACTAATATTGATTTGCTGTTCTAATTGTGCGCCGGACAAGCTAATCCAAGATCCGATTCCTACGTTTGATTGGAGCAACAAGGTTACGGCAATTTCTGACGCCGACAGCTTACGACATGGCACTTCCTACTTATCAGTTTATTCTCAAATATACAGCTACACAGAACATATCTCCTTAGATTTAACGGCTACTGTAAGTATCAGAAATACTAGCGAAACAGATTCTATATACTTAAAAAAAGCAAATTATTATGATACAGCAGGTAATCCTATCCAATCCTACCTAGAAGCACCTATAGCGCTAAAAGCAATGGAAACTTTAGAGATAGTGATAGCCGAGGTCGACAAAAAAGGGGGAACAGGAGCCAATTTTATGTTTGAATGGGCAACAAAACCGAATGTTTCCGAGCCTATTTTTGAGGCAGTGATGATATCAACCTATGGGCAACAGGGACTCTCTTTTATGACACATGGCAAACGCGTTGATTAAAATATAAACGCTCTAATAAACTTAAAAGAGCCGCTTTTAGCGGCTCTTTTTATTCTAAAAAATACGTTATTATTTAGCAACATTAACAGCTCTAGTTTCTCTTATTACTGTCACTTTTACTTGTCCAGGATACGTCATATCCGTTTGTATTTTTTGTGAAATCTCAAAAGATAATTGGGATGCTTTATCATCACTGACTTTTTCACTTTCTACAATTACCCTAAGTTCTCTACCGGCCTGTATGGCATACGCTTTCTGAACTCCGCCAAATCCAAACGCTATTTCTTCCAAATCCTTTAAGCGTTGTATGTACGAATCTAGGACCTGTCTCCTTGCGCCGGGTCTTGCCCCACTAATGGCATCACAAACTTGAACGATGGGTGAAATAAGCGTTTTCATTTCAATTTCATCGTGGTGAGCTCCAATGGCGTTACAAACATCTGGTTTCTCGCCATACTTTTCTGCCCACTGCATACCTAATATCGCATGTGGCGTTTCTACCTCCGCCTCAGTATTGGGAACTTTACCTATATCATGTAATAATCCTGCTCTTTTGGCCATTTTAGGATTCAGACCTAATTCAGAAGCCATAACCCCACATAACTTTGCAACTTCCCTGGAGTGCTGTAGTAAGTTTTGACCATAAGAAGAACGATATTTCATTCTACCAACCGCTTTAATAAGCTCTGGATGTAAACCGTGTATGCCTAAATCTATAACAGTACGTTTGCCTATATCTATAATTTCGGTTTCTAACTGTTTCTCTGTTTTCTTAACGATTTCCTCTATACGGGCAGGATGAATACGGCCATCGGTCACTAATTTGTGTAGCGATAAGCGCGCAACTTCTCTACGGACCGAATCAAAACAAGACAAGATAATCGCTTCGGGCGTATCGTCTACTATAATTTCGACACCGGTTGCGGCTTCCAAAGCTCTAATATTCCTTCCTTCACGACCGATAATTCTACCTTTAACATCATCGGACTCTATATTAAAAACAGAAACACAGTTTTCTACCGCTTCTTCTGTTCCAATTCGCTGTATTGTGTTTATTACGATTTTACGTGCCTCTTGCTGCGCGGTTAACTTTGCCTCCTCTACGGTAGTTTGGATGTAACCCATAGCATCTGACTTGGCTGTTTCGCGTAAACTTTCAATAAGTTGGGTCTTCGCATCATCTGCCGAAAGTCCTGAAATAACTTCCAATTGTTGAATTTGGCTGTTATGCAATTTATCTACTTCTGATTGCTTTTTTTCAAAAAACTCTTTCCGATGCTCTATATCCTTCAACTTCTCATCTAACTGAGCGTTTAACTTTTTACCCCGAGCGAGATCGCTACTCACTTGGGATTCTTTGTCTCTAGTTCTCTTTTCTGCTTCGTTTATCTTTCTATCCTTGCTTATAATTACTTTCTCGTGCTCCGCTTTTAACTCTAAAAATTTTTCCTTTGCCTGCAGAATTTTATCCTTTTTGATACTTTCTCCCTCGACCTTCGCTTCCTTTAAAAGTTGGGATGCCTCTTTTTTGGCATTCGCAATGGTTTTGGAGGCTTTCCCCTTTTCCATAAACTTCGCTATTCCGAAGCCTATTGCCAATCCTACGATGGCGGCTATAATAATCATTGTACTGTCCATAGTTGTTTGTGTTAAATGAAAAAAGCCCACATTGGAGAAGTTTTGTACAAACTCCGGTAAACAGGTTTAGGGCTAACAGACTGATCAAGGATCCCTATACGAGTAGGGCTTGCTTTTACAATCTAAACTCACCCTTTTTAAAAAAATAAATGTTGAGTTCGACAAAAGGTATTACCAATGTGGGCAGTAACTTTAATTGATTTTAAAGAACGTTTTTATTGTGAAGCTAGCTTTGAATGTACCAAATCGCTTAACGCTTGTAAGCGTTGTTCTGCTTCTTGGGTACCTTCTGTCTGCTCTATGCCTTTTTGTTCTATTTTAGAGGCAAACTGCAAGGCACACATGGCCAAAACATCTTGTTTGTCCCTTACGGCATAGTTCTGCTCAAACTTCTTGGCCAATAAATCTATATTCTTCGCGGCCTTTCGCAACCCTTCTTCTTGACTTGGATCTATCGTTAACGGATATACCCTGTCTGCAATGGAAAGCTTTATTTTGAGCTTATCTGACATATTATTTTTAACGTTACTCCGAGAGCTGTGCAATGCAATGGTCCAACTCCCGTATCAACGAATTTATTTTTAGCTTTGCTTCTGTTTTATTGGTGTTACTGCCTAGCATTGAACTTGCAAGTTTAAGTGAGTTATATTTTTCCTCCCAATCCGAAACCGATTTATCAGCTTTTTGCTGAACGGACTTTATAGAAACCAATTCATTTTCTAGTTCGGTATTAGCACGTTTCATTACTTCTAATTTATGAAGCAACTTGCTAACCCTGTTTTCTAAAGAATCAACGATTTGTATTAACTCACTCATCTAAAAAATTCGATGCTATTTACACAAAGTTAACATTCATCGGCAGACTTAGCAATACTTTTGACAAATAATCTTTTAAGTATTTAAAATAGGCAATAGAAGGCCATAGACAGCAGGCTTTCACACATTCACAACAATCCTTTCTAGAATTGGCTTGGTTTAATTATTTTAGTAGCAATTTTGCACACTTATGAAAAACATCATTTTTAACTTCCTACTTCTATTGATTACTTACACAAGTTTAGGACAGGAAACGTACCCAACTGATGCTTTTAGACCTCCATTGGACATCCCCATTATTTTGGCTGGAACCTTTGGAGAGCTGCGGTCCAACCATTTTCATGCCGGGATCGACATTAAGACCCAGCAGCGAGAAGGTTTACCGGTATACGGTATTGGCAACGGCACCATTACTCGAATAAAAGTAGCGTTGTGGGGTTATGGTAAAGTTTTATATATAGCTCATCCTAATGGCTACACGTCCGTATATGGACATTTACAGAAGTTTTCTCCCAAGATAGAAGCCTATATCAAAAAGATACAATATCAAAAAGAATCTTATGAAGTAGAAGTATTCCCAGACTACGGAGAGCTAAAAATAGACAAAGGGGAACTTATCGCTTACAGTGGTAATACGGGCGGTTCTGCCGGGCCGCATGTACATTTTGAAATTCGCAGCAGCGTATCCGAAAAGCCAACAAACCCTTTACTTTATGGTATTGATGTTGCAGATGCTACCAATCCTATTTTAGAAAAATTATTTTTATACCCGCTCGCTAAAAACGCTCGGATCAACAAAAGTGAGGAACGAATCGAAGTCAATTTCACCAAGCAAAGCGATGGTACTTTTTTGGCAAATACGGTGAATGCAATTGGAAAAATTGGCGTTGGATTTATAGGGTTTGACCGTCAAGACATGGCAGCAAATAGAAACGGCATATACTCGGCTTCACTTTCCGTACACGGAAAAATATATACCGCTTACGATTTTGAATCCTTTTCCTTTGGCGAAACAAGATACCTCAATACCTTGATCGATTATGATTATTTTGGACGCTACCGAAAACGAATTCAAAAACTCTTTAAATCTCCGGGAAACAGATTAAGTATTTATGAAGAACTATATAATAATGGAGAAATTGAAATTAGAGAGGGTCTTAGTTACAATTTTTTAGTAAACATTAAGGACCTTAAAGGAAATGAGGTGATCTTAAAAATTCCGGTGGAAGGTAAAAAAGAAGAACTCAAGGTTCTAAGAACAGAAACAAAAACCGAAAATTACGTTATAGCAACAAAACCTAACAATTACGATTTAGAAGGTGCAAAAGTATATTTTCCTTCCAATACGTTCTATGAAGATTTTTATATTGACCTTAAAAAAGGAAGGGACACGGTTACTATCCACAGGAATACAGTTCCCGCACATCGTAACTTTACCATAACTTTTGACGCAACCAAATACAGCAATGAAGAACGGAAACAGTTGTTTATTGCAAGGTTGGACAGTAAATTAAGACCTAGCTATGTGAGCACCTATAAACGCTCCGGCACTTTTACGGCCAGAACTAGAAACTTAGGAACCTATACTTTGGCAAAAGATACGATAGCACCTAAAATCCGGACTAAAAACTTTAAGGAAAAGCAATGGTTAAACAATTACAGATATCTAAGTCTTGCCATTACGGATGATTTGAGCGGAATAGACACTTATTCCGCAACCTTAAACGGCAACTGGATTTTAATGGAATACGAGCCTAAAACAAATACACTTACGTACAATTTTGACGATAAGATAATAAACGAAAAGCAATGTCTTCTTGAAGTTATCGTTACGGATAATGTAGGCAACCAGAATACATTAACAACCACTTTTTTTAGAAAATAAACTGTTTGAAATTTTGCAAAAATCCTTTTATCTTTTTTTTACTATGCCAAGTTTATAGCCTAGCACAAACGGCTACTATTACTGGGATAGTCTTAAATGAAGCAAATACGCCCCTATCCGGAGTAAACATTTCTTCCGGTGCATTTGGAACTGCAACGGATGATAACGGGTTTTACCTCCTAACCATAACCGCAGATAGGGAAACACAACTTACCTTTTCACACTTAGGTCATAAAGACGTGATATTACAAGGGTTGCTATTGTCTACCAACGAAACTTTTGAATTTAGCCCCGTGCTTAAAACCGACGTTGTACAAATGGCCGGGGTTACCGTATCGCCAAGGGGAAGAAAAGAAGTTACCGGAATCACATCTATCTCGCCAGAACAATTGCGAAAAATTCCAGGTGCCAATGCAGGTGTTGAAAACATATTAAAACTGCTACCCGGCGTAAGCGCCAATAATGAATTGAGTACGCAATACGCCGTACGTGGCGGAAATTTTGACGAAAACTTGGTGTATGTAAACGAAATAGAGGTGTACCGCCCCTTTCTTATACGCTCCGCACAACAAGAAGGCCTCAGCTTTGTAAACAGCAGTATGGTGCAAGGCGTTATGTTTTCGCCAGGCGGTTTCCAAGCCAAGTATGGGGATAAACTTTCTTCGGTATTAGACATTACCTACAAAACTCCAACAACCGTTTCCGTGGAAGGTGACTTTAGCTTTTTGGGTGCCAGTGCCACCTTGGAAACCCTTTCCAAAAATAAAAAAATAAGTAGCATTACAGGACTACGTTACAGAAACAATGCCTTACTTGTAAACAGCCAACAAACCCAAAGCAATTTTAATCCTGCTTTTACCGATATACAAAGCTATTTTACGTATCGTTTTTCGAACAAGTTCAATCTAAGCTTTCTAGGAAATCTCTCGGTTAATAACTACACCAACGAACCATTAAACAGACAAACTAATTTCGGAACCCTAGAAGACCCGAAAGCACTAACGGTTTTCTACCAAGGAAAAGAAGTAAACCGCTATGCCACGGCGCTTGGCGCTTTTAAGGGAAATTATCAAGTCAGCGACAATACTACCTTAAAACTGATCACATCGCTTTACCATACAACCGAGGAAGAATACTCCGATGTTATTGCCTCGTATCAACTGGGTACCGTAGAAAGCAATCTCGGTAGCGAAAACTTAGGTGAAATTACGAATCCCAGAGGCGTCGGATCTCAATTCAATAGGGCTAGAAATGACTTGGACGCTTTAATTTTCAATCTTAATCACAGAGGAATCCACAAACGAAAAAATCTTGTGTTAGAGTGGGGAATTAAATATACCCATGAAGATATACGCGATCAACTACGAGAATCCGAATTTATAGATTCGGCAGGTTTCTCCGTTCGTCCTCCGCGCTCCGAATTTATTAACAACCAACCAGAAGAACCTTTTAACGCCCCATTAGAGGCCTTCGAAAATCTTGCGGCAACCAATTTTGTAAAGACCAATCGTTTTTCCGGATTTTTCCAGCTTGGAAATCAAAGCAAGTGGGGCGCACATGACGTATACTACAACATTGGTATCCGTAGTCAGCACTGGACCGTTAGCGGAACCGATGTTGCAAAAGTGTCACAAACCGTAATAAGTCCTAGAGCTCAGGTCGCCATAAAGCCCGATTGGGGAAAAGATATGTTATTTAGACTATCTGGAGGCGTTTATCATCAACCCCCATTTTACAGAGAGCTTAGAGATAGTTCTGGTATTATAAAACCAAATGTAAAAGCGCAAAAAGCGGTACATCTTGTAGTAGGAAACGAATATAGTTTTTTACTTTGGGAGCGGCCCTTTTCATTAATCAGTGAGGCCTACTATAAAAATTTGACCAACGTAAATCCCTACACCATTGAAGATGTACGCATACGCTATGCTGCTATTAATGATACAAAAGCATATGTTTATGGAGCGGAGATGCGACTAAATGGCGCATTTGTACCGGGAACCGAATCTTGGATAAGTTTGGGCTATTTAAAGACGGAGGAGAATAGAAACGGAAGGGGCTATATCGCAAGACCTACTGATCAGCGTATTAAAGTGGGAATTCTATTCCAAGACTATATCCCAACCGTACCGGAGTTAAAAATGTATCTGAACCTCGTTTATAGCACTGGAGTGCCCGGCGGTTCTCCAAGTTATGCAGATCCCTATATTTTTCAGAATAGATTAAGAGATTATAGACGGGCAGATTTAGGAATTTCCTATATTTTTGTAGAAAAGAACAAAAGGTATGGAACAGGGCATTGGTTGGGTTCCTTTAAAGCGCTGAGTGTTGGTTTTGAAATTTTCAATCTTTTCAACAACCTAAACTCTATCACCAATACCTGGGTGAGAGATGTGGATAGCAAAAATGAATTTGCAGTTCCAAATTTTTTAACCACTAGAGTGCTGAACCTTAGATTGCAAATGCGTCTTTAATATAGTAGTATGTACAAATTTCTATTTTTAATTGCCTCTTTTACGGCAATATCCTTGCAAGGACAAAAGAATATCTATGAGAGTCCCAGATTTGATGCATTAAGCAGTAGTCATAAAACCCTCGCTATATTGCCCTTTTTAACCCATTTAGATTTAAAAAACAAAGTTAGCGCTGCCGATTTAAAGGCGCTGGAAGAGAAAGAAGGCTACGCTGTACAAGATGCCCTAGAAACTTATTTTTCTAAACGTGGAAAAAAGAAAAAATTACCTGTTGAGTTTCAAAATACGAAAAACACAAAAGCTATTTTATCCCAAAAAGGAGTAGATTATAAAAATATTGATGTGTATACAATGAAACAGCTTAGCGAAATGTTAGGCGTTGACGGCATCATAAGTGGTACTCTAGACCTTAATGTTTTATTGTCGAATGGTGTATCTACGGATTTTAGCTTTACAGATTATTTCTCTGGAAATGCCAACTATGGCCGTATAGGAGTTAAAATTAGTGATGGGGATACAGGAAAGCTATTATGGAAATACGAAAAGGAAATCAACAAAAAAACTGGTAAAAACACAACGGACCTCATCGATAGAATGATGAAACTCGCTATCCGTAAATTCCCCTATGAACGGGAACGAAAGAAAGACAGGAAAAATTAGCAAAGCTTAAACTTCTAGTACTTCTAGTAATTAAAACAAAGGCATCTGGTGCTACAGAATGTCATTATATTTGCTTTGGACAACTGCATTTCACAGGGAATAGTTCGTTTACTGAAGCATAAATTCCTTCAAAACCCCAATGGTATAGTCTATATCTTCTTTTGTATTGTATTTTGAAAAGGAAAATCGTAATGAAGGTTTCTTTTGCTCTTCTTTAGACAAAATTTGGGACAATACATGAGAACCTTGGTCACTACCCGATTGGCATGCACTTCCTTTGGAACAGGCAATGCCCTTAATATCCAAATGAAACAATAACATCATCGCCTTATCTGGTTGTACGGGCAAATAAACATTAACCAAGGTATATGTGCTGTTTTCCAGATCTGCCGACAAGCCATTAAAACGTGCATCTGGAATTTCTTTTTCTACCTTTTTAATAAAATGCACTTTTAAATCTGTTACATACTTTTGTTCTGCCTCCAAATTTTCATAAGCATTGACAAAAGCCTCCTCCAACCCAACAATATTATGAAAGGACTCCGTTCCTGCCCTAAAACCACGCTCTTGGGAACCCCCTGAAATCATACACCCCATACCCGAGTTTTTCCTTATAAAAGCAAATCCGATGCCTTTGGGCCCATGAAATTTATGGGCGGCCGCGGCAAGAAAATCCACAGGTGTTTTCTTTACGTCCCACTCATAGTGCCCTATGGACTGTACGGTATCGGAATGCACCAGTGCTCCGTGTTCCTTTGCCAATACTGCAATAGCATGAATATCCACTTTGTTCCCAATCTCATTATTAACATGCATGATACTGACAAGCTTTTTAGAATCGTCCATTGTCAATAATTGCTCCAAATGCTTCATATCCGGATTCCCGTCAGTGTTTAAATCTACAAAATGAAGATTTACCAATCCCTTTTCGTGCAATTCCTCAGCAGTATGCAATACGGCATGGTGTTCGATTCTGGTCGTGATAATGGTCTGTACCCCTAAATCCCTTACCGCACACCTAAGCACCATATTATCCGCCTCCGTGCCGCCAGAAGTAAAAATAATCTCCGAAGGAAAGGCGTTCATCTGTTTGGCAATGGTTTTTCTAGCGCTTTCAATGGCAGTTTTGGCAGTTCTTCCAAAACTGTGTGTAGAAGAGGGATTACCATAAGAATTGGCAAGAGCCTCTTGCATTTTAATGATTACCTCTTTCCTCACTTGAGTAGTTGCAGCATTATCCAGATATACACTTTTCATTCTTTGTATGCGATTAGTTTGATGGTTACTTATCTATAGGAAATATCACTCTCCTAGGAATTACAATTTTACTTGTCAACCGTTATACAACTAGAATTGACCAAATTAAGGTAAGTATTCCCACTTAGTCTTCAAAAATAATTCAAATAAAGTTAAATAACTTGTAAATGGTTTTTAATCGCTCTTAGCATATCCCATATTTGCAGTAAATTTGGACTATGAAAAAAATGTTTAGTCTTATCCTTTTCATTTGCCTTATTTCCTGTGACGATGGAGATTTGGCTATTGAAGCGGTAGATTTTGATACTATTACGACAGTACAAACCTGCGGCACCGTTTCTGCAAGTGCATCAAATCTTCTATTTAAAATCAATGGATCTGAAGCTCTAATTTTAGAACTACCGGCCGGACTCCTAAAAAATGAAATTTCGGATGGGGTAATAACAAGTGAAATTTCTTCTACTACGAAATTGACCTACCGTATTTTCACCGATGAGGTGTCAAATGACTATTTCTGTGATGTGATACCTCCAGTCAATCCATCTGTCACCGAAGAAATTGAAGCCAACGAAGGAGCTATTTTTATCACAACAACGACGGAAGATTCGGAAAACTTTAGCCACCTCATAGAATTAAGTGGTATTTCTTTTATCACGGAAGATGGATCAAGAATTACAGACCTTCAAATAGACTTATTTGGAACTGTAACTACGGCACTATAGCCTAATGCTAACTGTTCTGGTATATGTACACTTCTGTTGCACCTAGGCCATATTTTTGATAATCGGCATCATAGTGTTTTACGTTATCGTATTTATTGAAAAGGTATAGTAATTCCTCTTTCAATACACCTTCTCCTATTCCATGTATAAATACTACCTTTTGAATACGTTTGGACATGGCAAATTCCAATTGTCTTTTTGCAGTATCTAACTGTAAGTTCAGCATCTCATAATTTCCTAAGCCTTTCGTATTCCCTACCAGTTGGTTAATGTGCAGATCTACTTCCATTTTTGGAAGGTTGCGTTCTTTGGGCTTAGTTATGGCAGATTTACGCCTTTTGGGAAGTTCCTTTTCCTTTTTAACCTGAGCAACTTCATAGTTACTAACGGTAATTTGCCCAGTGATTACCACTAATTCCCTGGCTTCGAACACCATAGAAAAATCATCCTCTGTCTCTACGGTTATAGCAGTACCGTTTACCTCTGAAACTACCCCACGAATAACATCGTCTATGGCCTCTACAGTATCCCCAATATTAAAAACAGCCATAATTTTATTTTGATTACACAAAAATAGTAGTAATTTTCCTTTCTGAATAGTTCAGCTTCATGCGCGTAGCCTTTATTTTTTTTCTTTTGACATTAGAAAGTTTTATGTTGCCCTGTTTTACAAAGCAACTTTGGGGCTTTGATTGCCCTGGATGTGGTATGCAACGGGCTATCCTTTTTTTGTTTAAAGGAGAGTTTGGAGCTGCATTTGATATGTATCCGGCTATTTATCCCATGCTACTGCTTTTCGGATTCTTAATTATGGACAAGGTACTTTCCATTAAATATGCCGGTAAAATAACCAATGTATTAATGATAAGTACCGTGGCCTTTATACTCACCAACTACATACTAAAATTCATTTAACTAAACAACCAAAATTATGGAAAAACAAAAATTACCGAATGTTACAACTGCAATGATACTAAGTATTGTTTCTTTTCTATGCTGCTGTTTTAGCGTGGGAATAGGTGGCATCTTAATGTCTGGAATTGCACTATTTTTAGTAAATAAAGATGCGAAACTATACCAACAGAATCCTGAAGACTATTCTAATTACAGTACCTTAAAAACAGTAAAAACTATAGCTATTATAGGCTTGGTATTAGGTATTGTAAGTCTAGCTTGGAGTATTTTTTCTATTGTCTCGATGGGAGGTTGGGAAGGATATATGGAACAAAACCAAGAACTTTTTGAGCAACTAGGTTTACCTTCTGAATAAAAGAGAAATGAATCAATCGCTACCCGGTGCAAGTAATGCCCTAACCTTTGGAATTTTATCTATTGTCCTGACCCTATTCTGCTGCGGACCCTTTGGAGCTATTTTCGGTTTCATAGGGCTGAGCAATGCCAAAAAAGCGGAAAGACTCTATCAAATGGATAGCACCAGCTACAGCGGTATTGAAAACGTGAAAACGGGTAGGATACTTTCTTACATTGGATTGGCAATTGCCGGAGTACTACTAATTTTGAGCATCGTCTATTTTGGTGCCCTTGGCGCCATTATTTATGCGGCAGCTCAACAAGGCGGCTTTCAATAGCACTTCGTTTTAAACTAAAAAAGTCCCGTTTCGAGAAATTGAAACGGGACTTTTTTTATTGAACCAATACGTATTACTTTTTAAACTCCGTTAAGGTAGTTTTGATAATACCTACACAATCCAATAACTCTTCCTTGGTCATTACCAACGGCGGTGCAAAACGGATGATATTCCCGTGTGTAGGTTTTGCCAGTAATCCATTTTCTTTCAAGGCCATACAGATATCCCAAGCCGTGGAGCTATCCTCCGTATCGTTTATAAGAATGGCGTTTAAAAGACCTTTACCCCGAACACTGGAAACCAAATCACAATTGGGAATAAAAGCATCTAATTCCGCCCTAAAAAGTTCACCTAGTTCAAAAGCATTCTCCGCTAGTTCTTCCTCTTTCACGACCTCCAAAGCTGCCATACCAACTGCAGCAGCGATAGGATTCCCTCCAAAAGTACTGCCATGATTTCCTGGTCTAATAACGCCCATGATTTCATCATTTGCCAGTACGGCAGAAACTGGATAAGCCCCACCGGATAGTGCTTTTCCCAATATTAAAATGTCTGGCTTAGTCTCGGGAGTACCGCTACAATGTTTGTCCGAACAGGAGCAGTTGCCACAAGTAGCCAATAATCGGCCTGTCCTAGCTATCCCGGTTTGGACCTCATCTGCTATAAAGAGTACATTATGCTTTTCACACAGGGCTTTTGCCTTGCTTAAGTAACCTTCAGAAGGCACATAAACTCCGGCCTCACCTTGTATGGGCTCTACTAAGAATCCTGCGATGTTCTTATTTTCTTCGAGTGTATGTTCCAACGCTTCAAGATTATCATATTCTATTTTTATGAATCCCTCTGTAAACGGACCAAAATACTTCCTAGCAACTGGATCATTTGAAAAAGAGATAATTGTGG
The DNA here is from genome assembly GCF_056839185.1 of Maribacter sp. MS6. Taxonomy (NCBI): domain Bacteria; kingdom Pseudomonadati; phylum Bacteroidota; class Flavobacteriia; order Flavobacteriales; family Flavobacteriaceae; genus Maribacter; species Maribacter sp. MS6. Next base: position 655,990 of record NZ_CM166389.1, read on the forward strand.
TGGTCCTACCATGAAAATTATTCTCACAAACCACGATCTGCGCCCGGTTTTCTGGTATTCCCTTTTTTTCGTACGCCCACTTTCGGCAAATTTTCAATGCGGTCTCAACAGCTTCGGCTCCCGTGTTCATAGGCAAAAGCTTATCAAAATGAAAGGTCTCCGTGGCATACTTTTCATACATCCCCAACATATCGTTATAAAAAGCGCGCGAGGTCAGTGCAAGTGTTTTTGCCTGATTCACCATTGCATCCACAATTTTTGGATGACAATGTCCTTGGTTCACCGCAGAATACGCGGATAGAAAATCATAATACTTTTTCCCTTCTACGTCCCAAACATGAACACCTTCTCCCCTGCTTAGTACAACTGGTAAAGGATGATAATTGTGAGCTCCGTGTTTTTCTTCCAATGCAATTGCATCCTCAGAAGTGATGTTTTCTAAAACTGACATGATAAAAATTACTTTAAATAATACTTTAGCAATTCCTTCTATACCTTTTTTCTTTCGTAGTGTTCGAAAATTCAGCGTAGGAGAGAAATCATCCTGTAGAGTTGCTAAATTACTAAAAATTTCAATGCTTTAAAATATATTGGCTACTGGGTTCTGTTTTGCTGTTGATGTGCTACCACAGACACCTCTAGTTCTAATCGTTTGAGTTCTCTTAACACGTCATTTTTATCCATTTGCATCCAAACATATAATTTCAACATACACATCACAATAAGACAGATGAAACCACCACTGGCCCATTTAATCAACGACACTAAGGCATCAGTCTGTACAAACTGAATCACACAGAAAATGAAAATTACAAAAACACCAATATTTATAGCTGTCATTACAGATGCCAACCATCCCATTTTACCTTGGTAAACCTTACCGACTTTTTCCAATAGCGATTGTTCTCCTAAGGCATCGTAAAATTCAGCTTCTTCAATGCTTAACGCTTCCTTGATCAGCTCGTCAATTTTTTCCTCCTCTTTTTTCATCTTATTGTTCTTTTAAAATTGTTTTTAATTTTTCCCTTCCATGAAACAAGCGCGATTTTACCGTACCTACTGCAATTTCCAGTATCTCGCTCATTTCGTTCAATGAATATCCTTCGGTATAAAACAGTCTAATAACCACTTGTTGATTTACTGGTAATATTAAGATAGCCTGCTGTAGTAAAGGAACTCTGTCATCTTTTGATGTATCGGTCGTAGCTTTATCAGCTAAAACCCAATACTTCTGTAATTCTTGCTGACCTTTTTTTTGCTTATTGAAATGGTCCAGTGCTTTTCTCGTTACAATTCTAAAAATCCAACTTCCAAACTGTTCAGGTTCTTTAAGGGCATTCAGGTTAGCAATGACACTTCTCCAACTATCCTGAACAATATCTTGGGAGCTATTTACATCACGAGTAAACCAAAAGGCATGCTTACACAGCTTCACATGATATTTCTTTACCAAGGTTTCTAAAGCTTTGGAATTACCGGAACGATACTCCAACACCAACAAAGCGTCTACTGTCTTACTGCGATCAATCATAGTTCTATTTAATAGACCAAGCAAATGATAAAAGGTTCATTTTTACTAATTAATTGTTATTCTGTTTAAAGTTATCTCAATTAAAACAAAGCAATTCCTATTTTTGTGCCATGCGAAGAAAGAACAAGCGACAAGTTTTTGAAAATGTAGCAGTGGTTGATGCTGGGGCAAAAGGAAAAACCATTGGAAAAGCACCTGATGGCAGGGTTATTTTCCTAACGAATACGGTTCCAGGGGATGTTGTAGATGTGCAGACCACCAAAAAAAGAAAAGCATATTTTGAAGGTGTTGCCACAAACTTCCATTCCTTATCCGATAAACGGACTACACCAGTATGTGAACATTTTGGCGTTTGTGGCGGTTGCAAATGGCAGGATATGGGCTACGAGCATCAATTATTTTACAAACAAAAAGAAGTAGCGAACAACCTTAAGCGTATTGGACATCTAGAATTGCCGGAAATTACCCCTATAAAAGGTTCCGAAAAACAGTACTTCTATAGGAATAAAATGGAGTTTTCTTTTTCGGACAGTCGGTGGTTGACCTTGGAAGAAATCCAATCTGATACGCAAATAACAGATAAAAATGCGTTAGGGTTCCATATTCCGGGTATGTGGGATAAGATTTTGGATATCAATAAATGTCATCTTCAGGCAGACCCTTCCAACGCCATTAGGTTGGAAACCAAGGCCTTTGCAACCAAAAACAATATTACTTTTTTTAATCCCCGGAACCAGCATGGGATGTTGAGAACCCTAATGATACGTACTTCTTCTATAGGTGAAATTATGGTGTTGGTGCAGTTTTATGAAAATGAGGAGACCAAAAGAGAACTGTTGATGGAACACATAAAAACTAGCTTTCCAGAGATTACGTCATTACTGTACGTTATCAATCCAAAGCAGAACGATACCATTTACGATCAAGAAATAGTTTGCTATGCAGGCCGTGACCACATTTTTGAGGAGATGGAGGGACTCAAATTTAAAATCAACGCAAAATCTTTTTATCAGACGAACTCGGACCAAGCCTATGAACTTTATAAAATAACTCGAGATTTTGCAGGGCTTACGGGGAACGAATTAGTTTATGATCTCTATACAGGGACGGGAACGATTGCACAATTTGTAGCTAAAAAGGCTAAAAAAGTAATCGGGATTGAATCGGTTCCCGAAGCCATACTGGACGCCAAGTCCAATGCAGAAAACAATAAAATAACAAACGTTGATTTCTTTGTTGGAGATATGAAAAATGTCTTTAACACGCAGTTTATTTCGGAACACGGGGTGCCCGATATTATTATTACAGACCCCCCAAGGGATGGCATGCATAAAGACGTTGTGCAGCAAATACTAAACATTGCACCGCAAAAAGTAGTTTATGTGAGCTGCAACAGTGCTACACAAGCTAGAGATTTGGAACTGATGAAAGAACTATATTATGTAACTAAAGTACAGCCGGTAGATATGTTTCCTCAAACCCATCATGTTGAAAATGTTGTACTTTTAGAAAAGAAGTAGCTCTACTTTGGCATATGATAAATCACCATGTAAAAACAATGGTTACAACAGAAACCCGATTTAAAAAATCAAGAAACAAGTAATCGGCCAGATTTTAAATACATGAAAAATTTCGGATATAGTATTTTACTGCTCAGCATCTTCATTACCATTGCTTCTTGCGAAAAGGATGACATCTGCGTCGAAGGAACCACACCATTAATGGTTGTAGAGTTCTTTGATGTCGACAATAGGGAAACCCTTAAAAATGTAACCGCATTAAGAGTCGTAGGCGAAGGACAGACTATCACGGTAAATACGGTAGCAGATAGAACCAATTTAAATGTGATAACAGTGCCGCTTAAAACTACGGAGGATAATACGAGCTTCTTATTAATATCGGATTCAGCTGATAATGATGACGGCTCCGAAATTGGGAATATCGATACCGTTACTTTCGATTACGCTCGGTTAGAAGACTTTAAATCCCGTGCTTGTGGTTTCATCGTAAATTATGAAGAACTATCAGGAGCGTTACAAACAGATACCAATAATTGGATTCAAGAAATCGAGATTATACGTTCGGAAATCATTAACTCAGATTCTACGCATGTTAAAATATACCACTAGCCTAGCTTTTTTTCTGGGAACAATTTCTTTGGCCGCACAAAGCAAGCCAATAGATACCCAACCAAAGGATACGGTTGTCTACGAACAAGCTTATGGTTTAAGGGTAGGGATAGACCTGAGTAGATTAGTAATGTCTTCTTTGGATGAAAACTATACGGGTTTAGAACTTGTTGGGGACTATAGAATTACACAAGACCTGTTTTTAGCTGCCGAACTAGGCAACGAGAACAAAACACAACAAGAAGATTTATACGAGTTCAATACAACAGGTAGTTATCTAAAAATTGGTGTGGATAGGAATACCTACGCCAATTGGTATGGGGAGCAAAATCTTATTTTCTATGGGGCGCGCGTTGGATTCAGTACCTTTAGTAATACGATAAACAACTACCAGATATTTGACAATAACCGGTATTGGAACCCGGAGGGCTTCGCAACGGCATCCGAAACACCGGAAGAATTTAGCGGGCGTACTGCATCTTGGATAGAGGCACTTTTTGGTACTAAAGTGGAACTATTGCCAAATATCTATTTAGGTGCAAGTGTTCGGTTAGGCTTCCTATTTACGGATGCGAACGAAGGGCGATTTCCCATCTTATACGTTCCCGGTTTCAACAAGGTAACTTGGGATAGCAAATTCGGAGTAGGGTACAACTATTCTATTTCCTACTTCCTTCCGCTTTATAAAAAAAAGAACAAAGTCAAGAAAATAACGGGTGAGGAAGCAGAATAACCGACTAAAGTTCCTTCGGTGATTTCATAAAAATAGATTTCATCATCAACTTTTCATTACCGGCGTCTCGGACTACAGCAAATTTCGGAGCAAACACAGTGGCGAATATTGCCGAACCAATAGCCAAATATAACCGTGGAACCTCTATAAAAAGACCTATACCAAATCTTGCAATCAAAAATAAGACTGCGAATCCCAGAAAATTAAAGAGCAAAGCCTTGTGTTCTAACTTCATGATTAGGTTTCCTTATTGTATTTCGCCTTTTTACTTCCTTCGTACATTACATATTGCACCAATCTAGATTCCAATTGACTATTAAATACCTTTATTTTTCTTGAAGGTCTAAGACCTACAAACTTCAATGCCTGTAAATTAGAGGTAATGAACCAAGCATTGGTTCCTGGATAACCCTGTTTTAAAGTATCACCAATATCAGAATAGAATTCTTCCACATCAAAATCGGAATCCAAGTCGGAGCGGTCTAACCTTTCTCCGTATGGCGGATTAAAACACATATGCAGCATACCTTCCGTTTGCTTTTCCGTTTTGAAAAAATCGGCTCTTTCAACAGTGATATAATCAGCTAAGTTTGCGTTTCCAATATTCTCTTCTGCTTTTCGTATTGCGGACGGTGCCTTATCAAAACCTGTAATTTTATGATGAAACTCGCGTGTTTTCTTTAGACTGGAATCTACGATTTTCTCATAAAGTTCGGCATCAAAATCCGGCCACTTTTCAAATGCAAAACCATTTCTATTGATATTTGCTGGGATATTACAGGCAATCATGGCAGCCTCCGTTAGCATTGTACCACTCCCGCACATTGGGTCTAGAAAATCACATTGACCGTCCCAACCACTTAGCAATAATAAGCCAGAGGCCAATACCTCGTTGATTGGTGCAATATTGGTAGATATGCGATATCCTCTATGATGCAGGGAGCTACCCGAACTGTCCAAAGAAACATTACAGGAAGTATTGTGAATATGGATGTTGATCCTTAAATCTGGATGCTTTACATCTACACTGGGTCGATGACCATCTGTATCCCTAAACTTGTCCGCAATAGCGTCCTTTGTCTTCTGGGATACGTACAACGAATGGGTAAACTGCTCCGAATTAACCGTAGAATCGATGGCAAAGGTGTCTTCAAGAGACAGGTATTCTGTCCAATCCATCTGATAAATCTTTCGATATAAGTCTTTTTCGTCCCGGACCTGAAAAGAGTTAATGGGCTTTATAATCTTAATTGCAGTTCTTAAACACAGATTTGCTTTGTACATAAAACCGGTATCCCCTTCAAAAGAAACATTCCTGGTACCTTCTACAACATTACTTGCACCAAGGTTTCGTAGTTCTTTTGCTAGTATTTCTTCAAAGCCAAAAAGTGTTTTGGCCACCATTTTAAAATTATTCCCCATATACTATTTTTAGCATACCGCAAAAATACGCTAATTTTGATGCGGAAGTAGCTAGTTGACCACTTCGATTATAAAAGCCTAACCAACACATACATGAATTATATTCTCCCAATTCTTGGGGTACTTTTAAGTTTTGCTTTTGTTTACATTACCAAACCTAAGAAAAAGGAGCATTTTAAACTGCTGCTGGCCTTTAGTGGTGCCTTTTTATTAGCTCTTACGATATTTGAATTGCTGCCACAGGTGTACCAAGAATATTCTGGAAAAACAATGGGAATATTTATTATGGGTGGAATTTTACTACAGATTTTCCTAGAATTTTTTTCTAAAGGTGCAGAGCATGGGCATGTACATCTATCAGATCAAAGTACTGATTTCCCTTGGCTATTATTCGCTAGCCTTTCGCTTCATTCCCTATTAGAAGGTCTACCAATTCATAGTAACCACACCATCATCTACGGGATTCTTATCCATAAAATCCCTATCGCCATAATTCTGAGTATCTTTTTATTAGGTTCTAAACTAAAACTGACGAACGCAGTGCTCTTTATCCTACTCTTTTCGGCAATGACGCCAATTGGTACCTTTTTAGCGGCAAATGTTCCGGCAATTACCCAGTACGCCATGCCATTGAACGCCCTTGTTATTGGTGTGTTTCTTCATATTTCTACCGTTATTCTTTTTGAAAGTTCGGAAGGACACAAATTTAATCTCAGAAAATTGGTTGTTATTATTTTGGGAATTGTAATTGCTTATTTTTTGTAAAATGTTCAGTAAAGAGGAATCAAGAAAATTACGTGAAGAATTCTGGATAGCCTTTGGTAAATCGTTTCCCAGAAAATGGCTTTTATATAAAACTGGAATAAAGGAGATCAGTTTAAAATTTCATTTTGACCTAAAAAAGGCAGTAGTCTCTCTAGACGTAGAAGGGGATTTAGAGCAACGAATTAAATATTGGGAAAAGTTAATTTCATTAAAATCAATCCTGCTAGAGGACTACCTGCCCGAGGCAATATTTGAGGATGATTGTGTATTGGAAAACGGTAAAGAAATCTCAAGGATTCATGTAAAAAAAGAAGGAGTTTCCATCCATAATAAAAACAAGTGGCAAGAAACTATGGTTTTCTTTTATGAAAAAATGTCATTACTCGAAGATTTTTTTACCGAATACGAGGACATCTTACGAAATTAAAATACGATTTTTTTTAAAGCACAATCCGGACACCTTTGATTATACTTCGTTTTAAATCGAAACAACCGATTACTTTTGTAAGTCCAAAGATTCCCTTATGCCCATTTCCTATCCCGATAACTACGCAAGACCCATTGCTCTGCCTATAAGGGAATACCCGGAATAAAAGTCGTTTTGTCGCTTTTTATCGTCTAATAACACATGACCGTGATCGGGACGCATGGGTATAGAGACTATCCCAGAACTCTTCCTATTTCTTCTCAACTGTTCATTCACAACAGCCCTCATTACCTTATCTATTGGTACCAGACCATTTAAATGGTCTGCTTCGTAAAAAGCGCCATTTGTCTCCCTGATTACATTTCTTAGATGGATAAAATGGATTTTAGCCCCAAAATCTTTAATAATTCGCACCGAATCATTATTTGCAGATGCACCTAATGAACCTGAACAAAACGTAAGACCGTTACTGGACGGGGGACAACATTCCAGTAAAAATTTAAGTTCTTCGTAATTAGAAACAATTCTTGGGACGCCAAAAACGGAAAATGGTGGATCATCTGGATGAATGGCCAGTTTTATCCTTATTTTTTCTGCCTCGGGAATAATGGCATTCAAAAAATAAGATAGATTCTGTTGGAGTTCTTTCTTACTAATACCCAATACCGTTGCATGATTCTTATTGAATTGGTCTAAGTCAATCAATTTTCGGGAACCTGGCATTCCAGCTAAAATGGATTCCTCTAATCTTTTTCTACCGGAATCGCTCAATCCTTAAAAATAGGTATTTGCTTCCTCATAAATAGTTTGGTCAAGAGTTTGTTTAGTATTTTGGCGCTTTAAAATAAAAAGATAAAACGCGGCACCGGCAACAGGACTATAGTACAATGCCGACCCTCCAGAAGGTAAGACATAATCCAAATCGGTTCGAGTCCAATCAATTAACTGCATAAAATTATAGCAGACGACGTATATCCTATTTTCAGCTAGATTCTTTAAGGTTTGAATATAGTTTGCGATATATTCATCTTTTTCAGGAAGCCCATACTTTATAGCAGTATTAATATTTACACTTTCTACCACAGACCATTCTAGTCCGTAAGATTCAATTTCTGATTTAAGTGAAGCAATAGTTTCTACCGGCGAGACTGCCCCTAAAGGAATTTTTTGTCAGGCTGCTGCAATACCACTTGCACCGATTTGTTGATTTCATCTAAAGACACCCCGAAAGAAGAACCGAACCATCTAAACGTTTTTTTAAATACTCCATAGTCTATACGCCTGAAAATAAATTAAAACCACCATCGACATCAAAAATACTTCCGGTTACAAAACCGGAGGAATCGCTCAACAAATAATGAACTGTTCCATTAAGTTCTGAAATATCACCAAATCGACCATGAGGCGTGCTCTTTAGAATGCGGTTCGCTCTGGGGTAAAAGAACCATCTTCGTTGGTTAATAATTTACGATTTTGGATACCGATAAAAAAGCCAGGAGCAATCGCGTTCATCCTAGTTTTATGTAGATGTTTGGATGCCAGTTCTTGAGCCATCCATTTAGTGAAAATATCAATTCCTGCCTTTGCCATCGAGTAGGCTAGAAATGCCTTACTTGGCTGCTAATTTATCGAGTGTCCTGCCTAGCAGGATTACGGTAGCTCTTCTCCACTAACTGGTTGGCTTTAGGACCTCCAAGAACGCCTGTTCCTCCAGAAAGAGCATATATTAAATTTTTAATCGGTAGTGAGTTTTCATTATTTAGGTCTCTTTTGTTCGCTTTTGCCATCTCATGTGCCGCAATAATCATATACTATTTGGCGCTTAAGTTCGGAATTTCCCATTCTGGCAACTCCCTATCATAAAAATAATTCATGTAATTTTCTGTAACCTGCCCAAATTACGCTCAATAAGCTATTTTAAATTCATCTTAAATAGTAAAAGTATAAGGTGGTTTTTATAACTATATCTTCCAGTTCACTTGTGATTTAGTATTCTTTCAATTTCTTTTATTGTTTTTTCAAATACGTTTCTTTTGTAATCTTTCTAAGGAAAAATTTTTAGCCAAATGACTGGCGGTAGTTTTGACTGCCACGCAAAGCAACAAACGATTTATGTTCAAGAAGTAGACAAGAATCCCCCGCTAGTGAAAGCCTGCAAAGGTAACGGCATAACTAAATTATCAAAACCTACTTATACAGTTCCAACAGTTCCTTTTCTGTAAATTCTCCGCCACTTTTTGATTTCACAGTTCTCAGCTCCTTAATTCTTTCTGGGGTTAGCCATTTTGGATGCTTTGCAAATGCGTTGGTAACATAGGATATAATATCGGCTATATCCTTATCGGTTAACGCATCATTTGCTATTAAACCAGGCATGGATTGATTTAATTCATATAGCTCCCCATTTACATGGATAGGACCAGTTACACCATGTAACAGTATTAAAGCTAAACGCTCCACAGGTTCGGAAACATATTCCGAATATTCCAATGGCGGCGCTAACCCGTTGATTCCTTTACCGTCAATCCCATGGCAGGCAGCACAAATCTGCCGAAATAATTTAGCTCCTTTTGTACGATTATCCTCGGCCAAAGTAAAGCTTGTAAATATCGGATTCTTTTTATTCGCTACCCTATTTATAATAACATATTCCAACTCTTTCTGAAGTAAATCCGTTTGTACTTCCCTATTTTTTAAAAACGAAAGGAACGCTTCCTCTCTATCGGACAGACCACTTAAAATGGCTTCGTTTAAGATAGAGTTGTTAGCACCGGTTTTTAATAATTGTATTATCAACGTAAAAAAGTATTCCTCAGAAAGTTGAGCCCATTTACCCAATGTACTCCCTAGATACAAATCTATCAAGGTATCATTTCTACGCATTAGACTTTTAAAGAGTGTTAGTGCTTTAAGTCTGTGCTCAACGCTTATAAATTGTTCTAATTGAACCAATACATGAGCAACCAATTGAGAGTTTCGGCTATGTGCTGCCTTTTCCAACATTTCAAAACTAAGTTCACCTAAGCCTTCCAATACATAAAGTGCATGTAACTGAGCCAATGGCTTCTCCTCATCAAGAAGTACCGAGACAAGTGAAGGTATGACATCAACATCCTTCGTCATAATAAGCTTCTGTTGGGCCCGATCGCGAATCCAACCATTGTGATCATTCAAGGAGTTTAAAAGCTGTGCTTCATGTAGCTGATTTTTAATGGAACTATCTTTAGCATGACCAGGGCTAACTTTTAAAATTCTACCATAATTTAGCACAGTATCTATTTGTGAAGCTCTAGCCTTTTTTTTATAATATGGACTTGCATACGCACGATGTTGAATAACACCTTTATGCATATCAACTATGTACATACTGCCATCTGGGCCATCGGCTAAACTAACCGGGCGAAAAGCCCGGTCCAATGAAGCCAAGAATTCTTTACCTTCCCAAGCCTGTTTGGCAGAGATACTGTCGCCATGGAAGCTTAGTAAATTTCGTTTAATAAGGTTTGCTTCCGGAATACATACAAAGACGTTTTGGTGGTACTCCAATGGAAATGCGCCTCCCCTGTATACAAAAGGACTACAAGCAGCGGTAACGTTCACTAATAAGCTATCTGAATTCAAAACCCCGTTTACATATCCTCTGTTTACCAAAGTAGCCTGCAAGGGATATACGCGCTGATCCTCAGTTATAATCTGATTTACCGCGGACGTAGGATGAACATAATCATTTCTAATCATACGATTAGGAAGTACATAATCGGCTATTAACTGCGTGGCATTATTATTATAATAGAGCCTACCGAAATTATCATTTGATATTCCCCACTGGCCCCTAAAGGTTGTCGGCTCCTTAAGCCATACCCCATTTAATCTACGATACCTAAAATTGGATTTAGCGCTGTAAATCCAATTATCAATATTCATAATTAACCCGTTCGGTTGATGCTCCGGATTCCCATCGGCTGCGTAAAGCGAATCCACAACAACCCGATTCACCGGTTTATCATTCTCTATTTCCGTAAAATATAGATAAGGGGGTTCTGCATATAGTAATCCTCCGTAAACATGGGATATAGCCCTGGGTAATACGAGGCTATCTAAGAATATTTTAGCGTTATCCATAACACCATTCTTATCTAAATCCTGTAAAATTTTAATACTGCCATTTGGTTCTTCTTCGCCAAATCCTTCCATATTGGACATATATCCTGGCATCTCTACTACCCAAATTCTACCAGTATCATCAAATGACATCGCCACGGGTGCTCTCAAAAGGGGCTCCGCAGCTACTACTTCCAAATCAAAACCTGTTTCAATCTCGTAATCATCCATCGATACTGAAGTTTCGTTATATGACGGGGAGCAAGACACTATACAGCTAAGTATTACTAAGAAAGTAATGTGAAAAAATCCAAAACGTTTTTTTCCTGAAAAAGAATTACACATCAAATAGGGACTATTTAAATAACATGTATAAAAATAAACAACCAATGGCAAAAAGCACCTGCTAGTACAAACAAATGCCAAATGAAATGGTTATAAGGTATTTTTCTCACAGCGTAAAACAGGATACCTACCGTGTACAACACGCCCCCAATGAATAAAAGTTGTATCCCATCATCAGAGGTAACAGCTTTGAGGTTATCCATATCAAAAATAATCAACCAACCCATTAGCGCATATAAACCCAAAGAAACAAACTCAAATCTTCCTGTAAAAAATAGTTTTAGGATGGTCCCAACAACAGCTATCCCCCACACTATTGAGAACAATATCCAACCACTGGTAGCGGATAACAGAATTAAAGTCACAGGACTATAGGTTCCGGCTATCAAAAAATAAATACTGATATGATCTAAAATCCGCAGTCGTTCCTTTAAAGGACTTCTTGAAACTGCATGATACACTGCAGAAGCCGTAAACAAACCTATCATTGAAAAACTATAAACTAAAATCCCAAAAACTGCAATACTAGTTTTATGGGTATTCGCTACTAGTAAAACTACTAAACCAACCAATCCAAATAATGCTCCAAATCCATGAGAAATGACATTATATTTTTCCTCTTTAGGCAATTTAGAATATTCTATCATAGCTTGTCAAACTCTTCTTAAATGTAATACTCTGATTAGTTCAGTCCTTTCTTCGAATCCTTGATAATTTCGCACAAAAAAGCCCCCTTACATAACTGTAAGGGGGCTTTCGAAAAAAAGGCGGCTACCTACTCTCCCACTTGGTATAGCAGTACCATCGGCGCAAACGGTCTTAACTTCCCTGTTCGGAATGGTAAGGGGTGGGCCCCGTCGCCATGGCCACCTAAAAACTTGGATATTTTAATTTTTGCCGGCAAAGTGCCCGCAAAAATGACATAATAATGGAACAGGTACCCAAAAAGAAAGTAACGATGTATCGTTCTTGTAGAAAGACGTATATATAAGGTAATGAAAAAAGTTGCACCCCCGTCCTGGGACGGGGGATGCGCGTGCGCAAGCCTGACGGGCAATTAGTACTACTCGGCTGCGGACATTACTGCCCTTCTACCTATAGCCTATCGACGTGGTCATCTCCCACGGCCCTTTAAAGAAATCTCATCTCGTGGCCGGTTTCGCGCTTATATGCTTTCAGCGCTTATCCGATCCCGACATAGCTACCCAGCGATGCCCCTGGCGGGACAACTGGTGCACCAGCGGTCGGTCCGACCCGGTCCTCTCGTACTAGGGTCAGCTCCACTCAGATTTCTAACGCCCGCAGTAGATAGAGACCGAACTGTCTCACGACGTTCTGAACCCAGCTCGCGTGCCACTTTAATGGGCGAACAGCCCAACCCTTGGGACCTTCTCCAGCCCCAGGATGTGACGAGCCGACATCGAGGTGCCAAACCCCCCCGTCGATATGAGCTCTTGGGGGAGATCAGCCTGTTATCCCCGGCGTACCTTTTATCCTTTGAGCGATGGCCCTTCCATGCGGAACCACCGGATCACTATGCTCTTGTTTCCAACCTGGTCGACCTGTATGTCTCTCAGTCAAGCGCCCTTGTGCCATTGCACTCTACACACGATTGCCAACCGTATTGAGGGCACCTTTAGAAGCCTCCGTTACTCTTTTGGAGGCGACCACCCCAGTCAAACTACCCACCACGCACTGTTCCCTCGTTGAGGGTTAGGCCCCGGACAAGCAAAGGCTGGTATTTCAACAATGACTCCACCACACCTGGCGATGCAGCTTCAAAGTCTCCCAGCTATCCTACACATTGCTTGACCAAGGTCAATACGAAGCTATAGTAAAGGTGCACGGGGTCTTTTCGTCCCACTGCGGGTAACCGGCATCTTCACCGATACTACAATTTCACCGAGCTCATGGCCGAGACAGTGTCCAGATCGTTGCACCATTCGTGCAGGTCGGAACTTACCCGACAAGGAATTTCGCTACCTTAGGACCGTTATAGTTACGGCCGCCGTTTACTGGGGCTTCAATTCAATGCTTCTGGCCGAAACCATGACATCTCCTCTTAACCTTCCAGCACCGGGCAGGTGTCAGGCCCTATACTTCATCTTTCGATTTTGCAGAGCCCTGTGTTTTTGATAAACAGTCGCCTGGACCTCTTCACTGCGGCCCCCCCAAAGGGGGGCGACCCTTCTCCCGAAGTTACGGGTCTATTTTGCCTAGTTCCTTAGCCATGAATCTCTCGAGCGCCTTAGAATACTCATCCCAACCACCTGTGTCGGTTTACGGTACGGGCTGCTTCACTCGCTTTTCTTGGAAGTCGATATGCTGGATTATCACCTTGGCCGTAGCCTCGGTGTACTATCGGGGCGTTACCGCTCCCTTCAACGTACAATTCCGTCTGTACGCACCAACTCCTCGCCTCCGTCACTTTTAGCGTGAGCAGGTACAGAAATATTAATCTGTTGTCCATCCACTACCCCTTTCGGGTTCGCGTTAGGTCCCGACTGACCCCCAGCTGATTAGCATAGCTGGGGAAACCTTGGTCTTTCGGCGTGCGGGTTTCTCGCCCGCATTATCGTTACTTATGCCTACATTTTCGTTTGTAGCTCCTCCAGCATCCCTCGCAGGTACACCTTCAACGGCACTACAATGCTCCCCTACCCCTCTATAAATAGAAGTCACGGCTTCGGTGATATACTTATGCCCGATTATTATCCATGCGGAACCGCTCGACCAGTGAGCTGTTACGCACTCTTTAAATGAATGGCTGCTTCCAAGCCAACATCCTGGCTGTCAATGCAGTTCCACCGCGTTATATCAACTTAGTATATACTTTGGGACCTTAGCCGGTGATCTGGGTTCTTTCCCTCTCGGACATGGACCTTAGCACCCATGCCCTCACTGCGCAGAAACGTTTTATAGCATTCGGAGTTTGTCAGGAATTGGTAGGCGGTGAAGCCCCCGCATCCAATCAGTAGCTCTACCTCTATAAAACTATCTACACGCTGCACCTAAATGCATTTCGGGGAGTACGAGCTATTTCCGAGCTTGATTGGCCTTTCACCCCTACCCACAGGTCATCCCAAGACTTTTCAACGTCAACGGGTTCGGTCCTCCACTATGTGTTACCACAGCTTCAACCTGCCCATGGGTAGATCGCACGGTTTCGCGTCTACTACTACTGACTATGGCGCCCTATTAAGACTCGCTTTCGCTACGGCTCCGTTCCTGAAGAACTTAACCTTGCCAGTAAAAGTAACTCGTAGGCTCATTATGCAAAAGGCACGCCGTCACCCATATGGGCTCCGACCGCTTGTAAGCGTATGGTTTCAGGATCTATTTCACTCCGTTATTCACGGTTCTTTTCACCTTTCCCTCACGGTACTGGTTCACTATCGGTCTCTCAGGAGTATTTAGTCTTGGCGGATGGTCCCGCCGGATTCATACAGGGTTTCACGTGCCCCGCACTACTCAGGATACCGCTATCTTGCAGCTCTTTACCTATACCGGGCTATCACCGTCTATGGCCAAGCTTTCCAACTTGTTCTAGTTCATCACTGTTCGAACGTCGCGGTCCTACAACCCCGTTATTGCCGAAACAACAACGGTTTGGACTAATCCGATTTCGCTCGCCGCTACTATCGGAATCACTTTTGTTTTCTCCTCCTCCGGGTACTTAGATGTTTCAGTTCCCCGGGTTTGCCCCCGCCTTACGGCGGGTACCATGTCTTCAACATAGTGGGTTGCCCCATTCGGATATCTACGGATCATATCGTGTGTGCCGATCCCCGTAGCTTTTCGCAGCTTATCACGTCCTTCTTCGCCTCTGAGAGCCTAGGCATTCCCCATACGCCCTTTTCCAGCTTGTCGCCAAACCTTCTTATTGCTTACTTATTATATATTCGTACTCTTTACTATCATCGCATGCCAGAAGGCATACGACTAAGATTCGTGTTTCTTTCTTTTTAGGTATATACAGCACTAATGCTATATATCCTGTTCCAATATGTCAATGAACGTGTGGCGAGCCGCCACGGACAATTTAATATGTCGTGTCGACCTTGATACGCTAGAAAATAACCTAAATTATCCCTAGGCACCGCCTGGTGGAGAATATCGGAGTCGAACCGATGACCTCCTGCGTGCAAGGCAGGCGCTCTAGCCAGCTGAGCTAATCCCCCAATTACTAGTAGTTAGCAATCAGTAGTCAGTAGTTACTGCAACTACCACTCAACTTCTAGAATTTCCTATTCAGTATTTCAATCTCAATGAACGTGGCCCGGATTCTTTTAAAAACCCTTGGGGCCATTAGTAGTCCCAGGCAGACTCGAACTGCCGACCTCTACATTATCAGTGTAGCGCTCTAACCAGCTGAGCTATGGGACTTCAATTACCATTTTCCCTTGCGGGAACCCGGTATCCTATATATCATAATTGTGGAGCCTTACGTGAACATCAATAATAATCAAAGCCGAATAATAAACCGAAAAAACGGGACCGGAAACTTATTTCCGAATATGTCAGGGACTGTCCGCTGGGCGGACAATCTCTAGAAAGGAGGTGTTCCAGCCGCACCTTCCGGTACGGCTACCTTGTTACGACTTAGCCCTAGTTACCGATCTTGCCCTAGGCCGCTCCTTACGGTGACGGACTTCAGGCACTCCCGGCTTCCATGGCTTGACGGGCGGTGTGTACAAGGCCCGGGAACGTATTCACCGGATCATGGCTGATATCCGATTACTAGCGATTCCAGCTTCACGGGGTCGAGTTGCAGACCCCGATCCGAACTGTGACAGGTTTTATAGATTCGCTCCGCCTTGCGACGTGGCTGCTCTCTGTACCTGCCATTGTAGCACGTGTGTGGCCCAGGACGTAAGGGCCGTGATGATTTGACGTCATCCCCACCTTCCTCACGGTTTGCACCGGCAGTCCCGTTAGAGTCCCCATCATGACATGCTGGCAACTAACGGTAGGGGTTGCGCTCGTTATAGGACTTAACCTGACACCTCACGGCACGAGCTGACGACAACCATGCAGCACCTTGCAAATTGCCCGAAGGAAAAGGTATCTCTACCCCTGTCAATATGCATTTAAGCCCTGGTAAGGTTCCTCGCGTATCATCGAATTAAACCACATGCTCCACCGCTTGTGCGGGCCCCCGTCAATTCCTTTGAGTTTCATTCTTGCGAACGTACTCCCCAGGTGGGATACTTATCACTTTCGCTTGGCCGCCCAGTACTCAAGGTACCGGACAGCTAGTATCCATCGTTTACGGCGTGGACTACCAGGGTATCTAATCCTGTTCGCTCCCCACGCTTTCGTCCATCAGCGTCAGTATATAGTTAGTCACCTGCCTTCGCAATCGGTGTTCTATGTAATATCTATGCATTTCACCGCTACACTACATATTCCGGCAACTTCACTATAACTCAAGACGACCAGTATCAAAGGCAATTCTACAGTTGAGCTGCAGACTTTCACCACTGACTTAATCGCCCGCCTACGGACCCTTTAAACCCAATAATTCCGGATAACGCTCGGACCCTCCGTATTACCGCGGCTGCTGGCACGGAGTTAGCCGGTCCTTATTCTTACGGTACCGTCAGTAAGCTACACGTAGCTCTTTTTCTTCCCGTATAAAAGCAGTTTACTACCCATAGGGCATTCTTCCTGCACGCGGCATGGCTGGATCAGAGTCTCCTCCATTGTCCAATATTCCTCACTGCTGCCTCCCGTAGGAGTCTGGTCCGTGTCTCAGTACCAGTGTGGGGGATCCCCCTCTCAGGGCCCCTACCCATCGTAGCCTTGGTAAGCCGTTACCTTACCAACTAGCTAATGGGACGCATGGCCATCTTCTACCGCCCGAAGGCTTTAACCGTAAAGCAATGCTGCAAAACGGTACTATGGGGCATTAATCTTCGTTTCCAAAGGCTATTCCCCTGTAAAAGGCAGGTTCCATACGCGGTGCGCACCCGTGCGCCGGTCGTCATCGGTAGCAAGCTACCATGTTACCCCTCGACTTGCATGTGTTAGGCCTGCCGCTAGCGTTCATCCTGAGCCAGGATCAAACTCTTCATCGTTGTTCTGTAAATATTCGTCCCAACAAGTCCGATGTCCGTCCCCGGCCCCGATTCTCTCGATCTAATTCTATCAGGACTCGCGTCCTGTATTCTTTGATTCTTTGTTCTCTACCAAAAACCAACTACTCCGGGTCGCCCCGTTTCACCAATCTTATCTTCTCCACAATATTTCAATGAACTCCTAAATTCCCCCGAAGAGGACTTCTCTTTACCTAGACTATTTGCCTAAGCGGCTGCAAATATACAACTGTTTTTATTCCCGGCAAGCTTTTTCGAAAAAAAAATATTTTTTTTCGAAGGCCAGGAAAACAACCATATAACATCAACACTCCTAAAGAACTTCCCGCTCACAAAAACTACGTCACATAGCCCGTTCGGGGGTGCAAATGTAACACCCTTTTTCAAACCAACAACAATAAAAAACAATCTTTTTTTAAGGTTTTTTGTGCGTCAAACGCAAAAGCCTAGCATATAGACCCTTGAAAAATAAAAAGGTATTAAATCTAACGAAAATTTAAGAATTGACAAAGCTATTAAGCAAAAAAAAAGCCTAAGCAATCCGGTTTGACCTAAAACAAGACCAACCATTCAGTAATTAGCAACAATTGTAGCTCAAAAGAATAAAAAACAGATGTTTATATTATTGTAGACCTAAAGGCAACACATTATCTTTGCCATCCTTATATACTATGATACGATGATTAAAATCACATTACCAGATGGCTCCATTAAACAATTTGACAAAGGAGCGACTCCAATGGATGTTGCAAAAGGGATTAGCCCAGGATTTGCTAGAAATGTAATCTCTGCCAAGTTTAACAACACCACAGTAGAAACCACGACCCCATTAATGGAAAATGGTTCCTTGGTATTGTTTACCTGGAACGACCAAGAGGGTAAAACCGCTTTTTGGCATTCCACATCCCATATCGTAGCACAAGCGTTGGAAGAACTCTATCCGGGAATAAAACTGACCATAGGACCTGCAATTGAAAACGGCTTTTACTATGACGTTGATTTACCAGAAGGAAGTATTTCCGAAAAAGATTTCCAAAAAATAGAACAGAAAGCAATAGCGATTGCCAGAGGCAAGCATGACTATAAGATGCGTTCGGTATCTAAAGCCGATGCGCTACAACTATACAAAGATCAGGGTAATGAATACAAAGTGGAGCTTATAGAAAATCTAGAGGATGGCACAATTACTTTTTGCGACCACGATACCTTCACAGACCTTTGTAGAGGAGGCCATATTCCTAATACCGGAATCGTTAAAGCAATTAAAATTTTAAATGTCGCAGGGGCTTATTGGAGAGGCAACGAAAATAACCCTCAACTAACCCGTATTTACGGCATATCATTCCCAAAACAAAAGGAACTTACGGAATACCTTGAGTTGCTAGAGGAAGCTAAGAAACGTGACCACAGAAAACTTGGAAAAGAACTAGAGCTTTTCACCTTCTCCCAAAAAGTTGGTCAAGGCCTTCCGTTGTGGTTGCCAAAAGGTGCGGCGCTAAGAGAGCGTTTAGAGCAGTTTCTCAAAAAGGCACAAAAGAAGGCAGGTTATGAGATGGTCATCACCCCACATATAGGACAAAAGGAACTCTATGTAACATCAGGACATTACGCAAAATACGGTGAAGATAGTTTTCAACCTATTAAAACACCCAAAGAAGACGAAGAGTTTTTGCTAAAACCAATGAATTGTCCTCATCATTGCGAAATCTATAACGCGAAACCTTTTAGCTATAAGGATTTACCAAAAAGGTATGCGGAGTTCGGTACCGTATATAGGTATGAGCAAAGTGGAGAATTACATGGTTTAACAAGGGTACGCGGTTTTACACAAGACGATGCCCATATTTTTTGTATGCCAGAACAATTGGACCAAGAATTCAAAGATGTCATCGACTTATCCCTATATGTTCTAAAATCTCTTGGATTTGAAAACTTTACAGCGCAAGTTTCCGTTAGAGACTTAGATAATCCGGACAAATACATTGGTTCCGTTGAAAATTGGGAAAAAGCTGAGCAAGCCATCATCAATGCAGCAGATGAAAAGGGACTCGATTATGTCATAGAAACGGGAGAAGCTGCCTTTTATGGTCCGAAACTCGATTTCATGGTAAAAGATGCTCTGGGAAGAAAATGGCAACTTGGAACCATACAAGTAGATTACAACCTACCCGAACGTTTTGACCTTACCTACAAAGGAAGCGACAACGAACTTCATAGACCAGTAATGATACACAGGGCACCATTTGGTAGTATGGAGCGTTTTATAGCCCTATTACTGGAACATGGCGGAGGAAATTTCCCTTTATGGCTAACCCCAGATCAAACGATTATTTTACCGGTAAGCGAGAAACATGAAAAATATGCTGAAAAAGTTTTAAAATCCCTAGAAAATAACGAAATTCGCGCCCTCTTGGATAGTAGGAATGAAACTATTGGCAAGAAAATACGAGAGGCAGAAATGAACAAGATACCGTTTATGCTAATCGTTGGTGAAAATGACGAGAAGGCAAATACCATTTCTGTTCGAAAACACGGAGGTGAAGATTTAGGAGCAATTACAATAGCAGCGTTCACAGACTTGGTAAACAACGAAATAAATAGTACCTTAAAGTCGTTTTAAAAAATAAGTTTAATTAAAAATTATTAGTCATAGCAATACGTAAAAGATTTAGGCCTCAACCTAGAAGGGAAAATAAAAATCCCCACAATATCAATGAAAAAATACTTGCTCCAGAAGTAAGGTTGGTTGGCGACAATGTGGAAATTGGTGTATACCCTATCAGAAAAGCTTTGGATTTATCCAAAGAATTAGAATTGGACTTGGTGGAGATTTCACCAAAAGCAAAACCGCCTGTTTGTAAAATAATAGACTATAAGAAATTCTTATACGAACAGAAGAAAAGGGATAAGGCTATGAAGGCGAAAGCCTCCAAAGTTGTAGTTAAAGAAATTCGATTTGGTCCAAATACAGATGACCATGATTACGAGTTTAAGAAAAAACACGCGGAAAAATTCTTAAAAGAAGGTGCAAAGTTAAAAGCCTATGTATTCTTTAAAGGACGTTCAATTGTATACAAAGATCAGGGAGAAATCCTACTTTTGAAGCTAGCTTCAGAATTGGAAGAATTAGGAAAAGTAGAACAGATGCCTAAGTTAGAAGGAAAAAGAATGACCATGTTCTTAGCTCCTAAGACGAAAGGTAAATAACATATCGGTTTCGCGAATTAGCGGACCTACATAGAAACATATCAAACGCTGCTTTCTCATCTTAAAGCAGCGTTTAGATTGAAAAAAGCTGAACAAAGATTGGTTAAAAACCTGCTGAAGTTCAACGTACATAGTGAGATTAATTAATTAAATAGGAGACAATGCCTAAACAGAAAACAAAATCCAGTGCCAAAAAGCGTTTTAAGCTTACAGGTACAGGTAAAATTAAAAGAAAACACGCTTTTAAGAGTCACATTCTTACAAAGAAATCCAAAAAGCGTAAGCTTGCGTTAACGCACGATACTTTAGTGCATCAGCATGACGTAAACAGTATAAAAGAGCAGTTACGTTTAAAGTAAATTCGCTTTTTTAAAGGTAAAATTATTAACCATGGAGTTAGGCAATAAAAGTTCCATACTAAACAATTAGGACGCCTACTACAAAAAATTAGACAAAAATGCCAAGATCAGTAAATGCAGTAGCTTCCAGAGCCAGAAGAAAAAAGGTGATGAAGCAAGCCAAAGGTTACTTTGGAAGACGTAAAAACGTCTGGACAGTAGCCAAAAACGCGGTTGAAAAAGCAATGTTATATGCTTATAGAGACCGAAGAAATAAAAAGAGAACTTTTCGTGCCTTATGGATTACCCGTATTAATGCCGGTGCCAGATTACACGGAATGTCCTACTCTCAATTTATGGGTAAAGTTAAATCCAACAATATAGAACTAAACAGAAAAGTTCTAGCAGATTTAGCCATGAATCACCCAGATGCTTTTAAAGCAGTTGTAGATCAGGTAAAATAAATTCATCAAATATATCTCACTAAAAAAATCCGATTCTAACGAATCGGATTTTTTGCTTTTACTCCTTATTTTTATTGAGTCTTTAATCTAGAAATAGCAAATTTAAACTCTTTCCAATTAATTAAATCATCTTTATTCTTATCGTACCCCTGCACCAACTTGGAAGAAACTATTCCCCTTAAAAACCCACTAATTTCTGCTTCTTTTAATAATTGCACGATTTCACCCTTTGACAACTTTTGATTATTATCGACATCAAAATAATTAAAAGCCTCTTCAGGAGTTCCAAAATGATTGGTGATTAAGATTTGTATTTTGTTTAAAATCGATTCTTCTGTTGTCATCGTTCTATTATTTTAGTTCGTATTCCTTCCCAAACATGGTAATAACAATATCCCTACCAGATGCATGATTTCGATACTCACAGAGATAAATCCCCTGCCACACACCCAGGTTCAACTTTCCATCCGTAATCGGAATTTGGACAGAATTACCCATTAAAGAGGTTTTTATGTGCGCAGGCATATCATCTGCACCTTCATAGGTGTGCCTGTAATATGGCGCATTCTCAGGAACCATAACATTGAAATGACTTTCAAAATCTGCACGAACGGTAGGGTCGGCATTTTCGTTTAGTGTTAAACTAGCAGAAGTGTGTTGAATGAATATCTGACATATTCCAATATCAATTGTTGACAGTTCGAAACATTCTCTAACTATCTGTTCCGTTATCAGATGAAATCCCCTAGCTACCGGCGAAAGTTTAATCGTATGTTGAAACCAAATCATTCGTTATTCTCTTAATTAATCATAAAACTGACAACACCATCATGGGTAATCACTCTTATTGAAATACCTTTGCCCACTAAATTAAGTAACAGATGGACGTATCCAAAATAAAGATGGTAGTTACCGATATGGACGGTACGCTACTGAACTCCAACCACCAAGTAAGCAGCCGATTCTTTGAACTGTTTTCCCGTCTAAAATCTAAAGACATATTATTTGTTGCAGCAAGTGGAAGGCAATATAATAGTATTATTGACAAACTAAGCCCTATAAAAAATGATATTATTGTTGTTGCAGAAAATGGAGGTTTTGTAATGCGGGAAGAGCATGAACTACTATCCACTCCCCTACCTAGCCACTATGTTACCGAAACCTTAAAATTACTAGATGGCAGAGCGGACATACACCCCGTACTTTGTGGAAAGCATACTGCCTATCTCACTCCAAAATCAGATGCTTTTGTCGCAAAATTAAAGGAATATTATTCCAAATTTGACCTAGTTCATCAACTAGAGACAGTTAATGCAGAAATCATCAAAGTAGCTATGTTCCATTTTGAAAGTTCGGAACAGTATATCTACCCTCATGTAAAACAGTTGGAGAAGAACCTCCAAGTTAAAATATCTGGCAGTAATTGGGTAGACGTCTCTAGTGCCAACGCAAATAAAGGTTTTGCTTTGCGTCAATTGATGAACACCCATAACATTAAACCAGAAGAACTAATGGTCTTTGGAGATTATAATAACGACCTTGAAATGTTGGCCCTTTCCGATTTTAGTTTTGCTATGGAAAATGCTCATCCGAATGTCAAGGATAACGCAAAATACCATACTTTATCCAATGATAATTATGGGGTTGAAGTAGTGCTCGAAAAACTTTTGTCGCAGATATGATACGTAATAGCTATCAATAACGTTATCACTAACTGTAAAAGCTAAATGGCTTTGTGCCAACAACAAAATCCCAAAAAATAATATTTTAACGAATAAAATTATTTCTTAATACAATTGCTATGAATTTTAACCAGAACTCCGCCCTCGATAGACTTATGAGCCTATTATTCCAACCTTATAAAGAAAGTGTTTCGGATGTGAAAAAGGTATCTACCGCTTTGTTGGACAGGGGCGTTATAGCTTCAGAAAATGAAATAGTCAATGACCATATTGCATTTAGAACACTCGGAGTTCCTTTTTTAGGAATAGGGTCTTTAGAGAAAATATTCTTGCACTATGGCTATGAAAAAAGAGATTATTACTTTTTTGAAGGCAAAAAATTGAATGCGTTCTGGTACGCCCCTCCATCACCAGAATACCCAAGAATATTTATTAGCGAACTTAGGGTTTCTGACTTGAGTGAAACTGCAGTTTCGCTTGTAAATAAATATACAAAGCATATTACTTTAGATCCGGTTGATGCCCTAGATTTAAACGATGTACAAGCCGTTGGTAACTTTTTTTATACTTCTTTATGGGAATTACCGTCTATTGAAGATTACCAAACGCTTTCCCAAGATAGTGAATACGCCGCCTGGGTAATTTACAATCGGTACTATTTAAATCATTATACGATTAGTGTTCATGAGCTTAAAAACGGCTATAACACCATGGAATCGTTTAACTCATTTTTAGTTGATATAGGTATAAAACTAAATGACTCCGGCGGTGTTATAAAGGAGAGTGCAGATGGCCTTCTTAGGCAAAGTAGTTCTGTCTCCAAGATGATGGAGGCTACGTTCAAGAATGGTAAAAAAATGCTGATACCTGGCAGCTACGTAGAATTTGCAGAGCGGTTGGCACTACCTGAGTTTAAAAATATCGAAAAGTCCAACATTTCTAGAGCACAAAGAAGAGATGGTTTTGAATCGGCAAACGCTGACAAAATATTTGAAAGCACCTATTCCTCTCAAACCGGCTCGTAAATTTATCAGGTTTTCTGCTTTTTTTTACGGGCTGCGGGAAACAGGACATTATTAAGTATTAGTCGATATCCAGGGGATGTTGGATGAAGCTCGAGCTCAGTTTTCGGGTCTCCTACCCTATGCTGATAATCCTCTGGATCATGACCTCCATAAAAAGTAAAGAAACCTTTCCCTTTTATACCATGTATATACCTTGCTTCTCCATTAAGTTTATTTTCACCCAGAACTAAAACTGTCGGCTTAATTTGCTTTCTATTGAACGCTGTTGTCTGTCCCATAAAACCTTTAACTATGGAGGTATGGTTTTGGCAGAGCATTGTAGGTATGGCATCCCATTTTGCAGAAAAATCCATCAGCGAAAAGTAATCGGACTCTTTGGGAACATTACCTCTTTGTGTAGTCATATCGATGGAACTAAACTCATATTTAGCCGGATTCCGTTCCAAGGTGAAATCAGTAAAAGCAAATGTTTTTCTGTAATCCAAACTAGCTTGATAATTAGGGTCGGATGCGTCCCCGTCAAACATAGGTTCACAGATGTCTACCCCATCCGCAGAAAGCGCAATATCAAAACTATCGGTTGCGGAACACATCGCAAACATAAATCCGCCTCCAATAACGTAACTCCTAATTTTTAAGGCCACGGCACCTTTTTCTTCCGAAACCTTGTCATAGCCCAACTTTTTAGCCAATTTTTCAGCGGCCGCCTTGCCTTCTATATACCACGGCGTAGCTCTATACGCACCATAAAACTTACCATATTGCCCCGTAAAATCCTCATGATGTAGGTGCAACCAATCGTACAAAGCCAATTTATCATTTAAAACCTCCTCATCATAAATAGTAACATAGGGTATCTCGGCATAAGTCAACACCATTGTAACGGCATCGTCCCATGGCTGGTTTCCTTGAGGTGAATAAACTGCAATCTTTGGCGCTTTTTCTAGAATAACTGCATCCTGATTTTTGGACGGACTACTAATATCATCCAAAATAGCATTGGCTTGATTATCGGATAAAACTTCAAAAGACACTCCTCGTATTTGGCACTCTTTACGGATACTTTCTCCGTCTGGCAGCAAAAAAGAGCCACCTCTATAGTTTAAAAGCCATTGCACTTTTTGTTGTTTAGCAAGCACCCAATAGGTAATACCGTAGGCTTTTAAATGATTTTTCTGGGAGTCTGCATCCATTGGGATTAAAATGGAAGATGCGGATAATTGCACAGTAAAAAGAAGTAAGAATAAAGAAAACAGACTATTTTTCATTCAGCGCAACCGTTGATGATACTATTTCAAAGATAACGGAAATTAGAGAACGGCATTTTAAGCGTTACGTTAAAAAAATAGTAAAATGAGGATCAGGAAATTTAAAAGCCCATCTTTTGTCCGTCGGAGGCGCCCAGGATGACATTTAGTTATGCTCGTACCCTACAGCAAAGTCTTAAAAAGGCACTTCATTGTCCTCGTCAGGATCTAAACCTTGATTCATATTACTGCCAAAAGCTTGATCCGTGGTGGGAAGATTTTTTGTCGCAAAAGGATTTTCGTCGTTCTCATTCATTTTAGACTGGAACTCAAAAGGTGAATCAAAATCGTCTAGATTATCGAACTTACCTAAGTTTCCAATAAATTTCAATCGGATATTTTCCAATCCACCGTTCCTATGCTTAGCAACAATCAATTCCCCCTGTCCCTGAGTTGGACTTCGCTCTTCATCGTCCCACTCATCTATCTTATAATATTCAGGTCTGTATATAAAGGCTACAATATCTGCATCTTGCTCAATGGCCCCAGATTCCCTAAGGTCTGATAGCAATGGTCTCTTACTACCTCCACGCGTTTCTACTGCCCTTGATAGCTGTGATAATGCGATTACCGGAACGTTCAATTCCTTGGCTAAAGCCTTTAGATTACGCGAAATAGTCGAGATTTCCTGTTCCCTATTTCCACCTTTTTGAGAGCCTCCTGCAGTCATCAACTGCAAATAATCGATAACGATCATTTTTATTCCATGCTGTGAAGCGAGACGTCTTGCTTTAGCTCGTAAATCAAAAATAGAAAGTGATGGGGTATCATCGATGAACAAAGGTGCCTTTTCCAAAGCCTTTACCTTTACATTCAGCTGTTCCCATTCGTGCTTTTCTAATTTACCGGTACGCAATTTCTCAGAAGAAAGTCCCGTTTCTGAAGATATTAAACGTGTAATCAATTGTACGGACGACATCTCACAGGAGAAAAATGCGACCGGAATATTATGATTTACCGCCATATTCTTGGCCATGGACAACGTAAGTGCTGTTTTACCCATACCAGGACGGGCCGCAATGATTATTAAATCACTGGGTTGCCAACCCGAGGTCAGTTTATCTACCTTATCAAAACCAGAGGGCACACCACTTAAGCCCTCTTTGTTTGCTATTTCCTCTATTCTTTTCTTAGCCTGTATCACCAAATTCTGCGCGGTTTCGGCAGAGCGCTTTAGATTACCTTGGGTAACATCATATAACTTGGATTCAGCGGCATCCAAAAGGTCAAAAACATCTGTGCTTTCATCGTATGCTTCTTCAATGATTTCATTGGATATCTTTATAAGGCTACGCTGAATGTATTTTTGAAGAATAATACGTGCATGAAATTCGATATGGGCGGAAGAAGCCACCTTTTGAGTGAGTTTAATTAGGTAAAAATCACCTCCAATTGCCTCTAGTTTGCCTGCTTTCTTCAATTGAGAAGAAACCGTTAATAAATCCACTGGTTGCGATTCCTCGAACAAAACGAAGATAGCCTCATATATGAATCGATGTGCATCCTTATAGAATACATCTGGATGTAAAATATCGATTACCTCATCAACACCCTTTTTATCAATCATCATCGCGCCAATCACAACCTCTTCTAAATCAACGGCTTGTGGTGGTATTTTGCCTCTTTCAAGACTAATGATAGTAGATTTGTCAATCTTACGACCAACTAAGGGTTTCGTGTTCTCCATGAGTGCGAAAATATACAATTAACATTTAGCTAACACTGAAATTCCGGTTTAGGATGTTCACAGTTCGCTAACAATTACATGTTAATAAGTTACAATTTTGTGTTGATAACAAAAAAAAACCAGCAATTAAAATTGCTGGATTTTCCTGAGGTTGCGAAAATGGTCTTTTAACCATTAAAAACACCCATCTGTTCGTACTTTTCCATACGTAGTTTTACGAGTTCTTTTGGTGATAACTTTTGAAGTTCGCCAAAATGAGAAGCTATTTTATTCTTTAAAATTTCAAATGTTTTTTCCCTATTGGCATGTGCACCACCAGCAGGTTCCCTAACAATTTCATCTATTAATTTTAATTTTTTCATATCGGTCGCCGTCAACTTTAAAGCGCTCGCAGCAACTTCCTTGTATTCCCAGCTTCTCCATAATATAGAGGAACAAGATTCGGGCGATATAACGGAATACCAAGTGTTTTCCAGCATAAGAACCTTGTCACCTACTCCGATACCTAAGGCACCACCAGATGCACCTTCGCCTATAATTGCAACGATAATCGGCACTTTAAGCCTTGTCATTTCGATAATATTTCGTGCAATCGCCTCTCCCTGTCCACGTTCCTCTGCTTCAATTCCAGGATATGCTCCCGGAGTGTCTACCAAACAGACTACCGGTATTCCAAACTTTTCAGCAGATTTCATAAGTCGCAATGCCTTGCGGTAGCCTTCCGGATTAGCCATACCAAAATTACGGTACTGTCTTGTTTTTGTATTATACCCTTTTTGTTGCCCAATGAACATGAAAGACTGATCACCTATTTTTCCTAAACCCCCAATCATTGCTTTGTCATCCTTTACGGTGCGATCGCCATGTAATTCCAAAAAAGTATCGCCACAGATCGCTTTTATATAATCTAGGGTATACGGCCTATTTGGATGCCTTGAAAGCTGAACTCGCTGCCATGCCGTAAGATTTTTATAAATTTCCTTTCGGGTCTCGGCTAATTTTTTTTCTATCTGTTTGCAGGTTTCGGTAACGTCAACATCACTTTCTTCCCCAATAATCATACACTTGTCCAATTGGTCTTCCAGCTCCTTTATAGGAAGTTCAAAATCCAAATATTCCATAGTTCAAAAAAAGATTTAGTTAGTTGTGGGTTCAAAGATAAAACTTTAATAGCTAATCCTTAGGTCAAGTCTGTTTTTTACTGGCCTTGTGTTTTAAAAAACCGTTCGCAATAACGGTTATCAATATAATAAGGGCACCTAAATAAAATAGTGGATTCATCTGCTCTTCGGACCCAAATATAGCCCATGCCAAAAGAATACCGTAAACAGGTTCTAAATTCGTGGTGAGCATAACGGTATACGGGGTAAGCACCCTCATAATCTTTACGGATGCAATAAAAGCGTAGGACGTACAGATAAGTGCCAAGACGATAAGATACCACCAATCCGATACCGACAACGTAAAAAACTTAGTATTAAAACCACCAGATAAACCTAATAAAAGGGTCAAAAACAACGTTCCGATACCTAATTCATAAAACGATATTACAGAAGGTCTGTTCTCTTTAACCAACTGCGCGTTGATAATAGAAAAAACAGCGACCAAAAAGGCCGAGATCAAAGCGATAAGCATACCCGTACTATAGGTAGACTCTACACGGAAAATAAGATAAAGGCCAAAAATGACCAATAATCCAAATAGCAACTCATAGCCTACCACTTTACGTCTATAAACAAGCGGCTCCAACAAAGCCGTAAAAAAGCTCCCGTAGACATCATCGCCAAGGCTACGGAAACAGTGGATACCTTGATAGCCAAAAAAAAGGTTACCCAATGCAAAGACACTATGATACCGGCCAAAGTGAACCAAAGCAAAGTTTTGATATTAACCCGTAGCTTAAATTTAGACAACCGTATATACAAGAGAATAAAAATAGCGGCCAATCCCATTCGATACCAAACGAGCGGTAGGGAGTCTATAGAAATTAGTTTTCCGAGAATTGCCGTAAAACCATAAATAAAAACTATAAAATGAAGGTGGACGAGATTATGTAACCTATCTTTTTGCATTTTGTAAAAGATAAAACGCCAAGGCGCCAAAGACTACATTAGGTATAATAACGGCCAACATTGGAGAAAATCCCGACTGCTCTGCCAAGGTTCCAAAAACCTTATCAAAAAACACAAATACAAAGGCTACTAAAATACCAAAGGCAAGGTTCACACCCATTCCGCCGCGTCTCTTTACAGAGGAGACCGCAACTGCGATAATAGTAAGAATAAAGGCCGTTAATGGTAAGGCCCATCTCTTATACTTTACCAAAACGTAAGTATTAATATTGGACGCACCCTTTCTTTTTTGACTTTTAATGAACTCGTCCAGTTCATAAAGATTCTTAGTTTCCGCTACATAAGAAACCTGGGTAAGATCGTTTATTCTAAAAGGGAACAAGGTATCCAGTCGTCTTTTGCTTTCAATAAGCGCTGTATCTCCCCTAACGGTTCTCTTATTGTAAGACGTTAATCTATACGTACTGTCCTTATCGACCCATCTTATATTCGCCGCAGCTATTTTAAACTCTAGCTCGTTGTTTTCATCAAAACGTTCAAACGTAAAATTATTCCCCAATTGTCGTGCCGGATCAAAGCTACTGACATAGATAAAATCCCTTTCGTTCAATTGATTAAAAATATTACTAGTAACACGATCTTGCTTTCCTTTCTTAAGGTATTTGAACTTAAATTCATTGAAGCCGAGACTCGCGTTAGGTACAATAAACATGGTCATAAAAAACATTAGTATAGCAATAAGCGATGCTCCAATAAGGTAGGGTCTTAAAAACCTACCATAAGATACTCCAGAGCTTAAAATCGCTACTATTTCTGTGTTGTTTGCAAGCTTTGAAGTAAAGAAGATAACGGATAGAAAAAGAAATATTGGAAAAAGAAGATTGCCAATGTAAATGGTAAAGTTGAGATAATAGACTAAAATTTCATTTAAGGGAGCTTCATTATCAATCATTTTCCCGATTTGCTCCGCCAAGTTCACCATAATACCTATAGGAATGAAGAGCAGCAACATCAAAGCAAATGTGGCCAAATATCGTTTTAATATATATTTATCTAGTATCGAAAGCATTACAGCCTTTTATCCATTTGTTTTACCATCTTATCTTTCCATTCCCTAAAATCGCCTTCCAATATATGCTTTCTGGCCTCACGAACGAGCCAAAGGTAAAAACCTAGGTTATGTATGGTCGCTATTTGTTTTCCAAGGTATTCGTTGGCGGCGAACAAATGACGTAAATATGCTTTACTGTATTCTTTATCTACAAACGTAGTTCCCATTTCATCCAAAACGGAAAAGTCATCTTCCCACTTCTTATTTTTTATATTGATGGTACCATGTGCCGTAAACAACATTCCGTTTCTGGCATTTCTTGTGGGCATAACGCAATCGAACATATCAACCCCTAAAGCTATGTTTTCCAAAATGTTGATTGGCGTTCCTACACCCATCAAATATCTTGGCTTGTCCTCGGGTAAAATTTCGCATACCACCTCGGTCATTGCATATAGTTCTTCTGCTGGCTCACCTACCGATAAACCACCTATTGCATTACCTACTGCGCCGGCATTGGCAATATACTCTGCGGATTGCCTTCTCAAATCCTTGTAAGTTGACCCTTGTACAATAGGAAAAAAAGCTTGTGAATAATCATACTCAAAAGGTACTTTTTCTAAATGGTCCATACATCTGTCCAACCAACGATGTGTCATATGCATCGAACGTTTTGCATAATTGTAGTCGCAGGGATACGGGGTACATTCATCAAAAGCCATGATAATATCGGCTCCAATGACCCGTTGTATTTCCATAACATTCTCTGGAGTAAACATGTGTGTAGAACCGTCTATATGGGATTTAAACTTAACCCCTTCCTCCTTTATCTTCCTATTCGCAGAAAGGGAATAAACTTGATACCCTCCACTATCCGTAAGAATATTTCTATCCCATCCCATGAATTTATGGAGACCACCGGCACTCTTTAAAATCTGTGTCTTTGGCCTTAGAAATAAATGATACGTGTTGCCCAAAATAATGTCAGGGTCAATTTCCTCCCGTAATTCTTTTTGGTGTACGCCCTTTACCGATGCTACGGTACCCACAGGCATAAAAATTGGGGTTTCTATAGTACCGTGATCTGTTTGTATACTTCCTGCACGGGCTTTGCTAAGAGGATCGGTCTTGTGTAAAGTAAATTTCAAAAGCGTATAAATAAGGATACAAATATAATGAACTCACCGTCGCCAAAACTTAATTAAACCTAAATATCTGCAACCGATTAAAAGTAGAGGAATGGCCCAACCAACGCTCCTCTAAACTGTTGTTGATTGCCATAAAACAATAAAGCAGAAGGCTTTGCGTTCTGATGGTATAACGAGAAACGAGCTGTTTGGTACTATTATTGATTACCACTACGTTCATCAAAACTACATGATTATGAAAAAATTATCTTTAATTACAGTAATGCTACTATCCGGATTTTTTGGTTTTGCTCAAACAGGTTCCGGTTTTGGTTTAAAAGGAGGTGTTAACTATGCCGGAAACGGTGACTTCTTTAATTCTGCAGAAAACGCTATAAATTCGCCGGACAGAAATGTGGGCTACCATATTGGTGTTTTTGGCAAACTGGGTAATAAAGTTTATCTGAGACCCGAATTAGTTTATACTAGCACAACCTCTGGATACAACGAAGGAGATTTAAAATTAAATAAATTGGATGTACCGGTTTTGGTGGGACTTAATGTTATTGGCCCTTTAAACTTATTTGCAGGACCTGCTTTCCAGTATATATTAAATAGTAAGTTTGATGGTGTTAGTATTGATACCGTTGAGAATGATTTTACTGTTGGTCTAAATATAGGTGCAGGCGTGAGTTTTGGGAAATTTGGTTTGGATGTGCGGTATGAAAGAGGACTTAATGAGAATGAACTAAATTTTGTAAATAGCAACATAGGTACGTTAAATGGAGATCGTGTAGATACAAGACCTGATCAAATCATCCTGAGCTTATCATTAAAGTTATAGATAGTTTTCTTTCATGGGTTTATCCTTAATTAACAAAGCCCTTGACAAATAATGTCAAGGGCTTTGTTAATTGATAAACTGTCTGTATTAGGAGTCGATATCCAAATGGTCGGAAATTCCGTCCCCATCGGTGTCCTTAAAGGAGAAAAAAGAGCCATCAGGGTTTAGATTAATTTCATCGATAGTAGGGATACCATCATTGTCATCGTCTGCGTCCAGATAATTAGGAATACTTCTTTGTTCATCCGCGCTGTCCGTATTATCATTGTTAAGATTGCCATCACCATCCAAATCTTCCATAAAAGATGGAATTCCGTCATTATCGGAATCAGTGTCCATTTCAAACTGAAATGTATCTACGGTAAACACCAAAGGAGCATAAGGAGGTATTAAATTACTGGTAGGAACGCTAAAATAACCTAGACCAGAGGGCATAAAAATAGCCCCTATACCATAGTCATCATAGGTAAATGTTCCATCGCCGTTTTCAATAGCCTCAGTACCACTTTTAAAAAACCGTAATCCATTCCCAAATCCTCTTACCACTTGAGAAAGGTTAAATTGAACGGGCTGGCTTACACTAGAATCAAACACGGTACCATTTAACAAAGAACCCTCATACCTAACCGCATAATTATCCCCTATCGTCGGAGTTGTCCCACTCCCACCTTGCCTAACCACCAAATAATATAAGTTATGGTTCACAACTTCTCCATCCGTTCTTTGGAATTCTTCGGAATTAACAGAAATCACTTCTGTACCAAACGTTACCCCTGGCAACTGCCCACTATCAAAAATGGAAATTTTGTCTGCATTATCGCCAGCAATAGTGTCGAAACGAACTCTAAAATCAAAATCGGCAGTAGGGCTCTGAAATTCCTCATAGTTATAAAAATGCGTCTTTAAAAAAGCGACTATCTCGGTATCATCGGCATCGACCTCTTCACTTAGCAATCTTGGGGGTACCACCTCAACTTCCGGCGCACCTACGTCGTCATCGTTTCCACAAGACCATAGTGCTGCTGCCAAACATAAGGACCAACAGATATTTTTAACTTTCATCATCTCAATTATTAAGCGCGCAAGATACAATTTTCCCCTATTTTTGCTTCGAACCTTAACAAAGATTTTTTTATCTGTAATGCGCATAGACAAATACTTGTGGAGCACCCGTTACTTTAAAACTAGGAATATTGCTACAAACGCCTGCAAAAAAGGTCAGGTTAAAATAAACGACCACGTTGCAAAACCGGGTAGGGAAGTTTTTCCAATGGATACTATTGTAGTACGCAAAAATCAAATTAATTATCAATTTACAGTACTGGATATACCACCGAGCCGAGTTGGAGCCAAATTGGTGGCTATGTACAGAAAAGATACAACTCCTAAAGAGGCATTTGAGCATAACGAGTTATTAAAGTACTCCAAAGAATATTATAGAAAAAAAGGAGCGGGCAGACCTACTAAAAAAGACCGAAGAGAAATAGAAGACTATTTGGATGAGCCTACATCCGATAAAAATCCTGACGGTTCGGAGGCAGACGATAATGTCTAAGCAAAACAAATGGTATCTTTAAATATTAAAGCAGTAGACTAATGGAACAGCTTATCCTTTCGCACGACCAAATCCAATTTAAGACCAAACGTATCGCCTATCAAATTTATGAAGCAAATGTAGACGAGAAAGAAATCGTTATTGCCGGGATAGATGGAGGTGGATTAAAGTTTGCAAAAAAAATAATCGCTGTGCTCCGTAAGATTACCGATGCAGAAATTACGCTTTGCAAGGTACTCATGGATAAGGGCAATCCTCTAGAAAGTGGGGTAAGTACTTCCATTTCAGCAGATGATTTCAAAAATAAATCGATAGTGTTGGTAGACGATGTACTCAATTCAGGTACAACGCTTATCTACGGTGTGCATCATTTTCTAAAAACACCCTTAAAGCAACTCAAAACAGCTGTTCTTGTTAATCGAAACCACAAGAAATACCCTGTAAAAGCGGATTACAAGGGAATTTCCTTGTCAACTTCTTTGCAAGAACATGTAAACGTATTCTTTGAATCTAAGAACGATCGGGTATTTCTAAACTAAGCTATTCATAATTTCCAAAGCCAACTCCTCCGGGGACCTTCCGTCGCACGATAACGTAGTTCGGGCTTGGTTGTAATAGTAGCTGCGTTCAAACAGATGTTTTCCTATAAATTCGGGTAACTCGTCATCTGCGATTCCACTTATTAAGGGTCTTTGCTCTTTCTCAATAACGAGTCTTCTTATGAGCTCTCCCAGTGAAACCTTTAGGTAAATACTATTATTAGTAGCATTGATTATAGCGTCCATGTTGGCTCCGTAACACGGAGTTCCTCCACCTGTAGACAAAAGAACATTTGCGTTTGAACGTAAAATTTCATTCAAATAAAAGAATTCTTTTTTTCTAAAATACAGTTCCCCCTTATTTAGAAATAGCTGTTTGATCGATTGTCCTTCGGCTTTTTCAATATACGCGTCTAAATCTAAAAATTTAATCTTCAAGTGTTTAGCAACCAACTTACCTATGGTAGTTTTTCCGCTACCCATATACCCAACCAATACAATTTTCACGTCTTTGTTTTGTGTAAAATTCAACTAATTTTAATCGATTTCAAAAAAAAAGAAATTTATCTTAAAAAGCGTTTGGTAAGTAAAGATATCAACTTATATTTGCACCCGCATTCAGGGAACGAATGCACTGAAATTTTGACCTGGTAGCTCAGTTGGTAGAGCATCTCCCTTTTAAGGAGAGGGTCCTGGGTTCGAGCCCCAGCCAGGTCACCATATCGGAGACCATCCGAGAACAAAGCCTTGCTAATCTTATGATTTGCAAGGCTTTTTTAGTTTTGGGATATCCTATTGATTTAATGTGTTTTGTTTTAGTAGTATAGATATGGTAAACATTATTTCAAACCTGTAACATCAGTAGCAGTACTTTCGTATTTTGTCTAAAACACGGTATTATTAATTGCTCAGTTGATTAGACTATCTTCTAATCAACGTTTACAATTTAAGGAGGTAAACTTTGGTAACATCTTCTATATTCCCTATCGTTTATGGATTAATTTGCAGCATGGGCACTAAACAGCCTTTCACTGCATGATTACTAAGATGTTAACAAAATAGCTCTTTTCGAATACCAAAATTGCAATGGATTAGCACCAATTTAACTAGAGCATCATTTTTTATCCAAAACTTAGAAGCATACCTCCTAGAATTATCCTATAATAATTATGTGTTGGCTTCCCTAATTTCAAATGAGTTAACACAAAACTGGTTTGCATTACATTGAACGGCAGAAATAGAACATCTTGTAAGTAATAAAGATTTAAAATTCAATGGATAGTTGCAGAAAATGGCACTTGAGTAAATATTCCGTGTGAACTTTAGATGGACTTTCTTGAGCTTCAGAATTATCAATTCAAAAACTAGAAAAAACAACAAAGCGTAAAATATGGGAAGAAAAACTGTAAAAATTAAATCAATTCAATACCTCAACCATGATGTAATTCAAATAGTCACAGAAAAACCTAAGGAGTATACATTTACTCCAGGACAAGCAACAGATGTAGCGATTCAAACAGCGGAATGGAAGGATGAAAAAAGACCTTTTACATTTACCAGTCTACCTTCGGACGACCATTTGCAGTTTACGATTAAAACATATCCTTCGCACGATGGAGTTACGGAACAATTATCCAAACTTCAAAAGAACGATAAACTAACTGTGGGTGATGTATATGGGGCTATTCAATTTAAAGGAAATGGCATGTTTATTTCTGGTGGTGCAGGAATAACACCATTTATCTCCATTCTGAAATCCTTGGACAAAAAAGGTACACTTGATGGAAATTCGCTGCTATTTGGAAACAAGACAAAAAAAGACATATTTTTAAAAGAAACCTTAAAAAAGCTATTGGACAAAGATTATCTTAATATTTTGTCTAGAGAAAAAACGAAAGAATATCCTCACGGACATATTGACAAAGACTTTTTAAAAGATTTGGTCATAGACGTTTCCAAGTATTACTATGTTTGCGGACCTCCAAAGATGACGGAGTCCGTAATCGAAGACCTTCGCGACTTAGGGGTACAAAAAGACCACATCGTTGCTGAAAACTTTAACAGCTAAACACTAATTATCCATTATAAAGAGATGAGTAATAGCAACAAAGAAAAGGAGATAGAAAAAAAGGTAGATGACTTAAATAAAAACGCCAACAAGCCTAAATCTCAAGAGAAAATTCTTGTCGATCAACTATGTGAAGGCATTGAAACGTATGAACAACATAAGAGTAAAGTGTTCATAGGGGCACTTACCGCCGGATTGGAAATCGGCTTTAGTTACCTTTTAATTGCTATTTTATATACTTTTTTAAAAGGAAAATTCGCCGAAGCCACCATTTTCTACATTGTTGCATTTGCCTACCCTATTGGCTTTATAATCGTTGTTTTAGGGAAATCAATTTTATTTACGGAGCAAACTTCGCTTTTGGCACTACCTGTACTTCATAAAAAACGTACAATACTGGAGTTAGTGAAGCTATGGACTATCGTTATCTTCGGAAACTTGGTAGGCGGTGCTTTTATGGCGGTGTTTATTGTATTAGTTGGTACAGGCATGGGAATTATAAGCTATGATAGCGTATCGGCAATTGCCCTTCATGTGACCAAAGGAAGCGTTGCCGTCATATTCGGAAGCGCCATCATGGCCGGTTGGCTTATGGCATTATTATCTTGGTTGGTTACCTCCTCTTCTTCCACTATGGGGCGCATCTTTGTTATTTACATGATTACGGCTATAGTAGGGTTCGCAGGATTTCATCATAGTATTGTAGGTAATATAGAGGTTTTAGCTGGAGTGCTATTCACCGATTCCATTTCCATTGGAACCTACGCAGCTTTTCAAGCCACAGCGCTATTTGGAAATGCATTTGGCGGTGTATTTTTTGTGGCCTTATTACGATACAGAGCTTTCGCGGCAAATTTTTGATTATCTGGAATGACAACTGAAATTTTACCTTAACAGGTCTATCATACGGTACGCTTTTAACTCGTTTTAAAGAGCCTAGATGGCTATTAGTAGTCATTTATGAACCTTATTGTGTAACATGTTTATGATGATTTAATTGAAATTGATTAGAAATGAAAATAAAGGAATTTGATGTATTTGTTATAGGAAGTGGAAGTGCCGGGCGAACAGTTGCTGAAACTTGTGCGAAAAATGGCCTCAAGGTAGCCATCGCGGATAATAGAGTCTATGGAGGAACCTGTCCTAACAGAGGCTGCGATCCTAAAAAAGTTTTACTAGGTGCTACAGAAGTTTGGAAAACCGCCAATAAGCTCAAAGAAAAAGGCGTTACTACCACCCCAAAACTGGATTGGAAAAGATTACAAAAATTCAAACGAACCTTTACCAAAGCCGTACCTGCGGCTACAGAAAGCAACCTTAAGGATTTGGGTATTCAGCTCTACCATCAAAGCCCCATATTTATTGATGGGAACACGCTTTCTGTCGAAGGCAAAACGGTACGCTCGAATAAAATAGTCATCGCTACTGGGCAAGTACCCCGGGAACTTGATTTTGAAGGTAGCAAGCATCTTAAAACAAGTGATGATTTTCTCAATCTAAAAAAAATACCTAAAAGCATACTTTTTATCGGAGCCGGATACATAGGTATGGAATTAGCACACATGGCGGCCAGAGCAGGTAGTAAGGTAACCCTACTAGAACGTGGAGACAGACCGCTCAAAGCATTCGATTCCGATTTGGTCTCCCACCTAACGAACGTTTCCAAGGATTTGGGCATCCAGTTTATCTTTAATTCAGAAATAAAAAAAATAGAAAAACTGCGTAAAAATCTGAAGGTATATTATAAAGTAGACGGTAAAATAAGAATACAGAAAGTAAGAATGATATTCAATACCGCGGGCCGTATTCCGTCAACAAGTGCACTGAATCTTGAAAAAGGAAATGTTGTATTTTCCGCTAAAGGGATTGAGGTAAATAGTTACCTTCAAAGCACTTCTAATCCCAAGGTATATGCTTGCGGTGATGTATCCGATCATAGTTTGCCCTTAACGCCGCTTTCAGGTATAGAAGGACATACCGTAGCGGAGAATATCCTACATGGGAACAAAAAGAAGATTACGATACCCGTTGTTCCATCAGCAGTATTTACACTGCCCAATCTAGCATCCGTGGGGTTATCCGAAGATGAAGCTAAAAAACGCTATAAAAATGTTACGATTAACTATGAATCCGTTCCCGATTGGTTTAATGCAAGAAGATTGCAAGAACCTGCGTATGCCTATAAAATTATAAGCAACTCCCGAACCAAGGCAATAGTTGGCGCCCATCTTCTTTCGGGAAACGCAGCGGAGACTATCAACCTATTTGCAATGGCCATTACTAGTGGAACTACCACGGAAGATTTAAAGAAAATGATTTTCACCTACCCGTCTTGGTGCAATGATATTAAAAGCATGGTATAAAATGAATACAACCACCACGTCTGAATCCTTCAAAACAAGGCACCTTCCATCCCTTATTGTTGAAACCTATAAGTCTTGGATGGCGGACGAGCCTTTCCGTTTGAGTGCGGTAGTGGCCTACTATGCCGTTATTTCCCTTCCCGCACTTTTGATTATTATTATTAATTTAGTTGGTTCTATCTGGGGATACGAAATAGTACAAGGAGAGTTGACAGCGGAATTCTCATCTGCATTGGGCAAAGATGCAGCTACCTCTATTGAAACAATCATACGCGAAACCAGAGCCTCGGACAAAAATGCAATCTCTACGATTATTGGTATAGGCACCCTACTTTTTGGTGCGACAGGTGTATTCTATCAACTAAAAATATCATTGAACGAAATTTGGAAAATTGTTCCTAATCCAGATGCCAAACTTTGGAAAGTAGTGACAGACCGCGTGCTTAGCTTCGCCTTTATCCTAGTTATCGGATTCCTACTATTAGTTAGCTTTATCGTTACCGCCGCCATTAGTGCGCTAAATAACTACATACGTGAGGCACTTCCAGATATTCTAGTGTATGTTGCGTATTTTCTCGATTTTGTACTTTCTGTGGGTATCATCTCCATCCTATTTGCCCTGATGTTCAGATACCTTCCAGATGCAAAAATTAAGTGGAAAACAGTGTGGATAGGTTCCGTACTAACCGCCATCCTCTTCGTTATTGGCAAATTACTTTTAGGCCTCTATTTTGGGCAAGCAGACCCGGGTTCTACCTATGGCGCAGCAGGAACCATTGTTTTAGTACTTTTATGGGTATCCTATTCTTCCTTGATTCTATTC
Organism: Maribacter sp. MS6; assembly: GCF_056839185.1. Classification (NCBI taxonomy): domain Bacteria; kingdom Pseudomonadati; phylum Bacteroidota; class Flavobacteriia; order Flavobacteriales; family Flavobacteriaceae; genus Maribacter; species Maribacter sp. MS6. The sequence continues at coordinate 695,693 of NZ_CM166389.1, forward strand.
TTTGGCGCAGAATTTACGTATGTCTACGCCAATAGATATGGCGGAGGTATTGAGCCTACGAAACTCGCTGTTAAGAAATAACCCCATACTGTTCTTCTAGGTTAATTTTTAATTGGATGTCATTAATGATTTTCGAATTAAACCTGCATTTTTGAAAACGATAGAAAATTTCTATCCTAAAGAATTAATAACAAAATAACGAAGTATGGATATAGCAAATAAAGTAGTAATCATTACCGGAGCATCAAGCGGAATTGGAGAGGCAACGGCTCATAAATTAGCCAAAAAAGGTGCAAAAGTTGTCCTAACGGCAAGACGTAAAGAACGCCTGAACGATCTGGCCGAAGACATCAAAAAAAACAACGGAACCGCGCTTGTTGTAACTGGAGATGTAACCCAAAAAGAAGATTTTGAACATTTGGTTAAAAAAACCTTGGCCGAATTTGGAACGATAGATGTTTTAATCAATAATGCCGGGCTTATGCCACTCTCCTACATCAAAAAACTAAAGACAGATGAATGGGAAAAAATGGTCGATGTGAACATCAAAGGGGTATTGAACGGAGTGGCGGCAGTACTTCCTACCATGATTGAAAATAAAAGGGGACACGTAATTAATATCGCATCTAGTGCCGCACATAACTATTTTCCCGGAGGAGCGGTTTATTGTGCAACCAAAGCGGCCGTAAAAATGTTCTCGGAAGGCCTACGGCAAGAATTGGCACCAAAATATGGCATCAACGTAACGTCCATTGAGCCAGGAGCCGTATCTACAGAATTAATGAATACAATTACCGACGAGGATATCAAAGAACAGTTCAAAGAAATGCAAAAGATGACCTTCTTGGAAGCGGAAGATATTGCAGAAGCTATCTATTACGCACTTGCACAGCCTTCACGTGCCAATATCAATGACGTTTTTATTATGCCTACGGAACAACAGCGGTAATAGAAATCTAAAAAATATACTCATGAAAAATAACAAAAGACCCATAGGAAATTATATCATTGCCGGTATTTTATTGGTAATGGTAATTTTCTACCTGGTATAAGTGAATGGTATACTAAGATCGTAAGCCAAAACAAGAACAATGGAAAGAAATCGAATAAAAGACGAAGAGCAATATAAAGCTTTGCGGAATCAGGGCTACAGTAAAGAGAAATCGGCACGAATTGCCAATACCGAAAACTCAGGAAAAAAAGGAGGTGAAGCTTCCAAATACGAAGAACGGACAAAAGACGAGCTGTACCAACAGGCAAAACAAATCGGCATTGAAGGAAGGTCCAAAATGGACAAAAAGGAGCTAATCCAAGCGTTACGCAACCATTAGGACAGTACATCCAACCAAAAATAATTTATGAAATACATTAGTCCGCACATCATACGGCAAATTTTTGTCCTGTTGCTTATTGTACTTATGGGTGTCCTTATTTTTCAAGAGATGTTACCCTATTTAAGTGGAGTTTTGGGAGCAATTACCATTTATGTGATTCTTCGAAAACCTATGGAAGTGTTAGTTGATAAAGGTTGGCGTACCAACTTGGCGGCTATTTTTTTAATGGTATTATCTTTTTTATGCATTATGGTTCCGGTAGTTGGTTTGGGGTTTATGATGGGCAGCAAAATTGAATATGCGGTGGATAATTCACAAAAGGTAATCGATGCCGCCAAATCCCAATTGTCACGGGTGGAAAGCTTACTAAATGTTGACATGGCCTCAAAAATCGATACGGGTGCTATAACTGCTTGGTTATCCGACAATCTTCAAAGCCTTGCCGGAGGAACCTTTGGTATGGTTATTTCTATTATGGTCATGTATTTTCTTCTATATTTTATGCTTATCAACAGACAAAAACTCAAAGAGTCCTTGTTCGAGTACATACCGGTGAAGGAGAAAAATTTAAAGACCATAGGTAAGGAAACAAACGAAAAAGTAAAAGCCAATGCCTTGGGAATTCCCTTAGTAGCCTTAGGTCAAGGGCTGGTTGGGCTTATAGGCTTTTTAATCTTTGGTGTTCCAGACCCTTTTTTTTGGGGCGCCATTGTAACCGTAGGCTCTATGATACCGTTTGTAGGAAGTGCGCTAGGCACCGTTCCCGTATTCCTTTTGGCGCTATCTAATGGAAATACATTTCAAGCTTGGGGAATCCTGATTTATGGTACCGTAGCCATAGGTGCAACGGATAATATTTTTAGATTGTATATTCTAAAGCGATTGGATGATGTACACCCATTGATCACATTGATCGGTGTGTTGGTTGGTGTACCATTATTTGGTTTTATCGGTCTGATTTTTGGCCCGTTGTTGGTCAGCCTTTTCTTAATTGTAGTTCGTATTTATAAAAATGAATATGGACAAGCTAATCAAAAGTTATAGGTTATCCCTATCTGAACCGATATAGTAATCTAAGTGCGCCAAATCTATGTACTTGTGTACGTTCAAACTCTCCAGTTCCGTATTGATATTTGAACAATACTCCAAATCGGTTATACGAAAAGTTAAGTCCCAAATGCATTAGAAAAATCGTGTTATTGATTTCTTTTGAATTTCTATTATTTTCATTGAATATATTGCCTTGAACGGTAGCGTTGTAGGCAGACAGTTTCCAACCCAAACCATATTCCAAGAAGAATTCTGAAGTGTTGGCGGGCGCCAACATTCCGTTTTGGTTTGCGACCGACTCCCCTATTCCATTAAATTTTCCAACTCTTAGGTTAAGCTGTGGTCGTACATAGGTGAAAATATTCCCTACCGATGCATCTACTCGTCCATATGAATCGATCCAACCTAAATTATAAAGTTTATGTGCGTATGCACTTGTGAAATTGACTCCCAATTGATTGGGAATCTGTCCATCCCAATCTACAAATGCATCGTTTGAAATTGTTTCATGAAACCAATTTTGAACACGCCCTGCTTGCGAATCGGGACCAAGAATTCCGGTTTCCACACCCATACGAAAAAATGAGTTCTGAAAGGTATAGGTAGATTCGAACGTAACATAACTCCAACCGGCAAAAGGCCGTTCTATAATAGATTCGTTAGTAGTTGGCTCATCTAAATAATTAGGTGTATACGCTTTTAGACTAACCCCTAATCCATTATAGCTTTTCTTTTTATTTGGGAATAACTTCGATAAAAATGTATCCTTTTCAGGGTTCCATCTTAACGCGGCGTTTATACCATAGGTGTAATTTCTATCCGTAGTAGTGTACGCGATAAACTTATCATTATCTGTACCGAGTTCAACTTCATTGTTAAAATTGGGACCTTGGGCCAACACTAAACACGGTGTCCATAACATCATCCATACTATCTTATTCCTCATCATTATCTTTATTTAAGTCACTAAGGATAGCGAAACAAACCAAAAAAGCTTGGATGGATTACATTAATCTTTAGCCCTATCCAACAGACTAATTCATCATATTCACAGTTACGGAAAGCAGCAATTATTTGTGGAAATGCGTCAATAACCAGAACAACTTAACCGTATTATTGAGTAAAGCTTTGATGGGTAAAATTTTTGCTCACCTGGATGTGTAATACTGCAAGGCAAAACAAAACTAAAAAATCAAAATATGCGAATAGGAATCATAGGAAGTGGAAAAATTGGAGGTAATTTAGGAAAGCATTGGGCAGCGGCTGGGCATGAAGTATTATTCAGTTCCAGACATCCGGAGGAATTGGGCAGTTTGGTTAAAGAAGCAGGTCCCAATACAAGTGCAAAAAGTATAGCAGAAACGTTTGAAGCAAAGTTAGACGTATATCTTTTAGCGATGCCATTTAAAGCTATTGATAAAATATCCGAATTGTATGCAGGGGAATATGCTAATAGTGTAATATTAGATGCAACAAATCCTTATCCCGACCGCGATGGAGACATGGCGCAAGAAGTTCGCGAGGCCAACTATAACGCATCGGAATATACCGCAATGAAATTTAGTACGGCTAAAACGGCAAAAGCTTTTAATACTATAAAAGCCGAATATTTGAGAGACAGGGCTTTTAGAACCCAGGACAAATTGGCCATCCCTTTTGCCGCCCAAGATGAACCAAGTAAAGCAACCGTACAAAATTTAATAGAAGATATTGGTTTCGATGCAGTGTATGTAGGAAATTTGAGTGACACCAAAATTATGGATCCTAACGAGAAACTATACGGAATGTATACCTCTAAATCAGAACTGTTAGAAGCGGTTCATTCAAAATGACACCAAATGAAAGAAAACCATGAATTTTTTATGAAACGAGCCATTGCTTTGGCATTTGAAGGAAAAGCTGGAAACGGCGGCGCTTTTGGCGCTGTAATTACGAAAGACGGAAGTATTGTAGCAGAAGTACATAATACCGTAAAGCAACACCAAGATTGTACGCAGCATGCAGAATTAGCAGCAATCCAAAAAGCTTGTATGGTTCTCAAAAGTAAGGACTTATCCGGTTGCGTACTCTACACAAGTTGTGAACCTTGTATGATGTGCCTCGGGGCCAGTTATTGGGCTGGTTTCAAAAATATTTATTTTGGTGCATCTGCAAATGATGCTAAAGAATACGGGTATATCTATTCCAATATGTTCTACGAGGCAAATAGCAACAAACGCTACGAAGAATTTAATATGATTCAATTACTACGGGATGAGGCAGTAGCGGTTTGGCAGTCATGAATTTTAGATAGTTGACCTATTCCTATTTTGGAAAATATAATAATACCTAAATAGGTTCTGAATGAAAGTTGGTTCATAAAGTTACCAATTAAGAAAATCGAAATTAAAAAATAAGTTTAATAAGATTTCCACGGTTACCGAAGTAAATCTGGCACAATCGCGGGAATAACAAAAAACATAGTTTATATGCAAATTATATACGAATACCATGAAGTAACCGCCAGCGATAGGCTAGAAGACTTTGCGAAAGAAAAGTTGGAGCATTTACATAAGAAATTTGATTTTGTGCACCGCGCAGACGTATTTTTTAAAACTCAAAACCGTAGTGACGATGCAGAACAAATATGCGATATACGCTTGAGTATGCCCGGACCAAGAATTTTTGCGTCAACTAATGCAGAAAATTTTGAATCTGCTATTTCCGAAACCATTCGCGACTTAGAAGATCAATTACGAAAGTATAAAAACAAAGCAGGTATTAGATAAATAAACATGACAACGACAACAATAATAGGGATTACATCAGCCCTCGTAAAATCGAGAAAATATAAATTAATCTTGGTTGGCGCACAGTTTGCCTATTTGGGGTATAAACTGCTGCAAAAAAGAAAAAAAGAACAACAAATAAGTAACTCCTAATAAACTACATATGAAAAAAGAAAAAGATAAGAGCAATCTCTATAATTCAGATATTACACAAGAAGACCTTAATAAGCTAAGAAAAGAAGGTTTAAGCATGGATACCGGTGATGATCGTTTATTACAAAATAGAAAAGAACGTATCGACTTTACAGGAAAGGATTTGGACGTACCCGGAACAAATGCAAGCAATGTGATGCCAAGTGCTGGTATTTCGGATGAAGAAAACACTCTGTATGGACAAGGAGACGAGCGAAAAGAGAATTTGGAAGCCCCAGAACGAGCGAATACAAATAAGAGTTCTTGAAAACTCTTATGGTTCAAAACCTTCAAAAAGCCTTCGTTTACTGAGGTACAACCGTTTCCAATACCCGTTCTGGCCCAAAGTAATGAAAAGCCACACCAAAGGATATTACCGAAAGTATAATCCCGACCATAAATACAGTATAGGTCCAGCGTAATATTCTATATTTTCGTTCTAACACCACGCCTAGATAGTATAAGTCCTTGGTCAAGGAACTATAGATATAGCCTTTATCTTTCAGCATTTCGGCAATCGCACTTTCATAGTTTTTCAATTCCATTTTATGAAAATTCCCAAAGAATAAGAGGTTTACTTTCTTATTGGCAACATCTTCTTTGGTGAACGTTCCACTGGTGACGTTTGGCCGCGTGGCACTAATGGAAAGCACCATGGATACAATACTAAAAACTATAAAAATCAAAGTGGGAATAATCAAATAGTCGTTAGAAGGATTATCCAGCTTGGGTATTAGGTTGGATAAGGCCAAAGAGATAATTATCGCATTTACCGATAGTAGGATATTAGATTTTGTATCGGCAATATCGCTCAATTTAATATGGTTTCGCAACGTTGTACGATACAAGGTCTGAACGCCCCGATCGGCTATCCCATCCTTAAATTCTGCTTTCAGCTTTTCCTTTTTTATAAGCCTGGTTTCTTTTTTTTGGTCTTTGACCAATCGTCTTAGGTTTTTATCCTTGTCTTCCAACCAATTTTCCTTGGCATACTCCGTATAAAAACGATGCTCGCTTCTAAACATTTCGATATTCATTGCGCGCCATTCGCTGGGTGAGTACTTCGCGCTATCTGTTTTAATAAGTTCTTGACGAAGCATTTCTGATATTGATCGAAAGTCCTTTTTGGCCAGATGGCCCGAATCCGCATCCCTAATAATATTTTCAAGTTCCGTAGTCGGTTCATGCGTGCGTTTTGTCGCCAAGATAAGTGTGCATATCTCTTCGATGTCAGTTTTAGACCTGCCTTCCTTCTCTAAAAAAACCCGGCCAAATTCACAACTTTTCTCTTCATGCTTATGGGCCCCATTAATGTAGCCGGTATCATGAAACCAAGCCGCCAAAAGTATGTTTTCCTTTTGTGTATCTGAAAGTTCAACTGCCGCCATAATTTCTTGTACATTGGCTACCACTCGCTCTGTATGCCTAAGGTTATGATACAAATAGTCCGCACCAAGTTGGTCTGATAGGAGATTGGTAACATATTGTTCTGCTTTATGTACTATATTTTCCATTGTTTATTAATTTTAAATAAATAGCCTTCATTTAAGAATTTCAAAAAAACCATCCTGATTTTTTACAAGTAAAATATTTAATTTCAATTTTTGGACAGACTTGTTCATGAGCTGATTCTCTTTATCCCTGTATTTTTTTATTCGGCACAAAGTTTTTCGAAAATAGTTAAGTCCTAAAAACCCATTACCAAAATTTATAACCGCTATTAATACATGCCCGTACCGTGCTAAATAAACTAGTTAGGCTATCAAAACCCAAACCCTAGTCCAAATTGAAACAAATTGCCTTCTACAGAATTAAAATACCCCAAATTAAACGCTAGGTAGTTCCCTGCACTTGCCCAAACACCGATGCCCTGAGAGGTATGCCAGGTATTAGAATCTTCGTTTGGCTGCCAAACCCTCCCATAGTCAAAACCTCCAAAGGCACCCACGGTAACGGGAGCCAAGGCAGTTACGTATCTTTTTATTCTTACCCTTACATCCGAAGACTGGTAAAAATATGATTTTCCAGAAAAACGTTCGTCACGGAAACCGCGCAATCCGTTATCACCACCAATAGACGGGGCATGGTAAAAAAAGTAATCGCGCCCAAAGTTGGTTTTATATTCCGCTTTGGTACTTAATACCAAATTCCCAGAGGGAATCAATTTTTGTATTACCTCTGTGTCAAAAGCAAAATATCCAAAATTATTATTGCGCAATGCTGTGTTGGTTTTATAACCAGCAGTTGCACCAAAGTAGATGCCCTTTGTAGGAAAATCATCGGCATTGTCATTATAGTAATATAGAGAAGTTTCACCACCTACATAGTTTTGGCGTTCAAATATTGGCGTATCAAAATTAGTGGATGTAAAAAAGCGGTTTCCCATTTCTTCCACATCGAAAGATTCGAACAAGCCTTTAAATCGCAACGTATGATAGGCTATCCCAGCACTTAATTTAATCTGTTCCGTACGGGCGCGATAGAAATCCCTACCTACTTCATTTTCTTGGTTTTGACTATTATTTCCAAAACCAAAAAAGTTTTGGGCGTACCGCTGTGAAGATAAGTAGCCATCGACTTCAAAGTTCCATTTGGGTATGATATTGGCAAATATTCCCTGGTAATTTAGCTCGGTTGCCTGAAAATTGAAGAAATACTTCGCATTTAAGGTGTGTTTTTGACGGTATGGATTTCCATTAAAACCGTTATCAATAAATGTATTCTTAACACCTAAGGAAAAACCGTCATCCGTTCTAAAATCAAAGTTCGGAACCAAAATGTTGCGATTGGGCTTAAAGTAGCGCCAATGAAAGGTGTTGGTATTATAGACGTCGGTAAGTTGTTTAGATGGAGTTACGCCTTTAAATTCGCTTTCTTCCTGTTTCCAATCATATACTTTTAATTGCTGCCTATTTTCAATATCAAAATCGTCTTTTCCGTATCCTCCTATAAGACGTATCTTTATTTTTGCTTTGTTATTCCCTAATACCTCAAAATTATCGTTGTCTCCCAATCCGTAAATCCAGAGTTCCTCGGTTTGATCGGCATCAAACGTTCTCTCGTAAAATTTTTCGTTTTTTCTATCAGACAATAATCGTCTCATGACTACCTTGGTTTTTCCATCTGCTAGGCGGATGACCTTAATTTCGTCATCCTTCTCCGAAGCATGCAAAGCAATGCGTTTATTTAGATATGCTCCATACTCCTTAGCATACTTGGGGAGATTTTTTAGACGCTGTTTTAAGCTATTCTTGATATAATTTGCGGTACTGTCTTTTACCTCCTCGGGTAACCGGGAAAAGGCATTATCAATGTCAGACTCCGTCAGATGATTTTGAATGTATTTCGCTTCTTGCTCCCAACCTGTGGCGTCGTAATCCGTAAGAACCGCCCGATCTAATCGACTTCCGTTGTAATTAAGCCATTTGACATTTTCAATCGTTGGGCCATAGGATTGCCATTGCCTTGTAATAGGGATAAACCATTGAATTATATCTACAGCACTACCGTCAAATTTTGGAAAGGCATTGTCCCTATCCCTAGGTACGGGCATAAACTCCTTATCACCTCCCGGCGATTCATATTCCGCCCAACGCCACTGGTCTTGGTGCCTGTCCCAATCTCCCAACAGCATATCAAAAACTCTGGCACGTACAAAACTTTGCTGGTCTACGGAATACGATTCATCGCTTTTAATTTTCTCGAGCATGTCCGTCGTACTTTCAAAATCAGTGATTTTTCCTTTTGTATCAATGGTTCTGCGATACCCTTTATAATTTAGTTGTTCGTCCGACGGACGCTGTTCTATAAAGTAAAGTTCATTTCCAAACTCCTTGTTCAAACCCTGTAGCGTTTGTTGTTTAGGAACGTAAAATAGTTGTGTATTCGCGTGATTTACATCAACAGCCTTGGCCATAGGGTTAATTACCATTTGCATATACGGATGGGCTGTGGTAAAGAAATCAGAGATTAACTTTTCGGGCATTGAACCTACATATTCCTCTTCATTATAGGCGACCCCTTTTACCGTAAAACGCAAGTATTTAAGAGGGTTCTTGCGTAATGAACGCATGGCAAACTCTCGTTGATATTGATCTTGTAAGCGAATAGAATAGGATTGGTGACCGCCTCCTTTTTTCATAAACTCCAAACCTCCATAAAGGGTATCTAAATAAACAACAGGAGCTGTAACCGCCTTATGATAATAATTACGGTAACGCTCTCCCCATAAATATTTAAAAAACTTGGTATGCTCTAAATTCTCCTCAGGACCGTAAACGGAATCAAGAACGGTTTCCGCAACCTCTTTTGGGTAGGAAGCATCGCCCGTACCACTTTCAAATGCTGGTAACACATTAAATGTTTTTGGAGCGTCATCAGCAGTTATAAAAGTAACCTGAGAGGAACCATCTGTAAAATAATCTAGCTGAGCAAAGCCTTTTTTTCCATGTGTGAAATGTCCTTTATAGGGTAAGCTACCACCCACGGTATTTATTTCATCGGTTGTTCGTTTTGTGGCTTTACTGCTGCCCATAGCACCGCTTACTATCTGATGGATGTCACCACCGGAGAGGTATTGTAGACTTTCTTCGTGACCGGAAATCACTGTAATTCGATCAGAAGCCTTAGCCAAAGAACTTACCAAAATACGCAAATAATTATACCTTCTAGAAACTAGGTTGTCCGGTGAAAATGCACCTAAATCATAAATCCCATTTACTAAGGACCCAACAATAGGCAATGGAAGCAAATGGCTTTTAAAGCTTTTATGACCCGCATTTTCCCCATTGCTAAATATAGGATGATGCATAGCAATGATTAGATTTTTACCTTGTGCATCGTTAATATACCCTTCCAACTCCTCTGCAAATCGCATTCGTGTAACAATATTGGTACACTTTTTATTGATTCCCTTTACACGGGACCAGTTAGAAATAAACCATTTGGAATCTATGAGCAGTAAATCCAACGAATCATTAATAACCCTAAATTCCATAGGGCATCCATTTTTAGGTAGCACGTAGTCTTCCTGCGTCTTCACCTCATCCAAATACTCCTCTACCCGCTGAATGGAGTCGATCTGTCTACTTTTCCATTCATTATTTCCCGGCAAAAAAACAACTTCTCCTTTGAACTCCTTTGCTAGCTGTACTTGTTCGTCAATCAGGAATTTATCTTGCTGCCAAGCGCCCTTTTCTTTAGAGATATTATCACCTACTAACAGTAACGTGCTATATTCATTGGCCTTTTTCAATTTCTGATTTAAAAGCTTCTCTACTTCTTTGGAATCCTCACCAGGTTGATTACCGAATCCTCCAGCAATGAAGAATGTATGAGCTACTTTTTTTACGATAGGTTCGCTTATACTGTCCTTTGTATACTGTGCTTTATAGGTTGCGCACCCACTAAACAAAAATAAAAATAGGGCTAGATAACCTATTTTAGAAGTAGTGTTTTGTATTCTATTTTTTATCAAGATTATTTTTTTTTCTGGTTTTTATTTTCAAAAAGGAGTTGGGTATTACCCTAACCTCTTTTTGAAATTTAGTGCTATACCTTCTATTTTTTTACAATTATAGACCCTCCTCAGGTTGTGCCTTCATTCACAATTTCGGAATATCATAAATTTTAATGATACCTACCGTAGTTATTATAACCGCTACAAATTCCACTGTGATTACTGCTGCGTTACCGCCAACAAAAGAAACTGTATCGGTTTGATCCGTTATTAAATCCCTTACACCGTTTTGACCTTTACTTTTAACGATTACCTATTTATTTTCATTGATTCCGAAATCTAAACCATCATCATTCTATTGCATCAAAACCAAATACTTAAATATACTTTTAAAGTTATTTCAAAGACAAGCTTTTAACTACCGTACTTCCTCTTTTTCCTAACCCAAACGCCAATATTATTACCACTACATTTCAGGAAAACCAAAATACACTAGCGACACGATTACCGCAAAAATCAAAAGAACCAAAAACCCAATAACGATATACGTCCCGATTTTGGTTTTTTGATTCTTTTGAAAAATATAGTTCCTTGTAGGCTCCTGTGGCTCTTTCACAAATTTTGTTTGTTCTTCTCCTTGTTTCATTATTCAAATATTATGGTGATTAATCTACTTGTTGATATATACGGTCTTCCTATTTACAAATTCTAACATGCCTTCTTTAGATAATTCACGACCATAACCCGACGCTTTTGTTCCACCAAAAGGTAGTCTAGGATCCGACTTTACCATTTCATTCACAAAAAATCCACCATCAGGAATGGAAGCGATTTTTTTACGTGCGGCATCTATATCCTTTGTAAACAGCATACTACCCAAACCAAATTTTGAATTAATTGCCAAAGCAACTGCGTCTTCCCTATCCTTAGCTCGAATAATAGCGGCAACGGGACCAAAAAGTTCTTCCTCAAAAGCAGGCATGCCAGGCAAAACGTTTTCCAATACCATTGGCTCAACATGAGTACCTTCCCCTAGGTGACCATGACTTAGCTTAGCCCCTTTGTGCACAGAATCATTAACCTGTTCCTTCAAAGTATTTGCCAAATCTTTCCTGGCCATAACTCCAATTCCGGTCTTGGCATCCATTGGGTCGCCAGAATTCAGACCTTGTATTTCCCGTTTAAAAAGCGTAATAAATTTGTTGTATATCTTGTCTACCACTATAAAACGTTTTGCCGCAATGCAACTTTGGCCCGTATTCTGCATCCGCGCTTGCACCATAGTTTGGATATGAGCGTCTAAATTGGCATCTTCCCAAACGATACAAGCATTATTACCACCCAACTCCATCACCGATTTTTTTAAATATTTTCCTGCTAAAGCAGCCACAGCCCTAGCGGCCTTTTCGCTCCCTGTTAGGGTTACGCCCTGTATGGCATCATTACCTATCACGTCTTCTAGAGCTGAATGGTCTATTATCAAAGTTTGAAAACATCCTTTCGGATACCCTGCATCCAGAAATAATTTTTCCAATGCCAATGCACAACCGGTTGTATTAGAGGCATGTTTTAATATAGCCGTATTCCCAACCGTTAAATTTGGGGCCGCGAAGCGAATGACCTGCCAAAAAGGATAATTCCAAGGCATAATCGCCAAAATAGTGCCCATTGCGTCGTAACTAACAAAGCTCTCGTCTGCATCGGTCGGTATCAACGCATCTGCTAAAAACTCGGCGGCATTTTCCACATAAAAGTCACAGGCCCAAATACACTTGTCAATTTCTGCAATACTTTGCGTTATGGGCTTTCCCATTTCTGTGGTAATTAGTTCGGCATACTCTTGCTTCCTATCCCTTAAAAGCTTGGCTACCTTTTTTAAAAGGGTAGTTCTATCCTCCACGCGTTCGTCTTTCCAGATTGCGTAGGCACTCTTTGAAGCTTTGAGCAGATTAGTAACTTGTTCTTGTGTATGAGGTTTATATTGCTCCACAAGTTTATCGGTATATGGATTTATAACTTGAATCATAAGTTTATCTATTAGTGTGGCACAAACTACTTTAATATACTCACAATAAACGCTCCAATCCATTTTCATTTTAGCACAAAACAGATTTACCGACTAGAGCAACTTTTTATTTTTTTGGGTCAACCTATTCTAGTGTTTACTTCCATCTTTGTAATAATTCAATCAGTAATAACTTAAAAACAGATTTATGAACGATAACGGAAATACATTTTTAGGAGTACTTGCAGGAACAGCGATCGGAGCTGCCTTGGGCATTTTATTTGCACCTGACAAAGGGTCTGCAACAAGAAGAAAAATTGCGGAACAAGCAGAAGCAACACGAGATCAAATCGCAGAAACGACGTACGAGTTAAGAGATAGTGCTGCAGCAACCGTAGCATCTAAAAGACAATCATTGGACAACCAGCTAGAGCATATCGTTTCCGATGTTAGTCATAAAACAGAAGATGTGATTACCACTTTGGAAAAGAAATTATCAGAATTAAAAGCAAAGAACAAGAAACTTCAAAAATCGTAAATGGGGATTATAGAAGCATTAGATACCACCAGTTCTGAAGCGGCGTCCAAAGGGGAGGAATATATTAGATTAACCAAAGAATACTACGAGTTAAAAGTATTCCAGCAATTGGCCATTGTTTTTTCTATTGGATGCAAAGCTTTAATTTACGGCATTCTATCTACTTTAGGATTAATTTTTCTGGCCATTACTGCGGCTGTGAGCTTAAATACTTATTTTGAAGATGCATCCACAGGCTATTTAATCGTAGGACTATCATTTTTTGTGTTGATAGCTTTAACGTTCCTAATAAGAAAACGAATTGAAAAGTTTATCCTACTAAAACTTTCAAAAAATTATTTTGACTAATGAAACAGAAAGAATTCAACTCCTTAGAGGATATAAAGCTAGCGCTATTGACATTGAGTTTACAGCGTAAAATTCAAATGGAAGAATTAAAACTTACAAAAAATCAATTTAAGGAAGATTTGAAACCTATGAATTGGATTGGAACACTTTTCAGTGGAGTTAAAAAATACGGTTTATTATTGCTTTTGAAAAAGATAATTCGATAGTAGATTTAAAGCAAAGGGATTAAAAATTAATTTTTAAACAAACAAGCGGTAGAAATTTTCTACCGCTTGTTTATTTACTAGCTTTTCATTACAACTTATGCGCCTCCCCTTGCCGGATATTCTTCTTTAGCTATAAAATCTATGGCCGATAAGATAGCATCTAAATCGGGGCGTGCGAAAGGCATGGTCTGTATCGAGGATGCATAGAGCGTATTATCTGGCCTAACCAAAAATAGCGCAGGCTCTGAAAATATTTCCGGTTCTGACCCCTTAATGCCTTTTGATATGTAAAGGCCCAATTCCTTGGCCTTATCAATAGATAATTCATAACCTATAGGCAATTCTGGAATATTCCATTCTTTACCCGTTTTTTTTGCACGTGCCTCACTATCACAGCTAATTGCTATTAAATGAACACCACGTTTACTAAAATCTTCAAGCTTTGTGGCTAAGGTTTCCAAGTATTTTTTACAAACCGGACAATGCAGTCCCCTGTAAAAAACTAACATTGTAAATGCATCGCTACGTTGGGCCTTCAAATTCCATTGGGTATCGTTAATCAAGTCTAAGCTTAAATCTGGTACTTCTGTTTTTGGTTTAATCATTTTGTTCAATTTATATTTTTTTTAATTTAAGTGTTACCCAAGTATATCGTTAATGGTATTGAACATACTCTTGACGCGAAACAAATATGAATAATTGCGGTAAACGGAGATAGGTTGTTAGTACTATACCTGGGTGAAGGCAAACTTAACTTTGAGCTGTCAGAACTTCAACGATTCTCTTTTTGTCCTTAGTGTTGGTAATAAAAGCGGCGATATCCTCCTCAAACGCTTTTCGCTCATCCCCTATCGCTTCCCGATCCTTTGAAGAAATATTTTGTGAACGACTTAGATAATCTAGGACTTTAAGCAGCCCTTGGATTAAACCAGCATCTGCTTTACCATAGTGTCGTATGGGTTGGATGACGGTGTCAAGTAATTCAGAAGTCGAGATATTGGTTTTCATAACCACAAGCCCCATGGCCGAATGATGTGTTGATGTGTAGGCGGGCAAACGAATCATTTTGTCCAATAAGGGACCTAACTTATGCACGACATCTAAAGCGGTTCCCGGATCATTTACCCCAGGGGACATGGCACGTACCGCTACTTCCATCAGTTTTATGAGCCCCAATAGTGGATGGTTCCCATCATGTAAGTCTTTTGAAATAGTACATGCAAAATATAAGCTTTCTTCTTCCCCTTTTGTTAACGGTCTGTTGGTCTTAAAGAGCGGGTCTCCTTTATAAATATGTTGACAGGAATAAGGGATGACAACCAGTTGTAAATCTTTGGTCAAAACATCGAAATTGAATAAATCACTATCAAAACCTTGGAAATAACCATTCTTGTTTGCAGAAATAAGCTTAAAATCATCATCTCGTACCAGTTTTAACGGAATTTCTTCCGAAAGCGCTACCTCCAAAAGTTTATCCATGTTTTTAGCAGTTCGCATACATATACGTCCTACGATATTTTGGATTTGTACTGCACTAGAAATCGTATGTATAAATGAAACGAAAAGGCCAACACAACAAATCCCTAGTACTGCTGCAATAGTAGTAGACATGCCTACCGTACTGTTTTTTAGCTCATAAGCTCCTAAGGAAATTAAAATTATGGTGCAGTATAAAAGCGTACCGATATAAAATCCAAGAATTAATTGATGTTTTTTGTTAGATACCAAGCCTGGCAAAAGTCTTGGCGAAAAATTAGAAGAGGCTTGGCTCAAAACAACCATCACCATAGTGAAGCTAAAAACGGTCAATGATAATATACCACCAATTAGTGTTGATAGAATGGTGCGCGCTGTATTCGCATCTTCTATAAACAAATACGAAGTGCTTTTTTTCACCGCTGTAATTAACCCAACATTTTCTAAAGAAAGTGTCAGGAGTGCAAAAAAGAGTAGCGCCAAACTAATAAATACCGGATAAAATGCAATACTGCGTACCGCCCTTTGATAGGTATTCTTCACTATTTTTTTGGTAAAAGTGATAGGGTTTTTCATGCGTATGTATTTACCGTTAAAATACCGATAACTAGTAAAGAAAAGAAGCTACAATCAAATATAAAACTAACCTTAAGACGCGCGGACCGGACTCCTTCCGTTGGATATAGGTATCCCGTTAATGTAAAATTGGTTACAGCACGTCTACCTCCTTACTTCCCGTTACTTTTGAACAGAAACAATTTATAAACCTAAAACACATAAATATGAAAAAGCTATTAATACTAGGATTAGCAATTACAGTCTTAAGTGCCTGTAAAATGAAGAAAGAGGAACAAGGCGAAATGCCAGAAATGGATATCGATGTAACAGCCGATGCCGGAGAATTACCCGAATACGATGTTAATTGGGCAGATGTTAATGTTGGAACAAAAACAAAGACCTTGGAGATACCGAAAGTAGTTGTGGTTATGGAAGAGGAAACGGTAGAGGTGCCATATATTGATGTTGAGATGCCGGATGGTGAAGAAAAGTTTGAAAAAACCATTATGGTAGAAGCCGAAGTAACCGATAAAGAACATAACCTTGAAATACAGGAAATTTGGGCTTCAGGCGATATGTTATACGTCATTTCAAAATTGGAAGCGACCTCACAAACCATAGGAGACCAAAAAATGCGAGTATCCGACCAAGTTACCCTGTATGCTCCAGATTTAAACGTAAGACATTATATAGTTGGTGTAAAACCGGAGCGTGTATTTAATATGCAATATGATTATTTGGATTCAACAGATAAGCTTAAAGCTTCATTGAAAGATTACGCCATTATTTACACCAAGTAAGATATTGGTTGTTTGGTTGATTTGAAAAATGGTTTTGGACGTGTTAGCGTTCAGGCCATTTTTTAATATTGCAGCTAATTTCTTGTATTTTTTAATAACACTACTCAACAGTAAGCTCCTACCTGACGTCAAATCACTGAATAATGAGAATGAAAGCCAGACTTCTACAACAATTATTAGATGAACCAGAAACTGTCATCGAAAATTTAGATTTGGTTTACATAACGGATGAAAAGATGCCTATAGTTCGTTTAAAGCAAGGAGAAGATTTTAAATACCGCTTTCTAAACAAACCTTTGAAACGTAAGGAAGACCTTGAACGAATTAGCGCCTTAGTTATACCTCCAGCATGGCAGGGGGTCAAAATAACCGATTTGCCCAATGGACACTTACAAGCCGTTGGTAGGGATGCAAAAAAAAGGAAACAATATAAATACCATACGTTATGGACCAAAGCTAGGAAACAGACCAAATTCTATCGTATGTCCAAATTTGGAGCCGTACTGCCAAACATTAGAAATATGGTAGATACACATCTTGAACAGGAAGATTGGTCAAAGACCAAAGTACTGGCACTCGTGGTGCGACTCATGGAAGAAACACATATTAGAATAGGCAACGAACAATATGCAAAGCGAAACAAAACATACGGACTTTCTACCTTAAGAAAACGACATGTAATCATTGAACCTAACAAACTAAAGTTTCAATTTAAGGGGAAACGTGGAAAAGAGCATTCCATTACCCTACGGAACAAAAAACTGATTAGACTGGTCTCTGAATGTGAAGAAATTCCTGGATGGGAGCTTTTTCATTATTATGACGATAAAGGAGATAAGCAACAAATAGATAGCGGGATGGTAAACGACTATTTAAAAGCTATCAGCGGAATGCATTTTACGGCGAAAGACTTTAGAACTTGGGCAGGAGGAGTGGTATTCTTCAATGCGCTTATGGATATGGCTCCAACATCAGAACCAAAACAAATGAACAAAAATATACTGCAGGCATACGACCATACCGCTAAAGCTTTGGGCAATACAAGAAATGTATGTCGTACATCTTACGTTCATCCCCTGCTTCCAGTTGCGTGTGAAAAAGGGGAGCTGAATTCCTATTTTAAAAGAACAGCTGATTCGGACACCACCAAACCTAATTTCTCGCCATCGGAAGTGGCGTTACAAGAACTAATATCGAACTATAAACCACAATTTTAAAAAATTCGAAATATGACTTTCAATATTGAATCCGCTTGGAACGAAATGGTGAAACGCCTGGAATCTTGGGTAGACCAACTTATTGTGAACCTACCGAATATTATCATAGCGATACTCGTATTTATTCTGGCCATAATTGCCTCAAAATATATTAGTCGTTTAACCTTACGACTCCTAGAAAAAAGTAGTTTACAGCAATCGATGAAAAACGTAATCGCCAAATTGATATCCGTCTTGGTAATCATTGGTGGCTTATTTTTCATATTAGGTATTCTGGACCTAAGCAAAGCGTTGAATACTATTTTAGCCGGTGCAGGGGTAGCAGGTCTGGCGGTAGGACTGGCATTACAAGGTGCCTTGGCAAATACTTATTCCGGTATTGTGCTGTCGTATATTAAACAGATAAAATTCGGGGATTGGATAGAAAGTAACAATTTTGAAGGCGAGGTCACTAATATTGATTTGCGTGCCGTTACCATTAAACAACCGGACAACAATCTTGTATACATTCCTAATAAACTGGTTTTGGAGAACCCTATCAAGAACTTTTCTACCACGGCCCAATCCCGAGTGATCCTTAGTTGTGGTGTTGGCTACTCTTCCGATTTGGAATTTGTAAGAGAACTGGTCAATAAAACTATCGTGGAGAATTTTGAAGCGGTCGAAAATACGGATGAGGTTATTTTCTTATACAAAGAATTCGGGGACAGCTCAATCAACTTTGAAACCCGTTTTTGGATAGATTCAACATCGGCCTTAGAGGTAGCAAGAGCCAAGACTGATGCTATGATTGCCATTAAAAAGGCCTTTGACAAGAACGATATCAATATTCCGTTCCCTATAAGAACATTAGATTTCCCAAAGGGATTTACTATGGAAAACTCTTAAAAAAACACTAGGTAGTTACACAAGAAAAGCCACCGAACGGGTGGCTTTTCTATCTAAAAAATACTAATCTTATCCTACACGCTCCACCTCATCCTCACTCTTTAACACATAATCTCCATCATCCTGTTGAATATACAGGGCTTTGTTTCCTTCTTCACCATTTCGGGTAACTTCCGTTCCCTTTATGGTCTTTGTCGTTTTAGAAGTATAGGTTTCCTGAACTTTTCCTTTAGCTGTACCATTACCCCAGTTCCACTGTACTTCTGTTCCTTTTTTAATCATATCGCTTTTTTTACTGTTTGCCCTTTAAGAATACAATAAAAAACGTAGTCTTAATAGGTTTATAAACTCAATTATTATCAATGAACAATATACCGAAGGATGTTTTAAACAAAAGACGCTATCTAACCAAAGACTAACGCAAATACATCAAAATCACTGATTTTCAAATGGACTAATAATTAGATGTTCTGCATCAACCGCTGCGCTTATATAACTGTATCTTGTAAGTGGATGTAAAGTGAAAGGCATCGATAAATAAATTTTCATTCATTTTAAAACTTAAACAATTATGAGTACATACACAGAAACTGTAGGAGAACGATTGAATACTATTTTAGAGAAAACATATGACGCTGAAAAAGGCTATAAGAAAGCTGCTGAAAATACCGACAATAAAGGCTTAAAAGCTTTTTTTAACAGGAAAAGTCAAGAACGATATGACTATGGACATTCCTTAAAAACAGAAATTAAACAATTCGGGGAAGAAGTAGATAAAGGCGGGAGCGTTACTGGAACAATGCATAGAGCTTGGATGGATACAAAAGCATTCTTTTCCGCAGACGATGCAGAAGCTATGTTAGAAGAATCTATAAGAGGAGAAAAAGCAGCGGTAGAAGAATATGAAGATGTTTTGAAAGATACCGCTTTGCCATCCAGTACTGCCACACTATTAACACAGCAGATGAATAAAATTAAGACAGATCTAAATAACATTAAACGTTTAGAAGATTTGAGCTAAGGTAAAGATTGCTACAAGAAGAAAGAACCGCCTAAGGGCGGTTTTTTTATTGTTCATTAAAATTTCAACAGCTAGGTTAGGTGCGTTTATCAGCTCAAAATCATTACATGTCATTAACGGCATCATTTCATTGTTTTAAGGCAATAAAGGTTATAACCTTTAGTATCTTTTTAATGATGTATTATAAATTATCAAATACGGCAAGTAGAGAAACCTTGGAAAACCACTTAGGCAGGCCCTTTGAATATCCCAACTTTTATAAAAAAAGTGTGTTAATCAATGGTTTTGAAGAAGCTACCATACCGGTCGTTTCAATGGAAAATCATCATGTCATAACCCCTTCAATTTGGGGTATTCTTCCAGAGGGCTACAAGGAAGATTGGTCTTTTTTTCAAAATATCTGCAATACCTTAAATGTACCGATATCATCTATGGATAAACATTTATGGTATGCAAAATCCTTAGCCAATAAGAGATGTCTCATCCCTGTCACTGGGTTTTTTACTTCTTATTTAACAGATGGTGCCGTTTATCCTTTTTATTTCAGTAGAACTAACGGAAATCCTTTTTGTTTTGCCGGTATTTACAACATGACCCATGATGGCTTTCTTAGCTGTTCTATAATTACCTGCAAAGCAGATGACGTGATAAGTAAGGTTCATAACGTGAGCCAGACCATGCCCATAATTTTGTCCAACGAACTAGAATCAGCATGGCTACAGGAAGGTCTAGAAATGAATGATATAAAGGAAATATTGAACACGTCTCATGACTATCAAATTAAATCCTATCCCATTGCACGAGAATTTTACAAGAACAATATTTCCTATGATTCCATGTTGGAACCCGTCTATTACGATGCCGTTCCCACCGGCCTATTTTAAGGCTTTAAAAATCTAATCGGTTAATAATCAAACGGATTACGATATTGAGAACGGTAACAAATGATGATCTTTACTGTAAGGAAATTGATATAGAATCAAAATAACCTTTAACCTTAAATACACATATTATGTTACGATGGACAGTTACTTTTATCATATTAGCGGTTATTGCCGGAATTTTTGGATTTGGTGGAATAGCAGCAGGAGCTGCAAGTATCGCTAAAATTCTATTTTTTATTTTTTTAGTTCTTTTTGTAATCTCTCTTATCAGAGGAAGAAGTTCAAAAATTTAAAACATATATACCTAAGTTAACAACTTAATTAATACATAAATTATAGTAAAATGAAAAAATCAATAACATATTTATTCTTTACGTTACTATTTACGATTTCTCTCACATCTTTTACCAGCTGTAGAGAGAAGAAATCTACAGGGGAGAAAATAGAAGAAGGCGTAGAGGAGGTAGGTGATGGAATTGAAGAAGGCGTTGAGGAAGTAGGAGATGAAATCGACGACGCAACAGACGATAACTAAAAATTAATTTGTTTGGTTAAAAACGGTCTATTTTCTTAAATGAAAGTAGACCGTTTTTGTTAAATCTTAAAACATAAATTATGAAAGAAAACAGTTTACAAAGCGAGAAAGATTATATTGAACGGTATCAGAAAAAAGGCTATACCAGCAGCTATCGCATACAAGGGGATAAGTTGGTAGATGCAAGTTCCAAAATAGATTACAGCCCTAGGGAGGTTTTCATTGTAGCCGAGCATCGGTTTGAAGGAATAAGCAATCCTTCCGACATGTCTATATTATATGTGATCGAAACGCAAGAAGGAAGCAAAGGTACGGTCCTGGCAAATTACAGTCCTGCCAGCACTACATCCATGGCAGAATTTTTTAACAGCATCCCAAAAGATAATATCTCCGATAAGGCTACCATTTTGTAGGATGACGACGGAGGTCTAACACCTGAAATAGAATGGCCATCAAATTCTACAATTTTACTAGTGGCTGAATAACTCTAGTACTCGAATTAAAGATGGTCTCTGGTTTCATAGTTAACAGTAACTTATTAAAACCGCCCTTCTTTAGTTTAATTTTGAAAAGTCGAATACCTAGAAGTCTCATGAAGATTGCCCCAAACACATAAACCAAGCTATTTTAATTATCATTAAGGTGATTATCGTTTACACGTAGTTTCAACGGCTCCTTTCTTTTCACTTTAATGAGAGATAGTTAAAAACCGCCACCGCCCAAACCACTTTGGGCAGACCATTCCAATTTCTACGATTGTTGCATAGCGTTTTGGAGCGCGCGCATAATTATAGTATTTTCCGCTATTGTACAGCTATATTACTTTATCTTATTTTTGTAGAAAGAATGTAGATTTAAGTACGGGTTGTGCTTTCCTGATTGTATTGAGATATACTAGATCAAATGAAGATGAATATTAAATTCGATTATACGGTACTCTGTAAAACGATTTTGCACGAGCAACTAAATGCCTTAGGCTTAGCATATACGTTAAAGAACATGGGAGAAATCGAATTTAAACAAAAGCCAACAGATGCAGAGTTGAAAGAAGTAACGGAAGCGCTTGGCAAATATGGTATTGAAGTATTGAACAACCCGCAGAACGTATTAGTACAGCGAATAAAAGATACCATTGCCGAACTAGTAAATGATGCAGATAAGGCAAGAAAATATACCATCTCTAGCTATATTTCGGATAAATTAAACTACTCGTATTCCCATTTATCGACCGTTTTTTCAGAGACTACGCACTCCTCCATAGAAAATTTTATTATTTTAAAAAAAATCGATGTCGCCAAGCGTCTAATTATTCATAAAAATCTTACCTTGACAGAAATTGCGTACAGGTTAAATTACAGTAGTGTAGCCCACCTTTCGGCGCAGTTTAAAAAAACAACAGGCCTAACGCCCTCCGCTTTTCAACGAATTATAAGTAAACGAAGAAAAAAGGATTTGACGGCCTAAAAGAACAATGAGATTGTGGCGCTAGAAATTATGAACATCATTTTGGCCGATGACGATGCGGATGACAGAATGCTCTTTGAGGATGCAATAGATGAAATTGTTGTTAAGACTAATTTGTCGTTGTTCAATGACGGCAAGGACTTAATGGAGCATCTACTACAACCTGGTATTTCATTGCCCGAAATTGTCTTCTTAGATTTAAATATGCCGATTAAAAACGGGATGGAATGCTTAAAGGAGATTCGAAAGTCCGAAAGCCTTAAAAACTTATGTGTTGCCATTTATTCCACCTCATCCTCAGAACAGGATATCGAGGACACTTTTGTGAACGGAGCCAATATCTACATTAATAAACCCAATAGTTTTAAAGAATTAAAAAAAGCTATAGAAAGAGTATTGAAATTGAATTGGCAATATCATACCTCAGCTTTGAATCGTGACAATTTTTTGCTTCGTATTTAAACCTATAGTCTTTTAGGTTCAAAGAAAAACGAACCCAATTGCCATTTTGTTTGACTCCAAAGCGCTTTGATGTAAAACCAAATAACTTTCGCAGCGATCAATTTCTTATCTTAGGGGCTATATCAAAGTAAACTAAAAGCAGCTATTCAATTGTTTAAAAATTCCAAGATTTTCATAATTCTATTAATTTTGGCAGTTGGTCTATTGACCTACATTGGCAGTCGAACCTATAAGCAAGTTCAGGAGCTTCGTGAGTCTGCGGATATGGTAGCGCATACCTTACGCGTAGAGACAGAAATCAATCGTCTTTTTTCCCAGTACGCCATGATGCAGTCAGCCGTATTTGAAAATAAACTTCGCCAAAATAGTAAAACGCCACGCTTATTTGCAATACACAAAGATAGTGCAGAAGCAACGATGGTGCGTCTTCGTCTCTTGACATCTGATAATGAAATACAGCAACAAAATCTAAGAAAAGCTACCAACATTCAGGAGGAATTTTATAATGCATTAGGCTCATTTACTGCCTATCAATTGCCTATAATCGGAAAGGACAGTACCAATAGCTCGACCTTAAATTCGGTAACAGCTAATCTTGATAAGCTTGTACAACTCAAAACCGAAATGCTCCAAACCGAAGAAACCTTACTACGGAAAAGGCAGTTAGCTTATAAACAATCGCGCTATTTTACTCCACTAATGACTTTATTCTTAGGTATGTTCGCGTTATCTGTTTTTCTGTTTTCCTTTCTTCGGATAAACAGAGAACGTAAACTCACGAAGCAATCAAGCGCTTTCATACAAAATATTCTAAAAAGTAGTCCAAATGTGGTGAGCCACTTTGAGCCTGTTGAAAATGACAAGAAAGAAATAATAGATTTTAAATTTTTGTTTACGAGCGAGCAAATAAAAGATGTAACTGGGGATTTGCAAATCAATATCATAGGAACCAAACTTATAGACAGTTTTCCTATGGCCGCTGATAACGGACTTTTGGAACTCATGAAAAAATGCCTACAATCCGGAGAACCGCAAACACACGAGGCTGAATATGAATTCGACGGAAAGAAAATATGGCTTACAAATACCATTAATAAACTCGGTAATGGTGTCACTAATACCGCTCGTGACAATACCTTACAAAAACAAACAGAGGAAAAATTAAGGACCTTGAACGAACGCCTTTCCAAACAAAATCTTTTGCTCTTGGATAGCAAGGCATTTTTGAACAATATCTTTAAAAGCACCTCAAATGTAGTAATGAACTTGGCTTCGATTCGCGATGATAACAAAAGGATTGTTGATTTTAAAATCCTGTTTATGAATGATGCCATCAATGTGGTAACCGGCGATCTTCCAGAAGAAATCAAAAACAAAAAGGCCTCCGTAATCTTTCCTACGATATTCACTAGCGGTGTTTTTGAAAATTTAGTCACGTGTATTGAAGAAGATAAAAAAGTAACCTACGAAACTTCATATGAAAAAGAAGGGAACGTATTATGGTTCCAAGCTACGGCCATCAAATTAAACGATGGGGTTACCATTACCTCTACCGATATTACCGCAGACAAGCGCCGCGCAGAGCTGCAATTGCGATTGAACGAAGAGCTACAGATACAAAACTCCATTCTTATGGATGCAGAAAAAATGGCTAAAGTAGGAAGTTATAGTGCCGATATTGAAAACGAACTATTTGAATTCTCGCCAAATCTATATTCCCTTTTGGAATACGAACAGGATGAATTTGTACCAACTTTCGATAATTATAGGAAATTAATTCATCCGGATGATGAAGCAGCATACACAGAGCAATCAAAAGCAGCAAGAGAAGGCGTAGGTCCAGATGGTTTTGTCTATCGCGTAAAAACAAAAACGAACAAAGTAAAATTCTTTAAAGCTTATGGACATTTTGAGCAACGACAAAATCAAAAAATACTTGTTGGTGTGATACAAGATGTAACTCAAGAAATTAAAGCGGCGGAAAGATTAAGAACAAAAAACCAAGCACTAAAACGTTCCAATGCAGAATTAGAGTCCTTTAACCGTGTAGCGAGCCATGATCTACAGGAACCTATGCGAAAGATTCAGATGTTCATTTCACGTATTTCGGAGAAAGACCTGAGGAAACTTTCTGAAAAAGGCAGAACTTATTTCGAGAAAATTGATAGCTCTGCAAACCGTATGCAGACTCTTATTAAGTATCTATTGGCCTACTCCAGAATTAATAAAACCAAAAAAGCTTTCGTTCCTGTAGATTTAAACGAAACAATGAACAAGGTTTTAGAAGATTTAGAGGAACGAATACAGGAGTCAAAAATTGAAATTGTTGTTGACGATTTGCCTACCGTAAAAGCAATTCCGTTTCAAATGGAACAGTTACTCAATAATCTCATTTCAAACGCCATAAAATACAGAATCCCTAATAACGATGCAAAAGTAGTTATTGACTGCAAAAAACTACCAAGAGCCAAGATACCCGATGTATTTGAATACAAGCGAAAAAATTATTTTAGGTTATCCGTGATGGATAACGGAATTGGTTTTGACCAGGAAAACTCGGAGAAAATATTTGGTCTTTTTGAGCGGTTGCATCAAAAAGATGAGTACTCTGGTACAGGTATCGGTCTTGCAATTTGTAAGAAGATCACTGAAAACCACAAAGGACATATTGTCGCGGAAAGTGAAGCAGGGAAAGGAGCTTCATTTTGTGTGTATTTACCAGCCTAAGTTGGGCATCTATTGACATTCTAGAGATAAATGCCCCTAGAAACCTAAAGTATGTATACCTCTAAAGATTCATCTTCCAACAAATACACCTAAGACTTAAAATCAAAACAGGTGGCAACCACCTTTTACACTGCTTCCATTTCACAAAATTTTATAACATTTTAAGAAAACGCTCACACTTCTTGGCACAGCGTTTGGATAATCGTGTGTGCGTTCAAATTAACGCATTGATTGAAATAAAAATTTTAAAACGTAACAATATGAAAAGTAATTCGAGTACAAAGACCTACTTTTTTTCAGCCCTTATAGCATTGACCGTTAGTGTTGGCGTTATTGGTGGACAAAAGTACCTTACAGATCAAAAAAACGAAACGGCCATCGTTAAAACCGTAAACGGTATCAGTGCTTCTCAAGTGCTGTACACCGCAGACAAGGAAGGGAATATCACACCCCTCGATTTTACCGACACATCCAAAAAAGTATTGGATGCCGTAGTGCATATAAAAGCAACACAGAGTGCTCCACAAGGCAGAAGCCAAGGAATGCCCAGGGAATTGCCAGATCCGTTTAAACAATTCTTTGGAGACCGTTTTCAAATGCCGGAAGGTGGTATGCAGCAGCAGCCTAGCGTTGGAACTGGTTCGGGTGTCATTATCAATGCCAAAGGGTATATCGTTACCAACAACCACGTTATTGATAATGCGCAAGAACTGGAGGTAACGTTGCATAATAACGAGACCTACAAAGCACAGGTGATTGGTACGGATCCCACTACCGATTTGGCCTTGCTGCAAATTGATGCTGAAAACCTAAAATCGGTTTCTTTGGTAAACTCCGATGATGTGGAAACAGGCGAATGGGTATTGGCTATTGGAAATCCCTTTAGTTTAACCTCAACGGTTACCGCGGGTATCGTTAGTGCCAAAGCCCGTAACATCAATATAAACAAGGAAAAATTCGCCGTAGAGAGTTTTATTCAAACAGATGCAGCCATCAACCCGGGAAACAGTGGTGGAGCTCTTGTAAATCTAGAAGGAAACTTAATCGGTATAAATACAGCCATAGCCAGTAGAACAGGAAGCTATAGCGGTTATGGTTTTGCGGTTCCTAGTAATATTGTAACCAAAGTGGTAGAGGATCTGCTACAATACGGAGCGGTGCAACGTGGTATGTTGGGCGTAAGTATTAGAACTATGGATGGCACTATGGCCAAGGAGAAAAATATCGATTTCGTAAAAGGTGTTTGGATCGAGCAAGTTGGTGAAGACAGCGCAGCCGATAAGGCGGGCATAGAAGCCGGCGACATCTTGGTAAAAGTTGCGGATGAACGTGTAACCACTTCTCCCCGATTACAGGAAATTGTTGCCCAGCAGAGACCAGGCGACAAATTGACAGTTACCGTGAACCGAAATGGTAAGGAAAAAACCCTTGACGTAATTTTAGAAAACTCCAATGGCACCACGGATATCACCAGAAAAGAGCACAAGGAGGTCTTAAATTTTCTGGGGGCAGATTTTGAAACTTTGGATACCAAAACCGCAGAAAAACTGAATATAGATGGTGGTGTAAAAGTAGTGAACCTGTATGCGGGCAAACTGCGCCAGAGTACACAGATGAGAAATGGATTTATCATTACGCACATTGATGGTAAAAAAGTAACCGAAGTAAAAGAATTGGTTTCTATCTTGGAAAACAAAAACGGCGGCGTTCTATTAGAAGGTATTTATGAGGATGTAGCCGGTAAGCAATATTACGCTTTCGGAACGGAATCATAAGTTGTAGGTTGCTTGTTTAATCAAAAGCCCCGTCGAAAGATTTCAACGGGGCTTCTCTTTTAGTTCAACATACTCTTTTCAATAAAACTATTGAAAAGGTAGCTTGTACTATTTACTTAAATCTATACCTCCTAATGGAGTAATGACACGGTCAACGATATGAATAACACCGTTCTCTGTCTCAATGTCATCCTTGATTATTCTCGCTCCTCCAATATATACAGTTTGATAAGGCTCGTCTACAGTAACAGAAATATCATCCCATCCTTCTGCATCAATTACTTGAGTATCTTTAAACTCGTCTTTCATCACTTTTTCAGGTAAGAAATGATACTTTACAAATCTTGCTAAATCCGATTTGTTTTTAGGATTGGTTAGATGTAGATACTCGTCAACGTTCATTTGTTTAAAGGCATCGTTTGTGGGAATGAAAGCGGTGTGCGCATCAAGCATCAATAATGATGATTCCAACCCGGATAAAGCCACCAAATTTATGAAGGTAGATATATCCTTGTCCATATGTGCCAATTCAAAGGTGTCGTAATTTTCACTGTTTTCAATTGTATTTAATACTTCATTACTCCCTTGAGCCATCGCGGTAAAGTTAAAGAGCAATAAACTCATTCCCAATACCAATACTTGTTGTGTTCTTTTTTTCATACTATTATATTTTATAAATTAATAAATCAGTTTTATCCGTAAGCCTATTAATAAAATAATGCAATTAGCTTAAAATCAGATACTAAAAATTAATAGTCTTACTTGCTATATCTTGATTGGATTGCTTTGATTATTGACACAATAACAAAACCTCATATTCCGACGCCTATTTGGCACAGGTAAAAGATATTTGTCTGGTGTAAGAAGGAAAATGTACGCAGCTTACTTCTGGTTTACCCCGTTCAGAACCAAATAATATGAGAACATTGTTCAAGGAAAATCAAAAATAATCTCCACCTAAAAGCAGTTTACAAAAGCTATCGCAACTATGTTGTCATTTGGAAAATTATAAGCTGATCAAGGTAAGCTTGGTTCACTTTCCTTAAACATACCATAGTTACAAACGGTATCATGCCTCAAAATTAATAAACGGCCATTTTATGCTAAAAAAAGGCAAAAAGTCGCTTTAAATTTGGATTTCTGCTAAAAATTGATAGATTTTAGACCAAAATGAGGTAAAAAAAATATGCGGCAACTAAAAATTACAAAACAAATTACAACTAGGGATTCAAAATCTTTAGAGAAATACTTTCAGGAAATTAGTAAAATAGATTTGATTACTGCAGATGAAGAAGTAGAGCTAGCCATAAAGATACGGGAGGGCAATCAGGAAGCACTTGACAAACTGGTAAGTGCCAACCTGAGATTCGTTGTTTCCGCAGCGAAACAATACCAAGGAAATGGACTTCGGCTTTCCGATTTAATCAATGAGGGTAATTTAGGTCTCGTTAAGGCAGCAAAAAGATTTGATGAGACTAGAGGGTTTAAATTTATTTCTTATGCCGTTTGGTGGATTCGCCAGTCTATCCTTGATGCCATATCTAGAAAATCGCGCGTTGTGAGGTTACCGCTTAATAAAATTGGCACCATTGGTAAAATCAATAAAGTGTACGCCGCTTTAGAACAACAGCACCAGCGTCCACCAAGTAACGCAGAAATTGCAAATGAACTTGATCTTAAAGTAAAATTGGTGAAGAGTTCAATTAAAAATTCCGGTAAAAGTGTTTCTATGGATGCGCCGTTTAAAAATGATGACTCTTCCAATTTACACAATGTCATGGCATCGAAATCATCCAACAGTCCGGACGAAGGGGTCATGAGCGAATCCCTTTTAAAAGATATAGACAATGTGCTAGAAACCTTACCGGATAGAGAGGGCGACGTGGTTAGATTATATTATGGAATTGGAGAAAGAAATCCGTTAAGCTTGCATGAAATTGGCGACCTATTTGATATTAGCAGGGAAAGGGCAAGACAGCTAAAAGAAAAAGCGATACGCCATTTACGGCACAAGTCTCGCAGTACCCTATTACAGCCGTATTTATAGCTTCATATAAATAATGGGCGGTATTCACCAAGGCTAGAATCATCGGCTGTAAGCCTAGGATATGTGCAGGGATACAGACATCCAAGGGTTTTGGAAGGTACAATTCCAATCACTACGCATTATAAACACCACAGATAACCATAACAGTATTAAATTAAAAAACAAGATATGTTGAAGATTGAAGTGAAAGAAGGAGAAAACATAGAAAGAGCATTAAAGCGCTATAAAAGAAAATATAGAAACACAAAAGTAATGGCTAATATTAGGGAGCGTCAGCATTATACAAAGCCATCGGCCGAAAGACGTGAAATACAACAAAAAGCGGAGTACAAACAAAAATACGAAATTGAACAGGGAGAATAACCCAAAAACTACTATTCGGCAATAGTGCTATATAAAATATAGTATAAAACTTATCATTTTGTGCTTCAAGGAACTGTTCTAAATAAAATCAAATATAAAAATTGATTGTTTTTGATATAACAATCAACTTCAAGATTCGTTGTCCTTATAGTATAACAAAGTCTTAACATACGTTACTTGGAAAAAGGTTTAGATTTTTTAGGTTACACAAGTCAAATAAAATATAATGAAATTAGTATACATCCAAAGAAAAACAAAAACCGAAAAGAGATATACCCAGAAAATGGGGATGTTTACAACGAATGTTGTGTATGTTAAAAAATATCTCCTTGGGCTACCTCTAAAAACGGTCCACAAATATCGAGAGACCTATTATGGAAAGGTAAAGGACTGCGATGCCTGTTCCTTGTCTGTTTAGTAACTGTATATTCCACCATACGGAATATTATTAATTCACCCCTTTAAATTTATACATGAAAGTATTAGTAATAGGAGCCGGAAATATGGGTCTTACCTACGCCGAAGGCATGTCCAAATCTAAATTACTTAAGAAAAAGAATATCATGGTACTGGATACTTCTGAAGAGAAATTGAAGGAGCTAAACGATATAGCCCACTTTGATGCCTTTGATAGATTAGAAGACTGTGTACCAGAGGCGGACATCATTTTTATAGCCGTTAAACCGTATCAGGCAGAACAACTATTCAAACGCATATACGCTTTGGTTAAACCTGAACAATTGCTGATCTCAATAATGGCCGGCACCACTATAAAATCTATAAAGGAACTTACAGGCCTACATAAAATAGTACGCGCCATGCCCAATCTACCCGCTAAAATAGGCAAGGGACTAACCTCTTATGTGGCATCGCCCGAAGTTTCACGTATTGAACTATTGACGGTCGAAAGCCTCTTAGAAACAACGGGGAAGTCGATATTAGTAAGTAATGAAAATTTCATTAATGCGTCCACAGGTATTTCCGGTAGCGGTCCCGCCTATGTCTTCTATTTTATGCAAAGCATGATGGAAGCGGCCTTACAGATGGGCTTTACGGAGAATGTCTCTAAAGTTTTAGTTAGTCAAACGTTTACGGGTGCTATAGAATTGTTTAACCAAAACAACCTTTCGCCCAACTCATGGATGGAAAAAGTTGCAAGCAAAGGAGGGACCACTCGAGCTGCGTTAGACTCTATGGATGATAACAATGTGGGCGAATTGATAAAAGAAGCAGCCTTTGCCGCTTTTGAAAGAGCTGTAGAACTGGGAAAAGTAAATACCAAGACGAATGTAGAAGCCTCTCATCCATAATATGGAATAAATGGTTAACGTGTCTCAGCGCATTTCTTCCAAAAGCTTAGATTCACTCGTTTTTCCAGAAAAATTTATTGCACATTCTATTAAAGCCAAATGGGAGTATCCTTGAGGAAAATTTCCCAAAAGGCGCTTGGTCTCAAAATCAATATCCTCACTAAAGAGGCCTAAATGATTTCCGTAGGTCAAGACCTTTTTAAAGTGTTCTAAAGCCTTATTCTCTTTTCCGATTTTAAAAAGGCTATTGATAAACCAAAACGTACAAATGGTAAACGAAGAGGATGGCTCTCCAAAATCATCCTTGTTGGTATAACGATAAAGTAAACCATCATTACAAAGGTCTTTTTCAACCGCCATGACCGTACTAATGAATTTAGGATCTTTTGCCTCTATAAAACCATAGGATTCCATTAACAAAACAGATGCGTCCATATCTTTGGAGCCGTAGAATTGTGTGAATGCCTCCTTATCCTCGTTCCATGCCTTCTCCATCACATCGGATTTAATTTTTTCTGCCAAAGGTTTCCATTTTCCAATTTTATGCTGCTTGTTCAACAGTTCCGCCACTTTTATGGCGCGGTCTATGGCTACCCAGCATAGCACTTTGGAAAAGGTGAAGTGTTTGTCCTCTGATCGGAATTCCCAAATACCCTTATCGGCCTCTTGCCAATGTTGTTCCACTATCCAAACAATACCCTTTGTTATTCCCCACAGCTCCTCGCCGTTTTCCATTTCTAAGGGAAATTTTACAATTAGATTGTAAATTACATCCATGAGAATACCGTACATATCGTTCTGTACTTGTTCGTAAGCTGCATTCCCTACACGTACAGGTTTGGAACCCTTATAACCTGATAAATGATCGAGCGTCTCTTCGGTCAGCTTCTTTTCTCGATGTATGCCATACATAATCTGTAGTTTTTCGTCCTTGTCCGGCATTAGGTCGATAATAAATTTCAAATAACGTCTGGCAATATTCTTGTGTCCCAGTTCAGATACTACTTTAATGACCATGGAAGCATCACGTATCCAACAAAAGCGATAGTCCCAATTACGTTCTTCACCAATTGCCTCGGGCAACGAAGTGGTGGCGGCGGCCAAAACAGCTCCCGTTTCGTCATAACTCAACAATTTTAGCGTTAACGCACTACGCTTTATTTCGGAATCGAATTTTTCGTAAGAACTGGTTCGCGCAGACCAATCCAGCCAATATATTCTTGTGCGCTCCAGCTGAATATATACTGTCTCTATCGTGGGTACGATTATCTTTTCATTGTAAGTCAATAGAAAGAAACCATTTTCCTTCAACACAATTTCATCCTCTTCTACAACTGCTTTTTTATTGAAAGATGAATAAAGAAAAACCGTATCGAATTTGACCTCTTTCGTAAGGCTAGCTATAAAATGTTCTTTGATGTAGGACTTCGTTTCACCACGGGCATATTCCAATCTTGGGTCATACTTTACCTTAAATGTTGGTTGCCCGGATACTAATTTTATAAAACGGATAAGTTCTGGTGGCGCATGGTGATTACTACTCGCTTTTGCATAACGCGGCATAAAATCATGGACTTCAAAACAATCGTTCCCATTAGTGAACTTGGTCACAAGGATACACGTATTTTTTTCATAAGTCTGTTCCACTGTATAGGTTTCGTTGACTATGAATTCAAAACTACCACCAATAGTAGTGTCCAATAATTTTGCAAATATGGAAGCCGAATCAAATTCAGGAAGACAACACCAATCGATACTTCCGGTTTTTGATACCAAAGCGGCACTTTTACAATTCCCAATGATTCCGTAATCCAAATTATTCATACCTACGTTGTTACTTCAGTTAATAGTATAAGGCCCATTTTGCACCGCTGCTAAAACTAATAAAGGAAATCAAAAAACATCGCAGAATACTGCTAAACCATCAACATTTAGATGGTTTCGGTCAGTAATTGGTCGTTTTCAAATAATTATATAACGGAATGCAAAAATTATATAACATAAAAAGAGGGTTCATTACGCATCTTTGTAAGGAACAAGGTAAGTAAGCAAAAGCAGTAACCAATAGAACAAACGCACTGATGATAAACGATAAAGAAAAAAGCAAAACATACGCCAAGATAGGTCGTACGTGGTCAACAAAAAATCAAAAAGAAAATCCACATAATCCACATGACAATTTTATCATAGGTATGACGAACCAGACTACAGATCAAAACTCTGAATGAACTGATTTTTTATACGTCCCAAAACCTTACCCACTATTCAATAACCACAGCATGCAAAAATTATTAACAGTACTAACCTTATTACTTTTCTTAATATGGGCTGTTGGATTCTTTATCTACGATTTTGGCAGTAGTATACATTTTTTTCTAGCACTCGCAACGCTAACGTTTATAATAATGGTAATTAAAGAAAAGTAATAAACAAACCCCTTAAAAACAACAATCATGAAAATAGTAGAACTTAAAACAAATAATTTAGAGCACGCGTTTACACAACTCAAAGAGGATTTTGGAGGATTATTGAGCATGCATCATAAAGAATATCATTTAGAGATGGATAACGACCAAGTTATTGGAGAAATTTCAGGAATATCCGTTACTAATAGTATCTCATTTATAGAATATGATGTTGTGTTTAAAGAAGATACACTCATTGTAAGAAACACGCCGGTTACAAATCCAATTTACTTCTTGTACTGCGCCGAGGGGCAAATGAGTCATAGTTTTGGGTTAAACGGAAAAGCTAGATCGCTTAATCAATTTCAAACCGGAATATTTGCAAGTGACCCCAGCAAGGATACTTGTCTATTCTTCAGAAAAGACCAAGCGGTAAAACTTTCAAGCATTACGGTAAACACCCATGCCAGTGGCAATAGCGACAAAGATCTAAATCTTTTACAAAGGCAACTGCTTAAAACGTTCATGCCCAAAGAAGGAAAAGAAATATTTGCATATACAGGGTCGTACAATTTAAAACTTGCAGAAAAAATGAAACAATTAGAGAGCATAAAGCAAGAAGGTATTGTACGCCGACTACTTACAAAAGGAATTGTACTCATGGTACTAGCCTTAGAAATACAACAGCATAACGAGGATATTGAAAATTCAAAAAACAATTTTGGTTCCCTGAGTAGAAAGGAAATGGACACAATAAAAGAGCTTTCCAGCTTTATTAAAAATTATCCAGAGGTGAACTATAGTTTGGAATATTTAAGTAAAAAAGGAGGAATGTCTCCTGCGAAACTTCAAGAAGGGTTCAAGTTACTACACAATAGAACAGTATCGGACTTTATAAGAAATGTAAGAGTGGAAAAAGCAGAGCAACTCATTCGTACTACAGAACTTAATATCTCTGAAATAGTTTATACGGTAGGACTTACAAGTAGAAGTTACTTCTCAAAAATCTTTAAGCAAAAGTACAATTGTAGCCCAAAGTACTATCAAGATCACCAAAATACGGTAGCTGTAACAGCCTAATCATATAGTCTTAAAAATAGTGAACAACATCCGCCTTTTTAGGGCGGATTTCTTTTTTTGTCAAGCTATTTCAATGTCCACCAAAAAACATTCTCACAGCTAATTTTAATCAAGGTGTATAAACCGCTTATTTTTCATGTGCATAGGTCTCCATTTTTATTTAAATATCAACTTTAGCCTTTCATATCAGCAAAGAATAGCTGTTTTAAAGTCAATCAATACCCTCAATCATTTTTATTTTAAGGAAAATAGTAATTAAAAATAAAAGACATGAAAAAATTAACAACCAGTGTGTTGATACTACTGTCCCTATTATGGGCCGTAAGCTGTGGGCCAACACTCTCAACAACAAAGATGACAAACAATGATTTGGGGAATTACAAAACTTTTGCATACCTGCCCAACACAAACTTTGAGGTGCCGGACACTTTAGACGGCCAAAGAAGCAGAGTAGCCAAGTCTATTATCGATGCAATGGATGAAAACATGGAAGCTAAAGGGTATGAACTGGACAGAAAGAATCCAGATTTATTGGTGCTGTTAACCACTACCTATGATAAAGAGCGTATGCGAGATGTAGATGCAGTGTATGCGACCTATCCCTATAATACGCCCTATCCCGTAAGTCCATATTATGAAAACAACTACTATTGGGATTATGCTACCTATAGCGAATTTGTGGGTTATGATGTTGATTATTCCGATTATCAAGTGGGTACTTTGATCATAGATATAATCGACCGCAAGACAAAGAACAAACTTTGGACGGGAACGGCAGAACAGGCCATATATCAAATGAATACATCAGCGGCAGTAGCCGAATATGTTGATGACATTTTTGACGCGTATCCAGACGTTTCTACTAAGTAGTAAAATTTAGATTTAAGTTCATTTTAGAGTAAATTGCATTACACTATATAAAACAGCCATCTCATTTTGAGGTGGCTGTTTTATGATAATAGCCATTCTACATAGCCAATTGATTACTCTCGACTATTTATCCTGTACCCCTTTTACCAACCAACTTTCTACCTCTTGTTCCATGTCTCTTGTATGAAGTACGGCAATATCCCCGGTTGACTCAAACACTACGGCGCGCACTTGAGAAAGTTCCAGAACATTAGCCTCACGTAGTTTTGCCCTAAGATCAGATTCCGTTACCCTGGCTTTCTTTAAATTTTCATATAGTATGGTTTCTCCCTTCATGAGAAATAAAGGTTTGTTATCCGTTACGGCCGAAACTAAAGAATATCTTCTAAAATATGCTGTAGACAATTGCAATATATATAGTATGGCCAAACCAATAATACCATCCCAAAGACTTACCGATTTGGATAACACGGTAGTTGCAATGATAGAGCCCAACGCTACGGTTATGGCAAAATCGAAGCTGCTCATTTTTGAAAAACTTCGCTTTCCTCCTATCCTGGTAAATACTATAATTGCGATGTAACTCCCTACCGCTGTTAAACTTATGGCTAGTAGACTTTCAACCGAAAATTCGAACCATTTTTCCATCTGTATCATATTTTTTTTAGACTACTTACAGGGGTCATAACCCCAATTCATTAGACTGTAGCGCCAATTGGAGTTTCTAATATCATCCTTAGGTTTTTGCGCCTTATGACGATTAATATAACCAACTACTTTGTTCATATGCTCATAATCATCAGTAGATAAATCATCCTTGATTTTCTTTTTGATGGCGATAATTTTCTTTCCGCTTTTATGACCTATCGCTTCGCCATCACCACTATCTTGCCCAACGGACTTAGATTCATCTGTTTGCAACCATTCTTTCAGTGTTGCGGGAGCCATATTTACCGCATCTTTAAATTCTTGATAAATTTTTTCATTTGATTTTGACATCTTACTATTTTTAAATTAAAAACGGTAAGATTTGAATCTTACCGTTTGTTTCTCTTTTATGCTCTAAAACAGACTTTCTATTTAAAGGTCTTTACTGATGAACGTAGCATCCACGCCATTTGCTCGTGCATTTGCATAATCGCTGTAATGAAATCGGCTGTACCTTCATCGTTGTGCGCCTCCGCGTTGTCTCCAATATTTTTTCTAATAAACTTAATGATAGTCTGGTGGTCTTCAAGCAACACTGACATAAAACTAGCACTATCATTACGTTCAGGTCCATTTTCCTTTAACTCTGATAGCTCTAAAAACTGTTGCATACTGCCTGGGGCGTAAAACCCTAACATGCGAATACGCTCTGCTACTTCGTCAATCGTATTTTCTAATTTTCCATATTCTTCTTCAAAAAACACGTGCTTACTATGAAAATCTATGCCTTCTACGTTCCAATGTGCGTTACGATATTTAGTGTACATCACATATTCGTCTGCCAATAGCTGCTTTAACATTTCTACTACTGCTTCCCTATTATCTTTCTTAATTCCTATAGCTGTTTCTTTTATTTCCATTATATATTTTTAATTTATGATTATACTCCAATATACCAGTAAATAGCAAATTGATTTGACGCAAAAACGTATTTGATTATCTCAAAACAAATCTTGACCCGAACACTTAAAATCTGCTCCTTAAAAAGTAAATTCTTCAGTTAAGATTGACCATTCATGTAACTTACTTCAAAGTAAATGTTATGCAAAAACCAAATAAGAGACTTACAGACCAAACGTGTATCGTAACGGGTTCCAGTAATGGAATTGGTTCAGCCATTGCAAAGGCCATTGGCCAAGAAGGTGCGAATGTGGTTATAAATTATCACAGCGATAAAGAAGGAGCCGAGGAGACCGCAGACTGGATTTCTAAAAATTCGAATTGCGGTGATACTATGGTCCTCAAATGCGATGTGAGCAACGAAAACGATGTAAGCCAACTATTCTCTAAAACCATAGACCAATTTGGCACAGTAGACATTAGCATAGGAAACGCTGGAATGCAAAAGGATTTTCCGTTACATGAAATGAAACTACAAGACTGGCAGCAGGTTATCGATGTGAATTTAACGGGACAGTTTTTGGTAGCCAAAGCAGCAATCAAAGAATTTATGAAGCGGGGAATAAGACAGGAAGTGTCTAATTCACTTGGCAAAATTATACACATAAGCAGTGTTCATGAAATCATTCCTTGGGCCGGGCATGCAAATTATGCTAGCTCCAAAGGCGGACTCACGATGTTAATGCAAAGTATTTGTCAAGAATACGCCTCCAAAAAGATACGATGTAATAGTATTGCACCAGGTGCAAT
This sequence comes from Maribacter sp. MS6, assembly GCF_056839185.1. Taxonomy (NCBI): domain Bacteria; kingdom Pseudomonadati; phylum Bacteroidota; class Flavobacteriia; order Flavobacteriales; family Flavobacteriaceae; genus Maribacter; species Maribacter sp. MS6. The sequence continues at coordinate 733,832 of NZ_CM166389.1, forward strand.
TAAAACCGAAATCAATAAAGATGTCTGGAGTACCGAGGAGGGAAGAAAAAAAATGCTAAAATTGATTCCTTACGGAAAAATTGGAGAACCAGAAGACATCGCTAGTGTGGCAAGCTGGTTGGCATCGGACGAATCAGAATACGTGAATGGTACTACTATTTTTGTGGACGGTGGAATGACCTGCTATCCTGGTTTTACGCAAGATGGATAAGGCACACCATCTCCTGAGGAAGAATTTGAAATATACCTAAAAAAACATCCAAATTACCTTAATAAAGTTGGAAAGCGATAATTAGAATAACGAGAGAGGAAAAAACCGGTTGCAACGACTGCACATGTAAAACTAAAGATTGCAAAATGACTATTTTACGTACCGCTTCAACCATAAACTGTTATAAGATTCGGGAATCCTTTACAACAATATTTAACACAAAAGCATAACTTTTTGTAGGAATTTTAACCAGCACTTACCCAATTTGTAATAAATTTGCACCGCTTAAAAACGAACTGGTTCAAAGAACTAAAATTGCCTTTATTATAAACGACGTTAAAATCCAGTTTAAAACTATTTCTAACAATGTTAGTATCTAAAATAAACCCAAAAGGAAACTTCAGCTGTTGGAGTCCTGCCATGTTAAAAGAAGTAAAAAAGAAGGCTTTCACCACCGAGATTGGGCAAGTTCTTTTTGAAGACCAAGAAGTAAAACTTTGGAAAATCGTGTTGGAACCGAATCAACGGCTACCCTTTAGAATACATAACAATACCTATAGCTGCAACTGCCTTACCGATGGTCTCTTGATATCCAGAAATGTGGATGGTGCGGTAGACCTTATACGCTTCGAAAGAGGGGAAACCTATTTTCGTGAATGCGATACGGAATATGTACATGATTTGGAAAATGTGGGTGAAAACACAGTTCGCATTACCATTGTAGAGGAAAAGGTTCAACCCTCCGAAATATTGATATGATGTGCCCTTTCAATGTTTAGTTAATATGATTATTGCTTCGCTTCAAAAAACTAGAATATAATTGCATTAGCTTTACTGGCATCAACTTTTGCTTTAATTCCAATAGGTGTAACATTAAAGTCAAAAAGTCATACGTAATATTCCTATTCTAGTTACCACTTCCTACTAAATCATTTCTAAAATACTTGTTTACACTTCGTGTTCAGTATATAAATGAAAAACTACAATCCTGGCAATAACCAAAAAACTACTCCGAACAAAGTTCAAAGTAGTTTCTTGTTTTTATAAAAAGATTTAAAAACCTTACTTGGGCGTATCTTTATCGGTAAATTGATCCCGTAACGGCTGTTTTTCCAAGCCTGCGCTATCCGGCTCTATAAATTTTTTAAAGGCTGCTGCACTTTCTATTTGCAAGTATTCCTTACCATAAATTACAATGGGATATTTCAGAAATTGAGGTTCATTTTCCAAAATTTTAAGCCAATGGTGCTCCTCCATAGATGGGGTATTTTTACCATGTTTTTTTATAAAATCCGGATGGTCGGTATGAATCAGTTCGGATAATTTTTTCCCTAATTCGCCAGCTAGTTCTACCCATTGTGTGCCGGTTACCGTATTTTTAGCAATATCCACGGCATGCAGCTTTTTCTCCGATGCGTTGGCATAGGCAAATGTCTGTTGCCCGATTGAAGTGTCCGAATGATAGTAAATTGTCAATTTTCTTTTATCTTTTGAAATCACGCCCATAGTTTTTTTAATTATACCGAAATATAGTCGTAATCATCTTTTAGCTTTAGCGTAATCAAATTCTTTTCTACTCCAAACAAGGCAGATTATATGCTATTGTGCATACAATCTCTATCTTAGGCATGAAACAACAATTAATTATCAATGAATACGCTCTTGTGGATTTTATATATAGGGATAACCTTGTGGAGCGTTGTCAGTATTATTTTACACGGTAGCCGCCCAACAAAATCACTTAGTTGGTTGTTGGCAGTGCTAGCATTACCTTTAGCCGGCCCAATACTCTATTACTTATTTGGGGTGAACCGTCGAAAATTTCGATTTTTTAGATTACGGGAAACAGAAAAACGAAAATCATTCGATGAGCAATACAGGGGCCTACATGATTTAGACCATAGGGTAAACTTTGATAATGTAAAAGAAGCAAAACTTGCCAAGCTTATTGAAAACAGCACTTTATTAGCTCCTTACAGGGGCAATGAGGTTACTATTCTCAACGGAGGCGAGGAGACTTTTGACAGTATTTTTGAAGCACTTGAAAAAGCAAAAAAATTCATTCATCTACAGTATTATATCTTTTCAAAAGGAGAACTTACAGAACGATTCTATCAACTATTTAAAAAGAAAATTTCCGAAGGGGTGGAAGTCCGATTGATATATGACTCTTTTGGCAGTTATTCGTTTAGAGGTAAATTCAAAAAAAAATTTAGTGAACTTGGGGTAAAGGTGTACCCTATGATGCCTATCCGGTTTGGAAACCTTCTGTTTACTCTCAATTATAGAAATCATAGAAAAATTATCATCATAGATGGACAAGTAGGTTTTACTGGAGGCGTCAACGTATCGGACAAATATATTAAGCCGATTTCCGACTTGGGCATATGGGAAGATTTACATACAAAACTTGAAGGGCCGGTAGTTAAAAGTCTACACCGAATTTTTGTAAAAGATTATCATTTTGCCAGTAAAGAAGAGCTCTTACTAACAAAAGACTATTTTCCGGAAATACCCTCTTCTGGAAGCCGTATTGTGCAAATAGTTGCGGCAGGACCCGACTCCAAACAACCGGCCATAATGCAGCAGTATATCGCTATGATCAACGCTGCCGAAAAGCTTATCTGTATCGCAAATCCCTACTTTATTCCAGGGAGAGCGGTAATACAAGCTTTGACAGTAGCTGCTTTGAGCGGTGTGGAAATACGATTATTGGTTCCTGAGGTTTCCGATTCTACAATGGCAAAATTTAGTATGTTCTCCAGGTTTGAACAGCTATTGGAAGTAGGGGTGAAAATATACCTAAGACCCGATTTTTCGCATAGTAAAATGATTATAATAGACGAAGAGATAGCCTCCATCGGTTCCGGTAATTTTGATTACCGCAGTTTTGAACATAATTTTGAAACCAATGCCCTGCTCTACGATACCGAACTAACGGCACAAGTGAAAGAAGAATTTGACGAAGTTTGTGCCAATTGTAAATGTATAGATTACGAGGACTTTAAAGAAAGATCCGTTTGGAAACGCCTACTAGAAGGTCTTGCCAAATTCTTTAGTCCCTTGTTATAAACTTAAATTAGAAAACAATAAAGTGAAACTTTTAATCCCCATTCTTCTTTTTATGAGCGTACAAAATATAAATGCACAGCATATTATTCCAGAAAGCATTAAAAAAGAAGCGCGTACCGCACTATCCTACTATCCCAACCTTGAGAACACGCAAATTGAATTTCGTTTCAAGGATAACATTCGTAAATCTACCATGTTGGCACAACCAGTTTTCTGGAGCTTATTCAAATCCCGGAAAAAAAGAAAATATCTGGTTCTATTGAGTAGGGATATTCAGATTTCCGGAAAAAAATTCAAAACTAAGGACGTAGACAGTGCTATTTTGATAGGGTGGCTGGGACACGAATTAGGGCATATTACAGATTATAAACATCGTAGCAGCCTTAATCTTATTTGGTTTGGAATAAAATATAGCCTTTCCGGCAGCTATATCAAAGAAGCAGAGCGCGCGGCTGATTCCTATGCGGTTGTAGCTGGAATGGAGGACTATATTCTCAAAACAAAACATTTTATTCTGAATAATGCCGAAATCGAAGAAACCTATAAAGACCGTATTAAAAAATATTATTTATCACCTGATGAAATTATGACCTTGGTCGAGGAGCGGGAAGCAAAAGCGCCAAACTAATTAGGATTTTGAACAAACTTCTCCCACTCCGCAAATCGCTCTTCGCCCATGACCCGCTCCATTTTTACCTGACCGCCTTTCTTTTTATTGCTACCGCTCCAATCATAAAAAACCGATGGTGTTACCGTATTGACTTTTACTCCTTCCAAAGCTTTTGAACGAGCTACCTTGTAATTTTTGTTGGCGTTCATTAGGAACTCGTCCAAAGCATCTGCCAATTTTTGCCCATCTATTTGTGTTTCTGTTCCTAAATACCAACAGTGATAGAAATCTTCACCTATTCGGTTGGCACAGAGCGTATATTCAGGAATTTCAATTTCGAATTTTGTTTCTAAATGTTGAACGGCGTCGTTTAATTTATTAACCGACAGTTGCGAACCAACTGTGTTTAAAAAGAACTTTGTACGACCGGTAATCTTAATTTCAGCACGTTCTAAATCCGTAAATTCAATAGTATCGCCAATAAGATAGCGCCAAGCTCCCGCTACAGTACTCATGACCAACACATAATCCTGCCCTAACACTACTTCTGAAATATTCAAGGATGGCGCTTCTTCGACCAAAGAACCATCCGATTTAATGTACTCGGGCTTAAAAGGAACAAATTCAAAATAAATGCCATTATCTGTCACCAATTTCATAGCATCGGTTTCCGGGCGCTGCTGAAAAGCGATAAAACCCTCGGAGGCCAGATAGGTATCTATTACGGTAATCGGTTTTCCTAGAAGGGCGTTAAAACTTTTTTCATAAGGCCCAAACGCGACACCGCCAGAAGTGTACACTTGTAGGTTAGGCCATATTTCGTGTATATTATTTAAACCATGATGGTCGATTACTTTTTGTAGCATCAATTCCATCCATGATGGAATACCGCTTAGTGCACCAATGTCCCAATCGGCCGCTTTCTCCGCAATATGTTGTACACGTTTGTCCCAATCATGAATTTGCGCTATCTCCTTACCAGGTTTGTAATAGTTTTGAAACCAAAAAGGGATATTACTGGCGCTAATACCACTAATTTCTCCTTCCAACGCATCATTATGTTCTTCTAAATCCGTTGAGCTTCCGAGCATCATGATTTCTTTTTCAAAAAAATCTGCGGGCAGGTCAAAATTCTTCAAAGCCAATACTTGTTGTATTCCCGCTTTACGAATAGCGGTAATCATAGCATTGGTTACGGGAATACGTTTACTAGTTTTACCGGTTGTGCCGGAACTTAAGGCAAAATAATCCGCCCTGCCCGGCCATGTAATATTTTCTTCACCTTTCTGTACCCTTCCCCACCATTTTTCTGTGATTTGGTTGTAATCAAAAAAAGGAACTTTTGAGCGAAAGTCCTTTTCCGTAGTATCGGATTCCAATACATCCTTAAATCCGTACAGTTTCCCAAACTCAGTATCCTGAGCCGTTTTCAAAAGGTCTTTCAGCACTGATTCTTGATTCTTTGCCGCATCAAAATCCGATGAGATTATATCTGAAGCATGAATTACACCCTTTATAATATTTCCTAAAATAGCCATAGCTTAATTCTTTTGTAAGTTGATAAATCCTTTTTCTCCCATGTGCGAGCGGTCGTCCGTGTTGACTGCTTTTGCCAAATGGTATAGGGATACGAGTTTACTTTTATCACTATCCCAATAAAAAGCGCTCTCCATATTTACAATTAATAAAGCTAGATTAGGATCCTCCTTCTCATTGAACCAAGCGCGAATCATGGGATTCCAAAGTTGGTCTATTTTATGATTGTCTACAATATGTGTAGCATTGCCATAAATAGAAAGATAACATTGATCCTTCTCGTTAGACATGATTAATTGTACTCTATTATCTTTTTCGATTTCCTTAAAATGGTCACTATTCTTAGGTGTAAAAAACCACAAATCGCCCTGTTCATCGAATTCTTGAAGGGTCATTGGACATACGGAAAATGGAGTTTTTTTCAAATTGGTGGCCATCATAAATACTCGTGTAGTCCCTAACAATACTCGAATCTTGTGAAGTCCTTCTTTGTTTTTTATATAGTTTGTCTGTTCCATATTTATCTATTTTTTTTATTTTTAGGCTGCATGTTTTCTGCACTCTTTTGCACAAGCCAAGCAAGAAGCAGCACATATTTTACAATGTTCGTGTTCGTGTTCACTGCATTGCTGCGCACACCATTCGCATATTTCTGCACAAAGCCTAGAGTATTCAGGTGCAAATTTACTGTCCGCAATCATAAACTTTATGGCCGCCAAACAGGCTTCTATACATTGTATACAGCATTGTGGACATTCGTTCAAACTTTCTTTGCCCGCCATTTGAACTAGGCAATTTTGACAATCTATAAAACATTCTTGACATGCTTTTATACAACTTTCATAATTTACCATCATCATTTAATATTTTTTTAGGCTGAAAATATCTCAGCTCTCGTTCGTATGTTTTACTTCATTCTTCAGCGTATTCCCATTCTCGAACGCATCAATATTCTGCATCGTTGTTTCCGCAATTTCTTGTAGCGCCGTTTCCGTAAGGAAGGCCTGATGTGCAGTTATGACCACATTTTTAAAAGTCAACAGGCGGGCAAAAAGGTCGTCCTTGAAAACTTCGTTGGAATGGTTTTCGTAAAAGAAACCTTCCTCACGTTCATAGACATCCATACCAAATCCACCTATTTTTTCCGACTTTAGGGCATCTACTACCGACTTGGTATCTAATAATTTACCCCTACCGGCATTGATTAAGATTACCCCTTCCTTCATTTTTTTAATTGAATCGGCATTTATAATATGTTCCGTTTTGTTATTTAGGGGAAGGTTCAAGGAAATAATATCGGACTGAGATAACAAGGTATTTAGGTCAACATATTTCACACCATCCAATTCGGCTAAATCAACATTTTGTTTTGCATCATAAGCTAAAATCTTACATCCAAAGCCCAGTAAAATTCGAGTTAACCGATATCCAATATTTCCTGTACCCATAATGCCAATTGTCTTTGTGCTCAATTCGGAGCCAACCAATCCATTGAGTGAAAAATCGTAGTTGCGAATGCGCTCGTAGGAAGGAATTAGCTTGCGAGAAATTGCCAATAGTAAGGCAATACAATGCTCTGCAATGGCATTGGGAGAATACCCGGGAACGTTGGTCACCGAAATACCATGTTGGGCAGCAGTTTTTAAATCGATATGGTTAAAGCCGGCCGAGCGCGTGGTTATAAATTTTATACCATATTCGCTTAATTCATTTACTATTTCTTTTGAAACATCGTCAGAAGAAAATACAGCTATCGCTTCGCAGCCTTTTGAACGTTTTACCGATTTCCCATTTAATTTTTCTGAAATAAACTGCAACTTATTTTTATTTGCATTAGCTGTTTTCAAAAAAGGAACTTCAAAATCATGGGCGCTGTATACTGCTATCTTCAAAAGGATAAAATTTATAATTAAATGTAAAAATGCCAAGAAAACAAACAATGCCGTAACCCAAATGGTGGAATTATTAATGCGAACAAACCTATTTATAAACTAAAAAACCGACAGAACAACAAGTGCTCCATCGGTTTCCAACACTAACCAATGTCATGGAAAACCATGACTCCATCAACTATGCGTTTACTTTTTGTTCCTTATGTTCGCCTTCCCGCGTTTCTTCAATCACCTTTGAAATAAAAGCAGGCAAATCGTCAGGATTTCTACTGGTTACCAAACCTTGGTCTACAACTACTTCTTCATCTACCCAATGGGCACCGGCATTGATAACATCGTCTTTAATACTAGGGTATGACGTTACCCTTCTATTTTCGATAACGTTAGCACTTATCAATAACCAGGGTGCATGACATATAGCGGCTACTGGTTTACCACTTTTAAAAAATGCCCTTATAAATTCAAGAGCGTCGTCATGCGTGCGCAACAGATCAGGGTTTGCAACGCCACCGGGGAGTACCAAGGAATGATAATCGCTTTCTTTGGTGTTTTTTACCAATTTATCTACTGGAATAGATTCTCCCCAATTACCACCGTCCCAACTTTTAATTTCGCCTTCCTTAACAGAAATGATATGAACCTCCGCACCCTCTTCTTTAAGTGAATGCAAAGGCTGAAATAACTCTGATTTTTCAAAGCCATCTGTGGCTAAAATCGCTATTTTTTTATTCTGTAATTTCATTTTATATATTTTTTTGAATTGTTAAACAATTATACAATAGGGAATATTCCTATCGTTGTCGGTAAAACTAAATAGTACCTTACAAGCATGTGTGCTGTATCAAAATGAATGTGAACTGTTTTGATATCGGTTTATCCTCCAATTATAATTAGGCTTGCTACCACTTAAAGTTCAAAGCAATGGGCTCCATATTTATATTGAAAAAGCTAAAGTTTTTAAACCTGCTTTTAGCGTAGCAACTTAAAAGATTAGTTAAGCAAACTGACTTTTGCAAAAGCGTTAAGATATTTAGCTATAAAGCAAAGGGATTATTTTGAATCTGATAATTTGGAAAAAATCTAAATAAAAATTCTAAATTATGATGAGAAAATTGATTAACGCAAATTTTGAAAATTATATTGGGTCTTCAGAAGGGTATTCAGAAATGGCTTATCAGCTTGTATCCCATACACTTACCCTAGGGTACGCCGTAATGCTGGCAGGATTGCTTTATTTTATACTGACCCTTAAAACAGTTTCGCCAAAATACAGAATGTCCAATATCCTCTCTGGAGTGGTAATGGTATCTGCTTTTTTGTTATTGTACGCTCAAGCTGGCAATTGGACCACTGCATTTACGTTTGACCCCGAAACAGGACGATACTTTTTACAACCTGGAGAAGACTTATTCAACAATGGATATAGATATTTAAATTAGTTAATCGATGTACCTATGTTGCTGTTCCAAATTTTATTTGTGGTTACGCTAACGAAATCAAGTTTTACTTCAATTAGAAATCAATTTTGGTTCTCCGGAGGACTAATGATTATAACGGGATATATTGGTCAATTTTACGAAGTATCCAATCCTCTAAAATTCTTTATTTGGGGAGCTATTTCAACAGCATTTTTTATTCATGTGCTTTTGGTAATGAAAAAAGTAATTAATGAAGGAAAAGAGAACATACCCGGAAAGGCACAAAAGACCTTAAATCATATTTGGATTTTATTCTTAATATCCTGGTTCCTATATCCCGGGGCTTACTTAATGCCGCATTTATTAGGTTTGGAAGGTGCATTTTATAATGAAGCAGGCGTAGTTGGCAGGCAAATGACTTATACGGTTGCGGATATTAGTTCCAAGGTCATCTATGGTGTACTATTAGGTAATGTAGCAACTATCTTGAGTAAATCTGAAGGATATTCAAGTATAAATGAAATTACGTCCGTTTAAACGAACTCATTACCGTCCCATCTAGTTTTATTGATTGATTTAATTACGCTTAGAAAGACATTAGAGCAAAGATTTGAATGTTTTACGACACTCTATCAGGAGCTTTTTAAATAATTTAAGAAAAAGCAAATTATGATAACAAACAAAATGAATAAAAACCTTAACAAATTTTGGCTTACTGTAGCAAGCATTCTAGTATTGCTAGTGATAGCTTGTGGGGATAGTAAAAAGAATAACGCAGCGCAATCTATTGCGGATAAAACACCAATTGTGGAAGAGGAACTTTCAAACTTACCTCCGGATATGACATTGAACGATGCAATATCGATGGTAGAAGTCTTACGAAGAAATACAGATTTTGATACGTTTTATAAAGCACTCAAATCTGCGCAAATGATACAACAAGTAGACAATTTAGAGTCCTTCACCATTTTTGCGCCCACAAATCTAGCTTTTAACCGAATTACAGAAACGAAGCTGTCACATTTAAAAACGCCGGAAGGCAAGAAAGAAATGCAACATATTTTGGGCTATCATTTGGTTGAAGATGAGTACGATTACGAGACTTTACTTACCACAGCTCGGTTAAACGAAAACGTTTTACGTTTAAAGACTTTAAATGGTGGGTACATTGCGTTAATTGTGGAAAACGATAAGTTGTTTATAACGGATGAAACAGGATTTCAGTCCGAAATTACGGAACCAGATCAAGAAGCAGAAAATGGCGTTGTACACGGTATCAATGCACTACTGTTAGCACAGTAAATTTTAAAAATAAATAATATTAACATCCATAAATCTTCGAATTTTGGGAGTAGGATAAAAAACAAAAAACATGGGAATAATTGAAGATAAACGAAAATTTAAAAGAAAAGTAGAACAAAGTAATCCTACCAATCCTACCGGAAATACGAATATTGACACCAATAAATTTGATATTGATGAAGATACCATTAAGGATCAGCAGAATAAGAAGTAAGGAGGCTGCCTAGTTCATTATCAAAAACCCTACGAGAAACTCGTGGGGTTTTTGATAATTAATTGGTCACTTCTAATCAAACACACATAGGAAAACCATAGATATAATCTGGCTATCGGTGTTCGGACTAGCGCTACTTCCCTCCTGCTCAAAAAAGTGAGCGGTCAAATAGAATTTTTACAATACCAAGGAAAGAATATTACCCAAATTTATAGTGATTGTGCTCAATTCTCAGTAGTGTTCATATGACGTATGTCATATAAGTAAAATTCAAAAACAATTATTTTTGTGAATAAACAAGACAAATGCGGGGTAAAAAAAGGTATCAACTAATGCGAAACATTTAACTATGAAAAAAATAATAACTATACTGGTAATTGCCATGCTATGGAATTCCTGTTCTTCTGCTAAGGTATTAAGCGATATTGACCAAGAAGCAAATTTTAACGACTACAAAACCTACTCTTGGTCCGAGGTGGATGAGCCTCTGAATACTGATTATCCACAATATGATAATACTTTGAACAGGAAAAGATGGAAAAATGCCATTGATGTGGCTATGCAACGGGAAGGTTTTACATTAGTGCCCAGTAATGCTGATTTACAATTGGATTATCACATACAATTTGAACACAATTCAGTAATAGACCACGGCACCTATAACGAACGGGAGGGTGATTATATACGACTAGAACCAACATCCGTTTATGAATATGACGAAGGTATTTTTACTATTCACATGATCGACCTTAAAAGCAAACAATTAGTTTGGCAGGGAGTTATAACCAAGGTTTTGGACATTACGCAAATCGATAAGGTCGATTCCAGTATAAAGCAAGCCGTCAACCGTTTGTTTGAAAAATTACGTTCTCAGATTAAAACGGAAAAGAACATGGATTAATACAACTGTGGATTATATCTTTATTGGAACTGAAGGTTCATCTACCTTGTGTGAAATTTTTGTTGGCAGTAACGCGCTAAAACTTATTAACCATATTCACAATTGTCATATACTCTTGGTACCCAGAAAATTTCAATACACAAACCTTCACGAAATTGTATTCGCTACCAATTTTAAGCATACCTATTTAGATATGCAGCTTACGCCACTCCTAACTAACCCAAAACCTGATGAAACCACTTTGAAGGTAGCTCATATCAAATCCCAAGAAATCTCAAGCAATACGCAAAAATCGGACAAATAATTACTAAAATCTGCGCTCAAAGGAACCCAGCATCAATTCTTCGCTGTGGACATGAGCGATACAGTTGCAGGTTCGCACTATGAGGTTAAAAAAGAGAATAAAATATGGATATGATGGCCGTTTTAAAAACGAAACATGGCTTATTTCAACAGCTAACCCTCGAAAACATTGAGTAAAATATAACTTATTGGACCTAAATGCATTTATTGGTATTGCCTCATAATGCTTAATTGAAAGCTAGTATAGTAAAATATATAGTGTATTTTTAGGATGTAGGTTCAAAGCCCTACCTATAACAATCTCGTAAGTTTTGGATAGTCCTAAAAGTAAAAAATGAACTTCAGGAACCTTTTTATCTTAATATTCATCCACGCGCTTTACCATTCATGTACAAACGCAGAAGAGTCAAAAATACTTAGGCTGGGTCATGGGTTGGATGTAAACCACTCCGTACATAAGGCCATGGTAAAAATGGGCGAAGATTTGGCCCGACTCTCCGATGGAAAATTAAAAGTGATCATCTATCCCAGTCAGCAACTGGGAACAGAAAGGCAATGCCTGGAGCTACTGCAAATTGGCAGTTTGGACATGACCAAGGTTTCCGTTGGCGTATTGGAAAACTTTGCCCCAAAAATGAAGGTTTTGGGGCTTCCCTTTTTATTCAGGGACAGGGAACATTCCTTTAGAGTTTTGGACGGTCCATTAGGCCAGGACCTGTTGAACGGAGGAGAAAAATACTGGCTCAAAGGTTTGGGTTACTATGACGCCGGAAGCCGAAGTTTTTATACGGTAAACAAACCCGTAAATTCACCCGAAGACCTGATAGGGCAAAAAATCCGCGTCATGGAAAGTGTTACGGCAATGGATATGGTAAGCGGCCTTGGCGGTTCCCCTACCCCAATATCTTGGGGCGAATTATATACCGCTTTACAGCAAGGTGTTGTAGACGGTGCAGAAAACAATCCACCAAGTTTTTACCTTTCCAGACATTATGAGGTGGCTAAATATTATACGCTTGATGAACATACCGTATTACCGGATGCCTTATTAATTGGAACCCATTCATGGGAAAAGCTTTCAGGAGAAGAACAGGGCTGGCTAAAAACAGCTGTCGATAACTCAATACTCTATCAGCGTAAACTTTGGCTTGCAGCCGAAAACGATGCCTTAGTGGCCGTCAAAAAGGCAGGTGTTGAAGTTATCTATCCGGATAAGGCCCTCTTTGCCGATAAAATCCAGGATTACTTTGATAAATACAAGGAAGACGCAGAATTTTATCAAATGATTAAAGATATACAAGCTATCGAATAGACCAACCAAAAGAGCAGCAAATGAGCCTAAGAGGGAGAGTTGACAAACTATTGGCCAATTTCTTGGTTATTTTAATGACAGCTATGGTATTAAACGTACTTTGGCAAGTGACTAGCAGGTTTTTATTGGGGTCGCCCAGTTCGTTTACAGATGAGTTGGCGCGCTATCTTATGATTTGGGTCGGAATCTTAGGTGCGGCATATGTAGCCGGACAAAATAGGCACGTAGCGATAGACGTACTACCAAGACGACTACCCCCGAAAACACAAAAAAAGCTAGCACTTTTCGTTCGGGTTTTCATAATCCTTTTCGCCTTGGGCGCTTTGGTTGTTGGCGGTCTGCGCCTTGTCTACATAACCCATGTATTAGATCAGAATTCCCCGGCATTACAAGTTCCCTTATCAGTAGTTTATGCCGTAATTCCTATCAGCGGGCTTCTCATTATCTATTACAAAATTACCGATATCCTTAAAGACTAACCAATGGAATACATTCCAATATTTGTTCTTGTATTCAGTTTTATTTGCCTTTTGGCCATAGGTACACCAGTGGCTTGGAGTATTGCCATTTCGTCCCTGCTAACCCTGTTGGTAAGCATTCCAATTTTACCAGCGGTGACAACCGTATCTCAGCGAATAGGAACGGGACTGGACAGTTTCGCGCTGCTGGCCATTCCCCTTTTTATATTGTCAGGAGAATTGATGAATAAAGGTGGTATCGCACACCGGCTCATCGCATTTGCAAAAACATTGGTAGGTGCATTTCCAGGAGGCTTGGCATTGATCAATATTATTTCGGCCATGCTTATGGGTGCGATTGCAGGTTCCGCAATGGCAGCCGCATCGGCCATGGGAAGTATTCTAGGCCCTGAGATGGAGAAAGAAGGCTACTCTCGCGAATTTGGTGCCGCGGTAAATATAACGGCAGCCACTACAGGTCTTGTTATTCCACCAAGTAATGTACTCATTGTATATTCTTTGGCTAGCGGAGGCGCATCTATCGCAGCGTTGTTTTTGGCAGGCTACATTCCCGGTATTCTAACGGGTCTTTTTTTAATGATTGTAGCCTCTTTTTGGGCAAAGAAGAAAGGCTATAAAGTGGGTAAGCGCAGTACATTTAAAGAAATTTTAAAAACCTTTATTGCTGCGGTTCCTAGTTTGTTCATGCTCGTGCTAGTAATTGGTGGTATCGTTACCGGTATTTTCACTGCCACAGAGGCATCTGCTATCGCAGTACTTTACAGTTTTATATTAGGGCTGGTCTATCGTGAAATCTCCATTCCAAAAATGCCACAGATACTTTTGGATTCTGCGGCTACAACAGCTGTTGTGATGCTGCTGATCGGTGCATCTATGAGTATGTCATGGGCACTGAGCTATGAAAATATGCCCCAAGAAATAAGTGCCGCACTTTTGGCATTAAGCGATAACCCCATCATTATTCTTTTGATAATAAACCTACTGTTACTCTTTGTAGGTGTTTTTATGGATATGACTCCCGCCGTACTCATTTTCACACCGATATTTCTACCTGTAGTTACGGCATTAGGATTAGATCCAGTTCATTTTGGAATCATCATGGTACTAAATCTTTGTATAGGGCTGTGTACACCTCCTGTGGGATCGGTACTTTTTGTTGGTGTAGGAATAGCCAAAACTTCAATTGAAAAAGTGGTAAAACCCTTATTACCCTTATTTATCGCTATGATTTTTGCACTGTTTTTAGTTACTTATTTTCCTGAATTAAGCCTTTGGCTGCCTAGACAATTCGGTTTATAATTATTGGATAACTACTGTTCAAGGGTTGAATGTTTAAGGGTTGTATTAGAGGCTAAACACTTAAAATAAAACCTCCTAAAGCCCAAAATATTCTTTCGCATTATGGTAAGAAATATCGCTGACCATCTTACCCAGCCATTTTTCATCAACTGGTAGGTCTCCCTTGGCTACATCGTTACCAATAAGGTTACATAAAATACGTCTAAAATACTCATGCCTCGGAAAATAAAGGAAACTCCGTGAATCTGTCAACATCCCTACAAAACAACTCAACAGTCACATATTGGAAAGGGTATTCATCTGTTTTTCCATCCCGTCTTTTTGGTCCAAATACCACCAACCCGAGCCAAATTGCACCTTTCCTTTTATACTGCCGTCATTTAAGTTCCCTGCCATAGTAGCGAATACTTCGTTATCTGCAGGATTTAGGTTATATAATACCGTTTTCGCCAATTGATCCGTGCTGTCCAAATCATTTAAAAAACGGCTCAAAGCTCTTGCTTGTTAAAAATTGCCTTTGGTCAATAATCGTTTGTTGTTGTTCCGCAAAGCTCCTATGAAACTGCTGTGCCCAGCCCCTTTTATGGTATTCCCTAGAAAGGAACAATAAAGTTCTAGCCTTAAAAAAAGCAACTTCCTCATTGGCAAGTGTTTGACCTCCCTTTATTTTAGTAAAAATAGTATTGCAGTTATGAGCGGAAGTGTCAAAGTAATACAGCTGTTCCAGACCGTGATCTGCTAATCGCCCTCCGTGTTCATGAAAAAAATCGATGCGCTGCTCCAAAGCGGAACAAAGTTCATCATAACTGTCGATACTACTATTGACGACCGATTCCAGTTTTTTGAGATAATCGTTGTAACTCGCAGCATCTTCCACCGCAAACGCCTTATCTGGTCTAAAGGTGGGATATACCTTTGGGCTTTTCCTCAGTTTTTGTATCATGGCGTGATGTTCCAATCTATCCGATGAATCATCTCGGTTGTACAAACATAATCTACTTTCTAAGCTTGTAAAAGTCCGATGGTATGGTGCGAAGTCAATTTAAGTTTCTCCGAGGTATGCTCATAGATGGCTTCTGCATTCGCTGGCGATAGAAGTTGTTCATCGATGTCAAAATAGCGTTGCAGCTCCAAATGTGTCCAATGGTACAATGGATTCCTTATCGTCTACAGTTTTCGCCCACTTCAAAAACTTTTTCTTGTCAGATGCCTTCCCGGCAATATAATCTTCAGGAATACCCAAAGTGCGCATCGCACGCCATTTTTAATGATCTCCTGCCAACCAAACCTGACTGATATTCTCGAACACTCTATTCGTCACAATATCCTCTGGGGACAAATGATTGTGGTAATCTATGATAGGCAGGTCCTTTGCATAGTCATGGCACAGTTTCTTGGCAAATTCTTCCTGTAGAAGGAAATCTGCTGTGATAAATGACTTCATCCGTTTGTTTTATTACTATGATTTTTTATTTATTCCGAAGTTTCCAAAGCTACTTTTAAATTCCATTTAACTCTGCATAGTCAACACATCTTACCGAATCAAATGCTTTGGTAAATCGGCTACCCGTTCACAACATAACTGATCCATGACCTGTTTAAATTGTGCCTTTAGCATGCTTATGGTGTGGTCTCCTCCTTGCTTGCCCAAGGCACCGCATCCGTATAGGAAGGAACGGCCCATAAAAGTAAATTTTGCTCCTGTAGCCATGGCACGGGCAATGTCCGGTCCGGAACGCAATCCGCTATCCATCATAATTTCAATATGATCACTGTATTTCGCAGTTAGTTCAGAAAGTGAATTTATGGTGGACTGAGCAGCATCCAATTGTCTGCCTCCATGGTTGGAAACGACAATACCGTCAAAACCCATTCGTATGGCATCTTGTGCATCCTGTTCGGAAGCTACTCCCTTAAGCACTAATTTCCCTTTCCATTTGTCCCGGATAGGTTTTATACGCGCCTCGTTCAAACGACCGGAAAAAGTCTTATCCATAAACTGACCCAACTGTTTTAAGTTTAAACCATCTGGAGTATATGGTTTTAAGGTTTCAAAGGTAGGCTGGCCATATTTAAGGGAGTTATAGGCCCAAGTGGGTTTACTCATAATCTGAAGAATATTGGCAATAGACATTTTTGGTGGCAGGGCTAATCCGTTGCGAATGTCCCTTGGGCGGTAACCGAAGGTAGGCACATCACAGAGAAGCACAAGTACAGGGCATTGGGCAGCTGCGGCCCTTTTTATAATATCATCCCGAAGGGAATCTTCGGCAGGGTTATACAATTGAAACCACGCATTACCCTCTGTAAGTTCGCTGGCACGCTCAATATTCATGGTAGTCACCGTACTCAAGATAAAAGGTATATTATGTTTATAGGCAGATTTTGCCAATATTTCTGGAGAATTGGGCCACATCAACCCTTGTAATCCGACTGGAGCAATACCAAACGGAGCATCGAACTCCATCCCCATAACGCTGGTCTTGGTTGAACTTATTCCTTGATTCCTCAAATACCTTGGCCTTAATTGTACCTCCCTTAGTTCTGATGTGTTTCTAGAAATGCTCACATCCTCGTTGCATCCACCGTCCAGATATTCAAAGGCAAACTTTGGGATACGCCGCATGGCCTTTTTTCTTAAATCGTCCATGGACGGATAATCGGGATTAAATTCCTTGGTCATGTAACAACACTTATTTAAAGGAAAAGGTACGTGTTTTTTGAGAAAAAAATTGAAAAGAATTCTGGCTACGGTCCTTACCAACTACAAAGACAACTATTTTATAAGGTACAAAAACAGCATAAGTACTTATCTTACTTCTCCCGAAAATTACGGTATTGCTGTATTTATGTTTTACTATGACAAGATTTTAAGACTACACTTTTTAAGAACTCCACCACCTTTTCTTTGGGCATTTCACAAGGTTTCAAAAAGTGCCTCTCCTTTGTAATATAGTAATTAAGACTTATGAAATTGGTGCCACCCAACTCATCGCCATAAATTTTATAAGATTTGCCCGAATTAAACGTAGTTTTAGTTATTCCGTAGGTCTTTTTCAGATAGGTGCCCTCAGAATAGCCTTCAGGGATATTTTCAATATAGTTCAATACTTTATGCAGTAGGGGTTCCATTATTTAATTTCTAAGGTTTTGACTTACTACATTAAACTTTTTTCAACTTAAAAAGGAACATAGACCATGAAGTACAACCTAATCCTATTTCCTAGGAGCTACAGGAGAGCATGGAACAGCCTACTTTATTTCTGGCCCAATCGGGACGCTTTGCGAACCATTTTTCGTTTTCTGGTTGTTCGTCATAAGGTTTTTTTAATAGTTGAAATAACTCATCAACCAGTGTATAATTGCCCGTATCGGCATCTTCTATTGCGAGTTGCGCCATGTAATTCCGTAATACATATTTCGGATTTACCAAGTTCATAGCTATAGTACGTTCGGTATTGCTCTTGGTTTCGAGTTTAAGGCGTTCTTCATAAACTGAAAACCATGCCGACCACTCCTCACCTATTTTACCTTTCAGTTCATCTGGTTTGTAAAATGCATCCGAGACTACTTGCAATCCATTTTCAGCCTCCTTGAAATTTGCCAGCTTTCTAAAGAAAAGGGTCATATCGGTCTCCGTCAGCTGTAAAACACGTTCCAATTCGGTAATCAACACTCCGTCTTTGGCGTTTATCTCAAACAGACCTAATTTTGATTTCATCATATCCAAATACGCAATATCTACCTCCTTTTGATATTCCGCCAGAACATTTTGTAAGGGTTCTGCTTCTCCGACAAGGGGATACAAGGCATTCGCTAATTTGAATAGGTTCCATAAGACGATTTCTGGCTGTGTTCCATACTTATAGCGTTTGTGTGCCCTATCTGTGGTGTTAGGCGTCCAACCATGGTCGTAATCCTCCAGCCATCCGTAAGGGCCATAGTCAATTGTCAATCCTAAAATAGACATATTATCCGTATTCATTACCCCATGAACGAACCCGACGCGCTGCCAATGAATCACCATCTCCATACTTTTTAGTGCAACCTCCTTAAAGAAGGAAACATAGACTTCTTTAGAAGGTGTTCCCAAATGTAAAAAGTGGTTTTTTAGAGTATAATCTACCAGAATTTTAAGGGTTTCATCATCCTGCCTAGCTGCCAATATTTCGTAATTTCCAAAGCGTAAAAACGAGGGTGCAACACGACAGACTATAGCTCCTTTTTCATAATCGGGATTGCCATCGTACATGACATCCCGCAGCACTTTATCTCCACTTAATACCAAAGACAAAGCCCTGGTGGTGGGTACCCCTAAATGAAACATCGCCTCACTGCACAGGTACTCCCGAATAGAAGACCTTAAAACTGCCAATCCATCTGCTGTTCTAGAATAGGGCGTTTCTCCTACTCCCTTTAGTTGTAAGGCCCAAATTTTGCCCGTGTGCGCAATTTCAGCCAGATTTATCGCACGACCGTCCCCTAACTGACCAGCCCAATTTCCAAATTGGTGTCCGCCATAACACATCGCATAAGGCTTTGTATCAGGTAAAAGTTCGGTGCCTGAAAAAATAGTTAGAAAATCCTTTTCATCAACGGTATCATCCAAACCGAGTGCCTCCATCATTTCTGGCGATCTGTGAATTAAGCTAGGATTTGATGGCTTTTTTGGTGTGACATAAGAAAAACAGGCGTTGGCAACTTGTCGCCTTATGTTTTCTAATACAGGATCTGCGGGCAACTCTTTATTAAACCTGTCTTTTATGTTGAACTTTATTGTCAAAATGGGTTCTTTTCTTATTGCAATTGTTTAATAGGTGCCCTCACATTTAATTTTATTAAATGTAATTGCAACCCCTATACGCAAGATAGTTTTCTTCTGTGAATCTAGTATGCCTAGATGCTTAAGAAATGAACTTTTATTCTTTAATAAATTTCAAAATAAAAAATGTAGGTTACATCTCGAATTTAGAGTTTTATAACGATGCTAGAGCATAAGAACCATCGATTAACCCCAAGAAGCGCTTCTGACCAGAAAATTTCTTAACATTTTCCTTGCCTAAACCAAAAACGAATACCAAAGGTTACAAACCCAACTACTTGGCTAAAATTCTACAGGTAGATTTTGAGCTATATGCTCTTCCTTTCTGTAATACCGGAAGTAAAATCAAGAGTTAGATTGCAAACCATTTCATTGCCAGGATTTGAATTTCACACAATATTGAATATTGACAATTAATAAGATTTGAAATCCATAAATAAGCGTTATTGACAGTATCATATTTTCGGTTATACGAGCTACTTTGGCTCACCTCTCAACAACGCATCTCGCTATAAAACAGACGTTCACATGGCTAAATGGGTCGGTAACGGTTTTGTTTTTCCTTCTTTAGCTTAAAATACTACTTTTATAACATGGCCAGGAAAATTTCATTTTTTAATAGCACATCCAAAGAAGTTATATTCCAAATTCTACTTCATCTGGTACTCTTTATCTTCTTTTCTTTTGACCGCAACGAGCCAAAGATACACGAGTACAAAATTGTTGCGTTTATCAACTACGCCATAGGCGCGCTGATTATAAATTATATATTGTTGACCCGTTTTTTCTATCAAAAAAAATACCTGCTCTTCTTTTTTTATGTTGCCATTGTTGTCGCTACAATTATTGCTGTTGAAGAGTTGGTATTGGAGCGTATTTACTTTCCCGATACGAGAGGTACGCGCTTTCCCGGAGTCGTCTACAGTCTGCTGGATGTAATGCCGGTGATTATGATTTTGGCAGGTTTCAAGTTCGCATGGGATGCTTCTACCAAGCAAAGGGAAGTTGAAGAATTACGAACATCCGTAAAAGAGAGTGAACTTCAATTTTTAAAATCACAGATTAATCCGCATTTCCTTTTCAATAATCTTAATAACCTGTACTCGTACGCTATCGAACAATCACCCAAAACACCTTCAATAATTTTAGAACTTTCGTCGGTACTACGTTATATGTTGTACGATTGCAAGGAAGACTTTGTTGCTCTTGGAAAAGAGATAGAGCACCTTAAAAACTTCACCCAGCTAAATGAACTTCAGATAGAGGACCGTGGCAAGGTCACTTTTGTGGCAGAGAATATACCGTCCGAATATCTCATAGCACCACTAATATTAAACGTGTTTATAGAAAATGCCTTTAAACACAGCACCGCCAGTCAATCCGAGGATATCAGTATCGACATCCGTATAAAAAT
Source organism: Maribacter sp. MS6 (assembly GCF_056839185.1). Lineage (NCBI taxonomy): Bacteria > Pseudomonadati > Bacteroidota > Flavobacteriia > Flavobacteriales > Flavobacteriaceae > Maribacter > Maribacter sp. MS6. Next base: position 754,617 of record NZ_CM166389.1, read on the forward strand.
AGATTCCAACGGTCAATTGAATTTTGAGTGTACCAACTCCTTTAGACCGGTTACGAATACAGACAAATTAAATAATGGTATTGGTCTTAAAAATGTAAAAAAACGACTACAATTATTATATCCAGATGCACATACGTTGTTAATTAGCGATGATGATCAGCGATATTCAGTACATTTAAAGATGAACTTAAAATCTGGTTTAGAATGATTCGCTGTATCATCATAGAAGACCAACCACCAGCGCAACGGGTTCTTAAAAAATATATCGCCGATGTAGGCAATATGGAATTGAAAGGTACCTTTGCCGATGCCCTGCAAGCTATGGAATTCTTGAAAACAGTTGGGGTGGACCTTATTTTTTTAGATATTCATTTACCAAAAATATCTGGTATCGACTTTTTAAAAATGCTTTCTGAAAAACCTAAAGTAATATTAACTACCGCTTTTCCGGATTACGCCCTAGAAAGTTATGAATATGACGTAACGGATTATCTGTTGAAGCCCTTTTCCTTTGAACGTTTTGTGCAAGCCGTATCAAAAATTGACACAAGTTCTTCCGAAAAATCCCATGAACCAACTAGCTCGGTAACAGATTCAAAATCAGAAGTTATATTTATAAAATCGGGTTATGAATTGATTAAGTTAATCGTATCGGATATATGTTTTATACATTCCGATGCCGATTATACAGAAGTTTTTACGACCGAAAAAAAATATCTTTCACAAGAACCCTTAAGATACTGGGAGGAAACCTTAGATCACGAACAGTTTATCCGTACCCATAGATCCTACATCCTCAATATTTCTAAAATTGAAAAAATAGTGGGGAATCAAATACTTTTGGAAGAACAGACCCGTATCCCTATTGGAAGGGCATACAAAGAAAACTTTATGCAACACGTATTAAAATAGACAATATGAAAAAGTTAAAAAAAGAAGACATTACCCAAGAAGTTTTTGACCTTTACGACGATTATGCCCATGATCGTATTCCAAGACGTTTGTTTTTAGACAAGCTCTCTACGTATGCAGTTGGTGGAATTACCGTAGGTTCCCTGCTAGGTTTCATTTCTCCAGACTATATTAAAAAAATTCAGATACCTCAAGACGATGCAAGGCTGAACAGTAGTTATATTGAATATGATTCTCCAAAAGGAGGCGGTACAATTAAAGGGTTGCTTTCCAAACCTGCAGACAGCAAAACAAAACTACCGGGGATTATAGTTGTACATGAAAACCGGGGATTAAACCCACATATTGAAGATGTAGGAAGGCGTGCGGCACTTGCAGGTTTTATTTCCTTGGCACCGGATGCATTAACGCCTTTAGGCGGCTATCCTGGCACCGACGATGAAGGTCGTGAATTACAGCGAAAACGGGATAGAAACGAAATGCTAGAAGACTTTATTGCCGCGTTTAACCACTTAAAAAATCATCCAGAATGTACTGGTAAAGTGGGTGTGGTAGGTTTTTGTTTTGGCGGATGGATATCCAACATGATGGCCGTAAAAGTACCGGAGCTTGGAGCAGCAGTTCCCTTTTATGGCGGACAACCTACAGAAAATATTGCAGCTATAAATGCCCCTTTAATGCTTCATTTTGGGGAATTGGACAAACGCGTTAACGAAGGCTGGCCAGCCTACGAAGCGGCACTTAAAGAAAACGACAAGGAGTATGTTGGTTATATGTATGACAATGCCAATCACGGCTTCCATAACGATACGACGCCAAGATATGATCGTGAAGCGGCCGAACTGGCATGGAAACGTACCATCGACTTTTTTAAGGAGAAGTTGAGTTAAAAGAAAAGTAGCTAGCATCGGTCTTTTCAAATCACAAAACCTAGGAAAAAGTACTTATTCCAAGGTATGAAATAGAGAATCCGCCTTCCCGTTAAAACTGGTAAGCGGATTCTGTCTATTTTGAATACAACGGTTTTGGTTATATCACTCAAACCCAAATTCATCCAAACCTTTATGACTTATTTTAATAGCCTCTAAAGGTTCTAGGCCGTCAAAAGTCCTGTCTTGCTCTACCATATAATAGCGCATACCGGATTTTTCATTTTGAGCTAGGATTTTGGAAAAATCTATAGTACCCTTTCCTACCGGTGCAAACCTGCCTTGTTCGTCCATATCCTTAACATGCCATATTTTAAAACGCCCTGGATATTTATCAAAATATGCTAATGGATCTGCTCCCGCTTTGGTAACCCAAAAGAGGTCCATTTGAAAATTCACCAACTCTGGATTACAATTTTCCAATAAGTAATCTATCGGAACTATACCATCCGCATCTTTTACAAATTCAAAATCGTGATTGTGGTATAACAATTCAAGACCGGCTTCTTTCGCTTTCGCTCCTAATGTGTCCAAGATTTCGGCCAAGTTCTTTGCACCGCCGGTCATGCTCATCTTTCTTGTGGCCCGATCCACCTTAAAAAGACCCATCGGCGGAACAGGAATTACGAAATACTGAAATCCGGCTGCTTTTACATGGGCCATCATAGCATCGGCATTTTCTAAAGTTACAGCTCCTTGGTGGGTGCTTACCGGACTTAAATTTAAACTTTCCAAGTACGATTTAAAATCCTCAGGCTTCATATTATAGAACATTCCGTTATCATACCCTGCTGCTTCAACATAGCGATATCCAGCATCGGAAACGGCTTTTAGAGTTTCCTTAGCATCGGAGCCCATGGCATCCCTAAGTGTGTAAAGTGCCAATCCGCCAAAAGTGGAATTGTCCTTATTAACAGTAGTCGTTTTGCTTTCTAAAGCGTCTACCTCATCAGATGCCTTACTAGGCGCATCTTTACAAGATACATTTCCTATTAGGCATACTATCATAAACAGGCTTATTACCGACATTAGCCCTTTTAATTTTTTCTTCGTTCCCATTATATTTCTATTTACACTGAGCCCTAAATGTAAGAAAATGTAAACTGAATACGGACCATTACCACTTAATTATTTATAGACCTGGCACCCAGCTAGCGTACAAAATTTGAAATTCTTTGATTTGGAAAATACAGAACTCTAAGAAGGCGATATGGAAAGTAAAGGTTACCGCAAGCAACTAAAATGAATCCGACCAAGACATCTTGTAGAATAAAAAAAAGCTTTCCCTCTAACAATCTTCGATAATAATAATAAACATAGCTGCGCAAGAGCGCAACTGCTCTCGAGCGCAACTTTCCACGAACATAACACAGCAATTTAAAGTGTTAACATTTCTTTAGGGTCGTTCGCGTTACTACTACTGTCGTTTAGAGAATAGATGAAATAGCTAAACATTTAATGATCATTTTTGTTACATAAGTAATCATATAAATTTCCAGTTCCAATGACAAAACAATTTTACACCGCTATCTGTTTGCTATTTCTGTTTACCACTGTAGCTATGGCTCAGGAACGGGATGTTTATATTAGCGGTACCGTATTGGACCAAGAGAACAACCAACCCTTGGAATATGCCACGTTGGTCATACAAAGTGTTGACGACCCCTCTACAGTTTCAGGTGGAATTACGGATATAAATGGAAAATTCAAGGTAGCGACACCTCCAGGAAATTATAATTTAAGGGTCGAATATATATCCTATCAATCTTTCGTAAAGAACAACCAAGAAATTTCTAAATCTTTAGATTTAGGCACCATACGCTTATCCATTGATGCTACTCAGTTAGAAGAAATGGTGGTTGTAGGGGAAAAAACAACGGTGGAAGTACGACTAGACAAGAAAGTGTACAATGTTGGGAAAGATCTTACCAATAGCGGAGCTACCATTAGTGATGCCTTGGACAACATACCCTCTGTAACTGTAGACGTTGATGGCGCTGTAGCCTTGAGAGGTAACGGAAACGTAAGAATTCTAATCAACGGTAGGCCCTCTGCCCTAGCTGGTTTTGGTTCAACTGATGCGCTTCGTCAACTACCAGCGGATGCGATTGAAAAAGTAGAGGTTATTACGAGTCCGTCAGCACGGTACGATGCAGAAGGTACCGCAGGTATTTTGAACATTGTATTAAAAAAGAAAAGACCCGCGGTCTTAACGGTACCATAAATACTACCGTTGGTTTTCCTAGCGCGGCTTCACTTACCGCAAATCTTAACTTAAGAAAAGAAAAGTACAATATCTTTACGACCTTAGGATATTCTTATCGTGAACCACCAGGAAACGGATTTGCGGACAATACCTACTTTAGTGACGACAGTCAGTTCGATAGAATTAAAGAAGTCCGCGATATCAATAGGATAAATAGTGGTTTTAATCTCAACCTAGGTATGGAGTATTTCTTAACGGAAACCTCCTCACTTACAGCAAGCGCATTCGCAAGGACAAATGACGGGGAAGATATTACCTCAAATATAGCCACAGGATTTGTAGGGACCGAAATTAGTCGTGTTACCCTGCGCGTGGAAGACGAACAAGAAGAGGAAAAAAGTGCACAATTTTCCCTTAACTATAATAACGATTTTAATGAAGAGGGACATAAACTTACCATTGATCTACAGCTGTCGTACGACGAAGAGTTTAAACCAACACCAATTATAGAAAATCAAACCTTTCCTACTATAGCCCCGATTGCAAATCTGAATATAGAAGAATTGGAGCTACAAAATGAATATTTAGCTCAGGTAGATTATGTGTTACCAATGGGAGATGCCCAATTTGAAGCAGGGTACCGAGGTAATTGGGAACAGTCGGATACGGATTTTTATCTCGAAGAAGAGCTTGATTTAGGTTCTGGTGTTTTTGTTCCAAACGCGGGACTTGTCAACCGTTTCGTTTTTAACCAGAACGTGAATTCATTTTACACGCAATATGGAGATAAGTTCGGTGATTTTTCTTTTCTGGCCGGACTTAGATTAGAAAACACCGAACTTAAGGGAGAAATTATAGGTGCAGATGTAGAACGTTTACAAGAGATTATAGGCGAGGGAATAGACATTAATTTTGATAAGAATTACTTAGGACTTTTCCCTACATTGAACCTAATTTATGAGTTGGCAGAAAACGAAAATATAACCTTAGGATATAATAGACGAATCAACAGGCCCCGAGGACGATTTATCAATCCATTCCCATCCCAATCTAGCCGTACCAATATTTTTCAAGGTAATCCTGATTTAGACCCGGCCTTTGCCAATGCATTTGATTTAGGATATTTGAAAAGATGGGACAAATTGACCTTGACCTCATCTGTGTATTATCAAAAAGAGACCAATTCTTTTGAACGTATACAAGAAGAAACGGGACAGGTGACCAGCGATGGTATCGTAGTCATCCGCTCTATACCCATTAACTTGGCCACTAACGAGCGTGTGGGCGCAGAACTCGGATTGTTGTACAACCCTACCAAATGGCTTCGATTAAACGGTAGTTTTAACTTCTTTGAATTCAATTCGGAAGGAGAATTCAACGGGGTAGATTTTGGGGCAAAAAATACAAGTTGGTTTTCCAGATTTAGCTCAAAAGTAACACTCCCAGGTAAAGTAGATTGGCAGACCAACGCCTTTTACCGTGGGCCTACGAATAATGCACAAACTCAAAACGAAGGTATATTTACATTGAATTTGGCATTTAGTAAGGACATTCTTAAAGATAACGGCACACTGGCATTAAATGTGAGTGACCTTTTAAATTCAAGAAAAAGAATATCGTCAACGGAGACTCCATTTTTTACCTCGGAAAGTGAGTTTCAATGGCGGGAACGACAAATTACGCTTTCTTTTGTCTACCGTATCAATCAGAAAAAGAAACGCGGTGAGGGAAGACAACGTGGCGGAGATGATGATGATGATGGCGAATATTAGAATTTCTATTGACAGATGCGCTCACGTAGGATAAAAATAGCGTAGTGCGATTTCATTCAAATCCTACTGTACGCTACAAACATCGCTGATTATTTCCTCAACAATTTATTTGGTATTAAAATAGGGAGATGCTACTGGCGCCACAAGTGAATCTTCAGCAAGGGAACAAGAAATAAAGAAAATATATATTTAGGTCTTATTCAAAGCAAAATGAACTACTAACTTCAACATCCAAGTGCTTTGGATAATTGTACTAATAGGGCATTTTTAGCTGACAAATTTTATTTACTGTAAGTTGTAATTCTGTAGTGCCAACTTAAGACTGTCGCGCCAATGGGGAATCCGTAAATCAAAAGTCGATTTTACCTTAGCCTTATCCATTACGCTATAACTTGGCCTTCTGGCTGGCAAAGGATAATCTACGGTCCTAATTGGTTTTAGCGCTACATCTATATTAGATTCTTCAAATATTGCCTTGGCAAAATCGTACCAGCTGGCTACCCCTTCATTACTATAATGATAGATCCCATATGCTTCTGTATCTTTTTGTATGAGTCGAAGAATAATTCTTGCAAGATCACCAGCATACGTAGGGCTTCCAATTTGGTCAAAAACAACGGAGAGACTTTCTCGTTCACTCCCAAATTTTAGCATTGACTTCATAAAATTGCTTCCGAACTCGGAATACAACCACGATGTTCTAATGATAAAGTAGCCTGTCAAAATTTTACTTACTTCCAGTTCGCCTCTATATTTAGAGAGACCGTATGCACTTATAGGCTCAGGGGTATCAAATTCGGTATACGGTATACTCTGTTTTCCTGAGAAAACAAAATCGGTGGAGACCTGTATGAGTTTTGTTTCACTCTCATTACAAGCTAACACCAAATTTTTAACTCCAAGACCATTAATAGCATTGGCTTGTGCAAAATGTTCTTCCGCTGCATCTACATTGGTGTAAGCGGCACAATTAATACAATAATCGTAGGTAGTTTTTCTAAAAACTTCTGCCACGGAATCTTTATCGGTAATATTAAGTTGATCAGATGTACAAAAGGTAAAGTTTAAAAGGTCATCAGTTTTTGCAATCGATTTAATGGCCGAGCCTAATTGTCCGTTTGCTCCGGTAACTAAGACATTCATCATACGTTAGAGATTATAAGGCTGGTTTTTCCGTTTGATTAAAATAAGGTAGAACAAAATCTTTATCAGAGATAATGAGTTCGCTATCGGGAAGTTGCCAATCTATGGCAAACTCAGGGTCATCATATCTAATACCTACTTCGGCTTCTTTATGATACAAATTATCACATTTATAAAAAAATGTTGCCGAGTCACTGAGCGTAAGAAAACCATGGGCGCAACCCCGAGGTATAAATAACTGTTTGTTATTCTTTTGGGAAAGAGTAGTGATAAATACATTTTTATAGGTAGCAGAATCATTACGAAGGTCCACGACAACATCTAAAACTTCCCCATCTAAAACTCTTACCAGTTTTGCTTGGGCATATTTCCCTTTTTGATAATGCAAACCCCTGAGCACACCTTTTGAAGATTTAGACTGGTTATCCTGTACAAAATTTACAGGGGCACCTATAATAGCATCAAATTTTTGCTGATTATAGCTTTCAAAAAAATAACCTCTCTTATCAATAAAAATACTAGGCTCCAATATATAACATCCTTCTATGGTTGTAGCTTCTACTTTCATTATGTTCGCAACATCTTTTTGTTTGTTAACAGCGTAAAAAATAACTGGCTGAAGCAATTTGCAGAACTGCTACCTGCTAAGATAGGGCATTTTTCAGGTACATGAACTTACATAGCTAGATTTCAAAACTCCAAACTGTTATAGCATTCGTGCAGCCTATATTTCACAAAGTAAGACGTTAAGTACATCAATAGTCGTGAAAAAGAATTCAAAAAAAAGAATTTTTCTTTTGATCATAAATGAACGGGGACTTATTTTGGCTAAGTAAGGCGCGACACTTAAAAGCATCACATGACTTTGGTGGAGCCATTAAACTGTAACCAACATATGCTAAATAACACCTTGTATTTTTGGGTTTCGTCTAAAAGACCAACATAGACAAGGTGTCTAAATCAAAAAATTAAGTAAACCTCCGCTCCGGTCTAAATGCATCAATCCCCATACTAGTTTTTTTGCCATCCACTATTTCCGAGACCAATTTACCAGTTGCTGGACCAAGACTCCAGCCCATCATGGCATGTCCTGTAGCGAAAACAAGATTATTATAATCCTTGGACCTACCAATATAAGGCATACCATCAGGAGAAACGGGACGCATTCCAGTTTTGGCATTATCGATTTCTTCTTGTTTAATTTCCAATTCCGGATAAAAACGTTTGGCTCCGTTGGCGATGGCCAATACCCGTTCTTTTCTAACGATGTTGTTAATTCCTGTAAATTCCATCGTACCAGCAAAACGCGTGAATCCCTTCATAGGCGTAACCGCCATTTTTGCCTCCATAAGGATTGCCGGCATACCTATACCAGTTTCTCTTTCTACGTTGATGCGATAGCCCTTGCCAGCTTGCAAAGCTAATTTTATATTCAATTTTTTGGATAATTCCCCAGACCAAGACCCCGCGGCCATTACGACCTCATCTGCCTCATAGGACCCCTTATCGGTCACTACTGTAGCTACTTTTGAATTGGCTACGTCCATATCCAATACCGTTTCATTGGTCCTGATTGCAACTCCCACGCTTTTAAGGTAGTTCAACATTTTAGGCATAAACTCGGTCGGGGTGGTATGGCCGTCACATTCGTAATGTATCGCGCCTTTTGCATCGATTCGGATATTGGGTTCTATGGTATCCAGCTCATTTTTATTCAGTTCGCTGACTTCTAATCCTAGGAAGGCAGCTTTTTTGGCTACCTCAGCCTCGTGTTCGTAGGCCGCATCTGTCTGATATAACATCAATAGGCCTTTACGCTCTAGTTGAAAGCTACCCAAATCTCCCGACGCCTTAATATCGGCAAATAATTCTCTACTAATGATGTTGATGTCCTTGATAATAGGTATGGCTTTTTCTACTTTTTCTTTGGTAGATGATTTATGAAAATACCAGGACCATTTCATAAAATCCCAATCCAGTCTTGGTTTCATGTAAAATGGACTGGCAGAATTGAACATCATTTTAATGCCTTGGGCAATCATTCCAGGAGACGCCAAGGGAATGACATGACTAGGGGTAAGATATCCGGCATTCACAAAAGACGCTCCAGACGTAATGTCCGACTTGTCTATTACCGTTACTTCATTGCCTTGTTTTTGTAAAAAATACGCAGAACAGAGTCCAACAATACCACCACCTACAATTACTATATTCTTTCCCATACCTATATCACTTGAAACCCATATGCATATGGATCGTCATCATCTATTGTTATTGTGTTCTGACCGTAAATCTTGGCCCATCCCTGTATACTGGGAATGATAGCAGGTGTTCCTTTTAAATCCGTTTCCTCTTCTACCCTACCTATAAACTTGGAACCTATATAACTTTCATGTACAAAAGGTTCTCCTTTTTTCAATTTACCTTTTGCGTGCCACTGCGCCATCCGAGCCGAAGTCCCCGTGCCGCATGGCGAACGGTCTATAGCCTTATCACCATAAAAAACTGCGTTTCTGGCGGTGGCATCCGGAGACATCGTATCTCCTGTCCAGAGCATATGACTCACATCCTTTATGGTTTCATCTTCAGGATGTATAAACTTGCCCTGGTATTTTTCATTTATTTTAGCCCGCAGTTCCTGACTAAACTGAATTAACTCACTTGCCGAAAAATCTTGAATACCAGAAAAATTCTGTTGCGGATCTACAATGGCGTAAAAATTACCTCCGTAGGATACGTCAAAAACCAAATCTCCCAAAACGGAGGAGGTAATGGTTAAATCCGTTGCGGCTAAATACGATTTCACGTTGGTCAATCGTACCCAATCTACTTTATTTCCCGTTTGCTGATAAGCAATTTTCACGAGTCCTGCGGGAGTTTCCATGCGAACTTCCCCAGGAACTTTAGGAATAATCAAACCTTCTTCTATGCCTATGGTGATAGCACCAATGGTACCGTGACCGCACATAGGCAGGCAACCACTCGTTTCTATAAAAAGAATTCCAAAATCGTTATCCGAATCAGCCGGAGGATAAAAGATACTACCGCTCATCATATCATGTCCTCTAGGTTCATACATCAAACCTTTACGGATCCAATCGTACTCCCTTAAAAAATGCTGACGCTTTTCGCTCATGTTCGCACCGATAAGCTCAGGGCCACCATGTTTTATAACCCGTACCGGATTACCACAGGTATGGGCATCTATACAAACAAAAGTATTCTTGGGCATGTACTTATTTCGTTTTTTGAATGTAAGCGTTTATTCGTTTTTCTAAAATAGGCAATGTAACCGTTCCCTGCTCCAATATAATTTCATGGAAGTCACGAATATCAAATTTAGTACCCAACTCCTTTTCTGCCTTAGCACGTAATTCGCGAATTTTTATCTCACCCATCTTATAAGAAATTGCCTGTCCGGGCCATGCAATATAGCGATCGGTTTCGGTATTCACTTCGTGTTCCGAAAGTGCCGTATTTTCAAGCATATAGTTAACGACCTGCTCGCGTGTCCAACCCTTAGAATGGATTCCCGTATCCACTACCAATCTACAGGCGCGCCACATTTCATAGGTATATTTCCCAAACTCCTCGTATGGAGTCGTGTAGATACCTAATTCATTCCCTAGAAACTCGGTATACAAGGCCCACCCCTCTCCGTACGCTGATAGATAGGTATTCTTTCGAAACTGGGGAATACTGTCTCCTAATTCACGATTTAAACTTCCTTGTAAATGATGACCGGGAACGGCCTCATGAGCGGTTAGCGACGGTAAGGTATATAAAGGCCTACTATCCAGTTTATAGGTGTTCACCAAATAAAAACCCGGTTGCGTATCAGAAGACGGACCCGAATAACGACCACCTGTGTATTTAGGAGCAATAGCATCGGGTACTTTTATAACTCCGTAGGGTCTTCTAGGAAGGGTATTAAAGAATTTAGGGAGCTCGGCATCAATACGTTTGGCAATATCCCTTGCATTCATTAATAGTTCTTTTCCTGTTTTGGCATAAAACTGCTCATCGGTACGTAAAAAGTTCAAAAACTCATTAAAATTCCCTTTAAAACCGACTTTTTCGATTATTTTTTTCATTTCAGACTTTATACGGGCTACCTCAGCCAATCCGATAGCATGGATGTCATCTGCCGAGTACTCCGTTGTAGTCGTGTAATAGTTAATTCTATTCTGATAAAATTCCCGTCCGTTAGGGGTTTCCGATATGCCTAAAGCTTTTCTAGTTTTGGGGATATACTCGGTCTCAAAAAACTGCTTTATTTTTTTGAACGAAGGCACTATGTTTTTTTCGATTGCGATTTGCGCAGCGGTTAAGATAGAATCGGACTGTGCTTTGCTCAAGGTAGATGGCAAACTGATAAATGGCTCGTAAAATGCACTTTGACTAACATCATCTACAATATGAATATCATACGTAGATTCATACCCCTTAAAAATGACCTGAGGTTGGGAAATGCCTTTTTCAATTCCTTCCCTAAGGAGTACCAAATGTTCATCTACAAAAGTGGGCACTGCATTCAAGATGGTCAAATACCTAACTGCATCCTTATGGCTTAAAATGGGTTTTATGCGATAGTTTAAGTTAAGATGAAAGCCTTGATCAGCTTGAATTGGATTCAAATACATTTCATACGCATACTCATCTATTGTATTCTGTAGCCTGAAACGCAAAAGTTCATAAGAAATCTGCTCGGTTTCCGACAAATTAGAGAAATCTACTTTCTCTAGCTGACTTAACTGGGCTTGTGCAAAATCGGCTTGCTTCTTTTCCAATTCGGCCAAGTGCCTTCCTAAAGGATACTCCGCGTAGTCGTACACGCGAAACTCCGATACCGTATCGATAATATTTTCCAATGCCTCAGAATTGGTCACCTGGGCAAAAGCAAATGCGCTCCCAAGTAATAAAACACTTAGAATTGTCCGAGTGGAACTTATAATATGATTGCGCATTTCAGATTTGTTTATTTCTGTTTATATGCTCTTAATGGTATGTAAACCATCTACTATCCTAGTAATTCCTAAAGGATTTTCATCCTGCAAAGCCTTAGGTAGTGATTCTTTTGGCCAGTTCTGGAAACTTACCGGTCGTACCCAACGTCTAATGGCTCCCGTTCCTACCGATGTAAACCTACTATCAGTCGCTGCCGGAAATGGACCACCGTGCTGCATAGACGGACAAACCTCTACCCCTGTTGGTACACCGTTGAAAATAATACGTCCTACTTTTTCTTGGAGTGTATCTACAATTGTCTTGTATTTTTTTAGTTCATTTTCATTACCCAACACGGTACCGGTAAGCTGTCCTTCCAATTTAGCGATAATGGCTTCCATTTCTTTTGCATCAGAACAACGGACAATAATAGAAAAAGGGCCGAACACCTCTTGGTGTAATTTTGGGTTTTTAAGAAAATTAGCTCCGTTTACGGTCAATACGCGCTGTTGTGCCACATTAGGTGCTACTGTGGTATCATAATCGGCCACCATGTCCACGGCTGCTTGGGCAGAAAGTTCTTTCTTCCCTTTTTCATAGTTGCTATGAATATTGGGATGTAACATACAAATAGGTTCCAAAGTTGCAATTTCGGCACCTAAAGTTGAAATAAAACCATCCAGGGAAGTACTCTTCATTCCTAATATGAGTCCTGGATTCGTACAAAACTGACCAGCTCCTAACATAATAGATCCCGCATAACTTTTGGCCCATTCATCACCCTTGTCGGTCAAAGCGGAAGGTAAAATAACAATTGGGTTTACGCTACCCATCTCTGCAAAAACGGGAATAGGCTCATCGCGCTCATTGGCTAACCTGTAAAGTGCCGTTCCTCCCTTTATACTACCAGTAAAACCTACACCTTTGATCACGGGATTCATTACCAACTGTTCGCCCACTTCTATACCGCTACTATTCAGGTTGGAAAAAACACCGTTGGGCATTCCAGTCAACTCGGCTGCCTTAATGATGGCAGACGCCACAAGCTCCCCCGTACCGGCATGCATGGGATGACCTTTTACGATTACAGGACAACCAGAGGCCAAAGCACTAGCGGTATCACCGCCGGCAGTTGAAAAAGCTAATGGAAAATTACTGGCACCAAAGACTACAATAGGACCGATTGGGCATAACATTTTACGAAGATCTACTTTAGGCATGGGTTGGCGTTCCGGTTGTGCGGTATCAATACTGGCTTCTACCCAAGAACCCTCCTCCAATAAATTGGCAAAGGCGTTTAATTGCCCCATGGTCCTTCCTCGTTCCCCAACTGCCCTTCCTTCTGGAAGTCCGGATTCTTGAGTGTACACTTGAATCAATTCATCTCCCAAATTTTCTATTTCTTGCGCAATTGCACGTAAAAATCCGGCTCTTTGCTTTCCAGTAAATCCGCGATAAACTGCAAATGCTTCTTTCGCCAGGGCGGTAGCATCTTGTATTTCTTCCTCATTAGCTTCATAGAATGTCCATTGGGTAGGGAGGTTTAATTGGGGATTAAACGTTTTGAATTTTTTGTCTCCTTTTTTTGAAAGTTTCGCTCCAATATAATTAGCTCCTGAAATCATCTATGCTTCTATTTTTTTATTCTTATCAAAAATAAGAAACAACCCACAACATTTAATAGCGTAGTTATTTCTTATTTAATTCTTTTAATTATGAGTTATTCAAACGCATGATATTAAGACCAATTCAACTCTTTGTAAGCGGGCAATGTTGGTCTTTTGGCCAAACCATCACTAATCACTTTGGCAACCCTAGCCCTTTCCGCTCCTATCAATGGTAGTCTGGGCGCTCTAACATGTTCGGTTCCAATTCCTGTTGCAACCTCGGCCATTTTAATATTCTGTACCAGTTGAGGATTTATATCCAATTCCAATACTGGCAGGAACCATCTATAAATTTCCAAAGCTTCTGCTATTCTGCCAGCTTTTGACAGTTCATAGACAGCACAAGTTTCTGCAGGAAAGGCACATACCAAACCGGCCACCCAACCATCTGCACCCATAAGGATACTTTCCATTCCTAGGGTATCTACTCCAGTGAGTACTTTTAATCGATCTCCAAAACGCGCTTTGATTCTGGTAACGTTAGAAATATCTCTGGTAGATTCTTTTACCGCTTCTATATTTTTACATTCCAGCATTTCCTCGAACATATCCAAGGTAACCTCGATACCATAATCCACAGGATTGTTATAGATCATGATGGGCAAATCCGTACTATTGGCTATGGCTTTAAAATAAGTTACTGTTTCATAATCATTGGCCTTATAGCGCATAGGAGGTAAAATCATTAAACCTCTAGCGCCACATTCTTTTGCCACGCTTGCCGCTTCGATAGCTCCTGTAGTCGTTTGCTCCGCTATATTAATAATAACCGGCACGGCGCCATCTACCATGCGAACCGTTTCTACGATGAGTTGTTTTTTTTCGGCTGCGGTTAAGGTACTGGCCTCTCCCAAAGTACCGCCAAGGATAATCCCAGAAACTCCGGCATCTAATTGGGCTTTTATATTAACTTCAAACATTTTCATGTCTAAAGTATCGTCTTCGTTGAACTTGGTTGTTACTGCTGGCATAACGCCTTTCCACTCAATACTCATGTCTGCTTTTTTAAAGTTAATCAAAGATACGGTGGGTCGTAAAGGATATAATTCATCAATTTTAACCTTAAGTTATACTATATTACCTTATTTTTACTATTTGTATAGCTTAATAGGTAAATACCACACATTCTGAAAATATATCCTTTTGAAATACCAAAGCCAGTAGCAGGAGCATTAATTGTTCAAGTGGATACCGAATTGGTATTTTTTGACAAATTACATCAACATGAAGAAATTCAAATAAGCTTATTGGTAAAGGGGGAAGGAAAACTAATTATCGGAGATAGTATTCATTCCTATTCATCAGGCAATCTTTTTGTTATCGACGGAAAGATACCGCATCTATTTCAGAGTAACCTAAGCGATGAGTCCTCCCACATGATTTCCTTGTTTTTTACTAAAGAGACGTTCGGGAATGATTTTTTTTCTATTCCTCATCTGGAACAGACCCAATCTTTTTTTGACAAGCCAAACACTGGTTTTAAGGTGTCCGAAAAGAATTTAGAGGCAAGACGGATTATAAACGAACTACCTGCTGCAGATACGCTCTCAAGATTCATTCTTTTCTTAAACCTACTTAAAACTATAGGAGAAAATGAGACTACGATATTAACAGGTTTTGTGCATCCAAAGTCACTAAGTGCTAATGAAGGAAAGCGCCTTCAAGATGTACTGGACTATGTGATGAACAATTTTGAAAAGGACATTAAATTAATCACCGTTGCCAATCTTGCATTTATGACGCCCAATGCTTTTTGTAGATTTTTTAAACAGCGTACCAATAAAACCTTTTTTCAATTTTTAATAGAACTAAGGATAGAACATGCAAGTCAGCTACTTTCCTCAAAAAAAGACTTGAATATTATGCAAATTGCAGAAGCATCTGGATTTGGGTCTATTTCAAATTTTAACCGAAAATTCAAACAACTTAAAAAGATTACACCTTCTACTTACCTACGAATGCAGGAGAAGAGGCATCAACGCACGGACCTTTTGTCTTAGGTCCTAGTCTAAATATATTTAGATTCCGAGTAGCTGTTTTTACTTTTGAAATATTTCAAAATATATTCCAAAAAAATTACTTTGAATTCATGGATAGCTTTATATCTTTACCAACTGTTATTTTAGCGACTGGCCCACGTGGTGAAATTGGTAGACACGCTACCTTGAGGGGGTAGTGTTCGCAAGGACGTGCTAGTTCGAATCTAGTCGTGGGCACAAAAGCCGAGTAAACTGCTCGGCTTTTTTTGTGTTTTGTTTAAACTTTAACGTGTCGTTTTGAACGTAGTATTCTTTATAGTTGTAAATTTGTTTAACCATTCCTGATAAAAAATGAACAACGTAAAGAAAAATTTCAGTATTCGTGATTTAGAAAACCTTTCTGGAATTAAAGCGCATACCATTAGAATTTGGGAAAAAAGATACAATCTATTATCTCCCGAGCGCACAGACACCAATATACGCACCTACAATTTAGCGAGTCTCCAAAAGCTTTTAAATATTACGCTACTTTATCATAACGGACATAAAATTTCAAAAATAGCCAAGATTCCGGAACGAGACATTCCGATAGTAGTTCGCGAGATAGTATCCAAGAATAGCCCTAAAAATCATGCCATGAACGCCTTTAAGTTGGCTATGATGAATTTTGACCAAACCATATTCTTTAATACATACAATAGTTTAATTAACGAAAAATCATTCAGAGAGGTTTTCAAAGAAACCTTTATACCCTTGCTGAACGAATTAGGTCTTTTATGGCAAACCGATACTATTAGTCCTGCCCACGAACACTTTATCACCAGTTTGATAAAACAAAAAATTCTAATCAATACAGAGAAATTACAACATTTAAAACCTACTAAGACCGATAAGGTGTTTGTAGCTTTTTTACCTGAAAATGAGATACACGAAATAGGCTTACTCTATCTTAACTACGAAATAATTCTTAGGGGATATAAAAGTATTTATTTAGGGCAGACTATACCTATGGAAAATTTAATGGATTTGATGAAGTATTTTGATAACATATACTTTCTTTCTTATTTTACCGTGGTGCCGGAAAAAGACCGCATTGGCAAGTATATAGAGGAATTTAAAGACTTGGTCAGCGAATATAACAATCCTAACCTTTGGATCCTTGGAAGACAAGTACAGCATTTGGATGAATCCAAGCTTCCCAATTTTGTAAAAACGTTCCATTCTATAGACCAAGTTGTTAGTCGTTTGTAATCAATAAATCCTGCTTTTTACATTTTATGGGTATAAAAATTAACATTATAGGTTCGGGTTTCTCGTCGCTATCGGCCGCATGTTATCTTGCAAAAGAAGGGAACAAGGTTTCCATTTACGAGAAAAACGAGGCCGTAGGAGGTAGAGCTTCAAAATTTACAAAGGAAGGTTTTACTTTTGACATGGGACCAAGTTGGTATTGGATGCCAGACATCTTTGATAAGTTCTTTGCAGATTTTGGGAGAAAAACAGCTGAATTTTACACGCTGGACAAACTTAGTCCGGCCTATAAAATTTTCTTTTCAGATGATGTTATTACCATTGGTGACAGCATGGATAAAATATGTGCCGAATTTGAAAGAATCGAAAAAGGCAGCTCTGTAGAGCTACGCAAATTTATTGCAAGTGCACAGGAAAATTATGATATTGCCATCAACAAAGTGGTTCTAAGGCCAGGTCTATCTCCTTTAGAACTGGTTACAAAAGAAACGGTACTCAGGGTAGACCAGTTTTTTAAAACTATCAGCTCTCAAGTTCGTAAAAAGTTTAAAAATCCGAAGTTAATTTCCACTTTGGAATTTCCGGTTTTGTTTTTAGGGGCAAAACCTAATAAAACCCCTTCGTTTTATAATTTTATGAATTTTGCCGATTTTGGCTTAGGTACATGGCATCCCAGAGGAGGTATGTATGAAATCATAAAAGGTATGGAGGCGCTAGCCAAAGATTTGGGCGTTCATATCCACACCAGTAAACCGATAGATAAAATTCTTGTTGAAAAAGGCAAAGCCATTGGTATCGTAAGTGACGGAAAAGAAATACTATCCGATGTAGTTTTAAGTGGTGCGGACTACCATCACTCGGAGACTTTATTGGATGAAGAGCATAGACAATATTCCGAAGGTTATTGGGACAAAAAAACCTTTGCACCTTCCTCATTGTTATTTTATATCGGGTTTGATAAACGGATTAAAAACGTGGAGCACCACAACCTCTTTTTCGATACCGATTTTGAACTGCACGCAGAAGAAATATATGATGACGCAAAATGGCCTACAGACCCCTTGTTTTATGCCAATTTTCCTTCCATTACGGACAGTACGATGGCACCGGAAAACTGTGAAGCAGGATTTTTCTTAGTTCCCATTGCTCCCAATCTGGAGGATACCGAGGCTTTAAGAACGCAATATTTAGACATTATTTTAAATAGATTTGAATCAAAAACAGGACAAAGCGTTAGAAATAATATTATATTTAAGGAGTCCTTCTGTGTAAATGATTTTATTGATAGATACAACTCCTATAAGGGAAACGCGTACGGAATGGCAAACACATTAACCCAAACAGCCTTCCTGAGACCAAATTTGAAAAGCAAAAAAGTGAAAAATCTTTTTTTTACCGGTCAACTTACCGTTCCCGGTCCGGGAGTTCCACCTGCCTTGATTTCAGGAAAATTGGTTTCAGAATTAATTACTAAATCTAATTAGTCTAGAGTATGAAAGCTACGTTTGATACGGTATCATACCAATGCAGCAAACTTGTAACAGAGAAGTACAGTACTTCTTTTGCGTTGGCTACAAAAATGCTGTCCCCTTCCATACGAGAGGACATCTATAACATCTACGGGTTTGTCCGATTTGCAGACGAAATTGTAGACACCTTCCACAACTATGACAAGGAACGACTTTTTAATAAATTTGAGCAAGAGCTAGAAGCTTCCATAGCGGATAAGATAAGTTTAAACCCAATATTAAATTCCTTTCAGCATACATTTCATAGGTACACGATTCCAATGCATTTGGTTGCCTCTTTTATGAAAAGTATGCGAATGGACCTTACTAAAAACATCTACAAAACGGAACAGGAATATAAAGATTATATCTACGGTTCGGCAGATGTAGTTGGCCTCATGTGCCTAAAGATCTTCGTAAAAGGGGATAACGAAGCGTATGAACGCTTAAAGGATTCTGCGATGGCCTTGGGTTCCGCTTTTCAAAAAGTAAATTTTCTTAGGGATGTAAAAGCAGATTTTGAGGATTTAAATCGTTCCTATTTCCCAAATACAAATCTTACGGAGCTAGACGAGGAGTCCAAAAAGCGAATCGTAGATGAAATAAAGGCTGACTTCCAGTTAGGATATGAAGGTATTATGGCCTTACCTGCTGAAGCCAAATTTGGCGTATATACCGCTTACAAATATTATTACAAACTTTTGCAAAAACTACAAAACACTCCTTCGTTGGATATTAAAAACACCCGGATTAGGGTACCAAATTATCAAAAATTTGGGCTACTCGCTAGGTCTTATGTAAAATATAAAATGAAACTTGTTTAAATGAAAATAGCACTTTGGATTTTAATATTCTTCGGAACTTTTTCCTTTATGGAGTTTATGGCATGGTTCACCCATAAGTACATTATGCACGGATTCTTATGGTTTTTGCATAAAGACCATCATCATAAAGACCACGACTCATGGTTCGAGCGAAACGATGCTTTCTTTATCTTTTACGCAATTATAAGTATGTCACTATTTTATGTAGGGGGTAACATAACCTGGCATGGCTATCCGCTTGGGTTTGGTATACTAGCTTACGGAATCGCCTATTTTTTGGTACATGATATTTTTATACACCAACGGTTCAAAATCTTCCGAAATGCCAACAACTGGTATGCAAAAGGTGTTAGACGTGCACATAAAATGCACCACAAACATTTAGGAAAAAGTGATGGCCAATGTTTTGGGATGCTCTTTGTTCCGTTTAAGTATTTCAAAAAATAACTATGCCCAAAGCCTTAGTAATCGGAGCTGGCATTGGAGGCCTTGCATCGGCATTACGTTTATGCAAAAAAGGCTACGAGGTTACCGTTGTGGAGGCTAATGGCTACGCAGGAGGTAAATTACATGCCATTGTACAGGATGGTTACCGGTTTGATTTAGGTCCGTCTCTATTTACCATGCCCCATTTTGTAGACGAACTTTTTGAACTTTTCAATAAAAGGCCTACGGACTACTTTAACTACCACCGAAAAAAAACGATTTGTAATTATTTTTGGGAAGATGGCCATGAATTTAGTGCTAACGCCGATATTGATACATTCACCAGACTGGCCGCTACAAGTTTTTCGGAACCGAGGGAACATATTGCAAACTTTATCGATGCCAACAAAAAAAAATATGAGTTAACCGCTTCCCTCTTTCTAGAAAAATCGTTGCACAAATTAGGCACCTACCTATCCAGACAAACAATAACCTCTATTCTTAATATTGCCAGTTTGGATATCAATAGCTCCCTGGATAGCACTAATCAATCGTATTTTAAAAATCCAAAACTGGTACAACTGTTCAACAGATATGCTACCTATAATGGCTCCTCTCCATACAAAACACCTGGTATTATGTCTATGATACCACACTTAGAGATGCATTACGGTACATTTTTCCCACAAGGCGGCATGCATCAAATTAGCCAAAGCCTGTATCAACTTGCGGTAGATGTAGGTGTTGATTTTAAATTTAATGAACCAATAACGAGAATCAACCTAAAAAATAAAAAGGCCATTGGAGCTACATCATCCAAAATGGAATATCCTGCAGATGTGGTGGTTTCCAACATGGATGTCTATCCTACCTATAAAAAATTACTAAAAAATCAGCCAGAACCGACCAAAACACTAAAACAGGAACGTTCTAGTTCCGCGTTAATCTTTTACTGGGGCATAAACAAGGAGTTTGCAAACCTAGACTTGCACAATATACTATTTAGCGATTCTTACACCGCCGAATTTGAACATATTTTTAAACAACGTACCCTGTATAAAGACCCCACCATATACATCAATATTACATCAAAAGAACGCCCCGAAGATGCACCAAAAGGACACGAAAACTGGTTTGTGATGCTAAATGCACCCGGTAACTATGGTCAAGACTGGGAGACCTTAAAGGCAGCAGCAAGAAATAGTATTATTTCTAAAATCAATAATGTCTTAAAAACAGACATAGAAAAATACATCACTACAGAGCATGTTCTAGATCCTAAAGGTATTGAGAATGCAACAAGTTCTTATCGAGGCGCTTTGTACGGAGCAGCAAGCAATAACAAATTTGCTGCTTTTTTAAGGCATCCTAATTTCTCAAGACGCATCAAAAATCTCTATT
Source organism: Maribacter sp. MS6 (assembly GCF_056839185.1). NCBI lineage: Bacteria > Pseudomonadati > Bacteroidota > Flavobacteriia > Flavobacteriales > Flavobacteriaceae > Maribacter > Maribacter sp. MS6. The sequence goes on from NZ_CM166389.1 coordinate 775,582, forward strand.
TCTGCGGGGGTTCGGTACATCCAGGTGGTGGGATTCCGCTGTGCTTACTTTCAGCTAAAATTGTGGAAGATTTGGTACCTAATATCAAAAAACATGCTTAGGCTGCTACAAAGACATAAGCTAAACTTGGCTATTGGTACCATATGGCTTTTTCATATTTCTGCAATGCTAGGAATTGCCATCGGTTACGTAGATTGGTTCGTAGAAAAAACACCTTTGAACCTTAGCCTTTCGCTTTTGCTATTTTTGGTGTTTTTTCCTATTGATACAACAAAGAAAATTATATGCTTCGTTATATTTTTTGCAGGAGGTATTTTTGCAGAATGGCTTGGGGTGGAACATCAAATTTTATTTGGCGACTATGCGTACGGCAACAACTTTGGCCCCAAACTGGATGGTGTACCTTATTTAATAGGCGCATATTGGGCCATTCTTACCTTTGTAACGGCTAGCATTCTAGATTATACAAAGTGGCATACTACCGTTAAAATTCTTGTAGCAACATTTCTAATGGTTGTGTTAGATTTTTTAATGGAACACACCGCACCTATTTTTGATTATTGGACTTTTGCCGGCGGCCTTCCAACTATGGAGAATTACGTAACTTGGTTCGCTTTGGGAATGGTATTTCAACTCACGATAAAGCTTTTTAAAATAACAGGGAACAAAAAGCTATCCGCACATATCTACATGGCCCAGTTCGTGTTCTTCCTATTGTTTTATTTTTTATTTCCCTAAAAAGGTAATTCAGGCACACCCTTCCAATTCCCCTTTGATTTATAGGGTTCAAATCTGGAAAATAATTCCTCGCTATACCAATCTAAGGTTTTTGTTTTCTTAATGGCATGGGTATGCGCTCTACTTTTGTAGGCAAAATCCATTAGGGATTCCTTATCTTTCCATAAGCTAAACGTTGCCATTTGCAAAAATGGAACTTCACCGATTCCCTTTGTGAATAACAAGCCTTTATTTTCCTTTAAGGGAGCTTGTGATGCAGGAACACTCTTCCAAAACGTACGCAGCATCTTAGGCTTTATAGTTGCCCTGGTTATTACGGCTATGTAAGGATTGTTTTCATTGATAACAGTACTGCGCACGAATGGATTTAGACCCGCCCAAGTTCCCTTTGCCTTAATGCTTCTTAAAAACAAGGTCCATCGCTGTACTGTTTTGTCTACATAGCGTTTATACAAGGGTGACGTATCAAAAAAAACATCGGCAGCTTCTTCGCTTTCCCATACTTGCAGTAGTGCATAAACAGACCAATCAGCAAAAGGGTCAAAACCATCCTTACCGCTTCCCATAAGTTTATAATGCAGCAAGCCCTTTTCTTTGGCTAAATGCTTATGCGCAAATTGCATCATACCAAAGGCCCAGATCTTAGTTGCAAAAGAACCGTATCTAAAAAAAGTAAGGGTCGTTACTTGATTCATTTCACATTATTCCGAAATAAGTTCAACAAGCAGATTGTCCACCTTTTCGTTACGCCAATCCGCAATGGCATTTTGATGAACTGCAATGCTACCATTTTTATCGATAATATAAGATCCCGGTGGTTTTAATAAAGCAATAGGACTGGGATCACCTACAATTTGGTACGTTACCGGAAATGTGTACCCGTTCTTTTGCATAAAAAGCTCTACGGGCGCGCGTTCCTCATTGGTAATAATATAAAAATCAACTTTGCCCTTATACCTATCGTAGAGTGCCTGCACATCTTTTAGTTGGGCTTTTGAGGGCAGATGCCATGAAGCCCAAAATGTAATAAAAACAACCTTACCCTTTGATTTCTCAAAATTGATAAAGTCCCACTCGGCATTTTTAAGACGCCAATCGTAACTACTTACTTCTCCTCTATTATCGATTGTAATAACGGTAGGTGCAGTTGCGAACCACCGATTTAATAATAACTTACTAAAATCGCCTAACGGTGTTATGAAAAAGGACAAAACAATTGCAATTACCAATAATGTATAAAACGTTTGTCTTTTCATTTTAAGTCAGTGAAAGTCAAAACTAAAAAACTCCCGAGGATAATCGGGAGTTCTGAGAAACTATTTCATTTTAATTGCTACGATGCATTTTCCCTTTTGATTACGTTTAGTGCAGATCCCTCTCTAAACCATCTTATTTGTGCATCGTTATACGTATGGTTTGCTTTGATTGTGTCTTTTGAACCATCAGAATGAACCACCTCAATCGTCAACGGCCTGTCCGGTGCAAAATCAGCAATATCAACAAAATTGAAGGTGTCGTCTTCCATAATTAAGTCATAGTCACTTTCATTGGCAAACGTAAGACCTAACATTCCCTGCTTTTTAAGGTTGGTCTCATGAATACGGGCAAAAGACTTTACGAGTACCGCTGCAACTCCTAAATGTCTGGGTTGCATTGCTGCGTGCTCTCTGGAAGAACCTTCGCCGTAGTTATGGTCACCTACCACCATAGTCTTAATCCCTGCAGCCTTGTAGCTTCGCTGTGCATCTGGAACCCCTTCGAACTCACCTGTTAATTGGTTTTTTACAAAGTTGGTCTTCTTATTGAAGGCATTTACTGCACCGATGAGCGTATTATTTGCAATATTATCCAAATGACCTCTAAACCTTAGCCATGGTCCTGCCATCGAAATATGATCCGTGGTACATTTACCAAAAGCCTTTATCAACAACTTTACACCTTGCAACTCTTCATTTTTTATTGGCACAAATGGCTCCAATAATTGCAGTCTTTCCGAGTCCTCGGCAACTACAACCTGAACGCCCGAACCATCTGCTTCGGGTGCAAGGAAACCTGCGTCCTCCACTTCGAAACCTTTTGGGGGCAGTTCCCAACCTGTTGGCTCATCAAAACGTACCTCTTGTCCGTTTTCATTAATCAACGAATCCGTTAATGGATTAAAGTCCAAACGGCCCGCTATTGCAATAGCGGCAGTTATCTCAGGTGACGCTACAAATGCATGGGTATTGGGGTTACCATCTGCACGCTTTGCAAAGTTTCTATTAAATGAATGCACAATACTGTTCTTTGGTGCGTTCTTAGGGTCGCTATACCTAGCCCATTGCCCTATACAAGGACCACAAGCATTGGTAAATATTTTAGCATCCAATTTTTCAAATACATTTAATATACCGTCTCTTTCTGCGGTAAAACGTACTTGCTCTGAACCGGGATTGATACCTAATTCCGATTTCATTTTCAAACCTTTGTCCAGTGCCTGTTGCGCTATGGAAGAAGCCCTTGACAAATCTTCATAAGATGAGTTGGTACAAGAACCGATCAAACCCCATTCTACTTGTATAGGCCATTCATTTTTAGTGGCTTTTTCTGTCATATCACTACCCACAGGTGTAGATAAATCGGGTGTGAAAGGTCCGTTTAACAACGGCCCTAATTTAGAGAGGTCAATATCTATGACCTGGTCAAAATAATTTTCCGGATCTGCGTACACTGCCGCATCTGCCGTAAGGTGTTCTTTGACGGCATTTGCAGCATCGGCAACATCTGCTCTATCAGTAGCTCTAAGATAGCGCTCCATAGACTCGTCATAACCAAATGTAGACGTAGTTGCCCCTATCTCGGCACCCATGTTACAAATAGTTCCTTTACCTGTACAAGACAATGCTACTGCACCAGGTCCAAAATATTCTACGATAGCTCCCGTACCACCTTTAACCGTAAGTATCTCGGCTACTTTTAAAATAACATCTTTTGGAGCTGTCCAACCAGATATATTCCCGGTTAATCTAACACCAATTAATTTGGGGAATTTTAACTCCCATGCCATCCCGGCCATTACATCAACAGCATCGGCACCGCCAACACCAATGGCCACCATTCCCAAACCTCCGGCATTTACCGTGTGGGAATCGGTACCAATCATCATCCCTCCTGGAAAGGCGTAATTTTCTAAAACCACTTGATGTATGATTCCAGCTCCTGGTTTCCAAAAACCAAGCCCATATTTGTTGGAAACGGATTCTAAAAAATCAAAAACTTCTGAACTAGCGGTATTGGCAAATTTCAAATCCGCCTCTGCACCATTTTTGGCCTGTATCAAGTGATCACAATGTGTCGTGGTAGGCACTGCTACTTTTTTCTTTCCGGCTTGCATAAATTGCAAAAGTGCCATTTGCGCGGTTGCATCCTGTAATGCAATACGATCTGGAGCAAAATCTACGTAATCCTTACCTCTTGTAAAAGCCTTAGTAGGAGTACCGTCCCACAAGTGGGAGTATAATATTTTCTCAGAAAGGGTAAGTGGTTTCCCGACAATTTCGCGAGCTTTGTTAACTCGGTCCGCCATAGTGGCGTACACCCCTTTAATCATATCGATATCGAATGCCATTCTTTATTTATTTTAAGGTTAAATCAATTTAGTAAATTTAAGGAAATAAGCGTCGTTATTAAAACTTTAAACGCAGCTTTCGGTGTTTTTAGATAATTGAAGGATTTTTAAGAGAGCAGTAAACTAAAACGTTAAATTAAGTACCTGCTTTTTAACAAGAAGGTAATAAAACAGAAAAAAACTAGACTACAATAGTCTATCAATAATATCTTCCTCAGAAATCCCCTCGGCTTCGGCCTTATAATTTTTGATAATTCGATGTTTTAGAATACCTTTTACAACGGCTTTAACATCTTCTATATCCGGTGAATATTTGCCATGAATTGCAGCATTTGCCTTTGCACCTAAAATTAAGTTTTGTGATGCTCTTGGTCCGGCTCCCCAGTCTAAGTATTGTTTCACATAATCCGACGAGGTAGGTAAATTAGGTCTCGTGCTATTTACTAATTTTACGGCATATTCTACCACGTTGTCCGGAACCGGTATGCGCCTTACCAACTCCTGTACTTCTATTATTTCGTTGGCGGTAAATTGTGGCCGAATGGTATTAGTATTGGTTGACGTTGTGTTTTTCACTACTTGGATCTCTTCCTCTATCGTAGGGTACTGAAGTTCTATAGCAAACATAAAACGGTCCAGTTGCGCTTCTGGCAAAGGATATGTACCTTCTTGCTCAATTGGATTCTGAGTGGCGAGAACAAAATAGGGCAACGCCAATTTATGCTGCTGACCTGCAATGGTTACTGCCCGCTCTTGCATAGCCTCCAAAAGTGCTGCTTGGGTCTTTGGCGGTGTTCTATTGATTTCATCCGCAAGAATGATATTCGAAAAAATAGGGCCTTTTATAAATTTAAAGCTCCTATTTTGATCTAACACTTCACTACCCAAAATATCGCTGGGCATTAAATCTGGCGTAAATTGTATTCTTTTGAAATCTAGGCCAAGTGCTTGTGCAATCGTATTTACCATTAAGGTTTTTGCCAACCCTGGAACACCGATTAACAAGGAATGGCCGCCGGTGTATATAGACAATAGTATTTGGTCTATAACCGCGTGCTGTCCAACAATAGCTTTTGCTATTTCTTTTTTAAGTCCTAAATGTTTTTCTACTAGATTTTGAATAGCAGCAACGTCCGACATATATTAATCTTTTACCCAGTTATTAGCAAAATCACAGTCCCTATTTGCATCATTTACGCTTACATAGGTATCCGCAATATGTTCTGCCATCCATTCCTTAATTGCGGTAAACTGTTTCTGGGTCAATGCTAATTGCTGAATTTTAAGGTAGTCCTGTGCAAAATCTGCCTTATGCTCCTCATACCTATTGGTTACTTTCAATATTTTATATTTAGGCGGACCACCTCTAGGATCCTGCTCCAAAACGGGATAAGATATCTCATTATCTTTTAAGTTACGGACTTGATTGTACAACGCAGGATCCATTTTTGTAAGCTCAAAGCGAGATCCAAAATCCTGAGGGTTGCGCAATATACCCCCATCAAATTTCGTTTCCTTCTCATCAGAAAAATTCAAAGCTGCCTCGGCGAATGTAAATTCTTCGTTGATAATTTTTTGCCTAATACTATCAAGTTCCGCTTTTGCCTCAGCTGCTTCTTCTTCCGAGATTTCAGGTTGAAGCAAAATATGACGTATATCCCGTTCTTGCCCACGAATCTTTTCAACAAAAATAATATGGTATCCCGACGGGGTTTTAAAAGGTTCGGAAACTTCACCCTCCCTTAGACTAAAGGCAACATCCTTGAAACCTTTATGAAATCCCGTGTTTTTAGTAATACTATAAAAACCACCTTGCGATTTTGATCCTGGATCTTGGGAATACAAAATAGCCTTTACACTAAAGCTGGCATCATTATCCTCTATATCCGCTTTTATCTGATTAAGCTTGTCAATTACTTTCTGGTTTTCCTCATCAGAAGGTTCAGGAGATTTTACTATCTGTGCAATTTCCAACTCTGCTCCAAGCATAGGACGCTCATCTGCAGGAATATTGTTATAGAACTGACGCACTTCTTCGGGAGTAATTTCAATATCCTTGATAATTTCCTGCTGCATCTTCTCCGACAACATTCTTAGCTTGTTTATTTTGTACAACTCCTCCCTAAAACTCTGCTCGTCCTGTTTCTTATAGTATTTCAAAACCTTGTCCATAGATCCGATTTGTTGAACCAAGGACTGTAACTGTGATTCGCCTTGCGCGTTTACCATATCATCGGATACCAAAATACTATCCTGTACGGCTTGGTGGGCATACAAACGGTCTTCCATTAATTTTCCTAAAAGTCCGCAATGGGTAATATCATCGGTATCCGCACCTTGGCTCTTTAAATCGATCATTGTTTTCGCAATATCAGAATCCAAAATCACATAATCCCCAACCACCGCAGAAATTCCGTCTAACTTTATTCGTTTAAAGTTATTGGTAGAATCATTTTTCTTGGAAATATCCGCTTCTGCTATAACTTCTTCTGGTTCCACTTGATTATCCGGCACATTGGGAACCGTATGCTGTCCAAAGGCCATGACGGAACATATGGCCAATACTGTTGTTAAAACCGTCTTACTCATCCTTGTAATACACTTCAAATTCTTTATCCTTAATTGCTTCATCTATGATTTCTGTTTCAAGTTTACGCAGGTAGTCTATTTTTCTGCGATTCAATAATACTTGTTTTATGGAAGGCGCTATAAAAGATAATGGCGCTATGTCGTTTAAATCTTTAACTTCTTCAATCTTTCCCAAATATACCCCGATTGAATCCTCCAATTCAAAAAATTGTGATTTTTTTAAGTACCTATCCTGGTTTTCAAAGTTAATTGGTGGTATTTCGACAAGGACTCTAGAAGCACGTACCCAAATAGAATCATTGAAATGCAACTTTTTGAACTGCACTCCTATCGAGTCCAAATAGGAAACATCTTCTTTCTTAAAACTTTTTAGCCGTTGTCCAACTTCTTCCTTATTTAAAAAATTTTTTGGCAGGGAGACAAAGCGCATTCTTACTATTCGCTCCTTAAGCTTAAAATTTTCCTTCTCCTCTTCGTAGAATTGCACTAACTGTTCTTCCGAAACTAAGGAATCGGAACCCTGTGAGACAAGTGCCTCCTTATAGGCCCTTGTGTACAAATCGGTCCTGTAGTCTGCCACTAGGGCATCGAATTTTCTTAATTCGCTTTCTTGAAGGTTTATTTTAGCCTTGCTCAACAATAGCTGTTTAGAAGCCCAGTTGGTGATATAATTGTTTACAAAAGATACACTATCGGATTCGGACATTCCATCTGTAATATAAATGGCAATGTCATCTGCATATAAATAATTCTCTCCTACCCTTGCCAAAGGTTCCTTGTCTTCATTCTTCTTAAAATAAGAACCACAAGATTCTGACAAAAAGCCTAGCAGAATAAAAGTAACGGTAAAAAGAGTGAATGGTCTTTTTTTCAAGGTTTTAAAAATAAACATCGAACAAAAATAGTAATTACAAAATCCCTCGCAAACCTTGTCCGTTTTACTTAACACAAATTTAGGCCTAAGAAACTTACACAAACGCACTTATTTGGTATGACCCAACACAAAGCGATACCAAGTTAGGTACTGGACCCTTAATTCGTATAGCTTTTTGTCCGTTAGATTTGCAACGAAAAGCTTAATTTTGAAATCAAAATAGAATATTTTGGACAGACAATTGAAACTCATCTGGGATTTTAAGGGCCCGGTTGCCTTAAAAACGGCAGAACATCACGAAAAACACCTAAAAGAATACATAAACTTAGAGAAACTGGACGTTAATATTACTGGGCATGGAGCCTTAAACGAGATGCATAGTATAGCGTATATGGTGGTAAACGAGCTAGATATGATTCCAGTAAGGGATGCGTTGAAGCCCCATAGAGGCGAGGTGTACGCCAATGACTAAAATGTACTATTAGGCTCTTTTTACCCTTTAAAATTTGTAGATTATAAAAGTGGAAGATGAAAACAAACCTTGTATTACTTATTCTAACGATAACGTTTTTGAGCTCTTGCTCCAAACAAAACAGCAGCTCTATACTAACTCGGGCATTGGCATCTGAGAATGCAGATATAAGACGGGTAATGGATAATGCAGAGCCTTTCGAGATACAAATTAGATATACCCAAATAGATAGAAGAAATGACAGTGTGTTGTTTACAGACTATGATTTTCAGGTGGATAATGATCACTACTTTTACCCAGCGAGCACGGTTAAATTCCCGGTAGCAGTTCTGGCGCTGGAACGTTTGAACCAAACAGACAGCCTTGACCGCCATACCAAGTATTATATAGAAGGTGATTCCATAGAATCTACCATTTCCCAAGATGTTTCCCAAATTTTTGCGGTCAGCGACAATCTTGCCAATAACCGTATGGTAGAGTTGCTTGGACAAGATGCCATTAATAAAGGTTTACGGGACAAAGGGATACGACCCGTTCGTATCGCTCATCGATTGGGTTACCATTCCGATGATTTAAATACAAAACCTTTAATCATCTATTTGAACGATAGTACTACAGGAATTTCAAAGGCGACTTTTAATACCGCGCCAGAGCCTCTTGAGCTGGGAAGGATAAAAAAAGGCGTTGGGTATTACGAGGAGGACGTCCTGATAAAAGAAGCTTTTGATTTTAGTCTAAAGAACTACTATCCTATTGCCGCCCAGCACGGAATGTTGAAGCGAGTCATATTTCCAAATACGTTTGCTCCCCATGAACGGTTTGACCTATCTGCCGAACAACATGACTTTTTATTAACGTCAATGAAAACGCTACCAAGAAATGCAGGATACGATGCCAATGACTATTACGATGGTTACTGTAAGTTCTTTTTATACGGAGACACTAAAGAGAAAATCCCAGAGCACATAGAGATTTACAACAAGGTAGGTTTTGCGTATGGTACGTTAACGGATTGTGCGTATATCGTAGATAAAAAGAATGATGTGGATTTTTTGTTGACAGCAACGATATTGGTAAACAAAAACGGAATTTTTAACGATAACGTTTACGAATACGATGACATTGGAATTCCATTTTTAGCAGCCTTAGGAAGGGAAATACACGCTTTAGAAATAACACGAAAAAAGTAACATCCTATCTGTAACAAAGCTATGGCAGACATCGTAAAACAGACAAGAATAAACAAATACTTAAGTGAAGTAGGCTATTGTTCCAGAAGAGCGGCAGACAAGCTGATCGATCAAGGAAGAGTGACCATTAATGGCCAAGTTCCCGAAATGGGAACTAAGGTAGTCGATGGTGACGACATTCGAGTTGACGGGGAAGCCGTTTCAACTCCAACAGAAAAACATGTGTACCTAGCATTTAACAAACCTATTGGTATTGTGTGCACCACGGATCGTAGCGTGGAAAAAGACAATATCATCGATTTTATAAATTATCCCAAACGTATTTTCCCTATCGGTAGATTGGACAAACCCAGTGAAGGACTAATTTTTCTAACCAACGACGGAGATATAGTTAACAAGATATTAAGGGCAAGAAACAATCATGAAAAAGAATATTTAGTCACCGTTGACAAGCCCATACAATCCGATTTTTTAAAGAAAATGAGAAATGGGGTACCAATATTGGACACCATAACCAGAAACTGTGAAGTAAGTCAAGTTAGTACCTACCAATTTAGAATAATACTAACGCAGGGTTTAAACCGACAAATAAGACGCATGTGCGAACACTTGGGTTATCGGGTTAAAAAGTTAAAGCGAATTAGAATTATGAACGTAAGCCTAGATTTACCCGTAGGTAAGTGGAGAGATTTAACATCGGAGGAACTAACCCAAATTAAAAGACTGGTAGACAACTCCTCCAAGACGAACGAGCCAGAGAGCTAGTGGGAGCATATAGCTATTTTTCAAAACTTACAAGACGATAATACTTCCAAGCCGTGAAAACCATGAGCAAGAAAATACAGCTCGTAACCGGTATGCAAGTCTAAAGCCGAAACACCTTGGTCAACCAGCGCATGTAAACCGACTTTTAGCTTGATCTACGCATCTAGAGTACCAGACTTTTGGCAAGCGCAGGTATCAATAAAAAATAAGTATACCCCTGCAAAGGAAAACTCGAATTAGCTTCACCTCAGATACCAAATTCAAGTATTATTTCACAAAAAAATTTATACTATAAATACAAGGATTTTGTTTCTCACAACGCCTGAAATTAACACTATTTAAACATAATTTATGATAAGAAACCAAAGCAGAGCGCTTTAAATCATTATCTTAGATAACAAAACGTTGCACATAATTACATAGTCACATGAAACAGAATCGAAAAGAATACCAAAAAAAATCCATCCTATACCCGATAGTTTTGGCACTAATGCTTGTGGTGGTCTCAAATACCACTTTACTAGGACAAGATGCAGGCTTCCAGGAATATTCAGGAGAAATATTGGATAGCGATACCAAAAAACCTTTAGTATTTGCAACCCTTACGATAGAAGGTTCAAATATAAGTACGATTACAAATACGGATGGGGAGTTTTCACTAAAAATCCCAAATGGCAGTACTGGAAAAAATGTTGTTATCTCCTTCCTTGGCTATAAGACAATTTCACTTCCCATTGTTGGGCTAACACAGGTGGATAATGAGATTTTCATGACAGAGTCTGTCGTAAAACTGAGTGAGGTCAACTTAAGTGTTCCCAAAGACGCAGAAGCGTTGGTTAGAGAGACCTTAGGAAAAAAAGGGGAAAACTATCTTAACGATCCAACAGTAATGACGGCGTTTTATAGGGAAACAATTAAAAAAAGAAACAAAAACGTGAGTCTGTCCGAAGCGGTCGTAAACATCTATAAAGCGCCTTACAACTCGTATAAACGAGATGAACTACAGCTATTTAAAGCAAGAAAAAGTACAGATTATAATAAACTTGACACAGTAGCGCTAAAACTTCAAGGAGGCCCTTTTAACACATTATTTGTAGATATGGTCAAATATCCCAAATATATCTTTACCAATGAATCTATAGATTATTACGATTTTGCTTTTGATAGCTCAACACGGGTAAATGACAAATTAATCTACATCATAAATTTCAAGCAAAAAGAGACTATTTTAGATCCCTATTATACCGGAAAGCTATATATAGATGCTGAAAATAAAATTCTCACCAGTGCTATATATTCCTTAAATATTACCAACAAAAGTTTGGCTTCTCAAATGTTCGTAAGGAAAAAACCCCGGAATGCCGAGGTATGGCCCACAGAAGTGGCCTATCGCGTAGATTACAGAGAAAAAGACGGAAAATGGTACTACGGGTATAGTAATGTGCTACTGGAATTCAAAATAGATTGGGATAAAAAATTATTCAATTCGGTATATTCCATGAGTTGTGAAATGGCAATAACAGACTGGGAATTAAATCCTACCAATGCTCAACTTAGTTCAAAAGAAAAAATTAAGTCTTCCGTAATATTAAGCGATGAAGCTATTGGTTTTGCGGACCCAGATTTTTGGGGAGAGTACAATATTATAGAACCAGAAAAATCCATAGAATCTGCCATAAAAAAAATACAGAGACAGTTACGTAGATCAAAATCAACGGATGGCGGCACTAGAGCAAGGTAGTTGTTAATTCAACCTATTATTAATATTAAAATGCCCAGTTTTCAAATGAAAGCTGAGCATTTTAGGTTTAAGGGGCCTGTACTTTATTTAGGCATTACAACTGTATCAACGGCATGTATAACGCCATTGGTAGCAGCTACATCCGCTATAACGACAGTAGCCATTCTGCCTTTTTCATCTGTTAACTTTACACTTCCGCTATCAAGAGACAGTATAATTTTACCTCCTTGTACCGTAGTAACCTCAAAAGCTCCGTTATTAGCTTTAATGGCATCGATCACAGCAGCTGCTTCAAACTTACCGGATACTACATGATACGTAAGAAGACCTGTTAATGCATCCTTACTTTCAGGCTTTAATAAACCTTCTACGGTGCCATCTGGCAAAGCTGCAAAAGCATCGTTTACGGGAGCAAACACCGTGAAAGGACCTTCGCTGCTTAGGGTTTCTACCAAGTCGGCAGCTTTAACCGCTGCTACCAGCGTTGTAAAATTTTCATTAGCGGCGGCGACACCTACTATGTTTTGGGCTTGCACAATTGTTGCTGCGAACAAGGCTGCAGAAACGAACATAATTTTAATCATTTTCATATTATTGTTTTTAAGTTTTGGTAAATGTATAGTATTGATTGTAGCACAAATCATAAATTTTGTTTAATTTTTATACAAATATGTTAAACATTTTACATTTTGTGTTTTTATGTATTTCGAATTGTAAAAAACCAACAATCATGAAACTAACCAGACGCAACTTTTTCAACGGTATATTAGGAATCACCTATACTACGTTTTTATATTCCTTTGGTTACAACAGGAAAAATCTTTCTGCAGTAGGGCAAACAAAAGTGCTTCCTAAAGCGTTAAAAAAAGGAGCTACTATTGGCTTAATCGCTCCCGGCTACTCTTTCGCCCAATACGTTGAAACTGGCTATAAAGGCCTTAAAGGAAATGGGGTACAAGAGCAACCACACCAAAAGAATTTACAAGTTCCATGGCTATTTTAGCAATACGGATGAGGAGCGTGCCGCAGATATCAACGAGCTATTTGCCAATGAGAACGTAGATGCCATCTTATGTATACGTGGTGGTTACGGTTGCACACGTATAATGCATCTTCTAGATTATGATGTTAGAAGAAGAAACCCGAAAGCCTTAATCGGTTTTAGCGATGTCACCGCTTTACTAAACGGAATATACAAACAAACCGGCCTAATCTGCTTTCACGGCCCAGTACGCAACACTATAAATGACCTTTTTAGTAAAAAAGGGTTCAAAGATCTTTTGGAAAACAAAAAGCCCGTTTACCGCATTTCGAATGCGATACTACCCGAAGACTTAAAAGCCAATACGGAATACGAAAGATATACTATCAATCAAGGAACCGCCAGCGGAGAACTAACAGGTGGAAGTTTAACGCTAATAAATGCATAAATAGGCACACCATATGAAATAGACTTTACGGATAAGCTTGTCTGCATTGAAGATGTTGAAGAAGCACCATATCGTATAGACCGTTTGTTGACCCAACTGATACAGGGCGATACGTTTACAAAAGCCTCTGGAAATATTTTTGGCGTCTGTGCGGGATGTGACCGCCCGAGCGCACCGGATACGTTTACGCTTAAAGAAATACCAATGGACAGAATAAAGCCTCTTGGAATTCCAGCGGTATACGGCATAAGTTTTGGACATGTTGACCAGAATTTCACCTTCCCTATAGGAATTCAAGCTGTCATGAACACCAACACCATGACGATTGAACTAAAAGGGCCTTGGGTTAGCTAAGATTAATTGGCCACCTCACTGATAAATTTTAGTCGGTACAGTCGCAGTTCCTCGTCTTCGTACTCGCCATCAAACTCGCTCATGGCAGCCTCCAAGTCATCTGTCTCCGCTTCCAAAAAGTATTCATGTATTTCCTCTTGTTGGTCTTCATCCAGCACCTCATCGACCCAATACCCCAAATTTAATTTAGTCCCGCTGAATACAATTTGCTCCATCTCCTTTATCAATTCATCGATTTCAATACCTTTTGCAGAAGCGATATCCGTCAAAGGTAATTTACGATCTACATTTTGAATAATGTATAATTTAAGACCCGAATTTGCACCTGTACTTTTGACCACCAAATCATCTGGTCTAATAATTTCGTTTTCTACAACATAATCAGAAATAAATTTTAAAAAAGGTTTACCATATTTCTTCGCTTTTCCCTCTCCTACACCATGTACATTGAGTAACTCATCCGTAGTAATAGGATATTTCAAAGCCATATCCTCTAATGAGGGGTCTTGAAAAACTACAAAAGGCGGCACTCCCAATTTGTTTGCTTGTGACTTTCTCAAATCCTTTAATTGTTTTAGAAGCTTAGCATCTGCCACGCCGCCCGTTTTTGCGGCACCTACTATCGCATTGTCATTTTCTGCGCTGTAGACATGATCTTTGGTCATCATAAAGGAAGTTGGTTTCTCCAAAAACGCCTCCCCTTTTTCTGTAAGGTGTATAACACCGTATTGTTCTATCTCTTTTTTTAGGAGGCCGGCAACCAAAACTTGGCGTACCAAAGCCATCCAGTGGCTTTTATCCTTATCGGAGCCTATTCCAAAAAAGTCCTTTTCATTGGTTTTGTGCGACGAAATTATTGCATTGCTCTTGCCGCGTAAGGCACAAACTACCTCCTTAGATTTAAATTTTTCACTAGTACCTTTTACTACCCGCAACAACTTTAAAACATCTTCGCGAGCTTCTTCCTTTTGTTTTGGATTGCGGGTATTATCGTCCATATCGGCACCTTCGCCTGTTTCCTCATCGAATTCTTCTCCAAAATAATGCAACATGAATTTTCGTCGAGACATGGAAGTCTCTGCATAGGCCACAACCTCCTGCAACAGCGCATTTCCTATTTCCTGCTCTGCAACAGGTTTCCCCGACATAAATTTTTCCAGTTTTTCTATGTCCTTGTAGGAGTAAAAGGCCAAACAATGCCCTTCTCCGCCATCTCTTCCTGCCCTTCCTGTTTCTTGGTAATAACTTTCTATACTTTTAGGTATATCGTGATGGATTACAAAACGAACATCAGGTTTATCTATACCCATACCAAACGCAATTGTAGCCACTACCACATCCACATCTTCCATCAAGAACATATCTTGATACTTAGATCTTGTTTTGGCATCAAAACCAGCATGATAGGGAACCGCACTTATCCCATTTACCTGTAGTACCTGAGCAAGCTCAGCGACTTTTTTACGACTTAAACAGTATATTATTCCAGATTTACCTTGATTCTGCTTCACAAACCGTATAATATCCGCTTCCACATTTTCGGTCTTCGTACGCACCTCATAGTATAAATTAGGCCTGTTGAAAGATGCTTTAAAAAGTACGGCGTCATTTATCCCCAAGTTTTTAACAATATCCTCCTGTACTTTAGGTGTGGCAGTGGCCGTGAGGCCAATTATTGGAATGTTACCTCCCAAACGCTCCACAATAGACTTAAGATTTCTGTATTCCGGCCTAAAATCATGTCCCCACTCCGAGATACAGTGCGCCTCGTCTACCGCAACAAAGGACACCTCTACAGAGCGCAAAAACTCTACATTTTCCTCTTTGGTAAGGGATTCAGGGGCAACATACAAAAGCTTGGTAATACCATCTGTTATATCCTTTTTCACCTGCTTGATCTCGGTCTTGTTCAAAGATGAATTTAAGACGTGTGCAATACCATGCTCTGAAGAAACACCCCTAATAGCGTCTACCTGATTTTTCATAAGTGCAATCAAAGGAGAAACTACGATTGCCGTACCGGGCTTCATTAAAGCGGGTAATTGATAGCAAAGAGATTTTCCCCCTCCCGTGGGCATAATCACAAAACAGTTCTTATTTTGTAATATTTGTTTAATAACTTCCTCTTGAAGCCCCTTGAACTGGGAGAAACCAAAATATTTTTTTAAAGAGGCATGTAAATCAACTCCGTTCAAAGCTTTCTCGTCTATCACGTTTTTTAATTTAGTGCTAAGAAATTATGTAAGTAAATTATTTGGTAGTTAACATCAAGAATCGCAACCAAATTATTATTGGATACATATCCTATACCATTAAGTTTATGTAATTTTGTAATCTTAAAGATAAGACAATCTTTTAGGAATACAATTCATAAAATTGAATAATACGTTGACATCTGCAAGTACGATTATCGATTTAGCGAAAAAGACGATTAAAACGGAGCGAGATGCTATTACGCACCTCATTTCCTTGGTAGACGAAGATTTTGCGAACGCCGTTAATTGCATAATAGCCTCTAAAGGCCGTGTCGTAATTTCAGGAATTGGTAAGAGCGCTATCATCGCATCTAAAATTGTTGCCACCTTAAATTCTACGGGGACACCTGCGATATTTATGCATGCTGCGGATGCCATACATGGAGATTTGGGAACCGTTCAAGATAATGATGTGGTCATCTGCATCTCCAAAAGTGGAAGTACTCCTGAAATAAAAATGTTAATCCCACTGTTGAAACGAGGGAAGAATAAATTAATAGCCATGACGGGAAATCCTGATTCTTTCTTGGCCCAACAATCCGATTTTCTCCTGAATACTTTTGTAAAAGAGGAAGCCTGTCCTAACGGTTTGGCACCAACCACTAGCACTACCGCACAACTTGTTATAGGAGATGCCTTGGCCATTGTATTATTGGAACTTAAAGGTTTTAGCAGTGCAGACTTTGCCAAATATCACCCAGGAGGTGCGTTGGGTAAAAAATTGTACTTAAGGGTTTCGGATATTATTAAGAATAATCAGATACCCCAGGTACAACTGAATGAAGAAGTTAAGCAGGTAATCATAGAGATTTCAAAAAAAATGCTTGGGGTAACGGCTGTTTTGGATGATGAAAAAATTGTTGGAATTGTTACGGATGGTGACATTAGAAGAATGTTAAACAAGCACGACAATATAAAGGGACTAACCGCGGCCGATATTATGAGCCAAAATCCTAAAACCGTAGCTACCGACACCCTTGCTATCGAAGCTTTGAAACTTATGCAACAAAAAGGAATATCTCAGTTATTGGCCGTAGATAAAGGGGAATACAAAGGGATTATCCACTTACACAATCTCATAAACGAAGGTATTTTATAATGGGAGAAAAATCAACAACACCGCCTAATGAGATGTCCTTTTTGGACCATTTGGAAGAATTAAGGTGGCATTTAATACGATCAACCTTGGCTATTGTCATTATTGGTTGTGCGGCCTTTTTAATGAAGGACTTTATTTTTGACACGATTATTTTTGGTCCTAAGAAAATGGATTTTCCCACATATAGGGTATTTTGCGAGATTGCGACTTTATTAGGTTTTGAGTCCGCTTTTTGTGCAGACGAATTACCTTTTACCATACAAAGCAGGCTGATGTCCGGTCAGTTTTCTGCACATATATGGACTTCCATTTGGGCAGGATTCATTATTGGTTTTCCTTACGTATTGTATGAAGTTTGGAAGTTTATTAGCCCTGGACTTTATGAAAAAGAGCGGAAAAATTCAAGAGGATTTATCCTAGTAGCATCTTTCTTATTTTTTATGGGGGTGCTTTTTGGATATTATATAGTAGCGCCTTTATCCATCAACTTCTTGGGCACCTACCAAGTAAGTTCTGAGGTTACAAATGAATTTGACCTTGCTTCCTATATTTCTACCATCAGGACTTCGGTTATCGCATGCGGTATTTTATTCGAATTACCGATAATCATTTATTTCTTGACAAAAGTAGGCTTGGTAACCCCAGAAATAATGAAAAAATATCGAAAGATAGCCTTGGTTATCGTTTTGATATTATCCGCTGTAATTACGCCACCGGATGTAACAAGCCAAATTATCGTTGCTTTTCCTGTTTTAATTTTATACCAAGTAAGTATCGGTATTTCTAAACGGGTTCTAAAAAACGAGGCAAAAAGAGAACGTAAAGCAGCCGAAAAGGCAAAAGCGGAAAAAGCGAAAGCAGAAAAAGCAAGAAAAGATGTCAAACCAAATTGATGAATTTAATGCCTATCGTTCCAAAATGAACGATAAGCTTCTGGGTGATAACAATAAGATTATTAAGCGCATTTTTAATCTAGACACCAACGCGTTTGCCAAGGGTGCATTGGACGTGAAGACCAAAGAACTTTTAGGTCTGGTTGCCTCCACGGTGCTTAGGTGCGATGATTGTGTAAAATACCACCTTGAAAGCTCCTATAACGAAGGTGTCACCAAAGAGGAAGTTATGGAAACCTTGGGAATTGCAACCCTTGTAGGGGGCACTATCGTTATTCCTCACCTTAGGCGCGCCTATGAGTATTGGGAAGAACTGGAAAATCAGCACCGTTAAATAAACATTAAAACCTTTTCTTGGCAATGAATAAGGTTTAGATTTGAAAAGATGAAGCTAAGAGCCGAAAACATAATGAAATCCTACCGAGGCCGCAGGGTGGTAAAGGGCATATCGTTGGAAGTAAACCAAGGTGAAATCGTAGGACTCTTAGGACCAAACGGAGCTGGTAAAACAACATCGTTCTATATGATTGTTGGTCTTATTAAACCCAATGGTGGCGCTATCTATTTGGACGATATGGAAATTACAAAGTTTCCTATGTACAAAAGGGCCCAAAACGGAATTGGCTATTTGGCACAAGAAGCCTCGGTATTCAGAAAATTAAGCATTGAAAAGAATATTTTGAGCGTTCTCCAACTTACTAAGTTGAGCAAGAAAGAGCAGCATATGAAAATGGAATCCCTTATTGAGGAGTTTGGATTAGGCCATATTCGTAAAAGCCGTGGAGATTTGTTATCAGGTGGAGAACGAAGACGTACCGAAATTGCAAGGGCATTGGCAACAGACCCTAAATTTATTTTATTGGACGAACCCTTTGCAGGGGTAGACCCCGTTGCGGTGGAGGATATACAACGTATCGTAGCCCAATTAAAGAACAAGAACATTGGTATTTTAATTACCGATCATAACGTTCAGGAAACCTTGGCCATTACGGAACGTTCTTACCTTATGTTTGAAGGTGGCATTTTAAAATCCGGAATTCCGGAAGATTTAGCTGCCGATGAAATGGTACGAAAAGTCTACTTGGGACAGAATTTTGAACTTCGCAAAAAGAAGTTGGATTTTTAGGATTACTTTATTTGAGAAAACACATAACACAACTCCGTAGCAATTTGCATACTCCGTTCCCAATATTTTTCTTGCTGCAACGGAGTAGTGTCAAAAGCCTTAGGGTCTTCAAACGTAAGCGCTATTCTTTTCTCGGCTCCGGAAATATAAGGGCAATTGCTATCTGCATGACCACAGGTTAAAATCGCAGCAAAGTTGGACTTTGGATTAAATGCGTTGTCATATGCTTTTGAGAACCCCACTATGGGATGCAAGTTGTCTCCGAATTTAATGGAATACACTGGGTTAGTTCCTTCCGAAAGATTTGTAATCTCAAACCCCATAGTACTTAAAACATCAACTACCGTTGGGAACAAAGCTGTTGCCTCAGTTCCTCCGGAATAGGAAAATACATTTTCGATTCCAAAATACGTGGCCATGGTTTGCGCCCAAATCTGCGACAAATGACTTCGACGTGAATTATGAGTGCATATAAAATTCAAATTTATAGTTATACCCGCATCTTTTTTGTTTTGAATGAAATCGATAAGGTTGTGCAATACGGGCAGTCGGTCTTTTGGAATATCTGATAGATCCAATTTACTTATGGTTTGGCGAATACCTTCAAATAAACCTGAATTTTCTCCTCTCATTTAGCAATAATACAACATATCCAATTCGTACTAACAACTTAAACCCAAACCTAACGATTATTTAATCTCAAAAGTCAATGTAGCCCAATTGGATTCATAATCTACATCAGCATCCTCTTTTGTCTCCATGTGAATTGTTGCCACATACCACTTCCCTTTTGCATTTGGCCGTATGGTAACCAGTCCATTTTCGTTGGTCCTCGTAGCGTTTTCATTATCATGAGCATTCTGTCCTGGAACAGCCGTGCTATAATGAACTGTTTGATTGGCCAAAGGCTTACCATTTCTTAGCAACTTGAACGAAATAGGTACGCCTAAACCTACCTTAAAAGGATTGCTCATGGGCACAAATTCAATTGGATAACCTAAAGGCTTCATAAAGTCCATGGAGCTTTCCTCTCCTATTTGAAGCAACGATTTAACGTGCTTAGAATAGCGTTCCCTTGCCCCATTATCATCTATTCTTAGTGCCTTTCTTTCGGTAATAATGCTTTCCAGACCTTCGTGCTCCAAATAACTAGCAAAGGCATTTGCATCCATTTCTAAAATTCTCGGCAACGTGGATATCCCTGCAACATAGGTACCTGGATTTCCAGTGGTAAAATTTAAATAGGTAATTTTATCCTTTATCATGAATTGACCTTCTTCAGGTTCTAAAAGATAATCTGGACCAATGATTTTTGAATTGATAATACGATCTGCGGTAATGGCATTCTCACTGGTATCAAAAGTCCCATTAAGTAAATAAAGTTGCGTAGGCGCATCAGGTTGTAAAAAATGGGAATCCGTCTTAAGAAACAGCTCATGAGATGAAAACAAAACGGTGGCGAACAAAAGGAGGAACAAATAGCTTATTTTACGCATCATAGTAGTTTTTAGATTATACACTACCTACGAAGAAAACTAGGGAAGGTTTTATTTTTTATTTAAAATCGAACAATGTTTCAAATTATAAAGCCCCCAACAAAAAAATAATAGCTCCAAAATAAGTGCCGGTGTAAATTGCATAGAAACACCATCAAATAATGTACTCACTATTCGTCCAAAAGAAATACCTCCCATAAATAACACATTGCAAACCGTAGCTGCATACCAGAGTTTAGCGTTGTAAGCACCCATCAGCCAAAATATACCAATCCCAATGTAAATGCCCATGATAGCACGGAGCATATTCTTTAGCTCCAGGGCTTCCACTTGAAAATCCAGAATCAATGGCATCAAGTACGATGGGTGACCACCATAAACACAGCCAGCGATTATTACAATAACCCCCGAAAGCAACAAGTTTAGATTTCTGTTCGTTTGAATGACCACTATTTGCTATACAATTTATAATAATACCAAGCGGCAACACCTCCTACCAAAGAAAATATGGCCAACATGCCAAAGACTAGCTGGTGACCCACCACACCGGGATTGGAATCCAGTAAGTAACCCATGGCCGGTCCTGCAAAAATATCGGGTGTGTAGCCAATTAGGGAAATAAGACCCACAGCGGTACCTGTTAGCACCAATGGAATCTTTCCACGCTCCATTACGGCAAAGTAAAGGGAGCGTGCCGCATAAACTCCCGTAGCTACGACCAAAATAGAAATAAAGAATAAGGCCGTAGACGAGTCGGAAATAACTCCGGTGGCAAATAGCAATGCTCCGATAAAAGAAACTATAAAACTGACCAACAACCAGTAGGTAGTCTGTGAGCGATCTGCCAATATCCCGATTAGTATCCCAACAACCGGGCGCACGAATAATAACAATGTTCCAACTTGTGCCGACTGTACTTGGTCGTATAACATCACATCTTGGGCATAAAGCGAAAATATATCGGTGATTTTATAACCTACATAAGCACAAAGGATAATTACCATTAATAAACCTACAGCTGGTAATTTCAGTACTTCCTTTATTTGAGAAACGGTAATTTTATCCAGAACAATAGCCCGTTCCGCTGCTTTATCCATCCGCATAAAAAACCAAACTAAACCACCTACGATAACAACAATACCTGAAGAAACCAAAATTACATATTTAAATGCGGTCCTGCTTTCTGCGATGGTAGCTTCGGCTATTTCGGAGCTGATAAAAATAGAAAAAATAAGAACACCCATAGTCCCGAACAACGCACCGACCAAACCACGGCCACCGTCTAGAAACCCAAAGGCTTTACCCTGAGATGTTGCCCCGCCCCAAACGCGGGTGGCTTTTATCATAGCAGCCCAAAATAAAAAAATCGTAGTAAAACCCCAATAGCCATACAGTACCTTAAGAACAGCATAGCTTGGATAGGTGGCGTATACCAATCCACCTAATGCGGTCATCCAGAGCGCAACGGCAATAAGTTTTCTTGGTGGGTACTTATCTGCCAAGGGGCCACCAAAAAGATAGGAAACTAGAGCAACAAACCCATAGACCGAAAAACATAATCCCAATTGTGTATTGTCCAGGGCAAAAACATCCAATACGGTAGGTCTAAACACCCTAGCCAGCACAAACGGGAGAATAAAAACGCTTTCACCTGCCAATATTAACAAAAGGAGATAGTACCAAGGGGCTCTTTGAGATTGCTTCATGCTTCTTTTATAGGAATCCAGATTTCTTCTTCAGAATTGGGATTGTTATTTTCGTAATTGGCGCCTAGCACCTCAAAATGAGGACGGTTGTCCAATACAAATTTAGATTTTGGAATCCAGTCTCCATAAATATAATGAAAGATACTAGGGTCACCGCTTTCACCTTTGTAATCAAAAAGAGCATATAGTCCCCCAACAATCGTAAATGTCTCCATCCCTTCCGGAACACTATTGTAATCAAGCACTTCAACTAGTGCGTATCTCATAAATTCCCGTTCTGGAGTAAAAACGCTATGATATTCAGGCGGGTATACTTGCAGAGAAATAAAATCGGTACCTACCCTATTTTGAATTTGTCCTCGCATGGGCATAAAACTACGCCACAATTCTCCGGTTCTGTTGTTGACCAAACTCATAAATAGTGACTGTCCAATACCCTTGGTGTCTTTTCTTTGGATTATTCTCGGTTGCATCATTATTGAGCTCCTAAATCAATTTCGAAAAGGCAAACAGGTGCCTCATTATAGTGCAACGGCAAGGAGTCCGTATTTGATAAATCGAACATCCCTAAAAATTTGAAACCTGCTTTCGTATAATGTGCAATAAGTTTGGTATTGTTGCCCAATGTATCCAACCTCACAAACCGTTTTTGATTTTCTTTAGCATACGCTTTAGCCCATGATACAATGGTTTCGACAAAATTACGTCCTCTAAAATCGGAGTTCGTTGCTATACGGTGAATATACACTGCGGCATCCCTATTGCGTTCTTCCCAAATGGCTGCATCGGTAAAAGTAACTGCCCAAACACAGGCCATTTTTTTATCTAGCATTAGTTTGAACTGGCGCTGTTCTGCTATTTCGGTTTCGATAAGTGTTGGGTCAAAATCTGGCCATACTACCACTGTCTTTTTTGTTTTCTGATACTCCGAGGCAACTGTATAAAGGCGAAAGATTTCGGCGATATCATGAGGTTTAGAATTAATGATTGTCATAAATTAATCTATGTCCTTAATTATAATTACTTACCACAACAAGCTTTAATGTTCTTAAATAGCCTAACCTCGGGCTATTCCGAAATTCATGAGTTACTCTACTTTTGATTCCAGCGGCTCACTAAAGAGCTCAAAACATAAAAAAGAATAATAATAGGCACCGCCAAAAATTGCATTGTTATTAAGAACACGAGACTAAGCGTTAAAAATATATAACGCAATGCATTATCGGTAAAACTCCAATTCTTGAATTTAAGGGCGAACAAGGGCAGGTTACAGTTCAATAAAAAAGCACTCAACAACGTTAGACCTATCAAAAACCACTGGTTCAGCAGCATATCACTGAGCACGGCACTTGGATGATAAAACAGGATCAAAGGAAGCGACAGAATCAACAAAGCATTGGCAGGTGTAGGCAACCCGATAAAGGAAGACACCTGATTTTCATCCAAATTAAACTTGGCTAGGCGATAGCCAGACGCCAAGGTAACAATGAAGCCGACAAAAGGGAGCAATGATGTGAAGTTGAATCCTTCGGTAGAAATTAGGGAATACGTATCCAAATTCCAGCCTCCAGTTTGAGACATACCCAACAATTGAAACATAACAATACCTGGCACCAATCCGCTCGTAACCATATCTGCCAACGAATCCAGTTGCAATCCTAATTCGCTCTTTACATTAAGAACGCGTGCGGCCAAACCATCAAAGAAATCGAAAAAAATACCCAAAGCCACGAATATGGCGGCAATTTCCAATTGGTTCCAAACAGCAAACACAGCGGCCACGCAACCACAAAAGAGATTGAGCAGCGTTATAAAATTGGGAACATGTTTTTTCATAAAATAGTGGACTTTATGGAATACTAAAAATGATTTTAGTTTCTGGTGCTACGTGTAAACTTAAAGCTAAAAATAGCATATTTCTTTGGTTACACCTTCTTTACCCATAGTTTATACCAAGCAGTTGTAAGTTTATTCGTCATGAGATAGCAATTACCTCGCAAAAATGTGATATGCTAAAAATGGACTTTAGGGTAGCTTCAGGATTATTTGCATCTTTGCAGCGTTTAGGTTCAGCGCAGCATTTATGTTTAAAAAAATAGTACTTACATTTCTTTTACTTTTAACCATTGTTAGGGGTTATTCCCAAGCGACGCAATTATCCCCACTTTCAAAATTAAGCCTACTTACCGTAGGCACCGGCCAAGATCTGGCAGCTAAATTTGGACATAGCGCCATACGTTTACAAGATCCGGCGATAGGTATAGATGTGGTTTATGGTTACGGTACCTACAACTTTGATGACCCCAATTTTTATCTAAATTTTACGCGTGGTAAATTAGATTATATGATTACACGTAGCACGTTTGACCTATTCGAAAGAAGTTATGTGTATGAGCAACGGTGGATCAAGGAGCAAGAGCTAGACTTGGACTTTGTCCAACGAAGTGCCATCGTCGCCTTTTTAGAAACCAATTTACTACCTCAAAACCGTTTGTATAAATATGATTTTTTATTTGAGAACTGCGCCACTAAAATTCCCGAAGTGTTTGAAAAGAATCTTGGCAATGCCCTACAGTTTGATTATACGCATTTAGAAGAGCAGTTTACGTTTAGGCAACTCATACATCAAAATTTAAATGTAAACTCTTGGTCTAATTTTGGAATAGACTTGGCGCTAGGTTCTGTAATTGACAGAAAGGCTTCGCCTTACGAACACCTATTCCTTCCTATTTATGTTTACGAACAACTAAAACATACTACCTTAAACGGTGCTCCAATTGTCACAAAAGAATCGATACTTCTGGATATACCCACGCAAAAAGAGGATACTTTTTTTGTTGTAACACCAGTATTTTGGCTAGGACTGCTATTGTTTGTAGTACTGTTTGTTACAATTACAGATGTAAAGCAAAACAGACGGACAAAATGGGTAGACATACTTTTGTTTTCCTTTACGGGAATAGCTGGTTGCATCATCCTATTTCTATGGTTCTTTACGGACCATGATGCCACTAAGGCCAATTTTAATGCGCTTTGGGCATTTGCGCCCAACCTTATCATCGCTTTTTACCTGCTTAAAAGTCAACCAGCCAAATGGATTAAAACATATCTTGTAATTGTACTGGCACTACTTGTAATTAGCGTAATTTTGTGGATTGTAAAAGTGCAAGTATTCTCCATTTTAATGGTCTTTGTGTTATTGGCCTTGGGAATCCGATACCTGTTTCTTTTGCATCATTTAAAAAAAACCGCACAGGCTCTCTAGACCAAAAAGATGTTTTACACTTGATACTTGCGCTTGAACTTATATCTTTATGAATTTACTTACGGTTGAAAATATTTCTAAATCTTATGGCGAACTGGTCCTTTTTGAGAACCTTTCCTTTGGCATCAACAAAGACCAAAAAATAGCCCTAATTGCCAAAAATGGCAGCGGAAAAACATCGATTCTCAATATTTTGTCGGGAGCGGATAGTCCCGATACCGGACAGGTTAGCTATCGAAAAAGCACGCGCGTATCTTTTTTGGCACAAGAACCGTTAATGGATCCGGAATTAACTGTTGAAGAAACAATTTTTGCTTCTGACAATGAGGTGCTACAAGTAATTTCCAGCTATGAAACAGCCTTGCAGAACCCAGAGGATGCAGATGCCTACCAAAAGGCTTTTGAGGCCATGGACCGTTTTCAAGCTTGGGATTTGAAACCCAGTATAAGCAAATTCTCTTTAAACTGAAACTAGAGGATATGAATGCCAAAGTAGGAATGCTTTCCGGCGGACAGAAAAAACGATTGGCATTGGCAGATGCCCTGATCAATAAACCCGATTTATTGGTGCTGGACGAACCTACGAACCATTTAGATCTAGAAATGATTGAATGGTTAGAAGAATATTTCGCTAGAGAAAATATGACCCTGTTTATGGTTACCCACGACCGTTTTTTCCTAGAACGTGTGTGTAACGAAATAATTGAGCTAGATAATGGTGTCCTCTACCCTTACAAAGGAAATTATTCCTACTATTTAGAAAAGAAGGAACAGCGTCTGGAACAAGAAAGTGTTGAGCAGCATAAAACAGAACTCCTTTTCAAAAAAGAACTGACTTGGATGCGTCGCCAACCAAAGGCGCGCACCACAAAATCAAAATCCAGAATAGACGATTTTAATACCATAAAGGAAAAAGCAAGCAATCGCAGAAAAGAGCATGAGGTACAGTTAGAGCTGAACATGGAGCGCATGGGCAGCAAGATTTTAGAATTTGTAAAAGTTTCTAAATCCTTTCCTAACAAACCCATTCTAGATAAGTTCGAATATAATTTCTTAAGAGGGGAACGGATAGGAATCATAGGTAAAAACGGTACCGGAAAATCTACCTTTTTAAATATTTTATCTGGAAGGGACCAACCCGATAGCGGTAAGGTCATTGTTGGTGAAACAATTAAATTTGGTTATTATACCCAAAAAGGTATTACCATAAAAGAAGGGCAAAAGGTAATAGACGTCATACGGGAATTCGGTGACTACATTCCCTTGATGAAAGGAAAACAAATATCTGCCCAACAATTATTGGAGCGCTTTCTTTTTGATAGAAAAAAACAATATGATTTTGTGGATAAGTTAAGTGGAGGGGAACGTAAACGTCTCTATCTATGTACCGTGTTAATTCAAAATCCTAATTTTTTAATTCTAGATGAGCCTACAAACGACTTGGACATTGTAACACTTAATGTATTAGAGAGTTTCCTGCTGGATTTTCAAGGTTGCCTGCTCGTTGTGTCGCATGACCGCTATTTCATGGATAAAATTGTAGACCACCTATTTGTATTTAGAGGAGATGGTGTTGTCGAAGATTTTCCAGGTAACTATTCCGATTACCGCGCTTATGAAGATAGTCAGGTACAGGAAAAGAGGGAACTAAAAGAAAAGACCGATGTTTCCAAAACTACTTGGAAAAAAACGGAGACTACAAACAAACTGTCGTATAACGATCAGAAAGAGTACAAACAATTGGAGCGGGACATTAAAAAATTAGAAACCAAAAAAGAAGAACTACAGGCAAAATTTACCGATTCTTCGTTATCTGGGGACGAAATTTCCTCCCTATCCATAGCGCTAGGTGAATTATCGGAAACAATCGATGTAAAAACAGAGCGTTGGTTTGAGCTTTCTGCACTAATGGAAGGATAAAACCTCCTTTTATAATGACCTGATCTTTTAAAACTATAGTTTAACGACACCTTTTTTCGATAAGGTGTTTTTAGGGTTCGTGCAGTTTACCGAGTGAATTCTGCACTTTAACCGAACTTCTGTCAGATACCGAGTAATATGGGTTGTTCGGCGAACGGCAACCCTCAAAAATACACTTGCGCCCGTTATAATAGTGTAACAAACGCAAGTCATGAAAACAATAGCTACCATCTTCTTTATCTTCTTCATTGGAATGAGCGCACAAGCTCAGAACAACACAACGGATGTTAAGGTCGAAACTATCGAAATGACTATCGTTACCGAAACCGTAAAGGAATTGAACCTGGAAACTAAAACTGAAGTTGCTAGATTATACAAGTTCAAAAATGCCAGAGTAACCAAGGCATTGTCTTTTACTACCAAAAGAAACAAAGCTAAAATGGCTTAATCTAAAAGTTACTCACTGTAATGATGCAAGTGCCAGTTGCTAAAACCTCCTGCCAGAGTTTTTGACAAACGGGCACTTTTATTTTATAGCGCACCATAAGCTACCATTTCCTTACAGCGAAAACATTGCCTTACAATATTCTTCGTTTTCATTGGTATTAGTACATTTGAGGAATTCTGAAATTGATAAAGTGTTTCGTTTTCTTTGCCGTATAAAATTCCTCCTAAGCGCGACCAATCAACATGGTGTGCATTCGCCTTTTGTCTATAACTTTATTACCAAAGGATTATACCGAAAAGGGACTAAAACATTCACGGTAACTGAAAATGTTCTAATAAAAAGCATATCCTACTTTTCTCATAAAAAAATAGGGTTGGTGCCGGACGCCAACGAACTTAAAGAACAGCTGGATTCTGTTTTCAAAAATCTAGAATATGACTCACTTCCCTATGATATTATGTATACCGACGTTAAGAACGAACCGGCTAATAACATGGATAGTAAATACAGACACAACGAAACCATACTCATAATAACTGGAATCTATGCGTCCAAAGAAAGTCTAACTTTGTGGAAAGAAATTAAAAAACGTGAAGAAGTCCGCGTAACTATAGACGTATTTCACTGCGGTTTGGTCTTTTTTAGAAGAGAACAGGTGAAGGAACATTTTAAGATCCGGATATAATCCCTTAATTTTATCCTTTAATCCTAGACTATGAACAACAATACCATTTATATTATCCTAGGAGTCGTTTTCGCGATTTACGTAGGATTTCGGTTAATGAATAGAGGGAAATCTAGAGAAAGGAAATCACGCAAATTCATGGGAGATTACAAACGTAAGGATAAACAAGAGTAGGTAGTAGCCAATAAAAAGAGATTAGAGTTTATCCAATTCTGAGTCAAATTCAAGAAGCTTAATATAGTTCATCACTCATGGGTCATCAAACCACCGCTTACAAATACCCGCCTTAAGCAACCCGAAAAAAATAGAAACTTGAAACTTTGTACCCTCAGCTCAGTATAAAACATTTTACGAAACCCGAAAAAAAAGCATGAAGATTTACACCAAGACCGGAGACAAAGGAACTACGGCCCTCTTTGGAGGCACACGTGTCCCTAAACATCATATCCGTATAGAAAGCTATGGTACAGTAGACGAGTTAAATTCGTGGTTAGGACTTATCCGAGACCAAGACATTGCTAGTTCCTCAAAACAAGAACTTACCAAAGTGCAAGAAGACTTATTTACGCTTGGAGCTATCTTAGCCACCGACCCAGAGAAAGCAGTACTTAAAAATGGAAAGGAACGTCTCAATATACCAAAAATTGAAGAATCGCACATCCATAAACTAGAAATTGCCATAGACGCCATGGAGCAAGATTTGCCACAAATGACGCATTTTATTCTTCCCGGTGGTCACACCACCGTGTCATACTGTCATATAGCGCGTACCGTTTGTAGAAGAGCAGAACGGATGGCGACCCTCTTGAACGAAAATGAACCTTTTGATGAACTGGTGCTCTGGTATTTAAACCGCCTGTCCGACTATCTTTTTGTACTGGCACGAAAATTGTCCAAAGAACTGCAGGCAGATGAAGTAAAATGGATTCCCGAAAAAAAGGACTAATAAATCCCTAATTTATTCGTTATCAATTTATAAAGTAAAAAAATGTTGATAACTAAGGCGAAATAATTACGAATTATCTTGACTATCATCATTAAAAAATTATTTTTGCAAAAATTTTAAATTACACGATTACCATGTATTGGACATTAGAACTAGCATCTTATTTAAGTGATGCACCTTGGCCGGCAAGCAAAGACGAATTGATTGATTACTCAATTAGAACTGGAGCACCATTAGAAGTGGTGGAGAACTTGCAGTCCATGGAAGAAGAAGGTGGTGAGATTTATGAGTCTATCGAAGAGATCTGGCCAGACTATCCCACGGAAGAGGATTACCTCTGGAATGAAGACGAATATTAGTCGTCACATATAAAAAGAGAACTATACTATTGATTCTAACTAACTTGAATTAAATAGTTCATAGTATTTTTTGAAGAGACGCCCTTAATGGGCTTACATATCATAATTACTACTAAAAAGTCTCCATGGAGGCTTTTTTTTTATGTAATTTTGGCAGTACAAAAAGGTTTTTTAGTCGAATATAATTACTGGAATGGCTTTTGTTCTTTAATGCACGTCGATTATGAAAATCGGCTTTTAATCAATACTAGTAAAACTTCTTAAACATTAAATTTTTGAAGTTTTGATACAAATACATAAATACATATGAGTTTTATAAATTCCGTCTTAAAAGCTTTTGTTGGCGACAAATCAAAAAAGGACGTAAAAGAGCTTCAACCCTTAGTCAAACAGATAAAATCTTTTGAAGCGGAGATGGAAAACTTAAGTTTGGATGAGATTCGTCAAAAGACTATTGATTTCAAGAAAAGAATTAAGGAGTCCTACCAAGATATTACCGCCCAAATAGCCGAACTGGAAAAAGAGGTTCATGAGTCTACCGATATTGACAAGAACGAGGACAGCTATGCGGAAATAGATAGATTAAAACAAGAAGCATATACGATTTCTGAAGCTACTTTAAACGAAATATTACCGGAAGCTTTTGCTGTAGTAAAAGAAACGGCCAAGCGCTTTGCCAATAACGAAACCCTTACGGTTACCGCATCCGCGAACGATAGACTAATCTCCGGCAGCAAGGATTATGTTACGTTGGACGGAGAAAAGGCCATCTGGAAAAATTCGTGGGACGCCGCAGGTAAAGAAGTTACTTGGGACATGGTGCATTACGATGTGCAATTAATTGGAGGTATTGCCTTGCACCAAGGAAAAATTGCAGAAATGCAAACGGGTGAAGGTAAAACCTTAGTGGCAACACTGCCACTATATTTGAACGCACTTACGGGCAACGGAACGCATTTGGTAACCGTGAACGATTATCTGGCAAAAAGGGATAGCGCATGGATGGCTCCTATTTTTGAATTTCATGGCCTTTCCGTAGATTGTATAGATCACCACAAGCCTAACTCAGATGGTAGACGGGCGGCCTATAATGCAGACATTACCTACGGCACCAATAACGAATTCGGTTTTGATTACCTAAGGGACAATATGGCGCACACTCCAAAAGATTTGGTACAACGCCCGCATAACTATGCGATTGTAGATGAGGTAGACTCGGTTTTAGTAGATGATGCTCGTACACCTTTAATTATTTCAGGACCGGTACCGGAAGGAGACCGTCACGAATTTAACGAACTGAAGCCAAAGGTTAACGAAATCGTGCAAAAACAAAGACAGCACTTGACAGGTGTTTTAGCAGAAGCAAAAAAACTGATAGCCGCAGGCGATACCAAAGAAGGTGGATTTTTATTACTGCGGGTTTTCAGGGGGCTACCTAAGAACAAAGCGCTGATAAAATTCTTAAGTGAAGAGGGTGTAAAGCAACTGTTGCAGAAAACAGAGAATTTTTACATGCAGGACAACAATAGGGAAATGCCCAAAGTGGATGAAGACCTATTGTTCGTAATCGATGAAAAAAACAACCAAATAGAACTTACCGATAAAGGAGTAGACTATATTTCTGGAGAGCAGAATAGAGACTTTTTCGTTATGCCGGATATTGGCGGAGAAATTGCCAAAATAGAGGAACAAAACCTAGAGATAGAAAAAGAGGCAGAACTTAAGGAAGAACTCTTTAAAGATTTTACCATCAAAAGCGAACGTATTCACACCATGAGCCAATTGCTAAAGGCGTATACCCTTTTTGAAAAGGATACGGAATATGTAGTGATGGACAATAAGGTGATGATCGTAGACGAACAGACCGGTCGTATTATGGATGGTCGCCGTTATTCGGACGGATTGCACCAAGCCATTGAAGCCAAGGAAAATGTAAAAATCGAAGCCTTGACCCAGACCTTCGCTACGGTTACCTTACAGAACTATTTTAGAATGTACAGTAAATTGGCAGGTATGACCGGGACCGCCGTTACCGAAGCTGGGGAATTCTGGGAAATCTATAAATTAGACGTAGTGGAAATTCCTACCAACAGACCAATTGCAAGAGATGACCGCAACGATTTAATTTACAAAACAAAACGGGAAAAGTATAACGCTATAATAGAAGAAGTTACAAAGTTGAGTAACGCAGGAAGGCCTGTCCTTATTGGTACGACTTCGGTAGAAATTTCCGAATTACTTTCCAAATTGTTAAGCGTGCGTAAAGTACCACACAATGTATTGAACGCAAAATTGCATAAAAAGGAGGCTGATGTTGTGGCGGAAGCCGGTTATGGAGGTGTTGTAACGATAGCCACCAACATGGCAGGACGTGGAACGGATATTAAACTTTCAGAAGCGGTAAAGAAAGCCGGCGGACTTGCTATTGTAGGCACCGAAAGGCACGATTCCCGTAGGGTGGATAGGCAATTAAGAGGTCGTTCTGGTCGTCAAGGAGATCCAGGAAGCTCACAATTCTATGTTTCATTGGAAGATAACCTAATGCGTTTGTTCGGTTCGGACAGGGTGGCCAAGATGATGGACAAAATGGGGCTGGAAGAAGGCGAAGTGATTCAGCATAGCATGATGACCAAATCCATAGAACGTGCGCAGAAAAAAGTAGAGGAAAATAACTTTGGTGTGCGTAAGCGTTTATTGGAGTACGATGATGTAATGAACGCACAACGCGAGGTCGTTTATAAAAGAAGACGCCATGCGTTACAAGGAGAGCGTTTAAAAGTCGATATCGCCAACATGGTGTACGACACTTGTGAAGTTATTGTAGAAGGCAATAAAGGTGCGAACGATTACAAAAATTTTGAATTTGAATTGATAAAATATTTCTCCATGACCTCCCCTGTTTCTGAGGAAGAATTTGGAAAATTAAGTGCCCAAGAAATTACAGGGAAAGTATACAAGGAAGGGTATTCCCATTACAAAGAGAAAATGGAACGAAATGCCGCAACAGCTCTACCGGTAATAAAACAAGTATACGAAGACAACTCCAACAACTTTGAGCGTATCGTGGTTCCATTTACCGATGGTATCAAAAGTCTTAATGTGGTAACCAATTTACAAGAGGCGTACGATAGTGAAGGAAAACAACTGGTAACGGACTTTGAGAAAAACATCTCTCTTGCTATTATAGATGATTCTTGGAAAACCCATTTGAGAAAAATGGATGAATTAAAGCAATCGGTCCAATTAGCAGTCCACGAACAAAAAGATCCCTTATTAATCTATAAGTTCGAAGCATTTGAGCTTTTCAAAGGGATGATCGAGAAAGTGAATAAAGAAATAGTTTCATTTTTGTTTAAAGGGGAATTACCTTCCGGTAATCCTAACGAAATACAACAAGCTGATAACATTAAACGTAGGAAAGAGAATTTACAGACCTCCAAGGAGGAAATCCCTAATAACGATGAACTTGCAGCGCGAAGCAGAGCTGTAGGTCAGAACCAGGGACAACGTCCACCGGTAACCGAAACCATTATTCGTGAGCAGCCGAAAATTGGAAGGAACGAACGGGTAACCATAAAAAACGTGATGTCCGGTGAGAGCAAAACTGTAAAGTTCAAACAAGCGGAACCACTACTCCAAAAAGGGGAATGGGTAATTACACAGGACTAAGAATTAGCTACATATAATTTAAAAGGCATCCATACGGGTGCCTTTCTTATTTCCTGTTATAGGTGTTATATACATATGCCTTTTAATCTGCACCAAATTAACAAGTGCGTATAAAGCAGGTTCTATAATTTGGGTACACTTTACTCTTAAGGAAATCTCCATATATCTTTACGCTATTTAAAAAATACCGTTCTGCTAGAATAACAGACTACCAAAAGAATGATATTTTAAGTACCTTGTAGCTTAATAAATACGATTAAAAATGACAGCTACCAGACGTAAATTTCTTAGTTCTATAAGCATGCTTGCCGCCAGCACCGCATTACCTTTACATAGCTTTGCGTTTGGAAAGACTTCTAAATTGAAAATAGGTTTGGTGGGTACCGGCGTAAGAGGCATAACATTTTGGGGGAAACGATTGCTGGACACCTATCCAGATATCCTAGATTTTGTAGGGTTATGTGATAGTAATTCAAGTAGGCTTGCTTATGGCAAAAAATATATAGGTGCCAATTGTCCTATTTTCACGAATTTTGAAACTATGGTGAAGCAGACAACACCAGATTTAATAATTGTAACCACCAAGGATTCCAACCATCACGAATTCATAATTAAAGGATTAGAAATGGGTTGCGATGTACTTACCGAAAAACCCATGACTACAGATGAAGTCAAATGTCAAAGCATCATAAATGCCGAAAAGAAGTCCGATAAAAAGCTCATAGTTGGATTTAATTATAGGTGGAGTCCGTATGCTACCAAAATAAAAGAGCTGCTGCAAAATAATGCGATTGGGAAATTGGTTTCCGTTGATTTTAATTGGTATTTGAACACCTACCATGGTGCATCCTACTTTAGACGCTGGCATGGGGAAATGGCAAGTAGCGGCTCGTTATGGGTACACAAAGCCACTCATCATTTTGATTTGTTGAATTGGTGGATAAATTCTGAACCTAATGAGGTTTTTGCTTATGGCGACCTAGAATATTACGGAAAAAATGGGCCACAAAGAGGGGCTAATTGTAGATCATGTGATTTTAAGGATTCTTGCGAGTTCTATTGGGACATCCATACAGATGAGTTTACAAAAAAGCTATATGTAGACCATGAGCATATGGATGGTTATATTCGCGACAATTGTCTCTTTAGGGAGAACATAGACATTTACGATAAAATGTCTGCCCAAGTAAAATACTCCGACAATACGATACTAAATTATTCTCTAACGACGTACTCGCCTTTTGAAGGTTGGCGGGTAGCATTCAACGGTACCAAAGGCCGCATAGAAGCTTGGCAAGATATTCCCTATCATAAAACAAGCACCATAGACGAAGCTGAAAAACACGCAAAAGAAATGGAGCAATCAGAACAGGAAGAAACCTATGTAGAACCAGTTATTGTACATAAATTATGGCAAGAGCATGAAACCGTAGACGTAACTATGGAAAAAAGTGGTCATGGCGGTGGCGACAAACGCCTGCACGATAAAATATTCGTTAATCCAGATACGCCAGATGAATTTAACAGAACAGCGGGACTAAGAGATGGGGCCATGTCCATTCTAATAGGTATTGCGGCTCATAAAAGCATACAAGAGAAAAAACCGATTTCCATCGCCAATCTTACAGATTTGAAGCCTAGAAAGACGAGGAGTTAACAATTTTCCCACTAAGTTTCGGAATGTTAAAAAGTATTGGAATTATTCGGTAAACATGATTAGCTTTACAGCATCAATCAAAAGGCACGGGATTACCAATACGTTACCAATGAAAGACTCAAAAATAGACCATGAACGTCTTAAAGATAAGGTTTCCCTTATTTTAAAGGTAAACTACGTTTCTAGTGTTTTGGCATTGGCTTTTGGTCTGCTTTGCTATTTTGTTTTGAACATTACCCAAATTATCCCATTTGTTTTTGTTGTCTTTGGTATCCTTAATCTAATAAACACTTTGCTTTTCCGGAAGCACGACAATATCATTGTAACCTATAATGTATCTTCAATAATGGCATTAATTAGTGCCTTTATTATTACTATTTATAGTGGAGGTATCAACAGCGAATTTATTTTCACCCTCGC
Organism: Maribacter sp. MS6; assembly: GCF_056839185.1. Classification (NCBI taxonomy): domain Bacteria; kingdom Pseudomonadati; phylum Bacteroidota; class Flavobacteriia; order Flavobacteriales; family Flavobacteriaceae; genus Maribacter; species Maribacter sp. MS6. The sequence continues at coordinate 811,286 of NZ_CM166389.1, forward strand.
TTTGATCGTGTTTGCGGGATATGTTACAACAAAGCGCTACGGTCAGGTGTACCTTGTTGTTGTGTTTTGTTTGGTACTTCTGATTTTTTCTCAAAGCATTCCGGAATTAAGTATTACTGAAAATGTAATTCCGGAAGATTCCAAATCGCTTTTCAATTTACTTTCGGTCCTGTTCTCAATGTTTCTTTTAGGAAATATCTTTGGTAAGAACTTGCTGAGGACTCACCATGCGCTGTACCGTTCTAAAAAAGAATTAACCGCACAGATGGAGGAAAAAGAGACCCTTTTAAAAGAAGTACACCATCGGGTAAAAAACAACTTACAAACGGTATCTAGTTTATTAAGCTTACAATCGCGTAATGTAGAAGAGGCAAAAATGAAAACCTTGCTCAAAAGCACACAGAACAGGGTAATTTCAATGGCCATGGTACACGAAATGCTGTATATGAGAAACGACATTTCACAAATTGAGTATAAGTCATACGTACAGGAATTAAGCGAATATCTTATTAGGTCAATTAAAGGCCTGGACAGTAAGGTGCAGCTCAAAATAGATATTCCAGATATAAAACTTGGTATAGACACTGCCATCCCGTTAGGGTTATTGATAAATGAAGCCGTGACCAATGCGCTAAAATATGGATTTGCAGATGAGGAGGAGGGCGAAATTTACATTGTTCTGAAAAAAGAATTGGATAAGCAATATGTATTGAATATTGGTGACAATGGAAAAGGTTTTCCGGAAACAGTAACCTATAAAAATTCCAAATCGTTAGGCTTAAAGCTAATCCACAATCTAACCCGCCAATTAAAAGGAACTATCCAACGTGACGACAGTAAAAAAGGGACCAATTATATCATCAGATTTCACGAAATAACACAGCAATTACATCCTGCAGTATAACTGCTAATTTCTTTCACACTACTATAAATTACTGGGTAAAAAGTACTAAATACTGCAAAGAGATAAGAGGATAATAGGTATATTTAGGCAGCAAAATTTAAAAACCGCCTAATGTTCAGAAAATTACTATTATTGGTAGTCCTTTTTGGGAGTACCCTTTCCGCACAAGACTATTTCTATCAAAAATTTAAACCCTTTAACGAGAACATTCCCTCTCCGGAAGCTTTTTTAGGTTATGGAATTGGAGAACATCACACAAGGCATGATCTCATTGTTGCCTATTTAGAGAAATTGGCGGAAGTTTCGGACCGTGCAAGCATACAAGAATACGGAAAAACACATGAAGGTAGAAAACTGGTAATGCTAACGATAACAAAACCGGAACACCTAAACAATTTGGAATCCCTACAAGAGGCACACCTGGCCTTTACAGATCCTTCCAAATCGGTTTCCAACTATGATGAAGTTCCTATTTTTATTAATCTAGCATATAACGTACATGGAAACGAACCTTCAAGTTCAGAGGCTGCTTTATTAACTGCTTACACTTTCGTCGCATCGGAGAATCCGGAAATCATAAATTATTTGAATAATGCAGTTATTTTCCTAGACCCTACAATTAACCCTGACGGGAGGGATCGGCACACCCAATATGCGAATGCCTATCAAGGAAGTCCAGAGGTAGCCGACCCGCAAGATGCGGAACATAATGAGTACTGGCCCAGGGGCAGAACCAACCATTATTGGTTCGACCTCAATAGAGATTGGTTATTAGCCATTAATCCAGAAAGTCGTGGAAAACTAAACTGGTACCACCAATGGTATCCGAACGTAGTCACGGACTTTCACGAAATGGGCAGTCAGAGCACCTATTTCTTCGAACCTATGAAAGACAATGCTTCCTGGGACCCTATTATGCCCAAGGAAAACTATGAAGATCTAAACACACTCTTTGGCAATGAATTCGCGAAGGCCTTAGATAGCATAGGTTCGCTTTACTTTACAAAAGAAGTTTTCGACGGCACGTACCCTGGTTATGGCTCTTCGTATCCTGATCTTCAGGGTGGCCTAGGGCTTTTATTTGAGCAGGCAAGCTCGCGCGGTCATAGGCAAACGACGCCATTTGGTGAAATTACCTTTGCTTTTACCATAAGAAACCAATACACTTCAGGTATAACAACAGTTAAAACTGCAGTCAATAACAAGGCGTACATGCGCCAATACCAGCAACGGTTCTTCAAAAGTGCATTGACCAATGCATCCAAAAGTAAAATCAAAGGATATACATTTGGGGATTCTTATGACCAAAACCGGACCAAAGCCTTCATCGATAAATTACTATTGCATAAAGTTGACGTGTATCGGTCCGGAGACAACTACACCGTACCCACGAACCAAGCCCAGTATAGAATGGTCCAAACCATGTTTGAAACATATGACAAGTACAGGGATAGTGTGTATTACGACGCCTCTGCTTGGTCTGTGGGTAATTTTTATAATATGAAATACAAACCAGTTAACTCCCTGCAACTTGGAGAAAAGATTACGACGGTAGAAAATCTTGTACAACAGCGTCCGGTTGAAAAATCCAATTATGCATATATTATGGATTGGGACGATTACAACTCCCCTGCTGCCCTTCATTATTTGCAGCAAAAAGGTATTGTTGCTTCATCTGCCGCCAAGCCTTTTACCGCCAAAACCAGAAATGGGGAAAAAAAGTTCAACTATGGTGCGGTTTTGATTAGCGTAAGCCTTCAAAAACAGGATGCCGAAACGCTATATAACAACATTAAAGAGGCGCAACAGAAATTTGAAGTCCCTATTTCTACTGTAGATACCGGACTAAGCCTAGGTGGTATAGATTTAGGTAGTGGAAATATAGAAGCAATCAAAAAACCAAAAGCAGCTATGCTTATTGGAGAAGGTGTTCGTTCTTACGAGGCCGGTGAGGTTTGGCATTTATTGGATACGCGCGTACATATGCCCATTACCAAAATTCCAATGCGTAACTTCAATAGAGCCAACTTGGACAAGTATACAAGCCTAGTTATGGTATCCGGAAGCTATAATCTATCGGACAAGCAATTGGCCAAAATCAAAGACTGGACTAGTAAAGGAAATACACTGATCACTATAGGTTCGGCAAGCAAATGGGCCATTGATAAGAAAATAGTGGATGAAAAGCTCACCAAAACAGAAAAGGATTCTACTAAGCTTGCCACAAGAAAACCGTATGTAGATGCTCGTGAAAATATTGGAAAGGAAAGTCTTGGAGGCGTAATTCTAGAAGTAGATTTGGATGTTACCCACCCACTTGCCTATGGATATAGGGATAACACCATTCCTGTATACAAAAACAACACGGTGTGGCTAGCTCCTAGCAAAAACGCCTATGCTACGATTGCCAAGTATACCGCAGCACCCCATATTGATGGCTTTATAACAGAAAAGAACATGGAAGAAAATATAAAACCTTCCGCCTCATTAATCGTAAGCAAAGTCGGAAGTGGAAGAGTCGTCCTGTTTGCCGATAATCCTAATTTTAGAGGATCTTGGTACGGCACCAACCGACTTTTCTTGAATGCACTTTTTCTGGGTGACAAAATAAACATACCATCAGAAAATTAATCTAACACCTAGGCTATAGACCAACCACTAATTTGAAAATCATGAGAAAAATACAGTTAATAGTACTTTTAACCTTGCTACACACAGGTAGCTTGGTTGCACAATCCTTACAAGGAGACGGGCCACATTCGCAGCTAATCATTAGGGGCGTAATGCTGATTAATGGTAATGGTGCCCCGCCACAAGGGCCTATCGATATCGTTGTAGAAAACAACATCATCAAAAAAATAGAAGTGGTTGGCTACGATGGTGTTCCCATTGATGAAAGCAAAAGACCACAATTAAAACCGGGTGGGAAAGAACTAGATTGCAATGGTATGTACCTCCTTCCAGGCTTTATAGATATGCACGGTCATATTGGCGGAACAGCACAAGGCGCAGAACCCGATTATGTTTTTAAACTTTGGATGGCTCACGGTATTACCACGGTTAGGGAGCCAAGTGGCAGGGGTATTGATTTTGCTATGGATTTAAAACGGAAAAGCGCTAAAAATGAAATAATAGCGCCTCGCATTCTGGCTTACACCGGTTTTGGACAAACAAGCAAAAGCTTTAATCCATTAAACGACATTCCTATTTCTACTCCGGAACAAGCTCGAGAATGGGTTCGTGCGAATGCAAAGAAAGGGGCGGATGGCATTAAATTTTTTGGTGCTGAACCTGAAATAATGGCCGCTGCTTTGGACGAAAACAAAAAATTGGGCCTAGGTTCTGCATGCCACCATGCACAAATGAGCGTTGCACGCTGGAATGTACTACATTCCGCCAGAGCCGGACTCACCTCTATGGAGCACTGGTACGGGCTACCGGAGGCATTATTCAATGATAGAACAGTACAGGATTATCCTTTGGACTATAACTACCAAAATGAGCAACATCGCTTTGAAAACGCTGGTAAGCTTTGGGCACAAGCAGCAGAACCCTACTCCGACCATTGGAATGCCGTAATGAACGAATTACTGGAGCTGGATTTTACCTTAGATCCCACCTTTAACATCTATGAGGCTAGTCGGGATTTACAACGAGCTAGAAGAGCAGAATGGCATGAGAGCTATACGTTACCTTCGTTATGGGAATTCTACCAACCTAGTAAAATATCACATGGTTCGTATTGGCACGATTGGGGTACGGAACAGGAAGTAGCCTGGAAAAAGAACTATACGCTTTGGATGACTTTTATCAACGAATATAAAAATAGAGGAGGTCGCGTAACTGCCGGGTCTGATTCTGGATTCATATTTCAATTATACGGTTTTGCCTATGTTCGCGAATTGGAATTGTTACGAGAGGCAGGTTTTCATCCTTTGGAAGTCATACGAGCTGCTACCCTAAACGGAGCGGAAGCGCTAGGAATGGCAGATAAAATTGGTTCCGTATCTATAGGAAAAATGGCAGATTTTGTCGTAGTAGAAGAAAATCCACTTAAAAACTTAAAAGTACTTTACGGAACTGGGGCCGTAAGACTTACAGATGATAATAAAGTTGTACGCGCTGGCGGCGTAAAATACACTATAAAAGACGGTATCGTTTATGATGCCAAAGCCTTATTGGCTGATGTTAAAAGACAAGTGGACGAAGCGAAGAACAAAGCCAACTATACGATTAAACAGCCAGGAATGAAGAAATAAGTCTTTTTGTTTAGAATTTTTTATGGGTGCTTCGAACTTTGATAGGACGAAGTGCCTTTTTTGTTTTTGGAATAAGGAATAAATATACCCCGACCAAGAAAACAGGAATCAAAAGAATTGAAATAATCATACGTGTGTTTTTATAAAAGTACAGTAGTATACTTCTGATATTTACTAGAGCAAAGACTAGGCCAATTTTGGTCTATCCTTTTTAGTTTTAAATGATAAGGCCTTTTTTACCCTTGAATTATGAAAGCGGTACAAACGGGCTAGCTTATCTTCCGTTTCCATTCCAGCTTTCTCCAAAGTGATAAAAACAGGAAGGCTACCAACCAGAACAACATCCATTTGAACAGTGTCAACTTTATCATGATTTTTTGTGTGTTGTGCTGCCATGGCAGCGTTAATATAAAAGACGAACAAAAAGACTAAAACAGTTTTCATACTAAGCATTTGGGTTACTTAAAGATAACCTCAAACCTAGGGCATCACCAGTGCTCTATCGCTGTAATACAGCAATATTAGGTCTGTGTAAATACTATGGATAAAAGGTTAGAAAGACTCGACGAATAGAAACAACCCTGAAAACAGCTTGCCGAAAAACAGCTACTTTTTACCGATAATTTAAAGCAAGCCAAAGAAGTTAATTAGGTACGAATCAATAAAAAAACAGTGCTTCCAACCCCAATACAACAGATTTTATAAGTTGATACGAAAGGATTCCAATACTTTTACTACTATTATACCAACATGATTTAAATGAAACTAAAAAGACCTAGCCTGAGCAATCTACTTTTTGGAGTTTTTATAATACTGATGCTCCTACCACAAACCCGAACACCAATACAGGTAGCGGTTAATCAATTGAAGATTTATGTTTTCTCACCTTCGGCTATAGATGAAAACGAACAAGCACAAATGCTACCGTTCGAGTATCAACTTACCGATATACAGGGGGATTATAACTCCATCTCAATTGGTAAGGGTAAGGTGAGCTTTATTAGCTATTGGGCAACATGGTGTCCGCCGTGTCTTGCGGAACTGCCAAGTATCCAAAAATTATATGTAGATTATGGTGACCAGATAAATTTTATACTTCTTACCAACGAAAATCCAGATATTGTGCAGCGGTTTATGAACAAGAAAGGGTATACACTGCCCATATATTTCCCAAAAATGGAAACCCCTGAAACGCTAGATTCAAACAGCCTACCGACTAACTATATCATCGGTGGTAAAGGCAAAATCATTATTAAAGAAAAAGGAGCTGCGGACTGGAACAGTGAAAAAGTACGTGACGTATTGGATGTTTTACTACTAGAATAACATGTTAAAATCAAATAGAGCGCATATTCCCCTTCTTAAACCGCTACCTTTTTTTACCCTTTTTACCAAAGTTCTTATCTCCCCTGGTTTTAGGCTTGGAGTATTTTTTTTTGATGGTGCGTTTGTAGGAACCTCCCTGATTCTCTTTGCTATTTTTAGCCGATTTTTCATGAAAGCTTGCACCACGTTCGTCCTCATTTTCACGTAATGGGTTCTCGTGCTCTATGTGTTTAGGTTGCTCGTCTCTTGTTAACCTTTTTGAGATTTCAACCTTTTCAGGAAGAGCTAGCGCATTAATTTTTTGCATCATTAAGGCTTCAATAGCTTCTTTGGCTTCTTCCTCTTTTTCTGTATATAGGAGTATGGATTTCCCTTCCTTCTCTGCCCTGCCCGTTCTTCCTATCCGGTGCATATAATTTTCAGGAAACGCAGGCGTATCAAAATTAATTACATGTGAAATTTCATCCAAATCCAGACCACGGGCCATAACATCGGTGGTGACCAAAATCCTATTCTGACCGGAGTCGAACTGATTAATGGAGCGCATCCTATAATTCTGTGTTTTATTGGAATGTATTACACATAGTTCCTCACTAAAAAATTCGGCCAGTTCTTGAAACAACAAATCTGCAGTCCGCTTGCTGGATACAAAGACCAATACCTTATGAAATATCGCTGCATCTTGTAACAGATGTACCATCAAATTGACCTTGGTGTAAAAATTGGGAACGGCGTATACGGACTGATCAATATTTTCCAATGGCGTTCCGCTAACGGCTACCGATATTTTTTTCACTCCGGCAAAAAAGTCGTTTATCAACAATTCCACATCTTCCGTCATTGTTGCGGAAAACATGATGTTCTGTCTGCGATTGGGCAACAGTTCAAAAAGATTGATGAGTTGAAATCGAAACCCTAAGTCCAACATCACATCTACCTCATCGATGACCAGTTTTTTTATATTCTTCAATTGTAAGGCCCTAGCCAGAACCAAATCATAAAGGCGGGCGGGTGTGCCAACGATGATATCCGTTCCCAAAGCCAAGGCTTCTTTTTGCTTGTTCATGCTCGTACCGCCATAAACACCCAATACCCGTACAGAAGCATATTTACCTAATTTTTCCACCTCTTCCACCACTTGTACCACAAGTTCCCGGGTAGGAACGAGTATCATAGTCTTGGGATGTATGTCTTTAGAAAATTTGTGCAGATTAAGAAGAGGTAGTAGATATGCAAAGGTCTTTCCCGTTCCGGTCTGAGCAATCCCTACCACGTCGGTACCGCTCATAACCACAGGGAAAGCCTGTTCCTGGATGGGTGTTGGTGTATTAAACCCCAAATCTGATAGGGCCCTCAATAACATGTTATTGATTTTAAAGTCGGTAAATACGGACATACAAGCGGCTTTTAATGCTGCTGCAAAGCTATGGGGATAATTTTAAAAATAGGGGCAATTGTAGAATAATATCGGATGATGATCATAGTACCGGATAATCTGATTTAAACATAAGCTTCGCGGTACTACCTACGCATGGGAATCACCAATGAATTAGATCGTGAAAATTACAATAAGCTATAATGGGATTAGCTTAAGAGAACCAAAACCTCATATTATTTAATCACCAAAATTTTTGGGTTCACGGGATATAGCCATTCCACACCACGTTCCGTGATCAAGGCATCGTCTTCTAGGGGAACACGTAACTTCTTTCCACCCCATTCCGGTATTTTGGTGTAGGCAAACAATTCAATGGAAATTAAATTTGATGGCTTTAGTTCATACCCCAAACGAACTGGATTAAAAAAGGCAATAGACGGACCAATACCATGTCCCCAATTCCCAACCGAGTGACAACCTATAATCACATCGGTCTTTTCCAAGTCTGTGTATTGGTTAAAGCCTTTCATCTTGTTAAAACCCGCTTTGGTGAGTGCCGCATACACTGCATCCTCTGCCCTTTGCGCCGTTACGCCCGGTTTAATGGTCTTTTGGATGATATCACGGACTTTTACTCCTTGGTCAAATGCGTTCCTGATTCCCCGTGGCACTTCCGTTTCCCCTTCTTTAAGTACGTAGGCCATGCGTTTCATATCGGTAAACATGTTCATTAAGCCTACACCCCAATCCAACATCAGCACATCCCCTCGTTGAATGATACGGTCGGTTGAGGTAGCAATAACACCATCCGGTCCCGTTACATAAACAGAAGGCATCCCGAACGAAGAACCCAAATTATTCTTGAATTGCTGGTCTTTCATAAACCATGCTACATCCTCTAAGGTGGTAACCCCTGGGGTAATTACGTCATTGGAAAATGCCTTTTCTGCTATCGTATATGAAAATTCCCCCGCTTCCCCATAAATAGCGATCTCACTCGCTACGCGTCTTGACCTAAAATCGGAAACCAGTTTTTCTGCCGATACAAAACGTGTCGCATAGTCGCTACCTAAAAGTTCCGTCAGTTCTAAATAGGCGGAATGGGTCAACCCGTCAGCGCCGCCAAAGTTCTTGGACATATTAAGACCAATTCTTTTGGGGTCACGTTTCATAACAAATTCCTTTAATTCATCGGCACTGCCAAAATAGTCATACGTGCCACCCTCTTCGAGCAAATAACCTTCCACACCAAGGGCAGCCCGCTCAATACGCTCTTCCCCAGTATCCGTAAAAATATAATATGCGTTACCGGTAACGTATCCCTCGCCCATATCTGTGTATAACGGGTCTAGATTTCCTTCTCGATTCGTAACGATCCACATATCTATCTTGTTTTCGCGCATGGCTTCGGGCAGGACCAAATCAAATTTATCCGCACGTACTTGATTTAGTTTACGCCACCGGCGCATGGCTTCTTGTCCAAACGTTTGAACACCGAGCAGTAGTGTTAAAAGGAGCAGAACTTTTTTCATTGTTGGTGGTTTTAGTGGGGTTGAATATAGCAAAATAAATGCTCCTATACTTACTTTTTTATGGTGTATAGCCTTTGCCAGGTACCATCCAAGAATTTAAATGTTCCCGCTATCAAAGACTTCTACTACAGTTTCGAGAACGAGCTCAGCTTAACAAGCCAATCTATGAAACTCGTGTAGTGGTAGTAGAAATAGCACCCTTATACTACTTAATCGCTTGTAACTGCATCCAATATCCCTCTTTAAAGGGAAAATGTATCGTATTGAAGCCTGCATTTTTCAACCATGCTACTTGCTTCGTATAATCCGTTGGCTTGTCAAATGCTTCGTAGTGCTCCATTAACCAAGCCCATTTTTCACCATTTGGAAAGTTAGTAGTTACAAATACTTCCCATTCCATCAAGAGCTTGGCATGGTCCGGATGGGTTTTGCTAATCATAAGATCGCAACAGGAAAAAATTCCTCCTTTCCTCAATGATCGGTATAGCTTCTTAAACAACGTCTGTTTTTCGTTTTCATCGCAATGATGAAGACTAAATCCAGCAACAATTAAATCGTATTTTTCCTCCTCAAATAAAAAATCTTTAAAGTACGTGTTGGCATAAAGGCAGTCATACGCTTTGAACTGGTTTTGACACAGTTTGATCATTTCTGCAGATGCATCTACAAGAGTATACTTGGCAGTTGGGAAATAGGGTAGTAATTGGGCAGTAACATTTCCGTTACCACTACCCAAATCCAGAATAGATGTAGGGTCAAAATTGTTAGGTAAATGTTTGGTAAAGCTTGAAATCAAGGAAACATAATGCGGTACACATCCCATCATATCCTTGGTGTAGTTCTTTGAGAAATCATTGAATTCGATTGCTATGCTTTCACCTGTTCTCATCTTGGTCTTTGTTTGGATTTTTGCTTTTGCCAAGTACTTAATGGCATCATTGATGCAATCCTACTTGTAAAACCTAAGATACTGAATAAGACAATTCAATATCGAAAAAAGAAGAGCTGCAACAATTACCCACCTTTCTACAAAAGCCATACGTGCCCTAACAAACATAAATCAATCATTAGAATTATCAATAGCAACCTGTATACTAGATTCCCTAAACCTTTTAAAACGTGGAGAATTTTAAACTATCTGCCCTCTTCTCAAGGCAGACCCCGGGGTAGCAAAATATTTATAGTGGAAAAAGTGTACTTTGCTAATACAGTTTTAGTTGAACCAACACTTCTTTTGCATTTTCATTATCGGGATTCAATTCAATCGATTTCTCGTACATTTTAATGGCTTCTGCTTTTCTATTTGCTTTCAACAGAGCCTCACCGTAACTATCATAGGCATTGAAACTATCTGGAAATAGCATCGTGGTTAATTTAAAAAGCTCTAAAGCCTTTTCTAACTCTTCATTTCCCAAAAAGGAATATCCTAAGGTATTCAAATCTTGTTCCGAACGATTATCCACTTTAGCTTCAATAGCTAATTCAATAGCATTATCTAGAGCCCTTTCTAAAACTACGGTTCTTTGGTTTTCGTCCAAGGTTTCCGAATAGGCTTTAACGATTGCATTAATGATAAGGGATGGATTGTCATGAAATATATAATGCCCACTTCCTTCGGCAATGATTTCCGTTCGATTGGGTTCGGCCTCTACAAAATCCTTGTGGACTTGTTGTAGAAAGGTCCAATAATTCTCCGGAAAACCTCTGTTAATTGGCGAAATGATATCTATTGCAGGTACGTTGGATGGAAAATCGATAGTTCGTAATAATTTAACCGTTTCGGGATAGGTCTTAAAAAGATAATAATTCCCTAAGGTTACGGGCGTTTTAGGAGGGGCTTCCTGCTGGGCCATCATGTTAAGTGCATCGTTCGTATAAAAGTCCACTAAATTTGCATCGATTCGTACTACATATTTTACTTTTTCGGGATGGCGGGATGCATACAGCGTTGTATAAAATCCCCCGTAGGAATGGGGAACGAGAATAATATCCTTGTCAAAACCAAGTTTTGCCAGAGCTGTTTCCAGTTCTGTAATCCCATTTAAAATTCCAAAATCCGAATCGTTTTTCAGATTTGGATTTACCTCACTTTTCCCGAATCCAGACCGATCATAGGTAATCAACGTGGTACCCGTAACCGCATGAATTTTTTCCAGTATGTTGTTCCAAACAGAACCATCATTACCTGCACCAGCCTCAAAAAGAATGGGCGTTCCCTCTCCTCTTAGCATGTTAAAATGCATGTGATAACCTCCGACATCTACCAAGGTATCCAGGGTTTGGGAATTCACAGAGAGTGAAAAGAATAAAATCGTAGCTAATTTAAAATGGAATTTATTCATTTGGTCGGTGTTTAAAGGTGAATTTAAGTCGTTTAACCTCAATAATTACACCAAACTCTAAAAACATAAAATGTTTCAATGTACATACTTCTATTAAACAGGTATTGCTACACTAATACCGATGATTGCAATTTAAACCACGTTCTTAGAACTTTGAATACGTCGATAAATTCTTTGCCAATCCTTCAGCATCCTTTGGATGTGAGAAGATACTACCACCTAATACGTTAACGTATTATAGCCATTGGCCTGTAATTGAAGCATCCGCACCGAGGCAGTCGGGGTAACGGTGAGCCCATCAAAAAGAGTCTCCTCCGCTACACCTAATTTCTCCATGGCAACGCTGCATACGCTTACCTTGACCTTTCCTTTGTATTTTTGAAAAAATGCCTCCAACTCGGATTTTTTGACCAATTGGGTCACCACCTTACCTTTGACCACAATTTCGTACGCCTCAATTTGAACACCGTTTTCAATGAGTAGGTCATACATACTTAGCACTCCCTTAAAATGTCTTTCTGTAGTGAGTATAAAACCATATTTAGGTGTCTGTTGTAAATCTGTAATCACTTGTTGGTCCAATTTTTTCTGACCATAAGTTTCTGTAACAGTAATAGCCATTACCATGAGTAGTAACAGGGTTCGTAAAAGAGTAGTCATAATGCTGTTTTTAAGGATATATAAGTTACCTAAAAATACAGAATTAAATTGCGATTGCGTAATGTGAGCAATTAGAAAAATAAACAGTTCTGATTAAGGGAAGCTTACAGTCAACTAAAAAGGATTGAATTTAATTACAGGCAATGTCACTTACTCTATCTTTTGAAAAATTTTCACAAGCAATTGAGTTTCTTCAAAATGAATAAATACAGATTTTGAAATTTGTGGAATTGAATTATATAGATTCGTAATCTTTGACGCCAATTTAATTCCAATCCTTTTGCAAGTTTTGGTTTTAGAATTTCCAAATCCCACTTCATCACATTCCGATGCACGAATTATTAAATCAATAGCATCTTTTTCATTTCCTTTATTTACCAAATAGCCTAAATGATTGAAACTGTTTGTTATTGAAAGATGCAAAGAATTGTCTTGCATTGAAGGCGATTTCCATAATAGAAAAGGGTCAACATAAAGAGGAATGTCCTCATCTAAAAAAGGAATAGCAAAATCGACCTCTTCTTGAGTGATAGGTAAATTATGGAAGTCAGTCAATCTTGGTCGTATAATGCTAATTTAGTTTTTAATGTTGCATAACGGTCTCGTATAAGAATAGTAGCGGATTTTCACACGCTAACTTTTCGGTTAAACACTGACCTTTTTTATATTTATTTACTTTCATTTTAGCGATTAAACCGCTATTATTTTTATACAATGTTAGCCCCCGTTTTTTAATTTTCTTTTCTAATAATAAATCCAATATCCTTTAAATTTCCCTTTTGAATTATATTCTATCGTTGTAAATGGTAGTTTTATAAATGTCATTCCCTTAAAAAGTATCTGTAAAAACTTTGAATCTGTTTTTATCTTTGTCCAGTCAATGTCAAGCGATAAGAGGTATTGACGATATCGTTGCGTTTCGGGAATAGCTACACCATTGTAGCTTGTAATATTTTCAAATTCTCCATACATGCCATTTGCACCATAACCGATGGCAATATTTAACCAATCAGGTGTCATTTTATTTGGTATAATTTTGTTTATAGGACAGGATAGCCAATATGTATGACCATTATAATCATTAAAAATGCGGTCGAAGAAATTTGTCCCCAAATATCCGTTTGCTTTAGTTGAATAGGGTGATTCCCAATAACTGAATTTATATTTAATTAATTGTTCTTTAAACAGAAGTTCTTGTCCTAAAACTAAAGCAGAACCCATTGAATTAGCAGCAATATCTCCCCACGAAAAACCATAACCTTGGTGAAGGCCATCCATTATCTCAATCGGAAGCTGTAAAACAAAACCCAAGGTAGAGCCGAAAATTAGAGCCTCTTTTCGGGTGGCACCCAGTTTCAATAATCCGAAATAACCAACATAACTGTACACGTAGCTTCCGAACATGTGCCCAAACTTATCAACCTGCAAATATCCCGCGTTATCGTTGTAAAAATGAAATGGTACACGTTCCTTGTCTTTATACCATGTTTGACCTAAAATATATAATGAACTTGCATAATACACTGATGTAAATCCTAATGCTTTGTAAACAATGGTTTTATTTTGATTAAGAGTGTCTAGAGATACAGAATTATCTTGAGCTTGTAAATATTCTGTTCGAATAAATAAAAAGCAAAATAAAAAGACTATTATATATTTTAAACCTCTCATAATCACAGTAGTCAATCTATTTGTGGGCTCTATGATTTAATGCGATTCCAAATAGAAAGAATATAACTATTGCGAAAACCGTGTACCCAACTATACCAATATTCCTAACTTGCATATTATTAAATGGAATACCTAAAATTCCTATAAATGAAAGAATTCCACTTACTAATAATAGAATCCGAATAAAGCTTTCCAATCCTCTTTTTCTGAATGTTGTGGATAAAAACAACATTGAAAGAGCAAAGAAAAAATCCCAAGCAAGAATATCAACTGAATATGCAACAGAAGGCCATTTAAAAGAAAACACCAGTGTTGACCAGTTCTTATCCATAAATGCTTCTTGTTGGCTTAAAGTCAAAATAACGAAATGTAAACAGCATGTAATACAAGCCATTATTGATATTAAAATCAACGATGTAAGAGAATAAATCTTTAGTTTTTCTGGTGTTGATTTATGAACTATTGCCAAGGTGAACACCATGGATGGTGCAAGTAAAATTATTAGTATTTCAAGAATTGTGAAATAAGGATTACCAATGGGGTCATCAGGTGATTTTAGTGATATAAAACCAAGAATTAAAACTATAAGGTAAATCATTATAGTTGTAGATACTGTCCAAGCAATAATCCTCCCAATTTTGGCATTTTCTATCGTGAATGGAAAGTTAGTGACATCATTTTCCATTAAATCATCCTCTTTATCAAGTTTCAGTTCTGTTTTCATTTAATCTAATATTTCAGTGACTGCCAAATGGGGGCTAACGTAAGGATATAGATCATATGATTTATATATCTTTTATATATGGAACTAAGATAAGAAATCTGACAATTTAAAATTACCTCCTATTTCCCCTCCTTCCTTAACACCTGCAACGGCGGACTATTCAACACATTCCTGCTGTTGGATAATCCAATGGCGAGTACCAATAACGTTATTCCAGGCAAAACCACCAAAAAGGGTACCCATGAAGGTACAAAGGCGGTATCGAACACAAAATAGGCCAATAACTGACTCCCCACGAGGGATAACAAAATACCTATGCCACTTCCTAACACCCCCAAATACAGGTATTCCAATGCGGTGATTTTTAGGATTTGTCCGCTTTTGGCACCCAAGGTGCGTAACAACACACTTTCACGGACACGCTGGTATTTACTATTACGTACGGAGCCTATTAACACCATAATTCCGGTAATAATACTAAAGAAGGCCATAAAACTAATGACCCAAGAAATCTTGTCCAGAATGCCTTCCACGAGTTCCAATACTTGCCGCAGGTCCAGAACAGAAACGTTGGGGAATTTCCGTACCAATTCTTGCTGTAATGAAGCAGAGGCAGCTTTGTCCGGTGCGTTGGTGCTGAGCACATGAAATTGGGGTGCTTTTTCCAATACGCCTTTTGGGAACACTACGGAGAAATTGACTTGCATCCGGCCCCAATCTACCTGGCGGATACTGGCCACGACGGTTTCCATCAGCATGCCCTGTACATTAAATTGTAAGGTATCCCCTATCACTACTTGGGCATCGGCAGCTAGATTATCGGACAGGGATATGGGTACAGGTCTGTTCGGCAAGACCTCGGCATTCCACTCGCCTTCCAATAATTTTTCGGAGGCCATTAGGGAGTCACGGTAGGTTACCCGAAATTCGTGACTTAATATCCAACCACGGATGGTGCTGGTGCTGTCCTCCCTAATATCGTTTACACTGCGGTCTTTTATTTTTTGCAGACGCATAGTTATAATAGGAATGTTCTGTAAAATCGGAAGTCCTTTTGGTGTAATTGTCTGGGCAACGGCCTCTTTTTGGTTCGTTTGAACATCAAAAAGGATGATGTTGGGCGTTTGCTCGTTACTTTCCAAAGTCGCTTTGGCCAGCAAAAAATCTTTGGTAAAGTATAAGGTACTGATCAGGAAGGTGCCTATACCAATTGCCAAAATCAGTACGGCGGTCTGGTTATTAGGTCGGAACAGATTCAGCAAACTCTGTCGTGCGGAAAAACTCCATGATCTGGGAAAAAAGCGCTTGACGAGTCGCATAAACAACAGCGCAACGCCGCCCAAAACAGCAAACGTAACGGCAATGCCCACTACAAATCCGACTGCATAACGCAGATTGTTCAAAAGCCAAAAGGCAAACAGAAATATAAATAGTATAATCGTCAGTACTACGATTATCTGGGCAGGTCTGGATTTTTCGTCCAAATTTTCCTGAACCCGTAGGACTTGTAATGGAGATACATACCACGTATTTATCAGCGGAGACAAGGCAAACAAGACAGACATGAAAACACCTAATAAAAGCCCAACAACAACAGCCTGAAAAGAAGTCCCTATAACTACATCAAAGGGCAAAAATTCCTGTAAGATCAAAGGAAACGATTGTTGTAACAGCAAACCAATGCCGGTGCCAATGACACCTCCAATAAGTCCCATGCCCGCAATCTGTATCAGAAAGATTAAAAACGTCTGTTTTCTGCTGGCGCCCAAGCATTTTAAAACAGCCACTGCCCGTAACTTTTCCTTGATATAAATATGAACAGAACTGGCTATACCCACACAGCCTAACAACAGCGCAATAAAAGCAACAAGGTTCAAAAACCGACCTACATTATTGTACCTTCTTCCCAAGCGTTCGCTGGTAGAGGTGTGGGTATCCATATCTGCATTTTCAGCATCGAGCTTTGGATCTAGGATCTCGTCCAAGGCCTTTAAATCGGCTTCCGGGTCCTTAAAATAATAGACATAGTCTAACCGACTCCCCTTTTCCAAAAGGCCACTGCCGGCCATAAATCGATATGGCACCATAATAGGCGGTGCCACGGAGGTGCTTATACCTGTACTTCCTGGAGCGGTAATTAGCGAACCAACAATAGGGAATGTAGTAGTGCCAAGGGTTACACTATCACCAGGCTTTAATGCAAATTGGAGCATGACCGTGGCATCGACCAAAGCGCCTCCTTTTTCCAAATAGCTTGTTGCGGCAACTTTTGGGTCTGTTTCGAGTTCGCCATAAAAAGGGAATCCACCTTGCATACCGCGCACTTGCACAAATTTTGTTGCGTTGTTTTTGGAAAACGCGGCCATGGAGGCGAATTTGACTTCCATAGCATCGGAACCACCCAGGGAGTCTATAATCTCTACCACCCGTTCATTAGCGGGCTGATTACTATCAATGAGAAAATCGGCCCCCATTAGGGCTTTGGACTGAAGCCCAATGTTCTCCTCTAAATTCTGACTAAACGATTGAATGGAAACGACGGCGGCAATACCCAAAATAATGGATGCCATGAACAATAGCAAGCGTTTTCCACTGGCCTTCCCGTCTCTCCACGCCATTTTTAGCAACCAACTAAAAGGGGCTTTGTATTGTTTTTTAATAGTATTCAAGATACGGCGGTGGTTTCATTAGCAATTATTTTTCCGCCTTTTAAGCGGAGTACGTGATTGTTTAATCTGGCAAGATCTAGATCGTGGGTCACAATGACCAAGGTAGTACCAGCCTCTTTGTTCAGGTCGAACAATACTTTTATGACCTTCTCCCCTGTTTCCTCGTCCAAATTTCCTGTGGGTTCGTCCGCGAAGAGAATTTCGGGCTTCGTAGAAAAAGCTCGTGCCAAAGCGACACGTTGCTGCTCTCCTCCCGATAATTGAGATGGATAGTGATCGTATCGATCTCCCAAACCTACTTTTTGCAACAATTCCAAGGCAACGGCAGCAGCATTGGATGCTCCTTGCAGCTCTAAGGGTACACTTACATTTTCCAAAGCTGTTAAGGTGGGAAGCAACTGAAAGTCTTGAAATATAAATCCAACTTTCTGGTTGCGTAAAAAGGCACGTTCGTCTTCGTTCATGGCTCCTAAATCCTCCCCACATAAGCTTACAGTACCATGGTCAGAGCGGTCCAGTCCGGCACAGAGTCCCAATAACGTTGTTTTTCCGCTTCCTGAAGGCCCTACAATGGCGAAGGTGTCGCCGGCTTCTATACTAAAGGAAATATCATCCAAAACCGTTAAATTTTTAGAACCACTGGTATAGGTTTTCCTTAGCTTGCTTACGTTTAATATCTTTGTCATAACTCATTTTCGGTCAAGCCGACAAAATAAGGAAATGATTTCAATTTAAAGCGCAGATACCCATGGACAAAGTATTAAAGTTTCGTTATTTTTTAGTGCTCCTGCTACTGTGGAACTGTAAGGAAAGTCCCAAACAGGAACCTACAAATGAGCGTCCAGAAACAGAAACCGTTCCTAACGATGTGGTTACGGAAACGGAGGACGATGTAATTCTATTTTTTGGCAACAGCCTAACCGCTGCTTATGGTTTGGATACCGAAGAAGGGTTTCCAAATTTGATACAATTGAAGCTAGATTCCTTGGGAATGGATTACACCGTAATCAATTCCGGTTTAAGCGGGGAAACCACGGCCGGTGGGCGAAATAGACTGGATTGGGTATTGAACCAAGAGGTAGACATCTTTATTTTGGAACTGGGTGCAAACGATGGACTCCGAGGTATTCCGCTTACGGAGACACGAGCCAACCTACAGGCCATGATCGATATGGTACGGAAGAAAAATCCAAAAACAAGAATTGTTTTGGCCGGGATGCAGATTCCACCAAATATGGGTGCGGACTACACTACGGATTTTAAAAATATCTATCCAGAACTGGCTGCGGCAAACGATGTAACACTGATTCCGTTCTTACTGGAAGGGGTTGCAGGCATACCGGAACTAAACTTGGAAGATGGGATACACCCAACAGCGGAAGGTCAAAAAATCGTAGCAAATACCGTTTGGAAGGTATTGCAACCGCTAGTCCTAAAAAACTGATTGGAAGATGCCACATCATACTAAGCTAATTTAGGATTTGTTGCTTTCACTCTAAAACTCAGGGCGCGTTTTACCCTAGAATGCTTCATAATAAATAGTCCTGCTATAGGTAATGGCATTAGTTGCACCGGAGCTGTTTCGGTAACATATTCAATCGGCATCGAAATAGTATCGACTCTTTGCAGACCTAGTTTCGATAGGGTCTTGTGATCCTGTGCTTGTGCGAAGCATCCGATAGAAATGGTCAGCACTAAAAAAAATAAGTTGCGCATGGTAGGTAATTTGGTTTCTATATAACTCTGCACTACCCTATTACACCTTCCCCCTTTCGACCAAAGGAAGGATTTTCCCGATGAACTCCAAACTATTCGATGAATAACACTTTTAAGCATCAAAATTCCTACAAAGACAAGTGCATTTTATCGGCTAAATCATTCACTTCGTCGTATTATTAGTCTTTTTCCTACAAAAAAGTGTGTCTTAAGAAATTGAATATGATTTGATGCAATTCTAAAGATTGATTACTCCTCTTTTTAGCTCTCGTTATATGGCTTACTTTTAATACCTTTCCAACTACTAAACTTCTAAATGAAACTTAAGTATAGTACATTGTTTTTACTGCTGCTATCGCTTAGTGGCATTTCTGCTCAAAAAATTACGGGCAAATTAGTAGCTGAAAATACCCAAGAGCCGCTTGAATATGCCACCGCTGCGCTGTATAATCAAGAAGATAAAGCCTTGCTCACCGGTGTGATTACGGAATCCGACGGAAGTTTTACCATTGAATCAATAAAAATAGGCACCTACTTCTTAGAGCTCTCTTTTATAGGCTATACCAAACAACGAATAGAAAACATAGATTTTACAACAACCCAAGCATC
This sequence comes from Maribacter sp. MS6, assembly GCF_056839185.1. NCBI lineage: Bacteria > Pseudomonadati > Bacteroidota > Flavobacteriia > Flavobacteriales > Flavobacteriaceae > Maribacter > Maribacter sp. MS6. The sequence continues at coordinate 831,076 of NZ_CM166389.1, forward strand.
CCTAGATTTGGGTACGATTGCCTTGGTGTTAGGCGCCAATCGTTTAGATGAAGTAGTTGTTGCCACGGAAAGCACTACGGTGATCCATAAAATTGACAGGCAAGTATTTGACGCCAAGAAATTTCAGAATGCCAAGGGTGGTTCGGCCACCGACATACTCCGCAATCTCCCTGCGGTAAGCTTAAACGGACTGGGAGAACTACAGGTGCGGGGCAGCTCGGGTTTTATGGTGTTGTTAAACGGAAAACCGGTACAGGGAAATCCCGTTACCCTACTCAACCAGCTACCCGCAAATAGTGTGGAGCGTGTGGAAGTGATAACCGCACCTTCTGCAAAGTACGATCCCGAAGGTAAAGCAGGGATTTTGAATATCCTTACCAAAAAAGGAGCCGCGAACGGTACGTTTACGCAGGTAAATTTAAGGGCGGGAATCCCGTCCGTAGAATCGTATGATAATACGAAAGCTACACAACGCTATGGAATGGATGCCACCTATACCCTAAGAACCGATAAATGGAATTTTGCTTTTGGCGCCAACTACCAGCGCAACGATGTTGCAGGAAGACGGGAGGGTGACGTTTTTACCATTGGTAATGACACCCTAACCCAGTTTCCATCGGACGGCGAACGCAGTTTTGACGAGCTTAACTATAGCGGTAGGTTTACGATTGATTATACCCCTGATGAACGCAATACCTATTCCCTAGGTTTTTATGGTGGAAAACGAAGTAAGGACCGTACGGCGGATATCCTCTATTTTAATAATACCGCAAGCACCCCAGTAATAAATGGTAGTACCTTGTATGACTTTCAATATTTCAACGAAAACCTGCGCATACGCAAAGGGGATTTTGTTTTGGGCAGTTTTAATTATAGCCATGGTTTTAGTAACAGCTCTAAACTAAATGCCTCATTATTATATGAATACACGTTATTAGGCGGGCCCACGACCAACCGAAACTTAGGTTTCCCGGATACCTCCATTATTTTACAGGACGAATTTAATACGAATGACAACCCACTTTATGGCGTCCGGTTTTCCCTGGATTACGAATGGAAACCTTTTTCTTTTGGAACTTTAGAAACAGGATATCAGTATAGAAGTCTAGACCATGAAGGGGATTTTATTTATGAACGGCGCAACAATACTACGGGCTTATTTGAACTCGTACCGGAATTTTCGAGTACGGTGAACCTCAGCAGAAGCATCCATTCCGGCTTTGCCCAACTAAGCGGAACAAAAGATAAGTGGGATTATTCCGCAGGCCTGCGTATAGAGGCCATGAATCGCGATTTTGACCTCCAGGATAGGAACAATACCGTAGACACAACATACACATATAATTTTGTGCGACCATTCCCTTCTGCATCGATACAATACACTACTGCTAAGAACACCAAAATAAAGGCCGCCTATAGCAAGCGGATAGAGCGCACCACTACCTTTAAAATGAATCCCTTTCCGGAGCGGGAACATTCGGAGACATTGGAACAGGGAGACCCAGAGTTGCTACCCGAGTTTATAGATTTAGTGGAAGTAGGCATCAGTCAAAACTTTAACGGAGGTAATTCCGTCTTCGCAACCGCGTATTACAGGGACATAAAAAATATAGTTAATCGCGTGAACACCGTTTTTAACGATACCATTCTAAACCGAATCTATTCCAATGTTGGTCGTGGTAAGGCTGTGGGACTGGAATTGGGCACACAATTACAAGCCACCGAAAATTGGAGTACGTTTATAGGGGCCAATTTTTACTACAATACGATAGCTGGTTCTTTTGATAATAGGCCTGTAGACACCAATGCGTTTATCTATTCCGTAAATGCGAATAGCACATTACGATTCTCGGATAATGCTTCATTGCAGTTTACCTTCAACTACTTATCTGCTAGAAATACAGCGCAGGGCCAAGATTCAGAATTCTACGCTCCAAACCTTAGCTTTCGCAAATCGTTTTTGGACAATAGATTGGTGGCAACCCTGCAATGGCAGCAAATAGACCTAGGATTATTGAATACGAACGAGCAGCGCATCACCACTGAACAATCAGGAGAATTCTTTACCACTACTAATTATGTCTACGAAGTGGATATCGTGGTATTGAACCTTTCCTATTCCTTTAATAAGAACAAAAACGAATCTAAGTTTATAGAAAGTGAATTTGGTAAGCGGGAGTTTTAACTGATAAAGATTTTAATAAACACGGTTAAGGGTTATCAATGTAACCCATCTCTGTTTTTTACGTAAACCAACTTCATCTTTGGCTCCGCAACAGGCTTACCGGTAACTTTTACTTTTTTTAATACCTTCTTAATACGGTCAAGGACAGATTCTTTCATTTGTACCGGTTTAATGTTGTTTTAATTAAGCCATTTTAGCTTTGTTTCTCTTCGTAGTAAAAGACAATGCCTTGGTTACTCTGGCATTTTTGAACTTGTATAATCTAGCAACTTCGGTTTTAGTTTCTAAGTTCAATTCCTTTACGGTTTCGGTAACGATGGTCATTTCTATAGTTTCAACATTAACATCCGTTGTGTTGTTCTGAGCTTGTGCGCTCATTCCGATGAAGAAGATAAAGAAGATGGTAGCTATTGTTTTCATGACTTGCGTTTGTTACACTATTATAACGGGCGCAAGTGTATTTTTGAGGGTTGCCGTTCGCCGAACAACCCATATTACTCGGTATCTGACAGAAGTTCGGTTAAAGTGCAGTAATCACTCGGTAAACTGCACGAACCCTAAAAACACCTTATCGAAAAAAGGTGTCGTTAAACGGTATGGAATGACCAATAGCAGTCTCGATTTTTAAGAATTGAAGTAAAAACAATATACTTTTTCAGGTAAGTATGCTAAACTTTGGCTTTGTAACAGCCGTAATAAGCGTATTCCAAGACCTGGGAAGTGAACCTTTTACAGGAATTTCTTCAAAACCGTAGTGCTCTTCCGAAACTTCGGAAGTGACACTTTTGTATTTTAACCTAAAAAAAGTAGTTTCTCAAAAATTAATCAAGTTAACGTCTGGGGAGATACTTAATATGCTTACCTATTAATACTATTGTTTGGTTTCACAAATACCAATGCATAGGTTCTTTTGGGTTCGGGCAGTACGGACTCGATAATTACTTTAAGTTTTTCTTCGATTAGCTTTACTATTGAATATATCATGCCTGTAAGTTTTAGTTTCGATATTATATTAAGCCATTTTAGCTTTGTTTCTCTTCGTAGTAAAAGATAATGCCTTGGTTACTCTGGCATTTTTGAACTTGTACAATCTAGCAACTTCGGTTTTAGTTTCTAAGTTCAATTCCTTTACGGTTTCGGTAACGATAGTCATTTCGATAGTTTCAACATTAACATCCGTTGTGTTGTTCTGAGCTTGTGCGCTCATTCCGATGAAGAAGATAAAGAAGATGGTAGCTATTGTTTTCATGACTTGCGTTTGTTACACTATTATAACGGGCGCAAGTGTATTTTTGAGGGTTGCCGTTCGCCGAACAACCCATATTACTCGGTATCTGACAGAAGTTCGGTTTAAGTGCAGAATTTACTCGGTAAACTGCTCGAACCCTAAAAACACCTTATCGAAAAAAGGTGTCGTTAACCGATTGTTTAGGAACCTATTTTCAGTAAAAGGTTGGGGTCAGGGCAATTTTTTTTGTAATAATCCAAGTCCGTAAGGGAAGATACCCCTGGATAATCTCCTTGATACCCTTGGATATCTTGTATTATTTGAAAATGAAGATGGGGTGCATAGTTAACGTTAATAGCTGCTGTACCTAAAGTACCCAATAGGCTTCCCGCTTCAAACTGCTTTCCAATTTGGAGATTTTGCAAAGATTCCAATGACAAATGTCCGTAGAGCGTGTAAAAACGATAGCCCTGTAGCTTATGTTCTAAAATTATGGTAGGGCCATAATCGCCAACCGTAGCATTGTTCTTAAAACTATGTACGCTACCGAACAACGGGACTATAACCTTAGTTCCCGCAGCGCACCAATAGTCAATACCTAAATGAATATTTCTTTGTGCTTCAGAATTACCCGAAAAGCTGGCTTTATCGGCATATAAATTTCGTTGCTCTAAATAACCACCGTAAGCTACCTTACCCTTTTTGTCCTCTACTACTTTAGTTATATACGCTTCACACGCAATTGGGTCGGTAATATTTACAGATTTCAAATCGGTATTCGTAATACTAAGGTTCAATCCTTTATATCCTTCCAAGGGAATAGCGGTGTCCAATATGCGAATAGGATTATTTGAATACGACGCTAGAACGGTTGAAAACGATTCCATTGGATAAAAATAGTACATCATTTTATTTCCTTAACATTTTTTAACCCTTTCTGCAGTAAGGACTTTGTAAATTGCCTACAAATTGTAGAAAAAGAAAACAGATGAAATTCACACAACTATCCTTTTTGGCACTCACACTTTTAATGGTAACAAGTTGCAAGTCGAACACCAAAGAAAACAATTCCCAACCCGTAAAGGAAGTAGCTCAAGAGTCCACACCCAAATATGTAAAATTAAGTCTGCAAGAACTTCAAAATTACGAAACGGCTTATTTTGCAAGTGGTTGTTTTTGGTGCGTTGAAGCTATTTTTGAAAGCGTAAGAGGTGTTCAGGAAGCTGTATCGGGCTATGCTGGCGGTACAGAGGCTAATCCAACCTACGAAATGATAGGTAATGGCAGAACGCTACATGCGGAAGCTGTAGAGGTGTATTACGACCCAAAAGTGATTTCTTTTACCGAATTGGTACAGGTATTTTTTGGATCGCATGATCCTACTTCTCTAAACCAACAAGGTCCTGACCGTGGAACACAATACCGCTCTATCGCATTTTATCAAAACGAGCAGGAAAAAAAAATTATTGAAGGGTATATAAAAGCTGCAGTAGATATGAATATTTATGAAGGGGACCCGATTACCACGGAGGTAACTAAACTAGATAAATTCTGGAAGGCCGAAGAGTACCATCAAGATTATGAGCGAAAAAACCCGAATAACTCCTACGTGCGCAATGTTTCCATTCCGAGATTGAACCGATTTAAGGCAAATTTTGGTGATTTTTTAAAGAAGGATGCGCATTAACAATGATTTTTTAAGGTTGATGTATCTTATATTATTGGGGTTTTAATAAGTGTGCAACACTAGTGTATCACCAAATCGCTATACTCGGAGGTAATATGAATAGTAGCGCTACCCGTATTGCTTATGTGGTTTCCCTTGTGAATAACAGTGTTACCATTTTTGGTGGTTGCCAGCAGCAAACCCCCTGGTGTACTAAGTTCGGAATTGGTCGTTTTTAGATACATGGAGGCCGGACTAGTGGGCAGACTTAAACGTAGCTCTCCATTTTTTAGGGAAAGGTCTAGTTCCTCAAACGAATTCCCAAGAGATCTTATTACCAAAGGACCAAAATCACTTTTAATAAAGGCTTTACCTAATAGCTCATCAATAGTCACATCAGAAGAAGTTGCGCTTAATTGTAGATTCATGACCTCGGCCAAAGCAACATTTCTAGAGTAATTGGCATGCAGCTGTCCGCGATGCCACCTTTGAACGCTGACGGGCGAGTAGGAAGCTGAAACCTTTGTTTCGTTACCCTCTATTGTGCTGGCCCACAGACTAGCATGTGACAGGGTTGCGTTTAAGTTTTTAGTATTCTCAGCTAATTTCACCTCACCATGGCGCACGTTCATCTGTATGCGCATACCTTTTGGCATTTTAATCTTAATAACTTTTTTGACCTTGTACTTTTTTTTCTCACCGTTAGTAGCGGAATAAAAAACTGTGGGTCCTTTTGTTGTGCTGTCCGTTCGAAATAAAAAGGTACGTAAAGAATCCTGCTTTACCAGTAAAGAATCTAATAACGTAGATCTGTTGTGCAGTAACTCTTCTCTTTTTTCCAATAATTCGCTTCTTCTTTCTGCAAAAGCTTCTCTTTTCTGATGTAATCCTTCCTCTCGTTTCTCTACCAATTCGTTTCTTCTCTTTTCGTAGGCTTCCATCTGCTGACTTCGTTCTTCCATACGCTGCTGCAGTTTATCGGCACGTTTTTCCATTTTCTCTCCCCATTCTTCTAGTCGTTTTTGATGCTTCTTATCAAAACTTTTTTCGAAGTTCTTTTGCCATTTTTTAATGTATACTTCCCCATCCTTTTTATAGGCATCATAATCAAATCGGAAAGCTCTCGTCATGGGCAAGGGAGGCATTTCTAGCATTTCTGGAAGTGGTCCTATCTCCGGCATTTCTACCATGAACGCTGAAACCTCGGGAATATCCATATCAAAATCTCCAATATCAAAATTGAATTCACGACTAGGAAAGAGGCCCATTCGTTGCGATTTAGACGTAATGGATACTTTCTTGCTATTTCCCATAATTTCAATTGGAGTACTGTTATAATACTCCTTGGCTTCCTCTTCGGTGGCACCTTCAAGCTCAAAAGTAGCAGTGACCATTACCTTATCTTGGTTCCAAGTTTCAAACTCAATATCCGAATAGCTTGTATTGATATCCAAAACGGCGTCCTTGCCAACATTAAAGCTTTCGGTGTAGGTTTTTGTCTGTTTCTGAGCGGTACTACAAATTGTACTTCCTAAAAATACTAGTACAACGATGAATTGTCTAGATGCTATTGTTGTGAATCTGTTCATTTTTTGATGATTTTAATTGAATTAATTTCTTTTTTAGCCGCTGGAGTAACTGTAAGCGTAGTTGTAAATTCTCAATTAGGGCACTTATGGTCTGGTCATTGGGACCCATTTCGTTTAATTCAAGGGTTAGCGCTTCATATTCATCGTTCAATTCCGATAATCGGTCCATAAAACTATCTACGACCCCCTTATTATCTTCAGAAACCTCAAGTTTTGAAAACTCCAAATTGATATTAGCCACGTAATAGCTTTCTACTTTTTTTAAATCGGGAGATAAGTCACCTAAAGAAAAACTACTACCCTCCTTCGACGTTTTCAACATAGTAGGCGTAGCAGAATCATTTATCACAAATTGTAAATAGCCTGCAAGGCCAAGGCTACACAATACAAGAATAGACGCAGCAATCTTCCATTGACCAGAACGTTTTTTGGTTATAGGCATGGCCATATCCAACTTTTCCTCAAATCGAAGGATATGTCCCTCATTTAAACTATCTAGATTTGCTGCACGTTCACTATTAAATAATTCCCTAAGATCCTGTCCCATATCCTTTTCTTATTAAAGCCGATTTCAAATATCCTTTACCCCTTACTAAACGTGTTCTGCTCGCCGTTTCGGTCAAACCCAATACCTGAGAAATCTCCTTATGATCAAATCCTTCAACCAAATACATAAGCACCACATACTTATATTTGTCCGGTAACTTTTGAATCGCTTCTTTCACTTCTGCGATAGTAATTTCTGTGCTTACGCTCCAATCGTCATCATCAACCGTTTGCATATAGGATTCTTCCAAAGGAATAAACTCTTGTTTTTTAGACTTTAAAAAATCAATACACTTATTTATCACGATTCGCTTTAACCACGCTCCAAAGGTAACCTCACCACTAAACTGATGTATTTTTTGAAAGGCACTTATGAACGCATCCTGGAGTACATCTTCGGCATCATCGGTATTACCTAAAAACCGAGTGGCCACCACATACATCCCATCACAATATTGTGCGTACAACGTTAACTGCGCTTTCCGGTCGTTGTGCTTACATTTTTCTACGACATCAATTTGAAACATTGGCCGGTCTTCTATAGGTTTTAAGTTGTTGTTATCTTAAGGACGAAAGAAAAAAACAGTTGTGGCAAAATTCTTTTATTTTTACACCGATCATTAGAACGCTACGAATTGAAACAAGTTACGATTTCCAACGAGTATATAACCCTTATGGTACTAGATTACGGTGCCATTATCCAGAAATTACTGGTCAAGGGAAAAGATGGCAACTATACAAATACCGTGGTCGGATACAACCACCCAAGTAGATATAGATTGGATGAAAACTGCCTTGGCGCATGTGTAGGCAGATATGCAGGTCGTATTGCCAATGGAGGCTTTGAGCTAGATCGGGAAAAATTCTTTCTGCATCAGGAAGATGGGGTACACCTGCACGGTGGTAAAGAAGGTTTCAATCAAAAGACTTGGACTATTGAAGAAGTAAACCAAGAGGAAGATCCATTTGTAAAATTATCTTACAAAAGCAAGCATTTGGAAGAAGGATATCCTGGAAACTTAACGGTAAACATTACCTACAAGTTAGTACAAAATGCGTTGCAAGTTATTCACGAAGCGGTTACGGACCGTAGTACTGTAATAAACCTAACCAATCACTCCTATTTCAAAATAGATGATAGTCCGTACGTTGACGATTATGAGCTACAACTTAACTGCCCTTACTATTTAGAACTAGAGGAGAACCTCTTACCTACGGGTAATACAATTCCTGTTCGTTCTACGGACAACGATTTTCTTTTACCAAAGCCTATTGGGATTAAACGTATGGATACGGTATTTGTTAAAAATATGGGTAGCGAAAAAGTAGCAGAACTGAATTCTTCCCGTTCCGGGATTTCCATGAAAGTATATACAAACCAGCCTGCGTTGGTCGTATTCACTCCGCTTGACTTTCCTGGTATTTGTTTTGAAACACAAAATTATCCGGATGCGCCCAATCGACCAGATTTTCCAAACAGCGTATTGCGACCAGGCGAAACCTATAACAACATCACTATCTTTAAATTTGATCTACTACCTTAGACTAGGTATACAGTTATACCGGTTTAAAATAAGAACAATGAAATTATTCAAACGGCTGCTTGTTTCCTTACTATTAATTGGAGGTTTGTTTTACTTTTTTGGCCTACCCTATTTACAAGAACAGACCAAAAAACATAGTCCTGAAAAAACTACGAGTTTTGTTTTAACAGAAACAGAGTTAGAAGTACGTTACTCTAGTCCTTCCAAGAAAGGCAGGACTATTTTTGGTGAGCTCGTCCCTTATGATAAGGTATGGCGGACAGGAGCAAATGAACCTACGACATTTACGAACTCGGAAAGTATAAAAATCATAGATAAGGAGCTAAAACCGGGAACCTATTCACTATGGACCATACCTAATAAAAACAGCTGGGAGATAATTTTTAACAAAGAGGTTCCAGATTGGGGTGTTACACTTACTAGCGGCGGGCAAGAAACTACCAGGGATGCCGAACAAGATGTACTCCAAGTAGAAGTACCAGTGCGCGAACTTACCACACCTGTTGAAAATTTCACTATTGCATTTGAGGAAGACACACAGCTATACCTTAACTTATCTTGGGATATGGTAAAGATTCGTATTCCTATCAACAAATAAAATTTGGACGTAAAGGGCAGCATGAAGTATACTTCCAAAAAAACAAAAGGTAGTATGTCTGGAAAACGATATAATTCGGAAGCACTAGTCACGGGTATACACGACCGTGATATCGCCGCGCTAAGTAAAGCCATTACCTTGGTAGAAAGCACGAAACCAGAACACCAAAAAATTGCGAATCGAATTATAGAATTGTGTCTTTCGAAGCACCAGGAAACCATCCGTATTGGAATAACCGGCGTACCCGGTGTAGGAAAAAGTACCTTTATAGAGGGTTTTGGTAAAATGCTGACCAAAACAGGCAAAAGAGTAGCCGTACTTACCGTTGACCCTACCAGCAGTAAAACAAAAGGTAGCATTTTAGGTGACAAAACCCGGATGCAAGAATTGGTACAAGACCCCAACGCATTCATAAGACCATCACCTTCCGGAGATTCCCTTGGAGGAGTTACTAGAAAAACGAGGGAAAGTATCATACTTTTGGAAGCTGCGGGCTATGATACCATTATTATCGAAACCGTTGGCGTAGGACAAAGTGAAACCGCAGTGCATAGCATGGTAGACTTCTTTTTATTATTGAAACTCTCTGGCGCAGGTGATGAGCTGCAAGGAATAAAAAGAGGCATCATGGAAATGGCGGACGCCATAGCAATCAACAAAGCAGACGGTGAAAACTTAAAACCAGCAAAATTGGCCGAAGTTGAATTCAGAAGGGCCTTACAGCTGTTTCCGCCCAAAGAAAATGGATGGACTCCTAAAGTGATGCGCTGTTCCGCACTAGAAAACAAAGGATTAGAAAATATTTGGGATGTAATTAAAACATTTGTAGAGACTACTAAGGCAAACGGGTTCTTTGAACGTAACAGACAAGAACAAAATAGAAGTTGGTTGGTACAGCATATAGAACAAAGCCTTAAAAACGATTTCAACCGAGATGCAACAATAATAAAGATGCTTCCAGATTTAGAGAAAAAAGTAATGATGGGCACCCTTTCTCCATTTAATGCCGCACAGCAGTTATTGGATGCTTATCGTAGAAAATAGTATGCTATGAAAATCCTCTAGTTTATATATAATAAATAGCAGGCTGATAGCCCCATTAATGGTTAGATTTCTTCTTTAAAAGTAAGTTTATTCCAACTACTTAAATCTATTTGTCTGTTACCTAAAACCTAAAAATCCAACCTAACTGAATAAATCGGATTTTAATGAATGTGGTCCCACATAGGCTCGAACCATGGACCGCCTGATTATGAGCGCGAGTATTTATCTTATCATTTGTTTTCATTTTTCTTCAATCTCTCAAAAGCCCTGTATTTATTGGGTTTTTATTTTTACGTTTTTTCATACGCTTTCAAAATTTGTGGGATTTGTTTCACCAATGTTTCACCAATGTTTCACCCTATAATAAAAAAGTATGGCAAGCATCAAGCTAAAGTTGAAGAATAGAGCGAACCTAGATGGAGAATATCCTATTGTTTTACAAGTACTAAAAGACCGACAGAAAAAAATTCTATCAACAGGACTTTTAGTCAAAAAAGTACGATGGGATACTAAAGAGCATTGCTTTAAAACTAGACATCCAAATGCCATGCAGAATAATCGTTTATTGGATACGATTAAAATCAAAGCACGTAACATTATATCGGGATTTGAAATAGATGATATTGATTTTACACTCAATGAATTTGAACAGCGTTTTCGCTTTGGCTCAAAACGTAGTAAACTTGATTTATTCGAATTATGGGAGTCAGTCCATAAGGATTTACTTACCTCTGGAAGAACAGGTTATGCGAGAAACAACAGGGATAGCATTGTTTCCCTTAAAGGGTTTCATAAGAAAAAGGTTCTTTTCATGAGAGAAATCAATGTGACGTTTCTAGATAAGTACGAGGTCTTTCTAAGAAGCAAAGGTGGTTTCAATGGTGGAATTGCCGTTCTCATGAGAAGTCTTCGCACTATTTCCAATTTGGCCATTCGAAGGGACTTGACAAAGCAGAGCCTCTACCCTTTTCATAAATGTAAAATATCGAAACTAAAAGGTAGTAGAATCAAACATGCATTGACCATGTCTGAAATTAAAAACTTTAAAAAGGTAGATTGCGGAGGAGATGTACAGCTTATCAATGCCAAAAACTATTTCCTTTTTAGCTTTTATGTCAGGGGTATGAATTTTGCTGATATGATGCGTTTAAAATGGTTAGATATTACTCAGTCGCGCATCACCTATGCACGAGCTAAAACACATGGAAATTTTTCCCTTAAAATAGTCCCCCCGGTAAGGGAAATATTGCACTACCATGATAAGAATAGAAAAGTTACGGACTACGTCTTCCTGATTTTACTCCATAACGTTCTAACGCCCACGCAAGTTGAAAAACGCAAACGTAAAATCCTTACACTAGAGAACAAGGCATTGAAAACACTAGTCAGTAACGTAGGTATCGAAAAAAATGTGACAAGCTATGTCGCACGTCATAGTTTTGTGAAGTGCCTGCGTGAAAAAAGAATCAGCATTGATATTATTGGAGAAACTCTAGGACATCAAAGTGTTTTAACTACTAAGGCGTATGTTCGTGAGTTCGGAATTGACATCCTAAATGATGCAGTTGAAGTACTGTTATGACCTGCTAAAATTCATGATTAGGATTGGTAAGAAATAAGAAATTTAATTTATATAATTGGATACGAAAATTTTAATAAAAAGCGCTGTAGTACAAGAGACTAAAGGCTTCTATTTTTAAGAGTGCATAATTTATATAAAGAATAGATTAAGTACCAAAAGTAGATTATCGCACAGCGTATGGCGGAATCGGTTCTTGCCTAACGTTGTGTTCCATTTTTTCACATTTTAAGTAGAAGCTATGTACTCTACTTTTGTGAACATCCAAATAGATTGCGCAAACCCTAAAATATTCATCTTATTTTTGGGAAAAACGGATTATTATAGATAAAATAGTTGCATATTCCAATTTTATAATTAATTTTATGCGTAGGTTTAACATACTTCAATTAGTATTAAATATTAACTAAACCGGTTTAGTTTTATCCTTTCTATGAAAAAAGTGTTTTTAAAAGATATCGCCAAAGACTTAAATGTTTCCAAAACAGCTGTTTCTTTGGTGCTTAATGATAAAGGTGATGAAAACAAAATTAGTCAACTTACCCAGCAAAAGATAATTGCTTATGCTGAAAAGCACAATTATGTCCCTAACCAACTCGCCCGTGGCTTAAGTAGGGGTAAAAGTGAGACCATAGGATTAATAATCCCTAACATTTCCGATAATTTTTACGCTAGAATTGCGGGGCACATAGAAAGAAAAGCCAAAAAAATGGGATACACTGTAATATTTAGTAGTTCTTATGAAGATCCTAAAAAAGAAAGTGAATTAATACAATCCATGTTAAACAGACAGGTAGAAGGCTTGATAATAGCTACTACCCAGCAAAACCGTAAAGAAATTTCGTCTCTAATTCAGGGAAAATTCCCTTATGTTTTGGTAGACAGGCACTATCCGGAACTAGAGTCTAACTATGTAGTTGTCAATAACTTTAAAGGAGTACAATCTGCCACTGAGCATTTGTTAAATCTAGGGAGGCGTAAAATTGGTTTTGTTACCCTGAAACCGGGCTTGGAAGCTATCAGACAACGGTTGCTTGGTTATCAAGAAACCATGCATAATTTTGGTATACCCGTAGAACGTCAATGCCTCATAGAACTCGATGCGGAGCATTATATTGACGAAATGAAAGAAGCAATTAAGGAGCTTCTGAAATTCCCCAATAACGTTGACTCCATAATTTTCTCAACCCACTATTTAACAGCTATCGGATTAAGAGAGCTGAAAAAACTAAAGGTTAAAGTTCCTCAGGATGTTGCCATTATAAGTTTTGATGAAATGAGCGCTTTTGACTTGGTAGACCCACCAATTACATCGGTTATTCAACCAGTAGCAGATATTGGAAATATAGCTGTTGACATGTTGATGGAAAAAATTGAGGGCAAGGATTCAAATGAAAATATATTTAGAGTTTTAGATACAAAATTAGAAATACGTAGATCTTGCGGTTTCATATAAACCTTAATTACATAATAACTAAACCGATTTAGTTATGTATAAACAAACAAGATAAACTAGTTAAAATAAAATGTAAATAACTAAACCGATTTAGTTTCTTAACCTTATAGAATTAGAAACTATTATTTTTAAGAACAAGTGAACCATAAAAATAAATAATTAAACAAGTATGAATTATGAGAAAACAATTTCAAACTCCTTTTAAAGGAATTTTTGTACTCTGCTCTTTACTATGCCTTAGCATGTGCTATACGCTTAGAGCCAACGGATCCACAACGCATGACGGGCACCGAGTTTTTAAGCTGGGATTCATCGCGATTGAAAACGATGATTTTCTACAGACTTCGATTACCGGTACGGTAACAGACGAAGATGGCTCCCCGTTACCTGGTGCTAGCATTGTTGAAAAAGGTACTACCAATGGAGTCCAGTCCGATTTTGACGGTAATTTTTCCATAAGGGTTTCCGATGCGAACGCAACTTTAGTCATTTCCTATATTGGCTTTACCAGCCAAGAGATTGCTTTAAATGGGCAAACAAACATTCCCATAACCTTACAAGAGGACACGGCAAAGTTAGACGAGGTCGTTGTAATTGGCTATGGAACCCAAAAGAAGGCAGACCTAACTGGATCGGTTGGTACTTTGGACGCGGAAAAGATACAACAAAGGATTACGGTGAACCCACTAGACAACTTACAAGGACAAGTTGCCGGAGTAAACGTTTTTAACAGTTCCGGTCGCCCAGGTGGTGGCTTTAGGGTCTCCATTCGTGGTAAAGGATCTTTAAATGCAGATAACCAACCCCTTTATGTAGTAGATGGTATCATAGGCGTAGATATCGAACTGATAAACCCAAACGATATAGAAACCTTTACCGTATTAAAGGATGCATCTGCCACCGCAATTTACGGAGCCCGAGGTGCAAACGGGGTCATTCTAGTGACTACCAAACGAGGTAAATCTGGTAAGTTTACAGTAGATATTATGTCCAACCTACAAATAGGAAGACCAGCAAATCAACCCGAAGTGCTTAATAGCGATAGGTACTGGAACGACCTTAAAGTACGATTAGATGCCGACCAAAGAGCACTTGGCGTAGGCGATGATTCTTTTGTCAACGATTATGCGACGGATTATCCTGAGTTTTTTACGCCAGACGGCACCCGAGCAGGTGAACCTATTTATGACACCGATTGGTTCGACGAAAGTACAAGAACCAGCTACTCTCAACAGTATTTTGCCAATGTAAGGGGCGGTGGTGAAAACTACAATATGTCTTTTTCTGCAGGTACGCAAGACGATCAAGGTATCTTAATAAATACCTTCTTTAAAAAGAACACCATGCGTTTTAATGGCGATTTTCAAATTAACGATTGGTTAAAAATTGGCGGTAGCTTGGCCTATAGCGATTCGGAAACGAACATTGTTGACGATTACCGCGTAGGTGCAGATGGCCTTACGTATGCCATGTTATTCTACCTCCCTATTTATCCTACAAGCTATGCAGACGGAACAGCCGTAAATGCGGATGATTTAAAGAATGCAAATGGTAGTTGGGATGTTTGGTATGGAGCTACACCCAAAGATAGGCTTCAATTGTTGGATAGGGTCGTAAAAAATAGGCAAGTGGTGCGGAATTTCTTTGCCGAAATAAATTTCACCAAAGATCTTAAATTGCGCACTTCCTACTCGGTACAGGACAATAACGTAGAAGGCAATACCTTCGTGGCCCGGCGCTTGGATACCTTTATTAACCAAAACTCTGCCTCCATTACCAATTCAAATGCCAGCCAAACCATTATTGAGAACACACTGAATTACACTCCGATTATTAATGACACCCATTCGTTCAGTACTATCTTAGGGGCTACCCGGCAGGAAAATGAGTTTTTTAGCTCTAACCTTTTGTCGCAGGATTTCGATGATTTTTTCAGCTTTTATAACGTAGGTCAAGGTATTGCCGAGCCTGTCGTGGGCAGTAACTTTGGAAGGAACACCATAGACTCTTATTTTGGTCGTGTTGATTATGGCTTCAATGACAGGTATCTACTGACCCTAACAGGTCGGTATGACGGTTCCTCGCGTTTTGGAACAAATAACAAATATTCCTTCTTCCCCTCGGTAGCGGCGGCTTGGAGAATATCCAACGAAAGCTTTTTAGAAGATTCTAGGGCCGTTACCAATTTAAAATTAAGGGCAAGTTTTGGAGAAACCGGGAACGATGCAATCGGTAATTATGCCAGAATTGCAAGTCCTGGTGCTCAAAATGTTATTTTTGATAATAACCGTGTAAACGGAACCTCACAAGGCTCCATAGGAAATGATAATTTAAGATGGGAGACTACTGAGGAATTCAATGTTGGTTTGGATATAGGCTTGTTTAACCGTATAAACCTAACCGCAGATTATTACACAAGAACTACGAACGACCTTCTGTTCAATGTGCCGCTTGCGAATTTTACAGGCTACGGCTCAATAATCTCCAATGCAGGTTCCATTCAAAATAGTGGTGTTGAATTATTACTAAATACCCAAAACGTTCAAACCAACAACTTTTCATGGAGCAGTTCAATTAATTTTACGATGAACAGAAATGAAATCCTATCCTTAGGTACCGAAGATGCGGATATATTCACAGCTCCAATATGGTGGAACCACCAAATCTTTAGGGTTGGTGAGGTAGCCGGTTCCTTCTGGGGATACAATCGTTTGGGCACCTGGGGTACCGATGAGGTAGACGAGGCAGCCCGTTATGGCAGGAGACCGGGTGATATTAAATTAGAGGATAAAAACGATGACGGACTGCTTAATTTCGATGATCAACAAATTATTGGAAATGGCCTTCCAGATTTTACTATGAACATTGGTAACACCTTTTCATATAAAAACTGGGATTTGACAGTGGATATCTTGATCAACCAAGGCAATGATGTATTAGATCATTCAATTATCCTTAACGTTGACCGTGTTGGTTACGGAAACACCTATACACAATTCTTTGACCAAATGTGGACACCGGAAAACCAGAACACCATGTACCCAAGGGTACGTAAAAATATCCTAAAATTTGATGGCGCAGATTCCGGTCAGGTTTTTGACGGTAGTTTCATAAGAGGACAAAACCTAAACCTCGCCTATAATTTTGAACGTTCCTTATTGGACAAAATAGGACTACAATCGGCCAAAATATATGTCAACCTTCAAAACTTTTTCCTGGTTACCGATTACCATGGCTACGATCCGGAAGTGAGCTCCTTTGGAGGTCAGTTTACCGAGGGTATAGAATTGAACGGTTATCCTAGACCAATGAACATGAATTTAGGATTTTTACTAACGCTGTAACTAAAGAAATTATGAAAAAATATAGTATTTTATTTATCGTTTTTTGCCTCTTTATTTCCTGCGAGGATTTTCTAGAAGAAACGCCCAGGAGTGAAAAAACAATTTTTGGAACGTCGTTGTTAGATGCCCAAGAATCTGTTAATGGCATATACGCTTTTATGAGAGGGCCCTATAACAGAACTGGTTTTGCCAAAATGGGATTCTCGATTTTAGAAGTTGGAAATGGCACCTTGAAACCTGCACTAGGTACACAGGATACGGATATGGAAGATGTATATGCTTTGATCTACAGCCAGAACAACCTTAGCGCGGACTTGTACTGGCGTACCTATTATGGTGGTATCGAGGCGGCCAACATTGCCATCAATTCCATACCGGGCATAGAAGATTCGGAGTTGACAGCGGAAATAGAAGCTCGTTTGCTAGGTGAAGCTCATTTTCTAAGGGCGTATTACTATTTTCAGTTGGTACAAATATTTGGAGATATTCCGCTTAACCTGGTTCCTTCCTCATCGTTGGAAGATGGTCAATTGCCAAAGTCCAGCGTGCAAGAGGTCTATGAGACCGTAATTCTACCAGATTTGATGATTGCAGAAAGGGCCGGTCTACCCAATACAGCTACCAGTGGCCGTATTACAACAGGAGCCGTAAAAGCACTTTTGGCAAAGGTGTATCTGACCATGGCGGGTAATCCTCTTAACCAAAATGATAAATTTGCTATGGCAAGAGACAAGGCAAACGAGGTAATTAATGCTGGTTGGTACAGCCTGTTTCAATCCGAAGGAGACCTCACTTGGTTTGACAAATTGAGTGATCCTGCTTTTGACAACACACAAGAGCATATTTTTATGGTACAATACGACAATCAAGTGGTAGCATCTACCATCACAAGCTATTTTACGCCGCTTGGAGGCGAAGCCGTAAGTCCTCTAACCTTACACTTTGGTGGAATGGAACCCGAACAGGATTTCATAGATTCATATGAAGACGGAGATCTAAGAGGGCAAAATCAGGGTTTCTTTTTTAACGAATTGGACGGATTTAGCTTTAACAATTCGGTCTATAAATATTTTTATGAGGACTATAGAACAGGTAACGGTTTATCGGGGAAAAATATCCCTTTGCTTCGATACGCTGATGTTTTGCTTACCTATGCTGAAGCGCAAAACGAGGCGGGATCTGCAGATGCATCTGCCTATGCTGCCTTGAATGCAGTACGCTCCAGAGCGGGATTGCCAGATATTTCAGGTCTGAGTCAACAAGCATTCAGGGAAGAAGTATGGAAACAACGTGTATGGGAATTCCCAGCAGAAGTTGGTCTTACTTGGTTCGATATTCGAAGAACGGGAAAGGTTTTTGATAACAACGGTGGGTTCAACGATTTTCAGGGCCATACTTTACCCAATGGTAATTCTTTCTCGGAGAATAATCGTTTGTTCCCCATACCGCAAAACGAAGTGGTATTGAACCCAAATTTGGCAGATTAATAGTAGTTTTAGACTAAGAAGTTAGTTTGAGTAAGTTGAGTTAGTTTTAGTTGAACAAGGATGGTAATACCGAAGCCATCCTTGTTTTTTCAATTGAGCTGATAACAATAGAAATGCAAAAGCTAAGGATATAACAAATAGGGTGGTATTACAAATCAAAAGTTGAAAAACCTGTTCCTAAAGTTCAATACCATCTAAAAAATCGGTTCGCCTATTTGTAACTATTAAGAAAATAAAAACAAAATAACTTATAAAATGAGGGTGAAATGAACAATGAATTTCAAGGTACCAGCCGAAATTACAGATTCAAGAATATCTTTAATAATAATAAAATTTGAACAGATGAATAAACAGCTCCAATTCGTACTATTATTTTTACTCGCGGCAAATGCATTTGCACAGGCACCTTCAGTAGAGAATACGCTAATTTTCGAATATATCAAACCCTACGAATATCAGGTCCGGGAGAATAACCTGTTGGCAAAAGCATCCTTGTCCGTAGAAAACGCCACAGCCTTTAAAAGAATACTGTTTGAGAATGGGCGTACTGCTACCATTGAGAAAAAAGAAGGGAAAGATTGGGTTTGGCTTCCGGTGATTGGTGAGCCGGAAATGATAACGATTACGGCCAAAAATAAAAAGAAAGAGATAAAACAATTATTTACCCCTTTGGTTACTTCTGACTGGGATTACTTCCAAGAAGGGACTTTTCATATTATATCCTCATCACATCAAGACATTGCTTGGATGGATACCCCCGAAGCATGCCGCCATGACAGGATCTATGAAATCATAGGCCCGGCCCTAGATATTATGAAAACCGACAAAGAATACCATTTTGGTATGGAGCAAGCCCTTAATCTTAAGGAATTTATTGAAGAGCATCCAGAAAGAAAAGAAGAGGTTATCCAACGATATAAGGAAGGTCGATTTGCTTGGGGCGCCACTTACAACCAACCTTATGAAGGTATGCAAATGGGGGAACAGTTAGTGCGCGAAATGTATTTTGGAAAGTTATGGATAGAAAATAATTTTGACGGGATACAAGAGGTAACCGCATACAATACGGATGTACCGGGAAGGACGTTACAATTTCCACAAATATTGGCGAAATCCGGAACCGAGAACCTATTCGCTTCCCGAATGCGGGAAGGTTTTTACGACTGGCATTCACCAGACGGGTCATCGGTCTTTACGTACTCTCCCGGAAACTACGGGTGGGCAGCCATGTTTTACAAACTGTTTGACGAAGATGCTGTTGAGGCGCTTAGAAAAATCCAAGGAAGGGTTAAAATGTGGAGTGATTATTACCGAAAACATAACTTACCACCGCATTTTGCAATTGTTATGAGCAATGATGCCGCGGGCCCGGTGGATTATGCTAAAGTAGTTAAGGAATGGAACGCCATTATTACAAAAACGGGGGCAAAAATTCCTACCCTAAAGCACTCCACGGTTCCTGGATTTCTATCGGAAGTTAACCAACCCAACGCTGAATTTGAATCCTTGGAGGGTGAACGACCAAACCTCTGGGGCTATATACATGGCCCTGGCCATCACAAGGCTATTACCGCTTCCAGAAAAGCGGGTAGACTCTTGCCCTCTGCCGAAATCTTTGGCACGGTAGATGCCCTGTTGAAAAACTCTTTTGATAACTATCCTACCGAAAAACTATCAAAAGCTTTTGAGGAATCTATTTATCCCGATCACGGTTGGGGAGGGAAAAACGGACATATTACGGACAGTATTTTTAGGGATAAACTCGAATTTGCGGCCCGCGAGGCAGATGCTCTCTTGGGAGATGCCTTAAGCTCTATCTCCGATAATATCGGAACGGAAAAAGACAACGCCGTAGTCGTATATAATGACCTGTCGTGGAACCGCAGCGGCTTGGCATCGGTCGCCATAGACAATGCGGCTTCCTATTATGTGGTAAACGAAAAAGGGGAAGTAATCCCTTCACAAGTAAGTGTCGACAACTCGAAAGAACTCCTGTTCTATGCCTCCGATATTCCTTCTATAGGCTACAGCACCTTCTACCTTAAAAAGGGAAAAAAGAAAGTTACAGTATCCAAAGATGTAGCACCAAATATGGTAACCAACGATTTCTACACCTTACACTTGGACAATGGTGGCATCAGCCATCTTTTGGACCGCACATTGAACAAGGAAATTTTTAACACTACCAGATTCTCGGGTGGCGACGTGCTTACTTTAGGCTACGATGGCAACGGTGCCGGAGAATTTACCGTGATGACCGAACCCAATATGGCTGACTACGATAAAACGAGCAACCATACCGCCCAGTGGAAACTACGCCAAGATGGTCCGGTTTTTAGCGAATACGAAAACAAGGCAAAGTTTAAACATACCCAAGTGGTGCAGCGCATACGGGTTTTCCATCAGGAGAAAAAAATCGATTTCTTTATAGATCTTTTGAACTGGGACGGCACCCATAACCGCGAGTTCAGGTTTGCGCTTCCCTTGAACATGGAAGAAGGCAAAATAAAGTACGAGGTGCCTATGGCCATCGCCGAGGTAGGAAAAACGGAAATGAAACAAGCCCCTGGCGGATGGGCATGGGGAGGCACCTATGACCAAAAACCGGTGACTATACACCCCCGTGAAGTACTGAACTTTATTTCTTCCGAGAACGATGAATTTGCCGTAACCATGGCCACGGATGTTGCCCTGGCCGATTGGATTGACCCAACTAGAGAGGCAGTTGCCTATCCCGTGTTACAGGGCATCTTAATGGCATCGCATAAAAGTTGCCATGGCGAGGGCAACTGGTACCACCAGACCGGGGACCACCATTTTCAGTTCTCCTTAGCATCCCACCTACCGGACGATACCAAATCATATCAATTTGGCACAGCATCCAATCACCCCCTACAAACCGTTTTAATGCCGGCAAGGAACAAAATGGGCAAACTGCCGCATACAATGAGCTTTTTTACGGTTTCTGATCCCATGGTACGCATCAGCACCATTAAAAAGAGTGAAGAAGACAATGGCGTAATTATGCGCTTTGTTGAAATGGAAGGTAAGGACAAACAAACCTCAATTGGATTATCGACCCCTTTAAAAGCTCTTGTAAAAACAAACCTGATTGAAAAGGAAGAAGCTGAATTGGAAGGTTCCGGCAAGGATTTTAAAGTCGATATAGGCCATAATGCCATTGATACCTACAAGCTTCATTTCTTAGACTAATAGGTGACAAAAGCCTCATCAATACAAAAAATAAGACCCAAAAACAGAAACTATTTTATGAGCATACTCAAAAAACAATATTTATTTAAAAGCACCTTAGGTGCCTGCCTATTGCTAGTCTTGTCAAGCTTTGTGCCGGTCGGGTTGGATAGTTCCGAACCCAGTACTGCCGCCGATTTTTATTTTCATGAAGGTAACGGGAACGGTCATATTCAAGAATTGAATACCAATCACAAGCTCTACACCATTGCTAAAAACGATATTGAAGGCTACTCGGAAATGCTTTCCGGATCGGAATTCTTTCTCTATCCCTCCATCCGTGAAGATATCAATGTATCCATGATTTCACGTGCCACAACGGGAGAAATGGGCTTTGAGTTTATGACCGGCGTAGTGCCCAAAAATTATGCTTCGGCCGAGGTTACCTTTTTTATGTTGAGCGATATCGACCTCAACCTAAGGGAATCGTTCGATATCCATGTAAACGACAAACATCTGTTGACCTTTAATTCCAATGAGGACGGTTCCTTGTCGGTTACCCAAAACCCGGGGAATGGTAAGGCCGAGTATATTATGGTGCGAAGGGACTTGAATGGAGATGGCGTAGGGGCATTCCGGCTAACGGTACCTACTTCGCTACTCGAAAAAGGCAAATCTGCTAAATTAAAGTTCAACGGGCATAAAAAGAACTCCAATTGCTGGGTCATGATCTTTAAGTCTACCGATGCCGTGGAACGTATCAAGAAATCCGTAACGGACGAGGCAGCCTTTGTTATTAAGGAAAGAAACGGCAAACTATTCGTAGATGCTCCCACACATTTTGATGGTAAGCAGGTTTATGTAGTAAGCGACGGAAAAAAAAGCAAGCGCAAAACGTTTAAGGCCCAAGGCGAGATGTCAAAAGCCTCCTATGAGGTACAGCCACCTAAGAAGAGTTTTTCCATTTTTTACGACGGTAAAGAACTTCAACTGGAGTTCAAAAACAATGATGGCACAATTTCAAATACGGACATAGAAGGAAAGTACCTCTACCACAATGTTGCAAAATATAATAATGCTTGGTCGGCGTCGCTGACCAAATTGTACAAACCGGAGTTTTATGAAACCTACGACGATTTCTTTGATAAAAAATATGAGAACGGACTGGTTTCCATCATGAACTCCAGCCACCAGGACATTGCTTGGGTAGACCGCCCCGAGGTGTGTATCATTCTACGGGATACATTGTTATTAACGCCCGTACTAAAAGATGCCTTTGTTCGCGAGGATTACGGGTTTGATATTGAAGATGGTCTTATGTTACGGGAATACTTGGAAAGACATCCCGATTCCAAGGACGCTATTACCACTTTGTTGGATAAGAAGCTGATATCGGTGGGAGCCACGTACAACTGCCCTTATGAGGACATGTACGATGCCGAGGATCAGGTAAGG
The DNA here is from genome assembly GCF_056839185.1 of Maribacter sp. MS6. NCBI lineage: Bacteria > Pseudomonadati > Bacteroidota > Flavobacteriia > Flavobacteriales > Flavobacteriaceae > Maribacter > Maribacter sp. MS6. The sequence continues at coordinate 853,989 of NZ_CM166389.1, forward strand.
CAATTGTACCTTGGTAAAAAATGGGTGAAAAAGAATTTTGGAGGCTATGACTCCAAGGTGTACTGGAACGTGGACGTACCGGGAAAATCGCTACAGACCCCGCAAATCTTAAAAAAGGCCGGGGTAGATTATATGATCATCAGTAGGCACGCCAAGGGAATGTTCCATTGGGCGAGTCCTGACGGTAGCTCCGTTTTTACCTATTCTCCGGGTCACTATGGGAACGATTTGCTGTACCTCTCAAGGGACCTCAATAACCAGAAGAAGTACGGCGCCGAGCAAATTTTATACTGGGAGAAGAATTTTGAAGGAAGTGAAATCCAAACCCCACTGCTGTCCAGTCAGGATATGCTGCCTGCGATCGACTACTCTGAACTTATCAGCTCTTGGAATTCTTTTGATACCTTAAAGGATGACAAAGGTGAAGATCAAGAACTATTTTTACCAAAGATGGAACTGATGACGGTGGATGAATTTTTGCCCTTGGCGGAAGAGAAAGCTACTAAGGTAGATACCATTATGGGAGAGCGCCCCAATGTGTGGGTGTACATTCACGGCCCTGGACATCACGATGCCTTGACCGCCAGTCGGGAAGCCTCTAAACTGTTGCCTGCGGCCGAGAAATTTTTATCGGTGGCCAACCTAATGGATCCCGCAAAAATGCATTATCCCTTTGATGAACTGGATGAGGCCTGGCAGGCCAAAATTTATCCGGACCATGGTTGGGGAGGTCACGACGGCGATGTCACCGATAACCTGTTCAAGGAAAACTTGGTAAAGTCCAGAACCATGGGCCAGAATCTGTTGAACAAGGGCACAGATTTTATTTCCGGTAGAATTAAGAAGAATGAAAAGCTCGGTATTCCGCTGGTACTCTTCAACAGCCTATCTTGGGAAAGAACGGATCCCGTAACCACAACCGTCAATTTTATAAAAGGAGCGGTTACCAACGTGGCGGTTATAACGCCCGACAAGAAGAAAGTTGCGGTACAAACCGGCAAGAAGGAGTACTACGAAGATGGAAGCCTAAAAAGTGCCGATATCACGTTTATCGCCGAAAACATACCGGCCATAGGCTACGCCACCTTTTATATTACGAACGATAAAAATACTGCGCAAAACAAGGGACAAATGGCCAGTACCACGGCTTATGAAAATCCCTTCTACAAAGTTAGTTTTGAAAAAGGTGGTATTGCCCAAGTGTACGATAAGGAATTTAAGAAAGACCTGTTCGCTACGGATAATTTCATGGTAGGCGATGTTTTTACCATGGAATCCGTAGGTAACGGTGCCGGGGAATTTGGCGATATTCAACAACCCAGTATGGTCGATTTTGACAAGGTAAGTCTACACAACCCTACTTGGGAAGTCTTGGAAGACGGCCCTGTGTTTACCAAATACCGATTGGAACAACAGATTTTACATTCCATTGTTCGGCAAGATGTAACCCTGTACCATGATTTAAAGCGTATGTATTTTGATACCGGTCTTCGTAACTGGTCCGGTGAGCTGTACCGCGAATTCAGGACGGCGTTCCCTATCAATATGGAAGATGCAGAAATTGCCCATGAAGTTCCCTTCGGACGGGTACGTGTGGGCAAGGATGAGATCAAGACAGCCGGAGAACGCTATACGCCGCTTGCCAAAGATGTGCATCCAAGAGCTATTATCGATTGGATATCGGCCACCGACGACGAACTATCCGTAACCCTAAGTTCCTCGGTAGCGGCAGCCGATTGGATAGATCCTACAGAACAAAGTGGAAGCAAGTCTGTTCTACAACACCTGTTATTGGCCAGTAGAACCTCATGCCATTGGGAAGGAAACGAATACTCACAAGGAGGCAACCACGACTTTACCAACGTACTGACGTCCAACAGCTCAGGAAGCATAGAAGGTCAAAAAATCGCCAAACAAAAAAACGAACCCTTACATGTGGTGCTGTATCCTGAGAATTCAACAAAATCATATTTGCCGGAATCGCTAAGTTTCTTTTCGATAGATACGGAAAATGTATTCATTACCACAGTAAAAAAAGCAGAAGACTCGGACGAACTCATCGCACGTATGTACAATGTTGCCGATAGCGAGGAAAAGGTAAACGTATCTTCTTACTTTGATGTATCGTCCTATAAGCATACCAATATTATTGAGGAAAACCCCAAAACGGTAGCGCCGGAACTAAAAGTTGGTAAATACGCCATCGAAACCTTTAGTTTAGCGGTAGAAACCGATAAACAATAGCAATACAAACAACTAAATTTTTTTTAATGAAAACGCTTTGGAAAAACGATAAGGAACTCTACCAAATAGCAAAAAAAGAACTTTTTGTAGCCTTGGTGGGGGATATTCTAGATAAAATGGGCTATCTGCACCAATTTCTTCCACCCAACATAAAACCCTTGAACGATGATTTTACGGTAATCGGTAGGGCGATGACCGTTTTGGAAGCGGATGTTTTTGTGGAAATTCCGGACGACAGTCAAAATCCCTTGATGAAAAAACCTTTCGGACTCATGTTCGAGGCCTTGGACAGCTTACAGGAAGGTGAAGTGTATATTTGCTCCGGATCCTCACCAAGATACGCCCTTTGGGGCGGCTTAATGAGTACCCGGGCCATGAAACTAGGTGCTGCCGGTGCGGTGGTGCACGGTTTTTCAAGGGATACCAAAGAAATTTTAAGTCTTGGTTTTCCTGCGTTTTCCTTCGGCGGATATGCCCAAGACCAAGGGCCTAGGGGAAAAGTGATAGACTACAGGGTTCCCATTGAAATTGAGGGCATACGGATTCATCCGGGCGATATCGTTTATGGCGATATTGACGGTGTACTGATCGTTCCAAAAGAAGCCGTGGACGAAGCTTTTACAGGGGCCATAGAAAAGGCCCGGGGAGAACAATTGGTCAAAAAAGCCTTGGAATCCGGAATGAGTACCGTAGATGCTTTTAACAAGTTTGGTATCATGTAAAAGAAATTACTATACCATTGAATCTTTGATAGAATTTTATGAAATCCAAGAAATCCAACTATTTATTGGGAATTAGCTTTGTCTCCACCATAGGAGGTTTTCTATTCGGGTACGATACGGCCATCATATCGGGTTGCAATACTTTTTTGGAACAACATTTTCAACTTACAGCGGCAGAATTGGGATGGGTAGTATCCTCCGCGCTTTTGGGCACCATTTTCGGTTGTATCATCGCTGGAAGTATTACCGATCGTTTGGGAAGAAAAAAGGCACTCGTTTTGGCAGCGCTTTGTTTGCTGGTTTCTGCCACAGGTTCTATGCTGCCACCACAGTTTCTGGGTGATTTGCAGCAGCCATTTTGGGTGGTCTCCTCAATGGACACCGCCTTTAATTTTCTAATCGTCATCAGGATCATTGGCGGTATCGGGGTAGGCATTACATCGGTGGTAGCACCGATTTATATATCGGAATTGGCGCTTCCCGAAAGCAGGGGGCGTATGGTATCCTTGTACCAGCTATCCATTACACTGGGCATTCTTTTGGCCTTTCTAATAGATTGGTTGGTCTTGAGCAATGCCGGTACCGCAGCAGGCGTAATTTCGGAAAATGCCTCAGGTTTCTGGAACTGGCTTTTTGTTGAAGAACTTTGGCGTGGCATGTTCGGTACGGAGATTCCCATCGCCCTGTTGTTTTTGTTCCTCCTGTTTTTAGTGCCGGAAACACCTCGTTGGCTGATTGTCAAAGGTCGCGAAGAAGAAGCTTTGACCATCATGACAAAAATAAACGGCAAAACCTACGCACAGCAAGAGTTAACCGCAATAAAGAAAATAGCAAAGGTAAAAGCCGGGGGATTCAAAGACCTTTTACAGCCCTTTCTTCGCATCCCGTTATTGATTGGTATACTATTGCCAATGTTCTCCCACTTGAGTGGTATTGCGGCCATCATGTATTTTGCCCCCAACATCATCAACGAATCTGTGCAGAGTGTGGAAAGTTCCTTTTTGGGAGCTGTTTTGGTAGGAGTGGTCAATACCGCTTTTACTTTCGTGGCGATTTACAACATTGAAAAGTTCGGTAGAAGAAAGTTGTTGCTCATCGGTGTTACCGGGGCGTTTCTTTCCTTAACAGGGGTGGGCATCTTGTTCGCCATGGGTTCATCTTATGTAATCATTCCTTTATTACTTTATGTTGCAAGTTTTGCCTTTTCCTTTGGTCCAATCGTTTGGGTCATCATCAGCGAAATTTTTCCAACACATGTGCGCGGACTAGCCGTTGGTCTGGGTAGCTTTGTATTGATGAGTACCGGATTTGTAATAACGCTGACCAATCCCATCCTTATTGAAAATATATTGCCCTCGGGCACGTTCTTCCTTTATGCGGCGCTGACACTTCCTGCTATTTGGTTTATTTGGAAGTTTGTACCCGAAACCAAAGGAAAGACCTTGGAAGAAATTGAAAACTTCTGGAGAGAGAAAATGAAAACCAATTTGTAAATAACCGTTAAACAATGATTGCCATATCTTTTCATATGGAGTATCTTACAATGCTATGATAGAATCTTATACGATAACAGACAAGGGGTATCATCCCTTTTTAATTCGGGATGGCTGGCAAGTTGCGCAATTGAATTACATGCCGGAGCAGGATATTGACAATATCACTCGCCTGGATGTGCACCACGAAACCGATGAGGTCTTTATTTTGTTGCAAGGCCATGCCGTACTTATAGCCGCCGCTGTTGAAGGAAAGGAAGTAACCTTTGAAATGGAACTGATGGAACCGAACAAAACCTACAACATCCCCAAAGGCCTTTGGCACAATATCGCCATGACCGAGGAGTGCCAACTTATCATCGTGGAGAAATCCAATACCCATATTTCGGATTTTGAACATCACGATTTGACGGTTAAACAATGTAAGGAAATGCGTAATAGTGTTTATGAGCTATATGAATCCGCAACAGTGGTGAAGTAGGCTATTGGAACCGATACAAATCTGAAGGAATGAAACAAATAGATTTAAAAGGAAAAAAAGCTTTGGTTACCGGTGGAAGTCAGGGCATTGGAGCGGAAATTTGTAGGCATTTGGCGCAATGCGGTGCCGATATCTTTATCAACTACAACCGGAACAAGGACAAAGCGGAAGCACTGGCAGAAGATATTCGCCGTACTACTGGTGTCAAAGTGGCCATAGGAGGTGCCGATGTGTCCAATGCCAAAGCTGTAAAACAATTGTTCCTGGACATGGACGAGAAAATAGGCACGCTAGACATTTTAGTAAACAATGCGGGCTGCGAAACGGTAAACCATGTTTTGGAGATGGAAGAGGCCGAATGGGACAAGGTTCTCAATGTAAATTTAAAAGGACCTTTCCTCTGTTCTAAAGAGGCAGGGCTACGAATGGAAAAAAATGGCGGAGGCGTAATCATCAATATTTCCTCTATCCATGATGTGGTGCCCAGGAAGGGATTGATACACTATTGCGCGGCAAAAGCAGGACTCAAAATGTTTTCCAAATGCCTTTCCTTGGAACTGGCGGATAAAGATATTCGAGTCGTTTCCATCGCCCCTGGAGCCATCGAAACCAACATGAATCGAGCGGAAATAAATGAATTTGGGCGGGATAAATTTGAAAATTGGATTCCCCAAGGCAGAATTGGTCATGTTGCCGATGTTGCGAACACGGTAGCTTTTATGGCCAGTGATCTAGCGGATTATATCAACGGTACGGATATCTATATTGATGGGGCCTATATGAACAACACCATTCAATACGATCCCAGACCCGAAAGAAAGAATTTGTAAGTTAACGATTGTATGTCAAGCACGATACTATTAAAAGGTATGGCATGGGACCATCCCAGAGGGTACGCACCGCTCAGGGCGACATCGGCAGCTTTCGCAAAAATGCATCCATCGGTACGCATTGATTGGGATATTCGTTCGCTAAAGGAATTCGGGGACATGCCCATTGAAGACCTCATAGAAACCTATGATATCATTACCATTGACCACCCTTATATGGGACAGGCGCATTCCAACAACCTACTTGTTCCGTTGGAGGACTTTATTTCCGAAGATATATTGAAAAAGCTCAAAAGTGAATCGGTAGGGCCCAGCTTTGATTCCTATATCTTTAATGCCCACCAGTATGCGTTACCCGTAGATGCGGCCGCTTTGGTTTCGGCCTGTAGAAAAGATGCAATGGAAGGCTACGGTTTAAAAGCCCCAAAAACCCGGTCGGCACTTTTTGATTTCTATAAACAACTTCCAAAGGGTCGCAAAGCGGCATGGGCCTTGTGCGCAACCGACCTTTGGTGTGCTTTTCTCACTTTGTGCGCGCAAGATGCGGGCCGAAATTTTATCAAAAATAAAACCATAGATGTAACTTTGGGCACCCAAGTATTGGAAGAGTTGAAACGACATTTAGATGAAATTCATCCCGATTCCATCCATTGGAACCCTATTCAGATTTTGGACAGGATGGCGGCGGATGACGAAATTATTTATTGCCCTTTTTTATTCGGCTATACCAATTACAGCCGCAAGGGGTATGCAAAACATATCATAAACTTTGGCAATAGCCCCACGAACCCGACAACCGATGTATCCACGATTTTGGGCGGGGTAGGTCTCTGCATATCGGCGCAATGCGAACACAAAGAACTGGCATCGGCCTACATAAGTTACGTTGCTGATGCAGAAACGCAAAACGGAATGTATACTAAAAATGGAGGTCAATCCGGAAACCTCAAAGCTTGGCAAAGCAAAACCAATAATGCGTTGTGCCATAATTTCTTTTCGGATACCCTGGAAACCATGGAAAAGGCGTATGTGCGCCCGCAACACAAAGGCTGGAACGCTTTGCAGGAACAAGGTGCAGATGTACTACATGATGGTTTGCTACGCAATACTCCGTCTGCCAATATCATGTCGCACCTAAATCAATTATATCAATCTATACCTTAAGATGAAAAAGACCTATAACACTATCAAACTAAGCATAGATAACAAGGTAGCGGTATTAAGTTTCAACCGCCCTACCCAATTAAACGCCATGAACCGCGAAATGATGAATGAAATCATTGAAGGCATTGAAGCTGTAAACCAAAACGAAGACGTGCATGTTGCGGTTATAAGAGGAGAAGGCCGCGCTTTTATGGCGGGAGCGGATATAAAGGAATATGCCAGTCAAACCTCGGAACAGTTTAAATCGTTTCAGGATTGTGGAATAAAGTTGTACGAAAGTATTGAGAACGCCCCTAAACCTTGGATAGCAGCCGTAAACGGATTCGCTCTTGGCGGCGGTTTTGAAATTGCCCTTTCTTGCGATATGATCTTGGCGAGCGATACGGCCAAAATGGGATTGCCGGAAGTGTTTTTGAGCCTGGTACCCGGAGGCGGTGGCACCCAAAGGCTTATTCAGAAAATAGGCATCAATAGGGCCAAGGAACTCTTGTTTTTCGGCGGCCAACATTCAGCGGAAAAATTACAAGATTGGGGTATTGTAAACCAAGTGATCGCAGAAGAAGAATTTGACACGGAGGTGATTAAATTTGCCGAAAAATTATCCCGAAGGTCCCCGAGTGCGGTCAGCGCATTAAAACAATTGGCGCAATTGAGCCTGTCCCCCATTCCTTTTGAACAAAGAATCGCCGAAGAAGGTAAGGCGGTAACGAATCTGTTCTACAGCGATGAGGCCAAAAAAGCCATTCAGGATTTTGTAGACAAAGCATAAGTGAACATGAGTAATCAAAAAGTACCCTTTTTTATAGGCAGTTATACGGAATATCCCATACCCGGTTTTGGTGGCATAGGCCATGGTATTTATTCGGTTGAACTACACACGAAAACCGGGGAGTTATCAATTAAGAATACCATAAAATCAAGAAATCCAAGTTATTTGGCGATCAGCGATGATAATAAGCACATGTATGCAGTATCCGAGTTGGATGAATCCAGTAACCCTAAGTTGAGGAGTTTCGCAGTTAAGAACGATTTTTCGCTTTCATTTTTGAACGAACGGCCAATACCCGGAGGATATCCCTGCCACATTATATCCAAAGGGAACAACGTAATGGTCGCATGCTATGTCACCGGTAATGTATTGCACTATAGTACCAGGACAAATGGTGAGTTGATGCCGAATGTGACCGAGTTCAAACATTCAGGGTACAGCGTAAACAAGGTACGGCAGGAAGGGCCGCATGCACATCAAGTGGCAGTGCATCCCAATGGAAAAGAAGTATATGTGTGCGATTTGGGTATCGATACGATTAAGGCATACAAACTAGAGGAAAACGTTTTAACCCCTAACCCGACTAAAGACTGCAAAGTATCCGAAGGCAGTGGTCCAAGACATTTGGTGTTCAACTCAGAAGGAAATTGCGCGTATGTTCTTAATGAATTAACAGGAACGGTCGCTATTCTAGAACACAAGCAAGATCGTTTTACCGCAATCAATGATTACACCACCTTGCCTGAAGACTTCAAGGGCGTACCAAGCTCCTCGGCGATACGATTACATCCTAACGGAAAATTCCTTTATACCGCCAACAGAAACCTAGAGGCTATAACAATATTCAGCATTGAGGGTGACGCTTTGGAAACAATCGACTATCAATATACCAATGGGGAAGAACTAAGGGAATTCAACATCACTCCCGATGGGAACTGGTTGATCGCCTGTCATCAAAATTCGCATGATACCGTGGTCTATGCCATAAAAGATAACGGTACATTAAAAGAATACTACAGAACGACCGAAATTTTATCGCCAGTATGTGTAGCATTTAAAATTAGAAACAATACCTAAACCGATTTATCAAATCTAAAAATGAGTACTGAAAATAAAAACCAAGGGCCTTTATCCGGATTGGTAGTGGCGGATTTCACCCAGCTGGCGCAAGGCCCATGGGCAACACAGATGTTAGGCGATATGGGTGCCGATATTATTAAAATAGAGCCCGAAAAAGGCGATTGGATGCGGCACTATGCCTACGGTAATCTGTATCCGAACGGTGAAAGTATTTCGTTCGTGAGTTTCAATAGAAACAAGCGCAGCATTGCCCTGAACCTGAAAGACCCAGAGGGTATCAAGGTGGCTAAACGTATCATTGCAAAAGCTGATATTTTGGTGGAGAACTTCCGTCCGGGAGTTATGGATAGATTAGGCCTTGGATATGAGGAAATCAAAAAGACAAACCCAAAACTGGTATATTGCTCCAGCTCTGGCTATGGTTCATCGGGCCCTTATCTGCATAGGGCAGGTCAAGATTTGTTGGCACAATCCATAGGTGGAGGTTCTGCCCTGAACGGAAAAAAAGGGGATATGCCCGTGGTCACCGCTGTAGGCCAAGCAGATCTACTGACCAGTTTGTTCATTAACCAGGCCATCATGGCTGCTATTTACTCACGCTCAAAAACTGGAAAAGGCCAGAAAATAGAAGCCAACTTATTGAATTCGGTCGTTGGTTTCCATATTCAGGAAGTTACGGCGTACCTGCACAAAGGTGAAAACCCGGAACGCAGTGAAAGCGGTATTCCCAACCCCTGGTTAGGCGCACCTTACGGACTCTACAACACAAATGATGGCTACCTTGCCATTGGAATGAATTCCGTGCAAAAACTGGCTCAAGTTATTGGTTTGAAAAAATATGATTCCGATGCCTATGTTTCCAACAATATTATTGAAATTAGAGATGAAATTAGATTTGCTTTTGACGCTGTTTTTAAGACCAAATCTACTGAAGCATGGTTGAAGATCCTTTTGGAACATGATGTGTGGTGCTCTCAGGTCAATACTTTTGACGATATGGTAAAAGATCCGCAGATACAGCACAATGAAATGATCATTGAAATTGAGCACCCTACAATCGGAAAAGTAAAAACTACAGGATTCCCAGTTTGGTTCAGTGATACCCCGCAGAAAATTTACAAGCCGGCACCTTTGCTCAATCAACATGCCGATGAAATCCTTAAGGAGTTTGGCGATAACAAATAGCATACAAAACCTAAAACAAGTACAATGAAATTAGGATTCGGACTTTATAAACACATGTTAAATACCGCGCACTATAATTTTGCAAAGCAATGCGGTGCTACCCATTTGGTGATTCACTTAGTGGATTATTTTGGGCATAACAAAGGCAAGGCGGATCAACCCATCGGGGGCAAATCAGGTTGGGGCAAGGCCGGTGATCCCGATAAAATTTGGTCTTATGATGAATTGGTAAGTATAAAAAAGGAAATCAACGACCATGGTTTGGAACTTGAGGCCATTGAAAATTTTGACCCCGCGCATTGGCATGACATTCTTTTGGACGGCCCCAAGAAAGAAGCGCAGATAGCCAATTTAAAACAGCTGATCAGAAATGTAGGCAAGGCCGGCATTCCCGTGTTTGGCTATAATTTTTCGTTAGCGGGTGTTTCGGCACGCACAATTGCACCCTATACACGGGGCGAAGCGGTTTCTGTCGGGATGGAAGGTGGTGATGACACACCTATACCCAACGGGATGGTATGGAATATGATCTATGATGAAAATGCTCCCGAAGGAACTTTGCCAAAAATAGACCATGAAGTGCTTTGGAATCGCCTGCAGTATTTCCTTGATGAACTTATACCTGTAGCCGCAGAGGCTGGGGTAAAATTGGCCGCTCACCCGGACGATCCTCCTATGCCCTATATTAGGGATACGCCGCGTTTGGTATATCAACCTGATATGTATCAAAAGCTGATAGACCTAAAACCGAGTCCAGCAAATAATTTGGAATTCTGCTTGGGTTCCATCTCGGAAATGACGGAGGGTGATGTGTATGAAGCTACGGATCTTTACAGCAAGCAGAATAAGATTGCGTATATCCATTTTAGAAATGTTGTGGGCAAAGTGCCCCATTATAAAGAGGTCTTTGTGGATGAGGGGGATATAGATATGTTCCGGATCCTTAAGATTTTAAAAAAGAATGATTTTCAAGGAGTGCTCATACCCGATCACACGCCGCAAATGACCTGTGACGCTCCTTGGTACGCTGGTATGGCCTATGCCATGGGGTTTATGAAAGCGGCGATTTCTTTTTTGGATAATCCTGAAACGAATAAGAGCTAGCAATACTACATAAACCTATATGAGCCAAAAAAACGCGGGAATAAACAAAAATATATAAACAGATTGTAATGAAAAAAGTAGTAACCTTTGGAGAGATTATGCTTCGGTTGTCCCCTCCTGGATTTTTAAGATTTTCACAAACCAATAGTTTTGATGTGGTTTATGGTGGTGGAGAATCCAACGTTGCCGTATCCTTGGCCAATTATGGCGTGCCAGTAGATTTTGTTACACGTCTCCCGAAAAATGATATCGGGGAATGTGCCTTAATGGAAATGCGCAAAAGAGGGGTTAATACCCAAAATATAGTATTTGGAGGAGATCGGTTAGGTATCTATTTCTTAGAGACCGGTGCAGTAAGTAGAGGAAGTAAAGTGGTTTATGACCGTGCACATTCTTCCATCTGCGAGATCAAACCGGGAATGATAGATTGGAATTCGGTGTTCGAAGGTGCGGGATGGTTTCATTGGACAGGTATTACCCCGGCGATTTCGCAAAGTGCCGCAGATGTTTGCTTGGAGGCGGTTAAGGTAGCAAGTGAAATAGGCGTTACCATTTCCACCGATCTCAATTATAGAGCTAAATTATGGAATTACGGAGGTGACCGCGAGGCTATTATGACCGAGCTTACGTCGTATTGTGACATTATCCTTGGAAACGAGGAAGATGCGGAGAAACACTTTGGAATACACCCAGAAGGTCTAGATGTACATAAAGATGGTCATGGCGTAAAAGCGGAAGCTTTTTTATCGGTCTGTAAACAGATGATGCAAAAATTCCCAAAAGCGAAAAAAGTAATTACCACCTTAAGAGGTTCCATTTCCGCATCGCACAATACGTGGGCGGGGGTTCTATGGGATGGTTCCAAGATGTATGAAACACGCCAATATCAAATTACCGATATCGTGGATCGTGTGGGAGGTGGCGATTCCTTTATGGGCGGTTTGATATATGGACTGTTGCAGTATCCGGATGATGATCAAAACGCATTGGATTTTGCGGTAGCGGCATCCTGTTTAAAACATACCATAAAAGGAGATGCCAATTTGGTAACGGTCGATGAAGTTAATAAATTAAAGGGAGGAGATGCTTCCGGTAGAGTAGCAAGATAACTATGGCACAGTATTCCAGAATAGAAGTAGCAACAATAATAAAGGAATCAAGCATGATTCCTTTATTTTACCATCCTGACCTCGCTTTGGGAAAAAAAGTACTAAAGGCATGTTATGATGGTGGTGCAAGGCTTATGGAATTCACGGCAAGAGGGGATTTTGCTTTTGAAGTATTTTCGGAGTTGAACAAATATGCCATTGCAGAGCTACCTGGAATGGTAATGGGTGTAGGTTCTATAACCGATGCTGCAGCGGCATCACTATTTATGCAAATGGGTGCGAACTTTATCGTAACCCCATCATTACGTGAGGACATTGCGGTAGTATGCAATCGTAGAAAGGTACTCTGGTCACCGGGTTGTGGGTCACTAACAGAAATCAATAGAGCTGAGGAACTGGGCTGCGAAATCGTAAAATTATTTCCGGGGGATATTTATGGGCCAGGTTTCGTAAAAGGAATTAAGGGACCACAACCATGGACTAGCGTAATGCCAACTGGTGGGGTAAGTACAGATGTGGAAAACCTAAAAGCGTGGTTTGATGCCGGGGTGACCTGTGTGGGCATAGGTTCCAAACTTATTAGTAAAGATATTCTAGAAAATGAAGCCTATGCAACGCTGGAGAAAAGGGTTCATAAAGTATTAACGTGTATAGCGAAGATTAAAACGGATATGACTAAAAGAAAATAATCCGAGTGAATGTGATTCTCTTGAGTTCAGTTAGACCCTTTATAAGTTCCGAACTGATGAACAATACTTTACATTGGCAAAATATACAGTTTTCACAAACCTAATATTATAATGCCTTTGAAAACAAATAATTATTAGTCTAAATTCAAATAAATGAAGAAATTTTTACGAAATGCAGCAGTATTACTGTTATTTCTCATCGCATCCAGTACAGTAATTTATGCACAGGTAAATGCTATTTTTGCAGGGGGCGCTATTCATGATCCGGCACAACCCTTATCCAACGTAGACGAACTTAGAAACTCTAAATACAATACAGTCATTGTATGGACCATCCATATTCGTGATGATGGCTCACTTAATTTAAATTTTGTAAACGATATTATTGATGCAAATAGTAATTATATCGGAGGAGATGCCCTCAGAAATAGAATAGCTCGTTTAAAACAAGCACCCACCAACATAACCCGTTTAGAGTTCGGGGTCGGTTCCGCAAGCGGACAGCAATTTGATGTAATCAAGAATTATTTTGATCGGGATGGCGGTTTTCCACCCAGCAGCCCTATTTATAAAAGCTTTAAAACATTAAGGGAAACCTTCCCTTTTGTTGACGCCATCAACAACGATGATGAAGTTACCTATGATGTCCCATCTGCGGTTGCTTTCACGAAAATGTTGGCCGGGCTAGGTTTTAAGAATGCCATAGTTCCTTACCGTAACGCCAGTTCTTATTGGGGGCCTTTGGTGAAACAGGTAAACGCCGAGTATCCCGGCAACGTAGATATAAACTATATCCAGTGCTATGCCGGAGGTGCGGACAACGACCCTTGCCAAAGCCAATGGGATTTTGGAATTACCAATGTAGGTGGTCTTTGGGGCGGTCTCGATCAGATGTCTACAACATCAGTAAAAAGCAAAATGACGCAATGGAAAACCGACTGTGGTTTTAATGGAGGTTTTATATGGGTTTACGATAGCTTAATAGACTCGTCCGGTAGCTACTCAGATGCCATAAAAACCGTTATCACTAATTCTTCCGAACACTGAGGCTTTCGCACCAACTAGATTAGCAAATAAGTAGGGAAAACTGAACGTTTTTTAAAGTGAAGATTATATACGCGAAAATGATAACCAAACGTATGTGAGAATTAACACTCCTAGAAACAAAAAAACCCCTCAATTTCTTGAAGGGCTTACTTCTTTGGAAGTGGTCCCACATGGGCTCGAACCATGGACCCCCTGATTATGAGTCAGGTGCTCTAACCAGCTGAGCTATAGGACCCGCAATTTGCGGTTGCAATATTACTACTTATTTTTAATCGATACAAGCAAAAAACCAATGAAGAATTACAAACAGGTGCTGAATTCGATTAAATCGTTAACTCCCAAATATTTAGACCTATTCAGTTATTTCTTGACACAATTCTACTAATACGCCACGTGTACTCTTTGGATGCAAAAAAGCTACCAATTTATTGTCTGCCCCTTTTTTAGGCGTTTCGTTCAATATCACGAATCCTTCTTGCTTTAGTCTTACCATTTCGGCAACGATATCATCGACCTCAAAGGCAATATGGTGTATTCCTTCCCCTTTTTTTTCCAAGAACTTGGCAATGGGGCCATCTTCAGTGGTACTTTCCAACAATTCTATTTTATTAGGTCCATTTTTAAAAAAAGAAGTCTTTACTCCCTCGGAGACTACCTCCTCTTCTTTATAGCAAGCTACACCCAATAATTTCTCATATACATCATTGGCAGCTTTTAAGTTTTTTACAGCAATTCCTATGTGTTCTATTTTCTTCATGTAGAATTTTCTTCGGTATATTTGGCAATACTATCGAAGATACATTATTCTACGTATTTTTGCAGCATGGAAACGCAACGACAACGAAAAATAGGGGGAGTCATCCAAAAAGATATTGTAGATATTCTGCAAAAAGCAGCGCTAGATGGCGGACTTAAAGGCACCTTGATCTCTGTAAGTAAAGTTGCCGTTACTACGGATCTTTCTATTGCTAAAGTATACGTAAGCATTTTCCCCAATGATAAGGCTTCGGAATTAATGGAAGGTATCAAATCCAACCAACCCTTAATAAAGCATGAGCTTAGCCAACGGACTAGAAACCAACTACGCCGTGTACCAGAACTTCTTTTTTACTTGGACGATTCGCTAGATTATATCGAAAAGATAGAAAAATCATTGGAAGGGAAAGAAAACCCTATTGAAAATAGAGACCTGTTGGCAAAAAGAAAAAAATCCTAAGGATTGAATTTCCCCCTCTACATAGCGAAACGGTACATACGCTCCAAGAGCAGCCAAAACGCTGTGAACATTATCAATTTTATTACCTTTTTAGTTATAGTAATAGGTTCGGCGGCCTTGTTCATCGTGCTATCCGGCTTTGCTGGACTAAAAACATTTAGCCTATCCTTTACCGAATCGTTTGACCCGGAACTAAAAGCGCTACCGGCGACCGGAAAGTTTTTCGCTATAAGCCCGGAACAGGAAACGAAACTTACAGCCATACAGGGCATAGCACAATACTCCAAAGAAATAGAAGAGAAGGTATTGCTGGAGCACAAAGGAAAAAATCAAATTGCTTATTTAAAGGGTATAGATTCCAACTACATCAAAGTTACCGGTGTAGACAGTACCATTTATTATGGTGATTGGACCATAAACGAGCAACAAGCGGTCTCCGGCATAAGCATACTTAACAATTTAGGTGTTACCGTAAATCAATTTAGAAGCCCTTTACACATTTATGCAATAAAACCCGGCGAAGGTTCTATTTCACCACAAAGTATGGGTAGCGCTAGCTCCTTATACAATCAGCTGCCAATGGTCATAGGTGGCGTTTATGCTGTGGAGGCAGAGTTGGACAATAAATATGTATTTGCGCATCTACCTCTGGCACAGGCACTCTTGGAAAAAGCACCCAACCAATATTCTGGCATCAATTTTAAATTAATGCCAGGAGCGGATGAAACATTCGTGAGAGCGGCTGTATTGAAAAGTCTGGACAATTCCGTTATCCTTAAAAATAGACAGGAATTAAACGGTACCCTATACAAAATGCTGAACACCGAAAACTTGGCAACTTATCTTATTTTTACCTTAGTCCTGATTATTGCTTTGTTCAACGTGGTGGGCGCTATCATTATGATGATTTTGGACAAGCAACAAAATTCCAAAACACTATACAGTTTGGGAACAACCATCAAAGAATTACGACGTATTTATTTTGTACAAGGCATATTGGTCACCGGTTTAGGTGGATTTATAGGCGTGTTACTGGGTTCGTTACTAATCTGGTCGCAGCTAGCTTTTGAATGGCTAAAAATTACGCCGACTTTGGCCTATCCTGTAGCATTTCAATTTATTAATGTGGGTATAGTTTTGGCTACAATTTTAGTTTTGGGAATCATCGCTTCTAAAATTGCCAGTAGTAGAATCACGAAGAAATTGGTATCTGATTAAGCTAACCTTATTACTCCAATTAAATAAGCGTATCCACTACTGGATTTCAAATCCGAATCAACTTAGGTAGAAAAAACATAACTTTGCAAAGAATCCAAAAATAGCTTAATGGACATTATTACCCCTTCTTTACTCTCAGTCGTAGTGCCATTATACAACGAAGAAGACAACGCGGTACTGTTAACACAAAAGATTCATGAAAGCTTAGTAGGATATTCCTATCAGATTATATATATCGACGATTTTTCTACGGACAGGACAAAACAAGTCGTAAAGGAAATGCAGGACGAAAAAGTGCACCTCATCGAACTAAAGAAGAATTATGGACAAAGCTTGGCATTAGCCGCAGGTATCGATTATGCAGAAGGTGAATATATCATTACCATGGATGGCGACCTTCAAAACGATCCCAGTGATATCCCGGAAATGTTATCCTATGCGGTCAAAGGGGAATTTGACCTTATTACGGGCATTCGTCAAAAGCGAAAAGACTCACTTGTAAAAAAAATACCCTCGAAAATTGCTAATTTTTTAGTTCGCAGGGTGACTAAATTAGATATAAAGGACAACGGATGTGCCCTGAAGGTGTTTACTAGGGATATTGCAAAAGACCTAAATCTTTACGGCGAAATGCACCGTTTTATAACCTTACTCGCCCACTTGGAAGGCGCCCAAATCAAACAAGTTCCAGTAAAACACCACGCAAGGCATGCCGGTGTTTCTAAATACGGCTTGGAGCGGGTTTTTAAAGTAGTAGCAGATATGATGTTGCTCCTTTTTATCCGAAAATATTTTCAGCGACCCATACATCTTTTTGGAATTTTTGGTTTTTTAATGATTATTTTGGGCATACTAATCAACATGTACCTACTTGTAGTTAAAATAGGTTTTGGAGAAGATATTGGAACACGACCATTATTGATGTTCGGTATGATGTTTATTTTGGCCGGCATACAATTGTTTACGATCGGGATTGTTATGGAACTACTTATTCGTACCTATTACGAATCGCAAAATAAGAGACCTTACAGAATTAAAAAAGTTAGTATTGGTGGCACGGCCAAGTAAAGCTATAGCTACCGCAATTAAGCTACTGGTAAGCGGACTTCTGTTCTATTTTATCTTTTCAAAGATAGATATTCACGAAATAGGTACTACGTTGCGCAGTAGCAATCTCTATTACCTATTACTCGCACTGATTTTCTTCATTGCCTCAAAGGGTATAGCCGCGTTCAGATTAAATCTTTATTTTCATCAATTAGAAGTTTTCTTAACCCAAAATAGCAATCTAAAACTCTATTTTCTGGGAATGTTCTACAACCTCTTTTTACCGGGTGGTATAGGAGGAGACGCGTACAAAGGCTACGCCATTAAAAAAAAGTTTGAAGTTTCTGCTAAAAAGGTAGTGAGCGTTTTGGTATTAGATCGGTTGAGCGGCCTCTTGCTCTTGTTCGTTTATGCGTGCTCCTTATTGCTCCTACTTAATCAGGAAACAATTGTGGCCTTGACCCCGCTGTTTATCGCAGCCATCCCGATTTCCATTCTGGTGTTTTGGATATTGAACAGACAATTTTTTAGTTATGTACTCCCTGTGTTTTGGAGATCGGCAACCTACTCCGCTCTTGTACAACTGGCACAGCTAATAGCTGTTTGGTTCATCATGAAATCACTTGGTATAGAACTTAACGAAATTGCCTATCTGGTGATTTTTCTGGTATCCTCCATTGTATCCGTGATTCCACTCACTATTGGCGGTATTGGAAGCCGGGAAGCGACGTTCTTCTATGGAGCAGCACTACTAGGACTAAACGAAAATACTTCCGTTGGTATTAGCGTAATATTTTTCCTGATTACCGCTTTGGTATCGCTTCTGGGTGCTTGGTATCACTTTAAAAAGATAGACTTGAAAACAATAGAACCCGGCATGCCGAGTTCATCCGATGGAAAACTATAGGCCAGTCTAGTACACATGTATCAAATACATCTGATTCAATACCTTATGCCGTGTATTGGGATTTAAAAACTTTGCTTGCAAACGGGTTATACGAAAGTGATCAACAGAGTATTGGGTATCCCAATCCAATCCGGAGTTCCGAAGCTGTTCCAGCTCTTTTTCATTGGCATAAACCCAAACATCGTGCTTGTTCTGGACTTCTTCTAGCGTCGTAATTTGAACAGGATATTGATTATAAAAATCTAAAGACCAAGTATACGCTTTGCCAATCTTATAAATATTCTCTACGGATATGTTCTGCTCCCTTACCACTTTGGCCATAGCCGAACCTCCTTGATACTTAAGTAAATTGGGATAAAAATGAAGATTCAGTACTATATTCAATACCAATGAAGCACATACCGAAACTGTAATTAGCCGCGCAAATCTGCCCTCACCTTTTAAACAAAAATACATTCCAATTCCTACAACTGTCATAATACCAATGGATAAGGGTACACTGGTCAACTTGAATACGAAATAACAAATAAGTGCCGATGCAATGAACACGATACTAGCAATTAAATACTGGCCGATCAAAAACCGCTTAATGGCTTTTGTCTTTTGATTACTGTATAAACCAAACATAAATGAAGCGGTAAGTACCGAAAAAAGAGGAATGGTCACATTTAAGTAATGTGGTAATTTAAATTGTGCAAAACTAATCAGTATAAAAATAAGGATGATACCCCCTGTGGTCAGCAACTCTGCATTTGGCCTACGAGCAAATTTTAGTTGAATAAAACTTCTAACCTTCGAAGTTAAACCTGCAATTGCCAAGATAGTCCATGGTATAAAAACCCATAAAAAGGTATGGAAAAAGAAGAAGTAATCGCTACTGTTCTTACCAACCCCCTCCCCGCTCAAGCGCTCAAAGCTTTGTTCCCAGAAAATGAAAAAGATACCACTTCGGTCAGATTTCCCTCTGATAATCTTTTCTGGGTGCATGTCAAACTGATGGTAATATGCATAAAGCATTGGCGATATGACAATACCGAACATGACTAGGGCAGCAAGTACTTTCCAAGTTAAAAAGACCTTCCAGTTTCTTGTATAGGCCAGATGGCATAAAATGGGCAACCCTATAACCAAAAGCGCTATCTGACCTTTGGTAGAAAAAGCAATACCGGCACCTAAAGCACCCAATAGAATAGCCCCTAACCTGCCCTTTTCTATGTAGGTTACCAATTGCCAAATAGCAAAAATGGTAAAGCCGGTTAGCACCGCATCGGTACGGACGTCTATCACGCCCAATACTATGGTCTGGGCGGTCATAAAAATAAGAGCTGCCAATTTCCCTGTCTGTTTGTTATATAATAGGTTTCCAAGACCGTAACAACTTAAGGCCCCTAACAGCGTTGCCAGCAGACCCGGAATCCGATAGGCCCAATCGTGAATACCGAATATTTTATAGGAAAGGGCAGCAAGCCAATAATGCATGTGGGGCTTATCCAAGTACTCGTTGGGTCCTTTAAACAAATTTAAAAAAT
Organism: Maribacter sp. MS6; assembly: GCF_056839185.1. Classification (NCBI taxonomy): domain Bacteria; kingdom Pseudomonadati; phylum Bacteroidota; class Flavobacteriia; order Flavobacteriales; family Flavobacteriaceae; genus Maribacter; species Maribacter sp. MS6. Next base: position 873,823 of record NZ_CM166389.1, read on the forward strand.
CGTTCTCCTGAACCATGCGCATGGCCATTACGGCAAACTGCGCAGAGTCGTTCTCCATAAGTGTTACGAACATCCCGCCAATGTAAACCAGGAGGACTAAGCCAATTAAAAACCAGTATCTTAGATTGGATATCATAAGGAGAATTTCCGGAGTGCAAATATAAATAACTTTGAAAACAACCAACCAAAGAGGCTTCCTATGAGTGCACCGGTAAGGATATCCAAAGGAAAATGAACGCCAATATACACCCTGCTATAGGATACCAAACCGGCCCAAATTAGCAAAATAAAACTCGCATTCTTTAATTCCGACTTTAAAATATGCCAAAAGAATACGGCTAAAGCGAACGAGTTGGCCGCATGAGCAGAAAAGTAACCAAACTTACCACCACAGCGGCTTTTAACCAGTCGCATGACATCTAAGAGTTCGGGATCATGGCAAGGTCTTAGACGGCCAACACCATACTTAAAAAAGTTGCTGAGCTGGTCTGTTACCGTAATCAATAATGCAACGGACACAACCACAATGACAGTTCTTTTGAGACCGTATTTAATATAGGACAACAACAATAAACAAACATAGATAGGAATTGCACTGCGTTTATTCGACACAAACTGCCAAAATGTGTCCCAAGATGGTGTACCCAACCCGTTCAAATACAAGAACAGTTCCCGGTCCCATTGTAGCAAAACATCTACCATATTTTTTTATTCTTCGTAACGAGAAACTTCCCGATCATAAAATTCCGTTGCGTGAGCAATAAGACCTTCCATTTCTTCTTCCAAATCCTTCTCGTCTTCCTTGGAAAATTCTTCAAACCACTCTACCTCATCATTCTCCAGATTAATGATGAACCTTGGATACTCTGTATGTATTACAAATATGGCATTTGGATAATCGGTGTTATCGCCTAGAATAAATTTTGGTAGTTCCATAGGAAAATGAAGTGTTTACTATTATCAGTTTTTCTGAGTTATGAAGCGTTGGTTAACGCTTCTTTTAGAATTAATCTTTTTGTTAGATAATTAAATCGAATATACAACATAATGGCCGATGCCGTAAGACCTACCAGAAGTCCTAACCAAATACCTACACTACCTAAATCTGTATGCAAACCGGTATAATAAGACACAGGAAATCCAATTCCCCAATAGGCAATAAAGGTAATCAACGTAGGTATTTTCACATCTTGTAGTCCTCGTAAGGCCCCTAATACAACGACTTGAACTCCATCTGAAATCTGAAAGAAAGCAGCTACAAATAATAATTGAGCAGCCAATGCTATTACTTCTGTATTATCGGTTAGGTTTAGGGCATCGTCTAAGTCCAAGTAAATTGTAGGAAACCAGTTGCGCCCGATAAGAAAAAGTAGTGCGAATACGATTTCCAATAAAAAAGTAAGCAAAAAGATAGATTGGGCTATTCTTCTAAGCTCGGCAAAATTCTTTAGCCCTTTCTGATTGCCTACCCGTATCATTGCTGCTACACCAAGTCCCATACCGAACATGAAGGTCATGCTACTTAGGTTTAAGGCAATCTGATTGGCTGCTTGCGGATTCTTGCCCAGAACACCGCTTAACCAAATAGCGGCCGTAAATATGGCAACCTCAAAAAACATCTGTAAGGCCGAAGGAAAGCCTAGCGCTATGATTTTGTTCATCACCCGTTTTTCAATTTTCCTAAAATTAAAACCGGTGACGAAGGAATGGAACTTATCTTGACTTCTTAGCAGTAGCCAAATATAGATTACCATGACTACACGTGATATCAATGTACCTATTGCCGCTCCAACAATCCCCATTTCTGGAAAACCGAAGGAACCGAAAATCAACAAATAGTTGAGAACGATATTTACCACATTCGCTATAATGGTCGCATACATAGGATATTTAGTCTGCGACAATCCTTCTGAAAACTGCTTAAAGGCCTGAAATACTATTAAAGGAATCAATGAAAATGCGACCAAATCCAAATACGGCATAGCGAGTTCTACCACCTCTATGGGTTGCTTCATCATAAACATTAAAGGTTTCGCGAGTAGAATGATACCAAAGAGCGATAACCCTAAAATCGTACAGAGTACCAAACCATGCTTTAATGCGCTTTTAGCATCCGTTGCCTTACCTGCGCCATCTGCTTCTGCTACCAAGGGGGTTATTGCCGTAGAAAAACCGATGCCCAAGGACATCGCTATAAAGACAAAGCTATTCCCCAAAGAGACTGCAGCAAGTTCTGCCGTACCCAATTGTCCCACCATGATATTGTCGGCAAACTGCACGAAGGTATGCCCCAACATCCCCAGAATTACCGGAACGGACAACTTAATATTGTATCTAAATTCTTTGGTGTAGTTACTGAGCAAAAGGTTGGCTTTATAAAGGTGCAAATATACTTTTAAAATAGGTAATTTAAGTTCGGATGTAAGACTTGAAATTCCTTCGCAGTGTTCAGAGTTTAGATGTATATATTTATTTGCCCAGGACTCGGTATTTAAAACTACTAATTATCGTGCGACACCTGTATTTAAGTTAGTGATTGATACTTGAACTTATACTGTTGCGTTTATCCCAATTTTTTGGCTGCGTTCCAATATATATCCATTTCCTCCAAACTCATTTCTTGAAGCGATTTTCCTTTTTTGGCAGCCTGGGTTTCCAGAAACTGAAATCGAGCGGTAAATTTTTTATTGGTGCGTTCTAGCGCATTCTCTGGATTGACACCTAAAAAACGAGCGTAATTGATCATGGAAAAAAGCACATCGCCAAACTCGGATTCTATCCTATCCTTGTCTCCTGCATCCACTTCCTCCTGCAATTCTCCAAGTTCTTCCTTTACTTTTTCAAAAACCTGCTCCGGTTGCTCCCAATCGAAACCAACACCGGCTACTTTTTCTTGTATTCGACTTGCCTTTACCATCGCAGGTAAGCTTTTAGGAACACCCTCAAGTACGCTTTCTTTGCCTTCCTTTAATTTTAAGAGTTCCCAGTTTCGCTTTACATCTTCTTCATTATCCACCTTAACATCACCATAAATGTGCGGATGCCTATGAGTTAGTTTGTCACAGATCGCGTTGGCCACATCGGCAATATCGTAATCACCCGTTTCCGAGCCTATTTTGGCATAAAACACAATGTGCAATAAAATGTCACCCAACTCATTTTTTACTTCTTCCATGTTGTTGTCTAAAATGGCATCACCCAACTCGTAAACCTCCTCTATAGTCAAATGCCTTAAGGTCTGTATGGTTTGCTTTTTGTCCCATGGACATTGGTCTCTTAACTCCTCCATTATCGTCAATAACCTATCAACCGCCTTTAATTGCTCTTGTCTAGAATGCATGTGGATTTAATTTTCACAAAACTACAAATTGCCTACGTTCTCGGTTGTGATTATCTCGTTTATTTAAGTAATCCGCCAATAGGTAACTTTCTTATAAAGAGTAAAACGATGTGAGGCCTCAGACTAACGTTTATGAAATAGAATTAACTATCTTAATTGCAGCATACTGATCACTGCATTATCTGAATGTAGAATAATATTAGATATTAAACGTATTTTCAAACTTAAAACAAAAGAGATCACTATGAAATCCAACATCCTTCTTTTAGGTATTGCAAGCATTTCTATTGCATGTACTTCGCAATCCAAAAGCATTATTTCCCAAGGCGCATCATTAGTTATGGTAGCGGATGGATTTTCGTTTACCGAAGGTCCAGCTGCGGATAAGGATGGCAACGTATATTTTACAGACCAACCCAACAACAGCATTTTAAAGTGGAACGAAGCAACCAATACCATTTCAACTTATATGAAACCATCGGGACGTGCGAACGGACTTTACATAGACCACCAAGGTAATCTTTTAGCCGCAGCCGATGAGAAAAATGAACTTTGGCAAATTGATTCCGATAAACATGTGAAGGTCCTTTTACGTCTCTTTGAAGATAAAAAGTTTAATGGCCCAAATGATATATGGGTAGATAAAAAGGGAGGCATCTATTTTACGGATCCCTATTACCAAAGACCGTATTGGGAACATAAAGAGGCCGAAATGGATGCCCAATTGGTCTACTATTTAGCTCCAAATAGCACCGAGGCAGCTGTAGTTGCAAGAAACTTTGTTCGCCCTAACGGAATCATAGGAAATGCCGATGGAAAAACCCTATATATTGCCGATATCGGAGATAAAAAAACCTACTCCTATACGATTAAGGAAGACGGAAGCTTAACCGATCGTAAACTTTTTACCAAAATGGGTTCGGACGGGATGACAATAGATAACCAAGGTAATGTGTACCTTACGGGGAATGGTGTTACCGTTTTTAATTCGGACGGAAACCAAATTGAGCATATTGACACCGGTGCGGATTGGACAGCCAATGTTACTTTTGGAGGGGCAGCACAAAATATACTGTTCGTTACGGCCTCTAAGGCCATTTATACCTTAAAAATGAGCGTACAAGGCGTCCGTTGGTAAGGAAGCTACTGTCCAGCACTTCTTTTTCCAGAATTCAATAAGTACGTGAAAAGTAGTGCCCCATCAGAAGATGCAATTCTTACATGCACAATGGCTCACCTAAATTAGCTATCTTGAACCAGTTAAAAATTAAACAAACTAAAATGAGCGTTTATATTTTTGAATTTATTGGAACCGCCATGCTTATTCTTATAGGAAACGGTGTAGTAGCTAACCTAGTGCTAAAAGGAACCAAGGGAGCAGACCTTGGCTGGGTTGGAATCGCCATCGCTTGGGGTATTGCAGTATTTATTGGTGTGTTTATTTCTGCCGATGCCAGTGGTGCACATTTGAATCCGGCAGTGACCATAGGGTTGGCTACTGCCGGTAAGTTTGGTTGGACCTTAGTTCCAGGATATATTCTGTCACAGGTCTTAGGTGCCATGATGGGTAATTTATTAGTTTGGTTAACTTATAAAAAACAATACGAACATACAGAAGACGCCTCTGCCATTCTTGCTACTTTTTCCACTTCGCCAGCCATTAGGAGCCCGTTTTGGAACTTGGTAACAGAGATCGTTGGTACGTTCGCATTGGTTTTTGGGATCTTTTATATAGCCGGCGGTAGTTTTGGTGAGGAAACTATTTCGCTTGGATCTTTAGATGCCCTTCCTGTAGCGCTTTTAGTTATAGGTATTGGCTTTGGTTTAGGAGGCCCAACGGGTTACGCCATTAATCCGGCACGGGATTTTGGCCCACGTCTTTTACATGCCATCCTACCACTTAAAAATAAAGGAACTAGCGACTGGAGCTATTCTTGGATTCCAGTTTTAGGCCCTATTATTGGAGGGGTACTCGCTGCATTGGTGTTTACATTTGTTTCATAATAGTTGAAGCTACAACTATGCATCAAGAAACAGCCAACCTCCCTTTGTAAGCCTAAACACAACCTAGGTCGAAAATTATTTGATAAAGCATAAAACCTACGGAAATTTATAATTCCTCATTTACCATCTATGAAATACGCTATCTATATTTTTATGCTCTTAGGGATTTTGTCTTTTGGCCAAAATACCGCCCCATTTTCTGATGAAGTAATTGCAATTTCAAAAAAATATGATTCGCTATGGGATAATAACAGGGAAAGTATTGTTTTTACAGGCAGTTCCAGTGTCCGTATGTGGCATACCTTAAAACAATCCTTTCCAGAAAATCAAATATTGAACACCGGGTTCGGAGGTTCCCAAGCATCAGACCTCTTATATTATTTAGAGCCTTTGGTGCTGCGGTTTAAACCTAAGAAAGTTTTTATATACGAGGGGGATAATGACCTATGGGCTAAAAAAAAGCCTAAGGAAATTATAGTAACCACGAATAAAATAATCCAAGAAATTCACAAGCTAAATGCTAATACCCAAATTGTTTTAATTGCCGCAAAACCTAGTATAAGCCGATGGAGGCTCCGTGGAAAATACAGACGCCTGAATAGAAAATTTAGAAAAATGAGCGAGGACAACCCACTGTTATCCTATGCTGACGTATGGTCTCCAATGTTAAATGGCAGAAAACTGAAAACAGACCTATTCATAGAAGACGGCCTTCATATGAACCAAAAGGGATACGACCTATGGTATACCGCCGTAAAAGACTTAGTAACCAATCCATAAAAAAAGAACAATGATTAAAAACACCTTAGTTAGAGGCTTCTTTTTCCTTAGCCTTACCTGTGCTTTTCTTGCGTGTACAGAGGAGCAAAAACCAAGAATACCTATGCCCGTTACGGACCTTTCTACCGAAAGTCTGATTCCAAAACCACTGAAAGTAATCCCTACTAATTCTGCCTTTGCATTGGACAAATATACAGCGATATACACTCCCGAAGGAAACGCCGGGTTCAAGGATGTAGCAGAATTTCTAGCAGATAAGCTGTACAAGAAAATAAACCTTCAAGTTCCTGTAAACGATGGGTCATTGACCAAAGTAGAACGTATAATCTACATTAATCAATCTGACAGCACGGATCTTATCGCACCCGAGGCGTATCAATTATACATCAATCAAGATTCGATTATTATAAACTCAAGTACCGCTGAGGGGGCTTTTAGAGGCATACAGACGCTAAGACAACTCGTTCCAGATACTAGTAACGACACCCTAGCAGAACAGAAAATATGGCCTGTTCCATCGGGCAAAATTACTGACAATCCAATCTTTGCGTACCGAGGTTCTATGTTAGACGTTGCACGTCATTTCTTTAGCGTAGAAGACGTTAAAAAATATATAGATATTTTATCCTATTACAAGATTAATGTGTTACACCTTCATTTATCGGATGATCAGGGATGGCGCATCGAAATTAAATCTTGGCCAAAATTAACCGAAATTGGAGGTAGCACCGAGGTTGGCGGAGAAGAAGGTGGTTTCTATACCCAAGAGGATTACAAGGAGATTGTACGCTATGCTGCAAAACGCTTTATGACCGTAGTCCCTGAAATAGATATGCCGGGACATACCAATGCTGCTTCTGTAGCTTATCCCTTCTTAAACGGAAACGGCAAAACTCCAAAATTATACGAAGGTACTCGTGTTGGTTTTAGCACCTTAGACACCAGAAAAGACACCGTATACGCATTTATAGACGATGTGGTGCGAGAAATATCAGAGATTACGCTTGGACCATATTTTCATATCGGTGGGGATGAAAGCCTCGTTACGAAGAAGAAAGATTATATCTACTTTGTAAATAAGGTAGAAAAAATTGTACAGAAACACGGTAAGCGTATGATAGGTTGGGACGAAATTGCTATCGCAGATGTAGACTCAAACTCTGTTTCACAATGGTGGTCTAGCGTAGATCACGCAAAAAAAGCGGTTGAAAAGGGGATGCAAGTGATTGTATCACCGGCCAAGAAAGCTTATTTAGATATGCAATACGACACCTTATCCAAACACGGACTGCATTGGGCGGCCTATATTCCTGTTGATAGTGCCTATATATGGAATCCCGAAAGCCATGGTGGTATCCCTATGGAGAATATCCTGGGGGTTGAGGCTCCCCTTTGGTCAGAAACCATAAGTAACATTGACGAACTCGAATATTTGGCCTTTCCAAGGGTGATTGGTTATTCCGAACTTAGCTGGAGCACGCCAGAAAATAGGGACTGGGAGAACTACAAGGTTCGTTTGGCAAACCAAGCTCCATTTTTAGAGCGTATGGACGTAAAGTATTACCCTTCCCCTTTAATTGATTGGAAGAAAAGTAAATACACTTATAAAGAAATTGAGAAAGATTGATTTTAGTACATGATGTATTAAAACAAAAAAAAGCCTCGATAGTCAATCCTATCAAGGCTTTTTTTTCCTATACGTTATTCTATTCTTCCTCTGAGGAGGATTCACTTACATTTGTAGTAGGTTCACTTTCATTTTCCGAAAAATCTGCAATATCCTTATCCACCAGCATGTTATACCATTGAATTATTTTTTTAATATCGCTGGCGTAGACCCTATCTTCATCGTAATTAGGTAATACCTCAAAAAAGTATTCCTCTAATTTTATTTTATCCTCTTTATGGCCTACGGAAGTTTTGCCTCCATTTTCCTTTTGCTGTATTTTCAAAAACACCTCTCGTAACGGTAGTTCCTCCTCCAAGGTATAAATAGCAATTTCAGATAGTACACTTACGTTACTTCTTAGACCAACGCTAATTCTTTTTCCATCCAAAAGAGATTCCGCTACAAACCCTGATCGGGTTTGTGTTATCAATTTGTATAATCCTGGTTTACCTGCTACTGATAGTATTTTTTCCAAACCCATAGGCTATATTAAAATTTTAAAGGACAAATATTATATTTTTATACTGATTAACGGAAGTATTTAACGTCCTTTTTTCATATTTGGAAATCGCATGCGATAATCTACATTTATTTTTCCTTTGGATATATTGGACAATCGTCCCTTGATCATTCGTTTTTTTAACGACGATAACTTATCTGTAAACAAGATACCTTCTATATGGTCGTACTCATGTTGTATTACCCGAGCTAGAAGTCCGTCAAAGGTTTGTTCATGCTTTTTAAAATTTTCATCAAAATAGGTCATCTTAATCGTTCCCTTTCTGCTCACATCTTCCCGCACGTCCGGTATGCTTAAACAACCTTCATTAAATGCCCAGGCTTCACCTTTTTCCTCGGTTATATGAGCATTGATAAATACTTTTTTAAAGCCATCCAACTGCTGTTGTTCACTTTCGGTTAAATCTTCATCGTCTGCAAAGGGGGTGGTGTCCACTAGGAAAATACGAATAGGCAATCCTATTTGAGGAGCAGCAAGTCCTACCCCGTTAGCGTTATACATAGTTTCCCACATATTCGCAATTAGCTCGTCTAGTTTCGGGTATTCCTTAGTTATATCTTCCCCTACTTTCCGTAACACGGCATCACCGTAGGCTATAATTGGTAAAATCATTATTATTGTTTAAATCGTGTTCTTAAAATTTCTCCACTATTTAACCAGTGGACTACGTCAAAGTATAAAAATGTAAGCTTAAACCTCTTTTTTCCGTTCGGTATTCTGTTTGTTTTATTGTTTTTACTATTAAAAAATCTAATATGGTTTGTTACCTTCCCTATTGATAAATCTAAAAATGCAAAGGAAACCTTATTTTTAAAAGGAAGTTCATGAAAATTTGTTAAATCCTGGTCATGTATACGCCTGCGGTCGCAGACCATAAAAAAATAGTTGTCTTTGTTCGTGTTATTAAGCATCCTATCTCTTCTGCGAGTCCATTTATCCTTTGCTTCTTCCTGGGTTTCATAATGCTGAAAATGAATTTCTACATCCTTTAAAATTCCAATAGGATAATTATTTTTAGACTCGGGATATTTTGAAGCGGGTATAAACTCCATTTCCGCTTGCATATAGTGATCAAAATTAGCAAGTAATTTCATGTAGCAAGGGCCAAACAAAAATAAACCTACAAAAGGGGTATTATAAGGCTTCTGTAAATATTGATATACCTGACCACCCCAACAGTTTCTGCTAATAATCACAAAATCGGTATTCGTAAGCTTTTTAATATCCCTTGTGGCAAAAAAAGATGTAAAATACTGTCGTATCTTTCTTTTGATGAATATTTCAAAATCGATTAACACATCCATTTTATTTCCTTTCTAAATATGACTGTAGTATTATCGTTGCACTAATCTCATCTACTAAAGCCTTATTTCTTCGTTGCTTCTTCTTTAACCCACTATCCAACATACTTTGGAAAGCCATTTTAGAAGTAAACCTTTCGTCCTGTCTTTCAATAGAAATTGCAGGAAATTGTTTGGCAAGCTCCAGCAAAAAAGGAGTTATGTGTTGTTCTGATTCTGAAGGTGTATTGTTCATTTGTTTAGGTTCGCCGACCACAAACACATCAACATTTTCGTCGTTTACATAGCGTTTTAAAAAAGAAAAAAGCTCTTTTGTAGGAACAGTGGTTAGCCCCGAAGCAATCAGCCGTAACTCATCTGTTACGGCTATTCCCGTTCGTTTTTCCCCAAAATCCAAAGCCAATACTCTTCCCAAAATATATTTTTATCAAAAGTAACGGATAATTTGTGATATGTGAATTTACGCTTAGTGAATTACTTTAGTTCGACCTATATTTGAGAAAATTTTGGGATAAAATGACGGAATTGAAAAATATCATAGAGCAGGCTTGGGAAAATAGGGACCTTTTGTCAGCCGATAAAACACAAGAAACGATAAGAGAAGTTATAAACCTCATCGACTTGGGCAAACTTAGGTGTGCAGAACCTACTGCAACTGGCTGGCAAATAAACGAATGGGTGAAAAAAGCCGTAGTACTCTATTTCCCTATCCAACAAATGGAAACATTGGAAGCGGGAATTTTTGAATATCATGATAAAATGCCTTTAAAAAGAGGCTATAAAGAAAAAGGAATACGTGTTGTACCGAACGCAGTTGCCCGGCATGGCGCCTATATCTCTCCTGGAACTATTCTCATGCCTAGTTATGTAAACATAGGCGCATACATAGACGAAGGCACTATGGTGGACACTTGGGCTACCGTTGGAAGTTGTGCACAAATCGGTAAAAACGTACATCTTAGTGGTGGTGTAGGTATTGGCGGTGTGTTAGAACCTTTACAGGCCTCCCCAGTAATTATAGAAGATAATGCGTTCATTGGTTCTAGATGTATCGTCGTCGAGGGCGTACACGTAGAAAAAGAAGCAGTATTGGGTGCCAACGTGGTATTAACAAGCTCTACCAAAATTATAGATGTTACGGGATCTTCTCCGTTAGAACTTAAAGGTAGGGTTCCTGCTCGTTCGGTTGTTATACCAGGGAGTTACACGAAAAAATTTCCGGCTGGCGAGTTTCAAGTTCCTTGCGCATTGATTATTGGAACAAGAAAAGAAAGCACCAATAAAAAAACCTCGCTTAACGATGCACTAAGAGAACATAATGTAGCCGTTTAATTTTGTAGGAAAATATAGGTAAAAATATAATTTTTTACTTTTTTTTCAGTTCTATACCCAGAACACTCCTTAAAAACTTAACTACTGATCTTGTTTATGGAGCCTCAGGGTACAAAAATATCGGCACTAGTAATTACGTTCAACGAAATTGGGTACATAGAAAAATGCCTAAAATCGGTCGAATTCGCTGATGAAATTATTGTGGTGGACTCCTACAGTACAGATGGCACGTATGAATTTCTTCGCGCCCACCCTAAAGTAAGGGTCATTCAACATCCGTTTAAAAACTATACGGCACAAAAAGCGTTTACCCTTGCGCAGGCCTCTAACGATTGGGTGGTTTTTGTTGATGCCGACGAAGTGGTAACCCAAGCGCTACAAAAAGAAATCAAGTCCACTGTTAACAGCAAGCCTGAACATGTGGCCTATTGGTTTAGGAGAAAATTCATGTTTCAACAGCAACACCTGAAGTTCAGCGGATGGCAAACGGACAAAAACTACCGTTTGTTCAGGAAGAGTAAAGTACAATTTTCTGACAAGCGTATTGTTCATGAAACATTAGAAATACAAGGAAGTTCCGCAATCTTAAAAGAAAAGCTTACACACTATTGTTATCGAGATTTTGCAAACTACAAACACAAAATGCTCATTTATGGCAGAATGAAGGCGAAAGAAGCCCAACAGAAAGGAAAGCGATTTAATTTCTTTTTATTATTTGGTAAGCCAGCTTTTACATTTTTGTATAATTACATTTTCCGTTTTGGTATTTTAGATGGATTAAACGGAATTACGGTTTGTTATCTTAACGCCTTAGGAGATTGGGAACGTTACCTAGAACTAAGAAAACTGGAACAAGAACAAAAGGCACCAAGCTTAAAACCAGTTTCTCAACAAAGTAGTTAGTCAACCAAACTAATCTTCACGCTTTGCTAAGCCATCCTCATTAGCAGCTTTTGGACTTATATTTAAAGGTACTCGAATGCAGCAAAATGCACTGCCAAGACAGCTTTAATTTTAGTTATACTTAAATTAATTTTACATTTGAAGTATTCAAGGTAAAGATGTTCGTTTATAAGTATTGCTTAAATTAAATATTACAGAACATGTTTAGGCTAGATTTTAGCTAGAAAAACTAGTACTATCCTATCTATCAAAATTTCAATAGATTACCTCTTTTAAAATACTGAAACGTGAAAATTGTTATACTTGCCGCAGGTATTGGCTCACGCTTGGGAAACCCATTTCCCAAACCACTTACGCCATTAGACAATGGTAAAACCATAATGGGGATGCAAATAGCCAATCTTGAGTCCAACTTTAATATAGATGACATAAACGTCGTGGTCGGGTTTAAAAAAGACCTCATCATGGAACGGTTTCCACAGCTCATGTATATCTACAACCCATTTTTTGACTGTACCAATACGTCCAAAAGTTTGCTTAAAGCATTAAAGAAAAATAGAAACGATTCTGTTTTGTGGTTAAATGGGGATGTAGTGTTTGACGGTAAACTCCTCGCTATCTTAAAACCATACATAGCATCAAGTACGTCATTTGTTGCTGTAAATACGAGTAAGGTCGCAGAAGAAGAAGTAAAATATACCCTAAAAGATGGCTACATTGATAAACTATCAAAGACGGTGAAAAATGGCTTGGGAGAAGCGGTTGGGATAAATTTTATCTCGCAAAAAGATATTGGCTTTTTTATAGATAGATTGGAGACTTGCGATGATAATGATTATTTTGAGCGAGGCTTGGAGATGGCTATTGAGAATGATGGCGTTAAAATTAAAGCAATAGACATATCTGAATATGACTGCGTTGAAGTCGATTTTAGGGAAGACCTGGAAAACGCAAATACTATTTTCCAAAAATGAAATTTATCCTTTTTTGCCAAAATGCTTATGCTTTTGGAATCATGGCCCCTATTCGCGATGAGCTCCATAAAAGGGGCAGTGATTACATCTGGTTTGTTTCAAAAAAGCTAGTTCAAAAATTTCCTTTTGTAGATGAACCACATACTGCTAGCATATTAGATTTACAGTGGTATCAAAGTGATGTTATTTTTGTTCCCGGCAATGAAGTTCCCTATTATTTAAGGGGAATTAAAACTCAAATTTTTCACGGTCTAGCGGGAGAAAAAAAAGGTCATTTTCGTATTCGACATTATTTTGACCTCTACCTAACACAAGGCCCTTACTTTACCAATCGTTTTAATGAATTAAAAGAAAAGTACGGTGATTTCGATGTAATGGAAACAGGTTGGCCCAAATTAGATAGCTACGGGTTACATAAATCCAGTTACGAATCGGAAAAAATAGAATTGCTAAAGGCCTATCAAACTGATAAAATTCTTTTATACGCTCCCACATTTTCCCCAAGTCTAACTTCCGCACCTGATCTTTTAACAGATATTGAAACCCTAGCTACCGACACAGGTTATTTAATCATGGTAAAATTTCATGACCTCATGAACGAGTCATTGATACATACCTATAAAGCACTATCCGAAAAGCATAAAAACATGCTATTTGTAGAAGAAAAGAATATTATTAAATTTCTGCTCTTAGCAGATTTACTGATTAGTGATACGTCCTCTGTTATCTACGAGTTTTTACTGTTGAACAAGCCGGCAATCAGCTTCAAGACCATCTCAAAGAACATTCGTTGGGATAACCTTACCGAAAAGGGGCAACTTACTAAAAGTGTCCTATCCAATTTAAAACAAGATGTATTCCAGGAAGAGCGGTTGGCACTAAATGCAATGTACCATCCTTATAACGATGGTAAATCGGCTCTTCGAATGATTCAAGCCGTAGAAGAATATGCTTCCAATCATAAGATTCCAGAACATCGGGAGCTAACCTTGGACAGAAAAATTAAGATAGATACCATTTTCGGCAGACCTATCAATAATAGTTGGAACGGCGTGGTAAAAAACAAAATGTCGGCAGTGTTTATTACCTTTAATGAAATTATACATATTGATGAGGTTCTCACCAATGTGCAATTTGCAGATGAAATTATCGTGGTAGATTCGTTTAGTACCGACGGTACGGTTGAACGCATAAAAAAGAGACCCAATGTTACCTTGATTCAAAGGCCTTTTGTCAACTATACAGACCAAAAATCCTATGCCATGAGCTTGGCTTCCAACGACTGGATTTTATTTATGGATGCGGACGAGCGTCTAACCGATAGACTTAAAAATGAAGTTCTAAAAACTATAAACGGTGATGCTAGTGCCGTAGCCTATTACTTCTATAGAACGTTTATGTTTAAGCAAAAAGTACTAAGATTTAGCGGTTGGCAGAGCGATAAAAACTTTAGGCTTTTTAGAAAAAGTAAGGTAGCGTTCACAAAAGAACGAATTGTTCATGAAACTTTAATAGTAGATGGTCCAATAGCTACATTAAAAAACAAACTCATACATTTCTCCTATAAAAATTATGAAGATTACAAAGGAAAAATGATAACCTACGGGCAGATGAAGGCCCAAGAAGAACTTAATAAGGATTATGATCCAAATGCTTATCACTTTATCTTTAGACCTGCATATAAGTTTCTAAACCATTATATTTTTAGATTTGGGTTCCTAGATGGCAAAAGAGGTATTATAATCAGTTATTTAAATGCCCTAGGCGTATATAGTAGGTATAGAGAGCTTAAAAGATTAAGGGTAATTCAGAATTAACAAGCAGCTGCATATGGCCTACGACATTACTTTAGAAGGAAAAAATCTCATTGAGGCAGAACGTCTTTTAAAAGATGTTATCAAAATTTTTGAAAATCAACACATCCAATATTGGTTAGAAGGAGGCACTTTGCTTGGTATAAGACGTGAGAACAGATTACTACCCTGGGACAATGATTTGGATATTTCTGTACATGCAAATCAACTTACCCAAGTTAATTCTCTCATTAAAAGCTTAAAAACGGAAGGCTTCAGAGTTCGGACAAGAAATTTTTCCGAAACAAGCAATGAATTTAAAAAAGGTGATTTGAGGATGATCAAGATACGTAACAAACACTTTTTTGGCCTAATTAAGGGCAAAGTATGCTTAGATGTATTCATAAAATACACTAAAGGAACCGACACGTTTTGGGAAATAGACAATAAAAAAAAATGTGTTCCTTCACGGTTTTATGAGCGCTTTAAAACCATCTCCTTTCAAAATAAAGAATATACAATACCAGAAGACACCGATGGTTATTTAAGCTATAGGTATGGAGAATGGCAAACACCAGTTAAAGACTGGAATACTTCTACAGACGACAAGGCCCTTACCTAACCACTATTATTTAAGCTGTAAGGTTTGCTTTAATATTGTGCTACTTACATTAGCGGTATAAGGAAAGTACTCCATAGCACACGTTACTTTAGGATACCGACCCTTCCAATCATCACCAACAGATATAGCATCTATACGATGGGTATCTACAATCCGCTGTTTATCCTTATCTGTCTGTGGAATTACCTCATCTACTAAGCCTATCGCTTGAACCACCTTCATGCGTTCTTCGAATGGAATCACCGGAAGCTTTCCTTTCTCCTTTAGAATAAGCTCATCCGTAGAAACACCGACGATGAGATAATCGCAAAGTTCTTTGGATTTGGCCAAAATATTCAAATGCCCAAAATGAAAAATATCAAAACAGCCAGAAGTATACATCCGGGTATATTTAGATTTCTCTTTTATTTCAGCCACAAATCGATCGTTCTCTAAATGAAAAATCCATTTTTTATTCGGAATCTGTTCATATAAATAGGCAACAATTTTAGGACCATCGTCATGGCTAACGGAGGACAACGCCTCCATTTCAATTCGCCCTTCTGTTAGCGCCACCAGCTTCCATCCTGGAAATTTGCTCAATAATTCCTTATCATGTATCTCAAGCATACCAAACACTTATTAAGTTGGGCGGAAAATACAAAATCAGGCTACAACAATTGCAATAGCAACTCAATTATTTAAAAGATGAGGTACATTGAGCCTGTATTTCACGGCACAATAAATTTCATAAATTAAAGAAAACCTACCTTTGCAAATGCACCAATTCAAACTGAAATTGTGACAGAGGAAATCAATAAAGCTATTGCTAATTTAGCACAAGGAGGTCTTATCCTTTACCCTACGGACACCTTGTGGGCCATTGGTTGCGACGCCACAAATGACCAAGCAGTACGAAAGCTTTACCAATTAAAACAACAAAAACAAGGAGACCCAATGGTCTGTCTTGTTGCACATGATGGTATGCTTTGCAACTATGTAGGAAACGTGCCGGAGTTGGCTTACGATCTTATGGACATTAATAAGAAGCCAACTACCATTGTCTACGATAATCCCAAAGGTATTTCAAAACACCTTTTAGCACAGGACGGATCGGTGGCCATAAGAGTGGCTTCCGATAAATTTTGCAGCTACCTTATCAATAAATTTAAAAAACCTATTGTTGCAACAACAGCTAATAGTAAAGGGAATCGCACCCCAAAAAGTTTTAAAGAAATAGATCGGGCAGTTTTAAAAGGTGTAGACTATGTGGTAAATTTGCAAAAGGAAAATGAACATTCCCTATCATCCACAATCATTAAACTAAGTAACGATAACAAAGTGAAAGTGATACGGGAATAATGCAGAAGAAATCGCCATGAACTACAAACAGGCATTAACAGATACTATTTTTAGTAAAATTGGAAAAAGTGCCGATGAATTGGGACTTGAAGCCTATGTAATCGGTGGTTTCGTACGTGATTTTTTTCTTCAAAGAGGCACGCCAAAAGATATAGACATCGTTGCCGTAGGAAGTGGTATAGCCCTTGCCGAAAAAGTAGCATCTCAACTATCTGGGACACCTAAAGTTTCTGTATTTAAGAACTTTGGTACGGCCATGATCAAACATGAAGGTGCAGCCCTAGAATTTGTTGGTGCACGAAAGGAAAGCTACCATAGGGATAGCAGAAAACCCGTAGTGGAAAATGGCTCCTTGGAGGATGATCAAAAACGACGCGATTTCACTATTAATGCCTTAGCACTTTCCATTAACAAAGCTACTTTTGGCAATTTATTAGATCCTTTTGATGGGGTTAAAGATTTGGAAAGGCAATTGTTACGAACTCCCTTAGACCCAAATACCACCTACTCGGACGATCCGCTCAGAATGATGCGGGCGATACGTTTTGCAACGCAATTGGGGTTCACCATAGAACTACCCTCCTTACAGGCGATATCTGATAACAAGGAACGATTAAAAATTATTTCAAACGAACGTATCGTTGATGAACTGAACAAAATAATGCAAACCGATAAACCTTCAAAAGGGTTTGCGCTTTTACATAAAACAGGCCTATTGGATATTATTCTACCAGAACTAACTGCATTACAGGGCGTTGAGGAAATAGAAGGTCAAAAGCATAAGGACAACTTTTGGCACACTTTAGAGGTGGTAGACAATATTTGCCAAACTACGGACGACCTTTGGCTGCGATGGGCCGCCTTATTACATGATATTGGAAAGGCACCGACCAAAAGATTTCATAAAAAAATTGGCTGGACATTCCATGGCCATGAGTTCGTTGGCTCTAAAATGGTGTATAAGCTATTCAAACGGTTACGTTTGCCGCTCAACGACAAAATGAAGTTTGTTCAAAAGATGGTATTAATGAGTTCCAGACCCATTGTTCTTTCAGAGAATTATGTGAGCGACTCCGCGGTAAGGCGTTTAGTTTTTGATGCAGGTGACCATGTAGAAGATTTAATGACCTTATGTGAAGCGGACATCACCACAAAAAACCCAAAGAAACAACGCAAATACAAGAATAATTTTAAAATTGTACGGCAAAAAATTGTGGAGGTAGAAGAACGGGATAGCATTAGAAACTTTCAGCCACCAATTAGTGGAGAAGAAATTATGAAAGCATTCGATTTAAAACCATCAAAAGAGATAGGCATTATTAAAGATTTTATAAAAGAGGCGATTCTAGAGGGTGATATCCCAAATGAATTCGATGCTGCGAAAGCTTTGATGCTAAAAAAAGGAAACGAACTGGGACTTAAAGTAAAACAGCTATGATATCATTTAGGAAATTGGCCAAAATTTCTTTAATATTGGTGTATTTGGTCATTGTTGCAGGTGCCGTAGTACGAATGACGGGTAGTGGCATGGGTTGCCCCGATTGGCCTAAGTGTTTTGGATACTATATTCCGCCCACAGAAGCTTCAGAGTTGGAATGGGAACCCAATAGGGAGTATAAAAAAGGAATGGTTATTATCGTGAACGAAACCCTAAAAGTGGCCAAAACGGACATGACTACCGCATCCGATTTTAATCTGGACAATTGGGATGCATATACCAAACACGACTATGCCATTTTTAACCCATGGCATACGTGGATAGAATTCATTAATCGTTTGTTCGGTGCAGTAGCTGGTCTAGCGACCTTGTTACTTGCCTTTGCTTCCGTAAAATATTGGAAAAAGCAAAAAGCGGTTACCCTTCTTTCTTGGTTGGTCGTTTTCGGAATGGGATTTCAGGCATGGCTTGGTGCCACAGTTGTCTACTCCGTACTCTTACCTTATAAAATTACCCTGCACATGCTTATGGCCTTGGTCATTGTTGCGTTTTTACTCTATATCATTTTTATCGTAAACAAAGAAGACAAGGGCATCATCTATGATAGACCCACTTTTATTATAGCCATTGCGGCATTGGCACTTACCATAATTCAAGTTATCCTTGGTACTCAAGTCCGAGAGTTTATAGATCACCAAATAGATATATTAGGCCCAAATGCTAAAGGTTTATGGCTGCAAGACCCAACATTGCAGTTTTACATACACAGAAGTCTTTCTATAGGAATTGTATTGATCAATGGCGCTTTGGCCTTTAGGATACTAAAACTGAATTTAGGTCATTTAAAAATCTATTGGGTTCTCTTTATAGTAGTACTGGAAATTTTTACGGGAATTGCCATGTACTATATTGATTTTCCTTTCGGTAGCCAGGCGCTACATTTGATACTTGCGGCCATTCTGTTCGGGGTTCAGTTCTATTTGGTTTTAGATGCAATAAAACCCAGAACAAATCTTAAAACTTCGTAACTTTGCCCTCCCACAAAATATAGGTATGGTTTATAAGATTAGAATAATACTAGATGCTGAAGAGGATATCTTTCGCGACTTGGAAATTGAAGCACATAATAGCTTAGAAGATTTTCACAATGCTATTACGCAAGCTTTTGGGTTTCTTGGAAATGAAATGGCCTCTTTCTATACCTGTGACGAAGAATGGAAACAGGATGAGGAAATTGCCCTTTTTGACATGAGCGAATCCGGTTCTGATGTTAGATTGATGAACGAAACCTTTTTAGAGGACATCATTAGCGAAAATTCTCCCAAACTTATTTACGTCTATGACTTTCTAAGTATGTGGACCTTTTTCGTAGAATTAGCAGATGTGGTAGAAAAAGAAGATGGTCGCGCATATCCCAATGTACTTTTTAGTTTTGGAGAGTTGCCAGAGACACCGCCAGAACGAAAATTTGAGTCGGAAAATAGTGCTTTTGATTTTGATGATACCTTTGACAACTATGACGACTTGGATTTTGATGAAAACTGGAATTAATTTTTGGTTCTTTGCACCGAACATTGCAGAATTAAAAACCTGTGACTTGAAACCCTTAAACTTTACCCCTCCAACGGCGGGCAAACTGTGGACCTTGAATTTTTAAACCCTTAACCCTGAACTAAAGAATGATCAACCTATACGCCACACAGATAGAACATATATCTATTCACCGAGTAGGAAATAAGAATAAAAATGAAGGTGTGTTTTTATCTGAGGAACCCTTTTCTTTAAACGATGAAACTACCGGACTTTTAAAAGAATATTTCTTTAAACCGTTCCGGGAAAAGGAGGAAAACTACTATAAACTTACAAATGAAGTTGATTTAGAATTCAACGAACTTTTTAAAATTGTAAGTTCTATTTTTGATGACCATGCCACCAGTCATTACAATTCCAAAAAAATTGCTACACATCTATTTGAGCAATCCAACCACCCACATATTAAAAGCGGTGAAGTCTATGTTTGCTATTTAACAGGCCTTCTTTTAGATAACCAAAAAGTAGATGCCATAGGGATTTTTAAGAGCGAGTTAAAGCATGACTTTCTACAGTTCCAAGAAAACAGTGCCAATTTAGATATTATCGTGCAACAAGGAATAAACATTAATAAATTGGACAAAGGATGTCTTATTTTCAATGTTAACAAGGAAGAGGGATACAAAGTGCTTTCTGTTGACAGCAACAAGTATGATACCAAGTACTGGTTAGAAAATTTCTTAGGGGTAGATGCATTATCAGACGATAATTTTAAGACCAAAAACTATCTTAAACTTTGTCAAAATTTTGCAAAAGATGTGGTTTTACCTGCCGAAGACAAACAGCAAGAGGTATTGTTCATGAACCGCGCGGTAAACCATTTTGCTAAAAACGATGCTTTTGAAGAAACCAATTTTTTGAACGATGTAATGGCTAACCCGGAACTTATACCGGAGTTTAAACATTATAAGACAGAAAAAGGTCCTAAATATAGCATTGAAGACGTCTCCAACTTTGACATTGCTAACAAAGCGGTGTCCGACGCTAGAAAGAAAATCAAAAACGTTATACATCTGGACACGAATATTCAGATTAAAATGGATTTCATTAATCCGGAATCTGCTGAAAAATTTGTTGAGAAAGGCTGGGACGAAGAGCGTCAGATGTATTATTACCTGGTGTATTTTAATAAAGAGCAGAAAAGTTAATCTGATATTCTCTTTGAGGCATTTTCACATCTCTTTTTTATTGTAACAAGATTAGAAACCCTTGTAGCAAAACATTTCATTTTTATTTTTTGATAGTCACTCGTAATGGCCCCTAATTGTAAATTACCGATGACTACAACTACCCACTAAAATAGTTCCTCTCCTTTTAGGGTTTACGGAGCCTATATCTTAATATTTTGTTCAATTATCTGCTTCATACTCACGTCTTCATAATTTCTACGAACAAAATTCAGAGCCAAATCCAAAATCTGTCCCATGGTCCTGCATTTTTTAAAATCCATGTCCAAAGTGAGTTCATATATATGTTCTCGAAGTAAAGCAACGTTTTCTTTCGTGGAAATTTTATCCGTCTTTATTACAGATCGTATTCTTTTAATACGCTTACTAGAGCTTAAAATTCTTTTTGCAATAATAGAACGTTCTTCTAGTTTGTATTGATCTACGGAGTCCGACAGTAACTTTTTCTGAACCAATTCTACCATCTTCAAATTCTCCTTAAAAAACTGAGGCCTGTAAACATTGAGCTTCCCTTCATAACATTGCTGATCAAAATCGATGGCCCTTATCCTATACACCACATGATCAAAATCGTGCACGGGAACGATGACATAATTATAACTGCGCATATCGCCCAAAAGTCGAATCATGCACCGCTCATTAAATTTAACGAACTCCTTGGCTAATTGTGCTTTTTCTGATTCGGTGCAAGTAGGCAATATGTTCTTAATAAACTCATCGCCCGGTATTCCTGCAATATGTTCCTCAATCAAAGTATCCTTATAGACCAAAAAATTAAGATTATAAGGGGAGAGCATATGTTCCAGTTCCAGCCCATAGATCCGAGAGGCATCCGTCTTCTTGATATAGAAATAGGTGAAGTTATCGTTTAATATGTTCCTAATCTTTATGCGAAATGGTTTTGAGTTTCCAAACGTGCAAAAATCTACAGCATCCACGTTTAAATATTGATGGATGTTATTACTTCCGTCGGAATGTAAAATAGAATACACTTTCTTTAAACTATCGTCGATTTCCTTTCTTTCGTATTCCGAATAATATACCCTGATCCATAAGGTATCCTCCTCATTTTTATCATAAACCACAACAGAACCGGAAAATCGAAGTAAATCCTCATAAAAAATCGGAATCTCGATTTTTCTATTGTAATTCAATAGATAATCATCCAGTCGTTTATTTACAGGATAAGCGGGTTTTTTTTTGGACATCAATCGTTCTTCCATAATCATCAATTTTCTATCTAAAGGTACAAATTAAGGAGGAAGTAGTGTCAAGAAGCAAAATATCGATAAAGACCATAATAACGGGCAGTCCCAAATACCTTCCCAACTAATTAACCGTGTACACAACAGCAATACGTTGGTTGACAACAAATCATTGCCCACACAGCAAAAAATTGGTTTTTTAGCGCACGATAATCCATAGGAATCGCATTCAATGAAAAAGTTATTTTTACTACTGGCCGTTTTATTTTCCTTTGTTGGACATGCACAGCTTAGCGATCTTCACTATTTGCCACCAATGAAACAAGGGCAAAACCGCCAAGGTATAGACCAACAAGAAATTCATCTTTCTACGCCAGAACCTACTTCCTTTACGGTAAACGCATACAGAGGAACAAATCCTGTACCGGTAGCTACCTTTAATATTTCAAACGTAAATCCCGCGGTATACAACAGTTTTGGAAGAGGTGACAATAATATCACTTTGGTCGACAACGCGAATACAGGAATCGTTTTAACCAATAGTGGCCTCCGGTTTGAATCGCCAAGTGGTAATCGTTTTTATGTAAATTATAGGGGGAGCAGCAATGCCCAATCTGCCTCGTTGACATCCAAAGGTAGGGTAGCAATGGGTAGGAACTTTAAATGGGGCGGTGTACCTAATTTGGGAGAGCACCCATCCAAATCTAACACCCTAGGGATTATGGCTACCGAAGATAACACCACGGTAACCCTTTCCGGTTACGATCCGGATTGTGAATTTAGACTTGGGAACAACGTTGCAGGTATTACAGCAGATTCTTATAGCGTAACTTTGAATGCAAACGAATCATTTGTCTTTGAGAACTATGTGGGCAACGCTTCAACAGTTGCAAATCGTCAAGGTTGGATAGGGGCATCCATTACCTCTGACAGAGATATCGTTATTAGTAACGGTTCCATGAACTTTGGAAGACAAGCAAATGCCAGTAACCGAGATGCGGGTATAGACCAACCTGTACCAGAAAATAGATTGGGTAAAGACTATGTATTTGTAAGAGGTAACGGAAACCCAAACGGGTGGACAGAATTTCCGCTTATTATAGCCACAGCGGACAATACCCAAATTTCTATAAATGGCTCCGCCACTCCTATTGCTACGATAAATAACGGAGAGTACTTTGAGGTACCCAGCAGCTACTATTCCTCAAATACCGTGGGTGCCAATATGTTTGTTCAAACCTCCAAGGATGCTTATGCCTACCAATGTATGGCGGGTGCTAGCCAGGCATACACCCAAGGGTTAAATTTTGTGGCTCCTGTGAACTGCCTGCTTCCGGACGTTATGGATAATATACCTGATATTCGAAACATGGCAGGAACGGATGTCACTGGTGGCCTTACCATTATTGCCGCGGTTAATACACCGGATGCCAATATTGTTGTTAGTAATGGAAGTACAACAGTTCCATTGCCGCCTTCAAGACCGGTGGCAGGAACAACAGATTGGAAAACGTTCTACATTCCCAACCTAGATGGTAATATCAGTGTACAATCCACTGGCCCCATGGCTATTGGATTTTTTGGATATAACGGAGCAAGAGGTGTAGCGGGATATTTTTCAGGTTTTGATACCGTACCAGAGGTAACTTTAGAAGTCAGGGGCGGTACCGGCTGTTTTGTAGGCTCCGAAATATATGAGGCGACAGGAAATTTTGATGCTTACCAGTGGTATGAAGATGGCGTTGCCATTCCTGGAGCGAACAGCCTAAGCTTTGCAGCTACAAGGGCAGGCGATTATTTCGTTCGTGGAACCAAAGGCCCTTGTACTTATGATTCTCAGCCTATTACGGCACTATATTGTGATCCAGATGTTGTTGTGAACAAAACAGTTGACCAATCCGAAATTATGGAAGGGGAACTAGCTACATTCACGATACAGGTTAGAAATTTTGGCGTGGGTCCGTTAACCAACTTACAGATTACCGACAATATTCCCGACGGACTCACCTTGCAATCTAGCAGTACGATTACCGGAAACTGGAGCGGCAACACTTGGAACATAGGAACATTATTAGGAGGCGAAACCGCTCGTTTAGAGCTAAGGGTACGTGCAGACGAAATAGATACCTTACCCTTGTTAAGCCTTATCAATACCGTTACAAACTCACAGGATCAAATAGACACGAACACTACACTAGATAATCCTACGGCATATATCACGGTTCATAACGATTTTGATAACGATGGTATTAATGACACAACAGATGTAGATGATGATAACGACGGGATTTACGATACCGACGAATGCAATTCGTTAAGTGTAAACATTGCTAACGGAAGTGCTTTTACCGGTACACTTTCCAGTAATCAGGACTACCTTGTTTACGACATCTATAGATTGGATAATTCCTTTAATCTTACCATTAACGGATCCGATGTCGCAGGTGAAATACAGTTTCAAAATGCTCCTGGAAACTTTGTACGATTTCTTGATGGGTCCGGTTATGGCCAAAGTGGTAATCCGCAAGTGTACTCGTTAACAGGTTCGGAAGGAACTCCATTATTAAGGGTTGTGGTTGATGAAAATGGATTATTTTCTCTTTATGGGACCAGAACCTCCAATGGCACCCTAGAGCCTTTGATGTTAACAACACCTGCGAATACGGTAAACTGGAACGGCTCTGGAAACAATACCGTAGTCATTAACCAAGCTGTAGTAGGCCCTACCAACATGCTCGGAAACTTTTTAACTACCAATTGTGATACCGATGACGATGGTTTTCCAGACCATTTAGACTTGGATAGCGATGGCGATGGGTGTACCGATGCCAACGAATTTTATAAAGATAGTAATGCCGATGGCGGTGACGGCGGCGAATATGGTGCCGGAGTACCTGTAGTGGATACTTCTGGAGCTGTAACCAGTGCCTCCTACACCAGAGTTTTCGCTCCGGAAATACTATTAGGCAATACAACAGAAAATTTAGGTGGTACCGATATCAACGGACAAGATGTAAGTCTTGGACAAACCATACAATATGTTCTTAGGTTCCAAAATACCGGAGATGATAATGTCCAAAATTTTACAATAAGAAATGTACTGCCAGCCAATGTAAGCTTGGACAATGTAATCGTCCCCGTTGGGAGTGGGATTACCAATAGTCACGACTTGAGTACGAATACCTTGAACTTTTCTATACCAAACAATCTAGTACAAATAGGAAGGCCAGAGTATACGATACGAATTACAGTTACTATAGCCGGTAACTGCACGGATTTCGTTGCGGCCTGTTCTTCTCAATTAGAGAATAATGCATATGTAACTTATACTGGAACCCAAAATACAAACGTATTTTCGGATGAACCGGGGAACGGTCCTATTTCAGTCTGTGCGACTGCTCCAGTGGTAGCCAGTAATTCCATATTCAACGACCTTACGAATTGTAATGAATTTAGAATTGCCCAACTGTGTAACAACAGTGTTATTCTAACCGCAGGTCCTGGTTTTACCTCCTACAATTGGGTGTTGGATACGAACGGTAATGGACAAGTTGACGCAACTGATACTGTTATGAACGATGGAAACCCGGATAATGACGCTAGCACCTTATTTGTTACGGCAATTGGTGATTACATTGTTGAAAAATCCTCAAATGGTAGCTGCCCTAACATGGTAGAACGTATTAGAGTAGAGCGTTTTGGAAGTACCCAGACCAATCCGATCATAGATTTCTTTAATCAAGTAAATTCGGATAACAATCCGGATAACAATTTACAAGGGGAACTGGTTACTTGTTCTGTAGATCAAGACGACTTACAAAAGATATTCCTCTGCGGCGCCAATGACGAAACCACAATACAGTTGGGAATTACCGATGCTCAAAGTATTACTTGGGAAAAGCTTGTAGAAGGAAGCTGCACGGCTAGTGGAGACGATTGTGCGAATAAAAATCTAAACTGTACTTGGGACACCGTGGCTACAAATAACAACTTTACGGTTACGGAAAGTGGTCAATACCGGATAGTACTGAGATACCAAGGGGGTTGTCCAAGCACCTTTTATTTTAATGTATTCAAAAACGAATTGGTTATAGATGAACCTATTGTAGAAGATATTCTATGTGATACAAGTGGTTCCATTCGTATACCCAATGTAGGATCCGGGTACGGGTTCCAGTTGGTAGATGCAGCGAACAACGATGCAGTTATTGTGCCTTTTTCGGCAAATAACGGACCCATATTTAGCATTGCCAATAGCGGTACATATAAAGTACAAATAACCCAATTAAATCCTTTGACAGGCACTCCAATTCCAAATAGCTGTATTTTCGAGACTGGGGATATTGGGGTATTGGAACGCGATTTTCAAGTAAACCTCAGCACAACACCAGCAGATTGTAATAATCTAGGAACCATAGCCATTCAAGCTTTAAATGTGCTTCCGAACTACAGTTATGAACTTCGATTAGATGACGGTAGTAATGGTGGAACAGGAACTTTTGTCCGTGACCTATTGGCTGCTAACGACAATACCCATACATTCACAGGGGTTGCACCAGGAGATTATATCATCGTTACAGAAACGGATAATGGATGTTTAGACTCTCAGCAGATAACAGTTGAACGCACACCAAACTTAACTTTAACAGCTTCGGTACAAAACAATATTACCTGTACCCCTGGTATAGTAAATCTTACACCAGGTGGTGGTGTCCCCAATGCCAATTACCAAATGGCAATTTGGAGTAAAGATGGTACAGATTTATATACGGATATTTCGGATATCCCTGCATCCGAAATACAAACAGGAAACGGTGCCAATTTCCTATTTGGATACTCCGGAACTCCTAGTACATATATACCTGGAGAAGAAGGAGAATATACTTTTATTGTAACAGACGGGAGTGGATGTTCCTTTATTTCCAACGAGGTGACCATAGAAGACTTAGGCAGCTTGTCCGTAAGTGCAACGCACACCCAAATTACCTGCGCAGATTCGGGTACCTCGTCTTTAACGGTTGCAGTTTCTGGAGGTACGGCACCATACCAGTATAGCATCGATGGAGGTGCTTTCCAAACTACCGATACCTTTGTGAATCTTGCAGCAGGTTTTTACGAAATTACTGTAATAGATGCAAGCGGAAGCGGGACGGATGCTTGTACCGAAACGATTATATATGAAGTGGACCAACCTTTCCGTTTAACTGCTTCACCTTCGATTATAGAGGATGTATTTTGTGATCCGGCAGGGGCCTTGATAAAAATAGTAAACCCCAACGGTGGCCAAGCGCCTTACCTATTTAGCTTTGATGGAGGTAACAACTTTAGTGCAATAGACGAACAACGACTATTACCGGGAACCTACCAAGTTGCTGTCCAAGATGCACTTGGTTGTATTCATAATATGGATATCACGGTTCCAAATCCGGTGGCAACACCAAGCTTTGGTAATGCCATTACATATAATTGTGATGGTAGTGGAAACATCACCATTACGCCATCCAACACAACGGATCTAGAATATACCTTTACCCTTAACGGCACTTTAAACACCCCGGCAAGCAACAATAGTTTTAGCAATGTAAGCCCAGGAACACAGACCGTTACGGTAGGATATACCACTACTATTACTCCTGATCAAAGTACACTATTCTTACAGACTTTTGGAGCGGGACCAAATACCCAAATAGGTGAGGTAGGCACAGGGTATTGTTATGAACCACAAAATGGGAGTGAAACGCTATGCAACTTAGGTCCGGCAGGAATACTGGTAGACGGTGAGTACTCGATTACAAGCAACGTTACCAATCCAATTCCTGCCTATCGAAATCCTAATGATCATTCTGGATTGGTAAACGGACGTTTTATGGCCATAAACCCCAGTAACAACTTGGTAGGCACTAACAGTATTTTATGGAGCAGGAGCAACATAGAAGTTTTGCCAAATAGAGATATTGACATTGCATTTTGGGCCTATAACTTGCGACAAACAGCTTTTGCGGGCAATAATCCGGAAATTACTATAGAATTGGTAGATGCTTCCAACAACGTGTTAGGCAGTTTTACAACAAACGAAATTCCAAAAAATAACAATTCGAACGATTGGCACCTAAGGGAAGCTACCTTAAATCCTGGTGCAAACGCGCTTGTTGGTATTGTGCTAAGAAGTAGCCAACCTAGCGAAGATGGTAACGAGCTGATATTAGATGATATAAAAGCCTCCCAAACACCGGAAATCTGCGAAAAAACTACCGATATTGCCGTGGTTGTAGAAACAGGAAAGGCGTTTGAAGCTACACTATTGAGTATCGTTGACCCAAGTTGTGCAACAAGTACAGACGGTGCCATTCGTTTTGAAGTGGCCAATTTTGATGCCAGTACCGGTTTTGAATATTCTACCGACGGTACTATTTGGAACACTTCTTTGGTATCTCCGATAATCACAACGGCTAACCTTGCCGCGGGCAACTACACCGTACAGATTCGTAAAGTGACGGATAATACCTGTACAACCGATTTTCCTGTGACCATAAGTGCTCCGACACCTATAGTTCCTTCTCTAACCCAAATTGCAGATTATACCTGTTTGAACACAGGAGGTACTTTGGAAGCTTCGGCAACAGGTGGAAATCCAGGATACGAATACCGAATAGAAGATCTTTCAGGTACAGAAATAGCAGCATACCAGAGCAACCCTAGATTCCCGAATATACCAGATGGCGACTATGTAGTGCGTGTTAGGGATTCAAATGGATGTGAAACGGTATCTACAACACAAGTACAAATAGACCCTCCTACTGCTATAGACTTTGATGTGACACCTACAGCCTGTTATGATGGTCAAAACAATGCCTCCTTAAACGTTTCTGTAAATACTGGTAACGGTGGATATACGTTTAGGATAAATGGTGGCGCCTGGATGGCACCAACGCCTGCAACGGCCTTAACCTATACCTTCAATGGGCTATCAAATGGCTCTTATGATGTAGAGGTAACCGATAGTTTTGGATGTGTTTCTCCTGTAGAAACCATAGAGATTTCCCCTACCCTGCTGGCACAAGTAGATGTTGTTGATGTAAGCGCATGTGCAGATGGTAGTATTTCCGTAACTCCTAGTGGCGGTGTAGGAACATATGCCTATGCTTTTTTACCCACGGGAACTCCTGTACAGGATAGCGATTTTGGAGCTACGGACAACTTTACCGTAACGAATGCAACTTTAGGAGACTATGACGTATACGTTAGGGACAATGGTGCAACTACACCTTTTTGTCAATTTTTGGAAACGGTAACAGTAGCTAGTGCTCCAGTACTGGCATTCAACGCTTTGTCTACGGATGCCATTTGTTTTGGTGACACTGGCAGCATCGATGTGGCTATCACCTCCGGTCTCGCTCCATTTACCTACCAATTGGTAGATGTAGATCATGGAACATCAGATGCTACGCAAACTGGTGTTATGGCAACTTCCAGGACCTATTTTAACTTAACGCCCGGTGAGTATAATGTAATTATCACTGACGCCGCAGGATGTTCCGTATCTGTTAACGCCATCACTATTATCGAACCAGTTGAATTAACAGCCGATATCGAAGGCGAAACTCCTGCTGCATGTACGGGAGATGTAAATGATTTTGGGTTTAAATTTAGTAACTATCCTACTACCTTGGGTACAATTGAATTTAGTGCTGATGGTGGAAGCGATTGGACAGCTGGCGATAACAGCGTTCCTGGTACTACAGATGTAATTACAGGTTACGTGTCCGGTAGCACAGTTAATCCTTCAATGCGTACCGTTGATGGCTCTGGGAATACGATTTGTCAAGTTGATTTTCCTCCATTTGTCATTCCTTTTCCATTAGATGACTTAGACATAACCCTTCTTCCTATTATCGTAAATTGTAACGAACTACAAGTATCGGTACGAGGAGAAAACGGTACCGCGCCATATCAGTATACCTATGCCGAGGATCCAGCCAACTTTAATCAAATAACACCAGCTAATGGGTGGACGACGCCTTATGCATTAGGAACAACACATACCTTTCCTGGTTTAACACCCGGTAGAACCTATTCCTTTTACGTGCGGGATGCAGCAGGCTGTGTTAGACAAAGTAATGTTAATGTCAACGATATTACAACCAATCCAATGGAAATCACATCGGTTTACGAGCCCTCGTGTAGCGGTGGAAATAATGGTGAAATAACATATTCTATTCTAGATACTGATGGTTTTACAGAACCAGAAATGAACTGGACCTTGTTCGATATTAGTGGTAACACCATTACCACAAGCGGAGGGAATGTAACGTATTCAAGTACAATTACTGTTAATGGTTTGGCACCAAATCAATATTATATCGAAATTCAACAAGTTGATTCCGGTGGTACACCGCAATGTATTAGCGGAAGCGAAAACTTGTTATTGGAAGAATTAGACCCGATTACAGGAACGCTTAACGCAATTGAACATATCAGTTGTGAAAATCCCGGTCTTATTTTGGTTGAGAATATTCAAGGAGGTGGCGGTGCGTATTCGTATTCCGTAAGTGGACCATCAGGATTTACACTTACCGGAACTATGGATAATCCTATAGAAATTCCAGCAAATTCATTAGCCGGAGCGTACAACGTACAAGTGAGTGACCAGTATGGTTGCGCTTACAACTTAGGAGATGTGAATATGACCTTGACCGCAAATCCAGTTATAACAGACGTAGTTGTGGATAATTGTAGTGCCGCGGCATCAGTGACAATTAACGCTACCACAGGTGCTTCATCAATGGTCTATTCTTTGGATAATGGAACCACTTATGTAAACAACGGAGGTGTTTTCAATAATGTCGCTTCAGGCAGCTATACCGTCCTTGTAAAAGACGGGAATGGTTGTACCGATTCGCGCGCTATTACGGTAAACCCAAGCCTTCAGGCAACCGCTTCCCTTACCCAAAACTTAGGTTGTGGTGTTGGACAAGAAGCAGAGTTGACGCTTACCGTTTCTGCAGGTTCTACGAATTATGAGTATGAAATAGTTAATACTGCAGGAACCGTAATTACTAGACAAACCATGCCAACCGCTTCTATAGCAACTATGGTTCCTGTAGCGGATACCTATACCTTACATGTGTATGATATAGGAACCAGTAGTCCTGAATGTAGCCGTACGTTTACTGTAGTAGTCCCACCGGCGGTACAACCTAGTTTCACCCCCAATCCTACGGATGTAACCTGTAACGGTGGTAGTGACGGTACGATAGCTATTACAGAGACTAATAATGGCAACAATCCGTTGATCTATAGCCTAGTCCCAAACAATGGAAGTTTTAATTCAGCGACTAACACGTACGATAACCTTCCTACCGGAATTTATGAACTTACGGCAACAGGACCCAATGGATGTACTACAACTATAAACAACATACTGGTAGACGAACCTAATCTGATTACATTTGATGCTCCGACGGTTTCGCCATTTGGTTGTTCCTCCGGAAATAACAAAGAAAATGCGACCATAGCAATAGACTTAGCTAGTATCACCGGAGGTTCTGGCACGTATACACGCTATCAATTTATTGAGAACGGTAGCGGCATTATTTTACAAAATGGTTCTGCCAACGCATATACATTTACCGACACTAGTGGCGGTGATGTTATGATTCGTGTTGTAGATGAAAATGGATGTTATGGAGAGGTATTAGTCAATGTTCCTGCATATGACACATTGGGAACCCCGACAGTACATATAGACGAAACTATTTCATGTAGTAATCTTGGCGAGGATATTTCAATAGATGTATCAAGTAGCATAACTAGTTTTGCTTCCGACCCAGCAAACTACGAGTTTAAACTTGCTACTTCAGCAGTATTCCAAGCTTCAAACCTATTTACTGACCTACAACCAGGTAGTTACACCTTTGTTGCTCGTAATATTGAAACGGGATGTGAATTAAATGTATCTCATACAGTAGCGGATCCAAACACCTTTAATGTAACGGTCAATAAACTTTCGGATGCCATTTGTTTTGGCGATGATGGCAGTATTACTCTTTCTATAACGGATGCAAGCTATACAAGCGGCTTCAACTGGCAAATATTCAACAGTAATGGTACCCCAGCGGATCGTTCGGACGATGGTACGGCCATACTAACCGGAAATTCGGCAAACATAGGACCAACAGCAGCGATTAGTGTTCCCGCTGGCAACTATGTGGTAGAAGTGGTACAGAATGCGTTCCCAGATTGTACACAAGTACGTTCCTTTAGCATCACTACCCCAAGTGCTCCACTAAGCTTGGATACGATTGCACAAACAGATGTAGGATGTAGTAATGACCAAGGAACTGCCTTGGTAAATCCTTTAGGCGGAGCCGCACCTTACACTATTCAACTAACAAATACAACAACTAGCATAGTAGCCAATGCGAACGGAGTAAATTCTAATTTGTTCCAAGGTTTAACTGCTGGTCAATATACTATAAATGTAACCGATGCGCTAGGATGTACAGAGGTATTCACAAATGCTTTTGAACTGCTATTGCCCGACCCCATAGACGGTCTAATTTCACAATCTACGTTAGCTTGTGAGGGAGATACAAATGCGTCTGTAACGTTAACATTAAATCCAAGGAACGTATCCAGCACTTATAGGTACATACTTAATACTTATAGCGATGCCTCAGGTAGTACGTTGTTGCAAAATACTGCGAGTCAAATTACCGGTATATTCAACAATTTGGGAGCAGGATTCTACACCATCGAAGTATTGGACGCTATGGGATGTAGGTATGTTTCGCCCATAACTGAAATCGTGAATCCGGTTGAGGTAAGTGCCCAATTATTAACTACACAGTCCATTGGATGTCAACAAAATGCTACTTTAGTCTTAACTGCTCAAGGAGGCACAGCGCCGTATACTTGGAGTGTGGATGGAACCACCTTTAATCCTATGAACGCATTAAACGGTGCAAACACCCACGAATTTCAAAATGTTGTGGCCGGAACGTATCAATACTTTGTGCAGGATAGTTTTAACTGTGTATCTGTCATATCCAATGAAGTAGGAGTAAATTCTATTGAGAATCTTACCGTAACTTTAGATACTTCCGCAGCAGTTGTAAACTGCAACGGAGAACCTACCGCACTTATCGATGCAGTGGCTGATGGCGGTCTTGGTAATTATCAATACGGATTATTTTCGGATACAGGTTTAACAAATGAGATTCGTCCCTACCAAGCTGATGGACTGTTCACCGACTTACCACATGGCACTTATTATGTAAGTGTTATAAGCGAAGACTGCCAAGTTACGTCAGAGGTAGTCACAATAACGGAACCAGATGCATTAGTGGCAACTCCAACGATTACAGATGTGCTCTGTAATGGTGATGACGATGGTAGTATTGTAATAGATATAGAAGGCGGTACAGCTCCCTATCAGTATGCCATTTCCCCGAATCTCAATCAGTTTGACGATGTAAATAGTTTTGAAAACCTTGCCCCCGGAGACTATTCGGTTATCGTACAGGATAGTAAGGGTTGTTTTGAACTGATAGAATTTACGATTACTGAACCGGAATTGTTAGAAATGGAAGTTACCGTAACTCCAGAGTTTTGTGTTGGCGAGGCCGATGGGACAATCACTATTGCCCCAACAGGCGGCACGGCTCCATACAGTACTAGCCTTAACTCAAACAATCAAGGAGATTATGTAGAAAATCAGTTGACCTATGTCGACCTTTCTAGTGGCAATTATATTGTCTTCATAAAAGATGCTAACGGTTGTGAAACCAATCAAACAGTAGTTATTGAAGAAGGTGTTAATATAAATGCAACTGTAGCGGTAATCTACGATTGTCCTGATGGCACGCTGGGTAATAGTATTGAAATTACCCTTGAAGATAGCACTGAACGATTGTATCTATTATTTGCATTGGATAGTACAGATCCGAGTGATCTGCAATTGGACCCGGATTTTATGAATATTGCACCTGGTCTGCATACGCTAACCATTGCTCATGAAAACGGATGCACCCGAACCTTCCCTTTTGAAGTGGAAGCATTTGACCCGTTAGGAATTAGTTTAGAGCAACGTAGTCTAAACGAAATTACTGTCGTCGCCACTGGAGGAAGAGAAGGATACACCTACTTTTTTAACGGTATCGACAATGGAGACGACGAAACCTACTACATCAAGGAAACAGGAAACTACCAAGTAACAGTTGTAGATGAAAACGGCTGTGAAGCTACGGCAACAATCTTTATGGAGTTTATTGATATTGAAATCCCAAATTTCTTTACGCCGGACGGTGACGGACAAAACGACATATGGATACCCAGGAACATTGAACAGTTCCCAGAACTGTTTCTTAATGTTTACGATCGTTATGGTCGTATAGTCTATAGATTGGCCGATAGCCCTGAAGGATGGGATGGGTTCTATCAAGAAAATACCTTACCAACCGGAGATTATTGGTATGTAATCAAACTCAATGGTGAAGACGATACCCGAGAGTTCGTAGGAAACTTTACTTTGTATAGATAAGAGAATTATAACCATGACAACCAAAACTCCGGTACTTCCCAAATGTGGATATATCGGAGTTTTTAAATAGCATAGATTCTTTATGATTTTTCGCAAGTGGCCATCTACTTCGTTACCGGTTCGTAAATACTTAACAATCAAAATTCAACGATAAGCAACTCCTACTTATCCTTTCACAACAAATAATTGTGGAACCCTTTGAATGTGGGTTTCTTAGCAAAAAAAGATTTCATGGGAAGACATTGTTGGCTCTTGTTTATTCTATTGGTTTTTGCTTGCGTTCAAAGCTATTCCCAGTTGAGCGATTTGCATTATCTTCCACCTTTAAGACAAGGCTCCAATAATGCAGCTATACGAGACCAAGCTATTTATCTATCCACACCTGAAACAACTCCGTTTACCATAAATGCGTATAGAGGTACCAATACGACCGCAATAGCTACGTTCACGCTATCCAATGCAAGTCCTATTACATATACGCTTGCCGATGGAAACAATAATATAACTTTGGTAGATGATAACAATACCGGCGTTGTGCTGACTAATAGTGGTCTTCGTTTTGAAGCGCCGGGAGGTGAAAGATTCTATGTAAACTACAGGGGAAATTCCAATTCGCAGGGTGCCTCACTAACATCGAAAGGTAGAATTGCCCTAGGAACGAATTTTAAATGGGGCGGTGTACCTAACTTAGGTTCGGAAAATTCCAAATCCAATACGCTCGGAATCATGGCAACCGAGGATAATACCACCATTACGCTCTCAGGTTATGATCCAAACTGTGAATTTAGAGTGGGTAGTAATAGAGCAGGAATTACTGCCAATAGTTATACCGTTACCTTGGATGAAAACGAATCATTTGTTTTTGAAACTTATATAGGCACTTCACCTACTCTTGCGCACGAAAGAGGGTGGATAGGTGCTTCAATAGACTCCGATAAGGATATTGTAATCAGTAACGGATCGCTGAATTACGGTCGCCAAGCAGGGAGTAGTAACCGAGATGCAGGTATAGACCAGCCCGTTCCAGAAAATAGATTGGGTAAGGAATACGTATTCATTAGAGGAAACGGAAATGCCAACGGTTGGACAGAATTCCCATTGCTTATCGCCACAGAAAACAATACACAGATTTTTGTAAACGGAGCTGCAACACCCATTGCGACACTTAATGAAGGTGATTTTTTTGAAGTTCCAAGCAGTAACTATTCCTCAAATTCTGTTGGGGCGAATATGTATATAGAAACGTCGAAAGATGTGTATGCCTACCAATGTGTTGGTGGGTCCACACAGGCATACACCCAAGGTTTGAACTTTGTGGCTCCTGTTAGCTGTCTTCTACCGGACACCATGAATAATATTCCAAATATTACCGATGCAGCGGGCGTAACCATAACAGGTGGCGTAACCATTATTGCAGCAACTACAACCCCAGATAACAATATTACGGTCATTGATGGCAATGGTTCAGTAACCCTGCCCTCATCGGCTGCCGTTACAGGAACATCTGAATGGAAAACCTTTTACCTTCCCAGTCTAACAGGGAATGTTAGCGTACAATCAACCGGACCGGTTGCCGTGGGTTTCTTTGGTTTTAACGGGGCGCGAGGCGTTGCCGGCTATTACTCGGGATTTGATACAGTTCCAAGTATTGACTTAGAGATCACAGGTGCCAATTGTTTACCTGGAGCCATTTTAGAAATCGCAAGTGGTGAAACGTTCGATGCATACCAATGGTTCGGAGACGGTGTTTTAATACCTGGGGCCACATCCGCCTCTTTTCCCGCAAGTATCGCAGGTGATTATTTCCTTAGGGTAACTCGTGGACCTTGCACATATGACTCCAATTCAATATCCGTTTATTATTGTAACCCAGATATTGAATTAGTAAAAACAGTGGACAATACTTTGGTAAACGAAGGAGCTACCGTAACGTTCACCATTAGCGTGCAAAACTTCGGCATAGATCCAGCCACTAACCTGGTAGTTACAGATGTGTTGCCTCCCGGATTATCACTGGTATCCGTATCCCCGTCCGTTGGTTCTTGGTCTTCTCCTAATTGGACCATAGGAACATTACCGAGCGGCACTTTGGAAACCCTTGATTTAGTTGCCTTAGCTGATACAAATAGCATGACTACCCAAAGTCAATGGGTAACAAATACCGCTTCAAACAGTCAAGATCAAACGGATAGTAATATTACCCCGGATAGATCATCGGCGGCAGTTATAATCAATAATGATTTTGACAGTGATGGTGTTGTCGATGCTATTGATCTAGATGATGATAACGATGGCATCCAAGATTGCACGGAATCTAGCAGCACTATATCCAATGGAACGTTCGGCTGGTATCTGAATACCCCTAGCGGCACTTTGGCCATGGATGGTGAAGATGATTCAAATATTAGCACTTGGTTTCTATCCTCCACATCAAACTATAGTTTTAGCGGTATTGTTGCAAATGTGCCATCTAGTGCAATAGAATTAACCAACCTTACCGCAAATGACTTTGAGCAAGCCGTAGCCAACAATGATTTTGTACAAATCTCCTTTACCACTTCCAATAACCTAGTAAACCCGGTTCTTAATAATATTGGTAGTGGGTGGTGGCAGCCAGCTGGTGGTGACTCCTTTAGGATAGGCGTACAAATTTCAGCCGACGGATTTTTATCAAGTATAACCACTATAGAGGATTTTATCGTAACAAATAACGGTAGCACTTACCAATCCTTTGATTTAATGAATCAAAGTTTTATCCCATTGAATCCAAACACTACCTATACCATCAGGTTTTATATTTATGGCCAAATCGATGACGATGCTGCGAACTTTGTCATGTTCGATGATGTAAATCTTAATGTATCGTCATGCCTTGGTATGAATAGTGATGTGGATAGTATATTGGACAGCTATGAATTAGATTCCGACAACGACGGCTGCTCAGATGCAAACGAGGCTTATAATAATAGTAATGCCGACGGTGGCGATGGCGGGGCATACGATACAGGAACGCCACCCACTACCAACGGCAACGGTACGGTAACAGCGGCCTCCTACTCCGCCCCTGCAGATAACGATAGTAACGGTATCTTTGATTTTCAAGAAGCAGGTAACGTCCCTACCATTACGGTTCAACCACAAGACGAGCGTGTATTTTTAAATAACGATGGTACTGTAGAGGTTACCTCGGCCAATGCGGACACCTATCAATGGGAGTTAAGCACGGATAATGGAACTACATTTACAACGATTACGGATGGAAGTGAATACACCGGCACACAAACCGACGAATTGACCATAGTAGAACCTGATTTGGATAAGAACGGCTATGTGTACCGTGCTATCCTTTTAAGTGATACGTTTATTTGCGGACAAACCCTAACAAATGAAATTGTGCTGTCCGTTGGACCACGAACCATTATTACGAACCGACGTATTACAATCAGGGTAAATAAAAATTAGAATAGCAACTATTCCACATTCTTTTACGAAAAATCTGTAACAAATCATCCAGTTTTTCGTCCTGTTAGTATATCAATCAAAACCAATCACATTTTGGAGCATATTCTAACGGTCAAAAATCTCACTAAGAAATTTGGCTACCTAACCGCTGTAAAAGATCTTTCATTCACCATAGAAAAAGGGAATGTTTATGGTATTCTTGGGCCAAATGGTAGCGGCAAATCGACCACATTGGGCATAGTCTTGAACGTAGTCAATAAAACTCAAGGAGAATTTTCGTGGTTTAATGGTGATGTATCTACACACCAAGCACTAAAAAAAGTGGGCGCCATTATCGAAAGGCCCAATTTTTACCCTTATATGACCGCAATACAAAACCTTAGACTAGTATGTAAGATCAAAGAGGTAGCGGCAGATAAAATCGAAGAAAAACTGGAACTAGTCGGTCTGCTCGATAGAAAGAATAGTAAATTCAGAACCTACTCCTTAGGGATGAAGCAGCGTTTAGCCATTGCCTCTGCCCTACTTAACGACCCAGAAATACTTATACTAGATGAACCTACCAACGGCTTAGATCCACAAGGTATTCATCAAATAAGGGAGATTATTAAAAAAATTGCTTCTCAAGGTACCACTATTCTTTTGGCCTCACATTTATTGGACGAGGTTGAAAAAGTATGCTCCCATGTGGTAATTCTAAGAAAAGGCGAAAAACTCTATTCCGGTAGAGTTTCGGATATGTTGGCCACCCATGGTTTTTTTGAACTAAAAGCAGCTAAAAATGATGCACTTATCAATCATTTAAAAGGGAATGCCAGTTTTGGAGAAATTAAATCGGAAGACGGACTCATTACCGCCTTCCTCAAAGAAGATCTTAATGCTGAGGATTTCAACAAATCCTTATATGAAAAAGGAATTGTACTCTCCCATTTGGTTAAACGAAAAGAAAGTTTAGAGGAACAGTTCTTGGAGCTCACCAAAAATCAATCAAACTAAGCCGTCCAAACCATGATAAGATTACTACAAATAGAATTTATAAAATTATGGAATAATAGGGCCAGCAAAGTGCTGATTATCTCCTATTTTGTGTTACTTACTTCCATTGCCTTAGTCGCCGCCATAAAGTTTGACATAGGTCCTATAAAATTTCATTTGGCGGAAATAGGTATTTTCAACTTTCCCTATATCTGGCATTTTAACACCTTCATCACTGCTTTTTTTAAATTGTTTCTTGCCATTGTAATCGTTTCCATGATGGCCAACGAGTACAGTAACAAGACAATTAAACAAAATTTGATCGATGGCCTGTCCAAAAAAGAATTCATACTTTCCAAGTTTCTGACTGTTGTAACCTTCTCGCTAGTATCAACACTTTTTGTATTCATTGTCTCTTTGATTCTTGGTATAGCATATTCCGACTTTAATGAAGTTTCCATTATATTCTCTGATTTGGAGTTTATTCTAGCATTTTTTGTGAAACTGATGGGGTTCTTTTCGTTCTGTTTATTCTTGGGTATCCTTGTAAAACGGTCAGCCTTTGCTTTGGGATTCTTAATTATATGGCAAATATTCGAAGGAATCGCAAGAGGATTAATGAGGTGGAAATTATTTGATGGGGATACTACAGATGCTGTTATGGGTTTCTTTCCACTTCAATCCATGTTCAACCTCATAAAGGAGCCATTTACAAGATTGGAAGCGGTACAAACTGTGGCAGACCAAGTGGGTGAAACCATCAGTCTAAATTATCATGTACATTGGTATGAAATATTGATTGTACTGTGTTGGACCTCAATCTTTATTTACTTCTCCTATGCTTTGTTGAAAAAGCGAGACTTATAACACTTATTGTTTTGGTCTTACTCATACCTTCGATCTAGCGAATATACCCAGTGTTATCTGCATATACAGTTGGTAATAATCGCTTTATCTTTCTTATAATTTTGACATATTGCTCGGAAAGTCAGACCATAATTACATGTAATCCCATCTATTTTTGAACGGGCATTTTGTATTTTTGTAAGATGAAATTTAAGATAGTCTCAGATTTTAAACCCACTGGTGATCAGCCAAATGCTATTAGAGAACTTACTACAGGGCTAAATCAGGGTGAAAAATTTCAAACCTTACTTGGTGTTACCGGATCTGGTAAGACGTTTACTGTTGCTAACGTCATAGAAGAGGTGCAAAAGCCAACCTTGTTGCTCGCTCACAATAAGACCTTGGCAGCACAACTCTATTCTGAATTCAAACAATTTTTTCCTAACAATGCTGTAGAGTATTTTGTATCTTATTATGATTACTACCAGCCCGAAGCCTTTATTCCTACCAGTGGCGTTTATATAGAAAAAGATCTATCGATTAACGAGGATATAGAGAAGCTGAGATTAAGCACCACCTCCTCCTTATTATCTGGAAGACGAGATGTTCTGGTGGTCGCATCCGTATCTTGTTTGTACGGTATTGGAAATCCAGTGGAATTTCAGAAAAATGTAATCACGATAGAAAAGGACCAAGTAATCGCACGCACCAAATTTTTGCATCAGTTAGTCCAAAGTCTATACTCAAGAACCACTGCGGATTTCCGTAATGGGAACTTTAGAGTAAAAGGAGATGTAGTAGACGTTTTTCCCAGTTATGCAGATCATGCCTTTCGCATACACTTTTTTGGTGACGAAGTAGAAGAGATAGAGGCTTTTGACCCGTTTAATAATAACGTAATAGAGGTTTATGAAACCTTGAACATCTATCCGGCGAATATGTTCGTTACCTCACCAGATATTCTTCAAGGTGCTATTCA
The DNA here is from genome assembly GCF_056839185.1 of Maribacter sp. MS6. Taxonomy (NCBI): domain Bacteria; kingdom Pseudomonadati; phylum Bacteroidota; class Flavobacteriia; order Flavobacteriales; family Flavobacteriaceae; genus Maribacter; species Maribacter sp. MS6. The sequence continues at coordinate 914,625 of NZ_CM166389.1, forward strand.
CAATATTCAAGATGACCTTGTAAAGCAAATAGATTATTTTAGGGAGATAGGCAAACCCTTGGAAGCTAAGCGCCTGGAAGAACGCACCAACTTTGACTTGGAGATGATTCGGGAATTAGGATATTGCTCGGGAATTGAAAACTACTCCCGTTATTTGGACGGTAGGGAACCAGGCACACGCCCTTTCTGCCTTCTAGATTATTTCCCTGATGATTATTTAATGGTTATTGATGAGAGCCATGTTACGATACCTCAAGTTCATGCAATGTATGGGGGAGACAGGTCTCGTAAAGTTAATCTGGTAGATTACGGTTTTCGTTTGCCGGCAGCTATGGATAACCGACCTTTAAAATTTGAAGAGTTTGAAGCCCTACAAAATCAAGTACTGTATGTAAGCGCCACCCCGGCAGATTATGAATTGCAATTGAGCCAAGGTGTATTCGTTGAGCAAGTAATTAGACCTACGGGACTTTTAGATCCGATTATCGAAGTTAGACCTAGCCTGAACCAAATAGATGATTTGGTAGAGGAAATACAAGTCCGGGTAGAAAAGGATGAGCGTACTTTGGTTACGACACTTACAAAACGTATGGCAGAGGAATTGGCAAAATACCTAGATCGAATAAGTGTGCGATGCAGATACATTCATAGTGATGTCGATACTTTGGAACGTGTAGAAATTATGCAAGATTTAAGAAAAGGGATTTTTGATGTTTTGATTGGTGTGAATCTTTTACGTGAGGGATTAGATTTACCCGAGGTGTCTTTGGTCGCAATTTTAGATGCCGACAAGGAAGGTTTTCTACGCAGTAATAGATCTCTAACACAAACTGTTGGCCGTGCTGCAAGAAACTTAAACGGAAGGGCAATCATGTACGCGGATAAGATTACCGCAAGTATGCAAAAGACCATCGACGAAACAAATTATAGAAGGGAAAAACAAATTGCATACAATGTTAAAAACAACATTACACCTACGGCACTAAACAAAAGTTTAGACAGTGTGTTATCCAAAAATTCGGTTTCCACGTACCACTTTGAAAAAGAAGAATTAAGAGCAGCCGAACCCGATTTACAATACCTCACAAAAGAGCAAATAGAGAAGCTCATTCGTGAAAAAAGGAAAGCTATGGAAAAGGCTGCAAAAGAATTGGATTTTATGCAGGCAGCAAAACTACGGGATGAAATAAAGGGACTTCAAGAGCAAGAAGTGTAGTACAATTAGAGTTGAAGATTAAATTATAACGTGATTTAATCTATTTAGTAAAATAACCATACATAATAAACTGGTAAACAAAATATTAAATTTATTTTTAGATTAGTCTAAAAAAATAAATATTCGCTTTTTCGTGATATAAAAATTAAGATAGTTTTGTTTTTAGACTCTTCATAGTCAAGATAAAGCAGTAGTTCCTGTTGCTACTAAATAAACATTCTTCTTAGCGGAATACTAGTTAATCTTATCGAATTTACAACAAATTTCCGACTTAAAAATAAGACTCGAATCCCTAGAAAATATAGGATGAATTAGAGCGAATACTCCAAACAGTTCAACCAGTTTTCAAGGATAAATTGGATTGTAAAAACAACTATCGTCCCTACTCTGTTCTTAATAAAAACGACCAAAAAATCATATTATAATTTCTAGAATAGCAACTTACACAGCTTTGCTAAAATTAAAAAAGACTCTCGTTTACAAAGCAAAATATTTAATCAATATCATACAATCCAAATAAAAAAGTGCCCGATTTCTCAAGGCACTTTTCACAACTAACCAACCAAACTAAAACTTAAAAACTGTAATTCATCGCTCCTAAAACTATTACTTTACAACCTAGGCCAACTCGATCATTCGTTTTGGTTTTGGCAACGCTTCTTCTTTTTTGGGTAAGGTAAACGTCAAAATCCCGTTTACGTAGTCTGCCCCAATCTCATCTATATTAACTGTATCCGGAAGCGAAAAAACCCTCTTAAAGGATTTAAAAGCAAACTCTCTGCGTGTATAATTTAATCTTTCCGTTTCCTTCTCAGTATTCACTTCGGAAGAAACAGTTAGTTTATTATCATCTACTTCTATCACAAAATCCTCTTTGGCCCTGCCAGGAACAGAAAGCGCCAATTCAAAACCGGTTTCATTTTCGATAATATTTACTGCTGGGATTGTAGTAGTAGCATCGTTCATTCCCCCAAACCAATCCGGTTTAAAAATTTCGTTCATCAACGAAGGTAATAGCACGTCGTTTCTTTTTACTATACTCATAATTATATTCTTTTAAATTAAGGTTAAACTTTTGTTACATCCATTCATAGTCAAAACTTATACCAATCGATAGTTAATGACATTATGTCGGTTATTGCGAAGAGAATACTGTCTTTATGTCGCTTTTTATTGCGTGCAGGGTGTTATATCTCGTGAAAACTAGGGTGAATCTATCAGTTTCCTAAACATAACACCAAAAGGAATAATGAAAATTATTGATTGATTGGGTAGGTCTTAGCGTACCAAAACCGGCCGATTTTAAGTTTATACAAAAAGATATAGTTGCTTTAAAATAATAAGGATAACAGCTAATGACTCTATAGCTGCACAGCGGAAATAGCATAAGATTAGTGCAGAACTAGTTATAGTGCGCCTTAAATATTGAAATGATAACTTCTGGAGGCACTACCCTATTCGGATACTTATGCATTATAGACAACACCTGCTGAATGGCGGATGGCGGAAGACCCATAGCCAGTCCAATATCATGTAAACGTTTTATTTCTTTAAGCTCTTGACTATCATCGACATTCATAAGTAAAATAAGACGATTGAACTGAACCAGTCGTTCAGCTTGTGATTTGGGTATTACATGTTCGGCCTTATTTCTAAAGAGATTATCGAATATGGCTTTAGGAACTCCCAGCTGCTGGGCAACGTTGAAAAGAAAATCATACTCCGATTGTTTGAGGGTGTTATCTACCCGGGCAAAAGAAATCATTTCTGAAAGTATGCTTAATTTTTCCTTTTCTGTATTCATCTTTTGCTATCAACTAATTTACAGGTATTTAGATAACTGTTCTAAATCAATTATCGTATACCATAGTCGTAATTATTCACATAGGCCTTTGGCTTTGTCTAATTTATAATACCTTGCAGAAAACTACAGGACAATGACAAATAATGACGTTTTTAAAAAACTCCGTGTCGCTTTAAAATTTAGGGATGACGACATCATAAATATTCTAACCTTAGTTGATTTTAAAATATCCAAGACCGAATTAAGCGCATTCTTTAGAAAAGAGGACCACCCCAATTACATGGAATGCGGTGACCAAGTTTTACGGAATTTTCTGAATGGATTGGTCATTCACCTTAGAGGTACGCGAGAGGATCCTAAAAATCCTGGTGAAGTACTGTTAGGACAGCACAAAGTGGGTAAAAAACCTGAAAATAATAAAAGTTTTAAAGCGAAACAATTGAAGAAAACAGATCGCGCTGTCTCAAATGTAAAGTACAAGAACAAAAAAAAATCCTAAGAAAATTATTCTTAGGATTTTTTAGCTAATTCAAATGTATCTAAGAAATGATTCTTACTGGAATCGTGTATAGTTTTCCCTCTTCAACATTAGAAACTTTTACTTTTTGATAGTTCAACCTGTTTTTAACAAAACGCTCTAATTGCTCAGACTCGGTCTCTACAGAAAGTACGACGATTTCTCCGTCGTCGTTTAAGGTAAAACGTACTTGCGCACTAACATTACATTCCCCTTCTGAGAACGAGTTGTCAGACAACATTTTAGAAATTTGCGTGGAAAGACCTGTTGTAGGTTCGCGTAAATCTGGCGTAATTGCCAGAACAGCACTTGTAGATAATAGCATTGCAGCTACGATAACATAACTTAATTTTCTCATGACTTGTTTGTTTTAATCCCGAAACGTTGATTGACGCTGGTTATCGGAATTTGATTAATAATTGATTGATGATGTATTACTTAAAAGACGTCCCAAAATTGAAAGTGTTACAGTAGATTTAATTTTTAACATTTTTTTTGAATATTTATTACCGTACAAAATAATTCTATCCATCTAAAAAGCACCGGAAACAATACGAACTAAAGTGAATCGCTAATTTTAACTCTCCAGGGTCACCATCATTGAAAATTCCTGGAATATTTTTTATAACAAGGTAAATAGCAAAAACTCTATCATAGTTCAAAAAAAGCCAAACCATCCTAAATAAAACACTTTTAGCATAAAAAAAGGGTAGCGTTAAACAACGCTACCCTTTTACTATTATAAATTAAAAGCTTTATTTCTAAGCCAAAACTTCCTTTACCTTATCTGCAGCTTCTTGGAACTGAACAGCAGAATGAACTGCAAGACCGGAGTTATCAATAATTTCTTTTGCTATAACGGCATTTGTTCCTTGCAATCGAACGATAATTGGAACGTTCATTGCATCGCCCATATTTTTATAGGCTTCTACGATACCATTTGCAACCCTATCGCAACGCACAATTCCACCAAAAATATTAACTAAAATAGCTTTTACACCTGGGTCTTTTAAGATAATACGAAAAGCCTCTTCAACTCTTTTGGCATCTGCGGTACCACCAACATCCAAGAAGTTAGCAGGTTCTCCCCCAGCCATTTTAATCAAATCCATTGTTGCCATTGCAAGACCGGCTCCATTTACCATACAGCCAACATTACCGTCTAAATCAACATAGTTTAAACCTAAAGCACTGGCTTCTACCTCAATTGGGTTTTCCTCTCTTAAATCACGCATTTCTGCGTACTGCTTTCTGCGATATAGTGCATTATCATCAATAGACACCTTAGCATCTACAGCCATAATTTTATCATCCGATGTCTTTAGGACTGGATTAATTTCAAACATACTCGAATCACTTTCAACGTATGCTTTGTATAAAGAAGCGACAAACTTTGTCATTTCTTTAAAAGCCGTTCCGGAAAGGCCTAAGTTAAAGGCAATTTTACGTGCCTGAAATCCTAAGAGCCCTGTTCCAGGGTCTATTTCTTCCGTAAATATCAAATGTGGTGTGCTTTCTGCCACCTCTTCGATATCCATTCCACCTTCGGTAGAATACATAATCATATTTTTTCCTGTTCCCCTGTTCAAGAGAACGGACATATAAAATTCACTAGTTTCACTATCCCCTGGATAATAAACATCTTCGCACACTAGTACTTGGTGCACTCTCTTTCCTTCAGCAGACGTCTGGGGTGTAACCAAATCCATCCCAATAATATTTCCTGCTAACTCTTCAACCTCCTTCAGGTTTTTTGCCAACTTTACACCACCACCTTTACCACGACCACCGGCGTGAACCTGCGCTTTGATAACATGCCATCCGGTTCCGGTTTCTTCCGTTAACTTTTTTGCTGCATCAACCGCTTCTTTTGAGCTGTGTGCTACGATACCTCTTTGTATGCGTACGCCAAAACTGGCCAATATCTCTTTTCCTTGATATTCGTGAAGGTCCATATATTATTGTGATTTTATTAGTTCTGCAAAAATAGGAAACAAGGGGTAATAATCGAAAAATTAAAACGAATAATTAACGGTCTGCCTACAAACTGACCATCACTGGCCTACTCCAGCTCAATATCCTTAAAATCTAAGGGGTCGAAATTCTTAAAATGCCCATTTAACTCAATGGTGCGTCTGGTCCTTTCCACTTCGCTTAGTACTTTAATAGTAGTAGTTAGATGCTCATCTATGAACATAAGCCGATCCATTTCTTTAGGTATCTGCAATAAAGCGTACTCCTGTTCAAACGAAAGCCCCATTTTGTGCGCCAAAGTAAAACTGTTGAACTTAGCGATACTGGCTTCCGAAAAAGGAACTTCCATAATAGCGTAAAGTGCTCTTAATTTATCTACTACTTCTGTTTTAAAAACTTCGTCGGCTTCATAATCGTACGCTAACAATTCTACAACACCTCCAGCATACAATTTACCCTCCAATTGTTTTTCAAAGGACAATAATTTAAATACCTGTCTTGCCACACATACCACATCCATCTCACCCTTTTCGTAACTAGTGACCACCTCTACCAACTGCACTTCTACACCGAATTGCATACCATTATTGATGTATACGGGTATACCAAAAGTTATAGCCTCATTCTTACAATCAGTTATCAACTGTTTATAACGGGGCTCAAAAATATGCAACGGTACAGTTTCCCCAGGAAAAAAAATGGACTGCAATGGAAATAATGGTAATTTCATAAAACAAATTTATCTATCGTATGGATTCATAATTCAATGGTACATCTGAGCGACTGACCAGGGTCGTCAGAATCAATAGTGATTTTATTTCTATTAAAATTACAACCAGTACACCAGTAAGACAAGTAAACTAAAAATTATATATTGTTTTATATAACACATTTTGTTATATTTTTACATAATTTATAGTTTTACTTGTGGAACCCAGCATAGTACTCTAGATTTGCCAAAAACCACTACGATGAGGAACACGGATTTACTACAAATTGCCCAAACGTACGGGGATCCCGTTTATGTTTATGATTCTACTAAAATTATCTCTCAATTCAATAGGTTAACCAACGCCTTTAGCTCCGTGAAACACCTGAAGCTTAATTATGCCGCAAAGGCACTTTCCAATATTAGCATTCTAAAACTTATGAATAGTTTAGGGAGTGGTTTGGATACCGTGTCCATACAAGAGGTTCAACTTGGTCTTTTAGCTGGTTTTGAGCCAGAGTCTATCATATTTACCCCTAATGGTGTATCCTTGGAAGAAATTGAGGAAGCTGCGAACTTGGGTGTGCGCATTAATATTGACAACCTTTCTATTTTAGAACAGTTTGGCAGTAAACATCCGAACATTCCAGTATGTATCCGAATTAATCCGCATGTAATGGCTGGTGGAAATTCCAATATTTCGGTAGGACATATAGACTCCAAATTTGGTATCAGTATACATCAAATACCTCATTTACTACGTATCGTAGAACTTACAGAGATGAACATTAACGGTATCCACATGCACACGGGTAGTGATATTTTGGATATAGACGTTTTCTTGTACGCTTCGGAAATTTTATTCGAAACGGCCAAAAATTTTAAAAACTTAGATTTTATAGATTTTGGTAGCGGGTTTAAAGTACCCTATAAAGAAGGGGATATTGAAACTAATATTGAAGAACTTGGAAAAAAACTGAGCACAAGGTTCAACGAATTTTGTGCAGCATACGGAAAAGAATTAACACTAGCTTTTGAGCCCGGCAAGTTTTTGGTAAGCGAAGCCGGATTTTTTCTGGCGAAGGTTAACGTGGTAAAACAGACCACCTCTACTGTATTTGCCAGTATCGATTCCGGATTTAATCACCTAATACGCCCTATGCTCTATGGTTCTAGCCACGAAATTGAAAATATATCCAATCCTGAGGGTCGCGAACGGTATTACTCCGTAGTGGGTTATATCTGTGAGACGGACACCTTTGCAAGTAATCGGAGAATTAACGAAATTACCGAAGGTGACATTCTTTCCTTCAAAAACGCAGGTGCGTATTGTTTCACCATGGCAAGCAATTACAATTCCAGATTCAGGCCTCCAGAAGTACTCTGGCATGAAGGGAGGGCTGTGTTAATTCGGGAACGGGAGACCTTTGATGATTTAGTTAAAAATCAGGTAGATGTGAAAAACCTATTTGATGTTAAGGAAACTGCAAGCGTAAAATAAAAACAACAAAAATTCGTTAGCTTTGGTATACTAATAGGACTAAGACTCAAAAAGTTTACCATGACACCAAAGAACCTTTTTTTTAAAACTGTGGGACTAACAGGAGTTTTCATGCTCTTTAGCGTATTCACCTTTTCTCAAAAAGTGAATTGGGTTTCTTTTTCCGAAGCGGTTGAATTGGCAGCCTCGGATGAAAATCCTAAAAAGGTTTTCATCGACGTCTATACGGATTGGTGCGGTTGGTGCAAGAAAATGGATAAGGACACCTTCCAGAATCCTGAAGTTGCAAAATACATGGAAGACAACTTCTATATGGTAAAAATGGACGGAGAGGGAAAAGATCCAATTGATTTTAAAGGAAAGACCTATAGTTTCATAGCTTCTGGCAGAAAAGGATATCATGAACTGGCAGCTGCCCTTATGCAGGGAAGGCTCAGTTATCCTACTACTATATTTTTAGATGAGGAAATGAACATGCTTTCTCCTGTACCCGGATATCAAAAACCTGAACCTTTTTTAAATATTGAGAAGTATTTTGGAGATAACATCTATAAAGATAAGGATTGGAAAACCTATGCTGGCGCAAAATAGTTTTAATCTTTAAAACCCGTATTTTTTCTTAGTTAACATAAAAAAAGCCTAGCAATCGTAATTACTAGGCTTTTTTAGTAGCTCTAGTCTTAGCTGTTACTATTATCTACTATAATTAGGACTCTCTTTAGTAATCGTTACATCATGTGGATGGCTTTCATTTATGCCACTCGCCGTAATTTTAACGAACCTACCATTTTCCTTTAAAGCATTGATATCCTTGGCGCCACAGTATCCCATTCCTGCACGAAGTCCGCCAACAAACTGATGTATACTTTCAAAAAGGTCGCCTTTATAAGGAACACGCCCTACAATACCCTCTGGAACCAATTTTTTAATATCGTCCTCAACATCTTGGAAATAACGATCTTTGGACCCTTGTTTCATAGCTTCAACCGAACCCATACCACGGTAGGACTTGAATTTTCTTCCCTCGTATATAATCGTCTCGCCCGGAGATTCCTTTGTACCTGCTAAAAGTGATCCTAACATAACTGTATCCGCACCGGCCGCAATAGCCTTGGGAATATCACCTGTATATCGAATTCCACCATCAGCAATTACGGGAACACCAGAACCTTTTATCGCAGCAGCTACCTCTAATACCGCAGAAAATTGTGGGAAACCTACTCCAGCAACTACTCTAGTGGTGCATATAGAACCCGGTCCAATACCTACTTTTACGGCATCGGCTCCAGCATCTACTAAATATTTGGCCGCTTCGCCCGTCGCTATATTGCCAACAATAACATCTAGGTCTGGGAATCGAGCTTTAACCGATTTCAAGACGGCTACCACTCCTTTGGTATGACCATGAGCGGTGTCGATAACTACCGCATCTACGCCAGCTGCAACCAAAGCTGCGGCCCTGTCGGCAGCATCGGCAGTAACACCCAAAGCGGCCGCTACACGTAACCTACCGTACTTATCCTTGTTCGCACTTGGTTTTTGGGTAAGCTTCGTAATATCTCTAAACGTAATAAGTCCCACCAAGTTGTTATTTGCATCTACAACCGGAAGTTTTTCGATTTTATGCTCCTGTAAAATATCTTCAGCTTCTGAAAGAGACGTACCCTCTGCAGCGGTAACCAAATTTTCTGCGGTCATGACCTCAGAAATTGGTCTATCATTATTTTTTTCAAAACGTAAATCCCTGTTCGTAACGATACCTATAAGCTTTCCTGCATCATCTACGATTGGAATTCCGCCAATACTATGTTCCTTCATATTAGCCTTGGCGTCACCTACTTTTGAATCCAAAGGCATGGTAACAGGGTCTAAAATCATTCCACTTTCCGCACGTTTTACCTTTCTTACCTTTATGGCTTGCTGCTCTATTGTCATATTTTTATGAAGCACACCAATACCTCCTTCTTGCGCAATAGCGATGGCCATTCTGCTTTCTGTAACGGTATCCATAGCCGCCGAAACAATAGGAACATTAATGGTAATATTACGCGTGAATTTAGATTTTATACTTACCTCTCGTGGCAGAATTTCTGAATAAGCAGGGACTAAAAGTACGTCGTCGTACGTAAGGCCTTCTCCGAGAATTTTGTTTAGGTGAGCTTCCATGCAATTAGAGATTTAATTGCGTGCAAAGGTAATGAATTTATTGGTAATCAATTCTTTTGCTTTACCTATCTAAGTTGGATACAAACGGAACTATTGCCCAGGAATATCATTTGTGTTCCAAATATCGTGTGTAGTTTTCCAACTACCATCATCCTGGCGCGCTAGAATATTCAAATATTTAGATTTGGATATTGATTCTTCACCGTCAATTTTAGAAGTTGCATGAACAACCGCCTCGCCACGACCATACGCCATGTCCCCAGACACTTTAACTTCCACATAATGACTTTTGAGTACTACATAAAATTCATCGAAGATAGCCTGATAATATTTTGCCACCGCTTTTTGACCAATAGACGCTTCCTTACCTGGCGCCATCAATACACCATCTGAAGTGAAGTATTTGGCAATCTCATTCGCATTCATTTCATTAAATGCCTTTGCACGCGCATTGCTTATTTCAGTAATTAACATTTTATCCTTATTCATATCCTTTTGTGCCATGGTGGTAGGTATTAACATAATCCATAACAAAAACAAGAGTGTCATTTGAAATCGCATGCCGTGTGCTTTTTGTTGGTTAACTAAAAAATAACGCCAATTCAGCCATTTTCCCACTTCTTAACTCTCAATAGATGAATTGAGTCTAGTGCCTTGCCTTATAGTAACAGCCCTTCAAATATAAAGTTTTAAGACCGTTTTACCAGATTCCAACTTCTGCATATACTAAAGATAATACGTTCACCATCTAAAACGTAAAGTATTTCAGGTATAACCGCTAGAGCTTAAACTGCAACGTGGTATAAAAAGTTCTGGGTTCGGACGGTATTATACCGGGTCCTGGATATCCCGTTGCCCTGCGCGTAAAATAACTATTGTCCAAAAGATTGTTGACGCCAGCCTCCAGCTTCCATTTTCTGTAGCTATATGCCAAGGAAAAATCAAGAATGTTGTAAGCGGGTATTTCCCCTTCTATTCCTCTTTGATTATCATTTATATCCTGTAGCGCATTAGTAGCATCTGTAAATTGATTGGATAGATAAGTGTACTGCAAACTTCCTAATAGGTTTCCGTAGCCAAAGTTGAGTCCGGTTTTTAGATTCACCGCCGGAATAAACTCTACTTGATTGCCTTCTACCCCTACCTCTTCGGAGGAAAGATATTCAGATTTCGTTAAGGCCAAATTCATGAAGTAATTGATTTTCAGTTTTTCGACTGCCGGAAAAAAGGTTTCCTTGACACTCCAATTGCCAAAGCTTTCCAGACCATACATAAAAGCCGTTCCAATGTTTCCTCTAAAACGGACGATACGTCCGGTTTCCACCAATTCCCCTAGGGCATTTGTACGGGTTTCATTTTTGAGCACCTCTCCCAATCTATTATCATATAAAAGACCAAAAACACTTACATCATAAGAGAGCTTGTTTTTAAGCCTGCCCCTTACTCCAATATCCGCCGTAAAACCATCTTCATCGGAGATGTTCTCGTCTACTTGAAAAGAAGGGTTTACTACCCGGATATCACTGAAGGTAACCGACCTGTAGTTCTGGGAAAAATTTCCATAAAGCTCTATACTTGGAGCAAACCTATACGTTGTTCCTAAGCCCATTAAGAGAAAGGTACGGTCAAATGTCCGGTTGTCCGGTATCTCCTCGTTCAGCAAAGGATTTCCTGCTAGATCCAACACAATGTTCCTAAAACTTCCTAAACTTTCGGTTTTAATATGTTCTACTCTAAACCCTGGCGTTAACGTTAATTTAGATGTAATATTAAATATGTTCTCTCCAAAAAATGCCAGATTAAAATTAGGGAAATCGAACTGAGACTGTCGCTCATAATTGGGGAATTCCGCATCTGCAAATTTAAAATCCGCATTAGACGCGGCCGAACCAGGTCCTTGGCGCTGATCATTTTCGGTGCTGTATATTTTTGAACCCACTAATAGCGCGGATTCACTTTCGCCAAGTTTGTAGCGTGTAAGCAACCGAGCTTCCGCACCCCAGTTCTGAAAATTATCTACCAATAATTCCCTTGGCTCCTCAATATCGTCGGGTTGGGAAACTCTATTGGTCCGAAATCCGACCGCACTTCTGGAGGCATCCAAACCAAAAAGATTGAGGCTAAAATCTGTTTTGGAAGAAAATTGATGGTCCAACCTTAGCGAATATAGTTTCCAGTCCACATCAAACCAATTCCTCTCTCTATTGCTAAACCTTGTGTCTTCTATAAATTGGGCATCGGTAAGTCCGCCCGGTTGTCTTGCCAAATAGTTCAGAAAAGTAGTCTCTAATGTAATTTTGGTTTTATCACTTAGTTGATATCCTACATGGGCAAAGTAATTTCTACTATTAAAACTGGAACTAGGCCTAAATCCGCTTCCTTCTTTATAATTCAAATAGGTATAATAACTTACTCGCCCGACAGTTCCGCTAAGACTATTGAAGCTGGTGCGTAAATCAAAAGAGCCCAATGTCTGCCTACTTATCCATTCAATTTTTTTATTGGATTCCGGTTTTTTAAACTTAAAGTTCACCAAGCCGCCAAACTGCGTTCCGTACTGCAAAGAAGCTGCTCCTCGAATGACTTGAATTTCTTCCAAGGCCTCCGCAGGTGGTGTATAGTAACTTTCCGGATAGCCAAGCACGTCTGCACTAATATCATAGCCGTTTTGCCGTGTATTAAAATTTGCAGTTCGGTTAGGGTCCAGTCCCCTGCCACCGATATTTAACTGTAATCCCGCATCGCCATTATCATAGATATTAAGGCCTACCACTTGGCTATAAATTTGTCTTGGATTGTTGGCCGCTAAATTTCCAGTAATGCCCTCTAACAGTACCACCTCCGTTTTTTTTCCGGCATAAATTGCAGTCCCCTCCACTTTTTTTAATTGTTTCAAGGCAAAGACCTCTTGCCTCTTTTGGGTCATAACTACCTCGGATAGTTTTTCTGCCTGTAACTTCTCCAACTGCAACGTAAACGTAAACGGAGTATCGAACAATAACTCCTTTTCTAAAACTTCATATTCGTAGGCAAAAGCAACCACCGTGTATTTACCACCCGGAACATTATCAAAAACAAAGCGTCCTTCATCATCCGTAGTTTCCAAGCGCTGTATTTGTTTTAAATACACTTCGGCAAAGGATATGGGCGCTCCCTGGGTATCGGTAACCGTTCCTGTAATGGATATTTGACCCAAAACAGGGAAGGTTAAAAGTATTAAGGCGATACAACTAAATTCCTTTAATTTCATCTTTAAATGGAGTAATCCAATTTTTATGTTCAAATGATTCCGTTTCCTCTGACAAATCTACTTTTGGGTCTATTAACGGAGTGCTCAATCTTCCGTTTAGTGAAACTTGGCAATCTACATAGACCTGTACGTCCTTATGACCATCCGCCTCAAAATGCTCTTTTAAAAAATGGGCGTATTCCAAAATAAAATCAGGTTGAAAAGCCATTTGCTTTTCTTGAAAGGGCGTTAGAAAATCGGTATTGTCCACATAGAACCATCTTCCCGTTTCCCCGTTTACCACCTTAAATTGCGCGTAACCAGATTTTTCCATCAGCATTACCCGCCAAGAAAATCGATAGCCTTCTTCTGTCCAAAAAAGTTCTCCCGGATATAATAGGTATCTAAAGGGTACTGCTAACTGTACTACAAAAAACAAGCTTACAATAGCGTATTTGGTTTTAGGCAGTAACCCGGTACCAAACCTGAGCTGTCTTTTATTATCAAATCGGTTTTTAGTGATGCGAAATAACTTAGCCATCCATGTAATTATTTTATGGTGTATTGTAGCATCAAAGAAAATTAGGGTAGAAACTATCATAATGTAAGGAAACATACCAATAGGAAAGAGTACGCGGGTAAGTACATGAAAGACTACAACCAACACAAAGGCGTAGGGTCGGGTTCTTCGATATAACAAGAAAAAGGGAATCGCCAAATCATAGATAGCTCCGGACCAGCTGAAAAGATACTGGACCCATTCCTGACTCACCAAATCTCCCAACAACGGAATATCAAACTTGGAAGGCAACCAAATCTTTAACGGCATGGCCTTGAATAACCAGTCTGAATTTAGCTTGGCCAGACCAGCATAAAAGTAAACAACACCCAGTAAAAATTTAATGCAATTGATTGTCCAAGCAGGTATGTATTGATATCTTTTTTCCGGATTTCTGGCCGCATCAACTGAAAAGTAGGCATTTGCAGGAAGAAAAATCATTAAAAAACTCAATAAGCTTATAAAGTAGTAATGATTTAAATAGGTGGTCTTATCCATGAGTTCTATGTAGGTAAAACTCAAAAAGAATACAATACTAGCTATCGTGTATTTATACCCTATCGCTACGCAAATAGCTGCCAAGGCGCAAATTCCAAAAATAAGATAGGTATATTCCCCCAAAGGCTTTACCCATTCAAAACCATAATAAGAAAAAAAGTAAGTTGGCTGAACGTACAATTTATCAATCCAACCGTAGCTCCAAAATCGAATGATGCTCAATAACATCATTACACCAAATAAAATGCGAAAGACCGCCAAAGGGGCGGCCTCCACAGGAGCGTTTACATACTTGTTTAAAAATTTACTCATAAATTAATCCCCATCTGCATCTACAAAATCGATACTGATACTCATAGCAGATACCATATCTACTTTAAGCATTGGTACAGCTTTTTGAACCTCATCATATGCCAACAACATCGCTGTTGGAGGCACATTATTTTCTATTTCCGACCTAAAGGCAGATAATCCACTTACGACGGTTCTTGCAGAATTAAACTGCTCATTTATGATTGTATTTAGGTCCTCACCATTCTTTAACGTGTTCAATGCATCAAGATAAGAGGCCAAACTTTCTCCAGTTTCGCTAGTACCGAAGTGTTTCCCATTAAAAAAGTCCTGAACGGCGTTTAACCCTTCCAAAAAAAGTTCGTTGGCTATTTCTTGTTCATAATAAGCTTCTACGTTTTGTGGAAGTGTACTTCCAGAAAATACACCTAAGGGTATTCCCATCTTACCCGCTCGTAAAAACTTCTCATAGTAAAAAATATAATCGTTCACAAAACGATCTACAGATGCCGTCGCAGATGCCCCATCATTAGAAACAAAGGTATCGCGATATGACGCTTTCCATTCTGCAACTACCTTAGCGGTAAGCACGGTCATATCGTTAAGAACAGCATCCATATAGGCAAATGTGGCATCCTTATTGGCTTCATTAAATTTGGCGACGATAGCAACATCATCGGTACCTAAACCATTGATCAAGTAATCTAAAGCAGGGAAGCCTTTTGCGTTTCTATTGGAGGGTAAGGAAAGGTCATAAGTTCCTGTAGCAATATAACCAGTTATCTTTTCACTATCCGTTGGATAGATATTCATGTTTAAACGCAAGCCTTCGGTTTCTGCGGGTCCAATTTCGAATAGGGAAACTCGTTGCCACATTTTATAGGCAGACATCCATGATGCCCTAAGTTGGGTAAGGTTTGAACTACTCGCATCTGTTTTAAAAGACTCATACGACGTATTTAATGCATCCAATGCTAAAGAAAAGGCATCATAAGAGGGAATTATAATATTATCCGCCCAATTAATCAACATAGCGCTTCTCTCGAAACTTACCTCCGACCCGGAATCTATTATTACATCATTGCTCTCGCTGTCTGACGAACAGGCCCAAATCAGCCCCAAAAAAAGTAAACCTCCAATAATCTTTTTCATCAATCTATTTTTATTTATTCTAAATTAATTGCGAAATTAAAAAAAGCAACCTAAAACTTAATAGGAACAGGCTACTTTTTTATTAACTAAACTCAACTTAAAATTATTCTGATGCAGCGTCTAAGGTAAAATCGAATCTTGCTGCTATATCTACTGCCATAGCTTCAAGAGTGGTGTCCTGAACATCCCAAAGGCCATTTGGACCATCGTCCATTAAATCTATCAAAAATGCATCTACTTCAGCTTTTGTAAAATAAGGTTCGTCAGAATTTGGTTTTCTGGTAAACTGCAGACTATAAATAAAGCCGTACCCTTCGGACAAATCGTGGAAGGCAGTTCCGTATGCCGGATTTTCCTGGGTCAACGAAGGCCTAGCTTGCTGCAAATAATACACCGCACGTATGCCAATGATTTCAGATATTTTTTGTTTAATTTTTTCTGCCTGCGCATCCCTGATGTCATATTGTTTTGCTACAATTGCCGCTCTACCCAATTTAAAGGCTTGGAAAATCTCATCTGCAATGCCAACAAAGTCATCGTCGCCTTCTACCCTACCTATATACTTGTTCAAGAAACTATCCGCTCCTAAATCGGCGTTTGGATTAGTGGCATCCGCATTTAACCCATACACGTATCCGTAGGCTTCGTCCCATTTGTGTTCCATGGTGGTATAGGGTTTACCCTCCGCTACGGTTCCGGCATCATTATCCTCAATATTTGAACCTGCATCCAACACGGCGGAACTCAAGTAATTGTTCAAGACTTGGTCCGTAGCCAGTGCCCCGATCAAACCCTTGGTCCATAATTGATCATACTCCAATCCTTGGGTATTAATGTATCGTGTAGCTGAACCGTCTGGAATCTGACCAGCAACCCCAGGTGCAGCGGCAACTTGCCAACTAGGAAATACCGCTTCAACTTGACCAATTAGCCAAGCATCGAAATCTGCTCGAATTAACGCCTGATCGGTGGCATTGGACGAGAAGAAGTCTGCGGACGCCGCCGTTTTACTCCGCATATTTTTATCAGATTCATTAAGACTTGTATTCTCAAAATTTATTTCACCTTCTATATGTGCATACATGGCAGCCAACTCCTCTGCGGTGGTTGTTGGATCTAGCAACGCTTCCACAATTTCTTCCCCCATTTGCAGCCTTGTCGTCTGTCCAGAAAAATTGACGGTTGTATCACCATCCCTGGTAAAACTGTAATTGGCAGGATTTACTATAGCAACTTCACAGGGTGTGCAGGATCCTCCACAATCTACAGCGGTTTCATCACCATTTAATACATTGTCGTTACAAGTAGCTACATCTGTAGGGTTATCATCGTCTGACTCACAAGCAGTAAAAAGTAATCCTGAAAATGCCATTAAAGCAAATACTGATTTTTTCATCTGATTTATTATATTTATTTAGACTTGGTTTAAATAGTTGAGCAAATCTAAAACAGAATAATCAGCCGCGCAAGCTTATTTATATTAAATCTAAATAAAATACTAACTTTAACATTTTGAACAATTAGTTGGTTAGAAACCATAGAAAAAAAAAGGCTTCCCATATTGGGAAGCCGTTTATTAAACATGTGTTTTTGACTTTTATGCCATAGCTGTTTGTGGCGCCCAATGGTTGCAGGACATTCCTGGTGCAGCTTTTTGAGGATTAGCACAATCACTAGCTTCAAAGCGAACACAACTTACGCAGTTCTGCTCGGATTTTAGGGCTGCTTTCATTTCAAAACTATCACATGTATAGCTATTTCCTACTTTTACACCGTGTATCTTACACGTATTTCCCTCCAACAAATTGTCGCAATTCATACAACTGTTTCCTAATCTTATTGACATAACTCTCGTTTTTAATTTGAAATAAAATTAGGCGTAGAGACGTTTAGATACAATTTAAATAACCTATTTAGCAATATCTATATTTAGATTCATTTAAAACAAAATCCTTGACCAAACACAGGTAATGCATATTGACCAAGGATTTTGTTACTGTAATTATTACTTTATGCCTCGCAGCTTGCGCAGTCTTTCTTTTGCTTAAATTTCTGTGCTGCATTCATGCTGTGTTGATAGTACAATGATTTTAGACCTAACTTCCATGCGGTAACGTGGATTTTGTTTATTTCCTTAACAGGCATATCCGGATGCACAATAATATTCACCGATTGACCTTGATCGATATGGTTCTGCCGGTTTGCAGCTTGATATACAATATCCAATTGGTCTATTTCTGAATATGTTTTGAACACCTCTTTTTCTAAGTCAGATAAGAACTCTAAGTGCTGTACAGAACCATCGCGCTCACGGATACTTCTCCAAACCTCTGTTATGTTCTTTCCTTTTTCCTCCAGTAATTCAACTAAAAATGGATTCTTTATGGTTGTTTTAATCTTGGCGATATCCTTTACGTAAATATTTGACCAAATAGGTTCTATTCCCTGTGACACTTGACCTAATATAAAAGCTGAAGATGTAGTTGGGGCAATAGCGTTCAACGTTGCATTACGTCTGCCATAGCCTTTTAGAACCTCTGGTTCTCCAAACTTCTCGGCCAATTCTTCGGATGCCCTATAACTTCGTTCCTTAATTTCCCTAAAGATCTCTGAATTTAAATCATACGCCTCCTTGCTATTGAACGGTAGTTTTTTAGACTGCAGTAAGGAATGCCATCCCAAAACCCCAAGACCTAACGCACGGTTTTCCTTCGCAAAATTATAAGCTCGTTCCATAAAGAGAAATGTTTGACGATCCTCTCTACTTTCAGAATCTCTGTAAGACTCCAATTTTTCCAAGAACTCTGTGATAACTGCATCCAAGAAACAAACCATTGTTTCCACGGCATCGGTATTTTTCCATTTGTCGTAATGCAATACATTTACCGAGGAAAGCACACAAACAAATGACCAGTTATCATTTGAAGGCAACATTATTTCAGTACACAAATTACTTGCGTAGATAGGTAGACTTTTATCTTGATATACGTCTGCGGCTCCATTGTTTGCATTGTCCTTAAAGAAAATATAAGGATAACCCATCTCTCCTCTACGCTGCAATACCTTTGCCCAGATAGCTCTCTTTTTAGCATCACCATCTACCATTTCTTGCATCCACTCATTGGTTACCGTTACTCCATGGGTAAGTTCCTGAATAGGATTCCCTTCAGTACCTATTTCCAAGAACTCCATGATATCCTCATGTTCAACAGGTAAATACGGAGAAAAACGTCCCCTTCTTACAGAACCTTGACTTACGACATCTACCATAGATTCAAAAAGCTGCATGATATGAACGGCTCCAGAAGCTTGTCCATTATTTTTTACGGCAGCACCGCGATGTCTTATTTTTCCGAAATAACCTGAAGTCCCGCCACCAAGCTTGGACATCATTCCAACTTCGGACTGGGTGTACAAGATGTTACCCATGTCATCGTCTATATGAGAACCAAAGCAGCTGATAGGCAATCCTCTTTCTTTTCCGAAATTAGACCATACAGGCGATGCCAAAGAATAAAACCCCTCTGACATGTAGCCATAGAATTTATCTGAAAAGCCAGGCATCTTCAATATATGTTCCGCCCTATCAGCAATTTCTCTAATACGTTGCTCGGCGCTAACGCCATCAGTTAGGTAACCTGAGTCCAAGAAATTTCGACTGTGTTCCGTTAGCCATTCAAAGCCACCTCCGTTCTTGTTCTTTTGACTTTCTAGCGCCTGTTTTCTGGCGTTTATAAGTTGGTTAGCTTCTGTAATCGTTTCTGATCTGTTCTCGTGGGTAGTGTTTATTTCGTTCATCTAAAAAAGGTCGTCACTAGTTATACTTTGGGTTCTTTTACTATAATTGATAGAGCGTTTCACAAAGAAATCTCCATGTTTGGTACCAATGATTTCATCATCAAACCATTCTGTCTCCGCTAACAAGGTTTCATCAACTTCGAAAATTTTATCTATTCCAATACTTTCCAGAGAATTATTGAATCGGTTTTTAATGAACTCGTTTACAACGGCCTTAGGTAAAAAGTCAAGCTCTCCCTTCTCAAAAATCCAATCTACGATGGTACTTTCAGAAGCAAAAGCCTCTTGACACATCAGCTTAATCTTGGCGTGATGCTCACCATCGAACCAATCTGGGTTCTCATTTTTAATGATTTGAATTAGGTCAATTCCAAAATCTCCGTGAATTTGCTCTTCTTTGGAAGTAGCCTCTACTACATTAGAAATACCTTTAAGCATATTCTTATGCTTATTGAAAGCCATAATAATCAGGAATTGTGAGAATAGTGAAACATGTTCAATGAAAAGAGAAAATAACAAGACCGATTCTGCATACTCCTTATTATCGTCACTCTTCGCATTTTTCAATGCGGTTTCCAAATATTGCACCCGCTTCATCATTACAGGTTTTTTCTTGAGCATTTTAAATTCCTCATTCAACCCAAGAATCTCTAACAAATGTGAGTACGCATCTGCATGACGCACCTCACTCTCGGCAAAAGTTGAACCAACGGAACCTATTTCCGGTTTTGGCATTTTATGATAAATATCGCCCCAGAAACCTTTTACAGCTACTTCTATTTGCGAAATAGCCAACATAGTATTTTTAATAGCGCTGCGTTCCGCATCGTTTAAGCGTGTTTTAAAATCTTGTATATCGCTTGTAAAATTGAATTCTGTGTGTATCCAATACGAATGCCTTATGGCTGGAACATACTCGTACAATTGAGGATACTCGTAAGGCTTTAAATTAACACGTTTTTCAAAGACATTTGACTTACGCTTTGTAGCCTGTTCGTTTCTATAAATGATATACGCTTTAGCGACATCGAAAAAACCGCCTTCCATCAATTTGGTTTCCACAAAATCTTGCACCTCCTCCACGGTAGGTACATAATTTTTATCTATAGCTTTGCGCTCTAGCAAGGATTTGCTTACATTCTGAGAAATACGTTCAGCATCTCCAAGATTTCCGTGTTCTACGGCGGTCATTGCCTTTAAAATAGCATTTGTAATTTTGTGTAACTGAAAGGGTTTTTAGTAAAATCCCTCTTGATGAGATGGGTAATTTGCATGGTATATAAAACAGATTTAAAATGATGGATTAATGTGATACGTAAAGGTCAAAATTTAATCGCTTTACTTTCCCGCGTCGTGCTTTAGGTTTTCCACATTTTATCAACAATTATTTACAACACTCCTAAAGCCCATATATTAACAGGGTTAGCAGAATTTCTTCGTTTAAAATTAGAAATGTAAAAAAATTTGGATGCTTAAAACATATGCAACTCAATGAAGTTCTTCACGCTATGCAAACAAAGGAAATAAGGGTGGGTTTATAGTTTTGAAAAATGATAATTATGCTTTTTTTACAGCTACCAGCACGTTAACTATTTCATTATTTTATCGTACCACTAACGGAAAAAACACAATAGATTAAAAACCAAATTGTTAGTTCCCAAAAAAAAGATATCGCCTACTTAAAATGACTAAAAATAGAATCAAATGGCCAAAATATAAAATTACAGCTTAGCAGCTAAAAACCTCTAATAAGTAATTTTCGTCTTCCTAAAATCGACGTCCTAATCCTACTCCTACCCTAGAAAAACCCTTCTGAAATAGCTTTGTTCCCGGTTACAATAGTGAGACGTACCCGGCCGTAAAATTCTATAACAAAACTCCAATTACTTAGTAATTTTCTGCCTAAGGCTACAACAAATGCAAAAACATTGCTGGTCATAGTTTAAGTTACATTTTGAAAATTGTTATCCTCGGAACCGTTGAAATCAACTTGCATGTTATGCACACCTAAGACCTCTAAAAATCCCTTTTGCATACTTGTTTTCATATAGCCCTTCGATCATATGGCTAAGTACAAATTATTCATACTAGCAAGATCAACCAATAAATGACCCAGAATCAGAATCGCCTAGATGAAACATATATAGCTATCCGAATGGAAGACCCTTCATGTAACAGCTATTCATATGAAACCTGGGGCGCTTTGAAAACAACAAGGTTTAATGTCTCAGTTTTGACTTCGTGCCTAGGAGTCATATTTGAATCAACTTTAGAATAAGAAAGTACAAAGAAGGATAATCAAAATAAGTATTTCATTCTTTACAGTTTTATTTATGGGAAGATACCTTTATGATTATCCCAAATGGTTCTAATAGTTTACTTTCAACCCAAAACTAAGGCAGCCTTAAGGGAAATAATTCGATGTTTGACATAATGAATGAAAAGTACCAACCGATTTAAAACATCATTAAAAAGTGTTGATTGGAAGTAACAAAAGCCCAAGTAGCTCCTCGAAAACCCCACCAAAAACACCGTGTTTACCTTTTAGCTGAAAGATTTGGCACTATGAGACTCTTACGAACCAATAATGTTTTAAAGATAAAGTGATAGGGGTAATAAAATAAAGTTTGTATGATATTCATGACATATTTGTGAGTCACCAAACCAGAAGTACAGTATACCAAGCGGTATAGTAAGGAGTGCAAGGATTAGAAAACTAAGGATGCAAAAATCTAGATTCTGGGACAACGCTTGCAATTCGTTTTTCCTTTTTTCTTATATTTTTTACAGCACTTTTTCTTTTTATCCCCAGTAGCGCAACCGCCACAATCAGAAGCGATAATGATACATGGACGTACAAGCAATGTTGAATTCATTATTTTTATTAAATCTAAATAATAACAAATTTATGCAAAAAAAAGATTCCGCAAAACGGAATCTTTACTTTTTAGGGAAATTTTACGCCCTACTCCTCCATGTCTACCGAAGTAGCGATAGCGTTAATATCTCGATCAAACATATAATGACCAGATTTATCATCTCCAATAATATTTAATTTATCTAATAAGGTCCTTGCTACAGCTTCTTCCTCCAATTGTTCTGTAACATACCATTGCATAAAGTTATGGACGTTATAGTCTTTCTTGTTCAAACATTCATATATCACATGATTAATCTGCTCCGTAACGAACATTTCACTCTTAAGGAAATCTTCAAAAAGCTCATTTAAAGATTTATAGCTCTCTTTTGGTTTTTCTACCGCAGGAACCAACACCTTTCCACCACGTTCATTTACAAACTTTATCAATTTGGTCATGTGTGCCCGTTCCTCTTCTGACTGGGCGTAAAAAAATTCAGCAATACCATTATACCCTGCCGCATCTGACCAACTTGCCATTGCCATATAATGCATGGATGCATTTGCCTCGTACTTTATCTGGTCGTTTAAAAGTGCTTCTATTGACTTGTTCATATCGTTTAATTTTGAACAAAGATAGCTAGGTTTCAACTTAGTTCAAACAGTCAAATAAACAATTTAAGTTAGATAAAGTAAATGCATAATCGTTGAACGATATGAAACTAGCTGCCCAAAGCATTACATTTTCAAATAGCAAATGGAACTAATGATACGCAGCAAATAACTCCGAGGCTTTATTGTAAGCGGCCTCAAAAACCAACCAATTCACCCCGGTATCCGCTTTCTGTTCGGTAAAATAGGAAAGCATTTTTTCCGTAGGCATATTGCCCGTAAGTTCGTCTTTTGCCATGGGACAACCACCGAAACCCTGCACGGCACCGTCAAATCTTCTACAACCCGCCTTATACGCAGCATTTACCTTTTCATGCCATTTTATTGGTGTTGTATGTAAATGCGCCCCAAACTCTATTGCCGGATACATAGGGATAAGATTGGAAAAAAGATAATCAATAATAGCTGGGTCGGAGGTTCCCACAGTATCTGATAAGGATAAAATCTTGGCACCCATGCCAGCCAACCGTTCTGTCCACTCCCCTACAATTTCCACATTCCAAGGGTCTCCGTAAGGGTTACCGAACCCCATAGAAATATAGGTCACCACTTCTTTATTAGCGGCATCTGCAATATTGAAAATTTCTTGTAGGGAGGTTACAGATTCTGCAATGGTTTTATGCGTATTTCGCATTTGGAAATTTTCGGAGATAGAAAAAGGAAAACCCAGATAATCGATTTCTGGATGTTTTACTGCGTCAGATGCGCCTCTTACATTGGCGACTATCGCCAGTAATTTACTGTTCGTTTTAGATAAATCCAGTTGGGCCAAAACCTCGGCCGTATCTGCCATTTGTGGAATTGCCTTGGGCGAGACAAAACTCCCAAAATCTATCGTATCAAAACCACATCCCAATAAGGATTGAATATAACGCACCTTTTCCTTGGTTGGGATAAAAGGTTTTATCCCTTGCATAGCGTCACGCGGACATTCAATTATTTTCACCTTATTGGCCATCGTGTAAATGTACAAACTCAAGTTTAAGTTTCAAGGGAAATACTCTATCCTATCAATAGAAATATAGCTATTGCACTGAATACCAATATTTGTAACCATTGTAAAACCACACCGGTTCTTGTATGCTGTTTTATATAGGTAGCTATACCTCCTGCCAATAAAGCAATTCCACCAAAAATCAAAGATGAAACAAAAATAAACAGTAATCCTAAGACATAAAATTGAACTACAGTACTAAGTTCGTTCGAAAATAAGAATCCTGGAAAAAATGCCAAAAAGAAAATGGTAACTTTAGGGTTGAGCACATTCATAACGAACCCCTGCTGAAAAAGACTTCCAAGACTTTTCTTTTCAACATCGGCTGTATTCAAGGCTATTGTAGTATCGGCACGGAATACACGCCAAGCTAAGTACAGTAAATAACATGCACCAAAAACCTTAATTCCAGTAAAAACTATAGGATTGTCCTTTATGACCGCTGAAACTCCAAAAGCCAATAAACTGGTATGCACCAAGCAACCAGACATAAGGCCTGCCATAGTAGCGAAACCATATCGTTTGCCGTAGACTATACTTTGTATTAGCACAAAAATATTATCCGGCCCGGGCGAAAGTGCCAAAGCAATGGTTGCCATTGAAAACGTAAGAAGTATTTCGTAGTTCAACTCGCTGTAATTCTGATGGAAAAATACGAATAATAGAGCTGTACAACTATTTTTGATATCTTTCAGGAAATTATTTTAATCACAATTATGAAAAAAATATCAATTCCTTTATTTATTGCAGTTTTAATAATGGTATCCCTTTCCTTTGGTTCATGTGCAGGTGAACCATCTAAAACTGCTGAGGCCCCTAAAAAAGAAACAGCAATGGAAAATGATAGTATTTTACGACATGTTGTATTGTTTAAGTTCAAGGACAGTACCTCGGCAGCGGATATTAAAAAAGTGGAAGATGCTTTTAGTGCGTTACCAAGTAAAATACCACAAATTGCAGGCTACGAATGGGGAACGAACAACAGTCCGGAAGGTCTTGAAAAAGGACTTACCCATTGTTTTTTCTTAAGTTTTAAAAGTGAGGAAGATAGAGCAATATACTTACCACATCCTGACCATAAAGCATTCGGTGAGGTATTGGGCCCACATTTAGACGATGTATTGGTAGTAGATTATTGGGCAAAAAATTAGCATTCTCCTCTCAGGTAAAATCAGTGGTTTTACCTACTATTATGGCGATTAGGTTTTGACAAATACTAAAATTAATGATGTACTTGGGCGGTATCTAAAAGTGCTTTATTAATTTTTTTTATTAATCCTGGACCCTCGTAAACGAAACCTGTCCATAGCTGGATTAAATCTGCACCTGCCTTTAGTTTTTCAAGTGCATCTTGCTCCGAATGGATTCCGCCAACCCCTATGATAGGAAAGGATTTATTGCTTTTTTCGGCTAAAAACCGAATGACTTCGGTACTCCTATCTTTTAATGGTTGCCCACTAAGACCGCCCGCCTCTTCCAATAAAATAGCATGGGATTTAAGGTTCTTTCTTTCTATGGTAGTGTTTGTTGCTATTATCCCATCTATCTTGGTTACTCCAACGATTTCAATAATATCTAATAATTGACTATCCGTGAGGTCCGGCGCTATTTTTAATAAAATAGGTCTACGTTTTATATTTCCTTTTTCCGCATACTTATCATTTTCTTTTTGTAGTTCATTAAGTAATGCCGTTAAAGGTTCTTTATCCTGTAACTCTCGTAACCCTGGGGTATTTGGAGAACTAACATTCACGACAAAATAGTCTACATGATCAAATAACGCATCAAAACAGATTAAGTAGTCCTTTACGGCCTTATCGTTTGGGGTAATCTTATTTTTCCCGATATTGCCCCCAATGAGTACCCTATGCTTCTTTTTTAAGTGCTCAACAGCATCAAAAACACCCAGGTTATTGAAACCCATACGGTTAACGATAGCTTTGTCCTCCTTTAACCTAAACAAACGTTTTTTAGGATTGCCAACTTGGGGTTTTGGGGTTAGGGTTCCAATTTCGATAAACCCAAAACCAAAATCGGAGAGCTCGTTGTATAACAGGGCATTTTTATCAAAACCAGCAGCCAATCCAACAGGGTTCTTAAACCTTAGTCCAAACACCTCTTTTTCCAAACGCTTGTCTTCCACTAAAAATAAGGACCTAAAAAGACCGGATAAACCCAACCTCGAGAAAAACTTGATTGAGGCAAAAGAAATATGATGAACCTTTTCAGGATCGAACAGAAATAGTATGGGCCTAATAATTGCTTTATACATTTATACTACCGTATTTAAAACAAAAATACTAACTACATGGCACACAACTTAATTCTTATCCTTTAAGTTATCAAGGATAGTGGTGCGTTTTTTAACATCTATAGTATCGGTGTAAATAGTAGGGGCTACAATAAACGGAGATCGTGATGCTTCCAGGCATAAATTGCGATACAGGGTATACTGCTTTTCATTAAAAAGCGACAACAACCTTTTATCAATCATGGTTTGTACCGATGCCATACTATCTATAATAACCGTGTATTCTGTTGCTAACTTAGATAATTCTGACACGGTGCTTTGCGGATGCCTATTTTTAATATTCTCTAATTTAGTATCTAATATTTCTTGTCTGTACCTTATTTCTTCACCATAACGCATCAAATCTTTAATTTGAGAATCACTTAATTGAAAAACATTAATCAAAACAGAATCATTAGTACTCCCCACCCCTAAAACACAATCTGACTGTGCACTGATTTGGGAACTAAATATCACTATAAAAACAACTAGCAATGACCTTCTATAATAGCTGCGCATATCTTGGAAAAAGTTATCCTACCTAAATTACGATTTTAAACTCTATTTTTGATTAAAACAGGAATGTATGCAGCATATTATCGACAGATTTATTAAATATATAAAAATTGACACGCAAAGTGATCCAGAATCCAGTACCACACCTAGCACATTAAAACAGTGGGATTTAGCTCATCTTTTAGTTGATGAGCTAAAGCAAATTGGAATGGAAGAGGTAACTATTGATGAAAACGGTTACATCATGGCTACCTTACCTAGCAATGTAGACCATGAAGTGCCAACCATTGGATTTATTTCCCATTTTGATACTACCCCAGATTTTTCCGGAACCAACGTGAAGCCACAAATCATCAACAATTATAATGGAAAAGATATTGTCTTGAACGCCGAAAAGAACATTGTCCTATCGCCAGAATATTTTGAAGACTTAAAGCAATATAAAGGTCAAACGATTATAACCACTGATGGTACCACACTTTTAGGAGCAGATGACAAAGCCGGTATTACCGAGATTATGACCGCGATGGAATATTTGATTCAGCATTCCGAGATTAAACATGGAAACATAAGGGTAGGCTTTACGCCTGATGAAGAAATTGGCCGTGGGGCACATAAATTTGATATTGAAAAATTCGGGGCAGATTGGGCCTATACCATGGACGGGAGTCAAATAGGCGAATTAGAGTATGAAAACTTTAATGCCGCGGGGGCAAAAATCACTATTACAGGTAAAAGCGTACATCCCGGTTACGCAAAAGGAAAGCTAGTAAACGCCATTGGAATAGCAAATGAACTTATGTCGATGCTCCCAAAAACCGAAACCCCAGAAAACACGATAGACCGAGAAGGCTTTTTTCACATCCATAAAGTAAGTGGGGGAATTGAAAAAACCATATTGGAGCTCATTATTAGAGACCATGACATTAAAAAATTTGAGGCGCGAAAAGCCCTTTTACTACAGATCACCAAAACTTTAAACAGACAGTACGCAGATTGTATAGGGTTAGATATCAATGACCAATATTACAACATGAAAGATAAAATAACACCTGTAATGCATATTGTAGAGATAGCAAAAGAAGCTATGATACAGTTGGGGATTACACCTGTTATAAAACCTATTAGAGGTGGTACAGACGGTTCTCAATTGAGTTTCATGGGACTCCCGTGTCCTAATATATTCGCCGGAGGGCATAACTTTCACGGTAAATATGAATACGTTCCTGTGGAAAGTATGCAAAAGGCTACCGAAGTCGTTGTGAAAATTTGTGAGCTTACCGCCGATCAAAACAAACGATAATGCAAACAGTTGAAAAAGTTGAAACATATTATAAAAAGGAACATACTTTTAAGGAGGGTGTTCGTATCCTAAGGGAGCTTTTAAAAGAAACTAAATTGAAAGAGACCTACAAATGGAGCTTACCTACCTACACCTTACATGATAAAAACGTTTTAGCCATTTGCAGGTTTAACCATCATTTTGGAATTTGGTTTTTTAACGGAGTTCTTTTGAACGATGCCGAACAAGTTTTAGAAAATGTACAAGAAGGAAAAACCAAAGCTATGCGGCATTGGAAATTTACCTCCGAAAAAGAAATAAATCCAAAACTAATACTGTCCTATATCAATGAAGCGATCTCACTACAAGAAAAGGGAATTAAATTTATTAAACAATCGCCCAATAGTAGCAATTTTAAAATACCTCAAAAACTAATGGAGGCTTTAGACAAAGACATTTTACTAAAACAAGCCTTTGGAACACTGCCCACCTACAAACAAAAAGACTACGCTAATTACATTTCGTCTGCAAAACAGGACAAAACCAAACATGTAAGACTAGCTAAGATTCTTCCGTTAATTAAAATGGGAAAAGGTCTTAATGACAAGTATACTTGAATTGAAAGGCACCATAGCCTAAAGCATAGGCAGCTTCCAACCATTCTGATAATTAGCCGTTATTAATGCATTTGCTTTTTCACTTTTAAACAATCCAGTAGCTTCATCCCAATAGATTCTATCTCCCGTTTTAAAGGCTACGTTACCCATATGTGATACCAAAGCCGCGTCATATCCTACTTTTATCGGTGCATTAAGTGTAGCGGCATCCCTGCTCTTAACGACATCCAAAAAGTTTTTTGTATGCAAATCCAATCCACTTTTATCTCCCCTATCAAAAGAAGCTGCATCGATTTTTGGTATACCATCTTTACCCCATCCTTGAAACTCCTTTTCCGGTATGATTTCCCAACCCTGCCGATCAAGCACTAAGGTGCCGTTATTACCAATGAATGCGATACCATGATTACGTCCATAATTCCCTCCATCTATACCGGTTGCGTGCTCCCACAGTATGGAAAATCCATCGTATTCATACACAGTTTGCAAGGTATCGGGAGTTTCGGATGCATCATTGGGATAGGCAAATTTTCCACCTAGTGCCATTACAGATTTTGGAGTACCGGCCTTCATCCCATATAACGCATAATCAATTAGATGCACACCCCAATCTGTCATTAATCCTCCCGCATAGTCCCAAAACCATCTAAAGTTAAAATGAAACCTATTGACGTTGAAATCCCTTCTAGGTGCCGGCCCCAGCCACATATCATAATCCACGCCTTTAGGAACAGCACTATTGGCGACTTTGGGCACTGGTTTCATCCATCCTTGATACGCCCATGCTTTTGCCAAGCGTATCTCACCCAAATTACCAGAATGCACATAGTTTATTGCATCTACAAAATGTGGCTGGCTTCTTTGCCATTGTCCTATCTGCACGATGCGATCGCTAGACTGCACATAGTCCAACATAATATTTGCCTCTTGAATGGAGTTTGCAATGGGCTTTTCGCAATACACATCTTTTCCAGCTTGTAACGCATCTGTTAATTGTAGGCAATGCCAATGATCCGGGGTTCCTATGACAACAACATCTATATCCTTATTCTCTAAAAGGCGCCGATAATCTTTATACCATTTTGGTTTTTTTATACCTGCCTTTTCTAGGTCTACAGTTCTTGCCTGCAATACGTTCTCGTCAATATCGCATAAGGCAATTACATTGGTATCGTTCATTTTTAAGAGTGACGTTAGGTCGGAAAAACCCATACCCTTACAACCGATCAAACCTATATTGATAGTGTCATTAGGACCTACCTTTTTTCTTACTGCTGCCAAGAGTTCCATTGGGAATAAAAATGATGCCCCTGTGACTACGAGTCCTGCCGTACTCTTGCTCAAAAAACTTCGTCTATCTAAAGCCATAGTAACTTATTTTAATATGGTAAGATACAAGTTTTTAGAAATAAAAAAAGCACCAATAGCAATATTGGTGCTTTCACTACTACATTGCAGCTTTACTTTTTTTCCAGTACGGGAGATGAAAGTTTTTTGCTCATTTCCATAGAAATAGCGGACCTATCAAACTTTAATTTTCCTGCCATGGTCTCTAAAACACATGAAGCATCCTTATCGTTTATATCTACTACTTTTCCATGCAAACCACTTTTAGTAATAACGCGATCACCACGTTTTAACTCAGCCGAAAACTTCTTCTCGTCTTTTTGTCGCTTCATTTGCGGTCGTATCATAAAAAAATATGCTACCACAAATATCAATATCATCGGAAGAAATTGTCCTATATCGCCCATTTTTGGTGTTTATTTAGAAATTTATTTTACCGGTCCTAGTGGAGCGGCACCTTTTGGGTTTACAAAGGCCTTTATTCTAAGTAGCTCAGAACCTTTCTCTGTGTTTGCCGTAACCGTTATGGTTTTGGTAACCTGATTTTGGCCGGCACCATTAAATTTTACCAACAATTCGCTAGATTCTCCTGGTGCAATCGGTTCTTTTGGCGGATTTGGTACGGTACATCCACAGCTACTTTTAGCATCTGTTATAATTAAAGGTGCATTACCTGTATTTGTAAATTTAAAGGCAGTTTCCTGTGCAGCTCCCTGCTCAATAGTACCAAAATCGTGTTCGGCCTTATCAAAGGTCATTACAGGAACAGCTTTTGCAGCTTCATCCCTTACGGCTGCTTGTGCTACGTTATCTGTCTTAATTTTTTCAGAAGCATTTTCCTTACAGGAAGTAAATGCCAACA
The DNA here is from genome assembly GCF_056839185.1 of Maribacter sp. MS6. NCBI lineage: Bacteria > Pseudomonadati > Bacteroidota > Flavobacteriia > Flavobacteriales > Flavobacteriaceae > Maribacter > Maribacter sp. MS6. The sequence continues at coordinate 945,476 of NZ_CM166389.1, forward strand.
TCGATACCAAACCTGCGGCTAAAACTATTTTTCTCATGATTTAAAACTATTTGTTATTATATTAAAACGTAAAATTATAAAATTATTTTATAACAGGCCCCTACCCATTTTGTTAAGCTTTCCTTCGGCCTTATATTCTTTGGTTAATTTATCCAAAATTCCATTGATGAAAATACTACTTTTAGGTGTAGAATACTCTTTCGCAATTTCTAAATATTCGTTAATGGTAACCCGCTCAGGAATCGATGAAAAATGCAATAATTCACATATAGCCATCTTTAATAGTATACTGTCAATATCCGCAATACGGTCCTTGTCCCAGTTAGGAGTCTTACCTTCTATTTCATTTTCCAAAGAAGTATTCTTTAACAAGGTCTTTGTCAAAAGGTCGTTTGCGAAAACCATATCCTCCTGATCTTTTACAAGCTTAGGCAGAAAAAAAGACTCATTGGGCTGCTCCTTTGCCTTTTTAAACTGTTTTAGAATAAAGGTATTCACTATAGGAATATCATCTATCCAAGTTAACTTGTCGTCTTCAAAGTATTCGTAAATCTTCTCATTAGGCGCTATGATTTCCTTGAACAAATCCAAAACCAATTGCTTATCCTTAGCAAAATCTGTTTGAGGCTGTTTCATATAGTCCTCATAAACTTTACTTTCGATTATTTCCTTGTAAATAAGTTTTACGTACTCCTCGTTCATATACCAATTATCCAATTTTCGGTTGGATATGGTTTCTCCTAAAAGTTTATTATTACTCAATTGCTGCAACAGGCCATTATTTACAAACCTTGTTTTATCAACAAAACCATTTTCAGCATCGGCAATATACTTTTTTGAAGAAAGAGCAAGTTGTTCAGCCGCCTTTTGCTGTATTTCTACAAAAAGACTTAACCATACAAGATAAAGGGTGTAAGTATTTTCTATACTTACTTTTAAAAACTTTTCCTGTTTTTGCAAGGAATTATCCTTGGATTGAATCAGCGCGTAGATACATTGCATTACTTTTACCCTGATATGCCTTCTTGTAAGCATTTTAAAGAACTTTTTAAGATTGAGACTTGAAGCGGCAAAAGTACGCATCTATTTATAGTACCACAAAAGCAATCGTATTTATTCTTCCGTATTTCACAACAAATAATTATCTGACTATGACTACATAAGTTGTTCACTTAGAAACACCTGTTAACCTTGATTAGAAAGTACGGGGAATTAAACCAATTGGTAGGATTTAATTCTATATCAAAATCCTATCTTTGAAAAAGATTAACTTTTAAATTCCCATTTAATTTTTCCGATGAAGGAACTTAAGCACCTCAACAAATACTTTAAAAAATATTGGCTTAAACTATTAATCGGAATTGTCATCACCATTTTCGCGAGGCTCTTTCAATTGGTGATGCCCTCTTACGTTAACAAAATCATTACCGTAGTGGAGCAGTACTTAAGCTCTGAGATAGCCAAAGATGCTGCAAAAGAACAGTTAACACTGTTCATTCTAATTATCGTAGGGGCCGCTTTGCTCTCAGGCTTCTTTACATTTCTAATGCGGCAGACAATTATTTACGTATCCCGTTACATAGAATTTGACCTTAAAAATGAAATCTTTGATCATTATCAAATTCTAAGTCTTAATTTTTACAAAAAGAACAGAACGGGTGATTTAATGAACCGCATAAGCGAGGATGTAAACCAAGTTCGTTTGTATGCGGGACCAGCAATTATGTATGGTATACAAACATTGACACTTTTTGCCTGCCTTATCCCATTAATGTTCATAAAAGCGCCTACGCTAGCCGCATATACACTAGTGCCCCTACCTATACTATCTGTACTTATTTATAAAATAAGTAAAATCATACACAAGAGAAGTACTGTCGTACAGGAATATCTTTCTTCCCTATCCACATTTACACAAGAGGTGTTTTCTGGCGTATCCGTAATTAAGGCTTACGCGTTAGAACCCCAAACCAATGCAGAATTAACCCAACTGGCTATCGAAGGAAAGGACAAAAGCATGAGTCTGGCGAAAGTAAACGCATGGTTCTTCCCGTTAATGGTTTTGCTCATTGGCATCAGTAACATCTTGGTAATCTATATTGGCGGTATGCAATACATAAATGGAGAAATTGGCGTTGGGCTTATCGCCGAATTCATCCTTTATGTAAACATGCTTACATGGCCCGTAGCCATAGTAGGCTGGTTAACTTCTATAGTTCAGAGAGCTGAAGCGAGTCAGAAAAGAATAAATGAATTTTTAAAGGAGCAGCCCGAACTCGAAAACAAGCCATCCAAAGGGCATAAAGTAGCAGGTAAAATAGCGTTCAAGAATGTTAACTTTACTTATGAGGATACAGAGATACACGCACTTAAAGACTTATCCTTTACCATAAACCAAGGAGAAACCGTGGCGATAATAGGCAAAACGGGCTCTGGAAAATCTACCATTTTAGATCTAGTGGCCCGGTTATACGACGTAAGCTCAGGAGAAATTACAATCGATGACGAACATATTAAAAATATCAATCTAACCGACCTAAGAAAATCGATAGGGGCCGTACCCCAAGATGCATTCCTTTTTTCGGACACCATCAAAAACAATATTAGGTTCGGAAAATTCGATGCTACCGACGCTGAAATTATTTCTATAGCAAAACAAGCCGTGGTGCATGACAACATTATGGGCTTCTCCAAGCAGTATGAAACCGTGTTGGGAGAACGAGGTATTACGCTGAGCGGTGGGCAAAAACAAAGGGTATCCATTGCAAGGGCTTTGATGAAAAATCCTGAAATTTATCTTTTTGACGACTGCCTGTCCGCAGTTGATACGGAAACCGAAGAGGAGATACTTTCAAACCTAAAAAAGGCATCGACCCATAAGACGACTTTGATAGTGAGCCATAGGGTTTCCTCTGCAAAAAACGCCGATAAAATTTTAGTTTTAGAAAATGGCAGGCTGCTGCAACAGGGCACTCACGAAGAATTAAATACCATAGAAGGCTACTATAAAGAGCTTTACCAAAACCAACTTTCAGAGAAAGAAAACTAGAAAATTGTTGTCAGATAGCTTTTTTTTTTTCATTTTTGATAGGTAGCAACACGTTATAACCATAATGAAATGAGCGATAAAGATTTAATGGACCAAGAGGAAATTCATTCCAAGGTTTTAAGAGCAGGAAGAAGAACCTATTTTTTTGATGTACGAAGTACAAAGGCCGGTGATTATTACCTAACCATTACCGAGAGTAAAAAATTCACCCATGATGACGGTTCTTTTCACTACAAAAAACATAAAATTTATCTCTACAAAGAGGATTTCGATGCCTTCAAAGAGAACGTAGAAGAAATGATGAACTTTATCGTAAACGAAAAAGGTACCGAAGTAATCTCCGAAAGACATCAAAGAGATTTCAAAAAAGAAGAGGTAGAAAGCACTTCGAACGATGAGGAAACGCCAAGTGGCAATTTTACCGATGTTAGTTTCGACGACATTTAACAAATATTTCACTTTAAATAAAATGATAACGGCCCCAATTATTGAGGGTCGTTTTTTACTTTTAGCCTAGCTAAACAGATTTAACTTATGAAAAAACTACTACTTTATTTTTTACTCGCTGTTTCATTTATTTCCAATGGACAGGAAAAATTTGACCTCAACTATTACCTGCCTCAAGATATTTCCTATGACGCCTCGATTCCAACACCCAAAGACATTATTGGACATGAAGTTGGCGAATGGCACGTAACGCATGATAAGCTAATGTTCTACATGCAAACCTTGGCCAAATCCAGTGACCGTATCAGTATAGAAAATCGTGGCGAAACTTTTGAGGGTAGACCTATTCTGTTATTAACCATCACTACCCCAAAAAATCATCAGAATATAGAACAAATAAGAAAAGACCATGTAGCACTTACCGAAAGTGGCGGTAGTACAAGTACCGCAGCTATGCCTATAGTGGTTTACCAAGGTTTTTCTATTCACGGAAATGAGCCTAGTGGGTCTAATGCCTCACTTGCCTATGCGTACTATTTAGCTGCGGCACAAGGTCCTGAAATAGAGGCGATGTTAGACAAGATGGTCATCCTATTAGACCCTTCTTTTAATCCGGACGGACTGCAACGCTTTGCTTACTGGGCAAATACCAACAAAAGTATTAACCTAGTAGCCGATAATAACGAACGAGAATATCATGAAGTATGGCCAGGTGGCAGAACAAATCACTATTGGTTTGACATGAACCGTGATTGGCTACCCGTTCAATTACCGGAGAGCAGAGCACGTATTGTGACGTTTCATAAATGGTTGCCCAATATTTTAACCGACCACCATGAAATGGGAACCAATTCTACCTTTTTCTTTCAACCGGGCGAGCCCATGCGAACACATCCGCTCACCCCAGACATGAATCAAGAACTTACACGGGAAATAGGTACCTACCACGCCAAGGCTTTGGACAAGATAGGCTCGCTATACTATTCCGAAGAAGGTTATGATGATTATTACTACGGTAAAGGATCTACATTCCCTGATGTGAACGGGAGCATAGGCATTCTGTTTGAACAAGGAAGCTCAAGGGGACACATACAAGAAAGTGAAAATGGCCTATTGACTTTTCCCTTTACTATTCGCAACCAATTTACCACGGCCCTATCTACTATTGAGGCCGCAGCTAACATGCGGGAAAAAATTCTAAACTATCAACAAAAATATTATCAGGATATTAAGGCCGAAGCATCCAGAGAGAAAGTAAAAGGTATTGTTTTCGGAGACAGTGAAGACGGTGCAAAAGCATGGCATTTAGCAGAAATCCTGCAACGTCATAAAATCAAATTCCATGAATTGGCAAACGATGCTACCATAAACGGTAAATCGTATGTTAAAGGAAAAAGTTACGTAATACCTATGAATCAGAAAAATCCTCGACTGATCAAGGGAATGTTCGAGAAGCGCACTACGTTCAAGGACAGTCTTTTTTATGATATTTCCGCATGGACTTTTCCATTAGCCTTTAACGTAGATTATTCTGAGGTTACTTCATTAGGCAACGCAGGTCCTGAAATTTCAGAACTAAAACCTTTATCAGGTTCTGTTAGTGCAAAAAGCAACTACGCTTATCTTTTTGAATGGAACGAGTACTATACTCCCAAAGCATTGAATTCGATTACACAAAAAGGAATAAGGGCCAAGGTTGCAAAATCACCTTTTACCGTAGAAGGAAAAACCTATGATTACGGTACAATCATGGTGCCAGTACAAAATCAAGATTTGAATGCTACCGAACTTCATGCGTTTATGCAAGAAGTAGCATCGGAAAGCAACTTAACAGTAATTAGCGTAGGTACAGGTCTCACTAAAGGTATTGACCTGGGAAGCAATGATTTTGACCCTATCAAAAAGCAGAAAGTGGCAATTATCGTAGGAGACGGAATCCGATCTTATGACGCAGGAGAAATATGGCACTTATTCGATACGCGCTATAACATGGAACTTACTAAAATAGATTTGAGCTATTTGAGTTCTGTAGACCTAAGCAAATATACAGATATTATTCTCCCCAGTGCCTATGGTAATGCCATTGGCAAGGGCAATACGGATAAGATTAAAGAATGGGTAAAAGATGGAGGTACTTTAATCGGGTATCGCAACATGGCAGAATGGTTTAACAAAAACGAGTTCATGAAATTGGAGTTTAAGAAGGACACCACCTTAGTAGGAAAAAACATCAATTTTGAACAGAAAAGAGATTTTAGAGGGGCACAGGTTACTGGAGGTGCTATTTTTGAAGCCACATTGGACCTCACCCATCCAATCAACTTTGGTTATAAAAACAAAAATATATCCTTGTTCCGTAATACGAATGTATATATAAAGCCAGATAAGCATAGCTACAACAATCCCATTGTGTATACAAATGACCCGTTATTAAGTGGTTATATTTCTGAAGAGAACCTAGAGCTATTAAAAAACTCGGTTCCTTTTCAAATTCAGGGATTGGGTAAGGGCAAAGTAGTCGCGTTTACCGATAATACAAACTTCCGTGCCTTTTGGTACGGCACCAATAAATTACTGATGAATGCCATCTTCTTTGGTGAGATGATGTAATCACTGATTTATATTGACTGTCGATAAAAACTGGTTTTCATCGGTAAATGTGTATACTATCACTGCTTAGTATCTGTTTTCAACAACAGGTACTAAGCAGTTTTAATATTGAGTAGTTATAAAGAGCTGTACTTTAAAGCCTCTTTTACCTACATAAAGACAGTATAATAATTCGGTTTAAATCATACTTCCAAACCAATTTATATACCATTGGGGATTACCCTAGCAAAAGAAATAGGGTTAAACAGTCACTCCCTCGGCAACTTCAACAGCTACCTCTAAAGAGTTTTCATCAATAATATCTTTTTGATTTACTACTGGAATCCATTTCATTCCTTTTTCGTATTTCTCTACCGTATTGTTTTTCATAGGGTCGATTACCATCAAGTAAATCCATTGATTATCCAAGAGCGTTCGCAAATTATCATTTCGCTCTAAAATATCCTCCAATCTAGATTTAGGTGCCTGTATAAGTACCGATAGGCGTAATGGCTTATGATACATTTGAGTGTCGGTAGCGCATAAGGATTGTAACGGAAGGCCCATTTTTAAATCTCCGCCATTACCTTGTACCACCCCAAAACGACCTGTAATATTATGGGTAATTTTGGTACCGCCACCGAAAGTATCATTAGCTACCATAGAGAAATAGTAATGATTGTTTATCCATTGGGTAACTACCATAGGGCCTTGCATAATCCCTTCTAAAGCTGCTCCGGTCGTATCTAATTCCCAATTGTAGGAATGTAAAAAGCAACGTCCATCCAAATTCTGATTTTGGGTAACAGATCGAGGTCCTACTATAAAACCAGCATTCTTCGCCAATCCCCATTCCGGTCTGGTTTCGCTCCATTGATTAGCCTTTTGTTCAGCTATCTTTACACTATTCTGTTTCACCCCAAGTCGGTCCTGTGTTGCTGTTTCTTGTGCAAGCCTCAGATTAGATTTGATGGTTGCTAATTTTTCTTGGTGAGAACTGGGTACATGAGCATCAAAAAGTTCAATTTCATCCGTTGTAGTATTATGTTCGGCTCCAATAAATATGGTACTATCCGGAATATGCACTTGATGCTTTTCCGCTAAAACCTTTCTTACCTCTGTTTCATTGGCTAAACTAGCAAGCATACGCGCGTTATGCCTTCCTGGACTTGCAGCACAGGCACCACAGTCCAAACTAGAATTAAAGGCATTATTAGCAGAATGACCACCATGACCAACGAAAAGTATCAATGGAGCAAATTCTTGCCATCCTGTAAGATCAAAAGCAGATTTTACAATGCCTACCTTTTCTGTTACAGGAATATTCAACCGCAAGGTCTCATCTTTTTGGGCTCTATGTAGTTCAGGTGTACATATGTCTTCATATGTAGATGTATTCTTCTTTTTAAACCGATAAAATTTACTTGGCGCCAACGTGCGTATCAACAAATAAAAACCGTAAAAGAAACCGGAACCCTCAACATAGCCAAAAGCGGAGGGCAGCATATTTTTCATGCGCTTTAAAAAATAACCCCCAAACTTTGTTTTCTCATTCTTCTTTTGGTAGGACGATAAATCGGCTTTCCTATTAGGTTGAGCAACCTCCGATACGCGGTAAGCGGAGGTAACTATCGGAGGACACGATTTTCTATTGAGCCCGTCCTCAAGGTTACTGTAATCCATTGCAATTCCAAAAAAACCGGCATATCCAAACGTTTCATAGTTACCTTTACGCTCTACATGTCTTCTTATAAGTTCCGATCTGGTATCTATACAGAATGCCATTTGGGCATCTGGAGTACTTTTTACCGGCTCCTTTTCAGTTTTTACATCATGCTGTAAATCCAGCGCTCCAATTAGTTGATTTTGCCATGTACTTTCCCAAGCTTTTAACCAAATATATCGAATATCGTTCAAGTTATTAGTCACTGAATCAGCAGTATGTTCAGGAAGCATTTTCAGCTTTAAATGTTTTGCTATCCAAAGACGTACCGCTAAATATTCCTCCAGAGTTATTGGGTATGCTTGATGCCAAAGAGAATTAGAATCCGTACGATAGTTTATATAACCCGTCCAACCTGGCAACGCTGCTAGGTGATGCATAAAAATAGCCACATAATTATTGGGCGACTCTTCCTTTAAAACCTGTGCTAGAGCTTCCCCGCTATTTTCTGGTATATCCTTGATAGTTTTAACGTTGATGTCTTGGTCATATTTGGCAAGCTTGCGCCATGCTTTGTAGAAACCTGCCTCTTTACCTGGCATTTGCCATTCTGCAAGTCCTTCGTCCATAAAAGCTGAAAGCCATTTGGTCATTATACCATCCAACGTGTGATTTTCGTTCTTCTGGATGACTGTTTTGTGGGATTCCATCTGTTGCAGGTAGAAATCAGGAGAATTCACATAACCACTATCCTTCAAAAGTTCTTCTATTATGGGTTTCACTATTTCCCCTTGCTCCCATGCCTGTCTGAACAATGACGCTCCTGGAAACATAGTTGTATTTAGAATTGAACCTGCACTATCTACGGCCTTTTTGAAATCGTTTTGCTCATATCCAGATAAGGGATTAGAGGTAACAAATGAGTACAACGGCCATGTTTTACCAATTACGTTGGATGCTTCGTTTATACTTTTTAAAATATCTTGTGGCATCATTAAATTTTAGATTTATAGAATGAAATTGATTTTTTGTATGGTCTAGATATATTCATAAGCTTGATATAAATCCAAGGACTATTTCGATAAATCCCCAACTTCATAACAAAAAACCCAATAAGGAAAATAATCCCAAAAATAATTTGGACTACAGAAAGGGAACGGGAAACAGAAACCATAGGCAAATCTGACATTAATAAGGTTACACCATTGTACATTAGTGCATAGGTTCCAACACCTACTACGAACAAGAGCGGCGGCAAAAAGATTTTCTGTAACACCGACAAGCTCTTCTCCTTCACAATATTATAGGTTACCTGACCAACAGTTATGGCCACTATAAGCGTTAAGAAAATGCTACTGTCAATTGTAGTTCCTTTGCCTGTAAGCTGTGCGAATAGAACGGCACCAAGCACGCCAAACACTAAAACTGCCAACGCTTGTAAAGGTTTTATGCTAATGTGCGGCGACTGCTGCGGTTTACCGTGTGCAATTTCCTCTCCCGAAGCCAAAAACAGGTAGGCTTTATAAAACCCATGAAGAATTAGATGCGCTACGGCGGCGTTAAAAAACCCTAGTCCACACTGCATTATCATAAAACCCATTTGGGCAATGGTAGAACACGCTAATTTTTGCTTCACGTTTACCTGTAACAATTTGGTAAATTGAGCGATGATAGCTGTTAAGCCGCCAATTACAAATAATAAATCCAAGGTATTTGTAGCAAACAATAACGTAGAGAACAATGCTAGCAAAATACCCGCACCGTTTACAAATCCAGCATGCATAAGTGCCGAGGCAGGAGTTGGCGCAGTCATTGCAGAAAGAAGCCAGCGATGAAACGGGTAGATAGCAGATTGCACTATAGCAGCGGTAATGATACAAACTACTGCTATGGAGAGAATATATAGAGGTATACCATCGAGTGCTGCTACTATTCCACTTACTGTGAACTCATTACTCTGAAAGGCAAGCAATAATACGCCTACACTTAAAAACAAGCTACCCGACAAAAAATATTTTTGACTAAACTTTGAGGCCTGTTGTGCCTCGCCCCAATGGGTGTCTACCCCAATCAATTGAGCCATAAATACCCCCATAGCTAACCAACTGAGCAATAAAGGAATTACGTGATCTGATGCAATAAATACCATCACGGATAAGGTAAAGCCTATAGAGAGTAACATAAACTTCGAATGATATCTAAATCCCTTCAAATAATTAGCAGCATAGGTACTTACCAAAGCACCGAAAAAGGTGACAGTTGTCCAGATTAAAATAGTAAAGCCGTTGACCCGAAACACATCTCCGTATTTCCATTCTGGGACATTGGGAAAAAAGTAGACTAAGCACACAATGTTGGCTAAAAAAAGTGACCAAAGTAATATGGTACTAAATTTTGATATGATAGCCGGCAAAAAGCCGTCTTTATTATCAATTGCGTTTTTCTTGTTGATACCTTGTTGGGAATTTTTCACGTTAATTTTATAATTTAAATGATTTGATTATGAAATCTATAGTATAGTGTTAGACAAGACGAGCTCTTGTATCATCAAAAAAGAAATACATATTAGACATCAAGCACGAATTTATAAAGTTGATAGTGGCACAAGCTTAATTTCTATGTTACTGTTAATTTTTAACTCCATACCATTTTTGTGGGCAAGTACCACCAACTCTTCTACTCGTTTTTTAGCCTGCCGCAGTCGTATAATCCGTTCTGCAGAACTATCAGCAGAATCCTCCACGGTTTCTCTAAGATTTAGTGATTTGACAGTGTGAAATTTAATTTTGTCGTTGAGCAATGATAATAGTACATCTGCCGCTTCCGCCGGATTAAAATTCCCTTCTATGAATGTAATATTTTCGTTCATCTATTAACTACTGATTAGGTATATTCTTTTAGAGTAGATTGATACGGTAAAACGTTTGTTAATCATTCATATTTAGTTAGATAGCTTTCCTATTTTTTTAAATACAATGCGAAGATCGCACATTATACCTATTAATTATTATCTATATTAATTATCTTTTATATAAAAATATTTTATGTTTTTTCTGTACCATACAGAATGTCTGCCACAACGAGATTTTCCATTAGCAATGAAACCCTTAAAATTTATTCGATAATGCAGCCTCTCACTACTGCTAGATTTAAAGGTAAGAATAAGTTGGGTAGTAGTACAAGAGAGATAATGCCATTATTAATAAGTACGGGGACATTTAAAGTAGCTTAATACTAAATAAAGTCCTCTTTTAATCAAGCGAGATTTTGGTGTGCGATTCTTGTTTAACATCTCTTTGACCATCTTTTAGGTAGCGAAATATTTTACGTAACCCACATTAAAAATCCATAGCAAGCACAGTATTCCCACAGCCCACCAAAAATTTATGGCAATCAATACTACTACGAACAACAAAATGGAATACATTATGAAACCACCAAACATTGTCACAAAACGGAACGTACCCATAAATTCGGGCTCGGGAACCTTAGGCTTAATCAAAAGCCTCCAAACAAGTATTACCGGCAGGTTTAGGGCCATGAAGATAATTTGAAAAATGGAGAAACTATTAATAACGGCCTTGCTTTCATCCTTAACCGGATGTGCTAAAACAGTCTTTCCTTTCAGTAAGCGATTACAGTTTACAGGGTCTAAAAAATCTGCCTTTTGAGCTTTAAGGTAACTAACATTTTTAGCATAGTCTTGCTCAGGTGAAATGTGCGTCGTGAGTGTTTTTAAGCGCATCGCCACTACGTTTCTAATTCTTACAGCCGACCCGGGCAAATCTTCTTTATCATACAATGTCTGGAAAGGAATAGGTTCACCGAAATACACAGCGGCAGAACTCGGAAATTTTTCTGCATTCGAATAGTTAACTCCAACTGGTATTATCTGAATATCTAACTGCGGAGAAAGTTCCGCGGCACGAAACAACACCCTAGTAAAGCCTTTACTTAAGGGCCTTACGCTTCGTTTTAAGCTATGATTACCTTCGGGAAACATAACTATGGCCTCGCCTTGGGCTAATACCCTGGCACAGGTATCAAAAACTGCATCGTTCTTGGATAAGGTGCTCCTACCATCGCGAATACGATAAATCGGAATCATTCGTACATACTTAAAAAGTGAATCCAATACACTCCTACCAAATACATCGGAGCGTGCCAAAAAGTAAGGTTTTCTATTACAGTCTACTGCAATCAATAACACATCGATTAAAGCATTCTGGTGATTTGGTAAAAACAGTACAGGTTTGTTTTTAGGTATATCCTCCAGCCCATATACCCTAATTTTTCGATGATAACAATGTAGACCAAACAGGATAATATGTTTGAGCACCCAATACAACATACGCCTATATCAATTTTTGAATCTGCACCCTTATTGCGTTCCAGAAACTTGCCAGTACCAAGCCAGATACAATATGCCAAATTCCCCAAAATGCAGCTAAAAGCGCCATACCGCCAAGACCATCGAAAAAAGTAAAAATCAACAGTAGACCCAAACCGGAATTTTGAATCCCGGTTTCTATAGTAATCGATTTAGTGTCATCAGTATTGAGCGCAAAGACTTTTGCAAGTGAAAAACCGGTAAAAAAGGCTAGGAGATTATGAATAAGCACAATCCAAAACACATAAAAAATATAGTCTAAAAAAACGACTCTGTTGTTGTACAATGCTAAAAATACCAAGAGGATAAAAAACAATAGGGAAACTACTTTTAATACTTTGGCCATTTTTAAAGCAAGAATAGGCTGCCAATAGTTAACCAACATACCTAAAACCAACGGAACCCCTAATAGGAGACTTACCAATTTAACCATTTGCCAAGGAGCAATGGCCACTTCTTGTAAAATAGTAGCGGTTGGCTCATATAAAGAACCCCAAAGCTGAAGATTCAATGGTGTCATTACGACAGCTAACAAAGTGGCTATCGCGGTTAGACAAACCGAGAGTGCGGTATTGCCTCCTGCCAAATGCGAAATAAAATTAGATATATTTCCGCCAGGACATGCGGCTACCATAAACATCCCTAAGGCTATACTGGGATAAGGGTCAATGCTCCAAACTAGCAAAAACGTTAACGCCGGCAATACTAAAAACTGACTTAAGACACCAACCAAAACCGGTTTGGGCTTAGACCATAACTCTTTAAAATCGCCAATCGAGATTTCCAATGCGATACCGAACATTACAAATGCCAGAACAACGTTCATTGTCCAAAGCGCCTCCCCGTTATAATTTATGTGTATGTTGTCTAAAACTGTCTCGGTCAAAAAAATAGAGTTTTAATAGCTTGTTTTCCGTATACCCTATCATTTTGGTCAGGGTAGCGATAAACTGTAGCAACCAAGATACTACTTTCAGTTTTAAAACTAGTAATTCGTTAGCCAGCAAATCCTCACGCTTATTTTATAAACCAGTTCAAAAGAAGTTGGCATAGATAGATTCGTTGTACGATTAAAAATGAGGTTTAGACATTAGATCTAGTACAAAAATACTATGTAACTTAGCTACAAAACGTAACAGGAAATGGCAAGAACAGAAAGTAACATGTTAGCCCTAGGTACTAAAGCACCGGATTTTAAACTACTGGACACGGTAAGTAACACTATTCTTGATTTACAATCAAGTAGTGGAGCAAAAGGAACCGTTATCATGTTCATCTGCAATCATTGTCCGTTTGTTCTCCATGTGAATCCAGAAATTTCGAAATTAGCCAAGAAATATCAAACCAAAGGAATCGCATTTATTGCTATTTCAAGTAATGACATCATAAACTATCCTCAAGACAAACCAGAATTAATGAAATCAAAGGCTATCCAGGAGGGTTATACGTTCCCCTATTTATATGATGCTACCCAAGAAGTAGCCAAAGCTTATGATGCTGCCTGCACTCCGGATTTTTATCTTTTTGATGAGGGGTTAAAATTAGTCTATCGCGGACAATTAGACGATTCTAGGCCTGGTAACGGAATACCAGTAACAGGAAGCGACCTAAGAAAAGCTATAGATGCCCTATTGATGGGAGCTCCTGTAATCGAAACGCAAAAACCAAGTATTGGTTGTGGAATTAAATGGATACGAAACTAAGTTTTACTGTTAGGCATTATAAACCCAATAGCGATAGAAAGATTTCCTTACTAAACTCCGATTTAAACCCTGATCAAGAAAAAATTTAATCTAGAACGGAACAGCTGTACGTCTATGACCCAAATTATTCATTTTGAACCTTTAACAGAAGAAACGTTTGACACCTACATAAAAGTGGGCACAAAGGCTTATAACCAGCATTACCGACATTTATGGCCAAACGGGGACACGTATCCATACATACAAACCAGTTTCACCCACGCAGTTTTAGCGGAAGAGCAACACAATCACAATACACAACTATTTTTAATCAAACAACAGACACAATGTGTGGGTATCTTAAAACTGACTACGGATTGCGCCCTTGATGGTTATTCTGAAGAAGAAGCATTGTATCTGGACAAAATCTATATTATAAAAGAAGCCTCCGGTAAAGGGATAGGAACAAAAACGCTACAATTTGTTCACTTAAGAGCGAAGGCGAAAAACAAAATTTTGGTTTGGCTTGCTGCTATGCAAAAAGGACCCGCGTTACACTTCTATCAGAAAAATGGGTATAGCATTCATGGTAAGACCGAAATCAGATTCAAACAGGCATTAGAAGCTGAAAAACCTATGTTTATCTTAAAGCAGAAGATAAACTAACTCAACATCCAACCCTCTCGTTGAATTAAATTTTGAATATGCGCCAAATGGTGGTTCCCATGCCAAACATATTTACCTATATTTTCTGCCACGCTAACCTTCGTATTGCCCACTGGATGCTCATAACATCTATTTAACTGTTTTTCGGACAATCCCTTTAACATAAATACCAATTTGGAATGAACTGCCTTGAGATAATTTAGTGAAAGAGAAATGGGGGCAGTTTGTGCATCAAGAAGATCGGACCACGCCTTTTCTTCATAAGCTTTTATTACGGGGTTTTCTTCCGTTAACGCCCATTTAAAGCGCGTATAACTATGATGGTGACTATCCGCAAGATGATGTATTACTTGTCTAACCGTCCATCCCTCAGGCCTATAAGGAGTTTCCAATTGAACCTGGCTCAGGCCACTTACCGAAGCTTCCAATCGCACGGGAAAGGTTTCCAAAGCAAGTATCCATTCCTTAATTTGAGCGTCACTAATGTGTTTAGGACAGGTAAAATGCCCTAAAGGATAGCGTAATTCCTCTAGATGTTTCATGTGCTAAATGTAGTAAAGTAACTACTATTTAGTACTAATACACATTAAAAATAGTGATAAACAAGAATTAACAGCTCTAAAAGATAGACACAAAGCGATTTCCCAAAGTCCCTATTATCCAGTTCCGTGTAATGAGGTTGTTCATTCTCAATCGCTAAGGATATAAATTCATCCCAATAGCTTATGGAGAAATTTTAATACATTTTTAACCGAAAAAACCCGGACTTGAATCTATTATTCTACTAAATTTGTAGGGTAATAAATAACACTTAAAAATTAAATTATAATGGCAACATTGAGATTGGGCGATACCGCTCCAAATTTTACAGCAGACAGTTCAATAGGTATGATCAACCTATATGATTATTTAGGCGACGCATGGGGAATCTTATTTTCTCACCCAGCAGATTTTACACCGGTATGTACAACGGAATTGGGCACTGCGGCAAAATTTAAAAATGAATTTGACAAAAGAAATGTAAAAATGATTGCCTTAAGTGTAGATGGAGTGGATTCCCATGCCGAATGGATAAAAGACATAAACGAAGTGCAAGAGACGACCGTAAACTTTCCTATAATAGCTGACGACGATAAAAAAGTCTCCGCTTTGTATGATATGATTCATCCCAAAGCGGATAACAATTTAACCGTACGTTCGGTATTCATAATTGCTCCTGACAAAAGTGTAAAATTAACCCTTACCTACCCTGCTTCAACTGGTCGTAACTTTAATGAAATACTTCGCGTTATCGATTCTTTGCAACTTACTGCTAACTATAAAGTTGCAACTCCTGCGAACTGGGAAAGCGGCGATAAGGTAGTGGTTAGTCCAGCAATTAAAACAGCTGAAGCTCGACAAATTTTTAAGAACGGTGTAGAAGAAATAAAACCCTATTTAAGAATGACCCCAGACCCCACTAAATAATTTAGTCCGATAATTCTCTAAGGCAATTGATTTCTAAACACTTATCCATAATTTAATATTGTTAAATTATAATAATTAAAAAAATAATAGTATCTTTGCGCTTTAATTAATATATAATTTTTTCTATTATGAGTAAAGGAACAGTAAAATTCTTCAATGATTCTAAAGGATATGGTTTCATCACTGAAGATGGTTCGAACGAAGATCACTTTGTACACATTTCTGGCTTAATCGACGAAGTTCGTGAAGGTGATGTTGTAGAATTTGAACTACAACAAGGTAAAAAAGGATTAAATGCCGTTAATGTAAAAGTAATTGACTAGGTAACGATTAAACTTTTTTATAGTATAAACCCGATTCTGTTAGAATCGGGTTTTTTTGTGCCAAATACCTAAATATTAAGAAATAACTAACTTTAGAAATTTTTTGTTGAACCTTACGCAACCATAAGGGCACAATTGCATCTTATACATAAGCAAAACTATAGTTCACTTTTCAGTCGAACATGTTATGAATGCCTTTTTTCTAATTCAACCATGCTTGATTATCCTTAACATGATTAGCCTTTTTCGGAGTTTTACAAAAACCAAGAAGTGATTTTCTTACCGCCGTTGGTAGGGAATTTTGTGCTTAAGTTGTTTTAATAACAACGTCTATATTTATTAGAACTTATGGGAACTTTTTTAATCATAATCCTCGTACTCCTCTTACTAAACATCGTACTCTTTTTATTTAGTTTACCAAAGGCCAAATAACAAAAAAACACCTTGATCAAACCAATCAAAGTGTTTTTAAAATATGCAACGTATGTCTGTAATGAATTAGCTTACTCCCATTAATTCTACATCAAAAATAAGCGTGGCGTTCGGAGGAATAACCCCGCCAGCGCCGGCACTTCCGTACGCTAAATCCGATGGAATAACAAACCTGGCCTTATCCCCTACTTTTAATAGCGATATACCTTCATCCCAACCCGGGATTACATTTCCTACGCCTAACTGAAAATCAATAGGCTCACTTCTTTTATAAGAAGAATCAAAAACTTGACCATTTAACAAAGAACCTTCGTAATGGACGGATACTTGTTTTCCGCTTTCTGCCTTTGCTCCTTTTCCTTCTTGTATCATTTTATAGCGCAATCCAGAAGCCGTTTCCTCAAAACCTGCAGCCACTTTATCCAGTTCAGCAGCTTGTTCGGCTTTAGCAGCTGCAAGACGCTCCTCGCCAGATTTAGAGAACGTATCAAATGCTTTAACGGCATCCCAAACTTTCGCATCTGAACCAACTCGTACAATCTCCACAGAATCCAAGGAATCTCCTTGGGCAATAGCATCGACCACGTCCTGACCAGAGGCCACATGACCAAAAACCGTATGCTTATTATCTAACCAAGGTGTAGCAATATGGGTAATAAAAAACTGACTACCATTGGTTCCAGGGCCAGCATTGGCCATAGAAAGTACTCCAGGTGCATCATGTTTCAAATCTGGATGAAACTCATCATCAAATTTATACCCTGCATTTCCGGTACCCGTTCCTAAAGGACAACCACCTTGAACCATAAAATCCGGTATTACACGGTGAAAGCTAAGGCCATCATAATAAGGCTCCCCCTCAGATTTTGCTGTATTTTGTTTTTTTCCCTCTGCTAAGGCAACAAAATTACCGACCGTACCCGGTGTTTTATCGTGCGTAAGTTTAACAAGTATCTCTCCTTTTGTCGTATTGAATTTTGCGTAAATTCCGTCTTCCATTATCCTATTTTTTAATAAGGCGCAAAGGTATGGAAAAATGTTAGGAATATTTAGAGCAAGTAACGAGAGGCTTAGATGCGTAAGTGCACCTTACCTATTATCTGTTTCTATGCCATACATATCAAAAAGGTATACCAAACTAGCCATAGCAGCGGCACCAAGCTCCAATTCCCGTTTGTTCACATGTTCAAACTTATCGTTGTTAGAGTGGTGATGATCAAAATAGCGCTGTGAATCGGGTTTTAACCCTGCCAACACAACTGTGTCATTTTTTAGGGGACTTATATCGGCACCACTGAATCCTTGCACCAACATAGTTACTTGGTAAGGTTCCAACAAAGGCTTCCAGCGTTCCACACGTCTAAAATCCGCCTCCGAACTGTCGAACGAAAATCCTCTTGGGGTAAATCCTCCAGAATCACTTTCCAGAGCAAAAATATGGTTCTCATTATTTTTTTCTGCAACTTCAGCATACTTCAGACCGCCACGTAAACCATTTTCTTCGTTCATGAACAGCACCACTCTAATGGTGCGTTTGGGTTTATAATCAATTTCTTTGAACAACCGCAAAACCTCCATACTTTGCACGCACCCAGCACCATCATCATGTGAACCATCGCCTAAATCCCAAGAATCTAAATGTCCGCCTACCACAATAATCTCATTAGGATGGGTAGTTCCCTTAATTTCACCAATAACGTTAAAACTTTGTACGTCATCAAACTGTTTGCAGTTTTGCTTAAAGTAAAAACTAATTTCCGGATTTAGCTTTAATGTAGCGCTTAGCAGGTCAGCTGCATTTGTACTTATGGCAGCAGCCGGAATTCTTTGGTTAGCTGGCGTATCACCATAACTCATACCTCCCGTATGTGGAAAATCGTCCAATCTTAAGTTCATGGAACGAACAATAACACCTATAGCCCCAAACTTACCTGCCTCCCTTGCACCAAAACCACGCTGGTCTACCGCACCAGAGTATGCATCAAACGTATTGATGTGCTTTGGATCCAGTGGTCTGTTAAAAAAGACAATCTTACCAGCAATCTTAGCAGCACCTAAGGTATCCAGCTCTGCTATACTATGAACCTCTACGACCTTTGCTTTTATCCCGTTTGTAGGTGTAGGAACAGAACCCCCCAAAGCTGTAATAGGCACATTTGTAGTACTACCTGGTTCCGTTTCGAAATAAGCAAATTCAGGTGTGCCCCTAACCCATTTAGGCACCATGACCGGCTGTAACCAGACTTGATCCAAACCTAAGGCATCTAGTTCTGCCTTTGTATAATCAACCGCCTGTTGCGCTTGAACAGAGCCAGACAACCTACCACCAATCTGGTTTGAAAGATGATTTAGCCAATCATATGCTTTTCCCTGGGCAAGCGCTGCATCATAAATTTTGCGCAGTTGAATCTCGTCATTCGTTTGTGAAAATAGAACCTGACCTAAAACCAAACATAAAGTCAGAAAGCTAATGTTACCCTTCGTTTTGTAGTTGCTTTTCATAGGTGTCTAAATTAGCCATTATTTTAGCATCCAATTGCGGCTCCTTGATATCTTTGTATTTTTTTAACCTTTCTAAAAGTATGGTCGCTACAATCACACGAGCTGCTTTTTTATTATCTGCAGGAATGATATCCCAAGGTGCATACTTGGTAGAGGTATTGATAATGGCTTCCTCATAACATTTTTGATACCTTTCCCACAACTTGCGCTCTTTAAGATCGCCGGGGGAAAACTTCCAATGTTTTCTCTTTAAGGAAAGCCTTCTTAGCAGACGTTGACGTTGTTCTTCTTTGGACAGGTGTAGAAAAAACTTAAAAATAAGTGTGCCGTTCTCCACCAAATGGCGCTCAAAATTATTGATCTGCTCAAAACGCTTGTCCCAAAAATCTTGGTCTATATCTGCCACAGTATGTATTCCAGGGATTCGTTCTCCAAGAATATACTCCGGGTGAACCCTTGTTACCAGCACATTTTCATAATGTGTTCTGTTGAACACACCGAACTTACCCTTTTCTGGAAGCACGATATAATGACGCCAAAGAAAATCATGATCTAGCTCTTGTTCGGTTGGCACCTTAAAACTGTGTACTTCTACTCCTCTTGCATTAAAATCCTTAAATACCTCACGAACTAAACTATCCTTGCCGGCTGTATCCATTCCCTGTAAGCAAACCAATACGCCATACTTGTTATGTGCATAGAGGGTATCCTGGAACTCCCCTAACGTTTTACGCGTCTTTTGCAAATCCTTTTTGAGTTGTTTATCAGACAGGCCAAAGTCTTGATGCGTGGCCCTGTTAGCGATTTTAGTAGTACTACTGGCGCGATATTCTTCACTTTTTATATAATCCATACCGAAATATAAAAGTTTTAATCGATGAAATACACTCAAATGTTAAAAAAATATGCGGTTCAACATACGATTATACCTTTTTACCTAATTAAACACTTAGGTGGTGTTTTCCGTCGAATAGTATATTTAAAATACCACAGACCGTAGTAATTTTATCTCTGTAAAAAGTCCCAAATTTTACGAACAAATCTTTAATGATGAACAAGACCTATATCTTCATCAGTGTCATGGCACTGTTACTATTTTCCTCTTTTACATCCAACATGGAGTGCGAATACGCAGGTTCCAATATTGGCTTTGCCAAATCACAAACGGAAGCTGCTATAGCAAAAGATGATATAAACAAAGCACGGTATTATGCATATAAAGCCTTGAACGCTATTGAAAAATCAAAAAAACAATTAGCCATTTGTGGGTGTGAATATGCCGAAATTGATTTAGAAGAAGGTTTAAAAAACCTTAAAATGGCGACGAAAGCTACCTCTCTTAGCGCAACACGTATATTTTTAGAAAGGTCCTTAAAACATACCCTTGGCGGAATAGACGCACTGGAATCACACGAGCTACACCAGAGTAAATACGGTAACAACGTACTTGCCCTTAATACCAGTACGCCAAGAAAGAATAGAACAATACTCTTAAATGAACAAGGTATTACTTCTTTAAACGAAAAAATTGATATTTCCTTAAAGAAATATAAAGCCTCCCTTCAAAAGATAGTAGAAACGGTAGACTGCAAAGAAGCTCGTGCATTTGCCAAGAACATTTTTGACAATTGCGAAAAACAGCTGTTAAAGAGCGATTTATCGGAAGGTAATAAATACTACAATCTAAGAACCAAGGAAATTACAGCAGATGCCCTGCTTCGAATTCCTAATTGTCTCTAGCCTAAAGGATAAAAAGTTATTTACTTGCAAATAGTTTTACATCGTCTTCGGAAACCTCGGTACCACCCAAAATAATAAGACGTTCCACAACATTTCTCAACTCTCTAATATTCCCGGTCCAATCATAAGCTTTGAGCAATTTTATAGCCTTTTCACTAAAGGTTTTTAAAGGGATTCCCTGCTCATCGGTTACTTTTTTACAGAAATATTCTATCAACAGGGGTATATCATCCCTTCTATCGTTTAAAGAAGGCACTTGAATTAGGATTACGGCGAGCCTATGATATAAATCCTCACGAAAATTACCTTCGGCTATTTCATGTTTCAGGTCTTTATTGGTTGCTGCCAATACTCGGACGTCAACTTTTATGTCCTTGTCCGTTCCTACCCTAGAAATTTTACTCTCCTGCAATGCCCTTAACACTTTAGCCTGTGCAGAAAGACTCATATCACCGATTTCATCTAAGAAAATGGTGCCTTTGTTCGCAGCTTCAAATTTACCTGCCCTATCTTTAACGGCAGAGGTAAAAGCTCCCTTTACGTGGCCAAACAATTCACTTTCTATAAGTTCCGATGGTATCGCAGCGCAATTAACTTCAATAAAGGGCGCTCCACTTCTTTGGCTTTTTTGGTGAAGCCAGTGGGCCACTAATTCCTTACCTGTTCCGTTAGCACCTGTAATTAACACCCTAGCATCGGTTGGAGCTACTTTTTCGATCATATCCTTTATCCCATCTATCTCGGCACTTTCACCAATCATCTGATAGGTCTTGCTAACCTTCTTTTTAAGAATTTTATTTTCTACCACCAGTTCTTTACGATCCAAAGCATTTCTAACAGTGGTCAATAGTCTATTTAAATCAGGGGGTTTTGAAATATAATCAAAAGCTCCTAGTCGCATGGTATTTACGGCGGTATCCAAATCGCCATGCCCAGAAATCATAATAAAGGGAATTTCCGGTTTTATTTTTCTAGCGGCCTCAAGAACCTCTACCCCATCCATTTTTGGCATTTTTATATCACAAAGCACAAGATCATAATCTTTATTCTTGATGGTTTCCAATCCTTTTAAGCCATCCTCTGCTTCTTCTACCACATACGCATCATTCTCTTCGGATAGGATTTTTACCAATACCCGTCTAATAGCCGCCTCGTCCTCTATTACTAAAATTCTTGACATATCTTTTTATTTGTTTATAATCCTATTCTAAAACCTGTCCTAATATAAAAGCTAGGATCTTCGTTCAAGGTAAAAATATCATTTCTATCCTCATCTCTCAAAACTCCTAGTTGAAATATGGTGTGTCCAAAAAATCCATAAAAAGACATTTCTTTAGTTATATTATAGGAGTATCCAAGTGTTATAACTGCAGCTGATGATGATATAGACGATGCAAAGGTAGCGTCCGGTAAAGCAGTATTGTTCTGCAGATTTACAAAATACCCGTCTAATATGAACTCTGTTTGTACCATATGTTTTTCATCAAAATGATGTTTCATACCTGATTTAGGCACCCCTATCACATACGACCAACTAGGATGAAATCTTTTTTCAAAATACACCACCGGCAAAGGAACCCTCAGTGCTACCGTAGAATTGTAGGCAATACCTAGGACCAAGCGCGTTGGTTTGTCTAAATAAGGTCTATCCCTAAAGGCACCAATCGTGGCATTAATAGAAAAGTCACCATTCTCCAAAGGGTTGGTTAGCGTGGATGCCAGTCGCGGGGTGAGCACTCCTATAAGTCTCCAGTCCCTATCATACCTATGCACATATCCTAAGTGAATATCGACCACATGAAAATAATTTAGACCTTGCTGGTTGATAGCAATATCTTCTCTATCCAAGTCATATGCCAAACGATTATACTCGCCACCTACTACTATAATACTGGAATCACCAATCTTAATAGGAACATTTGCGACTAATTTAATACGGGCCAATCTTGCACCTGAATCATTTCTGGGCAAAATCATATACTCTGCCCTGAACACATCTGGAGTTTGCGCTAAAATAACACATATAGGCAGTAATAAGAATAGAATTATTAATCCTCCTTTTGCTTCCATTCCTTGCCTAAGTTTTGAATATCGCTATGTTGAAATGGCTTTTGCTGAAAAATATGGACATCTCGTTGAGGAAATGGTATAGTAATATTATTCTTTCTGAATTCTGCATCTATTCGATAACGTATTTCACTTTTTATTCTTGGGTCGGTAAAGCTATCGCTAATAAAGAAATTAAGTGAAAAGAGTAGTGCCGAATCACCAAAATCATCAAACAGTACGAACGATTTTGGACTTTTTAATACTCCTTTTTGATTTTGCAAGACCGCCTCCAAAATCTTGGTCACTAATTGAACATCGCTACCGTAAGCTACTCCAATTTTAACACTCTCCCTAGTGGTTTTGTGATTCTGAGTATAATTATAAACAATATCACTGATAAACTTATGGTTGGGTATGATAATAATTTTATCATCCCTGGTAATAGCCCTTGTTGTGCGCAGCTTAATCTCAAAAACCTTTCCTACCTTGCCGTCTACTTCTACGATGTCACCTACACGAAGTGATTTGTCAAGAATAATAAATATCCCTCCTATGATATCTTGAAAAAGCTCCTGTAATGCAAGACCTAAACCAACAAAAAGGGCCGCTGAAGCAGTAATTAGTATCGTAATGTTTATACCGGCCGTACTCATGGTAAACAAGATTACCACGATATAAACAAGATACTTAATAAACTTAAAAATACTGACAAACTTAAGTTTGTCCTCTGTTTCCATATTGCGTGTAAAAAATCTGCGAACCCACTTCATAAAAAAGCTAGTTCCTATAAACGCAATGGTTAATAACAACAAAAGACCAATAGTAATGTCTATGGATTTATCTCCACTTCCAAAATGAATTCCAAGTTCCAAAAATTGCTTTATAGAACCCCAAATATCATTCTCAATAATTTCCTTTAATTTCTCGGTTTTTTCTTGAACCATTATCAATATTTGAGCCATTTGAACAACTCCTTATAACTTGGTTTTTTACCATACATTAAGATACCAACCCTATAAATTTTGGCAGCCAACCAAACGATTCCAATAAAGGTAGCTATTAAAATTAGGATAGAGGATACCAACTGCCATACAGGCACTCCGCCATCCCCAATACCACCAGGCAGACGCATCATCATTACAATGGGAGAAGTTAGCGGGAAAAGGGAAAAACCCACTGCGATAGGTCCATGGGGATTACTAAACACAGAGAAAAATCCAACATAAATTGCTAACATTAGAGGAAGGATTATTGGAAATATAAACTGTTGTGTATCCGTTTCGTTATCTACTGCCGCACCGATAGCTGCATAAATAGAGCTGTAAATCAAATAACCAAGAATAAAATAAATCAGGAAAAATGAAATTAACAGACCCCACGGAATATCAAAAAGTTCTTGTGCATATAAATGCATGGTTAAATTGGCAGAGGGTACTCCAGGATTTACACCTTCGCCCATGAGAGGCATAGCTCCAGAACCGGAAACAACAGCGGGATCTATATCAAAAATTGCCAACGCTATAATCAGCAAAATAGTACCGGAAAGAATCCATATAGCAAACTGGGTAATTCCTGCCAAGGATGTGCCTATAATTTTACCTAGCATTAACTGAAAAGGTTTTACCGAAGAAATAATAACTTCAATAATACGGCTGGTCTTCTCTTCTATTACACTTCGCATAACAAACCCGCCATAGATGATGATAAACATCATAATCAAATAACCAAATCCACCTCCTATCAAAGCCTTTATCTCATTAATTCCTTTTAAATTCTGTTCACCATCGAAGGTAGCTATATTCATTTGAAAGGACCGGTCCATCTCCGCATACTCCGAAGTTGAAATTCCTAATTCTCTAAGTCGTTCCTGTTTTAGCCGTTCTTTAAAAATTCGTTCTAAACTTTCTAAAGTACTGGTATTGGGCGCTTCGCTGCTATAGAAAAAGGCTCTTTGTGAAACCAATTCCAGCGTATTTTCGTCTGGTACATAAACGAGGCCATAGTATCCCATATTCAGGGTAGAATCCTTTGCCTCTTCCAACGTAATATCCCTGAAATTTACAAAGGAGGTCGTTTCATTGGAAATAAATTCCGTGGCAAAAAAATCACTCTCATTTAAAATAGTTATTACTCTTTTCTCACTATCGTTTAGTTTGGTTAGATAAGCGATAAGTAAAATCATTGCCACCATTAAAATTGGACTTAAAAACGTCATAATGACAAAGGATTTGTTCCGGACCTTAGCCAAATATTCCCTTTTTATAATTAACGGTAATTTATTCATGGGCATATCCTTTATTTTGAATACTCCGTATAAAGATGTCATTGGCCGAAGGAATAGTCTCCACAAAGCTATTTACATTTGATTTGGACCCAAGTAAACCTAGCAAGGCGGTAGAATCTTCGTTGGGTAACTGTATAGAGAAATCTAATTGCTTTTCACCGCTATCATATTTCGAAGAAAGTATTTGATAGCGGGCTTTTAATTCTAACAACACATCATCTGGAGTCTCTGTAGTCACCCCTACACCGAAAATATTGTTTTTAAATTCTTTTTTTATTTCAGACAATTTACCATCCAAAATCTTTTCTGAACGATGTATGAGTGCTATATATTCACAAAGCTCCTCTACAGATTCCATTCTATGTGTAGAAAATATAATAGAAGTACCCTGCTCTTTGAGCTTCAAAATTTCCTCTTTAATAATATTTGCATTAATCGGGTCAAAGCCGCTAAATGGTTCGTCGAAAATAAGTAGCTTAGGTTCGTGGAGCACCGTAACAATAAACTGAATTTTCTGAGCCATACCCTTGGATAACTCTTGGATTTTTTTCCCCCACCAGTCACCAATTTCCAAACGCTCGAACCAAAATTTCAATTTATTCTTCGCATCTTGCTTTGAGAGGCCCTTTAATTGCGCCAAATACAACGCCTGCTCTCCGACTTTCATACTCTTATACAGGCCACGTTCTTCCGGTAGGTAGCCAATTTGAGAAATATGTTCTGGTTTAAGTGGGGCTCCGTTAAAAAAAACAGTTCCAGTATCCGGATAGGTTATCTGGTTGATTATTCTAATCAGGGTAGTTTTTCCCGCTCCATTTGGACCCAAAAGACCATAAATACTGTTCTTGGGGATTTCAAGGGAAACACTTTTTAGAGCTGTGTAATCTCCAAACTGTTTGGTAACCTCGTCAACTACCAAAATATTGTTCATGTAATCAATTTGTTCAAAGATATTGAATTGTTTTCAACGACAATTTTTAAGAATTGTCTTAACGGTTCTTTTTAACAATGTTTTATCAAGACCAAAATAAAAAGAAGCTTCTACTTGTTTAGTATGCAATTTCACTTTAAAAAACCAAAACACGGCGGACTAAAAGTGTCCTAAAAAGCAAAACCCACCCTTAAATTAATTAAGGATGGGAAAAAAATTGCTATGAAAAAGAAAATTAATATTGGTTTCCCAATATTAATTCAAATATACGTTTTTATTTTAAAATCCAATACTTTTCATGCTAAGAGAACATATCTTTTACTTTTTCAAAGAAAGATTTATCCGATTTTTGGGGTCTTGGCTCAAAATTGTCGGTCCCTTGCATCCTATCAAAAAAGTCTTTCTGCTCCTTGTTGAGTTCTTTGGGCGTCCAAACATTTACATGTACCAATAGGTCTCCGCTACCGTAACCGTTTAAACTGGAAATCCCTTTGCCTCGTAAGCGTAAAATTTTACCAGATTGAATACCGGACTCCAATTTTATGCGCACTTTACCACCAACGGCATCAATTTCTTTTGATGTTCCCAACACCGCATCGGAAATACTTATATACAAATCATAATGTAAGTTGTCACCTTCTCGCTTAAGGGTGTCGTGTTCATGTGTTTCTATAGCCACCAACAAATCTCCTGGAACTCCATTACCTGGGGCCTCGTTTCCTTTATTAGGCACTTTCAACTGCATTCCTTCTTCTACGCCTGCCGGAATATTTATAGAAACAGTTTCCTCCGTAACTCTTAAACCTTGTGCATCTGCGTCCTTGGGCTTGCCATCCAAAATTTGTCCTGCACCGCCACAAGAACTACAGGTAGCCGCGGTCTGCATTCTACCTAAAATAGTATTTTGTATTTTGGTTACCTGACCGCTGCCATTGCAGGTAGCACATGTTTTATAGGTCACACCATCTGCCTGAACCTTGCGCCTTACCTTTACTTTTTTCTCAACACCATTGGCAATTTCTTCCAAGGTAAGCTTTACCCTAATCCGTAAATTACTTCCCTTAACCCTGCGTTGACCGCCACCGCCAAATCCACTGAAACCGCCGAAGCTACCTCCACCAAAGCCACCTCCGAAAATATCACCGAACTGACTAAAGATATCGTCCATGTTCATTCCACCGCCACCGAAGCCACCGCCGCCTTCGAACGCCGCATGCCCAAATTGGTCGTACCTAGCCTTTTTGTCCGCATCGCTTAATACCTCATAAGCTTCGGCTGCTTTTTTAAAGTTCTCTTCTGCAGTTGCATCACCTGGGTTCTTATCAGGGTGAAACTCGATAGCCTTTTTTCGATATGCCTTTTTAACTTCTGCAGCAGAAGCGCCCTTGGATATTCCCAGCACCTCATAATAATCTTGCTTCATAGCTTTGTTTTAATTTCCAACCACCACTTTTGGATGACGTATAATTCTATCTCCTAGTTTAAACCCTTTTTCTATAACATCAATTACCTTACCTTTCATTTTCTTACTTGGAGCAGGTATCTGTGTTATGGCCTCATGAATTTCTGCATCAAAAGCATCTCCAACGCTTACCTTCAAATCTTCTAATCCTTTAGATTTTAAGGCCTCTTTGAACTTGCCGCTAATAAGTTCCACACCTTTGAACATTTCCTTATCCTGAGATTTGGATAGCTCCCTTAAGGCTCGGTCAAAGTCATCCAAAACTGGAAGCAAAGAAACAATTACTTCTTGGCCCGCTGTTTTGAATAAGTCCATTCTTTCCTTGGATGTTCTTTTCTTATAATTTTCGAACTCTGCAAAAAGTCTCAAAAACTTATCCTTTTCCTTAGCAACATCTTCTCTTAACCGTTCTTCCTCGGTCTGCTCAACTTCATCATGGACATCGTTGTGTTCAGTGTTTTCTATCCCTTCTTCCTGTGAAATAGTATCATCTATCTCTTCGGATTTATCTTTATTGTTCATATGATTTTTCGCTGTGTTAATATGATTTTATGAAGGTGGCAAAAGTACTGCCAAATCTTTAAAAATGTCAAAATGTCACCAAAGTTTGTAAAAAAATCCGCCAAAAGCGGATTTAATACATAAACTCTTAAATATCTGAAAAACTATGGGACGTATTCATTTTGTACCGTATCCTCAGGAATACTGCACATACCACTTTTTTCATAAATGGCCTCCAAGGCGTTACATATATTCTGATATTCAAAATCGAAACCTTCTTCTTCTATTTTTTTACTGCTCACCCGCTGGCTAGCAAACAAAATATAGGACATTTCACCTAAGATTGTCCGCATAACAAACCTTGGAATATTGGGCAAGAACAAGGGTTTTTCTAAAATTTTTGCTACCTCTTTAACCAATTTATTATTCGTTATTGGATTTGGTGCTACGCCATTATATACTCCTTTTAAGCCATTTTCGGCAATGAAAAGAAACATACGCGCCAAGTCAGTGATATGAATCCATGATTGCCACTGCTCCCCGGAGCCAAAAGCCGCTCCGACATATAGTTTTATAGGTTTGGCAATTTCCGGTAAAGCACCACCTTTGGAAGACATTACCAAGCCAATACGCACTTTGCTTACCGTTATGCCCAAGGCTTTAAATTCGTCTGTTTTACGTTCCCAAGCCGCAACTACATCTCCTAAGAAACTTTCGTCAACATCTGTTTCCTTCTCCTCATAATAGTTATCCAGGGAATTTGGGTATATGCCAATAGCAGATGCGGATATAAACGAAGTTACCTGATGCGCGGGCGACTCGGATAATAATTGATGTAATGTATTTAACGTCTCTATCCTACTATTCAAAACTTCCTGCTTGTACGATGCAGTCCATCTTTTAGAAATACTAGCGCCAGCTAAATTGATGATCACCGAAACATCTTTTAGGCAGTCTTTATTAACTTCGCCCATTTTAGGGTTCCAATAGAATCCCTTGTAGTTGGTTTCAGAAACCAACTTACGTTTACTCGTGGTAAGATAGTTTACATCATACTCTTTAGCATGACATTGCTCCACCAACTCCTGACCGACTAGACCTGTTGCACCTGTAATCAATACTTTCATAGTTCAAAGGTATTAGATTTAAATAAAGCACAGGCTAGCTTTAATTTCGATTTAACAGTGTTGTTTAAGATAATATACTACACCACAACACCTTAATTCTAAAAAAAAGAGGTTCAGATATTTAACTTAAGGTTTTTGTGCACGGAGCATTTCTCGCTTACCCGGAGGTCCGGGAAGTCTTTCCACTCTAAAACCAACGGCTAGCATAGCCCTCCTAACACTACCTTTGGCAGCATAGGTAACCAGGTAACCCTTACTTTTTAAAGCCTCGAACATTTTTTTAAAAATAGCAACGGTCCATAACTCTGGCTGCACTCTAGCACCAAAAGCATCAAAATAAATAAGGTTAAACATCTCTTGATCATGAATATCCTTAAAATACATTTTCTTTTTGGTAATTGTAAAAAATGGTCCGATTTCACAAGGAACCTCCCAAGGAGAAGTATGTAACTGCTTAAAATAAACATGCTTGTCAAGAACATTGAGCTTGGCAACATACTCCAATTGGCTTGCCTCTTCCCAGGTAACTGGGTATGCCTCTATGCCACGGTAGTTGACATGGTAATTCCCTTTCTCGGCCTCCAAAAAAGTTATAAAGGCATTTAAGCCGGTACCCAGACCTATCTCAAGAATATCCAAGGAGGTATTATCGAACAAATCTAGCCCGCTCCTAATAAACACATGATACGCCTCTTGTATGGCACCGTGCTTGGAATGGTACTGCTCGTCCCAATCCTTTAACTGAATCGTCTTTGAGCCATCACCGGTAGTTATTATTTGCCGTTCCAAACTAGTCTTTTAGCAAAACCCCATTGGCCTCAAAACCATAAGTCTTTTTTGGAGTGGTTATTTTTGCCAATTCAGCAGCTGTTGCACCACCATCCTCTGCATAATGCCTTTGGTCTTCCACACTCATGGATTCTACAAAGGCTAAACCGTTAACGATAACGTGTTTGCCCTCTATGTCGTTTGGCATAAAAAAACCATAGTCTTTAAAACGCACCATCGCTTCCTCTCCATCGGCCAATTCCAGCTTCATCCAGCAACCTTTGGACTTACAGACCTCCTTTACTTTGGCAACGAATTTTGTTTGCAAGGTGTCATTTTCAGCAATATTGTTATAGTTGGCTAACATACTCTTTACATCCTTAGCATCAAGAGCCTCAATCTTTTCCCCAAAAGAACGAAATTGCTCCTTAGAATCACTAGCATCTTCAGCATTATTCTGTCCTTTACAAGATAATAACATCGCAAAAACCACAAGTAAAATGTTAAAACTTTTCATATTCTCCAAAAATTAGATTTCACATACAAAACTGGTCATTTTTAAACTAAAAAAGAAGTGACCATTAGGATATTTGATTACATTTAATCTCTAAAATTAATCATTTAATGGGTATCGAAACAAAAAGTATTAGCATAGAAAAGGTTCAAACTTCCAAAATTGACCAAATAGATTTCGACAATTTAGCCTTTGGATCGGTATTTAGCGACCATATGCTCGTATGCGATTATAAGAACGGTGCATGGGAAACTCCTAAAATTGTTCCATATCAAAATATAAGCTTAGACCCCTCGGCAAAAATTTTCCATTATGGACAGTCGATTTTCGAAGGAATGAAGGCCTACAAGGATAAGAACAATGACATCTTCCTTTTTAGACCTTTAGATAATCATAAAAGGTTTAATATTTCTGCAAAGAGAATGTGTATTCCAGAGATTCCAGAGGATTATTTTATGGAGGGACTAACGACACTCTTAAAGCTTGATAGTGCCTTTATTCCTACCGATGAAGGATCTTCGTTGTACATACGACCTTTCATGTTCGCTACCGGCAAAGGGTTTCATGCCTCTCCCGCAGATGAATATAAATTCATAATTGCGTGCGCGCCTTCCGGAGCTTATTTCGGAGGTGAAGTCAAAGTATTAATAGAACAGACCTATTCACGCTCTGCAAACGGCGGTGTTGGTTTTGCTAAGGCAGGAGGTAACTACGCAGGTCAGTTCTATCCTACGCAATTAGCTATCTCAAAAGGATACAACCAAGTTATTTGGACGGATGATACAGAGCATGAGTACATAGAAGAAGCAGGAGCAATGAACATTTTTGTTCGCATTAACGATACGCTAATTACAGGCCCAACCAGCGATAGAATATTGGACGGAATTACCCGAAAAAGCATTATTGAAATTGCAAAAAAAGAAGGAATCCCTGTAGAAGTTAGAAAAATAACCGTTACCGAAGTAGTAAATGCGGCCAAGGCAGGTACTTTAAAAGAAATGTTCGGTGCTGGAACTGCTGCGGTAATTTCTCCAATAGCTGCATTTGGATTTAAGGATACCGATTATGAGCTACCTAAGCTAGATGCCCCATACGCACAAAGAATAAAAAAGATTATTACTGACATTCAATACCACAAGTCGGAAGACCCCTATGGCTGGAGTTATAAGGTATCTAAGTAGTTATTCTAAGTGTAAAAACAATTCTGGCGGAATAGTACAAGTATTCCGCCAGAATTATTTTTACCGCTAATACGGGATTATATGTCCAAAATAGACGCAATATTAGGTTTAGAATAATTAGGTCCTTTAAGCACCTTCCCATCTTCCCTATAAATAGGTTTTCCATTGGCACCTAGCTTGCTCATATTACTTCGCTGTATCTCATAAAAAACTTCCTCGATTTTATGCTGCATTCCGTGCTCCAGAATCGTACCGCAAAGAATATACAGCATATCTCCGAGGGCATCGGCGACCTCAACCATATCATTATTCGTTGCCGCTTCCAAGTATTCCTTGTTTTCTTCAGCCATTAAATTAAACCGCAATAGATTTTTGGACACACCCAAATCTGATTTTAATTCATTTGAAACTCCTAGCCCAAAGGATTCGTGAAATAGTTGAACACAATTGATTTTGTCTTTCATCTTAAACTGTTCTGATTTTCTGTTAGCTTTGCGTAAAAATATAAAATATGTTCAGTAGCGGACAACTAATTTTTGGAGGCCTTTTTGCCGTCGTATTTCTTGTTATAATTGTTATTTCATATAAGAAAGACCTACAGTTGCATCAAAAAAATTATAAAGGTGTTAAATGGGTGGCCGTATTCTTTGCAGTATTCCTGATTATACTATTTATGATTAAACTTTTCCTTAAAAATTAACTAATTTTTTACCTACACCACAAAAAACTTATCCTACACAACAAAAAAACAATTTTGCACGTATATCATACCAAATAGCGTAATTTTGCGTTATACAGCTATAAAGGGGTATAATATTATGATGGCTTTTCTTACAATTTTTTTAATCTTAATTGGACTTAACGCGTTTATGTTATTGGCAAGCATGCCAATGTGGAGTAAAAGAGCAACAAAA
This sequence comes from Maribacter sp. MS6, assembly GCF_056839185.1. NCBI lineage: Bacteria > Pseudomonadati > Bacteroidota > Flavobacteriia > Flavobacteriales > Flavobacteriaceae > Maribacter > Maribacter sp. MS6. The sequence goes on from NZ_CM166389.1 coordinate 978,157, forward strand.
AAATCCCCAAAAGTTGCCAAAAATTCCGGTTCTATAGTGTATCCAATTAATTTACTTAACTCGGAACTTAAAAAAGCAGTATAGTTTTTTACCTTTAACAGGTATGAAGCAGTTATTACTTGTCTTTTTAGGAGGAGGTGTTGGAAGCTTATTGCGATTTTGGATTTCAAAATCTCTTAATACCTATTTTTCAAACTTTTATCTCGGAACCTTTCTTGTAAATATACTAGGATGCCTTTTTATAGGGTTTCTTCTGGGATTGTCCCTTAAAACAAATGCTCTTTCTCATAATCAAACACTGCTACTAGCAACTGGATTCTGTGGAGGCTTCACTACCTTTTCCACATTTGCCATGGAGGGTCACTTGTTACTAAAAGACGCCAACCTACTCCACTTTTCTTTTTACACCATACTTAGTATCGCAATAGGAATCGTTGCCGTAACTATTGGCCTATGGGCATCCAAACTATTCTAAAAATTCTATTATATCACACATTTCTAAAATACCTCCTTACTAATTTTGCCATTTTCCATACTGAGTTTATCATTGTATATAGCTAATTGGACATTTTCTTTGCTTGAATTAAGAGCTTAAGCTGTTTTAATTTTAAAACTGTAAACCTCTACATTCCTAACACCTTACCAAATAAAACTATTTGCATACCGACCTATTTTTTCCAAACGCTAACGATAAGCCCTAGAGTTTCTAGATAATACCTAACAGAGCTGAATTCCCTTTCTTTTAGCACGCGCCCAAATATCCTTAGGTTTTATTGTATTTAAATACTGCTCAAAATAGTAAACTCCTATTCCTAGCCCATAAGCATATTCATAATATTATACTATTTATCAAGTCATACCCATATTTAAATAGGGTATAAATAATGATAATTATAAAAATTAATGATTATACCCCCTTATACATAGGGTGTTAAAAATTTTAACATACATTTGACCCACACAAAACCAATTATCAGATGAAAAAAATCGAAGCAATTATCAGAAAATCCAAGTTTGAGGATGTCAAGGAGGCGTTGCATCAAATTGAGGTAAATTTCTTTAGTTACTGGGACGTAACTGGGGTTGGAAACGAAAAGCAAGGTCATGTGTATAGGGGTATTTCCTATAGCACTACGGACATACAACGAAGATATCTTTCTATAGTCGTATCGGATGAATTTGTACAAAAAACAGTAGGTGCCATTCTTGAATCTGCCTACAGTGGGAACGTAGGTGACGGGAAAATTTTTGTTTCCGATGTAATAGAAGCTTACCGTATACGTACGAAAGAAAACGGACAGGCAGGTATCAACTAAATTCATAACACTAACTAAAACTTTTTATAATGGACGCAGGATTATTTACAGCAAACAATGTATGGATGATGGTAGCTACCGCTTTGGTATTCTTCATGCACACAGGTTTTGCCTTTTTAGAAATAGGTTTAACCAGACAAAAAAACACAATCAATATCTTATTTAAAAATATTTTCATCATTACAGGCGGGTTACTTCTTTACTATGGATGGGGCTTTAACCTTATGTACCCCGGTTTTGAAGACGGAGACATGGGAATCCTCAAATTCGCTGGATTTGGAATAGGTGCACCGGAAAACGGCATGACACCTGACTACGCAAGTGGCGGTTATACTTGGTGGACAGACTTTCTTTTCCAAGGTATGTTCGCGGCTACAGCGGCAACAATAGTATCAGGAGCCGTCGCTGAACGAATGAAAATCCTAGCTTTTATGATTTTCACCGTAATCTACGTTGGCCTCGTATATCCTATAGTAGGAGCATGGAAATGGGGTGGTGGATTCTTGGATTCTTGGGGATTCTATGATTTTGCAGGTTCTACATTGGTACATTCCGTCGGAGGCTGGGCGGCCATGGTTGCCATTGCACTTCTTGGTGCGAGAACTGGCAAATTTGGCAAGGATGGTAAAGCAAAGGCAATACCGGGCCATAATATACCTTTAGCAACTGCTGGTGTGTTAATACTATGGTTGGGATGGTTTGGATTCAACGGAGGTTCTGTACTTTCTGCTGATCCAGAATTAACGTCGTTGGTTTTGGTGACCACAAGTTTAGCGGCCGCGGCTGGCGGTTTTGGTGCAATGATTCTATCCACGATTCTTTACAAGAACTTAGACTTGACGATGTTCTTAAACGGAATCCTTGGTGGATTGGTAGGAATTACAGCTGGTGCCGACCTAATGTCTCCAAACGAGGCTGTAATTATTGGTTTCCTCGCAGGTATTATTATAGTCTTGGGAGTAGCATTGGTAGACAAATTAAAACTAGATGACCCTGTTGGCGCGGTAGCTGTACACTTAATCTGTGGTATTTGGGGAACCCTTGCAGTTGGGATTTTTGGAGCAAAGGCAGGTGGGGAGCAATTTTTGACCCAATTATATGGAGTATTGATCGTGGGAAGCTTCTGTATAGTTACTTCAGGGATTATTCTTGGAGTTTTAAAGGCCACCTTAGGACTTCGCGTTTCCAAAGAAGAGGAAGTAGAAGGTTTAGATATTCACGAACACGGCATGGATGCCTATTCCGACTTTAGGATGAACCAACATTAAAAAACATTGAAAAATTAAAACGGAGCGTTTTGCAGAACGCTCCGTTACATAACCCTTTTCAACAAATTAATATTACTCATTTAAAAAAATCCACTACAGGATATTAAAACAAGCACTTATGAAAACGATTACATGTACAAAATTCGTAAAAAAATATTTCTATCCCTATTAATCCTATTTTCTTTGACAGTAGTTACTGCTCAAGAGGAAGAAGAAAAATCTAACTTTTCGGTTAGTGGTTCTATTGATGCTTATTATCGAGCTAATCTAAATGCTGGTAATGGGATAGATGCTCAAGCACCAGGAAGCTCATTTGCCAACCTTCCTGGTTTTGCGTTGGGCATGGCTAACGTTATAGGTAGCTACGAAGGCGAAAAAGTAGGGTTCGTGGCTGATTTAGTATTTGGACCAAGGGGAACAGATGCAATTTTTGCTTCCCCAATGTATTCGTCTACGGGTGATATAGTAAACCAATTATACGCATATTGGAACGTTAGCGATAAGGTGAAATTAACATTTGGTAACTTCAACACATTCTTAGGTTATGAAGTGATTTCTCCAACTGCCAACTTCAACTATAGTACTTCATACCTATTTTCTTACGGGCCATTTTCACATACCGGTCTAAAAGCAGACTTCACGCTATCGGAAGATTTTAGTTTGATGTTGGCCGTAATGAACCCTACTGATTTAACAGAATTTAATCCTACCGGGCAATACGCCTACGGAGTTCAATTAGGGTATAGCGGACAATATGCTAATTTCTTGATGGACAATGGTTCTTTTGAAATTGATTATACCGGTGGTTTTGAACTATCGGACACCTTTTTTCTTGGCTTGAACGCGGCAATGTTTAGCGGAGATGAGGAAGATGGTATCGGAAGTTTTGCCGGTGTTGCCGTCTATCCACAATTGGCAACTTCAGAAAATTTTACCATTGGACTTCGGGGAGAGTACTTTTCCGAGACCGATTTCTTTGGAGCAATTGGCGCAGTTGATGCCAATGGCGATGCTAGTGTTTTTGCAGCTACATTAACTGGAAGCGCAACAATTGGAAATCTTATGATAAAACCAGAATTGAGACTGGATACTGCGTCGGAAGACAACAACTTCATTAATGGTGACGGAGAGCCTATCGGAAGTCTTTCCTCTTTCGTTTTAGCAGCTATCTACTCCTTCTAAGAACAAAGTTAATTGGTTGGTTTTTTATCAACTGAACTAAAGACCCGGTATAAAAGCCGGGTCTTGTAATTTCAGTACCATTTACCATTTAAACCTATGGTTGCAAAACGTGTCTTCTTCCTTTCCATCTCACTTTAAAGTAACCTTAAATTGTACCGAAATAAGTACGGAACACGCAGCTATGCTCTATTCTTACATTTCCTATAAAGAAAACATAAATACCCGTTCTACCAAGGAGCAGCTATTTTTCCTTTAGGGTATTGTCAAAGAATAACCGTTATAACTAAAAAATCTACTTTTTAAAATCCTTTACACCAGCAAGTATTTTAGTCTCTAATGTATTAACCTTGGGGACAATAGGGCACGAATATTTTGGGTTGTAGGCACAATACGGATTATAGGCTTGGTTAAAATCAAGTACAAGGGTATTCCCCTCGGGAATCCTTAAGTCTAGATAACGGCCTCCACCATAAGTCTCATTTCCATTCGTCTGATCGGAAAAAGGCAGAAATAAATAGTCAACATAGTCCTTATCTTCAACCAACTCTGTATTTTGATATACTTCCAACGAATATTCTTTACCCTTTAGTGTAAATGTAACGATACCATAAACAACTTCTTCAGATGTTCTACCTGTGTTGGTAGGCATTAAAAAAGGAAGTGCCTCTGGTGTTCTTATCAAATTGGCCGTTACCACATAGGTAGTATCGGGAGCAAAAAAATCCAAAGTTTCAAATTCTGAACGAAACCGGTCTGGTAACGGAGATTGTTCAGGATTCTTAAATTCTGCATTTAACGATTGCTGAAATTTAAAAACCGTTGCAATCTTATCCGATGTTGTTTCTGCCGTAATTTCATCTTTCTCATCGTGGTATTTTTTACCCTCTTTACAGCCAAAGGATAATACGACCATCAAGATTAAAGCATTCCATTGAAAGCGCATGGTAGATTTTTTTTACAAAAATACAATTTTAGAAGAAGTACCTTTCATTTTCATTGTACTTTGCAAATGGATAAAAGACTTTAAAATGAAACAGGTATCAGTAGTATTCACATTATTTTTTATTCTATTTGGTTGTACCGAAAAACCCAAGAAGCTCAAATCCGAAGCCCGCACGCTACCAAAATTGGAAAGCGATAGGTATAACGTTGCTTTTCTAATTATGGATGGTGTTTATAATACCGAGTTTACGGCACCATATGATATATTTCAACATACAGTATACAGAGAAAACATCAAAGCAATGAATACTTTCACAGTTGCAAATACACTTAATCCCATCACTAGTTTTGAAGGATTACGATTTTTGCCTGATTATGATTATACAAAAGATGTGCTGCCGCGAATAGATATTTTGGTGGTACCAAGTGCCGAACATCATCTAGACAGTGACCTAAAAGACAAAAATCTACTGAATTTTATAAAACAAGTGGACAAGGAGGCGATGTATGTAACCAGCCATTGCGATGGTGCCTTTATTCTTGCAAAGACCGGGATTTTAGACGATGTAGTTTCTACTACTTTTCCAAGCGATATTGACGCTTACAAAAACATGTTTCCCCAATTAACCGTAAAGGATAGTGTTTTATTTGTTCACGACGGAAAATACATTACATCGGCCGGAGGTGCCAAAAGTTTTGAAGCCGCCCTATATCTTTGCGAAGTGCTATATGGCAAAGAAGTGGCCATTTCATTGGCCAAAGGCTTAGTTATAGATTGGGATTTAGGCGCAGTACCACACCTTACTCTTCCCTAATGTCGTAACGTGAACTCTCCAAATACTTTTCAACCAATGCATTAAACTCAGGGGAAATTCTTAAAAGAGCGGTATGCTCAACCGCGTAAAGTTCTTCCTTATTTTTATATCCTCGTTTTAATAATTCTTCTAGATAAAAAAGTGAAGTACCATAATCCTCTACTTTGGCACTGTTGGAAATGACATTGAGATAATAGGTGAAATTTTCCGGTTCGGTAACCGTCTTAAGCATGTACAGAAAAGTTAATGCCTCCATATCCAAGACCTTTTCAGCTGTAATCAAATCAATGGTATCTTCGATTAACGCATTTAGATAACCGCGTAGCCTGTGAGACATTTGTTTATTATATACACTAGGACTTTCGGCTAATTTATCCAACTCGCCCATTTGATAGTTCCACCAACCTAAATTATTGTAATTATAGGTCATTACATCCTCCTCTAAATAGTAAACATAGTCCTCCTTGGTAAAACTTTCTTTTAGAAATACAGCATTTTGATTTCTTCTATTGCTCTTAAAAGAACTAGTTCTACGAAGTTGTTTTCTAATATCCTTTAAGGAATCCAATTCTATCCAAGGACCGTAAATACGAATCATTTCCGATAGTTTATGCTCTGCTAACAAAGGCTTTTGATCAGAGAACAGGCTATTGGCAGCAGTAAGCGACTCTTGATATGAATTTACCATCTTCTGCTCATCCTTTAGCACCTCTCCTTTTGCCATAGCGGACAGGGTCAATATATTAAGAGCACTAGCGATTAAATCTGAAGAAGGCCATTCATGGCCTCCATCGAACAATAATAGTTGATTTGGAAATTTTAAGCGATCTAAGGTCTTACGGGTTTCCAGCATATCTAAAAAATTATAATCTTCTCGCCCTACGATTCCAACAAAATAAAAAGGATTCTTTGTACTAAGGATGTCCAAACTACCAACAGCGGCACCACAGGAAATAACGCCTTTAATTCCCTTCACAAAATTAGGAACTATAGATGCGAACCTAGCTGCATCCGAAAAACCTGCTGTATACGTATGTTCCTTTTGCAAAGGCAACAGGTCATAAGCAGCATTAAAAAATCTGTTGGCAATGAGAATGTTCTTTGACAGCGATAAGGTGTCATTTGTATTGTTGGAGGTTGCGAGAACGTATCCCTCTTGCTCCGCAGCAGTCCTGAACATAGACAATGCTTGTTTTCCCTTACCTTGCATATCAAAAACAAAAACCATGGGCCAGTTTTTAGAAACATCAAAAGAACTGGGCAGATAAACGGAAAAGGATTCTTTTAAGGAATCATTGACAACGATGTTTTCGGTTATCGCCCCTTTAACAAGATTAACGTTTTGAGCCAGCAACATTGCTGGTAATAAAAAAAGAAGAAAGAGAATAGCATTTTTTTTCATATTCCAGAAAGTAATCAAAAATCTAGCCAAAATTTTATTTTAAAGTTAAGAAATTCATTTTTCACAATTGCTCTAGTCCTATCAAAACAATTGAAAACAATGAACTTAGTTAGGCTCACTGCGAATGGGAGCGTTGGCAATTACATGGGATAGCACAATACTAGTTCTTGTTTCCCCATACTGGATTAATTTATCTATGAACTTTTCCAGATGAAACTGATCTTTAAGCACCACCTCCATAACAATATTTTCATTACCCGTAATCCGGTAACAATTTATAACCTCGTCAAATGTAGGTACTAAAGCCAAAAAAGGCTTCAACTTGCCCATAAACGCCCTTAAGGTAATAATCGCTTTTAACTGATGACCGGTATGTGAATGGGATACCACTGCATTATACCCCAGAATAACGCCTGTGTCCTCCATTTTCTTTACGCGCTCCCCAACGGCAGGTGCAGTAAGACCAATATACCTGCCAATATTCGCAAAGGATTCCCTAGCATTTTCCTGCAAACGATTCAATATTTTCCAGTTCAGCGCATCTATCTTTATATTCGATTTCATTTTACCCTTTATTATTTTGTTTCAAAAGTAAATTTAGCAAATTGATTTATAATAAAAAGTATTCTATTAAGATTGCGTAGTAACTTTATGACATAAGGAAAGGTTTGAATACAATGTCTAAAAAGAGTCTACAGCACATACCTATTTACAGACAAGCATTAAATCTCTGCTTCATGAGCAGGGAAATAGCTTCCTACGTCTCATTAAACAAAGACCTATTAAAACTTTATGAGTCTAATAGTCTACGGGATAGTATTGCTAATTCGTTGCTAACCGACACTATCCTTATACCACAAAAGATTGTTGACGCCGAGTTTTCCGCATCTATCTCCGAACGCAAGCGGAGCATTTCGTTCATCAACATTATGATTAGAAATATCAACTCCTACTGTAGAGGACTGGAAAAAGACGGCGTAAAAGAAATAGAATATCTTAACCTACTGCGTGCAGAATTACGAAGTTTTAGAAAACAGTACAAGAAGTGGAAAGTTTCCATGACGTAAGACCCCTACCGCTTACATATTCAAAAAAAGCGGATAAACAGTTAACCTACCTACTTGCCATTAGTCATAATAAGTTACTTTTGATGGCTAAAATAGATTATTTTGAAAGTTGTAATCCTCATCAACTGTCCGGATAAGGCAGGTATCATAAGTTCCGTTACCCAATTCATTCATTCCCATTCTGGCAACATTATTTACTTGGACCAGCATGTAGATAAATCTTCAAACGTATTTTTTATGCGTTTAGAAACAGAATTTGAAGATGAAGGTTTTGAAACCGACAATTTTAAAAGCGCCTTTGAGACCTCAATTGCGCAGCCGTATACTATGCATTGGAATCTTCATTATGATACCACAAAACCCAAAATGGCACTTTTCGTATCTAAATATAACCATTGTTTATACGATTTATTGGGCCGACAAAATTCCGGAGAACTTGCTGTAGATATCCCCTTTATCCTAAGCAATCATCCTGACCTTAAATTTATTGCCGACCAATTTGGTATTCCCTTTTTCCACATACCGTTCTCCAAAGAGAACCGAATGAAAGCAGAAACCAAACAATTAGCCCTTTTAAAAGAACATAAGATAGATTTTATAGTTCTTGCTAGGTATATGCAAATCATAGGAAAAAACTTAATCGATGTTTTTCCAAATCGTATTATAAATATACACCACTCCTTTTTACCTGCTTTTGCAGGGGCAAAACCTTATCACGCTGCCTTTAAACGAGGGGTAAAAATAATTGGCGCCACTAGCCATTATGTTACAGCAGCACTGGATGAAGGCCCTATTATAGAGCAGGATGTTATTCCTGTATCACACTCACACAGCATTTCCGATTTTATCAGCAAGGGAAGGGATTTGGAAAAAATTGTTCTTTCCCGCGCCATTAAACTCCACGTGCTAAGAAAAACAATGGTCTATAACAATAAAACCGTTATTTTCTCGTAAAACCATAAACACTAAACTTCAAATAGTATCATGAAAAAAATTGCACTAATTATTGGAATAACATTATTTGTCTCCTGTAATGAATTACAACAAGTCGTAAATCAACTACCATCAGAAACTACAGGCCTTGGGAACGAGGAAATTGGAAACGGATTACGTGCTGCATTGGACAAAGGCATTACCAAACAAGTCAGTAGATTAACAAAAACCGATGGTTTTTTCAAAAACGACCTTGTAAAAATCCTTATGCCGGAGGAACTTAGAAAAGTAGATAAAACCTTGCGAGATATAGGATTGGGAAATTTGGCCGACGAAGGGTTAAAAGTATTGAACAGAGCGGCTGAAGATGCTGTTGGTGAAGCCACTCCAATTTTTATAAATGCGGTAAAGGAGATTTCGTTTAACGATGCAAAAGGAATCCTCCTCGGAAATGAACAAGCTGCAACTGATTATTTAAAAGAAAGAACAACAACAGCGCTTTATGATAAATTTAATCCTGTTATAAAATCCTCTTTTCAAAAAGTTGGAGCCGATAAGGTTTGGGCCTCTTTAATAAACAAATACAATTCAATTCCATTAACATCAAATGTAAATCCAGATTTAACGGACTACGTAACTCAAGAAGCCTTAAAAGGTGTCTATACCATGATTGCTGTTGAAGAAAAAGAAATAAGAACTAAAGCATCTTCTAGAACAACTGACTTGCTTAAAAAAGTATTTGCGCTTCAGGATTAAAAAAACACTAAAAGAAAACAATATTCTATAAAATAGGACGTTAAAAATACTGAGTTTCAAGTTTTTGACTTAAAAAATTAAACATAAAATTTTATTTTTTTAGTTAGTAATTTTGAGTTAGTTAGTTAGTTTAAAACCGGTGGGAGCACCGGTTTTTTTGTTTTCAAAATTTTATAACAGATGGTTTTATTCCTATTTAAAAGGCAATCTGGTTAATGCCAATAGAACCAAAAAGACGCAGCTTTCTCCGAAATGTCCAAAGCCACATTTATAGCCTTTAGCCTTTCACCAAGAAGATAAACGCTTAAAAGTTTCTGTAATCGAACAAAACCGTGCACTAGTATAACAATAGACTATAAATACACCTACTTGGCATTCCCCATTCCCACCAAGTAGCCTATGACCATATTATTGAACAACTGCGGCTGCTCTATGTTCACCACGTGGCCACAATCCTGTATTATGAATAAATTTGAAGTCTTGTGGGCAGATGCTATTTTTTTTATCGTAGGTAAAAACAGATAGTCTTCCTCACCCATAACATATAAGGTAGGTATCTTAATATCCGCAGATCTAAAAAATCGTAACAACGGATTAATTTCAGAAGTAAGCTTAAACCATCGTATAAATTCTTTTTGATATAGTTTTTTTGCCTCCCTAACAAACAACAATCTAGATTCCCTGTGGTTTCTGTTGGGCATAATTACAAAAGCAAAGAACTTATAAAGCCATAGATATGGCACCACAGATTTAAAAACTACGCCCAAACGCATAAGAATCTGAGAACGTAAATTTAATTTCATTATGGCGCCACCCATAATCATACTTTCTACCCTGTGCGGATGCTTTTCCGCCAAGTTTCGTATTAAAATAGTACCTAATGAAATACCAATAAAATGTGATTTCTCAACGTTTTCAAAATCTATTACCTCAAGAATATCTTCGGTAATCGAGTCAAAAGTATACTGATCACTAAAAGCGTTTTTTAGATTGGGCTTGGAATCCCCATGACCACGTAAATCAAGGAGTAGAATATTAAAGAATTTCCTAAACTCCCTTACCTGCTTATACCAGATAGAAGAGCTTCCTCCTGCACCATGAACGAAGGTTACCCAGGTAGGAGAATCTTTATGAATATATTTCGTATAGTTTAACAATATAAGTTAGGGCGTCCTTTAGATAAAGCCAATGAGCAATGTAAATAATCTTTTTGAATTGAAGTAGGTTTAAGCAAAAAATAACATAAACGGATTTCGGTTTTTACCGGATTCTCATCCATAACGTTAAATAAAAGACAAATTACCTGATTATTAGTTCTATAGCAAGTATCTGAACATCCAAAAGAGGATATCGTACGTATATTTGTAAGAACAATTATTTAATTATGGAAAAGCAATATTGTAAGGTAGGAACGGTAACTCCAATAGCGGCAAAAGCAGATGCTGTAACCATGCTAGAATACCAATATCAAAATTTTGTTGACAAAGCCTCTAATATTCAGTATTCAAATACGAAACTTGGAGAATTTTTTGAGCTTAAAGCCCGTAAGATACAAAAGGCATTACAGGAACTCGTATAGTTTGCTATAGCTTAGCAAGTTCATGTTTCATTTGTACTTGCAATTCCTTTGCTTTGTTTTGAGCGGCAATCGCATAATCGGCTCCATTGGAGGCGTATATTATTCCTCTTGAAGAATTAATAAGCAAGCCAACATCTGGTGTTATACCATATTTGCAAACCTCGGAAAGACTACCTCCCTGAGCTCCTACTCCTGGCACCAAAAGAAAACTATTTGGCACAATCTTTCGGATTTCTGCCAAATATTCAGCCTTTGTGGCCCCTACAACATACATTAAATTTTCTGCTCCTTTGTAGGATGTAGCCGTTTTCAGCACCTGTTCATAAAGTGCTATACCATCCAATAACTTGGTTTGAAAATCATAGGCACCAATATTTGAGGTCAATGCCAACAAAATTGTATGCTTATCTTTAAAGGCCAGGAAAGGTTCTACCGAATCCTTTCCCATATACGGAGCAATGGTTACCGAGTCAAATTTCAAATCCTCAAAAAATGCCTTTGCGTATCGGGTAGAGGTATTACCAATATCCCCTCGTTTGGCATCTGCAATGGTAAAAATCTCTGGATATTCCTTATTAAGATAGTTAATAGTTCGCTCTAGGGCCATCCAACCCTTTATACCATAGGCTTCATAAAATGCGGTATTGGGCTTATAAGCGACACAAAGATGGTGGGTAGCATCAATTATTGCCTTATTAAAGCAAAATATAGGGTCTTCCTCTTTTAACAAGTGCTCTGGAATCTTTTCTAAATCGGTATCCAATCCTATACATAAAAACGATTCTTTCTCGCGAATCTGTCCTATTAATTCTTTAGTTGTCATATGAGTTTTATACTATCGTTGGTCTATGATTTATTAACATTATAAACCAAAACTGATATACATTACATTATAAAATATATGCCTTAAAAAATCTCTGAAGCCTCTTTTAGTTTCTCCGTATTTTCCACAAGGCTTAACTCATCAATAATTCTTTGAATATCACCATCTATAATATTGGACAAATCATAAAGCGTAAGTCCGATACGATGATCGGTCACCCTTCCTTGAGGATAGTTATAGGTTCTAATTTTAGCAGAACGGTCACCACTACTTACCTGGGAGTTTCGTTTTGCAGCATCCTCCTCTTGTTTTTTGGCAAGTTCAAGGTCATATAATCTAGAACGTAACACCCTAAACGCTTTATCCTTGTTCTTATGTTGCGATTTTTGATCTTGACACTGTGCGACAAGGCCTGTAGGTAGGTGGGTTAATCGTACCGCCGAATAGGTCGTGTTTACAGATTGACCGCCCGGGCCTGATGAACAAAAGAAATCAATCCTCACATCCTTGGGATCAATTTGCACATCAAAATCTTCTGCTTCAGGTAAGACCATAACAGTGGCCGCGCTTGTATGCACTCTGCCTTGTGTCTCTGTTTGTGGGACACGTTGCACTCGGTGAACGCCAGCCTCAAATTTTAAGGTGCCGTAGACATCGGTTCCAGTAACCTCAAATTGGATTTCTTTATACCCGCCACTAGTACCCTGACTTAAATCGATTACGTTGGTTTTCCAGCCTTTACTCTCACAATATTTAGTGTACATACGAAACAAGTCTCCCGCAAAAATGCTTGCCTCGTCCCCACCTGTTCCGGCACGGATTTCTACAACTACATCTTTGGCATCCTCCGGGTCTTTGGGAATAAGCATCAACTTTATTTCTTCCTCTAGCTTCGGAAACTCCGATTTTGCATCTTCCAATTGCATTTTTGCCATCTCTACCATTTCGGCATCGCTTCCATCGGCTATTATTTCTTCTGCTTCAGAAATATTATTGCTGAGCTCCATATAGTAATCTCTTTTGGCCACTAAAGCCTTAAGGTCGCTATATTCCTTAGTAAGCTTAACATATCGCTTTTGGTCCGCTATAATATCCGGTTGGATAATTAAATCGGAAACTTCATCAAAACGTTGTTTTACAATATTTAACTTGTCTATCATATTTGTCCTTCACTAGTTCAGCGAATTTACGATAAATTTGTACATTTAGAGAAGTCCGTGATACTATTGGATCCTTAGCTATTAGTTTGAATAAATTACTACTTATTTGGAAGTTTTACCGCCAGTTTGTGCTTATATCATTACTTCTAACGTTTTTTATCATTGCCTTAAAAGCACCATTCATTTTCTTATTTTGCAGTAAAATACTTCTGTTCATACTTTTATTTGGAATATATTTTGAAACCAAGCTACAGAAAAGATTAGCGTTTTATCAAAATTTCTCCCTTTCGCACGCACGCCTATTTTTTTATTGTTTTCTAATAGACCTATTATTGACATCCGTACTATTCTACATATCCAAATTGTTTTGAAGTTAGAACTGGACAACATAGAACTCCGTTTTGACTCAAGGAAAATCCTAAGTGGGATATACTTGCATGCGGAAACCGGAAAGGTGACCGGTATTTTGGGTAGAAACGGCTCTGGAAAAACGTCCTTATTGCGTATTTTATTTGGAAACCTAAATCCTAAATATGCCAACATTAGGCTTAATAGTGTCCACCAAAAAAAGAAACTTTTTAAAACATCAAAAATAGCGTATCTACCGCAGCACAAATTACTACCCAACTCTATGACCTTAATCGAAAGTTTTACCATTTTTAAAGTAGATTGGAAAGACTTTATTGGCCTATTCCAATCTTTTGCACCTTACCAAAAGGAACCGATCAAACATCTTTCTTCAGGCGAATTAAGACTTTTAGAGACTTATTTAATACTCAATTCGAAGAAAGAAATTATTCTTTTAGATGAGCCATTTTCTTTCATAGCGCCTTTATATATCGAAATAATAAAAACGATTATTAACCAAAAGAAAAATGAAAGTATAATCATTATAACAGACCATTTTTATGAGGATGTTATGGATGTTAGCAACACCCTGTATATCCTTAAGGATGGATACTCCAAACTAATTACCTCAAGAGAAGAATTGATACAAGAAGGGTATTTAAGTGTCAGGCAATAACGATTTTTAATCGATTAGCGCTATGGCTGTAAGCTCGATAAACAATACTATCAACCACAGAAATAAGTCCAGTACATTCAAACCATTGTCAAAGAAATGGTTTAATCGAACGTACGCGATGTTCTAAGGTGACTTATCCAATAGTATACCGTTACTTTTAACAACTGCATTGTCAGAATCCACTATAATAGCCTCGGTGCCTCCAAGCTGATTTACCAAAGCCAAACCTGCATCCCTTCCCAGAACCATAATAGCTGTAGCTAGTGCATCACATAACTCTGCACTTTTAGAAAAGACGGAAACCCTATTTATGCCAGCGGCAGGATAGCCAGTTTCTGGATTTATAATATTGGAATATTTCTTACCATTTATGGTTACGAATTGTTCGGAATTCCCAGCAGTAGCAACAGAAGATTCCAAAAGGGGTATCCACGAGTAAATAGTGTTCTTGCTCAATGGATTTGTAATTCCCATGAGCCATTTTTCACCGGTCACTTTTTTCCCCCAAGCAGTAATATCTCCGGCGGCGTTAATTACACCTGCAACTACCTGTTTAGAAACCAGTAGCTCTTTTGCCTTGTCCGCTGCGTAGCCCTTACCGATTGCAGCAAAAGAAATACGCATTCCCCTTTGAGGGAGAAATACTGACTGGGCGGAAGCATCTAGCACAATCTTATTGGAACCAACATTTTCTTTAGCTTTTAAAATTTGAGATGCCGTTGGCATTTGAGTCATCGTACCATCGAATTTCCATAAAGCCTCCATCCCCGCATACGTGATATCAAAGGCACCATTAGTAAGTTCCGATATTTGTTTGGAGCGTTCAATCAATTTAAAAAGCTCTAGACCAACTTTAACAGGTTTAATTCCTGCATTTCTATTGATAGCAGAAGTTTCTGAGTCTACATCCCAGGAAGATATCAGTTTCTCTATTCTTTTAATTTCACCAACTGCTTCCTGTATATTTATATATCCAAGTTCCTCATCTACCGAAACCACGGTAATATCAAAACGACCTCCCATGAGGGTCGTCGATTTTTTTACTGTTACATAATTTTTGTCTTGCGCAGTACCACTATTTACGATAAAAAGAAGAAAAATAAAAGTTGTAAAATCTCCAAAGAAATGCTTTAGCATTCCGTTCGTAAGCTCAGCTAGAACCTCTAAAAGATGACTGCCGAAATACTTAATATCAAAATAATGAGCACTATACATTGAGGTGGAATGTAGGTTTGTAAAATTCAGGATTAATGAACAATAAAACTATTATTCAAAAATGCGCAAAATATCCCCGTTAAGTTCCGTGTTATAAATTTTCAAAGCCCTTGCAGTGCTATTGGGAATGGTATTTAAAGGAGTACCGTCCTGACCGAATCTTGAACCATGTACATCACAATAAAAAATACCGCCATCCTGATTCACAAATTCAACAGTATCGTATTGCTCATGACTACACACTTGTGAAGCGGCAACAAAATTACCCTCTAAGTTTTTTACAACGACAACTAAATTTTTACGGATAAAACCCCCATTGTTCGCCAATTTTGAAGCCTCGGCACTGGTTAAATCTATTGTAAAATCTATATTTGTTGGTGGTGTTACAATGTTCCCATCATTCCCGTCATCCTTGGAGCACCCTCCCAGGCATGGAAAGGTAATGGCAAAAGCTGCGCCAGCTCCCAATGTTCTTAAAAAATCCTTTCGTTCCATAGCTGTTATTTATAATAAAGAACGCAGGATTACAAACAATCGTATACCTTAATATGTAAAGGTGCCGTATCTACTTCTGATTGTCAACCGTTTGGTTTCGGATGCCTCTACCTTTCCAATGACTTGGGCATCTACACCAAACGATTCTGAAATCTGTATTACATCCTTGGCCAAACTAGCATCCAGATATAATTCTAGTCTGTGTCCACAATTGAAGACTTGGTACATTTCTTTCCAATCTGTACCGGATTGCTCCTGTATCAGCCTAAATAAGGGCGGAACATCAAAAAGATTGTCCTTTACGATATGTAGGTTATCTATAAAATGAAGAATCTTGGTCTGGGCGCCACCACTGCAATGCACCATACCATGAATATCCGTACTATCGTATTTAGATAATATTTTTTTTACAATCGGCGCGTAGGTTCTGGTAGGCGATAACACTAATTTACCTGCATCCAAAGGTGAATTTGGAACGGTGTCCGTTAATTTTGTAGTGCCGGAATACACCAAATCGGATGGGACTTCCGAATCAAAACTTTCCGGAAATTTATCTGCCAAGTATTTAGAAAATACATCATGGCGCGCGGAGGTTAATCCGTTACTGCCCATTCCACCATTATACTCGGTTTCGTAGGTCGCTTGTCCAAAGGAAGCCAAACCTACAATAACATCTCCTGCTTTTATATTGGCATTATCAATTACATCACTTCGTTTAAGCCTAGCAGTTACCGTAGAATCTACGATAATGGTACGCACTAAATCTCCTACATCTGCAGTTTCACCTCCTGTGGAGCGAATGGTAATACCATGTTCGGCCAAATCAGCTATCAGTTCTTCGGTACCGTTAATTATAGCTGAAAGTACTTCTCCCGGAATTTTATTCTTGTTTCTGCCAATGGTAGAGGACAACATGATATTATCTGTAGCACCCACACAAATCAAATCATCAATATTCATTATTAAGGCATCTTGTGCTATGCCTTTCCAAACGGATAAATCTCCCGTTTCCTTCCAATACATATAAGCAAGCGAGGATTTAGTGCCGGCACCATCGGCATGCATCACCAAACAATAGTTGGAATCTCCGGTTAAATAATCGGGAACAATTTTACAAAACGCCTTGGGAAACAGACCTTTGTCTATGTTTTTTATGGCATTGTGAACATCTTCTTTTGCCGCAGAAACACCACGTTGACTGTACCTTTCACTTGTAGATGATGACATATTTTAGGTTTGAAGCAAAAATAAAGGATTTGCATTAAACTCCAAGTTGAAAAACAGCTAAGAAATAATGTATCCTTTCGTACTTATTTAATAAAAAGTAATTCCCTATACTTTGTTAGGGGCCATAATTGATTATCAATTAGTTTCTCCAATTTATCGGAATGTTTTCTAATTCCTTCAAAATAGGGCTTTACATTATTACAGTACGCTGCTGCTTTCTTTTTGCTATCCCCTATGATATTCGCCTTTCGTCTGGCATCCGTCATGGCATCGGTCATTTTTTTGACCTCTACTAAATGTTCCCCAATTTCCTCTATCATGGCCAATTGTCCTTCAGAAAATTTCTTATGCGCGGCACCATATATATCCTTTAAGCCCGTTACATTGGCTATGAGTTTATTTTGGTAGGCGATGGCAGCAGGAATGATATATCCGTAAACCAGCTCGTCATACACGCGTCCTTCAATTTGTATGTTTAAGATGTAGGTGCCCAATTCCACTTCCAATCTTGCACCGACCTCTATCTCGCTCATGACATTGGTCGCTTTAAAAAGTGCCAAACTTTCCTTGGCCATCATTACCTGCAATGCATCGGGCGTATTTTTATTGTTACTTAGTTTTCTTTTTTTCGCCTCGTTCTCCCATTCCTTGCTATACCCATCGCCATCGAATCGAATTCGCTTAGAGGTCTTTATATATTCCCTTAGAACATTAAAAACAGCTTCGTCTTTTTTTAGACCTTTTTTATCTATCAGCGCATCTACCTCCTTTTTAAAATCCTGCAACTGTTTTGCTACTATAGCATTTAATATGGTCATTGGTTTAGCGGAATTGGTCTTAGCCCCTACCCCGCGCATCTCAAACTTATTTCCTGTAAATGCAAAAGGAGAGGTTCGGTTACGATCGGTATTGTCCAACAGTATTTCAGGAATCTTACCGACTACATTTAGTTTTAGTTCCGTTTTTTCCTCTGGCGATAACTTTCCTTTGGACACCCCTTCCAATTCATCCAATACCCTACTTAATTGGCTTCCAACAAAAATAGAGAAGATAGCTGGTGGCGCCTCGTTGGCACCCAATCTATAATCGTTGCTTGCAGAGGCAATAGAGGAACGCAATAATTCCTCATACGTATCCACGGCTTTAATAGTATTAATAAAAAACGTTAAGAATTGTAGATTTTTCATGGGTGTGGAACCCGGACTTAAAAGATTAATGCCCGTATCCGTTGCCAATGACCAATTATTGTGTTTGCCTGATCCATTAATACCTGCAAATGGCTTTTCATGGAACAAGACCTTGAACTTATGCCTATCGGCCACTTTGTCCATTACATCCATCAACAATAGATTATGGTCAACGGCAAGGTTAGCTTCCTCGAACACGGGTGCCAACTCAAATTGATTGGGTGCCACTTCGTTATGTCTGGTTTTTACAGGAATACCCAGTTTGGTACATTCCTTCTCCAAATCGCTCATAAAGCTGAGTACTCTACTAGGGATGACTCCAAAATAATGATCATCCAACTGCTGCCCTTTGGCCGCAGCATTCCCCACCAAGGTTCTTCCTGTTAGTACTATATCTGGCCGGGACTGTGCAAGTGCTTTATCAATTAAAAAATATTCTTGCTCCCAGCCCAATGTTGCCTGTACTTTAGATACATTTTTATCAAAATACCGGGCTACGGCGGTAGCGGCGTCATCTACAGCTGCCAACGCCCTTAGCAACGGTGCTTTATTATCCAAGGCTTCACCGGTGTACGAAACAAAAATAGTAGGTATGCACAGGGTAGTACCATAAATAAAGGCAGGCGATGTAGGGTCCCAAGCCGTATATCCCCTGGCTTCAAATGTATTTCGAATACCCCCACTTGGAAAACTTGAAGCATCTGGTTCCTGTTGTACCAATTGCCCACCTCCAAACTTTTCCAGAGCGGTACCGTCTGAAAGCAAATCAAAAAACGCATCATGTTTTTCGGCAGTACTTCCCGTTAATGGCTGAAACCAATGCGTATAATGCGTAGCTCCCATAGAAATGGCCCAGCCCTTCATGGCTTCGGCAACTTGGTCCGCTATTTTACGATCAATTTTAGAACCAGAGGAAATGGCACTATTTACACTATCCAAGGCATCCTTGGTTAGGTACTGTAACATTCGTTTATC
Source organism: Maribacter sp. MS6 (assembly GCF_056839185.1). Lineage (NCBI taxonomy): Bacteria > Pseudomonadati > Bacteroidota > Flavobacteriia > Flavobacteriales > Flavobacteriaceae > Maribacter > Maribacter sp. MS6. The sequence continues at coordinate 997,523 of NZ_CM166389.1, forward strand.
GTTAAAGACATTATCGGCAAAGAAATCCGATCTTCTTCCTTTCTCCTCAATTGCGATTGCAACTCTATTACTACTCTCCTTAAGTGACTCAAATCTACTTAATGCCATAATTACAAATTATTAATATCACAAAATTACACCCTTATATTATAAATATCGTAATACACCCTAAAAAAGATGGGGGTATTTTTGTTTTTTTCTCTTTTCAATCAAATTATACCCTCAAAAATTCATAAAACTCAACAAAAAACATATTTTTGTTTTCTATTTTTATTCAAACTATAATCACCACAAATTATGAGCAAAACAAAATTAGAGTACATCTGGTTAGATGGTTATTTTCCAACTCAGAATATGAGAAGTAAAACCAAAGTTGTAAACGACTTTAGTGGTAAATTAAAGGATTGCCCCATGTGGTCTTTTGATGGAAGTTCTACAAGACAAGCCGAAGGTGGTTCTTCCGACTGTTTATTAAAGCCTGTGGCCATTTATCCAGATCCTGCAAGAAAGGATGGCTTTTTAGTGATGACAGAAGTTTTAAATGCAGACGGAACTCCACATGTATCTAATGGTAGAGCAGGAATCGATGACAACGATAATGATTTCTGGTTCGGTTTTGAACAGGAATATTTTATTATGGATACCAGAACCCAGCTGCCTTTAGGTTTCCCTATTGGAGGTTATCCAGCACCGCAGGGTATGTATTATTGTTCTGTTGGTGGCAAAAACACACATGGTAGAGATGTGGTAGAACAACACGCCGATCTCTGTATTGCAGCCGGATTAAATTTTGAAGGAATAAATCAAGAAGTTGCGTCAGGTCAATGGGAATTTCAATTATTTGCTAAAGGAGCTAGAAAGGCTGGGGATGAAATATGGATTGCTAGATACCTTTTAGATAGATTGACAGAGCAGTATGGGTACTATATAGACTACCATCCAAAACCATTAGGTAAGGATATGGATTGGAACGGCTCCGGAATGCATGCGAATTTTTCCAATACAACCTTAAGAACATGTGGCGATAGAGCTACATATGAGAAAATTTGTGAAGCGTTTAGACCTGTGGTTAAAGAGCACATTGCTGTTTACGGTGAGTTTAATGACCAACGATTGACTGGACTTCACGAAACCGCTTCTATTAACGATTTCAGCTTTGGAATTTCCGATCGCGGAGCTTCTATAAGAATTCCAATTGCTACCGTAGAAAGTGGATGGAAAGGATGGTTGGAAGATAGGAGACCTGCATCCAATGGAGATCCATATAAAATCGCAGGAAGAATTATTAAAACAGTAAAGAGCGCAAATATTAACTAACAGCGCAAACTGAGTTATACAATTAAAAACGCCTTGAAGATTTCAAGGCGTTTTTTAGTTATCGACATTTTTCAGCGGCGTATTCATCCAATACTCATCAAAATTATCTGGTTTTAACATGGGCTGGTCCTTAAAAATAGGCGCGTTTTTATTCATGAACAATGTATCCGTTAAAACACTACCGTTAGGCTTTACCTCTTGCACAAAAAACTCTCGGTATTGCTTATAGTTTTCATATTTTATTTCGTTTACCATAGCGGTAAGGCTAAGGTTCTTAATGTTAGTCAGACCTAATTTACCAGGCACATCTTTTTTTCCTTTGTACTCGTAAGAATACATGACTTTTGTAACTTTTTCGAAATTTTCATCCATTTTCGGATAAAGTTCAACCCTATTACTACGCACTTTAATTGTATCGAATTTTATTTTTTTGCCTTGGAAATTTAAATCATAATTGGATTTTTTGGAACCTGTCTCAACATCTACAAAATCATTGAATATAACCACAAAACAACCCCTAGCGGCATTTGCATAAAACCCTTGCATAACAAAGGTTGGTGCTTTTTGCGCTTTGAAATTATTAAAGAACGAGATGTAATTAGGGAACATTTTCCCATGCATACGCTTGTACTCGGTAATAACCTCAAAGATGGGCTCAAACCTTGTTCCATGCCTGTTCTTTTGCCTATTCTCTAATTTACGTTCGTGGTCATATAAGGTGTATTCCATCTTATGGATAGCATAATCTGTTTTAGATATATATACCTTACCCACTACATCATTCAAATAAATAGCCTGTCGAAAACTAATGACAAACAACTCTTCCCCATCTTGAACTATGCTATTTTCTTTTTTAAAACGATGGTTTCGTATAAAATCCTGTTCAAAGATATTAACAAAATCATACGAATTTATCGTATAGTTTCTAACGGCATCATGAATACGAAGTAGTGTAAATTCATTTCCCCCGTAACTTTGCAAATAGGCATTCTCTATAACTTTTTTATAGTCTTTATAATCGTAAGCCGACCTACTTTCCTCATCTTGCTCGAAAGACAAGTTAGGGAGATAGTCATAGATCCGCACTTTTGTTTCCGTTTCATCATCGGTATCAAAGCCGTTATCAAGCACCTCTATTATAGCTTCATTCAAGTTCACATAATTATCATCCCGTATTTGATAATCCCTATAGTAGCCTATAGTTGCAAAATCTGTAAACGGGTAATTTCTGGGAATATTATCGATGGCCCTACGTACGACACGCGTAGCGGAGGGTTCTCGCTTCTTTTTAGCACTAACTATAGCCTCGGACAAAGCGACAACTCCTGGCATCAGGTACAGTACATTAGTTTCGTTTGGGGAAAGCCTTTTTAATCCAAAACTTCTTTTTTCGTAACCCATCGAAGAAACGCTTATAGAATCAATTTCTCCAAGATAGTTTAATGGCAAACGAAAACTACCATCCATATTAGTGATGACCCCTTTAGCCTTACCGATAAGTCGTACTGTGGCAAAAACAATTGGCTCTCCGGTTTTTTGATCGAGCACCTTAGTCTGAAGAAAATCCGGTTCCTGCGCCATAACCAAAGAACAACACATTGACAAAACAAACAATAACAGCAGTTTTCTCATTTAGTTCAATTATTAGTTGTTTTTAATGGCGTATTCATCCAATAATTAGAACTATTGCAGGTGGAACATATAGGTTGTCGCTTATGCTCCAAGGGTAAATATTTTATCATCAAGCTATCCTGTGTAGGTATTCTAAATAGGTTTGGAAACGTTTCTTGGGTAAAAAACTCTCGATACTGGTGTATATATTCCCACTTTCTTTGATCTAGCCTGTTACCTAAAGTATCTCTTATATTGCCATAGGTATAAGACAAATCGGTAATTTTGAGACTATCATTTTTAGTAAACAAATAATCCAAAGTTGACCTAGTGGGTATTTTCCTGAAATCTGGAGTTAACATAAAAACATTTCGCTTTTTTAGAAAGGCAATTTTTTTAATAGGTAAAAGTTGCTGTTGATATCGAATTTTAAAATCATTAATTTTTATTTTATCTATATCGACAGGTGTTTTTTTCAATCTTACTTCAAATACTCTTGCTTTTAAATCTATTACGAATATCGATTTAAAATCTACCGGCCTTTCTACCAAGGCCTTATTGTAGAATGAAATGTAGTTGAGAAACATCTTCTCATCTTCTCCTTTGGCATACTCTGTTTTGATCTGATAGATTAATTCCCTAGCGCTTTTATTAAATCCATCAGAAAACCTTTCTTCGGGATTAATTATTATAAGTGATCGATCTGGTTTTCTGCGCTTAAAAACAGCATAATCGAGCTTAAGAATTGCGAAATTTTCTGTATTTATGAAGATTTTACCCTCAGAAAAATACTCTTTATTGCTGTAATAGCTTTCTATTTCATAAACTATTTCATCTTGATAGTTGGTTTTACCGTTTAATCGAAAGCGATGTCCCTCCACATAATCACTTGGCATATTATCTATATAGGAATAGGTATCTGTTTGATAATTTCTTATTGCATCGTGCATGTTGAGTGCATAGAGTTCATTCCCTCCCGTATTCTCCATTCTGGCGCCTGGGATCACCTTAGCGTTATTTTGATAGTCGTAGGGCTGTTTAGCTAGAGAATCGTTACCGAAGTTCAAATTTTTGCGATAAGAAAAAAGCTGGTATTCATTACCGTAATTATCTAATTCGACAAACCCTTTATCAAACACTTTTAATATAGCTTCATTAACGTTAAAATATTTAGCGTTTTTTATCTGAAAATCCCTGTAATACCCGGCTAGACTAAAACTATCTTTGGGATAATTTTCAGTAATACTATTCACCGCAACTTTGACAATTTGCCTAGCACTCATCCTCTTCAATTTGGCGGAGATTACTGCTTCGCTTAACTCGAAAATACTAGGATTAAGCATCACTATATTTGAGCTACCCTCCAAAAATGGATCAATTAAAATTTGCTTTGTCTCATAACCCATAGAAGAAACTTCAATCGATTCGATTTCTCCCATATAACTTAAGGGCAATCTGAAACTACCGTCCATATTTGTTATCACTCCCTTTGCCTTTCCTATTAAACGGACAGTTGCAAAAACCACAGGTTCTCCTGTTTTTTGATCGAGCACCTTAGCCTGAAGAAAATCCTGTTCTTGAGCCCTTACGAGCAGACTAAACAGTGGTAGTAGAAATAAAAATAGTAACCGTAATTTTAACATTAGCTTAATCCTTGCTTGTTTTCAAAGGCGTGTTCATCCAAAACTCATCAAAGTTATCTGGTTTTAACATGGGCTGGTCTTTAAAGATAGGAGCATTTTTATTCATGAACAATGTATCCGTTAAAACACTACCGTTAGGCATTACCTCTTGCACAAAGAACTCTCGGTATTGTTTGTAAGTCTTATAAACCATTTCATTGACCTTGAAAGTTCTGTCCCTGTTAAACACTCCGGTGATCTCTGCTGTTAATAGTTTCATGCTATCCAGTTTTTTGAGGCTTACAGCGTTTATTTTTTGATATAGCTTATTAAAATCTTCCCTACTTATTTTAGGATAAAGTTCTACCTTATCCCTCAACACCTTTATTTTATCCAATGCCATTTTTTTTCCCTCAAATTGCAAATCATAATTGGTCTTTTTTTGAGCCGTTTCCCAATCTACAACATCATTGAACCTGACCACTAAACAAGCTTTAGGTCTATCCAATAAAACTTTTACTACAGTAAAAACAGGAGGTTTTGCCGTTTCAAACGTATTGTAAAAAGAAATATAATTAGGGTACATTCTTCCGTACTTCGGTTTGTACTCCGTAATCACATCAAAAATGGCCATATAATCACTACCGTGCTTATTCAACTGTCCCTTTTCCATTTTACGATTACGGTCATAAAGGGTATACTCCATTTTATGAATGGAAAAATCTTTTTTTGATATATATAATTTACCATGTACCCGAATTGGTTGGGTTGACAGTCCAAAATCTATAACATACAAAAGTTCCTGATCTTGTCTTGTATCGTCTTCCTTTCTAAAAGAATGATTACTTATAAAATCACGTTCCATAACATTTACAAAATCGTAGGAATTTATTTTGTTGTTACGTATGGCATCGTGAATCCGTAAAATATTGAATTCGTTTCCGCCGAAATCTTGTAGATACGCCTTATCTATAAATTTTTTATAGTTCTTGTAATCGTACTTATAGCTTGCCTTAACATCCCGTTTAAAATTCTTATTACGTTGATAATCATATATGCGAACCTTGGAGCTTATATAGTCATTGGTCTGAAAACCCATATCCGTTACCTCTAAAATTGCCTCGTTCAAATTAACATACTCATCTTCCCATATTTGATAGTCTCGATAATAACCGATGGCCGCAAAATTTCGGTGTGGATAATTATTGGGGATGTTCTTTATTGCCTTGCGTACTATTTTCACGGCGGACAGCCCACGTTTTTTTCGAGCGCTGACCACCGCTTCGGACAAAGAAAGAACACCTGGCGACAAGTACAATATATTAATATCGTTTGGTGAAAGCTCTTGCAGTTCAAACTCTTTTTTGTCATAACCCATAGAAGAAATTTCAATGGATTTACCAGCTTCTCGGTAGGTCAAAGGAAAGCGAAAACCGCCGTCCATATTCGTAATCACTCCCTTGGCTTTGTCGGTGATCCGTACAGTTGCAAAAATCACTGGCTCTCCTGTTCGTTGATCCAATACCTTGGCTTGCAAAAACTCCTGTTCTTGGGCCACAACCAGAGTACTACACAGAGGTAATAGAAATAAAAATAGTAACCGTAGTTTTATCATTCGCTTAGTCCTTGATTGTTTTCAAAGGCGTATTCATCCAATACTCGTCGAAATTATCTGGTTTTGACATGGGTTGGTCTTGAAAAATAGGACGGTCTTTTTTCATGAACAAGGTATCTTTTTAAGACGCTACCATTAGGCTTTATCTCTTGCACAAAAAATTCTCGGTATTGTTTGTAGGCTTTATAGGTTATTTCATCAACCTTCGATGTCAGTGATTCGTTCTTTACGTTTAATACTTCTAAAGACAGGGCCAAATCTTTTCTGTTTCTATATTTTGGGGAATACAAAGTGTCTACCATTTCTTTAAAGTTATCATCCTTCAATGGAAACATCTCCACCTTATTTCCCCGCACATTCATCTTGTCAAAAGTAATCTGTTTTCCACGAAAAGTTAAAATATAGTTCCTTGCTCTTGATGCCGATCTCTCATGTACAAAATCGCTGAAATAGACCTCAAAACAACCCCTACTGCCATTCCATTCAAACTTTTTTACATGAAATAAAGGAGCTTTTTGAGCTTTAAAATTATTAACAAAAGAGATGTAATTCGGAAACATTTTTTCAGACTTGCGCTTGTATTCCACAATAATCTCAAAAACCACTTTAAAACGAATTCCATGCCTGCTTACTTGTCTTTTTGGTAATTTAAGTTTGTCATCATACAGGGTATACGCCATCTTATGAATCGCATAATCAATTTTTGATATGTACAGCTTACCTATGATATTATTTTGTGGCACTGACTGTTTAAAAGTGATGACGAACAATTCTTCGCCATCTTGTTTGATAATACTTTCTATTTCAAACCTATGATTATGAATAAAATCATGCTCAAGGACATTCACAAAATCATAGGAATTTATCTTATAGTTTCTAATGGCATCATGAATACGTAAAATTGTGAATTCGTTGCCCCCATAATCTCTCAAAAAAGCATTTTCAATCACTTTGCTGCGATTTAGATAATCATACGCCGCCTTACTATCTTCATCTTGTTCAAAAGTTTCATTGGGGCGATAATCGTATATGCGTACTTTAGATTCTTTTTCGTCATTGGTATCAAAGCCATTGTCGACTACCTCTAAAATAGCTTCGTTCAGATTAACGTAATTGTCGCCTTTAATTTGATAATCCCGATAATAACCAACGGCCGCAAAATTTGAACTTGGATAATTCTTAGGAATATTTTCAATAGCCCTACGTACGATTCGCTTGGCCGAAAGCTCACGCTTCTTTTTGGCACTCACTACGGCTTCGGACAAAGAAAGAACACCTGGCGACAAGTACAGAATATTAATATCGTACGGGGAAAGCTCTTGCAGTTCAAACTCTTTTTTGTCATAACCCATAGAAGAAATTTCGATGGATTTACCAGCTTCTCGGTAGGTCAAAGGAAAGCGAAAACCGCCGTCCATATTCGTAATCACTCCCTTGGCTTTGTCGGTGATCCGTACAGTTGCAAAAATTACTGGCTCTCCTGTTCGTTGATCCAATACCTTGGCTTGCAAAAACTCCCGATCTTGGGCCACAACCAGAGCACTACACAGCGGTAAAAGAAATAAAAATAGTAACCGTAGTTTTATCATTCGCTTAGTCCCTGATTGTTTTCAAAGGCGTATTCATCCAATACTCATCAAAATTATCAGGTTTTAACATGGGTTGGTCCTTAAAAATAGGTGCGTTTTTATTCATAAAAAATTCAGAAGACACCGCACTGGGCTTAGTCTTTACTCGCTGAACGAAAAATTCTCGAAATTGATTTAAATTTTTCTCGCTCCATCGGTTAATGACGTTACCGCTGATATCCTTAATTCCTTTAACGGTAACTTCTAAAGACGTTTCACTCAACATCTTTGCAGACTTAAGGTCCTTTTCGATAACCATAGCGATTTCCGAAAATTTTTTGCTATTCATCTTTGGGTATATACGTACTATATCGTCAACCAGAACAATGCGATCAATTTTGATCCGCTTACCTCTAAAAACCACTTTATAATTGGAATTTTTTTGCTCCATAGTGGGATCCAATTCTTTATTAAACCTTAAAACGAAACACCCTTTGGACCAATTTAACTCCACCTCATCGAGCTTAAACTTAGGTGGCTCCCTTACTTTAAAAGCATTATGAAAGGAAATAAAGTTCAAGAACATTTTATCCCCCTGGCTATTGTATTCGGTAATTACCTCTAGCATCAAATCCTTCTCATTTCTAGCATAATCCGGTTTTTCGAAATTGCCTAACTTAGACGTATCGTAAACTGCATAGGTCATTTTATAAATGGAGTAATTGTCCTTTGATATGTATAATTCACCATAGGCATTATAATTTGGTAATAGCTTTTCAAACCCGATGTGGTAAACGTCCTTACCTGCAGTGTAGGCATCCCTTTTTTTCCAAAACTCATGTTCATTCAATAAGTCGGAATCGAACCGATGAACAAACGAATAGGAATTCACCGTATAGTTTCTAATGGCATTATGTACCTTTAATATTACGAATTCATTACCGCCGTAGGACGACAAATAGCCCTTGTCAATAATTTTTGTCCGTTTTTCGTAGTTATAAGGCAAAACGGCCAAACTATCGCGCCGGAAATCCATGTTTTCTTTATACTCATACAGAACGGCCTTTGTTGTGCTGGAATCCATCGCTTTAAAACCTTGATCAAAGACCTCGATGATGGCTTCGTTTAAATTTATATAAGCACCGTTCTCCATTTGGTAGTCTCGGTAATAACCGACTTTTGTAAACGGAGTTGTTGGATAATTGTCCAAAATAGCATCAATAGCTTTCTGTACAATTTCTTTGGGCTTAAGTACGTTTCTCCTCTTTGTTTCGCCGAATACAATGGCCTCTTCCAAAGCCATTGGAGCCGGCTCTAAAAATACGGTATTCAAAGTATCCAAAAGAAATGTGTTTATTGGGATTTTCTTGGTAAGAAACCCCATGGAGGATATCTCTATAACATCACCATATTCCTTGTATCTTAAAGGGATTCTAAAACTACCGTCCTCGTTAGAAATAACTCCCAAAGCGCGATCGGTTATTCGAATGCTGGCAAAGACAATAGGATTTTGAGTTCTCTCCTCAAGTAGTCTGCCTGCAATGTACGCTGTTTTTTGAGCAGTTATGTAGGGGCATATCAAAAAAAATAAGAATATGAAATACACCCTATCCAACATATTATATTATAGTTTAATATACTGTAACATACACAAAAGCTAAATAAATTGCAAGAAGAATTAACCCATCTCTCCATCCTAAACGCAAGCCTTTTGGTATAAAAACCAGAGGTAGTATAAGAAAAGAAATTCCTAGCATCCACCAGATATCATTGGAAAGCAAGCCTTCGTCCATAACCTTAATTGGCGTAATAATGGCAGTGATACCTAAAACGGCCAACAAGTTAAAAATATTGGAACCAATCAGATTTCCTAAGGAAATTGCTTTTTCTTTATTAATGATGGCAATAATGGAAGCTGCCAGTTCGGGAATACTAGTACCTACAGATACTATTGTAATCGCGATAATACGTTCACTTACCCCAAAATTTTGTGCGAGACCAACGGCTCCATTAATCAACAATTCAGAACCCCCCCATAAGGATACACCGCCCAGTCCTAAAAACAGAGCAGTTTTCCAAATCGGCATCATCACTGCTGGTACCAATGACTCTTCCTCTACCGCTTTTTTTTGAAACCGTAGAAGGTATACTAAAAAGGCAAATAGTGAAACCACCATACTAATTCCTTCATATAGCTCCAACACACCGTCAAAATAAATAAACACAAAAAATAATAATGAGGCTATCATCATTACGGGCCAGTCCGTAGTATAAAAACTCCGTTTAACATCTATGCTACTAAGTAGAATAGTAATGGCCAATACCAGTCCTAAATTCGCAATATTTGAACCTACTACATTTCCTAGAGCTAAGTCGGGAGAACCGTCCAAAGCGGCCTTAACACTCACCATAAGCTCTGGAGCAGACGTCGCAAACGATACCACGGTCATTCCAATCACTATTTTAGGTATGTTCAATTTTAAAGAGAGGTCTACAGCAGATTTTAGTAGCCAATTACCTCCGGCAATTAACAGCGCCAAACCACCCACCAGGAACAAAAAATTCTGCATACACCTGTTTTTAACAAATATAGAGGAACTGTTTGAGATTTACATAAGCAGAGATTACCAGTTCACGGCTCAATACGACGTTAATAAGTCTATAAAGCAGCGCAGGTGATATCAACGCAACGAATGATATAAAACAGAAACAGTTTCAGAAGATAAGTGAAAATAAACTTCTACATAGTTGAAGGGTTTACTTGTGAATAAATGAAAAAGGCTTTTTTCGGTAATTTTTAAATCAAAAGCCCCTTGCTAAATCAAAAACATTGAAAAATCGACCTACACAAGTTACATTTTAAAATAAAAATAACTTAAAAAATTAATTTTAGAAACATTTGTCAAGAGCATTGGTTGAATATTATAATCATTCAAATTTATACACTTACAGTATTATAGTCAAATGTAATAATTATAGGTTCTTTCTTTGTAGATGAGGTCACTTCTACTATATCTTACCTCAAGAATCAATTATGAAACTTATTTAAACCACTTTATAATACTACTATGATCAACCTTATAAAACTTATACTGTATCTTATACTAACACTAATCATATCTACCTACGCTATGGTATTTTAAAACCTACAACAGCATAAGAAATTTGAATCCCTTGATAGCTCAACCGGAAAAAGAAGCTCAAATTAAGATGGTAACGAACAAGGACTTAAAAACTAAAATGTCTCATTATTAATTTTGTATTTTTGAAACATCACATCAATATCTAAAAAATGTATACGGTTTTGGCTAAATTAAACAAGGCTTTGCTCCCCTCCTACTCTAAAAAGCGTTTAGACCTTTCCAAAGCATCGAAACTGCAAATGGCAATTATAGGATGGCGCTACTTTGTAACTACAAAAGCATTAGATCAATAGGACAACAAAGATTTTACAGGCCAGGATGCCAATTTGTTTCGCCCATTTAGAAAAGTCAACTCCAATAAAAAATTAAATTGTACTATTTCTCCCCCAGCACGCGCTACAAGTTTGGCGACGGCACTGGCGGTGCCCCCGGTTGCCAATACATCATCATGGACCAATACCTTGTCTCCCTCATTAATTGCGTCGCTATGCATTTCTAGAATATCCGTGCCGTATTCCAGGAGAAACGACTCACTGAGCTTGTTATGAGGTAGTTTACCCGGTTTCCTAACCGGAACAAAGCCCGCATTGAGCCTATGCGCTAAAATAGGAGCAAAAATGAATCCTCTACTTTCCATTCCCACTACCTTATCTATCTTCATATTGCCAACCAGGTTTACAAGCCCCTCAGTTGCTTTTTGAAGCGCTATCCTGTCTTGCAAAAGTGGGGTTATATCCTTAAAAACTATTCCTTCTTTTGGAAAATCTTTAATATCTCTTACGTACTGTTTTAAATCCATTTCTTTTGTTCCTAGTTATTTTGCGTTAAAAGTAAAAAGAAATATATTTGCAGCCCCTTACAGGGGATATTAAAGGCCCTGTGGCGCAACTGGATAGCGCATCTGACTACGAATCAGAAGGTTACAAGTTCGAATCTTGTCAGGGTCACCATTAAAACGGGGGTTAACAGCTACACAGCGTTACCTCCGTTTTTTATTGGACCATTATGTTCGTTTACGAGCAGGTTATACTTCCTTATTCAAAGAACCTGAAATCCTTTGCCACAGCGGATACTTTATGGCTCTTAGGACGCTGTTTTTTATACTCAACTCCCCTTCCATCAAAACGATTTACAAATTCCAGAATTTATAAGGGGCTATTTTTAGACTATAAGCTTAAGAAAGTTAATTAGACTTAAACCTATAATAAGCGACTCAACTTTAAAGCATACAGAATACGTTTGTTCTAGGCATCTAGTAAACTTCTTTTGTCGAATACTAATCATTCTATTCATAAGGACTAAATATTACATCCGATAAGGACTTAATCCTGGCATAGTTATACCAGTTAAGCACTAGTATCGAAGAATTTTACATAAAAGGTGGTTGAACTTAATATGCAAATTGACTCTAATCTAAAATAACAGGTATTTGCAATTAGATATCCTAGGTAGTTCATCGATCTTAACCGTATTATGAGCATTTCTAATGATAATGCTGAACTAATTTTTACCGATGATTTTTGCAGCTTAACTAGGTTTAAACCGAGTTAACCCAGTTATTCGACCGTTAACCAAAATCTTACCAAAATTCCTATAGTTGATGCTAGTTTTGTGGTAAACAATGAAAAAATCCCCAATATGAAAACATTACTACTTATTAAAGAAATCTATAGCGAAGGATTTAGAAACCTCGGTAATTATATAGCACAACGCTACTTCAAATTTTTTGCGTGGTTCAGCTTTATTATGTTTGCCGTTGTACTCTATGCATTCATATTCAGAGTCTCTACCGGTTTTCCATTTGATTAAACAAGATAGTAACTGCTAAAGTAGTTTTGCAGATGCACCTAAATCTGCTACACTCTATTTACATAAGTGGATAAGGCAAGGTACTATTACAAAGAAAGCAACTAGATCAGTAAAGCAAATACTAATAAAGCCCTACAATATTTATGTGTGGGGCTTTTTTATTTACATAGTAAATACATCAAAACCGATCAACTATTTACATACCAAAAAACTTGGGATTTAAGCCAAAGACGAGCTAGAAAATTCAGTAGAACTAACTGCTTTAAACCTTAACACCTTAGGTCAAGAATGAGAACGTCCCTAGCGATAACTTGTAAGGGCTTCTTGTACTATGCGCATTCATACTTTTCACTATTTATCGAATGTGCTTTATTTCTATGTTATTTTTCGTTCATCTTGCTGTTTTGCTTATCTTATAGTCATTCCTAATCGTAGCTAATTATTTCGAAATTATTAGTTACTATCATAATTCCTCAAATATCAAAAACCGATTTCTTTACATTATCTTAGAGCATAACAAATCATCATCATTTGATACAGATCTTTCCTTAATAAATAAAATAATAACAATTTTCAGAAATAAGTCTTCGTAAAATGAAAAATATACTCTTTTTCCTTAGTATTTTAACTGTTCTCCGTATCGAAGCCCAAAAACCAAAATTTGAAGGGCAACCTCTCATTAAAATAGTAACAACATCATCTAAACCTATTCAAAAACAATGGAAAGGAATTACCACTTTTTCGGATACGGACGTAGTGTTTTCAAATGACTTTGAAGGTGCCAGACTCAACGGTATCCTTAAAAACAACACTAGTACTTTTACAGCTTTGATTACTTCTGAAAATACGCCGGTAAACATAAGTCCTTGGTATGCCTTTAAGGTTTGGGCGTCCAAAAAACAAGATATTGATGTAACACTCACCTACCAGGATGGAGTGAAGCACCGATACTACCCCAAGCTGAGCACCAATGGAGCACTTTGGTCTTCGTTAGATTCTGTAAACTACACGGAATACGAAAGAGGGGATGCTGATTTTGGACCTGGCTCTCTTCCCGTATCTATTAAAATGAAACTGGAAGTTGGACCTGATACGCTTTGGGTTTCCGGTCAGGAATTGGAAACCTCTAGCCGTGTTTCCAGTTGGGTAGATAGTTTGTCACTAAAATCCTTCGTACAAAAAAGTCGTATTGGAAAAAGCAAAGAGGGCAAGGATTTGAACATGTTGTCAATTGGAAATCCAGAATCCAAGAACATGCTTATTGTTATTTCCAGACAACATCCACCGGAAGTTACTGGATATCTAGCGATGAAAGCTTTTGTTGAAAACCTTGCTTCCGACACTAAACTAGGGCGCAAATTCAGAAAAAAATTTACGACCTACGTTATTCCGCTCATGAACCCCGACGGTGTAGATAATGGTCATTGGCGTCATAATGCGGGAGGAATAGATCTTAATAGAGATTGGGCCAATTTTAACCAACCGGAAACACAGGCGATAAAAGCATTTATGGAAAATAAAATCACGGAAACGGAAGGGAAGTTCTATTTCGGCATCGATTTTCATTCAACTTGGGACGATATCTACTACACGGTCGACCCAAAATTAAAAGGCAATATGCCTGGTCTGGTTACTAATTGGCTAGATGAAGTCAAGACCCAAATTGATGGCTACGACCCCAATATAAAACCCAATGACCAAATAGAACCTACTACTGTTTCGCGCAATTACTTTTTTGCAGCTCATGGCGCAGAAGCCTTAGTTTTTGAAATAGGTGATAACACCCCTAGGGATTTCATTAAAGACAAAGGACGTATTAGTGCCAATGTACTAATGAATATGATGCTAAAGAGGCTCAAAAAGCAGTAGCCTCAAATGCTAGTGATAACACCCGCTTTTACAACTCACTTAATCCCATTTTAAGTCACTCTGCTTAATCATCGTTTCAAAAGGAATCCAATCAGTCCTTATAAAATCCCTTACCTCCTTGGAAAAATCGGAAATGAGCGAGGTAGCCATTTCCAAGGTTTGCTCGTGCTGTTGCGAGGGTACGGTGGTTTGTGCCGCAGCAATACTCAAAACCTCCTGTATTTTGGAAAACGGCGTTGTTTCAAAAGACTGCCAAGCTCCAAGTTGTCTATCCGGTTTTGGCGTACGCCCTTTAGCACTCAGCGCATCCAGTGCCACCTTAACGCTTTTAATATTTGAATTCAAAGTCTCTTTTGATGTCCCCCGGTATTTTTCTAATTGTTCCGTTAGCTTCTGCACGTTCTTCCTTTTTATTTCAATAGCTTTCAAAAGCTTTCCCAAGATTGTAACTTGGGCATCTGCTTCCTTTCTATAAGCGTACAAGGCCTCATCTACCTCAGGTTTTAATTCAAATCTTGGGTCCGGTATAACGGATACCTTGGTGGTATCGGTATGCGAACCATAATGCAAAACAATGGTGTAGTCCCCGGGCTGCACAGGAATATCCCTAGAAAAATCATCTTTCCATGCACCCGGTAAGGAAGCGGAAGCCTCGTCCAGTTTCCAAATCATATAATTAAGTCCGTTAACAACTTCCTTGGTTGCTATGCTGTTCACTAAATTTTTTGAGTGTCGTAGACCATAGCAGATACTGCCATGTCGGGAAGCGGTTCTTCAGATATATAAAAAGGAATCTCCGTTTTTTGAAAGACCTTGTTCTTACCTTCAAAGGTAGTATGAAAGCCTGTCCATATATTTCCAGGTGGATTAATGAATAGTCCTTTTACTTGCACTGCATCGTTCATTGGTAAGGCCGTAATTTGGGATTTCAACCTATTCCCTGCAATTTCACGCAATGACAAGAGGTCATCCAAAACCCAAATTGCCCTACCAAAGGTTCCCACAATAAGTGCCGATTCCGGCTCCTGAATGGTTAGATCCATGGTAGAAACTGATGGAAAACCATTTTTAAATTGGGTCCATTTGGTTCCTGCATCCATACTGACCCATAATCCGTTTTCGGTACCCAAAAACACTAAATTTGGTTCTTCGGGATCTTGGATAACACTTAGCGCGTATCCCTTCACAGTACCACCATCTGCCCTACGCGTCCATGTTTTACCGAAATCATCGGTTTTAAAAAGATAAGGCTCATAATCGCCTTTCCTATAATTGTTGACCACCATCCAGGCGGTTCCGGCCTCGTAGCGTGAAGCTTTAATTTGGGCTATCCAAGATTCATTGGGCATTCCTTTTACGTTCGCTGTTCTATTTTGCCAAGTTGCTCCCGCATCAGTAGAAATATGCACTTGGCCGTCATCGGTTCCCACCCAAATTACCTTTTTGTCCAAAGCGCTAGGTGAAATCGTTAAAATGGAGTTATAGCGTTCCGCACCCGAAACATCTAGAGTAAGGCCACCATAGTCCTTCTTTTGATGTTCAGGGTTATTGGTGGTCAAATCGGGAGAAATAATTTTCCAAGACGCTCCTTTATCCGTTGTGAAGTGAACAAATTGTGAGCCATAATATGCGGAATTGGTATCAAAGGGGTTTCTGGCAAAACCTGCATTCCAATTAAAACGCAAGGCTATTTTTGGGTCAGATGACGGAGGAACAATGTTTACATAGTACCCCGTTACCTTGTCATACCGATATAAATTCCCATTTTGGGAAGAACCGTAGCCGTAGCGGGAATTATCAAGGTCAGGTGAAATATCAAATCCATCACCGCCTACCAAATATTGCCAATATAGCGTGCGTATACCTCCTCTTTTCCAAGTATAGGCAGGGCCGGACCAATTACCATTATCTTGCATACCGCCGTATACATTGTAAGGCCGGTCATTATCCACGCCAACGTGGTAAAACTGCGCCACGGGTATGGTTTCCGGAAAATACCAACTCTTCCCATGATCGTATGTAATGCCCAATCCCCCATCTCCTCCGATGATAAAATGCTTTGCATCTTTGGGATTTACCCAAAAGGCATGGAAATCGGCATGGATTCCTTTTGTTTCATCGGCAGGAATCATTGGAATCGTGTCAAATGTAGCTCCCCCATCATAACTCACGGATAAAGGCTGATAAATATTGTAAACCCGATCAGCATCCTCTGAATCTACGGCAAGGTCTTGAAAATAGAAAGGCCTGTTATTCGCAAACTTGGGGTTGTCATTAATCATTTTCCAATGAGCTCCTGCGTCATCACTACGGTAAATGGCATTTTTCTTGGCCTCAATCTTCGCATAGATTCTGCTAGGCTCCGATGGTGCAATTGCAAAACCGATACGGCCTAAGTTACCTGCAGGTAGTCCTTCCACAGCTCCTAATTGATTCCAATTTTCCCCAGCATCTTCGGATACATACAACCCGGAACCTTGGCCGCCCGAGGTAAAATAATAAGGTGTATGCGCATGTTCATAAAGCGCTGCAAAAAGCATCTTTGGATTGCTCGGGTGCATGACCAAATCTGCAATTCCAGATCGGTCGTTAGCATATAGAATCTTCTCCCAACTCAATCCACCATCTGTAGTCTTATAAAGCCCTCGGTCCTCATTGGCGGTGAAAGGGTCTCCCATAGCGCCCACATAAACAACATTAGGATTTGTTGGGTCGATGCTAATTCTATGAATAGTCTTGGTCGCTTCCAGACCTAGATGTTTCCAAGTTAAACCACCGTCGGTACTTTTAAAAATACCCATACCCAAGTTCATGGAGTTCCTCGGGTTTCCTTCCCCTGTCCCTACCCAAATAACATTCGGATTACTTTGTTGTACGGCCACAGCACCAATATTCTGCGTGGGCTGGTCATCAAAAACCGGTGTCCATGCAGTACCTCCGTTCTCAGACTTCCAAACTCCGCCAGATGCCGCCCCAACGAACATTATTTTAGGATTGGCAGTTACTACATCAATCGCAGTTATGCGTCCACTCATATTGGAGGGACCTACATTACGAATCTCTAGATTTTTTAATAGCGCAAAATCAACTTGTTGGGATATGAGTAAATTGGAAGAAAAAAGAAACAAAAAGATACATGCAATTTTAAGCCTCATAGGTGAAAATGTTTAGTTCAAAAATAAGCATCGGTTTTCTAAATTGAAGAACATAAACACCCATTAATTCGACGGTTTTTTCAATTTTATACTTTACTATAGATAGGGTTTACCCCTATGGTCATTTGATTATCGATAGTGTAGTAAAGTGCACCATTTTTTAAGCGCATACCCAAAATGTTGTAAAATGATGATGAAAAGTAGTTTAGTTATGCCTTTTTAAGCTATCCCGGAGCACAATTAAATAACAAATTATTTAAATGGCCTAGAATCAGTTTTCACGTTGAAGGCCTTAAGACGTTATGGAAAGAAACCATTCTACATTGGTCAACTATTTGTTTTAAAGGGAACGTTACGTTAAATTATTCATAAATACATTAATCTAATCAGGTCATAACGATATACAATTGACAAAGAATTGCGTAATTTGATTTTTATGTTAACTTTGAAAAAAAAGAAGTAATGGATTTACTAGAACACGCAGACGAGTTCGTAGGACGAAAAATGAGCAACATGTCAACTAGTGACAGAGTTGAAGCTTCAAGGGAAGCTAAAAAATTAATTTTAAGCATCAACGAAATCTATAAAGAAACAAAAGACGCTAACTTAATGGACGTAATGAAACGCGTTACAGAAAAGAAGAAGAAAATTGAAAAACGCTTAAATGGAGTTCCATTAGTATAATAACACAGTGGACGACATATAATTGTAATACTAGTTTCATCGCTAGATTTAGAATTGATATACAATATAAAAACCCTTCCTTGAGAGGGGTTTTGTTTTTGGAAGTGATGCTCCGTTTATCATGCACGATTTAGATATCACTTCTACTGTAACATCGAACAAAAAAATAATGGATACACTTTTAAAACCTTGGCCATGGTTTGTCTCCGGACCCCTTATTGCCACTGTACTATTACTCTTACTGTATTTTGGAAAAAACTTTGGGATGTCATCTAATCTTAGAACCTTTTGCACCATATCTGGTGCGGGTAAATATGCGGATTTTTTTAAATTTGACTGGAAGGCCCAAAAATGGAATCTTACCGTTGTCCTAGGTGCTGTAATTGGTGGTTTTATTGCAACTACATTTCTCTCGGATGGTTCGATTATAGAACTAAATCCAGCAACCATTTCTGACCTTGCTACTATGAATTTTACGCAGATAGGTGACACCTTATTACCTAATGAAATCTATGGATGGGATGCGGTTTTAAGCCTAAAGGGGATGCTTATTTTAATTATAGCAGGATTTTTGGTGGGATTTGGAACTAGATATGCCGGCGGATGCACTTCCGGCCATGCCATAAGTGGCTTAAGCAACTTGCAGTTACCTTCACTAATAGCCGTAATCGGATTTTTTATTGGAGGGCTTGTAATGACCCATTTTATTCTTCCTTTATTATTTTAAATATGAAATTTCTAAAATTCCTTTTCGTAGGTATATTTTTTGGTATTGTTCTTGTAAAATCAGAAGCGGTATCCTGGTACCGAATTTATGAGATGTTCAAATTTCAATCTTTTCATATGTATGGCATTATTGGGTCTGCCGTACTTATTGGTGTGGTAGGTATATTTTTAATTAAAAGGTATAGAATAAACAGCCTAGAAGGGAATGTCATTACAGTTTCTCCAAAAGACAAAGGTTTTACGCGCTATATTTTGGGTGGTACCATTTTTGGACTCGGTTGGGCTTTGGCCGGAGCTTGTCCCGGACCCATGTATATTTTATTGGGCGCAGGTATATTCCCAATGATTATTGTGATTATTGCGGCCATGGCAGGAACTTTTGTGTACGGGTTATTAAAACGAAAACTACCACATTAGACTTATCACATAATTTTGATACATTGATTACAAGTCCACAGCCAAACTAAGTTTTTATAAAACTTCCGATTTTTCTTTTTTTCTCTTACGGGTGGCAATGAGCAAGTGCCCTCATTCTAAATTTTGTTACCAGCGCGTTCGTCCAATGCAGCTCTAATCTCACCTGCACGTTCTTCGGTAACATCATAATCTCGCATAACATACATAGCCGTAAGTGTCCCAAGTATAGGAATTCCTGAGAAGGCTAACCTTAACCCGTCTACTGCTCCATCAGGTTGGAGAGTGACACCAGAATCAAAGCCTACCAAACTCATAATAACGCCGCTTAACCCTCCTGCAATCGCAAAACCAAATTTAACCATCAACCAATAGATAGCTCCAAACGTTCCTTCCCTTCTTAGGCCCGTATTAAGCTCATCTAAATCAATAACATCAGCAGTCATAGACATCATCAATAAAAATAGACTTCCTATACCAAAGGAAAAGAAAGGAAGTGCAAAAATGAACATATAGGGTTTGCCTGGAACAAATAAGAACCAAAGCATCAAATAGCCAAAAATAGAGATTGCTTGTGAAAGCAAAAAGGCCTTCTTTTTTCCCATATTTTTGGACATCCTAGCAACAATAGGAATTACAACAAAGGTAGTTCCAAGCGCTCCCAAACATCCAAAAAGTGTTGGCCAGATTCCAGCAGCACCGGCATCACCTTCAAAAAGATGATACACAATGATAAAAAATGAAAAAGATGCAATCGTCATAAATGCGTTGTACACTAAAAAAGTAGCGATACATAGTTGTCTAAAAGATTTCATTTTAAAGGCACTTACAAAACCTGACCCTATTTCTTTGAGACTATTCCGTATATTTTTAAAATTGAGGGGAGAATAATCTTCATTTAATGTTGATTTACTTTTAATAAATATTCCTGGTATTATAGCACAAATTGCAAAAATGACACCAACCCAAATGGCAAGTGATCGGGTTGCAACTTCAGCAGATTCAAACCATTCTGGGTCATACATAATTACCCAAAACCATGGAGCAATAACCCAAGCCCATTGACCAATCCACTGAGCAGTGGCCATTATATTTGTACGCTCATGAAAATCATTACTCATCTCATATCCCATAGCAACGTAAGGAACGCTAAAAATTGTAATTCCTAAATAAAAGATAAATGACCAAATCATGAAGTATGCAAAATTATAATCAATCCCTGCATCCTTATAAAGTTGCCACATGGCAATAAAAGAAACACATAAAAGAATACCACCAAGTATCACATAGGGACGCCTTCTTCCCCATTTTGATTTGGTATTATCAGAAATATATCCCATAATAGGATCTGTAAACGAATCGAACAATCTTGGGAAAAAATAAATTACACCCCACATCCATCCTGGAAATCCTAAATCCTGTACTAAAACTACCATAAAGATTCCTAGTGAAGCAGGAAACATTTGGTTGGCAAGCATTCCAATTCCGAAGGCAATTTTCTGACCCATTGGAACTTTATTTGATTGCTTACTTATAATTTGGCTCATATCTTATAATTTTAGTTGATTCGTTTTACATATAATTGCCCTATTCCTTTACCAACATTCCTAATGGGATTGCGATGTTTGGTATGCCTTTTTGACAACATCAAAGGTTTCCTTCTTGTTTCTATCGATGTCAACTATGCCCCAATACTCCTCATTTGGTGTCCCGTCGTAGGGAACTCCCGTACTATTGGGTGCTATTCCTCCAGTATCCTGTGAAGCATTATCACCTGCCTTCCACCATCCATCGGTAAAAGAAAACATGGCTACCCCAGAGCAAATATCCATATTATTAAAAACGGATTCCAAAATTTTTGAATTGGCATCTGCCTGTGCCTTTTCATTAATACCTGCCTCATATCCATTTTTTGTCGATGTCATAAAACTATCGCCCCCAGCTTCGGATAGGTACATGGGCTTATTGCTAATAGTTGCCCATTCCTTAAAAATTTTCTTAGGATTATCCCATCGATATACGTTCATACCCCAAACATCTATCGCTGAACACAAAGACATAGCAAGTTCATCTGGTAATTCCCCGTGAGCGGTGGTTACAGGGTGCTGATCATCAGCTATTTGGATTCGTTTGGCCGAATTGTTCAATAACGTATACCAATTTGCAATGTCGTTATTGAACCATTTCGGATGATAATTGTACTCATTTCCAAGCTCCCATAACAAGATGGCTTTGTGATTTTTAAATTTTTTCACATAGTCTATATAGCTACCAGAAAGAATATCATATACCCCGTCCTGGTTATACCCAAAACCTATAATTACTTTGAAACCCTCGGCTGCTATTTGGTCCAGTACCGCTTTTTCTAGTATGGGTTCGTAGACCCGAATGGTATTAATACCAGCCTCTTTCATTAAGGAGAGGTCTTGAGTTAAATTTTCAAAATTTCTATCATCACTCCCTACAGGTACAGGATGATAGCAAATACCCTTAATCAGATAAGGCTGATTATCAACTAGTATGGTACGGCCATCTATCGAGACCTTATCCGCCTTTTCGTCTGTCTTGCACGAAAAAAACAAAGACATTAAAACAATACAACTATAGATACTTACTCTTACCATAACTACTTTACATAACAGGATATCATCACCCTATTTTTAAATGTATCCGCATGAATTTCTACTTTATTATGGATACCGTTAATTTTGATATCTCACCACTTCTTTTAAATAGCATAGTACTATACTTACTACCGAGTTCCGAACCTACGATTGATATAGTACCACCGTTATTTAAGGTCACCTTAATGGATTCTTCGGAAGCGATTTGATAAACAATAGGCACTTGACAATAGGTAAAACACAAGGAATTTTCGGTAAGTTGAATCGCTTTGGTTTCTCCCGAAACGGCTACATATTCAAATAGTTCCGCTTTGGTCAAAAATTCGTCCCGTAAGAGCAGGCTGGGCTTAAAATGAAGTACCCCTTTCGTAACTATAAGGCCCAATTCGGTAAAACGGTTGAGAATATCTTCCTTAACCTGTCCCGTCATACCCGGTTGCTGCGCTCCTTTTCCCCCAGGGGTATGAGAATAGGGGTCCGTAGGAAACGCACCGTATAACTCCGGAGATTTGTGCACCCCAATTCCTGCGTTTATTTCATAATAATGCTCTTTAAGCCTTCCTATCACTTCGGCACTTTCTTTATCCTCAATTGCTTTGACACAGCATTCTTGCACAGCCAATGCGAGCTTGGATACCATGTGCCAATAAATAGAACCTAATCCTTCATAGCCATAAAAAGTACCCGAGCGTCCGGTAAATGACTTATGGTCAAATACATCCTCAAAAACCTGAAGCAAACGTTCCTTTTCTTCTCGTACCAAGCTTTCATATGAAACGTCTAAACCATTCAAGGCCGCGTTTAAACTTTGGGCATTATTAAATTTTCCATTAAAATGATAGTCGCCCTTTATGTCCTGTTCCACTACCGCTAAATTACCGTCCGCCAGTAATTGTTTCAGTAATTTGGAAGACGAAACAGCATGTCTAGGAATCGTATTACGTTCCGTGAACCGTGGTAGTTCTTTATTGGGATAAAGAAGATAACTGTATTGGTCCTCGCGGAACAAAGCACTTTGCTTTAGCGCATCTAATACTTCTAAACTTTGTTCAGCATTCAAATACCCCGAACTAAGCACAGCCACTTGACCCTCTAACATTTCGCTTAAATATGAGATAGATACTTCTTCCCTATTTTCAACGGTCATTAGATTGTAGGCGTGATACAAATTGTCCTTTCGTTTATTTGCCCTAATGGAATGATCTATAAAAATCAATGCCATTTCCGAAAAACGCAGCAAGTCGTTCTTCGTAACATCCTTCTTTTGTGCTGAAAAACCATTAGCATAAATAGCAGCTCTATAATTACTTGCTGCCATACCCAAGCCATCCATAATCGTTTTCCGGTCTTTATTGGATACTGTGCTCTTCAAAACACCCATCTGGGCTTGCAACACACCCAAGGTCTCAACAAAGAAGGTATTTAACTCTATAGAAACAGCCATTTTATCCACTGCGGTTTTTTCTATCATCTTTTTAAAAAAGGTAAAAAAACGTCGCATGTAGTATAAGGTAACCATAGATACCCCATTACCTACCAATGCATTATTGGCATCGTTCCATTCCGGTCTTTGGGTATTCATCCATACACCGCCTTCTGGAATAAGATTTGAACATTTAGCCAATAAAGTGGCCAATAACTTTTCTATAAGATTAACCCCGTAAATACTACTATCAGGTGTTTGTAATAAGGCCCCGTCCGCTCCTTGTAATTTTCGTTTTTTACAAATCTCGGCGTCCAACTTTTCATTGAATTCAATGGTATCCTTAGGATTTTCTAGCAACTCCGCATACGGCTTTATCACATAGGGCACGTTGGCGTACACGAATAAATCGGTATTAAAATAAGTTGCCAACTTACCTGGGTAATATTCCTCGATAAATTCTAAGAACTTTAATAAATATATAATTTGATGATCGCCCCAATAACCTATATACGACCAAGGGTCATCCGGTTCTATGGTTTCCCAATCAAAGCCGTCTTTCGTTACACGGTATGGGTTATATCCATCAAAAGTGGTGGCATTTAGGAATTTATGGATCATATTCTCCATAAATTCGGGATAGGAATGTGCCAAGGCTTCCCAATTCTGAAAAATATCCCGCCAATTACCTTGATAGTCCAGCACTTTAGAACCGTCTGCCTCATTCCTAATATTGATAGAGAACTTGTTCCAAGGTCTACTTGGATCTCCATGTCTTCTGCTAAATTTTAGCGGCAAGTATTCAAAACACAAGCGCGAAAAATTCCTATCCTTGCTTTTTAGTGCCAATTGCTTTAGTTGGGGCAATTGAATGGTTTCCGTCAAAGGAGCTAAAACCGATTGATTCTGAGCGAACACTTCTTTGTTCGCCCTACGGATGTAGTTTGTAAAATCCTCTTTTTCTATGCTATAATTATCATCGAAAATACCGCCACGCATACTATTAAAAAGTACGTTCGCATAATGCCTCGTATTTCTTCTATGATCTGCCGTAAGTTGTTTCCCATCAGCTGAAATAGTCAATGCCAATAAATTTTGAGTGCCTAGCTCTACATCGTCCCTAACGGCATCCCATAAATAATTGTCACTTTTTATTTTTTCTGAAAGATTCACCACAGCCGAAGGCCCTTGATTTACATCTGCGATGATGAGCCACTCTTTATCCGCATTAGCAGCCAAGTCCAACTCAGAGGCAACGAGATAGGCACCTTTCTCGGCCCGAATATCGGTTTCTTGGGTTATTTTTCCTGATTTTCTAAAGGCATTTAGTTGTAAAGAAGATAATAGGACTTTTGGATTTTCCAAACCAAGAGACCAAACTACATTCGCCTTTAAGGCCTCGCTAGGTTCGGCTTTATCAACAATAATGGCACTTAAAGAAAAAATGCCCAAGTTAGAATCTGACAGGAGTTCATTTTTTTTATAGGCATCTATTAAATTACTAGAAGCGGCTTGTAGATCTGTTTCCACACCATAGGGTAAAATATTTTGCAAACCGTCCAGCACCCTGACCTTTACAGTATGGTCATTACTATTTAAAAGCGTGCTCTTTTTTACAAAACCAAAAGCCGTACTGGAATTCCATTCGCATCTATAGCTAAGACCTAGATCATGGTTTATTTCTTCAAATAATACTTTATTGCCATGTACGTTCTTATATAAGTTTCTAGTGTAGTTGAATACCCCTGTATACCGATCCGAAAAAGGCTCCCACGGCGCATTATTAACCGAAGACCCCACCAAAAAAATAGTCTTGCTACCGGTGTTCTCAACCGATTCGGTTATTTTATCGTCTGTGTAATAGGGGAATAAGGAATGCTCGCTGTTTTTCCGTCCAGCGGTGAGCCCTCCATTACTTGAAATAAACATCCAATGATCGGAATCACTCACAATACTCATAAAAAAAGGACGCAAGGCATCGCTATTCTCTATTTTATAAAATCCCTCGTTATTGATTTCTAAATACTCCATTCCTATTTTTAATAATTGGTAGTGATAAAAAAACCAGTAAGTTACTTACTGGTTTGTTGAATTTAAAACTAAACTAACAACTTGCTCATATTATTGATACATCCTCACGTAATCTACCTCCATGGTAGACTCTGTAAAAGCGGGATCAATGGCACCCCCAAAGGTTCCGCCCATCGCCACATTAAGGATAAAAAAGAAATCCTTGTTAAACGGTAGACTTTCATTATTAGAGACGGTATGATAGACTTGACCATCAACCGCAAATGATATTTCAGTAGCATTCCATACCATTTCATAAATATGAAATTCTTCAGATACTCCGGTAACATTGGTACTTCCGGTTCTTGCATTCCCTGCAAAATTATTGGGATCGTGGGTCGATGCAAAAATAATATCTTGCTGATTACCAACATGTTCCATAATATCCAATTCACCGGCAGCTGGCCAAATATTGGTCTCAAAATCGGAACCTAACATCCAAATGGCAGGCCATGTTCCCCCGCCAGTGGGTAGTTTTGCACGGGCTTCTACTCTACCGTAGGTAAACTGTTGTTTGGTATGACTTTGAATTCTTGCCGATGTAAAATCAGCTCCATCCCTTATAGCCGTAATCTTCAATAAACCATCTTCAACAATTATGTTTTGGGCATCACTGGTATACGATTGTGATTCCGCATTACCCCAACCATTATCCCCTGTACCAAGATCATAGTTCCAATTAGCCGTATTGGGAGCACCGTCCACATCAAATTCATCCGACCAAACCAATTCGTCAAAAACCATAGCTTCATCGCTATTATCAGGGTTTCCACTTTGCTCGGATACAGGAGTAGTGGAAAACTTATGGTACCACGCCAAATTGGCATCGTTACCGTCTATGGTTCTCACATATAAAAAGTCATCCGTAATCTCCAAAATCTCATACGAAGAAGAACTTACATAGTAGCCCATAAAGGCATCATTACTAAAGTTCATTACCGTGCCCCTAGGATTAAAGGCCGGATCGGGAACCAAAGACCAATCTACAGCCGTTGGTGCTAATGAAACGATACTTGTACCTGAGGTATCAAACTCAAAGCAAGCATCTTCCCCGGCATCTTGACCAACTATTGCTTGATGTCCGGCATTAAAAAAGGTACTACCGTTATTATTCAACTGATAAGTTAATTGATTAGCGTTATCATTTAAAGTAAATGTAAGTTCATCATCACATAAACAATTACCGGCATTATCATCTCCACATCTTTCAAAAGGAGCGGTTGCAAAGAATGCTGGAAACCAAAATTGGTCTGGCAGGAAGGCCAAAGTTGCCCCTACGCCTAAATGGCCAGGCTGAGAGGCCGCCAAATACCAGGTTTTAGATGCCGTGGCCAGCACTGTACCTTCATCGTCCAAATCCCCACCCGTTAATAACTCAATGGCTTGAAAGTCTGAAAAGTCGCTTTCCACTTCTACCGTATACAAAGCAGAGGAGCTAACGCCGCCCGTACCATATGCAATTACCGAATAGTTATAGGTATTTAGACCCACTAAAGTAAATCTTTTGGTTGCCGTGCCATCTGGGGAGACCGTGACCTCACCATCGCTAAACTTATAGGTATACGTAATGGCGTTATCCGCATTTGCCGAAAACTCTACGATTCCAGAACCATCTGTACTGACTACCGTTGAAACCGTGAGATTTTCAGGAACTAGTATGGTATCCAAGGTCGGTTCTTCCTCTTGGCAAGCGAGTATACCCAAGGTCAAGAGGGATACGAATATGTTTTTGAATTTTTTCATTTAGTCTGTTTTATTGTCTTACCAATTTATACTGCCAGAAAACACCTGATCCAGCACCTATTTCTACGGAGACGTTCATCGTATTGTTATCACCACTCAAGGCAACATCATAGATAATACTATTCGGAACAGCTACATTTGGAAGCTCCCCTTGGTTGTTAGCTTTAGGCAATCCGATATACGCGCCAGCACCATTAATGGTAAGAGTACCAGCATCACTATCCAAATCAAATGTAGCCACCGTTGTACCATCATAAGGAGCTACTGGAGCACCACAAGAATCTGAACCACCTTGCCAACCTTCTATCCAAGTATCTGCACCTAAAATGTTCGTAAAGGAACCATCTGTTCCGAACACATAGGTGTCGTCAAAGTAGCACGCTCTATCTATGACACCTTGATCGTTAATTGCAAAAAAGCTCACATCACCCAATGCTGGCCCTACACCTAAGGAACCTGCCTCCGGAGCCATTACCCAAGTACCTGCTATAGGGGAGATATTGGTGTTTCGAATCAATTTATACTGCCAGAAAACTCCGGAACCTACGCCAATTTCCACAACCACGTTCAACGTGTTTCTGTCTTCACTAAAGCTAACGTTATAAACGATCTCCGATGGGACAGCTACGTTTGGTAATTCGCCCTGATTGTTTGCCTTTGGAAGACCTATGTAGGCACCTTCACCACTTATCGTTAATGTTTGCGAAGCGTCATCGTAACTATACGTAGCCATAGCAGTCCCATCATAGGGTGCAACCGGTACACCACAGGAATCGGAACCTCCCTGCCAGCCTTCTATCCAGGTATCCGCACCCAAAGCATTCATAAAGGAACCGTCACTTCCAAAGATATAGTTATCATCATAATAACAAGCCCTGTCAGTAACCCCTTGTTCGTCGATAGCAAAAAAGCTAGTATCGCCAATTGCAGGACCTACGCCCAAAGAACCTGCCTCTGGAGCCATTACCCAATTTCCTATAAAGTCAGCAGCAGTTATAGG
The DNA here is from genome assembly GCF_056839185.1 of Maribacter sp. MS6. Taxonomy (NCBI): domain Bacteria; kingdom Pseudomonadati; phylum Bacteroidota; class Flavobacteriia; order Flavobacteriales; family Flavobacteriaceae; genus Maribacter; species Maribacter sp. MS6. The sequence continues at coordinate 1,025,916 of NZ_CM166389.1, forward strand.
CATTGCTCCCGTTCCTTCTTTTATCAATTTGTATTGCCAAAAGACTCCGGACCCAGCACCTATTTCTACCACTAAATTCATCGTATTTTTATCTTCGCTAAGTGTTACGATATAGCTGATAGCATCTGGAACGGCTACGTTAGGTAACTCACCTTCGTTATTCGCCTTAGGAAGGCCAATAAAAGCGCCCTCACCATTTACGGTTAAGGTGTTGGTTGCATCATTATAGGTATATGTTGCTGCTGTGTTACCATCATAAGGTGCTACAGGAGCACCACAAGAATCCGTTCCACCTTGCCAACCTTCTATCCAAGTTTCTGCACCAAGCACGTTCATAAAGGAACCATCATCCCCAAATACGTAGGTATCGTCATAATAACAAGCCCTATCAACAATCCCCTGTGCATCAATCGCAAAGAAACTAGTATCACCTATTGCAGGACCAACACCCAAGGAACCTGCCTCAGGAGCCATTACCCAAGTACCTACGAAATCTGCAGCACTTAAACTTCCTGGATCTACGATACTAATAACCTCAGAGGCTTCAATGGTCGCCGCACCGGCGCCACGAGCGACCACCCGAATCGTGTAATCACCTGTTGTTTCATATACTTTGGTTGCTGTTTCCCCTGCCATGATAGTGGTAGGCTCTTCATTATCTACATCGCCAAAAAAGATATCAAAAACCGTTGCATTCGATGCCGTGGGGGCTACCGAAACTTCAAAAGGATTAACAGTGGAAATAGCAATATTTGTTGCTAAATCTGTGGGTGGTGTAAAGGAAATAGTAACTACACGCACCAGTTCACTTGTTAAACCCGTTGCACCAACACCAACAACCCGTAGCGCAAAATCACCCTCTGCGTATACATGTGAAATAGTTTCTCCAGGTGTAATCTCCGTCGCAACTTCATTTTCAACATCCCCAAAAAAGACTTGAAACACAGAAGCGCCAACACCGACGGGCGTTACGGAAACTTGTCCAGAATCGTCCTGAGCAATATCGAATACGGCATTTATTTCTCTTGGAGCCGAAATTTCTTGCAAAGCAAAGGATACATCATCATCATCCGTACAAGAAACAACGAAAGCAGTTGCTAAAAAGAAAACTAATAGATTTTTAATACTTCTCATTACTGTCAATTTTTATTTTTATTAATATCCTGGGTTTTGTGCCCAACGGTTGCCTGCTAATTCTATCTCTATAAGCGGTATTGGAAAAAGTTCATTTTTTCCGGCTTGAAAACCATCAATTTCGGCAGCCGCCCTTCCTGTTCTCACTAAATCAAAAAATCGATGTCCTTCCCCTACCAATTCTACCCTTCGTTCTTGATAGATTGCTTGTGTCAATGCCTCTCCATTGGCATCAATATCATCCAAATTAGCACGGTTACGTACTCTATTTAAATACGTCCGTGCCCTATCATCGCTAATCCCTCCCCTGTTCAGGGCCTCCGCAGCCATAAGCAAGACATCGGCAAAACGTATGGAGCGATAGTTATTAGGATTGGTAAGATTTGCATCCCCAATATTGGCATCGCCCTGACGGGCAATGTATTTTCTGTTGTAATACCCTGTGTGCTCAAAGCCTTCTACAAAGGACACACCAGAATTGGTCGCTGCCCAATTGTTAATATCCAAGATAGCTACATCACGTCTTGCATCACCCGGTTCAAACGCATCGAAGGCTTCTTGTGTAGGGATATTAAAACTAAAGCCAGATTCGAACAAAGGCCCAGAATAATTTCGAATACCATTAAATCCTACCGCCACGTTTCCTTCGCTACATTGCAAACATTCAAAACCTGCACCCTCCTGATCTGAATATTGCACCTCAAAAACGGATTCTATACTGTTTTCTTTATCATTCTCGAACATAGTACTGTAGTCTTCGAGTAAATCGTAGGTACCAGAATTAACGACCTCTTCCAATACTGGAGCAGCCTCTGCAAACTTGTCTTGGTATAAATACACCTTTCCAAGTAAGGACTGCGCAGCACCCTTTGTGGCCCTTCCCACATCGGCAGGCGTAAGTGGTAAGGTTGCAGCTGCAAAAATTAAATCCTGTTCTATTTGAGCGTAAACCTCTGCTACTGGAGCCCTATCAATCGTATTTTGCTCTCCAAAATCTATTCTTCTATCTATGGTCAATGGCACGTCTCCAAACCACTTTACCAATTCAAAATAGAAATAAGCTCTTAAAAATCGTGTTTCTGCCAGTACTACATCTTTACCAGCGAAATCGGTTTTGTCCTGAAATTCGATGATATAATTGGCTCTGTAGATACCACTATACATCCAGCCCCAAATGTCCCGTAGTTGTTGGTTTACGTTATTGTGTACCATATCGTCTATTTCTTGGATACCCGGACTATCCGTAGCGCTTTCGCCACCTGCCAAGGTGTTATCGGAAGCTATCTCTCCTAACATTACATTCAGATAGGTCGACTGTAATAGATCATAAGTAGATAATAAGGCACTCTGATAATCTTCTTCAGAATTAAAGAAATTCTCAGAATCTTCATCAAAAAGCTCTGGATCCACAAAATCGTCGGAACATGCCAAAGCGACAATGCTCGCAACCAAAACAAACAGCATTTTTTTCATAAAACTTAGGGTATTATCTTTATTGACCATTTCCTTAGAATTTAAAATTTACACCTAATAAATATGTCCTAGGCACTGGATAAAAGCCTTGGTCAATTCCTCCGCCAATAGCGTCCCCGGAAGAAGCACTAGGATCGTAGCCACGATATTTTGTAAAGGTGTATATGTTGTTGGCAGAGACATACACTCGTAACTTGTCCGCCCCCATTTTTTCCATAACACCCGCCGGAAACGTATACCCAACTTGCGCATTCTGTATTCTAACAAAAGAACCATCTTCCACAAAGAAATCAGAAAACAAGGTGTTTGCGGTAGCTCCGGTAGTAACTCTTGGTGTTGTTGTGGATGTTCCTTCGCCAGTCCATCTATCCAAAGTGTAAATAGAGCGATTCACCAAAGGTTGATTACGTTCGTAATTCCTAACAATATCATTACCTATGGAGGCAAAGGTATAGGCTCCAAAATCAAAATTCTTAAATTCGAAAGACAAGTTAAGTCCCATTGTAGCATCTGGAATAGGGTTGCCAATGTCCACTCTATCATCTGAATCAATTAAACCATCACCATTCTGATCTACGAACCTTAGATCTCCAGGTCCGGCATTAGGCTGCGTTGCATGGGCATCTACTTCTCCTTGATTCTGAAAAAGTCCGTTGGTTTCCAAACCAAAGAAGTATCCGATAGGCTTACCTGCCTCCATACGGGAAGGAAAGTCCTGACCTACACCAAAACCACCACCCTGTAAAAAACCTACGCCATCGTTAACCGTTATCACTTCGTTCTTTAAAAATGTGACATTATAGTTAATACCAAAAGACATATCATCGGAAAGATCTGTATTGTAGCCAATGGCGAATTCGAAACCGGTATTATCAACAATCCCTGAATTAATAAAGGGTGGTTGAGTACCCGGAGCAGAAGACCCTAATATACCTGATACAGGAGGTTGCAATAAGAGTCCGTCCGTTCGCTTTTGAAAATAATCCGCAGTGATATCCACTTTATCGTTTAAAAGACGCATATCCAAACCAATATCAAAAGTTTTTTGTTCCTCCCAACCTATCGCGCTATTTGGAAGTATTCCTACCGCTTGTCCAAAAGTCAAATTATTATTTAGGACATAAGTACCTTCACCATCTAGAATACCTCTAAACGCATTGGCTCTAATCTTATCATTTCCTATTATCCCATAGCTCCCCCTAAACTTTAGGAAATCAATAATCTTACTGTCCGCCAAAAAGTTTTCATCCGAAGCAATCCAACCCACAGAAGCAGAAGGGAAATAACCAAACCTATTTTCAGGTCCAAATCTGGTAGAGCCATCACGTCTAACTACACCTGATATTAAGTATTTACCCTTGTAATCATATTGGATTCTAGTGAAGTAAGACAATAAACGTTGATCGAACTTACCACTAAGCCCTTGCAATATTCTACCATTGATTGTCTCTTCGGCGTTGGCATTGTCCGCTTCGGCGAAGTTTACTGATTCTGCAAAAAATCCTTGGGTAACACCAGAAAACTGACCTTGGTTGATCAATACTGACATACCAAGCAGCACTTTAAGGTTATGGTCATCATCAAAACGCTTATCGTAGGTAATAAAATTATCGAAGGTATAGTCCCTAAATAGGTCTTTGTTTTCAAACAGCGCCGGTCTGCCAGGATTATTAAAAACCTTGCCCGACCCAAAAAAGGCTGTAGGTGTTAGTCTTCTATTACTACTTTCCGCGTAGTTGAACTGCATGCTAGATTCTGCTGTGAAGTTGTTCCAAAAGGTATAACTGAGTCCAACCTTACCACTTATTCTATTAACCCGTGTGGTATTGAAGTTATTCTCCATCTGTGCCAATGGGTTAATTACCTCATTACCTAAACCTTCAGCTAAAGTAAAGTCGCCATTTTGGTCTCGTACGCTAAAGGTAGGAGCATTATTCAATGCGTTAAACAATACGGAACCAATACCGTTTTCGGCTAGGTTCTTATTATTTGACCCTGTGTACAAGACGTTAGCGGTCAATTTCAGATTTTCCAATAAATCGCTATTGAAGTTGAATCGAGTAGTGTAACGTGTGAAGTTAGATTTATTACCGCCCACAATACCATCTTGCGTCAATAACGAAGCCCCGAAAGAAAAGGTGGATTTTTCAGTACCACCTGTAATTGTCAAATTCTGATTTACAATAGGGGCTGCCTGAAAAACTTCATCTTGCCAATTTGTTCCAACCCCTAAACGGGAAACATCGGGAAAAGGGTTGTCCTGTCCTCCCGCTGCAAAAGCCTCATTGGTCAACAGCGCATACTCTGTGGCGTTTAGCACCGGTATCCTTCTAGAGGTTTCCTGAAATCCTCCGAAAGCATCGTATGTAAATTGAAGTTCCGAATTTTTTCGCCCTGTTTTAGTGGTTATCAAAATAACACCGTTAGCGGCTCTTACCCCGTATATACCAGCTGTGGCGTCCTTTAATACATTTATACTTTCTATATCTCCTGGATTGAGTACACTTAAATCTTCTATAACGTTGCCATCTACTAATATTAGAGGTCTATTATCCCCATTTGTTGATATACCCCTAATACGTATATTTGAACCGCTACCAGGTGAACCAGATTCAGATGTAATGTTGACCCCCGCAACCTGACCCTGCAAAGCTTGTTCTATCCTAGTTGGGTTCAATTCTTCAATAGTTTCTGCACCAACGATAGAAACCGCACCAGTCACCTCCTTTTTACTTTGCGTACCATATCCTATAACAATAACCTCGTCTAAAGCGCTTACATCTTCCTGCAGTTTAACGTTAATGGTGGTATCACTACCAACAACAACTTCTTTGGTAACAAAACTGATGTAAGAAAATACTAAAACATCTCCCTTGCTAACGTTACTAATAGTGTAATTTCCATCAAAATCTGTTGATGTACCGTTTGTAGTGTTCTTAACAAACACATTTACCCCTGGAAGTGGTTCGTTAAGTCCTTGATCTGTTACCGTACCTGAAATGGTTAGCTCCTGTGCAGAGAGTAACGAAGTAAAACATGTCAAAAGCAAAATAATATAACCGTACTTCATTTGTTGTAATTTTTGAATTTGCAAACTATAAACAATATAAGAGCATATCAAAAAAACAACCTCAACAAAAAATATACATTGACAATAAAATCTATCTAATTTTACGAATTATCTATAATTCACCTATTAAATATAAGAAAATAGAATATTAGTAGTTTTCAACAGACCCTTTTACAATTCGCCAGAAACCCAAATTGTATAGGTAATGTTGTGGTATTTAATAAGGTTGTTGTATTCCTTATAACTCCAGTAAGTAAGAAGTTAAACTACTTTCGTGGGGTAAATCCATTTTCTTACGTAAACGATATCTTTTTACCTCAACACTACGCAAAGAAATATTCAATAAGGGGGCTATTTCCTTGGAACTTAGATTAAGCCTCAAATAGGCACACAAACGAAGGTCGTTATGAGTAAGCTTTGGATGGATTTCTTTTACCTTTTTAAGGAAATTCTTATCAGCGTTGTTAAATGCCTCTTCAAAGAATTTCCAATCATCATCGCTATTGATATTTCTATCAATAGTTCTAATAACCGATTTTATCTGAGTTGCGTTTTCAGCTTTTGTAAGTTGGTTCTTTAAGTCATTTAGAAATTCGTTTCTTTTTATGATGCTCATCGTCGAAATGGCCAACTCCCTGTTTTTGCTTTCGATTTCACCTTTTAACTTTTCGTTCTTTAACAAGGCCAATTCTTTATCTGTCTTTAGCTTCTTTCGCTTTAACTTTCTTTTTTCATCGGCCAGCACTCTTTGCTGTTTTTTTGTATAATACGATTTATATGATTTATGCAAACTAAAAAAGAATCCAAGTGCCAATATACCATAACCTATAAACGCTGTTAAGGACAAATACCAGGGACGTTTTATTATAAATGCATAAGCAGCGGTATTACTTGTTAAAGTATTGCCCACCTTGGCCCTTACCTCAAAAACGTACTTGCCATGTTTAAGGTTATTAAAGGTTACATTTGGTTTAAACCCCCAACTACTCCAATCATCAAATAACCCTTTGAGCCTGTATTGGTAGGAAACTTCCGAGTACTTTTCATACTGTGGTATGGCATATGAAAAAACGAGGGAATTAGTTTTAAATTCAAATTCTGCAATATCGCCAGTTAAAGCAGCTGGAACCGATTCTTCCAAAGCGGCACTGCTCCTTATTTGAGAAATCTCTATTTGATAGGCCTTTTCCTGCCTTTTGGAAAGATCAAGGGTAACAAAACCATTAGAAATTCCAATTAAATATTTATTATCTCTCATACCACTAATATTCTCAAAACCAGCAACACCTAAACTTCGCTTAAAGAAGGATGGTACGGGCATCGTCGTGATTGTTAAGGCATTGGAGAACACCTCTGGAGAAATAACGGATAACCCGTTCTTTGTAAAAAACCAAAGCCTATTGGCACTATAGTCTGGCAATGCGATACTTCCAATACCGCCCGCTTTACTGATCAATAGTTTATTTAGAACCGTATCCGGTTTAAAACTAAATAAACCGTTTTCTTTCGCAAAAGCTCCGTTAACACTAGAATAAATTACCTTATCATCGTAATATGTTAGGCTTGAACCATAGCCCATTTGCTCATGTGTCTCAACAGTTTCTACTTTGGTAAAATCCTTATTCAAAGTTAAACTGTAAATGCCCTTAATTTCATGATTTACAATGACATTATTGTTTTCTATTATTTCAAAAAATCGGGTAGATATATCAAACCCTTCCAATTTATTTCGCAACGACCAATACCCTCCTTTTTTTTCCAAAACCGAAATACCATCAAAATTACCTTGAAGAAATAAATTAGGCTTTCCCGGAATCCTTTTTATTCCCCAGGTACCTGGTAGAGTGGAGACTAAATCTGCTTGATTATTATTTATAAGGTAGGTTCCGTTATTATGACCACACAGCAAATAACCATCAAAGGTGTCTAAACTCCAAACCTGACCTTCTGTACCTCTGATGAGTTCAAACTCTCCTTCCGAACCCGTTTCCCTAACAAACAAGCCTTGGTTTGTACCCAAATACAAACTGTTATTTAATAATTTAGACGCGTATACCAAGCCCAGTTTACCGCTATTATCCACGTATTCGTTAAAAGGCGAGTTTAGGTTAACCACACTGACACCGTTATCCAATCCCAACCAAAGATTTTCGTCAACATCTTGAAAAACGCAAAGAATTGTATTGTTATTGAGTCCATTTCTCCTGTTGATACTTCGTATTAAGTACCCTTTGGAATCGATTTGATAGAGTCCGTCGGAAATCGTCCCTAGAGCATAGGAACCATCCTTCAACTTTTCAGTCGCATAGACTACGATGTCTCCTGTGGATTTTAATAGTTTGGTATCCGTGGAGCTTACCCCGCTATCCGAAATCCTTAAAAAAGTAGCATTCTCCAGTATGATAACCAACGTGTCTAACTCGTTGTACATCCCTACGATACTCTTAAAACCTACCATCTCCGCATCAATGGCCAGAATGGACTTCCCATTCTCAATTTTAAAAACATGTTTGTCCTGATTTTGAAAGTAGATGGACCCATTTACGTTGAACATATGGGCTTTGGTAGTTTTCGCGTCAATCCACTGAAATTGTTTCGATATTAAATTATAACTGTAAATACGATCCAAAGATTGAAACAACATCCAATCCCCAAGAGTAATTATATTCCAAAATTCTTCATCCTCGACCATTGTAGTCTGTAGCGTATCCGAAATAGAGGTGTAATACATTTCTCCATATTCATTTCTTTGCCAATACCCAAACTCCATATATTGCCCAGTAAATATCCGATCAGCCACACAAAGCACAGAGCGAATAGTACTATTGTTTGGCGATACGTACTTGTGCCAGTGGACACCATCGTATTCCAACAAGGAGTGGTTATTGGCCATATAGACATGACGATCATTACCTTGAGCAATTGCCCAATTCTGGTTTTCGCCATCATAGTCTAACGGGGAGAAATTTTGAATAGGTGGTAACTCCTGTGCGTAGGCGCCAAGAGTAACAAACATGATGAAAACAAGTAAATTTCGCAATATCAGAATTTAATTATGGTATTGCTTAAATATAGGAAAAGAAAACAATCTTATGTTGCTAGCAACATAAACCGACTAAACAATTTCTGCACTTAAGCCGGCACTTAGAAGACTTGTACAGCGTGGTTCCAAGTCCTTATATTCCCCGGTCTTAACGGTACATTTTCCTTTATAGTGCACAATAAGGCTACATTGTTCCGCCTGTTCGGGTGTATGATCGCAAACAGAAATCAATGTTTGAATAACATGGTCAAAGGTATTTACATCGTCATTAAACACAACGATTTCGTTTTGTCTAACGGTCTCCTCTTCTAGCAGGAGCTCCTCGGAAATTTGTTCTTTAGTGCTCATCAGTACAATTTTTGCTTTACTCTAAAATACATATTTTGCGGCAACCCAATTATTTTTTTCGAAATTTTTTTCGAACAATAATCCCTCACCGGCACATTTTCTAGAAATCATATCCAAATCTGATTTGTAAAATCCGCTTAGCAACAACACACCTTTTGGGTTTAAACAACAAACATAGTTTCCTATATCTTCTAGGAGAATGTTCCTATTTATATTCGCAATAATTATGTCATACCGTTGGGCTTTTAAAAGACTGGCATCACCTTCAAATACATTAATATGCCCCACCTTGTTTCGTTCCACATTTTCTTTGGCATTCAGGTAACACCAGTTATCTATATCTATCGCGTCTATGGACGAGGCGCCTCGCATGGCAGCCAAAATAGCCAGCACACCTGTACCGCTGCCCATATCCAAAACCGACTTATCCTGAAACTCCATGTCTAAAAGGTGCTGCAGCATCATATGCGTTGTCTCATGATGTCCGGTACCAAAACTCATTTTTGGCTCTATGACGATATCATAAGTGACTTCCTTTTTTTCATGAAAAGGAGCACGTATCATGCAAATATCATCTACGATTATTGGCTGAAAATTTTGTTCCCAAGTTGCGTTCCAATTTTCCTGTTCTATTTCTTTACGAACATAGGATATCTTGAAACTAGGATTGCTCAAGATTTCTACATCATCCAACATGTCAGCTTTCCAATCGGTTTTTTGGATATAGGCCAATACACCATGGGCTTCCTCTACAAAACTTTCAAAGCCAACCGCACCCAGTTCGGCTATAAGGATATCTGATGCCGGCTGTAGCGGATGTACCGTAAAATCGTATTCTATATATATCGTGTTGCTCATTTGTGCGGCTAGAAATTTAGAAATGTGGTATTCGTCATTGGCATCTAATCCCTACATTTCATTAGAAAAGTGATACCTACACATTTTAGATAAAAAGCCATATCGATATAAGCAGGGCATAGAAGATTATAAGACTCATAATCTATTTTAAAATTTTAAATCGCCTTAATAATGGAAATAAAATCATCTACAACCAGCGACGCGCCGCCAATGAGGCCTCCATCCACATCCGGCTTGGAAAAAATCTCCTCTGCGTTTCCTGGCTTTACACTACCGCCATACAAAATGGATACACTATTAGCTATGGAGCTATTGAAGGCTTTGCCTATGGTTTTTCTAATAAAAGCATGCATGTCCTGAGCTTGTTCGGGAGATGCAGTTTCTCCCGTTCCTATAGCCCAAACAGGCTCATAGGCAAGTATTATTTTTGACCATGCCGAAGCATCTAAAGAAAATAGCGCATTTTTAAGTTGACTTTCAACCACTTTAAAATGGTTACCGGATTTCCGGTCTTCCAATTCCTCGCCAAAACAAAACATCACTCGGATACCTTTATCCAATGCAGTAACTACTTTCTTGGCCAAAATTTCATCTGTTTCGCCAAAGTAAGCTCTTCTTTCCGAATGCCCTATGATAGCGGTATCTACACCAATATCCAAAAGCATATCTGCAGAGATTTCACCTGTATAAGCACCACTTTTGGCAAAATGCATGTTTTGCGCTATGACCTCTATTTTGGAGCTCTCCAGGTGATGAACAGCCCCTACCAAATTAACATAGGTTGGAGCTACCATTACTTCCGCATCGGTGTCCGGTAATTTTGCGGCAAGTTCAGATAATAGTGTTTCCGTTTCTGATAAAGTTTTGTTCATTTTCCAATTGCCTGCTACTATTTTACTTCTCATAAGCTCTGTATTCTTTGTGATATTTATTATTTCCTGTTCAACCAACGATATGGTTAATCGAAAACCAATTCGTCCAAATCGTTATAATGTACTTTTTGTTTTATAGTTCCTTTATCTAAGACCAATACACCGGGGTTGGACCTAACAATAGTTTTTAGTGTAGTTTCATCCGTGAAATAAAAATTAAAGTCCAGTCCAAACTCCGCAACTAAATCCGCAGTCTGATCCGGCCCTGAAGCAGACATTCCAATTACTTTGTAACCATTGCCCAAAGCCGTATCCGTTATATTCTTAATTTTCGAAAATATGGCAGTGTTAGCTTTTCGTAAGTCATAAGCAATCACCATGACCAATTTAGGCTCCTGTAGTAGCGAAGCAGCAAAATCTTCCCCTTCTTGCTCAATGGTAAAATCATGAACCGGTGGTTCATAACCTTTTTGAACCTCTGTTGTTTCTACACCAATGAATTCTCCATCGATAGTTGGATAATCGCCATTGGTAACTATTATTTCCTGTTTTCCGTTTACATTAAACTCCCAAGCATAATCGTATATCGCCTTTGGCGCACCCTCGGGCACCCCCATACCTTCCTCGATATTCTTTCCTATTTCGTACGGTCTAAAATCGATTACAGGTAGATGATTTAATACGTGATAGGCATATCCCGCACAGGCAAAAAGCGATAAGACCATAACAATTTTGTGGATAGACGCAGAAAACAAAGGCCTAATGTATTTTTTTCCGAAAAATAATATCAAGATAAGAGCCAACAATATAATATCCTTCGTAAACGATTCCCAAGGAGTTAATTTAATAGCATCCCCAAAACACCCACAATCTGTCACCTTATTAAAATAAGCAGAATAAAACGTCAAGAACGTAAAGAAAATAATCATTCCCAATAGGCTCCAAAGGGTAATTTTAACCTTGTATCCAATTAGTAACATAACGCCCAAGATTACCTCTAAAATGACTACCAATATGGATATTGTTAAGGCATAGGGGATAAAAATACCCAAATCTAAAACACTTGGACTAAAATATTCTTCTAGCTTAAATGAAAAGCCAACGGGATCGTTCAGTTTTATGAAACCACTTACAATAAAAAGTACTCCAACAAAAACACGAACCAATCCTATAATATATCTCATATCATTTTACAATTTTATCAGCTAAACCCAGATGAATTAATGCAAATACAGCATAATTGATCATGTCCTGATAATTGGCATCTATACCTTCACTGACCAAGGTTTTGCCCTTATTATCCTCTATCGTCTTTACTCTTAATAATTTCTGGAGAATTAAATCGGTTAAGGAACTCACACGCATATCGCGCCACGCCTCACCGTAATCGTGATTTTTATCGAGCATAAGCTCTTTGGTTCCAGTGCTATGTTTTTCATGCAGTGCAATAGCTTTTTCCGGTTCCAAATCGGGCTGATCAACGACCCCAAGTTCCAATTGAATCAATGCCATGATAGCATAATTTACAATTCCTATAAATTCGGACTTTTCATCCTCATCTATTTTATGCACTTGGTTTTCCTGTAGCCCTCTAATGCGTTGTGCCTTTATAAAAATTTGATCGGTTAATGAAGGTAGACGAAGAATACGCCATGCACAACCATAATCCAGCATTTTCTTTTCGTATAACTCGCGGCAAATCTTAATGACTGCATCGTATTGTTCCGCTGTTGCTTGCATGTACTTCTTGTAATTTGTGTAAATTTCGCCTAAAATTTTGTAACCATCAAGACCATAGGTTTAAACTTCAGTGTTAACCCTTACCTTAATTCAATAGACACATGACCATCAACTGCAATGGAGCGCTGATTAATCTAAAAACACCCAAGGTTATGGGTATTCTAAACGTTACTCCAGATTCTTTCTTCGATGGAGGTAAATTTAAGGATGAAAAAACCGTTTTAAATCACGTTGAGAAAATGTTGGCAGATGGTGCCACTTTTATAGATATCGGAGCCTATAGCTCTAAACCAGGTGCTGCCGACGTTTCCGAAGCTGTAGAATTAAAACGTATTACGCCCATTGTAGAGTTAGTGCTGAAACATTTTGCAGGCACAATACTGTCTGTAGATACGTTTAGAGGAAAAGTGGCACGGGAATGTGTTGAACGAGGAGCGGCAATCATCAACGATATATCGGCAGGACTTAGGGATAACACCCTAATGGATACTATAGCAGACTTACAAGTTCCCTATATTATGATGCATATGCGAGGCACGTCACAGACCATGCAACGGCAAACGGATTACCAACATCTAATTCAGGATATCTTGTTTTTCTTTTCTCAAAGGCTCGCCCTGATTAGAGAACTCGGAATTAATGATGTAATCGTAGACCCTGGATTTGGATTTGCCAAGACTTTGGAGCAGAACTACCAACTCTTACAACAAATGGAAAGCCTAAAAATTCTCGACCTACCAATCCTCGCAGGAATTAGCAGAAAATCCATGATATACAAACTGCTTGAAATAGATGCATCCAACGCCCTTAATGGAACCTCTGCCCTACACATGGTTGCCTTATCAAAAGGAGCGAACATTTTGCGGGTTCATGATGTAAAAGAAGCGGTTGAGTGCACAAAACTCTACACGCAACTTACATCATAAAATTTTACACCGTTATTCTACCTTAAATTTTGTTAATTTTACACAAACGAAATTCCTTGGATTTTTTCAATTTTATCGATTTTAAAGTTACTGATATCCTGGATATTGTTCTTGTGGCCGTGCTCTTGTATTATGTATACAAACTGGTTCGCGGTTCTGTCGCCATAAATATTTTTATCGGTATCGTAATTGTTTGGGCTTTCTGGAAGCTTACCGAGCTTTTAGGTATGGAGATGATTAGCAGTTTAGTTGGTGCCTTCATGCAAGTAGGGCTCATCGCTTTGATTATTGTTTTCCAGCAGGAAATTCGAAAATTTCTTTTAATGATTGGCTCTACCAACTTTGCAAACAAACGCAACTTCATTAAACATTTTAAATTTCTTAAACAGGAAGGCCTTACCACAAGTACAGATGTAGATGCCATTATAAAAGCCTGTGATAAAATGGCTATCTCAAAGACAGGTGCTATTTTGGTGCTGGAGCGAAACAATTCTTTGGATTTTATCAAAAATTCCGGAGACCGGATGAATATAGAAATCAACCAGCCCATTATCGAAAGTATTTTTTATAAGAACAGCCCATTACACGATGGTGCCGCTGTGATCGTTGATAATTTTATTGTAGCTACTAGGGTTATTTTACCCGTTTCCAACGAACGTAACATACCATTACGATTTGGTTTGCGACATAGGGCAGCCGTGGGAATTACAGAAAAGACCGACGCGCTATGTATTGTAGTAAGCGAAGAGACCGGACTGATTTCATATATCAAAAATGGAGAATTTGTATTGTATGATTCGCTTACCCAACTTGGTTCTATGCTTAAACAAGATTTAGTTTAATTGATGGTAAAAAAATGTAACATTAAGAACACAGCGGAACTTTAATTGTCCCTTGAACGAATACCCTTCATCCAATCACCGGTTTGAAACAAAGTGAATTGAATCTAAAGTAGCCTAAACTTAAAATACGGAGCTAGCTAATTTTATCTACAAAAACCTACGCCACTTCCTCCGCTAAAAACTGTGCTTCGTACAATTTATTATAGTAACCGTCTTTTTTCAGTAATTCTTGGTGTGTGCCTATCTCAACAATTTTACCCGCATCCATGACAATAATTTTGTCCGCTTTTTTTATTGTACCTAAACGATGTGCTATCACGATAGAAGTGCGACCCTCGGTAATCTTATCGGTAGCTTTTTGTATTAATTGTTCGGAATATGTATCAACTGACGATGTGGCCTCATCCAAGACTAGGATACTGGGATTGCTCACATAAGCTCGCAAAAAGGCGATCAACTGTCGCTGGCCACTTGAAAGCATACTACCACGCTCTTTTACATTATACGCATAACCCCCAGGAAGACTGGAAATAAATTCGTCCACACCAATGGCTTTCGCAGCTGCTTCAATTTCAGCGATAGCTATGTTGGAATTTTTCATAGAAATATTATTTGCAATGGTATCCGCAAATAAAAAAACATCTTGCAATACCACCGCAATGTGAGAACGGAGAGAAGCTAGTTTGTAGTTTTTTATATCAGTACCGTCTACACTAATAACACCCGAGTTTATCTCATAAAATCGATTCAGAAGGTTAATAATTGTAGATTTTCCAGCGCCTGTTGCTCCAACAATGGCGATGGTTTCCCCCGCCTTTACATCAAAAGAAATACCATGAAGTACCTCCTCGTCCTCCAAGTACCCAAAACGTACATCCTTAAAAGAAATATCTCCCTTGATGTTCGACTTTTCAACTTGGCCTAGATCATCGATGGAACTATCTGTATCCAAGATTTTGAATACCCTATTAGCTGCCACCATACCCATTTGAAGCGTATTAAACTTATCGGCAATCTGCCTGAGCGGTCTAAATAGCAAATCTATCAACATAATGAAAGCAAAAACAGTCCCTGCAACATCGTCAGTGATGCCAGCGACATTTTGCAAACCGCCATACCAAACGATAAGCCCCAACGTAATAGAGGATACTATCTCAGCTATTGGGAAGAAAATAGAATTATACCATACTGTTTTTAACCACGCATTTTTATGCTTTTCATTGATTTCCCTGAATTTTTCACTCTCTATTTTTTCTCTAGTAAATAGTTGCACAATTCGCATTCCCGTAATACGCTCCTGCACAAAGGAGTTAAGGTTAGACACTTCTGCCCTAACCTCGGTAAACGCAACCTTCATTGCTTTTTGAAACAACCGTGTAGCGTATAATATCAATGGTAACACAGCAAATACAATTAATGCCAATCTCCAGTTTATATATATCATAACACCGGCTGCCACCAACATTTTCAACAAATCGGCAACAATAACAAAAAAACCTTGGCTGAATATTTCTCCTATTCTTTGCATATCGGCAACTGCACGGGTTACCAAAACGCCTAGGGAGGAATTATCAAAATATTTCATTTTAAACCCCAGCATTTTTTGAAACAGATTAATACGAACGTCCCGTATCACCGATTCCCCCAACCAATTTGCGTAGTAATTAAAGCTCAATTGGCTCAAGACTTGTCCCAATAACACCACTAACATGGCAATGGTAAGATAAAGCAGGCGCTGCGCATCTTCACCCTTAACGGCATCATCTATAATCTGCTTTAGTAATATAGGTGTGAGTACGGCGAACAATGATAGTAATATTGCTGCCAAAGCAACTCCATAGAACGTGAGCCTATACGGTTTGGTATGGGATATCAACCGTTTGAACAATCGTGTGTCAAATGCTTTTCCTGAATCTTTGCTCATTTTTTAAAAATAGTATTGGGGTAGCTAACAGCGGTTAAATATAATCCTTTTGCAGGGACCGAAACCCCGGCCGTTGTTCGATCTTTGCTTTTTATGATGGCCTTAACAGTGTCTAAATCGGTCTTTCCAGTTCCGACATCCAAGAGGGTGCCAACAATAGCTCTTACCATATTTCTAAGAAATCTATCTGCAGAAATCTTAAAAACGATATACTCCCTCTCTCTCTTCCATTGCGCATGGGTAATTGTACAAAAATGATTGTTGACATCGGTTTTAGACTTTGAAAAGCATTCAAAATCCTGCTTTCCCAATAACAATTCAGCACTCTTATTCATTCCGGATATATCCAGAGGATGCTTTATATAATATGCTGTTTCCTGCAAGAAAGGGTTTTTAGTATCACTAATCCAATACTCATAGGTACGCTGCAAGGCATCAAACCGCGCATGGGCCTCATCTACCGTAGGGTGAATATTTGTAACTGCGATATCACCAGGCAAAAAGGAATTTAACCTGTACACCAAATCGGTCTTATCGGTAAGCGCTACAAAATCAAAATGAGCATACATCTCACGGGCATGCACCCCCGCATCTGTCCTGCCCGCTCCCACCAGCTGTATTTTTTCGCTCAGCAAAACGGACAGGGCATTTTCCAAAACTTCCTGCACCGTTATGGCGTTTGGCTGACTTTGCCAACCATGATAGGCTTTACCGAAGTAAGAAAATTGAATGAAATATCTCAAAAGGATAGCTTAATTTTGCGAAGTGTAAAGATATGCATAGTTCTTCTTTATTAGGAACGCGATATTAGTTTTGAGGTATGCTTGCTACCGTATACTATTCACCAAATCAGTGATTACATAGAAATACAACATTTTAATATTAGCACTGATAAAAAAGAAATACCGATTTAGAGATGAATTTAGAATCAGCTTGATATGACAAAAATTTTACTGCTATCGGATACCCATTCCCATTTAGACGATACAATTTTAAAATATGCTCGACAAGCGGACGAAATATGGCATGCAGGAGACATTGGAGATATTACGGTTACGGATCACTTGGCAAAAATAAAACCTCTTAAAGCTGTCTTTGGAAATATTGACAACCACGTGATTCAAAAGGAATTTCCATTAAACCAGAGGTTTATGTGTGAGGGCGTAGACGTTTTAATGACCCATATAGGAGGCTATCCACCCAAATATAATGCTAGAACACGTCCCGAAATTCAAGTAAACCCACCTAAGTTATTTATTTGCGGTCATTCACATATATTAAAAGTAATGATGGATAAAAAACTAGGGGTACTCCACATGAACCCAGGTGCTTGCGGCAAACATGGCTTTCATCAAGTAAGAACCATGTTGCGGTTCGTGATTGAAGCCGGCGATGTTAAAGATTTGGAGGTAATTGAATTAGGAAAACGATAAATAGGGATTTTTGAGAAAACGGGATATTCAATTCCATTTGCCATAAAACCCCAACTCCAAAACCTCAGCTTTTAATAGCCGCTTTAATACTGTGTTTAATCTTTACCTAGAAACAAGTTTCTAAATACTCTTGTTAAGCCAGATAGTATCTCAAAATAGGCGAAACAGAATTATGGACGTTAAATCTACCACATAATAGCTATGAAGATTTAGTGGAGTATTCTCTTAAAAACGAACGTTAACGAGATTAACTAAACGTTATATCTATCCCCAGAATAAAAAAGTCCCTATATGTCATCTTTTTGATTAGTCAGGAGCCATTTTACTTGATGTTCGTTCGAAAGGCAAAACACCAAGGAACATAAAATAATTAGTGGAGCCCTTACTTCTCCGAAAAAAAATTTCATTATATGCTTGTTTTTCAGAAGGATAAGAGCCTAACGAAAGAATCCAATCACCAAAGCAATCAACAAACAATAAAGTAAGACCAATACTGTTGTGTTAAGACAAGCTTAAAGTCAACTATAGTTCCATTAATTTTGATCATTTTGGAGGTTTTTCAAATGCAAACTAGACAAGAAATACATACATTTTTATTTCATCTTAACTCAATGGACATAAAACAGCGCAGAAAGAAACAGGCTAAAACGATTCGTAATTTCAGAAAAGTTCACCGTATTACGGGTGCAACATTGTTTGTTTTCTTCTTTATAATAGCAAGCACTGGTCTCTTTTTGGGCTGGAAAAAAAATTCTGGCGACATTCTTGGGTCAAAAACGTATATAGGTACAACTACAGAACTAAAAGATTGGCTACCCTTAAATCAATTACAAACAATGGCCAAAAATCATCTTACAAGAACAGTGCCCGATACCAAAGCCTTGCAACTGGACCGCATAGACATAAGACAAGATAAAGGCGTTGCAAAATTTATTTTTGATAACTATTATGGCATCCAAATAGATGGTGCAACAGGAGCCTTATTACATGTAGATCGTAGACGCGCAGATTTTATAGAAAATATGCATGATGCCTCTCTCTTAGATAACTATTTGAATACTGGCGGATATATAAAACTTGTTTACACCACCATAATGAGTTTTGCATTGCTGCTCTTTACTGTCACAGGTTTTTGGTTATGGTATGGCCCTAAACGGATGAGAAGAACAGCACTGCAATAAAAAACCCGGGAACTACCCCGGGTTTAACGCACTAATACTACTAAGATGTTAGGTTTAACGTAAACGATCAACAGATTTTACAAGATCTTCATCCTTCTTTATAGCCCTGTTTGCGAGGGTCAAAAAAACGATAGAAAATATAGGAATCAGCATCCCAATACCCTTCTCCGAGACCAAGGTCTCTCCGGATAAGTTTAGCGACCGGTAAACGAAAAATCCTAGTAAAAAAAGATTCAATATCATATTCAGCCTGTTTACTACAAACTGGTTCTTTCTATTTTTATAAAGGAAAACTGTCCATAAAGCCAAGGCACCAACTATATAAAAAACGATGGACACAATGACTTCATTATGGGCATAAATTTCGGTTCCATTTGCATCTGACCAAAGGTTTACAAAAAATGGAAGTATGCCAGAAATTAGAGCTACCAAAACTAAATAAAGCGTCTGAATTCTTTGAATCATGCTATGACTATTCCTTTAGATTACAAAAATACAGGTCTTTTTAAAAAATATAGGTCTATTTAATGAAAATAATTTGTATTATTGTTGCGTTATCAGAGATAACACTTACCACGGAAAAATCATTTCCACCATATACCCATTAGTTAATATACTTCTTACAGTACAAATCACGTATAATTTATTCTACAATTAATGTTTGAGATTTCAGATTTAAAAACAAAAAAGCTACCTGAGCTTCAGGAAATAGCAAAAGGACTTAATGTCCCAAAATTCAAGACCCTCAAGAAATTGGATTTGGTCTATCAAATACTAGACCTACAAGCAGCGAATCCAAAGGCTGCCGCCGCTGTGCTTCCGCCTAAAACGGACGACACCTCAAAACCGAAACCAAAGCCGAGACCAAGAGCTAGAGTAGCCAAAAAAAATAGTGCAGAAGAACCAACGGTAACCGAATCCGCACCTGCAAAAATTACGCCTAGTCCTGAGAAAACAAGAGAAAAAAAAGAAGCTGAGCCTAAGGAAGCGAGAAAACCAAGGCCAAGACCAAGACCTGCAGCTACAGAAAATAAGCACGAAAATCAAAAAAATACGCCTCACCACAAAAATCAAAAGAGCAACCAAAACAAAAAACCGAACCCTAGAAGCAACCATGACAAAAGTAATTTTGACAAGGATTTGAAAAATAGGTACAAGGAGCCAGAATTTGAATTTGATAGTATAATTGCCAGCGAAGGTGTTTTGGATATTATGCAAGACGGTTATGGCTTCCTAAGGTCATCCGACTACAATTATTTATCCTCTCCAGATGATATTTATGTTTCGCAATCTCAAATTCGCCTATTTGGACTCAAAACTGGTGATACGGTCTTAGGACAGGTACGACCTCCAAAAGAAGGAGAAAAGTATTTTCCTTTGATAAAGGTGAATAAAATCAACGGTATAGACCCGCAAATTGTAAGGGATAGGGTTTCATTTGAGCACCTTACCCCGCTTTTCCCTCAAGAAAAATTTAATCTAGCTGAACGACAGAGTACGATATCTACTCGTATTATAGATTTGTTCTCCCCTATTGGAAAAGGACAAAGGGGCATGATCGTATCGCAACCAAAATCAGGTAAGACGATGCTTCTAAAGGATATAGCCAATGGGATAGCGGCCAACCATCCTGAAGTATATCAAATTATATTGCTTATAGACGAACGACCAGAAGAGGTTACGGACATGCAGCGTAACGTAAGAGGTGAAGTTGTGGCCTCTACCTTTGATAAGGAACCAACTGAACATGTAAGGGTTGCAAATATCGTATTGGAAAAAGCAAAACGACTAGTAGAATGCGGCCATGACGTTGTAATTCTGTTAGATTCTATCACAAGGCTCGCACGGGCGTATAACACCGTACAGCCTGCATCCGGAAAAGTATTAAGTGGTGGTGTTGATGCCAATGCACTTCATAAACCAAAACGTTTCTTTGGTGCCGCCCGTAATATAGAAGGTGGTGGATCCTTAACCATAATAGCTACGGCTTTAACAGAAACAGGATCTAAAATGGATGAAGTTATTTTTGAAGAATTTAAAGGGACAGGCAACATGGAACTCCAATTGGATCGTAAGATTGCTAATAGAAGAATATTCCCTGCTATTGACCTTACCTCTTCAAGCACACGTAGAGACGATATTTTACTAGATGAAAACACCTTACAACGAATGTGGATCATGCGTAAATATCTAGCGGACATGAATCCGGTTGAGGCTATGGAGTTTATTGAACAACGTTTTAAACAAACCAAAAACAATGAAGAGTTCTTACTGACCATGAATCAATAAGCACTTCTTAAACAATATACCTAACCCCGATTTCATATGAAATCGGGTTTTTTTTTTGCGTAGATAAAAACCGAGCGACAAAGCAGATAGTCAATCAAAATGAATATCTTTAGACAAACTAAAGAATCCTCCCCCGATTACTTGCGTATTTTCTTATATGCTTCAATTAAAGTTAAAACTATTATTTATGAAAAATACAATACACCTTTTAAGGTTTGCAATCCTATTCGGTATTATAGTCTGTACCGGTTGCAATGAAAGCAATAAAAACCAACAACAAGAACAACCTGCAGAAAAGCCATCTATTGTTGAAGCTCCTCGAAACATTATTACCTTACAACAAGCAGATGCAATTTACACCAACTATAGTGAGCATCGCGTTCCAATAATCGAAAGCTATGAGATAAAAAAAAGAGCCCCCAAAGCTGACTTCGAGCCAGCCCGATTTGTTGATTTTGATTATGAAACCATTAAAAACTATTTAGCATACATAGATCAAGAAGCAGCCAATGCCGGAGTAAAAAAAGTTACTAAATTACGAATGTACTTTGCCAACTATCCAGATGAAAGAACATTTGAAGATGGGAAGGACATTGTTCATCCAAGACAAAATTCTCTTTTCCTGTTGCCAACTTTAGAAAAGGATGGCGGAAACTATAGCTTTTACATTGGAGATGATGGCAAAGCAAAATTAATTATAGATTGGAAAGATGAACAATTACAGAAAGGCCTAGGAACGGTACTAGAAAAATCAAAAAAAGCAAGGGCTGGTATATTGCCAAATTTCTTTTCGAAGTCAAAATTATATAATGGTAAAAGTCTGATTTTGAACCGCAGTGGATCGGGACCACCGCCAAAAACAGAATTTTAGTCCATATGTCATCGGAGCTTCTCGAATTTATAAAGATTAATTTTATAATTGGTGTTTACTTCGTAACGCTGCTGATTTCTATATTTACATACAAGAAATATTACGACACTGCCCTAAAATATTTTCCAATATTAATCGCTTATACTTTTTTAAATGAGCTCTTGGGACATCTTGTTAGATACTCCGATATTTTTGCATTACTAACAGATAAATTATTCGCTAATGATATCATTTACAATATCTACGATATTTTCTACTATGGTTTTTTCTACAGTCTGTTTTTGGGTTTAATTGCACAAAAGAAAATAAAATTTTGGGTTAAAATACTTTCGGCAATTGTTATTGCGAGTTATATAGCTTCTTGCTTTTTTCAAAACCCCTTTAGAATCAGCTTATTTTATGCAACTTCAGTGGCCTCCTTAATTTTAGCTATCATATGTGTTTTATACCGAATTGATAAAGGCTCTAATTGGCAATGGAACAAAGAGAAATACAATCTTGTATCTTGGGTTTCTTTTGGCTTGGTACTTTTCCATTCCATATTCCCAATACTATTTTTAATCGGATATATGCCTGGAGATGCTTGGGAGAGATATGAGCTGCATACTGTTTTAAGATTATCGATACTACTAATGTATACTTTATTCTGTATTGGATTCATTAAAAGTAGAAGACGCAGTTTTGGCTAAAAATGAGGTGATAACAAATATTTCATAGCAATTGAATGACCATTGAACTAGCTCTATTTTTACAGGAAAATGTTTATATGCTTGTCTATGCCGTTGTATTGATAGTCTCGCTAGTGAAGTATAAATACTACTTCGAGAGTAGCTTAAAAGCCCTCCCAATTTTACTTGCATATATTCTTTTAACAGAAATCTTTGGGTTACTCATACGCGATATAAATGAAGTACAAATTGTATTCGAAGACTCATATCAAAACTATAATCACCTTATATATAACTTATTGGATTTGATTTTTTTTCTATATTTCTTCTATATCTATTATTGGAGTACCACCAATCAAAAGTTAAAGGTATATATAAAATGGGGCACCTTACTATTTTGTTTGGTTAGCATATTGAATCCATTTTTTGAAAGTTTCATTTTGAAACCCCAGTTGCTAGTGATTCTTACCGGGTCAGCTGAACTTGTTTTATTTGCCTACTTATATTTGAAAGAGTATAGGAACAAACCTGCTTCATTCTCCAATTACCGTAAATTATTACGGTGGATAAGTATAGGGCTGCTTATCTTTTATCCGTTCTACCCTTTGATAATAGGAATTAGTCAGCTAAATGAAGACCTTTATTATGCGTTGTACTTAAGAAAAGTACTTTTATTACTGATTATGATATTATATGGTTGCTTTATTGTTGGCTTTTTACGAATGGGCAAAACAACTTAAAATATAGAAACAAAAAAAGCCCTCCAATGCAAATTAGAAGACTTTAGCTTTTATAATAAATAGTACTAATTAAAGTGCAGCTACGTGTTTTGCCAGCTTACTCTTTATGTTAGCAGCCTTGTTTGCATGAATAATATTACGCTTAGCTAAACGGTCTATCATACTAATTACACTAGGAAAAAGAGCCTCGGCATCTTTCTTGCTTTCCTCGCCACGTAACTTCTTAATTGCATTACGCGTAGTTTTGTGCTGATATCTGTTACGTAAACGTACCGCTTCGTTTCTTCTAATTCTCTTTAATGCAGACTTGTGATTTGCCATTTTCTAACTTAATTATGTTTTTATGGATTTTGATATCCATTACCCTAAGTAGTCCGTAGGGGAATCGAACCCCTGTTACCAGGATGAAAACCTGGCGTCCTAACCCCTAGACGAACGGACCAATAAAAAATTTACAACTTAATGCCAAGCATTGTAAATGAATACAAAACTCACCTATTCATTTTCAACTTTTCATTAAACCTTGTAGTCCGTAGGGGAATCGAACCCCTGTTACCAGGATGAAAACCTGGCGTCCTAACCCCTAGACGAACGGACCATATCTTTACGCAATTGCGGATGCAAAAATACAATTATTTTTTACTATCACAACACCAAGATATTATTTTTTTAATCTTTTAATATGCCTTAGCGAACAGGACTCTTTTTTGTGAAGGCTTACCGCTAATAATACATACCCCGTTTTCTGTTTCTGCATCTATAGGAATACATCTAATCGTCGCTTTGGTTTCCTCTTTTATGCGATCTTCGGTTTCTGTTGTCCCGTCCCAATGCGCAGAAATGAAACCGCCTTTTTCCTCTAAGATTGTTTTAAACTCGGCATAGCTATCTACCAAGGTTATATGCTCTTTTCTATACGCTACCGCTTTCTGGTAAATACTATTCTGAATATCTTCCATTAAAAATTCTATTTTGGCAACAACCTCACCCATGGGAATCGTCATTTTTTCCAAGGTATCCCTTCGTGCAAGTTCATAAGTCCCATTGTCCATATCTCTTTGACCAATAGCCAATCTTACAGGAACACCTTTTAATTCGTAAGCGTTAAATTTAAATCCTGGCTTATGTGTATCCCTATCGTCGTATTTAACAGATATTCCTTTAGACCTTAGTTCCTCAACTAAAGGCTTTACGCGTTCAGAAATCATATCTAGCTGCTCCAATCCTTTGTAAATTGGGACAATAACCACCTGTATAGGGGCTAATTTGGGAGGAAGCACCAATCCGTTATCGTCACTATGGGTCATAACCAAAGCACCCATTAGTCGTGTAGAAACACCCCAAGAGGTAGCCCACACATACTCTTTGCCACCATCCCTCGTGGCGAATTTAACGTCAAATGCCTTCGCAAAATTTTGACCCAAAAAGTGAGAAGTACCAGCCTGTAATGCTTTTCCATCTTGCATAAGCGCCTCAATACAATAGGTCTCCAAAGCTCCGGCAAAACGCTCGCTCTCTGTCTTCACCCCTTTTATCACTGGCATAGCCATATGATTTTCGGCAAAATCTGCATATACGTTCATCATTTGCTCCGCTTCGTCCAAGGCTTCCTGTTCCGTTGCATGGGCTGTATGACCCTCTTGCCAAAGAAACTCGGCCGTTCTCAAAAACAAACGTGTACGCATCTCCCATCTTACGACATTGGCCCATTGATTGATCAATAAAGGCAAATCACGGTATGATTGTATCCACTTTCTATATGTATCCCAGATAATAGTTTCAGATGTTGGTCGCACAATAAGCTCCTCCTCCAATTTGGCATCTGGATCAACTATAATTCCACTGCCATCGTCAGCATTCTTGAGCCGGTAATGGGTAACTACTGCACACTCCTTTGCAAATCCTTCTACATGGCTAGCCTCCTTACTTAGGTATGACTTAGGTATAAATAAAGGAAAGTAAGCGTTCTCATGTCCTGTATCCTTAAACATTTTATCCAATCCCGCTTGCATCTTTTCCCAAATAGCAAATCCATAAGGTTTTATGACCATACAGCCGCGCACTCCAGAGTTCTCGGCTAAATCTGCTTTTACTACAAGTTCATTGTACCATTTGGAATAATCCTCGCTTCTCTTGGTTAATTTTTTACTCATTACAAATAGTTTGGCACAAAAGTTGTGATTAATTAACAAAATAATTCCGTAAAACTAGTTATTTTTAATATGTTCAACAATAAAATTTAGAACGATGATATATTCACTACCCCTCAATAAACTTCGCAACATTGGAATGCTGTTCGTAATTGCCATAGTTGGCGCATCTTGCGGCTCTTATCAACCCGCATCTTACTTCGACAATGACGGTATATATTCCGATGAAACACCGCGAACCGTTGAACGCAGGCCAGAACAACGACCGCAACAACAATATAGAACACAGCCGGAATCGAACACATATACCGATTACTTTGGGCAGAAAGCCCAACAATATGATGAGATTTTAGATGGTGAGATATTCACGGACGTAGATTCTTATGCGAGCAACCCAATAGACGACCAATTAAATCAAGATCAATTAACGGACTATTACAACAACCCCAACGACTACCAAGGTTTTGGAGGCTGGGGCGATAATGCTACGAATGTAAACATCAATTTTCACAACAACGGCTGGGGTATGGGATTGTATGACCCCTGGTTATGGGGTGGTGGTTTTGGATGGGGCGGTGGCTTTAATAACTTTGGCTGGGGCAATCCTTGGGGCTGGGGTGGTGGCTTTGGCTGGGGAGGAGGCTTTGGATGGAACCGATGGAACAACTGGGGTTGGGGCGGAGGCCTTGGCTGGGGTTGGGGCGGTGGTTTCGGATGGAACCGATGGAACAACTGGGGCTGGGGCGGTGGACTTGGATGGAACAATTGGGGCTGGGGCGGAGGCTTCAACCAGTGGGGCCGTAATAACCGGTATGCCGTAAATTCATCAAGACGTGGATTCTATGGTAGAAATAATTTGGCAAATAATACCAATAGCACGGCCTTACGAGGAAGATCTAATGTAAATACAAGAGGTTCTTCCTCTAGATATCGTAGTAACACTGCACGTTCTTCGAATAGCTCCAGAAATACTATAGGTAGGAGCAATACTACCGCTACAAGAAGTAACAGAAATTCGGGTACCTCTAGGTCTTACAGGGACAATATGGCCAATAGAAGAACTGTTGGCGTTGATAGAAATCGTGCTTACAGATCCAGCAGAAGTACTAGAACAGCACCCAGAACCTATAGCTCATCGAGAAGTAATTCGGCCTATAATCGCGCAGCACCCAGAACAGGATCATCGTCTAGGGCAACAACACCAAGAACATCTACCTATCGCAACTCCAGAAGTGGCTCTACTGGCGGAAGAAGCTACAGTACAGGACGGAGCAGTAGCTCTAGAAGCAGTGGAACCTACAGAAGCTCGCGAAGCGGCAGCTCTAGAAGCAGTGGAAGCATGAGAAGTTCCGGAGGTAGCTCAAGGAGCGGTGGAAGTATGCGAAGTTCCGGCGGTGGTTCGCGCAGCAGTGGAAGCATGAGAAGCTCTGGCGGCGGCGGAAGATCATCTGGAGGACGATCATCCGGAGGAAGATCGGGTGGCGGTAGACGTAATTAATAATCTACATGCGAGCATGGAGAACTAGGGTCGGGATTTATTAACCAACATATTTGACTTATAAATCCCAAAACCAAGCAATACCAATACATCAACTATAATTGAGTTTAGATAAAATTAAAAAAAAGCGATGAAAAGATACTTAACTTTTATTTTAGTATTCCTATCTGTTGTGGTGAGTGCGCAGAATATAAATGACGTGTTGCGCTACGGAACCGAAAATATTCAAGGAACGGCACGCTTTCAAAGTATGGGAGGAGCGTTTGGGGCGCTTGGAGGCGACTTGTCAGCATTAAATGTTAATCCCGCAGGGGCGGCAGTATTCAACAACACATTAGTTACGTTTTCAGGTACCTTCTTCTCCACGGACAACCAAGCAAGTTATTTTGGTACGCAAACCAATAGTAACGTAAACGACACCGATATTAATC
Source organism: Maribacter sp. MS6 (assembly GCF_056839185.1). Taxonomy (NCBI): domain Bacteria; kingdom Pseudomonadati; phylum Bacteroidota; class Flavobacteriia; order Flavobacteriales; family Flavobacteriaceae; genus Maribacter; species Maribacter sp. MS6. The sequence goes on from NZ_CM166389.1 coordinate 1,053,407, forward strand.
AAGTTGGTGGTGTTTTCGTTTTCAACAACACAAACTCAAATTCTGATTGGAAGAAATTTTCACTGGCGCTCAACTACGACTTGGCTCGTAATTTTGAGAATTCTTATTTAGTTTCCGGTAGAAGCAACCAAGGCGTTGATTCCTATTTCTTGAATTTTGCACAAGGAACACCATTAGGGGCCATACTACTCGAAGATGGTGAACTCATAGAAAATGGATACTTAGATATTGGTGCCAACGGCGGATTTAGCGACCAACAGGCCTTTCTAGGATATTATGGAGGTGTTCTTGATCCACTTGATGATGACCCCCAAACGAACCAATACATCAGTAACACCTCGTACAGCAACGTAGATCAGCAATTACAAAGGAGCAGTATAGGCTACAATTCTAAGTTCACGGCAAACATAGCCTCAGAATATAAAGATAGACTATACCTAGGAGCTTCCCTTAATTTTCACAGCGTATTCAACGAGCGTCTTGATAGACTAACGGAAACCGGTTATGATACAGATTCAGAGATTCAAAGGACTACATTTGACAATTTACTGGTTACCCAAGGTAATGGCTTTTCCTTTACGCTCGGTGCCATAGCCAAATTAAATGAGTTTGTACGTGTGGGAGGCAGTTATCAATCTCCAACTTGGTACCGTCTAAACGACGACCTTTCGCAGCGAATAAATTCTGACCTTGCTGATGAGGACATCAACTTTATAGATTTCAATATCATTAACTTGTTTGAGACCTATACGATTCAATCCCCAAGCAAACTAACAGGTAGTATGGCTATAATTTTCGGAAAAAATGGTCTTTTAAGTTTAGATTATGGATACCAGGATTTTTCCAATGCTGAACTACGACCGGAAAGCGACCCAAATTTCCAAATAGTAAATAATGACATAGCTAATCAATTGGGAGCTGTTTCTACGGTTAGACTTGGCGGCGAATATCGAATAGCACAGATAAGTTTAAGAGCAGGATACCGTTTTGAACAGAGCCCCTATGAAAACACGGACACGATTGGCGATTTAAACAGTATTTCTGGCGGTATTGGCTATAATTTTGGTGGTAGTAGATTGGATTTTTCCTTGAATCGAATAGACCAACAAGTTAATGAACAATTACTGGATACTGGTTTGATTACACCAGCTACCATAGACCGCATACAAACAAATGCAACCTTGAGCTATACCATTAATTTCTAATTAAAGTAGCTCTACAAGCAAAAATATACTTAATTTTTATACTACCGCTAACCGTAGGAAGCATATAAAAATCTCCCTGTATCTTGAATCTTAACGTTCAGAATACAGGGGCTTTTTAATTAGTAGAACAAAGTATTGAGTAGAAAATAGATGCTCTACTGTAGGTATATATGCTAGGGAGTATACCATAACTTTAGTTAACACCACCCCAATTATAAATTCTAATAAATAGAAACCATCAGCTATAATTAAGAAGATGAGCGATACTAGTATTACATGAGGAATAGGCTACCGTTTTAAAGTGAAGTGTGTTCTTCTACTTTTTGCAATTAAAGTTGCAGTATCATCATCTTGTGCGTATTCAAATTTGAACCAATAGTCCGTAGACGGCATTTCACTTCCGTTAAATGTTCCATCCCAGGTATCGGTCTCGCCTAATTGCTTTAAGAGCTTACCGTATCGATCAAAGATAAAGACAGCTACATCCGAAATACTAGCAGTATTCATTCCCTGAACATTCCACTCATCATTAATACCGTCTCCATTAGGTGTAAAAAATTTTGGATATGCAAATACAATAAAAGGTATGGGTTCGGTTATCCCGCATCCATTTTTGTCGTTTATAATCACCGTATTTTCACCCGGTGGGATATTCATGAAGATTGGACTATCTTGAAATTCACCGCCGTTGATCGCAAATTCATAATCACCATTACCTAACATATTAAATTCCACATTATTTTGATCGGGATCTATTGATAAATTATCTTCTAAAATGGTAACCGGATTTAACGGATCTAAAACCGGATCGCCATAAAAAGTAATTAGAATTCCTCCCACATCTGCTACGACAGGCGGAGTTCCTGAGCTTGTGGTGATTTCGGCAAAATATCGGCCTGAGCTTGGGCTAGATACCACTAACTCAGCTCCAAAAGGACCTGTGCCGGTCAAAATCTGATCAATCACGCCATCATCTTCATAATCTACAGACCATTCCACATTGGCTATATCGGAGCCTGCTGGTGAGCGTAATGCGCTTAATACTATATCTGGATCACCTTCACACGCTACAATATCCAAACCTAAAAACTCATCCCTTAAGGTACAGTCCAATGCCGTATTTTGATCATCTTGAACAGAACTACCGGTAAACGTTAACATGAAGGGTTCTGGGTCTCCGTCAAAGTTGGTGTTAAAATTGTTTATCAAAATAAAATAAAGCTCCCCCGGCTGCACATCCAACCACTCATCGTAGGTGTTTTGGCTCCCGATTAAAAATGGTGCGCCTTCTTGGCCATTTTCCGGGTTCACCCCTATGCCGGTAAATTCTGTATTGTTGACCTCGTAGTTACAACGAATAGGCTCGGAAGTTCCGTCCCCTATTATCGTACAGAAATTTTGCCCGTCAGCTTCGTCATAAGGCCCATAAACGGCAAAATCCCATTCCGCCGTTGGTGTTCCGGTTCCACCATTGGTAGGCATCGCTTGAATATCAAAACCCACTTGGCCTGCCGTACCAGCACGAAACACATACCATGATGTATTATTTTCAATATTAGCAGAACTAACACTGCCTTTTTCTAAACAACCAGTTTGGGTAATTACCTCAGGATCAAAATCCTCAATATCTCCACCACCATCGGCCAAGCCAAAAATAGGTACATCGGCGCATACCGGTATAGCAGTTCTACAATCTGGTGAATTTTGGGCTTGTACATTCCCAATGAACAGAAACAAAATGCAAATGAGTATAGGTAATGTTCTCATAAAACAAAATAGGGCTATTAATATACTTTAACATATATGATAACTGGCAGCATACCCTTTTAGTATTTTACATCGGTTTTTTTGTGCACTTAATCGATGAAATGCAATCTTAAAGCCATTCCACTGCGATTATTACTAAGACCCCAGCTCTTTAAAACGATACGAGCTACCTTATCCATAGGGAAGATGTAAAGAATGAAAATGTAACTCAGAATTAAGTTAATAAACATAAAATAGACCGACCACACTTAACACTATTTTATACACCCCTAGTGCTGAACTGTTATATTAAGTGCCATATAATCCATATCTTTGCGCCCTGTTAAAGCATTGTATACATGAAAACTGAAGGTACATTGGAAGACCATTTTGAGCAGATGGGTGAAGACCATATTTCTTCATCGGAGGAAACACCACTTCGCAAAGACGCTTTTGTTCTAACTGAAGAAGAAAAGATAAAGCGAATAAACACAAATGTTAGAGAAATAATGCTCACTTTGGGACTTGACCTAGACGATGACAGTTTGAAGGGAACTCCCAATCGCGTTGCTAAAATGTTCGTTAAAGAAATTTTTGGAGGACTACATCCAGATAAAAAACCTACGTCCTCTACATTTGACAACAAATACAAATACGGGGAAATGCTAGTAGAGAAAAATATTACGCTTTACTCTACCTGCGAACACCACCTACTCCCCATTGTCGGTAAAGCACATGTTGCCTACATCTCCAAAGGAAGGGTTATCGGTCTTTCAAAGATGAACCGTATTGTAGACTATTTTGCAAAAAGACCCCAAGTACAGGAACGATTAAACATCCAAATAGTACGAGAGTTACAAAAAGCTTTGGGAACGGATGATGTGGCATGCGTTATAGATGCAAAACACCTATGTGTAAACTCTAGAGGTATCAGGGATATTGACAGTAGTACCGTTACTGCGGAGTATGGTGGGAAGTTTAAGGAGGAAGGGGTACGCAGAGAATTCCTGAACTTCATTAACCTAGATACAACGTTCTAATTCTTTTTTAAAAGATGCAACTATACGAACAGCAGCAACTTAAAGTTCAAAATTCCTTAACCGGCAAAAAAGAACTATTTACTTCTTTGAATCCAGGATATATAGGCATGTATGTGTGTGGCCCCACGGTTTACAGTAATGTTCACCTAGGGAATTGCCGCACATTTATGTCGTTCGATATGATATTTAGGTACTTCAAACACTTAGGATACAAGGTACGGTATGTGCGAAATATAACAGATGCCGGCCATTTAGTAGACGATGCTGAGGACGGAGAAGATAAAATTGCAAAAAAGGCGAGGCTAGAGCAATTGGAACCGATGGAAGTGGTGCAGCGCTACACTGTCGATTTCCATAACATACTGGAAAAATTTAATTTTTTACCCCCTAGTATCGAACCTACGGCCACCGGTCATATTATAGAGCAGATTGAGATTATAAAGGTGATTATTGAAAAAGGGTATGCTTATGAAATCAATGGTTCTGTATACTTTGATGTTGTAAAGTTCAACGAAACCAACGAATACGGAAAATTGAGCGGTCGTAAGCTAGAGGATATGATAGCGAATACCCGCGAACTTGCTGCACAGGACGATAAACGAAGTCCACAGGATTTTGCCCTTTGGAAAAAAGCCGAGCCGGAACATATTATGAGATGGCCTTCGCCATGGGGAGATGGTTTCCCTGGGTGGCACCTAGAGTGTACGGCAATGAGTACAAAATATTTAGGGGAAACATTTGATATACACGGTGGTGGGATGGATTTAAAATTTCCACATCACGAGTGTGAAATTGCCCAAGCAGAAGCTAGTAACGGTAAATCTCCAGTACAATATTGGCTGCATACCAATATGCTTACCCTTAACGGCAAGAAAATGGCGAAATCTACTGGGAACAGTATATTACCAGGTGAGATATTTTCTGGAAACAATGATATTTTGAGTAAGGCTTTTTCACCTTCTATGGTGCGTTTCTTTATGATGCAAGCGCATTACACCAGTATTCTCGACATTAGCAACGATGCATTGCTTGCCTCGGAAAAGGGATTCAACAAACTAATGGAATCCATGAGCACATTGGACAGCCTAGTTGAAGGAAATAAAACCGAATTTGACGTACTCGCATGGAAGCAATCCTGCTATGATGCCATGAACGATGATTTCAATACACCTATATTAATAGCTAAACTATTTGATGCAGTAAAACATATCAACCTAATAAAAGAGGGAAAAGAGTCCATAACTGCCGCCGACAAGATAGTATTAAGGGAAACCATACAGAATTTTGTTTTTGATGTGTTGGGTCTAGAAAGCAAAAAAAGTTCGGAAGCGGATACTGAAAAACTAAACGGAGCCGTAGAACTGCTCATTGAGCTTAGAAAAAACGCAAGAGAGAATAGGGACTTTTCCACGTCTGACAGTATACGGGACCAATTGGCAGCTTTGGGCATTCAATTAAAGGATGGCAAAGAAGGCACTACGTTTAGTCTTTAATCAAGTCCGAAAAGCGGAATTTTCAATATTGGCTTTGTAAACACTAGGAGTTATTTTCTGTCTATTCTTGAAGACCCTATTAAAATAAGACCTGCTTTCAAAACCACAATCTAAATACACATCTTTGATGCTACGTTTGCTATCCTGCAACATACCAACCGCTAATTTTATTCGCTCATTGTTTATAAATTCTACCGGCGAAATTCCCAATTCAGATTTAAATGTGCGATAAAAATGTGATGGACTCATGCATGCCATACTGCTCAAATCATCTACCTGCAAGCTACTTGCAAGATTCTCTCGTATATAACGTATGACTCCTGCCAAACGACTCTCATTAGCAAGGCTTAGCGTAGCGTTACTATATATCTTACATTCATTCGTCTGCAAAATCCGAATAATCAATTCCCGCAGCATATTATCTACAAAAAAATCTTTTGAAGGGTGATCTTCTGAAAACAAAAATAAAAGTCGCTTTAAAATTTGAAAAATTCCCGGGTCGTTAACAAAATGAAAATTGTAGTTCATTAATCCCCACTCTTGCTTACTATCCTTTGGCATTTGTTCGTTCATGAACTGCAATACCTTGTTTATCTTATCCTCGGATATGGCCATTGCCAAGCAGCGAGTAGGATTTTTTTCCATAGCCTCTGGAAAATCGATGCACATCTGCTCATGGGCAGGGAGTATCAAAGATTCTCCAGGCAAAAAATCAAAAGACTCATAGTCCCTCAAGTGCATGATTTTTTTTCCTTCGATCATACTGGCAAGCACGGGCTGCTCAAATTGCAAAAGCACTTTCTCTGCCTGCTCATGGGTTTCAAAGACATGCATAGCAGCATTATTCATGGTATAGGAAGTTTGGTTTTCAATCAAGGTCTCCAACCGTCTTTCATTTAAAAACTTTTGAGATACTCGTAGCACGATACTTTCATTTTTACAATTGTAGAATTTACAAAATATTTAGATTAAAAAAATCATAAAATCAATAAATGATAGTATTGTTCATGTGATTCACAGAATACGTCAGATAAATCAACAATCTTATAATTAACTTTATACAAGGCTTAGGTAAAGCACTAGTCCTATTTAAAACATATTAGAAACCTTAAAACGTATATGCCATGAGTAACACAGCAACAGTAGAGAAAGATGTCCTAAAAAAACCGACCTTCAAAAACCAATATGAAAATTTTATTGGCGGTAAATGGGTAGCTCCAACAAAAGGCGAGTATTTTGAAAACACCTCCCCGGTAGATGGGAAATCTTTTACCAAAATTCCAAGGTCTACCGCGGAAGATATTGAGAAGGCAATTGATGCAGCCTGGGCGGCGGCGGCAACTTGGAATGTAAGTTCTGCAACGGAACGCAGTAATATTCTATTGAAAATTGCGGATAAGATGGAACAAAACTTGGAGGTTTTGGCAAGAGCTGAAACTTGGGACAATGGTAAGGCCATACGCGAAACCAGAGCAGCAGATCTACCATTGGCCATTGACCATTTCAGATATTTTGCGGGTGTGATACGAGCAGAGGAAGGATCCGTCAGCGAATTGGATGCAAACACTGTTGCTCTTAACGTTACGGAACCACTAGGTGTAGTGGGACAGATTATCCCGTGGAACTTCCCGCTCTTAATGGCTACCTGGAAATTGGCACCAGCTTTGGCTGCTGGAAACTGTGTCATCCTTAAACCTGCGGAACAAACACCGGTAGGTATTTTAATATTAATGGAAATGATTCAGGATATCCTACCAGCAGGAGTTTTGAACGTGGTGAACGGTTTTGGAGCGGAAGCTGGTAAACCTTTAGCTTCTAGCCCAAGAATTAATAAGATAGCTTTTACCGGAGAGACCACCACGGGTCAGTTGATTATGCAGTATGCCTCTAAAAATATTACCCCGGTAACCTTGGAACTCGGTGGTAAATCGCCGAACATCTTCTTTGAAAGCATCATGGATGCCGATGATGAGTTTTTTGACAAATGCATAGAAGGTGCCAATATGTTCGCCCTAAACCAAGGCGAAGTGTGTACGTGCCCATCGCGCATTCTTATTCAAGAAAACATTTACGATGCCTTTATAGCGCGGGTCATAGAGCGAACAAAGGCCATTAAACTGGGCCATCCATTAGACCCTAATACTATGATGGGGGCACAAGCCTCCAATGACCAATTTGAAAAAATTCTTAGTTATATAAAAATTGGGAAGGAAGAAGGATGTGAAGTTTTAACAGGCGGCGAGCAAGCCTATAACGAAGGACTTGAAGGTGGTTTTTACATACAGCCTACCCTGTTGAAAGGCAATAATAAAATGCGTGTTTTCCAAGAAGAAATTTTTGGTCCGGTGGCCTGTGTGACCACCTTTAAAGATGAAGCGGAAGCCATCGCCATAGCAAACGATACCTTATACGGCCTAGGTGCGGGCGTATGGACAAGGGATACGCACCAAGCCTATACCATATCGCGGGCTATACAAGCCGGTAGGGTCTGGGTGAATTGCTATCACTTATATCCTGCGCATGCCCCTTTTGGAGGATATAAAAAATCTGGGATAGGTAGAGAAAACCATAAAATGATGTTAGCACACTACCGTCAGACCAAAAATATGTTGATTTCCTACGACAAGAAAGCAATGGGATTCTTTTAAAAAAGCGCACATGAAAATCAAAAGAGTATTGGTAACCGAAAAGGCAGTCGCTATTATCAATCAGCTGAAGGACACCCACGGAGAACTGATGTTTCATCAAAGCGGTGGTTGTTGCGATGGATCCGCCCCTATGTGCTTTACTAAAGGAGACCTAATGCTTGATGAGAATGACGTATGGCTAGGAACAATAGAAGGCTGTGATTTTCACATGTCCAAAGATCAGTTTGAGTATTGGAAACATACCCAACTCACCATTGATGTTACCCCTGGCAGAGGAGCCAGTTTCTCTTTGGAAATTCCGTTGGGAATACGGTTCTTGATTCGCTCACGCTTATATACCCCAGAAGAAGCTGAACATTTGGAACCCGTCAGAATAGGTGTCTAACAATACACCCTAAAGCTAAATGCCCGTATATAACCATACGGGCTTTTGCTTTATTTAAGTAGTATCTTTATGCTAGTTTAGTATACTTAATATTTTGAAATTGAAGTTATCCTTAAAAAAAATTCTGATTGCCCCTTTTATTTTGTTAGTCCGTTTTTATCAACTGGCCATATCGCCATACACGCCAGCAACTTGCCGGTACTCCCCTACATGCTCCCAGTACACTTTGGAAGCTTTAAAAAAACATGGTCTTTTTAAGGGGGGGTGGCTTTCTTTAAAACGAATAGTTAGCTGTAATCCCTGGGGAGGAAAAGGATATGATCCGGTGCCCTGATGAGATTTTTGACTTATGGATTTATGTTCAGTCATAAAGGGTATCGTTATTCGAAATTCATTTTCATCATTTACAATTTCGGAGGGCTTTCAATTTTAGTATCTTAGCCTTTACAAATAAAGAACTATGCATTTTTTAGGTATTACATGGAATCCAAACGAAACCTTGTTCAATATTGGTTTCGTTCAGATAAAATATTATAATCTTTTATGGATTATTTCTTTCGCTTTGGGATGGTACCTGATGAAACGCATCTTCGATAACGAAAAAAAATCAGTAGAACAGCTAGATTCCCTATTCATCCATACCGTTTTAGGAACTATGCTTGGCGCACGATTAGGCCACGTTATTTTTTATGATTGGGCCTATTATAAAGATCACTTGTTAGAAATATTATTGCCCATTAGGGAAAGTAGTACCGGTAGTTTACTTTTTGGCTTAATAGATGGTTACGAATTTACAGGATTTACAGGATTGGCCAGTCATGGTGCGACCATAGGGGTAATTTTGGGTATGTATATCTATACCCGAAAATATCCCGAATTTAAACTGCTATGGATTTTGGACCGTATGGTAGTACCTTTTTCCATTGGCGCATTCTGTGTGCGTTTGGGTAATTTTTTCAACTCGGAAATCAATGGTAGAATAGTGGATAAGTCCTTTATTTTCGCAACGCGTTTCATTCGTGATTCAGATGATTTACATCCCTCCAAAGCCTTAGCGGTAACCAAGGAAAAAACCCTCAATGCGGCGTATGCCGCCATTGAAAACAATCCGAAATTTGCACAATATTTAGAAGAAATACCCTATCGCCATCCCGCACAACTGTACGAAGGTATCTGTTACATCTTTATTTTTATCCTCCTCTACTACCTCTATTGGAAAACAGAGAAAAAGAATAAACAGGGCTATCTTTTAGGTTTGTTTTTAGTGTTGCTCTGGACGGTACGCTTCTTTGTAGAGTTCGTTAAGAAAAGTCAAGGTGGTTTTGAGGAATCTTGGGGTCTACTTTCTACAGGACAGTGGCTTAGCATACCGTTTATCATCGTTGGTCTATATCTTATGTTTAGACCTTCAGGCAAAACGGCTTAGATTATTTTGTATTATGGGCATAAAACACACTATTGGAATTCTTGTTGTATTTCTTTCAGTCCTCTCGTGCAAGGAGGAAAACAAAACCACCATCAAAACGGAAGAAGTCACGTTTACCAAAGAAGGCAAATTAAACATCTTCAAAAAAGAATCAGATTCCCTAGTAAGGCAATTAGATGTGGAGTTTGCTGAGTCTGACTATGAAACACAGACGGGACTTATGTACCGCAAAGGTATGGAGGACGACCAAGCAATGTTATTCATTTTTCCGGATGTAGCAATGCATTCGTTTTATATGAAGAATACCGCTTTTGCCTTAGATATTATCTTCATTGATGAAAATCTGAAAATCGCGAGTTTCCAAAAAAACGCCCAACCTTTTAACGAGACCGGACTTTCCTCTAAAGTCCCTATTAAATATGTTTTGGAAGTAAATGCAGGACTGGCTAAAAAATGGCTCTTGGAAGTGGGCGATACAATTGAGTTCACCAGAGATTAAAAACCCATCGAATGGACTATCTCTTAGAAGGTGAACAAACCAAAAGGCTTAGCTTTAGAAAGTTACACCCAAATGATTTCAGACTTTGGCTACCTTTCCACGAAGAACCCTTAAGTTCTCAATACTGGGAAGGGTTACCAGAAGATCCAAAAACCGCTTGCCAACAGCAATTCGATAGGATTTTTGAACGCTACCATACCAGCCAAGGTGGCATGAACGCATTAGTTTGTAATGAAACTCAGAAATTTATTGGACTTTGCGGACTCTTAGTGCAAACCGTAGATGAGCTAAAAGAATTGGAAATAGGATATTCGATTTTGCCGGAACATTGGGGCAAGGGCTATGCCACGGAGGCCGCCGAACTCTGTAAGAAAACTGCATTTAATAACGACTGGACGGCGCACTTGATTTCTATCATCCATGTAGACAACGTACCGTCTAGAAAGGTTGCGCTTAAAATAGGGATGCAATGGCATCGAACAACTACTTATAACAAAAATCCCGTAGACATATATCAGATAAAAAAATAGTATGACAATGCATTGGGCCATATTCGTTGATAACGAATCTAACAAATCCTTTTTCATAGAAGAAGTTTTAGGACAGCGCCATCCCACTTTTACGACCTTTATTGATAAGAAGGGAGCCTTGTTCTCACCATTAGCTGTAACAACTTTTGTTGAACAGGAAGAACAGCATGGGTACAGCGCCTTAACAACTAAAACACAGCCCTTAAAAACTATGTCTAGTGGGGAACAAAAGAAAGCCCTTTTATATCACATACTAGCATCAGGGTCAGATTATATAGTACTAGATAATCCTTTCGATAATTTGGACACTGATTTTCAAGCCAAACTAAAACAAATAGTACTACAAAGAACACAGGAAATTAGCTTTATACAATTGGTGAGTAGAAAATCTGATATACTTCCCTTTATAGAGAATTTCGGAGTGTTAAAAGTAAATGAATTTACAGTACTTAAAAATGAGGATATTACCATAGCTGTTGAGCCAGATCATCGGTTATACAAGAAGATTCCAAAGCCAATACATACTCTTGAACCGTTAGAGGATACCCTAATTGAATTCCGTAACGTCTCTATTTCTTATGAAAGCAAACCCATACTGAACAATATCTCATGGAAAGTAGAAAAAGGAGAGTTCTGGCAACTTGTGGGAAAAAACGGATCTGGAAAAACCACAATGCTATCCATGATATTTGGAGATAATCCAAAAGCGTACGGAAAAGATGTTTATATATTCGGCAAGAAGAAAGGCAGCGGTGAAAGTGTATGGGAAATCAAGGAAAAAATCGGTTATTTTTCTTCGAATATAACCGATAAATTTAAAGGTAGACATTCCGTACAGCATATGCTTATATCAGGATTTACAGATTCGGTTGGACTCTACACCCTACCTACGGAATCACAAAAGCAAAGGAGTAAAGAATGGTTGATGCTACTTGGTTTATGGGAAAAACGAAATACACTGTTTAAGCAACTTTCGTTGGGCCAACAACGTTTGGTGATGACCGCAAGAGCTATGGTTAAACATCCCCCTTTATTAATACTGGACGAGCCTACCGCTGGCATGGACGATACAGCCGCCCAACTATTGGTAGCACTAGTCAACAAAATTGCAACCGAAACCAATACCTGTGTTATTTTTGTTTCGCATCGAAAGGAACCTGGATTACAACCAAAATACCTCTACACACTGGATATGACAAGTGACGGATCAAAAGGAAAATCTACTTTTTTATAAATAATAGTTCCAATAAAAAAGCCGCTACCCCATAAGGAATAGCGACTCTTTAACTTGAGTTAGTCTACTTTTTATTAGGCTGTGACCCCTGATCTTATTTTCTTCCCTAATGCATCGTACATTATTGGTGTTGCAATAAATACGGATGAGTATGTACCTACAACTACACCTACAATCATAGCGAACATAAATCCTCTTAAGGATTCCCCGCCAAAAACAAATATCGTAAGCAATACGACCAATGTGGTCAAAGAGGTATTCAATGTCCTACTCAATGTACTATTAATCGCAGTATTAATATTCTCCCCACTTTTCCATCCTCGCTCCGCAATTATCTCACGAATACGGTCAAAAACAACCACGGTATCATTCAAGGAATAACCAATTACCGTAAGTATCGCAGCAATAAAAGCCTGATCAATTTCCATGTTAAAAGGCATCAGCTTTCCAAATATAGAGAACACACCAAGCACAATCAAAACATCATGGAATACAGCTGCAACCGCACCCAAGGAGAATTGCCATCTACGGAAACGGAACAAGATGTACAGGAATACCACGGCTAAGGATCCTAGGATTGCCAAGAAGGCATTATTTTTAATATCATCCGCAATGGTAGGACCCACTTTAACGGACTGCATAATACCAATAGCCTTATCCGCGCTACCTATCATAAAATCTTGCTTATCAATACCGTCTGGTAGATATTTTTGTAAAGAAGTATATAACTTGTCCTGTATCTCATTGTCGACCTCTATACCCTCAACATCTACTTTATACGGTGTTGTAATCTTAATTTGATTGGACTCGCCAAACGTTTTAACCTGAGTACCACTTCCAAAGACGTCGTTAAGCTCAGAGGCAATTTCTGAGGCATTTACCTGCTGTTCAAAACGAACCGTGTAGGAACGACCACCTATAAAATCGACTCCCTGCTGTAAGCCTGGTCCTGCAAGTAAGGAAAATAGTCCCACAGCTACTAAAATTCCAGAGATTACATAAGCTATCTTTCTTTTTACCAAGAAATCTATACTCATGTTCTTAAATAGGCCTTTTGTTATAGCCGTAGAGAAATCCAAGCTTCTTCCCTTGCCTCCTATATACCAATCAACCAAAAGCCTTGTGATAAATATGGCCGTAAATAATGAGGTTAGTATACCAATTAATAAGGTGGTAGCAAATCCTTTTATAGGTCCAGAACCAAATACAAAGAGGATAATTGCCGTAAGACCCGTAGTTATGTTGGCATCCAAAATAGAAGATAGTGCATTACTAAAACCATCTGAGACCGCCAGACTTCTTCCTTTTCCTTTTGCCAATTCTTCTTTTATACGCTCAAAAATAAGTACGTTGGCATCGACCGACATACCTATGGTCAAAACAATACCCGCTATACCAGGTAAGGTTAATACCGCGTTCAAGCTTGTAAGCACACCAAATATCAAAAGAATATTCAATAGCAATGCAACATCTGCAAAAGCACCTGCCTTACCATAATAGAATATCATCCATAGCAATACTACCGCCATGGCTATAAGGAAAGACATAAAACCACTATCAATAGCTTCTTGGCCCAAAGAAGGACCCACTATTTCAGATTGAATGATTTCAGCCGAGGCGGGTAATTTACCAGCTCTTAAAACGTTAGCGATATCCTTGGTTTCATTTACCGTAAAATCTCCAGAAATTTCTGTTCTACCGCCAGATATTCCTCCAACAACAGAACAACCAGGTGCCGTGTAGACCCTGTTATCCAATACAACGGCAATACCCGTTTGGTTAACATTGGCATCACTCGTTAATTTTTGCCATAGTTTAGAACCTTTAGAGTTCATGCTCATGGTAACGACCGGCTTACTGAATTGGTCAAACTCGCCACGTGCATCACTGACCACATCACCACTAATTCTTGGCGTTGCTTCACGATTAGATTTTAAGGCATAAAGATTAATTATCTCGGTATCCTCGGTTGCAGGACGTTCCCAAACAAATTTCACAAATTGGATATCTGCAGGCAATAATCTTCTAATTTCCGGCATTCTTAGATAACCGCCTATCGTAGCAGTATCCTTAATAGCTGCTTGAAACATAGCATTACTTCCTGGGTTAGCAGGAATCAATAATTCATAAAGCGGATTGACCTGAGTGGCCAAATCCAAAGAATCGGAGGCTACATCGGATAATAAGGAATCCAACTCAGTCTCTTCCTTTATTTGTTCTGGCTCATCTACCTTTACAATATCCTTTAGCTTCTCGTTTGCTTGTATCAAAAACGTACTAAAACTCGTATTACTCTGCGGGTAAGTTTCCCAGAACTCCAATTGTGCCGTACTGGACAACAAATCCTGAGCACGTGCAATATCCCTGGCCCCCGGCAATTCGACTATAATACGACCAGAGTTTCCTTCTCTTTGAATATTTGGTTGAGTCACCCCAAAGCCATCGATACGTTCCCGTAAAACTTCAAAAGCAGAAACAATGGATTCATCAATTTTAGTCCTTATAATTGGCCTTACCTGATCATCGGACATTTGAAAGTTAACCTCATCACTTAGTCCCTTGTTCGAAAATATTTCGGGCGAAGCTAACTTCGTCTCTCCTTTTATATTGTCAAAAGCTTCAAAAAACAAATCCAAATAAGTGTCATCACTATTTTGGGATGCAACATCGGCATCGGCCAAGGCCTTATTGAAAACAGGGTTTTTGGTGTTATTGGCTAATCCTTTTAAGATATCTTTTACCGAAATTTGTAGGGTTACGTTAATACCGCCCATAAGATCCAGACCCTTGTTCAATTCCTTCTGCTTAGCTTCACCATAATTGGTATAACCTAGAATGGTGTTCTCGCTAATGGAGTCCAAATAACGGGCTTCTACGGCTTCCCTTTGAGAAACATAATCGTCTTCCGACTCTGAAATACGGCTGATCGCAAACGCTTCTGCCTCGTTTTCTACTTTACTTGTGATAAAAGTATAGGATAGCTGATAGATACTTACTAACCCGAATAATAAAGCGAAAAGCTTTATAAGTCCTTTATTTTGCATTTTAATAGTTATTTAATTTATGTTATTTAGGTGTATTAAAAACCAAGGCAAATAAACTTTACGCAAAGTAATAAGCTGCTTGGTATTCTATTTTATTGGAAATTAACTGTTCCCATTCACATAAGGTCCTGCCCTTACTTCTGGTATTATTTGTGAAGTGTTATTAATTGATAATGCAATATTTCTATTAATCTTATAAGCTATGTCAACGCTAGCGTCTTGTTCAAAATCTAGTGTATTAGCACATGTTAGAATTACAGAATTAGAAACTATTTCATCAGCTTGTTTATGACTTAAAACAAGAGTTGCGTTTAAATTAACAATATCATCTGCTTGCAGATGCAAATCAGATACGATTAAATTATACTTTTCGGGAAGTTCTTCTATAGGATAATCGGAAGGAAATTCTTCTTTATTTGATAAAGACAGTCGCTTTTCTTTGGAAAGAAACTCCTTAACACTAACGGCATCGATATCACTGTAATAACGAATACTTAACTGTGTGCCGTCATTTTCTACTATTTCAATATCAGCAATACCTAGCACTTCTAGCTTCTTGGCAATTACAGCCAAAATTTCATCATGAGCAGTTTCTGAGGCTAGTTCTACCTCTGCAAATTTTAGTAATATTTGCTGGTTAGAAGTTCTCTTATGCTCTTGACTTAGCCCCAAAAAGGCTAGAATAATAAATAAAGTGCTTATACACCATTTTGCATTCATGCGGCAAATATAAAAAGAAAGATTATTCTAGGTAGTATATTTTATACATTATAAATTTTCAAAGTCCAAGGTGCATTAACTAACAATGCCTTTATAGTTAGACTACAAAGGCATTGTTTTAGCGCTAAAGAATTTAAACTAAACGTCTAAAAGACCATTTGTTTTGGCAACTCCTGCCGCACTTTCCTGCATTTTATCCTTCTCGGCATCACTCAAAGGGATATCAACGATTTTCTCGATACCATTTTTACCTAATAGTACGGGCACACCTATACAGATATCGTTTAATCCGTATTCCCCTTCCAAAAATGTAGAACATGGGAATAGTTTCTTTTGATCGCATGCAATTGCCTGCACTAAAGCAGAAACCGCTGCTCCCGGTGCATACCATGCACTTGTTCCCAACAACTTTGTTAGCGTTGCTCCACCTACTTTGGTATCATCAGCTACTTGCTGTAATCTGTCTTCGGACAAAAACTCGGATACTCTAATGCTATTTCTGGTTGCATGCGACGTTAAAGGAACCATTCCTGTATCGCTATGACCACCGATGACCATTCCATCTACATCAGATATTGGAGCTTCCATGGCTTCAGCTAGCCTATACTTAAAACGGGCACTATCTAACGCGCCACCCATACCTATAATTCTATGCTTTGGTAAATCTGTGGTTTTATGGACCAAGTAAGTCATCGTATCCATAGGATTACTTACCACGATAAGAATGACGTTTGGTGAATGCTCGATTAAACTGCTCGATACCGCTTTAACGATTCCTGCATTTATTCCTATCAATTCTTCCCTGGTCATCCCGGGTTTTCTGGGTATTCCCGAAGTAATCACAGCAATATCGCTATTGGCCGTCTTTGCATAATCACTAGTACTACCTGTAATCTTAGTGTCAAAACCGTTTAACGAGGCGGTCTGCATTAAATCCATAGCCTTCCCTTCTGCATAGCCTTCTTTTATATCCAAAAGAACAACTTCCGACGCAAAATCCTTTATCGCTATATATTCCGCACAACTTGCTCCTACCGCTCCTGCTCCTACTACTGTAACTTTCATTTAAAGATAAATTTAATGGTTATTAATTAAAACGTTTACCGTCTTATTTAGGTTTCTACTTTCAACTCAAAAATAGGTATAAATTGACAAAAAAAGGGCGAGATTTCCTCAATATTAAATCGCCAAGTAATCCATCAACTATCGACGAACGGTACAACATGTTAAAAAAAAGAGCACTTTAACGAAGAAAACAGAAAAATGCTACCATACAACGAATTTTAATACTAACACAATCCACATACCCGTTATCATTTCTGGATACCCAAATCCAAAAACCTACTTAAAATGATGAAAAAAATACTTTCATTACTTGCTATAATTGCCATCATCTTCTCTAGTAATTGTTCTAGAATTGAAGAAAACAATGACCCAATTGTTGGAATATGGATAGAAAATACCCTTTCTTCGGAAAGCGGTACCGCAAAAAACACCACCCGGAAAGAATGGATTTTCAACGATGTATACTTAGGAAGATATCACAAAATCAACCAAGGTAAAATTATTGAAAAAACAGATTTTAAGTGGTCTCAGACAGACGGAGTGTACACGGTAGAATATAGAGGTTTAGAGAATAAACCCAATGATATCGTAACCATTAAAGCAACACCTACAGGAACCGTACTACAAGAAAATAACGGAAACATGCTCGCCATACGAGAATAATCAGTATTAACAGGGCCATGGGAAAGGGTCTGTCCGGAGCAATCTGGGCAGACTTTTTTAGTTTTTACGATACGCTTAGGAGAACAACAGTACCATTATTTTAAAAATTTAAACCTTTTTAAGTTACATCAAGAAATGAGGCTACCCTAGAATAGCAATTGCCAATATATTTACCACTCGCTACTTCAATAACTTAAAGAAAGGCCAATTCAATACGTGAATGCACAATGAACATAAAGTTATTCACGCGCACGTTCTGCCAACTTCTATGCTAGGCATTGTTATATATCAAAAAGCCAATCCAAAAAGCATGGTACCTATTCTTACTAAACCATGAGTTCAAAATCTTAGAACTAACCAATGGATGCTCAATTAAACGTAGCTGTATACTCATCTAGAATAATGTATCGCTATAAACCAAGTTTTACTAGAAGACCACAATGAAACGTACCTATTTGAAATAACAAAGACCATTGGTTGTGCCTAGTTAAACAGGCACAACCAATGGTCTTTGTGGCTAAAAAACTTAGAATTTATCTAAAACCAAAGTTTATTCCCGCGGTCAAGGTATTAAATTCACCTAGCGTATAGTCTGCATGTAATCGAAAGAATCCTAATTTAAGTTTAGCCCCAATATTACCCGTAACACCACTTACTTTCTCTGTAATTGAAAAAGGATCAACATATGTTTCGGATGCAAAGGGACCTCTAGTGACCCTATACTCGCCAAGTACATCGGTTTGGGATTTTCCTGTGATATATCCAATTCCACCATAAAAATTAATGATCGGCAGTTTTGTAGACACGATTGCTTTAAACGCCCATGTACTCATTTCAGCTTCAATTCTTTGGTTCTCACCATCTATTAAATTAACATCGGTAAGATCATAATCACCATTAAGCTTTGTATAACCTATAACACCAGAAATTGCAACAGGCAATATTTTGTCTGCAGGTAATAATTTTGTAAAATCATGTTGCAGACCAAAACCGATTAGACCTACAGCAGCTCCTTCATACGCTATTTTAGGCAAGAAACGCGCTTTAACCTCTGTCCCTTTGAATATACCAACACTTGCCTGAAGAAATCCGGAAGGGACAAAATTAAGACCTTCAGCAGACAGACCTGAGGGTAGTTCAAACTCCTCTCGAACTGTTATCCCAGCCACTTGTCCTTCAACAAAAACGCTAGTACCTTCAATATCACCTAATGCGGACGAAACTGCTCTTGCCGTCCCTGGGTTTTGAACAAAATCTAGGTTTTGATACTCGTTAGGATCCAAAATGAAGGTCTTTTTATCCTCCTTTCCCTTGTGACTGGTGACGGATCCAATAAATGAAATTTCAAAACCACCAAGTGGTTTAGCATCTGCGGTATTATACCAGCCCGTAGAAAAACCATACACGGTACTCTGCGAAAAAGGCGCTAGGTAATCCGTCGTAAATTTTTCGGCATCTTCTATTCCAGCCGCAAAAATACTGTTAAGACTAGTCTGTGCCATTAGCATAGGACCACTGAAAATCAGAAAAGTAATAAATAAACGTTTCATGTTTTTAAATTTTCATTAAAACTAAAAAACCTGCACGATACGTACAGGTTTTTGTTGTGAAAGTGGTTATTTCTAGGTGTCAATGTTCGCATAAACGGCATTCTTCTCAATAAACTCTCTTCGCGGTGGCACCTCATCTCCCATCAGCATAGAAAACACCCGATCTGTCTCAGTTGCATTTTCAATGGTTATCTGGCGCAACGTCCTAAAATCCGGATTCATTGTAGTATCCCACAATTGTTCGGCGTTCATTTCACCAAGACCCTTGTATCTTTGAATTCCTACTCCACCGCTGTAACTATCCGCAATCTCATCGCGCTCTTTGTCACTCCAAGCGTATTGCTTCTTCTGTCCTTTCTTAACCAAATATAAAGGAGGTGTAGCAATATACACGTGACCACCTTCAATAAGCTCGCGCATGTAGCGGAAGAAAAAAGTAAGTATCAACGTTTCAATATGACTACCATCAACATCCGCATCACACATGATGACTACTTTGTGATAACGCAGCTTGTCTAAATTCAAAGCCTTGCTATCTTCCTCCGTACCAATAGTTACCCCTAGCGCGGTATAAATATTCTTAATTTCTTCGTTTTCAAAAACACGGTGGGGCATTGCCTTTTCTACATTTAAAATCTTACCACGGAGCGGTAAAATTGCCTGAAATTTTCGATCTCTACCTTGTTTAGCGGTACCACCTGCCGAGTCGCCCTCTACTAGGAATACCTCGCAAAGCGCAGGGTCTTGTTCAGAGCAATCGGATAATTTACCTGGTAAGCCTCCAATACTCATAACTGTCTTTCGTTGTACCATTTCACGTGCCTTTGTGGCTGCGTGTCTAGCAGTAGCTGCCAAGACCACTTTTTGAACAATCACCTTTGCATCGTCCGGATGCTCCTCTAAATAATTCGTAAGCATCTCGGAAACAGCCTGGCTCACGGCGGAGGAAACTTCTCTGTTGCCCAATTTAGTTTTGGTCTGTCCTTCAAACTGAGGCTCCTGTACTTTCACCGATACAATTGCCGTTAACCCTTCACGGAAATCATCTCCCTGTATTTCGAATTTTAGCTTGTCTAGCATACCGGAAGCATCTGCATACTTCTTTAAGGTAGAGGTAAGCCCTCTTCGGAATCCAGATAAATGTGTTCCTCCTTCATGGGTATTTATATTGTTTACATAAGAGTGTAAATTCTCCGTATAACTGGTATTATAAATCATGGCTACCTCAACTGGGATATCGTTTTTCTCGCCCTCCATTGAAATAACATTCTGAATAAGGGATTCTCGGTTTCCATCCAAAAACTTAACGAACTCCTTTAATCCTTCGTCGGAATAGAAAACTTCGGATACAAATTCTCCATTTTCATCCTTTTGACGTTTGTCCGTAATAGAGATGGTTACCCCTTTGTTCAAAAAGGAGAGCTCCCGCATCCTATTGGACAACGTTTCATAACTGTACTCTATGGTTTGTGTAAAAATAGTCGTGTCAGGCAGAAAAGTTACCTCTGTGCCCCTATCCTCTGGTTTACAGTCCCCAATTGTCTTTACCGGATACATAGCTTTACCGCGCTCATATTCCTGCTCCCAAATTTTACCATCTTTAAAAACAGTAGCTCTTAAATGAGAGGACAATGCATTTACACAGGAAACACCCACACCATGCAGACCACCGGAAACTTTATAGGAATCCTTATCGAACTTACCACCAGCACCTATTTTGGTCATTACCACCTGTAGTGCGGAAACCCCTTCTTTTTTGTGCATTCCAACCGGAATACCTCTACCATTGTCCCTTGTGGTAACCGAGTTATCCTCGTTTATGGTAACGCTTATAGCATCGCAATGTCCGCCCATAGCTTCATCAATGGAGTTATCCACTACCTCGTAAACCAGGTGGTGCAATCCGCGCGCACCTACATCACCTATATACATAGAAGGTCGCATACGTACATGCTCCATACCCTCTAAGGCCTGGATGCTATCTGCAGAGTAATCCTTCATGGGAACTTCGGGCTTTTTGCTCAATGCGTCTTCCTTATTTTCTTCTTCTTCGTTTTTTGCTGCTTCGCTCATAAATTTAAGGTTGTTTGTACTTCAAATTTTGCAATCTTACAAATATACGCAATACCCCGTAAAATATGACGTTTGTCACTTTTACAGATAGGCAAGTTATCAACAAAAATTGTGGAAAAAGAGAATGGATTTCAGGTCTTAAAAACGCCTATTTTCATTGCGCTAAATCTAGGTGATAGAACATCTAAAACCAACTAAGCTACCGGCGCAACCACGGCATATTTACCTTAAGAGAACCAAACTTAGCAGACGTATACTATTCCAATTTAGCCTGTGATAAAATGGTACGTATTGCAGGATAATTCTCATCCAAATCTCCATAGTTTTTTCGTTCCGCTATAAGCTCAAGCTTCATCGCTTCAATAACGGTAGCGTATCTAACATCATCTATTCCGTTATGAAGCTCTTTAGGATCTTCTTCTAGGTCATAAAACTCCCAGCTTGGCAAGGTAGATTGCTTGGATGTTCCTTTCTTACCTAAATCCTGTCCATAAAAGAAGGCTAGTTTATATCGCTCGTTACGGATACCAAAGTGTGCCGGCCTATCCGGGTGATGCAACCAATACCTATAGTACATCTGCTTGCGCCAATTTTTGTCTGTTTTTCCATTCAAATTCTGCCTAAAGCTCTCTCCTTGAATGTAGTCCGGCTTTTCAATACCTGCGTAATCTGCCAGCAGGGCCGAAAAATCAATATTAAGAATGATATCGTCTATCCGCTGTCCTCCTTTTATTTCTTTAGGATATCGAATCACAAAGGGCATTCGAAGCGACTCCTCATAAATAAGACGCTTATCAAAGAATCCATGCTCTCCTAAAAAATAACCTTGATCTGCAGTATAGATAACGATCGTATTATCAGCAATTCCTTCCGCCTGTAAATAATCTAGGAGTTTTCCAATATTATCATCTATGGCCGCTCCGCAACGCATAAAATCCTTCACCAGTTTCTGATAAATCTTCTTACGTTTCTGAATACTGTCCAGTCCATCTAAAGGATAGGGCAGCCCAGGATAGGTAGTCCAAAAAGTATCGGTATCCGTAGCTTTTTTCCATCGCTCTCCCAAATGCTCCAATACCTGACCTTTAAAAGAACGTCCAGTAGTTTCTTTACCAAAATCTAACAGTGATGCAGGCTCTGGTATGGTTTCGTTATTATAGAGTGATGCAAAGCGTTTTGGATAATCAAAAGGTTCGTGGGTGGCCTTAAAGTTACAGAACATCATAAATGGTTTAACTGTATCCCGATTTTTAAGATGGTTGATTGTTAGGTCGGTTATAATATCCGTAGAGAAACCTTCATACTGTTTTCCTGCAGTACCATCATGACCATCTTTCCAATTTTCCTTCGTTTTCAATACCGGGTTCCAGTAATGCCCTTGTCCTGGGAGGACATTAAAATAGTCAAACCCTTCTGGCTGCTCCACCAAATGCCATTTTCCTATTACGGCGGTCTGATAGCCATTTTCACGAAACGTCTTGGCAATATTTGGATGTCCTTTAGGAATTGGCTCGTTCAAAGTATAGACCTGATTTATGTGACTGTACTGCCCCGTTAAGATACTACCCCTACTTGGCGTGCAAATACTATTGGTGCAAAAGGCGTTGGTCAATAAAGCACCTTCATTAGCAATACGACGAATATTCTTATTTTGAACGTAGTCCTTTAAAATACCTCCATAAAGTCCCCAAGCCTGCGAGGTATGGTCATCGGATAAAATAAAAAGGATATTTGGTTTTTCTGTCTTTTTCTCCACTGGCGTAGCGCAAGAAAAGAATAACAAACCGAACAATAGACTCAGAAGGATTACTATTTTGGTCGATGAAGGTGCACTCATTATGTACAAGTTTTAGTAACACCCTAAATATATTGAAATAATGTCGCTTAGGGCATATGGCTCTAACGGAATTGTAGCACTCCATTTTATAAACTAGACTTAAAAAGGAGTGTCATGTAGTTGACACTCCTTTAAGACTAATCAAAAAACTGCACTGCTTAAAGATAGCAGCAAACAGATTCGTAAGGACAACTACTTTGTATAAGCGTCATCGTGCACATTGGCAACGGCCCTACCAGAAGGGTCGTTCATATTTTTAAAAGCTTCGTCCCATTCTAAAGCAATCTTGGTGCTACAGGCTACTGATGGTTCTTGTGGCACACAAAGTGCTGCTGCATCGGATGGAAAATGTTGCTCGAATATAGACCGATAGTAAAATTCCTCTTTACTCGTAGGTGTCTGTAGCGGAAATCTGAATTTTGCATTTTCTAGTTGTTCATCGGATACTTCTGTATTCACTACTTCTTTTAGGGTATCTATCCAACTATAGCCAACGCCATCGGAAAACTGCTCTTTCTGCCGCCAAGCAACGCTTTGTGGCAACATATCTTCAAAAGCTTTTCTTACCACCCACTTTTCCATTCGTTCGCCATTGATCATTTTATCCTTTGGGTTGATGCGCATGGCAACGTCCATAAATTCTTTATCTAAAAATGGCACTCGGCCTTCAATGCCCCATGCCGCTAGGGACTTATTCGCCCTTAGACAATCGTACATGTGCAATTTATCAAGTTTACGCACGGTTTCTTCATGAAAATCCTTTGGACTAGGGGCTTTATGAAAATACAGGTAACCACCAAAAAGCTCGTCTGCGCCTTCTCCGGACAATACCATTTTTATTCCCATTGACTTTATGACCCTCGCCATCAAATACATAGGTGTAGAAGCTCTAATTGTTGTGATGTCATACGTTTCCAAATTGTACACCACATCCTTAATTGCGTCCAAACCTTCTTGGATCGTAAATTTTATCTCATGGTGCACCGTACCGATATGATCTGCGACCTTACGAGCGGCAGCCAAATCCGGAGAACCTTCCAACCCTACTGAAAACGAATGTAATTGCGGCCACCACGCCTCTGTTGTATCATCTGACTCTATTCTTTTTTGAGCATATTTCTTTGCAATTGCAGAAGTAACGGATGAATCCAACCCACCTGAAAGCAAAACACCGTAAGGCACATCGGACATTAATTGTCTATGCACCGCAGCTTCCAGTGCCTCTTTAATTTTCTGTATACTCGTTTCATTTTCTTTAACCGCTTCATAATCCATCCAATCCCTAGAGTACCATCTTTTTAACTCACCATCGGAACTGTGTAAATAATGACCCGGAGGAAAAAGTTCAATTTTAGTGCAGGTACCTTCCAAGGCCTTTAGTTCAGACGCAACATAAAAGGTACCATTTTGATCCCAACCCATATACAAAGGAATAATCCCCATATGGTCCCGAGCAACAAAGTATTCGTCCTTTTCTGTATCGTAAATGGTAAAGCCAAAAATACCGTTCATTTCATCCAAAAAATCCACGCCCTTTTTTTGATACAATGCCAAAATTACCTCACAGTCGGATTCTGTCTGAAAATCGTAAGTTCCTTTAAACTGCTTTCTTAACTCCCTGTGATTATAAATCTCTCCATTGGCGGCCAAGACCAATTTACCATCCTTGCTCAATAGCGGTTGTTTTCCGGAGGCAGGATCAACAATAGCTAACCGCTCATGGGCTAAAACTGCCTTATCGTTACTGTAGATACCGCTCCAATCTGGCCCTCTATGACGTATTTTCTTAGACATTTCCAACAATTGAGGCCTAAGAACCTCCGTACTTTCCTTTACATCAAATGCACAAACTATTCCACACATAATCTTTATTATTATATCAATTTGAATACAAATATCATTTTATTGTTTCATTTATCAAACCAAAAACCCATATATAGTATCAATATATAGTTATATTTTACAAATAACATATAATTTGAAATTCTTTGGTTAAAAAACTAAGCAAATTGAACCTATTTGTAAGTAATGAAAAAATTAACGACATTTTAAGCAAATTTAATTTATGAACTACCTAGCTTTGGGATACATAAAACAAACATATAAAATGAAAAAATTAATTACCCTAACTGTATTTGTATTTGCATTGGTTTTTACGACTAATACCAACGCCCAAAAATTCTCTGGAATGGATAAAAGCCCCTTAGACATGGCCTCGTTCCCCAGTGATTATAAAATTTCCGAAAAAGTTGTTCGGATTTCATATGGTAGACCTCAGTTAAATGGACGTGCTCTTTCAGAGCTTGCTCCCGCTGGTGAGGTTTGGAGAACAGGTGCCAACGAAGCGCCAGAAATAACATTCTACCAAGATGTAACTTTTGGAGGAAAAGAAGTTAAAGCAGGTACTTATGCGCTATTAACTATACCCGGTGAAAAAGAGTGGACTGTAATCTTACATAACCAACTGAACCAATGGGGATCTTACTTTTACAAAGAAGCATCTGACGTAGTTCGTGTTATGGGAGGAACCAGCACAGGAGAATCTTTGGAGGAATTTTCCATTACTTTTAAAGATGTAGACGGAGGAGCGCATATGGTTATGGGCTGGGACACTACAAGAGTGGCCGTTCCAATTATGTGGTAAATTAAAATACTAAAGCATCAACTAAAAAGAACCTAAGTAATCCTTAGGTTCTTTTTAGTTGATGCAATATGAAAAACTATTATCGGGGTGGTGACTTTCTAGTTCCCTTAATCCTAAAACTTCCTTGTCCGGAAGATGCTTCTCCAATTATGGTATCGCCTGATGATTTCAACACTATTGCAACCCGCTCAACGCCATCCAAATTCACTATAAACTTTAAGGTGTCGCCTTGTAATTGTATATCTTGGCCATTTAGGACTCCATTACCTAAATGTACCTCCACTATTGGCGTACCGTTTTCCAAACGAACAAATAAAACTCCCTTTTTATAGGCGTCCTCCGTTCCTTCGACCTCGTACTCCCAAACGCCTATCGGTCCTTGATCCAGGATAACAGTCGCAACTTCAGGATTATGATTGTTCGGTGCTGCGAACACGCCACCACTTGTTCCGGAAATAATAAATAAGAATCCTGCTAAAAACTGAAACCATTTTATCATCTTTTCTGAGTATTTAGATATGACTTTAGAACGTGAAAGTTATAAAATTATTCCGTTCGTTACTCTTGTTTTAGCCAACAGGATAATTTTAGGACTTTGAAGAACGGCTATTCTTCTTCTCCTTAATACGCACATAAATAAGTTTCTTGCGCCCCTTGGAATCTTCACGCCGTTCTATTTCAAAATGGGGAATGCTATTGATCAGTGGCGTTAATTTTTGAAAACCATAATTTCTGGAATCAAAATTAGGTTGTTTCTTCTGTAGTAGACTACCAACATCGCCAAGAAAAGCCCAACCATCATCATCGGCAACATCATCTATAGTATTGGCCATAAAACGCAATGCCTTTGGAGTAATTTTATCGACTTTATTCTCTGTCTTTGGTTTGGTTTTATCGGTATCCGTGGGTTCTTCCCCTCCTTGGGTTTTTAGTATTTCCAGATAAATGAACTTATCGCAGGCCACAATAAAAGGGTTTGGCGTTTTACGCTCCCCTATACCATACACCTGCATTCCCGCCTCTCGGAGCCTAGTCGCCAATCGTGTAAAATCGCTATCACTACTTACAATACAGAAACCATCAACCTTTCCAGAATACAATACATCCATAGCATCGATAATCATGGCAGAATCTGTAGCGTTCTTACCTTGTGTATAGCCATACTGCTGTATGGGCGTTATGGCATTTTCCAGCAAAACGTTCTTCCATTTACCCAGACGTGGATTGGTCCAATCGCCATAAATACGCTTAATAGTGGGATTGCCATACTTTGCAATCTCTTCCATCATTTCCTTTATATAGGCCGATGGGATATTATCCCCATCAATCAGTACCGCCAAATTCTTGTCCATCTAATCACTTTTTGTAAAGGTAGGACGTTTTCATACGGAATGCCGGATTGTATACTAATGTTTTCCAATAATCGATTCCTAAACAAGTATTCACTAACTTTAACTACGTAACTGCAACATCATAAAAAACTCCTATGCGATTTTCAACGATTACAACCCTGTTGGCATTCATCCTTGCCCTATCGATTTCAGCCAATCTAAGCGCCCAAGACCAAAAAGAATATTATCAGCTAAAAACATATACCCTTAAAAACGAAACGCAAGAGCAACTGGTGGACTCCTACTTGGAGAACGCTTTCTTACCATCTTTAAAACGATATGGTATTTCTACTGTCGGAGTGTTCAAATTACATAATTCCAAGTTCACGAAAGCCGATAAAATTTATGTGCTTATTCCCTTTACCTCCTTAAAGCAATTTGAAGCATTAGAAGATTTTCTATTCAAAGACAAAGCACATTTAGCCAATGGCAAAACCTATTTGGAAGCTGCACATGACAACGCACCTTACGAGAATATTAATTCTGTTATAATGCGTGCGTTTACCGAAATGCCAAAAATGAAGCCCTCGAAAATTGAGGGGCCAAGAGCAAGCAGAGTCTATGAACTCAGAAGTTATGAATCGCCCACAGAGACGGCCTATAAAAACAAAGTACACATGTTTAACGAAGGTGGAGAAGTCGCTCTTTTTGATAGCCTCGGCTTTAATGCGGTTTTCTATGCCGAAGTAATTTCTGGGGATACCATGCCAAGCCTTATGTATATGACCACATTTAATTCTATGGACAAAAGGGATGAATTGTGGAAGGCTTTCTTTGCTTCCGCTAAATGGACTCAATTAATTAATGACGATTACTACAAAAACAACATGAAAAAGGCAGATATTATGCTGCTTTACCCCACTTCCTACTCCGATTACTAAACCTATAATTATACATTCAATAGAAAAGTGATTTACTGCGGATTTTTCGCAGTTACCGAAGCTATAATCAAAAACACCAAAAACGCTAATCCTAGATAACCAACCAAGTGGTAGGATCCAAAAGTAGACAGACTCAAACTAAAAATAGTAGGAGCAAGCGCACTGGCTAAAATCAAAAAACTCATTATTTTTCCGGTAATACTTCCCAAATGCGTTCGTCCATAAAAGCGTGGCCATGCTACTGCATTTAATACAGCAAAAAATCCCCCCATAATTCCAAACCCAGCTATTAAAAAGGGAACGCCCATGGGCGAGGAAAGGAATAAAAACCCAAAAGACGACAATATACCACCTAAGAGCAATAGATACAGATAGAGCTGAAGGGCTATATAATCACTCAAGAAATTGAAAATACTGGATATGGTTACGGCCACAATGGAGGCTGGCAAAAAAATGCTAATGGCATCTTCCTTGGGAAAACCTTCGTTTTCAAAAATAGATACAATATGAAAGGTAAGTCCGGTGATAAAAAAACTATTGAAAGCCAGTGCAAGTCCGTACATCCAAAATGCGCGTGTTTTCTTAGCTTCTTTTAGAGTGAATTGCTTGGCAACTTTTTTGCTTGTACCACTGCCCATTTTATCGTTTTCGACACCGTCGGGAACAAGTCCGTACGATTCCGGACTATCTTTATACAAGAAAAATGCGAGAATACTGAACAAGAATACGGCAGCACCTAAATAGCGCCAAGCATTCTGCCATCCATCGTAATCAATTAACGCACTTACCCATAAAGGTGATGAGGAAAATCCTAAGGATACCGCCACGCTGTTTACCGCATTTACTTTTCCACGATTCTTATCGAACCATATCATTATTACATTTCTGGAGGCCATCGTTAGAATTCCCTGACCGGAAAAACGCAGCATAAAAAACAGAACAGTCATCAATAGAAACGGAATAATCCAAGTCTCGGAATTTACCAGTTGCTTTACAAAGCCACTCATGGAAACAGACCAGGAACATAGGAAAAGTGTCAGTGCCAGACCCAAAGCGGCCATAGACGCTACTTTTCTTGCCCCATAGCGATCAAACCAAAAGCCGGCACGGCCAATGAGTAAGGAACTCACTATCGTTCCTATCATATAGGCATTGCTAAACTGGTTTCTAGAGAGTCCCAACGCATCTTTTACGGGGTCGGTAAAAACAGACACCCCAATAGTTTGCCCCGGCATACTAAAAAAGACCCCAACGGTGGCAATGGAAAGAATTACGTAACCATAAAAAAAGGGGCTTTTTGCAGGGTTGATCAGTTCAGAAGCTTTTTTGAAGGTCATAGCTTAATTTCACTGCAAAACTAACTATTTACAACGCTGTAGGTGTATACAAGATGGGTTTTGATACGGATTTACATAAGAAAGGATAAAAACGTAACAACTTAGAATGTTATCCGAAACTCCACCCGCCTGTTCCTCTGGCGACCCACACTTGTTTTGTTATCCGTTACGGGTTGAGCACTTCCCCATCCTTGGTGCTCTATCCGCAAGCTATCAATACCCTTTTCCATTAAGTAGTTTGCCACGGCCTTGGCCCTGTTTTTGGATAATTCTTGGTTATAGGAAGCACTACCCATAGCATCCGTATGACCCGATATTTGAATCTTTAGCCTCTTATTACCGGACAAGTAAGCTTCAATTTCATCTAGTTCTGATTTACCCGCTGCTAACAGTTCAAAGGTATCGAACTTAAAAAGTACATTTTTAAAGGTATGGATACTATCCAATTCAAAAGTCAATTCCTTTGTATCGACTTGACTTGGATTTTTGACAGGATTAACAGCTACCACGGAAACCATATCAACGTAATAATAAGAGCCCTTGGTCACATTGCGTTTTGTCTTGAGTTTTTGGGTGCGTTGGTTGTCATTAAAATTTCCAATAAGCATATAGTTCTCGGTGCCCTTGGACGTAAATTCCTTTTTAACCAAAACCCATTCTTCTTTGTCCGAATAAAAGTCATCGTATCTAATTCCAAAATAGTTGGATTTATCCCCCGGCACTTTTGATAGTTGCTTTCTGCTCAGGTTCTTTTTTGTCTTGATGTCTACCGGGTTTTCCATGAACTGCACACCTAGTTCCCTTACGGCAAAATCCGACCGTTCTGCCAAGCTCACATAAAAGGAAACAGTGTAAACCTCATCCTTAATCAAGGTTTGGCTTAAGGATGCCTGTATGTACTCCCTATAGTCGTCTGGGGCATAGAAATAAAAACCAACGTAGGCGACACCAAAATCGGCAAGCTGCTCCCCATTAAAATTCTTAGGGGTTCCCATGGATTTGCTACACGCGTTAAAATAATCCGTAGAACCGGCCGTAGGTGCAGTCCAGTCAAGAACATCATTGTCCATAGTACCCAGTTTTATCGGACAGATGGCAAAGGTTTCAAAGCTAGGGTTCCTGATCAGATTTTGCGCAGCTATATCTTGCCCGTTTCCGAAAAAGAAACAGAGGAAAACGATAAGAAAGTACCTTGGCAGCATATCCTAGGGTGTATTGGATACCCCTAAAATAAGAAAATCCCTATTCCTTTGAAGATATAGGGATTTAGATCGTTGTTTGCATCTTGTTTAAAAATCGAACTTATACGTTGCGCCTCCTAAAATCTGTAGCCCCTGCACCTGAAAATTTGCCCAACGCTGGTAATTGTTATTGGCAATGTTGGATGCTTTTACAAATAACGATAATTGGTCGTTTACACGATAGCCTACATGGGCATTGGCATCAAAAAATGCGTCAAGCGCAATAATGGTTGCAGGAAATTCGGAAGGTTCTACGTTCTGCACAAAGACACTAGAAAAATCCTCGCGTTCACCTACATAAAATAAATTGGCACCTGCAAACCATTGTTCGCCTATTTGATAGTCCATAAACAAGGAAGCCTGAAGGGCAGGAAGGTTCCAAGCTGGGTTATCGGTTTCGGTACTGTACTCGTTCAGCTGTGCGTTTACACCTAAAATAAAGTTTCGATTAACATCCACATTCAATTCACCAAAGATTCCAATGGTCTTTATATCGTCATAGAACACATCAAAGGAATTGCCAAAATAATAACCGCGGTCGTCATTGCGCAACGTGTTCTGCGGATTAAGGCGAAACAATGGACTATTGTTTTCAGCGCTATAGGATGCTTTTATATTATAACTAAGGTTGGGTAATAACTGCCCTCTCGCACCAACGTATGCGTTGTATTGACTATCCGTTGGTGCAATAGTTAGGGTTGGCGAAACAAATGGATTTTCTTCAACAAAACCGTGAAATGAATTCTGGCGTAATTCTCCTGTGATACCACCATAGGCAATAACAGTTTCCTCCAATAAACGGTAAGATGCGGTTACAGCAGGGTAGATATAAAAATTACCTTCGTTATTTTCCAAATCCATTCCATAGACCAAATTCACGCCTAAGTTTAAGGACAAATTGTCCCGAAGCATCTCCAAACTAGGACTGATACCCACTTGCAACTGCCCATAATCAATTCCTCCTTCGTTTACCGAATTATTTAAATTGGTATTTGCAAAGCTACCGCCCACATAATCCCCATACAAACTAACGCTCAATAGTTCTTCGTTCAATGGAAATGCAAAAGAACTATTCACTATGGCACGGTTTTCCCCGGACTGGGCCGAATCCCAAAACCTACGATACTTCACATCAACCCCTTTAAAGAAAGAATCCTCTAGATTAAAATGACCCGAAGCTTCTCCCATAAAGTAATTCTGACCTTCATCTATGGTTGCTATGGTCGCTTCATCAAAAATACCCTCGGGTAATCCGTACCAGTTGTAATACTTGTGTTGCAAACCTAAATCGGCACCCCAATTGTAATCCCTATCCCGCTTTTTGTATGCGGCATCCAACGTAGAGTTGGCAAACCGATCATTTAACTGTACCCCTTCAATCCCTCCCTGGGAAGAGTGATGGTTAAGCCCTATGGTAAGGTCTTCATCCCTACTTATGGTTCTGTTGGTATAAAAATCAACAT
Organism: Maribacter sp. MS6; assembly: GCF_056839185.1. Classification (NCBI taxonomy): domain Bacteria; kingdom Pseudomonadati; phylum Bacteroidota; class Flavobacteriia; order Flavobacteriales; family Flavobacteriaceae; genus Maribacter; species Maribacter sp. MS6. The sequence continues at coordinate 1,085,522 of NZ_CM166389.1, forward strand.
TTACGTTTCCAAAATTTCCAGCTCCAACGGATGCATACGAATTAAAAAGTACGGGCGGTGGATTACGCTCCACCCTTGAGGCCGTTCCTTTAGAAGGTGTGAACGTAGAAGCTACAGGTACGGAAAAGATGCTATACTTGATCGGCTTCTTTTGTAATACGATAGAATCGTTAAGATTGGGGACCGATTTAATCTTAAAAGCATCGGACACAGTTGGTGCATAGGCCTTTGTAACCGTCACGGTCTCTGTTCCAATAGTTTCATCTTCTTTCTTATCGTCTTGGGCAGTTGTAGACTGCAAACCAAGGAACAACATACCCGTTATGAGCAATATATTTTTGTACATAGGTGTTCTATTACTTTGGTACATTAATTTTGATTAGGATTTACCGAGGAGTTACTTTGCGCTTCCTTGGATTTTATAATGGCAAGTTCTCCCTTTGCATCGGCGACAATTTCGGGGAATTGGTCAAAATTCGTAATAACGCTCTCCAAGATATACGTGGCTTGGAAGGCATCTTCCAGGGCATAAAAATTCTTGGCCATCAGCACCAATCCCTTACCGCCCCATTCCTTATAAGTAGCATAGTCTTTGGCTAGTTTCTGTACTGCAATGTTGGAGGATTCCGTATCGCCGTCGGCGTTCTTAAAGTAGGCATCGTAGTAAAGCGCCTCTGCGGCCGTGGCTCCTGAAGCTATTTTTAAAACTTCTGCATAAGCGGATCTTGCCTTGTCCAAATTATTGGTTGCAATGGCAGACCTGGCAATCATAATTTGGGCATCGCTTTTAATACGGTCATCTATGCTTGGGGTAGCCAAAACCTTTTCCGCATATTCCAAGGTCTTATCATAGTTTCGCTGCTCGTAATAACCTTTCATCAGATTACTTTGTGCAAAAGTCTTGTTCTGCTGAATGTTAGCTCTTTCCTCCAGCTTCAATAAATATGGCAACGCAGTTGCATAGTCCTGTTGGCCAATATATACCTCACAAACTCTCGCTAAGGCCTGTTCTGCATATTCACTACTATTACGATCCGCTACAAATTTGTAGTAAGGTAAGGCGGCCTCCTTGTCCCCATTTCCAAAGTATAACAGCGCCAAACTAAAATTAGCGTCTACGGCATGTAGTCCATTTGGAAATTCTTCAATATACTTTTTATACCCACGGATGGCGGCATCTATATTACCATCCCGTTGTTGTTTTTGGGCCGATTCAAAATTTGCATTGTCCAGTTCTGCATCCGTTACCTCTACAAAATCCAGATTCTCCACCCAAGCGGCATACTCGTTTACACGACCTAAATCTACGTAGACCAGTTTGGCGGTTGCAACGGCCTGTATCGCTTCTTGACTTTTAGGATAATCCCGTACCACGGTCTTAAACTTTACCAAGGCATCTTCGTTCCGGTTAGCATTATAATGCACCAAACCTTGTCGCATTAACGCCTGAGGCACCAAACTACTTGCCTTAAACTCCCGTACTAAACGGTCATAGGCCTGTAAACCCTTGCTTTCTTGCCCATTACTTACATAGGAATTACCCAGTTCGTACAAGGCATCGTCCCTAAAGCTAGAATTGGCATAGTCGGTAACAAAACTTTCAAGGCCTTCGATTTTCGTTTCTCCCCTACCCACAAAACCATAACTCATGGCCTTTTGATAGGAAGCATAATCTTTTTCCGGACCACTAAGTGCCAAGGCCTTATTATAGGTTTCAATAGCTGGCCAATATTTGCTCATTGCAAAATAACTATCCCCTAATCGTAAATAGCCATCGTTCAATTTTTCTATGGCGTCACTTCCTTTTTCCGTAAAGGCCGAAAAATAAGAAATAGCCTTGTCGTAATCCTTTTGTTTGAAATAGGAATAGGCTAAACTGTAGTCTACATCAGGAAATTCGCTTTGCAGCTCCACAGCTGCATTTTGTTTGAAAGATAAAAATCCGTTGCTAGAGACATCAAAGCGGTTCAATAGATAATCCGCTTCTGCTTTCCAATATTGAGCACGAGAGCGGAATGTAGCATCTTCCGCACTCTTAAGGGACTTTTCAAAATTCTCGGAAGCACCTGTATAATCCGTTTCCATAAAAAGCTCTATACCCCTGTAGTACGCCACTTTCTGGTAGGTAGCCTTACTGGCATAACTTTTATTCTTTTCCAGAAGCTCCATTGCTCCGGCAAAATTCTTCGAAGTAATGTAGGAATCCACTAAAAGGGTCTGCATTTCGGCTTGGTTCTCGTCATTTGGGTAGGTATCCAAATAATTGGTAATTACTTGCGGAACAGGCTCATAGGCATTACCTACTTCGTAGCTCAATCGTGCATAGTTTAAGAAGGCGTCTTTTTGAATTTCTGGTTTAAAATCCATTTGAGAAGCATTTCTAAAGGCATTCAGGGCTTCTTGTTTTTTATCCAATTTTAAATAACATTCGGCCAAATGATAATAGGCATTTTGCGATACGCTGTTGTTACCATCAATAATCTTGTTAAACTGCTGTATGGCCTTGGCATAATCCTGCTGCATGTAGTAGCAATACCCTAGTAAATAGTAATCTGTATTGTTCCATTTCCCCCCTTTTCCATTGTAAGCTTCCAAATAGGGAATGGCATTACTATATTGTTTTAGATTGAAATAGCTTTCACCAATAATTTTGTTCAACTCGGAAACCTCCTTGCGGTCGGATTTTGGCAATTGTTTTTTGGCTAGCGCGATAGCCTCTTCAAACTTTCCTAGTTTAAAGTTCATATCGGCCTGATAATAACTCAATTTTTCCTCTAATAGGTCTTGGTCGGTAATCTGATCAAAACGCTCATTGGCTTTTTCATAATCATCCTCCTGATAAGAAATATAACCTAAATAATACTTGGCCTGTGAGCCGTATACAGGAGAATTTGCCACCTTGGAAAGGTAACGTTCCGCTTCTTGGGTTTTTCGAGAAGAAAACAGGGAATAGCCATAATTAAAGTTAAACTTCTCCATTTCGCCGCGAGACAAGGCACTCTGATCTACCTTATTGTACCATTTAAGGGCGTAAGGATATTTGCCCGTTTCAAAATAGTACTCCGCCACATCCGCAAAGGCGGAATTTCGTTTGGTAGAGGTGGGATATTTCTCCACAAAATCTTCCATTAATCGGTCTGCCCCTTGCTGATTTAATCGGACAGCTGCATTTGCAGCATAGTAGGCGCTGTTGGCAGCCACCTCCTCGTTGTCCGTACTCGACTTTACCTTTTGGAATATGGTTTGTGCCGCTTGGTACTGTTCATTATTGTACAGTGCAAGGGCATCTTGAAACTCTTTTTGTTCATGGGTATAAATTTTGGTTTCCTGCGCGCCGGAAGACCAAACTATTCCTGCAAATACAGGAATGTAAACTAGAAATTTTTTAAGCATAGCGTTCTCTAACTATTTAATGGCTCTTTCGTGTTATTAGGGATAACGACGAATAGTGTGCCAAAGTATGTGTGTTAAATGACAAAGGAAAAGAATTTGCAAAACAGTTCGTTACTATCGGTAGGAACTTATTACTTTTATATCAACATTTGCACTATGGAAAACACTGTTTTAGAGTTAAAGGATGCTGCTATATTTCAAAAAGAAAGTCTTGTTTTAAACGAGGTAAACCTACACGTAGCCAAAGGCGAATTCGTGTACCTCATTGGCAAGACAGGTAGCGGAAAAAGCAGCTTCATGAAAACACTCTATGGTGACCTGCCATTGAAAAAGGGAGAAGGCAGTATTGTAGATTTTAACCTAAAGACCTTAAAAGAAAATGACATCCCCTTTCTAAGGCGAAAGTTGGGCATTGTTTTTCAGGATTTTAAGCTGTTGCCAGATCGGAACATCAACCAAAATATGTTGTTCGTTTTAAGAGCTACCGGATGGAAGGACAAGGCAAAGATGGACACCCAAGTGGAGGCCGTACTAGAAAAAGTGGGGATGAAAACCAAAGGTTTTAAATATCCGCACGAAATTTCAGGAGGGGAACAACAACGTGTTGCCATCGCTAGAGCACTTTTAAATGATCCTGAACTTATTTTAGCGGATGAACCTACAGGAAATCTTGACCCGCAAACTAGCGTGGAGGTCATGAAAGTATTACAGGAAATTAATAAATCTGGGCGCACTATATTAATGGCCACACACGATTACGCCCTAATATTAAAATATCCTTCTAAAACCATTAAATGTGATGCCAACAAAGTTTTTGAAGTGGTGCAGAAGGCGGTATAATAAAAGTTAGACGGTGGACAAAATTAGTTATTAGCAAAAATTAAGACATACAGCGTCCAATACTAAATACACCAAAATAAATCTGCGAGTATCAAACCTAGAACCGCAACCTATCCACGAACAACTACGCACAATCTTAACAATTACGTACTTAGTAATGAACCATATTCCAATTTATGACATTAAAAAACGAAGAAGCAAAAAGGCTTAAAGAACAGGATGAGAATACAAAAGATTGGTTAAAATGGGGACCCTATCTAAGCGAACGCCAATGGGGAACGGTAAGGGAAGACTATAGCGCCCATGGAGATGCTTGGAACTACTTTCCTCACGAACATGCACGAAGTAGAGCATACCGTTGGGGCGAAGATGGTATTGCCGGCTTTTCTGACAGGTATTGTAATATCTGTTTTGGCATTGGGCTTTGGAACGGTAAAGACCCTATTTTAAAAGAACGGCTTTTTGGACTTACAGGTCCGCAAGGAAATCATGGCGAAGATGTTAAGGAACTGTACTACTACTTAGAAAGTACGCCGACCCATTCCTACATGAAACACTTGTATAAATACCCACAGGCTGAATTCCCGTATGCAAAACTAGTTTCTGAAAATCAGAAAAGAAATAGAAACGAACTGGAGTACGAAGTACTGGACACAGGGGTATTTGAAAACAACGCATACTTTGATGTATTTACAGAATACGCCAAGAGCGATGATAAGGATATCCTAATAAAAATAACGATACATAACAGAAATTCAAAAGCGGCAGAAATACATCTGCTACCTACCCTGACCATGAGAAATCACTGGACATTTAAAGAAATGCCAAAAAAACCAGTGATTAAAAAGCGAACTGAAAAAGGGAAAACTTCCGCCACTATCGAACATCCGTATGTTGGGGATTATAATCTATATTTTCAAGAGGCAGACCAACTGTTATTTACAGAAAACGAGACCAACCGAGAAGCGGTATACCTTCAAAAAAACACACATCCCTACAAAAAAGACCTTTTTCATAAAGCTGTCTGCGGCAACGACTACGCGGTTGCCACCAAAAATACTGAAGGCACCAAATTTGCGCCTTTGTACCATAGAAAAATAGAGGGCGGTACATCTGTTTCGGTGGTGCTTAGATTAAGTGATAAAACTTTGGACAACCCTTTTGGAGACACATTTGACAGTATTTTTCAGAATCGAAAAAAAGAATGTGATACTTTTTATGAGGAAATAGTGCCTAAAGCAAGCACGGATAAAAAGGCAATTTTAAGACAGGCCATGGCCGGATTGCTTTGGACGAAGCAATATTATAATTACGAGGTAGAACAATGGCTCAAGGGAGATTCCAAAAATTCACATCCACCAAAAGAACGCCTTACCGGCCGCAATAACTCTTGGAAAACGCTTAGGAACCACGACATACTTTCCATGCCAGATGCCTGGGAATATCCTTGGTATGCAGCCTGGGACTCGGCTTTTCATTGTGCATCGTTCGCATTGATAGACCCTAGTTTTGCGAAAGAGCAACTCTTGTTATTTACCAAAGAATGGTACATGGCGCCAAACGGGCAAATACCTGCATACGAATGGAACTTTAGCGATGTGAATCCGCCCGTTCAAGCATGGTCTGCCTTGCGTATCTACAAAATCGATAAAGATAAAACAGGTACGGGAGACGTAAAATTTCTTAAACGGATGTTCAATAAATTGGCCCTAAACTTTACATGGTGGGTAAACCAGTTGGACAGCAGCCAAAAAAACGTTTTTCAGGGCGGATTTCTAGGTTTGGATAACATAGGAGTATTTGACCGAAGCAACGGCATACCCGGAAACGGCACATTGGAACAGGTAGACGGTACCGCTTGGATGGCACTTTACTGCTTGAATATGCTCGAAATGAGCTTGGAAATCGCAAAAAAAGACGATACCTATGAAGATATGGCTACGAAGTATTTTGGACATTTTATCTTTATAGCCGAAGCCTTAAATAACATAGATATCGCTCACGAAGGAACTTGGGATAATGAAGAAGGTTTCTTTTACGATAGACTGGTATTACCGGATGGACGCTCAACACGGATAAAAATACGGTCTATTGCCGGTATGTTATCCTTGGCAGCAGTTCTTACCATAAAAAAAGAGACCCTGGCACAATTCCCAAAATTTAAGTCAAGTGTTCTGTGGTTCCAAAAATACCGTATGGAGAATTTAAAATTCCCCGTTATACAAGGATATGAAGACGGAGAAGACCTACACCTTTCTTTGGTACCCAATGATCGTTTACAATTATTGATCAAGAGTTTATTGGACGAAAAAGAATTTTTGGGTCCGTATGGGATTCGTTCACTCTCCAAAATCCATAAAGAACCTTATCACATACACATCGAGGGAATTGATTATTCCATTAACTACGAGCCTGCAGAATCTACGGTATCCTTGTTCGGAGGTAATTCCAACTGGCGCGGACCTGTTTGGCTGCCCATGAATTATCTTTTTATTCAATCACTAAGGGAATATTACAGTTTTTGTGGTAAAGATATGGAGTTCGAATATCCCACAGGGAGTGGTATTAAAATGGACCTCCATCAAATAAGCAATGAAATAAGTAAACGACTCATCAAAATGTTTGAGAAGGATGGCAATGAAAAACGACCTATAAACCTTTTGCATGACCAACAGTATACAGACCCTAATTTTAAGGATTTAGTATTGTTCTATGAATATTTTCATGGCGAAAATGGCCGTGGACTCGGAGCCTCGCACCAAACAGGCTGGACAGCTCTGGTCGCTAATTTGATTCAGGAGTTGGAAGGGTAGCGCTACGCGAGTTTCACAGCATGTCCTACCATTTTTGCTATATTCTTTAGATAAATTTTTAAAATTATTTGGAAGGTCCCTTAAAACTAAGGGAAGCCTCCGCTTGCAGATAGTGGGTTTTGATTGTGAACTGCTTTGTACTGCCAACGCTTTAAACTACAAACCCAAGAAGAAATATCAAATACAACCAGACGCGCACTACCTGAGGTTCTTACCAAGCATAACTTGGAATCCGCTTTAAAGCACGTAGGTAAATCCTATCCGTCGAAACCTAACCCATATTTAGCAGTAGGATAAAGAACCCCATTTTTTAGTTCAAAAACATCTTTAAAGGGATCATCTACCAATTCTAAATGACCGTCTAAATCTGCATACATGATATTGGGCCGGGATAGGGCAAAGTGTAGCCCTGCGGCAATGCCCAAACCACATTCGTCTATACAGCCTACCATCACTTCCAATTTGGCTGACTTGGCTACAGAATTTATATGTATACCCACCATTATACCCCCAACTTTTTGGAGCTTAATATTTACCATGTTCACACGCTCGTTTTGAGCAAGGCGAAAAGCATCGGCGAGGGTTTTTAGACTTTCATCTGCCATTACGGGAATGGTGGTCTTATCCGTTACTTCACCTAAACGTTCCTCGGCTCCTATTTTTGTGGGCTGTTCAAATATTTCGATGCCAACGTTAGCAGTTGCTTTTTCAAATTGAAGGGATTCTGCAACGGAATAGCCTTGGTTACCATCAAAACGCCATGAAATTTGCGGAAAGGTTTCATGGAGCTTTGTCATTTTTTCCACATCCTCTTGCACATTGCTCCCTCCTTTTATTTTAAGAATCGAAAAACCTTGTGACACATATTCATGAGCATGCTTCATGGTTTCCTCCAAGGGTAAAATCCCTACAGTAATACTTGTAGGAATCGAATTTCGATATCCGCCTAAAAACTTATAGAGCGGCACTTCCGCCTTTTTAGAAATCAAATCGAAAAGCGCTAAATCTACCATAGCCAAGGACGATGCCCTTTTTCCAAGTATATGCTTGAGTTCAGACAGCAACAAAGCATAGGAAAACGGATCTTTGCCTATTAAATAACCGGAAATTTCATTCTTTATCGCCTCCTCGACCTCATCGGGTGTTTCTCCTGTTACTGCTTTGTCCGGTGCGGCACAACCATAACCCAGCCATTTGCCATCGGTCTCTATTTTTAAAATGAAATTTGAGGTTTTATCTATGGTTTCGTAGGCAATGGTATAGGGTACTGCTAATTTTAAATCGTGCCGTTCGTAGGATATTTTTGTTATTCTCATTTAAGTTTGGACATCAAAAGTTCTACCAATGCGTCTGCGCCATACTCCAGCACATCAAAGGCGGGCAGCTTGGTCTCTAAGGTTATTTGTTTACAGGTTTCCAAAATTTGGTCTTTCTCCATATTTTCATGATTCACAGTAATGGCGATAACTTCTTTACCCGATATAACCTGAATTGCATTTATCTGTTCTTGTAGCGAATGCATCTTATAGCCTGGGAACCCATCATATTCTACACGCGTGGGCGCATGTTGCAATATTACATAGTCCGGTCTTCCCGCAGCCAAAATTTCAAAGCCGCCAGGATACGCAGGATTCATTAAACTGCCCTGTCCTTCGATCACAATAACATCGGGGTTTTCATTGGTATAGGCACTTACTACGGCATGTTCAATTTCACCAGAAACAAAATCGTTGATACAACTATCCATAACCATACTGTATTTAGCACCCTGCATCCAACCGGTTTGTCCCGTACCTATCATTTCGGCCTTTTTGCCCGCTGCTCTAAAAGCATGCACGAGTAACCAAGCTGTAGTGCGTTTACCTAAGGCAGAATCGGTTCCTAGAACAGCTAGTTTCAAACAGTCTACTTTTTCTATATCCCCTGTAAAAAAGTGCAGTTTGTCCCGATCCGGCGTTTTTCTTATATCGCGAACCTGACACTTATTCGCTGCTGCCACCTTCATTAAATCTGTATCGTTCGTTAAAAAATCATGCAGTCCACTGTCCACGTTCCACCCCATTTCCAATGCTTTTTTTATCGTGCCTTTCGCTTCCTTAGGCAAGCGACCACCGTCCGGAGCAAGCCCGATTACCAAATAACTCGGCATCTTAGCTTCAGCGTTTAACTGCATCGTTGCGGTTTCTATATCCTTAAAAACAGGAATACCGTTCGGTCTTCCATCCAAGACATCCCCAGCATCCCTACCTGCGTAGTTGGAATCTAATACGCCTACCACCTCATACCTTTCTGTAAATCGAACCAATCCATGTGCTGTCTTTCCGTTTGGGGTATTAAAAGCACCCTCACAGTATACGAGAGCGATGCCATCTATTACTTTTTTCATTATTTTTTATTTAGTGTTTTGCTGTAAGTACCGCCACAAATCTGTCCGGCTCCAGGTTTAGTTTTTCGTCTAACTCCAACAAGCCTATCAAACCTGCAGTCGATGCCGGCAGAATCTTAAATCCCTCTTTTTTTGCCAAAAGGGCGGTCATTTCCCTTAATTTTTTATCGCTGATATTATAGGCACTACCGTCAGATTCTTTTAAGGCATACAACGCTTCCTCCCCGTCAAAACTATGCCAATTAATCAGTGGCTCGTTATATACCGTTTCCTTTATTTTATCTGGATTCAAATCTTTACAATGCTCCAAACCTTGTAAAAAGGATTGTATAATGGGATTCTTAAAAGAAGACGAAGCCGCTATCATCTTTGGAACACGCGAGGTTTTTCCTCTCTTATAGAGACTTACGAAACCCCTGTAGATTCCAGCGAACAACGTACCGTTGGAAACAGGAACAGCGCAATACTTGGGAGCATCTCCCAAATCCTCAAAAATTTCCTGTGCTATTTGTGCATAGGCAGATATTTGTAAAGGTGTATTGGCGCCACCAGGATTGGCATCGTACCATCCGTTTTCGTTCGCATGCTCTGTACTCTTTATGACGACATCCTCATAGCTACCTGGTAATCTAATAATTTCCGCATGTAGGCTTTCTATCTCCGCAATTCTATCGGTATGATAAGACTCTGGAATATATACCTTACAGGCTATTCCTGCTAAATCCGCAGCCAAGGCCATCGCTACCCCATAATTACCGCAGGTGGCAAGGGATACAACGTTATATTCCCTACGTAAAGCGTCATAAAGTTGAGCGAAGGCAATCCTATCCTTTTGGGTACCGGTAGGGTTATCGCCTTCATATTTTATATACAGTTGTCTTAGGTCAAATTCACGCTCAAGCGTTTTTGCACGGCTCAGTCCCGTATCGCCAACTTCCAAGCTTATAATATCTTCATAACACTCCAGTCTATCCACTAAAGATTTGGAAGTATCCTTCACTAGTTCACTTAGCTTTCTTGCCTCTGAAGATACTTTGTTATCCGAGGTTTTTACACCATCTTTAAGATTCATATTTCATTGTTCTATGCTTCCTTTAAAATACATTAAAATTAAACAACAACTGCTTCTCAGTAAAGTAACTTTTTTTCTTTGAAAAAGGATGCATAGGTACGTAGTTTTGAATTTTATTTTTAGAATTTAACACTGTTTTTATGCATGTAGATGACAGTAGTACATTTTACTTGGTTGTTGCTTATGTACTCAAAGTAAAAATTAACAATAATAAATGGTGTCATCTGTCTATTTTTAGAATTATTTTTAAAGCTTGAAGAACAAGCCTGGTACAAACCACCTAGTTTTAGACCAACCATTACATGTTTAGATATCCTTTTCATCCAGTACTTAAAAGCCACGTACTCCTTTCCTTTGCACTGTTCATTTGGATATTTATCTTTTTATACCTGACCGCACCCTTGGATGTAAGTGAACTCACATCTGCTGAAAAGTTAACCTATTTGCCCCTATATGGGATTGTAGGAGCTATATCCTACCTCGCCATGCTCCCTTTCCAAAACTGGCTATTGAAAAAACGAAAGCAAATCTGGTTTTTGGTAGATGAACTTCTCTTTTTTACAGTATTTCTTGTTTTAGGTTTTATACTGGCACGTTCAGTTTACTTATATGTTATCGTTTACGGGGAACCCAATCCGTATCCCATAGGGTATTATTTTTTCAATCTGTATTTACCGGCGATCAGCATCGTTTTGCCCATTATTCTAATCGGCAGATGGGGCATGGGAAAATATCATGAAAAACAACTGGAGGATAAAAAGGTAGAAATAAAAGGAGAAGGCAATTATGAAGGATTACGCCTAGCACTTAACGATATTATCTGTATAAAATCTGACGATAATTATATTGAAGTTTCCTATGTTTCTGGGCCAGTAGTCAAAAAGCAATTGATCAGAGGGAAACTATCGCAGGTGGAAACAGATATTGATGCCCTTACGCGAACCCATCGTTCCTTCCTCATCAATCCCTATCATTTTTTACAATGGAAATCGGAAAACGGTAAGACAAGTATAGAGCTTACCCATTCCATTTTCGTCCCAGTCTCCAAGACCTACACCACGGCCCTAAAATCCCAATTACATTTCGCCACAAACTAGGAGTATTTCACCCCAAAGCCCATATAATATAGGTTTCTATTGGGTACTGTAGCGTAAGTTTGTTTCATCATAAATCTATAAACAAACCGGCATGCAAACAAAATCAAGCTTAAAATTAAAAGAAAACCATACACTATCTACCGGTAACTTTAAACACAGGATATTCCTTTTATTAGTGGCTCTAGCTTTTTACACATCAGGGTACGGACAAGACCAATCTTGTAATTGCATAGATGACATTACATTTCTGGATGAGCGATTGAAAAAGACACCTGCCTATTCCAACTCAAAAGCAAATTATGCGAAAGTGTTCAACGCCGTATCCGAACAGGCAAAACAGAACCCAACGACATTTGAATGTTACTACCTTATGAACAAACTGGCATTGGCTATTAATGACAGACACCTTAAAATCTATGGTGCTAAAACAGAAATGAACAGCGAATTACTTGCGGATAGTATTGCGGTAGATTCCTTCAAACTAGCTGAAGATTACAAAGTATTTCCAAAATTGAACATCAATTTAGATAGTTTAGAAACCAAACTGAGAATGACAACCAGAGATAGTAACGAAGGTAGCTACTACCGAGGTACTGCGATGAAAATAGGGGTCGTAAAAAGTGCGGATATTAACGAATTTATGATGGTGGTACTAGCCTCGGAGAACCCAATTTGGGTAAGAGGCGAGGTAGTGGGAAAACTGATTCCCTATGGCACCGATTATCTTAGATTTATTGGCGGTAATTTGAATTCAAAAAGATTGATCACCTTCGCCGAACGCATTAAGAATGGCATTTTCTTAACCTATGGCTTTCAAAAAGACCCCGACCGGACCAACTTTTCCAAGGACAATAAAATTGAAGAAACTTTTGGGATAAAGGAGCTTTCCAACACGCTTACCTATTTAAAAGTGAGAAGTTTTAATTCCTTTTATCCAGAATTGGCCGAAGCTGAGAAATTTTACAAAATAATAGCTACGGAATTAGGCGACAAAGAATTGGTGCTGGATCTGAGAAATAATGGAGGTGGCGGTAACAGAAACTCCAATATACTACTAAAGCTGCTAAAAGACATAGATACCGACAAACAAATCCATGTGCTTATCAATCATAACACAGGTAGCAATGCGGAACAGTTTGTAGCAAAATTAAAATCATGGAAAAACGTAACCTTATATGGAGATAAAACTAACGGCACCATAAGCTACGAAATAAAAAACAGTGTTTATACGTTACCCTGCAGTGGTTTTATTGCCGAGCTAACCTCCAAGAAACACAGTAAATTTATAGCCTACGAATCCAAAGGGGTACAGCCAGACGTGACATTGGATTATAACAAAGATTGGCTGGAACAGCTTATTGCGTTAAGCACAAAATAATAGAAATATCCTTAATTTCTTAGTGATACCATGGTCTAATTATTTGACGGTTTGTAAATTAACGGTGCCCTTTAAGGGAAGTCTACGAAAAAGTTGACTTCTCTTTTTAACTAAGATTAGGATGAATTCTCGCATTTAGCATGTGGGTATTCATCCATTTCATTTAAAAAATTTAACATTTGATTTGGACTAACGGAGTTGTTTTCAGTCATTCCATTAGCTTTGTCGATGAGCGACATCCTGTAAAAATTAACACACTACCAACTAGTGTATTATCTACTTTTGATTACATTTTTAAAAACCATAAAAAATCAATGAAATCAAACCTTTTGTTTTTTGTTTTAACACTGTTATCGGTGGGTACATTAGTCGGGCAGCAGGAGCTTCCCATACAGATAGATGACACCAAGATCAAACCTCTGAGGAAACTGGTAGATAGTTCCCTTCAAGTGAATTTAGAACGGGAAATTGCAACGCATGCTGACTGGAGCCGACTAATTGCACAAAAGAAAATGGCGATAGGTATCGTAGATTTAAGCACCCCCGAAAATGTAAGGTTTGCCAGTGTTAACGGAAACCACATGATGTATGCTGCCAGTTTGCCTAAAATAGCTATCCTCCTTACCGCTATGGATGCCATAGATAAAGGAGAATTAAAAGAAACTACGGAAGTAAAGAAGGATATGCGATTAATGATCAGCAAATCCAATAACGCAGCCTCTACCCGTATGATTGATCGTGTAGGCTATGAGCGATTGGAAGCTGTGATGACGAATCCTAAATATGAATTTTACGATGAGGATAAAGGTGGTGGTCTTTGGGTAGGAAAGCGATATGGTGGTGGTGGTGACACGAACCGCGAACCGCTTAAAAATCTGAGTCACGCAGCAACGGTAACCCAAGTATGTAGGTATTACTATCTACTTGCCAATGGAAAGCTTGTTAATGAAAAACGTTCCAAACAAATGTTGGACATTATGGAAGATCCAGAGCTACATCACAAATTTGTAAATACTTTGGACCAGATTGCCCCTAATGCTCGTTTGTTCCGTAAATCGGGCTCTTGGCGTACGTTTCACTCCGATTCAGTATTGGTATGGGGAGAAGACCCAGACCGTAGGTACATTCTTGTAGCCTTGATAGATGACGCCGACGGAGAACAAATTATTAGAAGTTTAGTGAAACCGATTGAGAAGGCCTTAAAAAAGCCAGTACTTTAGTAGCGGAATAATTCTAAGGTCCTGTTAAGTAAATGATCAAGAGCTTCCTAAAAAAAATATTCGATATACGGGAGGGCGAATTCAAAGTATCGCTTTGGATGCTCTCCTATATATTTTTGACCATTGCGGTACTATTGATCGTAAAGCCTACGGTAAATGCAATATTTCTCTCGGAACTTGGCGTAGAACAATTGCCTTTTGCCTTTTTGTTGGTGGCCATTACAGCTATTGGAAGTTCCCTCTTTTATTCTAAAGCTGTATCTAAATATGCCCTAAATAAGATCATAAGAACTTCTTTACTAAGTTCCATACTTATTTTAGTTGCTCTAGGCGTCTTGTTGAACACCGGTATCGTAAATACTTTTTTGCTTTACTTCTTTTATACTTGGGTGGCTATCTATGCTGTACTATCTGCCTCCCAGTTTTGGGTACTTGCTAATTTAATTTATAACGTAAGGGAAGCCAAGCGATTATTTGGCTTTATAGGGTCCGGTGCTATCCTGGGAGGAATTGTGGGCGGCTACCTCACTACTATTCTTGCACCCTTCATCGGGAACGAGAATTTGGTATTCGTTGCTGCATTTTTGTTGTTGCTCTGCATTCCGCTTTTAAGAAAAATATGGGCGGCCAAAGCCAATACAACGGGCAAGGGAACGAAGAGGGAAAGTACACTAATCAATAGCGAGAGACCATTTCAACTTATACTTAAATCCAAACATCTTACCTATATCGCTTCTATCGTTGCCGTTAGTGTTCTGGTTGCCAAACTAGTGGATTATTTGTTCAGTGATTATGCCTCGGCAGCGTTCAGTGATGCTGATGAGCTTACCGCTTTTTTTGCGTTTTGGTTTTCTACCTTTAACCTGCTTTCCTTGGTGATGCAATTATTCTTTACCCACCGTATCGTAGGTATATGGGGCGTAGGTTTTTCATTGTTATTGCTTCCCATAGGAATATTTGGAGGCAGCATCTTTTTTCTACTGCTACCAGAACTTTCTGCCGTGGTAGTTATAAAAGCAATGGACGGAATTTTAAAACAGTCCGTGCATAAAAGCGCATCGGAACTCCTGGCCTTACCCTTACCTTTTGAACTAAAGAACAAGACAAAATCATTTATCGATGTTGTTGTAGATAGTATCGCCACAGGAATTGCAGGATGTTTGCTGATTTTTGTAATTAGGGGATTGGAACTTCCCTCCTTTTACATCGGCATCTTAATTCTAGTACTCGTAATGGTTTGGCTACTTTTCATCTTTAAGGTACGCAAAGAATATTACAAAACCTTTCGCACTAATTTAGAGGTACTCACCGATAAAAAGGTCATTGACAAGAAGCTAGTGGAGAAGCCCATTTCAGTGGTCGATGGAATGAAAAAAGTATTCCATAACGGCACAGAGGCACAGCTCCTTTTTATGCTGGATAAATTAATGGAAATCAATGACAAACGTTTTGAAGAAGATGTTGAGGGTTTATTGGAACACCCCTCTGTAAAGGTAAAAACAGCCGCCATTCAGAACCTTTATTTCTTAAATAGCCAAACCATGTCAGCAGATGTGGGCGCCTTATTACAGATTGATGATACCGCTCTTACTGTGGCCACACTCGCTTATATACTTCATTTTTCCGACAAGGATACTTCCTTCGTTTACGACCATTATCTAAAGCACGATACACCACGTATTGCGAATGCAGCCTTATACTGTTTGGCGCGTGAGGCGCGTGCAAATCCTGCGCTACAAAACAGCTATTCCCTTAAATCCAGAATTACAGAGAAAATAAGCAGTATAGAAAAAAAAGAAGCTCCGAAAACTGAGGTAATTGCAGTGTTGGATACGATTGGAGTAGCTGGTTTATCCAACTTTTATCCAGTACTCACAACCTTTAGTCAAAGTGAGACCGAAGTATTATCCTCTGCGGCGATAAGTGCAATGGGACAGACCTCGTACCTACCATTTTTAAAACACATTATTCCCTATTTAGCAAAAAAAGCACAACGAAAAACGGCACTTGTTGCATTGCACAACTATGGAGTACAGGTAATACCTACGCTACGCGATGTTATTCAGAACAGAGAACACCCCTTACCTGTACTCCGTTTTATACCAATGGCAATACAATCGTTCAACTCACAAGTGTCCGTAAAGCATCTATTATCGCTTTTGAAGGATACCGATGTAACCATTCGTTTAGAGGTCATTCGTGCATTGAGTGTTATACGGAGTTCCCATCCGCAGCTCAAGTTTGACCGCTTTAAAGTGGTCTCCGGTATTTATGAAGAGTGTAAATTACACCATCAGACCTTGGCTGCCATGCATACTCAAATTATTATTTCGTATCGTAATCGCAAAAAGTCAAAAAAAGAAATCAGTGATGCCGAACGTAACGCGCGTACTAGCTTGCTGGAATTACTGGAGCGCCGTTTGGATGCAGGCTTAGAGCGGATTTTCAAACTTTTAGGCCTACGGTACCAACAAAAGGATATGGATATCGCCTACGAAGGACTCCTAAGCGGAAAATTGGAAGCACAGACCAATGCCATAGAATTTTTGGATAACCTGTTAACGGGCGACTTAAAACGTAAACTACTTCCCATAATTGAAGATTCTGCATTGGATATCTCCTCGGAGGCGGAACTTCAAAAAATAAAGCATAAGGTACCTTCCGAAATAGAGTGCTTTCAATTGCTGCTACAGGAAAACGATCTTAAGGTGAAATTGGCCGTATTGTTCTTGATACAGCAACAGAAAGAGGTAAAGTACCTTCCTATTGTAGAAAACTACTTGCACAGTGAAGATGTGAAATTAAGAACCTTTGCGATGAATGCTTTTGCTGCATTAAGCTAAGGTTTTTATGTATGATTTCATTGCGTGTTTCACAAACAGATTTAGTAAACAAAAACGAACACGAGAAAATTCCTTCGGAATTTTCCAAATGAGCAATGACCAAAGCAATTAATTATACACTCCTTTATTGGCAAATGTTTTTATTAGAGGTAATTGAAGAATAACTCCACAAAGCAACCAAGAATAAAACTAACTAAAGCTACTAAAAACGATATACGTTTTAAATTATATCTATTTGAAAATGCGAGCCACAGGCAAAACAGAGCACAAATAGAAAGAACAATAGTTCCATATAGAGGTACTATACTTTCGAAAAGGCCAATCTGATTAAAGAGAGGATCTAACAAAGCAGTAAAACCAAAAAGAGCTAAAGCGAAATTTGTCTTTTTGTCTGCGATCAACAGGTAATAACCGGCAATTACTAATTCAACAGTTAATGCTAATGGACCAAATTGGTTATAATATTCTCTTTTAAAATATGCCTCGAAACCTTTAGGAAAGTCAATCTTCATTATAAAGACAACGCTCAAAGCAAGTCCAATAGTCATAAGTATTATGGCAATCGTTTTTCTTCTCTTCACAAGGTATTTTTACATGTTTGCCAACCTCTGAGCTAGGCGCATTGCGGGGGAAAGGAAACGTTGAGTTTCCGTCTATGCACGAAGCTAAAGCTTATTGTTTTGATTTAATAATTCTGGTCTAAAGCTAAATCCATAAGATTTAACGGTTTAATAAATATACACAGACCTTTTGATTTAGCCTTAAAGTCCGCGTTAAGTATAGGTTTTGTTGTCATTAATTAGGATACATTTGAGTAAGAACGTTCCCTTACGTTTTACATTTATTCCGTTCGAGTGAAGTCCATCTCGGAAATGCAATCGTCTAAAATAAGTCCTTCAATAATGCAGCGTTTTAACAAGCTACTAAGAGATTGAATTATTCTAATTTCTCTAAATTTTTTTATATTCCTTAATAACTTTTAAAGATTTATCAAGATCATTATTTGAAACCATAACTTTTACTTGAATAGAGCCACCAGGTAATGAAGAAAATGTATTTAGACCCGCCATAATTTGATCTTTTACGTATGATTCAATTTGTTCGTCTTCCAAAAGACTTTTAATCATTCCGGCTTCCCATAGTGTGCCTGAAAAAACTTCAACGGATTTAATGTTATTGTTTGCATCCATAATTAAGAATTAAATAAGTTTTTGAACGAATTAATTTTTTGAGTAATTAATGACAACGATTAGGCTATGATTAGTTGCGGTGTGAAATCCGAAGGATTTCCGCCCGTGAAATAAACATACTAAATATGCGTGGATTTTCCGAAGGTAAAATCCGACAGCAATTAATTATAGGTGTTGTTAGGCAACGTTATTTCTGTTCGATACTTTTTACAAGATTTTCGATAACTCCGTTATACCAACATGTTTGAAGTCCAAGTTTTTCATTTACAGGAACTTTTTTAAATCCATCTATTTTTATTTCTCCATTCTCTAGTTTATATATTGGCTCGTCCTCCTCCCCAACCTTTTTTGATATTGAAGCACTATGAATTCCTAAAAAGAAAGTCCGAGGTTCTTGGGAAAAAGTAATTCCTCCTTTAATTCCGTAACTAGATGAAGGTTTTACAATAACTGGAGCACCGCTCATTCCCGGCATAAGATTTCCATCCATTAAGAAATATGGTTTTCCTTCGAAAGGAGTCTGAAGTGGTGTAGAGATTATGCAGGTTTTTGCAATTGGTGTAAGATTTATATTGTCAGTAAATCCTCTTGGGTAACCTAAAACCACTAAATCTGAACCTACTTCTAAAAATATTTCTTGAGGTGGAAAGTCCGAAGCTGAAAAACTAGCAATAATGCAATCTTCAATTAAAGCTTTATCAATTGGTATTGCAACAACATCAACTTCAGGTTCAGAATAGCCATACCATTTTAGTTCATCTTTATCACGGAGTGGTATTTCAACGGTTTTGAATTTTTTTAAATCGTTTTCATCCGTATGAAGTTTAATTACCAATTTTGAGTTTAGATTATTCAATGAATAATCAACAACATGCCTATTGGTAATTAAATATATCCTGTTTTGATATTGATAAAAAAAGCCCGTTGCAGTGCTAAATACTTGGTTGTTGTTTACCTGGAAAAGCATAACAACTGAAAATATTAATTTATCCATCATCTTTGTTTAATGTTGCCTAACAATCGGGTATAGATCATATGATCTATATCTCTTTTATAAGTGCAATGTAGTGAAAATCGTTTCAACCCCCATGTTCATTAATCATAGTCGTATAGTATCCGTTTACAATCGAAAACAAACGTTTATCATCTGATAAAAAAGGGCCCTACTGATCAAAGTAGGGCCCTTAAAACTAGCGCGTGCATCAACACTATTTCTTCCTTATAATCTTATCAATGTTCCCTGCCAAATACATGTGGTCGCTAGCCGAGTTTTTACGGAGTACATTGGTCATTAACACCACTATATAGTTGCAGTTATCCGGGTGTTCTACAATAGCAACGGAGTTCATAAAATTAGTAACGTTGCCCATATATTTACCGCAGGCCTCTCCTTGGCTTCTATCGCATTTATATAAAGACCCGGATTTAAAATAGACCGCTGCTTCCTTTAAGGCCGGAGCTTGTGCATAGCGTATTCTGCGATCTGTCATATACATTAATCGTTTCATTTCTAGGCTAGACTGTTCATCTACTACCTTCCCTTGTTCCAGTTGTATTAAAAATTTCATCATGCCTTGTGGGGAGCCTATGCTACCCCCCTTTTCCCCTACGAACGCATTTGCCCCTCTGGTGAAAAAGCGACCTAAACGCCATTCGTCTTCAGCGATACCCAAATCGCGTAGCGGCAGGTTCACGACATCATTGCCTAGATCGGTGATTTCCTTTCTTGGGGTATCCTTAAAATAGGTATCGGCCTGTTCCTGGCTTAAATCGGGGTATTCCGCTCCAAACGCAGCCATTAACAAGACTTCTCTCCATACGATACTTGCGGCGCCGTTATTGCTTACAGAAAGCATGTGATCCGCCCATTCGTACAAGGAAAATACATCACTGGCTATTACTTGCCGTTTAACCAGGGTATTCTTTTCTACATTATAAATAGGAATGGTGTGCTCGTCCGTTAAGCCCCAAGGCCCTGCCTTTACCGATTTGTTTTTCAACAAAGCGACCCGGCTTTCCCAAGAGTCTGGATATAGCTTTGCCAACTGCACGAACAAGCCATGCAGCACGGCCAGCTTCCCTACGCTGCCTGGTTGATACCCTGCGGTCTCGTTACGTTCCGCATAGCGAATGTTGTTTGGGTCGGACATATCCAGCACCGTTAAGGAGTAACTTTTGTCCAAGCCCCGAAATAGGGTGCTTATTTCCTTTTGAAAATCGGCATCTACCGTCATTAAGGCCATAGCACTATCGGCCTTTCTGTCCAAGAGGTTCAATTTAATAGCGCTCCAAGATTTCATGGCGCCCGCAGGCAGGGTAGCGGCATCCTTGATTTCCCCTTTTTTAATAAGCTCTAAGCGCTTTAGACGTTTAATGCCCGTACGCTCATAGCCATCGATGGGATAATAGGTATAGGTTGTAAACGCAGACCCTAGGATAAGAACCAATAGTAAACCTGTGATTTTTTTCATTATAATTTTTTAGATAGTAAAATTGATTTATTGGCATCTATTGTAGGGGTAATGGACTCCAAATAACTAGAGCTTACCGCCTTTTTATTTTCTACGAAGGGTCGTATCTGAAACAACCATAATTTATCATTTTGAAAACCGAGTTCTACATCGTAGGCACCATCGTAATCCGAATTTGTGGCGTTTGGCAAGGTTTTACGAATGGTATTCGCCAAGGTCCGTATGGCATCAATATTCCTGGTCTTCAAGATCGATTGTTCAAAAGAAGCCGATTGTTTACCCGTACCTCCGGTAGCTGGCAAACTATTAAAGTAGGGGTCTCTGGCGGGTGCCAACAAGCGTGCCCCACCTTTGTTATAAATAGTATAGGTTTCTGCGGATTGTCCATCTACGGCACCACCGGCACCACGGCTAAAAGCAACCGTAAGATCTTCCTCGTTCCCGGAGTTGATGCCCTTCGTTATCAATACACCGGAATAGTCCACAGCTACACTTGGGATGACCAATATAGAGGGGAATACGTTCTCTGGGTTAAGCAGATACTTCTGACGCCATTTAAAACTACGTTCCGTGTATGGTGATGCCCAAACCTCCTTAACACCATTAAGAATCCTATCCTTATCCAATACATTGAACAACGTAAGGTTGAGACCCGCACCGGTAAAATCCTTTAAATCTTCCATGTTGGTATCACTGCGCAAGAATACCGGAATTTCTCCCAATGGCTTACCTAAGATAGAGGTGAACTTCTCCCCTATTTCTGTCAAAAAATCGCTTTTCAAGGGCATCTTTTTAATGGCTTCCCGTAGGGTTTCCAATTGACGCAACTGGTAGTTTTCTACCTCTGGTTCCGAAACACCAGCGGTTCGCATCTTTTCGGCTTCGGCGAACATATCGTTCAAATAGTCCCAATACGATTTCCCTTGGTCCGGCATCGGTTGGTTCATATGGTCCCTAAAAATCCCAAAAGGAATTACCAGTCCTTCTACCACCTGCTCTGGAAATAGTTGTTTAAGCTGTCCCAAATTCGCTGCTTTGGGGCCGCATAATTCCCCAGAATCGCTTGCATCTACGTCTCGCATATTTAAAACACTGGTATTGTCTAACCGTATTTTTTCGATGGGCACTTCTATCTTATCCGAATTGCGTTCTTTTTTAACAAACAGTTCCCGTTCCTGCAGTGTCATCTCCGCTTCTGGTTTTAGGATGACATTCCCTTTATTGGAAACCGCATAGAACACCCGTTGGCCATCATACTTCTTCAGGCTTTGTAAGTTTTGATCCGATAGGGCGGCATTGGGTATCCCCAAATTACGGGCTAGCAATTGTACATGGGAAACCATATTCCCCTCTGCCACCGTGGCAATTCCGGCAACAGGTTTTAAGTCGGATGGTGAACGTTGAAAAATATAGATTTTGTCCGATGCGACTTCAATATCTTCGGACGAACCCCCGATGACCACCAATTCTCCAAACGCATATCCGGGGTTAAGACCACGGAAGGTACTTTGGTTGGGGATGTCCATCACTTTGTTGGTCAACGAGGATTCTTTTGCAATAAAATCGCCCAATTCCCCTACACTTTTCCCTAAATGTAGCGCAATAGAGCCTCTAATACGGTCATCTATAAAACCATAAGCCTTAGGTTCAAATCCGGTATAAATATCCACGATATCTTGATAATTCGCTTTCACCATAGCGGCACTCCATTCTACCGTTCCTCGTGCTGTTTCTAACATAGTAGTAAGCTCCGCTAAGGATAATTCCTCCATTTCAAACTGACTAAGCACACTAACAATCTGGTTCCATTCCCAGAGTTCTATATACCCTGCGCCAGCCGCGGCCGTTCCCAGGGTACAAATTTTTTCGAGTTGTTCGCCTACCGTACTTGGTTCCCATTTTTGGCTGCTCACAAACAAAATCTCCTCTAATTTTAAGCTTACATCCAACAATTGCAAGCGCGCCATAGGGCGTTTCTCTTCTAAAATACCTTCTCTAATATCCAGCAATAATTGTGCTGTTTGAGATACCATATTATTTACGGGTGTTACTTCTGATATACCGTTGGCATACCCTGCAATCTTATCACCTAAAACAGTTCCTTGCAAAAGCTTGGCCTTTTCAACCATGCTTATGGGGTTTACCGGAGCAAAAAAACGATTCATAGTCTTTACCAATGCGTCCAATTGTTTGTCCAAATCAGGAGTTAACTTGGCACTGTGCTTTTGTTTAAAATCGACAACCTTTTGGATATCCGTCTTTTCCGGTAAACTGTGAATCTTCACACGCAAATCCATGAACGGAAGATATAAATCGGAAATCACCTTAGATTGACTTCGCATTAATTGAGAAACGTTATCATCTCCACTATGCGGAACATCCCTCAAGGATTGCCGTACCAAAAAATAGCTTTGTTCCAAGACATCATCCTTGGCCAATAACCAGGTATAAAAATCGATACCCCAAGCCTCTTCATCCTCTACTTGCACTGCACCCCTATAAAACTGGCCTTTTTGGTTTACCCAACCGTTGTCTATGGTGCGCAAATATTTATCCAATTGATATTGTTTAAGCCGCGACTGGTTTTTAGTCCCATCCCAAAATTCTTCTTTGGTGGTATAGGACAAAATCTGCCCTAAATAAATATGATGCTCTTTTCCAAGCGTTTCTACCGCCTCCTTATACCTTGCATGCTGTACGCCTGGCCCTATATTATCTGGGCATGGATCTTTTGGGGCACGTACACTACCATCTGTACAAAACCAACGTATGTCTCTGTACGGACCTCGAATGTCGTCTTTAAATGTGTTGATTTGATTTGTAATTTTTGTGTTCGGAACTTCTTTCTGTCCAAAAGAAACCATGGTCCCCAAAAACAATACCCATACAACTACACCACACTTTAATTTCATTACTTATCGGATTAGAACCAGTTTTAATTAGGGCCCAAAGGTAGTATCTATTTTGAATTACAAACGTTTTAACAACGAAATTATTAACCCAAAAAAATGAAACTTAGCTTTCTGTAATTCAGCAATTTAGAGTCCAATAAAAGTGTCATAAATAAATCATAAAAAAAGATATCTGCATGTGATTATTTCCTTCATTTGCTGCGAAAATTCCAAGCTATATTCCTGGCAGGAATCCATTCAAAAAAATAGATAAACCTTAAAAAAACAATCAAATGAAAACACTATTTATTTCTTTGCTGCTTGTGGTCACCTCGCTTTCCAGTACACTACCACAAGAGACCGAAACAATGACCGCTACTTTTGACGGTTACGAAGAGGGCACCTATTATTTTACCGATAGCGATGGCTATTCCAACGAGTTTGGTCAACTTTCCAATGCAGCCAAGAAGATGTACGACCTTTCTTCAGATAAATTTGTGGGTAGTACCTTTCAAATTACTTACACCAGCGAAAGCGAAATCGATGATTCAGACGAAGAAATCACCATCAATACGATCGTTGCTTTAAAGTTAATGGAATAGTTCCGCCTGTACACCATCATTCTATTAGGGCCGTTAAGGCCCTTTTTAGTTGTTTAAAATATAGTCCTATCCTTATGGTAGACAAGTTTTCATAGCCGATTCTTTTTTGTTACTTTGCGGCTCTCCTAACATAAAAAAACAACATGGTAGTTCTTGGTATTGATATAGGCGGTTCTGGTATTAAAGGAGCCTTGGTAGACTCCGTAACCGGAGAGATGTTGACCAAAAGGCATCGTATTCCTACTCCAAAAGGCAGAAAGCCAAAGGATATGGCAGAGGTGGTGGCCGAGCTAGTGAAACATTTTGATTACAAAGGACCCGTTGGTATCGGCTTTCCTACGATTATCAAACACGGTATCTGTAAATCTCCGGGCAACCTGCATAAAAAGTGGTTGGGTATGGATGTAAAAGCGCTTTTCAGTAATGCCACCGGTTTACCGGTTACCGTCATCAACGATGCAGATGCCGCTGGATATGCAACAATGAACTACGGTATTGGCAAGAACAAAAAGGGCTTGGTAGTTATGATCACCATTGGTACGGGTCTGGGAAGTGGTGCGTTTTGGGATGGAGAATTGATTCCGAATTTTGAATTGGGCCAAATCCCTTATAAAAAGTATAAGAAAATTGAATTGTGGGCCGCAGATTCTGCCAAGGAACGCGATAATCTTAGTTATGACAAATGGGGAAAACGCTTTAATAAATTCCTTAAATATGTGGAGTTGATCATTGCCCCTGAATTGATTATCCTGGGCGGTGGTGCTTCAAAAGATTTTTCCCAATTCAAACACCGCATTACTATAGAAACCCCTGTTGTTCCGGCAGAATTACGAAACTCTGCAGGGATTGTTGGTGCAGCAGCGGCGGCACTACACCAAGCACCTGTGGACTAGCGCAGGGCAAGAAACGATAAAAAATCCCCAAGTGTTCGCTTGGGGTTTTTTATTTGGGAACTAGTTACTCTAATACTTTAGCACCTTTTGGAACAGTAAAGAAATCTTTGTTCAGCTGCTGTTCAAAATGAATATCCGAAACTTCTATCTTGGTAATATACGCACCTGGTTTTGCATCCTCCGTTAGCCAATGGGTTTTATAACCGCTAGGGAAACGAATCCCGTCAACGGTTTCTTCGCCTATGACCTCCATAAACTTTTCTGGCAAATGACCACCATCCTTAAAATATGCCGGGTAAGACACAATGTAACGAATGGCACTCAACAAATGCGTGTCCTCTTGAAAATAAAGTATATAATAATCATCCGGTGCATCTCCCGTACCCGCATCAAAGGTGACTTTAACTACATCTTGAGATACCTCTTTATAGACCGTCTTAGGCAAGAGCTCCAAGTTCACCCCAGCGCCATCTAGAATAAAGGGCTGGCCTAAAAAATAAATTGGCGTTAAGGCCCAAAACTTGGTGTCATATGCAAATGCCGTACTATCGGCAGCCTGTACCCATGCTGTTTTTCCCGTCCACCCAAAGTGAGCGGTACTATCGGTTGCACTGGTATGCCTTGCCCTATTACTCCAAGTATCTATGGTCTGATAACTATCTCGTGGAGTTTTGCCGTCTAAGGGTCGATAGTTAAACCTGAACGATAATGGTCCGTTACCATACCATGTTTCCAAACCACCATGAGCTTCCATCGCTTTCCAAACTATTTTCCCGGCATCGGTATTATTTAATTCGATTTTTGCTTTTTCTACACGTTTTGTTACCCAAGAGGTAGGAGTGTATTGGACCGCGTCATTTTCCATGGCAGCTATTGTCGGTTTTTCTAGGGATGTTTGTTTCTCTTTACAGGAAGCAGTCAATAGTAAAAACAGCGTAATAAAGACAATTGAATAAAATTTCATAGCTAGGTTCGTTTTTTGATATTACGTTTTAGATTAAATAGCCTTATGACCCATACTGGCTTCTTTTCTATGCTCATAATGCTCAGCAATCTGTTCATCAAACTTTGAAGGATCTTCAAAATTCAAAACATTTTCTTTGAGTCGTTCCTCACCTCCAAAAATTACATGTAATTCTTTGTTTTTTAATCCTTCCAAAGATCTTTTAGCGACCATTTCTGGAGAATCCATTTCGCGGTCTTTAAATTTCTGCATCATATCGGTATCCGTTGCCGTGGGATAAACACAGGTGACGGTAATATTTTCCGGAGCCAATTCTCTACGAATTGAATCAGAAAATTGACGTACGGCGGCTTTAGTACTTCCGTACACTGCGTAAAAAGGCATTCCCAACAATCCAAGTCCGGAAGAAACATTTAGAATTGACGCTTCCTTAGAGTTCTTCAAGAGTGGAATACAATATTTGGTCAATAAAAGTATTGCCGTAAAGTTCACGGCCACCTGATCGTAAAGATCTTCGTCCGAAAGGTCCTCAAGTGGTCCTGCGGAAACAATTCCGGCATTGTTTATTAAAATATCCAAAGAACCCCATTTATCCTCTATTCTCGCAGCGGCCTCCCGCAAAACATCTATATCGGCAACATCTCCAGAAATACGGATGAATTTCACCTCTTCATAATGCTTGGATAGTGCCTTTAAACTTTTTTGATCTCGGGCAATAATGGCAATATGCTTAACCCCGTTCCGTACTAATTCATCAACCATACATCTGCCTATACCACGGGTACCACCGGTTATCAAAACCTTTTTACCTTCAAATTCCATGTGCTTTGTTATTTTGGATTACGTTGTGACTATCAATTTAAATTATGAAAAATGTAGCAGGAATACTATAAAAAACTAGCATGTTTAAGTAGAATTACGGAAGCGCTAATTTTTGATGTGCGTCCTTATGGAATCATTAAAAAGGAACGCTATTTTCTTTCCTTATTCTCCGGACTTTGAATATTTTAAAATAATAAAGGCATAAAAAAACCCTGAACAGGTCAGGGTTTTTATCTATATAACAATCAACTAAGATTATGCTATTTTATAACGCTTACGGTCTACTTCCGTTAAGTGAATTTTACGCAACCTTAAGTGCTTTGGCGTCACCTCAACATATTCATCTTTCTGAATATATTCTAATGCTTCCTCTAAAGAAAACTTAATGGCCGGCACAATTTTGGCTTTATCGTCTGCTCCAGAAGAACGAACGTTGGACAATTTTTTTGTTTTTGTTATATTAATGGTCATATCATCTCCGCGAGAGTTCTCGCCAATAACCTGCCCCTCATAAATATCCTCACCCGGATCTACAAAAAACTTACCTCTGTCCTGTAGCTTATCTATAGAATAAGGAATGGCTTTTCCTTTTTCCATAGACACCAAAGAACCGTTCTGGCGTTGTGGAATATCCCCTTTCATAGGCTGGTATTCCAAAAAGCGATGTGCCATAATGGCCTCACCTGCCGTAGCGGTCAATAATTGATTTCTAAGACCAATAATTCCCCTAGACGGAATTTGGAATTCGCACAACATACGATCTCCCTTTGCCTCCATACTGGTCATTTCTCCTTTACGTATAGAAACCATCTCCACTGCCTTACCGGATACTTCCTCCGGAAGGTCAATAGTTAAATGCTCTATAGGCTCACACTTTACACCATCAATTTCCTTGATAATAACCTGTGGCTGACCAATTTGTAGTTCGTAACCTTCTCGTTTCATCGTCTCTATCAATACAGAAAGGTGCAACACACCGCGGCCAAAGACCAAAAACTTGTCTGCACTATCGGTTTCGTTTACACGCAAGGCCAGGTTTTTCTCCAGCTCACGCTCTAAACGTTCCTTGATATGTCTCGAGGTCACAAATTTACCATCCTGACCAAAAAATGGACTATCATTTATCGTAAACAACATACTCATCGTAGGCTCGTCGATTGCAATCGTTTTTAAGCCTTCCGGGTTTTCAAGATCAGCAACCGTATCGCCAATCTCAAAACCTTCTACACCTACAAGCGCACATATATCTCCTGTTTCTACTTCGGTTACCTTTTTACGTCCCAAACCTTCAAAGACAAAAAGCTCTTTTATTTTAGATTTTACGATGTTCCCGTTCCGTTTTACCAACGAAATTTGCTGACCTTCTTTTAGCGTACCTCTTGTTAAACGCCCAATAGCGATTCTTCCCGTAAACGAGGAGAAATCCAGCGACGTAATTAACATTTGTGTATTTCCCTCTTTGGGCTCAAAGGTTGGTATGTGTTCGATAACCATGTCCAAAAGTGGCTCAATGTTATCGGTTTCGTCCTTCCAATCCTCACTCATCCAATTGTTCTTGGCAGAACCGTATACGGTAGGGAAATCCAACTGCCATTCTTCGGCTCCCAATTCGAACATTAAGTCAAATACCTTTTCATGTACTTCGTCCGGAGTACAGTTTTCCTTATCCACCTTGTTGATAACAACACATGGCTTTAAACCCAAATCTATCGCCTTTTGCAATACAAAACGTGTTTGTGGCATTGGCCCCTCAAAGGCATCTACCAACAACAGTACCCCATCGGCCATATTCAAAACACGCTCCACTTCACCACCAAAATCGGCGTGACCCGGAGTATCTATGATATTGATCTTCGTATCCTTATATACTACAGAAACGTTCTTGGAGGTAATGGTAATACCACGCTCACGCTCCAAATCGTTGTTATCCAAGATAAGGTCGCCCGTGTTTTCGTTCTCACGAAAAAGGCTGCAGTGATACATAATTTTATCAACCAAGGTCGTTTTGCCGTGGTCAACGTGCGCAATAATTGCGATATTTTTTGTATTGGACATTAGGGTCTATTTTAAGCGTGCAAAGATACTTGATTTTCTTATACGCACACTTAATCTTTTGTTATTTTTATCTTACTGATTTTGAGGGGGTTTCGAAGTTTTATTTGTTTTTTCCTTTTCCCAATACCCACCCTAAGCTTACACTGATAGTTGGACCAAATAAGTCATCGTCAAAAAAGTTGTCAAAATAATAGCCTAGGCCAAACTCCATGCTATAATTGAATCCCCTAGGGTAGGTACGTTGTATCCCATAAACTGGACCTACAAAACCGGAATACCCATCGCCAGATTCCAAATTACCGATTACAACCTCTTGAATGAAAAGTGTACCGGATGCAGAGATGTAATTACCTGAATTTCCCATAATTCTCTTGTCCTTTCGTAGTCTGCGTTCCATATTATAATAATATCTGTATTGTCCGTTTAAGGCAGGAAAGAACGCATATCCCTCGGTATTTGCCCCAAATTGTAAACCCACATTAGCATTCAGTGTTTGATTTTTACCTAAACCCACTTCATACTCCAGACCTGGGTTTATGAAATTAATTTTAAACTGATTGTCCTCAACATTTTTGCCGGATTGTGCATGTGCTCCAATAAAAGAGGTAAATAAGAGAAGTAAAACAAATTTTTTCATAATTGTGATCGGTTAAAATTGATTCAACACTATGAATCAATTCCTATGCCACTTAGTACTATTCAATTCTATTTTTTTCCTCTTCCAGTCCCGTTTTCCTACTTCGTGCTTTTTTAATTTCGTCCCTTCCAAAATCATAGCTTAAACTAAAGGCAACTTGTCTACTATCGCTCCCACCACTACCATCTATAAACAAATTGCCAAATTGGTTGGTTCCCTGCCAGGGTATCGTGTATAGGATGTCATTGAAGGATAATCGTGTTGTAAATTTACCCTTCAAAAATTTCTTTTGAAAAGCCAAGTTTAAAGAGCCCAAAGCTTTTATAGTGTAGGTTCCGCCCCAAACGCTAGGTGAACTGTACCAGCCCGATACTTCCATTGTTATATCTTTTGGCAACGTAAATGTGTTCTGGGCATAAAGGGATAGTGTTTCCTGCTTCAGGGATATGAATTCCGTACTATTGGCGGTATAGGAACTCGTGTAGGCGTTAAGGCTTATATAGATATTCCACCAATTATTGATTTTTCTGGGGTACGAAATACCCAAATTAATGATTTCCTGATCGGCTACGTTACGCGTGGTGATAAAACTCCTGTTCCGCGACTCCGCCACCGTAACCCGGGCAAAGTAATCCGATACATAACTATAACTCAAAGACGTCGTTAACCTATAATTGAAGGTGTGGGAGAACTTTACATTATCCGTGTACTGTGGTTGTAAAAAGGGATTTCCTACGCTCGAGTACAATTCGTCTATTACATATTCAAACGGATTCAAAGATTCATAGTTTGGTCTTTGTATCCGTTTACTATAGGTCAAGGCAAACTGATTTTTCCGATTTAATTGGTACGTTAGTCCACCCGATGGAAACCAATTTGTATAATTTCTGTTCACCTGATTCTGTTCATTTTCTTGCGTACTCAACAAATTACCTTCAGAAATTGTGTTTTCCATACGAAGCCCTGCCTGTAGGTTCCATTTTTCCCACTTGTAATTATAGTTGATATAAGCGGCGTTTATCTTTTCTGTATATTCAAACGTGTTGCTTCTTGTGTTGTCCAGTACAAAAATGCCATTGACTCCATTGAAAAAGTCAAAGACGTTATTCGTGTGTATGTCGGAAAGCTTAAAGCCAAGTCCTAATTTTCCTTTCAACAGGTCTTGTTCATAGTCCGTTTTAAAGGTGACGATGGTAATATCCGTAGGAGTTATCTGTCTGGTAGCATTTTCTCTAAGGATTTCGGTTTCATCGTTGTTAAAGTAGATATTTGGTTGAAAAGACTCCCGATCACTATCATACTTTCCAAAATCTAAATCAATGTTCAATGTATACCCTAAAGTATCGGCATATTTATAATTGAGGTTTCCATTCAGGTTATAGGTAGTGCTTGAACTTCTGTTATCGGAAACCAGCACGCTGTCATTAACCATCGCACCAACTAGGCGAATAGGGGTGCGGGAATTATTATTATTGAAGCTGTTGTTGAAATTTCCATCTAAAATCACTCCGAGTGTACTTTTTGCTGATGCGTAGAAATCGTAACCCAATTTTATATTATTGCTGTTCCTATCATACAGGCTATTTGTGCGGGCCAATAATTGAACATCACCCTGTGTTCTTAGTAGATTCAAGTATCCCGTACTTTTACCAAAACGATTGCTATAGGTACCGAATAAATTTCCTTTTCTGGAACGGTTATTAAAATTAATGCTGGTATTGGTTCGGCCAAAATCTCCCACGGTCAATCCTGCAGTTACGGTGCCGTTTGTACCCAAGCTTTTATCTTTTTTCAATTTTATGTTGATAATCCCTGCACTGCCAGCTGCATCATATTTTGAGGATGGTTGGGTTATGATTTCTATGGCTTCGATATCCGTAGCTTGAAGGCTTTCTAAATAATTCATCAGGTCCTCCCCTTGTATAACGGATAAGCGACCATTTATAAAAATTTGCACTCCAGCCTTGCCTTCCACAATGATACCGCCGTTATTGTCAATAACCACCCCGGGAGCTTTTCGCAAAAGTTCAAAAGCACTTGTTCCGGTCGCATTTATGGTATTTTTTACATTAAATACCGTTTTATCCGCCAGAACCTGTACCAATGGTTTTTCTGAAATCACTTCCACTTCATTCAGTTGTTCGATGCTGCTTTCCATACTGATTTCACCTAGAACCAAAGGACTTTGAAGCACCAGAAGTTCTTTTTGAAAATCCTTAAAACCTAAACTGGTGATTTTCAAAAAATAGGCGCCCTGCACTATTCCTTTAAGTTCAAAGCTACCGTCTTCCATACTTATCGTCGCCTTCACCAAACTTGAGTCAGACGGGGCATAAAGGACAACTGCAGCAAAAGGAAGGCTTTCTCCCGTATCGGAAACAAGTTTACCAGATATATTCTGTCCATTAAGTAAAAATCCCCAAAGACCTATGATAACAATAACATATCGTTTCATTTTTCTGATTTTTACAGTTCAATGCAAAGGTGTAATCTTAGGCTATTACTATAAACTAGAATCAGCCCAACGGTGCGTTAGTGGTTACGAATTGTCTGAAGGCGATTTATCCGGTTATAGGACCACTCATCAGAAAGTCCTTTTAGAAATTGGATTTGCGCCTTAGATTTAAGCTTATATTTAAAAAACATATTATGAGATTTTTACTTTTACTCTTGGCCCTGCTTTTCAACTACTTAGTTTCGGCACAAGACTATTTTGCCCTGGTAGTAAAAAATGACAACACTACTTATAACTATCCCGAGAACGTCATAATTACTGTAATTGATAGTATGGGAAATAAAACGAATATTGGGAAAAAGGAAGGAATCACCCTCAAAGGTAATTATACCTTATCTATTGCAACTCCATGGAAAAAGGAACCAGAGATTCTAAAAAGCGACGGAGGTGTTCTAGAAATTTTCATACTGCCCGCCGAAAGAAAAAACTGGACACCAGAGGTAGATAATCGAACGGTAACAACCCGTTACGATACGAATCCAAATAAACCTTCCCTTGAACTTAAAGAAATACTGGTTTCAGACAAAAATCCTAACCACTATAACTTACTGGCAGTGTTCAACAACGGTTTGGTTTTTAAATATGAAGATGGCGATGTTAGGGCCTGGCTGGATAACGAAGAAGTTGAAGTCACAAATCACTATCTTGTAAAGACACCAGAAGGTTTATTAAAAGCAAGTTTTGACCCAAAGGGAGGTGAATTTTGGTATGTTTTTGAAATTTAATGAACCAGATAACCAAATAATGGACAGGAAAACGACTACTACATTCAATAATACCAAAACGAAGGAAGTCCTAGCAGTTTTACTTTTCTACTTTGTTTTTGCATGGTTATATCGAGTTGTCCTCTGGTACAATGGGATGCGTTATATAGATGAGGGGTTTTGGGGCTGGTTAAATCTTCGTGGATTCTGGTTGGCCTCTGGAAGACAATATTCCTTTTTACTTTTAGGTTCTTTTGTCATATGGTTTTTTGGGTATTATGTATTACGTAAAATATCAAGAGTATGGCAAATTTCCGCTGTACTATTTCTTCTTCCGGTGGTTACCTATGTGGTTCGGGAAATGAGGTATGCAATTATTGACACATTAGGAGAAAGAAGATTGACAGGGTCTGGAGAAATTTGGGATTGGTACATTCCGTTACTCTTCCTATTCGTGCAGTTTGGATGTTTTTTTGCCTATCGTTATTTCATTGATAACCAACGTAAACTTAAAATAGAAGGCGAATTAAGGCAGGCAGCACTTAAAAGCGAGCTTTCTGCTATAAAGGCACAGCTTAATCCACATTTTCTATATAATGTATTTAATACCATCAACGCTTCCCTACCACCCGAAAACGAAAAAACAAGAAATATGATTGCCCAGTTAAGCGATCTATTTCGCTACCAATTACAGGCCTCACAATCGGAACTTGTTCCTCTAAGAGAGGAATTAGAATTCGTGAAAAAATATCTGGATTTGGAAAAAGCTCGATTTGATGAAAGACTGCAGATTGACATTGATGTGCCCGAGAATTTATTGGACGAGAAGATTCCCCCTATGCTATTGCAACCCTTAGTTGAAAATTCTGTAAAACATGGCCTTTCCAGTTTAATCGATGGTGGCTCGATTACGATAAAAATTAAAAAAGCCGATGAGAAACTAAAGTTTGAAATTTCTGATACCGGAATTGGAATCAAAGAAAAAGCTAGCGTCTTTGATAAAGGAATAGGTTTGACGAACACCCGTTTACGTTTGCAAAAAATGTACAATTCACGTTTAGAATTATTGGATAATGAACCTCGAGGTCTAAAAATCAGGTTTAGCTTATGAAACAAGAAATTTAAATAGTTAAATAGTTTGAGAACATGTAATAACGAAATACATCTGATAATTTAAAAACTAATACAAATACGCAGATGAAAAAAGTACTGATTGCGGATGATGAAAAGGCCGGTCGCCAGCTTATAAAAGAGTATTTAGGAGATTTCCCGGAACTGATCGTCATTGGGGAGGCCAATAATGGTGTAGATGCCGTAAAAGAAATAAATAAGTTTAAGCCAGATCTGGTTTTTTTGGATATTCAAATGCCTGGATTCACTGGTTTTGAAGTATTGACCCGATTAGAAGAAATTCCAAATATCATCTTCTCAACTGCATACGATAAATATGCACTACAAGCCTTTGAGGTACACGCTATAGATTACCTACTTAAGCCTTATACCAAGGATCGATTCAAGAAATCCATAGAAAAATTGAACCAAACCACTGAAAGGGTGGGTTCTTTGGCACAATCCCTTATTATGGATAGGACCGATTATCCAGAAAGGGTGCTGGTAGAAAAAAAGAATAAGTGGATTACCGTTGCAGTTGCGGATATTATTTGGATAGAAGCCTATGGAGATTATTCAAAACTGCATATTGCGAATGCTATTTTGGTAAGCAATTATGGCATATCTGCCCTCGAAGATAAACTAAATCCAAAATCTTTCTTACGCATCCACCGTTCGTCCATAATCAATTTAAACAAGGTAAAGGAACTTCATAAATACGGCAAATCCTACGATATAACCATGGAAAATCGTGAGATAGTTCGCGTGAGCAGAGGGTATTTGAATGTTATCAAAAAAATAACATTTTAATTAAATACAGGTTTTCTTGATTTCCGTTTGGTAGCCACCCAACCAAATGTAAACCCAATTAATGGACCATAACCACTTTCGACACCATCGCCTCGATAATATCCTGCGCCCAATTCTGCATTAAAATTAAATCCTTTGGGATATGTTCGTTGAATACCGTATACCATGCCGTAAAACCCTACATTAAAATCATCAGGCCCAATGATATTGGTCGTTAATCTAGCTTGCGAAAAGAAAATGGCCTGGGCCGCAGCAATATAATTGCCAGAGTTACCCGATACGTTTTTATCCTTGTTGATCCTTCTTTGAAAATTATGGTAGTAACGATATCGATTATTCAAGGCCAAACCAAAAACATATCCCGGTTCGTAGGCTGCCATGCCCAAACCCAAAGCCGTAGAAACAGTTTGATTTTTGAATAATCCCAATTCATAACTGATTCCTGGACTCAATAAATCAAATTTCAACTGATGACGCTCTAAGTTAACAATACCAGTGCCTTTCTCACTGGTTTTTTGCGCCAAAAGAGTATTCCAAAGAAAAGGAAGCAAAAATAAAATCGATACTACAACCATTCTTCTCATACTATGCGACTTTTTAAAAATGCGTTCAAATGTGTTTAAGAATTTAATGCGCTTAACCTTTCAAAACCTATTGTTTTACATCTATATGAAAAGGATAAATAGATCTCAATTCTTTGGCTTTATCACAACATACCAAAACGAAGTTATTTGGTATGGAGTTTTAATTAACATTGTGAGCCTATTTAATCAAAAACAGGTTTGCGAGCCTTTCGTTTGGTTGCTACCCAGCCAAAGGTAAAATTGAGCAATGGGCCATATCCGCTTTGGATACCATCTCCTTGATAGCGGCCAAAACCAACTTCCGCATTTACATTAAATCCCTTTCTATTGGTACGCTGGACACCATAGACCCCTCCAAAAAACTCCATTGCATAATCATTTCCAATGTCAAAGTTGTCCGTTAACCGTAAGGGTCCGAAAAATGCAGTTCTTGCCGCAGAAACATAATCTGCCGAATTTCCGGTCACATTTTTATTAATATCCAGTCTATTCTCAAAATTCAAGTAATACCGCAGTCTGGTATGCCATGCAAAGCCGTAAGCATAGCCTGGTTTCCAATACGCTAACGCTGGATTAAAACTGGTCGAGACACTTACATTTTTAAACAATCCCAGTTCATAACTCACACCCGGGCCAAAAATATTGAACGTTACTTGGTGCCGCTCCAGATTAACAATACCATAGCCTTTCTCGCTCATACGTTGTGCCTGTACTTGGAATCCAACAGCACATAATAAGAAAAATATCGGAAATGCTTTTTTGTACATCATTAGGTGATTTACTGTCTAAAGCTAAACAGTTACTTGAGACCAGCGCCACATTTTAATGAAATTTTATGAAAATGAAATTAAATACAAAGATGCCCGCTGTTGGACTTGTCCTCTGAAGAAGTAGTGTTAAACTATCAATCTCGATACAACGTGAAACCACAGATGCTTGAAACCTGAAAGCTCAAACTAAACACCACACTGTAAAACTAACTCACCTTCCCACACACCATCGTTTCTCGCTGAAAATCCAGCCGATACTCAGGTTTACTACGGGATAAATTGCGCCATCGAAATCCCCTGTATAACAGGCAGCTCCGGCATCCACCGAAAAATTAAATCCAGAATCATAGCTCCGCTGCAATCCGGTTACGACTCCTGCGTAACCAAAGGGTCCTTTTACGAGTTCATTATTAATGGTTCTGGTATCGGGGAAAAATGCAGCTACCGCCGGAGCAATGTAATTTGCAGAATTTCCGTAAATGGTTCTTCTGTTCCGCTGCCTGGCTTCAAAATTATAGTAGTAACGATACTGAGCGGCTACCGCTGGAAAAAAACCTAACTCTTCGTATACATCCGGCAACAATGGGTCCAAGGCCACTTGCAACCCAGCTTTTATATCCAAGGTGGTATTTACGCCGAGCGCCATTTCATATTCCAAACCTGGATTTATCAGGTTTACCTTAAACTGGCGGAGCTCACAGTTCTTACCAAACTGAGCCATTCCATTGCCGGCGATTAAAAGCACAGAAAAAAACAATAAAGTTCTTAGGCGTATCATCCGTAGATTTGGGTTTCTCACAATAGTACCCCTATACAACAGAAAGAAGCTTAAAATAGTATCTTTGTTATCTTAAAATATAGCCAATATGAACCTTACCTTAATTCCACAACTAAAACATACCCATTCCAAGAACTTCTTTCTCCTTTGTGGTCCTTGCGCCATTGAAGGGGAGGACATGGCGTTGCGTATCGCGGAGCAAGTTGTTGCCTTAACGGACAAACTTCACATTCCTTATGTGTTTAAAGGCAGTTTTAAAAAAGCCAACCGCAGTAGATTGGATTCCTTTACTGGAATAGGTGATCAGAAGGCACTTAAAATATTGCGTAAAGTTTCTGAAACCTTTAAGGTTCCAACGATAACGGACATTCATACAGAACAGGATGCGGCCATGGCAGCTGAATATGTGGATGTGTTACAAATTCCTGCGTTCCTGGCAAGACAGACCGATTTATTAGTTGCGGCGGCCAACACAGGGAAAACCGTGAACATAAAAAAAGGACAATTTATGAGTCCGGAAAGTATGAAACACGCCGTAACCAAAATTACCGAAACCGGAAATGAACAAGCGCTTATAACAGATCGTGGAACCATGTTCGGATATCAGGATATGATTGTAGATTTTAGAGGGATACCCACCATGAAACAATACGCTCCGGTAGTATTGGATGTAACCCATTCTTTGCAACAACCCAATCAGTCCTCTGGAGTTACGGGCGGTAGACCGGCCCTGATTGGTACCATGGCCAGAGCAGGCATTGCCGCTGGCGTTGACGGACTGTTCATCGAAACCCACTTTGATCCTGCAAATGCAAAAAGTGATGGGGCAAATATGCTCGATTTAAGTTTACTTGAAAAACTATTGACCGACTTAGTAGCGCTACAGACTACCATGAACAGTCTCTAAGAACAATCCAATAGTGTTTCGAAAGCATAAATACATGATGAAAAAGTCATTTCCGATTTTACTGCCAATTTTATGGATCGTGCTATTGTTCTCCTGTAGCGAACCTACGCTAAAGAAAAAGGTTAAAACACCCAACATCGTTTTCATCATATCGGACGACCACGCTTACCAAGCCATTAGTGCCTACGACAGCACATTAATCAGAACGCCCAACATAGACCGTTTGGCTCATGAAGGTATGTTGTTCACAAATGCATCGGTAACCAATTCTATCTGCGCACCCTCGAGAGCTGTTATTCTAACTGGAAAACACAGCCACATCAATGGAAAAATAGACAACTTAAGTCCTTTTGACACTACGAATACCACGTTTCCCATGCTACTTCAAAAAGCCGGTTACCAGACCGCTATGTTCGGAAAGCTTCATTTTGGAAACAATCCCAAGGGCTTTGATGAATTTAAAATACTCCCCGGACAGGGCGATTATTACAATCCAAAGTTTATTACTGCTACAGGAGATACCGTTATACAAGGCTACGTCACAGATATTATCACAGACCTGACCTTAGATTGGATGGAAAAGAAACGGGATACAACAAAACCGTTTTTATTAATGTACCTACACAAGGCACCGCATAGGAGCTGGTTGCCGGCTGCACGTCATTATCCTGAATTTACGACCAACGAATATGCGCTCCCGGCCACCCTATTTGATAATTACAAGACACGAGGCGATGCGGCCAAAACTGCGGAAATGGGTATTCTTAAAGACATGCTATTAACGTATGATCTTAAAGTCCCAAAAACAGTATTAGATGGTATGGGAATCTCCGAACGACTAGGTTCGGGTGGTGTTGACAGATTGAACCCGGAACAGCGGGCAGCTTGGGATGCCATTTACAAACCTATTGCCAAGGACTTTATGGAGCGCTACCCAGATATGAACGATAGCACGCTTACCGTATGGAAGTTTCAACGCTACATGCAGGATTATTTGGGAACTATTGCCGCCGTAGACGAAAATGTAGGTCGGTTGTTGGATTATTTGGATACCGAAAACCTCACTAAAAACACTTTGATAGTCTACACTTCCGACCAAGGCTTTTACCTTGGGGAGCACGGCTGGTTCGATAAGCGGTTCATGTACAATGAATCCTTTAAAACACCTTTATTGATTCGCTGGCCTAATGTGATTACACCAAATACAACGGAAGACGAGATGGTTCAGAACTTAGATTTTGCCCAAACGTTTTTAGAAGCAGCCAACGTGGAAGCTCCGGAAGATATGCAAGGCGAGAGCTTAATCCCCCTATTGAAACAGGAAAAGGACACCTGGAACCGTGAAGCGGTATATTATCATTATTACGAATACCCTGCAGAACATGCCGTAAAACGGCATTATGGAATTACCACCAAGCGTTATAAACTAATGCACTTTTATCACGATGTAGACCAATGGGAACTTTACGATCTTGCCAAAGACCCTACAGAAACAAATAATGTGTATAATTCGTCGTCGTATCATGATATCGTAAAGGAAATGAAGACAAAACTAGCGGAAACAAGAAAAAAATATAAAGATTCAAAAGCCATGGATAGCATGTACATTAAGCGCTACGAAAACTTAAAGAAGGACTAACTTTTCCAGAACTTTTTATCCTTTACGGAGTATGCATCAACTAAAATTTCCTTGAGTATGGGTTCCTCTATTTCCGTTAGGGATGTATACCGCAGGGATTTAATCATTTTACGACCTTTCATTGTCATTTTATCCGAATGCTTGGTCAAGTGGGCAGAACGCCAAAAACCCACATCTACATATCCTTTTTTCTCTGAAACGTTGAAGTAACAAAACGGACTATCTTCCAAATAGTAGCAGGGTAATTTCCATTTGAATTTTAAAGTAGCATCGGGCACCGTGCGCTCTATTATAACTTTTAGGTACAAAAGTATTTCCCTAAAAGGTTCCTCTTGATTTAAAATATAATTTTCAGCTTGGTTCATTTATTTCTGGTCATTTGCTCCTACAATTTACCATTTCTTAAACAGAATAGGAGTAATTTATATTGGCCTATCTAGTATATTTGAAGTAAACCTGAACCAATGAAAACCTATCTTTTTGTATTAGCACTTTTTGGAACCTTTATTTTGTATGCCCAAGATCACTCCCATACCGGTGCACGACCATTCAACTACCCTAATATTGAAGGGTATCAAACCTTAAAAACAGATTTACATATTCATACCGTATTTTCCGATGGGAAGGTATGGCCCAACATAAGGGTACAAGAAGCCTTGCGTGAAAATTTAGACGCTATTTCCTTAACCGAACACTTGGAATACCAACCGCATTTGGACGATATCCCGCATCCGGACCGTAATCGCTCCTATGAAATTGCAATGCAAGAGGCAAAAGACCATGATTTATTAATTATTCATGGGTCGGAAATCACACGCTCAGCTCCCATTGGTCACAACAATGCCATTTTTATAACAGATGCCAACACATTGATGGCAGATGACGGACTCACGCCCTTTAAAGCAGCCAAAAAACAAGGCGCTTTTGTATTTTGGAACCACCCGGCATGGTACGCCCAAAACCCAGATGGGAATCCCGTACTGAGCGATTTTCAAAAGGAACGTATAGCGAATGGAGAACTACACGGTATAGAAGTAATAAACTCCGTTGATTACGCTGAAGAATCCCTAACCTTGGCTTTAGAGCAAAACTTAACGATTATGGGCACCAGCGATATTCACGGACTTATAGACTGGGACTATACTGAAAAACAAAAGCAACGCCCTATAACCCTAGTTTTTGCGAAAGAGAGAAGTATAGAAAGTATACAAGAGGCTTTATTTACAGGTAGAACCGTTGCCGTTTACAACGACTTGTTGGTTGGGAAAGCCGAATTTTTGAAGCCACTTTTAAAAGCGAGCATTCAGGTAAAATCTGCCAAATACATCGATAAAACCCAAATACTTGAAGTGGAACTTGAAAATGTATCCAGTAGTCCCCTACTCTTTCAAAACGAAATGCAATATAGCTTTTACAGCAGTTCCCCAGTTTTTGAAATTCCGGCAATGGGCACATACACCCTTCGTATTAAAACATTGGAGGCAAAACAAAGCATGGATTTAAAGCTAAAAGCCATAGGCACTTTTACCGCACCGAAGGTATCTCCGGTTATCCAGTGGAATATATCCGTTGAACAGTAAGCCCTG
This sequence comes from Maribacter sp. MS6, assembly GCF_056839185.1. Taxonomy (NCBI): domain Bacteria; kingdom Pseudomonadati; phylum Bacteroidota; class Flavobacteriia; order Flavobacteriales; family Flavobacteriaceae; genus Maribacter; species Maribacter sp. MS6. Next base: position 1,126,492 of record NZ_CM166389.1, read on the forward strand.
TACTTTTTTTGCATCAAACGATACAAAATTGAAAAATTTGATTTAACTTTGAATTTCAAAGTACTTTTAAATGGAATCAAAAAAATATCTCGACGACCTTTCCAGCATCAAGGATTTAATGAGTCGTTCTTCCCGCTTTATTTCACTAAGTGGCCTTTCTGGAATCATGGCAGGTGCTTACGCATTAGTTGGTGCGGCGGTAACCTACTTATACCTTTTACCAAAAGAAGGGGATTATCTTACATTACACAGTTGGAATTTTCAAATCATTCTCGGTATCCTTATCGCGGTAGCTGCACTCAGCGTAATTACTGCATTCTTGTTAACTTCTAAAAAAGCAAAGAAAAATAAGGAGAAAATATGGGATGCTACGACCAAAAGACTGCTAATCAGTTTTTTGGTGCCTTTAGTCGCCGGTGGGATTTACATACTCATCAAATTATCCAGTCAACATTACGGACTTACAGGTGCTTTAATGCTTATCTTTTACGGACTTGCATTGATCAATGCCTCTAAATACACCATCAGTAACATTCAATATCTGGGATATGCTGAGCTTATTTTAGGATTGATTTGTGCGGCCCTACCCGGTTACGGATTTTGGTTTTGGATTTTAGGTTTTGGCGTTTTTCATATCATTTACGGCAGTCTCATTTATTTTAAAGAGGAAAAAGCCTAACATGGGGTTAATAGACAACATTAATAAATTATTTGACCATCGCATTCGTTTAGGGATGATGTCCATTTTGGTAGTCAATGATGACGTAGATTTCACCAGATTAAAAGAGCTTTTGGCCGTGACGGACGGCAACCTGGCAAGCCACACCAAAACTTTGGAAAAGGCAAATTATATAAGGATTGAAAAGTCTTTCATCGGTAAAAAACCGAACACCAAATACAGCATTACCAAGGAAGGGAAATTGGCCTTTCAAAAACATATTGAAGCACTTGAACATTTAATACGGCAACAAACATAATTTTTTTATCATTTTACTTTGAAATACAAAGTACTTTTAAATCTAAAACATGGAAACATTAAAAAAGAACAAAGGATTTGCACATTGGATCAGAACGAGTATCACCGCTAGAATGTTTATGGTAGGCTTTCTTATTTTGGTACTGTTGATACCACTTGTTTTCATCAAGGAACTCATAAAAGAACGCTCTGAACGGCAAGAAGAGGTCGTTTCGGAGGTAGGTAATTTATGGGGAACGGAAGTGCTACTGATGGGACCCATACTAAAAGTTCCCTATAAAACCTATACAGAATCTACCACCTACGATACCGAAACCAAAAAAGGAATTACCAAGCGTAAGATACATATCAACTACGCCTATTTTTTACCCGATAACTTAACAATCGATGCTCATGTGGACGCTATTAAAAAAGAAAGAGGAATATATGAAACATCTGTTTTTTCAAGTGAAATGGTGCTTAAAGGTACTTTTGGTATTCCCGATTTTAAACAGAAAGATGTACTACCTGAAGATGTGGTTTGGGAAAAAGCTACCATCCTCGTAAAAAGCTCGAATCTCAAAGGGATAAAAAACCAGATTGAAATGCAGTTGGGAGGCGAAACGACCTCTTTTTTGCCTAGATACAAGGATCAACAAAACCAATCTTATCTAGCAGATTTTGTACCCATGCACGAACTGGAGAGTCCGTTTTTGGATGAGGTCACACTCCCTAAAACCAAATCCATCGCTTTCAACACGGCTATTACCATGAACGGAAGTTCCAAGATTAGATTTGTTCCCGTAGGAAAACAAACAAAACTGCACATGACCAGCAATTGGAAAGACCCTAGTTTTACGGGTAACTTTCTACCGGAGGAAGACGAAGAAAAAAGCGTGACCTCAGATGGTTTTGTAGCCAACTGGAACATATTACAAATCAACCGACAATTCGAACAATCTTTCTTTGGCACACTGCCAGATTTAAAGGAATTTTCATTTGGAACAGCACTTTTTGTACCGGTTGATGAATATCAAAAAAGCGAACGTTCTGCAAAATATGGCTATCTGGTCATTGCACTTACTTTTCTAGTTTTCTTTTTGATACAGACCATTAGCAAAATAAATATCCACGCCTTTCAATACTTAATGATAGGAATCGCCTTGCTTATGTTCTATACCTTGCTCATCTCCATATCCGAGCACCAAAATTTTCTAAAAGCCTATCTCATTGCCAGTGCAGCGGTCATTGGTTTGATTACCATTTATTCCAAAAGCATTCTAAAACATAGGAAATTCATCCTACTCATATTTGGGTCGTTAACAGCTTTATACTCGTTTATTTTCGTGATTATTCAATTGGAAAGCTATGCGCTTTTGGTAGGGAGTATTGGATTATTCATTATTCTAGCTATTGTAATGTTCGCATCGCGGAAAATAGATTGGAGTTCGGGTGCTTAAGCCAATTTAAAATAGAAAGGTGTCTACCTTAGTTTTAGACACCTTTCTAAAACAAGAATCATGATATTAACCGAGCATGCCGCAACTCAATTAAGTACAGGAGCCATTGCCATCGCCTTATTTTCAGCAATTTTAGGAGGGCACCTCACGGCAAGTTACCTGCTATTCTTACCCGATTCCGATGTGATCGCTATTTTTATGAAAATCGTATTGGGTGTCGTACTGCTGAATATAGTATATTTTCTGATTTGCTTTTCTGCGCTGTTGACCAACATTCCAAATAAACCACTGATACTAAAAGCTGGGTTATTTATGGGAATTAATATTCCTATAGCCATAGGCTATTTAATTATAGTAATGACACAACTACCGTTTGGATAATACTAACAGATGAATTTTTTAGTGTCTACTCCTTTCCATCTATATAATCCTGCAAATAACTATACCGTTCGGTCAATTTTCCGTTTTGGGTCATTCTAGCTCTGTGCAAGACTCCGTGTTTGTCACTATTAAAAAAGGCGGGGATTACGTTCTTTAAAAAAGCTTCCCCAAAACCTACACTTGCATCCCTTGGTAATTCACAAGGTAGGTTATCCACGGCCATAACGGCAATGGCATTTGGACTTATAAAATCGGTCTCGGTTTCCGTTTGTGGGTCATAGCCATAAATAGGATCCGCAATGGTGGAAGGTTTTATGGTTGTTGCTACCGGACCATCGATATCGCAGCTCACATCGGCCACTACCGTTATTTTAAACTCGGGATGTTTGGCATCTTCACGGGTATAAAGATAGGGTGCCCCTTGCCCATAAAAATGACCGGCAATGTAAAAGTCTGTTACTTTGGCAAAACGGAAAAAATTGCTTTTGTATTCTTCGGGATTTGCAAAAAAGTCGGCCTTATTGCCTCGTACTCCGTCCTTACGTTTGTTGTATTCGGAAGCATCTATCTGGCAATACACGGGCTCTTGAAAATCTTGCTCCAGATATTCGGTTACGTTTACACGTCGCATTCCCATACCGTCCAGCATTTCACGGGAGCCATTACCCACTCTTCCCCTACCTGTCAACAACACCTTGATGTTCGGTAGTTCTATTCTTTTCAGTTCCGAAATGAGCTCTTGTTGGTCCGACAGGGTTTCTGCCTTGGGTAAGGCAAATGTTTTATATTTTAATCCGTAGGCCCTAAAGCCATTATAAGCGCCAACAATCCCAGCATACCTGCCAAAAGCGACCAAACGTTGTTCTTTTTCGTTGGTAATGACCTCATGATCATATAATTCAATATTTTTCGCTAGAATAGCTTGGAGCAAATCGCGATTGTAGGGCTGTTTTTTAATCGTATGCGAAAAGAAGAAATACTTTTTGTTGGGAATCAAGTTTTCGATTGGTACTTCTTTAACACCGATAAGGACATCACATTCTTCCATTTTTGAAGCTACTGTAATTCCTGCTTTTTTATAATCAGCATCTAAAAATGTGCGTATGGGTGAGGGCTCCACTATTATTTGGGCTTCCTTAAACGACGAAAGGACTTTTTGACATGCCTCTGGTGATAGTACTACCCTGCGATCTGGGGGATTTTTGCGCTCTTTTATGATTCCGAACTTCATGTATGCTCTTTTGGTATAAATTTTGACCTAAATGTAGTGGGTTCTGTATAGGTTCGCAAGTTTTTGTTAGCTTTGCTGCCCGCGTTAGGGATAGAGACAAGTACCTTGTACGGCCAACAGCCCGACCCTTTTGCAAAAAAGGGTAACGCCCAACCTTAAAATTAGTCTTGAGGTTTAGTTCTTTAACATATTGGGGCCGACTGGTTTTGACAGCGAGACCAATGGCATTGTAAGCATGTCGAGCGCTGGGGTACAGCTCGTTAATATCATACTTCACACTTTTAATTGGCGAAAATAATTACGCTCTTGCCGCATAATCTGAATTATAGTAGGATTTGCCTCGTCCCTACCAGGTAGGGAAGCGAGATGTTCCTGGGTAGCCCTTGTTGATGGCGACCCATTTAGGAGCACCAGAAAAGTCAACATAAGGTTGTTGTTCGCTTTGGCAATAACACTAAAACTTAAGAAGCTAAGCGTTTGTTAGGCCGTTTCCGGTCAGGCCTGCGTCGAAAATTAATCGGAAACTAAACATGTAGAAAGCACTGACGTTGCTTGTTTGGACGAGGGTTCGAATCCCTCCGGCTCCACTTCTAAAAAGCCACCCTCTGGGTGGTTTTTTTATATAAATAATACTACTTTGTTTAACCATACCATTGCATTCCAATCGTATAGATTTGCGGATAAAGCTAACATAACAGCTTAAAAATTAAGGTATCATCCCAAAATATTGACATTTTATTGCCCCATTACCAACCTCACTTGTGCCGATGAAACTTCAGCCTTTTCAATAACTATACTGAGCGCGCCTTCTTGCACGATATTTCGGTCAATTACAATTTTGATTTGATTTATACCTACTGAAAGACTTATGGTAGCAACCCTATTCTTTAATTCCAAGGGCATTTCTCCCACCCATCCCTTTATACCGGCTTCTAAATTAAACCCGATGTTGACGTTTCCTTCGCTTAAGGCTTCTAAATCAAACCTAACAAAGCTGTACTTCTGGTCAGGACCCACTTCTATAATAGGAATTTCCTCAATTGGTAAATCACCGGATACCTTGCTATACATAGGTGAAAAGGACAAGGCATTCTCTTCACTAAAGAGTTTGCCTAGATTTTTCTTATCAATTTTTTCCAAAATCTCCTGCTTAGCAGATGCCATATCCCAACGCCTTACTAACTGCTCAATGGGTACGCGATAATCACCTGACTCCCCAAGCTTTGATAAAAAACTAACCAAATCAATAAATTCTTTTTTCTCTATGCTCGCCGTCAAACCTGCAGGCATGAGTGAACCTGACACCTTTTCAAGCTTCTCAATAGCGTTTTTAGGTATTGTAACAATTTCGCCGCTCATCCCTCGTATATCAATTTCTGACGATTTAACACTTACTAAATACCCCATTACAATACTACCGTCGGTTCTGGCTACCCGTTGAAGTTCATAGCCTTCCTTAATTGATGCCGAGGGTTCCAGTATAGATTTGATAATGGTCTCCACGGGAGAACTCGTTCCAAGGCTACTTAGATCTGGACCCATGAGCCCACCTGCACCACCAATGGCATGGCAGGAAACACAATTTATTTTCCTAAAAACTTTTTCGCCCCTAGCCGGATCCCCATTGGCCCGATTGATATCCAATACCAAACTTGCCATTTCCTCATCACTTAATTTTTGGGGCATATTTTCTGTTGATAAGATACCACCCGAAGCTTCCAATGCCTTAATCATTAAGACGACGTCTTCATGCTGATGTCTGCCCCATGGAATCTGACGCTCAAATACAGGTCTAATAGCCATGGCTATAGCTTCCGGCACCTTCTGTTTCATCACTAACTCCGCTAACGCTTTTGTCGCCTCTTGCGAAGCCAGAAACGCTTTAAAAAACGCGGAGGCATCCTGTTCCATTGGCCAATCCCTTAATAATTGGAACCCAAAAGTGGCTGCTTTTGAAGAATTCAGAACTATCAGCTTGGTCGTTGCCAGAATTCGTAAATCAAAGTCGTTCTCGCTTTTGGTAGCCAGTTCGGTCAATAAACGTTCTGTTTGGGGTTTGTTTAATTTGGACAAAGCATCAACTGCGGTGTTTTTGACGTCCAATGCATCTTCTCGAATCAATCGAACCAATTCATCGTTCATTGCTGTGAGCCCCCAATGACCAATCAGACGAATCGCATTCAGTATGATTTCTTGATTATTGCTTTTCAGAAAAATATGAATTCGATCTAGGTTACGGTCAGGTTTCATACCTGTTTGACTTGCAGCTTGCACAAGAGCATCAAGTTTTTCAGTTACCCCTTTTTCTTGGGCACTATAATTTTTTAACGCCAGGTCCAGGAGAATGTTCAAATGTTCTTTAGTACCCCATTTTGAAATCACAGAAAGCACATCTTGTTGATATTGCCTAGGTACTTCATGATTGCGATACAGCGTAACGAGCTGCGCAATGGCATTCGGATCTTTCATAGATTTAAGCGCAAAAACGGTCTTATCTGTACTCTCTAAAAACGTTGGTTCGGCCGTTAGGCGTTCCATCAAGGGAATTTCAAGTTCTTGTACGGTTTGCCATAGGGCATAATCCAAAAACTCATCCATAGGATATTCTAGAACGGACAATGCCGACCTGGCAGCCTTGGCGGTACCCACTTTTCGAAGCGCAATAACCGATTCAAGTCGCACCCTCGGATGTTCATCATTGCTTGTTCTTTCCAAAACTTCCATAATGTTCGCCACGTCATTATGCCAGAATTGAAGCGCTCTTATCCCGGCTGCACGGGCATTGTGGTTGTTTGAATCGATAAGCTCCAAAAGAAGTTCTTCATGGACCACATCCAAAGATTGATATACCCAAAGCGCCTCAAGCAGGTGATGGTGGTAATCCTTATTTTGATCATCTAACTGCACTATCCAATTTTTCAGTTGCGGTAACACATCATTCGCGCCCTTTTCTTTCAAAAGTTGTTTTGCATGCGAACGTCGCCAATTTTCCGACAGTTTCAGTGATTCGAGAAGTTCATAAATGGTTGCCTTTGATAGATCGAGACGCTCCACAAGCGGACGATTCTTTGCTGTAATCCGCCAGATTCGACCATGTTCTTTGTCCCTCCTTGGGTCATGAAAATCTTTCTCCCCATGTTGAATGATTTCATTAAACCAATCTGCCACATAAATTGCACCGTCGGGACCCATTGCCATATCTACAGGCCGAAAAGTGACGTTGTCGGACCACAATAAATCTTCAACCTGCTTGGAAGCATACCCACTTGAGCGCTCTTCCAATTCAAATCGATTAACCCTATTTGCACGAAAATCACCCGCTATAAAGCTGCCTTGCCAATCTTGCGGTACATGCCGACCAGATAGGATTTCTAAACCCGAATGTTTTGGTTGACCCGGATTTAAGCCACGTAAAATTCTTTCCGCACCAGGAGATGTTACAAATGTGGCGCCAGGAAAGGCGTAATTAATACCTTCGCTACCTGCCCCATCCGTGAGAAAGGACTGGCCCCACCGATTGAACTGTAGGCCCCATGGATTAATTAACCCTTTGGCGTATACCTTCAAGTCAAGCGTTTCTGGCTTTAATTGCCACACACCGCCGCCTTCTAAACGTTTCACTCCTGTGGGAGTTTCTACATGGCTATGGATATAGATGGATTGGTTAAAATAGAGGCGACTTGCGGGTCCTCTTCTAAAGGTATGTATCAAGTGGTGGGTATCTCCGGTTCCAAAACCACTCAAGACAACACTTCTTTTGTCTGCTTTTCCATCACCATCCGTATCCGAAAGATGTAAAATTTCTGTAGAGTTTGCCACATAAACACCACCATCTCCCGGGAGAATACCGGTGGGCACAAGCAGTCCCTCGGCAAAAATAGTGGATTTATCTGCCTTTCCATCGCCATCGGTATCTTCAAGGACGTATATCTTGTCGTTTGCTTCTTCCGCAGTTTTTAGATGCGGATAGATAGTGCTACTGACCACCCACAATCTACCCTTTTCGTCCCAATTCATCTGAATCGGCTTCACCACCATTGGTTCCTCGGCAAAAAGAGTTACCTCAAATCCTTCCGCAACATGTAAAGCATCAGATTCTGTCAAAAACCGGGTAGCTTCACCATCGTTTGGATTTCCTTTAAACTTGAAAAACAGGATGACCGCTACAACCAATATCAAGGCAAGCATAGCTCCCAATTGCAAAAAAAACTTCTTTTTATTCATGTACAACTATTTGTAAAATTTGCGTGGGACCAATCATGCATTTCCTATTGTCCTTCTTCTGGTTAATTTCGCTTGTGACTACTGCGTTGGTTTAAGTTGATATAGCTGTGGTTCTGGTTTTTGGCTTAAAAAAATCTTTTTCTCGTATTCTTCGATTATGGTACTTAAATCTTCTAACCCTTCTGCATGGCGACCTTGTTCATGTGAGCGAAAACCAATAATATAAGTTCTGTTCATAGGACGGTATTGGTGAAAAAACATTTCATTCTTTTTCAGGATAGTTTTACGCAGCATATTCGCTTGATCGAGGCCAATTTCTCGGTTTACCTCTACACCGCCAGCCCAGACTTTGGCAGATGCGGTCATTAGCTCCAAACTACCGGAAAAGAGCGTGTGATTTCCATCCTTTAGCCCGTCTATTCTTACTAGTAGTCCATTAGCCTGGGCAAACCTATTGGTTTGTGGGCCGGGTAATGGCAGATATGCTTCATTGACCTGAAAATTAAGTTCATCCTTTTCCCCGTCAAGCGCAAGAATACTCGCCTTTGCGGTTCCCTTAATCGACTTAGTGGCGACATCAATGGTTATTGATTGATTCGTGCTAGGGGGCAATCCTAATTCCTTTTGAACACTAGCCGCAAGAACGGAATATCCGTATTCATTCAAGTGTATACCGTTGTCGGAAACCTTGCTATCTTGATTGTATTGCAACAAAGGATTAAAGACATCAATGTATGTTATACGCCGAGCTGCTGCAATTTTGTAGATAGCAGTATTATACAATTTTAACATTTCATTACGATCGGCTTGCGATTTGAATGCTATTGAATAGAGCATTGGAACCGTAGAAAGAAGAATCGACTTCGCCCCAAGTTCGTCAATGGCATTAAGTAATCTGTTAAGCCCTTGAGCAAAAACAGGAATGCCTTTTTCACCCTCAAATGCCTCATTTGCACCATAGGCCAAAAAAACTACCGTAGGACGCGCCTCTTTTAATTGCTTTATAAGTAAGTCATAACCACTAGGGGCGGTGATATAGGTACGCGCCTGCCCAAAAACGGTATCACCGCTCCAACCCAAGTTTCTAAACGTAATATTCTGTTGGGGCCATCTTGTGGTGAGCAACAGTTCTAGATAACCGAATTGTAGATCATTCTCAAAGAGGGAATTTCCAAGAAAAACCACCTTATCACCGTCATTTAAATTAAACACTTTACCAGTGGCTTTCTGACTACCTTCTATATTCATTTGAGCTACCGCATCGGTAAGGGCCAAACCAAAATAAATTAAGAAAAAACCTAAAAAAGGACCAAAATTTTTTTTTATTGTAGAAACAATCATCCCTAAAAATACTCAAAAAAATATGCCCCCTCGAAAGAATATGCATTACCATCTTTCTTCATTTAATCATTTTTTCCTAAATCGATAGATCCAAGGCGTGATGCTATACCAAGTTAGTAGGGCTTTTTAGACTTTCCACAATTTTAGGCTGCCACTAAGCTATTGAAAGGCCTACATGTCCAGTCTAGAATTGACACAAAATCATAAGACGTAAAAAATTAAAATAGGGTTGTAGCTATGAGTACTAGCAGGTTTATATCATCTTAAATAATCATTGGTAAGTCGTGGCAACTAAATAAAGGTTCAAATACATCCATAGAAAAATATTTACTATTCCAAACTCATACTTCTGCTCCACCGCATACCGCAACAGTTCCCCTGCCCCACTTAACTCTAGTTTACGGATCATATTTTTGCGGTGGGTGTCTACCGTGCTTTTTACAATAAACAGTTCCTCGCCTATTTGGTGGCCGGTATGGCCTAAAGAGAAAAGACGAAAAAATTGTATTTTAATTAATTTAACAAGTTTTCACTTATAAAAATACCTATGAACGGGTATTGCCTAAATCAAAAACCACATTTAATTTCACGTCAAACTAAAAAAAGGCTAATTGTGAAGGCAAAACGGGATATTGTAACAGGACGCGAAGCTGTGAGTAAAGCACAACTCCAAAAACTGAGAAAAGACTATGGCTTAAAGGAAATGGATCTAAAATTTACGATTGCATTTCGAAGCAAGTCAGCAACAAACCCACCGTTAATGCTAAGGCAACTTTTATGGAACTAAGGTGGATGACCATGCAAAAGTTCTTACCAAAAAAGCTTTTATTTAAGTTAAAATAACAGATTACTACACACGTATTTCCGTTCTTATTCAGACCTCTTTAAGACAAAAAACATTCACTAGTGAGAGCCTACAAAAAAACTGATTGGAATATCCTTAAAACCTGCGGCAAGAAACCTTTTAGAATAAACACAATTTAGATAATAAAACAACCTAATCCCTTCTTTAAAAAATTACCACATTAGATTCGAGGGAACTCTAAACAGGTAATACAGAGAGGGGGTTTTTCAATTCTAAAAAGGACGCTAAAAGTTATTAACATTTAGTCTTGAAAACTTTTTCGTGCATTTCATCGAAAAAAAATAGCGTTTCATCCGGAAACCATTTTTCTGCTTTATTTTTAGCTCCAGTTAAATAAAATGATAGATATTTTCAAGCGAATGCAAGTATTCAAAGCCCCCAAATCACTTTTATTCTTCCTTCTAATCGGTTTAATAAGTCTGCTTAGCTCATGTAGCAAAGAGCATGATTTGGTATCCGAGTTTGTAATAGCAGAAAAAATACAACTTCAAACCGTTACAGAAGATACGACTATTGAAATGTTGCCTTCGATTGAATCAAAACAAATTGAAAAAGGCACCACCAATGTTGGAAAATAGTAAGCTAAACAATTTAGCAAAACACCCTACCTAACTTATATCCATTCCTGGACTGCTATTTTTATATTGTTTTTAGCAACCTTAGCCCACCAAACGCAGTCAATTCCCATTCTTAAGTGGCGTCTTATCACATAGCCTTTACCCTATTTATTTATCGTTATTATTTCAACTTCACCACTTTATTAATATCTTAGGTTACATAGATAGACAATTATAATGATGTCCAAAATATTTCGACGCAACATTTCACTTACCGGTACGATAACGCTCACGGGGTTAAAATTGACACAAGCGAAAGACTACGCAGCCGGAATACCAGGTATCAAAGTAGCGCTACAACATAGTTTCAAGGAGATGGGGGCACTGGAAGCCCTATCAACCCTTTCCCATATGAACCAAAAAGAAGGATTTGATTGCCCAGGCTGTGCATGGCCAGACCCTGAAGCACCCTCCAAATTGGGAGAATATTGTGAGAACGGAGCAAAAGCATTGGCCGAAGAGGCTACGTACGAAAAAGTAGATGCGGGTTTCTTCAAAAATCACAGTGTTGAAGAAATCTCTACCTGGTCCGATTTTAAAATTGGGAAAAGCGGAAGGCTCGTGAGTCCTATGGTGTTAAAAGAAGGAAGTATACACTACGAACCCATATCTTGGGAGGATGCTTTTTCCCTTATCGCAAATGAACTCAGGTCCCTAGACCATCCTGATGAAGGTGTTTTTTACACTTCAGGAAGATCTAGTAATGAAGCTGCTTTTTTATATGGGCTTTTTGTGAGGGCTTTTGGTACCAACAACATGCCCGACTGTTCCAATATGTGCCATGAAAGTAGTGGTGTTGGGCTTTCTGAAACCTTAGGTATAGGCAAAGGTTCGGTTACCTTAGAAGACTTACACGAAGCCGAAGTGGTCATGGTAATGGGGCAAAATCCAGGAACCAATCATCCAAGAATGCTATCCGCACTAGAGGCCTGTAAAAAAAACGGTGGGAAAATAATCAGTATCAATCCTTTGGCAGAAGCGGGACTCATTCGGTTTAAAGATCCACAATCTGTCAATGGCATACTCTCAGGAACGACCCTGACCGATATTCACTTACAGGTAAAAATCAATCAAGATGTAGCACTCTTAAAACTCATCATACAAAAATTGACTGCTCTTGATGCTAAAGGAGAAAGGGTATTTGACCATGAATTCATAAAAACCTATACCCAAGGTTATGAATCTTTTTTGTTGGACCTGGAAAATTATACAGAGGCGGAACTATTGGAACGCTGCGGAATAGACATAAAACAAATAGACGAAACCGTAGCATTGCTTGCCAAAAAAAATAAAATAATTATTTGTTGGGCCATGGGACTTACCCAACATAAAAACGGAGTTGCCAATGTGAAAGAATGTGTAAACCTACTCCTTCTAAAAGGGAGCTTAGGAAAATCCGGTGCGGGAACCTGCCCTGTTCGCGGACACAGCAATGTACAGGGCGATCGTACTGTGGGCATAATGCATCACGTATCCGAAGAGTTGAACCAAAGCCTAGAAAAAGTTTTTGGTTTTACCCCACCAACAACAGAAGGACTGGACACTGTACATGCTATCCAAGCCATGCATGAGGGAAAAGCCAAGGTTTTTATCGCGCTTGGCGGGAATTTTGCCTCTGCGGTCGCTGATACTCAGTATACGGCAGATGCCCTTCAAAGTTGCAACCTAACGGTACAGATAAGTACCAAATTGAACCGAAGCCATCTCATCACAGGAAAAAAAGCTTTGATACTGCCTACGTTGGGTCGTTCGGAAAAGGATGTAAAACAAGGCAACCCGCGATTTTTGACCGTAGAAAATAGTATGGGAAAGGTACACCGAACAAAAGGAGTATTGGCACCAAAATCCGACCAATTAAAAAGTGAACCGGAAATAATTGGCGGTATTGCGCAAGCATATTTTAAAGGAAAACATCCAGTAGACTGGGAAACCTTAGGTACTGACTACGATGCTATCCGAGATAAAATCGCTGCAACTATAAACGGATTTGAAGCCCTGACGGAAAAATCAGAAGGAACTGGATTCTACCTTCCCAATAATGTTCGTGAACTGGATTTTAGCACACTGCCAAATGGGAAAGCTCAATTTAGCACCTGTGATATTGCCGATCACAAAATGAACCAAAATGAGCTGCTGCTTATGACCATTAGATCCCATGACCAATTTAACACCACCATATACGGTTTAGATGATCGCTATAGAGGCATACATAACGAACGGAGGGTCATTTTTATGAATCAGGCCGATATGACTGCACAGCAACTAGAAAAACTAGAGATAGTAGATTTGGTAAGCAATTATGACAACATCCAAAGAAGAGCCGAACAGTTTTTAGTTGTTCCCTACAACATTCCTAAAGGGAACGTGGCCGCTTACTTCCCGGAAACCAATATGATTATACCCTACAACCATTTTGCAGATTACAGCAATACGCCTATTAGTAAATCGGTAATAGTGAGGGTGGAAAAAAGGTAGTTGGCAGGCTGGCAGTTGAGTTTAATGTTATTTTGAACTTAAGACTAGCATTTGATTTTGACCTTTGTATTTTATAACAAACTTAATAACATGTACTGCATCGTAGATATAGAGACCACTGGAAACGGGATTAAAGGCAACCGAATTACCGAAATATCTATTTTCAAATATGATGGACATATACTAGTAGATGAGTTTACGAGCTTGGTAAATCCACAAGCTGAGATTCCCCATTTTATTACAGGGCTTACCGGTATTGATGACAACATGGTGCGCAATGCACCGGTGTTAGAAGAAATAGCCTCCAAGATACTAGAGATAACCAAGGATACCATTTTCGTTGCACACAGTGTAAATTTTGATTACAACGTTATCAAAAATGAGCTCAAAGGTATTGGCGTGGAGTTTTCCCGTAAGAAACTTTGCACGGTACGCCTTTCAAGAAAGCTATTACCGGGCTATAACTCCTATAGTCTAGGCAAGCTTTGCTCTGCAATAGGGATTCCCTTAACAGACCGGCATCGTGCCCGTGGGGATGCACATGCCACGATGCTGTTGTTTCATAAGTTATTGCGAGCCAAGGGAGCCGATACTGTATTTAAAAGCTTTTTAAACGCACGTTCACAAGAAGCCACCTTCCCGCCTAGCCTTCCAAAAGAAGAATTTGAAAAATTACCTTCTACCTCTGGTATCTATTATTTTAAGGATAACAAAGGAGGTATTATTTACGTGGGTAAGGCTATTAACATTAAAAAGAGGGTACTTAGCCATTTCTATGATAAGTCAAACAAAGAATTGGCCTTATGCAAAGACACTTATTTCTTGGATTATGAGGAAACAGGTAATGAACTGGTGGCCTTACTACTAGAATCGGCAGAAATTAAAAAACATTATCCTAAGTACAATAGCGCTCAAAAAAGAACGATACAGCAATACGCCATTTTTAGCTATGAAGACAGAAACGGAATTTTACATTTAGCGCACAATAAACTTAAGTTAGCCCCAAACCCTTTGCGTATCTTTTATAACCTTACAGATTGTAGAGCCTATATGGAAAAGATATGTGAAGAATTCGAGCTATGCCCTAAATACTGTCATTTACAGGAAAACGTTCAAAGCTGTTCTCACTTTAGACTCAAAAAATGTTGTGGTATCTGTACCGATGTCTCTAAATTAGAAACCTACAATAGGCAAGTAGAACAGGCTATGGCTTCTCTTAAGAAGCGAACCAGCGATTATATCATTAAAGGTAAAGGAAGAAATCAGGAAGAAGAAAGTATTGTACTAGTCAAAAACAGTCTATATGCAGGTTATGGTTTTGTTGACAAACAGGAACAATTAATGGGGTATACGAATCTTGAATCCTATTTAAAACCACAAAAGAATACCTTGGAAAGTCAACGAATTGTGGAGTCCTATGTCATTAAGAACCCTAGCAGCACAATTGAAATTGAAAAAGAAATTTGGGAAGGTATATAAGTCTTAATCGTTTAGGTTTCTATACATCCGCATCACAAAAACAATCCATACCACAAATATGATACCTACAAATATGGAATACAGAAGTACAAAATCCACTATCTTTTACCCTTAAAATAATTCATAAACCCTAAAATGGTAGGAGCCCAAAACGCAATAAAAATACCGTCCAGTTTTTTACCACTAAGAAAAAGTACTTCAGAAACAATAATAATAGAAAAAACCACTAGAAGCAGAATACAATTCATTACCCCAATGCGTTCAATGAAATTTTTAATCATCGCTGTAATACAATCTCTAATTAAAGTTACTAATTATTTTAACACTATGGTTAATCTTGTTAAGTTTTTCTTAACAATTTTCAAAAAAACATTTATTCACGCCTAAAAATAACAAATTCTGAAAAACTTGCTACTTAAACACAATATTTTATCATTTAATAAAAACGCAACCACCGCCCCTTTGCCAAATTCAGCAGTGCTTTCTACCACTAACACGTTTCATACAATTCTCTATAAACGTAGCCAAGCTTTAAAAGCTATGGGAGAAACCTATCCTAGCTATCTGCAGTAGAAGCTTTTTCAAGAGTGAATTGATAATCATGTCATGTCTATTTTTAACTGCAATGGAGAACAACGACGTAGAAGCATTCTTTCCTTGCAATTTGTAACTATATCTTCCAATATGCATGGATTCGCTTTTTTAAGCTCAAAACTCCTACAACATCAAAAATAACAATTACACAAGATGTCTACTCCATTGAAAGAAGGGATCTCAGCGCCAAGGCATCTTACAAAAACCAAACTAATAAGGTTTAAATACTAGCACTAAAAAAATACTGATTCTTATTCTGGGAAACTAATTAAGATGCTAAGCCATAAACACTTTTCGACAGCTACTTTTTTCTTTCGCTATTTATAAAACTAACCAGAATAGCTACTAAAATTACACAGACCAAGGCAAAAACACCTATCATTATAATTCCGTTACTCCAATTGACCAAAGGATAAAATGTACGCATACTATATAAATTAGATTGTTTATTTAAGATTGTCGGTATTTAAACCAAAAACACCATAAAGAGGACAAAAACCCACAATACTGGTTAGAACAAATATTCCAGCTACCGCCATAAGCACATACGCAGAAGAAGCTTCAACCATGCCCAAGTAAACCATGAAACTTCCAATAATTGCAATTATAACTCGTATCGTTCTATCTAATACCCCCATGTTTTTTTTCATACCTAATGTACTTTTGTATCACTCGGTGTTTCCAATTATTATATAAACACGAAACCTAAATCCAAGCTGCAGAAACTATTATATACGAGGTAAAATTACAGTGCGATAAACTGATAAAAAATGATAAATATCAGGTTTATAGGGTAGATGGACACACGTACTCCGATATAGGAAGTCCTTCTTTTTTTAAGGCTCCAAAACCTCCAGATACGTCTATTAGATTGTGAATTCCCCTACTCTTTAAGATGGATGCTGCAATTACGGAACGATAGCCACCCGCACAATGCAAAAAGAAAGTTCCATCCTTAGGAAAATCTGATAAATAGGCGTTGATATTGCTTAGCGGCGTATGTTTCGCATTCAATACGTGTTCGGATGTAAACTCGCCTTCTTTACGAACGTCGAATACAGGAATCTTTTGAGCAGACAATTGCTCTTTTACATTTTTAGCCGTCACCGAGGTAATACTATCCGTTTCCTTTCCGGCGGCCATCCATGCATCGATACCTCCTTTAAGATACCCTACCGTACCGTCGAAACCTACTCTGGACAACCTTGTAATCGCCTCCTCTTCCTTACCTTCTGGTATTACCAAAAGCAATGGTTGTTTGGTATCCGCAACTAAGGCACCCACCCAAGGTGCAAAATCTCCGTTAAGACCTATAAAAATTGAGCGTGGAATGTGTTGCTCTACAAACTCGTTTTGATGTCGTACATCTAAGACCACAGCCTCGGTCGTGTTGGCCGCCAACTCAAATTCTTCTGGAGTCATTGCAGTAGTTCCCCTGTCTAAGACCTCGGCAATATCCTCATAGCCTTCCTTGTTCATTTTTACGTTCAATGGAAAATATTTTGGTGGAGGCAATAGACCGTCCGTAACTTCTTTCACAAACTCCTGCTTCGTCATATCTGCCCGTAGCGCATAATTTACACTCTTCTGATTGCCCAAAGTATCCACTGTTTCCTTCATCATATTCTTCCCACAGGCAGAACCTGCGCCGTGAGCGGGATATACGATAACATCGTCGGCCAAGGGCATAATCTTATTCCGCAGACTGTCATACAAGGTTTCCGCGAGCTGCTCCTGCGTTAAATGTGCAGCTTTTTGTGCCAGATCTGGTCTCCCTACATCCCCTAAGAACAAGGTGTCACCAGAAAAAATAGCATAATCTTTACCTGCTGCATCCTTTAAAAGATACGTTGTGCTTTCCATGGTATGCCCAGGGGTATGTAGTGCTTTAATAATTAACGCTCCTAGTTTAAATTCCTGCCCGTCCGTTGCGATAATCGCTTCAAAAGAAGGTTTGGCAGTAGGACCAAATACAATCGGGGCACCGGTTTTTTGTGATAAGGTAACATGGCCACTAACAAAATCGGCATGAAAATGGGTCTCGAAAATATATTTAATTTTTGCACTGTCTGCCTCCGCACGCTCGATGTATGGAGTTACCTCGCGTAAAGGATCAATTATGGCAACCTCGCCATTGCTCTCAATGTAGTAGGCACCTTGTGCCAAACACCCTGTATATATCTGCTCTATCTTCATATCGCTATTAGTTTTAATTTAAAATATGTCGTCATTAATTTATGAGCTTATACCGCATCCTTTTTACAACGATTTTCATAGGCTACCCGGGAGCTAAGCTCAGAAACAGCCTTTGGGTCATCGAAAAAAGCAACCGCCTCTTTTGTTTTTACGAATAAATATTCTCTTCGTAGCTCATTTATAATACCGCTGCTAAATATAACATCCCTAGTAGGGCCTATTGCTCCCGCAATGTAAAACTGAACTCCCATATCATGAATTTCGCGGATGGTCTTTGTCAGCATATCCGCTGCGGTTGAATCTATATAGTTGATGGCTTCGGCATTCAAAATAACACCTTTTAGCGCCTTACCTTTTTTTGCTACTTCTTTCAATAACTCGGACTTAAAAAATGTGGCGTTTCCAAAATACAGCTGAGCGTCGAACCGTACAATAAGTAAATCATCTCGGTGCGTTACCTCGTCGTTAAAACGCTTTACGTTCTTGTAGTAGTCGGTATTCTTCACATTTCCCAAAACGGCAAAATGAGGTTTTGAGGTTCTATAGACCATCAACAATAAGGAACCTAGCATCCCTATAAAAATACCTTCTTTGATACCTAAAAAAAGTGTGGCCAAAAAGGTTATCAATAGCACTACAAACTCATCCCGCCTGTTATCCCAAAGCGTTTTAGCATAACCAATATCGATTAGTTTGATGACAGATACCATAATAATACTCGCAAGTACCGCATTGGGCAAAAATTGAAAAATTGGCGTTAAGAACAACAATGTCAATACCACCAATGCTACACTGAACAGCGCTGCTAAATTGGTTTTGGCTCCTGATTGATGATTTATAGCCGACCTAGAAAAACTAGCAGTTACGGGATAGGCCTGAAAAAAAGAACCTATAATATTGGAAGAACCAAGGGCTAGCAACTCCTGATTTGGATCAATAGTCTCCTCCCCGCTTTTTACCTCCAGAGCTTTACCAATTGAAATAGCTTCCAAATATCCAACCAAGGCCAAGGCCAAGGCAATAGGCCATAATTGTTCTATGCTATTCCATTGTAAGTCTGGCATCACTAAGCTAGGTAGTCCGCTAGGAACGGTACCTACCAAGGCCACTCCGTATTCACCTAAATTTAATACATAGGTCACCAACATTGCCAATATCGTAACAATTAAAATACCGGGAATACGAGGATTCCATTTCCTAAAAAGCACAATAAAAAGAATCCCTATGCTACCAATAATTAGGGTGTACATATTTACTTCTGAAACATAGTTAATTGCATCCATTACAAGAAGATGGAATTTACTACTGTTACCGGAAGAACCTGTACCAAGGAGATGTTTTAGCTGACTTAAAATAATGATAATCGCAGCACCAGACGTAAATCCACTAATCACAGGTTTGGAAAGGAAATTGACCAAAAATCCCATTCGCATTAGACCTAAAACCATCTGTATTGCACCGACAAGAAAAGCCAAGACGGCCACCATGACGATATACTGCTCTGGACCCGCTATCGAAAGCGTGCCCAAGCCTGCCGCTACAAGTAAGGAATCCATTGCCACAGGACCTACCCCAATTTTTCTTGAAGTACCTAAAAACACGTAGGTGAGCACTGGTAAAAAAGCAGCATACAAACCATAAACCGGAGGAAGCCCTGCAATCATTGCATAGGCCATCGCCTGGGGCACCAAAACGATACCAACGGTAAGACCCGCTATGAGATCTTTTGAAAAGTAGCTCTTTTTATAAGTAGCGACCCACTGTAAAAAGGGAAAAAACCGGTTCACACTACAAAGTTACATAATAATGGCCGTACACCTCAACACCAATACAAAAAGGTGATTAGGCGGTACGGACCGGTAATTAGTCATTGAGTTTACCCAAGAATACATTTACCTTTGGGTTAATAGGATTGCCAGACGCTCTACGAAGTACTACAACCTGTCCTGCGTGCCAAACCGCATCTTCAATAGGACCGTTTATTTGATTCCAAAATGGAAACTCCGAATTACCATTCTTCCGAATAAATGCTATGGTATGTTTTGAGATATCCTCAGAGGCCAAAAAAAGGCTGCTCGCCAACCTGAAATTCTCCAAGGTTGCTGCACGCCTTTCCGATAGATTTAATCTTGGTTGTGCTACAGTTAAATCAGTAGGTTCCCGCTTGGCCGAGTTGACTATGGTTCTAGAAAGTCCGTAAAGATGGTCTAGCGTTTGCTCTAAGGTTCTGCCATCTTCACTTGGCTTGTAGCTTGCATCGATTTCGGTTAAACCTTCTGTGGCCCAATAATACCGGAACCCTAAACCATCTATCATCCTTGAAACGATAGCACCTGGTGTATATTCCATAGGAGCAGTTGGGATTTGGGCATAGAAAAAAGTATCGTCATTCATTTCTTGGGCGTAAATATTAATACCTAATAGGAACATGGATACTACCAGAAGATGTTTCATTTGTGATAGCTATTTTTTAAACGGTTTAATACGTATTGTGAACTCTTTTTTATCAGAATCCAAATTAGCAAAACCATCATGTAGGTTTTCTTGTGCCACGGCGTAGGGATAAAAGGTAATGGGTTCTATACATACCATGTTGGGTACTTCCGTCCACAACATGAAATCTCCAAATCCAGTGGTTGTAATTTCCACGGACTCGCTATCCAACAGTTCAATTTGTTTGCAATTGGATACATGAAGCGCCCTACTCCCAACTGCCATGACCTCGGCAATAGAAATGCTTTTCGTATTTGTTTTAATAGATGCATTCGAAATATGTACTTTAAAAGCAGGATGATAGCCCAACATAAACGGCATATCCTTTTCTCCTTCCACAATAAAAGAAATTCCTAAACCAATATCCGAAAGAACAAAAGCTTTGGTAAATTCAAAGTCATAGGGCCACGACAGGTCCGACTCTACAGATTTGTTAGGGTATTTAGAATTTTTTACTACCGTGTTGGCCTTATATCGTTTCTTAAAAACTACAGTTGTGGCGGTTTGCTCCACTAGCACATATTTTAATTCCCGTAGCAGGCCATGCTGATCCTGTATTGCCTCTCCCTTTGGTGTTTGGACCCTAAAATTAGCTTTGTCCGTTGGGCCTATTATGGGAAACATTTCTGTATCGGAATTGCGCCATCCTGGACTTCCCTTTTGGTGAATAAACTCGTGACCTGCAATTTCATAACCTACCAATTCACCTGCTTCAATCTTTACGGTTTCATTCCCTAAGGATAGTACTACATTTTTCTGCATTCAATTCTTGTTTTCAAAAACTATGTATTAAGTAGCTCACCATACTTTTTGGCATTCCTAAAAGCCATTATAAATTCTCAATCTCTCGATCCATCCACTGCAAACGATCATCTATCCAATCGGTCATATACTCCAATTCTTGCTGGTAGGTATTCCCTACAAAATTATTAGGCCAAATGTAGGTTCCTAATACAGGCCATCTAATAAAGTTGTTTTTTGCCGAACCTGAGGAGTTGAATACTGCCGTATAGGAATCGATTTTGGACAAAATTGAACCGTTGGACAAAGAACTGCCGCGTAGTTCGTTCCATCTAGATTGCAATCTAGCTACATAGATAGGGTCTTCCAACAGGCGTTCCCACCAAAAAGGTACCTGCCAAAAATCATTTGGACAACGTTCATTGAACTGGTAGGCCCAAACGTTAGTTGTTCCACCGGCGCAATAATCAGCGTTACCAAAAGCAAGGTTAAAATCCCAAATGGGTCCCATTTTTAGCTTTCCGTTTTTATCCTTGTGCATAAAGGTGCTTAAACGATAACCATCAACATTGTTAGAAAGCTCGTTCAAAATAAAGAAATCTATAAAACTATCTACATCTATAAAAGCCTGGTAACCAGTTTCGATGTTAGTAAAATCATCAGAAGCCAAAGCAGCCTCGAACCTGCCCACATAATCGGAGATATAGGCTTTTTGCTCCATCGTAATATCCTCTGCATCCGGCTCTTCGTACAAAAAATTTATTTCCTGCCCTACCAAAGAACCAGGAGGTGAAAAGGCCGACCCAAATGAGTTTTGTTCGTTATACCCTTCACCTAAATTGGTACCAGCAGTTTTATCTATTTTTAAAATATAACCTCCGGTAAGATCATCGCCCGAGTTTTCATCTTCTTTTAAATTGTTGATATCGATACGGCCAGAATCCCTTTTTAATTTTTCCATAAAAACGTACACTCCTTGATAGGAGTCGTTTATAGCAACTTCCACAAATTTTGTCCTACTAGCGTATTGGTTCATATCTCTGGACAAATCGTAAATCAACATATTGCGCATCAAGGATTTATCGCTATACGGGGCGTATAGAATCCAATCCTCTTCCTCTGGAAAGCCCAGTATGGAAACATCCAAATCCTCATTGGTGGCATCTCGTGTTTCGAAACCATACGATTTTTTTGGAAAAAGTTGGGAAGAAGCACCACGTATCTCGATACCCATCCGACCTTCATAGGATATCGTATTTCCCTCGGTAACCAAGAACGTAGCATCGACCTTTGGTTCGTCAACAATCTGGTTTCCATTCGTAGAAATAGCGACCAAGGGCAATCTGTCCTCCGGAAGAATTTCCGTGCCTTCCGTTTCTTCTTCCGCTGGCGTGGTAGCAGTTGTATCGTCAGAGCTACAATTGATAAGCACTAGTGATAAAAGCACAAACGCCAAATTACGGCAAACTAACGAATAGAAGGTTGATGAGATTTTCATGTTTCTAATTTTTTAACTAAGATAGTAAAAGCAACCGATGTAAATGGGTCACGTATACAACACTAGAAACAGTCAAAGCCTAGTAACCTTTTATTTTTATTGATTTATTAACCTGTAAATAAGCAAAGCGGTTCTTTTTGTAAGTGCCTCTATGGAATTAAGGTTTACTGTCTCCTCAGGAGTGTGCGCCCCCGTACCCATTGTTCCAAGGCCGTCTAAACAAGCAACATAATCGGCTACAAAAGAGGTGTCCGCAGCACCGCGTTTGCCAGGGTCGTATGCCACTACTTCCCCTTGGCCTAGATCTTGGCTTACTTCATTCAACTGTTCCAAGAGCTCCAAATTCGACTCTTTAGGCCCCATGGCAGGATAGCTATCCGTAAAGGTCACCGTTGCCGAAGTCATGGGTAGATTATCGGCTACGATAGCTCTCATTTTTTCTCTGGCACGTTCTTTTTGCTCCTCGGATATAAAACGGAGTCCGCCTCGCACCTCAGCTTTCTGTGCCACTACATTTGTTTTTCCAAATACGCTACCTTTGCTCGTAGCCTCATCATACTCCACAAAGGTGCCTCCCATGAGTGTTCCAGGATTGAATGTCAATAGATCTTCCCCTTTTACGTCTGTATAAAATTGATGCAAAATGCGGGACATCTCAAAAATAGCACCAGCGCCCGTGCGCTCACTAAAAACGCCTGAGGAATGGGCTCGTTTTCCGGTCACCTCAACTTTCCAACCAGAGGAACCTCTGCGGGCTACGGTCGCATAATTGAACCCTGTAGAGGTTTCAAAACCTAGAGCAATGTCACTGCGCTTGGCGGCATCTACCAAATCCTTTCTACTTACACTTAAAGGGCTCCCTGTACTTTCCTCATCCCCCGTAAAGGCAACGATAATTTGAGAATCATCTAACAGCCCTTGTTCTTGGAGAGCCTTTAGCGCATATAAAATAATGACATTCCCACCCTTCATATCGTTTCCACCTGGGGCATGAGCAGTGGAATCGTTTATTTTGGTAAAGGTTTGAAACGGACTGTCTTCCTCGAATACCGTATCTAAATGACCAATAAGCAATAATTTCTTTCCTTTTTTACCTGAGGTTTCGGCAAAGAGATGCCCGGCGCGATTCATTTCCGCAGGCATAGGAATCCAAGTAGTCTCCATTCCTATCTCATCAAAAGCAGCTCCAAATACATCCCCCACTTTTTTTACCCCGGTCAAGTTTAAGCTTCCGCTGTTAATATTGACCACTTCTTCTAAAAAATCTATGGCTTTGGCGTTATTTGCTTCAATACGCTTAATAATCTTCTTTTCTGTTTTCGATAATTTTTGAGCCGATACCGACCCAATAAAACAAAAACCCAACACGGTGAGCGCAATTTTTACTCTTGACATCTTATTATATATTTTTGCTTAGTTAATTTCTGATTTCCTAGTCTACAAAACCCTGTGCTTTCATCCACTCATCGTTGAACATTTTTCCTACGTACCTGCTCCCATGATCATGAAAAAGAACCACGACCACATCATCCTTTGTAAAATGTTCTTTGAGCTGAAGCAAGCCCTTGATAGCGGCACCGGCAGAATTCCCTAAAAACATAGCCTCTTCCTTTGCCAACCGCTGAGTATAAATGGCAGCATCCTTATCCGTGACTTTGGTGAACCCATCGATGACACCAAAATTCACGTTCAAGGGCAAAATATCTTCCCCAATACCTTCTGTGATATAGGGATAGATTTCTTTTTCATCAAAAATGCCGGTTTCATGGTACTTTTTAAATACCGAACCGTACGTATCTACACCCCAAATCTTCACATTGGGATTCTTCATTTTTAGGTAGGAACCTACACCGGATATGGTGCCGCCCGTACCTACACCAACAACAAAATGGGTTACCTTTCCATCCGTTTGCTCCCATATTTCGGGACCTGTACTTAAAAAATGTGCTTTACAGTTTGAGGGGTTGTCATACTGGTTCACGTACCAAGAATTGGGTATTTCGGTAGCCAACCTTTTAGCCGTACTGTAATAACTTCTGGGGTCTTCCGGAGCAACATCTGTTGGACATACATGCACCTCGCTACCTACCGCCCTAAGAATATCCATTTTTTCCTTGGATTGTTTGTCGCTTATCACACAGATCATTTTATACCCTTTTATGGTGGCCGCTAAAGCGAGTCCCATACCCGTGTTCCCCGAAGTACCTTCAATAATAGTTCCACCAGGTTTTAAAACCCCTGCTTCCTCCGCATCTTGTATCATTTGCAACGCCATACGATCTTTGACCGAATTACCCGGATTAAAGGTCTCGTATTTTGCCAGAACCAAACACGGCAACTCCGCCGTTAGTTTGTTCATCTTAACCATTGGGGTATTCCCTATTGTTCCCAGTATATTTTCTACGTAATCCATGTTTTTTCTTCTTGCTATGCTGGTTTAACTATAAACCAGCACATAAATTCTCAATTTATATCTATCGTAAAACCAGCGATTCCCTAAACCAATACTAAAAATGGTCGCTACTCAAACCGTATGGCCTTTACCGGGGTAATTTTAGTAATGATGTACGATGGCACCAGCAACATTAGAAGGCAGAGCACCAGCACACCCAGATTTAATAAAACTACCGTCATCACGTCCATATGCACAGGAATATATTCTATATAGTATTCCTTAGGATTGGGAAATTTAAAAGGTTTAAAAACCGCTTGTATATAAATAATACCCAAACCAATTATATTTCCCCAAAACAAACCAACTCCTATAAGGTAGGCCGCATTGTATAAAAACACCTTTCGTATGCTCCAATTATTGGTTCCCAATGCTTTCAGGATTCCAATCATAGGCGTACGTTCCAAAATTAAAACCAAGAGTGCGGTAATCATATTAAAACCACATACGACAATCAAAATACCGATAATCAAAATGATATTAAAATCGAAAAGACCTATCCATTCAAATATATTTCGGTATTTATCCTTTAGGGTCTTGGTATCCAAATCGGAGAGCGTTTTACCGTATATCTCCTGGCTTTTTTTATCAATATCCTCAAAGCTTTCCAAGAATATTTCAAAGTTGCCTACCTCATCCTCGGACCATTTGTTCATACGCTGAATATGGCGAATATCAATAAAAACAAAAAGTCCGTCTATCTCCTCGAACCCACTATCATAAATCCCCTTAATGGTAAATTTTCGCTGATTGGGCAATACATTGGCGTCCTCGTTCTTTAAAAAAAAAGTGAAAAAGGAATCGCCTACGGTCATGTTTAATCTATTGGCCATGAGTTTGGACATGAGGATATCCCCGTTAAGTCCGGCATTGTAATTGGGGAGCTCCCCTGCTACCAAATACTCCTCCAATGCCTTCCAATTGTAATCGCTGCCCAGGCCTTTGGTAATAACGCCCTCAAAGGTATCGGCAGTGCGAATAATACCAGCTTTGGTAGCTACCGCCTGCACATGAACAACACCCTCGACACTCGTAAATTCGGGATAAAAATCCTGCTTTTTAGAAACCGGAACCACAGACACCTCGGAGTTATTATTATCGTAGTTATAGATCTGTACATGCCCGTTAAAGGCCGTAACCTTTTCCCTTATCTTATATTTAAGACCTACACCTGTGGCGATGGCAATTAGCATCATAACCAAACCCAAAGCAATAGCGGCAATCGCTATTTTTATTATTGGTGCGGAAATGCTAATTTTATGCTCCTTACCCGTAATAAGCCGTTTAGCAATAAAATACTCTAGGTTCAAATGATGTTATTTATATCCAAGTTCAAAAATACAGTTTTATTATCGTTTTTAATCAGCTTAGGATGCGGAAACCCTACCAAATCAACGGAACAAAATGTGGATAACCATACCCTAAAGGAAGTAACTACGGCCATAGCACCAATTACTGTTGCCGCAAACCGAACAGCCGCGTACATACCGATGCTGGAGGGTAAAAAAATAGCGGTGGTAGCGAACCAGACCAGTGTTATTTATAAAAATGAAGGCCATACACATTTAATAGACTCTTTATTAAAATTAGAGATAAACATTAAAAAGGTCTTTGCGCCGGAACATGGTTTTAGGGGGCAAGCGGATGCGGGTGAGAAAGTAACGGATGGGATGGATAGCAAAACCGGACTCCCGCTTATCTCACTTTATGGTAAGAATAGAAAACCTTCTCAAGCGCATTTGGAGGATATAGATGTTGTTTTATTTGACATACAGGATGTTGGTGTACGCTTTTACACCTACATTGCTACCATGCAATTGGTTATGGAAGCTTGCGCAGAAAAGGGTATTCCTGTAATAGTTCTCGATAGGCCAAACCCAAATGCACATTATGTAGACGGCCCTACCATGGAAGCGGAACATACCGGGTTTTTAGGAATGACGGAAATACCCTTAGTGTACGGCATGACCATTGGGGAATATGCTCAAATGATCAAAAAAGAAGGATGGTTAGATGGGGAAAAGCAAGCAGACCTAACTGTAATCCCACTTGAAAACTGGACAAGGGACATGGCCTATCACCTGCCTATACGCCCTTCGCCGAACCTACCCAACGACACCTCCATATTCTTGTACCCTAGTCTGGGTCTTTTTGAAGGTACCAACGTTAATGCGGGCCGTGGAACGGAATTTCAATTTCAGCGTTATGGTGCTTCTTTTATGAATGCCACCCAGTACGATTTCTCCTATGTCCCAGAGCCCAACTTTGGCTCCAAAACGCCAAAGGAGAACGGTAAAATCTGTTATGGAAAGGATTTATCCAATATTACAAGGATGAACGAAGTTTCCCTAAAGTGGCTTATGGACGCCTATCAAAACACGACGGATAAGACTGATTTTTTTCTTACCTCCGGGTTTACCAAACATGCCGGTACGGAACAATTACAAAAACAGATTGAAGCGGGACGTTCCGAAGCAGAAATAAAGATGACATGGCAGGCCGATTTAGAAAAATTTAAAGGGATCAGGGAGAAGTATTTGATATACAATTAATCTATTGCCAAAAATACTACTTAGCAGCGTTTAAGTCCATATACCCTTTGAGTGCAATTCCTGTGCTCGCTATGGCTCCCGAAATACCGATAAACCATTGTTCTTCAAAAATCAAGAAAATTCCTGAAATACATCCGATTATACCAATTACTAAAGCCAGCTTTGAGGCGTTTTTTTTGTTCTTATCCATTACTTTAGATTGTCAAAAATTGAAATCAACATCTAGTCTAAAACCTCCCTACAACCATAAAATTAATATTTACCTTTCTGCTCCTACACTAGTGGTAGGCCTTCGATATTTATGAAACGGTTGCTTCAAGAGCCCTCTGATACTTGAATTTTCCTTTTCATCCGGGAAGGTATCTACACCGTACACAATCTTATCACGGTCAAACTCCATGTACGTTCCGAAAAGACGGTCCCAGATGGAGAAGATGTTACCATAGTTGGAATCGGTGTAAGGCAGTTTATAATGGTGGTGTACCTTATGCATGTCAGGAGAAATTAGCAACCAGCTAATCGCTTTATCTATTTTTAAAGGCAACTTTATATTGGCATGATTAAACTGTGACAACACTACGGACAAACTTTGGTACAACATAATAATACCTACCGGAGCACCCACCAAAAACACACCGATCAAGGTAAATAGATATCGGATAACACTCTCTAAAGGATGGTGCCTGTTTGCGGTTGTCGTATCTACGTTATGATCGGAATGATGCACCAGATGTACCATCCACAATGGTTTCACCTTGTGCTCTACCAAGTGTGCCGTGTAGGCACCTATCAAATCCAATAGCATAACACCTAGGACTACGTATAGCCATAAATGCATTTGTGGCAACCAATTAATTATTCCGAAATCGTTCGCAATGGTCCAATCCGAAGTCTTCAACAGTAAAAATGCCAGAGGGAAATTAACGATTATTGTTGTTAGGGTAAAAAATAGGTTGGGCAAGGCATGCTTCCACTTTTTGTACCCCACGCTGAACAAAGGCATAATACCTTCCAAAATCCAAAAAAACGTAATTCCTCCTACAAGAATTATGGTTCTATGCAATGGGGGTATGGTTTCAAAATAGGTGATTAACTGTTCCATGTTTTAAAGATAGGTATTTCCTCAAATACAACTTATAAACTCAAATACAAAATACATCAGCTAACATCGAATCAACCCGTTGCCTATTCATACCTCCTCTCAAAGACATCCATTTTTTTCACTTAGTATTATCTTCCTACTGCAATAGTCCATTAAATCATTACTTTCTTTTTCATTTCCTCAACAATATTAAAAGCAGCGGGGCAAATGGCAATATTTTTCAAAGTAAGTTTACTAATCTGCTGAAACTTTTTACGATCCGTATGCGGAAACTCCTTGCATGCCTTGGGCCTTACATCATAAATAGAACAATAATTGTCCGCCCCTAAAAATGCACATGGAACTTCTTGCAGCACATAATCGTTCTCTTCATCTAGTTGCAAATAGGTCTCAATAAATTTTTGAGGTTTCAACCGAAAGTGTTTTGCAATACGCTCAATATCCGCATTGGTAAAAAGCGGCCCGGTTGTTTTGCAACAATTGGCACAGGTAAGACAGTCGGTTCGTTTAAATTCTTCCTCGTGCAATTCTGCCATTACATAATCTATATTTTTAGGCGGCTTCTTTTTCAGTTTGGCAAAAAACTTGGTATTCTCGGCTTGCTTTTCCTTGGCCTTGAGTGGTAATTCCGCTATAATTCTTTCCATCAGATAAAAATTTCGATTCAAAACTAGGGAAGTCGTTCCAAAAATCGGGATTTTTGTAAGGTAAAACCATCACTTTGAAAAAAGATATACTAGGCTCTGCTTTACTGGATTATTACAATGGAAACTATTTTGGGGACATCGCCACGTATTCATCCTTAGACGAAAAAGATGTGTTACCGCTCCCCTATCTTTTTAGGGATTATTCCCAAATGCCCGACCTTGAAAAGGAAGCTTTAAAACTCTGTAAGGGTACTGTCCTGGATATTGGCTGTGGGGCCGGCAACCATAGTTTATATCTACAAGAACATGGTTTTGATGTATCCTGTTTAGATCAATCCGAAGGAGCCATACAAGTATGCAAGGCCCGAGGCATCAAAAAATACCATAAAGGAGACCTGCTAAAAACTGACCTAGGCACGTTTGATACCTTGCTATTGCTGATGAACGGCATTGGTATTGCGGGGGAATTAAAAAATATCGACGTATTTTTAAACAAACTAAAATCACTTTTGAACGAAGATGGACAAATTATCTTGGACTCTAGCGATATCCTCTATATGTTTGAAACTGACGAAGATGGCGGATATTGGATTCCGGACGATGTGGCCTATTATGGAGAAGTTCGGTTTAACATGGAATATAAAAAACTAAAAAGCGATGAATTTCCCTGGCTCTATTTGGATTTTAATACCTTAAGACGCGCTTCGGAGTTTAATGGCCTTACTTGTGAACTGGTGTTTGAAGGCGAACATCATGATTATTTGGCAAGACTAACCCTTGAAAACTAATTCGGGGCATACTTTTTGCAATAAATTGCTATAAAAATTGACTATGAAGAATTTCAAATTTCTGCTGCTATTTACGTTAGGCATACTCCTATTGGCATGCTCCAAAAATGAGAGTAACGAGAGAGAAGTGACAATAGATAGAAGTGCAAACCTAAGAACAACGGGAGATTCTGCAAATGATATTCTTTCCAATACCAATTTTGATAAAATGTTAATCGAAATAGGCTACGTTTCCGGTTTTAAACCAACAGATGGTGCTATAGCCCAGTTTACCGATTTCCTAAGGCAACATACTTTTAAACAAGACATAGAAGTGCGGTATTTGGAGCTGGACTCTCCGGACGAAGAAGATTTGGAACTACAGGAAATTGCAGACTTAGAGAAGGATAATCGAACGGCATATAACGATGGTAGGACCTTGGCCATTTATATTTATTTTGCTGATGCGCCATCTGAAGATGACGACATGGCCGAGGGTTTGGTAACGGTAGGTGCCGTTTATAGAAACACTTCCATGATTATCTATAAGGATACAATTATACGATTAGCCTCACAGAGTTCATCCATATCGGTTGAAGATATAGAGTCAGCTACCTTAAACCATGAGTTTGGACACTTATTTGGATTGGTAAATTTGGGCACGGAAATGGTTAATCCCCATGAATCCCAATCGGAAAATGAAGAAGGAGAACTAACCGGAAACAACCATTGCGATGTGCCTGGTTGTTTGATGCGTGCAGAACTGCAATTGGGAAGTAGAACCGGAAAAGGCGGTGTAGCCTTAAGGGGATTACAATCTATCTGTAATCTTTCTGGAACTACAGTTTTGAGCATGCTGAAATCGAAGACAGCTAAGGGAAATGCGGTTGCCTTGAGTACGGAATGTATGCTAGACCTACAGGCGAACGGCGGAAGATAACCGTTACAAGCTAGGTTTGGCGTTTAGGCCCACAACACTTCCTTGCCGTTTAGAGCGCAAAACCATCTAGATTATTAAATTCAAATAGATTAGGCGTTTTTCATAGTTAAGTCAATCCAGCACAGGTTGTCATCATGACTCACAGAAAACCAAGCTGCTAATTTTATTAGTGAGCATTGGGGTTTAACCTCTTTAAAAAACGTGTAATAACTAAAACCCTACTATTTAAGGAATATTCAAATACTTATGCGTCTGCAAGGACACCTTCCATTTGGGATTTTTCATCACGTAATCCACAATCATTGGGGTTACTTTATCGCGAACGCTCCACTCTGGCTGCAGGTATAAAATACAGTCGGTATTGGTTTTTGCGGCCTGTTCCTCGGCAAAAATAAAGTCATGTTTATTATATACAATTACTTTAAGTTCGTGGGCCTCATCGTAAATCCTTCCTTCGGGCAATTTGTTCTTTTTAGGGGAAAGGCAAATCCAATCCCAATCTCCACTTAATGTATATGCACCAGAGGTCTCTATATGGGTTTTTAGCTGTTTTGCCTTTAAAGCAGTAGTCAGCGGTGTCATATCCCACATTAGCGGCTCCCCACCTGTAACAACGATAGTATCCGAATACTTGGCGGCGTTTTCCACGATATGATCAATATTAGTGGGCGGGTGGGTATCTGCATTCCAGCTTTCCTTCACATCGCACCAATGGCAACCTACGTCGCAGCCACCAACACGTATAAAATAGGCAGCAGTTCCTTTATGAAAACCTTCGCCCTGTATGGTGTAAAACTCTTCCATTAATGGAAGCATAACTCCTTTGTTTACCAAGGCTAGTACCTCTTGTTTTTCCATCGGGCAAAGATAAGCATAACAATTTCTAAAAATTAATAACTCTAGGTTCCTATTTTAGGTTAAGAGCGTGTTGAAGACCAAGAATAGAAACATAGCTGTTAATTACATTTGATAACCCCATGGAAAATGTACCGCCGCATTCAGCAAAATCAGCTATTTTTATCAAAAAATAAACAAGATGGCTTCCAAAGAAGATTTCTTTGCACATATTGAAAAAGGATACACGACCAAGGGCGATTTTATAACGATGGGAGCTGCCATGTTAGACCAAGAGGCAGTTACCAATGCCTTGGTGAAAATCCCTTTAAAAACATTAAATCGCCACGGACTGATTGCCGGGGCTACCGGAACGGGTAAAACAAAAACCTTGCAAGTTTTAGCAGAAAACCTATCCGAAAAAGGTATTCCCGTATTGTTGATGGATTTAAAAGGGGATTTAAGTGGATTGGCACAGCCAAGTCCGGGACATGTAAAAATTGACGAACGCCATGCTAAAATAGGGATACCGTTTGAAGCAAAAAGTTTTCCGGTAGAAATCCTTTCCCTTTCGAAACAAGATGGCGTAAAAATGAGGGCAACGGTTTCCGAGTTTGGACCTACCCTGTTATCCCGTATTTTAGACCTTACAGAAACCCAAGAGGGTATCGTTGCCGTTGTATTCAAGTACTGTGACGATAATAAGTTGCCATTGTTAGATCTTAAGGATTTTAAAAAAGTATTGCAATATGCCACTGGTACCGGTAAGGCCGAGT
The DNA here is from genome assembly GCF_056839185.1 of Maribacter sp. MS6. Lineage (NCBI taxonomy): Bacteria > Pseudomonadati > Bacteroidota > Flavobacteriia > Flavobacteriales > Flavobacteriaceae > Maribacter > Maribacter sp. MS6. The sequence continues at coordinate 1,159,112 of NZ_CM166389.1, forward strand.
TTGCCAAAGAGTACGGGCGTATTTCTACAAGTTCTACAGGCACTATTCTTAGGAAAATAATTGAACTGGAACAACAAGGTGCCGATTTATTCTTTGGGGAAAAGTCCTTTGAGGTAGACGATCTCACCCGAATAGATGAAAATGGTAGAGGCTACATAAATATTCTTAGATTGACCGATATTCAAGACCGGCCCAAGTTGTTTTCGACCTTTATGCTTAGTTTATTGGCTGAAATCTATGATAGCTTTCCGGAACAAGGCGATAGCGACCGGCCAGAACTGATTCTCTTTATTGATGAAGCACACCTCATCTTCAAGGAAGCCTCAAAAGCGTTGTTAGATCAAATAGAGAGTATTGTAAAATTGATACGATCCAAAGGAATTGGACTTTATTTTGTAACCCAGAACCCTACAGATGTTCCAAATGAAGTGCTTGCACAGTTAGGACTTAAAGTACAACATGCCCTAAGAGCATTTACGGCAAGAGACAGGAAAGCGATAAAATTGACTGCGGAAAACTACCCTATTTCAGAGTTTTACAACACAAAAGAAGTACTGACTTCCTTAGGAATCGGAGAGGCGCTGATTTCTGCATTGGACGAGAAAGGAAGGCCAACCCCACTTGCGGCCACTTTATTACGGGCACCCATGAGTCGTATGGATATTCTTACGGACAAGGAACTAAACGAGGTAATCGACAAATCTAAACTAGTAAAAAAGTATGGAGAAATTATAGATCGTGAAAGCGCCTACGAAATACTGAATGAAAAAATTGAAAAAGCAGAAGCCCTGGCCGAAAAAGAAAAAGCAAAACCCAGCGCAAGAAGAACAAGTTCTAGAACCAGCACAAGGCAGAACCCAATTATCAAGGTACTTACCAGCGCTACTTTTATAAGAGGTGTATTAGGGGTGCTTAAAAAAGTAATGCGTTAAACACTAAACCATCAAACAACGAATACACTTAATGAAATCGATTAGAACAATCCTACTTATTTTTAGTGGTCTACTTGCCACCCAATGCGAAAAAGAAAAAGACCCGAATTTTTTGATTTCCTCCAATCATATTGGAAAACTGGAAAAAGAAAGCTTGGCACGAGACCTGGAACTTATCTACGCTGAAGACTCCTTGGTCATGGATACGGTTAAGCTAAACTATGGCAGCGGTGCAAGTAAGATTAAAATTTTCGAAAAAGGTGGAAGCCATTTACTAACTATTACTCCAAATTTAGATAGTATCCCAACGATACAGAACGTGCTCATAAAAGATCCACGGTTTACGACAGCCAATGGAATAACCATAAATAGTACCTTTAAGGACATCAAGGAAAAATATAAAATCAAGAAAATCATCACCTCTATCAACAATGTCGTTATTCTGCTCAAAGAGAACGATATTTATTTTACAATAGATAAGGCAGAACTACCCGCCAGCTTGCGCTATAATGCGAACACAAGCGTAGAGGAAGTACAAATTCCCGATGCTGCAAAAATCAAGTACATGATGGTGGGGTGGGATTGATGTTAGCTGTTCGATCATGCTTATCGCTAAACCTGAAAATTTTAAGGTTTGTTCTATAAAAACCAATAACGTAGATTCCTTAGTATGAGCGAAAAATTCGCAATCCAAAAATCCCCTTTTATAGTGCCTACTACGGGTAATAAATATATTGCCGAGCACTTTGGCAAAGCTACAGACGGTAACGACAACCTTAGCATTGCCCACATGATTGCTCCGCCCGGATGGAGCGAGCCGGCACAAACTCCGAAATTTGATGAATATACCTTAGTCGTAAACGGTAAGAAACAAGTGGTAATCGATGGCGAAGCCATTGTTTTAAATGCCGGGGAATCCATTAAAATTAGTAAGAACGTAAAAGTTCAATATTCCAATCCTTTCGAGGAGGCTTGCGAATATATTTCTGTTTGCACGCCTGCCTTTAGTTTGGATAAAGCTAACAGGGATTCATAGTATTCGTAGCTTTTAAATTGCTATAACTACCATATGCGACACGTACTTTTTGCTCGTTCTATTTCTTTCGATCACTTTCTAGTTTTACCCTTTATTTTACCATCGTAGCCGCTATGAGTAAGTAATCAGAACTATATGTTACAAGCTCTCAAAATAAAAAGCTTTACGTATTTTTGTGCTCCAATTACTATGAAAAAACAACTTACCCAAACAATCCAGAAACTTTATGGTGTATTCTTAAACGCATATGCCCTTATTTCACCAAATAAAGCGGCTAAAAAAGCCTTCCATATATTTTCCAAAGTTAGAAAAGGAAGGGTACTACCGCACCAGAAAGACTATCTAGATTCAGCAAAAGATAGGCAACTTGATATTGCCGATCACACAATACAAACTTACCGCTGGAAAGGCTCCAAAGAAACCGTGGTGCTGATTCATGGTTGGGAGAGCAATGCCTGGCGTTGGCACAAACTCATAGAAAAACTACAAGCCAAAGATTTTAATATCATTGCTTTTGACGCCCCGGCCCACGGATATTCCAGCGGAACACACATGTATGTTCACTTATATGCCCAAACACTACAGACAGTCATAGCAACCTATTTGCCCAAACATATTGTAGGGCATTCCGTTGGTGGCATGACTGCGCTGTACAATGAGTACCTGAACCCAGAACCAAATATTAATAAGATAGTGACCGTTGGTTCGCCTTCAGAATATCATGCGATTTTCACCCATTACAAAGAACTTCTAGGTTTCAATAATCGTGTTGACAGAGCATTGGCAGAATATTTTACAAAGCGGTTTGGTTTTACACAAAAAGAAATTTCTTCTTCTAAATTCGTACAAACGAATACCAAATCGGGATTGTTGTTTCATGACCGCTTCGACCTCATTACGCCTTACCACGCTTCCGAACAAGTACACGCCGCATGGAGAGGCAGTCAATTGATTACTACGGAAGGCTTAGGACACTCCATGCACCAAGATGAAGTAAATGAGCAAATTGTTTCTTTTTTAGGTTCTTAAAATGATGTAAATTTATATAAACAAATAGCCTATGTCTTCCGTTACACCATTTCACATTGCCATACCGGTCCACAACCTTACAGAATGCAGAACTTTCTATAGAGAAGTATTAAACTGCGAAGAAGGACGCAGTAGCGATCATTGGGTAGATTTTAATTTATTTGGACACCAACTGGTCATTCATTACAAACCTAAAGCAGAAGAAACAGAGGTACACAGCAACCCTGTGGATGGGAAGGATGTACCTGTTCCACACTACGGCGTTGTACTACCATGGGGAACTTTTGAAAGCTTCTCTTCCGAGTTGCGAGACAAAGGCGTAAAATTTGTGATTGAACCTTACGTGCGGTTTAAGGGTGAAGTAGGCGAACAAGCGACCATGTTTTTTTTAGACCCTGCCGGAAATGCGCTGGAGTTTAAAGCGTTTAAGGATATGGGACAGTTGTTTGCGAAATAATGTCTTTGCGAAGAGGCAAAACAAAGCGATCTGTTGATGTTGTGGACAAAACTGTTTAATCATTCCCAAATCAAACATTAAATTGTTTTAAGTGATGGTTTAGATGATAAACAACAAGTTCAACCCAACGTTTTAAGTCCAAATTACCGAAATAAGGATGTTCTGCAAATTCATAATCCTGGTCCATTTTTGAAAATTCGAGAATATATTCTTTCAGAATTTTCTTGTCACTTTCTAAGTCAGTAGGAGAAGTTCCGTCTCCTTCGGTCTGTCCAAATCCTTTGGGAGCAGGAACTGTCTTTCGAGAATTAGAAAGTTTGAGAATTTCATTAGGATGTATAACTCCATATTCCTTCGGTTTTTTATTTCCATTTGCCATTCTAAAAAAGTCGGCACAATGACATACCATTTGATTGACATTCATTAGTCCGAATTTAGGTTTCTGCGAACAATCCAACTTATCTATTCTTTCAAAAAAATCCTCTATTTGTTCTTCTGATAAATTCATTTTTTCAACATGTAACTAATAAAATCCTATTCTTAATTGAACTTCAACAAAATAAATAAGTTTCCTTACTGAGACCATTCCGTAGGAACTCTGTCCCAACGGTGCTTTAAAAGCTCATCATAAAGCTCCTTAGGTAGACCATTCCCGTCACTCGTAGCGGTATTTGCCAATACATTGCGTTGTTTGCGCATACCAGGGATGGTCGTGCCCACATTATCATTCATTAATATAAATCGAAGCGCCATTTCGGCCATAGTCATTCCCTCAGGAATTAACGGTCGGAGCGCATCTGCATGTTCCACGGAAGAAATCAGGTTTTCCGGCACAAAATAGGTGCCTCTCCAATCGCCTTCTGGAAAGGTTGTATCCTTTGTCATAGTTCCCGTTAATGTGCCTTCATCAAAAGGTACACGGGCTATGGTAGCGATATCCATTTCGGCACATAAGGGAAAAAGATGGTCCACCGGTGCTTGGTCAAATATGTTATAAATGACCTGTACGGCATCTAACATTCCTGTTTTGAGGGCATTTATACCATTCTCTGGTTCCCAGCGGTTCATACTTATCCCCATGGCAGCAATTTTACCCGAGGTCTTTAAATCTTCAATAGCGCGTTGCCATTCTTCGCGTTCGCTCCAGCCATCGTCCCAGGTATGAAACTGCATAAGGTCTAGCTGCTCAGCTCCCAAGTTCTTTAAGGTCTTATGGGTAAAATCCATGATATGCTCTGTGGGATAGGAATCCTCAAACAGATACTCTGGTTTTGCGGGCCATTGGAAATTTTTGGGCGGAATTTTACTCGCCGTATATAATTTTTTTGAAGGATGCCTTCGGACTAAATCTCCTAGCAATTCTTCACTATGCCCTTCTCCATAGCCCCAAGCGGTATCAAAAAAGTTGACACCATTTTCAACTGCTACATCCAATGATTTTGCGGACTGGGCATCATCACTAGCCGTCCAACCGGCCATTCCCCACATACCATAACCGACTTCACTTACCTGCCAATCGGTGCGACCAAATCTTCTGTACTTCATTCTATTATATTATTTCGTTTTTCCTTTAGTAATAATTTCAACCCAATTGCAAGCCTTTTCTCCTCACCCAGAAATAGGCAAAAATAACGTTAGGCACCCAACATAGCCATGCCACAACGCGATAGGCCGGAACAAAGTCACCAAACCCTATCGTTAGCAAAGGCAACCATATTCGTAAGGTTACTGCTGCAAAGCATAAGGCATAACTATAAATCATGAAAGCTTGATGGAGTTCTATATCGCCACTGCGCACCGCTTTATAGGCGGTAGTGGTGGCGTACAACCAAAAAATACCTAACAAAATAAACCCCATGGCAGCGATAACACCTCCAGTGGCAAAAAACCCGATCCCAATACCGCAAACCCCACTTATTAGGGCAGAACCTACATATATCTTACCTACTAGACGATGCCTGTTCAAATTATGGGTTCTCATTTTTTTACTGAATTGCATCCATCCTATTAACAAAGCGATACCGCCAAAGAGAATATGGCCATAAAAACCAATATTCCAAAATACATTCGATAAAAGGGATTCACTCTTTGAGGCCAATAAACCAAACTCACGGTCTACAAAAAGATAGAATAACGGATATAATCCAATGGAGATTGCCAAAGCGACAAAGACAAACCAAGCAACCTTATTCGTATTGTTCATATGCTCCTATTTATACCTCCAACTGGTTAAATCGGCATCTTTTGGTGCGCTTTCCGCTATGCGCTTCATAATTTTTGGCACGTACATGCTGTTATAGCGCAATCTGGTGATGGCGTTGGGCAATTCCGGATCGCCGTTCCAACAATGTTCTGCTCGATCTCCGTACAATACTTCTCCACCATAATATGGCTCGGTCGTACTTTCTAAAAAATCTTCCATGAGGTAAACGGCATTGTTCAAATAGTAATTATCCATATCCCCACAGTAAATATGTATTTTGCCTTTTAGGTTTTCGCCCAACTTATCCCAGTCTCTTTCCAAGATATGTCTTAAATCATAGTTTTCTTTCCAATACTCGGCAACAGAATGGTCAATTTCACCAGTCATTTTATCCCAAATCCGCACCGGATAGCCATCTTCCCCTTGGGGCGAATAGGTGGCCTCCCAAATATCCCATTGTTGCCCCGAACGAGATTTGTCTCCTAATACGAGTTCCAAATGGTTGCTTTCACGGACGGTGGCTTGTATGTCGCCCAAATAATCCCGATGCGAAGGCACCTCCAGCTTTTTGTTCGCACTATCATAGTAGTAAGCGTTCTGATCCTCATAAATATTTGTGAGACAGTAGGCCCTAAAGTCTATCGGGTCTGGACAGGCAGCAAAACAGCCGTTGTATTCCTCCGGATATTTTACCTGTGCGGCCAAAGCTTCCCAACCGCCTGTAGAACCACCATATAGAAACCTAGACCAGCCTTCGCCCATTCCCCTAAATTCTTTTTCTATGTGTGGAATAAGTTCGTAGGTAATGGCATCGCCATACGGGCCTTGATTTGCAGAATTTACGGCATAAGAATCGTCATAATACGGAGTTGGATGCTGAATTTCTATAATCAACATTCTTGGAAAATCGGGTTCGTTCCAGCGTTTATAAAAATCGTATGCTTCCTGTTGTTGAATAACATTATATCCTTCTAGGTTAAAACGTTCGGAATATTCCGGTTTCATTTCTGGGTCCGGTGGGGTTGTCCGAAATCCACCGAAGTCACTTGGAAAGTGACCCTGGAATACCATCAAGGGATATTTGGCCTCCGGATGCTCATCGAATCCCTTTGGCAAGAGAACGTGCGCTCCCAAATACATATCCCTACCCCAAAATTTGGATAGTTTTTCCGATTTTATCTTGATGTGCTTTATCCACTCGGTGTCCTTTGGTTCTTCTATAGGAGGAATCACCTGATCCATGACAACTTCAACATTGGCTATGCCATTATCCGCCACTCTTATCTTAAATGGTTTGCTGTATAAATTTCCGGGAGACCGCTGCCACTGCTGTCCTTCACCATTATCCATTGGAAGTTTTACCGTTTGCCCGGTAGCCAGATTAAATGTTTCATAAACGTGCAAAAGCGCTTGCACGTTATACTCTCCAGCAGGTATTTCCGCTAAACTGGAAAACGGATAACCAAACACTGTATCGTCAAAAGTGATAGGGACACCAGGTGCCATAGCATCCGCATTCATACCAAAAACCAATTGTCCGTTTAGCCCATCATTAATCTGAAAACGAGGTTCTTTTTCGTCGTTATTAGAAAACATAAGCAGCAGTCGGCCGTCTTTAGGTAAATCGCCAACGTCAGAACTAAAAGAAACGTTTACCGAGTTCGTGGATTTCAATTCTTCTTTACAGGAAAATAGCAACGTAATAGCAAGTAATAGGAGGATGGTTTTTTGCATGGCCAAAAATGTTTGTAAAAAGATACGCTATTGTAGCTTAGGAACAAATACCAAAACTACATTTTTGGCGTTGTTGTTTTAGGCTAAATCCCAAAATTATAACAGAATGAAAAGACTACTCCTCTCCTTGTTCCTTGTGACAGGAATAATAGGCCTAAACAGTTGCGATTACGACGATAGTAACGATATCGATTTCATAACGCCTGTAGATTCTGCGGCAACGGGCAGAACTGTAATTGAATTGCCGAGATAGGAAAAGAAGTTTAGCGCTTATTTCGTTTACAACGTAAACGCCATGGTTAACGTATTCCCAAAATTGTTAATATGGCCGTGTTAAACAAGATAGCTAAAACTGGGGTTCGGGTTTAAAATCCTACGATTTTCCTTTACGGCTATGGTAGAGAAATACCTGCGCTTGTCTCAGGGATAGTAGCTATTAATCCGTAGTTCTTTACTAAAAGTCTAATCACGACTGCGGTGACGCTCCCTAGCTAATAAGGTATTCTTTAAAAGCATAGCAATTGTCATGGGACCAACACCTCCTGGGACGGGTGTAATGAAAGATGCCTTTTTACTCACGTTCTCAAAATCGACATCTCCAGTAATATAATACCCCTTGGGTTTAGAATCATCCGGTACACGGGTAATTCCGACATCGATGACCACGGCATCGTCCTTTACCATTTCTGCTTTTAGAAAATTGGGTACACCTAATGCCGAAATCACGATATCTGCTTGCGAGATAATCTGGGTTATGTTTTTAGTGTGACTATGCGTTAAAGTAACGGTAGAATTTCCTGGCCAACCTTTTCTTCCCATCAAAATACTCATGGGCCTACCTACAATATGGCTTCTGCCGATTACTACGGTATGTTTTCCTTTGGTATCTACTTTATAACGCTCCAATAACTCTAGAATACCAAAAGGTGTTGCGGGAATAAAGGTGCTCATATCAAGGGCCATTTTACCAAAATTGGTTGGATGAAATCCGTCTACATCCTTATCCGGATGCACGGCCATAATCACCTTTTGTGTATCTATTTGTTCTGGTAATGGCAGTTGTACGATGAACCCGTCTATCTCATCGTTCAGGTTAAGTTCCTTAATTTTCTTTAAGAGTTCCTGCTCCGATGTGGTGCTGGGCATTTGAACCAAAGTAGATTCAAAACCAACACGCTCACAAGACCTTACTTTACTGCCTACATAGGTTAAACTAGCTCCATCGTTCCCAACGATGATAGCTGCCAAATGCGGCACTTTTTCGCCGTTCGCTTTCATTTTTGCCACCTCAGCAGCAATTTCTTCCTTTATCTGATTGGATACTTTTTTACCGTCGAGAATTTCCATCTTTATATGTGCTAATTACTGCTTACTATTTACTTTACAGGAACAACTTACCTCATATTCTGCATCATCTGCATCATCTTTTTACCCCCACCACCTTGCATCATTTTCATCATTTTGCTCATCTGGTCAAATTGTTTTAACAACTGGTTTACCTCCTGTACATCTCTTCCGCTTCCTTTTGCGATGCGCTTTTTACGGCTTGCGTTTAATTTAGATGGATTGGAACGCTCGTCCGGCGTCATCGAATGGATTATCGCTTCTATATGCTTAAACGCATCATCGTCTATATCCAATCCTTTTAACGCTTTTCCAGCACCGGGAATCATACCCATGAGGTCCTTCATGTTCCCCATTTTCTTGATTTGCTGAATCTGACTTAAAAAATCATCGAAACCGAATTTGTTCTTCGCAATTTTCTTTTGAATCTTGCGGGCCTCCTCTTCGTCGAATTGTTCTTGCGCGCGCTCTACCAATGAGATAACATCACCCATTCCAAGAATACGATCTGCCATACGGGATGGATAGAAGATATCTATAGCCTCCATCTTTTCACCAGTACCTATGAACTTAATCGGTTTGTCAACAACAGATTTAATAGAAATAGCGGCACCACCTCGAGTATCACCATCTAATTTGGTGAGGATAACCCCATCAAAATTAAGAATATCGTTAAATGCTTTTGCAGTATTTACAGCATCTTGACCTGTCATGGAATCCACAACAAATAAAGTCTCTTGAGGCTGTATGGCTTTGTGGATATCGGAAATCTCCGCCATCATCTTTTCGTCCACGGCCAAACGACCCGCGGTATCTATAATGACCACGTTATGACCATCGGCCTTTGCTTTGGCAACCCCTGCCTTCGCAATAGCAACAGGATCTGTATTTTCCCTGTCCGAATATACAGGAACACCTATCTGCTCCCCAACCACATGCAATTGATCGATTGCCGCAGGACGGTACACATCACAAGCTACCAACAGTGGGTTTTTGGATTTTTTCGTTTTTAAGAAATTTGCCAATTTACCTGAAAACGTAGTCTTACCCGACCCTTGAAGTCCAGACATCAAAATCACGGATGGATTTCCCGATAAATTGATTCCCTCGGATTCCCCGCCCATAAGCTGGGTAAGTTCATCCTTAACAATCTTGACCATTAATTGGCCCGGCTGCAAGGTGGTTAGTACATCTTGTCCCAATGCCTTTTCTTTTACCCTATTGGTAAATTCCTTGGCAATCTTAAAGTTAACATCGGCATCTAGAAGTGCCCTACGAACTTCCTTCGTGGTCTCCGCTACATTGATTTCAGTAATCTGTCCATGCCCTTTAAGGACGTGAAGGGCTTTATCTAACTTTTCGCTTAAATTATCAAACATATTTTATCGCAATTTTAAGGGGAATGCAAATTTAACAATATCAACGCTAAGTAGCTGAAATGAACGCTAAAATTCTATAAAACAAAAGAGCGCACATGTTTCATGAGCACTCTTTCTGGGATGTGGGGCAAAAAAGGTTTTACGTTTTCATAACAATTCCCAGTTTTTAAACTCCATCACCACCGCCAACGAGGCCCAACTCTTTACTGTTGGCGGTGTATATCTGGATGTTTACTATCATAATTTATCGCTAATACTAAATATATTACTGCTTTTCTAAAACAAGTCGATCTACCTCCACATCGTCCGTATCTTCTAGTTCAATCCTAGTGTTGCTAAAAGAAACGATATCCCAATCTTCCGAAAGCTCCGAAAAATTTTCAGGGGATGAAAAAAAGATGTTAAAATCGATATCCTGTTTGGAATCATCATCGTCCGAGGTAATTGACCAAGCGCCGCTGATGGAGTTATTACCACTGTCGGCTCTTAGAACACCACCTTCATTAAAGGTAAAACTAAAGCTAGCAAAATCCATAGTTTCGTCAAGGCCATCTTCCTCATACAAGGTAACGATCCATGGACCGGATATGACGGCAGCCTGAATATCCGTTACACTGACCTCTGTTGTTTCCATCTCATCATCAGAAGATTCACAAGAGATAAATATAAGGCTCATCATTAAAAAAACACTGATGTAAAAATTTTCTAATTTCATAGGAATCCAATTAAAGTTTAGGGCACTAAAATAGCTTCTGGGAATTACTTCCCAGAAGCTTATATTTATTACTCTCTTTCTAAAATCAAGTGATCATAACCACCATCTTCGTTTTCATGTTTGAGCTCCATTCTATTTTCCATGATTTCCAAAATTTGATAATCATTTGCCAATGGAAGGTAATTACTACCCTGCGCAAAGGAAATAATTAGCTCTAACTTGTTACTAGATGAGTTTCTATAAGCGAACCACCTACCAGTGCTAAAGACCTCTCCTTCACTATTTCTAACTTCTAAGCTTCCGTCATTAGCGATATACAATTTAACATCGGCATACGCCTCTGTAGTTTCATCACCATTTTCAGCAAAGTAAGCAATATTCCACTCCACGTTATTGAATAAACTTCTGATGTAGACTACATCATCGTCGTCATCGTCACCTTCACAGTCTCGTACGATCACAAGTTCATAGGCTGTTCCTTCAACATTAAACTTGACAAATCTATTTCTTAAATCAGATAATAACCACTCAAAGCTAACACCTGGCTCATCACCCATAGTAATTGCAACTACAAAACGGCCTTGTGCGTTGGTAGTTATGGCCCACGTACCTTCAGAAACGGTTTCCTCATGGGTCAAGGTGATTACACCATCAGCCTGAAATTCGAACTCACTTCCAAGTAATCTATTGATTTGATTGCCATTATTTTTAACTCTTTTTATTACCCAGTTGCATTCTCTTAAAATCTCTCGGATTGATTCGGGATTAATCTCTGGCAGGTCTTCCTCACAAATTTGCTTCATGATGATACGGTTACCTTCGCCATTGAATAATTTAATTCTGTCATCTCCAATGTCATACACATTCCATTCTAAATTAAAATCAACAGATAAATCAAATTCCATGTTCAGTTTGGCTCCATCATCATTAACCGTGGTACTCCAAGTACCCTCTATAGTTGTAGCGCCTCTAAAACCTGTTACCACTGTTCCATCTTCCTTAAAGTTGAAGATATAATCTACATACTGCCCTGACTGATCAACACTATTCCTTTTAAATTCTTTAACGAACCAAACACACTCTACCAATTCTTCATTAAAGTCATCCTTGTCAAAATCATCATCATTATAGTCATCATCATCATCTTCATCACAAGCTTCTCGCGCACCTTCTATAGTCCGTGCTAACTCCGCGTTGCTATTCACCTCAACGATAGTATCATCATAAAGCTTCAAAGAAACAGGAAAATCAAAACTCAAGAAATCGTCGTCATCAAGACCTTTAAAAAACAATCTAAGATCCCTATCGCTTTCAACAACCACAGACCCTGTTTGTTCCAAACTTGCATCAAAAGTAAACACCGTCATAGGGTACACAAAGTCTATACACTCAATATCATCATCATCACCACCTTCTTTACATTCAGCAGCCAACTCCCTTAATTCTTCAAAACTAGAAATAGTAATTTCTGTAAAATCACCAGCGGTAATTGTTATTGGAAAGAAAATTTCTAGAAAGTCCGTGTCATCATCGACCTGGTCAAAAATCTCTTCGATTAAATGAAGATCTTCCCTCGAATCTATAGTGATTTCCAAACCGTTTACTTTAACAGTATAAGGGAATTTAATATCAAAGCAACTCGCTCCATCTACTATATTATCAAAAGAGCCATCCCTAGTAGAGGTATTCTCAATTAACTTAGCGGTAGAAGAACTAGATGTAATTGGCTGATCTTTTGCTTCTCCACCAATTTCCTCAAATTCTTCTTGACAAGACGTAAAACTTAACGCGGCCATTAGTAGGCTCAAATACACTGTGTAACTAAAAAACTTTTTCATAACGATTTGGATATTTATTGTTCGTACCATCCTAAAACAACCCCCTACAAAAATACCCTACTTTTTTGGTTAAGTTTTTTTAAAATATCTTTAAGGAAAAATCCAACCTTTGTAAATGGACAACAAAGAACATGTATGTGAGGAAATGGTTTTCCAGGGTTTATTCCAGACCAACTCCAAAATAATTTTCAACCATATTTTCTACAAGTATGGAAATGAAGAGAAGGCTCAAGATGCTGTGCAAGAAGCTTTCATGAAACTTTGGGAGAATTGTGCCAAGGTTCCACCTAAAAAAGCAAAGTCATTTTTGTATACTGTCGCCAATAACCTATATCTAAATGTACTTAAAGCCGAAAAAGTACGTCTAAAATATGCCGATAAAACCCTAAAGACTACCAATGAAAATCCAGAATTCATCCTAGAGGAGAACCAGTTCAAGGAGAAACTTGATGCTGCTTTGAACAGTCTACCGGAAAACCAACGTGCTACATTTTTAATGAACAGAATAGATGGCTTAAAGTATGCAGAAATAGCGCAACTGGAAGCGGTAAGTATAAAAGCAATAGAAAAACGGATGCATTTGGCCCTAAAAAGTCTAAGAGAAAAGATTGATGGAATTTGAAATAAGCTGTTAGTGAGTATTAGGTGGTTTTAGGTTGATTGTGAAAAAAATTACAATTTAAAAGTGCTCATTAACGAATAGATAAAATCAAAAGGGAGTAGTTATAGTATGGCTACATCTAGAACGAAACAGTACTTTTTCACTTTTTCCTAAATTTTAAATTAGGGATACAAAGTAGGGTTTTTATAAAAGGAATTGTTATTAACGTATAAAGTTAGAACTGATGCAAGAAGATTACCTGGCAAAATGGCTCAACAATGAACTTTCGGAAGCAGAACTTTCGGAGTTTAAGAAGTCCGATGCGTATGCCACGTACCAAAAAATCCTAAATACTACTAACAACTTGGAAGCTCCGGATTTTGACACAAACCAAGCCTGGGAGCAACTGAAAGGCCAGCGCGCACAGAATGAACCAAAGGTTGTGACCCTGTCTCCATTTAAATCCTTCCTAAAGGTTGCAGCAGTAGTAGCCGTAGTGTTAGGGAGTGCCTATTTTTATCTAAACTCGCTAAACGAGTCGGTGGCTACCCAATATGCGGAAACCAAAGAAGTTGTATTACCGGATTCTTCAGAGCTTTTATTAAATGCAGAATCACAGGTGTCTTACGATAAAAAAAACTGGAACAAAAAACGAAATATTGTCCTACAAGGAGAGGCATTCTTTAAGGTAAGCAAAGGAAACACCTTTACCGTAACTACCGACCAAGGAATCGTTACTGTATTGGGAACCCAATTTAATGTAGAAAACAGAGAAGGTTTCTTTGAAGTTAGCTGTTTTGAAGGTTTGGTAAGTGTTACTTATGACGGGCAAGAAACTAAACTACCTGCCGGGAATTCTATGATAGTAGTTAACGGAAAATCCTCAAAAAGTAGCGTAGTAATAAACGGAAACCCCTCCTGGATGCAAGACGAAAGTAGTTTTGAGAGTATTCCTTTACACTATGTCTTGGCCGAGTTACAACGGCAGCATAATATAACAGTAAAGAGTAAAGGAGTGGATACCAACATGCTCTTTACGGGATCATTCAGCAACACGGATACGGACCTTGCACTTAAAAGTATTAGTATTCCTCTTCAAATTAAGTTTACTTTAGAGGGGAGTAACGTGCAATTTTATGAGGAAAACGCACCTGAATAAACTTACTTTTTGTCTTTTTTTTATTGGTCTTTTGCTTCAATTAGGAAAAGGCATAGCCCAACAAATGCCTAATACTTCCATTGGTGTCATTGCACTCGTTAAAGAGTTAGAAAAAGACTATCAAGTAAAATTTTCATACTTAGATAGCGACCTCATTGGGATTGAACTTGTTAAACCTTCTGGAAATAGCTTGGACACGATATTGGCGCAAATCAGGCGCCATACGCAATTAAATATCCAAAAATTAAGTGACAGGTACTACAGTATTTCTAAAAGTAAGACCGTAAATATATGTGCTAAGGTTCGCGATAATTTTGAACAGAATACGATACCTGGAGCTACCGTACAGGTATTAGGAAACCCCCAAGCAATAATAACCGATTTTAATGGTGAATTTTCCCTTTCGGATATTCCCAGAACCGCCACGCTACAAATCAAACACATAGGTTTTAAAACCCTATTTGTACCTGCAGAAAATCTCATTGAACAACCCTGCTCCATAATTGCTATGGTGCAGAACTATCAAGAATTGGAAGAAGTTGTTGTTTCTAAATTCTTAACAGAAGGATTAACCAAACTAACGGATGGCAGCATAGTACTCAATACCTCAGGTTTTGGAATTCTTCCTGGGCTTAGCGAACCTGATATATTACAAAGCATACAGTCTCTCCCCGGTATAAAAAGCGTGGACGAAACGGTGTCCGACATTAATATAAGAGGCGGCACAAACGATCAGAACCTCATCTTGTGGGACGGAATTAAAATGTACCAATCCGGACATTTTTTCGGTTTAATATCTGCCTTTAATCCTTATTTGACAGATAACGTCACCGTAGTTAAAAATGGTACGAGCGCTCAATATGGAGATGGTGTGAGTGGTGTATTGAATATGCAGACCAAAAACACCGTAGAAAATACATTTTTTGGTGGAGCGGGGTTTAACCTTATTAGTGGCGATGCTTTCGCCCAAATTTCACTTAAGGACAACCTTGCCGTACAATTTTCCGGTAGGCGTTCACATACCGATTTTATTGACACCCCTACGTACAACACATTCTCCCAAAAAGCTTTTCAGGATACCGAGGTACAAGCCGATAGTGATTTCTACTTTTATGACTTTACGGGTAAGATCATGTATGATATGAATGAAAATCATCGCCTTCGCTTGAGCCTGATACATATGAAGAACAACTTAGACTATCAGGAAAACGAGATAGACGGAAGCATAACCAACCAAAGTTCCTTGGATCAGACTAATCTTTCCTTTGGCGGTATTCTAGAAAGCGACTGGAGCATTGCTTTTTCCACGCAATTGAGTTTATACTACACCAATTATCAGTTAAACGCTTTAAGTATTTCCAATGACGCAAGACAAAGGCTAATTCAAAACAATCGGGTTATTGAAAAAAGTGCTAAACTCAATACCTCATTTAAACTTAATAAAGACCTAAAATGGGACAATGGCTATCAAATAACAGAAACAGGGATAGCGAACCGAACAGATCTTAACGAGCCAACTTTCATCCGTAACATAAAAGGCGTAGTCTATAACCACTCGCTGTATTCAGAATTAAGCTACCAATCGCCAAACCAAAAACTTATGGCAAGGGCCGGAGGCCGCTTCAACTTCATACAAAATATAGATACCTTTTCCGAACTGTTGCTAGAGCCCAGACTTAATGTTAGCTATGAATTGTTTCCGTTTTTCAAAACTGAGCTCTTGGGGGAATTCAAAAGTCAGACTACGAATCAGGTTATAGACTTAGAGCAGAACTTTTTAGGAATAGAAAAACGTAGATGGGTGCTTGCTGATGGAGAAAGTCTACCAATTACAAAGAGTAAACAAGGTTCTTGGGGTTTTAACTATGACCAAAATAGTTTCTATGCGGGTGTGGAAGCCTTTTACAAGGAAGTAAACGGAATCAATGTTAGCACACAAGGGTTTCAGAACCAAAATCAATTTAACGGCGAAGTAGGCAGCTATGCGATAAAAGGGGTAGAATTACTCCTTAATAAAAAGTCGAATAGGTATAGCACGTGGCTCAGTTATACCTTTAATGAGAATGTTTACACGTTTAATACACTTGTCCCAAACACTTTCCCTAATAATCTTGACGTCACCCATTCGCTTACCTTGGCCGGAAACTACACCTACAAGAGCCTTAAATTGGGGCTGGGCTTTAACTACCGTTCCGGACGACCCTATACCCTACCCGATGTTCCTAATTCAGTTGACGATAGTACCGTGCCGAACCAAATTATATATACAGCACCTAACAGTACCAGGTTGTCCGAATATTTTAGAGCGGACGTTTCAGCTATCTACGATTTCTCGGTGAGTAATTCGGTTAAAGCGTCTGCCGGAGTTTCGGTTCTCAACTTTACCAACCGAAGGAATAATCTAAATACTTTCTTTAGATTGAACGATGCCAATGAAGTGGAAAGAGTGGAACGCGTTTCTTTGGGTGTCACCCCAAATGCAAGTTTTAGGATTCGATTCTAGCTTTTGTAAAGTCTATTAATTACCAGAACGTGCGGAAAGGTAATAGCTGCCAAAAATGAAAAAAACAGAGCTAATGAGGCTTCTGGTCTATCCTTAAAGAGGTAAATAAAAATACCCATTCCTAAAACGGAAACCAACCAATACGGGAAAGAGGAAATTACATACTTTTTAATCGTCCCTGCACTCACTTTCCCATACAGATACCGTGTTTGATCTAGCATAGATGGTAAGGAATGCCAAAAAATAAAATAAATAGCAAAGGACCACATAAGGGAAGCAGTGTTGAAAACTATATAAAATACCAAAAGAAAAAACACCTGTTTCCAAGGATTGAATTCAATATTTTTCTTAAAATACCCATAGCTACCGAACACACCGGTAAACACGCCTAGTACAAGAGCTCCTGACCGATAGATTGTATTAGGTAAATCATAACTGGAAATCTTCTCGATTACTTGTGAAACCTCAACGCTGTGCGCAGAAAAAATTAAAAATAAAATGAAAATACCATAGATGACAATAAATGTATAGTTGAATATGGAGCGTTGTCTAATTTTTGAAATCCAATGTTGTTCCCCAAAATGATAACCGCTGAACACAATAAACAATAACAAAGATAAAGTGGGCAGAAAATAGAACAATAGGGCACTACCAACGATAAAGACTGCGTAATAAAAAGAGGCCTTAAGCAGCTCTTTTTTTGTTTTAGTATGCTTATTGCTCCTTTCCAATAGCTTTATATCGTTGGATCCATGAAGGATGCCAAAGGTGAGTATGAGTGTAAAGGCAAGAAAATCCTCAATAGAACTTTCAAAAACAACGGATAACCACAACGAAAAAAAGGTAGCCACAATCGCGAAACTCTCGAGTTCGATATTTAAGAGTCTATTATTTTTCAATTTGTTGAATAATTTAACATATTTATTAAACAATTATTGTTTAGGTATTTGTAAATTTACTTCAACAAAATCTAAAAAACTAAATATATGGAAAATTTAATGACTTCTTTTTCGCTCGTAACCAAAATGGCTACGAATGATTATGTTGGCTTTACCTTCTTTGTAGGGTGTATGGCCATGATGGCGGCTTCGGCCTTTTTCTTCTTTTCTATGAACGATTTCGATAGAAAGTGGAAGACCTCGATACTTGTATCGGGTATTATTACATTTATCGCCGCGGTACATTATTGGTACATGCGAGATTATTGGGCAACCGTAGGGGAATCGCCAACATTCTTTAGGTATGTAGACTGGGTGCTTACCGTACCGTTAATGTGTGTGGAGTTCTATCTAATTCTTAAAGTTGCCGGAGCTAAACAATCTCTAATGTGGAAATTGATTGCCGCATCGGTAGTTATGTTGGTAACCGGATACTTTGGAGAAGCAGTATATAATACAGGAAGTGGGCCAGCGTTCTGGGGTCTAATTTCAGGATTAGCGTATTTTTACATCGTTTACGAAATATGGTTTGGAAGTGCGAAAAAGCTCGCAGAGCAAGCAGGTGGAGCAGTTTTAACTGCGCACAAAGCGCTTTGTTGGTTCGTACTTGTGGGATGGGCAATTTATCCCTTGGGATATATGGCTGGTACACCAGGGTGGTATGATGGACTTGGAAACTTAGGGCTAAACATGGATGTTATTTACAACATTGGTGATGCTATCAATAAAATTGGATTCGGACTAGTCGTTTACGCAGCAGCCGTAGCTTCGACCAAAAAAACTGCTTAATTACTACTTAGCAACCCTATTTAGTTGGTTATATATTAAGTTGCTATGTGAAAGACCGCCTTTGGCGGTCTTTCTTAGTTTTAAGAGCTCATCAATAGGATAACCGACAATAGTTACAACCTTAAACAAATAGTACTACGGCGAAGCATAAAAACAATTTGAATATTGTTTAATAGTTTGCGCTATACTTACAACAAAATAATTATGGCAGTTTATAAAATCCTAGGTTCAGCATGAACTTAACAATATGGAACAGATTTGGAAAATGAGCCTCAAACTCTTTTGGTGTCTCCACATAACTTTCTACCGCAACGGCAAAAAACTCATGGACGTTTGTTCTGCCGTAATCCCTAAAGTAGTTGTTTCTTTTCCACTTTTCTACAAAGGTTGTATCGCTCAACATCCCACTCATCTTTTTCATCCCATAGAGAAAAAGAAATGACCTAATGTTTAGCTTATTAGATACATTGAAACTCAACGCATGCGCAAATTCGTGAACGGCCAAGTTTATATTATCATTTGGAATTCTAAATCCCGCAAGTAACTGTTCTTCAGAAAAAATTGCTGTTTTAAGACCCGGATTGTATTCTCCGTAATGTTGTTGTTTCGTTAATGGAGAATAGTATTTAGAAGGATAAACGATAATTTTATGAATAGAAAGAATTAGAAAATCTGCCATTCCAAGCGTTAACATTGCACCTGTGGCAGAGAGCAACAGTTTAATCTTATCCACTTCCTTTACATCCTCATGAAACACCATTTTCTTGCGATGCCTAAAACGCACTACTCTTTTTTCGAATCTTTTGCTTCGCTTATGATTCAGTGTGGTATAAAATGGCAGCTCTTTACGGATAAGGTTTTTCTCCATTGCCGTTAATGACGGAATCTTCTTGAAAGGGTTAAGAAAGAATAAATCAAGTGTATAATAAACGATATACAGAAAGTATCCAAAAATGGATATCAAGCAGCCTATTGCAAAAATATCAACTAAAACTTCCATTTATATCGCAGTATCTTACATGCGCTCGGGAACGGAAATCCCCAACAGTCTAAATGCAGATTGGATTACCTCTCCTACCTTTTGGGATAATTGAATTCGCAGCACTTTCTTTTTAGCATCTGCTTCTCCTAAGATAGATACCTGTTGGTACATGGAGTTAAACTCGCGAACCAGATCATAGGTGTAATTTGCGATTACGGCCGGACTGTAATTCTCTGCTGCCAACTGAATAGTATCTGGAAACAGTTGCAACTGCTTCATCAGCTCCTTCTCCTTTGGATGCAACTCCGACAGGTCAACATGATTTTTCCAATTGACCTCAGTATCATTAGCCTTTCTTAATATGGATTGAATCCTAGCATAGGTATACTGGATAAACGGACCTGTATTTCCCTGAAAATCTACCGATTCTTCCGGGTTGAATAAAATGCGCTTTTTAGGGTCTACCTTTAGGATGTAGTATTTTAAAGCACCAAGACCGATTATTTTATAAAGCGATTGCTTTTCTTCCTCAGAATAGTTTTCCAATTTTCCCAAATCCTCAGAAATAGCACCTGCAGTTTGGGTCATTTGTTCCATTAGGTCATCGGCATCTACCACGGTTCCCTCCCTACTTTTCATTTTACCGCTGGGAAGGTCTACCATGCCATAGCTTAAGTGATATAATTTATCGGCCCAAGAAAAGCCAAGCTTTTTGAGAATTAGAAATAACACTTTAAAATGGTAATCTTGCTCATTGCCCACCGTGTATACCATACCACTTATATCCGGGTGATTTTTGACACGCTGTATCGCTGTACCAATGTCTTGCGTCATATAAACTGCAGTACCATCGGACCGTAATACTATTTTTTCATCTAGACCGTCATCGGTTAAATCTATCCATACACTGCCGTCCTCTTTTTTATAGAAAACGCCACTTTCAATCCCATCGGCAACTACATCCTTTCCTAATAGATAGGTGTCACTTTCGTAAAGATAAGAGTCAAAATCTACACCCAAGTTTTTATA
Organism: Maribacter sp. MS6; assembly: GCF_056839185.1. NCBI lineage: Bacteria > Pseudomonadati > Bacteroidota > Flavobacteriia > Flavobacteriales > Flavobacteriaceae > Maribacter > Maribacter sp. MS6. The sequence continues at coordinate 1,179,780 of NZ_CM166389.1, forward strand.
CGTTGTATCGAAGCCAGCATACACCCATCCGTTCATTTTCTTCCATAAAGCCACAACATCTTCATCACCAGCCTCCCACTTTAAGAGCATTTGCTGTGCGGCTAACAAAATAGGAGCCTCTTTTTCAGCAACTTTCTTATCAATTCCTTCACCGACCATAGTGGCAACCTCTTCCTTATAGGCCTTATCAAAAGCCACATAGTAATTACCTACTAATTTATCACCTTTAAGACCTGTACTTTCCGGAGTTTCCCCATTTCCAAAACGCTGCCATGCCAACATGCTTTTACAAATATGTATGCCGCGATCATTGATAATCTGGGTTTTATACACCTTCTTACCGGAAGCCTTTAATATTTCTGCAACAGAATACCCTAATAAATTGTTTCGAATATGGCCAAGGTGTAACGGCTTATTGGTATTTGGCGAGGAATACTCTACCAGTATGGCATCGTCCGATGGTGGAACGAGTCCGTAAGTTGTGTTTTCTAATATCTCATTGAAAAAATCAAGGTAGTATGCATCTGAAATCACTAAATTCAAAAAACCCTTCACCACGTTGAAACCACTAACTATTTCCAACTCTTTTTCCAAATAGGTACCCACTTGCTCGCCTATCTGAACCGGATTACCTTTTACGTGCCTGAGCATAGGAAAAACCACCACGGTAACATCACCTTCAAAATCCTTTCTTGTGGGTTGAAACTCAACGGCCGGTAAGTTTACATCATAAATATGGCTAATGGCCTCGGTCACTTTTTTCTCCAGTACATCCTGAATCTTCATACATAGGTAATTAAGGCTGCAAAACTAATCATTTTTACACTTATCGCTCTACAACTTCAAATTTCCATTTCCCTTTTATTAACTTTAAAGAAAAATGCTGCATGTTAGTAAACGTATCTTATAATAATAAAGCAATAACCAAAAAAGTAGATGAGGCAGTCGGAAAACCATTTGCCTTAAAAGAACGATGGAAAATGGGCGGTATTGGCTCCCCTAAGCTTATAATTACGGAAACCAGTGTAGAAATAAGAAATCTTCTTATTCTCGATAACAATAGGGATACCTGTAATATAGAAATTAGACCTAAGGGAATCATCGTCCGATTTAGGTCTTTATTGGAAACTTTTGCCTTGGTGATTCCCTACTACAAATTAACCATTTATAAAGGTCAAGCTTCTGTATATTCGGTATACCGGGATAATTATTTTATTAAGGTGGAATCCGATACCAAAGCGGTTCAGAAGTTCTTTTCAAAACTCTTAGGCTATAAGGCCGATAATGCGCCGACCTCCATCGATGACCTTTGAGGTGGTAGACATTGGAAACAAGTGTTTGGGAAAAATACAATAACTGAGCTCACAAAATTCTATTACACTAGTATCACGAAAATGAATTAAGAATTCTCCTTTCAGGGAATAAGAGTCTCAACATAATACTATGAAAATACTCCTTACAGGTGCGAATGGTTATATAGGAATGCGACTGCTACCCCAATTATTGGAAGCGGGTCATGAAGTGGTTTGTGCCGTTAGGGATGAAGATAGATTATCAGTAGATTCGGAAACACGCAACCGAATAGAAGTGGTAGAAATAGACTTCTTAAAGGAAGTAAACCCCAATGTACTTCCACAAGATTTGGATGCTGCCTACTTCCTTATTCATTCCATGAGCACCTCAACTACAGATTTTGATGAGCTAGAGGCAAAAACGGCAACCAATTTTAATGCCTATACAGCTAGAACCAAGATAAAACAGGTAATTTACCTCAGCGGTATCGTAAACGATGCCAATCTATCCAAGCACCTGCGGTCTCGCAGACACGTAGAAGAGCTACTGTATAAAGGCGATTTTAGTCTTACCGTTCTTAGGGCAGGAATCATAGTAGGTTCTGGAAGTTCATCATTTGAAATCATACGAGATCTTTGTGAAAAACTTCCATTTATGATTACGCCTAAATGGGTCCTCACGAAAACACAACCCATAGCAATACGAGACGTAATTGCATTTTTAACCGGTGTTTTAGGTAATAAAAAAACGTATAATGACTCTTTTGACATCGCTGGTCCAAACGTACTAACGTATAAAGAAATGTTGCATCAATATGCAAAGGCAAGAGGGTTTAAAAATTGGATTTATACTGTTCCAGTGATGACGCCGAAACTCTCGTCCTACTGGTTATACTTCGTGACCTCCACTTCTTATACGCTTGCACTTAACCTTGTAGATAGCATGAAAATAGAAGTCGTTGCGAAAGATCAGCGATTGGCAAAACTATTGGGCATTAAACCACATACGTATCGCGAGGCAATAGATATGGCGTTCGTGAAGATAGAACAGAACCTTGTAGTGAGTAGTTGGAAAGATAGTATGGTCAGCGGTCGTTTTAATAAGAATTTAGAAAAATACATTCAAGTACCAAAATTTGGTGTACTGCGCGATGTACAAACAATGAAAATAAGCGACCCGAAACAAGTACTTGGAAATATTTGGAAAATTGGCGGTAAAAATGGCTGGTATTATGGAAACTGGTTATGGAGAATTCGTGGGTTTTTAGATAAACTTATCGGAGGAGTGGGATTAAGACGTGGTAGAACACATCCAGATAAAATATATGCTGGCGATGCATTAGATTTTTGGAGGGTACTTTTAGCAGACAAAAAAGGAAGGAGATTACTTCTTTTTGCCGAGATGAAACTTCCTGGTGAAGCTTGGCTAGAGTTTAGAATAGATGATAAGAATATACTTCACCAAACAGCTACTTTTAGACCTAGAGGCCTAAGAGGGAGACTATATTGGTATAGCATCGTACCACTACATTACTTTATTTTTGGTGGGATGATTAGGAACATAGCAAAATCGAAAAGTAAAAAAGAATAACGCTTTCACTCAGGCTAACTGTAAAGGCATTTCTCGTAATCGTTGTCCTGTAAGCCTGAATACCGCATTCGCAATGGCAGCACCTATTGGTCCCAGTGGGGGTTCACCAACCGCTCCAGGGGTGTCAGAACCTTGTAGCAATACCACATCTATATCCTTCGGAGCATGCTTCATTAGTGCCATTTGGTACGGGCCGTAAATGGTTGGCGTAAGTTCCCCATTCTCAACCTCCATTTTTTCGAACATAGCCGCACTCATTCCCATAATAATAGCTCCCTCACATTGCGCACGTACCTGATCTGGGTTTACGGCTAATCCTGGGTCCATTGCACAAGTTACCTTATGTACTTTTATCTCATTGTTTACAATAGAAACCTCTGCAATTTCAGCACAAGGCGTATTCGCATCGGTAGAAACGGCAAGTCCCATTGCCCTTCCGTTGATTATTTTATCTGTATATCCGGCTTTTTCCACCACTGCGGTTATAACCGATTTTAAACGTTTTCCCCTATCATCATCGGGTATTTGAGCCAAGCGAAATTCAGCCGGATTCTTTCCTGCGGTTACGGCGAGTTCATCCATAAAACTTTCAATTGCGAAGGTATTGGCCAACAATCCTAGACTGCGCCACCAGCTGGTCGCAAAAGGCAGTTTTACACGCCAAGATATTGCTTGATAATTAGGTATACTCCCATATTGTATCATCCCTCCACGCCAAGCTCCCAGATCAGCTCCTAAAACGGTTTCCAACACATTAGGAAGCATGGGAGAACCAAAGGCAACATCTCCACTAGATACATTATGCTCCAAAGCTTCTATTAATCCATTAGCGTTCAGCTTTCCTTTCATTACATGATGTGTAGGCGGGCGAAAGGTATCGTTCTGAAACTCTTCTTTTCTTGTAAAAAAGCATTTTACGGGCCTTCCTACTGCTTTTGATAGTACAGCCGCCTGAATACCATTTGGGGTATGTAGCCGTCTACCAAAACCGCCCCCTAAAAACGTGGGAACAATATGCACTTGTTCAGGCTCAAAATCTAGTCGTTCTGCAATTTCATCCCTTGTAATACTCACTACCTGTGTAGAAATCATTATAGTGGCCTTATTGTCCTCGACAAAAGCAAGGGCACCACTTGGTTCCATTTGGGCATGAGCACCAATTGGACTCCAATACTCGGAAACGATTGTTTTATCGTTAGTTTTTAAACTACTCTCGGTATCCCCTTCTTTCTGAATTGTAAAGGGAGTTCCCTGTCCAACTTCTACCATTGACCGTATATCGGATGTCTGGATATCTCCCTGGGTTTCCCACTGGGCCTCAATAAGCTCTTTTGCGTTCTCGGCTTCAAGTAGTGAATTTGCAACTACGCCTACAAAATCGGCTTCTTTTACAATTTTCACCACACCGGGCATTGCTTCCGCTTTGGTGGTATCCGCCCCTAGATAAGTTGACCCAATTCTAGATGATTTTACCACGGCACCGTAAAGCATTTCAGGCATCATAGCGTCCATTCCAAAAATAGGTGCACCGAACACTTTGTCCGCTAAATCTACTCTAGCTATAGGTTTACCAATAAATTTATAATCAGAGATAGGTTTTAACCCTGGAACCTCCGGAATTTCCCATTCCGTTACGCCGCTGACCGCTTGGGCATACGACATCGTTTTGTCACCTTTAGAAATAATACCATTTTCTATGCTTAGCTCCGCAACATTGACCTGCATTTTTTTAGCTGCTTCAACTTTTATCATTTCCCGCATAGTCGCCGCCAATTCTCGTAGCGGTACCCAAAGCGCTGATACGGACGTACTACCACCTGTAGCAAAAGCATCTATATTGCCGGAGGCGGAATTCGCATGTACCACGCTGATTTGCCTCATGGAAACCTCCAATTCATCCGCAGCCATTTGTGCCAAACTGGTAAACGTGCCCTGTCCCATTTCTACCTTAGGACTGTGAAGCACCACTTCATTGTCTTTGGTAATTTCAAACCATATAATTGGTGTATCCGTATTTCCTTGATACGGGGCATCCGCAGTATTGATGTACCCTGCGATTTTTCTTCGAATAGGATTTCTGAATACATAGGTACCAACGGCAAGTACGCCCACTGTTCCCAAACCTCCTCGTACCAAAAACTTGCGTCTAGACATTTTTTTCTTTACTACCATCCTCTAAGAGTTTTGAGTTTCTGTAGATTCGTTTAGAGTATGTAAACTTGCAGCTTTATGTATGGCTTTTCGCATACGGTAGTATGTGGCACAACGGCACACATTCAAAATATTATTATCAATATCCTCATCCGTAGGATTTGGAATCTTGTTGAGCAATGCAGCCGTTGCCATCATAAATCCAGGTTGACAATAGCCACATTGTGGCACAATTTCGTCTATCCACGCTTGCTGCACAGGATGAGGATGCTCTTTAGTTCCCAATCCCTCAATTGTTGTAATCTGCTTCCCATCGGCAAATTTGACGGCATACGAACATGACCTAACAGCTTCACCATCTACATGCAAGGTACACGCACCGCAGGCAGCTTTACCGCAGCCAAATTTTGTTCCTTTCAAACTCAATAAATCGCGAATGATCCAGAGCAAGGGCGTATTCCCGTCGGCTACGGTTATAATATGCTCCGTTCCGTTTACCTGTAATGAAATCTTCATATGTATCTTTTCTATTCGGATGGTATTATTGCACCGTTACTAAACCACTCTTTCACTGCATTCTTAAAATCCTCTTCGGATACTGGCGGAAGTTCCCTTGGCACCCCGTTTATGCCTACGCCTGGTTCCCATGCCCAAAGCACCAATTCATCCTCCGTCATGTGCCTGATCAATTCTTCATGATTTTTACCACCATTCAGTTTCTCATTTAACATTCGCGCTGCGATAGCCTTCCTACCAAGTCCTTGCCACCCCATGGAAGCCGGTGCCAAAGACCAATGTGGAGCTCCCGGAACCCCAGAATACTCATTATTTTCAGACTGATGACACGTAGTGCAGGAAGTTGCTTGAAAACCTGTATTCTCCGGTCCTCGCGAAATTCCAAAATAATGGGGATGGCTATCGTCCCCTTGTTTTGGCACATTATCATTGGGATGACAATTAATACACCTTGGGTGCATTACTACATCCATCATCCTATTAAAAGCAGCATCTGATTCCAATTTGCTAGCGTTGGAAGGAATATTATAGCTGGAAACAAACGGTTCTTTCTTGGTAGCAAATAGCATGGAAATGCCTAAAACAAGTACGACTAATCCAATGTAATTCTTTACCAAAATTTAAAGTTAAACTGTTCCTTATTTAAATCCTGATTTAAGTTACTTTTTTTATTCCAACAAAACACTATAGATTACCTATAAGTATTGACTCAAAAGGAGGTTATATTGCCTTTGGCAAGAAAACCTCGGCCATCATACATCTTGCACTACCACCTCCGCAGGTCTCTATGGTCTCCAATGAGCTATGAATAATACCGCAGTGTGCTTTTATTGACTTTATTTGATCTGGATTCAACGAATTATAGGCAGCTGAACTCATTACCATAAAACGTTTATCGTCAGCACCGATTACCTGTAACATATTACCAGCAAAGTGGTGCATCTGCTGTTCTGTGATGGTTATGATTTGCTTACCATCGTTCCTCAAATGATCTAATACATTTTTACGCTCTTTGTTGTCATCAATAGTATCCGAACATATAACAGCAAACGTTTCTGCCATCGCCATCATCACATTGGTGTGGTAGATAGGCATTCGCTTGCCGTTTACAGATTGATTTGCAGTAAAAATGACGGGAAAGCAATCAAAATCTTCACAATATTCTATGAAGAGTTCTTCATTTGCACGTTCGGATAATGCACAATAGGCTTTTTGATTTACCCTGTCTTTCAAAATACTGCCTGTACCCTCTAAATAAATACCTTCTTCTTCCGCCGAGGTATAGTCCATAATCTCTTTGATTACAAAACCTTTCTCTTCTAGAATATCAAAAATATCGGTTCTTCTTTCCCTACGCCGATTTTCTGCAAACATCGGATACACCACAACCGTTCCCGATTTATGGAAGGATACCCAATTGTTAGGAAAAATTGAGTCTGGCGTATCGTTTTCCTTTATATCTTCTACAACAACTACGTTAATTCCCTTTTCTCTTAAAACAACTACAAAGTCATCGAATTCTTTCTGCGCTCTTTCATTTATTGTTTGGCTTTTAATGTCCAAATCTTCCTGAAAATAATTATTCACTGCCGTCTGCTCATTCATACGAAAAGCAACCGGACGTATCATCAATATTGTATTGGTTATCTGCATAGTTCAATTTAATTAGTCCCTAATCAAGGGTAATGTGCTACATCTCAAAAGTCCTTCTTGCTTGGCAATTTCAGAATAAGGTATTTCCTCAACGGTAAATCCATTTGCTCTTAACCAATTATTGAGTCGTGTAAAGTTCTTTTCCGAAACGACTATATTTGGAGAAATAGAAAATACATTGCTGAACATGTTGTACATCTCGTCTGCAGTAATTTCGAATATGTTTTCCGAACCAAAAAAATTCACCAACCACCGATATTCTTTCTCTACTAAAAATCCGTTTTTATGAAGAATTGCTTTTCCATTACCTAATGGCTGAAAACAACAATCCAAGTGTAAGGCATTCTCTTTTGCATTAAGTGATTTCCTTAGTTCAAATGATTTAATCTTTTTGTTCGGGAATTGTTGCTTTATCCACTCTACGGCTTGCCAATTTGTTCTTGCGGTAATATGGGAAGCATAATCTGCTCCGGTATATGTTCCTACGAATATATAATCGTTCCAAGGCATAACATCGCCTCCTTCAACATGAACTTCATCAGGAGGGTGAAGTATATATTGATCATCTATTTTATCCAAAACATGCAAGATTGCTTCAACTTCCTTCTCTCTCTCTGGTAGGATATTGGCAATCACCAACTTGTTTTCAATCACAAAAGCGATATCCCTAGAAAAAATTTGGTTGCAATTTTCAAGCACTTCAGGTCTAAAAACAGTGACATCATACTTTTTAAAAACGGCGGCAAACGCTTCCATTTCCTTTATCATATCCACCTCTTTTGGATAGGTACCCGCCAGTATATGTTCCAAGGATTTTGGATCATACGCCTCTTCCGGAATAGGAGTAGGACCACAACTTTTCGCCGTACCCAGTACAACTGCTTTTAAGGGCGATATTTCATCTTTAATATTCAGTTCTAGCATTATTTTATCTTAAAATTAATCTCGTTTTAAACCAAAAAGAAGCTCCTTTAAACTAAAAGGAGCTTCTTTGTTTTTTTTAGAAGGTAGCAATCTACCTTTTATCAAGGTCAACGAAAGATCTATGTGTTTCACCAACGTAAACTTGGCGTGGTCTTCCAATAGGTTCATTATTCAAACGCATTTCTCTCCATTGTGCAATCCAACCCGGTAGTCTTCCTAAAGCAAACATCACCGTAAACATTTCTGTAGGAATACCTAATGCCCTGTAAATAATACCGGAATAGAAATCTACATTCGGATATAGTTTACGATCTACAAAATAAGGATCTTCCAACGCTTCTTTTGCCAATCCTTTGGCTATTTCCAAAATAGGATCATCTATACCCAAATCTGCCAACACTTCTTCTGCAGCTACCTTAATTATTTTTGCCCTTGGATCAAAGTTCTTATAAACCCTATGTCCAAAGCCCATAAGCCTAAAGGGATCATTCTTATCCTTAGCCTTAGCCATATATTTTTTAGTGTCGCCACCATCCTCTTGAATAGCCTCCAACATTTCTAGCACAGCTTGGTTTGCTCCACCATGCAAGGGGCCCCACAAGGCGGAAATACCTGCTGACAGCGAGGCAAACAATCCTGCATGGGAAGATCCTACGATACGTACGGTGGATGTAGAACAATTCTGTTCATGATCGGCATGAAGAATCAACAGTTTATCTAATGCATCAATTACAATCTTGTTTCTTTTGTATTCTTGAGAAGGCTTTTTGAACATCATTTTATGTATGTTCTCCACATACCCAAGAGTATCATCGCCGTAATCTAAAGGCAAGCCCTTTTTCTTTCTGAGCGTCCAGGCAACCAAAACTGGAAACTTAGCCAAAATACGTACAATAGCTCCGTACATTTCATCTTTAGAAGTAACGTTAACGGAAATTGGATTAAATGCGATCAATGCACTAGTCAAAGAGGAAAGAACGCCCATAGGATGAGCAGATTTTGGAAAAGCATCCAAAATCTTTTTCATCTCTTCATCTACATGGGATTCGTTTTTGATATCAACATGAAAAGCCTCTAATTGTTCTTTGTTGGGCAACTCACCAAAAATTAACAAATAGGCAACCTCTAAAAAACCTGCTTTCTCGGCCAATTCTTCAATAGCGTATCCACGATATCTTAAAATTCCTTTTTCTCCGTCCAAAAAGGTGATTTCGCTTTTACAGGACCCCGTGTTTTTATAACCAGGATCTATAGTAATGATTCCATTTGTAGTGGAACGTAATGCTTTAATATCTATAGCGAGTTCATCTTCAGTTCCCATGATTACAGGAAACTCATACTTAGTACCATTATACTCTAAAGTAGCTTTATCTGACATTCTTAAACTTTTTATATGAAGAAGTAAACTTACATAAAAGCACCCATTTTAACAATTAAGTAAATCGCTTTAGATCATAATTAACACGGCCTACTAAGCGTTTAAAAATGGAGCACAAGACATTACAATAAATAAAGCGATTTATAATATTCATCCAATGATTTTTCCCATGTAAATCTCGCCTTTTTTGCGTTTGCCTTAATTTTTTTCCATTTTGGCTGGTCTTGCTCCCAAATCGTCAACGCCTCGTCGAAAGCACGAACCATGTTTTCTATTTTTTCGTCATACGTGTCACCATCAAAAACAAACCCTGTTTTCATATGATGCACAGTATCCTTCAAGCCTCCCGTATGGTGCACTAAACAAGGGTTTCCATTACGCATTGCCAACATCTGACTTATACCACAAGGTTCAAATAAGCTTGGCATAAAGTACAAGTCGGTCTCTAAATACATGGAATCTATCAAATCTTCCGATTGACCATTCGTGAAGATGAAGTTTTTATAACTGTAGCTCATCTCGCGAAAGTGCTCTTCGTAATCGGGATCTCCAGTACCCAAAAGCATAAAAATACCACCTACAGCTTCTAACCGTTTTAAAATTTGCTCCAAGGCCTCAGGGGAGCGTTTTAAAAAATAGAATTTCTGCTCCGTTAATCTTGCTACACTTGAAACTATGAACTTTGGTCTATTACCTACGTACTCCATGATTTTCTCTCCTGTATGGGCCAGAAAATCAGCTTTATATTTTTTAGATTCATCTTGCAGCCACCTAAAAAGTGCTTTTACGGTATTACGGTACAAGAATCCTGTTTCCGCTACCCTAATATTACTATAATTGGAAGCGTTCAATATTCCAAACAACCTACCTTCATCATCCGCTTTTTGTAAATCGGACTCCAGACTTTCGCCTCCTATAAACTCAGGTTTTCTACTGGGCAACAGTACGTCCTCTTTATAAGAAGGTGAAACCGTATGCACGGCATCCGCTAATCTAATACCTACGGCCATAAGATTAATACAATCATGATAACGAGGATCCATAAGCGCTTCATGATCTAAGTTGATTTCCGGAAACCAATGATTTACAGATGCATAATTATTATAAAATGGACGGATACCCTGTATCGCAAGATTATGTATACTGTATACATAACGCATCTTTTTTAACTCGGTATAATTGGGATGATAGGCCTTTAACAATAATACTGCACTAGAGTGCCAATCGTGCATGTGTACCACATCTAAGTCACCGAAGGCATTTATTTTCATTGCTTCTGCTACCGCAGTACAAAATATCATGAATTTGACAAAATCATTAAAAAATGGTTCCGTGGGATCATCGTGATAAATATGTGCAATCCCTCCGCCCTGAATCTCTGGATGATGAATAACGTAATGGGTAATATTCGAAATTATTTTCTTTGGAACTACCCGATATAGCGCTGCTGTATAAGTGACACCTTTAAGGCTAAAGTTAAGGTCAGTAATAAATTCCCCATCCTTATGTAATCTAGAGTACGACGGTACCACAACATGGACAGCATCTCCACGAGAGGCAATTTCTCTAGGAACATCGCGCACCACATCACCCATACCTCCCGCTTTACAATTTGGAATAGCATCGTTTTCTGCGGCAACAAAAAGAAAATTGTTCATATAAAAGGGGGTAAAGGAGGATTAATAATATATCTCAAAAAGATAGGTATCTTTTTTGGATTACACCAAAAAAAAAGCCTTTCTTAATAAGAAAGGCTTTTCAGAAATTATTAGGACCCTAATCAATTAATGTTAAATGCTTTTTCTTGAGGATAATAGGCCATGCTGCCCAATTCTTCTTCAATTCTTAATAATTGATTATACTTTGCCATACGATCAGATCTTGATGCAGAACCCGTTTTAATTTGCCCGGTATTCAAAGCTACAGCCAAATCTGCAATGGTGTTATCCTCTGTTTCACCTGAACGGTGTGACATAACTGAAGTGTAGCCGGCATTCTTTGCCATATTCACGGCTGCAATAGTTTCGGTGAGCGTTCCTATTTGATTTACCTTAATTAATATAGAGTTTGCAATTCCTTTTTCAATACCCGTAGACAGTCTTTCTACATTGGTAACAAAAAGATCGTCTCCTACCAACTGTACCTTGTCCCCTATTTTATCGGTCAAGGATTTCCATCCATCCCAGTCGTTCTCATCCATCCCATCCTCAATGGAAATAATTGGATATTTAGCACTTAAATCTGCTAAATATTGCGCTTGCTCCTCCGAAGTTCTCACTACCCCTTTACTTCCTTCAAATTTAGTGTAGTCATACGCACCATCCACGTAAAACTCTGCAGCAGCACAATCCAAAGCGATCATTACGTCATCACCTAGGCTATAGCCCGCATTTTCCACTGCTTTTGCAATGGTATCCAAGGCATCTTCTGTTCCTCCAGCCAGGTTTGGCGCAAAACCTCCTTCATCACCAACGGCCGTACTTAAACCCCTATCATGTAACACCTTTTTTAGATGGTGGAAAATCTCAGTTCCCATTTGCATAGCATGAGAAAAACTCTTGGCTTTTACCGGCATCACCATGAATTCTTGGAAAGCGATAGGCGCATCAGAATGTGAGCCACCATTAATTATGTTCATCATAGGTACGGGTAACGTGTTAGCACTTACACCACCAACATATCTAAACAGTGATAATCCCAACTCGTTTGCAGCAGCTTTTGCTGCAGCTAGCGAAACTCCTAAAATAGCATTCGCACCCAATTTGGATTTGTTGGGCGTACCGTCTAAATCTATCATTGTTTGATCCAATAGGTTCTGCTCAAAGACAGACATTCCCAAGATTTCCTCGGCAATTGTTGTATTAACATTGGAAACCGCTTTGCTAACGGCCTTGCCCATGAAGGCACTTCCGCCATCACGAAGCTCAACAGCCTCGTGCTCTCCAGTAGAAGCTCCTGAAGGAACGGCTGCTCTTCCCATTACACCATTTTCCGTGATTACATCTACTTCTACGGTAGGATTACCTCTTGAATCTAAAATTTGTCTTGCATGAACACTTAATATAATACTCATTCTATTATTTTTAATTTGATGATTTATTATTGAAAGATAAAGGTACAAAACAACATATGTTTAGCGATTCCAATACCCTGTATATTCCTTAATTTCTAATGAATTACTAAACTTCAGCAGACAATTTTGTGTTTTTACTGATCAATTCAAAGAAATCGTCAAAAAGATAATCAGCATCATGTGGACCAGGGCTAGCTTCCGGGTGGTATTGCACTGAAAACACATCCTTGTTCTTCATCCTTATGCCGGCAACGGTATGGTCGTTCAAATGAACATGCGTAATTTCCAACAGTTCATTGGCTTCAGCTTCCCCTCTATTAATGGCAAAACCGTGATTTTGCGAAGTGATTTCTCCTTTACCGGTAACCGTATTTAAGATAGGGTGATTGATTCCTCTGTGCCCATTATGCATCTTATATGTAGACACCCCATTCGCTAGGGCGATTACCTGATGACCTAAACATATACCGAATAATGGTTTACCTGAATTTATCATTCCCTTAGCTGCAGCTATAGCATCTACTAAGGGCTCTGGATCGCCGGGGCCATTGGAAATAAAATAGGCGTCGGGATTCCAAGCGGACAAGTCATTAAAACTGGAATTATAGGGAAACACTTTTATGTACGCATCTCTTTTTGCGAGATTTCTAAGTATATTTTTCTTAATCCCAATATCCAATGCTGCAATCTTATAAGTAGCACCCTTATTACCAAAATAGTAGGCTTCCTTGGCCGATACCTTAGAAGCTAGCTCCAAGCCTTCCATGCTTGGTACTTCATTTAACTTTGCCTTTAGTTCTTCAATATTATCTACGGCAGTAGAAATAACAGCATTCATGGCACCATGATCTCGAATGTAACTAACAAGTGCCCGTGTATCTACGTCAGAGATTGCAAATAGATTGTTGTTGTCCAAAAACACTTCCAGGCTACTATCGGCTAATGGCCGAGAATACTCATAACTAAAATTCTTACAAATTAACCCTGCAATTTTAACAGACTCAGACTCCGTTTCTTCACTATTAGTCCCGTAATTACCAATATGAGCATTGGTTGTTACCATCAATTGTCCAAAATAAGACGGATCCGTAAAAATCTCTTGATATCCCGTCATGCCCGTGTTAAAACAAACCTCTCCAAAGGCAGTACCTTCCTTATCCCCAACTGCCTTACCATGAAAAATAGTTCCATCGGCCAACAATATCAGTGCTTTCTTTTTCGATTGATATTTCATCTCTTATCTTACGTATTAAAATTTAACAAAAAAACATAAAAAAAGGATAAGCATTGCCGCTTATCCTTTTAAAATTATCAATATTTATTGACATCCTATTTTTCAGAGTCATCGTTTTTCTTCGTGTCATCTGCTTTTGCTTCAACCTCTGTGGGTACGTCAGCAGCTGTATCAACTTCCGCTTGTTCCACAACATCCGTAGGAGCAGCCTCTGTTTTAGACCCAGAACCTCTTCTACTTCTTCTTGTAGATTTTTTAGCTGGTTTCCCTGCGTTGTAAATCTCATTGAAATCTACCAACTCGATCATTGCCATATCAGCGTTATCTCCCAAACGGGTACCTAACTTGATTATTCTTGTATACCCACCTGGTCTATCCGCTACTTTTTCGGAAACCACACTAAATAACTCAGTCACCGCAACTTTATCCCGCAAGTTTTTGAAAACGATACGTCTGTTGTGCGTACCTTTCTCGGAAGACTTATTGTTCTCTGCCTTTGATTTTGTTATCAATGGTTCAATAAACTGCTTTAACGCTTTAGCTTTTGCAACTGTTGTATTAATTCTCTTATGCTCAATTAAGGAACAAGCCATGTTAGCTAACATTGCGTGTCTATGCGCTTTTTTTCTTCCTAAATGATTAATTTTTTTACCGTGTCTCATGTTTCTATTTTATCATCTTGCTACCAAACTCGTTAGAACGAGGAGCAAAATATGATTGTTTAATCCTTATCTAATTTATATTTTGACAAATCCATTCCAAAACTTAAGCCTTTGTTGATAACAAGTTCTTCTAGTTCTGTCAACGATTTCTTTCCAAAATTTCTGAATTTCATCAAATCATTTTTATTGAAAGAAACCAAATCACCTAGCGTGTCCACTTCAGCAGCTTTTAAGCAATTCAATGCACGTACAGACAAGTCCATATCTACCAGCTTAGTTTTTAACAACTGACGCATGTGTAACGACTCTTCGTCATACGTCTCAGTTTGTGCAATTTCATCTGCCTCTAGAGTAATACGCTCATCCGAAAACAACATAAAGTGATGAATAAGGACTTTAGCCGCTTCAGTTAAGGCATCCTTAGGATGGATAGAACCGTCTGAAACAATTTCGAAAACAAGCTTTTCGTAATCTGTTTTTTGTTCAACACGAAAGTTCTCTATACTGTACTTTACGTTTTTTATTGGTGTAAAAATAGAATCTATTGCTATTGTTCCTATTGGTGTACCAGATTTTTTATTTTCCTCTGCAGGAACATAGCCTCTACCCTTTTCAATGGTAATTTCCATATTGATACTCACCTTGGAGTCCATGTTACAGATTACCATATCAGGATTTAACACCTGATACCCGGAAATGAACTTTTGAAAATCCCCTGCTGTCAATTGATCCTTACCGCTAACGGAAATAGAAACTATTTCTGCTTCTGAATCCTCAATCTGTTTTTTAAAGCGTACCTGCTTTAGGTTTAAGATAATTTCGGTTACATCTTCAACAACTCCCGGAATTACCGAGAACTCGTGTTCTACCTTGTCGATCCTTACGGACGTAATAGCATGACCTTCCAAGGAAGAAAGCAATACCCTTCTTAATGCATTCCCAACAGTTAATCCATAACCAGGCTCCAAAGGACGAAATTCAAACTTCCCTTCGAAATCCGAGGAATCGATCATTATTACTTTATCGGGCTTCTGAAAATTAAATAATGCCATAATTCGATCAGTGTTGTTTATTTAGAGTATAACTCGACGATTAATTGTTCCTTGATATTTTCAGGAATCTGAATTCTTTCTGGAACGGCAACAAAATTACCCTGCATTGTTGCAGAGTTCCATGTCATCCATTCGTAAACTGCACTATTGGCAGCCAAGGAATCCTGAATACTTTGTAAAGATTTTGACTTTTCTCGAACACCTACAACATCACCGGCCTTTAAACTATAAGAAGGTATATTCACCAATTCTCCATTCACCGTAATATGTCTGTGCGAAACCAACTGTCTTGCACCACTTCTTGTAGGGGATATTCCCATTCTATAAACCACATTGTCTAAACGTGACTCACATAACTGAAGAAGTACCTCACCAGTAACCCCTTTACTCCTATTTGCTTTTGCAAAAAGATTTCGAAACTGCTTTTCTAATATCCCATAAGAATATTTAGCCTTTTGTTTCTCCATTAACTGAACAGAGTATTCAGATTTTTTTCCTCTACGTCTTGCATTACCATGCTGTCCTGGAGGATAATTCTTTTTTTCGAATGATTTGTCATCTCCGAAAATTGCTTCGCCGAACTTACGGGCGATTTTTGACTTTGGTCCTGTATATCTTGCCATCTTCTTAAATTATGAAAGTGAGATTATGAATTAAGGCTTATCCTTCGATAATCGTAACTACACTTTCTATGAAATATTAAATAATTAAACTCTTCTTCTCTTCGGAGGCCTACAACCGTTATGCGGCATAGGAGTAACGTCAATAATCTCAGTTACCTCGATCCCTGAATTGTGTAATGAACGAATTGCTGATTCCCTTCCATTCCCGGGTCCCTTAACATAAACCTTTACCTTTCTAAGACCTGCCTCATGTGCAACCTTTGAACAGTCTTCTGCCGCTACTTGAGCTGCATAAGGAGTATTTTTTTTAGAACCTCTAAATCCTAGCTTACCTGCAGAGGACCAAGAAATAACATCTCCCTTTTTATTCGTTAAAGAGATGATGATATTGTTAAACGAAGCACTTATGTGTGCCTCACCAACAGAATCAACTATTACTTTACGCTTCTTGGTTACCTTAGTATTTGCCTTTGCCATACCTATATATTATTTAGTAGCTTTCTTCTTGTTAGCTACTGTTTTACGCTTTCCTTTTCTGGTCCTAGAATTATTTTTTGTACGCTGACCTCTTAACGGCAATCCTGATCTATGACGTATACCTCTGTAACAACCAATATCCATTAATCGCTTAATGTTCAATTGCGTTTCGGAACGGAGCTCGCCTTCAATTGTAAACGCTGAAACTGCCTCCCGGATTCTTCCGATTTCATCATCGTTCCAATCGGAGACCTTAGTATCCTCACTTACCTGTGCTCTCTCTAAAATCTCTTTAGACCTACTTCTTCCGATTCCAAAAATATAAGTCAAGGCTATCACGCCTCTTTTTTGTTTTGGTATGTCTATACCCGCGATTCTTGCCATAATTACCCTTGTCTTTGTTTAAATCTAGGATTCTTTTTGTTGATTACGTACAACCTCCCTTTTCTACGAACGATTTTGCAGTCCGCACTTCTCTTCTTAACTGATGCTCTTACTTTCATCTTGTATCTTAATATCTATAAGTAATTCTTGCTTTTGTAAGGTCATAAGGGCTCATTTCCAACTTCACCTTATCTCCTGGCAACAACTTAATATAATGCATACGCATCTTACCAGATATGTGTGCAGTTACCACATGACCATTTTCCAATTCTACACGAAACATTGCGTTTGACAATGCCTCTATGATAGCCCCATCTTGTTCTATTGCTGCCTGTTTAGCCATAAATTATGCTACTTTTCTATTTTTCCCAGTTTTCATCAAACCATCGTAATGTCTATTCAACAAATAAGAATTTACTTGTTGTACAGTATCGATTGCTACACCCACCATAATCAAAAGCGATGTACCACCATAAAACAATGCCCATCCTGCTTGAACATTTAGCAAAGATACAACCACTGCCGGAAGTATAGCCAATAATGCTAAAAATACTGAACCTGGCAATGTAATCAACGACATAATCTTATCTAGAAAATCACCTGTCTCTTTTCCCGGTCTAATTCCAGGAATAAAACCACCGCTTCTTTTTAAATCATCGGCCATTTTATTCGTTGGCACGGTAATAGCCGTATAGAAGTAAGTGAAAATTATTATAAGTACGGCAAACAATATATTATATGCCCACCCAAATATATTCGAAAACTCTACCTGCATCCATTGCCCAAAAGCGGTATCATCAAATGTGCTTCCAATCAAACCAGGAACAAACATTATTGCTTGCGCAAATATGATTGGCATAACGCCAGAAGCATTTAATTTTAATGGTATATATTGTCTGGAACCCATTACGTTTTTCTCATAACCTCCAGATGCGGTTCTTCTTGCATACTGTACCGGTATTTGTCGAGTTGCCATGACTAATAAAATACACGCCAGTATAACTAAGAACCATAGAATCACTTCTATTAGGATAAACATGAGACCTCCATTATTTTCTGTGGTCCTAGAAATAAACTCTTGCACAAATGATTGTGGCATGGTTGCTATAATACCAATCATAATCAAAAGTGAAATACCATTACCGATACCTTTATCCGTAATTTTCTCCCCTAACCACATAGCAAAAACACAACCTGTTACCAAAATGATTACAGCTGGAACCATAAAGTCCAATCCTTTACCTAATAAAAAAGCAGTATCCCTTACTCCAAAAGCTTCGAGACCGTATAAATATGCCGGTGCCTGAACGATACAAATTGCTATCGTCAACCATCTAGTAATCTGATTGATTGTCTTACGACCACTTTCACCTTCTTTCTGAAGTTTCTGAAGATAAGGTATCGCAATACCCATGAGCTGAACAACGATAGAAGCGGATATATAGGGCATAATACCCAACGCAAAAATAGAAGCATTAGCAAACGCTCCTCCCGTAAATGCATTCAACAAACCAAAAATTCCTTGGTCTGTACTATCTGCTAATCCACCCAACTGCGTGGTATCAATACCCGGAAGAACAATTTGGCAACCAAATCTGTATACCAATAGAAGACCTAAAGTAATAAGTATCCTATTTCTTAGCTCCTCTATCTTCCAAATATTGGATAATGTATCTATAAACTTCTTCATGTTCTCTTTGTATGCTTATAAACTTATGGCTTCACCACCAGCAGCCTCAATTGCAGCTTTTGCCGTAGCGCTAAATTTATGTGCCGAAACCTTAAGCGAAGCTTTTAATTCACCGCCACCTAAAATTTTAACCATCTCGTTTTTACGTGCTAGTCTGTTCTCCACAAAGGTATCCATATCAACGCTACCCTTGACACCTTTGTCATCAACCAACTGTTGTAAAACATCCAAGTTTATACCTTGATATTCTTTTCTATTGATATTGGTAAAACCAAACTTTGGAACACGACGCTGTAATGGCATTTGACCACCTTCAAAACCAATTTTCTTAGAATAACCTGATCTTGACTTCGCGCCTTTATGACCTCTAGCGGCAGTACCACCTTTTCCAGAACCTTGACCTCTCCCTAAACGTTTTCCGTCTCTATTAACTGAACCCTCAGCAGGTTGTAGATTACTTAAATTCATTAGATCTTAATATTTAAGCTTCTTCCGTAGAAACTAAATGTTCAACTTTATTTATCATTCCAAGGATATTTGGCGTGTTGTCATGCTCAACAACCTGACCAATCCTCTTCAATCCAAGAGCAACCAAAGTCCTTTTTTGATTTTGGGGCTTTTTAATGCTACTCTTAACCAGCTTTACTTTAATCTTTGCCATAATTGCTTTCTTAGCCTTTAAATACTTTTTCCAAAGAAACTCCTCTTTGCTTTGCTATTGTACCTGCATCTCTCAATTGTAACAAGGCATCGAAAGTTGCCTTAACTACATTATGGGGATTGGATGAACCTTGAGATTTTGATAGTACATCATGTACACCAACAGCTTCGAGTACCGCTCTTACGGCCCCACCGGCAATAACACCTGTACCTTGGGATGCCGGTTGAATATATACCCGTGCTCCACCAAACTTACCTTTTTGCTCATGTGGCAAGGTTCCTTTGTTCAATGGAATACGAATTAAGTTCTTTTTTCCATCTTCTATAGCCTTTGCAATTGCCGTAGCAACCTCCTTCGACTTTCCTAAACCATGCCCTACAACACCGTTTTCATCACCTACCACAACAATAGCTGAAAAACCAAATGCTCTACCACCTTTAGTTACCTTGGTTACACGTTGTATACCAACTAATCTATCCTTAAGATCTAAACCACCTGGCTTAACGGTTTCTACGTTTTTGTATTTCTGAAACATACTGTTATATTAAAATTTAAGACCTGCTTCCCTTGCCCCTTCAGCCAAAGATTTAACTCTTCCATGATATAAATTTCCACCTCTATCGAAAGCAACTTTATCCAAACCGGCTTTCAACGCTTTCTCGGCAATAGATTTCCCTACAATTGCGGCCATCTCACTTTTACTACCTTTCTTGGAAGCAATACTTTTATCACGTGAAGAAGCAGCAGCTAAGGTAACTCCATTAACATCATCAATCAACTGAGCATAAATCTCACTATTACTTCTAAAGACAGATAATCTTGGTCTTAATGCAGTTCCTGAAGATACCTTTCGGATTCTTCTACGGATTCTATATTTTCTTTGTGTTTTTGTTAATCTCATAATATTCTTATTAAGCTGACTTACCTGCTTTTCTTCTTAATATTTCACCAACAAACTTGATACCTTTTCCTTTGTAAGGCTCCGGTCTTCTGAAGGATCTTATTTTGGCAGCAATATGTCCAACCAATTGCTTGTCGTGTGATGTTAATTTTACAATTGGATTCTTACCCTTTTCTGAAATTGTTTCCAATTTTACTTCGGGTGCAAGATCAAAAACAATATTATGTGAAAAACCTAAAGCCAACTCTAATTTTTGACCTTGATTACTTGCACGGTACCCAACACCTACCAACTCCAATTCTTTTGTCCAGCCTTTAGATACGCCTTCTATCATATTTAGCACTAACGAACGGTAAAGACCGTGTTTTGCTTTATGTTCTTTAGAATCAGATGGTCTTGTGACCCAAGCCTGTCCGTCTTCTACTTTTACTGCAACACCAGAAAATTCTTGCGTCAACTCTCCCAATTTACCTTTTACGGTAACTATGTTATCGCTGATTTCTACTGTAACTCCCTCAGGAATTGCTATCGGATTATTTCCTATTCTAGACATCTTCTAACTCTTTAATCGATTAATAAACGTAGCATAAGACCTCACCGCCGACATTTTCAGCCTTTGCCTGCTTACTTGTCATTACTCCGTGAGAGGTAGATACGATTGCAATACCCAAACCATTAAGTACCCTTGGTAATTCTTGGCTTGGAGCATACTTACGAAGACCGGGTTTACTAATACGCTGTATCTTTCTAATTACCGGCTCTTTAGTAATCTTGTCGTATTTCAAAGCAATTTTTATACTGCCCTGAACCTTATCGGCTTCGAATTTATAACTTAAAATATATCCTTGATCGAATAAAATCTTTGTTATTTCTTTCTTTAGATTGGACGCAGGAATTTCAACAACCCTGTGACCCGCTCTACTTGCGTTTCTAACCCTAGTTAGATAATCTGCTATAGTATCTGTTACCATTTATATATAATTCGGTGACGGTTTTTAGCATTATGCTAAACCTGAAACCCGTTAACTTAATCTTTAATCTACCAGCTCGCTTTCCGAACACCTGGTATCAAACCTTGGTTGGCCATTTCCCTGAAAGTAACCCTGGAAATACCAAAAGTTCTCATATAACCCTTTGGCCTACCGGTTAACTTACATCTGTTGTGCATTCGTACCGGTGAAGCATTTTTTGGCAATTTCTGTAGTGCATCATAATCGCCGGCTTCTTTTAAAGCCTTACGTTTTTCAGCATATTTAGCTACAGTTCTCGCCCTTTTTCTTTCACGGGCCTTCATTGATTCTTTAGCCATACTAGTTCTTTTTAAAAGGTAATCCCATTTCTGTTAATAATGATTTTGCTTCCTTATCCGTATCAGCAGAAGTAACGAAAGTTATATCCATACCATTGATACGATTAATCTTATCAATGTTTACTTCTGGAAATATAATCTGCTCGGTAACACCAAGATTGTAATTCCCACGACCATCGAAACCGGTGGCCCGAATTCCTTGAAAATCTCGTACCCTAGGCAGTGCAGAAGTTACCAACCTGTCCAAGAACTCATACATACGCTCACCGCGCAATGTAACCTTAGCACCGATAGGCATTCCCTTTCTCAATTTAAAGGCTGCAACATCCTTTTTGGACATTGTGGCAATTGCTTTCTGGCCAGTTATCATAGTCATCTCGTCAATGGCATGATCGATCAGCTTCTTATCTGCTACCGCTGCCCCAACACCTCTACTGACAACTATTTTCTCTAACTTGGGAACTTGCATTACGTTTTTGTAACCAAACTCCTCAGTAAGCGCAGAAACTATGCGCTCCTTATATTCTTTCTTTAATCTTGCAACGTAAGCCATAACTAAATTACTTCATTGGATTTCTTGGAAAATCTTACTTTTTTACCATCTCTTACATCGTATCCCACTCTAGTTGTTTCACCAGATTTAGAATCAATCAACGCAAGATTTGATATATGTAGTAACGCCTCTTTTTTGACAATGCCACCTTGAGGGTTTTTAGCACTTGGCTTCTCGTGTTTCGAAACAAGATTTACACCTTCTACTATGGCTTTGTTCTTTTCAAGATTTACTAATACAACCTTACCTTCGGAACCTTTATGGTCTCCAGCAGTAACCCTAACCGTATCTCCTGTTTTTATTTTTAACTTCTTCATCTTCTGAAATCTATTATAGTACCTCTGGGGCCAATGATACAATTTTCATAAACTGCTTATCCCTAAGCTCTCTTGCGACAGGTCCAAAAACCCTTGTACCTCGCATTTCCCCAGTAGGATTCAAAAGCACACACGCATTATCATCAAATCTGATGTACGAACCATCCGGTCTTCTTACCTCCTTTTTGGTACGTACGACTACTGCGGTAGAAACCGCACCTTTCTTAATACCTCCATTAGGAGTAGCTTCCTTTACAGTTACCACAATCTTATCACCAATAGAAGCATACCTTCTTTTGGTTCCACCGAGGACACGAATAGTTAATACCTCCTTCGCTCCTGTATTATCCGCTACCTTTAATCTAGATTCTTGCTGTAACATAACTTATTTGGCTCTTTCTAAGATTTCTACTAACCTCCAACATTTGGTTTTACTCATGGGACGTGTCTCCATGATTTTAACTGTATCCCCTTCTTTGCAGTCGTTTTTCTCGTCGTGTGCAACGTATTTTTTCGTCTTTAAAACGAATTTACCGTACATAGGGTGCTTTACACGTTTTACCTCGGCAACAACTATAGACTTCTCCATCTTGTTACTGGTTACAACCCCAACTCTTTCCTTTCTTAAATTTCTCTTTTCTTCCATAAAGCAGAACCAGTTATTGGTTTTCCCTATTTGTTAATTCCGTAGCCAATCTAGCAACAGTTCTTCTAACTTTCCTAATCTGAAGAGGATTCTCCAAAGGCGTTACAAAATGAGCCATTTTTAAATCCGCATGTTGTTTCTTATACTCGATAAGTTTTTCCGTAAGTCCTTCTACAGACAATTCTTTTACTTCTTGTTTTTTCATAATTCCTTACGATTAATTATCAAGTGAATAATCCCTTGCAACAATAAACTTTGTTTTAACGGGAAGTTTTTGAGCTGCCAATCGAAGCGCTTCCTTAGCAATATCCATAGACACGCCCCCTACTTCGAACATAATTCTACCCGGCTTTACTACGGCCACAAAATATTCTGGAGCCCCTTTTCCTTTACCCATACGTACCTCTAAAGGCTTTTTGGTAATAGGTTTGTCCGGAAATATTTTAATCCATAACTGACCTTCCCTCTTCATATATCTAGTAGCAGCAATACGTGCAGCTTCAATTTGTCGTGAGGTTAAAAAAGCCGCATCACCAACAGACTTTATACCGAACATACCATTTGAAAGCTGATGACCTCTTCCGGTGTTACCCTTCATACGGCCCTTCTGCATTTTACGAAACTTCGTTCTTTTCGGTTGTAACATTTCTTTACTTCTTTAAAATTACTTTCTACGACGTGGCTTTCTCCCACCATCTTGATTTCCTGAGCCCTTTGACTGACCTTTCTTCATTCCTACCAACGGAGACAACTCTCTTTTACCGTAGACCTCACCTTTCATAATCCAAACCTTGATACCTAACTTTCCGTAGGTAGTTTGAGCCTCATGCAGCGCATAATCGATATCAGCTCTAAATGTAGACAATGGAATTCTACCGTCCTTATACGATTCTGAACGCGCCATTTCTGCACCATTCAGTCTACCTGATATTTGAACTTTAATACCTTCTGCATTCATTCTCATGGCAGCAGTAATAGACATTTTAATAGCTCTTCTAAACGAAATTCTACTTTCTATCTGACGTGCTATGCTGGCAGCAACGAGATTTGCGTCTACTTCTGGTCGCTTAATCTCATAGATATTTATTTGTACCTCCTTACCTGTAATCTTCTTGAGCTCCTCTTTAAGCTTATCTACTTCTTGACCACCTTTACCAATAATGATACCAGGTCTTGCGGTAGTAACCGTCACGGTTATCAACTTTAAAGTACGCTCAATAATTACTCTAGATACACTAGCCTTTGACAACCTAGCGTGAATATATTTTCTAATCTTACTGTCCTCGGCAAGCTTATCACCGTAATCGTTTCCACCATACCAGTTAGACTCCCAACCTCTGATGATTCCAAGACGATTTCCTATTGGATTTGTTTTCTGTCCCATTCTAGCTTGCTGTATTATTGTTAGACCCCAACACTAATGTAACATGGTTGGAACGTTTTCTAATTCTGTGTGCTCTTCCCTGAGGAGCTGGCCTAAGTCTCTTTAACATAGTGCCACCATCTACCCTAATTTCCGCGACAACCAATTCTGCATCTTCCACATTGGAATCTTCGTTTTTGGCTTGCCAATTAGCTAAAGCGGACAACAATAGTTTTTCTAGCTTTCTTGAAGCTTCCTTACTATTAAAACGCAATATTGCTAATGCCTTCTCTACTTTCTCACCACGAATTAAATCCGCTACAAGTCTCATTTTTCTAGGAGAAGTTGGACAGTTGTTCAGCTTTGCAAAAGCAACCTTTTTCTTTTCTGCCTTTATTCTTTCGGCCATTTGTTTTTTACGAACTCCCATAGCTTACTTTTTACCTTTATTTTTCGCACCGGCATGACCTCTAAAAGATCTTGTAGGTGAAAATTCTCCCAGTTTATGCCCAACCATATTCTCAGTTACAAAAACCGGAACAAATTGTCTTCCATTATGAACTGCTATTGTCATCCCAACAAAGTCAGGAGTAATCATTGAAGCTCTTGACCATGTCTTTATAACCGACTTCTTTCCAGAAGAAGCGCTCTGTTGGATTTTCTTTTCCAAACTATAGTGAACGTAAGGTCCTTTTTTTAGTGAACGTGCCATTTCTTTCTAGTTTTATTTCTTTCTACGTTCTATTATATACTTATTTGTGCTCTTAGTCTTAGAACGCGTTCTAAAGCCTTTTGCAGGAATACCGTTCCTAGATCTTGGATGACCACCAGAAGCTCTTCCTTCACCACCACCCATTGGGTGATCTACAGGGTTCATTGCAACCGGTCTTGTTCTAGGTCTTCTACCCAACCATCTACTTCTACCAGCTTTACCAGAAACTAATAATTGATGATCTGAATTGGATATCGCACCTATAGTCGCCATACATCCCGAAAGAATTAATCTTGTTTCTCCAGAAGGCATCTTAACCGTCACAAACTTACCGTCCTTTGCCATTAACTGAGCGAAAGTACCCGCACTACGGGCCATAACTGCTCCCTGACCAGGTCGTAACTCTATACACGAAATAATAGTACCTAAGGGTATTTCACTCAAAGGCAATGCGTTTCCAATTTCAGGTGCCGCATTTACACCTGACATTACTTTTTGATCAACTTCAAGACCGTTCTGAGCAATAACATATCGCTTCTCACCATCTGCATAGGTCAACAGCGCTACAAACGCAGTTCTATTAGGATCATATTCAATTGATGAAACGGTCGCTACTACGTCCCGTCTATCTCTCTTAAAATCGATTACACGATATCTTCGTTTATGACCTCCACCTTTTTGGCGTATGGTCATTTTTCCTTGACTGTTTCTACCTCCGGACTTTTTTAACGGAGCGAGCAAACTCTTCTCCGGCTTATCAGTAGTAATGGCGTCAAATCCGTTTACTACTCTAAAACGCTGTCCAGGAGTGACTGGTTTTAATTTTCTAACTGACATTTCTTGTCTTTATAGATTACTGTAAAAATCGATTATATCACCTTCAACTACATCAACAACCGCTTTCTTGATAGCGTTTGTCTTTCCATGCTGTACTCCAGTTTTTGTAAATCTGGACTTTCGTGATGGGCCGTAATTCATTGTACGCACCTTTTTTACCGACACACCATAAGCTGCCTCAACAGCATCCTTTATTTGAATCTTGTTGGCCCTAGGATCTACTATAAACCCATAGCGATTGTTTAGTTCGCTATCCGCTGTCATTTTCTCCGTTATAATGGGCTTGATTAACACGCTCATGGTCTTACTTGTTTAAATTCGATTCTATTCCTTCCAAAGCACCTTCCAACAATACAACACTATTTGCATTTAATATTTTGTAAGTACTTAATTCTGAGCTTGTTATAACCTCTGAATGGGTAAAATTACGAGAAGACAAATATACGCCTTTATTTGAATCGCCCAACACAATCAAAGACTTTTTGTTTTCTAAGCCCAAAGACTTTAAAACCTGTACAAAATCCTTCGTTTTTGGTGTATCAAAATCAAAATCTTCAACGACCAAAATTGACTTCTCCTTCGACTTTAAGGTCAAGGCAGATTTTCTTGCCAAACGCTTCAAATTTTTATTCAATTTTTGAGAATAATCCTTTGGTCTTGGACCAAAAATGCGTCCACCTCCTCTAAAAATTGGAGACTTTATACTTCCTGCTCTCGCCGTACCAGTCCCTTTTTGCTTTTTGATTTTTCTTGTACTACCTGCTATCTCCGCTCTTTCTTTAGCTTTATGAGTACCCTGCCTTTGATGTGCCAAGTACTGCTTTACGTCTAAATAAACCGCATGATTATTAGGCTCTATACCGAACACTTGATCTGAAAGGTCTGCCTTTCTACCCGTGTCTTTTCCTTTAATATCTAAAACTGCTACCTTCATTACTTCTCAATAGTTACATAAGCGTTTTTATGACCAGGAACACAACCTTTAACAACCAAAAGATTTTTTTCCGGAACAACTTTCAATACCCTAAGGTTTTGAACCGTTACCCTATCGGTTCCCATTCTACCTGCCATTTTCATTCCTTTGAAAACTCTTGCTGGATACGATGCGGCACCAATAGAACCTGGAGCTCTAAGCCTGTTATGCTGACCGTGAGTTGCTTGTCCAACACCGGCGAAACCATGGCGCTTTACAACACCCTGGAAACCTTTACCTTTTGACGTACCTACGACATCAACAAATTCTCCTTCTACAAAAACGTCAACACCTACGGTGTCTCCTAATTTGTAATCCCCATCAAAACCTGAAAACTCAACGACTTTTTTCTTAGGAGAAGCACCTGCCTTTTTAAAGTGACCGATTTCGGCCTTATTAGCACGTTTTTCTGCCTTGTCATCGAAACCAAGCTGAAGAGCATTATACCCATCAACTTCCTCGGTTCTGACTTGGGTAACCACACATGGTCCAGCTTGAATAACGGTACATGGAATATTCTTTCCATTCTCGTCAAAAAGACTAGTCATGCCTACTTTTTTTCCTATTAACCCAGACATACTATTTATATTAATTATTACTATTTAAACTCAGTTCAAAAAAATAGGGTCAAAATAATTTAACCCTAAATTATTTTTATCCGTTTTTCCCTAGCACGCAGCTAGAGACATGTACACCCTTCCTACTAAAAAGGTTTGCAAATTTAGACTTTTATCTCAACTTCAACACCACTCGGCAACTCTAATTTCATAAGTGCATCAATAGTTTTTGAAGACGAACTATAAATATCCAACAATCGCTTATAAGAACTCAATTGAAACTGCTCTCTTGACTTCTTATTTACGTGCGGAGACCGCAATACTGTAAATATTTTTTTATGTGTTGGCAAAGGAATTGGACCCGTAACTACAGCACCGGTAGTCTTTACCGTTTTTACGATCTTCTCAGCGGACTTATCTACCAAGTTGTAATCGTAAGATTTTAGTTTTATTCTGATTTTCTGACTCATTGCCTTAATTTATGCTGTTATACCTTTTGCCTTTTTAATAACCTCTTCCGATATATTAGAAGGTGTTTGGGCATAATGTGAAAATTCCATTGTTGAAGTTGCTCTACCAGAAGACAAAGTTCTAAGTGATGTAACATATCCAAACATCTCTGATAATGGAACAGTTCCTTTTACCACTTTAGCACCAGCCCTATCCGTCATATTGGTGATTGTTCCCCTTCTACGGTTTAAATCTCCAACAATATCACCCATGTTTTCTTCCGGTGTAATTACTTCAATCTTCATTATCGGCTCCATGATTACAGCACCGGCCGCTTTACCCGCCGCTTTGTAACCCATTTTTGCAGCCAACTCAAAGGAAAGTGCATCCGAATCCACAGCGTGAAAAGACCCATCCTTTAGCACTACTTTCATAGTATCCATTTCGAATCCTGCTAAAGGTCCGTTTTGCATTGCAGCAGCAAATCCTTTTTCAACAGACGGGATAAACTCCTTTGGAATACGCCCACCTTTGATTTCATCTACAAACTGCAATCCTTCTCCTTCAAAATCTTCGTCCGCAGGACTCATTTCAAAGACGATATCTCCAAACTTACCACGACCACCAGATTGCTTCTTATATGTCTCACGGTGTGCAGCTAACTTCGTTAGTGCCTCTTTATATTCAACTTGCGGCTCACCTTGGTTTACCTCAACCTTAAATTCCCTTCTTAAACGATCTACGATGATATCCAAGTGAAGCTCTCCCATACCAGAAATAATCGTCTGACCGGAAGCCTCATCCGTTTTCACCTGAAAAGTTGGATCCTCTTCGGCTAACTTCGCCAAAGCCATTCCTAATTTATCAACATCAACCTTTGTCTTAGGCTCAACGGCAATACCAATTACCGGATCGGGGAAATCCATACTTTCCAGTATAATAGGATGCTTTTCTGAAGACATAGTATCCCCAGTCTTTATATCCTTAAATCCTACCGCAGCGCCAATATCTCCTGCCTCGATAAAATCGATAGCATTTTGTTTATTGGAATGCATCTGATAAATACGTGAAATACGTTCTTTTTTACCTGAACGGTTATTCAATATATAGGAGCCGGCGTCCAAACGTCCAGAGTAGGCACGGAAAAACGCCAAACGTCCAACAAAAGGATCTGTAGCAATTTTAAATGCTAATGCCGAAAAAGGCTCTTTTACACTGGGCTTACGCAATTCTTCTTTTCCGGTATCAGGATTTACACCAATAATATTATCCCTATCCAAAGGAGAGGGCAAATAACGACATACGGCATCCAATAAAAACTGAACCCCTTTATTTTTAAAAGAAGAACCACATACCATAGGTATAATGGCCATATCCATAACAGCAGCTCTTAAGGCGGCATGTACTTCATCTTCGGTGATAGAGTCTTCGTCTTCCATAAATTTCTCTAGAAGATTCTCATCGTAGCTTGCTACTTCCTCAATCAACATAGCACGGTACTTACGCACCTCTGCCTTCATTTCTTCGGGAATATCGACTACGTCAAATGTAGAGCCATAATTATCTTCATGCCATACAATTGCCCTATTCTTAACCAAATCTACGATACCTTTAAAATCGCCTTCTTCTCCAATATTCAATACGATTGGAACTGCATTTGACTTTAACATATCCTTTACTTGAGCACAAACACCCAAGAAATTAGAACCTTGACGGTCCATCTTATTCACGAAACCAATTCTAGGTACTTTATAATTATCAGCTAGTCTCCAGTTAGTCTCGGACTGTGGCTCAACACCATCAACCGCACTAAACAAAAAGACCAACCCATCAAGAACACGTAACGAACGGTTTACCTCTACGGTAAAATCTACGTGGCCAGGGGTATCAATTATATTGAAATGGTAGTCCTGTGCCTCATCGGTAGGCTCACCATTTTCCTTAGGAAATGTCCAATCACATGTTGTAGCGGCAGAAGTAATTGTAATTCCACGTTCCGCCTCTTGCTCCATCCAATCCATAGTTGAAGCACCATCATGCACCTCCCCTATCTTGTGAGAAACTCCTGTATAAAAGAGGATTCGCTCTGTAGTTGTAGTTTTACCGGCATCAATGTGCGCGGCAATACCTATATTTCTTGTAAGTTTTAAATCTCTTGCCATCTCTGATTAAAATCTAAAGTGAGAAAATGCCTTGTTAGCCTCGGCCATCTTGTGCGTATCAACTCTTTTCTTAACAGCAGCACCCTCCTCTTTCGAGGCAGCCAATATTTCTCCGGCTAACTTTTGGGACATACCTTTCTCATTACGCTTTCTAGAGTAACTAATCAACCATTTCATAGCGGTAGAGATTTTCCTGTCCGGACGAATCTGCATTGGTATTTGAAATGTTGCACCACCTACTCTCCTACTTCTAACTTCAACGTGCGGCATTACATTGCTAAGCGCATCCTTCCAAAGCTCTAAAGCTGTTTTTTCCTCATCTGTTTTCTTAGCATCTACAATGTCAATAGCATCGTAAAATACACTAAACGCCACGGATTTTTTACCATCCCACATCATCATGTTAACGAATCTGGTCACTAACTGATCATTAAATCTTGGATCTGGTAAAAGTGGACGTTTTTTTGCCTGTCTTTTTCTCATTTCTTCTTTTTAAAAAGTGTTATTACTTCTTAGGTCTTTTTGCTCCGTACTTAGATCTACGCTGTGTTCTACCGGCCACACCTGCTGTGTCCAATGCCCCACGAACGATATGATATCTAACTCCTGGCAAATCTTTGACTCTCCCGCCCCTTACTAATACTATCGAGTGCTCTTGCAGATTATGTCCTTCTCCAGGGATGTATGCGTTTACTTCCTTACCGTTAGTCAACCTTACCCTAGCAACTTTACGCATTGCAGAATTTGGTTTTTTGGGCGTAGTCGTGTAAACACGGGTACAAACCCCTCTTCTTTGAGGACACGAATCCAAAGCAGCCGATTTACTCTTCTTAGTAATTGTGGCTCTTCCTGTTCGTACTAATTGTGATATTGTTGGCATACTATATAAATATGTAAAATTACCCCTTCTTTAAGGGTCGGCAAATGTAATAATAATAACTAAAACTTCAAACCCTCATTCATTTATTTTTAAAGTTTTTTTAAAAAGGGTATTTGAAGCGCACCACCATATGTTCTACACTGCCAAACTCAACCTAAAAATAAACAAGAAAATACATGCCACCATCTCCCGAACCAAAGCACAGATGTATTGCACCATATCCAAGGCCTCATCTAACCATAAAACAAGATTTATTTTGTTTCACAGCAATACACCTACAGCTTAAAATCAAAAAAAGCACCAAAGGCCAAACGAGGTAATATTGATGCAGTTCATAAAAATAACCTTGTTATATTATGAATCTTTAAATACAGTCCTTGTTTCATCTATAACTTCACATTACGAAACTTTAACTTAAACTTTTATTAAAATTAGTTTGGTTTATTAACACATTATTATGACTTTTGCGAATAGCTAATTCAAATAACTTTAAAAATGAGAACAAAATTAAATGGATTGTTAACGCTATTTTTGGCGTTAATTGTGCAGATTACCTTTGCACAAGAGAAAACGGTATCCGGGACGGTTACCGACCAAGATGGGCTGCCTTTGCCCGGGGTAAACATTGTTGTTGAAGGAACAACCAATGGTACCCAAACTGATTTTGATGGTAATTACGCCATCACTGCAGCAACAGGGCAAACACTTCTATTTACCTACATTGGCCAAAAAGCTGTAAGACAAACGGTCGGAGCAGGCAACACGGTAAATGTGCAAATGGAAGAGGATGCACAAGCATTGGAAGAGGTGGTTGTCACCGCACAAGGTATCAAGCGAGAGAAAAAAGCGCTTGGATATGCCACCACATCAGTTGGAGCAGATCAACTTGAAGGCAGAACCGAGGGTGATGTCGCAAGGGTTTTATCCGGTAAAGCTGCTGGGGTACAAATTGTTGCCGCTGGTGGATCTTCCGGTTCGGCTACCAATATTACCGTAAGGGGTCTAAGTTCCTTTAGTGGTACAAACCAAGCGTTGTTCATAGTGGATGGTATTCCATTCTCTAACGACACGAACAATCCTGGGGATTTCATTGGTGGTAACCCAAGTTCTTCTAGATTCTTGGATTTAGATCCGAACAACATCGAAAACATTGAAGTATTGAAAGGTCTTGCCGCTGCCACACTTTATGGTAGCCAAGGGCGTAACGGTGTTATTTTGATTACTACCAAAGCCGGGGCAGCAAACACTGGCCCTAAGAAAACAGAGATTACGGTAAGTCAATCGTACAACACCATTGAAATGGCATCGATACCTGACTACCAAGACTCATTTGGTAACGGTTTTGACCAGAACTTTGGATGGTTCTTTAGTAACTGGGGTCCAAGTTTTGACGAAGGTGGTGTAGCCGGTTGGGGCAGACAGCCATTAATCGATGCTAACGGAACATTGGAACATCCTTATTCAACAACGGCAGTAGCTTCAACGAGAAACGCCTTTCCAGAGTTACAGGGAGCACGTTACGATTGGAAGCCTTATAATTCTATGGAAGAGTTGTTTAAGCCAGGTAATGCTCAGAATACCTCTGTAAACATATCTGGAGGTTCCGCAGACGGCAGTACTAGTTTCAACGCCAACTTAGGATATCTGAATGAAGATAACTTTATACCAGGTAACGGATTGAATAGAACAACAGTTTCTGTTGGTGGTGTTTCTAAATTAACCAACAAGTTTACTGTTCGTGGAACCATGAACTTTGCTAGAACGGATTTTACAAGTCCACCGGTAGCGGCAAGTAGAGGTAATGGTACAGATGGTCTTTCTGTATTTGGTAATGTATTCTTTACCCCAAGGAGTGTTGATTTAATGGGCTTGCCTTTCGAGAACCCAATCGATGGTTCCAGTGTATACTACCGTAACGGTAACGACATTATTAACCCACGATGGACTGCGAAAAACGTAACGTACAGACAATTGACCAACAGGTTCAACTGGAATCTTTCTTTGGACTATGCAATAAATGACAACCTTAACGTTACTTGGAGATCAGGTTTGGATTTTTACAATGAACGTAACATTAACGGTTCTAACAAAGGAGGGGTAGAATTCTCGGATGCAATATTTGGTTTCTATGATACCTTTGATAACAACAACACAATCTGGGATCACTTCCTATCCTTGAATGGCAATTACGACCTATCGGAGAAATTGGGAATGACTTTTACAGTAGGTGCAAACTCACGACAGGATAACTTTGACCGTTCTGGTGTAGCCAGTACAGGCCAGCTTGTTTTCGGTGTGAAAAGACACTTCAACTACGAAAACCAATTACCGATCCAATTTTCTAGAAATAGAAACATCGTAGGTCTATTGGGCCAGGCTACTTTGGATTATGACAACATGTTATTCTTAACTGTTTCGGCAAGATCTGACTGGGTTTCCAACTTCGCACGTGCGAACCGGAACCAGACCTATCCTGGGGCTAGTTTATCCTTCTTACCGACAGCTGCGTGGAGCGGTATAAAATCGGAGAACGGTTTGAACTTCCTAAAACTGAGAGCTAGTTACGGTACTTCTGCAAACTTTGATACGCAGTTTTCCTACCCTACCGTAAACGTAGTGGAGCAAAATCCTCAGCGATTCGTGGATCCATTTGATGGTGCTTCGTTAACTACCAATCAGGTAGATAACTTTAGAGCGAATCCAAACCTACGTCCTGAGCTTTTAGAGGAATATGAAATTGGTTTAGAGTCTAAATTCTGGAAAAACAGAGTATCCTTAGATTTAACGTACTATGATCGTAGAACCAACGATCTTATCGTTACGGAGCCGTTATCACCGTCTACAGGTTTTAGCTTTACGCAAAGTAACATTGGAGAAATCAGCAATAAAGGAGTCGAGGCCGTACTAGGCATTGATGTCATTAGAAGCGATAATTTCTCTTGGAACTCAAGTGTTAACTTCTTTGCCAACGACGAAGTTGTTGTTGAACAGGAACAGGATTTTATTGCCTATGCAGGTTCGCTTGCCGTAGGTGGCGGTCTGTTTAGAGGATCTAATGCAGCAATCGAAGGTGAATCCTTACGTACCATCGTAGGTACACAAATTGCAAGGGATGCTGACGGTAACTTCTTGATTAACGATGCTGGTAACTATGTGGTAGCAGAACAAGATCTTAATGGTGATGTTCCTATTATAGGAGATGCTGTTCCAGATTATCAAATGAACTTTATAAACAACATCCGATATAAGAACTGGAACCTTAATTTTCAAGTGAACCACACGAAAGGTGGTGATATACTTTCCAGTACGACAGCTACCTTATTAGGTAGGGGACTTATAACGGAGACAGAGAATAGATTAGACACGTACATCCTACCAGGCGTACGCCAGAGTACAGGACAACCAAATGATCTACAGATCAATAACTCAACGTATTACTTTTCGAACGTATTATTCGGCCCTACTGAAATGCGTATTTATGATGCATCTGTTATTCGTTTACAGGAAGTATCCTTGAGCTACAATTTCCCTGCTAAATACTTGGATAGGACACCTTTTGGAAGTCTTTCTATAACAGCACAGGGTTTCAACCTTTGGTACGATGCCTACAACACTCCTGAAGGAGCTAATTTTGACCCTAACGTAGCAGGTGTTGGTATTGGTAACGGATTCGGGTTTGACTTTATCAACGGACCTTCTGCAAGAAGATACGGTATAACACTTAAAGCAAGTTTCTAATAAAATTGTTAATGAATCATACAATGAAAAAAATAATTAAAAACGTAACGATAGCGCTCCTTGTAGGTGGATTTATTACCTCATGTGAGACGACGGATTTAGATCAGCGCGTAAGTCCAAACGACTTATCTACCGATCAAGCAGATCCAAATTTGCTGCTGAACAGTATACAATTGGCCTTTGCCACAAATCAGCAAACATTTAGCGATAACGCCGCTAACTTAACTAGGATAGATGTTTTTGGAAATCGCGACTATTTCAATGGACTTCCCGGTACCGTTCTTAACGGTAACTGGTCCAGAACGTATAGTTCGGGTGGAAACGGCGTTGGTGATGCTGTTTCTATAGGTATCTTAACCAACTTGCAAGCGCTGGAAGAAATTGATGCCAATACGGATGTAGACTATTCCTTCCATGTAGGTGTTACAAAGACACTCTATGCATATTCCCTATTTCAACTAGTGGATTTTCTTGGTGCCGCCGCTTTTAGCGAAGCAGGCCAACCCTTGGAGTTTCCAGCCCCTAATCTAGATAGTGGTGAAGCTGTATATGCGGCTGCCTTCCAATTATTGGATGAAGCGGAAGCATTGCTTGCGGCTGGTCCTGAATCACAAGGCGCTGTGGATTTATATTACAACGAAGACACCACAAAATGGGTGAAGTTAATTAATTCCATACGCCTGCGTTCCTACAAGAATACGGGCAACGTTTCTGCCTTTAACGCTGTAATAGCGGCAGACAACTACATATCTGACAGTGACGATGATTTTCAACTACAATATGGCACAAGTGAACTGCAGCCAGATTCTAGACATCCGGACTATGCTACAGATTATACGCCTTCTGGAAATAATATTTACCATTCCAACTATTTGATGGAGTTAATGCTGGAGAACAATGATCCAAGGATACGGTATTATTTCTATCGTCAATCCAACGGTACTCCAGGGGCATTGGATGTAAATGGCGTTCCCGTACCACCAAACGAAGAGGATTTGGCTTGTTCTTTGGTAGTTCCGCCACAGCATTATCTTGATGGAGGCTTTACCTACTGTAGTGTAAATAACGGCTACTGGGGTAGATCTCATGGTAATGACGAAGGTGCTCCGCCAGATAACTTCAAGAAAACAGCCGCAGGGGTTTACCCAGCAGGTGGTTTATTTGACAGTAGCGACTTTGATCCTGACAGTGGTCTTACAGATGGTGTAGGTCTTGGAAAAGGTGGTGGAGGTGCCGGTATTGAACCGATACTATTATCTTCGTACGTAGATTTCTGGAGAGGCGAAATGGGTTCCGATGCCGACAAAGCAACATTCCTACGTTCTGGATTGGAAAAATCTATTGCCAAAGTACAGAGTTTTGGTTCCTTGGACGGATCGGCGGATTTATCGCTTGCGCCAACTGACGCAGAGGTTACTGCCTACATCGATGGTATTGTTGCAGAATTTAATGCCGCAACTGGGGATGAGAAGCAAAACGTATTTGCAGAGCAGTACTTCACCACGCTATTTGGTGGTGCAACGGAAGCCTATAACTTCTACAGGAAAACAGGTTACCCAACTACGTTGACTCCAAATTGGGAGCTAAACCCTGGGCCATTCCCTAGAACTTTCTTGCTTCCTCAGAACGAAGTAATTACCAATCCTAATCTAACGCAAAGGACAGATCTGACAACACAGGTATTCTGGGATACCAACCCTGCAGGTCCTGCCTTCCCACCCGCTAACTAATTTAAAACTAAAGAAAAATGAAAAAATCATTATATAATTCTTTTAAAATTGCTTTTGCAACTAGCGCGTTGGTCTTGGCGTCCTGTGCAGAAGCAGACAAACCCATTGATGGCATCTTTACAGGTGTGGAACGTGGTGCAGTTTTACGAACTGTTGACATACTGGAAAGTGAAATTCTGTTCAATGTTGCAACAAGCACATTAGCAGGAGGTAACTTTACGGTTATCCTAGAAGCACAGGATGAAGAGGGCGGTGCCCTGTTATCAGAAGTAGAAGTTTACTTTGGCTTTAGAGATAATACGGATGAAGCCGGAGCGGACAACGACCGTGACGAAGTATTGGTTGAGACTATACCAGCATCCGCATTCGCACCAGGTCCTTTTGACTTACCAAGATATCAATACACTACAAGTGCAGATGCCATTCAGGCGGCATTAAGTCTACCTGGTAGTGAAATCTTTGGTGGAGATCAATTTACCATTCGTTTTGAAATGGTACTTACTGATGGTAGAAGGTATTCCTTTGCCAACAATACAGGTACTCTAACTGGAGCTTTCTTCAATGCTCGTTTTTTGCACACTGCTGATATCGTTTGTGCGCCATCCGTTCCTACGGCTGGTACGTGGACTGTAAACACTACAGATACATTTGGTGATGGCTGGAACGGGGCAAGTTTAGACGTAAGTATAGACGGCGGTCCTGTAAACTCTATCGCTAATGTAGATGATGGAACTAGACCATTTGCATCGAACGACCAAGATTTCACCTTTGAAGTTCCTGCTGGTGCACAAGAAATTTCTATTGTTTTTGTCTCTGGAGACTTCGACGAAGAAATTTTATTCACAATCACTTCAGCTAATGGCAATGTGGTTGCAGAAGGAGATGATCCTAGTGCTGGTCAAACTTTAAATTTCTGTCCTAACAATCTTTAAAGTAAACCCATTTAAATAGTTAATAAAACGGCCCTTATTAAAGGGTCGTTTTTTGTTTTAATAACTTGTTCCTATTTTTGTTTAGTATTATCACTGCATACTTCTTACTTAAAGAAATGAAACCCATGCGATTATCCATTACAATGTTAGGTTTAGCACTATTACTACTAGTAGCCTGTAAAACCGACAACAAGAAAGATAAGTCACAAACATCCACCCCAGACTCAACTGCCTCTCAAAAAACTAGTACTACTATTTTCGAAAAGATCGACCCAAGCTCTAGTGGTGTTACTTTCGCAAATCATATTAAAGAAGATCTAAGCACCTTAAGTAATCTCTTCGACTTTGATTATTTCTATAATGGAGCCGGTGTGGGCCTTGAAGATATAAACAACGATGGTCTACTTGATATCTTTTTTTGCGGCAATCAAGTAGAGAACCGCCTTTACTTAAATAAAGGAAATCTTATTTTTGAAGATATCACTGCTTCATCTGGTATCAATCAAGGAAAAATCTGGTCCAACGGTATTACCTTCGCCGACATTAATAATGACGGTTGGATGGATATGTATATATCGCAAGGTGGGCCCAATACGAGATATTCCAGAAAAAATTTATTATACATCAACCAACAAGACAACACCTTCCTGGAGCAAGCTGAACTATATGGTCTAGACGACATGGGAATAAGTACGCAATCCGTATTTTTTGATTATGATAAAGACGGTGATCTTGACTGCTTGGTGATGAATGAAAATGAATACTATGGTCTAGACCCTGCCAGCTTATCAGCGCTTGTAGCGAAGAATGAAGAGTCAAAATTTTTTAATTCTTCCCACTTATATCAGAACGAGAAGGGCAAATTCAATGATATCACAAAAGAAGCCGGTTTAGAACGCCCTATTTTTGGGTTAGGTATAGCCATTAGCGATATAAACAATGATGACTGGCCAGATATTTACATCGCGAGTGACTATTATATTCCAGACGCCCTATTCATTAATAAGAAAGACGGAACTTTCGAAGATCAGATTAAAGAACGTACCAACCAAGTATCCTTCTATGGAATGGGCATAGACATTGCAGATATGAACAATGACAGTCATGAAGATATTTTTGTTCTCGATATGTCGTCCAATGACCATAAACGATCCAAAACACTTATGGCATCTATGGATACAAAACGGTTTGACTATTTAACCAAGACCCAAGGATATCAACACCAATATATGTACAACAGTTTGCAACTAAATACTGGAGACGGTTATTATAACAATATTGCGCAGCTAACCCATACCGCGAGTACAGATTGGAGCTGGTCCGTTCTTATGTCGGACCTGGATCTGGACACGGACAAAGATATCTACGTAACAAACGGGTATCGTAGATATGCCTTAGACAATGACTCACAAAATAATGTTACTAAAGCTAAACAACAATATGGAAAATCTGTTCCTTTAAAAGTTAAACAAGAACTTTATTACAACCTGCCCACAGAGAAACTTCCTAACTTGTTATTTGAGCAAACAGCAAAC
The DNA here is from genome assembly GCF_056839185.1 of Maribacter sp. MS6. Classification (NCBI taxonomy): domain Bacteria; kingdom Pseudomonadati; phylum Bacteroidota; class Flavobacteriia; order Flavobacteriales; family Flavobacteriaceae; genus Maribacter; species Maribacter sp. MS6. The sequence goes on from NZ_CM166389.1 coordinate 1,218,736, forward strand.
TTAACTTTCGAAAGCAATGCTAAAAACTGGGGACTTGCAGACTTTACTTTTAGCAACGGAGCTAGCTTAGGAGATTTGGATAATGACGGAGATTTAGATCTTGTGATTAACAATATGGATGAAACCGCAATGTTGTATAAAAATAGTTCGGTTGAACTCAAAAAAGGGAATTATTTAAAAGTTAAATTACAAGGTATACATTCAGAGCAGACCGCTAAAGTGCAAATAGTCTATAATGATGAAAGCCAATTAATTGTACCAAGGCGCGTGCGGGGTTATCGTTCAGCTCAAGAGAATACAGCTCTTTTTGGTCTTGGAAAACATACTTTTATTGATACACTGCGAGTTACGTGGGATAATGGAACCATAGAAGAACGATATCGTGTTGCAGCGAATAGCACCGAATTATTTGTTGTCTCTGACGCTAAACCTAAATCCAAACAACCAAGCACCTTAACCTATTTTACTCCCACTTCCAACAGGCTAATTGACTATCGGCATGTAGAAAATGACTATGACGACTTTGCAACGGAAATCCTATTACCTTATAAACAATCAACTTTAGGCCCATTTATGAGCACTGGCGATGTGAACAAGGATGGGTTCGACGATTTATTTATAGGAGCAAGTTCTGGCTCTGCCAGTCAACTGTTCCTATCAAACGGTAATCGCTTTATCAAAACAAAGCAACCGGCTTTTGAATTGGACAAAATCCATGAAGATATGGAGTCCGTTTTCTTTGACCTGGATGGTGACAACGATCTGGATTTATATGTTGTAAGCGGAGGGAACGAGTACGAAGAGAACCATCCTTTCTATTTAGATAGGATTTACATTAACGACGGAGCTGGCAATTTCGTCAAAAAAGACATAACAGCCCTACAGCCTTTTCCTAAAAATGGTAAAACGGTCGCTGCAATAGATTTCGATAATGATGGTGACCAAGATTTATTGGTTGGTAATAGAGTGGTACCGAAGAACTACCCAAAACATCATAAATCTAGTCTTTACGAAAACAGAAATGGCGAGTTAATCGATGTTACAGACGAAAAAGCAAAAGAGCTACAATCGTTTGGAATCATCAATGCAATAAAAGTGATTGATTTTGACAATGATGGTTGGGAAGATTTCATTGCCGTAGGAGAATGGACCACCATAGGTATGTTCAAAAATGAGAAAGGGTCGTTTAAAAATGCATCGTCGAGCATGTTCGACTCCAAGGTTTCAAATAAAGGTTGGTGGTATGAGATTGGCGAAACTGATGTAAATAATGATGGCTTGAAGGATTATTTAATAGGTAACGTTGGTCGAAACCTAAAATTCAGTGCAAGCGAGGAAAAACCCTTTAAAATATACGCCAGAGATTTCGATGGTAATGGTAGCAACGATATTGTATTGAGTAAAAAATACGAAGGCGAATATGTTCCAGTCCGTGGAAAAGAGTGCTCATCACAACAAATGCCCTTTATTAATTCTAAATTTGGAACTTATGCAGAATTTGCTAACGCAAGTCTACAGGATATTTATGGGGAAAATCTTAAAGACGCTTATTATCGTGAGGTAACCGAATTTAATTCCATACTGCTATTGAATAAAGGTAACGGAAAATTTGAGCAACACAATTTACCGATTGAAACACAATCAATTCCTAACTTATCCTATTCATTTTTTGATCTTAATCAAGATGGGTTCGAAGATGTTATCGTAGGGGGTAATATATATAACACGGAAGTAGAAACTCCTCGCTTAGATTCATTTTCTGGCATCGTACTGGTATCTAATAAAAAAGATGGATATGATGTTGTTTCTACGACTAAAACCGGTCTTAGAATTAATGGAAACATCAAAGATTTGAAACTCATAAAAAATAAAAATACTAATACGCTATTTGCCACAGAAAACAACGGACTATTACAATCCTTTTATCTGAACAAATGAACATATTAAGACTCAAATTGCGCTACAGTACATAATGTTAAATAATTGTTAATCCGGTATTAAAAGCAAATATTAACAGATAGAATTTCGAATTTCGGGAATTGTAATGTATACTAGTTACTTAACGGTTTAATTTGATAAAATGAAAAGAATTATATTTGGTTTAATAACCCTAGTCCATTTTGGAATGCAGTCCCAATATACGGGACAAGTACTAAGTTCAAGTTCTGCAGGCGGTAACGCTAACAGTCTTGGACAGTTAGAAACACTTATGGGGCCAATTTCAGAAAGATCGTCTCGCGATGGAGACCTTATCCCAAACATGTCGGGTTCACCGTACACGACAAACAAATTCCAACAAGGAAGTGTTTATTACGATAAAGAAAACACCGGAAAAGTATACTACAGATATAATTCTTACAACCAAGAGATAGAAATCAAGCAAAGCAACCTCGAAAACGAACCTATTAGAGGATTAGGTCGGGACAAGAAAATATCCCTGGTTAGTAACGACGGTAAGGTACTACGTTTTAGTACGTTCATTGATAAAAAAGGACTAACTCAAAATGGATATTTAACTCTTTTAGTAGAGGGCGATTATACCCTTTATCTAAGAAACACCGCGAAATTTACAGAAGGACAAAAATCGCCTAATTCATTTGTTAAGGCTACCCCTCCAAAATTCACCCAGTTCTCTGAATATTATTTAGAAGTTAAGGGACGAGACCGGGTAGACGAAGTAGAATTTAAGAACAAAAAGTTCTTAAAACTGTTACCAGATAATGTTCGTGCTAGTACTGAAGCTTATTTAAAGAAAGAAAAAATTAAAATTAAAGAATTAGATGATTTAAAAGAGGTTTTACAACATCTAAATGCTGAATAGTAGTACCTTAAAAATTAAAAATAACCCGCTAGCAGTCCTAGCGGGTTTTTTATTTACTTTTGCGCTATGGAAAAAATTACCCAAATCTATGGTATACGCGCCATTATAGAAGCCGTTCACGCAAACAAGGAAATAGATAAGGTCTTTATACAGAAAGGGCTAAAAGGAGATTTAATAAAGGATTTGGAACGACTATTGCGCCAAAACGATATCACTGCGGCTTATGTACCTATTGAAAAGCTAAACAGACTTACCAAGAATAACCACCAAGGAGCAGTGGCCAATATCTCCCCTATTTCATTTATGTCGTTAGAAGCGTTGGTTGAGAGTACTATCGCCAAAACAACGCCCGCTTTGTTTTTATTGTTGGATCAGCTTTCGGACGTTCGCAACTTTGGCGCGATTATTAGAACAGCAGAATGTACGGGCGTAGATGGCATTATTATTCAAAAAAAAGGAGCTGCTCCCGTAACTGCGGATACAATCAAGACATCGGCCGGTGCAGCATTTAAAGTACCTATTGCCAAAGTGGACCATTTAAAGGATGCCGTTTTTTACCTGCAAGCCTCGGGAATTAAAATTGTATCTGCAACAGAAAAAACGAATCAATCTGTTTATGACATCTCCTTTACCCAACCTATAGCAATCGTCATGGGCTCTGAGGACCGTGGTATTACGCCTTCGATTATTAAAGCTTCCGATTATAGCGCCAAAATACCGTTGCAGGGAGAAATTGCTTCTTTAAATGTTTCGGTTGCATGTGCTGTTTTCCTTTATGAGGCTGTTAGACAACGTTTAGGAAACTAAGAATTGTTACTTCTTATCTTTTTTATACTCGTAATTGACTTGAATAGAATTTACCTCCGTATCTTCTTCCTGTAATTCAATAAAATTACCATCGGCATCAAATTGTCTCAGAAAACTATCTGCTTCTTCATCATAATCCTCCCTTTCCCAATCAAATTTACTTGGTAGTGGAATCTTTGCCCGAACAACGGTAGCTAAGAACAAGCCTGTTACAAAACCGCCCAAATGGCCTTCCCATGAAATCCCATCCTTAACTGGGAAAATATACCATAACAAGCTTCCATAAATAAAAACAACTACTAAGGACAGAGCAATTAATCGATAATGTTTTACGAAGACCCCCTTAAAGAAAGTGAAACTAACCAATACATAAATTAAGCCACTTGCTCCAATATGGTAGGATGGCCTACCGATACACCAAGTCAAAAAACCAGATATTAAAATACCCCAAAAGACAATCTTCCAAGCAATTTTATAATAGAAATAGAAAAGCGCCGCCAAAAGCACCGCCAAGGGTATCGTGTTATTATATAGATGTTCTAAAGACCCATGAATAAATGGACTGAAAACAACCCCCTTTAATCCAGTTAGCGTTTGCGGGTAAATCCCATAACTATTAAAGTTTAGTCCTTGCGTCAATTCCACCCAATATACACTCCAAATAGCAATAACCGCCAGAAGGGGAACTACTAAGACGGAATTAGAAAATTTAAAATAGGTAGGATTAGACATTTAATAAAACTTTACTGCTATATGGCAAATTTTTGGCCAAAGTGAAAAACCAGAACTTTTGTCATCTCTATTTTAAACAGAACATTTAAGCTGTTATTGTGTTTTTGATCAATTCCCGTTGAATAACTTTAGTTATTTTTATACTATGAACGAACCTTTAGCCGAACGTGTACGCCCGAAATCATTAGAAGACTATATAAGTCAACATCATCTAGTGGGCGAAAAAGGATCATTGACAAATCAGATTAAAAAAGGAATTATTCCTTCTTTAATTCTTTGGGGGCCACCAGGAACGGGTAAAACAACCTTGGCAACCATAATTGCAGAAGAGAGTGAACGCCCTTTCTATATGCTTAGCGCCATCAACAGTGGCGTGAAGGACATTAGGGAGGTCATAGACAAGGCAAAACAGTCCGGAGGACTATTTACGACCAAAAACCCCATTCTGTTTATTGACGAAATTCATCGTTTTAGCAAGTCGCAACAGGACAGCTTACTAGGTGCCGTTGAGAAAGGCTGGGTAACACTAATTGGTGCTACTACTGAAAATCCTAGTTTCGAGGTAATACCAGCATTATTATCACGATGCCAGGTGTACATATTACATGCATTTGGTAAAGAAGATTTAATTACGATATTAAAAAGAGCTCTGAAATTGGACAAATATTTAAAGTCCAAAACAATTCACCTAAAAGAGACAGAAGCACTGCTCCGCTTGTCTGGTGGAGATGGTAGGAAGCTACTTAATATTTTTGAATTGATTATTAATTCAGAAGATTCGGAGACGGTAGAAATTACGGATGACCTTGTTCTTCAAAAAATACAAAAGAATACAGTTTTATATGACAAGACCGGCGAGCAGCATTATGATATTGTGTCCGCTTTCATAAAGTCTATTAGGGGTAGTGACCCCAATGGCGCGGTATACTGGCTGGCACGGATGATAGAAGGCGGCGAGGACGTTAAATTTATTGCCCGCAGAATGTTAATTGCCGCATCGGAGGATATCGGTCTAGCCAACCCCACGGCCTTAGTGATAGCAAATACTACCTTCCAAGCCGTAACTACCATAGGGTACCCTGAGTCTCGAATTATACTAAGTCAGTGTGCCATATATTTGGCTACATCGGCAAAAAGTAACGCAAGTTATATGGCGATAAGGAAAGCGCAGCAGACGGTTAAGCAAACCGGCAACTTATCAGTACCATTAGCACTTAGAAACGCACCCACCAAATTAATGAAAGATTTGGGCTATGGGGAAGATTATAAATATGCACACGATTATGAAAATAATTTTGTAATCTCAGAATTCCTTCCAGATGATATTTCCGGAAGCACATTCTACAAACCGGGCAAAAATCCAAGAGAAAAAAACTTAAGTGATTTTTTAAAGCACCGGTGGAAGGACAAATATGATTTTTAGAATTTAATTTTAAGTTCTTCTTGCACCAGGTCGGCTCCCAAGTAATACTCAAAAATCCAAATACCTTCTTTTAGAAACACCATACCACTTTTATCATTGGCTTGACCAATGAACATATTCTCCGTTGAACTATTCAATAGTTTCATGGTTACATTTGAGCTACTGTCCAAAAGTTCGTAACCATTTGCAATAGGCTGTGCGTACAAGATCATCTCTCTAGTACCAACGGGGCTAGAAGCGGATTCCACTGCCCTATTAGGAGGGGCCTGTTTAATATTGGAAGCTACAGGTTCCATACTTTTAAAGCTTTGATCTTCCAGGGTACTTGTTTGCTTTATTACTTTACTTTTGTTTTCAGATTTTAAGTCGTTTACTTCGTTTGATACCTCTGAATCAAGATTTTTTATGTCATTCTTAAAACTGATGGTAATTGGTTCCTGGTCTATCTTCTTTTCTCGATAGCTATAGTTCAAGTCTTTATAGGAAGACATTGCTTTAATTATGGCCTTTTTGTAAGCTTCCTTATATTCTTTTATCTTATTTGTTCCCTCTATAGAACTGAACACTTCTTGCTTTCTACAATTCTGAAGGGCTATCTTAACCTTGGTTCCGAACATCGAAGAATTGTCCTTTAGTATAGCGGTTAGTCCTAAACAACGATCCATATATAAATCTTCTGGCAATGCATCGTCATATACCGCTACAAATCCATTTTTAATAAATTCATGCTTAAGCAAAGTACTTGTTAGGTATTGATTTTGTTCTTTAAAATCACCTAGTGTTTTAGGGACTATAATGTACTTATAATCGTTTAAATCAACTTGACCAATACCTGTATATCCGATAAGGACCAAAACAATAAATAGTATATTTTTCAAAATAGCGGGTTTATGTATTTGTAGTTATAAATGAAATAAGCGTGCCAAACTGAGGTAAATTCGCTTCTTATTTTATTTATCGCTTACCGCCCCAAGATATGATATTTAATCCTAACTGAAAAGATGCGTAATTACTGTCGGCAATATTTTGGTAAGACAGCAAGTTATCTCCGATCACATAGAAATTTAAAGGCCCTGCCTGAAAACTAACTCCCAATCCTAGATTGGTATTTGTGAATTTATCCACCGTATAAGTACCCTTTACTGCCATAAAACGCCCAAAGCGCCTCAAATAGAATCCTGTTAACGCAACTTGTGGGCCTCTAGGCCTATTGATAGCATACAATTGTACCCCTGTGGCATTCCTATATTTCGTGTTCCTACTTAGTGAACCAACGATACTACAGTCACAATCTTCATCTGAACCAATTGGTTTGCCAAAATTATGGCGAATAGACGCGTTTATCTGAGTTGGCCTAAATGTTACATACGCGCTGTTCGTTGTTTCGAAAGGAACAAGTTCCTCTACGTCGTCTACTAATTCTTGCCAAAAATCACGATTGAGATTCGCAAGCTCGCGTAGCACATTAATCTGTATCCCTTCTACAGAAGCACTTCCTTTTAAACTATACTTGTAAACATCGCCACTATGATAGATAAAACCTAAATCCAATACACTACCGGTGATAGCCGTACGTTCGTTTAAACGATATGTAAAGCCAAAGTCTATTCCTAAACCCAAATCCCCTCCAAAAACAGCCCTTTTAATAAATGTACTTGCCAGCGTACCTTGGTTTTCTGCAGTATTTAACTCACCAAAACCTGAATTACGCAATTGCATATCTGTGCTCAAGGTTGTAGCTATGGTATTGTTTTGTCCTTGAGTATTTACCAAGTAACCTGTGTTTTTGGTCGAATTATAATCAGCAATGCCCGAATATAATTTGCCCCTAACGCCCGCAGTAAGCTTCTTGTTTATTGTTTTATTGATTCCAAAATGATAGACAGCGACTAAGGACCCCCTAGTTTTTAAATCTCCTAGATCAAAACGGCGATTTAATTGATCTGCATTGCCTTCAAAGGCGAGAAATGCATAATCCTGGGGCCAATACAGAATATTATCCATTTCTAGGTATGCGCCAAATGAATAGAAAAGACCAGAATAAGCACTACGGTAGCCTCCGCTAAACAAATCTATCTGCAAGCCCTGGTTAAATTGGTCTCTCCTTGTGAGCCCAGAGACCATAAGATTGCGTACCTTATCATTTATGTCCAGCCCGTCATCTGCAAAAATATCATTAACCGTGACCCCGTTTGTACCGGCAAAACCAGAAACACCGGAAAGGAGGGGAATGCCGGCAAACCACTGAAAATCTGTTTCCAGACCTGGATTTAGAAGTAAAGATTGTGGAATTTCATCAAAATCATACAATACTTGTTTGTTTTGTCCGCTTAAAAGAGCTGAAACCAAAACTATAAAAAGAGAAACATGAGTTCGTATTCTCATTTTATCCTAAGCATAAATTGAGCACTGGATTGCAGCACTATTGATGCCCCGGGAATACCCGAAGTACTTACATTATCACCAAAATTAGATGCATTAAGTCTTATGTTGGTTGTATTTCGAAGAATATCCAGACTTTTTCCAGTAGTACCGTAAGCGACCTCGCGAATTAAGGTTGCCGTAGGTGCCGCGGGCATTATAAATAACTCTGAATCTAAGAGCATATTATCTGCATCCAAAAATTCCAATTCAATCTCAATAGGCTTGTCCGTTGTATTCTCCAACTCATAGGTAATTACACCTTCTAATACCCGTTCCGAGAAAAACGCTTCTTCAAAAGCATCAAAATTAAAATCTTGGGTAAAAAAACTAACGTTGGCTACTCTATTAATAAGACTCTCCTGTACTTTGACGAAAAAGATACTAGTCTCCAAGGTCGGAGTAATACTCAAATCATCATACTGTGTAAAATCCTGCTTTTCCGTACAGGAAAAAAGCAGAAATATCAGAGCTGTTATTAAAAGATGATTTCGCATACGGTTTATATTGGTTCTACTGGTATACCATAACCCAATTCCAATAGTTAGGCTATACTAGTAGTAACTCTATAAATATGTTTTTATTTCCCGTAACTCTGTAATCATTGGACTATGCTTATGTTCAGCTTCTCCGTGTGCATTGAAATGCAAGGCATGAAGACCTACTGCTCTAGCCCCGAGAATATCAGCTTCTAGGCTGTCTCCTATCATCAAAGACGATTCTGGTCTAACCTTGGCCTTTTCTAAAGCCAAATTAAAAATTAACGGGTCTGGTTTCTTTACCCCGGCCATCTCAGAATCTATTATTTGTTCAAAATAAAGGTGAATTCCTGAGTTTCGTAATTTTTTCTCTTGTATTTCCTGAAATCCGTTAGTAATAATATGTAGCCGATAGTTTGGTTTTAAATATTCCAACACGTCTATTGCATTTGGAAATAAAAAAGTATGGGAGGATAGCTGTTTAATATAGTCCTCTGCAATACTATGAATAGTAGTATCGGATACGGAATACTCCAAGGTATCAAAAACAGATTTCAGTCTTTGGTAGCGTAGTTGCGCTTTCGTAATTCTTTCTTCCCGATACATTTTCCAAAACACCAAGTTTGCCGGCACATACACCTCTAAAAAAGTAGCTAAGGGTATGGCTATACCATGTACCGGCAATATACTCTCAAAGGTTAGTGCCGAATTTTTTTCAAAATCCCAAAGGGTGTGATCAAGGTCAAAAAAAATATCTGTTATTATATCTTTAAACATTGTAGGTACTTATAACGTTCTTATATATTTTTTTCCAATCAAATTTCTCATCGCCTCCAAGCAGCTCATTTGAAAAGACAGTTACAAAAGATCCTTCTACCTTTTTAACTTCATTGTGGATAGCTTTTATTTTTTCTACTATCTGTTCCTCGCTTTTAGCGTTTAACAAAGAGTAATCATGCAGGGCAAAGGGTTGAATCTTAATGGGTTGCTTAACTTCTAACGGAATATCATAAAATTGAAACGGTGTACATGTACCGGCTCTAAAACCCATTTCATGGGTATACCCCATGGTAAAATCATTGGTAAACTCGGCCGTCACCAAATTTCTATAGGATTCCGGAACATCTACCCTATTGTAGCGCATTCTAGAATAATTAACCGGTCTGTTGATTACATTTTCCAAATTATTCTTTTCTTTTTTAGCAGCTCTATATCCCTAAAGGAACTATAAGAGGCGCCAAGTGCAACTTTTGCATAATCGGCTATATATTTAATAAGCGATTTAAAACGATTACTATTTGTTGATACATTCTTATCGTACTTGGAATAATCCGCAAACTGAAAAAAGAAGATACTTTTTACATCATAGCTTTGATGCCATGCAATCAATTGTTCAAAATTATCATAAGGATCTTTTCTCCGTTTGATCCCCACCATTATGCGCTCCCATACCCGTTTGAACTTCAACGTACCCAGATCCAATAAAAATCCCGCCAATCCCCTAAAAAGTCCTCTATTGGCGTAGGAGTGGGATGTGGTAACATCCAAGACAGAAAGATAGGTATACCTTCGTTCCTTATATTTCAGTTTAGGAAATTTATCCCTTAGGAGTTCCAACAGCTTTAGTGCCCATATATCCACAATTGGCTGTTTTAAAAAATCGTGTTGGTAAGCTATGCTGTCCTTTGGAGAAAATCTACCGTGTATATCCTTAACATGTGGTAAGTACTCCTCGTACCTGCTCAACAAATAAAAGCTAGCAGCGAAAATATCAAAAGGGACATTGCTTCGTTCTCCAGCGGAAAAAAAACTAGGCGTTCCATCCCATTCATGAATCTGTATTTGAATGTCGTTGATGCCTTGCTCAAAGAGAAGATCGTTGCTACGGATAAAGAATTCGTTCTGTAGCGGCTGTTTGGTGTAGGTTATTTTTTCATCGGTATGTTTTATAAAATCCTCTATCTTGGTAGTAAAACCAATTTCTATACCCAAAATCCTGGTAAAGACCTGTTTCATGGTATAGGTAAACCTTGGGGTAATCTTATGGGTATATATGAGTAACATTTATAATACTTGATTGTCAGCGAAACTAAAATAGTCTTTCTGCGTGATGATGAGATGGTCTAATACCTTTATATCCAAAGATTCTGACGCTTTCTTAATTTTTTGGGTTATTTGCTTATCTGCAGCACTGGGTTTCAAGGTGCCACTCGGATGATTGTGTGCTAAAATGAGCCCTACGGCACCTAGCTCCAATGATTGTTTCATAAGAATACGTACATCTACCAATGTACCTGTAATACCGCCTTTACTCAACTGGGTCTTATGCAGGATTTTGTTGGAATTATTAAGATATAGTACCCAAAATTCCTCATGTTCCAATTCTCCTATGATGGGCTGTAATACTTCAAAAGCATCTTTACTACTTCCAATCATTGTCAACTGTAATGCTTCCTCCCCCCTTCTTCGCCTCCCAATTTCCAATGCTGCCGCAATGGTTACGGCCTTTGCTTCTCCTATACCCTTAAAAGCCGTGAGTTGTTTAATAGATAACCTCCCCAACTCGTTAAGGTTATTATCTGCGGAGGCAAGGATGCGTTTAGACAGTTCCACGGCGCTTTCGAACCTACTACCAGAACCTATAAGTATGGCTATAAGCTCGGCATCCGACAGGGCAGACCTCCCTTTAGTAAGAAGTTTTTCCCTTGGCTTATCGTCGTCAGACCAGTGCTTTATTGAAAAAGAGGTGGGCTTTTCTTGCATTGGCTAAAGATAGCGAACTAATTATTTTATTGTAAATTTCGCTATCAATTTAAAGTTGAATACTATGAAATCTTTACTTACCTCAGAAACTCATAAAGAAATTACCGACCGTTTATCAAAACTTACAGAAAACTCCGAGGGAAAATGGGGAAAGATGACAGTAGGCCAAATGGCATGGCATTGCCAGTATCCATTAAAACTTGCCATAGAGAACAAAGAGAATTCCTCCAAAGGTAACTGGTTCATTAAAACCTTTTTTAAAAAGTCGCTTTATAATGACAAACCTTGGCGGAAAAACCTACCTACAGCGCCGCAACTAAAGGCAACCGTACCAAAGGATTTTGTGCATGAAGTAGCTATTCTTAAAACATTGATAAATGAATTTTCAACACTTCGCAATAGGGACAAGTGGTATCCTCATCCTGCTTTTGGACCTTTTACCAAGGAACAATGGGGGCAATTGCAATACAAACATTTAGACCATCATCTAAAGCAGTTTGGAGTGTAATGCAAGGTTAATCCATCAAATGCTGAACACTGTTTAAATTTAATCCTCCATAATTACCCGAGCTCATTAATAGTAAGGTTGTATTCGTGTAGTCGACCCCTTTCACATAGGCATGAAAGGCACTGGCGTCGGTAAATATTTTCAAATCTTTTCTTTGAAAAGCTTCTGTAATCTGATCTGGTGTTACCGCATCCAATTTTTTTATGGCTACGGATTCCGGAAGAAAGAAAATTACAGGCTCATCGGCCGCATCCAATGCTCCCTTATACTCTTTTAGAAACTCCGGGTTAAAACTACTGTAGGTATGTAGTTCCAAACAAGCTACCAATTTGCGATTTGGATATTGCTCCTTTACGGCTATGGTAGTTGCGGCTACTTTGCTCGGCGAATGCGCGAAATCCTTATACGCTACGCTAGTTTTTCCTTCTGCTATTTTCTCCAAGCGTTTAGATGCTCCTTTAAAAGTTGCAATTGCCTCGTAAAAATCATCTTCATCAATTCCCATATTCTGGCAAATCCATTTAGCACCGGCAAGATTACTAAGATTATGTTTGCCGAAAATTTCAATGGGCATAGGACCTTCTGGTGTAGTTAACAAGGTTTGACCTTCAACCACTTCATAATCAGGTGTTTTGTACCCTAATTTTCGAATGGCATTATCAGAAGCTTCTACCACCTTTTTAACTTCCAAATCTTCTATGTTATATGTAATACTTCCTCCATTAACGATACTATCCACAAAAATCTGAAATTGTTCTACGTAATTCTTAAAGGTTGGAAATACATTAATATGATCCCAAGCAATACCACTTAATAATGCAATATTGGGTTTATATAAATGGAATTTTGGTCTGCGGTCTATAGGTGAGGAAAGATACTCGTCTCCCTCTAGCACTATAAAATCATTATCGTCTGTTAAATGTACCATACGGTCAAAACCGTCTAATTGGGCACCTACCATATAATCTACTTCACGGCCGTGGAAATCAAGCACATGAAGAATCATGGAAGTAATAGTTGTTTTACCATGACTACCTCCTATGACCACTCGGGTTTTGTTCTTGGACTGCTCATAAAGGAACTCAGGATACGAATAAATCGTTAATCCCAATTTCTGGGCTTTTTGCAGCTCTGGATTGTCCTCTTTTGCGTGCATCCCTAAAACAATAGCATCTAATCCTGAGTGTATTTTCTCTGGAAACCATCCAAACGTTTCCGGTAAAAGTCCCACTTTTTCTAATCTACTTTTTGAAGGTTCAAAAATTACATCGTCGCTCCCTGATATTTGATATCCTTTATGTTCCAGTGCCAAAGCAAGGTTGTGCATGGCACTACCACCAATAGCAATAAAATGAATTTGCATGAAGTTGATTTAGTTGACAAAGATAGGAATTGCATTTAGCATCAAAACTGCTACTTTATAATTATCTTAGACTTTAAAATCTGTTTTATGTCATTAAACCTTTCTACAATACCTTCAAAAGAAATTATGTCAGGTTACCACGGTAAACTGGTACATACGGAAAAGATGTCCCTCGTTTTTTGGGATGTTGAAAAAAATGCAGTCGTACCAGAGCACCACCACGTTCACGAGCAAATTATGCATGTCATGGAAGGGGAATTCGAGTTTACATTAAACGGCAAAACCAAGGTCTACCGTGCTGGTGATATTGTACCCATAGCCTCAGGTATTCCCCATAGCGGAAAAGCAATAACAGCCTGTAAATTGATGGATGTTTTCAGTCCTGCTAGGGAGGAGTATAAATAAGCCTGTTAGTTCCCAAAGGGGAACCAAAAAATAAAGTATGGAAATAAATCTTATAGGAAAAAATGCATTGGTTGGTGGTAGTAGCAGCGGCATAGGTAGAGCGATCGCAGAGCAATTGGCAAAAAGTGGCGCAAGCGTTACGATAATGGCAAGAAATGAAGAAAAGCTAAATACCACCTTAAAAAGCTTATCCATATCAGAAGGTCAACAACACCAATATTTAGTGGTCGATTTTTCTAATTATAAAGCGTATAGCAAAGTCATCACAAAGTATTTTGAATCGAACAGTGTTGATATTTTAGTTAACAATACCCAAGGCCCATCTGCCGGAAATACCCTAGAAAAAAAAGTAAACGACTACCAAGTAGCTTTTGACCTCCTATTTAAAACCGTTATTTTCACTACCGAACTGGCCTTACCGAAGATGATACAAAACCAATGGGGACGCATCATTAATGTAGCCTCTGTATCAGTGAAAGAACCTTTGTCCTACCTCGCGTTGTCCAATTCTATTCGCGCAAGTTTGGTCACTTGGGCAAAGTCTTTAGCTACCGACGTAGGTGACAAACAAATTACGGTAAACAGTATTCTTACCGGCTATTTTGATACGGAGCGTATTGCACAGCTGAATGCAACCAAGGCACGTCAATTGGGGATTTCAGAAGATACAGTTTTAGCGGACATGAAATCCAAAGTACCGTTAAAACGTATTGGTGACCCAAAAGAGTATGGCTATTTAGCTGCTTTTTTAGCTTCAGAAAAGGCCGCTTATATTACGGGAACCCAAATTCCGATTGATGGAGGATTGCTAAAATCCTTATAAGCCCAGTTTACGAACCCAAAATACCCATTCCATAATTTTTCATTGTTTACAGAGGTTTTTGGAGACATCTTTGTACGTAACTTTGAAATGATATACGCTACTAAACGCTAAGCCGTTCTAGTTAAAGCGCATAGCCTAATCACACCATAATGAAACATATTATAACTCTTATAACGATACTCCTCTTCTCTCAAATGGCATCATCGCAAAAAAATAATGAATCTTTTGTAGCACTCTGGCAACAGGTCGAAAAGCTGGAAAGGGATGCATTAACAAAGTCTGCCTTAAAGGTGGTAACCATAATTTCTGAAAAAGCTAAGAAGGAAAAGAATTCACCACAACGTACAAAAGCTTTACTGTATGCATCTAAATACGCCATGACCTTAGAGGAAGATGCCCAGCTCAAAATCGTAAATGATTTTAAATTAGAGATACAGAACGCGGAATCTCCTACCAAAAATATTTTAGAAAGCTATTTAGGCACCCTATATTGGCAATACTATCAACAAAATAGATATCAGTTCTATAACCGAACAAAAACGGAAGAAAAAGTAGATTCTGTTGATTTTAGGACTTGGGATTTGACTACCCTTTTTAAGGAAATTACAGTCCATTTTGAGGCATCGCTAAAAAACGAGACCAAATTGCAACAAACAGCAGTTTCGGATTTTGAGCCTATTCTAAACCAGCAGAAGGGCTCTGAGGAATACCGGCCTACCCTGTTTGACATTCTTGCACAAAATGCGTTGGTGTTTTACAGTACGAATGAAAACAGTATTACAAGGCCTGTGGATAAATTTGAAATTGATAATCCTGAACTCCTATGTGATGGCTATGCGTTCACACAAGTAAACATTACAACAACGGATGACACCTCTTTACAAGCTAGGGCATTATGTATTTATCAAAAACTTTTAACGCTCCATTTACCATCAAAAAAGCCTTATGCATTTGCAGAAGTTGATATACAGAGACTCCAGTTCGTTTACCAAAATGCCGTTTTTGAGAATAAAGATCAGTACTATTTAGATGTACTTAGAAACACAGCAGCAATTAAACCTAAAAGTATAGCATCTGGGTTATACAATTATGAGATTGCCGCTCTTTTAAATCAACAAGGAAATACCTACCAGCCCGCCAAAAATGAAGAACATCGTTGGAAAATCAAGGAAGCACTTGAGCTATGTGAGAAGGTCACCAAAGAAATTTCTGGAAGTCGTGGAGCGGAAAAATGTACGGCTCTAAAGACACAGATTCTTTCCCATAGTTTACAATTGACAACGGAAAGACACATACCGGTCAATAAAGTATCTAGAGTATTGGTTACTTACAAAAACTACGAAGGCCTACAACTAACCGCCCGCAGTATAACCGCTAAACAATGGAATACCCTGGAGGATTTATATCCGAAGGAAAAGAAAATTGCCTTCATAAAAGAATTAGCTGTTTCCCAATCATGGGATATTGCGATTAAAAACGAAAACGACTACCAATCGCATCGTACCGAAATAGCGATACCTCCCCTAACTAACGGTCAATACCTCATCCTTGCCGAACCTAAAGACAAAACAGATAAGACTTTTGCATACGCACAGGTGCAAGCCACAGATTTGGCCTTAGTAGAAACGCAAACCGAAACCCATCAATATTTTCAAGTGGTGGATCGAAATAACGGAAAACCAATTGTTGGAGCAAAATTGACGCTTAAATATCGCCTGGATTATGACGGAAAGCGATTGAGGAAAACCTTAGTTTCCAATAAAACAGGAATGATTTCTATCCAAAGAACTAAAAAAGAATGGAGTGAAGTTAGTATTGCAATAGTACATAAAAAAGATACTGCCTTTTATAACGACTATTACATTTACAGGGGGTATGACCAAACAACTGCCGGAATTTCTTACTCTTGTTTTCTATTTACAGATAGAAGTATCTATAGACCGGGACAGCCCTTATATTTTAAAGGAATAGCCCTAAAACGTACAAAAGAAAATTCTTCACTACTAGCAAACGCAAAAGTATCCGTTGAATTGAAGGACGTGAACGGACAAGTGGTTAATACAGCAGAATTTGTCACGAACGATTTTGGTTCTTTATCCGGTGAATTCATCTTGCCAAGTAACGGGCTTACCGGTCAGTTTTCGTTGCAAGTTCGTTCAAACGAACACAATTTAAGTGGATATGCAAGCTTTTCCGTTGAAGAATATAAACGTCCAAAATTCGAAACTTCCTTTGCCCCCATTAAAGAAAGCTACAAGGTAAACGATAGTGTAACCGTCACTGGTACAGCCACTGCATATGCCGGAAGCACTATTACAGATGCTAAAGTTACCTACCGTGTAAAACGTTCTGTATACTATCCAAGATGGTATTATTGGAACTACTCCTATAGAAATACTGCACCACAAGAATTAGTGCACGGAGCAACCAAAACAGATGCTTCGGGCAATTATTCTATAGAATTTAAAGCCTTACCAGATACTGGTACAGACAAAAAGAACCTACCCACTTTCAATTACGAAGTAACAGCAGATGTTACCGACCTCAATGGTGAAACGCATAGCGCAACAACTTTCGTTACCGTAGGGTATCATACCTTAACCGCTAACATGATATTGGCGAACCCGTTGAACAAGGATTCGAAAGAACAAAATTTAACCATATCCACTACCAACCTTAATGGACAGTTTGTACCCGCCACGGGATCGGTTAAGATGTATAAGTTAAAAGCACCAGATCAGGTATTACGACCGCGTATGTGGTCCGCACCGGATTACCAAGGTTTTACCAAGGAGGAATTCAAAAAGCTATTTCCTCATGACGCCTTTACTAATGAGCATGATTCCTCCACATGGGAAAAAGGAGCCTTAGTTTGGCAAGAAAACTTCGATACCGGTAAATCCACAGAGCTCGCCTTGGGTGATATCAAAAAATGGATTTCAGGGAAGTACATTTTAGAATTGGAAACCGAGGACAAATTTGGTCGGGATGTAAAGGACGTTTTGGAAACCACCGTATTTAGTCCAAACGACAAGAAATTAGCAGACAACCAGCTATTCCATATTACCACAGATAAAAACAGCTATACTCCGGGCGATAATGCAAAAGTAACCCTCTTTTCAAATGCCGAAAATATAGAGGTAACGGTTACCATTGAGAAAAATCATGAAGTAATAGCTACCAAAATCATCCGTTTAAACAAAAACTCGGAACACTTTACGGTGCCTGTAAAAAAAGAAGATGTTGGCGGGTTCGCTATTTCCTACAGCTTCGCGGCATACAATTCCTTTACGGCCGGCACTTTAAACCTGCAAGTACCCTACCCAAGTACAGATTTACAAATAGAAACGGTAACATTTAGAGACAAGTTGCAACCTGGAACAGATGAAACTTGGTCTTTTAGAATTAAAGGACCCAAAGGTGATAAAGTCACGGCAGAGTTGTTAGCAAGTATGTATGATGCGTCCTTAGACACCTTTAGATCGCATTACTGGGGATTTTACCCCTTAGACAAACCTACTTATTATTCACAAAGACGTGTAAATGCCAGACGTTGTTTTACCACCAATTCATTTACCATTTATCAAGATAATGAATCATATAGCTACGCTAACCCAAGCTTTGATTCCTTTAATTGGTTTGGATTTTATTTTGGTCATGGAGGTTACAATCGCTCAGGCATATCTAGAATGATGAAGCGATCCAGTGCTCCGGTTGGTGAAATAATGATGATGGATGACATGGAACTTGAAGAATCTGTAGCCGGAGCTCCTATGGAAGCGGACAACGGATTCGGTAACGAGTCTAAAGATAAAGTACCTAGTCCTGAAAGACCAAAGGCACAAAACGCTAAACAAGCAAAAGAAGAAGTTCAAATCCGTAAGAACCTTCAAGAAACAGCATTCTTCTTTCCCAAGCTAAAAACAGACGAAGAAGGCAATGTATCGTTCGGTTTTACAACTCCGGAAGCGCTTACACAATGGAACCTGCAATTGTTGGCACACACCAAAAATTTAGAAAGCTCCAATAGAACGTTGCGTACCGTAACACAAAAAGAGCTCATGGTAATTCCTAATGCCCCTCGGTTTTTACGGGAAGACGATGAAATTGTAATCAGCTCAAAAATTGCAAACCTTACCAACAAATCGCTTGTTGGTAAAGCAAAATTGCAATTGGTAGATGCGGTCACCGGCTATGATATTACGACCCAGTTGGCAAGCCCTTCCCCTTTAGGAGAGTTAGAGGGGGCTTCTTTCAAGGTTGACTCCTTAGGCAACACCCAAGTATCATGGCGCTTGAAAATTCCAGAATACATACAAGCCGTCCAATATACCGTAACAGCAACAGCAGACGATTTTAGTGACGGAGAGCAAAATCTGTTACCTGTATTGACAAATCGTATGTTGGTGACCGAAACGCTACCCATGTGGGTTCGGAGCAATGAAACCAAGACCTTTACCTTGGATAAGTTAAAGTATACGACCTCAACTACGCTCAAACATCATAAGTTGACTCTAGAAATGACCAGCAACCCAGCTTGGTACGCCGTGCAGGCACTCCCATATTTAATGGAATATCCTTATGAATGTAATGAGCAAACTTTCTCTAGATACTATGCGAATACCTTGGCAAGCCATATTGCGAACAATAATTCTAGAGTCCAAGAGGTATTTCAACAATGGGCTAACTCCGATGCCTTAGCAAGCAATTTGGAGAAAAACCAAGAATTGAAATCACTTTTAATTCAAGAAACACCATGGCTTCGCGATGCACAGTCCGAAACCGTGCAGAAAAAACGAATTGCCCTTTTGTTCAATTTGGATAAAATGAAAAATGAGCAAGCCATCTCATTGAATAAATTACAGCAAAACCAAAAGAGTTCAGGTGCATGGCCTTGGTTCAATGGTGGCCCTGATAGCAGGTTTGTAACGCAACATATTATTGCTGGAATTGGGCATTTAAAGCAACTTTCTGTCTTTTCAAGCGAAGTTGAGATGCAATCCATGCTTCAAGACGCCATTCAATACCTAGACAATGAGTTCGTTAAAGAATACGATCAAATGAAGAAATATGCTGCCAATATTAATGATGACCATTTGAGCCGTATCCAGGTCCATTACCTATACATGCGAAGCTTTTTTAAAGATATCAAAGCCTCAAAGAAAGTAATTGAGATACAGGACTATTATAAAGGACAAGCAAAAATGTATTGGAAAAATAAAGGTTTGTACTCTCGTGGTATGTTGGCCTTGATTATGCATAGAAATAACGGTGCTGCAACGTCGGAAAAAATCATGAAGGCTTTGGAAGAAAATAGTATTACCTCGGACGAATTAGGAATGTACTGGAAAGAAAATACAAATTCTTGGTACTGGTATCAAGCACCAATCGAGACTCAGGCGTTGTTGATCGAGGCCTTCTCCGAAATTCATCCAGAAGATATAGAAACCATTGACAACCTTAAAATTTGGTTGTTGAAAAACAAACAGACCAACCAGTGGAAAACTACAAAAGCGACTACGGAAGCAGTGTATGCACTACTGTTGCAAGGTAGTGATTGGCTATCCGTAACCGATGCGGTTGATGTGTTGGTTGGCGGGGATAAAATAGCACCTTCCAAACTTGAAAACGTAAAAGTAGAAGCGGGAACCGGATACTACAAAACAGCCTGGAACGGCTCCGAAGTCCGGCCCAAAATGGCTGACGTACAAATTAGCAAAAAAGGAGCTGGCATTGCATGGGGTGCCCTATACTGGCAATATTTTGAGGATTTAGATAAAATTACATCGGCAGAAACACCGTTACAATTAAAAAAGAAGCTCTTCGTAAAAAAGAATACGGATACGGGCGAAGAAATCTCTGAAATTACTACCAAAACCAAGTTGCAAGTGGGCGATTTAGTCCGCGTACGCATCGAATTACGCGCAGACCGCCCTATGGAATTCGTGCATATGAAAGATATGCGCGCCGCTGGTTTTGAGCCTTTAAACGTGATTTCTAGATACAAATGGCAGGACGGACTGGGTTACTACGAAGCCACAAAAGACGCCAGCACCAATTTCTTTTTTGACTATTTACCCAAGGGTGTCTACGTATTTGAATATGATGTTCGGGTAAACAATGCAGGTGATTTCAGTAATGGTATCACCACCATACAAAGCATGTACGCTCCGGAATTCAGTAGTCGTTCCGAAGGGGTTCGGGTTAAGGTCAAAGCCCACTAACCACCCAAAGATGGAACGTCCCATCTTGCAGAAGAGTTAAGGAAACTAACTGAAACATACCGTTTACGTACGCTATGCATCCGTACACTAGCTTATTATTTTATAACGGCTACTGAACATATAGTTTAGCCTTATAATCATAAAACCAAAGCAGAATGAAAAATGCATTTCAACTTTCAATTAAAGAACCTTGTACTCAAAAATTCGATTCGTTTACCAAAACGGCACATGGAGGCTATTGCGGTTCGTGCGCAAAAGAGGTCATCGATTTTACCACCATGTCCCAAAAAGAATTAATTTCCTATTTTAGTACAACTAAGAAAAATACCTGTGGCCGCTTAAACAAGACACAACTTAGCGGTAATAAACCAAAAACAGTTAAAAACATGGACACGAACTTTGTATCTAGAGGAATAGCGGTTTTTGGATTTTCCCTGTTAGCACTTTGTACGGTTCCAGAAGCAGCTGCACAAATGGCTACAGATACAAATCCCCTTCTTAAACCGCCCACAAGTATGGTCATGGGAAGAATTGGCGTTGCTACTATACATCAAGAAACATATACCGTGAAAGGTATTGTGGTTGATGAAGATAATTTACCCCTTGCAGGCGTTAACGTTGTTTTGAAAGGAAGTACTGCTGGCGTTCAAACCGATTTTGATGGTAAATTTGAATTTCCGAATACTTTGGATATCAATGACAGGTTGGTTTTTAGTTATATAGGCTATGAAACCAAAGAATATGTAGTTGAGGCAAATGAATCTAGTACGCTTGATATCACCATCACGTTTGGTGCAACGGATATATTTTTAATGGGTGAAGTGGTCGTAGACGGTATTTACGAATCCAAACCAACTATATTCCAAAAGTTCATTTCCATATTCAAAAAATGAAATGGTCTACGGCATTACTACTGTTTATAAGCTTCCATGTAGCTGGCCAGCGTTCAGATTTTATACATATAGACTTTAAAAAAGCGGATAGTATAGCTTATGTCTATCAAGAAGAAACCCTCAATAATTTACCTATATTGACCCATAAGTTAACGGCCAATTTAACTACGGATGTAGAGAAATTTAGAGCTATCTACACATGGGTCGGTATAAGTATTGAAAACGATTATGGTTCTTATCTAACTACAAAGAAGAAACGAAAAAAACTTAATGGAAACCAAGAAGCTTTATCCGCCTGGAACAACAGTTTTACACCCAAAGTATTTGAAACTCTTCTAAAACATAAGAAAACAGCATGTACTGGTTACGCTTATTTAATTCGTGAACTAGCTGCTTTAGCGGGCATTGATAGTAAAATAGTAGATGGGTATGGCAGAACGCCTACCCTACTACTTAACATTAACAGTATTCCAAACCATTCATGGAATATAGTTGAGCTCAACGGTAAACAGTACTTGTGCGATGCTACTTGGTCTGCCGGTAAAATTATTATGGACGAACAAGGAACAAGATTTGAGCAGGATTATTTTGATGGCTACTTTTTAGCTAAACCGGAACTCTTTATAAAGAACCACTATCCATTGGATATGCGTATGTCGTTGGTAAGTGCACCGCCCATTTACGAGCAATTTGTTGCCGGACCTATAATTTATAGGGAAGCTTTTAACCTTAACATTGTCCCGAACTTTCCAAAAAAAATGAAAAACACCATTGTAAAAAATGAAGGTATATCATTCAAATTTAGTTCACAGGATGTTTATGACAGCGAAGACTTCATGTTAGTTTTACGTAAAAATGGTGTCAATAAAACCGTTCAGCCAACTATGACGCGAACCAATACGGAATATTTACTTGATTATGTCTTTAACACTACTGGGAGGTATGACGTACATGTGAACATCAAAGATAAGAGCATAGCAACCTATGTAGTTTATGTTAAACGCAAATAATTACAGACTCATTTTATCTTTAAAAAGATAGGATTGCCTGCGGGACACCTCTACCTCAGCTCCATTCTGCATGGTTAGCTTTAGTTTGCCATTAAACCACGGTACTACACCAGCAATAAAATTTGTATTAATAATCTGTTGTCTGTTAGCCCTAAAAAAATAGTGTTCTGGTAGTTTTTCCTCTACTTGGTTTAAGGATTTATAAAGCATAGGGTTTTCGTCTTTAAAGAATACCCGCGTATAATTACCTACGATTTCAAAATGAGATATATCTCCTATTTTTACCAACCAGCACTTTTCACCATCCTTAATGAAAATTTGGCTAGTACCCGTTAGTCTTTCTTGAGGAGCCAAAGCGGGTTCACTTTTATCCTCCAGTCTAGCTTCGACCTTTTCCATGGCCTGGGCAAAACGCTTCTCGTTAATGGGCTTTAACAAATAATCCAATGCATTGTATTCAAAGGATTTGATGGCATACTCATCAAAGGCTGTTGTAAAAATCGTAATTGGGACCTCATCTAACATTTCCAGTAATTCGAATCCATCTTTTTCTGGCATATTGATATCTAAAAAGAGTAAATCAGGTCTACTTTTAAGAATTAAGGCATACCCATCGTCCACGTTTTCTGCCTCTCCAACAATTGTTATCTGGGTATGTGCTTTAATGAGTTCCTTTAATTCGTTCCGCGCTAAACGAGAATCCTCTACTATCACAGTCTTTATTATGGTATTCATGTTAAGGGAATATTTATGGTAGCCACAACTTCCTCATTTAGTTCCTGTAGCAAGAAAGAGGCTTTTGTACCGTATAATAAACGTAAACGTTGCTTAATATTCTTTAGCCCTAAATGTGTAGAATTTTCGGAAATTATTAATTTTCCTGTGTTTATTACGCGTATACAAAGACTATTTTCCGTTTTTTCCGTGGTCAATTTAATGGTACCGCCAGACTTTAGATTAGATATGCCATGTTTTGTAGCATTTTCTACAAGTAATTGTATAATCATCGGTGGAATCTGAAATGCTAGCGTTTCGGTATCCACTTCTTTTATAAAAACAAGTCGGTCTTCAAACTGAATTTTGGACAAGGCTATATAATTATCTACCATCTCCAGCTCCTCTTCCAATGCAATAGCGTTGATATTATTTTTAGTTAAGGAATACCGAAGCATCTCGGACAGCTTCGTTAGCATATCCCGGGATTTTTCCACATCCTCCAGCATTAATCCTCTAATATTGTTAAGGCTATTGAACATAAAATGCGGATTAATCTGTCCCTTTAACGTATTCAATTGAGCCTGTTTTAACGTGCTTGTAAGTTCTGCGCGCTCCAAGCGATTTGAATTTAATTTTGCAGCAATTTTTACGGACATAAAAAAAACCGTCCAACCCAAAATGATAATGAAAGAATTAACCAACATTAGACCAATCCCCAAATTTCTATACATTTCAGGAATCTTTAAATTTTCATCGGTATACTTACCTACAAGGTATCCAAAGCCATAGGAAAGCCCGAAATAGATAAACGAGGCAATCCCAATACCTATTACTATTTTTATAAGTTGTTTGGAATCGAAATCGTCCAAATTTAAGATTCTGTTCAAAAAAGAACGAAGGAAACTTGTGGCTGAAATGCCGATGACGAAGGTAGCGATCAATCCATAATAAAATAGTTTACTCCCCTTATAGCCGTCCATATCGGGCGTAAAGGCATAAGCAATAAACACCAAGCCTCCCCAACCTAGAAGTTGCACCGCCCAAAAGTAAAAGTGCCATCGATGTCTTTTAATAAAAGAAGCCATTAGTCTTGTTGTTAAGGGTCAAATATAGGATAATAATCAAATGTTTAATGGTTATGCCCTAACCTATAGAAATATGAGAAGGAGTATGGATAAAAGTAGTTTTACAATGGTTATCATAGAATTCATCTTTTTAGATTGGTTAATAAATAGTTTCTGGTGAGCAGTCAAACGACTTAAAAGTTGCTCTCAATTGTATTTCGTGATATTATTTTCCGAAGATTACCTCTGGGATGGAATACTTCTCGATCCGCAACTAAGAAATAGGTACTATAGTTGATAGGGTTCAATATCTATTTCCAAATTTAAGAGATGGCCTTAAACCTAAAATAATATTTATGGCCAGTGGTAAAATTTGCGTCCTATACGGTTATGAATTAGCCGATTACCCCCGTTTTGTTCTCAAATGTTGTTTCTTGCTCTTTATGCAATACGGATACTCCAACTAGGGTAAGTCCAACATACAGTGGAAAAACGTAACTCATAAGACTAAGACTTGTTATGGCTCCTACTAAAGATCCAACTACTGTTAGTACTCCAATACTTAATACTACTGCTTTTGTTCTGTCGATTGTTTTCATGATTATTTGATTTTAAATAGTTAATTGATTTTTGTTTCAAACCGTGTGCTATACTTAAAAAGCCACTAGGTTTGTTCGATGGTGTAAATCTAAAGGAGAAGTAGGTGATATTACAGTAAATTATGACGAACGGTAGAATGAAACTACCGAACGGGCATTTTGCTTAACCGAAACATAAAATATTGAATGTCAAATACTTATAAAAATATAATTTTATATAAATTCCTTAAAACACCTATAAAATGGGGATTTATAGCGTTTTTAGGGTATTAAAATTATAAGAAGATTTAGTTCTAGTTGCACTTTCTAATTACGGGATTTAGGAGGATATTTCTCAAATATCTTTACCACCAACTCCTCTATTTTTTTCTCTTTAATCATTGGTGAATCACCTTCTTTATATGGAGATTCACTTATGGCTTGCCAAATCAATAGATCCTTTTTAGCATCTACAAGGTCAATTTTGATCTCTCTAGCAACGTTGGGGCCACCTACGGGAATACCAACCGAAATTCCACCGCCTACAGCACCGCCGCCGCCGCCAAGTCCCACGCCAACCGCATTAGTAGCTTGGCCCCTTAGTACGGTACTTTGAATATTGATGAGCATATCCGGTTCCTCCGAAAACAATAAACCCTTCGATTGCAGGATAGCGTCCATAGCATTCATTAGCCGTCTTTCATCCAACTGACTGAGTCCGGTTTCTATATCTGCAAAATAACCATACGTAGTATAGGCAGAAAAGTCTGTCGTCTTATCGTAATCATAATTTACACGTGTAGCACCGCATGAAACCATTAGAATTAACAGGACTAAAAGACTTAGATGTTTCATAATTATGAATTTGAACCAAGTTACGTAAAAATCAAACTTCCTCTTTGTTGTCTACAGATTTTGTAAGCGCAGATGATATAATGCCCGTAGGAATAGCGACAATACCTAAACCTATCATCAATATAAAAAATGTAAATACTCTGCCTCCTACCGTAATAGGGTATACATCTCCATAGCCTACTGTCGTTAACGTAATAATTGCCCACCAAAGACTATCGAAGATAGATGAGAAATGCTCGGGCTGTGCCGCGCTTTCAAAATAATAAATACCTACGGCAGAAAAATAAATGAGTATGAGGGTAACAAAAAGAAATAATAGAATTTCTTCTTTTGCCCTATTGATAGCTCTAGAAAAATGTGCCAACGCACGGTTGTATCGCATAAGTTTAAAAATTCGGAACAAGCGCAAAAACCGTAGGGCACGTAAGGACCGTAAATCTACTCCCAAGGCCAAATAAAAAGGCAATATGGCCAAGAAGTCGATAATACCATAAAAACTAAAAATAAAGTCACTCTTTTTATCCGAACAATAGATACGAAGAATGTATTCTATCGTAAAAACGACTACACAGAACACTTCGATAATACGCAGCACTATTCTGGTAGTTGGCTCCAAATCTGGAACGGTCTCAAATGAAAATGAGATAATGGAAACTAGAATTAATACCTGAATAAAATAAGCAAATCCCCTGCTCTTGGGCGTATCATTTAGCTCAACAATACTTTTAATATACTGTCTCATTTTATCGCTTTAAATTTAAACACTGAGCATGGCCCAAAGTTTATCCTTAAGCTCGGTAATACCTAATTGAGCAACTGAGGATATAAACATAAAGGGCACACCGTTAAGATCTTTATCCAATTCCGTGCGCATTTCGTCCATGAGTTCATTATCGAGCATATCGCTTTTGGAGATGGCTATCAATCTTTCTTTATCCAGTAACTCGGGATTATACCTACGGAGTTCATCCAATAAAATTTCATATTCCTTGCTGATATCTTTACTGTCCGCAGGAATAAGAAACAACAAGGTAGAATTTCGTTCTATATGCCTTAAAAAATAGTGTCCGAGCCCTTTGCCTTCGGCAGCACCCTCAATGATACCGGGAATATCGGCCATGACGAAACTCTTAAAATCTCTGTATTCTACAATACCTAAATTTGGTTTTAGCGTTGTAAATTCATAATCGGCGATTTTAGGTTTTGCGGATGTGATTACAGATAGCAAGGTAGACTTACCCGCGTTTGGAAAACCTACGAGGCCCACGTCTGCCAATACTTTAAGCTCTAGAATAAAATCCTTTTCCTGACCATCTACACCAGGTTGGGCATATCTTGGCGTTTGATTGGTAGCTGTCCTAAAATGCCAGTTACCACGACCGCCCATACCACCTTCCAAAAGTACTTTCTCTTCCCCGTGCTCGGTTATTTCTGCAACAACTTCTTGGGTTTCCCCATCCTTAACTATGGTTCCCAAAGGCACATCTAAGTAGACATCTTCTCCATCGGCGCCAGAACTTCTATTCTTGCTGCCATGCGCACCATGCCCTGCTTTAAAATGTTTTTTGAACTTGAAATTAATGAGTGTCCATAGGTTTTGATTGCCTCGTAGAATAATATGACCTCCACGCCCTCCGTCACCACCATCAGGGCCTCCTTTGGTAATAAATTTTTCTCGGTGTAGATGCACAGACCCTTTGCCTCCTTTACCGGAATTTAAAAACACCTTTACGTAGTCTACAAAATTACCTTCAGTCATGAAGTTTACTTTAGGTTATGGGAAAACGCCCAATACGAATACAAAAATAAAGAAAACGAAAGGGGGAGAACCTATTAATAGTCAAATAAGGCTTTTAATACTTTTAAGGTAAAGAATCATCTAAATAGAAAACGTAAATCAAATAGCCAATAGAAACAAGAATAAAAACTAGCAGTACAAAACCACCCACTGTCAAACATCCTCTTAGGGCAACTTTGGGTCCTATAACTTCTTCGGCCATTGAACTATGATTTATCTATCCTTATTTTAACAATGTTTACAGGCCATCTACCACTTTGGTCAATCGCTCTGTAATCTCTTTTATAGTCCCTATACCATTGACACTGTGAAATTTATGCTGCTCCTTATAGTAATCCTTTAAAGGTGCCGTTTTTTGATTGTACTCGTCAAAACGATTTCTAATCTTACTTACATCTTGATCGTCCGAACGGCCGCTTACTTTTCCACGCTCCAATAAGCGTTCTATCAAAATCTCATCATTGGCATCAAGTGCTACCGTAGCATTAATTTTCATATCCTTGGATTCCAAAAAATTATCCAAGGCTTCCGCTTGCGCAACAGTTCTTGGAAAACCATCAAAAATAAATCCGTCTGCCTCTGGATTTTTATTCACCTCGTCTTCCAACATTTTAATAGTTACTTCATCTGGCACCAAATCGCCCTTATCCATGTAAGATTTGGCCAATGTACCTAATTCCGTATTGTTTTTAATATTATATCTAAAAACATCTCCGGTAGAAATATGTTTTAAGTTGTACTTTTCTTTCAAAAATTCCGCTTGTGTACCTTTACCGGCACCTGGTTTTCCGAACAAAACGAGGTTAATCATGTGTTTATAGTTTAATTGGTATACTTCTTTTAAATTTCTGCCCAGCTCCTTATAATCTAAACCGTAACCTACAATAAAGCGGTCTGGTATTTCAAGTCCAAAATAATCTATGGCGTACTCCCCATTATACACTTCAGACTTATAGAAAAGACTGGCAATCTTGAATTCCTTTACATTCGTATTTGAAAATAAATGTACTAGCTCCTTTAAGGTACGACCGGTATCTATAATATCTTCCAAAATAATTACGCTCCTACCCTCAATATTATCTGGCAAGTCTAAAAGTGTCTCAACAATACCAGTGGAAGTTAAGCCTTGATAAGAACTTAATTTAACGAAGGAGACTTCGCAAGGATGTTGATAGGCTTTCAAAAAATCCGACACAAACATAAATGAGCCATTCAAAACACCAACAAATATGGGTGTTTGCTCTTTATAATCCTCAGCAACCTTATCTGCAATGCGTTTTACCGCCTGCTGAATTTCCTTTTCACTTAGGTAATGTTTAAAAAACTTGTCGTGGAGCTGTATCAATTTTACACCATTATTTAAGTTGGTAAATATAGCATTTTGACCTGTGTTTTTGGAGCTTAGGGAAACGGATTCTGAGATTTAACCGTATTTTTGTAACTAACAAAGAAGATTTCTATTCAAAAAAGTCGATTACCATATGGACTATTTTTCGTCAGATTTTAAATTGGGTATTTTAGGAGGTGGACAATTGGGCAAAATGATGCTCTATGAAACACGAAAATTTGACATCCACACCAAAGTGTTGGAGAACTCAACCGAAGCGCCATGTAAAATTTCTTGCGATGAATTTGTATTGGGAGATTTAATGGATTACGATGCTGTATACAATTTTGGGAAACAGGTAGATGTGCTAACCATTGAAATAGAGAATGTAAATCTAGATGCACTGGAGAAACTAGAAGATGAGGGTACAAAAGTATATCCGCCCACCAAGGCATTGCGAATTATACAGAATAAAGCAAAACAGAAATTATTCTATGTAGACCATAATGTTCCCACAGCAGATTTTTCAAGGTTTGCCTATGCCAGCGAAATAGAGGATAGTATTGATAACGGAGGATTGGAATTCCCCTTTGTTTGGAAAGCAACAAAATTTGGATATGACGGTCAGGGTGTAAAAGTGGTACGTTCCATGAAAGATGTAAAGGGTTTACCACCTGGAGAATGTATTGCAGAGGAAATGATCCCATTTAAAAATGAGCTTGCCGTTATCGTGGTTCGAAGCCCAAGCGGCGAAGTAGTTACCTACCCTGTTGTAGAAATGGAATTTCACCCAGAAGCGAATCAAGTAGAGTACGTAATTTGTCCGGCCAGAATTGATGGTACTGTAGCCAAAAAAGCTCGGGAAGTAGCCCTACATGTTTCGGAGAAAATTGGTCATATTGGAGTTTTGGCCGTAGAGATGTTTCAAACGAAAGAGGATAAGATTCTAGTTAACGAAGTAGCCCCAAGACCTCATAATAGCGGACATTATAGCATAGAAGCCAGTTACACCAATCAATTTGAGCAACATATAAGGGCTATTTTAGATTTACCCTTAGGTAAGACGGACAGCAAAGTAGCGGGTATTATGGTAAACTTGGTTGGTGCAGAAGGACATACCGGTGACGTAGTTTACGAAAATATTGAAGAAATAATGGCTATGGAAGGTGTTACACCGCACATCTATGGCAAAAAGCAAACCCGCCCATTTCGAAAAATGGGACATGTTACCATTGTGAACGAAGACATAAATGAAGCACGGCGGGTTGCTCAGAAGGTTAAGGAGACTATAAAAGTAATCAACAAATAATTATGAGTAAAGTAGCCGTAGTAATGGGAAGCACAAGCGACCTACCTATAATGCAGGATGCAATTGATATCTTAAAGGGGTTTGACATTGAATTAGATGTGGACATCGTTTCCGCGCACCGTACCCCCGAAAAATTATTTGATTTCAGTAAAAATGCCCATTCGAACGGTTATGCCGTGATTATTGCCGGAGCTGGCGGTGCAGCACACCTACCCGGTATGGTAGCTTCCTTATCTCCCTTACCTGTAATCGGTGTTCCTATAAAAAGTAGTAACAGCATTGACGGTTGGGATTCCGTGCTCTCTATTCTTCAAATGCCTGGTGGGGTACCTGTCGCTACCGTAGCCCTCAACGGTGCTAAGAACGCGGGTATTCTTGCAGCTCAAATCATCGGTTCTTCCGATACCTGCGTTTTGGATAAAATCATTCTTTATAAAGAAGGCTTGAAGCAAAAAGTAATTGAAGGCGCGAAAGCAGTAAACGGTCAAAAGTAAGCAGACCTCAGTAGCAGTTGGCAGTGAATCAGCAAAAGATTCACATGCGCATCAACTTAAAATAGCCATAGTTTAATCTAATCATCAAATAAGCTCATCAACATTTTATGAACCCATTATTGTCCCCTTTCGATACAGCTCCTTTTTCAGCGATAAAAAACGAATATTTTAAACCTGCTTTTGAGAAAGCAATGAGCGATGCTAGAGCTGAGATAGACGCAATCACATCAAATTCAGAGGCACCAAGTTTTGAAAATACCATTGAAGCCTTGGAGTTTTCCGGGCAGCAATTAGATAGAATATCAAGTGTTTTCTTCAACCTCAACTCCGCAGAAACCAATGAGGAAATCCAAAAGATAGCACAAGAAATTTCTCCATTGCTTTCTGAATTTGGGAACGATATCACCTTGAATGAAGCCTTGTTCAAACGGATTAAATCGGTTTACGAACAAAAGGATAGTTTACAGCTCTCCGTAGAACAACTTACATTGTTGGATAAACGTTACAAAAGTTTTAGTCGAAACGGTGCTAATTTATCCGAAGACAAAAAGAAACGCCTCCGCGAAATCGATGCGGAATCCTCCAAACTTAAATTACAGTTCGGTGAGAACATACTGGCAGAAACCAACAAATATGAGCTATACCTAACGAATGAGGCTGATTTGGACGGATTGCCCGAAGGCGAGAAAGAAGCCGCAGAACAGCTCGCCCGAACTAAGGGAAAAGAAACCGGATGGATGATTACGCTGGACTATCCCAGCTATATTCCATTCATGAAATATGCGAAAAACCGAGAACTTCGGAAACAATTATCACTGGCTTTTGGCAGTAAAGGATTCCATAAAGACGAATTGGACAACCAAGAAATTGTATTGAAAATTGCGAATTTGAGACATGAGAGAGCAAACCTTTTAGGGTATAAAACACACGCTCACTTTGTATTAGAAGAGCGTATGGCAAAAACCCCTGAGAATGTTGATTCATTTTTATATGAAATCTTAGAAAAAGCAAAATCTGCGGCAGAACGCGAATTTAAGCAACTAGAAGATTTTGCGAAAGAATTGGATAATATAGACCAATTACAGAAATGGGACGGTAATTACTACTCCGAAAAACTGAAACAAAAATTGTTCAGTCTAGATGATGAGCAATTGAAACCCTATTTTAAGTTAGAAAACGTAATCGATGGGGTTTTTCAAGTGGCCGAAAAATTATTCGACCTACATTTTGAAGAAGTTACCGATATTGATACCTATCATAATGAGGTAAAGACCTATCGCGTTTTTGATGCCTATAAAAATCTCATCTCTCTATTTTATGCCGATTTTCATCCTAGATCAGGAAAACGAGGTGGTGCATGGATGACTTCCTTCAAATCGCAATGGAAAAAAGATGGTGAAAATGTGCGTCCGCACGTTAGCAATGTCTGTAATTTTACCCCATCTACAAAAAGCAAACCTTCCTTATTAACCTTCAATGAGGTGACCACGCTCTTTCATGAGTTTGGTCATGGCCTACATGGTATGTTGGCAAACACCACCTACCCTAGCCTATCGGGAACCTCGGTGTATTGGGACTTTGTGGAATTACCGAGTCAGGTCATGGAAAACTGGTGTTATGAAAAAGAAGCGCTGGAACTTTTCGCAAAACATTATGAGACAGGAGAAGTAATTCCAATGGAACTAGTCCACAAAATAAAAGAATCAGCAACCTTTCAAGAAGGTATGCAAACCCTACGGCAATTGAGTTTCGGGTTATTGGACATGTCGTGGCACGGTGCAGATCCATCCGAAATAACAGATGTAAAAGCACATGAAACAAAAGCTTTTGCTGGTACGAAACTATATCCAGACACTCCAGAAACGTGTATGAGCACCTCATTTGCACATATTTTCCAAGGTGGTTATTCCTCGGGGTATTACAGCTACAAATGGGCAGAAGTATTGGATGCCGATGCTTTCGCGTATTTTAAGGAAAAAGGCATCTTTAACAAAGAAGTCGCTGAGAAATTCAAGGAACATGTGCTCTCAAAAGGCGGCACCGAAGACCCTATGATTTTGTACAAAAGATTCCGTGGTGCTGAACCTAAGGTAGAAGCCTTGCTTGAAAGAGCAGGACTATTATAAAAATGGAGCTTTCACCACATAATCCCAGGCCTACACAACAACAAATTTTGAGTTAGCGACTTGTCGTCTAATTTAGTCATCTAAATCGTTGCTTTAACTGTTTAAAACAACAAGTAATTAAAAAATAGATGAAAAAGTTTATCCTACCCCTATTAACCTTTTTGGTATTCGCCTGCAGTACGGATTCTGAAGACGTATCTTATCTCACGAACGAAGAGTTGGTAAACGGTGCTCCAAGTATTGTTAGTCAGTCTTTTGAAGTTGACGAACACGCAGTAGCCGGAACCGTAATTGGTAACGTTCAGGCCTCTGATAATGAAGGTGATATACTTACGTATTCCATAGATTCATCAGAAAACATTATAATCAACGAAACAACAGGGATTTTAAGCATTGGTGAAGGTCTCAAACTAGATTTTGAGTCTACAAGTAGTTTAAATTTTACGGTGTCTGTTTTTGACGGTACCTCGATATCCGATGCTGATATTACTTTGAACATAGCAGATATCAATGAATATGACGCCCTAAATGAAAGTCAAAAGGAGCTTGTTTCACATTTTAAGCACTTAACTCTATTTCAAGACCCTACATCGCCTACGCAGACCATTATGCGAAAGTGGGACGAACCTATGAAATTATATCTATTAGGTAACGTTCCAGAAGCGACACGTACTATGGTACAAGAAGTAATAGCGAATTATAACATGCTTTTGGCGTCGGGTAGTTTTACCATTTCATTGGTTGACATTGCCTCTGAATCTACCGCACAATTGTTCTATGGAACTAAACAAGAAACAGAAAGTGTTTTCCCAAACATGTACGAACAAATAAAAGATCTGACCTTAGACGGGTATGCCATTAGTTCCTTTACCGGAAACTCTTACAGGAGTGCAGATATATGGATTTCATCCCAAACTGCTGCACTTTTTACACATGAATTGGGTCATGCATTAGGATTGGGACATTCCAACCTTTGCGATGGCGACAGCCCAAGCGCCATGTGTTCTACCATTTCTCCCAACAATGAGCTTTTGGATATAGAAAACGATGTGATTAAATTCTTTTATAGCGAAGATATGCCAACAGGCTTAAATGAACAGGAAATAGAGGATACCCTTTCCAACCTGCTATTGTTGGAAGACTAATTCCTCCCTCTTCAAAAAACTAAAAACATCCAATTATGTATTATAATTGGATGTTTTTAGTTTCATCAGCACGTAAAGCATTATAAGAACTTTGAATTAATACAAACGATTTGGTCCTAAGTAATCCATATAAATATCCAAACTTTGCATGAATACGCTAGCGGTACCAAAAGCAAGATTCTCTTCTGCGGCGAATAAAACCTTATTATTTTCGCCCATCAACTTTACGTTTAGTGTATCAGGTTTTCTATTTAAAATAATGTACGATGGATTACCCCTAACATTACCTCCGGTGAGCATTACGGTACCATCCTTTAGTTTCCCATTATCAAATACTGCCTCGTATTGCACATCTCCGTTCATGTCATAACTAATCACCGTACCATCTAAGTTACTGCCGTTCACAGTATAGCTTAGCCTCTTTTTATCCGAATCGCCGTAATATGCAATAGTTTCTTTTTCCTTACCTCCTACATAATTTGAAATTCTTTTACCGTTATCATCATAACTGATGCGCTTTACCAACATTCCCGCCTCATAAGTTTCTTTAATTGGGTTTTTGGCAGAAAAAACGGTCGTTACCCTTGTGCCAGAAATTGGAGCCCCATTTTTATAAACCAGCTCTCCAATTAGCTTTTTGTTTTTATCATAAAAGGCAGCTAAACCGTCCAATAGACCGTTGTTGAAATTCTCTGTCTTTACCAACCCTCCGTTATAGTTGTAATACTTAAAAAGTCCATCTTCCTTGCCATTTAGAAAATTACCGTCTTCCATAATACTCCCGTCATAATTATATTTTCTATAGCTACCATTTCGGTCACCTTCCTTTATCGTATAGCTGGTGCGCTGTTTTCCATCATAATACGTTCCTTCCCAAGGTTGGCCATCCTTAAAAGTGACTTTTCCCAAACGTTCACCTTCACGTGAATAAAATGATGCACAACAACTGACATCAATATCCTCTACTAAAACAGGATTAATTTGCCCAAAAGAAGTATTTGGACCATACTCGTAACGCTGTAATCTAAGTTGTTCCCCATTTTTTAGGGTTTCCATTCGTTTAATTTTATCGGAGTCAGCAAAAAACTCATAGACCGTTCCTTCTTTTCTCCCATAGTCGTATTGCCCTATCTCTTTTTCCTGCTCGTCATAAAACACGCCAGTAGTTTCCTTATAATCCTTAAATCCTACTTCACTTTGTTTATTTCCGTTACTATAACATCGAATCTCGTTGATTCGTTTATACCCATTGGGCTCAAAAAATTCTACTTTTTTAAAAGTCGCTGTTTCGTTCTCCGCAATTTGGCGTTTTCTATAGCTGGTACGTTGGGTTACGTAACCGTTTGAATACCTTTCAATTGCATTTACGTCCCCTTCATAATCTATAGTATATCGGTCTCCGTTCATTGGTTTGGGATACCCGTTATCATCTAATAAATTAATACTGCCCAACAACGATCCATCTTTAGCGTAAAAGGTTTCCTTAACCAATGTTTTTTTGCTGAACATAACCTCGGTATTATAGTAATTATTGATCTCCGCTATCAATTTACCTTCCCTATAGGTGGTTATGCGATCGCCAATAATCTCTGTTCCAGTTATTGGAGCCCAGTTCTCGTACACCATTCTGGCAATTTCTTCGCCCTCAGTATTATAACTTATTTGCAACTCTTTTTGACCATTATTATAACTAGTACTGCTCATAGGTTTCTG
The DNA here is from genome assembly GCF_056839185.1 of Maribacter sp. MS6. Lineage (NCBI taxonomy): Bacteria > Pseudomonadati > Bacteroidota > Flavobacteriia > Flavobacteriales > Flavobacteriaceae > Maribacter > Maribacter sp. MS6. Next base: position 1,254,534 of record NZ_CM166389.1, read on the forward strand.
GTTTTCGTAGAACTGTTCTTCTTTTACCAATTTTCCTCCAATATAAGTTCTAGCACTACGTACGAGTTCTGCTTTGTACTCCTTATAACTGGAATAGAATGTATACTCCGTACCGTCTATAGGTTTCAAATAATTGTTTTCATAGTCATAGTTGATTTTTCCAATGACTTTTCCATCGGGACTGTAGTACGTTTTCGAAAGTTCGTTTTCCAACGTAAGTTCTTCCCGCAGCTGATCTTTACAATAGTAGAAAGTGGTCCCCATTCTTTTTCCATTTGGATAGTATTGAATTTCCATAGGCCGCATAGGCGTTTTATAATAGGAGACCTCCACTCCTTTAATTTCACCGTTGGGCAAAGATTCTCGCTTTCCAATAAGTTTTCCGTCAACATCAAAATACTTTATCAATACATCATACTGTTTACCAACGCTATACCTTTCGTAACGTACGCCTTTTATGTCCTTAGCATAAATTATGTTTACCGTGGTATCTCCTCTCATTTCTGAATAGTAGCGTCTGCCGTTGTTCAACTTGCCGTTTGTCTTTCCCGAAACCATTCTCCCGTTCTCGAATATCGCTTTTATCTTTTTATCTTGAAGCCTTGATATATATTCCCCGTCCAATCTATTGTTTTTGTATGTGCCTTGTTGTAAAATACTACCGTCCTCGTTATACCAGGTTACTGTTCCTTCCCAAAAATCTTTTTCGGCATTGTTAGAAAGTCCGCTCATTTGCACGGCACCAGAACTATAGAAGTCTTCTATCCGATAAAAACTACCTTCCTTTTTTACTGGCGGACGAAAAAAAGCGGCACTATCTTTTACCGTGGTTTTCCAATTGGCGTCATAGTACAATGTGTCTTGCTGTGCCATTATTATTGTTGACAAAAAAAGCATTGCAAACATTACTAATCTGCCCCTATTAATTAAACTAGCCTTCATTATCTTCCTGTTTACTATGTTATTTATCAAAATCTCTGCTTTTAAAGTTCTTCATTGGATTACAAAGCTATAGTATCCATATTAGGGATACACCCCTGTTTTCCGTTAAATTTATTTCATAGTTGCTAAGGCGAAATTATCTTTTGCCCAATTCCCTAAGATAGCCCATAAGTGTTGGGGTATCTGTATGGTTTGGTTTTATAGCATATACCTTGTCACGTTCCAGATATGGATTTACATTCGGCATATGTTCATCAAAGAGGTAGAGACTATACTGCCCTTTGCCCCAAATGACCAGCTCGTTATACTTTTCTATAGGCAAAGGCACACTATGATCTAATTTACGTTCTGTTGTGGAGGCCAAATAACAACCTAAATCATTTAGCTGATAATACGGATTATTATTCTCGATACTTCTAAAACTTCGTCCCACTCCATTTTTAAGGATAAATTTTCTCAATTTTCGAAAGTCCTTTACCGAAAAATCATCGGTTACATCTATATACTTTGAGGCGGTTATGGATTTCCAATCATCCAACAAACTATAGGTTCCTTCGGGGAAGGACTGTTTTCCCTGCATCTTGAATTTTACGTCCGTCCCTTGCCCAAAGCGCACATATCGTTCGTCTATCCGACCAGTTTGTAGGTTATATTCAAAAGAATCCATATACGGGTAACTCAAATTGCCTTTATCATCCGCATAAAAAGACATCTTGCGCAACTCTTTTTCATCATCATATTGCAAGAACAAGGTAGCGTTCAGGTTTCCCTCTTCTTCATAAAAGTTCGTGTGGGTCAAACGTAAGGGAGCCATATCCGGAACCAAACTTTTTGCACACATCAAGGAATCCAATCCGGCTTTGGCAATATCCTTATATGGTTCTACACTAATTAAATCATGCTGCTGTATCCTGATTTGTCGGTTTTGCCTATCGATATGAATTTCTGCTGATTTGGCGGCAATGGGAAGGTTCTCCTGAGATAAAAAAGAAACCAAGGCTACGAGTACTATTTTTACTTCTTCCATATATTCTGTTTGTCCGTATTTTTTAACTTTTAAAAATTTTACTATTTTGGGATAGATTTTATGGCGAGGCAACTTTCTAGTAGGTTTGGTCTTGACTCCCTTTTTTTACCAAATCGCAACCATAACCATATCTTTTTAAATTATTGCAGAACAAATGGTAGTTTTGCTTAACCTCCTATTGGTCGTCCATATGCTAACGAGATTATGTATTCATTATTTTAAAAATCACTAGCTGTAACTGTTGCCCTAGCAACATACCGAACAAAAAGGATATTGCTCAAAAATACGAGGAGAAGAGCAGGCAAGCAACCCTGTATACAGGGGGTCCTTAGACAAAGGTGTTTTTAAGGCCGACAACTGTCATTAAGCTAAATAAGTAAAATCAATAGACCGAAGCCCAATGACCAAGTCTCTATTGAACGAAAAAGGTACTTTTGAAAACGTAAAACAAGCTAAAAGATGTCCACGACATACGATAAAATTACTGCGTTCCATTATGCGGCCTATAGACCAGGACTTCACCAAACCATTTTGCACAATTGCCTAGGAAATAAAAAATTTGAGCGTGGCTTAGATATTGGTTGTGGTACAGGCGTTTCTACCATTGCCCTAAGAAATTTCTGCAATGATGTAATTGGCGTAGACCCCAATGAAAAAATGCTGTCACAAGCGGTGCCAAAAGATAACCTGAACTACCAATTAATGGTGGGTAACAAACTACCTTTTGCCAATAACTCTTTTGATATTTGTACATACGCAGGTGTTTGGTGGTATGGTAAAAGTCAGGCGCTATTGGACGAGACCCTGCGGGTCAGCACCAAAAACGGAGCTATTTTACTTTACGATTTCGAAGTGGACCTCAGCACTTTTTATAATCGTATGGACCTTGTTCCAGCAGACTTAAAAGGTTATGATCACAGTTCAAATTTTGAAGGTTTAGCTACGGCCAAAGTTACAGCTACGTCTAAAAAAACAGATAGAAAACAGTTGTTACTCTCACCTTCTGAACTAGCCCATTTGTTATGTTCCGAACAACAAATTTACAATCAACTAGCGCAGAGGTTTTCCAATGATGATGCTTTTAATCATCTAGTGCAGTACATAATTAAATATTTTGGACAATCTAATATACCTATCACGGCAGTGACTTATTACACCCATTATAAATTATAGGATACAATGGCGACTTTCTCTTGGGACTAGAACAAAAGGCTTCTAGTTTATTCGATAATTGTAAGGACTTCCACTATTCTATTAGTTGTTTAGCACTCCATTTGGATAAGAACCCAAATAAAAATTTTGGCTTTGTGTAAATAACTGTAGCATTTCATGCTTTACGGGCAAGTAAAAAACCATAGACGCATGCCAGTAATTATTATTCCCAACATATCCACGGCCTACGAATCGGATTCTAGCTATTCCGCTTTCAAAATCTTCCAAGCAAAAACTTGAAGGACTATACTGAATGTTAGTTCCAAGTTTATCCTTAGGAAAATTAAGAATATCTTGAAAGTTCTTAATTTCTTCAATATCTATTTGGTAGTTTTCTATCATTTCTCTTACCCAAGCGTCTTTCTTAAAAGCCTGAACTACATCTTCCTCTTCAAAAAGGCTTAACAAACTTATAGGTTCCCCTGTTTCTATGGAAATAGTTTGTACACCTAAGGATGTACCCATCTTAATACAACGTTTCTCTATACTTTCAAAAGATTCATAACTGTAAAAACTACCTACTAGCGACAATGGATTATAGTAGGATGCATATTTTGATTTGCATTTTGATTTGTACACATCCTCCTGTTCTTCAAATAAGTTCTGATCCGTTTGGGTGTTGTACAATTCCGTACCATTGTACATCGCTTTGTTTTGGTAAATTAAAAAATCCTTCCTTTTGTACAACAGATGATCAGACAAAGGATTCGCTTTCCATTTACGTAATTTCTTTTCCAGTGCTTTCGCCTCTTTTTTATCCAAACCGTTCATGGAAAACATACCGCCAGTTATTCCCATCAACATATGAACGCTGTGCATAATTTTGTTATCCAAAACCAATGCTACTCTAGTTGGCACTTGCTCTTGACTAAACTTTGTTATAGTTTGAGTTCCCTTTTCGCTCAGCTTAAATGTTATGGAATAAGTATCATCTGTGCCTAACATTTCCGAACGAACACGCACAACCTCTCTCATTGAAAGAATGGCTGGCAGTTTAATAAAAAACTCTGTACTACTATTTTCTTTCTTTAACAAGATTCCATTAAAAGTATCGTCAATCTCATAAAAACCTGCTACCAAGTCTCGCGAAAAGCCAATGATTGTGTTAAAAAAAACTATAAAAACAAAAGCTGTTCGCATAAAAAAGTAGTTTATTTGACTTACTATATCCTACAATTTAAAATGGACTTACAGAAGTAGACATTAAGACCAACAGAAGTTATTGATCAATTTTTTAGCGCTAGAACCGCATCGTAACCCCCTTCTAGATTAACTACGTTTTTGTAGCCTAAGGATAGTAGTTTTTCTTGGGCTTGGCCACTTCTACCGCCTACTTTACAATATAGATAAATAGTCTTTTCCTTATCTATCCCATCAAATTGTTGCACAAAATTAGTATCGAACCAATTAATATTCTGAGCATTTTTTAGATGTCCAGCCTTAAACTCTTGTGGTGTTCTCACATCTATCAAAACAACATCTGCAGGGATGTCATTTAAAAACTCGTTGATAGGTTTGGATTTAGATTGCGAGCAACCAAGATTCACAACTAAAACAAAAAAAACTAGGAAGTATACCGTTTTCATAAAGGTGCTCTTTGTTCAAAAATAATCAAAAGTCACAGATGACTGTAACTATATTACGATAAAACATTGCGGATTTTAACCTTAATCGTCTATTTTTGACGGGTACAAAACTTATGACGCAACATCAACTACAACCCGATCTTTGGGTAGACTCCTACGCAGATTACTTGTTTAACTTTGCGGTTGGCAGGGTCAGTGATGCCGAAGTGGCGAAAGACTTGGTATCCGAAACTTTTTTGGCCGGACTAAAATCTGCAAAGAACTACAAGGGAGATGCCGCAGAACGCACTTGGTTGATTGCCATTCTTAAACGAAAAGTCATTGATCATTATCGTAAATCAAATTCCAAAAAAGGAAAAGCCGAGGTTCGTATAAATTACAGCAACGCTAGCGATTCAGAAGGCGATTGGATGGAAGAACAAGTAGCTGACCCATTTAGTACTTTAGAAAATAGTGCGATGGAAAACGAGGAATTAGGGTTGGCCATACAGGAATGCATCTCTAAATTACCACAAAAACAGGCTCGCGTTTTTATACTGAAAACAATTAATGGTGTAAGTACCGAAGATATTTGTAAAGAACTAGGCATTAATCCGTCTAACCTTTGGGTTATGATACACAGGGCAAGAACAGCCTTGATGGATTGCCTGAATAAAAACTGGTTTTAACTATGATTTCTTGTGATAAAGCTGCAACTATTTGCAATAAGACCCAATATAGGGAAGCTACTTTTTTGGAAGTACTGAAACTGCGCTTTCACCTGTTCATGTGCAAGACGTGCTCCAAGGCTACGGAGCAGAATACTAAGCTTACTATACTTTGTGAAAAGGCAAAACTACAAAGCCTATCGGTCGCAGAAAAGGTAGAAATGAAAGAACGGCTTAAGAATCAACCTTAAAACTGCGCAAACAGCAGTACCATTATATACCACACTATAGGTATGGATTCTACAACAAAGGAAGAAAAATAGGTAAACTGCTTTCGCTTTGTGGCGTACATTAAACCTCCCAATAGTAAGAATAACAACCCCTCTACAACCGTATAGAATACCTGTAGCTCATCCTTTAAATAGCTAACAAAAAAGAATATTACGGCCAAAAAGGAGCCAACTATTTTTGTGTTTGCCACACCATAGCGTTGTGGGAGTGTTTTTAATTCTGGACTATCATAAGGCAAATCCCTAATTTCAAAAGGAATCAAGAGAATCAAAACAAAAATAAACCGCTGAAAAGCAATTACCTTAACATCCCAGGAAAAGGTATTGCCGCTAACTAAAACCGGAAGCAAAACCGTAGCTCCCGTCCAGACCAAGGCCACAATAAAAATCTTAAAACCGCCCAGACTTCTGAGATTTCTTGCACGAGGCAATACCGGGATCGCATACAATGCAGAAACTAGTGCCAAAATAGTTATCCCCAACCAAACTTGTAAGGTTAAAAAGTTAGCATGATACAGCATGCATAGTGCAGAAATAATACTAAGAAACTGAATTTTTTTCTGATAGCGATTGGCCACCATTAGGTACTTTTTCGCCTCTACACCATATTTAACAAAATTATAGCATACAATGGTTCCAAAAAAAAGAAACCAAGAAAGGTGCAAATCTAAAGAAATGTTTAAGGTAAGCGCCGTAACGCCTACTAAGGCCAATACTGAGAAGGCAACGTGTATACTAGCATCTAGATAAAAATCAAAAACACCTTTTAGCCTCTTCATTAAACAAAAATAGCCAAACTGTTTATAACCTCTGCCTTTGGTTAAGAACTTTAGACCTAAGCCCTTAAAAAAGGGGCATTTAGCACAAAATTAATTCTTAATTTTGTTGGACTAAAATCAAAAAACATGAAGACAGACGTGTTCGCATCCCGCCATATTGGTATACGTGAAGGAGACCTGCACCATATGCTTAAAACTGTGGCTGTAGAAAATTTGGAACAACTCATTTCTGAGACCATTCCGTCGGAAATACGGTTAAAAAAACCATTAGAATTAGCTGCTCCTTTGAGCGAGCATCAATTCCTTGGTCATATTGAGGAATTATCCAAAAAGAATAAAGTTTTCAAATCCTATATCGGGTTAGGATATCATGAGAGTTTAACACCGTCGGTCATCAAAAGAAATATTTTAGAAAATCCAGGATGGTATACGGCGTATACGCCATACCAAGCGGAAATAGCGCAAGGCAGATTGGAAGCTCTTTTGAACTTCCAGACCGTAGTGACCGACCTTACCGGTATGGAACTCGCTAATGCATCATTGTTAGACGAAAGCACTGCTGCAGCAGAAGCGATGACCATGTTGTACGATGTGCGTTCTAGAGATCAGAAGAAAAATGGGGTATTAAAATTCTTTGTATCCGAAGAAATATTACCCCAAACATTATCCTTGTTACAAACCCGTTCCACGCCTTTAGGCATAGAACTGGTTATTGGAAATCACGAGGAATTCCAATTCGGAACCGATTACTACGGTGCGCTGCTACAATATCCCGGAAAACAAGGCCAAGTAAACGATTACAGCAATTTTGTAGTAAAAGCAAAAGAAAGTGATATCAAAGTAGCGGTTTCTGCCGATATTTTAAGCCTCGTCTTACTGGCACCTCCGGGCGAACTTGGGGTCGATGTTGTTGTGGGTACCACGCAACGTTTTGGAATTCCATTAGGTTACGGCGGACCCCATGCTGCTTTTTTTGCTACAAAAGAAGCCTATAAAAGAAACATTCCAGGACGCATCATTGGCGTAACCAAGGATACCGATGGTAAGCCTGCGATGCGTATGGCGTTACAGACGCGCGAACAGCATATTAAACGCGATAAGGCAACGTCCAACATTTGCACGGCACAAGTTTTATTGGCCGTAATGGCGGGTATGTATGCGGTATTCCATGGTCCAAAAGGGCTAAAATATATAGCGGACAAGGTACACGCCTCTGCTGTTACCCTTGCAGATGCCCTGGAGCGATTGGGACTTTATCAGACCAATTCTTCGTATTTTGATACGATTACGGTAAAAACAGATGTGGCCAAGTTAAAACCCATTGCAGAACAACACGAAATCAATTTTCTATATAGCGATGCGCAAACCGTTTCCATATCGGTAAACGAGGCTACCAGTATCACCGATTTGAATGCTATTGTTTCCGTATTCGCCAAGGCATTGGAAAAAGATAGTATTGAAATAAGTGAGCTATCCTCTGAATCGGCTATTTTGAAAAGCGTTCAGCGTACCGCGCCTTTCATGGAAAACCAGGTATTTAATTCCTATCACTCCGAAACGGAACTGATGCGTTATATCAAAAAGTTAGAGCGTAAGGATTTAGCTTTGAACCATAGCATGATTTCCTTGGGAAGCTGCACTATGAAGCTAAACGCAGCCAGCGAAATGCTTCCATTGAGCCATAGTAACTGGGGAAATATCCACCCATTTGTTCCTGTAGACCAAGCCGAAGGTTACCAAATAATGCTGAAAGAACTGGCAAAAGACCTAACAACGATAACCGGATTTGCAGATACTTCGTTACAACCCAACTCTGGAGCACAAGGGGAATATGCCGGACTTATGGTCATACGGGCCTATCATGAATCTCGTGGGGATACCAATAGAAATATCTGCATCATTCCTGCCTCCGCACATGGCACTAATCCCGCATCTGCTGTAATGGCCGGCATGAAAGTAGTGGTAACCAAAACAGATGAAAAAGGAAATATAGATGTAGCAGACCTTGAGGAAAAAGTACAACAGCATTCGGAGAACCTAGCCGCTTTAATGGTTACCTATCCGTCTACGCACGGGGTTTTTGAGTCTTCCATTAAACACATCACAAAGTTGATACATGATAATGGCGGCCAGGTATATATGGACGGGGCCAATATGAACGCCCAGGTGGGATTAACACATCCTGGCAATATCGGAGCAGATGTTTGCCACCTAAACCTGCATAAAACCTTTGCTATTCCTCATGGAGGTGGTGGCCCAGGGGTAGGTCCTATTTGCGTTGCCAAGCAGTTGGTTCCATTTCTTCCTACAAACCCATTAATTAAAACAGGAGGTAAAGAAGGAATTACAGCGATATCAGGAGCGCCTTGGGGAAGCGCATTGGCTTGTCTTATTTCTTATGGATATATAAAAATGCTTGGGGAATTTGGATTGCGGCACTCTACAGAAATTGCAATTCTAAACGCCAATTATATCAAACATAGATTAGATGGCAAATATGATGTATTGTATACAGGCGAAAAGGGAAGAGCTGCTCATGAAATGATTATAGATTGCAGACCCTTTAAAGCGAATGGTATTGAAGTTACCGATATTGCCAAACGTTTGATGGATTATGGCTTTCATGCCCCTACCGTATCCTTTCCGGTAGCAGGAACCATGATGATCGAACCTACTGAAAGCGAGTCGCTTTCCGAACTAGATCGTTTTTGTGACGCCATGATCTCTATTAAGGCTGAAATAGATAGCGCGAACCAAGATGATACGAGCAATATCCTGAAAAATTCACCGCACACCTTGGATATGGTTACCAATGACACGTGGGACTTTCCATACACCAGGGAAAGAGCGGCATTTCCATTACCTTATGTGAGGGATAATAAATTCTGGCCCTCTGTTAGAAGAGTTGACGATGCGTATGGAGACCGTAATTTAATTTGTACTTGCGAACCGATAGAAACTTACGCAGAAGCTTAAGCATAGCAAAAAATCAGTGAGTAAAGGGTCTTCAATGTATTTGAAGGCCTTTTTTAGTATTGTAAAACCCAAATTAGAGATGTTGAACATCGTAATTATTCCTATGCACGCATAGGAATAGGCACTTCTTTAAAGTATCTTTTGCGATACTAACTAAAAAGTAATCAAATGCCTATCGGAATAACGGGAACTGGAAGCTACGTGCCGGCCCAAATTATAAAAAATGAGGACTTTGAAAAACATGAATTTCTAAATACGGACGGCACCTCCTTTACGCTGGAAAACCCAATTATAATTGAAAAATTCAAAGCAATTACAGGTATTTCCGAAAGACGCTATGCAGAAAAAAACCTGAACACTTCAGACCTTGCTTTTCTAGCTTCGGAGAAAGCTTTATTGGATGCCGGCATAGATAAGGAGGAGCTGGACTATATTATTTTCGCACATAACTTTGGTGATGTTGCCCACGGCCAATCGCAAAGCGATATGCTGCCAAGCCTTGCCTCGCGGGTAAAGCACTTGCTGCGCATAAAAAATCCCAAGTGTGTCGCTTACGACATGCTTTTTGGCTGCCCTGGCTGGATTGAAGGTGTAATACAGGCAAACGCATTCATCAAAAGTGGCATTGCCAAGAAGTGCCTTGTCATAGGTGCGGAAACCCTCTCCAGAATAACAGATCCTTATGATCGTGATTCCATGATCTACTCTGATGGTGCCGGGGCTACTATTGTGGAAAAGAAAGAAAATGGAGGCGAGATTATTGCACATGCCAGTGCCACTTACACCTACGAAGAGGCCTATTTTCTTTTTTACGGAAAATCCTACGAATCATCTGCACCGGAAACCAAATACATAAAAATGCACGGGAGAAAAATATATGAGTTCGCCGTGAGCAATGTACCCAATGCAATGAAGAGTTGTTTGGACGAAAGTGGAATTCCAATTGGTGAGGTAAAAAAAATACTCATCCATCAAGCGAATGAAAAAATGGATGAAGCCATTGTAAAACGTTTCTATAAAAGTTACGGCCTAGAAATGCCAAAAGGTATTATGCCCATGAACATTGGCAAATTAGGCAACAGTTCTGTAGCCACAATCCCAACTCTTTTGGACATGTTGCTAAAAGGAAAACTTTCCGATCATACCCTTTCGAAAGGAGATGTTGTTATCTTTGCAAGTGTTGGTGCAGGAATGAACATCAACGCCATTGTTTATAGGGTTTAAAATAGTTTCAAGTTTCTTTAGTTTTAGGCCAACAACCTGTCAAACATAAAACAGCCTGAAACTTGAAACCCAAAACTTGAAACCCAAAATATGTACGAGAAAACTTATCCTAACAAACGTTTTACCAAAACCATGGTATTTCTAGAAAAATATGTTAGTAAGGAGGAATCCATTTTAGATTTGGGCGTACCCAATCCGCTTTCTAAAATTATGATAGATAGAGGTTTCTTGGTAAAAAATACAAGTGGGGAAGATCTGGATATCGATTTTGGTTCAGTAAACGATTTTGAAGGGGATGTAGTTACGGCCTTTGAAATCTTTGAACATCTACTGGCACCGCTCAATGTTCTATCAGAAATTAAGGCGAATAAACTTGTAACCAGCATTCCCTTACGGCTCTGGTTTTCCCCGGCATATCGCAGCAAGACCGACCCATGGGACAGGCATTACCATGAATTTGAAGACTGGCAGTTTGATTGGCTCTTGGAAAAAGCAGGCTGGGAAATAAAAGACCGTTTAAAATGGACCCATCCAGTTAAAAAAATCGGTATCCGACCTATACTTCGCCTTTTCACTCCGCGGTACTATCTCGTTTACGCCGAACGAAAAAATTCTAACACTTAAATCCGATACCATAATGAACATCATCGCAACTTTGTATTGGATTATCACATATACCATTAGGCACTTTTAACATGAACTACTATGTTATCATACCTGCCCATAACGAAGCTGCATTTATTCGCAACACCTTGGACTCTTTAGTCAAGCAAAGCCTGAAACCAAAAAAGGTAGTGGTAGTCAATGACCATTCTACCGATGAGACAGCTTCAATTATAGCAGACTATTTAACCAAAGATTCCTTTTTTCTTCAACTTGATACTAACTCAGTTGCCGAACACATGCCGGGTGGTAAAGTAATAGCAGCTTTTAACAAGGGCCTAGCTTTGTTAGACGAAAATTACGATTTTATGGTTAAGCTAGATGCGGATATCATACTGCCAGAAAACTATTTTAAAACTATAGCGGAAGTATTCCGTAAAGACCAAAAAATAGGTGTGGCTGGAGGATTTATTTACGAACAGGATGCAAAAGAAATCTGGCAACTAAACCACCCTATGAACAAAGCACATGTTAGAGGTGCTTTTAAAGCCTATTCCAAAGCTTGTTTTAAAGCCATAGGCGGACTCCAATGTGCTATGGGATGGGATACGGTTGATGAGCTCCTGGCACAGTACCATGGATTTAAAATCCATACAGATGACTCACTAAAAGTGAAACATCTAAGACCCACGGGAAAAGCATACAACAAAAAGGCCAAAGGCTTACAAGGTAGCGCCATGTACACCATGCGCTATGGCTTTTGGATTACATGTATCGCATCTTTAAAAATGGCACTGCGACAGAAAAAATGGACTGTTCTTAGCGATAACCTGAGGGGTTATTTTAAGGCCAAAAAAAGCAAAACACCATTTTTGATATCCGAAAAGGAAGGCGCTTTCATAAGAAAATTACGTTGGGCGAACATCAGAAAAAAAATAATCGCATAAAAAAACCGCCTCTTGGGGCGGTTTTTGACTTTATAAATTCGGACTATATTAGAAGCCCAATTCCTTTTTAACATCGGCCAAAAGATCTTTGCCTCTTGCTACGATTAGCCCAGCGCCTTGCTGTGCGTCTATCACATAATCAAAGCCTTGGGCAGCGGCAACTTTTTCAATGGCTGCCTTCGCCTTTTCAGAAATTGGAGCGAACAACTCCGCTTGCTTTTTCTGAAACTCTTGTTGCACTTTTTGCTGCGCTTCCCCTATATTCTTTTCAAAACCTTGAAGCTCGATTGCTCTTTTTTCGTTCTCCTCTTTTGTTTTGCTCGCAGCTTCGTTTTGATATTGTGTTACCTTATTTCTAAGTTCCGTCATAGAACCCTGAATATCTGCATTGTACGTCTCCTGTAATTTCATTAGCTCTGCTTCGGCCGCTTTCATTTCTGGCATAGCCCCTAACAACTGTGTTACATCTATGTGTGCAACTTTACTCTGAGCATTTACAAAACTAGTGGTTGCTACGAACAACATTAATGCTACTGCTACTTTTTTTACCTGTTTCATGAGTTAAAATTTAATTCTTCTTTGAGTGTTAATTAATGGTTTCTAAATTTAAAATCTACTACCGTTATACTTTTAATTGTCGGTATTTTTTACGGTTCCTTCTTCCTTTTCTTTTTTCTTTGCTTCTCTTTCTTCTAACAATTTCTTTCTACGAGCTTCATATGCCTTTTTGCGCTCTTCCCTTAGCTTCAGCTGTTCCGCACGCTTTTCATCAGCTGTTTTGGCTCTTGCTTCGGTGGCCTCCTTTGCTTGATCTAAACGTTCTTGTAAGGCATCGGTAATCACCTCTTCTTCATCCCCAACATCTTCAAAATCTGCAACGCTGTTTCTACTATTAGACTTTTTAGCAGGGGCACTAATCTTTCTAGTTCTAGAAATGCCTCTTAAAATAAGGTCGCTAATATCGTGTCTTTTTTGCGAATACAACATTACAACATCCGCAGATTTATCAAAAATAAAATCATACTTTTTATTGACCCCCAACTTCTGGACTTCGTTAAATACTTGATCTTGTATGGGCTGTATAAGCCTTCTTTTCTGCAAAATCAAATCCCCTTGGGGTCCAAACCTGTCTTGTTGATATTCTATCATCTCCTTTTCAAGTATCTGAATATCTTCTTCTCGTTCGGCAATGAGCTCTGGAGTAAGTAACACTTTCTCCGCCATTAAGTCTTTTTTCATTTGCATTACAACGCTCTGCTTTTGTTCAATTTCCACTTTCCATTTCTGAGCTTTTGTATTCAGTTGCTCCGTAGCTTCTCTGTATTCCTCTACATTTTCCAAAATATACTCCATATCTACGTAAGCAATACGGATGCCTCTTTGCGCAGTTACATAAAAGCTGGTGACCAGCAAACCAAGAAATAAAAGAACTTTTGTTTTTGACTTCATTATTGATATCGTTTAATCCAATAGAAAATATCGTGCCAAATTTACTAAAACTTTTAAAATGAAGCTTTTAGCTAATAACACAATCCTTAAAATTTAAAATTGCTGACCAATAATGAAGTGCGTTTGCCATCCGCTAGGACCGTTACCTATAGATTGTGGTCTTAAATCCTCATCGAACCCGTAACCAAAGTCTATACCCAATAATCCAAACGCTGGCATAAAGATACGCAGCCCCACACCGGCCGACCGTCGTAATTGAAACGGATTAAACTCCTGAAAATTGTTGAACGAATTACCTGCTTCTAAAAAAGCGAGCCCAAAGATAGATGCAGATGGCTTTAGTGTAAGTGGATATCGTAGTTCCATAGAAAACTTATTATAGATCAAGGCGCCTTCCTGCTGCCCGGTCAATGGATCTATTGCGGTTACGGACTGATTCTCATAACCTCTTAGCTGCACAATATCCCTACCGTCCAACGTAAAATTATTTAGACCATCACCTCCTACAAAAAATCGTTCAAAAGGTACGCTACCGACAGCACTGTTGTAACTCCCTAAAAAGCCGAATTCGGCATTTGTTCTAAGTACTAACGACTTATCTGCGCTACCAACTAAGGTGGTATACCAGTCTCCTTTAAATTTCACCTTGTAATATTCCAATAAGCGAAAACGTTCTTGGTCTATTTGTTCCAATTCCTTACTTTCTGGGGTTATCGCCCCACCTTGCTGCTGAACAATAGGGGCTAGCTCTTCGCTCCTATTCTTCAGTGCCCTAAAATCCTTGTTGCTGAAAAGAGAATAGGGTGGTGTAAATTTAGCCGTAATCTCAAAATTTGAGCCACCTCTTGGAAAAATACGCCCGCCTAATATGGCATTCCGGGACATACCGAAAGTGTAGGCGATGGAATTCGACTGACCATTACCAAAGTTGAACAATCCGGTATTATAATTTCTAAAATCATATAGTTGATAGCTTAAGGAATGAGAAATAGTAAAATAATCATCTGGCCATTGCACCCTTTTGGCCATACCTACCGTAACACCTGTAATGGAAAACTGACGGTCCTTATCTATATCTATTCGCCCATTACCCCCAAACGAAGCCAAAAACTGTTGGGTCCTAGAAAAGCTCATGTTAAACTGAACCGGCTTTTTACCGCCCAACCAAGGCTCTACAAAATTTAAACTGTATACCCTAAATGTTCTACTGGCCTGCATACGTAAGGCAAACGTTTGCCCATCACCCATAGGAACCGGTTTGTACTCCTCGCCCTTGAATAAATTCTTTATTGAAAAGTTACTAAAGGATAGTCCTAAGGTTCCAATGAAACCACCACCGCCATAACCACCTTGCAATTCTATCTGACTGGAACCGGATTCTACCAAACTCCAATCCAGATCTACCGTGCCTTCGTTGGGATTGGCATTCAAAACGTCCGGTGTAATCTGCTCTGCATCAAAAAAGCCAAGCTGTCCCAGTTCTCGAATACTTCTAATGATATCGGATTTATTATATCTTTGACCTGGTCTTGTTCTTAGTTCCCTAAAAATAACATGATCGTTGGTTCTGTCATTACCATTTACCGTTACATGATCCAAAAAGGTCTCCTTCCCTTCTATGATACGTATTTCGAAATTAATGGTATCGTTTGCCGCTGATACCTCCACCGGGTTTATACTAGAGAACAAATACCCATTGTTTTGATAAAGACTAGTTAAATCTGCAGGGTCTGGCTTTGTATTGTCCGCTATACGCTCCCTTAGTAATACGCCATTATATGTTGCGCCTTTTCTTATGCCCAACACTTGAGATAGTGCCCTGTCCGAATAGACCGTATTCCCTACAAAATCTATATCTCCAAAATAATATTTATTACCTTCTTCGACCTTGATATTTAATTGAATATTATTTTCGTCGATTTTGGTCAAGGTATCCGATATGACACGAGCATCCCTAAATCCATTCTCTGCATATGTATCAACCAACAGCACGAGGTCTTTTTCATAGTCTTTTTTGATATACTTGGATTTTTTCCAAAAACGACCCAATCTTTTCTTCTTTGTACTCTTTAAGGCTTTTCTCAATTTTTTATCCGATAATTGTTCATTACCCTCAAAAATGATATCACTGATCTTTACCTTATCTCCCTTATCTATGCTTACGAGCATACTACGGGCATTCACTTGAGATGTATCCACTTTAGTCGCTATAGCTACCTTAGTGTTTAAATATCCCTGTTTCTTATACTTGTTCGCTAGATAATTTTTGGTATTGGAAAGAAGACTTTCAGTAATTTTTTTACCTTTTTTTAAATCGGTATCCTTTATTAATTCAGCTACCTTGCGCTCCTTAACACCAGTAAATTTTACAGAAGTTAGGGTTGGACGCTCGATAATATTGAGTTCTAAAAAAACTTTGTTACCCTCGATATTCGTAATAAAAAAGTCTATGGCGCTAAAAAGCTCCAAACCCCATAATTTATTAATTACGGCACTGATTTCTTCTCCCGGCACTACAATGGGCTGGCCTACACGTAAACCCGTATATGTTTTAACCGTTTGCTCATTGTAACTTTGTAATCCCGTAACCTCTATTCCGCCGAGAATATAGCGTTTACCATCATCATAGGATATCTCCTGAGCTGTGACAAGTATCGAGGTAAAAAATAAAAGGCTGGTAATTAAGTGGTTTAAAGATATGAACCTTGTGATATCCTTAAGTGAGTTGTTCGCTAGTTTTTCCAAATCTTCGTTCTCTATTCTGGTAATTTTTTATAGCTTCAACTAAATGATGCTCATCAAAATCGGGCCAAAATACATTGATAAAATATAACTCGGCATAAGCAATTTGCCATAATAAAAAATTGCTGATCCGGTGTTCTCCACTAGTACGGATAAGCAAGTCTACATCTGGCAAATTGTGCGTGTAAAGATGGTTATTTATAATGGTTTCATCAATATTTTCAGGTGAAATTATATTATTTTTAACTTTGATAGCAATTGACTTTACGGCAGATTGCAGCTCTTCTCTAGATCCATAGCTCAATGCCAAAGTTAGGGTCATCCCTGTATTGCCCTTAGTTTTATCCATCACCTCTTTCAACTCCCTATTCGCCTTGGACGGGAGAGCCGATATGTTTCCAATAGTATTTAAGCGTATATTGTTCTTGTTAAAATTTTTAAGTTCTTTCCGTAACGAAGAAACCAACAAGCGCATCAAAGTTTCAATTTCAAGCTTTGGTCGGTTCCAATTTTCGGTAGAAAACGTGTAGAGCGTTAGGAATTTTATTCCAACTTTCGCACAATTCTCAACTGTGGATTTTACGGTTTTAACTCCATTTTCGTGCCCAAAAACCCTGTGCATACCCTGCTCTTTTGCCCACCTACCGTTACCGTCCATGATTATGGCCAAATGTCCGGGCAAATTATTCTCTTCAATATCTTCTATTTTGCTCATGTATTGTTTTACTCAAAACAATCGGTACAAAGTTTTCTACCAAAGGTATAGGTTAATGTAATCCCTGAAAAAACATACCAATCGTCGCTAAAAATATTTCCAAAACGGAACTCCTCAAAATTAGAACCTTCTGGATTACTGGCATCCAAATTATCCGTGAACGTATATCTGGCTCCAATTTCTGCCCCAAAAATAAGAAACTGATTGATACGATACTTCATACCTAGGGTCATTGGTATGGCAAAGGCTCCATCTTTTTGTGAAATATCCTGTAGCACGCCCCCATTAAAATAATTATAATCATACCTAAAATAAGTAAGACCTGTGTATAAATAAGGTGTGAAAGCAGGCCCCAACTTATGTAGATTATATTCTACAAAATTAACTTCCAAACCAACGCTGGCTTCCAGAACAGAATTATCCACCACATAACCTCTTTGCTGTCTAGCCGAAGTATTTGATTTACTATCATCTGCCGTAAACTCACCATACAGCAATGTTCCTCGCCAAGCGTATCGTTTACTTTTGTTCCACTTAAAAATACCCCCAAATGCAGGGCCGGAAGGCAAAATATAATTTGTCCTACCTACATCACCAATAGTATTGGCACCACCAGCAAAAACACCAACCTCATAGGTCTGGGCACTAAGCATAATGGATAAAGGAAGAAACAATACTAGTAGTACCTGTCTCATGCGATTTTATAATTTGTTATTCGGCATGGTCTACCACTAACACTGTAGTTTATGCCTACTATTACTCTCAGAAGATAAACAGTTTTTGATTGTTTTTATTGTTCAACAAAAAGGATCAATTACGTTTATCCTCCCCCCAGAGTAGTTTATTTCTAAGGGTTTTTAAAAAACTTTCGGAAGTGTATTCTATCATCTTTATCGTAAACGGTGCTTTACGTATGGTAATTTCCTGGCCATTCTCCAACGATGCAATTCTTGAATCTAACGAAACTAAGTGGTTTTCTTCCCTACCGGACACCTTTAACCGTATAACCGTATCATCAGAAATAACTAAAGGCCTCGCGTTTAGGTTATGCGGTGCAATAGGTGTTAACACCAAAGATTTTGCAGTAGGTACGATTACCGGCCCACCGCAACTAAGGGAGTAACCCGTTGAGCCTGTTGGGGTAGAAATAATAAGGCCATCTGCCCAGTAGGACGTTAGATACTCGTTATTCAAATGGGTTTCCACTGTAATCATAGAAGTGGTATCTTTTCTACTTACCGTAATTTCGTTCAAGGCAAAATTCAAATCCCCAAATTCGGCATCCAAGGCCTCGGTGTTTAGCTGCACCAGACTGCGCTCTACAATGACATAATCACCACTAACGAACTCTTTTACCACCTTTCTTACATCCTCTTTTTTAAAGGTAGACAAAAACCCTAGTCGTCCTGTATTAACGCCGACGATAGGTATTCCCAAATCTTTTACAAATGTTGTAGCCCGTAGGATTGTGCCATCACCTCCAAAACTAACGAACATGTCAAAACTAGTGTCCAATCCACCATTTGTGGTGAATGTATTATATTCCCATTGCCCTCCTGAATCCAAATAAAGCTTGTAAAATTCAGCTTCAATAGCCACCATGGCATCTTCCCTTTGAAGTTCTTCCAAGAGCTCCACCAAAAATTCAATTGCATTATCTTGGTAGGTTTGTCCGTAAATAGCAACCTTCATGTTATACGTTTAGGTAAGTATCCAAATAATCCGACCGCTGCCTTAAACCCTCTAAAAACTGATCGTCGCTTGTGCCAAAAAGGATATGATAATTATAGCGCCTAAAGGTTTGCACTACCTCATTAAAGTTTACGGTGCTAATTTTTATGGTGACCTGAACCACATCATTCTGGATATCCGTTATAAAAGCACCGATCATCTTTGCATTATTACTTTCAACAATCTGGGCAATCTCACTAAATGAATAGTCCTTTACACCGGTAGCCACTACCAAAATGTTACCCGGATCTGTAAAAAACGGCGTATCTATAAAAACCGCTACGATATCGGTTAGATCGTAATAACCTAACACCTCTTCCTCTGCTCCAAGCACTGGCAACAAATTAGCTTCGTTCCGTGCAAAGGCCTCTAAAACATCCAACCAATTGGTTTCTTTGCGAGCAAAAAAAGATTCCAAATCATATCTGGCCACGTCAATTTTTGAAGTAGCCTCGATTGTTTCGATATCATTCTCAGAAAAAACCCCTAAAAACCTTCCCTGCTCTGTAATTGCAATATGGGAATAGGTACTTTCCTTGAAAAATTCCAAAACTTTTTCAAAAGTTTCTTCTACCGTAAATACCGGAAGATGAGTTATGATATGTTCTTGTATATGCATAAGCTTGATTATAACGCAAAATAGTAATTAATAATATCAAAAGGCATGCCTAATTTGTATTTTTACGCTCACTTAAAAAGATATCCGACATTATGACAAAACTTAGTGTAAACGTAAATAAAATAGCTACGCTACGAAATTCACGTGGTGGAAATGTACCCAACGTGACAAAGGTAGCAGAAGATATAGAGCGTTTTGGAGCACAAGGAATTACGGTGCACCCCAGGCCAGATGAACGCCATATTAGATACCAAGACACCAGAGACCTGTCAAAAAGAGTAACAACTGAGTTCAATGTAGAAGGAAACCCGAACCCTATATTTGTTGCATTGGTGCTTGAAACCAAGCCAACTCAAGTTACCCTGGTACCAGATGCCGTAGATGCCCTAACCTCAAATGCCGGGTGGGACACTATTAAGCATGCTAATTTTTTAACTGATATAATCGCCACCTTTAAAGCACAAGGTATTCGGACCTCCATCTTTGTTGACCCAGTCATTGCCATGATAGATGGCGCAAAAGCAACCGGAGCGGACCGCATAGAATTGTATACAGAAAGCTATGCACAAGGATTTACAAAAAATAAGGAGAAGGCAATTGCACCTTTTATTTCCGCAGCACATCGTGCAAACGAACTCGGCATCGGTATAAATGCAGGCCATGATCTTAGCCTAGACAACATTCAATACTTTAAAAGGAACATACCTGGTCTTTTAGAAGTCTCCATTGGCCACGCATTGATATGCGAATCACTTTATTTGGGCTTGGAAAATGTTGTTCAAATGTATTTAAACAAGTTAAAATGAATCTATCCCTACATTCTAAAATCCTTGGCAAAGGCATGCCATTATGCATATTACATGGCTTCTTGGGTATGTCGGACAACTGGAAAACCCTAGGAGCAGCCTATGCCGAAAAAGGGTTTAACGTACATCTGATAGACCAGCGAAACCACGGCAAGAGTTTTCATAGCACTGATTTTAATTATGACCTTTTGGCAAACGACCTAAAAGCATACCTAACAACTCACAATATTACCCAAACAATGCTTATTGGACACTCCATGGGGGGTAAAGCTGCTATGCAGTTTGCCTGTAGTTTTCCTGAAATGACCCAAAAATTAGTTGTTGCGGATATAGCACCGAAATTCTACCCACCCCACCATCATCAGATTATTGATGCTTTGCAATCGTTAGACTTCAACACAATCAGCTCAAGATCGCAAGCGGACGCAGCACTTCAAAAAAAACTGACCGATGTTGGCGTTAGACAGTTTCTACTTAAAAATCTGTATTGGACCAAAGAAAAAAAACTTGCGTTCCGGTTCAACCTTGCAGTATTGAGCGAGAAAATGACAGAAGTAGGAGAAAACATCAATAGTACAGATCGTTTTGCAGGTGCCACCTTATTTTTAAGAGGAAGCAAATCGGATTACGTTTTAGATAGTGATATCGATGCGATCAAAATGCATTTTCCTAAAGCTATATTAGATACCGTTTCTAATGCTGGTCATTGGCTACACGCAGAAAATCCCTCAGAATTTTTGAAAAAATCATTAGCTTTTCTATCCTAAGCACCAAATTTTCAGTAGTATAACTCATTTTCGAAATAAATACGGGTCTTTTCTTTGGTTTGATAAATGATTATCTTTAATGACATTTCCGTTTTAACAAAAACAATACGAACCTAAACCAGTACACCTCATGAAACTTATCCTTAGAACACTTTTAAGCGCACTTGCCGTTATACTTTTGGCCAACATTTTACCAAATGTTTATGTAGACTCCTATATAACGGCCATTATCGTGGCGGTAGTACTAAGTTTGCTCAATTTTTTGGTAAAGCCGATACTTGTTATCCTAACACTGCCGGTTACCGTGCTCACTTTGGGACTTTTTCTTCTCATTATCAACGCGATAATTATACTTTTAGCAGACAGCTTGATTGCTGGATTTAGTGTAGGGAATATATGGTGGGCCTTACTTTTTAGCCTTTTACTTTCCTTTTTACAATCCATTTTATTTTCCTTCCTTAAAGAGGACAAGAAATAATGAAGCTAGCATCTGAAATTCAACTGATTGAAAACTTGGCAAATATTCTAAAAAAGAGTAATTTTGCACCCCATTTTATTTAAGATAAAGATACTAAGGAATGAATATTACAAAAGAGCAGATAGACGATTTAAACGCTGTTGTTAAGGTAGCTGTTACAAAAGAGGACTACCAAGACAAAGTGGATACTATCCTTAAGGATTACAAAAAACAAGCAAATATTCCCGGTTTTAGAAAAGGACAGGTTCCTATGGGACTAATCAAAAAACAGTACGGTAAAGCGGTATTGGTAGACGAGGTGAACAAGTTGCTCCAGGACAATCTTAACAAGTACCTTACCGAGGAGAAATTAGATGTACTTGGAAATCCATTACCAAAACAACAAGATAATTTTGACTGGGACAAAGAAGAGTTAGCGTTTGAATTTGAACTAGGACTTGCCCCGGACTTTGAGGTTTCATTAAAAACAAAAAAAGCAATTACCCACTATAAAATCGTTGCCGACAAAAAAATGATCTCCGAGCAGGTAGAGCGCATTCAAAAGCAATATGGGAAATTGACC
Organism: Maribacter sp. MS6; assembly: GCF_056839185.1. Classification (NCBI taxonomy): domain Bacteria; kingdom Pseudomonadati; phylum Bacteroidota; class Flavobacteriia; order Flavobacteriales; family Flavobacteriaceae; genus Maribacter; species Maribacter sp. MS6. Next base: position 1,276,636 of record NZ_CM166389.1, read on the forward strand.
AACAAGGATGTTGTTGGGAAAAACGATGAAGTTTCTGGCACCTTCGTGAACGAAACTGAAGAAATTAACAACGACACATTGTTGGAGCTCGATAAGCTTAAAAGCAAAAAGGCTATAGAAAGCCTTGTAGGAAAAAAAGTTGGAGATGTCGTTACTTTAAAAACAAAAGGACTTTTAAAAGAGGACAACCTTCTTGCCGGCATGTTAGGGATTAGCCCTGACACATCGGAAAAATTAAACATAGAAGTAAGCTTCACCATTAGTGAAATAAACCAGCGCGAGCCAGCTGCTTTAGATGAAGAACTTTTTGATAAGCTTTTTGGCAAAGACACTGTAAAAACTGAAAAAGAACTTAGAGCGCGTATTGCAGAAGATTCCGAAAAGCAATTTGAGCAACAGGCCGATCAAAAATTATTGAACGACGTAACCGAGTATTTTATCGAAAACACCAAATTTGAACTTCCTGCCGGCTTCTTAACCAAATGGATTCAGGTTACGGGAGAAAAGGAACTTTCCGAAGAAGAGGCTACAGAAGAATATAAAAAATCGGAAAAAGGGTTACGGTACCAACTTATCGAAGGAAAAATAATTAGCGAAAATAACCTTCAAGTCCAGTTTGACGAGCTAAAAGAATTCGCCAAAGGATTCATTAAATCGCAAATGGCCCAATTTGGACAACTAAATCCACAAGAGGAAGAATTGGATAACATAGCCGCGCGAGTTTTAGGTAATCAGGATGAGGTCAAAAGGCTTTCCGAACAGTTGATGAGCCAAAAATTATTGAACGTTTATAAAGAAAAAGCGAACCTTAAAACTAAGGAAGTTACCTATGAAAACTTCGTCAAAGAAGTATACGGATAGCATTCGAATAATAAATTAAGTATCTTTACGGTGCCGGAAATTATTTTTTCGGCACCTTTTTTTGCCTCTTACACTATCAGGAAATAACAGTCCTTAGCCCAATAGAGTGCAAAATGTGACCTATGGAAACCAGTAGTGGTTAGTATTTAGAAAAATCGAATAAAAAAATGGATTACGGAAAAGAGTTCAAAGATTACGCAATAAAACACCAAGGCATCAGCAGTACGTATTATGATAATATCATGAGCAGCATGTACCCTGTTAATATGACGCCCAATATTATTGAAGAAAGGCAAATGAACGTTATTGCAATGGACGTATATTCTAGGCTTATGATGGATCGTATTATCTTTTTAGGTACGGGTATCAATGACCAAGTTGCGAACATTGTTCAAGCCCAACTGCTGTTTTTGGCCAGTGTTGATGCTTCAAAAGACATCCAAATATATATCAATTCCCCGGGCGGAAGCGTATATGCGGGCCTAGGTATCTATGACACGATGCAATTTATAAATCCAGATGTAGCGACTATCTGCACAGGTATGGCAGCCTCTATGGGTGCAGTACTTCTTTGTGCAGGAGAAAAGGGCAAACGCAGTGGGCTACAACATTCGAGAGTAATGATACACCAACCTATGGGCGGGGCACAAGGACAAGCTAGTGATATTGAGATTACAGCAAAAGAAATCCTAACCTTGAAAGACGAGCTTTACGAGATTATCGCAAACCACTCCGGACAATCCGTCAAAAAAGTGCATGACGATAGTGACAGGGATTATTGGATGAAAGCGGACGCCGCACTAAAGTATGGCATGATAGACGAGATATTAGTAAGGGAAAAGAAATAATTTCGACCAACTACCAAATTATAGGGAGATAGTATAAACCAAAAAGGAAGAATATCCGTTATGGTTTTGGTCTGATTACAAACTGTATGGCAAAAGAAAATTTAGAATGTTCGTTTTGTGGAAGAAAAAAACCCGAAACCAATTTATTAATCGCCGGACTTGATGCGCATATTTGCGATAGATGTATTGAGCAGGCACATGGCATTGTGGCCGAAGAGTCAAAACAAACAAAGACCAATGACCTATCTTCGGAACTCGTGCTTAAGAAACCTCTGGAAATCAAGGACTTCCTAGATACTTTTATTATTGGCCAAGAACGCACCAAGAAAGTAATGTCGGTTGCTGTTTACAATCATTACAAAAGATTATTGCAACCTTCTGCCAAGGAAGACGATATAGAAATTCAAAAAAGTAATATTATCATGGTAGGCCAAACCGGAACGGGAAAAACCCTAATGGCCAAAACCATTGCAAAAATGCTTAATGTTCCGTTGGCAATCGTTGATGCAACCGTTTTAACGGAGGCAGGTTATGTAGGCGAGGATGTAGAGAGTATATTAACAAGGTTGTTACAGGCAGCTGACTACAACTTAGAAAAGGCAGAGCGTGGCATCGTCTTCATTGATGAGATAGATAAAATAGCCCGCAAAAGCGACAACCCATCTATTACAAGGGACGTATCCGGTGAAGGTGTACAACAAGGCTTGCTTAAACTACTAGAAGGTACAGTGGTAAACGTACCCCCAAAAGGAGGCCGCAAACACCCCGATCAAAAATTTATAGAAGTAAATACCGAGAATATTCTTTTTATCGCTGGAGGTGCATTTGACGGAATTGAACGCGCCATAGCCAAAAGGCTAAATATGCAAGCCGTTGGTTATAATGCTTCAAAGGTAGACGATAAGTTAGACGATGATAACATGTTACAATACATCATACCCAAAGACTTAAAAGAATTTGGCTTGATTCCTGAAATTATTGGTCGCTTACCTGTGTTGACCCATATGAATCCATTGGATAAGAAAACCTTACGCGCCATTCTTACGGAGCCAAAAAATGCTATCATAAAACAATATGAAAAGCTGTTTACAATGGACGATATTACCTTCACCATTACCGAGCAAGCTTTGGATTATATTGTAGACAAAGCCATAGAATATAAACTTGGAGCAAGAGGGTTACGATCTTTGTGCGAAGCAATTTTTACGGATGCTATGTTCGAAATGCCCAGTAATGATGAAACGGAATTCAAGGTTACCAAACAGTATGCCGAGCAAAAACTTTCGTACGAAACGGTTAAAAAACTAAAAGCAGTTTCTTAACCGAATCCTTAATTTGATTTACCGAGGTTTAAGAGAAAAGGGTCAAATATACAATCTCAACGAGGATTTTATATTTGACCCTTTCTGTATCTGTGCCCTTATTTTTTAGACCTTCAGTTTAAAACTGCCCGAAGAACTATGACAATGAGCGCTAGACAGCCTTTTTGGTTTCGGGAGCTATCTTAGTTACCTTGTTTAACAAATCCAAACAAACCTTTTTAATCACCTTTTCATCGGAATATAAGGTATGACCGTAATTTGGAATCACTTCCATTTCCAATCCTAGCATATCTGCCCAACTATCCTCAGGTTTAAAAGAATCGTTTCCCCCGTACAATAAGGTTACCGGAACCGAAGGTCTATTATTTTCCGTTCGTATCCTTGTTGAGGAAACATTATACAAAGATTTTACGGGAAGTCCCTTTTTGGCTGCGTTCCACACAATAGTACCGCCCGTGCTGAAAGCAAGGTAATGACAAGGTTCTTTCTCTTTTTTTAACAAATGAGCTACTGCCGTCTCTATACCCCCATGTATAAAAGCATTATGTATATTTTCTTCAGAATTAACGGCTAAATCCAAATTAGCCAATTGCTGACTATCATAAAATGTAATATCAAAATACTGTTGCAGATACCCTAGATAAGAAGTTATCCAAAGCCCCTTTCTTGACCCCCACATGTCTGAAACAATTACTAATTTCTCTGCCATAATGAATGTTGTGTTTAGTTTTATCGGTTAAGTATCGTTTGTCTAAAGTCATTCATAAACGGCAAAAACTCATATTTATTTGTTCAGTAGGACAAAAACATCGGTATAAAACTTGATTCATATAAATAACATGCTAAAATAACGCTTATCACTAATTGAATAACGCTTATAAATCGACCAGCAACGTATTAAAAGGTATTAACTACAATAGCGCTAAAATTGAAGATAATTTTGAATAGAAGTAACCTTAAGAAAGTAGTTCTAGCAATAAGAAACGCATATCCCTATTTTTAAATGACATATTGAGTAGAAAAAACCCTCTATACTAACCGTTCATCCTAAGTAGCTCTTCTATATAGTCCCTTTTGTTGGAAAGTCGTGGTATTTTGTGTTGGCCGCCCAACTTATCATTGACCTTAAGCCAATCGTAGAAAAGATTTTCTCGCGCCACATGTACTTTAGGCATTTTTAAGGTAGTATTATTATATCGTTTGGCCTCATAATCGGAATTCAATGATTTCAGGGCGTTATCCAGAAACTCGGTAAAATAAGCTAGGTCTTTGGGAGCCTTCCTGAATTCAATTACCCATTCATGTGCTCCTTTTTCCTTTCCCATCATAAAGATAGGGCCTGCCGTATAATCTTTGATTTCCGCCTCCGCCTTTATACAAACGGTCTTTAGGGCTTCCTCTGCATTTTCTATAATCAGTTCCTCCCCAAAAACATTAATATGATGTTTGGTACGCCCCGTTACCCGTATGCGATATGGACTTTTAGAAGTAAAACGTACCGTATCGCCAATCTTGTAGCGCCATAAGCCAGAATTCGTAGTTATGATGATAGCGTAATTCTTTCCAATTTCCACTTCCCACAAGGGAATCGCTTTTAGGTCCAATGCATCATACTCCTCCATAGGAACAAATTCATAAAAAATACCATAATCCAACATCAACAAAAGGTCATCTGCATTGTTCCTATCTTGGATGGCGAAAAACCCTTCGGAGGCATTGTAGATTTCGTAGTATCTGAAACTTTTTCTAGGAAACAATGCTTTGTATTGTTCTTTATACGGACTAAAACTTACCCCTCCATGAAAGTAGACCTCCAAATTTTCCCAAACCTGAAACAAGTGCTCTTTCCCCGTCTCTTCCAACATATTGTTCAAAAGTACCAACATCCAAGAGGGCACACCTGCCAGACTAGTTACATTCTCCTGTACGCTTTCCTTAATTATAGCGTTTAGCTTTGTTTCCCATTCGCTCATCAAAGACACCTTGTTGCTAGGTGTACTGCTATACTCCGCCCAAAGTGGCATATTATCTATAAGAATTGCAGATAGGTCTCCAAAAAAAGAACCATTATCCTCATACAATTCCTTGCTCCCTCCCAGTCGTAAACTTTTTCCTGTAAATAATTGGGAGTTTTCGTTGTTGTTCAAATAAAGACATAACAAATCTTTTCCAGATTTAAAATGACAATCCTCCAAAGCCTCGGTGCTTACCGGTATGAACTTACTTTTTGCATTGGTCGTACCACTGCTTTTAGCAAACAACTTTACCGATGTTGGCCAGAAAAGATTCTGCTCGCCCTTGCGGGTGCGTTCTATCATTGGTTCCATTTCCTCATAGGATACAATGGGTACCCGACTCCTAAACGTCTCGTAATTATGTATACTCTCAAAATCGTATGTGCGTCCAATTTCGGTATCATCTGCCAGCTCCAAAAGCTGCAAAAGCACTTCTTCTTGTACCTCTTCAGGATATTTAAGGAAAAGTTCTATTTGATGATAGCGCTTTTTAAGCAACCAAGATGCTATGGAATTAAACAGCGGAATGGGCATTTTTAGGTATCTTTATCGGCCTAAAATAGGGTATATATCCATCATTTTCAAATTGAAATAGCAATAAGATTTTACATATGCAGTACGAAGGTGTTTTAAAAAAAATGCAGACAGAAATAGGAAGTCCCATCCAGTACTACCTTATTTTTGAATCCGATTTCCTTAATATCAATCAAATACTGAATAAAGAGCTTTCGATAAGCTTCCTAAAACACCAATGCCTCAATTGCGGTAACGACCGACCTATATTTAGGCAAGGCTTTTGCAAATCCTGTTTTTTTGAGATTCCGTCCGCAGGCGATTGGATCATGCGACCGGAACTAAGCACCGCCCACTTAGACCAGGAAGATCGCGATTTGGATTACGAAAAAAAAGTACAACTACAGCCGCATATCGTTTACTTGGCAAACTCTAGCAATGTAAAAGTAGGTGTTACCAGAAAGACCCAGGTCCCTACAAGATGGATAGACCAAGGTGCACATGAAGCGATAGAAATCGTAGAAGTACCCAACAGGTATCTTGCGGGCATTACCGAGGTGGCCCTAAAAGACTATGTGGGCGACAAAACCAATTGGCGAAAAATGCTCACAAACAATGTAGATGATGAAAACCTGGTAGACTGGCGTACTAAGTTAAAACAGTATATTCCTGACGAAGCAAAACAATATTTTATAGAAAATAATGAGGAAACCCATATGCAGTTTCCAGTACTACAATACCCAGAAAAAGTAAAAAGCCTCAATTTGGACAAGACACCCAACTATCAAGGCATTTTAAAAGGTATTAAAGGGCAGTACCTCATCTTTGAGGATAATACCGTTTTTAATGTTCGAAGTAATGAGGGGTATTATGTAGGGCTTAGTATTAGTTAAAACCCACTCTCTATTTCAAATTCATCTTTATAGATGTACCGATATACTTTTCAGAGAAACTTAGTGTTGTATCTTCGTTGCTGGTACAAGTTTAAACCATAAATTTTGCGAAATGGTTACCGATATCAGTCACACAAAAACCTTTCATGAAAACAAAGCTGTCCTAATTAGCTTTAATCAATTCGCAAATCGTATTCCTACCTACACGGCATAATTCAGATGAGTCAGTATAGTTTAACAATAGGAAAATTATTAAAAAGCCGTTCTAAAATTTTGCTTCAACTAGTTAACAGAATCCTTTTTAGCCGCTGGTTTTTTCTTTTTACCCAACAAACCACCTAGAATATCCTTGGCAGCGTCTTTAACGGCATCTTCCTTTTTAGGAGGGACGGTATCTGCCTTTGCATTTATGCTATCCGTTCTATTAGTACCGCCCAACAGACCACCTAATACGTCTTTAGCTCCCTTTTTTAAGGGGTCTTCTACTTTGGTCGAATCTTGTGAATCTTCTTTAGCGCCGCCCAAAAGACCGCCGATTAGGGATTTTGCTTTATCTGTTCCTTTGGCAATTAGTTTTTGTTTTTCAATTTCTATTAACTGGGAGGTGAGGGTTTTTACTCCAGAAGTTAGGTCGGTACTTACTTGCGGACTGTTATACATTCCTGTAATATTTGCGGTAACGGGTATGGTGAGGGTTTGCAAAGAGGGGTCATCTATTTTGGCCAGCAAAGCATTTATTTCCTTACCTAGGTATTTTGAAGGCACGTTGATAGATGCCTTATAGTTCATTTTTTGGTCAAAGGTGTGATTTCCTGCAACGTTAATAGCAATATCCTTATAGTTAAACGTAAATGGCTTTACGGAAACCAGACCATCCTTAAACGAAAGGCTCGTCTTCAGCTCCTTTAAATCCAAATCGTTTAGGTTTATAAAATCCAACTTACTATCCAAGGCAGAGAGAACGGGTGCGTTTTCTGCATTGACTTTCTGCGTCATTAAATTGGCTAAAACATCACCACTTAAGGATAATAGATCAGGTGTAAAATCATCGGTCAAATTACCGGACAATGAAATATTTGAGTTCAATTTTCCTTGAATAACCTTGGCCACCGGGGCAAGCACCTTAAAAAGCTCCAAGGCCTTAAAGGTTTCGCTTATCTGCAACTGGTCCATTCCCAATTTCATACTAAATGTGGGTATGTCGCTTTTTGTGGAAACCTCTCCATCAAAAGCTATTTTCCCATCGAACAAGGAAGAAGTCATATTACTCAATATTGCCTTTTCGTCCTTTATTCTAAGATTTCCCTTTACATCTTTAAGAACAATATTATCATATATTACATTGTTTGCGCTAGCACTAAATGTAGCATCCAAAAAGGAAGGTATCTTAATTTTTTCTACAGGAGTTATAGGCGCACTTTCTGTACTACTATCCTGTACGGTTTCCGTTTCGGCTACCATAAAATCACGCAAGTCAAAGGTATTGGAGTTTAAGATAAAATTCCCTTCTACCTTTTCATCATTGAACAGATAGCCCAAAAAGTTGTTAATGGTCCCGGTAACGTTGAAGTCTGTCTTACCGGTTGACCCATTAAGTTCGTTCAAACTTACCGTCTTTGGATTAAAGGTAACCGCTGTGGATTTTAATACTACAGGATTTGGAATTTCGTCCGATTTGTATTCAAAATTGGCCAAGACCATTTTCCCTTCGGTCCTGGTTCTTTCGTATTGCTTTTTTTCTAGCATACCCATATCAAAAGCTGTTGTAACATCGGCTTCCAACATTCCCTTTAAACTGAGTCCTGCAGGCACAGGATAGGCTTTTTCTAGATTAGCCAGATTCATTTTACCATCTATATGAGCACTTACCTTTGTATTGCCCATTAATTCTGTTATGTTAGAAGTCAAGTTAAAACGGTCCTGATCAATCATAAAGGAGACCTTTTTAATTGCTACAGATGTATCCTCCGTAATTCCGGTAGTATTATTGATTGCCACATCTAAATTAATGTTGGTAACCGCTTTTGGTAAATCTGGATACTTAAAAGAGGCATTATCCGAGTTGATATTAATATTGAATTTAGGAATATGCACATCATCAACAGTACCTGTAAAATTTCCTCCCAGCACAAAGTTTCCGGTCGTGGTTACACTTTCGATATTTTTGGAATATTCCTCTGGAATAACGGCCAAAAAGTTTTTAAAATCCGAAGAGGGTGTTTTGAAATTGATATCCACCTCCATATCATCGTCATTCAACTTTACAAAACCATCAAAGACCAAGGGTAATTGATTTATGAGCGCCTCGTTCTTTAAAAAGGAGTATTTACTTTCTTTTAAATCGATACCGATAAGCGCATCCAAACGTACTTTATTATTATTCAGGTAATTGGTGCTGTCCATTTCAAAAGATACTAGCGCATCCGTATGCGTATCCAGTTCAGATGTATCTAAAGAAAGATCACCGGTTCCCTTGTGGTTCACATCTGTCAATACCAGACCAATACCTGTTGCCCTATCGTTGTAATAGATACGAGAGTTGGTTATCTCATAGTATTCCATGTTCAGATTAAACCCGGTAGAACCTGTCTCTGAAGCTACTGTTGTTTCTGGAGCATCGCTTTCCAGGGTAATATCGTAATTTGCATTTTCATTGGCATCTATCGTAATGTTTACCAAGGCATTATCTACATTTAAACTGGTTATGGCAATGGGCTCATCTTGCCCCTTGAACAACTGCATAATACCCATAGTCAAGGAGACGTCCTTGGCCGAGAACAAGGTATCCCCTTCGAAAGGCGCCTTGTTCAACAAGCTCACATTTTCCAAACGAACCGCTGCATTGGGAAAACTACGGACCAAACTCAAATCCGCATCAGAAAAATCCAATGTTGCATTTACAGTGTTGTTCACATTATTTTTGATGATATCACCAATTTTGGCCTCCAAGAAAAAGGGGGCTGCCACTACTATTCCAATAATCAACAAAAAAAGTATCCCAACTATTCTAATAATATTTTTCTTCATTTCTTTCTGATAAAATACACATTCTTAATCTGCCACGTTACTAACATCCAAATCTATTTCTTCTCCCAGCTCCAAACCAAATCGCCTTCGCATCATATATACGCACAAATAAAGCAAAGGGGTGTCCAAAAACGCTATAATTATCTTAAAAATAAAGCCACTGATCACCAAGCCCTTAAATTTATCCCAAGGAATCTCCCCAAAAGAACACAAAAGTCCAACAACGGTAAACGTGTCTATCAATTGAGAAGAAAAGGTGGAAAAGTTGTTCCGTAGCCACAGGTATTTTCCCTTGGTCAAGCGTTTCCAGAAATGATATATCTGTATATCAACGAACTGAGCCAACAAATAAGCCATCATAGAGGCAAAGACCGCAACAATAGTGTTACCAAAAACAGAAGTAAACAACTTGTCCTGAACCGGTGACCACGACGTTGCAGGCACCGCATTTGCCGTATACACAATTAACAAAGAAAAGAAAGATGCAAAGATACCTGCCACAACTATTTGGTTGGCTTTTTTCTTTCCAAAAATTTCAGAGATTAAATCCGTTATCAAAAAGGTAACGGGATAGGGCAATATCCCTACGGATATCTCAAAAAGTGAAGCGCCAAAAATAGTAATCTCCCCAAACGGCTGCCAATAAAAAAACTTTTGAAAGATTAGGTTGGAAACTACTAAAGACGTAATGAAAAGCGCACCAAGATATAGATATATCCTACGTGCCACCAAGGTATCCTTGTGCGTCATCCCTTATTTTATATTCAAGATAAAAGGCATTCTGGCCTGCACGCCTTTTCTGTCCAGACCAGCTTTTATGTCCTTTAAAATTAGATAGTTGTCCTCACCGATTTCATCGCTGATTATTTTATACTTCAGTTGCGTACTAGCACCCTCCAAGTCTTCCATAAAACGCTCAAAACCTGATTTATACTTTGGGTATTTTCGAATACCATAGGTATCGATTTCGGCTAATTCGGCGGCAGCGTTGATAGCATCTTCCAACGTTCCCAATTCATCAACGAGACCAATGCGCTTTGCATCTATTCCGCTCCAAACCCTTCCTTGCGCCAAACTATCAGCTTGGGCCATTGAAATACCACGGCCGTGGGAAACTCTATTCAAAAATGTGGTGTAGGTGTCTTCAATGCTTTCTTGAACCTGATTTCGAAATGCAGTACTCATAGGTTCAAATAACGAGTAATCTACTGAATTTGCGTTGGTACCCACCTGCTCGGCATTTATTCCTATATCCGCGGCAAGTTCACTAATATTGGGAACCGTACCAAACACACCTATAGAACCTGTAATGGTGGTAGGTTCCGCAAAAATTTTGTTTGCACCAGCTGCGATATAATAGCCACCGGAAGCCGCAACATTGCCCATAGAAACTACTACTGGTTTTACCTTTTTTGCCAGTTCTACCTCACGCCATATAATATCCGAAGTAAGGGCGCTTCCCCCGGGAGAGTTTACGCGTAGTACAATCGCCTTTACATTTTTATCTTCCCTGGCCTTTATCAATGCCTTGTTGATAATCCCTTGACCAATAATATCTGGACCTCCTTCGCCATATAAAATTTCGCCTTGTGCGAAAATAACCGCAATCTTATCCGTTCCAGAGTTTAATATCTTTTTATTGGAATACCTGGCATAATCGTCTAAATCAATGTAGTTGATATCGGCACCTTCCGAAAGCGAGAGTGCATCTGACAATTTTTTTTCATACTGGTCATAAAAAATAATATCATCCAACAATCCAGATTTCTTGGCATAACTAGAAGATCTGCCTCCCAAGGTATCTGCTATGATATTCAAATCGCTCTCGGAAATCCCCCTACCCACGGCTATATCCGAGACCATGGAACTCCACAAAGACTGTATCAACTCCTGTATTTGGGTTCTGTTGGCATCGCTCATTTCATTTTCCAGGTAGGGCTCTACCGCGCTTTTGTATTTACCATGGCGAATAACCTCCATCCTTACCCCTGTTTTTTCCTGTAAATCTTTATAAAATAAAACTTCTGAAGATAAACCCTTAAAATCCAAAACACCAACAGGATTCATAAAGATAGAGTCTGCTATAGAGGCCAAATAATAATCCTTTTGGGTGTAAAAATCCCCATAGGTATAGATGAACTTCCCCGAAGTCTTAAATTCTTCCAACACCTTTCTTATGGCTTGGGTCTGTGCCAGTCCGGCCAATAAAAAATTATTGTTTAGGCTTATACCCTTAATACGTTCATCATCCTTGGCCACTATAATGGCGTGCACAATTTCATCCAGACCTTGGGGACTTTCAAAAATCCCGGCAAACGGGTTTAAGTCATCACTACCCGTATAGTCGGCTATAGGGCGCTGTAACTGTAGCTCCAGCACCGAATTATCCTTCACCGTTACCGCATCTTCATCGCTACCCAATAAACTTATCAGCACAAAAAACATGACAAAGACCACACCAAAGGCCACTAGGCAACCAATAATGGCCGCAATAAGGTTTCTCAAAAAATTCATTAAATAGCAATTTTTATTACCCCGCAAAGATAACCAAAGTGAATTTGTTTTGTTTATTTTGCCATTATATTATGGTGGTAAAACAAACAGTATACATCTCTATTGGGAGTAATTTAGGCAACAGAAAACTTAATCTGCAAAAAGCAATTTTTTGTATGAACGAATCGCTTGGTGAGATTACCGGCATTTCTCCTATTTATAATTCGCCATCGTGGGGTTTTGAATCTGACGATTTTCTGAATGCGTGCATATGCCTAGAAACAGACAAAACACCAGAAACCTGTCTTGACCTTCTCATGCAGCTAGAGAAAAGCATGGGCAGGGAAGGAAGTATCGGAAAAGGATATAAGAGTAGAATCATTGATTTGGATATACTATACTACGGAAGCCAAATTGTAAAGCAAGACAATCTAACTATACCGCACCCCAGCATGGCAGATCGCAGATTTGTACTAAGACCTTTGGCGGATATTGCACCGCAGTTTTATCATCCTATCCTAAAAAAGGATAGTAGAAACCTGTTGCAGGAATGTCGAGATAAAGGAAAGCTCGAAAAAATAGTTGGTCCACTCCATAAGAGCAGAACAGCACTTTTTACAAGTCTGGAATTTATAACCATCGAGGGAAACATTGGCGCAGGTAAAACTAGTCTGGCAACAAAGATTTCAGAAGATTTTAACGCAAAATTGATACTGGAACGTTTTGCGGAAAATCCTTTTTTGCCAAGTTTTTATGAAGACCAGGCGCGCTATGCTTTTCCTTTAGAAATGTCGTTTCTAGCAGACCGCTACCAGCAATTCTCGGACGATACTAACCAATATGACCTATTCAAAAACTTTATGATCAGTGATTATGATATTTTTAAATCACTTATTTTCGCCAAGGTAACCTTGCAAAAACAGGAATATGAATTGTATCGTAAAATCTTTAATTTTATGTACAAAGAGGTCAGAAAGCCCAAAATATACGTTTATCTGTACCAAACAACGGAACGGTTATTGGAACAAATAAAAAAAAGAGGACGGGAATATGAGCAAGGCATACAGGCAGAATATTTAACGAATATCAACAAAGGTTATATAGACTTTTTAAAGACCTATCCTAAAGATAGCCAGCTGATTATAGATGTTTCTCAGTTGGATTTTGTTGACCAAGAAAAAGACTATGAACACATTTTAACATTGATAGAAAACTTTGCCATTTCATAGTCAGATTAGCATAATTTTAAAAATATTCTTGCATAGTAAAATTGTAATCACGTAATTGTACCTTCCTTAAGTGGAAAACTAACTAACTCAAACTATACCAAAAACCCAACACGTGTTGGGTTTTTTTATGCATTTAACTTAGCCCAAAAGTCCCATACTACTACCCCAACACTAACTGAAATATTTAAAGAATGCTTGGTTCCAAATTGTGGGATTTCCAGTACCGTATCACAGGCAGCAACAACCTTTTGGTCTACACCTTTCACTTCATTACCAAAAATAAGCACGTAAGAATTGTTCATTGTTGGCATAAAATGTTGTAATTGTATGGATCCTTCCGCTTGCTCCACCGCGATTGCGATATTTCCCTCTTTTTTCAGCTCTTCCACAAGCGCTAATGTATCGGATGCATACATCCAAGAAACACTATCCGTTGCGCCCAAGGCAGTTTTATGAATATCCTTATGTGGTGGCTTTGCGGTAATTCCACAGAGGTAAATTTTTTCTATAAGAAAAGCATCGGCCGTTCTAAATACGGAACCTATGTTATTTAGGCTTCTAATATTATCAAGAACAATACTTACTTTGGTTTTTCTTGCCGTCTTGAATTGGGAAACATCCAATCTGTCCAATTCCTCGTTTTTTAGCTTTCTCATTGCAATACTTTTCAACTATAACCCTTAAATATCAACAAAAATAAGAATCCCAAGGAGAATGCTATATATTCGTTAGTATCGAACAAAAATAGGTAGATCTTAAAAAAGTGGCAGGTAAAAACAAGATAAAAAAGGTAACCCCATTAATGAAGCAATACAACACCATCAAGACCAAGTATCCTGATGCCATGTTGTTGTTTCGTGTCGGGGATTTTTACGAAACATTTGGGGCAGACGCGGTAAAAGCTGCGAAAATCCTAGGTATTATTCTTACCAATAGAAACAATGGCGGCGAACGGACAGAACTTGCAGGCTTTCCCCACCATTCCTTGAACACGTATTTACCCAAACTGGTCAAAGCTGGGCAGCGCGTAGCTATTTGCGATCAATTAGAAGATCCAAAACTAACAAAAACTATCGTAAAACGAGGGGTAACGGAATTGGTAACCCCAGGTGTTTCCTTAAATGACGATATTCTTAGCGCAAAGAGTAATAACTTTTTATGTGCTGTACACTTTGGCAGAAAGAAACTAGGCGTATCCTTTGTAGACATCTCCACAGGTGAGTTCTTGACCGCAGAGGGTAATGAAGAGCAAATAGATAAACTACTGCAAAACTTCGCCCCGAACGAGGTACTGATTTCGAAAGCGCATAAAAAAGAGTTCAATGAAGTTTTTGGGGCCCAGTTCCACACCTTCTATTTGGAGGATTGGGTTTTTCAAGAAGACTATGCCTCGGAGAACCTTACCAACCACTTCAAAACCAAAACCTTAAAAGGTTTTGGTGTGGATCATTTGGCCCATGGTATTGTAGCTGCCGGAGTAGTGTTGCACTATCTTTCTGAAACACAACACAGGCAGCTGCAGCACATCAACACCTTGCAACGTATTACAGAGGACGAATATATTTGGATGGATCGCTTCACCATCAGAAATTTAGAGTTGTATCAGTCTACAAATGTTAATGCGGTAACACTTATTGACGTTATAGACAAGACAATTTCGCCAATGGGCGGTAGAATGATCAAGCGATGGTTGGCACTTCCGTTAAAGAGTATTCAAAAAATAAAAGGGAGACATCAAGTGGTAAGCCATTTGATGGAGAATGAACCATTACTTGAAAAATTTCAATCGAACATTTCCCAAATGGGAGATTTGGAACGGCTTATTTCCAAAATATCCACTGGCAAAGTCAACCCTAAAGAGGTTGTTCAGCTCAAAAACTCCATGGAAGCGATCGTTCCAATAAAACAATTGGCCGTCACTTCGGACAATGATGCCCTCGCGCTTATAGGAGACCAATTGCAATCTTGCGATCTTCTGAGAGGAAAAATAAAGGAGATGCTAAACGAAGAAGCTCCGGTAAATATCCTAAAAGGAAGTGTAATCGCAGCCGGATATTCTGAAGAACTAGATGAGTTACGCGGTCTTGCTTCTCAAGGTAAGGGCTACTTGGACAATATGTTGCGCAGGGAAACGGAGGCCACAGGAATTACCTCACTCAAAATAGCATCTAACAACGTTTTTGGTTATTATATTGAAGTACGAAACACACACAGGGACAAAGTACCGGAAGAATGGATTCGCAAACAGACCCTAGTAAATGCAGAACGTTATATCACAGAAGAACTTAAAGAATATGAAGCTAAGATACTAGGTGCAGAAGAACGGATTACCAGCCTAGAACAACAGCTGTTTTCCCAACTGATATTGTGGATGCAGGAGTATATTGCACCCGTACAAAATAACGCTCAACTCATTGCCCATCTCGATTGTCTTTGTGGTTTTACTCAATTAGCAAAAGAAAGCAATTATGTTGCGCCAGAACTCAATGACTCTACGGATATCAACATTGTCAATGGAAGACATCCGGTGATAGAAAAACAATTACCCTTAGGCGAAGTCTATATAGCCAACGATGTGGTTCTAAATAGAAACAACCAACAGATTATAATGATTACCGGACCCAATATGAGTGGTAAATCTGCCATACTAAGGCAAACCGCGCTTATCGTACTGCTGGCACAAATGGGAAGTTTTGTTCCTGCCGAGTCAGCTACCATAGGATATGTAGACAAAATCTTTACACGCGTTGGTGCGAGTGACAATATATCTATGGGAGAATCTACCTTTATGGTAGAAATGAATGAAACCGCCTCTATTTTGAATAACCTATCCGAAAGGAGCTTGGTACTACTGGACGAAATTGGTCGAGGCACGAGTACTTACGATGGCATTTCTATTGCTTGGTCGATATCAGAGTTTTTGCACGAACATCCTGCTAGGGCCAAAACACTTTTCGCCACCCACTACCACGAGCTCAACGAGATGTCATCTACCTTTGACCGTATTAAAAATTACAACGTTTCTGTAAAAGAGCTCAAAGACAATGTGTTGTTTTTAAGAAAGTTAACACCTGGAGGTAGTGAACACAGCTTTGGTATTCATGTTGCCAAAATGGCCGGAATGCCGCAACAAGTAATCCAAAAGGCTAATAAAATCCTAAAAAAATTAGAAAAATCACACTCTAACGAAGAACTTACAGAAAAACTACATTCAGCGCAAGATGAGATGCAATTGAGCTTTTTTAATCTTGACGACCCACTTTTAGAGGAAATAAAAGAAGAAATTCTCCATTTGGACATCAATACGCTTACGCCAGTTGAAGCCCTAATGAAATTAAACGAGATAAAACGACTGCTCACAAAGAACAAGAAGGCAACGAGTTAGGATTTATTATGGATGGCTACCTTTTTAAAAGAGGATTTAGCATCAATTTTTAGAAGAAAATACTTTGGAATTTATAGAAATGTATTAAATTTGCTCCCGCATTCATAGCGAATGATGTTCTTTTAAATAGCTTATACATGCGAAAGTAGCTCAGGGGTAGAGCATCACCTTGCCAAGGTGGAGGTCGAGGGTTCGAATCCCTTTTTTCGCTCCAAAAAACGCTGCTGGTCAGCGTTTTTTTTGTCCATATCTTTTTATAGGATATTAGGAGCTCGAGTGGTGGAATTGGTAGACACGTTGGACTTAAAATCCAATGGACATTAGTCCGTATGGGTTCAAGTCCCATCTCGAGTACGAAGACCCTTGTTAATCGTTTGATTTTCAAGGGTTTTTTTGGTTTCTATGCTTACCTCGTCAATCTTACTTTTACGAATCCAGAGCACCTAAAAATTAGGCAAAGCATTTTGAAGGCAACTAGTTTCAATTCAAGTTGAATACTTGGCTCTATAAATTAAGTATCTTTAAGTATCTAAGACGTACACCTTTATGCGTGCAGCACAAACCATCTTTCTCTATGTCATTTTAGGCTTAGGCCTTATACGCTGCGGCGAAAACATACAAGAAGAAAAAAAGACGCTTGTAAAAGCTAGTAATCCTAAAAAAATAACCGCCCTACCAAAAACCATAAAAGAACCCTTTGACAATCCTTCTTCCAAAGTAAAGGAAACCTTGGGAAAACTACTTTTCTTTGACCCTATTCTGTCAGGGAGCAGAGATGTGGCGTGTGCTACTTGTCATCATCCAAAAAATGGCTATACTGAATTTTTAGACCTCAGCATAGGACCCAATGCTATGGGCTTGGGCAGTAAACGTAAATTCAATGCCCCAACGATATTCCTTTTGTAAAACGCAATGCCCAAACCATAATAAACGCCGCCTTTAACGGAATAGATCAGAACAACCGATACGAACCGGAAACTGCGCCCATGTTCTGGGACGATCGAGTAAAAAGTTTGGAAAAACAAGCCTTGGAACCTATTAAGGCATTTGAGGAAATGCGCGGGCACGGGGTCCCAGAAATCGAAATACTACAAAACGTAATAGACCGATTAAACACTATACCGGAATACCAACGACTCTTTGAGCAGGCCTTTGGCGAAAAAGATGCTATAACAGCGGAAAACCTTGCAAAAGCTATCGCCACATTTGAACGGACCATCATTAGCAACAATTCGCGTTTCGACCAATATATGAGGGGGAAACGGGATGCCATTACTGTGTCAGAAAAAGAGGGTATGGAGTTATTTAAAACCGTGGGTTGTATCAATTGCCATAACGGCCCTATGTTTTCGGACTATAAACTACATGTTCTGGGAACACCAGAAAATAGCAAGTTACCCATTCCTGATGCTGGCGTAGCGGATACTTTTGCCTTCCGTACCCCAACCTTGAGAAACCTACGGTTTACAGCACCATATATGCATAACGGCAATTTACAAAGTCTACGGCGTGTATTAGAATTTTATGAGGATATCTCAAATGCAAAAGTTCGGAATAAAAATGTTCTTGCCGAGCGTTACGACCCTTTTGTTCTAGAGCTTGAACTCAGTGTAAAGGAAATGTCACTGATCATCTCTTTTTTAAACACCTTAAACGATGATAACTTCGACAAGGAGATTCCCAAAGCCGTTCCTAGTGGACTTCCCGTTGGTGGGAATATTCAATGATTGGTATAAGCACATTTTAGTGTTCAAATTACAATAGGTATTAACTCGTAAAACTTGTCTCATTATCCGGAACGAAAACATAACTAGCCCAGAAAAACAGGATATTATCTATCTTTGAAATGATATCATCATAGAAGTTAATTAGCAAGAACACAATGAATCCGGATGTTTTTAAAAACATAAGAAAAAAGGTGTTGTCCTATACCCATGTAGACCATCTACAATTGAAGGATGCCTTGCGTTTTTATGAGGTAATAGTCTTAGGAAAGGGAGAACGATTGATTTCCGAAGGTGATTCCGTAGCCTATTTCTATTATCTAGACAGCGGTTGCATCTCCTATTATAAGATGGAAGAAGGCGAACCTCAAGTGTTGGAGTTTTATACACAAGATGTTTTTTTTACAGACTTAATAGCTTATGTAAAAGGTGTTCCCTCCCAGTGCTACTTGGAAGCTTTGGAGCCTAGTGTTATATTGGCCGTGCGGAAAGATAGGGCAGAAAAATCATTTGAATCATCGCACCAATTGGAGCGCTTTGGCAGATTATCCATGCAAGAAGCCTTCCTTAAAATGTTTCATCGGGTAGACCGAACCAACAATAAAAGTAACGAAGAACGCTATCTAAGAATCCTACACAAACGACCAGATTTATTACAACGTGTACCACAATACCTCATCGCCTCTTATTTAGGCATTACGCCAGTTGGGCTTTCTAAGCTTAGAAAACGTTTAGGGAAAGGGTGATGGAAATTCAAGTTCAAAAACAAATACAAATTTCAAGACTACCACCTAAGTAGGCTATTAGCCATACGTCTTGAGAACTGAACCTTCCAAAACTGTATCCTTGAAACATGAAACCTTTTATTACCTCTAAAAACTACGCTCTAGCCCCTAAAAATCCACCCTCTTTTTTGATTGTTGCGTACTCCAAAATATAAACAGTCCCGCAGTCAAAAACATGATGACCCCGTAAACCGCAGGAGCAATGGCATAGGCGGTATTGTTCAGGAGAATAGTGGCAATAGAAATCCCCAACGTACCGTTTTGGATACCTCCTTCTATAGTAATCGAAATACGTTGTTTTAGGGATAACCTAAAAAGATAGGCCAGACCATAGCCTAGTGCCATGGTAATCAAGTTTAAACTTAGGGAAGCCAACCCCGCTTCTTCAAGGTTCGAAAATAAGGTTGCTCTTTCCTTAATGATAATTGCCAAAAGAACAATAACAAAAAAGATACCCGAAGCACGTTTCACAGGTTTTTGCATCCGCAACGAAAACTTGGGACGTCTGGCGTTTAAAAGCATTCCAAAGGCGACCGGAACAATCACAACTACAAACACTTGTAATATGGTCTGTAGCACATTCAATTGAATCAAGGTCCCCGCTCCTAATACTTTTTGTAAGCCTAAGTTGATAATAAAAGGGATGGTCAGTAACGTAATAAAACTACAGGCCGCTGTCATTGAAACCGAAAGTGCAGTATCTCCGTTTGCCAAGTGGGTAATCAGATTAGACGTGGGACCTCCCGGACAAGCGGCCAAAATTATGATTCCAATAGCAATATCCGCTTTTAAGGTAAATATCCCGATTAAGGTAAAACCCACTATAGGCAATAAAATCAATTGACAAACTAGGCCAATAATAATCGCTTTTGGCTTTAAGAAAACAGCCGCAAAGTCTCTGAGGCTCAACGAAAGCCCCATACCGAACATGATAATGATCAACGAAAAGGCTAAAATAGCATTGGAGATAGTATCCATCGGCAAGTAAGTTTAGTTCTACAGTTATAGGCTAAATATAAGAGATTTTACAGCGTATCGGGGCTAAGTTCTAGCATCTATCGGATATACCTCATCCAAGAACGAATAATACCGTAAAAGCATCTAAGCACAACCCATTCTTGTTTATTATACCAGTTTAATGGATTTCGCCAGAAATTGAATTACCTTGAGGAGGAATATTTTAAACGGACTCCATCATGGCAAATGAATATATAGATTTAGAAACGCTTAAATTTTTACTCTACCGCGTAAACCAACTTCAAGACGTCTTGGAAATGCCTAATTACGAGGAATATGACAAAGATTCTATTGATATGTTACTTAATTCGGCAAAAGAGTTTTCTGATAAGGAATTATTTCCTTTTTACAGAGAGATGGACGAAAACCCCGCCCACTTCAAGGACGGGGAAATCGTTGTGCATCCGCAAGTAAACAAATACATGAAAGCAGCTGGGGAGATGGGCTTTATTGCCGGAGCTTTTCCCTATAAAAATGGCGGACTTCAACTACCATCCATGGTAATGAATGCTTTGGGATATGTACAAGAAGCCGCAAACAATCACCTTCCGGGCTATATAGGACTTACTATAGGTGCCGCCGAACTGATTACCCATTTTGGGAACGAGCACCTAAACGATACGTATGTCCCCAAAATGCTCGAAGGCGCGTGGGGCGGTACCATGTGCTTAACGGAACCACAGGCAGGAAGTTCCTTGTCTGACATCATTACCACGGCTACGCCGGACGGGGATTCCTATAAAATCCACGGACAGAAAATATTTATTTCTGGAGGGGATTACCAAGGGGCCGAAAATATAGTCCACCTCGTTTTAGCGCGAATCAAAGGGGCACCTGCCGGAACCAAAGGAATTTCACTTTTTGTAGTTCCCAAAAATAGACCAAATACCGATGGTAGTTTAAGACCCAATGATGTCCAGACTGTTGCTGATTTCGAAAAAATGGGACAAAAAGGCTATTGCACGACACATCTATTTTTTGGCGATAAAGAAGATTGCCAAGGTTGGTTGGTGGGGGAACCCCACAAAGGGCTTAAGTACATGTTCTTGATGATGAACGGCGCTCGTATTGCAGTTGGCCGTGGTGCAGCTGCCATAGCAACGGCTGCCTACCATACCTCCTTAAATTATACCCATGAACGCGCACAAGGACGCAAATTGGCAAGTACAGGTAAAAAAGATGTCAACCAAGAACAGACCTTAATCATAAATCATCCAGATGTTCGTCGTATGCTGCTATTGCAAAAAGCTGTTTCGGAAGGATCCTTGAGCTTAGTGTTTCTAACCGCCAAATATCATGATTATTCTGTTTCACATACTGATTTGGAACAACGAGAAAAATATAAACTGCTGTTAGAGATTTTAACTCCCGTTGTAAAAACCTACCCCTCTGAAATGGGCAAGATTGCAGTCGATAACGGCGTTCAAGTTTTGGGTGGCTATGGCTTCTGTTCCGATTATATTTTGCAACAATACCTGCGTGACATTCGCATTTTTTCTATTTATGAAGGTACTACCGGGATACAGTCACAAGATTTATTAGGCCGAAAAGTAACCATGGAAAATGGCAAGGCACTGCAACTCTTATCAGAAGAAATCACCAAAAGCATAAAGGCGAGCATGGCGCATGAAACCCTATCGCCATATGCTAAAAAATTGGGCGAAAAACTCGAATTGACCCAAAAGGTTTTACAATCATTAATGGGCTATGCTATGAAAGGGGATTATGAACGCTTTTTGGCCGATGCCACGCCTTTCATGGAATTTTTCTCCAATATACTCGTTGGATGGCTTTGGTTGGATATGGGTCGTGAGGCACAACAGGCTATAGCCAGCGATTCTTTTGAACACAGCAAAGATTTTTATGAAAGTAAAATACATACTATGGAATTTTACTTTACGTATGAATTACCCAAAACAACCGGACTAGCAGAAATTATAATGAACGGAAAAAGCTTGACTATCGGGGCAGATAAAAAAGTCTTTATTTAATATAGATAAGAACTACCTCTCCAAAAAATGGGAGATAAGATAAGCCTTTAGCGTAAAGCGAATAGCACAAAAGCATAAATAAATGAGCATAAAAGAAAGATTTGACCTTATCGGAAAAGTAGCAATCATCACAGGGTCTAGTAAGGGGATAGGAAAATCTATCGCCCAAGGTTTAGCAGAGCATGGTGCAAAAGTGGTTGTCAGTAGCAGAAAACAGGATGCCGTAGATGCAGTTGCCAATGATTTCAAAGAAAAAGGATGGGAAGCCATTGGTATCGCTTGTCATATTGGGGATACATCGCAATGTGAAAATTTGATTTCGCAAACCATGGATACCTATGGCCGTATTGATATTGTGGTCAATAACGCCGCTATCAACCCGTATTATGGTCCTTTGGAAGGCTCTGATGAAGCCGTATTTGACAAAATCATGAACGTGAACGTAAAGGCACCGTGGCTACTTTCCAATTTAGCACAGGCACACATGAAAGAAAAAGGGGGTAGCATCATCAATATTGCCTCCGTAGAAGGCATCCATCCAGGTTTCCGATTGGGGTTGTATAGCATGACCAAAGCTGCCCTAATTATGATGACCAAAAACCAAGCAAAGGAATGGGGCCGTTATGGCATCCGATCCAATGCAGTTTGTCCTGGACTCATCAAAACGAAGTTTAGCGAAAGCCTATGGTCCAATGAAAAACTGGTCGCTGGGTATAACCAAATGGTACCCCTACAGCGTATGGCGGAACCCGATGAAATGGCGGGATTAGTAATGTTGCTGGCATCTGATGCTGGATCTTATATGACCGGAGGCGTTTACGCTGCCGATGGAGGCTATTTAATTTCAGGATAAAACAAGCAAATGGATTTTGAGTATACCCAGAAGTCTTTGGAACTTCAAGAAAAATTAAAAACATTTATAACTGAACAGCTGCTTCCGGTAGAGCATGAGGTCGATGCCTTTAACCTTGACCCAAAAAACGCATGGACTAAATGGCCTGGATTGGAAAATTTAAAGGAGAAGGCCAAAGCGGAAGGCTTATGGAATCTTTTTCTTCCCAACAATTATGGAGATTATAGTGCTGGGCTTACCAATTTGGAATACGCACCCTTAGCAGAAATTATGGGCCGCACCCTGTGGGCCTCGGAAGTTTTTAATTGTAGTCCGCCGGATACTGGAAATATGGAAGTCTTAGCGAAGTACGGAACTCCAGAACAACAAAAAAAATGGCTACAGCCCTTACTAGATGGGAACATCCGTTCGGCTTTTTTAATGACCGAGCCAGATGTAGCCTCCTCCGATGCCACCAACATTGAAACAGGTATCGTTGCCGATGGGAACGATTATGTGATTAACGGAAAAAAATGGTGGTCATCAGGAGCAATGGACCCAGAATGCAAAATCGCCATCGTTATGGGTAAGACGGATTTTGATGCCCCAAGGCATGTACAACAAAGTATGATCCTGGTTCCCATGGACACACCCGGATTAACCATTGTTAGACATCTTCCGGTATTTGGTTATAGCGATTCTCCTGAAGGTCATGCCGAAATTCTATTGGACAATGTACGGGTTCCAAAATCGAATATATTGGTTGGGGAAGGAAAAGGATTTGAAATTGCCCAAGGCCGATTAGGACCTGGCCGGATACACCACTGCATGCGACTTATTGGTATGGCGCAACGGGCCTTGGAATTAATGTCTGAAAGAACGGTAGCCCGCAAACCCTTTGGACGTACACTGGATACCTATAGCAGCATAAGGCAGGACATTGCGAAATCGGTCTGTGAAATTCAGCAAGCACGCCTATTGACGCTCTCCGCAGCGGATAAAATGGATAAGCAAGGTAATAAAGAGGCAAAGGACCTCATCGCCATGATTAAAATTGTGGCACCTAATATGGCCTTGGCCGTCATTGACCGTGCCATTCAGATAATGGGCGGTAAAGGGGTGAGCGATGACGCACCCTTGGCACATTTTTATGCGGCGGCACGGACCCTACGTTTGGCCGATGGTCCAGATGAGGTGCATATGAGTCAACTGGGCAAGAACACCATTAAAAAATACGCGAAGGGGTAATCATGGCAGTAATCCAAACCACAAAACCAGTTAGAAAAGGGGAAGAACTTCCTGAAGAAAAAATAAAACAGTTTCTTTTGGAACAGCATCTGTTGAATTCCATAGATAATGAGTTGAATGTGAGTCAATTTTCAAATGGCTATTCCAATCTAACCTATTTGTTACAGATTGAAGATAAAGAGCTTGTACTCCGCAGACCTCCTTTTTCAGCACCAAAACGGGGTCATGATATGGGTCGCGAATACAAAGTACTAAAGCACTTGAATCCTGTTTTCGAAAAAGCACCAAAGGCAGAGGTTTTTTGCGAGGACACAGCGATTATTGGCGCTCCATTCTATATTATGGAAAAGGTAGATGGCATTATCCTGACCGCCAAAACTGCGTATCAAAAACAGGTTACGCCACAGGCGTTTAAAACGATTGCCAATACTTGGTTAGATACCTTTGTAGCTTTCCATCAAATTGATTACAAGGAGGCAGGCCTTGGCGATTTAGGAAGACCGGAAGGCTATGTGGAACGTCAAGTCCAGAATTGGGGCAAGCAATATCTGGCAGCTGCTACCGATGATGTACCCGTAGCGACAAAAGTGATGACCTGGATGCAAGAACAGCAACCAAAACACTATGACCGCTCCCTTATTCACAACGACTTTAAGTACGACAATGTGATTTTTAAAGATGATAGCTGGTCCGAAATTACCGCCATCTTGGATTGGGAGATGTGTACTTTAGGAGACCCCTTAATGGACTTGGGCACTTCATTAGGCTATTGGATCACCGCGACCGATCCTGATTTAATGAAACAAGGTTTACCCTCCCCTACCGTAATGGAAGGCAATCCCAGCAGGACGGACATTGTACAGGAATATGCGCTGAAAAGTGGAAGAAAAATTGACAACCTCGTTTTTTATTATGTGTACGGACTTTTTAAAATTGCCGTCATCGCCCAACAGATATATTATCGGTACAAACATGGCCATACACAAGACCCTAAATTTGCCCATTTGAACAAAGCATCGGAACTATGTTGTAATACGGCTTGGCAAGCCATTCAAAAAAATAAGATTGACGATTTATATTGAACTAACGAATCCTAAGAAAGACAAAAAGATTTGCGCATTAGAAATACAACCAGAACTTTAAACGGTCGATACTAAATTTACTAAATCAAAGATTACCGTAGGAACGATAATGAATAACACATACGATTCATGAATTTAAAAAATAAAATAGTTATTATCACAGGTGCTGGCAGCGGAATAGGAGCAGCTACGGCAAAACTCTTCGGAACACATGGTGCTATCGTTATCGTTTCGGACATCAATCTGGAAAAAGCTAAAAACACGGTAGGCGAAATAATAGCAGCGGGCGGAAAAGCAGAACCGATTGAAACAGATGTTACCCATTTTGATGCGGTGGAAGCTTTAATTACCGAAACTGTAGCAACCCATGGGCACTTGGATATTATGGTAAATAATGCGGGAATTGGCGGCAAGAAACAACTCAAAACCGCTGAGCATACGCATGACGATTGGCACAATGTAATTGCGGTAAATCAGACCGGTGTTTTTTACTGTATGCAAGTAGCGCTAAAACAGATGACCCTTCAAGGTCATGGTAATATCGTAAATGTAGCATCTCTGGCGGGATTAAAGGCATCCGGGAACAACCTATCTTACAGCGCAAGTAAATACGCAGTGGTGGGAATGACGAAATCAGCGGCCTTAGAGTACGGTAGGAAAAAGATTCGCATCAATGCGGTCTGTCCCGGTTTTACACACTCCGCTTTATTGGACCAATTATTAGCCTCAAGTCCTACTATAGAGGACAAACTAAAACATATGATTCCTATGGGACGTTTTGGCGAAGCACAAGAAATTGCTGAAGCCATTTGTTGGCTAGCTTCCGATAATTCTAAATTCGTTACAGGGCAAACTATCACCTTGGACGGGGGAACATCCTTATAAAAAAAATATGAAAAACCTTATACTAACTAAAAAAGAAGGCTACACCCTAGTTCAAATGAACCGGGGAAAAGTAAATGCAATCAACCAAGAAATGGTAGATGAACTGCGCGAAGTATTTGCCAACTTAGAAAAAGATCCTGAAGTCAAAGGTGCAATACTAACTGGACAGCCACATTTTTTTTCCGCTGGGCTGGACTTAATTGAACTTATACGGTATGATAAAGCACAGATAACGTCATTTTTCAATGATTTTGGCGCTTTGTACTTAGAGCTGGTACAGTTCCCAAAACCCTTTATTTCTGCTATTACAGGGCATTCCCCTGCAGGTGGCTGCGTATTGGCCGTCACGAGTGATAATCGATATATGGCCAAGGGCGACAATTATGTTATCGGGCTAAACGAGGTGGCTGTCAATATTCAAATCAGTCAGAACCTAACTGAAATATATGCCTTTTGGATGGGTGACGGACTTGCTAGTCGCTATATTTTAGAAGGGAAATTACTATCAGGAAAAGAGGCGGTAACAGCAGGCCTAGTAGATGAATTGACACCCTTAGATCATGTAGTTGAACGCGCTGAAAAACAAATGCAAGGCTACTTAAAAGCAGATCAAGAAATTCTAAAAAACACCAAATACAAAATTAGAAAACACCTCTTGGAAAAATTGGATCTACAGGCAGGAAACGCTTTAAAAGAAGCGTCGGAGCTGTGGTGGAAACCAGAGATTAGGGCAAAAATGGAGGCGTATGTCGCTAGCTTTTCCAATAAAAAAAAGTAAAACAACAGATTCTGGTCAGAGCCGGAATTAGAAAAATAACGTAGTCATGAACAAACAACTATTATTCGTCAAAAGGCCTACCGGAGCCGCAGATGCTTCCACATGGGAGTTGGTAAGTAATCCAATCCCCGAAATCGAGGAAGGGCAAATCTTAATCAAACAACATTATGTATCCTTAGATCCGGCCATGCGTGGCTGGATGAACAATTCCAAATCCTATATTGCCCCAATGGAAATTGGCTCCGTGATGCGCGCGGGTTCTGTGGGTGAAATCATTGAATCGAAAAATCCAAAATTCAAAGTCGGTCAGTATGTAGCTGGTACAGGTGGTGTGCAGCAATATGTGGTTTCGGATGGTGAAGGTTATTATCCCGTAGATCCAAAAATGGCACCTTTGCCTACCTACATCGGCACCTTGGGAATGACTGGGATGACGGCCTATTTTGGTATCACCGAAGTAGGAAAAATCAAACCTGGTGATATTGTCCTAGTTTCCGGTGCCGCTGGTGCGGTAGGAAGCGTCGTGGGACAAGTAGCAAAAATAAAAGGCTGTACCGTAGTGGGTATTGCTGGCGGAGCTGATAAGTGTACCTATGTAGTTGATGAATTGGGCTTTGACGCGTGTATTGATTATAAAAATGAAAATGTAGCTACAAAACTAAAAGAACATTGCCCCAAAGGCATCGATGTCTATTTTGACAATGTAGGTGGTGAGATTTTAGACATTGCCTTAACCCGCTTGCGTCGTCACGCCCGTATTGTTATCTGTGGAGCAATTTCGCAGTACAATAACAAAACGGCAATAAAAGGCCCCAGTAATTACCTTTCACTTTTGGTCAACCGAGCCAGTATGCAAGGTATGGTAGTCTTTGATTATGCAGATCGATACCGAGAAGGAGCCATGCAATTGGGCCAATGGATGGCGGAAGGCAAGCTTAAAAGTAGAGAAGCCATTTATGAAGGCATCGAAAATTTTCCAGAGACGTACAATAGATTATTTAGTGGTGATAAAAAAGGGAAATTGGTATTGAAGGTAATCGACTAAAATCTAGACGCTAGCATAAGCAACCAGAGGAAATCACAAAGAAACTGAACTAAATTCAGCATAAATGAAAGCAATTCGATGTAACACTTACGGTCCGCCTTCCACGTTGGTGCTAGAGGAGATAGAAAATTTAAACCCGGGAAAAGGAGAAGTCCTGGTTAGCGTAAAAGCCTGTGGGATAAATTTCCCTGATACCTTGATTATTCAAGGACTATATCAGATTAAGCCACAGTTGCCGTTTACACCTGGTAGTGATGTGGCAGGGGTGGTAAAAGCTGTAGGTGAAGACATAAAACATCTCAATGTAGGGGATGAAGTTTTTGGCTTTGTGGCCCATGGTGCAATGGCCGAGGAAGTTTTGATTCCTGGCAATGCTTGTTTCCCAAAACCAACACAAATGGACTTCCCTATAGCAGCATCTTTTATGATGGGGTATGGCACTTCTTTCCATGCACTTAAGAATCGGGCAAAACTTCAAAAAGGAGAAACCCTTTTGGTCTTAGGTGCTTCAGGTGGCGTTGGATTAGCCGCAGTGGAATTAGGTAAACTTATGGGTGCCCATGTGATTGCCGCTGCTGCTTCAGATGAAAAATTAGAACTATGCAGACAGTATGGTGCAGATGAAACCATCAATTATAACACAGAAGATTTAAAGGCGTCAATAAAAGCATTGACCAAAAACAAAGGGGTCGATGTTATTTATGATCCCGTAGGTGGCGATTATACCGAAAACGCCTTTAGAGGTATGGCTTGGAATGGAAGGTATTTGGTCATTGGATTTGCATCAGGGCATATTCCCAAACTTCCGTTGAACCTACCATTATTGAAAGGCGCTTCGGTTGTAGGTGTTTTTTGGGGTGGTTTTGCCATGGGACAACCCAAGGAAAATATGCAGAATACGATGACTTTAATGCAATGGTATGCAGAGGGGAAATTAAATCCTCATATCGATAAAATATACGAATTAAAAGACGCTCCAAAAGCCCTTGAAGCTATGATGCAAAGAAAGGCAAAGGGTAAATTGGTCATACAAGTGGAAGCTTAAATCAAGAATCAAAAGCAACGAAAGAGCATCTAAAAATTAAACTATGAGATTAAAAGATAAAGTAGCTATCGTAACTGGCGGTGCCAGAGGTATCGGAGAGGCCATTGCAGCACTGTTTGCAAAAGAAGGGGCTAAAGTAATTATTGTTGACCTGTTAGCTCAAGGGCAACAAGTTGCAGAACGCATCATCGCCAATGGAGGTGTCGCTGAATATCATTCCGTTTCTGTAACAGATAAAAGCGCAATTGATGCACTATTAGAAAATGTCAACAAAACCTATGGAAAAATTGATATCCTCATCAATAATGCGGGCATTACCCGTGATCGTACGCTAGAAAAAATGAGTATGGAAGAGTGGGATGCTGTTATTGATGTGAACCTTAAAGGGGTTTTTATCTGCACACAGGCAGTTGCACCCTTTATGAAAGCAAATAACTATGGCCGTATTGTTAGTGCTGCTTCCAACGTTGGCCTCCGCGGTAATTTTGGCCAGACAAATTATGCAGCTACAAAAGCAGGCGTCATTGCCATGTCAAAGACATGGACTATGGAACTAGGTAAATATGGGATTACAGCAAACGCAGTTGCACCTGGCTTTACGTTGACCGACATGGTCGCTGACATTCCAACAGCGCATTTAGATGCAATCAAGGCAAGTATTCCTCTGAAAACCGCGGCAGAACCCATCGATATCGCCTATGGCTATTTATACCTTGCTTCCGATGAAGCGCGATTCGTATCCGGTATCTGTTTAACTATTGATGGTGGAACGGCGAGGTAAATCATTAAACTGAACTTATCTATAAGCGTTGGGTAAAGTTTACTTTTTTATAGCGAATCTTAGTTAGCAGTAACAGTTGGCAGTTGCAGTTGGCAAAAAACACACTTTAACATGTTAAACTGCTTACTCCTATCACAGCATTAAACTCATTCTAAGACTAATAATAAACTATGGCACAAGTACATATTACGGATTTTACCGAATTCAAAACTTTTGTAGGAACGGAACTTCCAGCCGGGGCATGGTTGACCATTACTCAGGAGATGATCAACGATTTCGCCAAAGCCACACAGGATTTTCAATGGGTACATGTCGATTTAGAAAAAATTAAAAAACATTCCCCTTTCAAAAAACCCATCGCCCACGGTTTTCTATCCGTCTCGCTTTTGTCCAAATTATTGACCGATCTTATTACGGTAGATTCTGCCACTATGGGCGTAAATTACGGATTAAACAAAGTCCGTTTTCCGAGTCCAGTTCTGGTAGACAGTAAAATCCGATTGCACACCATCATTTCAAACATCGAAGCGTATGGTGATAATGGATTAAAGATAACATGGAACTGTAGCGTGGAAATCAAAGGAGTAGAAAAACCTGCTTGTGTAGCCGAATTCATTAGTTTAATGTTCGCCTAAATACTAAGAGGAAAAAAAGCAAACTTAGGAAGTACAGCGCTTAAAAGCATTGAAATTATTTGTACATTATACTGTTTTTCATTGACTTATAATCAACAATAATCTAGAACTTACTGCGCTATGACAAGACTCTTTGATCTTTTGCACCACCAGGTCACCAATTTTCCTATTGACAATGCCTTAAATTCTAGGAATATAGATGGCAAGTGGAAATCATATAGTTCCCAAAAAGTATTGGAATCGGCAGAGCTAGCAGCTTCAGGATTACTGCATTTAGGATTTAAACCCGGCGATAAAATTGCTATTTCTTCCTATAAAAATAGGCCAGAATGGGTGATTATGGATTTTGCCATTCAAATGGCCGGAATGATAAGTATTCCACTATATCCAACAATAAGTCCAAACGAATACGAATATATTTTAAATGAAGCCGAGGTCAAAGCAGCGTTTTGTGGTGGATTGGATTTGTTCGATAAACTAGCCCAAGCACAAAAAAATTGTGCTGCACTTTCACATATTTACACCTTTGACCAAGATTCAATAGGTCCATTTTGGGAAACTATTTTAGACCCATCAAAACTACATGAAGTAGAAGAAATAAAGACCGCTATTAAAGCGGACGACTTGGTCACTATTATTTACACCTCTGGAACCACAGGAAACCCGAAAGGGGTGATGTTAACACATAGCAACATCATGCATGTTATTGTCGAAACTTCCAGATTTCTGCCTTTACAGCCGGGAGAGAAAACCCTAAGTTTTTTGCCCTTGTGTCATGTCTATGAACGTGCGGTTTCCTTTGCTTATTGTTACAAAGGGGCTGCAGTTTATTTTTGCGGAACCGATAACCTTAGTGGGCCAGAAGGCGATTTAGCAAGCGTACGTCCTGTTGTATTTTCTACCGTACCTAGATTGTTGGAAAAAGTGTACGAAGCCATTTACAATAAAGGACTTGCTTTAGAAGGCGTAAAGAAAAATCTATTTTTTTGGGCCTTGAACCTCACCGATGATTACGAACTAGATCAACAACTTTCGTTTACCAAAAAATTAAAATGGAAAGTGGCAGATAAACTGATTTTCAGTAAATGGCGCGATGCTTTAGGGGGCAATATACGAATGATCGTTACAGGAGCGGCTCCTTGCCCATCAAAAATACTTAGCGTATTCTGTGCAGCAGGTATTCCCGTTCGAGAGGCTTACGGCCTTACAGAAACTTCCCCCACACTTACCGTAAACAGCATAGAGCCTGGTGGAGCCTTTATTGGCACAGTTGGATATGCCATTCCTGGTGTTTCGCTGAAGATAGATTCTTCAGATGGTAATTATGCCGAGAATGAGGGTGAGATATTGGCGCACGGACCTAATGTAATGCAAGGATATTACAAGAAACCAGAGATAAACGCCACAGTCTTTAAAGAAGTTGATGGTAAAAAATACTTCTGCACAGGAGATATTGGCAAACTGATTAAGGGAAAATCTGGCATTGAATTTTTAAAGATTACAGACCGGAAGAAGGAGCTACTAAAAACATCTGGGGGCAAATATGTTGCTCCAGCTCCCATCGAAAACAAAATGAAAGAAGACTTTCTGATAGAACAAATGATGGTCGTTGGCGACAAGCAAAAGTTTGTTACTGCACTTATTGTTCCTGCTGAAGTCTCCTTAAAGAATTGGTGCGCCCACAAAAAACTAGATTGGACAAGCTTGGATGAAATGATTCAAAATGAAGCCGTTATTTCCAAATATGAAAAAGTGATTGGCCTTTACAACCCCCAATTCAGCCATATAGAACAAGTGAAAAAATTTAAATTGATTAGTTCGTCTTGGTTGCCAGTGCATGAAGATGGCGCAGAAGCCGAACTAACACCAACCCTAAAACTAAAACGTAGGGTTATCCGGGAGAAGTTTAAAAAGGAAATTGAGGAATTATATTTGTAAATGGCGTTATAAAATAGGTCTAAGTCACATCTATACTTACAAACAAATCAGGGTTTAAACTAGCATTATAGTGACTAGGTTTTAATTTGTACTATTACTATCGGTAACACTGAAAGATTTTGTTAAGGTTATAGGTTTGCCATACGATGTAAATCCGTTTAACATAATTTCATATTCACCGGTAACATCCGAAGTATAGAACTCAAATTCATAACTGTTTTTATCGATTATAAGATGTGGCTTCCAAAAAAGAAGACTTCGGTAATCCGGAATCCTTGAAAAGCGTATATCTTCTAAATCATACCGTTGGTTGTAGTAGTTTTTTACGGGTTCTGGTTTTTTAATATTTATTACCGCACTATTTTCATAATTATGCATTTCTAAATAGTTACCATCAAAAGTCTCTACCGAAACGATTCCCTGATAATCGACCCCTCCTAATCGAAACTTATCCCTGATCAAACTTATTTTTTCTATGTTTCTGGCATCATAGGTTCTTATCGTTTCGTGATTTGGTATAAAAACACCATCTATTAAAATGATGGAAGAAAAATCATTAAACTCTTCGTCATAGGTTTCATAGTCTTGAGCCACCTTAACATAGTCATTACCCTTTCCTCCACTTCTATACCCAGCATTGTTCACAATTTCTACTACAGTCTCTTCAAACGTGGGAAAACGAGTATAATCGTCCAATAACAGGGTTTCCGGCGTTCCGCCGTCAAACGGATCAATTGGATCCCCCTGCAAAACAGAATCTGGTTTTACCTGAAAATAATGATTTTCAATTTGGTTGCGGATACTGCGTGCAATAATAGCCTCCTTATCCTTTGCCGAGAAGGTGTACCTGTCAAATGACAGATCGGATATATCCAAGTTTCCAATGTCCCCCTTTTTGATATCGTACTTGGTAGCTTCGTCCTCGACTTGAACCACTGCCGTGGAAACCTTATAATCTTTTCTAAGATAGGAGTAGAAATTTCCATCGTCGTCCGTTCTTGAAAATTTTAATAAAAACTCCTTTCCGGGTATGGATATCACTACCGGCTTATCTGCAACAGGCTCATTATTGGCATCGGTTACTCTTCCAAAGAACAGCTCTCCGCGTTGTTCAGGTAAAAAAAGACTATCGCCTACCTGCTGTTTAATTTGTTTGTCTACATTAAAATAAGCATCGGCATAGCTCTTAGCATCCATAAACAAATTCTTTACTAGATGCGATTTATTTATAACTTTTATCGTGTAGGCACCATTACCTAAATAGCCTTTGTAGTTTTTTAATGAGAGTTTTACTTTTTCCCTTTGGTTATAGTTTGCCTTGTCTATAGAAAATGAAACCGTAGAAGAATCGATCATCCTACTATTTCGGTCTTTCACATTTTCATTAAGGTCTGATGAGGTATTTGTACTGCCTAATAAATTGGATTGGTCTGCCAAATAGGGATTTATAATAACGATATCATCCTTGAATACTTGCGCAACACCATTATTTTTCATCCACTGCGTATAGCCCAGTAGTTTGTAAGTTCCTGATGGAATATCGGTAGAAATAAAGAAATCACCCTGACCTAGCCCACCATCCATCTTTAACTTATGCTCAAAAAGAAATTCCTTTTTATCGTTTACCAAGGCAACATACCCTAGCTTACTAATATTCGTAAGCTTATTGCTTTGGGCATTAAAACAGTAGAGGGCATAATACAAGTATTCTCCTGCAAACACTACAGGCCCGGTGTGGTCCAAGTAGACCTTCTCTTGCGGCAGTTTTTTTAGACTCTCCAACTCGGTAGGTGATTTTACCACATATTGCGACCATCCTATCAACGAATATGCTACAAAAAGCAAACTAAAAATGACTTGTTTCTTCATAATTCTCATATTATTCTATCCAAAAATCGGGTACAACATTACTTCCTAGAGCGGTACAATCACCACATGCTCTACGCGCTGTCAAATAAGGACCTGCAGGCGGCGCAACTTCTCCGTTATTATTCCTTACATAAACAAAAAAACCACTATCTATTGCGTCCTTTAATGGGGATGTTCCTGCTGGTGTTAGCTCTGATGGCGCGCCCAAAAAACTACAACGTATGGCATAAGGCGGCAGATCTTCGTCTGGGAAAAAATCGGCATAGTTAAAGAACAAGCGTTCTTGGCTTGCGTTGGCCACTTCAAAATAACCAAGTACCTTTTCATTCGGATTATCCGTATTCGACATATTTCCTTCTATAAACCCAGGCTGAATTTCTGTAAAAACGCTTTCGCTACCGGCCTGTTCTTCTAAGGTACGGTAAAATGAATAAGCATCGGGAGATTGAACTAGCTGCCTTACCAGAATACTATACCTATGGCTTATAATAAAATCATCTCTGGGAATAAAACGCATCAAATTTTTATTGATCTCGTTACCTGACCTGTTCAAGGCGCTACTTTGAATAATGCGATTACTCAATTGTGTACCGTAACATACCCGTTTCTCTTCCTCCTTGGGTACCAACGCGAAACCATAAGGAGGATTAGGGTCTGTTACCACCATATCAAAAGGCGACCATAGGGGCGCAATAATTTTATAGGTTTCTTCATATTGATAGCGTAAAAATGGTGCTTCGCCCTGCGCAACCCTAGAATCTGCATAAATGGCGATACCCTCAACACCTAAATCATTGGTGGTGCGCTCCGCATATACGTCAGCAATGGAAGCCGTTTCGGGAAGGGAAACCAGTTCAGATGCAAAGGAACTGCCTTGGGCGGTAGTGATATTCAATTGATACGTGGTATTGGGTAGCGCTTGAAAGGTTCGGTCGGAAATATAGCGTCCCGGTTCCAATTCAGAAAATGAAAAGGTAGTGCCGTTACCATCTATTACGTTCACATTAGCATTTTGGGTTACGGGTTGTATGGAGTCATTTGCAAAACTTCGCCCTCTGCCCAAGAGCACTTCCTGCTGTTTTAGTTCACTGGTAAGCGTTGCCTCCACCACCAAAAACGTTTCAATATTCTCACCTGTTGCCACTTCACCTGTAATATCAAAGGGTTCTACACAGCTTGCCAAAACTGATATCAAAACTAGGATGTACAATATTTTTCTCATTCTTCTGTCCAAAATTCAGGTACGATATTACTACCGACTATATTACAATCCCCGCATATCGTCGGTGTTACTTGATAAGGTCCTTCACAAACCCCCGGTTCGTTACTAGCCAACCATTCTACCAAACCTAATTTAATTCTTGGGACAAGTGGCTCGGGACATGGCCCAAATGGATCTGGAGGGCCATCCAGTTCAGGGTCTCCTAATGGCGGACTCAAAAAACGCTCACAAGTGACGGTGCCAAAATAAGGAGGTAGGGGTTCTCCGGGGTAAAAATCCGTATAATTAAAATATAACCTTTGAGTTGCTACGCTGCTCACATCAAAAAAACCAATCACCTTATTTTGAGAAGATTCACTGGTAATATTA
Organism: Maribacter sp. MS6; assembly: GCF_056839185.1. Taxonomy (NCBI): domain Bacteria; kingdom Pseudomonadati; phylum Bacteroidota; class Flavobacteriia; order Flavobacteriales; family Flavobacteriaceae; genus Maribacter; species Maribacter sp. MS6. The sequence goes on from NZ_CM166389.1 coordinate 1,312,468, forward strand.
CCTTCTAGAGGCCCTGGCTGTACCTGACTGAACACCAACTCGCTTTGAGTAAAATTTCTAAGATTTTCATAGAATTGATAGGAAGCAAAGGAGATAGCCATCTGCTTTACTAAAATACTGTATCGATGTGACAAGATTGGATTGTTGCTATTAATAAACCTCAATTGATTTCGGAACAAAGAATTCGTATTGAGTCCGGAAACATCAGCAACCAAAATATCCTGAGAGGGGTCAGTCTTAAAACAAACCCGCTCTTCACGCCTCTTCTCTATCAACCGAACTGCGGGAACGGTAAATCCCAGAAACTCTCCGGTGTCCTCATCTAAAATAGGCGCTCCACCCTCCTCTATAATCTCAAACTCAAAAGGTCTCCAATTTGGCGCAATAATTTTATAGGTTTCCTCAAAAGCATATCTAAAATAGGACGTCTCGTTTGTTGGGTCGGTCGTATCCACAAAAACACCCATGCCATCTACTCCAGTATCGGAAACGATACGTTCGGCATATAGATTGTCTATTTGAGAAGCTCCCACTATCGTCATTTCCATAGAACTATAGCTTGCCCCGTCATTTGTGTTTATACTTAGCGTGTAGCCCATACCACGTTCTGCAAAGAATGTCTCTGGCGCTGTGTAAATACCAGGTTCACTTTCGGTAAATTCTATACGATTTCCAGAGCTATTAGTTACTTCGACACTGGCGTTTTGCTCAGGATCCACATCCAGTCCCCTAGGGGAAATAAAAGGCGTGTTTGGGCTAAACAACACATCCTCTTCAACGTTAACTGTACTATCGCTTTCAATACGTCTAGACCTGCTTAAGAATACGTGTTGGGCAGCACCCTGTTCATCTGTTAAATTCCCTTCGACTACTAAAATACCAGAATTATCGGCAGCCGAATTAACCACCGGACTTACATCAATAGGCTCAATACAGCTTGCTAAAGCCATAGTGCCAACTACTAGTATGTAAGTTCGTTCCCTCATTCTTCTGTCCAAAATTCAGGTACGATATTACTTCCTAATAACGTACAGTCCCCACAAATCTTAAACACAAAGACATGTGGGCCCGGACAAACACCAACGGCCAAACCGTCATTGTTCCTCACAAAGCTAATAAGATTCAAATTAACACGTTCGATAACCGATTGCGGACAACCGCCGGAACCACCACCTTGGCCCGAAAGACAAAAGGAAGCATGTGACTCCGGTGCCGAAATTTCGTTGCAATTGAACACATACGGGGGCAAGGCTTCCTCAGGATAAAAATCGGTATAGTTAAAAAATAGTCTCCTTTTAGATACGGAGACTACATCGAAAAATCCGATAACTGTTCCAACCTTCCCATCATCATCTGCCGAGAGGTTGCCTTCTAAAAAACCGGGCTGTACCTGCGAAAAAACGTTTCCCGTTTGGCTAAAATTCTTCAATTGCTCGTAAAAACCAAAGGATTCAGAGCCGGCTACCATTTGAGTTACCTCTACACTGTAGCGGTGCGAAAGGATGTAGTTATCACGATCAATGAACCGCACCATATAGTCTTGCAAACCACTGCTCGATTTTTTGTTCTGCTGTACCTGAATGATGGTATTGGAAACGGTATTGCCATAGCAGGTCTGTTGCTCCTCCTCCCTATCTATTATTTCTAAATCATATGTTGGAACAGGCAGTGCACATGGGTCGTAATTGCTTAGTTTAAAATCCTTATCACTCCAAAAAGGCGCAACGATTTTATAGGTTTCGTCATAGGAAAAACGAACGTTACTTACACTTCCTGCATCAGGCTCGCTACTCACGAAAATCCCGATACCCTCTTCTCCTGATTCGTTTACCGTTTGATTGGCATAAAGGTCACTGATTTTTGAAGTGCCCTCCAAGACCATTGCCGTTGACGAAAACCCTCTATCGTCTGCCGTGGTCACCTTCAATATGTACTCATTACCTAAACTTGCAGCAAAGGGTTCTGATGAGTCGTAAATCCCGGGACTTGATTCCTTAAAAATAAAGGCATTTCCAGATGCATCCAGAACCGATACCGTGGCATTTTCTTCATACCTCACCAAATCCCGGTTGATGTCCCGAATCGGTGTAAACGGACTAAAAAGAGAATCTATAGCCAAGTCGATCAGGGTATCCATTCGACTTATATTTATTCGCTGATTTTTGAACTCATCTGTAAGGGTGCCCTCTATTATCAGGATATCCAAAGTCCTGTTAGGTGACCCAATGGTTAAATCCACCTCTTCTATACAAGAGATGGCCGAGAACAAAAGCGCTATGGAAAAGACTATTTTTCTCATTCTTCCGTCCAAAATTCAGGTACGATATTACTTCCTAGGGCAGTGCAATCACCGCAAAGTTTAAAGACATACACATAAGGCCCAGGACAAGCACCTACTGCCAAACCATCATTGTTTCTTACATAGGTATACAAGTCTAAGTTTACACCTTCTATAATAGACAAGGGACAAGTGCTCCCTCCGGCCATAGGGTCACAACGTGACGGATGCGATTCGGGAGAGGACTGTTCAAAACATGGAAAAGGATAATCGGGTAATTCTTCGTTCGGATAAAAATCTGTATAATTGAAAAATAAACGCTTTTTAGATTGCGACACTACGTCAAAGAAACCCAAAACGGTTCCTTGGCTACCGTCATCAGCAACCATATTACCCTCTAAAAAACCAGGCTGGATCTGTGTAAAAATATTCCCTGTCTCACTAAAATTATTCAATAAATCATAGAAACCAAAGGACTCTTGACTCGTTACCATTTCGGTAACCTCGATACTGTATCGATGGGATAGAATGAAATCACTTCGGTCAATAAACCGCACCATAAAGCGGTTTAAGCCCGTACTCTCCGGATTTGTTTGCTGCGCCTGTATAATGGTATTGGAACTTTTACTTCCATAACAAACCCGTTGCTCTGTTTCCCGTGGTACTATTTCTAGATCATAGGTTACTACAGGAAGCGCACAGGGGTCGTAATTGCTTAATTTAAAAGCAAGTTCATCCCAAAAGGGAGCAATTATCTTATAGGTTTCATCATACGTATATCTTAAGTTTCTTACATCACCACTCTGAGCCGTATTATCTACAAAAATCCCAATACCTTCCTCGCCAATATCGTTCACTATTTTTTCAGCATATAATTCCACTATTGCCGATGTTCCTTCTATCTGCGTGGGAACAGAAGAAAAACTCCTATTGTCCGTGGTTATGACGTTTAGTTCGTAGGCGACATCCTGTTCGGCACTAAACGGAATTACGGATTCGTAATTTCCAGGACTCGACTCCTCGAAAGCAAATGCATTTCCTTGGTTATCCGTTACCACTATAGTTGCACCCTCTTCGTATCGTACTAAATCCCGTTCAATATCGAATGTTGGCAGGAACGGATTTATTAACGTGTCTACCTCAAGGTCGGTTATCGTATCCATTCTGGTGACGGTGATGCGGTGGTTCTTAAACTCATTTGTTAGCGTACCTTCTATAATTACGATATCCCTAGTTTGTTCAACGGAGCCAATAGCCAAATCTACCTCCTCTATACAAGAGATAGCCGAGAACAAAAGCGCTATTGAAAGGATTATTTTTTTCATTCTTCTATCCAAAATTCTGGTACAACGTTACTTCCGAATACGGTACAATCCACACAGCCGAGGGGCTTCACCAAAAATGGAGCAGCACCACCGATGCCTCCCTCCCTGCTTATGTAATCTTCATAGTCCTCGTTATCGGCATGATAGGCATAAAGACCGGCTAAGATACCATCGATCAAAGGGGATCCGTCGGCACCATCGATCACAAATCCGTTACCATCAGCGGCCGGTGTAATATGGAAACCTTCTGGGTATAATGCAGGTGCTCCTGTAGCGCAATTGGTAAAGTAAGGTGGGAATGCTTCGTTAGGATAATAGTCCTCATAATTAAAAAATAGTCTTTTTTCGCTGTACGAACTCAATTCAAAATACCCAAAAACCATTGCGGCATCAGAGTTTTGTACGGTTATATTCCCTTCAAAGCTTCCGGTCTGTACGTTACTAAAAACATTCTCAATACTTGAGAAATCTTCAAGTAAGTTGAAAAATGAGTTTGCATTGATATCATGGTGGTACTGTTTTACCAAAATACTGTAGCGATGCGAAATCGCAGGGTTATCGCGTCCTACAAACCTTACCTCAAAGTCCTCCAAGATATTGGCGTTAAGTACTGCCGTTGACGCTAGAATAATATTTCTTGACCTGTTGTTTCCAAAACAAACATCTACCCGTTCATCACGGGCGGCAACTGTAACCTCCCAACCATCACCGTCATTAATATCGTAGTCAATTTCGTCCCAATCAAAAGGATTTACATAAGGGGCTACAATCTTGTAAGTCTCCTCATATTCATACCGGTAGTAATTAGGGGAGTTAAACGTATCCGCATTATCAACTAAAATTGCAATACCCTCGGTTTCAAAACCATTTATTCTTTTTTCCGCTCGTAGCCCCTTAATCTCCACTTTGTTCGGTAACACGGCCTTATCCGAGATGTACCTGACTCCATCTACCGTGGTAACCTCCAACGTATATTCTGTGCCTTGGGCCAAAGTAATTGCACCATTGGTATTGTATATACCCGGAGCAGTTTCCGAAAAGTTAATACGGTTGCCCAATTCATCTGAAATATACACCTGCGCCCCTGCTTCAGGTAGCGGCTCTGAATCTTCTAACGAAAAGGTACGCGATAGAAAAACGGCATGTTGCGTGTACTCATCGGAGATTCTGGCATCAATAACCAGTGCTCCCGCCAAAACATCTGTTAAATTTTCTGCCTCAAATTCATCTATACAGCTCGTTGCCCCGCAGAGAATACTACAAGCAAAAGTCCATAAAACTATATTTCTTCTTTTTCTTTTTTGCAATTTTCAAAACTTAAAATTATAGGTAATCGACGGAATAGGAATGGCAAAAATAGAGCTCTGCAAGGCCTTTACCTCTCCGTTTTCGGTCACAAAAAAGACCGAATAGGGATTATTTCTTCCCAATACATTGTAGACCGAAATGGTGATAAAACTATGGGCAAGCTTGTTCTTTTTATGATTACCTTCTATATTGAACCCTAAATCCAACCTGTAGAAATCGGGAATCCTAAACTCGTTTCGGTTACTAAAGGCGACAAAATCGGCATTATTAAATCGAAACGTACCAATGGGATAGGTTACCGGCCTACCTGTTTGATATACAAAATTTGCCGATAGACTGTACCGCTTACTGAACTTGTAATTCGTAATAAGGCTTACATCATGAGGCTTATCAAAGTTGGAAGCGAAAAAATCTCCGTTATTGATGCGCTCCTCGCTGAACTCACTATCAAAACGATATAGGCTTCTGGAATAGGTATAGCTCAACCAACCATTAAGATTACCCCTGTTCTTTTTTAATAGCAATTCTACCCCATACGCCTTGCCATCTCCTTGTAAAACTTCGGTCTCAACATTTTCATTAAGAAACAAGTTGGCTCCTGTTTTAAAATCCAGCACGTTATCCATTCTTTTATAATACCCCTCTAAGCTCAACTCATATTCATTTTCCTTGAAGTTCTTATAGATACCCAAAGAAGCCTGATACCCTTGTTGAGGTTCTATATTAAGATCTGAAAGCTTCCAAGTATCTATAGGAGACACCGTGGTGTTATTGGATAAGGTGTGCAGAAATTGGTAAGAATTATTGAAACTTGCCTTAATGGAAAGATCCGGTTTGAGCAAATAGCGCGCCGACACTCTTGCCTCGGGACCGCCATAGGTTTTTATCACATCGCCGCCGCCATAGCTAATTGTATCTAAAACGGTAGACTCGTTTCGTGGTAATCCATCTTGATACGTACGTTGGGTACCAGAGCCTAGGGCCGCAAAAAAGGCGTACCTGAGTCCCAAATTCAACAACAGTTTTTCTCCTACATTAATTTCGTCCCCAATAAAGAGCGCCCCCTCCAAGGCCTGCTCATCATCTATAAAAACTGGATTTACATTGGATTCGCTTCCCGTTGGCACAATACTACCGGGATTTACAGCATACAGCTTTGCCGCAACACCATAGTCTAAAGTATGTTTATCGTTTAATACGGTCCTAAGTTTATACTTTACTCCGGTCTCCGCAATGGAATAGTCCAAATCAAAATCTATATTGGCCTCTCCGTCAAAATCGATTCCAAACCCATAGCGGCTATTATCCAATACCAGCGCACCATTGGTCTTCTCATTGTAGCGGTGGTCCCAGCGTACCGAAAAGAGTCGGTTGTCATAATTATATAAGGAGTCCGAAGTAATGCTAAATGCATCACGACTGTAATACGCTGTAGCTTTTACTTCATTGTTATCGTCTATTCTGTTGTGATACTTAAGGATGCCATCAAAGAAAGAAGCTTGACTATTGTTTAGGGCCTCGTCATCGAGGGAACGCAAAATCCAATCTGCATAGGCTCCTCTACCTCCCACCACCAATGAGGATTTATTTTTTTGCAAAGGAATCTCCAAAGCTAGGTTTCCGGTAACAGGACCTATGGACCCTTCACCGGAAATCTCCTCCACGTTTCCATTTTTCGTGCGGATATCAAAAACTGAGGACAACCGGCCTCCAAATTCCACAGGCACGGCCCCTTTGTAAATATCCACCCCTTTTGTAGTAAATGGGTTCAAAGCCTGAAAAATTCCAAAAAAGTGCTGTGGATTATAAATGACCGCATCGTCTAAAAGTACCAGATTCTGGTCTGTTTTTCCTCCTCTTACGTTGAGGCCGGTTGCGCCTTCTCCCGCAGATGATATGCCCGGAAGCGCCTTGGCCACTTGCAAAATATCGCGTTCTCCAAGGACCAGAGGAATATTCTTGGATTCCTCGGAATCTATCTGCTCGCTACCAGTAATGGCATCCTCTACATTTTTGGCGGCATCGGCCTCTACAATGACCTCGTCCAATTGCTGCAAGCCCTCTTCCAGTTGAAAATTTAAACTGCCATCACTATACATGATTACTTCCCGCTCGGTAGAGGCAATTCCCATTGCCCTTATACTTAACACATTATAACCAGCTGGAAGTTCCAATTTAAAATTACCTTGGGCATCGGTTACACTTAACAGATTGGTTCCTTTTACTCGAATGGCCAAATCTTCTAAAACCTCTCCAGTTCGGGCATTGAACGCTTTACCACTTAGTACATAGGCCGATTTAAGTTTTGAAACATCTGCCTTGCCTACCTTGGATACCCCATAGTTTCTTTCTGTTTGCCGGACATCTTCATTAAAGAAAGTTGGTGGGGGAGGGTTTCCGGCAGCCCCGACCGTTCCAATACGAACATCGGTGCTATCCTTACCAAAAAAATAAAGGGGCAACTCGTCATAAACCACAGTATTTTCCAACAAGACAATTCGTTTTTCTTCCTCAAGAACGTAATGGTTCAAACTAGTGCCTTCCAAAACTTGGTCCAGCGCCAAAGAAATAGGTTGGTTCTCAAATGAAACGGTAATGGTATCTTTGCCTACCCATTCTTTTAAGAAAAAAAAGTCATAGCTACTTTGCCTCTCCAAATCCAAAAGCACCTCCTCTAAGGAAACCTGGGTATAGGATCCCGATACTGTTTCTGTTTCTGTTTCTTGCGCATTAACGGGCAGTATAAAAATAATTCCTACGAAAAAAAAAAGAAAACCTTTCTTGCTTAGCTTCTTAACCAAAGAAGCCAACAATGGAATTGCTATACTGTGTAATCGGGTATTGGGAAAAAATATCATTTTCGTATGTTCTGGTTGGTTTACTAAAATACGATAGCCGTTCTATTAAAAGTGTTAAATTCACCATCTTATTTTGGTTTTTCTTAACAGTATTTAAGCTGGTTTTATTGGTTTTTCAACTTTTAAGCTGAGAATTTCGCAAACATTAGGGATATTATTCATCGGTTACACATTAACATAATAAACGTTATCCTATCCAAGTAGTGCAATATTCTGGATGAAGTATTGCTTTTCCAAAAGAATTTCTAATTTCAATTTTATACCTTGAACGGTGTATAGCAAATTCAAATAACCTTTTATCTTATCCATCCTTCAAAAAACATGAAGAAGCTAAACTTACAGCACCTAAATCTTAGTAAAAAACCAACCATAAAAATTGTACAGTTTGGGGAGGGAAACTTTCTACGCGCCTTTATAGGACAGGCGATCCAAGAACTGAACAAACAATCGGATTTTAACGGGGGCATTGCGGTCGTACAGCCGATACCGAATGGGACGACTCCCCAATTAAGGGCACAAGACGGCCTCTACACCTTATTTTGCAAGGGAATAAAAAATGGGCAAGCGGTCGAAGAAAAAGAAATCATTACAAACATTACAAAAGCGATAAACCCCTACATCGAATTTGAGAAATACATTGCTCTGGCCAAGGAACCCGAACTACAGTTCGTTATTTCCAATACTACCGAGGCAGGTATTGCTTTTGACCCTAAGGATACCTTACAAATGCAACCTCCAAATTCTTTCCCCGCTAAATTAACGCTGCTGCTGTATAAACGATTTACACATTTTAATGGGGACAAGGAAAAAGGCCTAACTGTAATTCCTTGTGAATTAATCAATTATAACGCCAGCACCTTAAAAGAAATTATTTTAGAATATTGTTCGCTATGGCATTTGGGAAAGGACTTTTCCACCTGGTTAAACGATGCCTGCTCTTTTCATAATAGCTTGGTAGATCGTATTGTAACCGGATATCCTAAAGATGATCTGGATGCCTATACTACGCAACTGGATTATGAAGATAAGTTGATCGTTTCGGCAGAGACCTTTTTTCTTTGGGTTATTGAAGGAGATGCCGAGCTAAAGGAAAATTTACCCTTTCATAAAACCAGCTTGGATGTAAACATTGTGGGCGATATGCAGCCCTACCGAACCCGAAAAGTACGTATTCTAAATGGTGCCCACACGGCCATGGTTCCGTTAAACCTACTCTATGGCAACCAAACGGTAAAGGAAAGTATGGACAATGTTTTTACAGGATCCTTTATCCGATCATTGGTTTTTGAAGAAATTATACCGATCATAGCCATGGACAAAAACGAATTGGAAGGATTTGCTCACGATATATTTGACCGATTCCAGAATCCGTTTATAAAGCATCAATTGGCCAGCATTGCCCTTAATTCCATTTCCAAGTTTAAAGTACGCGTACTTCCCAGTCTTTTGGAATACGCAAAACTGAAAAAGGAGTTGCCATTACACATGGTTTTTTCCTTGGCATGTCTTCTTGTTTTTTATCGTGGAACATGGCGCGAGAAAACCTTACCCGTAAAAGATGATGAAACGGTACTATTGGAATTTTCCAACATCTGGCAATCCAAAGACTACAGCAAAGTTGCCCATGCCGCTTTGTTAAAAACCGACTTTTGGGGACAAAACCTAAGCCTTGTTCCCGGTTTGGAAAAAACCATAGCAACAGCAATACAGCTCATAGAACGGGTGGGCGTAGAAACGGGATGGATACATTTAAAAAACATACAAAAGACCAAAAACCATGTGTTATAAGCTTATACGAATACACCCAAAGGATAACGTAGCTATTGCCTTGGTGGATTTATCCAGAGGTGAGATTTCTACTTTAGAACAAGAAGAAGTTTTAATCGTAACCGATACCAAAGCAAAGCATAAAATAGCGCTAGACGCTTTAGATGTTGGTAGCGAAATTTACATGTACGGTATTTTGGTGGGCAAGACCGTTACAAAAATCAAAAAAGGAGAAGTGCTAACGACCGAAAATGTAAAACATCAAACCCAAGGCGTTACACAAAGAACTCAAGTTGCCACCTGGAGCCCACCGGATTTATCGCAATGGAAAAACAGAACCTTTAATGGCTACCACAGACCGGACGGACAGGTAGGGACACAGAATATTTGGTTGTTCTTCCCTTTGGTATTTTGCGAGAACAGAAATATCGAAGTGCTAAAAGATGTCTTTGAAAAAGAATTGAATATCAAAAACATTAGTTCGCAGCGCCTCTTATTACGACAATTGATCCATGGTAAGACAAGCGACACAATAGATATTGATACGGATAAAAATTCACCGACTTTTGAAAACATTCAAGTAAAATTCATTACCCATCAGGGAGGTTGTGGCGGCATACGCCAAGATTCCGAAAGTCTCGCGCGATTACTTGCGGGCTATGTAAACAACCCCAACGTTGCCGGAGCTACGGTATTGAGCTTAGGCTGCCAGAACTTACAGATCGATATTTTTAGAAATGCGTTACATCATTTAAATCCTAATCTGCAAAAACCGTTGTTGATCTATGAGCAACAGCAAATGGGCACGGTAGACAACCTTTTAAATCAGATCATAAGGCACTCCTATGATGGGATTAAGAAAGCGAACGCTATTCCTAGGCAACCAGCACCTCTCTCCAAGCTTAAAATGGGATTGGAATGTGGCGGATCGGATGGTTTCTCTGGCATATCCGCTAACCCATCCTTAGGATATGCCTCCGACGTCTTAGCTGCTTTGGACGGATCGCCCATTCTTTCAGAATTTCCGGAGCTTTGCGGTGTAGAACAAGAGCTCGTGAACAGATGTGTTTCCGATGCCGATGCAGAACGCTTTATGCGCCTTATGAAGGCTTATGAAGCTTCCGCCGAGGCAGCAGGTTCGGGATTTGATATGAATCCGTCTCCTGGCAATATCAAAGACGGCCTAGTAACAGATGCCATGAAATCCGCTGGTGCCGCAAAAAAAGGAGGTACCTCCCCTATTACAGCTGTTCTGGACTACGGAGAATATGTTACACAGCCGGGACTCAACCTCTTATGCACGCCCGGTAACGACGTGGAAAGTACAACTGCCATGGTAGGTTCGGGCGCCAATGTCGTAATTTTTACCACCGGATTGGGAACACCTACCGGAAATCCTATCGCCCCGGTTATAAAAGTATCCTCCAACCATGAGCTTGCTGAACGAATGCCCGATATTATTGATGTGGATACCGGAGGTGTAATCACCGGAGATAAAACCATTGCGGAAATGGGGGAAATGCTCTTGGAATATATTATTAAAGTGGCCAGTGGGGAAATCATTGCCAAAGCAGATATCTTAGGGCAAGATGATTTTATACCTTGGAAACGGGGGATCTCTTTGTAAGCGATAGCATAGTCAAAACGATATCGCTAAGCTTAAGAAAGCAAAACGTATATAAGCACCGTAGCAACGACCAAAATAATCCCCATTATATTTACGAGAGACCAACTTTTCTCCCCGCTTTGATAGTGAACCTCAACGGGTGCCGCCTTATCCGCATAAACTTTAGAGAAAACGAACATAATGATGAAGTTCAAAACAAATTCTATGCCCCACAAATGAACAAAATGAATATCGACCTTTATAACAAAGGTTGCCAAAATATAAAATGTAAAACCAAAGAAAAGTCCAGCTTTAGCGCCGATTGCATTTATTCGTTTTATAAAAATACCTGCGATTATAACCGATGAGATAGGGATGAAGAAAATACCGTTAAGCTCTTGAAGCAAAAAATAGAGTCCGTCCGGGGCATAGGCCACCAAAGGGGCAACAGTAATTGAAATGACCGCTAAGATGACCGAAACTATTTTTCCATATTTCACCAATTTGGCATCGGATACATTTTTATTAAAGCTCTTCTTATAGATATCATAGCAAAAAACGGTACTGGCAGAATTCAATACACTATTGAATGTACTTAATACCGCTCCCAAAATAACGGCTGCGAAAAATCCGAACATGTACGTGGGCAACACTTTTTTGACCAACATGGGATAAATTAAATCCGGTGTTTCATAGTAGGAATCCTGAAAATAGTAATAGGCGATTAGCCCAGGGAGTACGATGATCAAGGGGACAAAAAGCTTCAAAATACCCGTATAAATTAGTCCTTTTTGCGCCTCTACCAGGTTTTTGGCGCCAAATGCGCGCTGGATAATGGCTTGGTTCATCCCCCAAAAATAAATCTGATTAATCATTAGACCCGTAAACAAAACAGAAAATGGCAGTACCGAATCTGGTTTACCAATAATATCAAACTTATCCGGTGCAAAATTATAGACCGTTGAAAGCCCTGTAAACATATCACCGCTACCTATTTCGTACAGTGCTATGGCAGGTATTAGCAAGCCACCCAGCATGAGCCCAATACCGTTAAGGGTATCGGAATAGGCAACTGCCTTAAGTCCGCCAAAAATGGCATACAAAGACCCTACTACCCCAATGGCCAAAATAGTATAGACCATCGCCTTGGTTCTGGAAACATCGAATAGGGTGGAGAAATCAAAAACACTTTCAATGTTTATAGCTCCGGAATAAAGCACAATGGGCAAAAGCGTTACCACAAAAGAGAGCATCAATAAAAATGCGACTATGGATCGCGTAGTGCCATCGAACCGTTTCTCCAAGAACTCGGGAATGGTTGTGAGTCCCATGCGAATAAAACGCGGTAGAAAAAATATAGCGGCGATGACCAAAGCAATTGCGGAGGTAACCTCCCAAGCAATAACAATAATGCCATTTTTATAGGAACTACCGTTCATACCAATGAGATGCTCAGTAGAAATATTGGTAAGTATCATAGAACCCGCAATGATAGGCCCCGTTAGACTTTTTCCCGCTAAAAAATAACCCTTGGCTGTTTTGAAATTATCTTTCCGCAGTTTGTAAACGGTATACAAAATAACGAAAAAGGTAAAGCCGAAAAAACCAAGATATGTTGCTGTCATTTGAGCGGTCTCCCTTTAAAACTTTAAGGTTGCCGGCAAATATTTGGACACTAAATCCTCATAATAGGGCCGTAAGGCTTTTGAATCTGGTGGAACGGGTGCTTTGGAATACAGATCATAGGGATTGAATTTTCGAACCCAGTCGAACAACTCATGGTCCTTGGCGTTCATCAAATGGTCATAGGCACCCTCCTTGTGTTGGGCATAAAAAGAATGATATCTGATCATGTACAGTGCCTGGTCTGGTAAATGGTCCTTTACGATCTGGTATAGATACTCGTCGTGCCCCCAACTCATCTTTACCTTATCCAGTCCACAATTTTCTTCATAAACGCCAAGTTTGGTTTGGAATGTTGCGTTTTTATAATCTGGATTATCCTTAAAAAACTCTGGATATACTATTTTATCGGAATAGGCACAGCCCACGGGGAATGTATCCCCTACAACGGCCCACTGCGGCTCTCCAAAAAGACACAGCACTTTACCCATATCATGAATGAATCCCGTAAGTACAAACCAATCTGGATGCCCGTCTGCCCTAATAGCCTCAGAGGTCTGCAGTAGATGTTGCAGCTGGTCCAGTTCAATATCCGGATCGCTATCGTCTACCAGGGTATTTAAAAAGTCTACGGCGTCCCAAAGGGACATCTCGCGCCTATCGAACTTCAAAAAATCCTTTTCCTTTTCTACTACAAAGTCATAGGTCTGAAATTGGTGGTTTAAACGGTAAAACTCCCGTACTCCCGCCTCTCTATCCGAGTCTACATAGTTGCGAAACTCTTCTTTCGTTTTCTTGGATTCTTGCGGATTGGGGTATCTGGACAACAAGTCGTTCTCCCAATCGTCTACATCATGCATTGGGGAATTTAAATTGTTCTTGGCAGTATTTTTCATCGATTAAAATTTAAACCGTTACTAGCAATCTAAGATAAGGTTTCGTTGTTAATAATTCCTAGGTCAAAACATTAAATATATCAATATATTTAAGAAAATATACCGACTCATTATTGATTTCATGGATACTGTCGTATAAAATTTAATATACTGGATTTTCAATTACACCACAATATTTATTACCATTCAAAATTTATATCTTTAGAAAAACCAAAAAATAAACCACTACAAATGAAATATGTAGCAAATTGCCTCATCAATTTAACATTTGGCAAAATCACTCTTCTTTTTATTGCTCTTATAATCTTTAATTCCTGTGGGGAACAGCAGAAAGACGATACCCCGTGGGTCGCCCTTTTTGATAACGAAACTTTAAACGGCTGGACACAGAAAGGCGGCAAAGCTATCTACGAGGTACGAGAAGGTACCATTGTAGGCACTACAGTATCCAACACCCCAAATTCTTTTCTTACAAGCGATAAAATGTATGGAGACTTTATTTTGGAGCTAGATTATAAAGTGGACCCAAGTATGAACTCCGGTATTCAAATACGTAGCAATAGCTATCCTTATTATAGAGATGGGCAGGTACATGGGTATCAAATTGAAATAGATCCGTCCGATAGAGCTTGGAGTGCAGGTATTTATGACGAAGGCAGGAGAGGATGGCTACATCCCTTAGCCGATGGAAATACCGCTGCTAAAAAAGCATTCAAACAAAAGGATTGGAACCACTATCGAATAGAAGCTTTAGGGGATACACTTAAGACATGGATTAATGGAATCCCAGCCTCCCATTTGGTAGACGACCAAACGCAAAGTGGGTTCATTGGACTACAGGTGCATAGTATAGGAAAAGATCAAGAACCAGGAACCGAAATCATTTGGAAAAATATTCGCATCCTTACCGACAGCTTAGAAAATTACGCCAAAAAAAGCCCTTTACCGTTGGTAGATAACACTAATCAGCTAACTAAAAATGAGGCTGACCAAGGCTGGAAAATGCTTTGGGACGGAAAAACGACCAAAGGTTGGAGAGGTGCTAAATCGGAAAGTTTTCCAGATAAAGGTTGGAAAATCCAAGATGGTGTACTTACGGTATTATCATCGGGTGGAGAAGAGTCCGCTGCAGGTGGTGATATTGTGACCATAGAAAAATATAGTGATTTTGAATTGATGGTAGATTTTAAGCTGACAGAAGGCGCCAACAGTGGAATTAAATATTACGTGGACACCGAACTAAACAAAGGCCCTGGCTCTTCCATTGGTTTGGAATACCAATTATTGGACGATGAAAGACATCCTGATGCCAAATTAGGAAACCATGAAGGGAGTAGAACGGTAGCTTCACTCTACGACCTCATACAAGCGGATGTCAATAAACCAATCAAACCCATAGGAGAATGGAATACGGCACACATCAGTTCTAAAAACGACACCGTAGCGCACTACCTAAATGGTGACAAAGTACTAGAATACGTGCGCAAAAGCGATGAATACAGAAAACTGGTGGCCAACAGTAAGTATGTTACTTGGCCTAATTTTGGGGAATTGGAAAATGGTCAAATCCTACTGCAAGATCACGGAGACCATGTAAGCTTTAAGAACATTAAAATTAAGCCACTAACCAACAACTAGATCATGACGAACAAAAGAAGAGATTTCATTAAAAAGACAACAGTGGGCTCGTTGGCCTTAACAATTGGAGGACTGCCATTTACCGCTCTGGGAAATACAAGAATAGTGGGTGCCAACGATCACATTAATTGCGCTGTAATTGGTGTACGTAGCAGGGCAAAAGCACATGTTAGGGCAATACATGCCAACATTAATGCAAAAATCCTGTATAACTGCGATGTAGATGATGTTATTATAGAAGAACATAATAGTTGGTGCCAAAAGACCATAGGTTATGTCCCTAAGGTTGAAAAAGATTTTAGAAAAATATTGGAGGATAAAGATGTAGATGCAGTTTTCATAGCTACACCCGAACACTGGCATGCGCCAATGGCTATTATGGCCATGCAGGCTGGTAAACATGTGTATATAGAAAAACCTTGCAGTCATAATCCACATGAAAATGAGCTACTGGTCGCCGCACAGAACAAATATGGCAAAAAGGTTCAAATGGGAAACCAACAGCGGTCAGCAAGAACCTCGATACAGGCCATAAAAGATATAAGGGCCGGTGAGATTGGAGAAGTCTATAAAGGAGAGGCCTACTATTCCAATAACCGTGGTTCTATTGGTAAGGGCAAGGAAATTGCTGTTCCAAAAACACTGGATTGGGATTTATGGCAAGGCCCGGCACCACGGGAGAATTACCGAGACAATATACACCCCTATAACTGGCATTGGTTCAAAACTTGGGGCACTGGAGAAATGCACAACAATGGAACCCATGAGGTAGATATCTGCCGTTGGGCATTGGGTGTAGATTTACCGCAAAGTGTAACTTCCTTCGGTGGAAAATACACCTACGACGACGATTGGGAATTTGTAGACAACCAGCAAGTGACGTTCAAATATCAAGACAATAAATTTATTACCTGGACCGGGCATAGCCGCGGCGTAATACTACCAGAACAACCCGGTCGTGGCGTAACTATTTATGGCAGCAACGGCATCATACAACTAGACCGAAATTTTTACAAACAGTTTGATTTACAAGGAAATCCGGTAAAGTTGGAATTTGAAAAAGCCCAAAGTGCTACCACCAACACCCGTGGAGAAGGAAATTTAGATGTAGACCATGTAGGTAACTTTTTTGATGCCATCCGCAGTGATACTTCTTTACATGCCGAAATTAACGATGCCAGTATTTCCACCATGCTATGTCATTTGGGCAATATGGCACAGGATGCCGGGGAAACCTTAAAAGTTGACCAAAAAACAGGAAAAGTGCTCAACAACGATAACGCCATGAAAAGTTGGAAAAGGGAGTATGCCAAAGGTTGGGAGCCGAAACTATAAACTCGTTTAAATTTTTATTAGGAGGATATGTAAATCGAATTTTATACATCCTCCTTTTTATTGTTTTTATTCTTTTGGAAACCTAAGGTCCTTACATATTTCGGCGATACTGCCCACCTACCTCAAATAGCGCGTTGGTGATCTGTCCTATAGAGCAACGTTTACCTACTTCCATAAGGGTTTCAAAGATATTTTCGTTGTTCATCGCCGTTTTTCTAAGCTTATCTAAAAAACATCTTGGTTCGCGCTATTGTGCAAATTTTCCAATGTTTTAATTTGATATTCTTTCTCCTCCGTTGTGGCCCTAATAACCTCGTCCGGGAGAATGGTAGGAGAGCCTTTGGAACTCAAAAATGTATTTACTCCTATAATCGGAAAGTCTCCATTGTGTTTCAGTGTTTCATAATGCAAGCTCTCTTCTTGAATCTTATTTCGCTGGTACATCGTTTCCATGGCACCTAGTACTCCTCCTCTTTCAGTTATCCTATCAAACTCTAATAAAACGGCTTCTTCTACTAAATCCGTTAACTCTTCAATGATAAAAGAACCTTGAAGTGGGTTTTCGTTTTGGGTAAGCCCTAATTCCTTATTGATAATCAATTGAATGGCCATGGCCCTTCTTACCGAATCCTCGGTTGGCGTGGTAATGGCTTCATCATAGGCATTTGTATGTAAGGAATTACAGTTGTCATAAATAGCATATAAGGCCTGTAATGTCGTACGGATATCATTAAAGTCTATTTCCTGTGCATGCAAGCTTCTACCGGAGGTCTGAATATGGTATTTCAACATCTGCGCACGCTCGTTAGCTCCATATTTATGTTTCATAGCCTTTGCCCAAATCTTTCTTGCTACGCGACCTATGACGGCATATTCCGGATCTATTCCATTAGAAAAGAAGAACGATAGGTTTGGTCCAAAAGCGTTGATATCCATTCCTCTAGAAAGGTAATACTCTACGTATGTAAATCCGTTGGACAAGGTTAAGGCCAGTTGGGTAATAGGATTGGCTCCTGCTTCCGCAATGTGATAGCCGGAAATAGAAACCGAATAAAAATTACGTACCGCATTCATAATAAAATACTCTTGCACATCACCCATAAGTCTTAGTGCAAATTCCGTAGAAAAAATGCAGGTATTCTGTGCTTGATCCTCCTTTAGTATATCTGCTTGCACCGTACCCCTGATTTCGGATATGGTTTTCATTTTAATTTTTTGATATACTTCTTTTGGTAATACCTCATCACCTGTAACTCCTAAAAGGAATAAACCTAACCCATCGTTTCCTTTGGGTAGTTCACCATGGTATTGTGGTCGCTGTTTACCTTCATAAATAGCGTTTATTTTCTTAGTCACCTCATCTTCTAGTCCGTTTTCCCTGATATAAAATTCACACTGTTGATCTATGGCAGCGTTCATAAAAAAAGCAAGCAACATAGGAGCTGGTCCGTTGATGGTCATACTCACAGAAGTCATTGGGTCGGACAAATTAAAACCTGAATAGAGTTTTTTTGCATCGTCCAAACAACAAACACTTACACCTGCATTTCCTATTTTACCATAAATATCAGGTCTGTAATCTGGATCGTTCCCATATAGGGTAACGCTATCAAATGCGGTAGATAATCGTTTGGCAGGAAGCCCCATACTTACATAATGAAACCTTCTGTTGGTCCGTTCTGGACCTCCTTCACCCGCAAACATGCGCGTTGGGTCCTCTGCCGTCCTTTTAAAGGGATATAATCCTGCCGCAAAAGGAAATTCACCTGGTACGTTTTCTTGTAAAACCCATTGTAACAAATCACCCCAAGCCTCATATTTTGGTAACGCTATTTTCGGTATTTTCGAGTGGGAAAGCGATGTGGTGTGCGTATCAATTTTTAATTCCTTATCACGAACTTTAAAGGTATATACCGGATTTTTATAGCTGGCAACTTTATCTTGCCATTCAAGAATTACCTTCCAATTATAGGGGTCTAGGTCTAGCTTTACCCTATCGAACTCCGCCAACAACAGTTTACACAAGTCCCTAGTTTCTTGCGTTCGCTTACTGTCGGCACCTAATTCCAATCCTTGTGTTCCAATTTTCACAACAGCTCCACTTACGGATTCCAAGGTCTTATAAATACCAAATAGTTTTTGGGCCGTTTTGGATTGTTCTAAAACAGTTGCGTCATAACCCCTATTGCTTTCCGCTATTTCAGAAAGATATCGCGTCCGCGCCGGCGGTATCACATAAATTTTTTCACTTGAACCTGCTACAAAATCAAAAGAAGTGTTTAATGGTGCCTTTGTTTTTTCTGCTAGCTCTTCTAGAACAGCACCATACAAACGATTCATTCCCGGATCGTTGAACTGGGAGGCAATGGTTCCGAACACCGGTATATCTTCTTGCTTGGCATCCCAAAGATTATGGTTACGCATGTATTGTTTTTTTACATCGCGCAAAGCATCTAAGGCACCTCTTTTATCAAATTTGTTGATAGCCACCAGGTCGGCAAAGTCCAGCATATCAATCTTCTCAAGCTGGGTTGCCGCTCCAAACTCGGGCGTCATTACGTACAGCGATACATCACTGTGCTCAATAATTTCGGTATCCGATTGGCCAATGCCCGAAGTTTCCAAAATAATTAAGTCAAAATGTGCAGCCTTTAATACTTCAACAGCTTTGTTAACATGTTTGGACAAGGCAAGATTTGATTGCCGTGTTGCCAAACTCCGCATATAGACTCTAGAATTATTAATAGCGTTCATCCGTATGCGATCGCCTAACAAGGCACCGCCTGTTTTTCGCTTTGAGGGGTCAACAGAGATAATTCCTAAGGTTTTCTCCGGAAAATCCATGAGAAACCGTCGCACCAATTCATCAACCAGTGACGATTTACCAGAGCCACCCGTCCCTGTAATTCCTAATACAGGGGTTTTAGAATCCTTTGCCGATACCTCCACGGCGTCCAATGCATTTTTAGCTAAATCGGGAAAATTCTCCGCTGCTGAAATCAATTTGGCAATGGCCTTGTGATCTTTTTTTCGAAGTCTATCCGCTTCATTATCGATACTATCCCCAACTGGAAAGTCTGACTGCCGTACCAAATCATTGATCATCCCTTGCAATCCCATTTCCCTTCCGTCGTCCGGGGAATACAACCGACAGATACCATAATCCATCAACCCCTGTATTTCCTGGGGAAGAATAACGCCGCCGCCGCCGCCAAAAATTCTAATATGCTCGCTGCCCTGCTCCTTTAGCAAATCGTACATGTATTTAAAATACTCATTATGTCCTCCCTGATAAGAAGTAATACATATGGCATTTACATCTTCTTGAATTGCTGTATTTACGACCTCCTCAACGCTACGGTCATGTCCCAGATGAATCACCTCTACACCAGTAGCCTGAATTATTCTCCGCATGATATTAATAGATGCATCGTGACCATCAAATAAAGAAGCGGCCGTTACAATTCTTATTTTATTTACCGGTTTATAAGGAGGTACATTTTTCATTTGGAAAGGTTTAGTATTACCGAACTCTCTCAAATTTAAGCCTTTTCCTGTGATGCATACTAGCCAGCCTTTAAGAATAATAGGCTAATAGATTTTAAATCAATATAGATTTTAAGGTGATTTGCCCATTTTCCAAAAAGAACTGCAAGGTTTTAGCAAAAAGCTTAGCGTTATATCAATTTTAAAAGGAAAATTGTTTCCTAAAAAATCAAAACAATAGTATTATTGTAGTCAGCATTGGTGCGATTCCATTTTGCTATCTTTAGAATTAGAACGGTTGACAGATGCGAAAAAAAATAGTGAGAATCGGGTTTATTTTGTTTTTGATTCCCCTTTTTGCCTTATTGATTTGCAATTACCTCATTAACTCGTTTGCGGAGGGAAAAACTTATAGCAGCACTTCACAGATACCCAAAAATAAGGTCGGGCTCATCCTAGGAACCTCTAAAAAAATCATAGGAGGGCAGCCCAATCCCTATTATGAAAATAGAATTTCTGCGACAGTAACCCTGTACACTGCAGATAAAATAGATTTTGTGCTCGTTAGCGGTGACAATGGAAGTATTTACTACAACGAACCAACAACCATGAAAAAGGATTTAGTTGCCAAAGGAATTCCTGAGGAACATATTTTTTTGGACTATGCCGGTTTCAGGACCTTAGATTCTATGGTACGTGCCAAAGAGGTTTTTGGATTAACAGAGGTTACGATTATATCTCAAAAATTTCATAACGAAAGAGCTATCTATATCGCAGAAAAAAAGGGACTAAAGGCAATTGGTTTTAATGCAACCGACATTGCATTGGAGTCTGGACTACGTGTTCAATTTCGCGAGTATTTTGCACGAGTTAAAGTGTTCTTGGATTTGGCATTGAAAGTACAGCCCAGATTTTATGGAGATAAAGAGATTATAGGCTAGCTTTTTCATGTTTAAACCGATAACTAAAAAACCATGTTAAAAACCAAAACGCTGCTAAAAAACCTAGGACCGGGTCTTCTTTTTGCTAGTATGGCCATAGGGACATCACATTTGGTTCTATCTACCAAAGCGGGTGCTCAATACGGATGGCTCATGGTCATCCCTATTATAATGGCCAATGTACTCAAATACCCCTTTTTCGAATTTGGAGTGCGGTACACCAGTGTAACCAACAAAACACTGATAGAAGGATACTTAAACAGAGGAAAAGGCTATCTATGGTTTTACGGTGCAATAACTCTACTCACCACTTTTACAATTCTTGCAGCATTATACACCGTAACTGCAGGGTTGTTCATTAACCTTTTTAAGATTGGTGACATATCCATAAGCATGGTTGCTTTGGGACTTTTTATATTTATCAGTGGTCTACTGATTATTGGTAAATATAGATTCCTAGAGATAAGCTTGAAATTTGTGATAAGTATTCTGTTTTTAGCACTCATCGTCACCACTGCTTTGGTCGTGTTACAAGGACAGGTAGCACCCGTAACCAATTTTGAGCCTACCCCTATTTTTAATGAAGTAGGGATTCTATTTCTTATAGGTCTTATGGGCTGGATGCCTACGACCGTGGAGGCCTCTAGTTGGGTGAGCCTATGGAGTATAGAGAAATGGAAAAGCCAAGAAAAACCTTCGTTGCGCGAGTCTTTACAAGAGTTCAATATAGGCTATATACTAACAGCAGTATTAGCTCTTTTTTTTATGACCATTGGTTGGTTTACGCTTTATGGCACCAATACCGTTCTTAGCGGAAATGCCGTTAATTTTGCAGATCAGGTAGTACAGCTGTTTACAACACACATTGGCGCTTGGGCCTATCTATTTATTGCCATTTCTGCATTTGCAACCATGTTTAGTACCTGCATGACCGCTCATGATGCGGTGACCAGAGTGAGCTTGGATATCATTGGCCTACTTAAATCAAAAAGGGGCGCTGTAAACAACAAACTAAATTTTGCAATTGGAGTTATCGTATTGGCGCTGGTCAACTTTATAGTTATTGCCGCATTTGGTGCAAATATGGGAAATCTCGTAGCTCTTGCCACCTTTGTTTCGTTCGTAGTAGCTCCGATTATAGGCTACATGAACTTAAAAAATGTAACGAGTGAAGATATTCCGGAAGAACATAGACCTAGTAAATATTTACGATTATTGACCTACTTAGGTATTGTATTCTTGTCCTGTTTTTCGCTGTATTATTTTTACGTAGTGCTATTCTAGTTCTTTTTAGCTATTAACGCATCACCTTAAATAAGGTGCGTTCATTTTGCTTATGTAAGAATTCCAAGCAATAGGCTCCGTTAACACACTTATTGGTCAATTTTTCTTCCCCATAGCCCATTGCCTCTATAATATTAGCTTGTGAAACCCCTTCTCCTAGTAAATAGGCCTGTATTGCATTGGACCTATCCTGAGAAAGCTTCAGGTTTGTCGAAGCGCCACCCCTACTATCCGTATGGCTTGCTATAGCCAATCGTATATCGGGAAACTTACGTACTGTCTCCACGACTTTGTCCAATTCGGTCGCTATAGCCGTATTGATAACACTTTTTCCCTTGTCGAAATAAAATTTATTTAATTTCAATACTTTCTGTTCTTCCACTTCCACTACAAGATCATCCAACAACACAAAACCAATTTCAAAAGGAGATTTCTGCACTTCCTTCATTTCATCAGGCGTTAAACCGATAGAAAACATAGAATAATTTTCTTTAGAAGCTGTTATGGTTACACCATCCTGCCAAGGAATTTCTATTGAAAAGGAACCGTCTGCCTTGGAATATGTTTCTTTTATGTCAGCTCCTTTTGCATTCTGGACTGTGATCTGAACTTGCGCGATTTCAGAACTGGAAGTTGAATTGAAAGTTTTTCCCCTTAATGCGAATGTCTTTAGACCTGGAATACCTTTGATACTAAAACCATAGATATCGTCTCCTCCTTTGCCACCTTCTCTATTTGAGGCCAGATATCCACTATAAGTATCGGTTCCGCTTTCCTTAATAATGAATCCAAAATCATCTTTATCCGTATTGATACCTTTTCCCAAATTCACAGGTATACTATGACCGCCATTGGCCAATATTTTGGACTTATACACATCCATGCCACCTAGGCCATAAAAAACATCGGAAGAAAAATAAAGATCACCATTGAAGAGAAAAGGAGAAATCTCATTTCCGGGAGAATTTATCCGTGGGCCCAAATTTGTTGGCGCCGACATCACCTGACCGTTATTGGTGGTTACATAATAAATATCCGTGCCCCCATAACTATCATCAAAGTTAGCTGCAAAGTACAAACGATCAGATTCTGCATCAAAAAAGGGATAGTAAAAAGAGGTACTTAAATCCTTCAACAAAAACCTAAACTGTCCACTAGAATTCAACACACCAATTGCCAAAGCATTTTTCCACTTATCATCAAAAGCCATCTCCCCTTCGTTTGTATTGGAAAGTATGTAAAATATATTATTCAGCTTTTCCGAATAGAATGGTGTGGACTTATGGAATTTAGAAAAGGGAATTTTAGAAAAAACGGTAGCATTATTCGCCATTCCGTTTTCGTCTAAAGAAGCTGCATAAATATCCAGATAAGATTCTCCAGTAGGTATGTAAGTGTTTTTATCTTCTTGTTGGCGAGCGCTACTAAATAGCAGTTGATCCTTGTAGAATGCAGGTGATGTATCTGCTTGTGGACTGTTAATCGCGATATTAAACAATGTGAAATCTAGGTTGCCCTCTCCCCCCTCCATTAGTTCATAGTTAAAAGTCGCATTTTCTAACAATTCTGATGACAAAGACGCAGATCTGGTTTTCAAAAAGGTTACCACGCGTTCCCTATCGGAAGTTTTGGAAAGACTTTGCAACATTTTATTAAACCTATGAACGGACATGATGGTATCTTTCTTGTTGCTATCTAAATAGATTTTAGATGCGTTTTCATAGGCACCCGTTTTAAAATAGGCATCTGCCAAATTCAAAAGTTGGGTATCGGTCAGTGGTTTCTTTGCACGCTCCTTTGTATACGCTTCAATTGCTTTCTGGTACTCGTAACCATAAAAGTAATTATCTGCTTTAGACCTGTTTTCTTGACCAGAACAGAGGTTTGCCGCAATGATTAAAAAAGTAAGGAATATGTTCCATTTCATCTTTTGATATTTTTTTAAAGGTCGGCTGTGAATCGCCTATCATAGTAATGTGCAGGCTCATTTCATATGCCAGTAGCAAATTAAAAGAATCTTGGAGAATCTATTTGTTTTGCTTTTCCTTTTGAATTTCCACTTTTATCGTTCTTAGCATTTGAATTTTTACCACCTCTGCCCAAATAAAATTTAAGTATCACCTCATGGGAACCCTGATTAAATTCTCCTAATGCATTTGTGTTATAGTCATAAGAGTAGCCTATGAACGTATTGTTTGATATCTGAAATCCTGCCAAACCACTAAATGCATTTTCTACCCTGTACGACACCCCGGCCGTAACCATATCGGATATTAAAAAATTAGCGGAAACATTTACATTAAGGGGGGCCCCGGATAACGAATTGATCAAAAACGCAGGTTTAAATTTTAATCCATCGGAAAGATTAAATACATAACCTCCAATAAAGTTAAACTGAATCTTATCATCTACCACCGAAGCTACCTCATCATTATATACGCCTTCCGTAAGGAAATTGGGAATTGAGGCACCAAGATACCATGCATCACCATACATGAAAAGACCGGCACCTACAGTTGGGTAAAAGTTATTTATGCGTTCCAAACTTAAGGGCTCTCCCGGATTTTCAAATGTACCTTTACTAAAATCAACATTTAGAAAAGAACCGCCCAAGTCCATACCAAAAGATAGTTTGGTGTTATCCGTCACCTTTACTTGATATGAATAGGAGAGATCTGCATAGGTTTGGGACATAGGTCCCAATTGATCATTTACAATATTTATTCCCAACCCCATGGTCTCATTGCTGAACGGAAGGTTTGCCCCAAAACGCATGGTTCTTGGAGCCCCAGGTATATCGATCCACTGTGCCCTATACAATGCAGCAAGTTCTGCAGTTTCAACGGTTCCAACATAAGCAGGATTAAAACTACCTATATTGTACATATATTGTGTATACTGAGGTTCCTTTTGCCCATATGCGGCAGTCGTAACCAAACAAAGGAACAAAAGCAAACAAGGTATAAAAGTATATTTCAATGTTTTGTATATTTTATGCATAACCGCTTTTATCTGATCAATTGAATCCAACCTTTCTCCGTTACCTCATCACCATTATTAATCCGATACTTCATCACATAAAAATAGGTGCCTTTTGGTGCCTCTTTACCTTCATAAGTACCGTCCCAAACATCACCACTATTAGCATTTTGAACCTCAAATACCTGACTGCCATAGCGGTCAAAAATAACAATACTATAAAGTATGTCAACATCCAATCCCGTTTGTGCATCCTCTAAATTAATACGTAATATTTCATTCTGTCCATTACCGTTAGGCGAGAATTGATTATACAAAAATCCTGGTGATGCTTCTGTCTTTTCAACTATGGCAACACGTACCGTTTCTGAATTATTGGTAGCATCACCATCCCACGGCGATGATCTTACTAAACTTGCCGTATTTCCTACTTCCCCTATTTGTGTAACTTTAACCGTAATAAGTAAAGTAGCGGTCTCGTTCCTTGCTAACTCCGGTATTGTCCAGTCCCCGGAAACTTCGTCAAAAGTTCCTATTGTCGTACTTGATTCTATGAAATTAAAGTTGGCAGAATTAGGGTCAAATGTATCGTTAATGACAATTTGAGAAACAACACCTTGCGTAACTTCATTATTCGTTGATTCGTTGGTAACCGTAATTTTATATACAACCTCATCGTTTACCAAGGCAATGTCGGGAGCAGCACTTTTGGTTACGACCAAATCTACCCCTTCTATAATCATTGTCTCTATAATTACTGGATCAGAAATATCATTGTCCGGATTATCGTCTAAAGGAGTGGATTCCAATAGTTGTGCTGTATTGGTATAATTATCCCCTTCTATTACCGTCACTACAATATCCAAGGTTGCTGTTCCTAAGGCAGGAAGATTTTCAATAGCCCATTCCCCCGTAATTTCGTCATAAGTTCCTATGGATGCGGACTGAGAAACAAACTCGAAACCATTTTCTAACAAGTCTCCCACCTTTGCACTGTTAACGATTTTATCCGTTAGGTTGTTTACTGTAATCGTAAAAGTGACAGTATCGTCAATAATTGCATCAAATACATCTGCTGTTTTTGTAATCTCTAAATCAATGGGGCAATCCACACTTGAATTATCCGGAATACAGGGATTTTCGTTGGCGGGATCTTGTTGATCGTTAACACCATCACCATCCGAGTCCAAAACATTGGAATCCAGTGCATCTATGATACCATCGTTATCTTCATCTAAGGGATTGTTAAAATCTGTACCAGCCTCAACACCATCTTCTATACCATCACCATCGGTATCGGGATTATTTGGATCAGTTCCCAACGCTACCTCTTGGCCTGTTACGAGTCCGTCCAAATCATCGTCCGTATTGCAATCACTTACAGAAATGGTGACCTCTACTGTTTCTACCGTACAGGGTGCAGTAAATTCGGTAGTGGTAAACGTAAATACATAATCCCCAGAAATTCGTCCATCGAAGTCAATTTCATTATCACTATTGATTGTGATTGAATTAGACAAGTCTGTTGTTACACTCCAAACACCAACGGTAGCACCGGTTAATCTATCATCCAAATCGATAAGCGTTGGACCATTGGTGGCAACATTACAAGCCGCACCATTGGTGGCAGTTCCAGTTGAACTGGCTTCTCCAACTAAAGCTGTTACTTCCTGTCTGTCGGAAGTACAATTATTTTCCAATGCCGCTACGTAATATGTAGTTGTACTGGAAATCACAGGAGTAATAAAGTTTTCACCGGTAAAAAGCGGGGTATCGGAATCTATAGCAGCATACCAGACCAAAGAAGCTGCGCCACTACCTTCAGCAGTAAGCGTCACAGTGCCCGGACCACAGCGCTCCCCATCCGTAAAACCAGTTATTGTAGGGCTCGTATTAAGGATTAACTCTACTTCGATAACACCACTGGCACAATCATCGGAAAAATCAGTAGGTGTTCCATTATTATTCAGGAAAAACCCAAAATAAGAGCCATCGTTAGGTGGATCTGCTACTTGAGCAGGAGCTAAATAGGCATTTTCATTCAATGGATTTGAAAGGGTACTCCAAGTGAGCACAGTTCCAGCAGGTGCTGGCGTATTCGTATAATCGTTTAAACTGACATCGATTACATCACAAAATGATGTGGAAACACTAGTATCTAAAATGGGCGCGGGCGCACAATTATCATCGTCGTTTATACTACCGGTGGCAGTACCTCCGCTAGCTAATGTAACTGCTGGATTAGTTGGAACTGCTAATTGTACTGTGAAATCTTCGGTCTGCTCCAGTATTTGGTCGTCTACTATGGATGCGGTTATAGTCTGTACCTCACCAGCATCCCCATCAAATGTCAACACACCGGGTATACCCGTAAAGTCGGTACCTCCTCCGGTAGCAGTTCCATTCGAAAACGAATAGGCAACTGTAAATCCGCCAACCACCTCTATGTCCAGGGTTACATCGAACACCAACTCTCCAGAGGTAACATCCTCGTTTTCTGCCTTATCGGCAATGGTAAGAATAGCGATATCGTTGTCAATATTTGTTACTGTAATATCAGCTACAGCGGCACCGTTGAGTGCGTTATAGTTTGCATCACCTGAAGTCACATTTCCTGTGTTTATGGTGTAGCCTACGTTCCCGTCCACAATGTTGTCATCAACGCCGGTTACCGTTACTGCGGTATTGGTATTCCAATTGCCAGGTGTTTTTATTACAGAAACAGGCACTGTCCCTTCACTCACATCATCGCTGGAAAGTGCAATAATTACATTAGCCGTTGGCTGACTGTCCAATGATACCGTAAATGTAGCAGTTCCCCCACCTTCGTTCGTGTTTCCATTGATTGGCGAAATATTAACGCCAACTGCATCGTCATCTTCATTAATGACGGCTACATTTGCTGCTGCAGCACCGCTCAATGCGTTATAGTTTGCATCCGCAGAAGTAATATTTCCGGTCACTATGGTGTAGCCTACGTCTCCGTCAACAATGTTGTCATCCACACCTGTTACCGTTACTGTAGTATTCGCATTCCAATTACCCGGGGTTTTTATTACTGAAGTAGGCACTGTCCCTTCACTCGCATCGTTGCTGGATAACGCAATAACTACATTAGCCGTTGGCTCACTGTCCAATGACACTGTAAACGTAGCCGTTCCCCCTGCTTCATTCGTGTTCCCACTGATTGGCGAAATGTTGATGCCCACTGCATCATTGTCTTCATTGGTTACTTGTAAATTAGGAATTGAACCACCGACCAAAGCATTATAATTGACATCGAATGATGTTACATTGCCAGTAACTATGGTATAGATAACGTCACCGTCAACTAAATTATCATCCACGCCGGTTACCGTTACGATAGTATTGGTATTCCAGTTACCAGGCGTTTTTGTTACTGAAGCAGGCACTGTCCCTTCACTCGCATCGTTGCTGGATAACGCAATAAATACATTAGCTGTTGGCTGACTGTCCAATGATACGGTAAAAGTTGCCGTTCCTCCGGCCTCTGTCGTGTTACCACTTATTGGCGAAATAGTGATTCCAGCCACATCGTCATCTTCATTAGTTACCAGCAAATTGGGAATTGAACCACCTCCAAATGCATTATAATTAGGGTCGGCTGAAGTTGCGTTACCGGTAACTATCGTATAGATAACATCCCCGTCAACTATATCGTCATCCACACCGGTTATAGTTACTTGAGTGTTAGCATTCCAATTACCAGGTGTTTTTGTTACTAAGGCAGGCACGGTCCCTTCACTCGCATCACCACTGGATAGGGCAATTAACACATTAGCTGTTGGCTGACTGTCCAATGTTACTGAAAACGTGGCTGTTCCACCAGCTTCAGTGGTGTTGCCACTAATTGACGAAATATTTATACCTGCGGCATCATTGTCTCGAATTCTACCTCTGGCATCCCCGCCTCCCGAGAGCCCCACACCATTAGAGGGAGCGCCTAATTGAACAGTGAAGTCCTCATTAACCTCATCGACAAAATCATCAGTAATGGGAACCGTAATCGTTCTAGTTTCACCATCAACTCCGAAAAAAAACAATGCAGGACCTAAGGAATTGTCATAATCAACTCCGCCAGTAGCAGAAACATCAGTAAAAGAATAATTTACAGAAGTACCTCCTGGTACATCACCATCAAGGGTAACTGTGAAAACCATATTACCCACATCTTCATCTTCCGTAATGTTTTCTATTGAAAGATCCTGCCCATAACCACTAAAACAGTACATGAAAAACACTCCAAAAAATAATAGTTTTTTAAGAGTATTTAAAAATGAAATCGGCAGCGTATACATTCTATTCTTTTTCATATGTTTTTTTTGGAATAAATCATACTAGAAACAGCAGTAACCCAGTATGTTTACGTCAAAAATCAGGAAATCAATATTACTAAAAAAAAACACCTAAACCATTACATATCAGGTTAAAAAGCAGTATTTGGGTTGAAGTGCAAGTTTTATGGGAATCGTGCTATTCCAGTATGGGAGATTGGGTTTGTGCTGTGGGTGCTATTTTTCTAACTAAGCCCTGCAAGACCTTTCCCGGTCCTATTTCGGTAAATACAGTGGCTCCGTCAGCTACTATGTTTTGAACGCTTTGTGTCCACTTCACTGGTGCAGTTAGCTGTAACATTAAGTTGTTTTTAATCTCATCGGCATCAGTTACCGCTGTAGTTGTCACATTCTGATAGATAGGACAAGTCGGAACACCGAAGGTTGTGGCTTTAATTGCAGCCGCCAATTCCTCTCGGGCAGGCTCCATCAACGGGGAGTGAAAAGCGCCACCAACGGGCAAAACCAATGCTCTCCGAGCTCCTGCTTCTTTCATTTTTTCACACGCGGCTTCAATGGCACCTATTTCTCCTGAAATTACCAACTGGCCAGGACAATTATAGTTTGCCGCAACCACGATACCTGGTGTATCCACACATACTTGCTCTACAATGGCATCATCAAGACCTAAAACAGCAGCCATAGTGCTTGGCTGAACTTCGCAGGCCTTTTGCATGGCCAAAGCTCGTTGTGAAACTAATCGTAATCCATCTTCAAAGCTTAAAACTCCATTGGCGACCAAAGCCGAAAATTCTCCAAGGGAATGTCCTGCCACCATATCTGGGGCAAAAGAGGCTCCCATAACTTTACTCAGAACTACGGAATGTAAAAAAACCGCGGGCTGCGTAACTTTTGTCTCCTTTAATCCTTCAGGTGTTCCGTTGAACATGATATCCGTAATAGAGAATCCTAAAATATCATTGGCCTGATCGAATAATTTCTTCGCAACTGGATAATTATCATAAAGATCTTTGCCCATTCCTACAAATTGAGCTCCTTGACCGGGAAATATATATGCATTCATGTGTTCTAATTTTTGTCGGACAAAAATAAGCATATATTATTGATGTGCAGATATAGATGAAAATCTAACAAGTTACAACACTAGGCTGTTGTTATAATCAAATTACTTCAAACCGTCATCTTCCTTAAACCAACCGGAATACATAATATATGCTTCCGCAATACGGTTTATTTCCCCAGAACTTAATTCGGGACTAATATCCTTTATCTTTTTGGCAGGCATACCTGCAAAGATACTTCCTGATGGGACATGGGTACCCTTCGTTAAGACCGCACCAGCAGCAATAATACTATTGCTTTCTACCACACAATCATCCATGATGATACTACCCATACCCACCAATACATTATCCTTGACGGTGCATCCATGTACAATGGCATTATGTCCTATGGACACATTATTACCGATAACAGTAGCGGATTTTTTGTAGGTGCAATGGATTATAGCGCCATCTTGAACGTTCACCTTGTTACCCATTTTTATATAGTGCACATCTCCCCTAAGTACCGCATTGAACCAAACACTGCATTGATCTCCCATACTTACTTCTCCAACTATGGTTGCATTTTCTGCAATAAAACAATCTTCACCGATTATGGGCGATTTACCCCGTACTGCTTTTATCATATTTCAAACTTTTTATATCACAAAATCTTATCTCATTCAGAACATTTCTACTTCTCTCACGGGCATTACAGACCATCAATCATAAAAAGACAGAAAGGCTTTCTTTTTAGATGCGGATACCAACAATTCCTTTCCATTGGAAACCACCACACTACCACCTTTCCCTTTTCGATACTTCACCACTTCATTTACGTTCACCAAGTACGATTTATGAATGCGTGCAAAAGGGAAGTCCGCAAGGGCATCCTCAAAATACTTTAAGGTTTTACTAACCAGTATCTTTTTATTTTCCAAGAAGATTTCGGTGTAATTATCATCTGCCTTACAATACAAGATATCCTTTACGTTTAACACCTGAAAACCATCTTGTTGTGGCAAAGTTAACTTCCCTTCTATTCCTTTTGCTTTGGCGTTTAAGACCCCTTCCTGCAAATTCACCTCTTTTTGCTTCACTTCAGCAACATAGTCCACCGCCTTGATCAATTCATCTATATTTATAGGCTTCATTAGGTAATACGCGGCATGCTCATTAACGGCATCCTTGGCATAGTGATCGTATGCAGTAACAAACACAGTTTCAAAGTTCCTGTCCGGAACTTGATCTAGAAGGTCAAAGGCATTTCCAAACGGCATTTCCACATCCAAAAAAATCAAATCCAGGTTATTATTATGGATTAGCTGCAAACCTTCCTGAATCGAAGAAGCCTCCCCGACCAAGTTAACCAGAGGACAATACTTACCAAGGTAGTTTCGTAAAATTTCCCTACTATTGGCCTCATCTTCTACGAGTATCGCATTTAGACTCATCTATCTTTTTTTAAGGTGAAAACTACTTTTGTTCCAGAACCGTCCTTCTGCAAATCGCCTATCGTAACGGCTACTTTGTTCTTATGCATATCATTTAATATGGCAACACGCTGTTCTATATTCCCCATACCCTTGGACCTTTGCTTTTTCTGATGTTGCGTCTTAAGCTCCGCAGACCGCTTTCTTCCGATACCATTATCTGAAATACATATTTCTAAAACATTATCTTCCTTTGACCGAACATCGACCTCCAACAACCCTTTTTCTTCTTTATATCGAAGCCCGTGCCAAATTGCGTTTTCTATATAAGGCTGTAGTAACATGGGCGGGATCTGAAAACTAGAAACATCTAACTCCTCATCTATGTTTATTTGGTAATCAAATTTCTCGGGAAAACGGGAATGTTCTAATTTCATGTATAATTCCAATAAATTCAACTCCTTTGAAAGCGGGATAAAGTCCTCTTCTGAATTTTCCAGTACGGAACGCATTAAGGTTGAAAACTCACTTAAATATCTATTAGCACTGCGTTCATCACTCTTTGCAATAAAATTGTTTACCGAGTTAAGCGCATTGAAAATAAAATGTGGATTCATTTGAGAACGCAAAGACTTTAAGGCTAAGAGATTATTGGCCAACTTTTGTTGTTGATTGCTCCTATAAAAAAAGAAGGCAGCCAATGCGGTGAGTACTAATCCAAACACTAATGAATAGACTACCCATCTTTGATTCTTATAACTTTCCTCGGACAATTCTTTTTGGGTAAGGGCCAAATCGTATTTACTTTGGGAAAGTTCCCGTTCCTGCTCTAAACCTGTAATCCTACTTTGGGTAGATGAGATTTCCCTATTAAAGCGCGCTGCCCTGGAAATCTCCTGCTCCTTGCGCACGTACAATGTATCTACCAGTGCCACATAGTCTTGGTAGGTTTCTAAGGCCAAATTAAAATCTCCCCTATATTCATAAACTTCCGATAATTTTCTAGTAGCATCTTTCTGTACCAACAAATCATCTTCAGAGCCAGCTTCTACGATACTCTTTTCAAGGAACGGAATTGCTTCATTGTACTTGTCCTGTGAAATATAGGCATTGGCAATCTTATAGTTGATCCGTTGCGTGGTAATCGTATCGCCCAATTCCTCTTTTAAAATCTGTTTCTTTGGAGCTGTATTTAATTTTTCTAACGTCGCCAAACTATTTTTTCGCATGGCAATTTCCTCAGTAAACTGACTCTTCTTATTGTAAAAATCAGCAACTTTTTCCTCTTCTTGTAATGCCCGTTGCGGTGCCATTTTATTTGCCAATTGCAAGGAATTATCATAATATGCTTCTGCCTCTATAAGCTGATTGCCTTGTGCGTATGCATCAGCTATCTTTGAAGTAAGGTCTGTCATTTTAGGCGCAATCTGGTTTTTAGTGGCCACGACCAATCCTTCGTTATAGAACAAGACTGCCGTTGCTATATCATTACCTCCTTTTTTAGCATCTCCCAGCAGTTCATACATGGTCACCCTTTGATAAGGCAACATATTCTTGAACTCCTTAAGGGGTTCCATTACTTTTTCAACCTCGCTAAATTGTTTGGTTAGGGCATAGGCTTTACCCAACAATAAGGATGTTTCTATAGTTTTGTTTGCATCTAAGGCATCCTCAAAATTATCGACGGCTAAATCGTATTGCTTGTGAAAAAGGTATATCTCTCCTAATGTGGTCAAGGACTTTGCCAGCTCCTTTTTGTTTCCGAGTTTACCGAGCTGGGCAATAGATAGGGCTACAAAATCGATACTCTTAGCAATATCCGTTTTTTTATAAGTTGTGGCAGAATCCAAATAGGCTTGATGCCTAGTGATAGATGATCTTGACGTAGAAACAACGGACTTTTTTTCTTGTTTAGGGATATAATTCTCTACCTGAACCAAAATATCATCTTTACTCCTAATTCGAAGCCTTACGGTTTCAAAACCTAAATCTTCAATGGTAAGTAGCTCCCCTGTCGTAGTAATTATCTCAAATTCTCCTAAGCCATCGGTAAAGGTTTGCCTTCCTGAAGATGTTGTTACCACAACTCCAGAAATAGGAGAACTGTCATCTTTCAACTGTACGCTTCCCTTAAGCTTAAATTGTGCGCCTGTGGTAGTATTCTGGGAAAAACCCAAAAAGCTCCCTAAAAAGAAAATGACTATTATACGATATAAGTACTGTTTCATCTTTGTAAAAATAAGCTTCCGGTTGTGTTAGTTGGAATCACATAACCCAACCTTGCACTCTGTTAGCACTGTAAACATAGCGGATTTACGCGGCACAAAAAAATACGTAAACACCTCTAATTCCATATTAAAAGCACAAACAACGTCTTTTACGAACCCAACAGGCTACTTTACGCATCCAAACATAGACTAGGCTCAATTTCGGTATTTTAAGAACTAGTTTGATTTTAGATTTACCCTCGTAATCTTAAAGCAAATAGAATGAAAAAGCACAAAACAATAATCACGGCAAGTCTAATATGTTTATCCCTGACCATGGCGTACAGTTGTGATCTAAAACCAAAAAACCTAGGTGCAGAAAAACCTACTATAGCACACTCGGTAGCGCCGCTTATAGAAAAACCAAAAAACAATACAGTTAAAATAGCCCTACTATTGGATACCAGCAACAGCATGGACGGTCTCATTAACCAGGCAAAGTCTCAACTTTGGGATATCGTGAACGAATTTACACATGCAAAATGTGGAACCGATAACAGACCGGAGCTGCAGATTGCGATTTATCAATATGGCAACGACGGATTATCAGCCAGAGAGGGATACATTCAACAGGTACTCAACTTTAGCAGTGACTTGGATGAAATATCGGAGAAACTCTTTTCATTACGCACCAATGGAGGTGAAGAGTATTGTGGTGAAGTAATTCAGACATCCTTAAAACAATTGGAATGGGGAAAAAATCCAGATAATCTAAAAATGATATTCATTGCAGGTAACGAGCCCTTTACCCAAGGAAAATTGGATTATAAAGACGCAGCAAGTAATGCCAAGGAAAAAGATATTATTGTAAACACTATCTATTGTGGCAATTATCAGCAAGGTGTACAAAGTGATTGGAAAACTGGTGCGGTACTTACCGGTGGCGAATATATGGCTATTGACCACAACCAAGAAGTGGTACATATTAAAACGCCATATGACGACATTATCATAAAACTAAACACAAAACTAAATGGAACTTACATCTCGTATGGCGCGCTTGGAAACTCCAAAATGAAAATGCAATCATTACAGGACAATAATGCTATGGAATTGGAAGCAACTGTGGCTGTTAAAAGAGCCGTTAGCAAGAGCTCTAGATTATACAATAACAAAAACTGGGATTTGGTAGACGCCCATGACGATAAGGATTTTGATGTAAACACGCTTAAAAAAGAGCAACTACCCAAGATACTGCAAGGAAAGTCTAAAAAGGAAATAACCAGTTATATTGAATCTAAAAAAACCGAACGAAAAGAAATACAAAAAGAAATACAAGAATTAAATGAGAAGCGAGAAGCGTATATTACCCAAAACAAAAAGAACAATACTAGTGGGGAATTGGAAAACGCAATGCTTAGTGCCATTAAAAAACAGGCTAAAGTAAAAAATTACCGCTGGGAGTAAGAAAAAAACTAATTCACAAAGCCTTTTTCGAATTGAAAAGGGCTATTTTTATTGTGCGGCCGGGCAGTAGCAATCGTACTTACGTTCTTTCTGTCCAAAGTCGTACCCAAGGGTAATTTGATGAAAACCACCATTAGAAAAACGGATATCGCCCATTTGATACGAATAATTGTATGACACCATAAAGTTTTTGATATTGGCTCCTACGATTGGCGTAATTAACTGTAAGCGTTGTTCGCCAAAATCGGTTGCAGTTTGAAATTGGGCACCATCAAAACTGCGTCTGTAGGAGAGTCCGCCCCAAACCCTGCCAAAATCAACATCTTTATACACTTTTGCATTAATGTCTATCGTCTTTTCTTTGGTAAAATCAGTTAACTGAAAGAGAATAGAAGGTTCTACCTGCCATTCACTCCGGCCAAAAATATATCCTGCGGAGACCAAATACCTTCTAATATTGTCG
The DNA here is from genome assembly GCF_056839185.1 of Maribacter sp. MS6. Classification (NCBI taxonomy): domain Bacteria; kingdom Pseudomonadati; phylum Bacteroidota; class Flavobacteriia; order Flavobacteriales; family Flavobacteriaceae; genus Maribacter; species Maribacter sp. MS6. The sequence continues at coordinate 1,348,721 of NZ_CM166389.1, forward strand.
ATAACCAATTGATTGGGGTCGTCTGCCCTATCCCTATAGTAAACGTTTCTTTGACTACCTAGCGCATTAATAATGGCAACATGGGTATAAAATTCTTGAAAGTTATAGGACAGTCCCAAATCTACATTGTAATAAGAGGCACTTAATTTTATTCCTGCCACAGATGGATCAGGGATTACCGATCTAAACTCGGATTCATCCAAACTACTTTGCAAAATAGTACCACTTAATCCAAACGACAGCTGATTTAAGACCCTAACATCATCACCACCCATTCGTAAATGGTGTGCATACGTTAATTTCATTCCTGTCTGGGAGTGATAGCCATTGGCATCGTTAAATACTATAGCTCCCACACCGCTGGGACTATCCCCCAATCTAAAATGAGCATTTACTGTTTGTAAACTGGGCGCATCATCAACATCAAACCACTGCTTTCTTGCCGTTGCGCGTATCTTGCCTCCCTGCCCTATTCCAGCCATGGAAGGGAATACCAAATAATAGTTGTCCGAGAGATAATCAAAATACACAGGTATTCCTTCCTGAGCTTGAGACTTTATGCTAAAAACCAGAAAGGCAACTATCAATATTATTTTATATCTCATCTTGGAAAATATGGGGTTTGCTTCGAAATGAGCCGAACATAATGTATAACGCCATAACCATAACAATATTATGTGGTACTAAACTTAGATTTCCTTTGTATTTTTGTGCCAAATAGAATTCTTTTCGACTGAGTTGTTTTAAGGAAGAAATTACTCCAAAAAACACAAGGACGAAAAAATCTGAAAAAAAATCGACAAATGAAAGAGTACTCCATAACCGTTTCGGGAACCAAAAACCCCAGCATTATAAAGTTCGAGGCCAACCATATTCTTGCCAATCGTAAAAATTATGAATACAAAAATATCGATGATGCCAAAAACTCACCTTTAGCACAGCAATTATTTCATCTACCTTTTGTAAAAACCGTCTATATCTCTGGCAACTTCATAGGTTTGGAACGCTATGGTATTGTACAATGGGAAGATGTTAAGGATGAAGTTGCCCAACAATTGGTAGAATATTTAAATGCCGGCGAACCAGTTGTAATCGAAGAAGATACTGATAAACCTATTCCTGTTACGGTGTATGCAGAGGTGACTCCAAATCCGGCTACCATGAAATTTGTAGCGAGCAAAAAAATTGTAGCCGGGGCCTTTGAGTTTAAAAACATTGATGAAGCTAGGGATTCTCCACTAGCCATGGCCCTCTTCCAATTCCCCTTTGTAAAACAAGTGTTCTTGGATGATAACTATGTATCTGTTTCTAAATATGAAGTAGCGGAATGGGAAGATATTACCATTGAGCTAAGAGAGCTGATACGAAACTTTATTGCAGACGGAAAGCAAATAGTTGCCGATCAGGCAAAAGCCGTTAATGCAGTGGAACCGCCAAACACCAAAGACGCAGTGCTAGCCGTTGATTTGGATGACACCTCTCTGGAAATAATTGATATTTTGGAAGAATATGTAAAACCGGCCGTAGCCAGCGATGGAGGAAATATACTTTTCAAATCCTATGAAGCGGATACCAAAAAAGTGAACGTGGTTTTGCAAGGCGCTTGTAGTGGCTGTCCTTCCTCTACTTTTACCTTGAAAAATGGCATAGAGACCATGCTTAAAAATATGATGGGCGATAAAGTTAACGAAGTCGTTGCTATAAACGGATAAATGCGCTCAAAGCTAAAACGTTGAGGTATTTTTTTGTATTTTAGAGCAAACACTAAATAACACTAATTATGGCAGTTTTAAAAGTAATAGAAGTTTTAGCAAATTCCGACAAAAGTTGGGAAGACGCAACAAAAAAGGCAGTTGAGCACGCATCAAAATCAGTGAAGAACATCCGTTCTGTTTATATCAATGAGCAAAGTGCCTCTGTTGAAGATGGTAAAATGAATGAATTTAGAGTGAACGTTAAAATTACCTTTGAGGTCAAATAACGCGAAATACAGTTTGATAAAATAGCGCCATTTTGGCGCTATTTTTTTAAATATAAACATCCCAATTCTTATTTTACCCTAACTCCTCGGTTACTTTCTGTGATAACTATAAACCCAATTTGTCTCATTGTCCATAGTACCCAAATCAAATGAAGCACATTATAAAAAGGTGATACTAATTTAGCAATTACACCAAATTCAATTCTCTCGAAGTTAAGGCCAAAACACTACTTAAATTTTTAAGCGAAATAGGCTATCACATTTAACACAGACAGTAAAAGTATTGACCCTTATGACACCTAAGCGTCTGCTTTTATTGCAGTTTCACTACCTTCGTTCCTAAATTAGAAAAGCTAACTTTATCATAATTATTCATGGAAAAACTTACAAATTACGAGGAACATATAGATAACTTTATCACATGGTTCTGGGATGCCTTGCCTAACCTAATTATGGCAATTATCTTACTATTGGTGGGAACCTATCTCATACGTTTTATTAATAGAATGGTACGTAAATTCTTTAAAGCAAAGGACTACGATCCATCACTAGAATCGTTTACTCAAAGCTTAATTTCCATAGGATTAAAGATTGTACTTTTTGTCATCGTTATTACGCAACTAGGCGTGCAATCATCTTCGTTAGTGGCCATTATCGGTGCTGCTGGTTTAGCTATAGGCCTTGCGTTACAAGGTTCTTTATCCAATTTTGCCGGAGGCGTACTTATTCTCCTATTTAAACCATTTAAAGTCGGCGATTTCATCACGGCTCAAGGTGTAGATGGTACGGTTAAAGAAATATCAATTTTTACTACAAAGGTGAAAACATTTGGAAACCAAATTGCCATAATTCCTAACGGTCAGTTATCCAACAATAACATTATAAACTATAATGCGGAAGATACCAGACGTGATAAGATAGATGTGGGCATTGGATATGGCTCCAATATTAAAAAAGCAAAAGATATAATGTTATCCATTTGCGCAGAAAAGGATACTATTTTAAAAGATCCAAAACCTGAAGTATATGTAGGTGCGCTTGCAGACAGCTCTGTAAACCTCACCTTACGATTTTGGGCGAACAACGATGTTTTCTGGGCAGCTCATTTTCATGTTCTAGAAGAAATAAAGTATCGATTTGATGCCGAAGGAATAGAAATTCCGTTTCCGCAACGTGTTATGCATCAAGTTAAATAATAAAAAAAACCATTTATTCTATAAAAGCTCTCGGATAACACCATATCCTTGAGCTTTATTTTTTCTTGGTCTGTAGCATAAAATCTTTGAGGTAGTAGGGCTCAAAATAGGCCACATCTTCAAAATCTTTTTTCAAGTATTTTTGATGCGACAATAGCGCCATTTCCTTTGAAGATGGTACACATGTGGTATCGTACGAAATTGGTCCGCCGTAAAGGGTTTCCTTTATTTTTTGGGCACCGCTACCCAAGATATGAACGGTTTTATTTTTAGTAAACGAATCAAAGGAGTGTAAATCAATTATTTCAGCTTCTGTGTTTCTGATTTGAGTTAAATCACCGTCAAAAACTGCAGAATAGACCTCCATTCTCCTGGCGTCTAGGACAGGAATAATATAGTCGTAAGCACCTTTAACCTGACTCGCAAGACTGGTCAAGGTAGCAACTGAAATTAAAGGCACATCCAAGGAAAAGCACAAACCCTTAGCCGCAGAGACACCAATGCGAAGACCCGTATAGGATCCAGGGCCTTTACTAACGGCAATGGCATCTAATTCGGATAAGGATACATTAGCTTCTTCAATACATTCCAATATAAATATATGAAGCTGTTCCGCATGGGAGTAGTTGGGCGTATTGTTTTCCTTAAGCGTTATGACTTTCCCGTCCTTGGCTACACTTACGGAACAGTTGGTGGTAGCAGTTTCTAAATTCAAGATTAATCCCATATACCAAAGGTATAGATTAGCCATAACAAGAAAAAGCCTGTAAATTTTAAATTCACAGGCTTTGTACTAGTAATTGAGTTAGTCTAATCCAAGGTCATTGGTATTCCAAAATAGAATTCCAGAATTTTTAGTCTAAAAATATAATCGTATTTGGTACGCACTACTTCAGCCTCGGCGTTGTCAACTCGGGCCTGTGCCTGTGTAAAATCAAAGGCGTTCAATAGACCAACATCAAAACGTTCTTTAGAATATTGATAGGCTAATCGCCTAGCTTCCACTGTTTTTTCTGCCGCTTCGTAAGATTCAAAGGACACGTTGGCATTTACATATGCCTGGTTTATTTCGTTCTCTAAATCTAACTTTTGTTGCTCCAATTGTAGCTTTCGTTGTTCCACAGCAATTTCGGAACGTTCAATGCCATTTCTAACGCTAAAACCGTTAAAAATCGGAACATTCAACTGAACACCATAGGAAATACCGTCAAATATCCACAGCTGATCGGTAAAGCTAGGTGTAAAGAATACCGGTGGCCCTCCTTCAGTTACAGGTGGTCCTGGTATTTGGCCCACATCAGAATATCTTGTGTTATAGTTAAAAAACGCACCTATGGTAGGCATCAAGGCACCTTTACTGATGGCCAAGTCCTTTTCGGCCAATTCTATATTGGCTTCAGATAATTTTATGTCATTTCTAAACTCCAAGGCTTTTGCAAAAATAGTACTAGGCGAATTGTTCAAAATATCAGTTACCGGAACGTTAAAAGTCTCATCGGACACGTCAAAATTTTCGTAATCCCCAATCTGTAACAATTGTGCCAAACCAATTCTTGAAATTCGAACATTACCCTCGGTATTAACGATTTGTTGCCGCTGTGTAGCCGCTGTTGCCTCTATATCCAAAAGGTCACCACGCGGCACTACACCAGAAGCTACTAGTTCCTTTAATCTACTTAAATCTTGCTCTGTTGCCTTATATTGTGCTTTCGCAACATTTAAGGCCTCTTTGTTAGATAGAATATTTAAATATGCTACAGCAACTTGCAGCCTTATATCGTCTTTCAAGTCGTCTAATCGATATTGGTTTGCAATCGCATTTATTTTTGCCCTGTTTAAACGATGTACGTTACGTAGGCCATCAAATAGGGTCACAGCAGTTGTGATACCAGCGCTAACATTGTTCTGCGTTGTATTTGTTGGCAGGTTGTTTGTAGGATTAATAGAGAATCCTGTGTTGCTAGAATACGAAGTATTTGCATTCAATGAAGGTAAAAAATCCCCAATGGCATCGGACTTATCTATCATTACATTTTCTAGATCAAGCTCAAATTGCTCTACCGTTAAATTATTCTCCACAGCATATTCCACACACTCCTGTAAGGTCCATTTCTTAGCCTGTGCAGTTGTCACCGTTATTGCAAAAAGTAGCAATACCGTGCTTATAAAATATTTCATTTTTTGATGTTTTGATTATTGTTTTGATTGATGTCTACTCTTCTGTTTCCTCACCTTCGGCTCCTTCTTCTTCTCCTTTTTTGATAGGCTCGGTCTTGTTCCACTGTTTTACTCTATCTTCTTCGGTAAGTCCGGATAGAATTTCTACATTAACCCCGTCCGAGATACCGATTTCTATATCCTTGCGTTCAAATTTTTGGTCGGCTTCCTCCCCTATGGCCAACTCCACATAGGGTTTATTGGTTGTCTTGTCAAATTGTAGTAAAGCTTCTGGAATCACTAAAACGTCTTCTTTCTTCTCTAAAACTATGGACGCATTTGCGCTATAGCCAGCGCGAATAAAAACATCCTCGCTAACTTCCACGTCGCCCTCAATCTTAAACTGTACCGCACCAGCCTCTTCTATACCTTTTGGGGCTATAAATTTTAGTTTGGCATCCAATTCGGTTCCTTCCAAAGCACCTAATGTAATTTTTAAAGGAGTACCTACGGAAAGCTTTCCTACTTCTCCTTCATCTACCTTGCCTTCAAAAATCATCTTTGTTAGATCCGCAATCGTAGCAATGGAAGTACCATCATTAAAGTTGTTGGCCTGTATAACCTGGTCTCCTTCCTTTACCGGTATCTCTAATATGGTTCCAGATACCGTTGCACGAATATTGGTGTTTGCTGCTGCAGAACCACCAATAGACCCCTTTCGGATAATCTGATAGTCTGCGTTGGCATTTTTGAGCTCTTGCTTTGCTTGTTCAAAGGCCAATTCTAGATTGATAAAGTCTTGATTGGAAACCACGCCTTTGTCATACAAGGTCTTGTTGCGTTCGTATTCTATTTTGGAATTGTTCAGTGCCAATTCTGCATTACGGACCCGACCTTGGGCCTGATACAATGTTTGCTCGTTTGGCACCACCTTTATAACGGCTATCAAATCACCCGCTTTTACTTTAGCGCCTTCTTCAAGCAATATTTTGTCAATAATCCCAGAAATTTGTGGTTTTATCTCTACTTCGTCTTGGGGTATTACCTTACCTGTTGCCACCGTTTTCTTTTCAATTGTGGTCTTGAAAGGCTGCTGTGTTTCATAGGTTACAGCGGATTTACTATTGCTTTTGATAAAAAAAAGTGCTGCCCATAACGCCCCTAGCACCAAAACTCCGATGAGTATGTATTTTACAATTTTGTTCATTTTCTTACGTGTATTTATTATGTATTGGTTTAGTTTATTATTCTTCCCGAAGGGCATCAATAGGTTTTATACTAACTGCCCGTTGTGCCGGTATTAGACCAATGAGTACGCCTAAAATTACCATAAGCAACAATGATCCGATTACGTAAGGTATGGGCACGGTAGGATTAGTATATGGCAAATCTACATCTTGCGTAAACGCATCGATGCCTTTTAAGGTCAATGCACCCACAATGATGCCTATTATACCTGCTAATAAGGTCAAAAAGAGGGACTCTATTAAAATTTGGTTACGCACCTCTGCAGGAGTTGCACCTAAGGCGCGTCTTACCCCCAACTCTTTAGTACGTTCCTTAACGGAAATCAACAAAATATTTCCAATACCGATAACACCAGCCAGAATGGTTGCGATACCAACAATTAAGGATAAAAAGGTAAGTCCGTTTGAGAATCCAAAAATCTTTTTAAAGACCTCACCTAGGTTAAATGAGCCAATAGCTTTTTCGTCGCTTGGATCTACCTTATGTATACGTCTTAGATTGGCCTTAATATCTTGTTCTACTTTTACCACATCGGCATCGTCATAGGCAGCTATGGTAAACCAAGCAACATTATCACCGGTGTTGTATATTTTTTTATAGGTTGTGAATGGAATAAAAATATCACTATCGTTGTCGAACGGACCACCTCCTGCAAATTTATGCACCCCAACCACCTGAAAGCTCACGTCCTCTATTTCTAGATAACCGCCTATGGGATTTTCATCTTCATCAAAAAGTTCCTTTTGCGTTCTTTCACCAATAACACAGACTTTTCGTTCCTGTTCAATATCCTCATCGTTAATAAAACGGCCACCATCATAAATCTTTTTTGTCGCAATCTTGGTAAATTCGGGAAAATCGCCAAAAACGGAATAATTGCCGGATTTTATCCCTCTCGTAATTACGCCCGGGCTAGAACCAAACACACCACTTACATTTCGAGGCGCCAAGGTTTCTATTTCCGGTACCTGTCTTTTTAGCTCTTCGGCATCCTTTAATTTCAATTGAATTTGACGACCGGTTTTAAAACCAGCATAGGGCTTACTCGTACTTTGCGCCCAAATAAACATACTATTACGGGCTACGGTCTCAAATTGCTTTTCAAATCCATTGTCCAATCCTTTGGCAGCTCCGGAAAGCGCTATATAAATATAGATGCCAATAAAAACACCAAGCATGGTAAGGAACGTCCGTAACCTATTTTTTCCAATAGATTGAAAAATTTCCCGCCACGTATCCGAATCAAATAACTGTCTCATATTACTCGTCTCTTAATGCTACAATTGGTTTTATTCTGGCAGCTCTCTTTGCCGGCACATAAGCGGCCAAGGCACCTGCTATAATCAATAAAATGGTCACAAAAATTGCGGTCCCAGAATTAATAGAGGGGTTGGTAATGAAGTAATCGTCTTCCAATACTTTTCCACCGATGGAATTAAGCGTAACGATACCAAGTACCATCCCGATAAATCCGAAAATCGCGGTTATAAAGATCGACTCCAACAATATGGTGCTGATAATAATTTTAGGTGTTGCCCCCATGGCCTTACGAATGCCAATTTCTTTGGTGCGTTCCTTTACCACAAAAACCATAATGTTACTTATCCCCAGTATCCCGGAAATAATTACAGCAAAGGCTATCCCGGAAATAATAATTTTTAAAACACTTGCAAATTGCTGATTCTGTTTTAGATTGTCGGCTACGTTTTCGATATATATTCCACGAGGATCATCAGGACTAATTACTTTCTTTTTACGAATAAATTCATTTAGGTTTCTTTGAAATTTCATTGCCCCAGAGTAACCAATGGCTTCATTAAATGCCAAAGTAATCTGATTTACTTTGTCATTGTTTCCCTCAATGAGCTGGCGTGTAGTAAAAGGCAGGTACACATAACGCTCCTCATTATCACCACCGTCGTCTTGAAAAACACCTATAACCTTAAAAGCGCTTCCACCAATATCTATATATTCCCCTAGAGATTCCACCCCTTGAAAAAGATCTTTCTCAACCATTCTGCCGATTACAGCGTACTTGGTTCGATCTCGTAGATCTTTTGTATTGATGTATCGCCCCTTCATCATAATGGTCTTCTCGGCAAACTGCATTCCGGGAGCTATACCACGGGTGGTGTAGTTGTCGGATTTATCCTTATATGTTATTGATGCGCCGCGCTGTATTTGTGGGGTGATATATTCCATTAGCGGTGCAAATTCCTTTGCAATATCATCTAGATCACTATTCCTAAACTCAATTTGGCGTTTGGCTTTGTACCCTCCATATGGAAGCGTAGTCTGTGACGGATATATCCTAAAAATATTTGTGGCATCATCGCCAAAAAATTTCATAAAGGTATTATTAAGCCCATTACCCATGCCGTATAAAGTAACATAGATAAAGATTCCCAATGCCACCGTAAACCCGGTCAGAAAAGTACGGAGCTTATTCTTCTGGATGGTTTTTAATATTTCTTTCCAAGTATCAAAACTAAACATATTGGGATGCCCTTACTTGTTCAACTTTTTTATCTTCTACGATTACACCATCCTTTAAATGTACGATGCGCTTGCACATCTGGGCAATATCTTCCTCGTGGGTTACCACTAAAATGGTATTGCCAGCATCGTTTATTTTTTGAATTAAGTCCATAACCTCGTAAGATGTTGTACTATCCAATGCACCAGTTGGTTCATCCGCCAAAAGTACTTTTGGTTCTGCGGCCATAGCCCTAGCAATCGCTACACGCTGTTTTTGACCCCCAGAAAGTTCGCTGGGCAGGTGTGTGGCCCATTGTTTGAGTCCTACTTGCTCCAAATATTTTAATGCTTTTTCTTGTCGTTCCTTTCTACCAACTTTTTGATAATATAGGGGTAGTGCAACATTTTCAATAGCGCTCTTGTAGTTGATGAGATTGAACGATTGAAATATAAAACCTAGAAATTTATTACGGTACTGTGCGGCTTTGGTTTCGTTGAGATTCTTAATAGGCACATTATCCAAGGTATAAGAGCCTTCGTCCAATTCGTCCAACATACCCAAAATATTAAGCAGTGTTGACTTTCCAGATCCGGAAGACCCCATAATGGCAACAAGCTCACCTTCTTCTACAGAGAAATTTATTCCTTTAAGGACGTGTAACGAATTACTGCCCATTTTATAAGATTTGTGAAGATCTTTAATTTCTATCATGTTGGTTCTCTTAGTGGTTTGGAAGTTTTAAAATATTACATCCATCAATAGGACATAAAACTTCTATAAATGTTACAAAAAAAAATGTTTATTTTTTTACCTGCTTAATTTTGGGCAAACTGGTCCGGTTTTACTTCGTTCCATACCTTAATTTTATCTCCTTCGCTAATACCTGACTTTATCTCTACGTGTATACCATCACTAATTCCAATTTCAATATCCCTACGTTCAAATTTTTGTTCTCCGGTAGCGACCTCAACAAACGGTTTTTTTGTTTTATCATCAAACTGAACCAAAGCCTCCTTTACCGACAATACACTATCGGCCTTGGCTAAAATTATGGACGCATTGGCACTTAGTCCTGCTCGTATAAAAATAGAATCCTGTTTCTTCAGGGTGCCCTTTATTTCAAATTGTATGGCACCGTTTTCTTCCTTTCCTTTGGGAGCAATATAATCCAGAACCGCCTCAAAAATAACGTTTTCCAAGGCTCCTACGGTAATTTGTAACGGTAAGTTCTCTTTTATTTTCCCTACCTCGGATTCGTCTACTTTACCTTCAAAAATCATCTTCTCCACATCTGCAATTGCGGCTATGGTAGTACCTTCATTAAAATTATTGGCTTCTATGACCTGGTTCCCTACCTCAACAGGGACTTCCAGCACCATACCGCTTACTGTAGCCCTAATTTGGGTATTGGCTGCATTGCCGTATCCTTTGGTAGTACCTGTATTCACGATTTCAAAACGCTTATTGGCTGCTCTATAGGATTGTTTGGCTTGATCAAAAGCTACTTGTGCCCGATCTAAATCGGCTTGTGAGATAACTCCTTTGTTAAATATGGTCAATTGTCTATCATAGTTTCTTTTTTGATCATCAAGATTAATCTTGGCGTTATCAATTTCGTTTCGGGCATCGATAAGCGCATTTAAATTAGGTACTACTTTTATCTTAACCAATAAATCTCCAGATTTCACATAATCGCCTCCTTCTACGAACACTTCCTCTATAACACCAGAGATATTTGGTTTTATAAGTACCTCTTCCAAGGGCAAAATGCTTCCCGTGGCCATGGTTTTCTTAATGATGGTTTGTTTGGACGGCACATCGGTTTCATAAACCGTAGGGTCCTCCGCATTTTTTTGATACAAATAGTACATAGACCCGCCAAAGGCCAACACAATGACTAATAAAATACTAATGGTTACTGACTTTTTCATTTGTTAGGTTGATTTTAATTTTATGATCGATGTTATCACTCCGTTCTTAATGCTTCTATAGGACGTACTTTTATTGCACTCTGCGCAGGTATAAAACCTGCAAGCAAGCCAGATAGAATAAGAATCACCAATGCGCCTACCACAACTCCCAAACTTACACTGGGGTTCACAAACATATCCACCGGTCCTACGGAATCCAAAATTGCATTAATTCCATAGATAACAGCTGCCCCAAATATGATACCTGCCATTCCAGACATAATGGTCAAAAAGATAGATTCCATTAATATCTGCTTTTTAATTGACCATGGCGCTTCACCTAATGCCCTTCTAATACCTATCTCTTTAGTGCGTTCCTTAATGACGATAAGCATGATATTACTCACGCCTATAATACCGGACAGCAACACCAAGATGCCAACGAAATAAGCTACCCAGCGCAATGCACCAAAAAGGGACTCCACCCTATTAAACTGCTCGTAAAGGTCAAAGTACCCTACAGCTCGTTGATCCTCCGGATGAATAGTCCTATTCTCCTTTACCACATTTACTATTTGCTCCTTTAAGCTGGTAATGGAATTGTTATCGTTAGCGGTAATCGCCATCCATCCAACATCATTTCCTTTATTAAAGGCTTGTGAAAATGCGGTAAATGGAACAAATATCTCTTTTTGACCTTCCTCCCCGTCCCCATTATTATTTTTCTTCTTATAACTCCCAACTACCATAAAATTCACCCCTTGAATTTTAACGTAGGTACCTATGATATCCTCGCCTTTTTCGTACAGTTCGTTCTTTACACCATCACCGATTACGGCAACTTTACGGTTGTTGTCTATATCATTCTGGTTCACGAACCTACCGGAAGTAATGGTCATGGGCTCTTGCTTTATAATTTCGGGATAATCTCCATATACATTAAAAGCACCTGCATTAAGGCCTCTAATCACATTGTTGGCACCACCAAAACCTCCTAACTGGTTCCTTGGTGATATAAACCGAAGTCCTGGTACGCGATCGTTAATGGCAGTAACATCTTCTAATTTAAAATTGAACCGCCTTCCTTTGGGCAATCCCTTATAGGCCTTAGTCGTGTTTCGGGACCACATGAACATGGTATTCGTTGCTATATCCCCAAAATCTGCACGTATGCCGTTTTCCAAACCCTTACCAGCTGCCAAAAGAATAATCAGGATAAATATACCCCAGCCCACACCAAAAGCGGTTGCCAAGGTTCGGAACACATTTGTGGACAACACCTCTATTATTTCTTGCCAACGGTCTTTATTGAACATTATGATACCTTTTATTCTTATTATATCCACAACTGTATAACAGGAAGCAGTGGTGCGACTTACCAAAAAAACTATTCATCTTTTAGGGCATCGATTACATGAATTCTAGCTGCTCTCCAAGCAGGGAAAAAACCAGCCACCGCACCAGCGAATATCAGTACGAATACGGTTGCCAGAGCTACATTAAAATTTACTGAAGGATTTAGCACATAATCTATCTCCACATGCGGACCAATTAGCTCTAGTAAGCCCATACTAAAAATGAGCCCAGTGAAACCTGCGATGGCAGTTATAAAAACCGATTCGTGCAAAACCATGCCTATGATAGACCAAGGCTTGGCCCCTAAGGCTTTTCGAATTCCTATTTCCCTTGTGCGTTCCTTCACAACAATCAACATAATGTTGCTCACGCCAACTACCCCTGCTATAATGGTACAAATACCTACGAACCAAAAGAAAAGTTTTATGCCCAAAGTTAGACTGTAGAATCGCTTTGCCTCTTCCATAGGGTTCCATATCTGTATGGCACTGGTATCATCGGGCGCAACGGTGTGCGCTTGAAAGAGATACGCTCTTAATGAATTTTTGAATTCTATAGATTGTTCCACTGCTTCATCAAAATTCTCTACTGTAGGCAGGGTATAGCTAATATTATTTATGTAGTCCGCACCATTGAAAACCTGCTGTGCAGTTGTAATGGGTATGTATATGCGTTCTTCTTCGCGTTCCCCGCCTACATCACCATAAACACCGACAATTTTAAAGGGTATTCCAGAAATATCCAAAAACTGGCCCACCGGACTAAGTGTGTCCTTAAAGACGTCTCGTTTTATCTTGTTTCCTATTACTGCAACTTTGGTCACCCCTATCTCATCGCTATGATTCAAGAAACGCCCTTCTGACATGTAGGAGTTTTCTATAAACTGAAATTGGTGAGAAACACCCTGAACACCGTATGCAAGGGATTCCTTGCCATAATTCACAGAACCGTTCCGCACAAAATACCGTGGGGATTTATTCTCGATATCCTCTTCTAGGAGTCTTGCGGCAAAATCATAGTTTTCGTTTCGGAGTTGAATGCGTCTTCCCGGATTAAGTCCTTTATACTCCTTTGTAGTTACTCCCGGCCATACCCATACACTGGTTGCTGCATCTTCCTCAAACTCCTTTGCAATACCATTTTGCATGCCTTGACCAAAACCCAATAAAATAACTAGGATGAAAATACCCGATGCCACGGACAGACCGGTAAGAAAGGTGCGTAATTTATTTTTTCGAATAGTATCGAAAATTTCTTGCCATCGTTCTAAATCGAACATGTTGATTGGTTTTTGATTGATGCGTGTAATACTGATACCACACTATGGATAAGACTACAAATCCATAACAATGTTACACAATCAAATAAAAAAAAGTGTTAAATCTTTAAAATTATGTTAAGACCTCATTTTGCGATAGACAAAATAAAAAAGGCTCGCCACAAGAATATAAGGTATTGCCATGAGATAAACGATTCCATTATTAATACCCTCAGCTGTTTTCCCGGATTCCTCGCTTTCCAGAACCGCCCTGCACATGGCGCATTGCGCCTCAAGTGTATCAGGCACAAATACCAAAGAAATAAATATGATTACAAGAAAACCTTTTCGCATGGTTAATGGATATAATACGGTGAAATCATTACATAGACCACTACACCTGTAATGGCAACATAAAGCCAAATAGGAAATGTATATTTAGCTAAAGCTCTATGCCCCTCATAATCCTTTAAATATGCTTTAGCATAAGTTCTAAGTACTAATGGAACAATGGCAATGGACAATATGATATGCGTAAACAGTATAAAATAATAAACATAACGCACCACTCCTTCCCCTCCATAGGATGTTGAATCCGACGTCATGTGATAGGCTATATACATGATCAGAAACAAAAGTGACAACGCTATATTAAAGGTCATAATATTTTTATGCAATTGCTGATTGCCCTTCTTAATGGCTAAAACCGCAACAATTAACAACACGGCAGTTAAACCGTTAATACTCGCATAAATAGGAGGTAAAAATGACAAAGGCTCCACATTCGGTAGTTTCACACCAAAAAGCAAAGCTACCACTACCGGTATTACCACGGACACCACCGCTATCAATCTATTAAAACGTTTTTCTTTTGCAGTCGTCATCTCCATGCTATTCCTGTAATAATTTCTCAATATCCTCTTGTAAAATACTTATCTGCTCTACTTCACCATGATCGTTCTCCCCCATTTCTCTGGTGATGGCGCCCCGGTAATAGACTATAGGGTTACCAAACTTATCCAACCTAGATCTTATGTAGCCCTGACGATCGACTAGCGCGAACAGTCCAGAATGCTCAAAGCCTCCTGGGGCATCGGGCATTTCGGCCGCAAATATGTTGAAACCTCTGTTTGCCAAATCGTAAACCGCCTCTTTATTTCCTGTTAACAAATGCCAGTCCATATCGGTAATCCCGTATTTTTCGGCATATTTTTTTAAAACCTTGGGCGTATCATAATCCGGTGTAATACTAAAAGAAGCAACTCCAAAATCTGGTTGGTCTTTAAAATGATCTTGGAGCTCTACCAAGTTTTCTGTCATTAACGGACAAATACTGGGGCATGAGGTAAAAAAGAATTCAGCAACATACACTTTTCCTATATAATCCTTATCGGTAATAAGCAGACTATCTTGATTGATAAACTGGAAAGAGGGCACTTTACGTTTGACATCGTTCAATAACACGTAACTTAAGCCTTTCTCTTGAGGCACCGTATTCATTCTATCCATTTCAACAACGGTACCGGACTTAAGCCTATCCACTATTCTAGGCACCACTATTATCCCAAATACGAGTACGATCAAGGAAACCCAAACGTATGTATATTTCTTATTCACTATTTTGACCGGTTTGCGTTATTTTTTTTCAAGGCTAGCCTATATTCTGCTAAAATAATCTTTACATCATCTTCCATCTTATTGTTCAAATCAGCTACGGAGTTGGTATCAAAACCAAATTTTGTACCCACATCTTCGTCATCAGATCTACCCCTTAAATTTCTATCCTTATCGATTATAAAAACATAAGAAGAACTTAGGTCTTCCTTTAATTGGATATCTGTTTTTAGATTCTTGAACAGTTCTTTAATCGTCGCAGTATCAGTAAATGCAAACTTCCA
This sequence comes from Maribacter sp. MS6, assembly GCF_056839185.1. Taxonomy (NCBI): domain Bacteria; kingdom Pseudomonadati; phylum Bacteroidota; class Flavobacteriia; order Flavobacteriales; family Flavobacteriaceae; genus Maribacter; species Maribacter sp. MS6. Next base: position 1,364,204 of record NZ_CM166389.1, read on the forward strand.
TTTAGACACGTCTGCAAGGTTGGAAAGTTCAGCCTTCAACTCTGTTACCTTCTCCTCATTGCCAAATGGCAACACCATAACAAATTGGAAGTCGTTAAATTCATGAAAACGTTTGTAGATTTTCTGATTAAGATTAAAGGCATTGCCTTTCTTACTTTCTACCTCGTTGCCCAAGAATCCGAGTACTGTAATTTTATCCTCAAACTTAATGGAGGTATCGGAGAAAGTAAGCTCTGGAATACCTTCTGTAAGCACTGCCAGTCTCCCAAAATTATTCACTCCAGAAGCAAAAAAAAGGTAAGCCACTATGGGAAGTATAAAAAGGACGATAAGTACAAATGTTTTTTTCATCGATTGTCACTTTATAGCTTAGTAACTACTAATCCTATTCCTTTTAGCCGAACACCTATTTCATGACCCCCGCCTTATTCAAATTCAATTTCCTTGAACCTAAAACTTTCGGAGAACCTGCACAATGCGACCTAAAACCGAACCTTGCAAAAATAAAAAAGACGGTGTTTAAACCGTCTTTTAATTCTGTTAATTATATCTTAGAAATTCCAAGTTATAAATCCGTCCTTATAAATATTATAAATATAGTCCGCTTCTACGAGCAGTATAAAAACCAAGTAGATAACCAGGAATATAGGCGTCCAAACAATGGCTCTTCTAAGAGCACTTTTTTCATCTCTAAGGTGCATAAAGTCCCATGCTATATAATAAGCTTTAACCAACGTAAGAATAATAAAAATCCAATTTAAGAGCTTCATTCCCAGAAAATAGGTTCCAGTAAGGACAGCAGGCTTAATAATTCCTAAGATTACCTCAACAATTGTGATAATAGTCAAGAAAATTAGAACGCCCCATATTTTTTGGGTATTCGATTTAAATTTCAAGAGCCCTCTAAAAATTTCTAGTTTATGTTCGTGTGCCATTTTATATTATAAGTAAATTATACATTTTGACTAGTAATTACACTAGGTAGAAAAAGGTGAAAACAAATACCCAAACTAAATCTACAAAGTGCCAATATAGTCCAACTTTCTCAACCATTTCATAATGACCTCTTCGCTCATAGGTACCAATGACTACGTTGAAGAAAATAATTAAATTAATCATTACACCTGAAAACACGTGAAACCCGTGAAATCCTGTAATAAAAAAGAAGAAATCGGCAAACAGCCTACTTCCATACTCGTTCCGCATCAAATTTGCGCCCTCAACTACCAGCGTCGCACTTTTAATTTTTTCCAATGACTCCTGCCTTGTCAAAAGGGTCTTCTCCCCTTCCTCGTTAAGCACTTCTGTCCTAATTAGTATGTTCGAATTCGCCTCAAATCCTTTCGTAACCTCATTTAAAGAATAGGACGGGAGAGCTTTTTCCTCATAATACCAAATTCCATTCTTTTTTTCATGCGCTACCCGCTCATCCGGTATAACAGTTGCAAAATCTGCAAGCGCAGCTCTTTTTCCCGTATCTGCGTCTACAAATTGAAGTATTCTTCCCCCTTTGGTTTCCAAGGCACCAAAATCTCCTTTAATAAAAGTTGCCCACTCCCATGCCTGAGACCCAACAAATATTGCTCCTCCAATAATGGTTGCGAACATATACCAGATAACTGCGTTCTTTTTCATCTTATGACCAGCGTCCACAGCCAATACCATAGTCACAGAAGACATGATTAGCACAAACGTCATAAAGGCCACATAATACATTGGTGCTTCCACACCGTGAAGTCCTGGGAAGTGGGTAAACACTTCATCTGCAATTGGCCATGTCTCTATGAACTTGAACCTTGAGAAACCATATGCAGCCAAAAACCCAGAAAAAGTAAGGGCATCTGAGACTAAGAAAAACCACATCATTAATTTCCCGTAGCTTGCCCCTAAAGGCCTATTGCCACCACCCCAAACGTTTTCTTCTTCTCCCGTTGTAACCGTAGTATCCATAGATTGATTTATCGTTTTAATAAAACTTTAGCAAATTTACATTTTTTTCAACTATTTAAAAGCTGAATTGTATTCAAAACTATTTTTGTTTAAAAATATTATCTCATAAAGGTCATAAACAACACCAAATACACCCATAAAAGGTCTAAAAAATGCCAAAACGTAGCTCCTAGAGATATTCCCAAATACTCTTGTGAAGAGTAATTGCCTTTTGTCTGTTTGTAGATTACGACCAACAGGGAAGCAATGCCTGCCACTACATGTACAATATGTACCATTGCAATCAAAAACATATAGGACATTTTTATACTACTTGTTGGCCCGGTAAAGTAATAGCCCTGCGCGACCATTTCAGAAAACCCAACAAACTGTAATACGATAAACGTAATTCCTAAACCAAGTGTTACCAACAACCATGTGGTCCCGCCTTTTTGATTATCCTTTTTTACGGCCATTTTAGCCAAGATATACGTTACGCTACTTACGACCAGCAGTACCGTACTTATATAAAAAGCATTTGGAAGACTTAGGTCACTTGCCCAGTCTTCACGTGCGCTACTTACTATGTATGCACTTGTCCAACCAGCAAATCCCATCAGCAGACTAACAATACCAAACCACAGCATCATTTGTTGCGCTCTGTCTTTCTTCTCTTTCGACGTACCTTGCGTTAAATCCATCCTACCCTATAAATTTATCAATTACATAAACAATCTGCATTAAAGTAATATAGCTAACACTAGCCAGCATTAACCTTCTCGCAGAAACATTATCCCTCTTTGTATATAGACGCAATGCAATAAATAACATTACGCCCCCCATTAAGAATATTAAAACTGCAGCAGGAACAGATAATCGAAGTTCACCTGTAATTCCAAAAACAGGAATAACGGATATGACCATCATCCAAATCGTATACATAATAATTTGCAAGGCAGTTCCAGTATCTTTTTTTCCAGTTGGAAGCATTTTAAAACCTCCCTTTTTATAATCCTCGTCCAGCATCCAACCTAAGGCCCAAAAATGTGGAAATTGCCAAAAGAACTGAATCATGAACAATGTACCCGGCTCAATACCAAACTCGTTCGTTGCAGCTACCCAACCCAACATAAACGGAATTGCACCTGGGAAAGCTCCAACAAATACCGCTAGCGGAGTTTTTGTCTTTAAAGGTGTATAGACACTTGTATATAGAAAAATGGAAATGGCGCCAAACATGGCGGTTTTAGCGTTTAAAAAATACAGGCTTACTACCCCCATTATCGTTAAGGCTACAGCTATAGTCATTGCCGTACCAACCTTCATTCTTCCGGCAGGTATTGGTCTATTTGCCGTACGGCTCATTAAGGCATCCAGATCACGCTCAATCACTTGATTGTATGCATTACTGGCGCCCACCATACAGTATCCACCAAATGCCAATAAGAAAATTGCAGATATACTAAGTTGCTCCGCTCCAAGAAAATACCCAGCAATGGAAGAAAAGACGACACTAACCGCGAGTCTTGCTTTGGTAATTTCCTTAAAATCGGCAAAAATCAACGCAAATGAGTTGCTTTTTGCTTCACCTACAACGGTTTTCATCTTCTTTAAAATAGGGGTACAAAGATAACCTCCAAGGAATATCCCTGCAACCAAATACCGCTATTTCTGATTTATTTAAGAACTCCTGAATAAGATACTAATTTATGTAGATAACAAACACAAGGCTATCCAAATACATTTTGGCATAAAAAAATGAGCACAAAAAAATCCCGAGGGAAATCCTCGGGATTTTTCGTTATATAAACTTACGTATCTCTATTGTAGTTTAAAGGTAATTGGAATACTGAATGGCACACGTACCGCTCTTCCTCTTTGCTTACCTGGAGTCATCTTAGGCAATTTGTCTATAATCCTAGCTGCTTCCTTTTCCAAATTCTTATCCGGCCCTCTCATTCTTACTCCACCAATACTCCCATCTTTTTGGATTACGAACATCACATTTACCCTACCTTGCACACCCATCTCTTGGGCAATTTCAGGATAACGGAAGTTTTTGGCGATATGTTTTTGAATCATTTTGTTGAAACAGGCTCTTTTATCGCTTTCATTCTCGCATCCAGGAAACACTGGTACATCCTCAATTACAGAGAAAGGTACATCCAAGTCTTCTTCCATCTCCTCTACAACAACATCTTCGACCTCAATAATCTCTTCCTCCTGACTTGTTTCCGTAGACTCTATGATGGTCTCCTCTACCTCTTCCTCATCCTCTACAATCTCAATAACTTCTGGAGCTTGTGGTGGTGGTGGTGGTGGTGGTGTTTTAATCTGTTCGGTCATTGGAACTTCTTCGTCCAACAAATCGTCTACGTTCATAGAAGTATCATACTCGCTGACCTTATCGTACGTTTTCCACTCAAATGCCACATACGTAAGTAGCATAACCGCAGCCAAACCTAATACGAAATAGAGACTACTATTTTTTGTTAAGTCTGCCTTTGGATTCTTTTTCGGTTCCATATCTATTCAATTTAGTGTTTGCTAATTTAACTAATTAATTACTAAAAATACAATTAAAATTTTCATTTTAAAGCCCAATCCCTGGAAACTAGGCTCTTAACTGTAAACATCCCGGCCAGAGCACCAATGGAATTGGCTAAAACGTCAAATATGTCACCATGTCTGTTCTCTGTAAACCAATATTGCAAGAACTCTATTAGTATCCCGTAAGCGATTGCAAAAAAGAAAGCGCATAACAGTACTTTTCGAAGTGTTGGTTTTAAGGTAAAAAATTCCTGTATCGCCTTAACCCCTACTATTACCAATACAAAATAAAATGTAAAGTGTACCATTTTATCTACATGAGGCACATTGAATCTAGGCAACCCCATACTACCTGTAAAAGAAAATAAGCTGGAAAATGTGATAAACATTAACCAACTTACAAACAGTATTCTAAAAAAAAAGGGTTTAAGCACCAATCAATGCTTTGTAATCCGCATCACTCAACAACTCACTTGCCTCATCCGGATTGCTTATTTTAATCTTGACCATCCATCCATTTCCGTAGGGATCAGAATTCACCACCTCGGGCTCATCTTCCAGCCCTTCGTTAAACTCGATAATCTCTCCTGACAAAGGCAAAAACAAATCTGATACCGTTTTCACTGCTTCAACAGTTCCAAAAACCGCATCTTTCTCTAATACTTCGTCAAGGGTATCGACCTCTACGTAAACAATATCACCCAATTCGCCTTGTGCAAAGTCGGTAATACCTACCGTAGCTATATCGCCTTCGATTTTAATCCATTCGTGGTCTTTGGTGTACTTTAATTCTGCCGGTATATTCATTATTTTTCAAGTTAGATATCAGACAAATGTAACTGATTCTGTAAAGGTTTTCAAAAAAATTAAAGACAGATACCCACCAATTTAAACAAACGTTGTACCGGGAGGTCAAAAAACCAGTTTGAGACAATTTAAAGGAATCCACCACACCTCACACAAAATAGAAGCGGTACGGTGCCCTACTGCCATTAGTTCCCAAAGTTGTAGCGGAGCGTAAAGCCAGCATTAATCGTGGTTTGCGGAAAGGCCGTGGAGACGGCAAACTGGGAAAATGAATGATCATAGAAGAACAAGGCATTTAACTGCTTACTTAAAGCATAATCCGCTGTAAACTTAAAGGATAATAGATTTTGACCAGAAGTAATCTGGTTATTATCGATATCCAGATTTCTTATAATCGTAATATTATCGCGCAAGGTAAGATCTGCTTTCAAATTTAAGTCTCCCTTTAACCGCGTTTTGTTACCGCCAATATTAGTCACTAATTTTACATCTTTAATACGGTAACCCAACCCTACAGTATAGTCCGTTCCGTTAATTTCCGTCATTAGATTATTATCGAAGCTTAAAGACAAAGCCCTGTCGGTGCGAACCTCCGCGAGTACGCTTATTGAATTTTTCATCTCGAAATCCACCCGTACAAGAGGGTTGAAGCCATCCACCATGACCACATTATTTATAATATTATCCGGTAATACATCACCAGTTTCTATATCAATAGATCCGTTTTGCTTCTCTAAATTAGTCTGAAATGAATTGATGCTATAGGAGGAACGATACCCATGTTGCAAAGAAAAACGCTTGAATTTCTTTTTAAAGAACTTGCTCTTCATCAACCCGGTGTACTTGATATTCCAGTTCGGAATTGGAATATCTCTAAAGGCGTCCAAGTTTACGCGGTCTGCATCTTGACCAGAATAAGCCGCAAAAAATGCTGGTAAAAGGACCTCTTGCTGCGTTTTTCCGTAACCTGCAGGAAATACACCGTCTTCGGAAGAAGCACCATCAGGGATACCTCTATCTGCCACCAAACGATTAGCAATAGTCAATCTATTTTCCTTAAACTGCTCAAAAGTGCTAGAATCAAATTCGTCACTTTTACTAAATGCAGTACCAATCATCATCGTAGAAATACTGAAATTTCCAAAGTTATTGCCCAATTGCAGCCTATAAGGCTCATCTGCGGACAAATCAACATTAAAATTTTCCTGATAACTTTCCGAAAACTGCCTATCGGCCACTAAATCTATCGTCAAATCTCTGGTAGGCTGTGCCGTCGCGGTAATATTCAGCTGCGTATTTGTTCTTCTTATAAACTGTTCGTTAAACTCGGGGAAGGTCGTCAACCAACCATTTCTGGCCGCTTCAAAACGAATGTCACTTTGGCTGCCAAAAACAAAACCTAAAGACGGCCTTGATGTACCTATAAAACCAATGGATTGCGTGTAGCCGGGCAGAACCGTTCCATTACTCTCGTTATAATTGATATTTAAACGTTTTACCATGGTTACTACATCTACAACCGTGTTAAAGAGCTTACCGGTCTTTTTCTTTTCCTTTTCCGCTTCATCCGCTCCCAGCCCAAGCGTACTTTTTTTGGTCGTAGCTGCCTTAGAATTTCCTTCTCGCTTTTTAAGTCCTATTAAATCATAGAACTTTTGCATGGTCAGGGATGCAGTAAGGTTGTGGGTATTTGCATTCTGTATGGTATTGATATCGCTACCAACGACTTCTCTAAGGGCGTCACCCCCACGTTGCCAATCAAAATTACCCGTATAACTATATTGTGCATTTATGAAATCCAAGGCCGGTATCTTGGCAAAAGGTATCTCATAATTTAATTGTAATTCTTGGGAGTGCCTGTTTGGTTCGCCAATATCAAAAAAACCGTCCCAAAGGCCCAATGCTTGGTCGATTCTATCCCTGGAATCTACAGGCTCATTTTCGTTAAAATAGTTTCGCACAATATTGTTGTTTGAGGCTGTTAAGTTCAACCTTAGGGACTTCGTTAAATTATAGTTCAACGCATATTGCCAATTGAACAAATAGTTACGCTGCTGCAGCTCCGGAAGTTCCAGACGATCTACACCCTCTTCTCGTACATCCCTAAACCGTTGCGCATTAAATTGCCTATTGATATTAGAATTCAAAGAAATACTTGCCGGCAAAAGATTCAGATTTAAATCCTTTAACCATTTCCAATAGGCCCCGTTAAAAAGGGAATCCTTTTTAGCAAAAGGTGCCACTTCAACCGGATCAAAACTATGTGCATATACAAAACCTGTATTTACGTTCTGGTCACGCAATTTCGCAATCTCAAAATCCCTATGGTCTGTTTCGTTATAAGAATAGTTGAACGTAAAATTTTCTATATCGTAAAAATTGGCGTCCGCTTCTTCTCCCCTATCCTTTCGAACGCCGATTAAGTTGATGCTGGTCCTTTTTGTATAATCCTCTGCCTGCTCCCTTATTTCATCGGCCGCTTGCTGATCTGGTGCGGCATCGATTAGGTCGTCTAATTTTAAATCATCGTAAACGGGATCAAATTCTGGCGTAATAATTTGTTCTGAAATACCATAATTGAACGGTAGTTGTATGCCCCATTTTTTTGGCAACAACTGACCAACATTTACATTGGTAACCAGGTCGTAGGAAACGGCATCTTCCCGTGCGCGCTCATTTGGCATTTGATCAATAGTACCAAAACCGGAAGTACTGGTGCTACCCGTTGCGGTCATGTTCGCAAAATCTGCAATATTGGCATCTACCGCTGCTACCGCTGCCCAACCACCATTATTATCCAGACCTGCCAACCGTAGTTCATTAAACCAAACCTCACCTCTGGCCGGTAAGTTATCTTGGTTCTTAATACCTACCATAATACTTCGAATACTACCCAAAGACGGGTTTCCCCGTATCCCGATACGTAATCTACCTGGTGTTCTAGCATCAAATTCGTTTACTGGAAAGACCTCTCCATTTTCCACTTCAAAGAAACGTACCTGGCTTAAATCTCCACTTTGAATCCATAACGATTTTACTTTGTTCAAATCGCCTAGGCTTATATTCATTTCATTTTCTTCTGGCCAAATTTCGCTTTCTGATGCTGCCCCAAAAGGAGTAAACTGCAACGGCAGTTCAACCTGATAAAAGTTTTGTGAAAAATCTGTTCCAAATCGCAAGAAACCGACCAAAGGCGAAGAACTATCTGCATAGTCACTGTCTACCACTTTTTCTGCATGCATAAACATTTTAAGGTTCTTGTACTGGCGGATATCAATATTCAAATTCTTAAAAACACCCCTTGAATCTTGAGGTTCTAAACCTTCTACCAATAACGAAAGCGACTGCTCGTTCTGACGAATGATGGTATTGTTATTATTCAGCTGCTCCCTAGCTACACCTGGTGGCAACACATAAGGGATAGGAATTCTACTATTATTTTCTTCTATATTAACGGTATTTACATCCAAAGTCGTACCATCATCGGCTGGATTATCATCAACATTGCTGTCTTGGAGGGTCTTGGTATAGGTACGCCAATCACCACGCACCAGATCCAAAGTAGCAAAACGCAATACGGTAGCACCTGTAAAACCGGTCATATACATCCGCATAAAGCTAATAGACCTAAAATCGGTAATCCCACCCACAGCATCGGTAAAATCACTTAACGGAATTTTATACTGTATCCATCTTCTATTCAGTTGATCTCCGTTAGGAAGTTCGGGAGTAGTTCCTTCCTTAATGTCGGTCACGTATTTATCGTTAATCGTAGTATTGGGCTTAATATCAATTCGGTATTCGTAGTAACTATTTACCGTATTCATTGTTAAATCCCGATCAATATCCTCTACATCCGGTAAGGTAGTAGAACCTCTATTGGTATTGGTTACCTGCACGGGAGAGTTCCCATCAGGGTTGTTAAAATCCAAATATCGTTCTAAAATACTACCATCTCGATTCAAATAATATTGAAAGTTATCCAATACGGGATCTGGTCCGGGATTACTGTCATAAATAGCCTGTTCGGCTTCGTCATTAAGACCGTCAAGACCAATATCCTGCAAGGCTCGGTTGGGCTCACTAGCATCAAATGCATAGACCAAAGACTGTGTCGCGGGAACCTCTCCCCAAGCTGACGGTGCTACAAAATCATTACTGTCTACCCCGGGCAAGCCATTTTCATATTGTTTTTTGCCATCCCGTAAAATATCCTCGGAAATGTTTCCTAGGTTCAGCACCAATTCACCCGCGCTGTTAGCCTGTCCGTCCACGTAAGGATCCAATACCCAAAACTGCACGAACTCTACATTGGTCTGCTCAAAATTAGTACTGCTCAAGGAGCGCATAATACCGCCCCACTTTTCCCCTGCAGCAGCAGTATCAAAACTAGGATTATTGTTATAAGGGCCTTTAGCATTTGGGTAATACGCCATATCCAAAGTACCCTGGACGGTCGTCTGCCCTTGGGCAATATCTACCTGCGGAAATACTTCGTCTATAAACACCCTTCTGGTAGGGTTTGTAGATATATCGTTATCGCTTATTCCTGCGGGGCGTTGGTTCGTATAAAAAATAGGATCGATTGTGTACCATGCCATTTTTGCCCTTCCAAAACCGTTCTCTAAGTTGGCTGCGTCTTCCGGCGAACTTCCGGACAATTGGCCGCCAGGCGCAAATTCCAAAGGTGTACTCGCCAAGGACCATGCCAAGGAACCACGTATATCCAAAAGTGTTTGAGCTCCTTCAAAGTCATCCAAATAAGTTGTTGTCTCGCCTTGAAAATCTGCATTTTTAGGTGAATTAGGCTTTAACCAAGCTACCTCGGCACGTACCGATACATTTGACGGTACATCCGTATCAATATTCGGTAATTTATTTACCATTCGAGTTAAAAAAGGGACCTCTGTAGAAAAATTTGAATTAAGTCCAAAAATGGTATTGTTTACTGGCTCTATTCCAAAATTTGACTTTTGTGTAAGTGGGCGCTCGTTTAAATTTAACAAAGTACCCCCCAAAACAAAGTTCTTATTGATTTGATGCTCTACGTTAATTCCGGTAAAACGACGTGTCTGTTGTCCAAAAACAGCATTGTTTTCTACGGAAATATTAATAGGCGTATTAGAAGCCTCCAAACTTGGGTCTAGAAGTTGAACCGTACCCGCCTGATAGTTTACCGTATAGTCTATGCCTTCTTGTAATTGACGCCCACCTGCGGTTACAGTTACCGATCCACGAGGTACATTAAATGCCCCTATAGGAATACCGTTGCTACCCTCTGCCTTAAACCTACCTTTTAGAATAAACTTATTTTTCTCTGGGTCTTGTAATGCAGCCGCTTTGGTGAGCTCATACATATCCCTAAATACGTATTGGTCTTGATTTGGGTTATAGGCAGATGGCGTATTATACTGTCCGGCATTTCCGTTCTCCAACGTTTCGAACAAATACTCTCCAAATGGCTCAACTTTTGTAAAAATAATGCGGCCACCCTGGGTGTCAACCGTAATACCGGGATAAAAATCGAAGAATCCATCACCACCTGGTTGTAAATCGTTATAAATATTTAACCGATCCAAATTAAACACGTCCAATAAGATGCGTTCCTCCAAACCTTCTGGCCATCCGGAACCTGGACCCTCGTCTATTGGAGTTATGTAATTCCTAGGTGTTGGATCGGAATATAGTATGTTCAACTTAAAATCTTCCTGACTCAAACGAAAGGCGCCTGTAGCATAAATATTTTTCATCATCAAATCCCAAATCGGATCGCTGATGTTGGTAATGTTACTTTTTAATAATTTAAGAATTAAGGTGTTGTTTTCTATAACGGGATTGGCTCCTTGGGAAACTGTGGTTGCATCCAAACCTCCGTTCGCAAATTCACCTATTTGAAAAACTTCACCACCAAAAGTATATTGGAATGCTACCGCAAGCACCTCATCATTGCTTAACCGTTGATTTAAGGAAACGTAACCTAATTGAGAGTTGAATGTATAATCTCGTGTTTGCTCCAATTTTCGAGCGTTTTCTAAAATAGCATAATCAAATCCTTGGTTTGGACGATATCCTGCCGCAAAGCTCGCCGGATTAAAAGCATTCTCTACCGTTGCAATGTCCCTAACATTACTTGTTAATGCACCACCTGTACCAATTAATTCCGGATTATAATCATTGGCGTTGTTTCGGGGCCTAACATCTGCAGGATTATTAAAAAAGCCTGCCGCTGCAGCTCCATTTTGACCAACCCTAGTTTTCTCGGGAAAAACCTCCCCTAAATCCTGTAAGGCTACTACATTACGAACATTTAAAGTTTGTTGGCTCCTATTCGTTACCCAAACCTCTAAACGGGTAATTTGAATCTGACTTTGGATATAGGGATAGGTTTCCAGGGCCCTGTCATAATTATCTCTAAAATAATGAGACAAAAAGAAGTGTTTGTCCTCATCATAGTCCAACGCAGTGATATTAAATTCGTTCAAGGTTCCACCACCTTGTGCTACAACTGTGTTGTTCTGGGAACGTTGTTCCGAAAAAACTGCGGTGACCGTGGTTTTCCCAAATTGTAGCTGTGTCTTTACACCAAACAGACTTTGTGCCCCTTTTATAAGCGAACTGTTCAAAGGCATGTTTACGTTACCTACTTCAATTTTCTGGAGAATATCATCTTCGGTGGGCGTATAATCCAGCTTTACAATGTTCTGAAAATCAAATGTAGCCTCGGTGTCGTAGTTAGCATTTACCTCTAAGCGCTCACCGATTTTCCCCAACATACTCAAACTAATTCGTTGATCAAAATCAAAAGACAAGTTGGTCCTGTTCCGAGGAGAAAGTGCCGGATTATCGTTCTTCTGCCAAATAACGCCAAGGTCCATTGCTACGGAACCTTGTGGTATCACTTCTATGGTATTCCCTCCAAATACGGATTCAAAAAAATCGTTGTTTACATAGAAGTTGGGAAGTAAATTTCGTCTTGCTTCTTCGCTTCCCTCCTTTTTACCGGAATACGCATCTGATTTTTCCTTGAAGTAGGATTTGATACCTTCCTTTTTTATGAGGTCGTAATACTGCTCTGGTGTAAGGATAATTGGATATCCAATGTTGAAATCCCCAATCTGTTCATTGTAGACATACCTGTCTAACTTTTCATCATACAGATATTTCGAAACAATACTTTCCGGATTTTCCAGAACGATGCGCCCTAGGTCAAATCCAGTTTTCACAGAATCTACTTCTTGCCCCTCCGTTTCCTGTGCCTTTGCTACTGCTACACTGCAGAAGACTAAAAAGACCAGAAAAAGATACTTAAAAGATGTTTTAAGATTATTGATTGCCCCTAATTTCAAACTGGTTACAAATTTTTGAGCGCGAGTTTTATAATGTTCTCAACGCTTAGCGAGGTATCCTGGGAAATCACCTTATCAACTACCTTTTCGGCCTGTCGTCTAGCAAATCCTAGAACCTCTAAAGCAGATAACGCTTCATCTTTATTTGTATTGTTTGAAGTTGTGGAAAGTTCGTCTATATCGTACACTTTCAAAATCTTGTCCCTGAGGTCTAAAATCACTCTTTGTGCGGTTTTGGCACCGATTCCTTTTATGGACTGAATGGCAAGAACATCACCATTAGCTATAGCATCTCTAATTTGTGCCGGGGACAAAGAAGACAACATGGTTCTTGCGGTACTAGAACCTATTCCAGAAACCGACAGCAATAGTCGGAAAATTTCACGTTCGGATTTTTCGGCGAAGCCGAATAAGGCATGGGAATCCTCCTTTACCTGTAAATGGGTAAAAAGGTGAATCAGCTCTCCATCTGGAATTTTGGAAAATGTATGCAGCGATATATTTACAAAATACCCAACGCCACCACATTCGATAATGACATGAGTTGGATTTTTCTCGACTAATTTTCCTTTAAGATGATGGATCATGTGTTACAAATTCAATTGTCTGATTTAAGTTTGCGGTTACAAAATTCATGACCGAGTAAGGTCAAACTCGCATTTGAATTCACTCTTTTAGTATCCTAATTTACTGGACTGGCTCACTTTTTACTAGTTACTATCGCCTACCCGCTAACCGTTATCAACTATTTAGCAGACTTTGCTTTTTTACGTTTTTCCCGTTCCTGCGCATCGATAACCGCAACGGCGGTCATATTCACTATCTCATCTACACTAGCCCCCAACTGCATAATATGCACAGACTTTCTTAAGCCTACCATAATTGGACCAATAGAGTCCGATTTATTCAGTTCTTTTAGAAGTTTGTAGGTGATATTGGCGGATTCCAAATTAGGAAATACCAAAGTGTTCACCTTCCTACCCGCAAGCTTAGAAAATGGAAATTTACTTTCCAACAATTCTTTGTTTAGGGCAAAATCTGTTTGTATTTCACCATCAACCACTAACTTTGGATTTTTTTCATGCAGAATTTTAACCGCCTCCCGCACTTTCTTTGCATTGGGATGTGATGAAGAACCAAAATTGGCATAGCTCAACAGTGCCATTACAGGTTCAAAACCAAAGGTGCTTGCCACATTTGCCGTCATTTGGGCGATTTCTGCAATTTCTTCGGCATTAGGATCTATGTTTATGGAAGTATCCGCCAAAAACAAGGGCCCCCGATCTGTAATCATAATGTTTACCGTAGATACCTTTTTTACATTTGCAGCCCTTCCAATGACTTCCAAAATAGGTTTTACTACCGTTGGATATGCCCTTGAATACCCTGAAATCATTCCATCTGCATCACCTTCCAATACCATCATAGCACCAAAATAGTTACGCTCTTTCATTCTTATTTTTGCGCTATAAAGGGTAGTACCGCTGCGCCTTCTACTTTCCCAAAACTTTGCAGCATATCTAGCAAGGCGTTCATCAAATTCCTTATCTAAGGGGTCTACTATAGGAATATCGGCATCGAACTCCAGTTCTTTCTTCAATTCGAGAATAATATCCTTACGACCTAAAAGTATAGGCTCTGCAATACCCTCCTCATAAACGATCTGTGCTGCTTTCAAAACATCCAAATGATCTGCCTCGGCAAATACAATGCGTTTCGCATTAGATTTTGCACGACTATGGAGTAAACGCACTACTTTGTTGTCGTTCCCGGAACGCTGCAACAACTCTTCTTCATATTTATCCCAGTCCTCTATAGGAGCTTTTGCCACGCCACTTTCCATAGCTGCTTTAGCTACTGCTGGAGGTATTTTTGCTATGAGTCGCTGATCAAAAGGTTTAGGGATAATATACTCCTTCCCAAACGTCAATCTTGTTTCTCCGTATGCAATATTCACTTGCTCGGGTACAGGTTCTTTGGTCAACTCTGCCAGCGCCTTCACCGCTGCCATTTTCATTTCTTCATTTATAGATTTGGCACGTACATCCAAGGCTCCTCTAAATATAAAAGGAAAACCAAGCACATTATTTACCTGGTTAGGATGATCAGACCTCCCTGTTGCCATGATGATATCCTTCCTTGTTGCAATGGCCAAATCATATTTTATTTCTGGATCTGGATTGGCCATTGCAAAAACTATAGGATTATCTGCCATTGAAAGCAACATTTCCGGAGAGACAATATCTGCAATGGATAGGCCCACAAAAACGTCTGCATCTACCATTGCCTCGAGCAACGTATCTATTTTTCTATCGGAGGCAAATTCTAATTTTTCCTTAGATAAACTTTCACGATCACTACGGATAACACCTTTACTGTCCAACATTACTATATTTTCCGAACGCGCACCAAAGGCTTTATACAATCGGGTACAAAATACAGCAGCGGCACCTGCCCCACTAATAACAATACGTACCTCCTCCATCTTTTTATTGGTAAGTTCCAAGGCATTCAATAACGCAGCCGCAGAAATAATGGCGGTACCGTGTTGGTCATCATGCATTACGGGAATATCCAATTCCTCTTTTAATCGTCTTTCTATCTCAAAAGCTTCAGGGGCCTTTATATCTTCTAGATTAATTCCTCCAAAAGTAGGAGCAATCATTTTTACAGTTTCTACAAACTTATCTACATTCTCAGTATCCAATTCAATATCAATACCATCGATATCGGCAAAAATCTTAAAAAGCAGACTTTTTCCTTCCATAACGGGTTTTGATGCCTCCGGACCAATATTTCCAAGACCTAATACAGCAGTACCATTGGAGATAACCGCTACAATATTCCCCTTAGCGGTATACTTATAAACATTCTCAACATTTTTTGCAATCTCCAAACAAGGTTCTGCAACGCCAGGTGAGTATGCCAAAGCTAAATCTCGTTGGGTGGCATACGGCTTAGTAGGTACAATTTTTATTTTTCCAGGCTGAGGCTTTGCGTGATATATCAACGCTTCCCTTCTTTGTTTTTGTTTGCTCATAGTGTAACTTTAAAACACAAATTTAGGTACTATTCTTCTGAAAAGTGCAAGACCTTCCTCATTTAAAAGAAAATAGGAATTGAAGTTTACTCCAATTGCATAAGGTTAATTATACCTTGTTGTTCGGAACGTTCAGCCGCATTGCCAAAACAGCAGCGATTATAAAAAAAGCGCCAGCAAAAAGTATGGCATTAACCGCATCACCTCCCAATAGATATTTATATATAGGACCAAAGGTCAAGGTCTCTATACCCATTGGAATTACAATCATCATATTTAAAATACCCATATAAACACCACGTCTATCCTGAGGAACTACTTTTGAAACCATAGTGTAGGGAATTCCCATCATTGCCGCCCATCCAATACCGAATAAAATCATTGGCACAAGCACTAGGAGCGAATTATTTATAAAAGGAATGGTAAACAAGGCTAACCCTGTACCTACTAGACTTAGCGCGTAAATCTTCTTACCACCATATTTTAAGGTTAGTGGTACCAAAGCCAATGCAACTACCATAGTTACAATGTTATAGGTCAGGCTCATTTGGGCGGACTGCGATGCTGCTTCAGAAACACCATAATCCATTGTTTTCATAAATAGAGGAGTAATATACTGCCAATAAATAAATAGCGCATACCACTGAAATAGATATACGGCTCCTATTTTCCACATAAACGCAGGCATTTCTGTTATGGCGTTAGAAATTTCAAGAAATGGCTTTGCTATCCTTGTTGCGATAGGTTGCGCTTTATCATGATTGATTTCTGCAAGTTCTTCTTCAGATGGCGGGATTTCCGGCGTTTTTAACACTGACCATAGAATCGTAGCTACAGAAAGTACACCACCTATGTAAAATGAATAATACAACCATTGTGGAATGGTTCCGGCAACTTCAATAGACTCATCTCCCAAAAGATATTGAAAAAGCACTATAGACCCGTTTGCCAACAAAATTCCGGCACCAACAAAAAGGCTTTGCATTTGAAATCCAAGGCTAAGTTGTTTTTCGGGTAGCTTGTCTCCTACAAAAGCCCTATACGGTTCCATAGCCATATTATTACCAGCATCTAAAATCCATAAAAGGCCTACAGCAAACCAAAGGACAGGACTTGTTGGAAAAGCGAATAAACATAAACTACCTATGATAGCTCCGATTAAAAAATAAGGTTTCCGTCGACCCCATTTAGGTGACCATGTTTTATCTGACATCGCACCGATAATGGGTTGCACTATCAATCCCGTAATTGGGCCGGCAATATTTAAAATCGGAAGCATTTCCTCTGTAGCGCCTAGGTATATAAAAATAGGATTGATTGCGGTCTGCTGCAGTCCAAAACTATACTGGATACCCAAAAACCCAACATTCATGTTGAATATCTGCCAGAAACTTAAACTTGGTTTGCCTATTTTCATGCTTTTACTTTTGGTTTGGTTAGGTAATTGTAAGAATATAAAAATAACCCTTGGTTATAAATTCATATTTCTCCCTTTACAATGGACTCCAAGATAGTATTTTTAATACTTGTTTAATCCTAACGTTAAAAAAAAGGAGTTACTTCGGTCTACGAAATCGATAGCGTAGTTCCTTACTACTTCAAAAAGTTGATATTTCTTTGTAGACCCGAGAATTTTGTACGTTTCACCGCAGACTTCTGAAACACTTTCTTGAACACGTCTTCGGTAATTTCCTCCCAATCTTTTTTGGACATGGAAAGCAACTCCGGGTGCGGATTAAACAAGGGTTCGCTATGTGGTTTAGAAAATTTATTCCAAGGACAAACATCTTGGCATACATCACAGCCAAAGGCCCAATCATCAAACTGCCCTTGAAATTCATTTGGAATTTCGTTCTTCAACTCAATCGTGACATAGGATATGCATTTACTACCATCTACCACGTAAGGTGCTACAATGGCCTCGGTTGGGCAAGCATCTATACAAGCGGTACAAGTACCACAGTGGTCTGTTACCGGGGTATCGTATTCCAGGTCCAAATCAACTATTAATTCTGCAATGAAATAAAAAGAACCGACTTGCTGTGTCAGCAGGTTACTGTGTTTTCCTATCCAGCCCAAGCCACTTTTGGCTGCCCAAGCTTTATCTAAAACGGGTGCAGAATCTACAAATGCCCGTCCGTTTACTTCGCCAATTTCATCGGATATGAATTCTTGTAGTTCTCGTAATTTGGATTTTATGACGTGATGATAGTCGTGACCGTAAGCATACTTAGAAATCTTATACGTGTTCTCTATCTGCCTTTCCTGAGGAAAATAGTTCAACAATAGGGATATGACCGATTTTGAACCTTCTACCAAAAGCCTGGGATCTAAACGCTTGTCGAAATGATTTTCCATATACGCCATCTCACCATGCATGTTTTTGTTTAACCAACGCTCCAATCGTGGGGCATCTTCTTCTAGAAAATCCGCTTTAGAGATACCACAAGATAAAAAACCAAGACGCTTAGCCTCGGCCTTAATCATTTCCGATATCTTAGACACGTTCATCGAAGTTTAAAGTGAAGATTAACAGCTACCGGTTTTAAAGAAATGAGGGGATCTATTTGTATTGCCTCAATATCTGGTTCTAGTTTGTAATTACGAAGGATTTCCGCTATGGTAAGTATCATTTCCTGCATGGCAAAATTATTGCCCACACACATACGTGGACCTGCACCAAAAGGAAAATAGTAGTCCGAAAAATCCTTTTTATTACTAGGGTCAAATCGTTCTGGAACATAGTCTTCTGGCGTTTCCCAAAAACGTTCGTCCCTATGCAATTCATACATAGCCAATAATAACATCGTGTTTTTTGGAATTTTATACCCGTCTATTTCGTCCTCCATAATGGATTCCCGGTCTATATAATATGCCGGAGGGTATAAGCGCATGGCCTCTTCCACACATTGCTTTACGTAGCCGAGGTTTCTAATATCTTGCATTTCCAAGTCCTTTTCCCAGTCTATACCAGAAATTTCTTTATAAGCCTTTTCCTGTACCTCCGGATTTTTGGAGAGCAAATACAGGGTAAACCCAAGTGCATTTGCGCTAGTTTCATGACCTGCGGCAAACAGTATAAGCACTTCGTCTATCAATTGCTCTTCTGTCATGGCACCACCATCTTCATAGCGGGCACTTAAGAGCATATCCATCAAATCGTCCTTATCCGTATTTTCTCGGACGCGTTCCGCAATTATTCCGCTTAAAATGGTCCTAGCTTTTTTGGAAAGGGCCAAATGCCGGTTTATTTTACCGGAAAGGGTATACCACCAGTTTAGATAAGGCTGTCGCATTTCTTTGATCAACATCCGTTGGTTCGCCTCGGTAATATCCTTTAAATCGGACATTTGTTGTTTAATATCATCCCTACTGAACAAGGAAGTAGCCACTACCTGAAATGCCAAATCTCCCATCAAGGGATACACATCCTGGAATTCGTTAGGGCGAATTCGGGATAGTTCGCTTCTAATAGATGCATGCATAATATGTAAAAGCCCCTGTAATTTTTTCTTATGAAAAGCAGGCTGCACCATGCGGCGGTGTTTTCGCCAATGCTCTCCGTTAGAAGTCAACAAACCTTTGCCAATGTACTTTGCCACATCCACTGTTTGCAAGGATGATTTTTGGTACTTCTTTTGTTCCGTTTGAAGTACTTGTTTAATGAATTTGGCGTGACGCGTAAATACAATCCGCTTTTTAAAACCAACTTCTACCTCAAATATATCGCCTAATCGATTAAAATTATCATGGTGAAAAGGTATAGGGTTTTTCAGAATCTGTTTCCTATTCTTAAACACATGCATTCGGGAAACTAAGGGGAGTTTTTTCATTAAAATAGACCGCCTTGAATATTATTTTTGATTCTTCCCAAGTGCCTATAAGCCAACTCTGTAACTTCACGTCCACGCGGTGTTCTCATTATAAACCCCTGTTGTATCAAAAAAGGCTCGTAGACCTCCTCTATAGTTTCTGAACTTTCGGATACGGCAGTTGCCAATGTAGTCAATCCTACGGGGCCACCTTTGAACTTATCAATAATCGTCATTAATATTTTATTGTCCATTTCATCTAACCCATGAGCATCCACATTAAGGGCCTTTAAGCTAAACTTGGATATTTCCATATCTATGCTTCCGTTACCTTTGATCTGGGCAAAATCTCGAACACGTCTTAATAAGGAATTACATATTCTTGGCGTTCCCCTACTCCGACCGGCAATTTCTATGGCAGCATCTTGGGTAATAGGCACTTTAAGTATCTCCGCGCTGCGCTCCACAATCGTAGATAATAATTCTGTGGAGTAATATTGCAAACGACTTTGAATACCAAAACGGGCACGCATAGGCGCTGTTAGCAATCCGGAGCGGGTGGTAGCGCCAATAAGTGTAAAGGGGCTCAAATTAATCTGGACCGATCTAGCGTTTGGGCCGCTTTCAATCATAATATCTATTCGGTAATCTTCCATGGCGGAGTACAGATACTCCTCAACAATAGGACTTAACCGATGTATTTCATCAATAAATAGCACGTCTCGTTCATCTAAGTTGGTCAAGAGTCCGGCCAAATCACCAGGTTTATCCAAAACAGGCCCAGAGGTAATTTTAATGCCCACCCCTAACTCATTGGCCAGGATATTGGCTAAAGTGGTCTTTCCTAAACCGGGCGGGCCATGGAACAAGGTATGATCCAAGGCCTCACCACGCTGGTTGGCAGCAGCCACAAATATTTTCAGATTTTCCAAAACCTGTTCCTGTCCTGCAAAATCGTCAAAATTAACCGGTCTTAAGACCTTTTCAATGTCCAGTTCCGCATCGGAAAAACCCTCTGATGAGGGATCTAAGTACTCGTTCATACACTAACAAAGATACGCAAACCGAAAAGAAGTTTTTTCAAGTCACACTAGCTTTATTTAGAATGATTTAGTGTAGAAATTCGTAATTTAATCCCATGAAAAAGAACCTATACACCTCTGGAATCCTTCAATACATTCCTTTCTTTTATGTAATCTGGTCAGATGACCTAATCTCCGCATCAGAAATTAATGTTGTAGAAAACGCGATTAGAAATGATGGCAGTTTAACGACAGATGAACAAAACACCTTGAACTCTTGGTTGCGCGTTACGCAACCTCCAAAGGACGAAACTTTTAAGCACTGGAAACAAACCATTTCCAGTTCAAAAGTACAATTAATAGAAAGGGAGACCTATCCGTTGGCAACGTTCAGTCAGAACGTAGTTTGTCATTATTATGATAGTTGTCCCTTCAATGACAGTCTGAAGGATATAGAAATTAATCTAGGTATACAGCCCAACCACTATAATCATCTTTTTGACGTATCCGTACAACAAGAAATTTCCTCTGATTATTACAATGCATCAGAAATTGATGTAATCTTAAAAGGTAAAAACGCAATGGTGGTGGACAATTTTAGAGCGGCTTTGGCACACCCCATTTTTAAATGGGAGGTTCATAGAAATAAAGAGGAATTCAGAACTACCGTTTTAGAGCAAGTGGTACACTTAGCCGAAAAAGGATACGGTGCCATGGCATTTTCAGAAGCGTATGGTGGAACAGGCGACATGGAAGGTTATGCCACTATTTTTGAAAACATGATGTATGCTGATGGAAGCCTTACAATTAAATTTGGGGTTCAATTTGGACTTTTTGGCGGAAGTATACAGAAATTAGGAACCAAAAAACACCACGGTGACTATTTGTTACAAACGGGGAAAGCGCAGTTGCTAGGTTGTTTCGCTATGACAGAAACCGGTCATGGCTCTAATGTAAGAGGTATAAAGACTACCGCAACTTACGACAAAAAAACAGATAGTTTAATCATACATACCCCTGGAAAAAATGATAACAAAGAGTATATTGGCAACGCTCTACATTCTACTATGGCCTCCGTTTTCGCGCAATTGATTGTAAATGGAAAGAATGAAGGAGTGCATGCCATTTTGGTTCCCATAAGAGATGGGAACCATAAAACATTACCTGGTGTTAGAATCGAAGATAATGGTTATAAGCTAGGACTCAATGGTGTTGATAACGGAAAAATTTGGTTTCATCAGGTACCCGTACCCCGTAAAAATCTCCTAAACAAATACGGTAATATCACCTCAGATGGCATATATGAGTCTGATATTAAAAATCCAAACAAACGATTTTTTACAATGCTAGGAACCCTGGTAGGAGGTCGAATCTGTGTTGCAAGGGCTGGTCTTGGTGGTGCTAAAATGGCATTGACCATAGCAATAAAGCATGCGTTAAAAAGAAGACAGTTCAACGATAGCGTAAAGATACAAGAAGACTTATTGATGGATTACCCTAGCCATCAATTGCGACTTACTCCCTTGGTAGCAAGCGCCTATGTGTATCATATTACATTAGATAAAATGATGGAACTCTATTGTGATGACACCCAACCGGACAAGCGAAAGGTAGAAACGCAAGTGGCGGGATTAAAAGCGGTGATTACTTGGTATGCCAACAGCAGTATACAAGAGGCGAGAGAGGCCTGTGGCGGCAAAGGATATCTACTAGAAAACAGAATTGCGGACCTTAAGGGCGATGTAGATATTTTTACCACTTTCGAAGGCGATAACAATGTCTTACTTCAATTAGCAGCAAAAGGCGTATTATCTGATTTTAAAGCGGAATTTAACAGTGCCGGATTTACCTCGGTGCTAAAGCTATTAAGTCAACAGTTGAGCGATAAACTTGCTACAGTGAATCCCATTTACGCCAATAAAACCGACAAAGATCATTTATACAACCCAAAATTTCATGCACACGCTTTTAATTATAGAACTAGGAGACTCACCTACACCCTGGCCATGCGTATCAGGGATTATATTAAAAAAGGAGTGCCTTCCTACCAAGCGTTTCTGAAAGTACAGACCCATTTGCTTGCTTTGGGAAAAGCATACAGCGTAGAATTGGCGTATGAAACTTTTCATACGTTCACCCAAACTATATCGAATGAGAAGAATCGTGAACTTTTTCAAAAGCTAGGTAGTTTGTATGCGCTATCCGAAATTAGGAAAGATGCCTCTTGGTATTTGGAACAAGGCTATATTGGAAGTACAAAATCAAAGGCGATAAGACAACGCACAGAAAGACTATGTACAGAGCTAAGACCTCATTTAAATAATTTGGTAGACGGTTTTGGTATCCCGGACCACTGCATGTCGGCTCCTATTGCGAAATAGCTTCTCATTACATAAAATGGTTAGTATTTACATCATGGTTGCTTGCTTACCTTGGTTATTTGTTTTCTTTATGCAATTGAGCCGTATCCAAAAACTCAAGCATGGTGATTTTTGGATTTCCATATAAACTGGTTTTAGAGGAACCTTTAGCGGAAAGTTGAAATTCATCATCGGCATACACCCTCGCATCTGGGGAATCCTCGGCATATAGGTGAATTACCCGTGACGTAAACTCCTCTGCCTTGAGCGTGCTATTGCCATATAGTTTTACAGTAAACAACTCTGTATTACCCTCCAGTTTAACCGAAGAGTTTTTGTACATTAACAAGGAATTACTTTGTCCGGTAGCATATACCTTTGCATCTATCCTATCCTTAAATATTAGATTTAAAGAGTCGCTCGCCACGTTAAAATCTCCCGAACTATTCTCTTCCATATGAATGTCTATGACGTCAGCAGATGCATTCAACACGACTCTTGACGCTCCAGAGGTCTTCACCTTAAACTGATCTGTTGTAATGACATCCTTCATAGTAATTAAGCCATTGCTAATGGTCAAGGCATCAAGTTCCGTATAATACACGGTAATATTTAGTTTCTTTTTAGACGTAATATTATAGAAAGAAGAAACAAATAGGGTTCCATTCGATACGTTGAATTTTAGGACATCTATTAAATTGTCGTCAGCTTCTATTGTAACACTTTCTGCAGACGCCTTTTCAATCATAACCTCTATATCATCATCCAGAGATATTGCTCTAAAAGCGGGTAGATTTTCAGTAACTACGGTTACATTTCTGTTCCCCTTTATTTTCGGCTTTCTCTGAGCGAAGGACTGAACTCCTAGAAAACAAACAAACACAACTACTATTATTTTATTCATGATATTATTCTTTATCCGATAGAAAATACAATTCTAAAGGTATTATAAAAATACAATTCTATTACTACAAAGGATAGTGCAAAAAAAATGCCCAACTTTAAAAGTTGGGCATTTAAAATATTTTTAAATTTATTTAATGGTTCAATTCTTCCTCATCCTGTTGTAACGGTATGTTTTGAGGGACGAAATCCTGTCCAGGAATAATATATTCCCCATCTGCATCCACTTTACTATAATCATACGCCCAACGATGTACTTCTGGAATAGCTCCAGGCCAATTTCCATGGATATGCTTTTGTGATGCTGTCCATTCCAATGTATTTGAACTCCAAGGATTTTGAGGTCCTTTTTTACCATAAAACATACTATACACAAAGTTTGCAACAAAAATTAACTGTGCTGCGCCAGCAATTATGGCAAAAACCGTCATTAAAACTTGTACATCGGCCAATTCATCAAACATAGGGAAAGCCGTATTCTCGTAATATCTTCTTGGCACACCTGCCATACCAACAAAATGCATTGGAAAGAAAACGCCATAAGCACAAATCGCCGTTATCCAGAAATGCACATACCCCATGTTCTTATTCAACATTCTTCCTTCGAACATTATCGGGAACCAGTGATACACACCAGCAAATAGGCCGTAAAGCGCAGATATTCCCATTACCAAGTGAAAGTGAGCAACCACGAAATACGTATCGTGTACATTAATATCCAATGTACTATCACCCAAAATAATACCAGTAAGACCACCTGTAATAAAAGTGGAGACTAATCCTATAGAAAATAACATAGCAGGATTCAACTGAAGATTACCTTTCCAGAGTGTGGTTATATAATTAAATGCTTTTACTGCCGACGGTATTGCAATCAATAAGGTAGTAAATGTAAATACAGAACCTAAAAATGGATTCATCCCTGATATGAACATGTGGTGCCCCCAAACAATCGTTGACAAGAATGCTATCGCCAAAATGGATGCTACCATCGCACGGTAGCCAAAAATAGGTTTTCTGGCATTTGTTGACATGACCTCAGACGTAATTCCCAAAGCAGGTAACAATACAATATATACCTCAGGGTGGCCCAGAAACCAAAATAAGTGCTCATACAAAACAGGTGAACCACCTTGATAGTGAAGTACCTCTCCTTGAATAAAAATATCCGAAAGGAAAAACGAAGTACCAAAGCTCCTGTCCATAATTAGCATTAATGCCGCGGATAGTAAAACTGGAAAAGAGATAACACCAATAATAGCCGTTACAAAGAAAGCCCAAATTGTAAGTGGCAATCTTGTCATGGACATACCTTTAGTCCTTAGGTTAATTACGGTAACTATGTAATTAAGTGACCCTAGCAGCGATGATGCTATAAAAATAGCCATGGAGGACAACCATAAGGTCATACCCATACCAGATCCTGGTTGGGCCATTGGCAACGCGCTTAAGGGCGGATATATCGTCCAACCTGCAGCGGCTGGCCCTGCTTCCACAAAAAGTGATATGATCATTATAACACTTGCAACAAAAAACAACCAAAAGGAAACCATATTTAGGAAACCAGAGGCCATATCACGTGCACCAATTTGTAATGGAATCAAAAGATTACTAAAGGTACCGCTTAATCCAGCGGTTAGCACAAAGAAAACCATTATAGTACCGTGCATCGTTACCAATGCCAAATACACATCAGCATCCATGATCCCGTCCGGTGCCCATTTACCTAAAAACGTATCAAATACTAAAAATGCTTCTCCCGGCCATGCCAGCTGCATTCTCATAAGCAAGGACATGGCAATACCTATAAAACCCATTACCAACACACCCAATATAAGGTATTGCTTGGCAATCATTTTATGATCTTGACTGAATATATACTTTGTTACAAAAGTTTCTTTATGATGATGGCCATGATCGTCGTGAGCATGTTCATCTACATGTGCTGTTACTGCTGACATAATCGAATAAATTTTTATTTAACTTCCTTTTTATAGCCTAATCTTATTGCGCAACAGAAGCCATAGTCTCCTGAAACGTATTTTGTGTAGCCAACCACGCATTGTAATCCTCCTCTGACTCCACAATAATCTTCATTTGCATATTATAATGTGATCTCCCACAAATCTTATTACATAGTAAAATGTAATCAAATTCCCAAGGATCTAAAACCTCTCCGGTTGCAGCAGATTTCTCCGCTCTAATAATATTTGTTCTTTTTACTTTATCTACTACCTCAGGATTCTGTCTCATCTCTTCCGTAGTATATATTGGTGTAAATGAAAACTCTGTGGTCATACCAGGAACACAATTCATTTGTGCTCTAAAGTGTGGCATATATGCAGAATGCAATACATCCTGAGAACGCATCTTAAAGTTTACTTTTCTGCCTACCGGTAAATGTAACTCTTTAACGATGACGTCATCTGAACCATAGGTATCTGCTTCATCTAGACCAAGTGTATTAGCCCTATCTATGTCTATCATTCTTACATTCGCACCACCTAGAACATTATCATCTCCTGCATATCTTGCCGTCCAACCGAATTGTTGAGCATACAATTCTACAATCAACGGATCATCATCTTCATTAATATCCATAATATTTGTCCATGTATAAAGACCCCAAAGAATTAAGCCAGCTAATACAATAACTGGTATAATTGTCCAAATAAACTCCAATCGGTCGTTATCTGCATAAAACAATGCTTTTTTACCTTTTTCGCCCTTATACTTGTAACCAAAATAATGTAGCAATGCTTGCGTTATTGTTTGCACTACAAATATAATCACCATGGATACGAGCATTAAATTGTCATATTCCGCACCATGCTCGGAAGCGGCTACGGGCAACAAAAACTTCGCATATTTGGCAAAACTGAATATGGTTATCCCGTAAATAAACACCAGAAATGCAAAGAGCATATAACCGTTGTATTTATTGTCCTTATCCGTAGCTATTTCACTACTATTCGTTTTGAGCTGGGAAAGCTCAAAAATCTTGGTCATTTGCCAAACCGCAATTGCCACGAGTACTAAAACAACTAAAATTAATAATGTAGTCATTGTATGATTTAATATTATACTTTAAACTTACTAATAGTGAAAGTGCTTACTTTCTTCAATAAACGGATTTCTTTTTGGCTGTAAAGGAGCTTTTGTAAGTGCCCTAAAAACCCAAAAGATAAAAAATCCAGCAAAAAACAGTACCGAACTAATCTCAGGAATTCCAATAAACCATTGGTCACCTACCGTAGCAGGCATAATGGCAACAAATATATCCATATAATGCCCTGCAAGTATCACTACACCTGTCATAACCACAAACCAATTTACACGCTTGAAATCACTGTTCATAAGCAATAACAATGGAAATATAAAGTTCATTGCAACCATTCCGAAAAAGGGCAACCTATAATCTTCTATCCTTGTAACGTAATATGTTACTTCTTCCGGTATATTACTATACCATATTAGCATAAATTGAGAAAACCATAAATAGGTCCAAAATACGCTTATACCAAACATGAATTTTGCTAAATCATGAATATGACTATCGTTAACATCTTTTAGGTGCCCTTTTGACTTAAGGTAAATAGTCACCATTGCAATAACGGTTATACCAGACACGAACATACTAGCAAAAATATACCAACCGAACAGGGTACTAAACCAGTGTGGATCCACACTCATGATCCAATCCCAAGACATTATGGATTCCGTAATTAGATAAAACACCAAAAATCCTGCAGAAACCCTGAAATTCATTTTGAAATTAGAATTGTCATCCGATTCATCCTGCTTTAACGAAAGCTTTCTTGAATATTCGCGATAGGCAATCCATCCCAATAAGAAAAAAGCGGCCCTAATTAAAAAGAAGGTAGGATTTAAGTACCCAGATTTTGCTTGAATAATTGCATCATGTGCAACTACTTCAGGATCCATCCAAACGAACAAATGGTTCATGTGTAATGCGGACAACAATAAAATTACGAAAACTACTATCCCTCCTGGCACTAAATATGCGGTAATACCCTCCATAACCCTAAACAGTAGCGGTGACCAACCTGCCTGTGCAGCACGTTGAATTGCATAGAACGCCAGTACCCCTAGGGATATCATCATAAAGAAGAACGCAGCAACATATAACGCTGCCCAAGGCTTGTTTTGTAACTGATGCAATAGGTGCTCGTCATGCGGTGCATCATGTGCTCCATCATGGGATTCTGCCGCGTGGGATGTATCTTCCGAATGATCGCTATCATGTGATGCTACCATTTCTTTCGCCTCTTCTACCGTAGCGGGTGCCATAACAAATCCGCCAACTATTCCCAAAAGGCCAACAGCCATTAGAATTATCGAACCTATTTTAAGTCTATTAGAAAACGTGTACATAGTTTTGCTTACCTGTTATTTGGTTAAATCTTCTTTCAATTGCATTACATATTCAGAAACTTGCCACATTTCTGTCGTATTCATTTGTGAGGCATACGAACCCATAGAATTCAATCCGTAATAAATAACATGATATGTAGAACCCACATTGATGTTCCTAGCTTCGTCCGCATAACTTGGAACACCAAGAATTTTTTCGCGTTCTACAAGCCATCCTTTACCATTTCCTTTGTTACCATGACAGATGGCACAATACACATCGTACATTTCTTTACCCTTGGTTAGATTATTGACCACATTGGTGGAATCCAACGGGCTTTCATTTAATCTAGCCAATTCTTTACCCGCTATCGAGTTTTCTATACCATATGGCAACCAGCCTCTATTTATTGTATTTGCCGGCGGCAACATAGCCTGTGACCCATTAGGAAGAAAATCTACTTCTTGATAGGTTTCATAACCTACTGGTTCATACATATTAGGCATGTATTGGTAATTTGGCTTGGAATTGTCCTGACAGGCAACCAAAACGAACATCAAACCTGCTATAATTCCTATTTTCTTAAAACTGTTCATATTTAATGACTGTTTTTTTCTAATATATTTATTTCTACAGCTCCAGTATTAGCTAATACATCTTTCAACTCCTGTTCATTATTATGAATTTCTATTTCCATCAAAAAATGATCGTCGGTAGTTCTTATGTCTGGATTTTCCGCCTTTTTAAAGGGCCACAACCTACTACGTAAATAAAAAGTTATCACCATTAAGTGCGCAGCAAAAAATATAGTAAGCTCAAACATTATAGGTACAAAAGCCGGCATATTCTCAATGTAACTAAAACTAGGCTTACCGCCAATATCCTGAGGCCAATCTTCAATCATGATATAATTCATCATCACCGTAGCAACTGCCAAACCAACACAACCGTATAGAAAGGATGTAATGGCAAGTCGTGTTGGAGCCAAGCCCATAGCTTTATCAAGACCATGAACCGGAAACGGACAATACACTTCATCTATATGAAGTTTAGCTGCTTTCACCTTTTTAACGGCAAGCATTAACACATCATCATCGTCGTAATAAGCATGTATAACTTTAGATGCCATATTTATTTCTTGTTATTTAATAATACTGTTGCCTGACCTGCCCAATCATCACGCTGTGCCCTGCCCGGGAAAGAACCGGTAATAGAATCCAATAAACCATATTCCTTCTCGGTCATCCTAGCGACCTGAGCAAATGTGTAAATCCCAATTTGATTCAAGGTAGCCTCCATTTGGGGTCCAATACCCTTAACCTTTTTCAAATCATCAGCCGTATCCTTTGTAGCATCAAATGTCCCAATACTACTCAGCAGCTCGGAAACTCCTTGCTTATCACCCGCAGTAGGCACAACTTTTCCCATCAATATATCATCTGTAATTGGCTCTTTCACTACCACATTATCGGAGGCAATCTGATACAATGGCTTACCTGAGTCTCGTAACGTTTTATACTTTTCTCCAGAAGCTTTTAATATAGATTTAACCTCGGCCTGAGCAATTACAGGGAATGTTCTTGCATACAATAAAAATAGTACAAAGAAAAATCCAATGGTACCTATGAAAATTCCAATATCGACAAAGGTCGGTGAAAACATAGTCCATGAGGATGGCAAATAATCCCTATGTAATGATGTTACAATAATTACAAAACGCTCAAACCACATTCCTATATTCACTACAATAGAGATAAAGAAGGAGAACATGATACTTGTCCTTAATTTTTTGAACCACATAAACTGTGGGGAAAACACATTACATGTCATCATGGACCAATATGCCCACCAATAAGGTCCAGTAGCCCTGTTGAGAAAAGCATACTGTTCATATTCCACTCCAGAATACCACGCCATAAACAATTCAGTAATGTAGGCACATCCTACGATGGAACCCGTAAGCATGATTACAATATTCATTAACTCAATATGCTGAACCGTAATATAAGCTTCTAAATGACATACCTTTCGCATAATAATCAACAAGGTATTCACCATCGCAAAACCAGAGAAAATTGCACCAGCAACAAAGTATGGTGGAAAAATAGTCGTGTGCCATCCCGGTATCACCGAGGTTGCAAAGTCAAAAGATACAATAGTATGCACAGAAAGCACCAAAGGCGTAGCCAAACCAGCCAATACCAAAGAAACCTCTTCAAAACGTTGCCAATCCTTTGCTCTACCACTCCATCCAAAACTTAATAAACTATAAATTTTCTTTTGAAACGGTAATATTGCCCGGTCACGTAACATGGCGAAATCTGGTAATAATCCAGTCCACCAGAACACTAGCGAAACGGATAGATACGTTGATATTGCAAATACATCCCAAAGTAGTGGCGAATTGAAGTTAACCCATAACGATCCAAATTGGTTAGGAATAGGAAGTACCCAATATGCCAACCATGGTCTACCCATGTGTATGATCGGGAACAATCCAGCTTGAATAACGGAAAATATGGTCATTGCTTCCGCCGAACGGTTAATAGCCATTCTCCACTTTTGACGGAACAATAATAGTACGGCCGAAATCAAGGTACCGGCATGACCAATTCCTACCCACCATACAAAGTTGGTAATATCCCAAGCCCAGTTTACTGTTTTGTTCAATCCCCAAGTACCGATACCTGTAGATATTGTGTAAATAATACACCCTACTCCCCATAAAAAAGCAACCAATGCAATGGAAAAAACAATCCACCAATGCTTGTTAGCCCTTCCCTCAACGGGAGCAGCAATATCCACGGTTACATCATGGTAGCCTTTGTTACCGAGTACAAGTGGTTTTCGTATAGGAGCTTCGTAATGCGACGCCATAGACTTCTGTTATAATTACTTTCTAGTATTGTTATGCTTCGTTGGTATTTCTAACTTTTACATGATAGAATACGTTAGGTTTTGTTCCTACATACTCTAAAAGATGGTACATTCTATCACTTTCTTTCAGTTCGGCAACTTCACTCTCTTTGTCATTGATGTCGCCAAAAACGATAGCTCCGTTACTACATGCCATTGAGCAAGCTGTTTGAAACTCACCATCTTCGATAACCCGTCCGTCACGCTTAGCATCTAAGATAGTTTTCTGTGTTTTCTGGATACACATAGAACACTTTTCTATAACACCTCTGGACCGTACATTTACATCTGGGTTCAATACCATTTTACCCAAATCATTGTTCATGTGAAAATCGAACTCGTCGTTATTGTTATACAAGAACCAATTGAAACGTCTTACCTTATATGGGCAGTTGTTTGCACAATATCGCGTTCCTACACATCTGTTATACGCCATTTGGTTCTGACCCTGACGACCATGTGACGTTGCAGCTACCGGACATACCGTTTCGCATGGCGCGTGATTACAGTGCTGACACATTACCGGCTGAAAGACTACTTGTGGATTACTTGAAGGATCTTCCAATTCACCAAATCCACCAAGAGATCCATTACCTCCAGAAAGACCATCAAAACCTTCCTTCTTGTTGATATCATCCTCAAAGGAATCCTCGGAAGAATAATATCTATCGATACGCAACCAGTGCATATCCCTTGATTTTCGCACTTCTGCTTTACCTACCACAGGAACATTGTTCTCCGCATGACAAGCAATAACACAAGCCCCACAACCTGTACAGGCATTTAAATCAATAGACATATTAAAATGGTGGCCTATAGACCTATCAAAACTATCCCAAAGATCAACAGAAGATGCGGGCACCTCTTGGTGATCTAAAGACACTTGTGGAACTTCATTCCACTCTGCATGGTCCTTTGTATTAAATATTTCAAGTGTAGTTTCCTTAATGATATCATTACGCCCCATAAGGGTTTTATGCAACTGCACACAAGCAAACTCATGATTACCAGCCGCCTTCTCTATCTTAACTGTTTGATTGGCGTTCATTCCTTGATAAAGCACAAAGGCATTAACCCCTGTTTGCATCTCCTCCTTCATTCCCACCATCTTGCCATAACCGAATGACAATCCAACAGATCCTTTCGCTTGTCCAGGTTGTATCACGATAGGCACATTTTCCAAAACAACACCATCTACGATAAGATTCACGTAATTACCATCCATACCACCGTCGGCAACATTTACATTTTCTACACCAATACTTTCAGCATCGGCTTTGGAAATAGTAACATAGTTATCCCAGGCAACCCGTGTAATTGGGTCAGGAAATTCCTGCAACCAAGGATTACTGGCCTGCTGACCATCTCCCATACCAACCTTGGAATACAATGTAAGCTCTATACCGTCACTGGTAGCATTTACCAAACTTCGCAATGCAGAAGTCATTGGTATAGTCGCAACACCCTCTGTATTCTCTTCAGCTTCTGCGGAATCCATTAAATCATTACCCACAGCTAACGTAGATGCGCTAAACACGCCGTCTTGTAATGTTTGTCCCCAATCGGCACCATTTAAAATAGTACCTGTCCAGGTATCCTTTATATAATCGTAGTACGTTTTATCACTACCCATCCAATCCAAGATAGCAGTTTGCAACTGTTTTGTATCGAAAAGCTGTTGGATTGTGGGCTGCATTAAGGTATAATGACCCTTCTTTATCTCAACATCGCCCCAAGACTCCAAGTAATGGTTCGTAGCTCCTACATATTGAACTACCTCTGTTGTTTCGTTCCAGTTTTGGGAAAAAGCCAATGTAAGATCAACTGCATCAAGACCTTCCTTAAAGTCCGCCGTATTTGGTAATGAGTACATAGGGTTCACTCCATCCATTATCAACGCGGCAACCCTTCCAGCTTTCATATCTGAAATAAGTGCGTTTACAGCCGTCACGCTACCTTGTCGAACATATCTTGGGGCAGCAGGGTCAAAAGAGGTGCTTGCAAGCATTCTGTTTATTGCTAAAACCACCATCTGGGCATTCACATCATCAAGTCCGGATATAACAACAGCATTAGATCCTGCGTTTTTTACCTCTGTAGCCAATTGATCAACAATCGCTTCATATTCAGATGTGTTACCGCCTACGGATACACCACTAAGCTTTCCGTACAATTTGGCTAACACTATTTTCTGTGCTGTTGGCGTTAGCGGAATTCTTTTATCGGCGTTCGCTCCAGTTAAGCTCATATTGGCTTCTAACTGAACATGCCTGGACATTTTTCCATTTTTAGGAATTCGCCCTTTTGAATATCCATTATCGAAACCACCACCTTGCCAATCGGAAAGGAAATCCGCCCCAAAAGAAACTATAAGGTGTGATTTTTCAAAGTCATAATCTGCCAATGCCCGCTCTCCATAAGCATTCTCAAAAGCCGTTAACGCTGCATCCTCAGAAATTGAATCATAAGTTACATGGCTAACATTTTCATTAGCAACAGTTAATTCGGACATCAATCTATTTGTAGAAGGACTAGCATAGGTTTGGGTTAAAAAAACAATTTTTTTACCTTCTCCAGGACTACTCATTTTAGCCTTTACAGCTGCATTCAAAACATCCCACTCAACAGGCTCTCCATTAGCCATTGGTCCTTGCAACCTAGTACTATCATATAAGGAAAGTACAGACGCCTGTATTCTAGCATTAGCACCACCATTTACCTTGGCAAGTGTATTATTCTCCACCTTAATCGGCCGACCTTCTCTTGTTTTTATTAAAATACTCGCAAAATCGAAACCGTTTGCAATCGAAGTAGCATAGTAATTAGAAATCCCAGGAACAATGTTCTCGGGTTGTACCACATAGGGAATTGACTTAATAACCGGACCTTCGCAAGCCGCCAAAGAAGCAGCTGCGGTACTAAAACCAACGTACTTTAAAAAATCCCTACGATTAGTATTTGTAGTAGATAAAGTCTCTTTGTCTCCTAAAAATCCCCAACGGGAATTTCTTCAACAAACTCGTTCTGTCTTAGCGCCTCAACAATGGAATCGTTAGGATCTAACTCCGCTTCGTTTTTCCAGTACTTTTTGTTTGATGACATACGTATATCTGTAATTAACTTCTTAAACTTATTAATAATGACACTTTCCACATTCCAAGCCTCCCATTTGGGCAGCGGTTAAATTTTCTACACCATACTTTTTGGAAAGCTCTGCATGAATCTTTTCGTAGTATTCATTACCCTCTACCTTAACATTGGTTTCTCGGTGACAGTCAATACACCAACCCATTGTTAATGGCGAATATTGGTACATAATCTCCATTTCCTCTACAGGCCCGTGACATGTGGTGCAGTCCACACCCGCAACAGAAACATGTTGAGAATGGTTGAAATATGCAAAATCTGGCAGATTATGGATTCTCACCCATTCTACGGGTTGACTTTCACCAGTATACTTCTGATTTTCTTCATCCCATCCTACAGCCTTGTATAATTTCTTAATCTCATTCGTATAAAACTCATTCGTGTAACCGTTGGCTAAATCTTCAGCCGTAGGTCCTTCCGGATTACCTTTATACTCATAGATTGATTTATGACAGTTCATACATACATTCAACGAAGGTATTCCAGAGTGTTTTGAAACTCTTGCCGATGAATGACAATACTGACATTCTATTTTATTTGCTCCTGCATGAATCTTATGCGAGTAATGAATGGGCTGTATGGGAGCATAACCTTGATCCACACCCACCTGCATCATCCAACCATAAGCAAAGTAAGCACTGCCAAGTAGTAAAAATATAGCAGTAACCAATACCAAAAACTGATTCTGGGCAAAAGCTTTCCAGATAGGAGTTCTCTTTTCAGCGTTTTCTTTCTCCAACATCACTCCATTGGCGTTTGCAATTCGTCTTAAGGTTACGTTAACCAAGACTAACATAACCACCAACAATGCAAAAACAAGAAGCAACGCACCTAAAATAACCTCATTTGATATACCACCCGAAGCAGTACCCGAACCGGCTACAACAGCAGCATCAGCAGCCGCTGCAACGGGAGCAGGGGGAGGAGCGGCCGTATAGGCCAAAATATTATCAATATCGGCATTAGACAGCGTAGGAAATGCGGTCATTGCAGCCTGATTGTACTCCTCATAAATCTTTACAGCATAGGCATCACCGGACTTAATCATGCCCGCACTATTCTTTATCCAAGAATACAACCATTCCTTATCCAAACCTTCCTCTTCTGCCAAACGCGTTTCCACGTTCGCCAACGCAGGACCAGTCATTTTGCGATTCATCGCATGACAAGCGGCGCAATTTTGATTAAACAATGCTTTTCCAGCTACAGGATCTACAGATCCTTCGACAGCCGCATCTTGAGCAGTAAGCGCAACCGAAAAAAGGAGGGAAAATACTACACTAAAGACAGAAGCTTTAGAAAACTGATTTAGGTATGTCACCTTTTTCATATATAAAATGTTTCAATCGGATTCTTGGCATGGTTATGGACATTGCTTGAATATACAACCAATTAAACGCCTGAATTGGATGCAAAAATACGACATTGACTTTATTTGAAAAAAGGTTAATCTATTTATAATTTACAATTTATAATTGTTCTAAATAAACATTTGAGCACGCTACTTAAGCCTCAAAAAAATTACCTTTGCAACTTGCACGTAACCATAATATTACAGCTATGAAACAATTATTTTGCATCTTTCTCTGCTTAACCATAGGTCAGTTCATCCACGCACAGGAAGGAACCATTCGTATTGAACAGGATGAAAAGATAGCGGTATTATTAGACCTGTATAAAACCGCGCTTAAAACTTCAGAATACTACAGAATTCAAGTTGGATTTGGCTCTCACGCACAGGCCGAAAGCATTAAGGCAAATGTAGAGACCGATTTTCCAAGCCTTCCCTCTAAAATTGATTTTGATTCCCCCACCTACCGTGTTAGAGTGGGTAAGTTCAAAACAAAAATGGAAGCTGAACGAAAATTTAACGAGGTAAGGGAAAAATATCCAAATGCTATGTTATTAAAACCAAAAAAATCGACCAAATAGGCCGATTTTTTTTATCTCATTTTAGCGCTTATTATTTCGATTTAAGCTTCTTCTTTACTGCCACTTCCTGGAAACCTTCAATGACATCTCCAATTTGTATGTCATTATAGTTCTTTATCTGGATTCCACAATCATAACCTTTGGCAACTTCCTTAACATCATCTTTGAAGCGTTTTAAAGAGGCGAATTCTCCGGTATAAATAACCACACCATCCCTAATCAAACGGATATTAGTGTTTCTAAACAACTTACCAGTAGTTACCATACAACCCGCTATAGTACCCACTTTAGATATCTTAAACGTTTCTCTTATTTCTGCCGTTCCGGTGATCTCCTCCTTCATTTCAGGAGAAAGCATACCTTCCATTGCATCTTTAAGGTCATTTATCGCGTCGTAGATAATAGAATACATACGGATATCTATTTCCTCCTTCTCGGCAATCGCTTTCGCATTACCCATTGGCCTAACGTTGAACCCAATAATTACAGCATCTGAAGCAGATGCTAGCAAAACGTCCGATTCTGTAATAGGACCAACTGCTTTGTAAATGATATTTACTTGAATTTCATCTGTTGATAGTTTTTGGAAGGAATCCGTTAATGCTTCAACAGAACCATCCACATCACCTTTAAGTATAATGTTCAATTCCTTGAACTCTCCTAGTGCGATTCTTCTTCCTATCTCGTCCAAGGTTATATGACGTTGCGTTCGAACAGATTGCTCACGCTGCAATTGTGATCGTCTTGCGGCAATTTGTTTTGCCTCCCGCTCATCTGCTAACACAAAAAACTTATCCCCTGCCTGTGGCGCACTGTCCAAACCTAAAATTGATATAGGCCTAGAAGGTCCTACTTGCGCTACATTCTTTCCACGTTCATCCTGCATTGCCTTAACCTTACCGCTAGTGGTACCCGCTAAAACGTAATCTCCAATTTTTAACGTTCCTGCCTGAACAAGAATGGTAGAAACATACCCCTTACCTTTGTCCAAAAACGCCTCCACTACAGTACCGGTAGCAGACTTATCCGGGTTAGCTTTCAATTCTAACAATTCTGCCTCCAGCAAAACTTTTTCAAGTAGTTCTTTTACTCCTGCACCAGTTTTTGCGGAAATATCATGGGATTGAATCTTTCCTCCCCAATCTTCCACCAATAAATTCATCTGTGCAAGACCCTCCTTGATTTTTTCAGGATTTGCCGTGGGCCTATCTATTTTATTAATCGCAAATACGATAGGAACCCCTGCTGCCTGCGCGTGACTGATAGCTTCTTTAGTCTGGGGCATTATATCGTCATCAGCTGCTATTACAATAATCGCGATATCCGTCACTTGCGCACCCCTTGCACGCATAGCGGTAAACGCTTCGTGGCCCGGTGTATCTAAAAAGGATATCATCTCTCCGTTTTCCAAGGTAACACCATACGCCCCAATGTGCTGGGTAATACCCCCGCTTTCTCCGGCAATTACGTTTTCTTCCCTTATATAATCCAGTAAGGATGTTTTACCATGATCTACATGGCCCATTACCGTAACAATTGGTGCTCTCGGCTTTAAATCTTCCGGAGCATCTTCTTCCTCTACAATGCTTTCCTCAATATCAGCGGTAACAAAATCTACCTCATAACCAAACTCCTCGGCAACAATAGCCAAGGTTTCCGCGTCTAAACGCTGATTCATGGTCACCATAATACCCAGGGACATACAAGCCGAAATAATTTCTGTAGTAGAGACCTCCATCATCGTTGCAACCTCACTGGCCGTAACGAACTCGGTCACTTTTAAGACCTTACTTTGTAATTCTTGTTGCTCTAAATCCTTTTCTGTCTGCTCTCTATGCTGATCCCTTTTACTTCTCCTATATTTGGCCCCTTTACCTTTCTTGGATTTTCCTTGTAGCTTTTCCAGAGTTTCCCGTACTTGTTTCTGTACATCCTCCTCTGTAGGCTCTACCTTATTTTGCGGCACCAATCGCCTAACGTCGCCTCTCCTCGTACTGCCACCTGATGTCCTAGAACCAGAACCCGTATTGGTGTTTTTACTTACAATACGCTTTCTGCGTTTTTTGCGATCCGTATTATCAGTTTTTTTGTCCTCTTTCTTCTTAGGTTTTCTAAACTTGGATAAATCAATTTTATCTCCCGTTATCTTTGGACCTGATAATTTTTGATACTGTGTTTCAATTGTTTTAGGTCCTTCTGGACTAACCTCGGCCTCCGAATCACCTTCTTTCTCTGAAACTGATGTTGCCTCTTTAGTTTCTGACGATACAGCTTTATCTTTGGTTACAGCTTCATTTTTCTTCGTGTCTTTCGATGACGTTGCTTCGTCCGCCACCATCGTTTCCTCCTTTTTAGATGAAACTTCTTCCTTTGCCACAACCTTCTCTTCTGAAAGAACAACGGGTTCGTCCTTTACAACTTTAGGCTTCGGCTGTGTCTCTTCAATCTTTTCCTCTGGAGCGGCTTCAGCTTTTTTCTTTTTAGGATTCAAGTCGATTTTGCCTACCATTTTAGGTCCCGCAAGCTCTACCTTGGTGCTGATAGGCCTTTCGGATTCTGCATTGCGTTTTTCACGGGCAAGTCTTCTGGCTTCCTGCTCCTGCTCTAGCTGGATCCTTATGGCCTCCTTTTCCTTCCGTTTTTCCTCCCCTACCTCTTTTGAAGCCACTTTTTTGCTCATATCGGTCTGAAACCCATCAAGCAAAACCTGATAAACCTCATCGGATATCTTGGTCGTTGGCCTAGCGTCCACCTCATGTCCTTTACTACTAAGAAAGTCCACGGCCCTATCCAAGGAAATATTAAGTTCACGAAGAACTTTATTAAGTCTTATTTTTGCATTGTCTGCCATAAATACTGATTCCCGTTCTTTATTCTTGTGCTAATATATAGCTAATCTTCTAATTCTTCTTTTAGGATACGAACAACTTCTAAGATTGTCTCCTCCTCTAAATCTGTTCGCTTAACCAAATCATTTACATCCTGCTCCAAGACACTTCTTGCAGTGTCCATCCCAATTTTCTTGAACTCTTCTATAATCCAAGCATCAATTTCATCCTTAAACTCGGTCAGCTCTACATCTTCCTCTACTCCCTCTCTAAATACATCTATTTCGTATCCTGTTAATTGTCCTGCCAATCTTATGTTATGACCTCCTCTTCCAATAGCCTTGGAAACTTCCTCTGGCTTCAGATACACTTGAGCGGTCATTTTTTCATCATTCAACTTTACAGAAGATACTCTCGCCGGACTTAAGGCTCTTGTTACCAATAATTGTGGGTTTGCCGTCCAATTAATTACATCAATATTTTCGTTCCCTAATTCCCTTACGATACCATGTATACGAGAACCTTTCATCCCCACACAGGCACCGACCGGATCGATGCGGTCATCATAAGAATCTACCGCAACTTTTGCTTTCTCACCAGGAATGCGAACCACTTTCTTCACCGTAATCAAACCATCGAATACTTCTGGGATTTCCTGAAAAAACAATTGTTCCAAAAACTTAGGAGCACTTCTGGACATAATAATAGAAGGTTTGGCACCTTTAAGCTCTACACTTTCAATAATCCCCCTAACATTATCACCTTTACGGAAAAAATCAGAAGGTATTTGTCGATCTTTAGGCAAGATAATCTCATTTCCTTCATCATCCAATAAAATCACCGCTTTATGACGTATATGATGTACCTCGGCCGTGTAAATCTCACCTTCAAGCTCCTTAAAGTGCTTATAAATAGTGGTATTATCGTGTTCGTGAATTTTAGAAATCAAATTCTGACGCAAGGCTAAAATTGCTCTTCTTCCTAAATCTATCAACTTAACCTCTTCGGAAACATCTTCCCCCACTTCAAAATCCGGTTCTATTTTTTGCGCATCTGTCAAGGAAATCTCTTCATTTTCATCTTCAACCTCACCATCTTCAACAACGATTCGGTTACGCCAAATTTCCAAATCCCCTTTGTCCGGATTAATGATGATATCAAAATTATCATCTGAACCAAACTTCTTTTTTAACGCATTTCTGAACACATCCTCCAAAATCGCCATAAGCGTTACCCGGTCTATAAATTTATCATCCTTAAATTCCGAGAAAGATTCTATTAACGCAATATTTTCCATGTATACTTTGAAATTAAAATTTTAATACAACTTTTGCTTTACTGATTTCTGAGAAATCAATTTCTTTCCTTTTTTGAACGGTAACCTTGCCTTTACCTATAGGTTTAGGCTCCCTGGCTTTCCATTCCAAAACTATATGCTCTTCGGCAACAGCCGTGAGACTACCTTCGTACGTTTCAGAGGCGGTTTGGACCTCCAATTTTCTGCCAATGTTTTTTTTGTACTGCCTTGGCAGAAGTAATGGCGAAGAAGCTCCTGCGGACGCTACCTCTAAGGCAAAATCTTCTTCTTCCCTGTCTAAATTATGTTCAATAGCCCTGCTTATTTTTATACAGTCGGCCACGGTAACACCATGGTCCCCATCAATCACAACTTTTATCTTATTGTCCGTGCCTACTGAAAAATCGATTAAAAAAAGCGAATCATCTTCTTCCAAACCCGCTTCTAACAAAGCTCTCACCTTACTCTGCAACATAATAATAGTTTCAATACCAACTAATAAAGGACTATAGACAAAGTAAATTTTTTCTAATAAAAGAGGGGACAAATTGTCCCCTCATGAATACTTCAATATCCTTTCAGTGATGCAAATATACAATAAATTTGATTTCTACAATACCGTATCCCCTTACAATTAAATGATTTGACCATACTACCTCGTTCTTTACACATTTTTGCATCCCACCAGTTCATTGGTTCAATCTTTTAGACCTACTTTTATGCACTCAAAAAATTATACTACAAACCACATGGACGTACTATCATCTTATAATCTTATCATTGAGGCCTCTGTAATTATTATACTTTCTTTCTGGTTCAACGGTATTGCAAAGAAGACCAATATCCCATCGGTACTTATGCTAATCGTACTAGGCATTATTTTACAATATGTATTGAGGTATTTTGTGCCAGAAGCCTTGGATTTTTCTGGTGGATTAGAACTCCTTGGAATTATTGGTTTGATAATGATCGTATTGGAAGCCGCACTGGAACTTGAACTCAAGCGTGAAAAACTTGTGCCTATTTTAAAATCCATGGCGATAGCCCTCTTAGGGCTTTTAGGCTCCGCTTATGCAGCGGCGCTCATTTTACATCAGTTCATACCAGATATGAGTATGCAATCTGCATGGCTTTACGCCACACCATTATCCATTCTTTCGAGTGCAATTATCATTCCTAGCGTTAGTGGGCTTTCTGAAAACAAAAAAGAGTTCCATATTTATGAAAGCACGTTTTCTGACATTATGGGGATTATGATGTTTTACTACCTTATTGGCGGCCTTAATCCTGCAGAAGATGGCGGCGTTGCAGGTTTTGCGGGCAATTTAGCACTAACCATAGTAATTGGGCTCGTTGCCAGTTACGCCATTATCCTCATTTTTCAACAAATAAAGAGTCAGGCTAAACTTTTCCTACTGATTGCCGTGCTCTTATTACTTTATGCTATAGGTAAGAAATTTCACCTTTCCTCCCTCATTATCATATTAATATTTGGTTTGGTAATCGCGAACGTTAAACTATTTTTTCCGGGGAAAACCGCCGTTTTTCTAGAGCATGAAAAAATCAAACAAATTTATCATGAGCTACACATCATAACGCTAGAAACCGCCTTTGTGGTGCGAACCTTTTTCTTTGTTGTCTTTGGGCTAAGTATCGTAATTACATCGCTCTTCAACTTTAAAGTAGCCTTGGTAAGCCTACTTATCATTGCATCCATTTATACGATTAGATTTGTAATTTTAAAAATATTTATTGGAAAAGATATCTTACCGCAGTTGTTTGTAGCACCAAGGGGACTTATAACCGTTTTATTATTCTATGCGATACCAGAGAAAGCTCAAGTAACGAGTTTTGAATCTGGAATATTACTTTTTGTTATTATTGCTACAAGCCTAATTATGACATGGGCAATGATCAAGGATAAAAAGAAAATGAATACGCTATTAGACGAAATTGATGAAGAATACACAGAACGGAATGAGGCCGAGGATGCTTTAAGGGAACAACAAAAACTACAACAACTATCAGACGACACTATTTCTACTATGGACTCAGATGCTTCTACGGAAAGTACAAAATCACCCGATTTGTAGCAAACCGCTATCTACCTTATTTAACAGAAGCAGAAACAACACCTGCTTTTACCTGCCCAGTCCCTGTCTTATAGGTATTGATACTGTCCATTTCTTTTCTAAACCTAAGTATCATCAAGGTATCCAACTCACTTTCTATACTATCCTGCATACTCCTCCAGTTACTGGCGTTCATAGATTTATTGAATTCGGTAATTTTGTTAAAGCGCTCCAAGTTATACCGGTTAGCCTTCCAAGCATGCTGGGTACTTTTTTGGTGCTCTTTATCTTGCAGATAAATACCTACAACAAAACCAACAACTACCAATACAAGTATAATTTTGAGATGCTTTGCGGTTAAATTCATAATGAGTGGTTTTAAAAACGAGCTAAATTATCATCCCATTTAAAAAGGAATGCTGTTAATCTAATTCTGATTTTAATTCATTTAGGGATGGCAATATACGAAATATCTCATCTGGACGACAAGATTTGCGATAACGGGATACAATTTGTCGTTAAAACCTTACATAAAGCATTTAAACAAATGACTGTCTCTTAACTAACACAAAATAAGTACATGAGTATGGTATACGCCTTTAAAACTTAAAACTGCTTATAATTTCAGCGTCCACAATAAAAAATACCACCATCTTAACGGTAACGAAATTTACTTTAAAATTTCTGTTGTGCCACAAGAACTCGCGTAGTCTGCGTTTAAGGCAATCTTATCATTCATTTTTCTTAAAACAAAAAACCCGACATCACGTTAAGGATATCGGGTTTTTTTAAGTTGGCCCACAAGGACTCGAACCTTGAATGACGGTACCAAAAACCGGAGTGTTGCCAATTACACCATGGGCCAATCTCTGTATGCAAAACTTAAGTTTTACATTCGAGGGTGCAAATTTAAAACAAAGTTTGGTTTGCACAAACATTTTTTTAAACAATAATCTTAAAAAACACTAGAACCGTCCTGTTAAAGGTTTATAAAAATTGTAGTTCGTTATCTATTTTAATTAGTAAATTCGCCCTTAGCTTTAACTAAGGTTACATGTTTTCAAAGAACTTTCAGAAATGGGACACTATACTTGGGTGGACCGTATTTTTTATTGCCTTCATAACGTACTACATTACCGTTGAACCTACAAACAGTTTTTGGGATGCCGGAGAGTATATCTCAACGGCAGCAAAATTACAAGTAGGCCACCCGCCGGGAGCACCTTTACTTCAAATGATAGGTGCCTTTTTTGCCATGTTTGCATTAGAGCCAAACCAGGTAGCCATGATGGTAAATCTGGTTTCTGGAATATCTAGCGCCTTTACCATATTGTTCATGTTCTGGACTATCACCAACATCACCCAAAAATTAATGGATACTGGTGAAAAACTTACAAATAGTAAGGCAATAGCCATTTTGGGAAGCGGTCTTATCGGATCACTGGCATTCACCTATTCCGATAGTTTCTGGTTTAACGCCACCGAGACAGAAGTATACGCAATGGCAAGCTTTATAATGGCTTTGCTGCTTTGGCTGGGACTAAAATGGACAGATAATTTAGATGACCCAAGAGGCAATAGATGGATTATCCTTATATGCTTCGTAGTCGGACTTACTTTTGGAATTCAGTTTATGGGCTTTTTGGCCATTCCGTCTATTGGGCTTCTCTATTATTTTAAAAAATATAAAACAACGACAGTAAAGAATTTTTTATTGGCAAACATTATTGTTGTAGGTCTTCTAATGCTGGTATATAAATTTTCCTTGACGTATGTATTGGTATTGTTCGGCTGGGGAGAGGTATTTTTTATAAACACCTTTGGTTTACCATTTAATTCGGGCTCCATTATTATTGGCATCCTCTTTATCGCAGCTTTTTACTATGGGCTAAGCTACACTAGAAAAAACAACTATAAAACAGGTAATACAATTGTGCTGTGCCTTATGTTCCTTTTTCTAGGTTTTTCTTCGTGGATTATGTTGCCCATACGTGCCAATGCAAAAGTCGTGATCAATGAAAACAACCCGTCCGATGCACGCGCACTTTTAGCCTATTACAACAGAGAACAGTATCCCGGCGTAGACAGTCCTATTTACGGAAGCTACTATTCCGAAATGTTCGCTGAGCAAGGCGAGGAAAGGGACGCCAAGCCTAAATACGAAAAAGATTACACCCTTGGCAAATACATCATCGTAAACAAATATATTAATGCCGATGTAGGACCTAA
The DNA here is from genome assembly GCF_056839185.1 of Maribacter sp. MS6. Lineage (NCBI taxonomy): Bacteria > Pseudomonadati > Bacteroidota > Flavobacteriia > Flavobacteriales > Flavobacteriaceae > Maribacter > Maribacter sp. MS6. The sequence goes on from NZ_CM166389.1 coordinate 1,408,769, forward strand.
CCCAGAACACCAAGGTATCCTTCCGAGAATGTGGAGCTCACAACATGCCGAAAATTATATGCGCCACTTTGGCCCCTTGGATTTTAGAATAACAAATCCGAACGAAGAACTCAGAAAAGCGGTAGACCAAGTGAAAACCGGATTCGCCAACGGAGAAATAGACGCAGACCAATACATAAGTTTCCTAAAACGTTTTGACGAATATATAGAAGTAGAACCGCCATCGGTCTGGGACAACATAAAATATATGGTTGAATTTCAATTCAATTATATGTACCTACGCTACTTTATGTGGAACTTTGTTGGAAAGCAAAATGATGTCCAAGGTAGATATAATGACAATGGAAACTGGCTCAGCGGTATTAAGTTTATAGATAGTTGGCGTTTGGGTAGCCAGCACAACCTTCCTAACGAAATAGAAAACAATAAAGGCAGAAATACCTATTTCTTCTTACCCCTTTTGCTTGGTATTATTGGCTTAGTTTTCCAAATCTCCAAAAACCCTAAGCAATTTTGGGTCTTATTAATTTTCTTTTTGTTCACAGGACTCGCTATTCAATTTTACACGAACCCATATATTTTTCAACCACGGGAGCGCGACTATTCCTTAGTAGGCTCTTTTTATGTATTCGCTATTTGGATCGGCTTGGGCGTATATGGCCTTTTTGATGGTTTTAAAGACTGGCTTTCCCCAAAAATATTGTCTCCGGCAGTTGTTGTTATTTGCTTACTGGCTGTACCAACCGTTATGGCCGTACAAAATTGGGACGACCATGACCGCTCCGGCAGGTTTACGGCCAATGCCTCTGCAAAAGCATATTTAGATTCTTGCCAAGAAGATGCCGGCGCTATTTTGTTTACCATAGGTGACAACGATACCTTTCCGCTTTGGTATGCGCAAGAAATAGAAGGCTATCGTACAGATGTGCGCATTGTATGTACCAGTTTGTTCGAAACGGATTGGTACGTAGATCAAATGAAGCACAAAGCCTACGAAAGCGAACCCATTCCGTCGCAGATAGAGCATGAAAAATACCGTCAAGGGAATAGAGACGTGCTCTACTTTCAAAAAGCAACGGACAACAGATGGTCTATCAAAGACTTCATGAATTGGATCGATAGTGACAAGCCTAGGACCAAATTCAAATACTTATTTGAACAAGGCGGCCAAGACCCAAACAATTATGACGAAAATACGCAAAACATGGTCTACTACCCTACCGATAAAATTAGGGTACCGGTTAACAAACAGAATGTTTTGGAAAGTGGACTCGTTAAGGAAAAGGATTCGGCGCTCATCGTTGATTTTATAGATATTGACCTGCCGGGTGTTATTACCAAAAAAAGTATGATGATGTTGGATATTCTTGCCAACAACGATTGGAAAAGACCGCTATATTTCTCTGGAGGAAGTTTCGATGATTCAGAATTTTTGTGGATGAAAGACTACCTGCAATTAGATGGTATGGCATACAAGCTGGTGCCCATAAAAACCGAACGCCTAAATGCGTTTGAAATGGGAAGGGTGGATACCGATTTAATGTATGATATTGTTACAAACTGGGATTGGGGAAATTCTGGAAGCACGGATATATACCATGATACACAAACACGCATCCAAAGTGTTTCTTATAGAAGCAACCTTGCACGCCTGATGGAGGCTTTGATTAAAGAGAACAAAATCGATAAGGCAAAAGACGTCATAGAGATTTCATTGAACAATATGCCTGTAGAACTCTTTGGATATTACACACTGGTAGAACCTTTTGTAGACGGCTATTACAAAGTGGGTGAAACCGAAAAGGCAAGAAATTTATTCGGCAAGTTGAAAACCGTTTACCAAGAGCGTTTGGAGTATTATGCCGGTACTAATTTAGATGAACAATACGGCAACATAGATGAAATTATTGCCGACATGGAAGCCTACAGACGTAATATAGACATTCTTATAAATAATGATGACAGGAATATTGCTGAAAAGGAAACACTCATATTCAACGAGTACATTGATAAATTCCAACACTTTTATAAAGACGAAGATGACTTTGAAGTTCCTGAAATAGCTCCAGAAGCTAATCCGGATATGCAGCAGGATACTATTCAACTAGACAATACCAAAACAGATGCATTACAGGATACTACAGCAGCGTTATTGGAAAACTAAGGTTAGTGTTGTAGAGTGTTGTAGAGATAGTTGTTTGTTAAAATGAACAAGGGGCAAATGAAAGGTATGCCTTATGCTTGAGCAAATATAAGTCCAAGCGCAGTATCTACTTTACCATGCTGTTAATATTATTTCGATAAAACGATACTGCGATTATCCCTACCGACAACAAAATAAAAAGTAGTGATTGTATTTCCCGGTTCAGACCATACATAGACATACGACACTGAACCACACGCTTTAAACTCCAAGGCTGAATTAGGCACTACTGAAATTTGTTTGCAAGAGATTATACTTAAGTGTATTCGCTTAGAATACCTACTAACGTATTAGCGTCCTGTTCACCGCTTTGACGCCAAACCATTTCACCCTTTTTATAAATCATCAACGTAGGTAGTCCTTTAACACGCAAGGCCTGGGAAAGCTCCTTGTTTTTATCAACATCTATCTTTATAACCTTAGCTTTATCGCCCAAAGCGGCAGCTACGTCTCTTAAAACAGGATGCATAGCAGTAGACTGCTCGTTCCATTCGGCATAAAAATCCAATAGAACAGGAATATTCAAATCTATAAGTTCACCAAATTTAGACATATAACAGGCTTTACTTTAAGAATCAAATGTAGTAAAAAATGTTAAAATACGGTCGCTTCCCTAATTTTTGTGACACCGCATGAGGTTAAAATCATGTTAACAACTTCTTTTTTAAGGTAATCACCGTAATCTCTGGCCAAATCCCTACCCTCCCTGGGTAACCCAAAAACCCAAAACCTCGGTTTACATTAATATATTGCCCCTTTTCCTCATAAATTCCCGCCCAGTGCTTATACCGCCATTTTACGGGACTCCATTTTATCCATCCAGGTATTTCTATTCCAAACTGCATTCCGTGCGTGTGTCCGCTCAAGGTTAAATGAAAGTGCTTCTCATCCGGAACCACCTCTAAATCCCAATGGGAAGGATCATGGCTCATGAGTATCTTAAAATCGGTATCGGTTATTCCAGAAACCGCCTTTTGCAGGTCACCCGCTTTTTTAAAACCTCCTTTACCCCAATTTTCTACTCCAACAAGTGCAATTTTGTCATCACCCTTGGTTAAATATCGATGCTCGTTCAACAACAAATCAAAACCCATCTCTTTTTGCAGGTCTTTTAGATCTTGTAAATTTTGGCTTTTAAGTTCCTCTGTTTCCCAAGGAATATAATCTCCATAATCATGATTTCCTAAAACAGCATATTTACCGTCCTTTGCTTCCAGAGTAGCAAACAGATCTGCCCATGGTTTCATTTCCTCGGTTTTATTGTTCACCATATCCCCAGTAAACAAAATAGCATCACTTTGCTGCTTGTTTATGAGAGACACCCCGTATTCTATCATCTTACGATTATCAAAGCTACCACTATGAATGTCGGATATCTGCGTAATGCGGTACCCATCAAAGGCGTCGGGCAAATCATCAAACTCCAAGTTATATTTTAGCACTTTAAAATTATACTTTCCTTTATACATGCCATACAACAAGGCCCCAAAAGGAATAGCCGCCATTCCTAAAGCAAGAACACTTAAAAAACGTCTCCGTTGTGGTAATGAAAACTCACGAGATGCACCAAAAAGCTTTTCATATCCACCGGAAAAAAACCTAAAGATATCCTCAGAAAAAAGAAAAATAATGGTAATTGATTTAAATGTAAGTATCGTCAACAAGAAACCAAAGGCATAGCTTTTTGCGACACTAAGTACCCTACCCTCCTCTTCACCAACCGTAAATTGATAAATAAAATTAACCGCGACCAAGGTGGCAATAAACATGTACAAATAATAGACCCACGGTTGCCTAGCAACTGTTTTTAATGCCTGCAAGACATATATGCTCAACACTATATAAACAACAAGAAATACAATCCAACGTAGCATCCTATTTTTTTTACAAAGATATTTTTAGAAAACCAAACAACTAGCGTTTTAGGTTTTATTTTATAATTTTAACCACAGCCGTCAAAATTTCTAAATTTGAGACCGCTACTCCGTCATCATATAAAAAAGAATCGGAGTTCATAGGAACTTGAGGTTTCTCGTGCAACGTTTTATAGTATCTCGCAGCGGACAAATGCACTGCTTTGAATCCTTTTTCTTTAAACTGATGCACATTATGCTGATTGATACCTGAACCAGGCATAATAACACAGTCCTTAGTCCGCTTTTGCAAATCTTCCAAAAGCTGTAATCCAAGTAAGGCGTTTGGCTCTTGTCCGGACGTTAATATGGTATGTACGCCAAGTGTCTCCAAAACTTCAAGAGTACCATAAGCATCCTTGACCCAATCAAAGGCCCTATGAAAAGTGAAGGATAAATCACCAGAAACCTCAATCAGCTTCTTGGTTCTTTCCACATCCAAGGAAAAATCTGTGTGAAGCACACCAGAAACAATACCATTAACGCCCAGCTCTTTGCACAACGCTATATTTACCTTCATTATATCGAATTCATCTTCAGAAAAAGTAAAATCCCCACTCCTAGGTCGAATGATTACATTCACAGGAATATTTATTTTTTCGCGCACCGCCTTTAATAGACCGTAGGATGGTGTAATTCCACCAACGGCGAGTTCTGAACAGAGCTCAATACGATCAGCTCCTGCTTGTTGGGCAATAAGAGCAGATTGTAAAGAATTGGCACAAACTTCTACAAGCATATTATTATATTTAGGCCCCTAAAAGTAAACAACCCTAACTATGGAAAGAAGAAAGTTTCTTAAAAATTCTAGTTCAGCGACAGCGGCATTAGTTGCCGCCCCGTTTTTAACATCCTGTAAAGAGGAAGCACAACCCTCTAAAAAGATAGCAAACACAAAAGCTTCTTATCCCATCGTTATCTGTACGTGGAATTTTTTGAATGCTTCTGCAAAAGCCTGGGAAGTGTTAAAGGATGGCGGCAATGCTTTGGACGCCATTGAACAAGGTGTAAAAGTTGAGGAAGATGATGTGAGCAACCAGACCGTGGGAACGGGCGGAAGACCAGATAGGGACGGAAACGTAACCCTGGATGCATGTATCATGGATAAGGACGGAAATTGTGGTGCGGTACTCGCCATGCAAAATGTAGCCAACCCCATTTCTGTAGCGCGAAAGGTCATGGAGGATACTCCCCATGTAATGCTTGCAGGACAAGGTGCAGAACAATTTGCATACGAAAAGGGTTTTGAAAAGGTAAATCTTCTAACAGAGCAATCGAGATTGGAATGGCTGGAATGGAAAAAAACATCGGAATACAAACCTATTATCAACATAGAAAACCATGATACCATTGGTATGCTTGCCATTGATAAAAACGGCGACATTGCCGGAGGATGCACCACCAGCGGCATGGGCTATAAAATGGCAGGTCGTGTGGGTGATTCCCCAATCATCGGGGCTGGCCTGTTTGTGGATAACGAAGTTGGTGGTGCCACGGCAACAGGTGTTGGAGAAGAAGTCGTGCGCACCGTTGGGAGTTTTTTAATTGTTGAATTAATGCGACAAGGAAAGTCTCCACAAGAAGCTTGTGAAGAAGGTGTAAAACGAATTATGGCAAAAAATGAGGGACGGAACGACTTTCAAATCGGCTTTATAGCGATCAACAAACAAGGGGAAACAGGCGGATACTGTGTACAACCAGGTTTTACGTATCGCACTTACTCGGAACAGGGCCATGTAAATAATCCTTCTGAGAGTTACATTTCCTAAGACTTCTAAAAAATGGAAATAACACCATCTAACACACCTGAAAAGAAAACAACCTGGTTACAACGACTCAAGGATGAAAGCTGGGAGGCAGAGTTGTTGGTATCTGCCGTAGCCATTTATGCTATTTTCAACACATTTAGTTTATTCGATTGGATATGCAATATGTTTATTGATAAGTTGGACCCTAGCCAATATCTAATTGGATATATGATTACTTTTTTAGGGTTTTTAGCGTTTGGTATCCTAGGCGCCCTATTTGTTATTCATTTTGGACTGCGAGCGTATTGGATAGGGCTGGTAGGTCTCAATTCAGTTTTTCCAGATTATAGCTTGGAGGATAGTGCCTATTCTAAAACTTTTACAGAAAAAATGCTAGCTAAATTACCACGTCTACAAAACTCCATAACCAATTTGGATGAAATATGTAGTGTGATTTTCTCCGTTGCGTTTACCCTGCTATTGATATATTCCTATCTCGGGCTTGTAAGTTCTATTTACTTACTGCTGTTTAATCTCTTATCAGACTATATCCCTAACTATGTTCTGCTAATACCCCTTGTGATTTTTGCTGCGATTTACATTGCTCAAATGATTCTGACGATAGTAGCCAACATCAAAAAATTTAAGACGAACGACACCGTACAAACTTGGTATTTCCAAGCTACGATACTAGGCTCTGCATTGCTTTACGGACCTCTATATAAAAATCTCCTTCAGATAACGATGATATTTGGCAGTAATTTCAAAAAGAAAAAAGCACTGGTTAGAACTATGATTTTCATGCTTGCTTTTGGTGCTATACTGGGTACCTATAAATTGTTCGATTCCAACGTGCTATACTTGATGGGGCTAAACAAGGATTTAGATACTACCAAAGCTTATGAGTTTTATTACAGCACAAATAATAGTGAAAATAAGTTTCTGTTGACCCCAGAAATTCAAACAGATTTAGTTGAGTCTAAAGCGATTCAATTATTCATACCTATTTTTGATAACGAAATTTCTAAATTGGAAGAAATCTGTGAATTAAATCCCAACGGGGATTTTAAGAAACCAAGTACTGCAGAACGAAACAAAATACGGGAATCCTATCTAAATTGCTATACGGAAATGCACCAGATAGCGCTCAACGAAAATCCCATTGAAGTTCAGTTTCTCAAAACAGACCATCCGATCACCGATCAATTCGGAATTAAAACATTTATAGACCTATCGGCACTACAGAGTGGAAATCACACTATTACAGTATTTAAAAAATTAGGAGAAAAGAAAGAAAAATCTTGGGAAATTCCTTTCTATTATGCACCCAACTAAGAATCCTTTTAAAAAGTTTAGCAATTTCAACTTCGTACCTCTAAATTCGTATTTCTAATATCCTACCATGGCAGAACAAAAAAGACTTTTTCTACTAGATGCATATGCTTTAATTTTCAGGGGTTATTATGCCCTTATCAAAAACCCTAGAATAAATTCCAAAGGGATGGACACCAGCGCCATCATGGGTTTTATGAACTCACTTTTTGATGTAATAAAACGGGAAAAACCAGATCACTTGGCTGTATGTTTTGACAAAGGAGGAAGCGCGGAGCGCACTGAATTATTCCCAGAGTACAAGGCAAATAGGGATGAAACCCCTGATGCGATTAAAATTGCAGTTCCCTATATACAGAATATCTTAAAAGCCATGCACATTCCTTCAGTGGTATTGGAAGGCTGGGAAGCAGATGACATTATTGGCACCTTGGCCAAACAGGCCGAAAAAGAGGAGTACAAAGTATTTATGGTAACCCCTGACAAGGATTTTGGACAACTGGTCTCGGAAAATATATTCATGTACAGACCGGCCCGAATGGGTAATGGCATAGAAATTTGGGGCATACCAGAAATACAAAAACGCTTTGGGGTAAAACGTCCTGAACAAGTGATAGACTACTTGGGCATGATGGGCGATGCCAGCGACAACATACCCGGCCTACCAGGTGTAGGGGACAAAACAGCAAAAAAATTCATAGAGCAGTTCGATTCTATGGAAGGTCTTTTGGCCAATACCGACCAGCTAAAAGGCAAGATGAAGGAAAAAATTGAAGCGAACAAAGAGCTAGGCCTGCTTTCCAAAAAACTGGCTACCATTTGTGTTGACTGTGACGTGACGTTTGATGCAAAGGATTATGAAATGTCTGTTCCCGATAACGAGAAGGTGCAGGAAATCTTTGAAGAATTAGAATTTAGAAGATTAAAGGATCAGTTTATTAAAATATTCTCGGGCGAAGACGAGACCACCACCTCACAAGTAACGGGAACAGAAACAGCGAAGAAAGTGTCTTCCTCCGCAGGTAGTGGGCAATTCTCGCTATTTGGAGGAGATGGTGCGTCACCTGCAACCATCAAGGACAGTTCCAGTAGAAAAACCATAAATGACATTCCACATGCCTACCAAAGCGTTGCCCCCGGTATGGCAATGAAACTATTTTTGCAAAATTTAATGAAACAGACATCAGTCTGTTTTGATACCGAGACTACGGGACTTAACCCGCTTACCGCGGAACTGGTGGGAATCGCCTTTAGTTGGGAAGCCACAAAGGGCTTTTACCTTCCATTTCCTGAGGATAAGGAGAAAACTCAACAATTAATCGAAGAACTACGACCGTTCTTTGAGTCAGAAAATATTGAAAAAATTGGGCAGAATCTCAAGTACGATATTAAAGTACTTCACAAGTACGGTATTAAGGTCTACGGCAGCTATTTTGATACGATGTTAGCGCATTATCTTATAAATCCGGATATGCGACATAATATGGATGTGCTGGCGGAAACGTATTTAAACTACAGCCCCTTGTCTATTACAGAACTTATTGGTAAAAAAGGAAAAAACCAATTGAGCATGCGGGATATACCGCTAGAAAAAATAACCGAGTATGCCGTAGAAGATGCCGATATTACCTATCAATTGGCGCAACACTTTAGACCGGAATTGGCAGAAGCCAAAACAGATGGACTTTTTAAAAATATTGAGATACCCCTATTGCGCGTCTTGGCGGATATGGAACTGGAAGGCATCAACTTAGACGAAAAATTCCTAAACTCTCTTTCAGAGGATTTAAACAATGATATTGCTTCTTTAGAACAGAAAATATACGAAGCCGCCGGAACAGAATTTAACATCGGCTCACCTAAACAATTAGGAGAGATTCTTTTTGACAAGATGAAATTGGTAGACAAACCCAAGAAAACCAAAACAGGACAGTATTCCACTGCAGAAGACGTTCTTTCCTATTTGGCAAAAGACCACGAAATTATTCAGCAAGTGTTGGATTACCGCGGATTGGCCAAACTCAAAAGTACTTACGTGGATGCACTACCCCTGCAAGTGGAACCCAGCACGGGAAGGGTTCATACGGACTATATGCAGACCGTTGCGGCAACCGGCAGATTAAGCAGCAACAACCCAAACTTGCAGAATATTCCCATTAGAACAGAACGTGGGCGTCAGGTACGCAAGGCCTTTGTACCTCGAGACGAAAACTATATTCTCATGGCCGCAGATTATTCTCAAATAGAACTGCGTATTATTGCAGCATTGAGCGAAGAAACCACCATGATAGAAGCCTTTAAAAATGGCGAGGACATTCATGCCTCAACCGCATCAAAAGTGTTTAATGTTCCCATTGAAGAAGTTACCCGAGAGCAGCGCAGCAATGCTAAAACGGTGAATTTTGGGATTATCTATGGGGTATCAGCCTTTGGCCTAAGCAACCAAACAGACCTGTCGCGTTCCGAAGCAAAGGAACTCATAGAGACCTACTATAAAACGTATCCAAAGCTTAAAAGCTATATGAGCGAGCAAGTAAATTTTGCGCGCGATAACGGCTATGTACAAACCGTGTTGGGCAGGCGCAGGTATTTGAAAGATATTAATGGTAGTAATGCCATAGTTCGCGGTGCAGCGGAGCGCAATGCGGTTAATGCACCCATACAGGGCTCCGCAGCGGATATTATCAAAATAGCAATGATCAACATTCATCAAAAATTAGAAGCGGGTAGTTACAAATCTAAAATGCTATTGCAAGTACACGATGAATTAGTTTTTGATATTTATAAACCAGAATTAGAAGAACTAAAGTCCATGATAAAGTCCGAGATGGAACAAGCATATACAATGGCCGTTCCTTTAGATGTTGAAGTTGGTTTAGGTCAGAATTGGTTAGAGGCGCACTAAGAATAATGGAAAGAGTATTTTGTTTAAGTGCTGTTGAGACCTATTTTGGAATCGTGGTTTTAACAAAATTTGGCTAAAACTCATTAATTGTGGCCAATAAATAGCAATGAGGTTTGAACATATTTCAACAAAAAACATGGTTAGCTAAATATTATGAAACGTTTATGTTAATGTTTATCTTAAAGTTGTGAATTCTTTTTGAAAACATTTCCTTAGCCACAGCGAATTTAACTAAAAACTACTCAATGAAACTAAAAAGAACTCTGACTTTAGCGTTTTTTAGTATGCTAATAGTTCAACTTGGATTTTCCCAAGACAAAACGATTACAGGTAATATTACCGACCAAACAGGAGTGCCGTTACCCGGTGTATCTATTGTTATAGTAGGTACTACAACCGGAACACAATCGGACTTTGACGGTAATTACTCAATCAATGCCGCAGTTGGTCAAAAACTACGTTTTAGCTATATAGGCCAAAAAACCACTGAAAAAACAGTAGGTGCATCAAATACCATTGATGTTCAAATGCAAGAGGATGCCGAAGCACTAGACGAAGTCATCGTAACAGCGTACGGTACGTCTACCAAGGAGGCATTTACAGGGTCTGCTGCCGTAGTAGGTGCAGAAGAATTATCGATAAGAACGGTGACCTCTCCTATTGCAGCTATTGAAGGACGTGCAACAGGTGTGCAATTTACCGCATCCCAAGGGCCAGGTTCATCACCAGGTATTGTAATACGGGGTGTAGGAACACTTAACGGTGATACCGATCCTTTGTATATTGTGGATGGTATTCAATTTGAGGGAGAATTGAACACAATTAACCAAGAGGATATTGCCTCATTTACAATCCTAAAGGACGCCTCTTCCACCTCGTTATACGGTTCAAGAGCAGCAAACGGCGTGGTAATTATAACCACCAAATCAGGTAAAAAAACCAGTGGAATCCAAGTAAACGCTTCTATGCAGTATGGATTGGTAGATACTTCTATTCCTTTTTATCCGGAACTTTCTCCAGGGCAGTACTATGAAACCATGTGGGAGGCATTAAAGAACTCTAGTGCGGGTGGTGGAGACCCTGCTTTTGCTTCTGCGAACATCTACAACAATTTGGGATACAATCCTTTTAATGTAGCCAATGATCAAATTGTAGGTACCAATGGGCAATTAAATCCTAATGCAAGCGTCATCTACGACAGCTTGGATTGGTATGATTTTCTTTCACGAACAGGTGTTCGCCAAAATTATAACGTTAACGTTTCCGGCGGTGGTGAAGACCATAAGGTATTTTTCTCGGCTTCGTATTTGGACGAGGAAAGTTTTGTAGTTACTTCTGGATTTGATCGTTTAACGACGAGATTGAATGCAGAATTTGATGTAAACGACAATTTAACTGTTGGAGGTAGTGCAAACGTAACCATTTCCGAAACTACGGCTCCTACCTCTGCCGGTACTGGAAGTATTGTAAACCCATTTGGGTTTGCCAAAAATATTGGTTCTGTATACCCAGTTTTTGTGAACGACAGACAAGGAAATATTGTAACCGATGTTTTTGGAGACCCTGTATTCGATAACGGTGAAGGGTTTTCTGAATTTGGTATTGGCTCCAGACCCATAAGCCAAGGACGTCATGCCCTACAGGAGTTGTTATTAAATGATGAGCGGGAAAGGAATAACGCATACGGATTCCGGTTTTTTGCTGATTTGGAAATTTTGGAGGGTCTTAACTTAAGGGCCAACTATGGTAGGGATATCCAAGAAGGACTCGCAAAGGAGTATGAAAATGCAGTTATCGGAGACGCCCAGCCAGATGGTAGATATGGTGAAGACCGTTTTAGAAGACAGGTAGAAAACTTCAACCAAATTCTTACCTACAATAAAAGCTTCAATAACACCCACAATTTGGATATTACATTAGGTCACGAAAGTTACGACAGAACTTTTTCAAGCAATAGTGGTTTAGCTACAGTACAGGCAGCTAATGGTATCTTCGAATTTGATAATTTTTCAAACATTGTGGATTTAGGTGGCTCCTCAACACGAAAATCCATTGAAGGATATTTCGCAAGGGCCAACTACAACTTCAAAAATAAGTATTACATCAGTGGTTCAGCAAGACGTGATGGTTCATCAGTTTTTGACAGGGATACCCGATGGGGAACATTTTATTCTGTAGGTGCATCTTGGAGAATAGACCAAGAAAAGTTTATGGAAAATGTAGGCTTTATTAATTCCTTAAAATTAAGAGGGTCGTACGGTGAAGTAGGAAATGATGATTTAGGAGATTTTTTCCTTTCACAACCTAGATTCTCCATAACCTCTAATGCTGCGAGTCCAGCAATCATCTTTACAGATATAGGTAATTCATCCCTGCAATGGGAAACCATCGAAAACTTTGATGTTGCCTTAGAGTTTGGTTTGTTTAACAATTTCTTAGATGGTTCTGTAGAATACTACAAAAGAAATTCTTCTGATTTGTTGTACCTATTACCAATTGCTCCAAGTAATGGTCTTAATGAAGTTCCTACCAATATTGGGGATATGTTCAACTCTGGATGGGAGGCTGCCTTAACAGCACACCTAATGGACAAAAACAACTTTAGATGGGATTTAACCTTACAAGCGTCGACCTTCAAAAACGAGATTACAAGTTTACCATCTCCTTTTATAAACGACGAACAACGTTGGGAGGAAGGTCGCTCACGGTTTGATTTCTTCATTCTTAGGACTGCAGGTGTAGACCCTGACAATGGTGACCAACTCTTCCTTAAATATGAGCTAGATGCAGACGGTAACAGTGTGCCTGTACGAGATGCGAATGGCGAGATAGAGACTACTAACGATTGGCAGGATACGGAAAGAGCTTATACAGGGGATAGTTCAATTCCTGATCTTTTAGGTTCAATTTCAAATAGTATTAGCTACAAAGGTTTCTCTTTGGATATTCTTTTGAACTATGGTATAGGAGGTAAAATCTTGGATTTTGGATATGCAAATATGATGCATAGCGGTAACTACGGAAGCTCTTACCACCCAGATATTTTAAATGCTTGGAGGCAGCCTGGAGATGTCACAGACATTCCAAGACTGGAAAATGGTAATCCCAATTTGGTGCGTACAGCATCTGAACGTTTCTTAACAGATGCTTCCTTTTGGTCGCTTAGAAACGTGAACTTAGGATACACTTTCGAACCTAAGATTTCGCAACAGCTTGGTCTTGAAAGTTTAAGGTTATCCTTATCTGGTGAGAATTTGTACCTGAAAAGTGCAAGAGAAGGTTTGAACCCTCAGTTTAACTTAGCGGGTACACCTGGTGGTAACGACTTTAACCCACCAAGAATTATTTCTTTTGGCTTAAACGTGACATTTTAATAAAAACATAAAAAGCAATAACTATGTTAAGAACAATAAAATATATGTCATTTGTAATAATGGCAATAGCAATTACTTCGTGTGACGATGATTTCCTCGACACCACGCCAACGGACGCTATTTCGGCCAGTGACGCACTTGCCAATGAGGAAAATATGCAATTGGTATTAAACGGGTTGCATCGAGGATTATACTCACAATCACAAACTATTTTTCCTGGAGGTAATACCGCACGAGCCGGGAATCATTATTGGATCCCTTTAGGCGATAATTTAACAGGCGGGTTGATTCATTCTGCAAATGCAAACAATCTAGGATGGCGAACAGAAATGCAATGGAATTCTCATACAGACCAAACTTCGTTGACTACAGAGATTCTATGGTATCACCGGTACAATATAATAGCAGGGGCAAACCTGCTCATCAATAGAGTTGATGAAGGAGTGTTGACAGAATCCGATAAACTTCGGGAGATTTTAGGTCAGGCATATACTTATAGAGCGTACGCCTACCTTTCTTTGGTGCAGCATTACGCAAAAGGGTATTTGATCGGAAGTCCTGCCACAGATCCTGGTGTCCCATTACTATTTGCATCAGAGTCTCCATTTACCAGTGAGCCAAGATCCACCGTACAGGAAATCTATGATCAAATAGAATCTGATTTAGATGCTGCAATTAGCGCCTTTGAAAATGCACCGAGCAGACCAGGGGGAGCGGCAGGTAAATCACAATTGAACGTAGATGTTGCCTATGGTCTAAAAGCTAGGGTGGCCCTATCAAAAGGAGACTGGCAAGCTGCTGCTGACGCAGCGGTATTGGCAAGACAGGATTATCCCCTAATGAACGAAGCAGATTGGAAATCCGGTTTTAATACCAATGATTTATCCGAAGTCATATGGGGAAGCAATGTCATCGCAGCGGAAACTACTTTTTTTCGTTCTTATTTTTATTTGGCCAGTAATACATTTAACGGTAGCCAGATTAGAAACAATCCCAAAATAGCCGACAGAAGAGTTGTAGACGCCATTCCTGACACAGATTATAGAAAGGATGTTTTTCTGCCGAACGCACCAAACACGAATACTTCTGCTGCCAACGGCCAGGGAGGCTTTGGTAACGATCCTAACTTTACGGACGAAGCTGTTTTTGACGCGGCAGTAGACTCAATAAATTCAGTTTACGGCATCACGACCAGGTTTAATTTACACCCGTATATGCACTTTAAGTTGAAGAATAAAAATCCAGGCTCTATTGATCCGGACGATATTATTTATATGCGTTCAGCTGAAATGTATTTAATAGAAGCTGAGGCAAAAGCGATGCTTAACGATATTGCCGGTGCTCAAGAAGCACTTGCACCTTTAGGATCTGCTAGAGATAGCGCCTATGATGAAACTGCTTTCACTACACAAGAGAGCTTAATGGAACACATTAAGTTCCAACGACGTGTAGAATTATGGGGAGAAGGTTTTGGATATACAGATCACATCCGATGGGATGAAGGTATTGATCATGGTGCAAACGGTGGTTCAGGAGCTTCAGAAGTACTATACCAAGAGGCTTACGTACAAGAAAGACCATCCATTAATGATGATTGGATTTTTAAAATTCCACAAGCCGAGTTTGATGCGAATCCAAACCTAACACCTGCAGATCAAAACTAATATTAAGTATTCAACTGAACAGGTCTATTTCTTGCAAGTATAAAACAGATTTTTCGACCGAATTAGCTTTCAAAAAGCTCTTCTTTCTAAGAAAGAAGAGCTTTTTTGTTGTAGTTATGTCTCTAGCTTAACTTAAACCTTTCAATTCTCTTAATTGAAATACCAATAAACACTGAAACCAATTTCGATATTTAAACACAAACCTGACAGAATTAATGTCACAAATAAAAAGGAAAAACAGAGAGGCTTATGAATATGCCCCCTTTGGGGTGTTAACACTCACTAAGATAATAACTAGTCAGAATCGCAATAGAACATAAATTCAAACAAAAACCTCGCTGAATGCAATTTGGTACTTTGTTAAACATTTCAAAACGATATAAGAGAATAGCCAACCAAACGTTAGTTATAAAAGGACTATCCTTTGTCTACCTTAATACACGTAAATTTGAAAAGGCTTCTAGGTTTGATTGTTATGACATGGGGCTGTATTACTTTTGGCCAGTCGCATTCATCTGAAAGTTATAAAATAGCCAAACAAGAGGTTAGTATCAAGCTTTTTCCAAACCCAGCGACTAGTGTCATCAACATATTAGGCTTAAAAAATAGTACTAAGGCTAACATCATGGTTTCGGATAGCTACGGAACTACAGTTTTGCGCCATGAGTGGGAAATCCAAAACCAAGCGCTCAATATTCCTGTTGCCCACTTGGAAAAAGGCATATATCTCGTAACCATAATATCGCCCGAACAACATATCCAAACCAAATTCTACAAACAGTAGACGATGCAGCCTAAGGTACGCAGACAAACTAAAACTAATTCGTTAAAAATTAAATCCAAATAGCATAAACTACAAAACCTTCCCAGTGGGAAGGTTTTGTAGTAAGAAAGCCAACAGCCTATCTATTATCTTCGTTGAAACACTAGCTCTCCAGAGTCATCAAAATTCGGAATCTCCAAACTAGCCGCATTGACGGTCATTATATCACCGTTAATGGAGACTCTAGCATTTATTGTCTCGCCATCCTCATTAAGAAAACTAACAACTCCTTCTGAATAGATATAGGTATTAGCCTCGGATTCAAAATCCGTAGGACAAGGAACGGATAATCCACCCGCACCTGCATTTATTTCCAAATTATTGACTGCACTTCTTGCTTCGGCCGTTAAATCCTGATTAAACCTTAAGGTAATGATAAAGCAATTTTCATTGGTTAAGACTTCCAAGATCTGACTACCAAATATCGCCTCATCGCTCGCCGTGTTTTGGTCCACTATTAACTCGGTAGCGTCCCAAGTACCAATGATATCATTACTGTCTGCGGTACCCCCATCATTATCAGAACTACAAGACCATGCACAAACACAAACTAATGCAACATAAAAACCTTTTAACTTCATATTATATATGTTTTAATTACCTTAAGATGTAGAACGAAATTCTAACGTAAATATTTTATATATCCCTAAGTCTATGAACTGTACAAAAATAATTTGTGAGTAGCGACCATAAACTTTCAACATCTATAACCCTTCTTAAGGACAAGAGACTAGCTGAAGAGAACAAGAGTAACGGATAAATCCCACATTTTGGCACTAAAAAAATATCTTTATCAAAAGAATTCAGAAAGCATAAAATAAAAAGAAACAACTATTTGCAATTCAAGTTTATAATTGTACATTTGCACCCCATTTATCGGGTTTGATGAAGATTAATAGTTAAAAATATTTGTAGTGGATACATTAAGTTATAAGACCATATCTGCCAATAAAGCAACCGTAAATAAAGAGTGGTTGTTGGTTGATGCCGAGGGAGAAACGCTAGGTCGTTTATCCTCCAAAGTAGCTAATTTATTGAGAGGGAAGCACAAACCAAGCTTTACCCCACATGTAGATTGCGGTGACAACGTTGTCATTATCAATGCTGAAAAAGTTACGCTAAGCGGAAACAAATGGGCAGAAAAAACATACTTACGCTACACTGGTTATCCTGGTGGGC
Source organism: Maribacter sp. MS6 (assembly GCF_056839185.1). Lineage (NCBI taxonomy): Bacteria > Pseudomonadati > Bacteroidota > Flavobacteriia > Flavobacteriales > Flavobacteriaceae > Maribacter > Maribacter sp. MS6. The sequence goes on from NZ_CM166389.1 coordinate 1,425,910, forward strand.
AACGTGCAACCACTGCAATACAATTATTAGAAAAAAATCCTGCAGGTGTTGTTGAGAGAGCTGTAAAAGGAATGCTACCAAAGAATCGTTTAGGTGCGGAGCTTTTTAGAAATCTAAAAGTATACGCCGGTTCTGAACATGGACAAGAAGCTCAAAAACCAAGAGTAGTAAACGTAAAAGATCTTAAGTAATGGAAATAGTTCACAAAATAGGTAGAAGAAAAACAGCAGTAGCTCGTGTATATCTTTCCTCAGGTAATGGAAAAGTAACGATAAACAATAAAGATGTTGCAGTTTATTTTCCAACCGCTACGCTACAATACAAAGTTAATCAACCTTTTGCCTTAACGGATTTGGAAGGAAACTACGATGTAAAAGTAAATGTATACGGTGGTGGTATAACAGGACAAGCAGAAGCGATACGATTGGCTATTTCAAGAGCACTTTGCGAAATAGATGAAGAACACAGAACCGCTTTGAAACCAGAAGGTTTATTAACGAGAGACCCAAGAATGGTTGAACGTAAGAAATTTGGTCAGAAAAAAGCACGTAAGAAATTCCAGTTCTCTAAACGTTAATATCAATTACAGAATTTTCAAGGCGTCCATTATCCAATGGGCGCCTAAATTATATTTTCACTAACAAGTTCCTTGAAAGTCTTTTTTAAAGACACTTAAAAATCCTTTATTCCTTTACTAGGAAAAAAGGTTTACCCTAAAACTCCGAAATTTCGGAGCAGGGCAAGTTAGTTTAGCATCTAAACAAAGGAGGCTTTTCGCACAGCGAAATACCACTTCTTTGTTGCTAATTCAAAAGAACGTAAACTAAATTTAAAATGGCGAAAGTCGAAGTAAAACAATTATTAGAAGCAGGTGTGCATTTTGGACACCTAACAAGAAAGTGGAATCCGAACATGGCTCCTTACATCTACATGGAGCGCAACGGAATACACGTTATCAATCTTTACAAAACAGTTGCAAAAATGGACGAAGCCAACGAGGCTTTGAGCAAAATTGCAGCGTCCGGAAGAAAAATTCTTTTCGTAGCTACCAAAAAACAAGCTAAAGACATTGTTGCAGAGAAAGCAGCAAATGTTAATATGCCATACATTACGGAAAGGTGGCCAGGCGGTATGCTTACCAACTTCGTAACTATCCGTAAGGCTGTTAAGAAAATGGCCATGATCGATAGAATGAAGAAAGACGGAACTTTTCTTACCCTATCTAAGAAAGAACGTTTGCAAGTAGATCGTTTACGTGCAAAATTAGAAAAGAACTTGGGCTCTATTTCTGAGATGACACGTTTACCAGGCGCACTTTTTATCGTGGATACCATGCGGGAACACATCGCTGTAAAAGAAGCTCAAAAATTGAACATTCCTATTTTCGCTATGGTAGATACCAATTCCGATCCAAGGGATGTGGACTATCTTATCCCATCCAATGACGATGCTTCCAAATCTATTGACATTATCATGACACAAGTTACCAATGCCGTTGCAGAGGGTCTTGCAGAACGTAAGTCAGAGAAAAATGCCAACGAGGAGGTAAAAAAGGTTAAAGCAACAAAGAAGGAAGAAGTGGTTAAAAAAGAGGCTGCCAAGAAAGAGGTAGCTAAAAAAGAGTTAAAGCCTACTCCAGAAACTGTTGAGACCAAAGCACCACCGGTTATTGCCAAGACGCCTGAGATAGAAATAGACGTAAAGGCAACAAAAACGGCTGTAGAAAAAGAAATGGAAGCACCTAAAAAGGAAAGCAAATCCAAAACCAACAAAGGGGATGATTTGACCAAAATTGAAGGAGTTGGACCTAAAGCTGCAGAGGCATTGACAAATGCCGGTATGGGCAGTTTCACAGATATCGCAAAAGGTGATGCCGATAAAATAAAAGAGGTGCTGACAGAAGCCAGCTCTAGAATGGCACATTTGGACCCAACATCATGGCCAAAGCAGGCACAAATGGCCGCCGATGGCAAATGGGACGAACTAAAGGAGTGGCAAGATAACGTTAAAGGCGGCGTAGAGTAAACGCTGAAAACTAAAGGAGTACTAAAAATAAATTCCCGTCGCTTGGCGGGAATAACAATAAATATTTTAATTATGGCAAAGATTACCGCCGCAGAAGTAAACAAGTTAAGAAAAGCGACAGGTGCCGGAATGATGGACTGCAAAAATGCTTTGGTAGAAGCCGAAGGCGATTTTGACAAAGCAATCGAGGTACTACGTAAGAAAGGACAGAAAGTTGCCGCCAAAAGAGCTGATAGGGATTCTTCCGAAGGAGCAGCCATAGCAAAGGTTAATGCTGACGCTACTGCAGGTGTTGCTATCGTGCTAGGCTGTGAGACCGATTTTGTAGGGAAAAACGAGAAATTTGTTGCACTTGCAAATCAACTAGCGGAAATAGCATTAAACCATGACACCAAAGAAGCGTTTTTAGAAGCTGATTTTGGAGGCATGACCGTAGCAGACAAACTTATTGAGCAAACCGGGGTTATTGGCGAGAAATTAGAGATTACCGCTTTTGACAAATTGGAAGCTCCTTACGTTGGGTCTTACGTTCACATAAACAAAATTGCAGCTCTTGTGGGCCTTTCTGCAAAGGTCGATAACGCAGAGGTACTAGTAAAAGACTTGGCAATGCAAGTTGCTTCCATGGGAGCCACTACGTTGTCTTATAAAGATTTTGATGCCGCTTTTGTGGCTTCAGAAACAGAAGCAAGAATTGCGGTTATAGAAAAGGAAAATGAAGAGTTAGTGCGTTTAGGAAAAACACTTAAAAATGTTCCTCAGTATATTTCCATGGCGCAATTGACCCCAGCGGTTATGGCCAAGGCCGAAGAAGATGCCAAAGCTCAGTTAAAGGCCGAAGGCAAACCGGAGCAGATATGGGATAAAATTCTACCAGGAAAAATGGACAGATTCGTATCCGATAACACGACCTTAGATCAAGAACAATGTCTTTTAGACCAAAACTTTATCAAGGACGAAAAAATGAGTGTTGCCAATTATGTTGAGTCCTATGGCGATGTTTCCGTTACAGGATTTAAACGTGCCACTGTGGGCTAATCATTCTCATTAAATTTTAAAAACCCCTTAAGCTTAAGTTTAAGGGGTTTTTCTTTGCAATAAAATGCGACCATTATTGTTTCAACCAAGCATTCCGTAATTTATAAAAATCGCTTGAAACACCTTCTAAGGAAAGTATACGACTCACTTCCAATACCGGCACACCTGCAACGCCACTTAAAGTCAATGCTTCTCCTTCTCGCACTATATCCATTGAAATTTGAGTTTCTGGTGTCCAAGTAAAACTATCGGCTATGATAGTTCGCATGGTCTCCAAACGGATATCAGTACCATTAATCCGTTTTATAACATCTCTGTTTTGAACCCCAAGTTCCGTTAAAAAGGAATTCAACGTAATATTCTCACGAACAAAAATAGCGTTCCCATTTTCTTGATCTACATCTATAAATGGCACTTCACCATCCAAAAAATAACCGGTCTCTTCTTTAGCCTTTACTATGGCCAGGCCAACCTTGGCCAAATAAAAGGAATAGTCTATGGGTACTTTTCCTATTACATGGTCATCAAAAAATACTCCTACTTCTGGATAGGTCATTGCCACAATTTCCGGAATAAGATCATCATCACTAAACGGGGTATCCTTACCATATTTCTTTGAAAGCTCCTTCATAAGCCAAAGCACTCCTTTCTCTCCACCACTTTTCTCTCTTAACAAAATATCCAGAGCCATATTGATCAAGGTTCCTTTTTCATACACATTTCCAAAATTACGCTCATAAGGAACTTCTAGGATACGCTCACTCATTATGGTAAAAGACATATCCTCGTCATAAGTTTTTGCATTTGCAACTTTATCCATGATACGCTCAAAGAATTCCGTTTCCTCAATAAGCCCTTGTTGAATTTGAAATAGATTCGCGAAATATTCGGTAGTACCTTCATACATCCATAGGTGCTTAGACATTTTAGGGTCGTTAAAATCAAAAAACTGGACCTCCTTGGAATGGATGTTCAAAGGTGTTACGATATGGAAAAATTCATGTGAGACCACATCTACCATCGCCTGTTCCAAGCGATCTTTTGACATTGACTCGGGCAGTACTACCACGGTAGAGGTATGATGTTCCAGCGCTCCAAAACCCTGGGCATCATTATTATCCAATTCAGATAGATACAATAAAATAGCATATTCTCTGGTAGCGTCTATAGTTCCTAAAAAAGATTTTTGCGCCATCATCATCTCTTCCATACGCTCTTTTAAATCGGATGCTTTATACACACCGTTTGGAGAATATACACCTAATGTTACTTTTATATCTTTAATTTGAAAAACTTCAATATTAAGCTTGGCATATAGGATAGGGTTATCAATAACCTCAAAATAGCGCTTGGCTACAAATCCGTCCCATGACGGATCAGGTTTTCTATCCGGCTCTTGTTGTAAGGTGGTTGTAGCCACGAGATTTGCCGGCTTACGCACCAAAATTGTGTACGGAACCTCCTTATATCCTTCAAAATACCCTACAAAACCATGCAGATTTAACATGAAGTTCTCGCCTTCAAGAATGTTGGTTCCCGCAGGAGAAAAGACTGGGTCCGCCATTTCCTTTTCCGAATCATAAGTGTCGTTTACCCAATACGTTATCTTATCCAGGCTCTTAGCATTGGAGATTCGCCAAGAATTAATATCCTCTTTCATAACTTCCATCACCTTACCGCTATAATCCAAGGCAACCAAATCCTGAATATAAGTGCCATAATCATCCGAGCTATACGTCCCGGGAACTGTTTTGGGTATCTTAAAAGAAACCATATCACTAGTAAAGGCTCCTGGGTCTATAGAAACTTCGACTTTGTCATTTTTAATATTAACCAAATCGAGGGAAGTTATAATTGGAACCTTATCTATGGAAATCAAGGTTTTTTTGGTCCCACAACCGTACAACAAACCAATGGTAATGGCTATAACAACTATTTTTCTCATATAAACCAAGTACTTTAAATTACGCTATTATAAACTGATGCATCAATACTACAAAAGAATACGACAATCTAAAGTCGAGCTTTTAAATATTAGGAAATAATTATGTTTTGAACACAGGCAATCACCTAGCGCTCCCATAGATATTTTTCATTATTTTTGTTTTGAAATTGAATAACCATGCAATACAAAAGAATACTTCTAAAACTAAGTGGCGAAGCGCTAATGGGCGAAAAGCAATACGGTATAGACTCCGATAGGCTTAATGAATATGCCAAAGAAATAAAAGAAGTAGTAGACCAAGGAATAGAAGTTGCCATTGTAATTGGAGGTGGAAACATTTTTAGAGGATTGGCAGGAGCAGCAACCGGTATGGACCGTGTACAAGGAGATCACATGGGAATGTTGGCTACCGTAATTAATGGACTTGCACTACAAAGTGCCCTTGAAATGCAAGAGGTACAGACAAGACTGCAGTCTGCCATACAAATAAATGAGGTTGCCGAACCTTTTATTAGACGTAGGGCGATGCGCCATCTAGAAAAGGGACGTGTAGTTATTTTCGGCGGAGGTACGGGAAACCCTTACTTCACCACAGACTCCGCAGCGGTGCTCCGTGCGATTGAAATTGAGGCAGATGTAATTCTGAAAGGGACCCGGGTAGACGGAATCTATACTTCAGATCCGGAAAAAGATAAATCGGCTACAAAATTCGATACCATTACATTCCAAGACGTACTCAATAAAGGCTTAAAAATTATGGATACGACGGCTTTTACGCTAAGTCAGGAAAATGAACTGCCCATTGTTGTTTTTGACATGAACAAAAGAGGAAATTTGCTCAAAATTGTCAAAGGGGAACATATAGGAACTACGGTGAATATGTAGTTTTGGTATAATTTATGATCATACTTTAGAAATTGTTACTATGAACGAAGAGATAGATTTTATTTTAGACGCTGCTAAGGAAGGTATGGATGCCGCTATATCGCACCTAGAACGTGAGTTCCTAAAAATTCGTGCCGGAAAAGCAAGCCCAGCGATGTTATCATCGGTTTTGGTAGATTATTATGGTTCTCAAACGCCCTTATCACAAGTGGCGAATGTGAATACTCCAGATGGTCGCACCATATCGGTACAACCTTGGGAGAAAAATATGCTTCAGGAAATCGAAAAAGCGATTATGAACTCTAACCTAGGTTTTAACCCCATGAACAACGGGGATATGGTCATAATCAATGTACCGCCTTTAACGGAGGAACGTCGTATTCAGCTCACAAAACAGGCAAAGGCCGAAGCGGAACATGCCAAAGTAGGCGTTAGAAGCGCAAGACAAGATGCCAATAAGGAAATTAAAGATACAGATGTATCGGAAGATTTACAAAAAAATGCAACTGCAGACGTTCAAGAACTTACCGATACCTACGTGAAAAAAATTGATGACTTCCTAGGCATGAAAGAATCTGAAATCATGAAAGTATAAGTTCTTCAATTTAAAACATAAAAAACGGCCTATTGGCCGTTTTTTATTATCGAATAACTAGATTATTTTAAATCCTTCTGTCTAGGAACACTTCATCACATTAGTTACCTTTGCAACCGGCTAAAAACAGCTATGGTAGCAAAACTAACACAAGGATTTTGGGCAAAAACCGCAAGAATTATTCTAAGGAATAGGGTTCTTATATTATTAGGAGTCGCCGCAGTCACTGTTTTTTTAGGTATGCAATGGAAGAATATGCAGTTTTCCAATTCTCCCGCGAACCTTTTACCAGATGACCATCCTGTTAACCAAGAATACCGTTCTTTCTTACGACAATTTGGAGAAGAAGGCAATGCGGTGGTATTTGCAGTTCGCGATAGCGCCCTTTTTAATCCTGTGAATTTTAATCGTTGGAACAAATTTAGTAAACAACTAGGAGCATTTCCCGAAGTTGATTTTGTGCTCTCTACCGATAATCTTCAAGAACTGGTCAAGGATAATGACAAGCAAGAATTTGTCATGCAGCCACTAATAAAAACCCAACCAGAAACAATACAAGAGGTTGACAGTATTATTCAGTACCTTTTTAACGACCTCCCTTTCTACGACAATCTTATCTACAATAAAGAGAGTAGTACCATACGCACGGTAATGTATATGGACAAGGACATTATAAACACGAGTGTCCGTAAAGATTTTGTTCTTAAAGATATGCTGCAGTTGGTAGAACGTTTTGAGTTGGAAACCGGCTTGGATGTACGTATTTCTGGTATGCCCTATGTGCGAACCATGAATTCCCAAAACATCATAGACGAAATAGGGAAATTCATTCTAGCGGCGTTGGGCGTAACATCCCTCATATTTTTCTTTTTCTTTAGAAGTGTACGCGCCACGTTCATCTCTATGTGTGTGGTAATTATTGGTGTAATGTGGGCTTTTGGCATACTAGGCCTGTTGCAATATGAAATTACCGTTCTTACCGCCCTTATACCGCCCTTAATTATTGTCATCGGGATTCCCAATTGTATTTTCCTGATCAACAAATACCAACAAGAAGTAAAAAAACATGGTAACCAGGCGCTTTCCTTACAACGTGTTATTTCCAAAATTGGAAATGCTACGCTAATGACCAATGTAACTACAGCTTCAGGATTTGCTACATTTATCATCACGGATAGCAAACTATTAAAAGAATTTGGCATAGTTGCATCCATAAATATTTTAGGCATCTTTATACTTTCCCTGCTTATTATACCAATTGTCTATAGTTTTATGTCGCTTCCGAAAACCAAGCACTTAAGGCATTTAAATAAAAAATGGGTCGATGCCTTTGTCAGCTGGATGGAAGGTATCGTTCGGAAACAAAGAATATCGGTCTACATCACTTCCATAGCCCTGCTTGTACTTAGCATTATAGGTATTTATCAAATTGATATTTCAGGAAGTCCCATAGAGGATATGCCTAAGAACGCTGATTTCTTTAAGGACATTCGCTTTTTTGAAGAAGAATTCGATGGTATTATGCCGGTTGAAATTGTTATAGACACCAAGAGTCCAAAAGGCGTACTTAAACCTGCTACACTTAAACGAATAGACCGTCTTGGTGATGTCGTAGACGAAATACCGGAACTTTCTAAACCGGTTTCCATCGTTAACCTGGTCAAATATTCTAAACAAGCTTTTTACAACGGTATTCCAAAATACTATCAACTTCCTACCAGTCAAGAGAACACCTTTATTATGGATGTTGCCCGAAAATCCTCGGACGATGGCGACCTACTTAAAAGTTTTGTAGACAGTACTGGGCAAACCGCAAGAATGACCACTTTTATGCGCGACGTAAAAACGGAGCGTATGGAAGAGATAGAACGCACCTTGTTAGAAAATATAATCAAAATATTCCCAGAAGAACGCTACTCCGTTTACATGACAGGTAGTGCGCTTATATTTCTAAAAGGAACCAAATATCTGGTAAAAAACCTTGTCATGTCCCTTGCGTTAGCGATTGGACTCATAGCTTTGTTCATGGCATATTTGTTTCGTTCCTTTAGAATGATCATCATTTCGTTGATACCTAATCTACTACCACTGTTGGTGACTGCAGGTGTTATGGGCTTTGTGGGAGTTCCTATTAAACCATCTACGATTTTAGTATTTAGTATAGCGTTTGGAATATCGGTAGATGACACCATTCACTTTCTGGCCAAATACCGCCAAGAGCTAACCGCTAGTAAATGGCGTATAGAAAAATCTGTTTATGCAGCGTTAAGGGAAACCGGGGTAAGTATGTTCTACACCTCTATCGTGCTATTCTTTGGATTTTCCGTTTTTGTCATCTCCAATTTTGGAGGCACAGTAGCCCTAGGTGCTTTGGTTTCTGCCACCCTACTCTTTGCCATGTTGGCCAATCTTATCCTATTGCCATCCCTATTAATTTCCTTGGAACGTAGTATTTCCAACAAAACTGTGCTTAAGAAACCACAAATAGATATACTTCCAAAAGAAGAGGATACCGACTAGAAAAGGTTTTAATATCCTAGTTGTTTTTAGCATCCTTATAGCTACATTCTTTTTTCTCAAAAACCTATCTTTGAACTTTTAATTTTCAATTGATTAAACATGCACTCAGTTACCATAAAGGAAGTACTTAAAGGAAAATTATTACTACAGGACATCACCATAAACGGATGGGTACGCACATTTAGGAGCAACCGGTTTATTGCCTTGAACGATGGGTCAACGATAAACACCATACAATGTGTGGTAGATTTCGAGAAATTTGATGAGGAGTTACTTAAGCAGATTAATACGGGTGCATCCCTTAAAATTAGCGGAACGCTGGTAGAAAGCCAAGGCCGTGGTCAATCTGTAGAAATTCAGGTGACCGATATTCATGTACATGGTTCTGCAGACCCGGAAACCTATCCAATACAACCTAAAAAGCACTCCTTGGAGTTTCTTAGGGAAAAAGCACATTTAAGAATACGTACCAATACGTTTGCAGCGGTAATGCGGGTAAAATCTGCCTTAGCCTTTGCGATTCATCAGTATTTTACGGATAATGGTTTTTATTATTTTCACGCACCTATTATCACTGGTTCAGATGCAGAAGGTGCAGGAGAAATGTTTCGGGTAACCACATTAGACGAGAAAAATCCCCCATTGACCGAGGAAGGTGAAGTAGACTACAAACAAGATTTCTTTGGCAAGGAAACCAATTTAACGGTTTCCGGACAACTAGAGGCTGAGGCCTACGCTATGGCACTAGGTAAGGTTTATACATTTGGACCTACTTTTAGAGCAGAAAATTCAAATACTACCAGGCACTTGGCAGAATTCTGGATGATAGAACCAGAAATGGCCTTTTTTGACTTAAACGACAATATGGACCTGGCCGAGGATTTTATCAAAAATGTAATCCGCTACGTATTGGAAAACTGTTCAGAAGATTTAGAATTTTTAGAGAAGCGGCTTTTGGATGAAGAAAAAAGCAAGCCTCAAGCCGAAAGAAGTGAGATGCCATTATTAGAAAAATTGAAGTTCGTAACAGAAAATAACTTTAAGAGAGTAAGCTATACGGAGGCCATAGACATTTTAAAAAACAGCAAACCGAACAAAAAGAAAAAATTTCAATATCCCATAGAAGAATGGGGTACAGATCTACAAAGTGAACATGAGCGGTACCTTGTTGAAAAACACTTCAAATGCCCGGTTATACTATTTGATTACCCTGCAAACATAAAGGCATTTTATATGCGTTTGAACGAAGATGGAAAAACAGTACGCGCCATGGATATCCTATTCCCTGGAATTGGGGAAATCGTAGGCGGTTCGCAACGTGAAGAACGTTTGGATATCCTTAAACAGAAGATGGCCGAACTAGATATTGATGAGAAAGAGCTTTGGTGGTATTTAGATTTACGCAAGTTTGGAACGGCAGAACATAGTGGTTTCGGATTAGGTTTTGAAAGGCTTGTACTTTTTGCTACTGGAATGGGAAATATCCGTGATGTAATACCGTTTCCGAGAACGCCACAGAATGCCGAGTTTTAAAAGCATTTCGTTATTTTTATAGTTAGTAGAGAAAACCTATGCTAAAACAACACTTACAGTTTAAACTATCGCAAAAGCTATCACCTCAGCAAATCCAATTGATGAAGCTGATACAACTGCCTACCCAAGCCTTTGAACAGCGCTTAAAACAGGAGTTGGAAGAAAATCCTGCGCTAGAAAGCGGTAAAGAAGAATTGGAAAACATAGACGATGAGTTTGAAGACGATTATGAAGTAAACGACAATGAAACGATAGAGGCAGAGGATATAAACGTAGACGATTACCTGAGTGATGACGAAATACCGGACTATCGTACCCAAGCAAACAACTACAGTTCGGATGATGAGGAAAAAAGTGTACCCTATGCTGCAGGCACCTCTTTTAATCAATATCTATTAAATCAAATGAACACGGTCTATCTTAGCGATGATGAATGGGCCATAGCAGAGTTTCTAATAGGCAGTATTGATGAGAGTGGCTATATACGTAGGCCAATTACAGATATTTTGGATGATCTCGCGTTTACACAGAACATATATACCGAAGAAAAGACCATTGCGCGTGTACTCTCTCTCGTTCAAGCGCTAGACCCACCTGGTGTCGGAGCACGTTCACTGGAAGAGTCGCTTATGATTCAATTAAAGCGAAAAGAGTTAACACCTCCAATTGAACTCGCAATAGAAATCTTAAAAAAATCGTTTGACCAGTTCTCCAAAAAGCATTATCAAAAGCTGATTCAAAAGCATAACATTACTGAAGAAGAGCTTAAAGAAGCTATTTCTGAAATAGAAAAATTGAACCCTAAACCAGGGGGCTCATATTCAGGAAACAACAGAATTGTTGAACATGTGGTGCCCGACTTTTCCATTCGTATTGTAGACGGGGAGCTGGAGCTTAGCCTCAACGGTAGAAATGCACCGGAACTGCATGTATCAAGAGAGTACAACAACATGCTAAAAGGCTATAAGGAATCTCAGGACAAATCGAAATCCCAAAAGGATACCGTAATGTTCATCAAACAAAAGCTCGATGCAGCTAAATGGTTTATAGACGCCATTAGACAGCGACAGCAAACCTTGTTCGTTACTATGAACGCCATCATGCATTATCAAAAGGAATATTTTCTTTCTGGCGATGAACGCAATCTAAGGCCTATGATTTTAAAGGACATCGCAGACGAAATAAAAATGGACGTTTCTACCGTATCTAGAGTGGCCAACAGCAAATATGTAGACACTCCTTACGGAACCAAATTGATTAAAGAGTATTTCTCGGAATCAATGAAAAACGAACAAGGAGAAGATGTATCTACCAAAGAAATTAAGAAAATACTGGAAACGGTCATAAAGAATGAGGTAAAGCGAAAACCACTGACCGATGATAAACTTGCGGCTATTCTAAAAGAGAAAGGGTACCCTATTGCAAGAAGAACGGTAGCTAAATATCGTGAACAACTAGGTATTCCTGTCGCTCGTTTGCGAAAAGAAATTTAATGAGAACATTCCTTACCATTATATCTTACCTATTCCATCCTATATTTATTCCTGTTGGAGGTACAGTCGCATATTTTCTTATCACTCCAAAACATACACCACTGGAAGTTCAGGCCGGTAATATATTACCCATATTCATTTTAACAGTTATTATTCCCATAGTTACCTATCTTATCCTAAAAAATATTGGTGTAGTAAGTTCCATTTTTATGCCCACGGCAAAGGAAAGAAAATACCCGGTTATTATACACATTGTGCTTTTATTGATGATACTTAATAAGGTATTGCCCAATAATTATATTATTGAACTCTATTATTACTTTGTAGGCTTAGTGGGTGCGTCATTTACATGCCTTGTATTGCTCTTTTTCAACGTAAAGACAAGTTTACACCTTGCGGGCATAGGAGGCCTCCTAATGTATCTTATTAGCCTAAGTATTCACTTCGAAATTAATATCATTATTGGCATCAGCCTTTTTATCTGTTTTACCGGACTTGTCGCCTCCTCAAGATTATATCTAAAAGCACATTCCAAACCTGAACTTGTTATAGGTCTTTTTGTTGGGATACTTTCCCAACTATTAACGGTTAAGTATTGGCTATAAGATATAAAAGATGACTCCTACACGTAAGGGACTATAACCTATTGCCTGGTTATTTACGGTAGTACCTTCCTGAAATAATTCGTTTAAAGCATAATACAAGTGTATATTGAACGTATTATAGCCCACATTGACCGTAAGACCATATTGAAGACGTTCTATATCTGTATTATAAAAACCGTTCTTGGTATCGTTGACAACTGATGTAGATCTAGCACCTAAAATATACGCTGCCTTAATTCCTGCATATAGCCTCCAAAATCGATACTCCTCCCTTGTTGAGTTTCGCCATCGAAATTCGAAAGGGAGTTCAATAGCGTGAGTTTCAAGCTTACTACGCTTAAAATCAGGACTCACACCAAGTGAATAGGAAATACCATTGGCCGTTTCGGCGGCTAGTAAATTAGAATAGTAGGTATTAAGGGCCAAACCTAAACCAACACCTAATGCTCTTGTTCCCCTACTATTTAATGGTATATCCTTAATCACTCCAACCTGTAACCCGTAAGATAAATTTCTTTGCGCCACATCATCTGGTTTATTTCGAACAAAATTATAGGTAACCCCGAAATAGAATTGATCCTCAAAATAACGGCTTTCAACGCTATTAGACGCCGTTTGAACCTGGCCTAATATCTGAAGTGAAACACCTAGAAAAAACAACAAAAACCACTTTTCCATACTGTTATAAAGGTAGTAAAATAAAAGGCGCTCCAATTGTATATTGGAGCGCCTTAAAAAGTTTGAAAATATAAACTAGCTACTGAAGATTTCTAAAAGCATCTCCCTCGTATGTTGTATAGTTTACTTTTAGTGCATTTACCTTTCTTAATTCCTGCTTTATATCAGAGATAATACCCATGTTGGCATTCTTATCTACTTTAAGCGCTGTAGTTAATACATTTTGAAGTTCTTGTGATTTCTTAGCACGCTCCATTAAAATGTAATCACCAACCTCAGAAGGGTTAGAAAACTTATCGTTCAACTGAATTTTAGGCTCAGTACCAAACGTCTTCTCATATTCTTTTGTCGGTTTTCCAACATAGATGTAAATAACTCTATCCTTTTTCTCCAATTTCTTAATCTCGCTGGCGTTCGGAAGAATATTATCGACCTTTAAAGAACTATCCTTCATTACCGTTACGGTCATAAAAAAGAACAAAAGCATAAATACAATATCCGGCAATGAAGCTGTTGATACCGCAGGTGTTTCACCGTCTTTTTTCTTTGCAAATTTTGACATAGTGTTCTATTTATGTATTGTTAATTATCAGACGTTTCTGCCTCAGATAATTTTTGAGGGAATAGTTCCTGTATGCGTTTTACCTTCTCCTTCAATTCTTCTTTTACTTCATCAGAAGTTTCAGGATTCAAGTACTCCGCCTCCATATCAACAAAGTTTTTCTTGTAGAGACGCATCGCCTCCCTATTTCGTAGTTCGTTGTATGCTCCGACCAATTCATTTTGAACGGTTATATAAGTACTATACTGGGTTTCACGATCATTCTTCAGCGAAATAATTGCTTTAGCAGGATTATCGGAAGATGACGCATCTCTTGCACCTTGACAATAATTACAATATTCCGGACTTCCTGACGGTGCTCCTCCGTTATCAAGGAAAGCAATAGCTTTCGTTCTGAGATTTTTAATCTCCATTAACTCGTCTTCCACCAAAAGTTGTCCGTTCCTGTTAATATTAACAGTAAAAATGTTCTTTTGTTTGATGACCGGTGGATCCTCAGTTGGTGGCTCCCAAGGTGGCAACATACGATCTAAACCTGCATCTGTTTCTATGGTAGTCGTTACCAAGAAAAAGATAAGCAGTAAAAACGCAATATCTGCCATGGAACCGGCACTTACTTCTGGTGCTCCTTCTCTTCTAGCCATAATTATTATATTTTTTATTTACTGAACATGTTCTTCACTGCAGGTATAATCAAGGATGCTATTGCGATTATGGTAAGGATAAAGAAAACATTCAATCCCATCCCAATGTTTTTAACGGTTCCTTCATCGGACATCGCCAAAAATTCAGGGCTCACATCGGTTCCACTAGCAAGTACATAGGAAATTCCTACTACCAATATAAAGCCACCCACTACGAACAACGTTTTCTTGAGCCCTTGAGGATTCGAAAACAAATTCTTTAAAGTGAACAATAAGCTAGCTAAAATGGCTAAGCCCAATAGGACATAGGTTATAATGAACATTCCGTTCATGGCTCCACTTGCAGCAGCCTCGGCCGCTGGCATATCTGAATCCGGCAACAAATACCATAATATGGCACTTATAACACCAAAAGCAAACAATGCTATTTTTAAAATTTTATGCATAATATTTAAGGTATTAAAAGGTGCAACTTATTTTTTGTGATCTACCAACATATCAATTAATGTGATAGAAGAATCTTCCATATCGTTTACGATACTGTCGATTTTTGCAATAATATAATTGTAAAAAATCTGAAGAATAATTGCCGTAATAAGACCAAATACCGTTGTTAAAAGTGCTACCTGAATATCACCTGCAATAAGAGATGCACTTAAGTTACCAACAGCCGCAATCTTTTGGAATGCCTGAATCATACCTATTACCGTTCCCATGAAACCAAGCATTGGCGCAATAGCGATGAATAAAGATAACCAAGAAACATTTTTCTCCAATTGTCCCATCTGCACTCCTCCGTAAGCAACAACTGCTTTTTCAGCAGATTCAACACTTTCTCCAGCTCTATCCAAACCTTGATAGTAGATTGAAGCTACAGGACCTTTTGTATTTCTACAAACCTCTTTGGCCGCCTCTACACCTCCGGAAGCCAATGCATCCTCTACTTGTTGTTTTAACTTGCCACTGTTAGTGCTTGCCATGTTCAAATAAATAATTCTTTCAATGGCAACTGCCAATCCAAGTATTAAACACAAGAGTACAATACCCATAAAACCGGCACCTCCAGTGATAAACATCTCTTTCAACACTTGATTGAAGCCTTTCTCCGCTTCCGGGGCTGCGTCTTGAACTACTAGCGCTACTGCCGCTACTTTTGCACTTACCATATTTGTACCTGCTACAAATGCACCAGCGACTGCTAGGCTTGGGAATAATTTTTTCATTTTTTCAAACTTAAATTAGTTAGTTAATAGGGTTAAAGATAAAAAAAAAACAATATAAAAAAAGTAAAACTTATAATTGCAGAGAGGAAGGGATTCGAACCCTCGATACCCTTTTGGGGTATACACACTTTCCAGGCGTGCGCCTTCGACCACTCGGCCACCTCTCTAATTCCTTTTTTCAAAGGTTGGGCAAATAACAAAAAAAAGTTAGTTAATAAAATTATACGGGTTTAATTTAATTCATTTCCCCACGTAAAGAAGTCTCAAAAACGGTTTTGAATAATTTAGAAGAGACACCGCTGCCCAACATGTACATCACCTTTGTAATCGCCGCTTCAGTCGTAATATCCTTACCATTAATTACTTGCATTTTCTTCAGCGCTGTACTGGTTTCATATTGCCCCATAATAACACTACCGCCTGAGCACTGTGTTACATTAATTACATGGACTCCACTGGATATTGCTTTTTTTAATAAATTCAAAAATAATATATCCGTTGGTGCGTTTCCAGACCCATAAGTTTCCAAAATCAACGCTTTGAGACCTTTTGTATTTAAGACACTTTCCAAAACTTTTAAACTAATTCCCGGAAATAATTTCAGAATAGCAACGTCTACATCCATTACTTTATGGACAATAAGTTTCTTATTTCGTTTATTAGGCCATAAATATTCTTTAAAAATATTCAAATGAACACCAGATTCTACTAAATGAGGATAATTTAAAGAGGCAAATGCCTGAAAATGTTCTGCATTTATTTTTGTTGTTCTGTTTCCTCGGTATAACTTATACTCAAAATAGAGACCAACTTCCCTCACCACTGGCTTACCATTCTCTCTCAGGGAAGCAATCTGAACAGCCGTGATTAAATTTTCTTTAGCATCGGTCCGTAAATCGCCAATAGGCAACTGTGATCCGGTAAGGATTACGGGTTTATCCAAGTTTTCTAACAAAAAACTCAATGCAGAAGCTGTATAACTCATGGTGTCACTGCCATGAAGCACTACAAAACCGGCATAAGCATCGTACCGTTCTCCAATCATAGACGCAATCGTTATCCAGTCGCGTGGGTGCATATCCGAAGAATCTATTGGCTTTTCAAAAGTTATGGTCTCTATGGCACACTCCAATTGATGCAGCTCGGGAATACTTTTCAGAAGCTCATTAAAATCAAAAGCCTTTAAAACACCAGAGTCGTAATCCTTTACCATACCTATGGTACCCCCTGTATAAATGAGTAATATTTTGGTTTTCTCTAACGTCATAACTTACTGTTTATAAATCAATTAACAACCTAGACTCAGGGTTACAAGGTATGCTTCTGAAAAAATATACTGTGTTTCGAGGCAAGCCTCCTTTAAAATCAAGCCCTCAATATGGGATTAAAGACCAAAAATTAATTTTGAATTTTGTGTGGTAACCGCTGCCACTTCCTCGGTTGTTTTGCCATAGATAGAAGCAACTTTTTCCAAAATTTTTATTATATAAATACTTTCGTTTCTTTTACCCCTGTAAGGAACAGGAGCCAAATACGGGGAATCGGTCTCTAGCACAATATCCTCCAAATCAATTTTATTTAGAAACGTATCAATTTTACCATTCTTAAAAGTAACGACACCACCGATTCCCAATTTCATATTATAGGATATCGCTTTTTGAGCCTGGTCAAAATTTCCTGTAAAGCAATGAAAAATCCCATACAATTCTTCACCCTTTTCAGATTCTAGAATTTCAAAAATAGCATCAAAAGCTTCCCTGCAATGAATCACTATTGGCAATTTATGGGCTTTCGCCAATCTAATCTGAGCTCTAAAAGCATCTTGCTGCTCTTTTAAAAAAGTTTTATCCCAATACAAATCAATCCCTATTTCCCCTATGGCAACATAGGAATGTTGGTTTAGCATCTCTTCTACATGCACCAGCTCCTCCCTATAATTCTCCTTTACATGGGTTGGATGCAATCCTGCCATTAGAAAAACCGTATCGGGATAGGAATTTTTAAGGGAAAGCATTCGGTCTGTATACGAAGCGTCAATCGCAGGAATAAAAAAACGCGTCACCCCATTATCAATGGCCTCTTTTATTACCGCTTCCCTATCGGTATCAAATTCTTCACTATAGAGGTGCGTATGTGTATCTGTAATAATCATGGGACAAAAATAGACTTATCTTTGGAAATTAAAACCCATCTTTAAACCTCGTTTTACAGTTCCCACTTTACAGCTTGGTAAAATTCCAAACTCTTGTATAAAATATGACTACACTTAAGAACTTCATAAAAAAGAAAAAGTACATTCCAGCACGTTTAAAACTTACTGCCACAAATCATTTTACAGTTAAAGCAAAGATAAATGGCGTGAAGGGTCTTTTTATTTTGGATACAGGCGCCTCCAATACATGCGTAGGATTTGATAGATTAGAATATTTTAAATTGACCTCCAAAGTCTCTGATATAAAAGCTGCAGGAGCTGGAGCCACGGGTATGGAAACCCATATTTCCTCAAAAAACAAGATTGAAATAGGGAAATGGAAGAGTAAAAAACTAAAAATTGTATTATTTGACCTAACACATGTAAACCAAGCGCTTGAAGCTCATAAAGTACCCAAGGTAGATGGTATCATTGGTGCGGATGTACTGAAACAGACCAAGGCAATTATAGATTATGATTCAAACTATATTTATCTAAGTTCGAAAAAAGCAAAAAAGAAATCCTAAAATTTATTATTTGGCAAACGTTTCCCAAATCGGTACCAATTACTTAATCTGAGACGTCACCCAAAAAGAATGGATTGCTATTGATTTAAATAAAAAAATGCGAGAATTAGGTCCTCGCATTTTTATAATATTACATCCTTAAAAAAGCTATAGTTCCAATGCCTTCTTTACGTCACCGTTCATCAACAATTCCTCAGGACTTTCCAAAGCCTCTTTTACAGCCACCAAAAATCCTACGGACTCCTTACCGTCGATAATACGATGATCATATGAAAGTGCAACGTACATGATAGGTGCTATGGCAATAGCACCATCTCTAGCTATTGGTCTTTCTACAATGTTATGCATTCCTAAAATAGCACTCTGTGGCGGATTGATTATGGGGGTAGACAACATAGATCCAAAAACACCGCCATTGGTAATGGTAAAGGTTCCACCGGTCATTTCATCTACGGTAATTTCTCCTTCTCTTGCCCTTATCGCCAAACGCTTTACCTCAGCTTCAACACCTCTAAAACTTAAGTTTTCTGCATTTCGTATTACCGGTACCATTAATCCTTTGGGACCTGACACCGCGATACTAATATCACAAAAATCATAAGAAAGCATCTCCTTACCATCTATCATAGAATTAACAGAAGGATACATTTCTAAAGCCCTAACTACGGCCAAGGTGAAAAATGACATAAACCCAAGACCAACGCCGTGCTTTTCCTTGAATGTTTCCTTGTATTCTGATCTCAAAGCAAAAATCGGCGACATATCCACTTCATTAAACGTGGTGAGCATGGCCGTTTCGTTCTTTACCATCACTAATCGTTCTGCTACTTTTCTACGTAGCATGGATAGTTTTGTTCTGCTTTCGCCGCGGTTTCCTCCAGTTGAAGGAGACCCCATGGAAGGTGTTGCCTTTACGGCGTCGTCCTTTGTAATACGGCCATCCCTTCCCGTCCCTTTCACAGCGGAAGCCGATACTCCTTTTTCATCCAATATTTTCTTTGCAGCCGGAGAAGCACTTCCCGTAGCATAGGATTTCTTGACCTCAGGGGATTTCTCTTCTTTTGGTTTTGTAGCTACGTCAGCCTCCTTTTTTGGAGCTTCCGCTTTTGCCTCTGAACCTCCTTCTGGCTTGGCAGCACTTGTATCTATCAAACACACGACGGCTCCAACGGCAACAGCATCTCCTACTTCTGCTTTGAGGGTAACCACACCACTCGCCTCTGCAGGCAATTCTAAGGTTGCTTTATCCGAATCTACTTCGGCTATGGCTTGGTCCTTTTCTACATAATCACCATCCTCTACCAACCATTCTGCAATCTCTACTTCTGTAATGGACTCTCCCGGTGATGGGACTTTCATTTCTAGAATCATTCTTTCTATAGTTTGATATTTTACTTTTTGCTTTGTTTTCTTGTCATATTGTCTTTTGATTTGTCAAAGACAAAATCTATAACTTGCTGATGCCGTGCCTTAGAACGAACGGAGCTACCTGCAGCAGGGGCTGCGTAGAATCTTCTTGAAGCTACCCTAAATTTCTGGGCCTCGCTAAAATGCATCAACATATGGCTCCAAGGCCCCATATTACGTGGCTCTTCCTGTGCCCAAACGAAGTCATCCGCATTCTTGTAACGCTTCATTGCAGCTATCATCTGACTTTCCGGTACTGGGAATAACTGTTCTACGCGAACTAGGGCAACATCATCACGCTCTTGTTTTTCGCGCTCTTCTAGTAAATCATAATAGAATTTACCCGTACAGAGCACAACTGTTTTTACTTTTTTCACATCCGCTGTGGTATCGTCCAAGACTTCTTGGAAACTTCCAGTAGTCAAATCCTTTACAGATGAAACTGCTTTTGGATGTCTCAACAAACTTTTAGGTGTAAAGATGATTAGAGGCTTTCTAAAATTGACCTTCATCTGGCGTCGTAGGATATGAAACATTTGTGCCGGTGTGGTAACGTCTGCGATATACATATTGTCCCTTGCACAAAGTTGTAGGTACCGTTCCATTCTCGCAGAAGAATGTTCCGCACCTTGCCCTTCGTAGCCATGAGGTAACAACATCACCAAACCGTTTTGTAATTTCCACTTATCCTCTGCAGAAGAAATATACTGGTCGATCATAATCTGGGCACCATTGCTAAAATCACCAAACTGTGCCTCCCAAATCGTTAAGGTATTGGGACTCGCCATTGCATAACCGTAATCAAAACCTACTACCGCGTACTCAGATAGAAGCGAATTGTATATTTGAAACTTACCTTGCTCCTCACCTAGGTGATTCAACAACAAGATTTCTTCCTCGCTTTCCTCTACTTTCATTACCGCATGACGGTGGGAAAAGGTACCTCTTTCCACATCTTGACCGGACATCCGTACGCCATATCCTTCTTGCAATAACGACCCATAGGCTAAAAGCTCGCCCATAGCCCAATCTAAATTATCGGTCTCAAAAAACATTTTTCTTCGATCGTTGACCAATTTCTCTACTTTACGCAGGAATTTCTTTCCTTCTGGCAACTGGGTAATAACCTTGGCAACCGATGTAAGCTTCTTCTTATCATAAGTAGTATCCACTTTCTCCATCATCTCCCACTCTCGGACATTGGCGAAACCTTTCCACTCATCTGCCATAAAAGGTGTAATCTCGGTTTTATCCTCTTTACGGGAATCTTCCAACTTTTCTTCCAGCGCTTCCTTGTATTGCTTTTCTAATTCCGCTACATATTCCTCATTTATGATACCTTCCGCTATTAATCGCTCTGCGTAAATATCCCTTGGGTTTTTATGTTTGGCAATTGCCTTATATAGTTTAGGTTGGGTAAATCTAGGCTCATCCCCTTCATTATGGCCATATTTTCGATACCCCAATAAATCGATAAACACATCACGCTCAAATCGCATTCGATACTCCAAAGCGAAAATAGACGCATGTACCACCGCCTCTGCATCATCTGCATTTACGTGCAATACAGGACTCAAGGTAACTTTTGCTACATCTGTGCAATAGGTAGATGTCCTTGCATCTAAATAATTGGTTGTAAAACCTATTTGATTGTTCACTACAATATGGATGGTACCTCCTGTCCTGTAACCATCTAAATTGGCCATCTGAACTACCTCATAAACTATGCCTTGCCCAGCTATAGCCGCATCTCCGTGCACCACAATGGGTAAGACCTTTGAAAAATCTTCTTCAAAATGAGCGTCCTGCTTTGCTCTGGCGATACCTTCTACGACAGCACCTACCGTTTCTAAATGCGAAGGGTTAGGCGCTATATTCATTTTTATCTTATTGCCATTGTCAGACATTCGATCCGACGTCCAGCCCAAGTGATACTTTACATCACCATCAAATATCTCTTGCTCGTAATCCTTTCCATCGAACTCGCTAAAAATATCTTTAGCCGATTTGCCAAAAATATTGGTAAGCACGCTTAATCTGCCTCTATGCGCCATACCCATAACAAATTGTTTCACGCCCATTTCCGCAGCACGCTCCACTATCGCATCCAAGCCGGGTATTAAGGATTCATTACCTTCTAACGAAAATCGTTTTTGACCTACATATTTTGTATGCAAAAACCCTTCAAAAGAAACCGCTTGGTTTAATTTTTTAAGGATGTGTTTCTTTCTGTCGGGACTAAAGTTTGGATGATTATCATTTACGTTTATCCAGTCCTGAATCCACTTCACACGCTCCGGCTTTCGTATATACATATACTCCACCCCAATAGCATCACAATAGATACTGGTTAAATGCGTAATGATCTGCTGCAGTGTACTTGGTCCAATGCCAATTATGTCACCTGCGCTAAAAACGGTTTCTAAGTCTGACTGCAAAAGGCCAAAATTATCTATCTCTAGACTTGGCGTATATTGTCTTCTATCCCTTACCGGATTAGTTTCGGTAAACAAATGCCCCCTACTTCGGTAACCATCTATTAGACGAATCACCTGAAATTCTTTCTGAAGGGACTCCGGCATTTCTACCTGATTCCCATTTACTATTGAGGTTACAATTTCATCACTTATGTGTACGCCGTCACCAGCGCTCTCCATACCAAAATCGAAGCCTTGAAAAAAGGCTCTCCAACTTGGCTCAACACTATCGGGATTGACTAAATACTTCTCATATAGCTCTGAAAAAAACGAGGTATGCGCTGCATTCAAAAAGGAATATTTATCCATGAATTACTTTCTGTATCTTTAGAATAAATTTTATCAAAAATACAACATTTACGATATTTAAAAGAAAGTTCTCATCTAATATTACTAAAAATGAAAGTTTCTCGAAAAAAGAGTCGAAACCAACTTAAAAACAGCCTTTTTCTATTCTCAAGCCTCCTTTTATTTCATTTTTCGCAGGCACAATATACTACCGGGCAGGATGGTTTCTGGACCAAAGTACGCTATGGAGGTGGTATTGGCTTAGATTTTTTCAATGGCAACATCAATGCCTCCATTTCACCGAGTGCCATTTATCCGGTAAGCGATGCATTTGCCGCCGGGATAAGCTTAAATGTAAATTACGCGAAGTTTAACGACGCCAAGTTTTTGGCCTATGGTGGTAGCCTGATCTCCTTATACAATCCTATTCCTCAACTACAACTTTCTGCTGAGCTGGAACAACTTAGGGTAAACAGGACCTTAGGTTCCGGTATCAACCGCTTAGAGGATAACTATTGGTCACCTGCATTGTTTATGGGATTGGGTTACACTACAAGAAATGTTACTGTTGGATTACGTTACAATGTCTTGTTCGATGAGAACGATAGTATTTATGGGGATTCACTAATACCCTTCGTCCGTTTCTTTTTCTAGTGGCTAGATCTATATCTTTCCCTTAAAATCACTTTTTGTAGTTCCCTTTTTAAAATCAGTAACATTACTTGTTCCGCAACATCTACGGTATCGGTTATTTTCAGGTCTTTGAATACACGTTCAGGAATATCTACGGCATACATCAAATTCAAATACTCGGAAAAACGTTCCATCAACAAAAAATACAACTTTTCCCTAATCAATAATTGAAGTTCTTCTGGCCGTGTTCCCTTGTTCAAATCAAGTTCTAGATTCACACGCGTAAAATCCTTTTTCACCTGCACCACCAACGCTTCATATAAACCTTGCGCCTTTGCATAGGCCAAAACACTTTTACTATTCAAAAAATCCGGAATTTCCATTTAAAGGCGTTCTAAAAGCTCTTCTTACTGTTTGTACACTACACCGTTTTTCATAACAAAACTTACCGATTCCAAGGTTCTTACATTTGTTACCGGATTTTCGTCCACTGCTACAATATCCGCTAGAAAACCCACTTTCAAAATTCCCATCTCCTCATCCACACCTAATAGTTTTGCAGGCGTAGTCATTGCAGATTGCAATGCTACAACAACCGGCATACCAGCTTCGTGCATATAGGTAAACTCTTTCCCATTATCACCATGAGGAGAAACCCCGGCATCTGTACCAAATACGATCGGCACTCCTTTTTCGTAAGCCCTTTTGAAATTCTTTTCGCTTATAGGTCCTATTTCCTTTGCCTTTTTAGCTACAACTGCCGGAAGGAAGTTGGGAATTTCCGCCATGGCCGCAGCAGCCTTACCGGCAGATATGGTGGGCACGAGATAGGCATTATGCTTAATCATCAGTTCCATGGTAGGCTCTTCCATTAAGGTACCATGTTCTATTGTTTTTATACCGGCAACGATTGCCCTTCTCATTCCTTCGTCCCCATGCGCATGGGCAGCTGTAAGCATGCCATAATCCTTGGCCGTTTCTACTATCGCCTTTAATTCTTCGGTTGTAAATTGTGGGTTTTGACCGTTTTTTGCAACACTCATTACTCCTCCTGTTGCGGTTATCTTTATAACATCCGCACCATTTTTATACCGTTGACGCACTGCTTTTTTAGCATCTTCAGCGGAATTAACGACACCTTCTTTAGGTCCTGGATCAAGCATCAATTCCTTTCTCACGCCATTGGTTGGGTCGGCATGACCTCCCGTTGTGGCGATGGCCTTTCCAGCGGTAAAAATCCTTGGGCCTGCTACAATTCCTTTATTTATAGCTTTCCCCAAAGCTATATTCACTCCAGAACCTCCTAAATCCCTAACTGCCGTAAAACCGGCCATTAGTGTTCTTTCTGCATATACGGTAGACTGGAAGGCTACATCTACATCGTTCTGCGTAAAGCGCTCCAAATATCTTGTGGGACTAGATTCACTCTCTATATGCACATGCATATCTATAAAACCGGGCAATACCGTTTTTGACCGAAGGTCTACAACAGCATCCGAGCCTGAGCCGCTTAAAAATCCTTTTTCGATACTTTTTATTTTGTTTCCCGATACTACAATCGTGCGCTCACTTAAGAATTTTCCGTTTTCTGAATCGAATAATTCACCACATTGCAAATACATATCTTGGGCAAAAGTGTGAGTTGCACATAGAACGAGTATCAAAAATGTAATCCTGTTTTTCATCTTGGTTTATTTAATTCTTATTGGGTATAGTTTGATTTTATGGCACTTATGCTAAGTTTACGTCCCGATACATAATTTTACTCACGTTGGAAGTTCTTGAATTCACTTTACCTGTTACAAACAAAAAGAGGAAGAAATATACGCTATTTCTTCCTCTTTTCTCCAAAACTTGTGCAAGCTTTTATTTTCTAATTTTTTGTTCCCAGACCCAGGCCGATTTCATAGCCTCGTCCAAGCTATATTCAGATTTCCACCCCAGTACCTTGTTGGCCTTGGTCGTATCGGCATAAGCGGATGTAATATCTCCGGCACGCCTATCTACAATTTTATAGTTCAGCTTCTTTCCAGAAACTTTTTCGAAACTCTGAATTGCCTCCAAAACAGTACTTCCGGTTCCGGTACCCACATTGAACACTTCATAATTTTGATCGTTCTTCCCTGCAAGCAATCTTTCCAAGGCAACTACATGAGCTTTTGCCAAATCTACCACATAGATATAATCGCGTATACAGGTACCATCCGAAGTTGGATAATCATCTCCAAAAACGGATAACTCGTTTCTAAGACCTATTCCGGTCTGTGTGATAAAAGGAATTAGATTTTGTGGTACGCCTACAGGAAGCTCCCCGATTTCGGCACTTGGATGTGCGCCCATAGGATTAAAATAACGTAAGGCAATGGCATTCAATGTTGGTGTCACCTTACAGGTGTCGGCAATAATTTCCTCTCCCATTTGCTTGGTGTTTCCGTAAGGCGATTCTGCCACTTTCACAGGGGCGTCCTCGGTAATGGGCATTTTATCGGCCTGACCGTAAACAGTACAAGACGAACTGAATATAAAACTTGCCTTGTTCTTTTTACAAAGTTCTTTTAAGATATACACCAAAGTTCCTATGTTGTTTTCATAATACAACAAAGGTTTCTCTACACTTTCTCCAACTGCCTTAGAGGCAGCAAAGTGAATCACCCCTGCTATATCCTTATTCCTCTTAAAAAAATCTTCGACCTTATCTCGTTTTTTTAAATCCAATTTTTCAAAAACAGGTCGTTTTCCGGTTATGGCCTCGATGCCATCAAGCACCTTCTCATCTGAATTGGAGCAATCGTCTATAATAACCACCTCAAAGCCCTTTTGCTGTAATTCCACCACGGTATGAGAACCGATAAAGCCAATTCCTCCGGTAACAAGAATTTTTTTCATGTAATTGTGTTTGAATCGTTTTTTTCGAAGCTACTAAAATCTATAGCTTACCCTTTCATAAACCCGATGACCATAGCGGTAATATGGTTGATCTGTTCATCATCCAACTCGGTATGCATCGGCAATGAAATTACTTCGTTCACCAATTGATTGGTTACTGGGAAATCAACCTCCTTATAGCGCTCGTCCAAATAGGCCTTTTGCTTGTGTAACGGAATTGGATAATACACACCGCAAGGAATTCCATTATCATTAAGGTACTTGACCAAGGCATCTCTTTTACCGTTAGTTATGCGCAATGTATATTGATGGAAAACATGACAATCGCAGGAATCAC
Organism: Maribacter sp. MS6; assembly: GCF_056839185.1. NCBI lineage: Bacteria > Pseudomonadati > Bacteroidota > Flavobacteriia > Flavobacteriales > Flavobacteriaceae > Maribacter > Maribacter sp. MS6. Next base: position 1,452,402 of record NZ_CM166389.1, read on the forward strand.
AGATTCCTTCACATCCATTTACCGTTTTGGGTACGATGATATTCGGGTTGTTTTTGAATGCAGCGGAATATTTCCTTGCTGCTATTCTCCGGGCATCGCAATAGCGATCCAATTTTGGCAACTTAGCACGCAAGACTGCCGCCTGTATAGAATCTAGTCTAGAGTTGACCCCTACCACATCGTGATGATAGCGTTCGTACATTCCATGATTTACAATACCTCTAAGGGTGTGTGCTAGTTCATCATCATTGGTAAAAATAGCACCGCCATCGCCATAGCATCCTAAATTTTTGGAAGGAAAAAATGAGGTAGCTCCCACATGCCCCATGGTACCGGCCATTCGTTTTTCACCAGACTTTGACAAATGCTTCGCACCTATGGCTTGGGCATTGTCCTCAATAACATAAAGGTCATGTTTTTCGGCTAGTGCTAAAATAGCATCCATATCCGCACACTGGCCAAACAAATGAACAGGCACTATGGCTTTTGTCCTTGGTGTAATCGCCCGTTCTATGGCCGAAATATCTATATTAAAAGTATCAACATCAACATCTACCAAAACAGGGGTTAATTGCAGAAGTGCAATCACCTCAACTGTAGCTGCAAAGGTAAAATCCGCTGTTATTACCTCATCACCAGGCTTAAGACCTAGCCCCATCATAGCTATTTGTAAGGCATCTGTACCATTGGCACAGGGAATTACATGTTTTACATCTAAGTACTCCTCTAAATCTTTTTGAAACGCATGAACCTCAGGTCCATTTATAAATGCAGATGTTTCTAAAATTTGAGCAATTGAGGTATTTACCTGCTCTTTGATTTCTTGGTATTGACCGCCAAGATCTACCATTTGTATTTTTCTCATTCTTTGATATTAACTCCTTTCGTACAAAAATACGAAACACACGACACTAATTTTATCGAAAGAAATGTAATTTAGCGACAAATAGTTTCTTTTGTACGGTATATATAACCTAATAGTTTCAGCTTCTTGGTCTGTCTTACGATTGGTAGCGAAAGTGAACCACAAACTTGCGCTTTTTGTAAAAGGTAGACAACAAACCTTAGAGACCTTGCGAAAACATATCTCCGATGGCGACCAAGTTATTTGGTTACATGCCGCTTCCTTGGGCGAATACGAACAAGGTCTGCCCATTTTAGAGCATTTAAGGCTGGCCTTTCCGGACTATAAACTACTTTTAACCTTCTTCTCCCCTTCTGGCTTTGAGGTAAAGAAAAACACCCCTGCCGCAGATATAGTGACATATATGCCCCTGGATACCAAAAAGAAAGTTGGCGAATTCCTTGGTATAGCAAATCCAATATTAGCGATATTTATAAAGTACGAAATATGGCCCAACTATTTAGCAGCCCTTAAGCAAAAAAATATCCCAACCGTCTTGGTCTCTGCCTTTTTCAAAAAAGAACAGATATATTTTAAATGGTATGGAGGGTTTATGCGAAATGTATTGAAAACATTTGACCACTTTTATGTGCAGGACAAGAATTCTAAAATACTTTTAAACAGTATAGGATGTAGTAATTGCGATGTAACCGGTGACACAAGATTTGATAGGGTATCCAAAATTTTGAATGCAGATAATTGCTTGGAATTTATGGATACTTTTAATACTACATCACATTGTTTCATTGCGGGAAGCACTTGGCCAGCTGATGAAAAACTACTAGTTGATTATATCAATTCTACCGATAATGATTTGAAATATGTCATTGCACCGCACAACATCAAAAAAGAACATAATACGCGTTTGAAAGAATCTATTTCAAAACCTTCATTACTGTATTCGGAAATAGAAGGTCAGAACCTAAGTGACGTGCAAGTACTTATTGTGGATACCATTGGTTTATTGACCAAAATTTATAGCTACGCAACCATAGCCTACGTGGGAGGCGGTTTCGCTACCGGATTACACAACACCTTAGAACCTGCCGTGTTTGGCATTCCTGTAATCATAGGCCCTAATTATAAAGGATTTAAAGAAGCGGAAGATTTAGTAACCTTAGGCGGTATTAGTTCTGTTGGCAACAAAGAATCACTAACCAAAACGATAAATGAACTCTATCACAGTACAGACAATAGAAATATGCTAGGACAAATAAACTCAGCATATATTTCTAAAAACAAAGGTGCAAGTGCTAAAATCATGAACGACATCACGAAACTGCTTACAAATTGATATCGTACTTATGAACATCCTGTTTACCTTTCTATAGTAACGGGAGTCATTATTTCAAAAAAACTACAACTGGATTTTTGTTATTATATATGATTAATACCCAGCCCTCTTTATCTAATATATCGGTGACCAAAAAATTTGTAGCAACCTTCAAAATACAGCAAATACTTAAAGCCAAGCTTAACGAAGCGACTTTACCCAAAGAAATTTGAAAATTACCTGTTAATTTAGTACCTTAATGACCGTCCGTTTATCTATCGAATAGATCGATGAAATGAAGGATGGTCTATCATTAAGAGGGTGATTTTGACTTTTTATCGATTTATATACCCTTTTAACGCTGCTTTATACAATATTATATACATTGACAACCACAACACTATATGATTATGGAACACGAAGTTACAGCAGGAATAAAAATATTAAATGGTTTTTTGAGAATTATGGTAGCTTGCCTAGTCGTTATTTTATTTGCGATACCTTTGGCTTTCATCTTAGATTGGATTGGAATACTTTAAACCCTTTCCAATTACCAAGGACAAATTTTTAACCCACCTCGTTTTGGTATATTTCCGTACTATCTAGAAATTTGTATTATCACTTAAAAAGTGATAAAAAATAGAAGACAGTCTCATTCGCAGATTAGTTGAAAACGCGTTTAATGCACCGGTAAAAAATCAGTAACTTTTTCATCTGAAGGCAAACCACATTCCTATGGATAATTAGAACAAAAAATCCGATATACAGTACCATTTAGACGACGAAATACCTTTTTTTTAAAAAATCAAACCACAAAATATAAAGTTTTAGCATCGGTCAAGTAGGATTTTACAACATAAATAATGTATTGAGGTATACATTGGATAAATTGGACATATATAACTTTAAAGTAGGTAATGTTATGAACCATTTATCATTTAAGACTGGGGTAGATTCTTATCTATCTGTACTTGTAGTTGCAATGCATGCCTTTTTGGCTGTAGTTGCAGTTGGAACTTTGTTGTCCCTTATTGGGGCAATCTAACCTTTAAAATTATTTTTATTGGTGAAACTTTACATTACAACTAAGCCCCTCTAAAAAGGGGCTGAGTTTTTTTTGTACTCATCGCAAAATTCTTTTGTGATATAGTCAGCAAAGTAATTCAACTGCCTACTTAAATCCTAAAAATCTTTCTTCTTACTTTTTGCCAAAAGTCGCCAAATGGGTACTACTGTCCAGAGAACCAACATCAATATAGAAACAATAAGTCCCTGATTAGTTCCGAAAAATTGTTTAAAAACAGCTCCCGTATATCCCAATAACGCCGAAATATCTAGTTTCAAAAGAATTAAGGTTCGAGATAAATCTATTGGGTTTAAAATCGTTGCCAATAAAGAGAAATTATCGAGCGGATAGTCTTCAAAATACATAAGGGACATCAAAAAGAGTCCGTCATAGATAACGGCCAAGAACAACCACAATAGCACAGCGTAACCAAATCCCTTGATTTTGTTTTCGTTGGATAATGCCAAATTAAAGGATAGTGCAGTAAATATTAGCGTAAGAAACGCTCCTATTACCAAGAGTAAGGAGAAATCAAAAATGGCATCGCTGCGAAACAGGCCATATAACACAAACGGAATACCCAAGCCAAGTACCAAACTAAGGGTAAGGGAACCCGCGACACCCAAATATTGACCCAAGAAAATAGAACTTCTTTTTACAGGCTGAGCCAAGAGAAGCTCGGTAAACTCCTTTGAGTTATAAAAATACATTACTCCGAATATGGTACCGATTAACGGTACCAATACAATGATGATATTCATTAGGGTAATAATGGCCTTGGAAACATCATTGTTTAAAAAGAGTAAAACAAATCCTAACAATAGGTAAAACAAAAAATACACATAGCTCCATCGGCTACGGATAAGGTCGTAAAAACTGTATTTAAGTATCTTAAGCATCGGCGGGAGTGGTTGCTATGGCCGCAATGGCATGTTCTAGATTGGTTTGTTGCGTCTTTTGCTGTAATTCGTCTATGGTACCTTTAAAGTAAATTTTTCCCTCGAGCAGGTATATGATTGTATCCGAAACTTCCGCAACAAACTGCATGATATGGGAGGTAATCAAAATGGTCTTTCCCTTTTCCTTTTCCTTTTGTATCAAATTCTTTAGATTGATGAGCGATGCCGGGTCTAATCCGGTAGTCGGCTCATCCAAGATTAGTAAGGGACTATCAAACATAAAGGCCAAAACAATATTCACTTTCTGTTTGGTACCCCCGGATAGCGTTGCCAATTTCTTATCTAAAAAAGGTTCTAGCTTAAAGAGTGTGATCAGATTTTCCTCACTGCTAGGCCGTTGGCGCAAATCCTTGATCATTCTAATGAGTTCCTTGACCCTCAAATTTCCCGGAAAATTTGCGATTTGAGGTAAGTATTCTATTTCTTGGCGGTATTTCCATTTATTTTTAATCCGTTTTCCGTCTACAGAAATAATCCCTTTATTAGGGACTACCATACCCAAAATACTCTTTATCAAAGTTGTTTTTCCTGAACCGTTAGGCCCCAAAACAGCAAAAATACCCCCCTTCTCAATGGTGAGATCAAGACCAGAGAGTACTTGGTTTTTTCCGAATTGTTTATATAAACTTTCTACGTGTATCATTTTAACCTGTTCCTCTCGTTTTTATTACATACTTTATAATTGGGCTTCTGAAAACTGTAGCCTATTCCCCTCTTACTCCAAACGGTACTTTCTCCATGTTCACCTTTTTCATAAGCGGACTTTCATCAAGCAAATTATCGGGCGTAAATATTGGGGATACTTTTTCCGAAAAATCTATGATATCCATAAATAGACTTCGCAATAATATAATGGTTTCCGGTGTTCGATTTACAATATAAGAAAAGAGTTTCACGGGACGGTAGGGTACATCGCCTACACCATCCTTGTCCAGATCATAACCGGTATAATCGCTCCAATAGTTTCCTATGATCTTGTTGTCGTTCAACTTACTATTATAAGAGATGTCAAAACTATTGTAAAGAAAATTATTGTTTTCGAAGGTATTGGTATAGCAGGCTCCCAATACTTTTAAGGCCCATCCGTTATGAATAAAATTATTGTTCCTGTACTCAATACGATTAGAACCCTCGATATTTATACCAATAGTGTTTTCTTCAAAGGTATTGCCTATAATTTCTGCGTCCGTTATTTCCTTAAGTAACATACCATAAGCAGCGGTTCCCCAATTCTTCCGAAAAATGTTGTTGACCATTTTTATGTGTTTAGAAAACATTACGGCAACACCCGCGCCATTATCCTCAAAGGTATTATTGGTATATACATCATTGTTACTGAACATAAAATGTAGGCCATAGCGCAGGTTATTACTGCTCAGATTATTGTTGATGGTAATTTCGTCCGAAAATTCCAGATAAATACCATCTCGTGCTCCTTGTATAATATTATTATCTACAACAATGTTATTGGAGTACCATAGTTGTATACCATTACCAGAGTTATATTCATCCTTCGCCTCCCCAACAATGTTGTTATGATACACTTTCCCGTTTTTACATTTTTCCAAATAAATGCCAAAAAATAGCTTTTCCAACACAATGTTCTGTATTACAAAGTTTTCACTTCTAACAACTCGTATAGCAGCATGATCAGCGGTATAACTAACACCTACATTGATTATAAAGAGGCCATCTAGGATTACATTGTCCGAGACTATTCTTATAATCTCCCCCTTTTTCTCTCCATCGATTACGGGATAGTCCTCGCCTATTATAGTCAAGGGCTTATCTACCAAAATATTATATTCTTTGTAGGTACCTTTCTTAATTAATAAAGTATCAAAGTCCGCCGCTAGGGCAATACCGTGTTTTACAGTTTTAATTTCGCAGCTTTCACAAACCGCAATGGTATTGGCGCTAATGAATTGAAACCAAAAAACAGAAGTAAATAAAAATATCCAGTGGCATTTTTGCATTATCTTATAATCAAAAATTTAGAATTTTCAAAAGCTTCGACCCAGTGTTTTTCTTCCTTTGGAAAAGTAAAATGTTCCAACGTTTTAATTGCATAATCCTGTCCGTTGATATGAAAAACAATAGCACCTTCCAATAAAACCAACGTGGCATCTGTAGGAGAAGTATGTTCCGGAAAAATAGCTCCTTTTTCTAGACTTATACTAAGGATTTCGAACGTATCGTTCTTGATCAGTTTCTGAATTTGAAGTTTATCGAAAATCTGTGATTTTATCGTATTGTCTGTTTGGTACATTACTTCCTTATTTTAATTATAAACACTCAAATGTTGATAGTCTACTTTTCGCATGGAGCAAAACATGTTAAGATTGGAGATAGGCTGCTCTAAAGCCATTTTACTTGGCGCAACGGTAATCAGTGCTTTTGAATTTCATCTTTGTTATATTTAAGATTAGCGTTAATCAAATCCGCGTAACAATATATGTTTAGATTACAAACCAAAACGTTCCTTAAGTTCTTCCCAAGTAAACAGTTTGCCTTCGTTTGCGGCTTGCGCATTTCTGGCATCCTCCCCTGTGGCAAATGCACTTAAATATTCACCCATAGGACTAGGAATGCTCTTACTTATCAAATACGTAGCGTTTTCGGCATCAATGAATTCGCCTGGTGCGTTAAAATCGTTTACTACATATAATGCTATAGTCTCGCTATCCAATTCTTTCACATGGTTCAACATACATTCGGTTGCGTCAAAAGCAAAACTCTTTCCTTTTTTGGTCATGAACTGCGCCGCATGCTGTTTGTCCACAATCGTCATGCTACAATAATGGCATCCGTCCGAGCCATAAACAACAGGTTTTGGTGCTTTTGTGCAGGAAGTAAGGAGACCGCCTAAAAATAAAAGTATAATAAGTCTCTTTTTCATAGTTTCTTTGATTATTAGAAAAGTCCTCGAGATTTTTTTGCTTTAGCATGCCAAGTTAAGGCTGGCAGCAAAATCATTTGAACAGTTGATAGTAAAACACCATGGCTTTAAAACTAACATTTTACTATCGGCTACCACAATAAATTTTCAATAACAAATTAGGAACTGACTAGCTGAACACGATTTTTCCAGCCTATATAACCAGCAACTAAAGTTAATATCATTCCCGTGAACATTAAATAAGCTCCTAGTCTTGGATACGAATATGCGTCAAAATTTAACATTTTTTGATGTCCGAATAGCGGTGGCTTATAGCTCATGGGCGTACCGTCCGGGTTTGCCAATTTCATAATGGCCTTAGGATCAAGGTTGGTACCATAATCCGTCATCCAGGCATTAAAGTCGTACATGCCCAACACCCCTAGAATGGACATTGTAATAAACCAGCCTAAGAACCATTTATAGGATACCTTATCCAAAAATCCCAAAAGACCTAACAGCGCGCCTACGGCAGCCATGGCGCCTATTACCAATGGAAAAACAGTAAACTCCCACATATCTTCGGGTTTTGGTAACATTTTCATGCCAATGTAGTGGTTAAGACCATCTATATTTTGAAGATCAAACTCGTTTTGACCTTGAAGACCGTCAATATAAATATTCATTCCCAAAGGTTCAGGATATTGGGGCGCACCCAATTCTATGTTCCATAACGGGAAGACGAACAACCCTAATAGCAAAAGAGAACCTATTATCATTATTATACTTGCTTTTTTCATTGTCGTAGTAATTAAATTTTGTACAAATCCGATGTTTATTTTTGGATGGTCGTTTCCGTACTAATTTAAGAAAGCGGGCAGATTGTTAAACGCTACCCGCTTTTCATTTGAAAAAAATGATGTTTAAGGTCTTTTCTAGTCCTCGCCTAAGGACCAAGAAAGGTCAATACTGGAATCTGCTGGAGAAACACGAACATATCCTTGCATCTCTTGGTGCAAGGCCGAGCAAAAATCTGTACAATAGAACGGCCAAACACCTGGTTTTTTAGGTTCCCATACAGACGATTTGGTCTGTCCCGGCATAATCAAAAGTTCTGAGGTATTCTGACCAATCATGGCGAAACCATGGGGCACATCAAAATCTTGCTCGTGGTTGGTAATGTGGAAATACACCTTATCCCCTACTTTCACACCTTCTATATTATCAGGTGTAAAGTGGCTACGGATCATAGACATATAAATATGTACCTCGTCTCCTTTGCGCTCTACCCTTGCCTGATCTGGACTTGTTACCGCATATGGATGCTTGTTTTCATCCAATCGATAGATTTTTTTGGATTTAGGAGCTAATATTTCTGCCGGAATACCAGCTGCATAGTGAGGCTCACCATGCGTAGGAAAATCATATATCAGTTCCATTTTATCCCCAGTTATGTCATACAATTGAGCAGAGTGCTCCAATTCCGGACCGGTAGGCAAATACCTATCTTTGGTAATCTTGTTCATAGCAACAACATACTTGCCAAATGGTTTTCTGGAGTTTCCTCCTGGTATCATTAAGTGACCGACAGAGTAGAATGTTGGTTTTCTGTCGATAACTTCCCAAGTACCCAATTTCCATTTTACTACTTCGGAAGAGATAAAGAAAGTGGTATAGGCATTACCTTGCCCATCAAACTCGGTATGTAAGGGACCTAACCCACCACTTTTAACCACTCCGGCCAAAATATCTTCAAATTTTAAGATAGGAATGCCATAAGCTTCTCCATCAAACTTTTTGCCTTCAATCGCAGCTATCATCTTATCAAAAGAGTGTACCGTTAGATCAGCAGAAAGTTTACCGTTACCGATAATATATTGTCCAGTTGGGTCTACATCACACCCGTGTGGCGATTTTGGTGTTGGCAAGAAATAAACGGCACCAGGTACTTTTAAAGGATCAACTGTAAGCACTTCCTTTTTCATGGTTGAAGTAGCGGTATGCGTTGACTCATCGTACACATTGTGTGCGTAGTTAGCAGGCATCATAGTACCACCACCGTTGTTTACATACTCTTCGATTATTTTCCAATTTACCGCAGCGATAAAATCCTTGTCGTTTTGTGAGGCATTAACCTCTAAAAGCGAACTAGCCTCCTCTGTATTATACGTTGTAAAGAAGAACCAACCATGCGACTTATCACGACCAGGGTGAGAAAGATCATAGTTGAAGCCCGGCATCATCAATTGGAATTTCAAATCCATATGGCCATGTTCCGGATCTACACTTATAAAAGAAAGTGCCCCTTTAAAATTGCTCTTGTACTCGTTTATTGGCATATCTCGTTGTGGTACGGGAACAGAAAAACGTGTTCCAGCAACTACATATTCGGTATTTTCCGTTATAAAGGAAGAACTGTGGTTCCCTGCGCTATTAGGTATTTCAATGATTTCCTCAGTTTCGAAAGTTTCAAGACTGATACGTGCAATTCGCGGTGTATTGTTACCATTGATGAAAATCCATCTGCCATCCAATTCTCCTTTTGATTGGGAAATATCGGGGTGGTGCGAATCATCCCAAGGAACAAATCCAAAGGAAGTTTCCAACATTGGTTTTGTTTCTTCGGAATACCCATACCCAGAAGTGGGAAACTGGGAAAATACAGGAATCTCCTTAAACATTCGGCCAGATGGCAAACCATATACTGTGATATTACCGCTATATCCACCGGAAATAAAGGCATAAAACTCATCCTGCTCGCCTGGGGCCACATATACCTTTTCGGCGTTACTGGAAGAAAGCGCTCCGTTAGAAGAAGCCTTTCCGTTCTGATTACCGCAGCTGGTAAGCATCAAGGCCGACCCTAGCATGGCAAATAAATAATAAGTATACTTTTTCATTCTGTGTTTATTTATAAATTTCTATTGGTTTAATTTATTCTGATGGAGGTAGAATTACCTTGTCTACTACATATACGGTACCGTTGCCCGCATCTACGCTACCCAATATTTTGGCACCGCCCACGTAGATATCCTCTCCTTTTACTTCCACTGTGGTGCTAAGATCACTCGCCTGTCCTAGTTTCTTTATTTTTTTGAGGAGATTCATATCATAATTGCCAGCTGTTACATGGTGCTTTAGGATATGGGCTAATGCATCTTTATTCTCCGGTTTCAATAGATTCTCAACCGTCCCGGCTGGCAGGGCATCAAAAGCGGCATTAGTGGGTGCAAAGACCATTAAAGGACCTGCATTTACCAACGCATTTTCAAGACCTGCTGCCTGTACCGCCGCTACCAATGTAGTGTGGTCAGGAGACCCAATGGCAATCTGCAAAACATTAGGCGTGGACCCATCATCTTCGATAAAGGCTTGGCCTTTTTTCTGGGTATCGGCAGCTTCTGTTGCTGCGGCGGGCGAACTCATGTTATCGGATTTGGTTTCGCCCTTACAACTGCAGATAAAAAGCAGCATAATAACGGATCCAATTAGAAATTTAAAATTGGTTGTTTTCATGATATTGGTTTCTAGTTAATATTCTCGGTTTTAATTTTATCGTTTAAAAGAATCTGCAAAAAGAACATATAGTAAAAAAAGAGGCTGTTTTTGACAATAATGGTTTTCTTAGTCCGTCTTCTCTACCTCCAACGCTACAAGGTTCTGTAATATTCCAAAATAGACCGTACTTGTTCAACGGTTAAATTTTGGTTAGACATGGCGGCTCCATTAAACTCAACCAACAAATCTTTTGCGCACCGATCTTCGGCCACCATCAAAGCAGGGTCCAAAATCATGTTCATAATCCATTCTGGACTCCTTCTTTCCATAATTCCTTGGGGAGAGGGGCCAATAAATCGCTTATCCAATTTATGACATGCGGTACAGTTCGTTTTAAAAAGTTTTGCGCCCGCTGCAGCCATTTCTTCGTCGATAACGGGATCTAATGTAATGTCCCTAATTTCACCTACTCCCTTATCTCCCAAAGTAATGCGTTTTGAAGCTGGCACTTCATCTGCAGCAGGCGCACTTTCTACCGCTTCCGTGGTTTTTTGACGGTCTACACTAAAACCGTCTTTTTTCTTTTCTTCTTTTCCACCGCAACTCATAAGGAGTACAGTGAGGATTATGGCTAAACTTTTAAATGCTCTTTTCATTTTTTAGGTTGTTTATTAATTTCACGAATCAAAAATAGAAGTATTTACAGGGCAAAAATATGATATTTATCATATTAAAAGATAAAAGGGTCTTTAATTATTTTATATTACTTTTGTGTCAGGAAAACCTATTATTATTTCATAATATGCTCTAATAAGTTACTTTTGTATGGAGATGTTATCAAACGCAAGCAAGTACGCTATCAATGCGGTTCTATTTTTAGCCTTAGACACTCATAAAGGGCGTAAGATAGGAGCAAAAGAGATTGCTGAAAATACCAATATTCCCGTACCTTTTTTAGCTAAACTATTACAGGAATTGGCCCGAAAAGGGGTTATATCCTCTTCCAAAGGGCCTAAAGGTGGTTTTTATCTTACTGAAGAAAACAAGTCTCAAAAATTGGTAGTCGTTATAGACGAAATTGACGGTCTTTTAAAACTAGAAGAATGTGTTCTCGGACTTCACGAGTGTAATAGCCATAAACCTTGTCCCATACATGAGATGGTGCAACCGCTTAGGCGAAGATTTCTTTCCGAACTTAATACAAACTCTATTGGTACGTTTGCAAAAAACGTTGAAGCGGGAAAGACCTTTTTAAGCATATGACACCTGAACGATAGGCCAACATTGGTTAATCACTGGAAAATGTTAGAATTATAATTCTAACATTTTAAAAACAAACAAGTGAGAATAGGAGTTAAAAATCAATTTCAATGCTCCATGGATGTTGAGTACGATAAAAGCCATCAGGAAACCAAAATCTTACCGTCGTGCAACATGGTCTTAAAAATGGGTGTTGAGGAACAATAACATGAGCTGCACTCTTCGCAAAAACGGTAACTTTAATTGTGACAGAAATTCTTTAGCGTACGCCAATCGCATCAAAAGGGCTCCTTGGAAAAAATAGTATTGTAAAAAGCTGCTGAAACTTTATATCATTAAGTCCGTTCCAGCAGCTATTGAAATGAAAACTAGCCTTCAAATTCTTTAGAAAACAAAATTGATAGCTGCAAAAGCATTACGGCCCGGGGAAAATATGGGGAGGTTATTTCCTCGTACCGATCGGGCCAAGTGTTCATAGAAATTGTCATCGAATATATTGTTGATCCCGAGCGTTATCCGTGCAGCATCTGTTAATTCATAGGCCAACTTCACATCCAACAAAGTAAAACTAGGCGTGGTTGTCTCGCCATACTCGGTTGATATACGTGATTGCTCCAATACATGTCTAAAGGCAAGTTCGGGCTGCAGCTTTCCCTCATTGTAATTTCCTATCAGCGTATACCTAAAATCCAAGGGGGCGATTTCGGGCAAAGGTTCGTCTCGTTCCAAATCTTGGGCGTAAGTATAGGCCATTCCCACTCGTTGCTGTAACCCTAATACAAGTTCTTGTGTCCAGTTCACTTCAAAACCGGCTTTAAAAGCGTCCTCAATATTCACAAACTGTCGTACGCCAGGGCTTGCAGGTATGCGTGGCGTAAGATTAGGATCAATTACTGAAGAAATAAAATCCTGAAGGTATCCAGCAAAGAGATCTATGTTTAGATTGGTTGAATTTTTTCGCCAATTGAAAGTCAAATCCAGCTGATTATTAATTTCGGAATTCAATTGCGGATTACCGATCAACTCGAAAGGGTCTTGGCCTACTGGAAAATAGTTGATAAAACGTTCCGTTAGTCCTGCACTGCGTTGTGCACGACCCAACCAAAGTCCCATGGTCAAATTCTCCGTAACATTCTGTGTAGCTCCCATACTAATACTAGGATTAAACTGTGTTACTTGTACATCATCATAAACTAAGGAGAATTCGGGAGTAGGCTCATCAATATTGGCACTATTGAGCTCCAATCTGGTTGACAACACAAATCGAATTTTTTCAAAATTTAAATGGTATTCCCCAAAAACAGCTGTTTTATCAATCCTGCCATTCTGCCACGCATTATCCTTAACGATATTACCCGCGTTAGGCCCCATTAAAAATTCTCGCGTTCGGATACCCTCGGCAGCTTCTCTCCTGAAATCTAGACCTGCAAAAAGATTGGACGTATCAAAATTCCATATGCCTTCGGTTCTTCCCCCATAATTCGATGTTTTCGCGTTTGTGGCAGCGTTCAACATTCTAGGGTCTAGCGGCTTTAGCAGATTGTCCATAAGGTGATCTACAAATGACGCGAAAATAGTGGTGTTCCATGATGTTAAGTGGTCATTATCAAAGGTGATATCATTCCTGGCATTGAACATCCAGGTATCATCTTCCCTTAAATCCATCGGTAGTGCGGGGAAATCAGCATCCCTGGCAACATTGTAAATTGCGGATACACGCAACTGATTATCCTCTGAAAGTTTAAAGCCCAAATTGGTTCCAAAACTTCCCCTACTAAATTCCCCATCAATGTTCAGGTCATTTCCCGCGGTGTAATCGTCTCCCTGCGACCATGATCCAAATAAGGCTACGTCATGGTTCTTACCACTAAAGCCTAATTGACCTTCTGTTCTAAAAATAGAACCATTGCCCTCATAACCGCTAGAAACTCTACCATATATATCTTGTTCCTCCGTAAAACGCAATTTTTCAGGTACAAAGTTAATAGTAGCCCCAAAACCAGTTCCATAACGTAATGCATGCGGTCCTTTTAACACCTCTATACGATCGATCATGTTTGGTGCCATCTGGCTTGTAGGGGGATCCATTCTGTTAGGACAGGCTGCAGTTGCACTTTGTGCTCCGTTAAGCACAACGTTCAACTGATCGTACTTGAACCCTCTAAATACGGGGTCAAAGCCATAACCACCACCTTTACGGATACTATTTAATGCCGGATTTTGATTCAATACAGAAGTTGCATCATGTGCCATACGCTCCTGATAATCCAATTCTAATTTTTCAACCGGACTTTTGTTTGGACGAAGCGCAATAACGGTAACCGGGTACAAATTCACGATGCTATTTTGACGATATAGTACCTTATTTTGAATCAGCGCCAAAACCCCATTATCATCCAAGCTCCATTTACCATAATTAATGTGGGAAAAATAAATGGATAATCCAGATTCATATTCAAATTGAATATTCCCATTTTCATCTGAAACACCCTTCTGGGCACCATATTCAAACGTTGCACCTTCTATGGCTAGAGCGTTGTCCCGATCTAATAGTCGTACAGTACTTTTCTCTTGTGCTGTTAATGCTGCTATATTAAAAATTAACAATAGCGCAGCAAGCAGCCCCATTGACTTAGTTTTATAAAAATTCATGAGTTATATATTATGATTCAATAATAATCTAGTGCCATCTTTTTCGTTTTAGACGGATAGCACAAAATGTGAGAAATAGTAAAGGATAGTGCCTAGTGCACTAACACATCTCTGGGGGTTGAATCAGTCTCAAAAGATTAGGTGAGGAAAACAGAATTTTAGAATAACCAATAAGATTTTTTGAAGAAAAACAAAACAATTCTGAGAACTCAAAATCTAGCAATGTTTGATAGCAAATTGGGTAAACCTGCTCCACCGTAATATGTCGTTGTTCAAATGGATTGTTACCATCATCCTTGTTCTCCTTTGCGAGTTGTTTTGCCAAATAACACTTGCCATCGCAATTTAATTGTGGTGTGTCCTTATTCTCGCAAAGTACGTTTACGATATAATCATAATTAACGATATAATCCGCTACCGGCCACAAGGGCTTTAAGAGCATCGTTAGCGCCACAAAAAGGATGACCACACTTTTCATAGGAGCAAATTTATTACCGTTTTACAACGAACAATATGATAAAAGTCATGAAGTTGAAATAATAAAGACTTTTTTGTCCTTTATTTAGATTTGTAAACATTTTCAGCAAAACGTTTAATCTCAATACTACCTCAAAAGGAATCTAAATTTCTACATAAGTATAGAACCTAGCTTATTCAATTGCCATAATTACCTTTTTACGTGTAGGATATTCCATAAAAAAAGCCTCTCATTACTGAGAGGCTTTTATACTGTACAGGCGGAGAGACTCGAACTCTCACACCTTGCGGCACTAGATCCTAAGTTTTTTCTAATTTGTATCTATAAATATTAAAATGCCTTATTATCAGTTACTTATGAAATTTTACAAATCAAATAATACCATAAAAAGCCATATAAAACCACCATTTGTTTTAACATTGTTTTACCAATTTTTGTATCTTTATAAAAAGAACAAATGGCAACGATTAAAGCATTACTTTGGAAAAAAGAGAATAAGGCAGGGGAATGCACCATCGCCATTCGCATTACTAAAAACAGGAAATCGACTTATATCCATACAGGTCAGAAAATTAAACCAAAATATTGGGATGAAGTAACGAGTAAAGTTAAAAAAAGCCACCCGAACTCGAATCGTTTAAACAATTTTATATCCTCCAAAGTCGTAGAAATTAATAAAACGCTATTAGACGTAGAGACAGAAGTCAATTCCAAAAGCCAAATTGCAGAAATAAAAAAAACAATTTCAGGCAAATATGAAAGCTCCTCGTTTTACACATTTGCCGAAGCCTATTTTGATGAACTTGAAAAGAACAAAAAGTATTCTCGCATCGATTGTGAACGACCCTTATTGAATAGGATTAAAAGGTATCCAAGAGCAAAGACGTTGACCTTCGAGGCCATCACCCCTCTTTTTCTACGAGGCTTCATCTCCTATTTAAGAAGCTCTAAAGATTCCGTTGGGGAAAGAAGTATTGTAAACACGCTAATTTTCATACGCACCTTGCACAACAGGGCTTCACAACAGGGCATTATCTCTAGGGACAGTTATCCTTTTGGGAATACCGATGGAAAGATTAAAATAAGAATTCCAAAATCTATAAAAATCGGTCTTACTGCGGAGGAAATCAAAATTATCGAAGAAATAGATCTTTCTGACAATCCAAAGCAACACCATACAAGAAATGTATTTCTTTTTAGTTTCTATCTCGCTGGAATGCGAGTTTCCGATGTAGTTCAAATGACTTGGGCAAACGTTCAGGGAGAAAGAATATATTATACCATGAACAAGAATCAAAAAAACCTTTCGCTCAAAATACATGGTAAACTTCAAAAAATATTGGATGAGTACCTCCCGACGAAAACCGCCCACACCGATTATATCTTCCCTGAATTGAAAGAAGCCGCCAATAATCCGAAAGATATTCTAAGGGTTAGCAAAACGGCAAACAAAAGACTTAATAGATACTTGGCGCAAATTGCCGAAAGAGCGGAAATAACAAAGAAAATCACAATGCACGTATCACGTCATTCCTTTGGGAATATATCCGGTGACCGAATTCCGTTGCAAGTTTTGCAAAAGCTTTATAATCACTCCGATATTAAAACAACAATTGACTATCAGCAGAACTTCGTAAACAAAGATTTGGACGATGCGCTTGATAGTGTCATTGGCTTTTAATCTATTCACGCATTGTGCTTTCTTAAATACTTTATCTTCTTCATAAATAGTTCTTTTTAAAATAATTATGTATTTTTGTTCATAATATTTATTTGTTCACGTTTTCGTGAACAATAAAATAAAGTGAACAATGAACGAGCAAGGAATTGTGCAATATGCATTGGCCAACCTTCAGAAAACAGGTAAAATCGAAGCCAAATGGCTTGATAACGCCCCCAATGAAGTCTTAGATGGCACGATAGCCCTTACCCTGAACAACCGGACTATCAAGCTCGGTGTAGAAATAAAAAAAGAGCTAAGAAATATCCATCTGCCAAAATTAGAGGCATTCGCCAAGGAGTATGAGCCATTTATAATCGTTGCACAAACCATATTTCCTAAAATAAAACAAGAGCTTCGTAACAGGAACATCGCCTATCTTGAGGCAAACGGCAATGTTTACCTCAACGAAAAAGAGACCTTCCTTTGGCTAGATGCCAATGAACCCATCGCAATAAAGCAAAAGACAACAAACAGGGCATTTACCAAAACCGGACTAAAAGTCGTTTACCAGTTCCTATTGGACGATAGATGGGTCAACAAAACCTATCGTGAAATAGCCGATAAAACAGATACAGGTATCGGCAATATTACGAACATCTTCAATGGCCTAAAGGATGATGGTTTCCTCATTCCACTTAACAAGGATACCTATATCTTAGAGAGCAATAAAAAGTTACTCGAAAAATGGATTTTGGCCTATGAAAAAAAGTTGAAACCAAATCTGGCCATTGGAACATACCGTTTTGTTGATAACGATACTGTTTTTAATTGGAAGGACATTAAACTAGAACAAGGGAAAACGTTCTGGGGAGGTGAACCCGCTGGGGATATCTATACCAATTACCTACGTCCGGAAGAGTTGACGTTATACACCACCGAACCAAGAAACGAACTGATGAAGAACTATAGACTTGTTCCCGATGAAGGCGGCAACGTCAAGATATACAAAAAATTCTGGAAAGACAATACGGAGGAAAAAGATGCGGTTCATCCTTTGCTCGCTTACGCTGACCTAATAATGAAAGGGGATAGACGATGTACCGAAACCGCAGAAAAAATATACAATGAGTACTTACAAGATAAATTTTAAACAACTCCGCCAAAGACCCGACTTTTTAGAAATGTTGGCAGCTTTAGAGCGAGGTTTTGCAGCATTCCAACTCGATTTTTATTTGGTCGGTGCCGTCGCCCGTGATGTATGGATGACGGCAATTAATGAAATCCCGCCAAGCAGAATTACAAGGGACATTGATTTTGCCGTTTTTATCGAAGACAAGGGAATCTATGAAAAACTAAAACGACACCTTATTAAAATAGAACACTTTCAACCTTCCAAAGAGAATAACTTCGTGTTATTTTGGCAGGGAAGAATGCAGGTTGACCTCCTTCCTTTCGGAAACATTGAAGATGAAAATGCCAAGGTAAGTTTGGAAGGTACTGGGCTTACCAGTTTGAACATGCCTGGCTTCAAAGAAATTTATGAAAGTGGATTGCCCGAAGTAGAATTGGAAGGGGAACATCGCTTTAAGTTTTGCACTTTGCCCGGAATCGTTATTCTAAAACTCATCGCTTGGGAAGACCGTCCTGAAATCAGAAGGGATGACCTAAAGGACATTCTGACAATACTGACTCATTTTTTTGAAATGTACACCGACCAAATTTACGAGTATCATTCAGATTTATTTGGCGACGATGATTTTGGACTAAATCTTATTGCCGCACGGGTTATGGGTCGGGAGATGAAGAAAATAGCGATCAGGAATGAAAAACTCTATGAAAGGCTGACCAATCTTCTAGAAAAAAATACGATGGATGTCAATACAAGTGAAATTGGGAAGATTATGGCAAATTGGGCCAATACTACCGTTGTGGAAAGTCTAAAACCATTAATTGAAATTCAGCTCGGTTTTCAAGGCGATTAAAAATTAATTTCCCGTCCTACCCCAAATCTTACCATGACTTACCCGCGCTTGGATCCTGCGGAGTTTCTTTAGCGTCCCGACAGGTAAGCGTTAAGAAGAAACTTCGTAGGGCGCGAACCGACCATGGCTCGGCACAGCATACTTCTTCTCTCCCTATCCACAAAAAGCACCCGCAGGGTGCCAAATTCTTTGACCGAATTCCTTTTAGGGTTTACATCGAAAGCCACTTGCCTTTATACTTTGACCGATCCGTCAACTCGTCCTTGAAACCGTTGAACATCTCTTCAGAGCTACTACTACTTCCCAATAATGAATTAACGGCATAAACGCCTTTCCGCAGCAGTCTATTTTGTTGGACGTTCGTTCTCCGTGCCACCAATTCGTTTATACTTTTCTCAAGCCCATTGTCCATATGATGCTGCACGATCTCCCTATGCAAGTTCGGGTAGGTTCTTTCGTTTGTCAGCATAAAGGCGAATTTGTCGTAGACCCCCCTTTCCATGAGATGGCCTGCCCATAGGTTTTTAAGGTTGTTCCTTCCATCTTCGACCAACCCTTGGATGACGGGTTCTTGTTTATTCAACGCTGTGGTCAGATCGGGAATTGAACTCAAATATTGGCTCGTCCTTTTTGGCAATGGGCAACTAGTTCTGTTGTCCGTATAAATGGATTTGACCTCGAAACCTTTTTCTCCCTTTACAAAATAGAATCCCTTGGCATTGAAAAGGGCGATATAGTCCTTTGGGGATTTTTCGAAAGGGGCATGCATCCGTTCCGCATTTTTTACATAGGAAGCCAAGGCGACTTTTTCATATTGATATTTGTAAACAGAATCCATTTTTTCGTAGAGTTTCGGAAATATCATGGGCAGAAAAATGACAGATGTGGTCAGCTTGGGACTGTTTTTGGAAGACTGTTCCGATAACATTTCGAGCATCAGATGGTTTTGACGGACGAATCCTGTGGACACATATTTTTCCATTTCCTTTGGAAAGGGCAAACGGCCTAAATGAACAGGAATCGTATGCTTGTTCGAATTGCTAAAGGAGTGCTTGTTGTCATGGTATTTTACGCCCAAGGATTGGAACAAAAGACGAACGCTGCCCTTTTCAGTACCAACATCGAAAACACCTTTTTCCAATATATTGCCGATAAGCCGGAACTTGCTTTCCAGCGTCTTCTTTTCCTTTTTGGTTTCCAGTTCGTACAATCTTTCCCTGACAACTGGAAACTCTGTTTTAAGTGCCTTGAGCAGCAATCCTTTTTGATTTTTTGGAATATAACGTTCAAGAAATTTGTAATTCTTCGATACCGATAGGTCCTTATCGATATCATCGAATTTCTTCGTCATGATATGTTCAGAGAACAGTCCATTCGGTCTTGGGGATTTTAGATAGGATGCGGTCAAAGCTTCTTTTATCACTTTTTGGATTTCCAACTTGAACTGTTTGCTTTCGATATTTATTGTCGTATGTTCATTCCCCTTTCCGAAAATATCCAAACGGTTTTGCATTCGGATGCTTGGGCTTAGCTCCCTATCCGCGAACACATACCCTGATTTGTCATAGATGGTATAGCCCTCGATAGCATCTTCTCCTTCGTCCAGTTTTATATCGATGCTTTGATATTCCTCCAGGACCCTTTCCAGTTCCCTTGGTTTGATGGTTTGAAAAAGGTCATAGGTAGTTTCTATCTGTTTCAACAGGCGTTTCCGGTGCATCGGCAACAGCTTCGATTTGGAATGGATGTCGAATACCTTTTGTAGTTTCGGGCCGCTCAGCCCTCGATGTACAGCGGAGCCGTTTATGAACCGAGTTCGATACCCTTTTTGGTTGTTCAGTCCGTAGGCTACCCCTATCCTTCCCGTTTCACTCTTGGTGGTTCTTAATTCGATATGATAAGACTTAACCAGTTTTGCCAATTCCTCGAAACTCCGCACCTTGTATTTCTGGTTGATACCGTTCAGTACATCCTGAAGATAATATTTTGTTCCTTTTTCCGCATCCATCCCAAATTGTAGTTCAGGCAATCGGTATATCGGGAGTTCCCTTTTCTGTTTTGTCGTCGGTGCCGGTGTCAGGTCGTACTTTCTTTCCAAGTGCTGCCGCGTCGCCATGCTCCTCCTATGGCTGTTATAAATTTCGAGTACTTTTCCATCTTCTTTGACGATAGTTGATATGATATGGACGTGTTCGTGCTTGGTATCATTGTGCCGTACCACTACATAGGGCTGTTCCCCGTAGCCCATATTTTCCATGTACTCCTCGGATATTTTTAGGAACGTATTGTCATCTAGGTGTTCGCCGTGCGGAAGGTTAAGGCTGATATGGGCATAGCGGTTCTTGGTGGCGTTGCGCTGTCCCTGAAAGTGCAGCACGCTCCCGAAGAACTTAGGCGATATGCTTTGGGAAAACGTATTGCCGTAACCGAGTACCTGCATACCTTCTTTCCCGAAGACATAGTTCAAAGTCCCTGTACAGGTTTCGCCGTAAATGATCTTTGCAATCATCCTGTTCTTTCATCCATCGTTATCTTGATAAGCGCGTACAGCAGTTCGTTGGTCTTATTAATTTCCCCTTCGAGGTTCGAATTCGGGCTTCTCAGGTTCTTATGGTGGGCGATCTTGACCAACTGGTTGATGTTGTTCCCTATCTTGTTGATATGGTAAGCGAGGTTCAAGGCATCTGGAAGTCTATCTTTTTCTTCGGCCTCTCGTTGCAAGACCAATCTTCTCAGCAGCGGGCTTATCGTTCCCCTTTCCGAAATATCCAGGTCATAGGATTCACAGATTTTCTTCAATTTTTCATATTCCGTATCGTTGAACCGTAGCATCACGTTGTGGTACCGTTTCATTTTCCCCAATCGTTTTCGGCCTCTTTTTCGTTGTTCCATTTTCTTAGCTTTTCAAGGCAAAACACTTCGCAAGAAGTAGACAATTCTAAGTTACTTAGAATGCACCTCGCTATCCGTTTCACGGATAAATATAAGTTATAGATGTTGAATATAACTAACTTATAATCATTTATTTAACTCTTAAAAACATATGGAACCATATGAGGTTATTTAAGACCAATCGGGAAATTTATCTGGTCTAATATGGTGTTGAAAAAATGGAAAGAAATACGGAAATATTCAATTTTTTTGTGGGTAGGGAGAAGAAAGGGCAAGCGGCTTTTCCGCCGCTTGGGCTTTTGCGCGGCTCCGAGGGTGTCGTTCAAAACTGTAGCGGAAAGACTTCCCGAGCGGACCGGCGAAGCGTGTCCGTACGGGGAGGATTGTAGTGTAAGGGTTGTACGACTTCCGCAGGGGCTTGGGAAAAATCTCTCAATTTACCGTTCTATAGTGGCCAAGATAATTTAACTACTTTTCAAGAATTTTGTACGCTCAATAAACTCTTTGCAAAAGGTGCGTTCTGTAAAGAGTGCAGATAACATTTTAAAAAGTTCAAATAAAGGTGGATTTAAATGTACTAGTACAATTAAGTTGAAATAAGCTTTATTTGAACTGGTCTAAGGCTTTTCATAGGAGGTTTTGTTGGCAATAGTTATTTTTACAACAAGTGTTTTCGGATACACCTTTTTTAATTCCGAAACATATTTTATTAGTTTACCATATCTTGATTTATCTACACTATTCAAATATGAAATCCAGCCATTTACTTCATTAAGAAGGACGGTGTTTTTCTGCTCTTTTGGTTTAGTAAGATGGAATATTTTTGAACGAACAATCCTATATTTTATCTTTCCAACTCCAAATCGATTGTTCGAGACTACTAACCCCGTAATTCTCTTAGCTCTACTAGCGCCAGCAACTCTTGTCTTTTTTTGGTTAATAAAAAAACCTTCATCTTCTATAATACTTTTTACAATTGGTAAAACCTGAATTGTACTTGAAGGATGAAGTCCAGAAAAAGATAAATCATCTGCATATCGAGTGTATGTAATTCCCCTTTTGCCAACAAATCCTTGTATGCGTTTATCTAATCTCCAAGTTATTAGATTAGCTAATTTAGGCGAACAAGGACTACCTTGCGGTAAAGAATTATCGCAAGTACAAATATTTGTTAGCATTGTTGAAATCAATTTATTGTAGCCTATTGATTTGAAAACATTATAAACTTGAATGTCAGTTACAGTTCCGAAAAAATCAGACAAATCAATTGTAAGCATACAATTTGCATTAATATGAGGTCTTGCGTTATCAGCAATTGAACTGCCTTTTTCAAAACCTTTGCAAGAGTCAGAAACCCTGAGTTTGTTTAGAATGTTGACTAATATCCAAGCTTGTAAACCTTTTAGGTTTTTACTTGGTTGACAAATAGTTCGAGTTCCGCCAGTTTTTTTCTTTAACGGAAATTTTTTATAATGAAAGTCTGACCTTACGGATAATTGATAAAGAGTATATTTTGAAAGATGGGTTATTTGAGAAAAATCATCGATTGTTTGGATTATTGGAAGTCCAAGCATATTCAATCGTATGTTTTCGTTTCTTGCCATAACTTTTTAGAATGAAGGAAAGAAAGTTCTTAATACTTCTCAATATTTGAGTGAAATTTAATGATATCTGAGGAATCGAAGATATCATTAAAATTTGCGATGATAGTATCTAAGTTTAAAACTCGAGTGTCGGAACAACACTCACTCACTTTTTTATTACATAACGCAATAAAAAGCGTCTAAAAAGAACTTTCTTATATCTTCATTTTTTTATTTCTTAATTTAAAATTTAAAAATTCTAATCTTAATTTGTCCAACGCTACTGTTTCTTCTTGAACCTTTATTCTGCTACTTACTTTTCGTAATCTTTCAAATTGCTCTAATCCCAAATCAGTCAATCTATAACCATCAATAGTATATTCAATTGCCTTTTTCTTGGTAAGCGTTGTTAATGCTGTTCGTGTCGCTTCATAGGAATTTGAAATATCATCAATTGCTTCACCAACTATTTTTCCTAAAGTCAAATCATTTATTGGCTCAAGTAAATATATTGTTGGAAGTAAAAATCTATCTAATTGAAGTAGATTTACAGCTTTTGTTTTAACTGCACTATTCTTTTTCGTGAAATTAATTGCATACTTAATTTCGTTAATTTCATTTGATATCTCATCCGGGTTGATGAAAATCACTCCACTTTTATTGGCTTTTTTTATCAGTTTTATCGGCCCTTGATTTATGAAACTTTTGTTTTTCTTATACTTTTGGTCAATCAGACAAACAATTTTTGCCCTCAAATTTTCATTATTAGCAAAAGCACCTAGTTCAGCAAAGGAGCCTGGACTTTCAGGAATCATTAATATAACGTCAACGCTATCGGCAAGTAAATTCTCGAGTGAAAGTAAATCTTTGCTTCTTGAACTATATAAAAGCTCATCAAAGATATCTTCGGGGTAAACAATTTCATACCGATATGAATTCCAAAAATTCTTAATCTCATTCGCTACCTTAAATCTCAATTTATCTTTTAAAGAGATGTCGGCACCACATAGAAACATAGTTGTTTTGAAAGTATTCAACGGTTTGTGAAAGTCGTCACGAATCCTTTTCGCTAACTTTTTACAATCTTCGTCCGATATTTTTCTATATGTACTCAATGTTTCATTCTTTTTGCCCTAGCCATCTACTTCCTATTTTTTTTAGATTATCTAAGTTTGTCGGAGGATTTATCCAACCCTTTACGAAACTTATGTCATTTGAATCCGGCAGCTGACTTTCGTCTAATTTATTAATCTTTATCCGACTTGGAAGTGCAGCTGCCTCTCCTACAAATATCGCTTCCCTTCTAACAAGGGAAGGAAGCATTTTAGTCAGCCCTAAAAGACTGTCAGGCAAAAATTTAGATACATGTTCTTGGTCGCTAGAATTAGTTAATCTCAGAATTATCCATGAATTACATTGAGAAAGAACTGTTGCCTCTACATCAGATGGTCTTTGCGAAACAAGCATTAGGCCGATTCCGTACTTTCTTCCTTCTTTTGCTATTCGCCTTACAGCCTCTTGAGCTTCTTTATATTGTGCTTCACCATGATTAGGAACATAACGATGCGCTTCCTCACATATAAATAGGACGGGGTCTTTTTCCCTCTCCACTCTTGTTTGCCATAATTTATATTGAAATAACAAACGTGCAATTAGAGCAGTTAGTGGTCCCGCAACCTCATTTGGAAGACCTGAAATATCAATGATTCTTAAGTTTTTATCATCTTGCTCACCAACAAATTGATTAAGGATTTCATCCAAGGTCGGCGATGACACACCAAACTCCTCCATTAGAAATGATAGTTGCGGATTGCTACGTAGTACTTTTAGCTTTTTAAGAATAGCTTCTATTTTCTGTCTGTTAGAATCGCTCGGTGTTAAGTTATCGATTTTTCCTGCTTTGCGTCCTTGAACTTTGTCCGCATGCTTTACAAATTCGGAAAGTAGGAATGGCATCGGTTTATCTCTATCGAAGTTGAGAATGTCATTCTCAGTTTTACCTGCTTTGGGAATCTCGCAGTCTGCTTGGCCCATCGGATCTTCTCCAACGTTTTCCACAAGTCCTGCATTGAGTAATCTAGCATAGTTTAAAGCTTGATAAATCATGTTTGTTTGGGACGTGGCTTCAAATTCAGTTTTTCCAATTACCAACGATTTAAATTCATCACTAGACATTAGCCAGTAGGGCAGTTTCAACTGTACAGAATCATTCGACTCCGCCGAAGCCTCATTATATGCTCTGTAAACCACTGCTTTTCCTTTAAAGGCTTTGGCATACTCACCATGAGGGTCAATTATTACGATTCTAGGAGTAATAGAACTTCCATTAGAATCATGTGATAAAACGGAATGTAGAATCGAGGCTACGGTGCCAGATTTCCCTGAACCTGTAGATCCTAAGATAGCACAATGATGTCCAAAAAGTTTATCGATATTAGCCCGGCAAATAGCAGAACTTCCTCCAACGTAATGGCCGATTGGAATCATTGGGTTATCACTTTTTTCATTTATATTTTCCGCAGCTCTGTATATACAGTCAAGCTCTCCGTTTAGACACAAAAAAGCGTCTTGCAGAGGTAAAGGGTAAGTTTCAATACCTCTTGAAAATGTCAATCTTTGTGCCTTTGTATCCCAAACGCCCTGACCAAATAGATCAGCTTCGAGAAGTCTTTTGTCATCTCCTGGTAATATTGGCGTTTTCCCTTCTTCTGCAAGAATATCAGAATGCATTCGTAACATTCTTACATATGCGAATAAAATCTTTCGGCCGAAATGAATTTTTATTATGCTTCCAATTTGACCTATTGAGTAGACTTGGCCGGATACTGCGCGTGTCAATTCAGTAATCTTCCCGTCTAATTCAATTCGAATTGTACTTCCATTCACTTCGGTAATTCTGCCTATCTTAAGACCAGAAGATGTTCTAAATAGTTGATTGGCCATAATTAATTGGATATATAGTTAGTTAATCCATCAAACTTCCACCAGTTAAGTTCGCCTTCTTCGTTTGGCTCAAGTGGTGTAATAGAATTATAGTAAATTCCCTTTTTTCCGGCAGCATAAACACGCTCGCCAAAATTTGGATTGGTTAGCCAAGAATCCAATGTCTTATTTACTTTTTGTCCATTGTTGTTATCCTCGGCAATAAAGGCGATGAGGGTTGTTCGATTCAATTGACTTGATAAAGCGGATTCTATTTCAGCATTGATATGCTCATCACCAAAACTATAGCCACATGTAATTAGTACGTTGTCATTCGATGAACTAAGCGCATTTCTAAAGCCGGTAAATAAGTATGAAAACGGATCTTTCTGTGTCTCAACATACTTGGTAGCTTGAGGGTAGATGAGAATATCCGATATATTTTTAAGGTATTTCGTTCCATATCTAGTTCTTACTAGACCTTTTTCATTGTCACGCTGCCAGTCGATTGAACCGTGCAGTTTATATAAATAGCATTTACTTGGATGAATTACTTCTTTAGAAAATTCATTTGCCGGATTCCAATATCCGATAGAACCACCTGAGAAACCATCAACAACAGTAATTTTTTCAAGTCCAAGTGCGTCTTCAAGTAACGTATCGTAGTTAGTTGTGAAAAACGTTAGTTTAGAGCGAGATGTTAGATTAGCTCTATTAGAATAAATGGACTGGATAAATTTAATGTGTTGGTCAATTTCAACTATAGGTTCTTCGGCCGTGCCGATTAATGGTTCTCCTCCATTTTTTGAATAGCCGTAGCGGACTGTAATTCCTATTGCTTTTATTATTGACTTATATAAATATAGAAGCTCAGCTTCAGAATAATTATTTTTTCCTATGGAAGCGCTCTTTGTTCTTGATCTTTCAGAAAGTGTTATTAAATCACCTAAGTGACTAAGATAATGCTCTATGTGTGCTGACTCCTCAAGCTCTTTGCCCAAAATCTTATAGATCTCAATGTTCTTTTCATGTGTTGATGCTTCTATAATTTCTTTTACCCTATCAGTTAAAGGATACATTAATGGAATGTTCGACTCATAACTTATCCCTGCACCAAATAGCCAATTTTGTCTTGGAGCATCAAGATGTTCTCTGAGTTTTTCGTTTATACTATTGAAATCTTGTTCTTCCATTTTCTATGATTATAATTTGATAAACTTCTTTTAATTGATTTTTTCCAAAAAATATTACCTGCCGTTCTTTATTATTTTTTCAAATAACCTCGATTTAATAAATCTTTCAAATGTCAATTCGTGATAGTCCACATTTTTTGACAGAGATTCATATCTGTAAATTAAGTCTTTTGCCCTGCTTTTATTAACAACAATAATTTGATTGTCAGGATTAAAATTTCTTTTAATCATTGCTCTGATATGAACATCAGCTTCTGGAAATGAATAGCCGATTATTACAAGAGTCTTTGCCGACCGCACCGTATATCCCGCTTCATCATAGAGTTTACTGAAAATGAAATTTGTATTTGTTTTTAAATGTGTCGGAACCTGAATATGTGAAGAGAGTTTGTTATCGTCAAACGGACAACTTGTAATGTCACTCTCAAAAAATGAATCAAATGAGTCTGTTTTTAAATTGATTCCGTGTTGCCAGGGAGTCAAGCCGATTTGGCCACAACAATTGCAATATTTCCAATTTAGGCTTCCGTGTATTTTAAGGAGTTTCGTTCTAATCGGTCTTTCATTACCAAACTGAGTTACCGGCTTGTTAGGATTGACCCACCAATCAAATGGAGTTGTATTATTAGGATATCTAAAGTTTATTAGGTCTATGCAATAGTCAATTAAATATTCACTGTAGATTCTATCAAATGACTCGTCAATAAGTGTGTCATAATTGGTTGTAATAACTCCGATTTCCTTTCGATTTGATTTTATTTTTTTCCAAAACTGTCTGAAATGCTCACTTTGTTTTGTTTTACTACTAATGACGTAATGAAGAACTTTTGTCAAATTAGATTTTAAGTCATGTAGTTCTTTTAATGTCCATTTTTTTGATAGACTTAGATCATTGTTTAAATGGAAGTCAATAAAACCAAAGACTTCTTCCAATGTCGGGTATCTATCTTTGGTGGAAAAGTTGCCTTTAAGAAATGAACGAATCTGTTTTCCTGCAGTCGATTTGGAGAGTTGTAAATCTGAGTCCTCTAATATTAGAGGAATAAGGTCAGCTTGTACAGGTATTCCGTCGCCATAAGAAGCACCTGCACCAAAAAGAAAGACTAACTCTGGTTTGTCATTTTGAATAGGCAATATGTCTTCTTTTCTAGTCTCCAAGAATACTACTTATTGATTTTCTTCCATTTCCATTCTCCCTCTCTCACACCGTAGAATGATTTGGAATGTCCTAACCATTTACCTTCCATATTGCTTCCATCTTGTATTTGAAGGTGAAAAGTCCCAAAATATCCAATTGGGTCATTGATGTCATACCATTCACCAATGAAATAGTCATTCATTATTGTTCCAAACACGCCATAAGTTTTACCATCAGCTATGAATTCTGCATAGCAGTATTTGCCCTGTTGCTTTATTCTCGGGTGACTATGTCTTTTAGTCTCTTCTTTGAATTTTTCACTGCTCTTTAATTCCCAATATTCTTCCCAATTTCCTGAAATATTTATTGGCTTTGTTCTGAAATAGTTTCTAAGCGGTATCCACCAAAAATATTTAATCCACCAATGAGCAATTTTGAAATCCAAGACTAACTTTATTATAAGTGCAAGTATGAATGTCACTGCCCCTGTTAACACACTCTCCCAATTAATCATAGTTATTAGTTTACTCATTTTTATTAATAGCAGGTAACGTAAGAGTATGTGCGCTTATACATATATCGACTTATACAGCGGGATACATGCACAAGTATTAATGTTTTTCTAAAGCAACAAGTCCTCAGAATTTCTAAAGTGGTAGGGGAGTAAACTTCAGTTAGTGTAGCTGCAATATAAGGTAAGTTGTGTAAACTTTCTTACGGAAAAGTGTAAAAAAGAATAAGATTGATCATTGTGATTTTAAACATTAATTTCAGCCATGCATAAATCTGTTTTTTCAGAACTCTTTACATTACGTCTTTTGGAGATGGTTTTCGGATTGCAGTTGAACTCCCTAAAATACACTCCAAAATAGCACAACTCTTTACAAAATCCGCTTTTTGTAAAGAGTTTAAAAGTGTCTCATAAAAGGTGAATTAACGAAACTACTAAAAGAGACCACAAATGCGACACTCAATTAAATCAAGATTCGTTTTGTCATAGCTGTACCATAAACGACCGTTTTATGTGGCTACAAATTTAACATATTCCTGTATTTAAGCAAATGCTAAAATACATACCTTTGTTTTATGGGAAAGCAAATATGTATTCGACTGGAAGCAGACGCAAAACAGATAATGGATTGTAGATCTTCAATAGCTGAGTTGGACAGTTCATTAAATTTTGTTTCCGAAGTCCTAAACTTGGCAGGAAACAAAGTCCGGCTTCAAATTCTCTTTTTGCTTCAAAGGGAGGAAAGACTATGTGTTTGTGATTTGAGCGATATACTTCAGATGAACGTGTCCGCAATTTCACAACACCTAAGAAAGCTAAAGGATAGAGATTTGGTCTACTCCACAAAAGAAGCGCAGACGATTTTTTATGCGCTTAACAAAGACAAGTTGGCGACATTGAGTCCAATTCTCGATTTATTGAAAAACGAAAATATTCTGGTATGATCGGAAATAGCAAATTAATCGGCACTTCGGTTCTGACTGCTCTGGCGGCATCCATATGTTGCATAACTCCCGTACTTGCTGTACTTGCAGGAACAACGGGTTTGGCTTCTACCTTTTCTTGGATAGAACCTTTTAGACCGTATTTAATAGGATTTACGGTTTTAGTCCTAGCCTTTGCCTGGTACCAAAAGTTCAAACCAAAAACCAAAGCGGAGATTGATTGTGCATGCGAAGATGAAAAACCGAAGTTTATCAACTCCAAGGGTTTTTTGTTTTTTATAACCTTATTTGCCGGAGTGATGTTAGCCTTTCCATATTACTCCCATATTTTTTATTCCAATCCCGATACCAATAAAGAAGTGGTGTATGTGGAGCAATCGAACGTTAAAGAAATCAGGGTAACTATTGAAGGGATGACCTGTACTGGTTGCGAAGCACATATCGAAAACGAAGTAAACAAACTCGACGGAATACTAAGAGTCGATGCAGATTACGAAGCGGCGAATACCATCGTAAAATATGATGATACTAAGGTTGATCTTCAAAAAATAGAAACTGCTATACTTAGCACGGGTTACAAAATAGTGAAGTAATGAAGATACTGTTAGAATCCACGGTTACTTGTCCTGAATGCGGACATAAAGCAAAAGAGGAGATGCCCACAACGGCGTGCCAGTTTTTTTACGAATGCAAGAATTGCAAAACGCTGCTAAAACCAAAAGAAGGCGATTGTTGCGTTTATTGTTCCTATGGAACTATTGCTTGCCCACCAATCCAAGAATGTTCAAGTTGCTGTAAATAGGCTAGGTAAAAGCCTAAAAGCACAAGTCGTTACTGGTTTTACCACCACTTCATTTTTTGCAACCGCACCGCATTCAATATAGCTAACAACGCCACGCCCACATCGGCAAAAACCGCTTCCCACATTGTTGCCAGGCCACCTGCACCCAAAATGAGCACAATAATTTTTACCCCGAATGCCATACCGATGTTCTGCCAAACGATACGTCTTGTAGAACGCCCTATTTTAATAGCCCTTCCAATTTTACTAGGTTGGTCGTTCTGGATGATGACATCAGCGGTCTCGATAGCGACATCACTGCCAAGACCTCCCATCGCTATTCCTACATCACTTGTCGCCGAGACAGGCGCATCGTTAATACCATCGCCAATAAAAGCAACTTTGGTATCGGGTTGTTTTTTGAGCTCTTCGACTTCGTTCAGTTTATCTTCCGGTAATAGACCACCCTTTGCCCAATCTATGCCCAATTCTTTTGCAACTTGTTGGGTTATGGAATCCTTGTCGCCTGAGAGCATAATGATTTTGGAAATCCCTGATTCCCTAATTTGTTTTATGGCTTGATGGGCATCTTCCTTCAATTCGTCGGCAATAGTTACATAACCTGCAAATTTTCCATCAATGGCGACCATTACAATTGATTCTACGATACTATCTGTTTCTGAATTAACCTGTATTTTGTTCGAGGTCATTAAGGCTTTATTTCCTACCAACACTATTTTTCCATTGACAGTTCCTTTTAACCCTTTTCCGGCGACTTCGGAAACCTCAGTCGCTTCAAAATCCGTACCGTCTGCCTTGTATTCCAATATCGCCTTGGCAATGGGGTGCGTGGATTGTTCTTCCATTGCCATTAAGTACTGCATAAATTCAGCTTCGGTAAATGCCGAGCTGTTTACCACTTCCTTGATTTTAAAGACCCCCTTGGTTACAGTTCCCGTTTTGTCCATTACGACTGTGTTCACTTTGGTCATTGCGTCCAAAAAAGATGCACCTTTGAACAGAATCCCGTTTCGGGATGCCGCACCCAATCCCCCGAAATAGCCAAGGGGAATGGAAATGACCAACGCACAGGGGCAGGAAATCACAAGGAATATCAGAGCACGGTACAACCAATCCCGAAACACGTAATCGTCCACAAAAAGGTAAGGCAGGAACGTCAGGCCGATGGCGAGGAATACGACGATGGGCGTATAGATGCGTGCAAATTTTCTAATGAACAGTTCGGTCTTTGATTTTCTCGCGGTCGCGTTTTGCACCATATCGAGAATACGTGCGATAGAACTGTCCTTAAATTCCTTGGTCGTCTCGATTTCGATTACGCCATCAAGATTGATGCTTCCGGCGAAAACGGTATCGCCCTTGGTGATGGTATCGGGTTTGCTTTCTCCTGTCAAGGCCGCGGTATTGAAAGAACCCTTTTTTGAAAGTAGTATACCATCGAGCGGTACTTTTTCGCCCACACGAACCTGAATTGTCTCTCCAATCCGGACGATCTCGGGATTGACCGGAACAAAATCCCCATCACGATATACCAGTGCCTCGTTCGGACGGACATCGAGTAACGCCTTTATGTTTCCTTTTGCCCGGTTGACCGCTGCATTTTGGAACAGTTCGCCCACGGCATAGAAAAGCATTACGGCCACACCTTCCGGATATTCCCCGATGGCGAACGCCCCCAAGGTTGCGATTGACATCAGGAAGAATTCGGTAAAGAAATCGCCGTTCTTGATACTGTTCCAACCTTCCTTGATTACGGGAAATCCGACCGGAATATAGGCCACCGTGTACCATACGATCCTAATCCATCCTTTGAAAAAAGGGAATGCGTCAAAATAATCAATCGCAATCCCTACTATCAGCATTACGAAGCTGAAAATTGCCGGCAAATAGGTTCTAAAATTTGATGCTTTTTCGGGACTTCCATGGTTGTGCCCGTCATCGTGTGTATGTTCTCCTTGATGTTTTTTGGGGTCTATTTCCCGCAGGCTTACTTTTTTCTTTTTCATAATTATTGCAAGAACATAAAAATAAGAATGCAACAGAAGTGCATTTATTGTCCGCTACACTTCTCGCAAATACCTTTAAGCACCAAATTGGCATCCTCGGCCACAAACCCATCAGGCAAGCTGATATGAGGTATTTTATGAGCTGTAAGGCACACCGTTTCGTTACAGTTGCTACAATGAAAGTGAAGATGTAAATCTTGCTCTAGTTCACAATTACACCCCGGTTCGCACAGTGCATATTTCTGTATGCCGGTTCCATCGTCAATTTGATGTACCACTCCTTTTTCCTCAAAAGTTTTCAATGTTCTGTATAATGTAGTTCTGTCCGCTTTTGCGAAAACGTTCTCAATGTCGGTCAGAGCGACTGCAACTTCCTTTTCGGCCATATACTTATATATCAATATGCGCATCGCCGTAGGGCGTACCTTCTTCTCTACCAACAATTTTTCTATTTCTTTCATATTAAAAAACAAGACCCATGGTGCACGCCCCTTTACTTTTTTCGCCAATTAGAAAGGCGTAATTTATTACAAAATCGATATAGTTACTTTTTTAAGCAAATACTACTTACTAAAAATTGTAAAAAAATCTACTCCATCCCCTCATGTCCTTCATGCCCAGTCATTGTTTTTCCGCCTTCTTCGTTCATCATGGATTTTTTGCCTTTAAGTTGGGCAGCGGCATCAACGGTAAAAGTTCCATTGGTCACGATTTCATCTCCGTTTTCCAGACCTGAAAGAACGATATACCCGCCGTTAACGGCATCCCCAATAGCAATTTGTCGCATCTCGAAAATTGGGCTATTAGGGTCGGTCTTAACGTAGACGACTGAACGTTCGCCGGTCCAAAGCACGGCACTTTCTTGTATTACAAGGGTATCATCTTTTTTATCTGATACCAAGGCCAATGAACCTGCTACGAACATTCCCGGTTTTAAATGCCCATTTGGATTATTCAAAACTGCGCGAACTTCAACCGTTCTTGTTGAGGAATTGAGTATTGGGTCAATAAAAGAAATCTTGGCATTATATTTTTTATCGGGATAGGACTTCGTAACAATCTCGATATTCTGCCTCTCCTTCAAAAGGGAAACCTGATTTTCGTAGGCGTCGAAAACGGCCCATACAGTTCCCAAATTCGCTATTTTAAATATGGGCGAACCCTTTTTTACATAGTCCCCGGCCTCGACCATAATCTCGGATACCGTACCGGAAACATTCGCATAAATCGGAAAATTCTCCTGTACTTTACCCGATGTCTCAATCAGCTCGATCTGTTTTTCGGAAAGTTTCCACAATTTTAGTTTGTTGCGTACCGCTTTATATAAATCGGGTTGTGATTCTTTTAGACTGGCAGCGGTAATCAATTCCTGTTGTGCGGAAACCAGTTCGGGGGAATAAAGCGTAGCAAGTTGTTGTCCGTTTCGGACTTCCTCGCCCTCCGAATTGACAAACAGTTTCTCGATACGACCATCAAAATAAGAGGCCTGGGTCGCGACCGCTTTTTCATTTTCTTCTATAGTTCCCGAAAGTTTAAGGGTGTTATCTCCAGAAGTACCCGAACCCACTTTTGTAGTCCTAATATTTGCCAACGCCATAGCATTTTTTGTCATTTTGAACTGGCCCATGGCCATGCCCTCATCATTTGATTCCGCGGGAATCAAATCCATGCCACAAATGGGGCAATCGCCCGGTTCAGGCTGCATGATCTGGGGGTGCATCGAACACGTCCACATTTCGCCCGATTCCATTTCTTGGGTGTGGTCGTGTTCGGGGTTAATTCCATCGTTAGAATTACTACCAAAAATGAGCCAGCCACATAGTAGTCCTACGAGTACTGCAATAGCGATATAAATGATGTTTTTGTTCATAATATTATTCGTTTTCCAGACGTTCGATCATCTGTTTCATTTCTTCAATTTCCTTACGTTGCGCTTTGATAATATCCTCAGCTAATTTCCTAACCTCTGGATCTTGAATATCGGCACGTTCACTTGTCAATATAGCTATCGAGTGATGCGGTATCATAGCTTTCATCCAAAGCACGTCGCCAACGATTGGCGCTTGAATTCTCACTAAACCGAGTGCGCCTAAAAAAAGAACCAAACTGCCCACGAGTATACCTACATTCTTCTTTTTGTCATTGTACATTTTGCGCATAAAGAACCACATAATCACAGCCATTGCGGCGATTCCCAAGCAAACCATATAGAAGCGGGTTAGGCTAAAAAATACATGGTCTAAGGAATACGTGTTTAAATACATCGTAATGTACATGGCTACAAATGAGCAAGCCAGCATTATGAAGAATGTCTTATAGTTTCCGTCTTTTGAATGTTGTTTTGAATTTTCCATTTTTTTCAGGTTTTATGTTCATTAAATTATTTAATTGATATTGTCCGTAATCTAAGGGCATTGGCTATGACCGATACGGAACTGAAACTCATGGCCAAGGCCGCTATCATAGGGGAAAGCAGAATTCCGAAAAACGGATAAAGAACCCCAGCGGCAATAGGTACGCCCAAAGTGTTGTATATAAGGGCAAAGAATAGGTTTTGCTTGATATTCTTCATTACGGCATCGCTCAGGTTTCTTGCTTTGACGATACCCTGTAAATCCCCTTTTACCAAAGTGATCGCCGCGCTCTCGATGGCGACATCGGTACCTGTTCCCATGGCAATGCCCACATCGCTTTTTGCCAATGCCGGAGCATCATTGATACCATCGCCTGCCATTGCGACCACTTTACCGCTTTCCTGAAGTTTTTCGACTTCCCTTAGTTTATCTTCCGGTAACATTCCTGCCTTGAAGTCCGCTAAGTTGAGTTCGCTGGCCACGGCCTGCGCCGTATCGTGATTATCGCCCGTAAGCATGATCACATCGATACCTTTTTCCTGTAGCTCTTTGATAGCCTTGGCACTTGTTTTCTTTATCTTGTCCCCAATGACAACATAGCCTGCAACCGTTCCGTCAATGGCGAGATAAGAAACCGTCTTTCCCTGTTTTTGATAGCTTTTGGCCTCGTCCTTCATTTCCGAAGAAATGGTGCCATTGGCATAGTCCATCATTTTAGGATTGCCCAAATCCAACTTTTTGCCATCGACTTTTCCTTCGACACCTTTTCCGGTTACCGCACTGAATCCATCGACCTTTTTGATTTCTGTATTTTGTTCCTTTCCATAGCTTACGGTCGCTTCCGCCAGTGGATGCTCACTATTGCTGTTCAATGAGACAATATACTGCAATATCTCTTCCTCGGAATAGGTGTTACCGAACACACCTATCTTTTCTACGGTGGGTTTTCCTTCGGTAATGGTTCCCGTTTTGTCCACGATAAGCGTATTGACCTTATTCATTTTTTCCAAGGCTTCGGCATTCTTGATGAGTACACCGTTCTGCGCTCCTTTGCCCACACCGACCATTACGGACATCGGCGTTGCCAATCCCAATGCACAGGGGCAGGCGATGATGAGTACGGCGATGGCGTTGACCAAAGCAAAGACGTAGGCCGGATCAGGCCCCCAAACTGCCCAAACGATAAATGTGATTATCGCGATCAGTACTACAATGGGCACAAAATATGCGGATACCGTATCGGCCAAGTTTTGTATGGGCGCACGGCTACGGCTTGCATCGTTTACCATGTGGATGATTTGCGAGAGCAAGGTGTCCGAACCTACTTTCTCCGCCTTCATCAAAAAAGACTGGTTCCCGTTTATCGTTCCGCTACTGACCTTATCATCTACCGATTTATTGACCGGAATAGGTTCGCCCGTAATCATCGATTCATCCACGGAGGTGCTCCCCTCGGTTACTACACCATCCACAGGAATTTTGTCCCCCGGCTTTACCTTTAGGATATCCCCCAATGCAATCTTGTCAATAGGCACTTCCACTTCTTCGCCATCGACAATCTTAACGGCTTTGTTGGGGGCGAGTTTCAGCAGTTCCTTTACTGCCGAGTTGGTCTTGCTGTGTGCGCGGGCTTCCAAAAGCTGCCCTAACAACACCAAGGTCAGAATAACGGTAGCCGCCTCAAAATAGACATGGACTGCCCCTGATTCCGTCTTGAACTCCGATGGAAAAATATCCGGAACCAACATACCGACCACGCTGAAGAGCCAAGCGACCCCCGCACCGATTCCGATAAGTGTAAACATATTCAGGTTCCATGTTTTGATACTGCGGTAGGCCCGTTCGAAGAACATCCAAGTGGCGTAAAACACCACGGGAATCGATAGTGCAAACTGAATCCAATTCCAATTTTTCTGTTTCAAGATATCGTATAACGGATTGTTGGTAATCATTTCACTCATCGCGATCAGGAAGATCGGCAATGTAAACGCTGCGGCAACCCAGAACTTTTTAAGTAACTTTCTATAGGTCTTCTCCTCTGCGGAAATGTCGGGTTGCATTGGCACCAAATCCATACCACATATTGGGCAGCTTCCTGGCTCGTCCTTGACCACTTCGGGATGCATCGGACACGTCC
Source organism: Maribacter sp. MS6 (assembly GCF_056839185.1). Lineage (NCBI taxonomy): Bacteria > Pseudomonadati > Bacteroidota > Flavobacteriia > Flavobacteriales > Flavobacteriaceae > Maribacter > Maribacter sp. MS6. The sequence continues at coordinate 1,489,497 of NZ_CM166389.1, forward strand.
ATTGTTCGGAAGATGAAACGGACTGATTTTGTTCCTCGACCAAATCCATTCCACATACGGGACAATCGCCCGGATTGTCATAGGTTTTGTCGCCTTCGCAATGCATTGGGCAATAGAACGTTCCCGTTCCTTTGGACTTTTCGGTTTGCTTTTCTGCCGTATGTTGATGCTCTCCCTGTGTATGGATGCTATACTGGTCTCCATCATTTTTCAAAACCTCTTGAAACTTTTCCAAGGGAATATGTTTTTCCATCTCAATGGTAGCTTCCGATTTTCCCAAATCGACAGAAACTTGGGTCACACCTTCCACTTCGGAAAGTGTTTTCTCCACATGGCTGCGACAGCCGTTGCAGGTCATTCCGTGTATGTGATAGGTGTGTTTCATATTTTACTTTTTTATGGTTTCAGTAACCTTTCCACACTTCAACATTTTATCCCCGTAGTATGGATTCTTTATTTCCTCCACATTGGAGATCCAGTAACCGCCCTTACCGTCAAATGCCATTGGGCAAAACTGTTTGTAGATTGCCCCTTCGGAAATCGATTCCTTGAACATCGGCTCCACCTTTTCGGTAAATTGGGAAAAGAACTCCCGTTGCTTTTCAATATCATCGGCTTCGGCCATGGCCATTGCCATCGATTTCATTTCTTCCCGTTCTTCTGAAAAACTCTCCGCCAGATTTCCCGCGGCCGTTTGTACTTCCCCGGCATCGGAATTGACCAAGGCCATACGGATCTGTTGATAGTTATGGAAAACCTTGCCCGTCATGCCTTCCGAAAAGGAGGCATCGGCGATGTCAGCCGTATTCTCCTTCTTGGTTTCCAATTCTTCAGGAGTACTGATTTTGGCATCCTGTTTATTCTTTGTTTCCCCACATGAGGCCAAAGTAATCAGCGTGATTGTTGCGATTGTCAGCGTTGCGTTTCGTTTCATATTTTTCATTTTTAGAATTTATAATAGAAATTGATAATCAGTTATTTGTATTCAGTTTTTTATTGATTCGTTACATAGTTGATGATGCTCATTTGTAGATAGTAATTCTTGAGTGCCTCTATTCCGTTCATCTGAAATTTCAGTTGCAGTTCCTGAATGTCCAACACATCATTAAAATCGATGGTTCCCGTTTCATAATTTTTGATGAGGATTTCCTCAGCATCGTTTGCCCGTTCCAGATTCTTTAGCTGCGTATCGAATTTGATCCGTGCAGCTTCCCGACTATTGATAGCATCGCTTAAGAGGATTTCCAATAAGTTTTTTCGATTCTCTTTTTGGGCGTTGATTTCATCCTGTCGCAACTCGTTCTGTACGGTTTTCGATTTGTATTTATTGTTGAAAATGGGAACGGACAAGGACACCATCGGCATCAGGATGTCCTTACCATTGTCGCTGAAGTTCATTCCGGCCCTATCGGCTACGGGAATATAATCTAATCCAAAACCGAGATTGGGATTGGCCTCTTTTTGGTTCAGGATTTCCGATTGCGCGATGGATTCATAGAGCCTATCATACTTCTCCAATTCGGGATGCACTTGCAATTGGGACTGTTGAATTTCAGTTGGTTCATATATTGTTAGAGAATCGACAAGCTCGATAGCAATGGAATCTTCCCTGTTCAGCAGCTTATTGAACCTTGTCCTTTCTGTTTGATACTCTTGTTCCAAGACCAATTTGTTTTCTTCCAGTTCATTTTGGCGAATCTGAAGGCGAAGGACATCCACCGCCGATGCCTTGCCCACTTCTACGGAAGTCAATGCCAATCTTTCATAGGTTTTTAGGAGCTGAATATTTTCATCCAAAACCTTTTGTTTTTCCTTGATCGCGAAAAGGGCATAATAGGATTGGGACACCGACAGGCGTAATTTTCGTTTGGTAATCGCGATATCCAGATAATCCACTTCGGCCAACGAGCTGGCATAGTTCTCCCGAGCCGTAATGGTACCGAACCAAGGCAGCATTTGTTTGATGGAAAATCGTGCCTTTTGTGCGCCCGTCCTTGTCTCCGGTTCACTCACGAAAATTCCGGCGCTCAATTCGGTATTCGGTAGCGCATCGGCCTCTTCTACCTTTTCCTTGGCGATATTATACCGAAGCTCGAAGGCCTGTACCTCGGGATTGTTGTTCTCCGCCTCTTGGATATAGGAGTCCAAGGTCTGGGCATTTGCAGCCAAAACCGATAAAAACCCAAGTGCTATTGTCGCTATTCTTTTCATGCGTTTTGTCTTTTAAGTTGCCATTCGCTTTTCCAACTGTACAATACCGGAACGACCAACAGGGTTATCAGGGCGATCAACATTCCCCCGAAAGAGGGAATCGCCATGGGGATCATGATGTCGCTTCCCCTTCCCGTTGATGTCAGTACCGGCAACAATGCTAGAATAGTTGTTGCCGTGGTCATCAAGCAAGGGCGTATTCGTTTTTCCCCTGCTTCAACGACAGAAGCTCGGACCGCTTCCAAAGTATCCGGTTTATTTCGGTCAAAAGTCTGGGTCAGGTAGGTGGCCATGACCACACCGTCATCCGTTGCGATTCCGAACAGCGCGATAAAGCCTACCCATACGGCCACACTCAAATTGATGGTATGCATCTGGAACAGGTCACGAAGATTTTCCCCAAAGAAATTGAAGTTGAGGAACCAATCCTGTCCGTAAAACCATATCATTAAGAACCCTCCCGCAAAAGCGACCGCGATTCCCGTGAATACCATGAACGAGGTTGCTACGGAACGAAACTGGAAATATAGGATCAGGAAGATGATGACCAATGCAAGGGGAACGACCACGGACAATGTTTTTTCGGCCCGTAATTGATTTTCATAGGTTCCCGTAAATTGATAGTTGATGCCTTTGGGAACTATCAATTCGCCATTGTCGATTTTCTGTTGGATAAGGGCTTGGGCATTTTCCACCACACTCACTTCCGCAAAACCATCGAGTTTATCAAAAAGCACATAGCCGACCAAGAAAGTATCCTCACTTTTGATGACCTGCGGACCTTTTTCGTAACGAATATCGACCAGCTCACTCAAGGGAACGGGACTGCCTTTCGCCACAGGAACATAGATGTTCTTGATGTCCGTTGGATTCTCCCTTAGCTCACGTGGGTAGCGAACACGGACTCCGTACCGTTCCCTTCCTTCGACGGTCTGGGTCAAGGTCATTCCGCCAACCGCCACTTCAAGCACCCGTTGTACATCTTCGATTTGGATACCGTATCTGGCAAGTGCTTCCCTATCAATATCAATCAATAGATAAGGTTTGCCAACGATCCGATCGGCAAATACCGCTTCATCCTTAACGCCCTCGGCTTCTTTTAGGATATTTTCCAATTGGATTCCAAAGGCTTCTATTTGGCTCAAATCCTGACCCTTGACCTTAATGCCCATTGGTGCACGCATTCCTGTTTGTAGCATGACCAATCTGGTTTCGATAGGCTGTAATTTTGGCGCGGAAGTAACTCCTGGCAATCTCGTTACCCGAACGATTTCGTTCCATATATCATCGGGGGATTGTATCTCCGGTCGCCAGTTGCGATAGTATTCCCCACCGGAATCTGCAACCAGATTCTCCAAACCGATCTCCGAAAACGATTCAATATCGGCTTCTTTGTAATCGGATGTAGTATCGTCAAGCTCGGTATTCGGGTTCAGGATGAAATCCCCATCCCTGAGGGCAAAAAGCCCATCTTGGTTGATTTTGAATCGTTGTCGTTTTCCATCCTTGTTCAACATGTATTCGGACTTGTACTGAATCATGTTTTCGTACATCGACATTGGCGCGGGGTCGAGCGCGGATTCTGTTCGACCGGCCTTACCGACCACAGTCTCGATTTCAGGGATGCTCGCAACGGCCATATCCAATTGTTGCAATACCCGTTTGTTTTCTTCCACTCCGGCATGGGGAAGGGAGGTCGGCATCAATAGAAACGAACCTTCGTTCAGGGCGGGCATAAATTCCTTACCCGTATTTTGCATAATGAGCACACCGAAAACAACAATGGCAGTTGGAATGGAAAGGAAAAGTAGCTTGTTGCGTAATGCCCAGCGTAGGATGTCCGTATAATTTTTTCTGAAGAGGATGAATACCGCCAACAGTCCAAAACATATCAATCCCACAAAAAGTAGGTTCATAACAATGCTGCGGTCAAATCCCAAAGGCCGCCAATAAGTTGCCAAAAGGAATACAATTGCGGTTGCTGAGATAACGATGTTCAAAAGGTTGGCCTGCTTGTCGGAAAGTGAAAATCCGTTGAACAGACGTCCGGCCAATTCAGCGTTCTTCAAAGGTCGAACTGTTCCAAAGGCCATGAGTACAAGCCCTAACCAATAGCCGTAGACCACCGCCATAAGCCCTGCTACGATAAGTAAGACACTGAACACATAGCCCATGACACTCTTGCTTCGTTTCTTCCTAAACAAAAAGGCGGCGAAAGGCGGGATAAGGAATAGGGCGACAATGATGGAGGCCGTCAGAGCAAAGGTCTTGGTAAATGCCAATGGTCGGAACAATTTCCCCTCGGCCCCTATCATGGTAAACACGGGGATAAAACTGATAATGGTGGTCATTACGGCCGTCAGAATAGCTCCGGACACTTCCGCTGAGGCGTTATATACAACGGTATTTATAGGAAGCCGATCATCGTTTTCATCAAGGTGTCGAATAATATTTTCTGAGAGGATTACCCCCACATCGACCATGGTTCCGATAGCAATGGCGATGCCAGAAAGGGCCACGATGTTGGCATCCACCCCGAAGAGTTTCATGGCGATAAAAACCATGAGAACCGCCACGGGCAAAAGACCGGAAATCAAAACGGAAGCCCGAAGGTTGAATACCATGATGACGATGACAAGAATCGTAATCAGAATCTCCAAGGTCAAGGCTTCGTTGAGCGTACCCAAGGTTTCCTGTATCAGTTCGGTTCGATCATAGAAAGGCACGATGGTCAATTGTGAGATGCTACCGTCGCTCAGTTCCTTGGAGGGTAAACCTGAACTGAGTTCATTGATTTTATCCTTGACATTGTTGATGACTTCTAACGGATTCGCCCCATAACGAGCGACCACAACGCCGCCCACGACTTCCGCTCCTTCCTTGTCCAGAATACCACGCCGCACCGCAGGCCCGAGTGAAACGTTCGCAATATCCTTGACACGGATGGAAGTATAATCTTCCGAGGTTACTACCGCATTTTTAATGTCCTCCAAAGATTCCACATAACCAAGACCCCTTACCAAATATTCGGCCTGATTGATTTCCAAGGTCTGTGCGCCAATATCACGGTTGCTGCTTTTTACCGCATTGACCACTTGGTGTAGCCCTATGTTGTACTGCTTCATCAGTTCGGGATCCACATCGATTTGATATTCCTGTACATAACCTCCGATGGAAGCCACCTCGGAAACCCCGCTGGCAGCAGAAAGCGCATATTTTACATAGTAGTCCTGTACGGTTCTAAGTTCCTGTAAATCCCATCCGCCGGTTACATTTCCATCCTTGTCCCTGCCTTCCAAAGTGTACCAGTAAATTTGACCCAAGCCTGTGGCATCGGGACCCAAGGCAGGGTTTACACCCTCTGGTAAAAGATTATTTGGTAGGGAATTCAGTTTTTCAAGGATTCGGCTACGACTCCAATAGAATTCCACATCTTCTTCAAAAATGATGTAGATACTGGAAAAGCCGAACATGGAGGAACTGCGTATCGTCCGGACTCCCGGAATGCCCAATAACGAAGTGGTCAACGGATAGGAAATCTGGTCTTCGATATCCTGCGGGGAACGTCCGGGCCATTTGGTAAAAACGATTTGTTGGTTTTCGCCAATATCCGGGATGGCATCAACGGCAACAGGGTCGCTGGGCAAGATACCAGTTTCCCAATTGAACGGTGCGTTGACGGTACCCCACCCCACAAAGAGAAGCAGCATGAGTACAGCGACTAACTTATTTTCGATAAGAAATTTAATGCCTTTGTTGAGCATAGGAATTGATTATTAAACATTTAGAAACCGTGCGAAAAGAAAACACGCGAACAACAGGTTTTGCCCAATACGCTGGTTGCGTTGGGCTTATTTTCTAAAGTTAAAAATCAAATGAGGAAGGTCTGATCTAGGATTTGGACATCCCTTATCAGCGGAGGGGGCGAATAATCCCTAAAGGGAACTACGTTTTCATCAAGCCCTTCAAAGGGGTTTATGTAGGAATAAATAAAAGAGGCAACAAACAGTTGTTGGTCAAATGAAAGTTGGTCAAAGGATATTTTCAGATCGTCTTGACCTTCAACAACAACTTCCACGTCTGAACAGCAATCCATTTCCATCTCCATCACGGCGCATTCGCTAGAGGATTTTGACATTTCGGCCTTCATCATGCAGGTGTTCACGCTATCGAAAATGCTGAAATCTACCAAATGGTCGCCACAGTAGTGCATATCCACCGAAAAGGACATGGTAGAGAACAGCACGATAAGTGCCATCGAAAGGGATGCTATTTTGCGAAAGACTTCTTTCATTTGCTTTGCAAAGTTACAAAATTTCGGAATCGGTTATTTTGCTTTAATAAAAGTTTGGGTAACGCTATCGAATCTTTTTGGGGTGTTTTATATAAGTTAGAACCGTTTTGTAAAACAATTTTTGCAGGAATTACATATTAATTGTAATATTGCAATTAAACAATAAATATGGGACTGGCCAAAACGGAAATATTCACTGACCATCAAAATCAAATCGCGATATTCGCGAAGGCGTTCGGGCATCCGGCTCGTGTGGCGATTTTGCAACAGCTGTTCAAAATGGATAGCTGTTATTGCGGGAGCCTGGTCGATGAAATCGGTCTGGCACAGCCTACCATATCACAGCATTTGAAGGAGCTTAGAAATCTGGGGCTGGTCAAGGGTAATGTCGAGGGAACGAGCGTGTGCTATTGTATCGACAAGAAGAATTGGGCGGCGATGAAGGAAGTGATGGGGGATTTCCTTGACCAAGACCTTCCCGAGAACGAAGAATGTTGTTAAAAAAATTTGTATTAATTAATCGTTTTATCGCAATAAACAAATTAAATGCATCATGAATACTTTTAAAACCATTACAATTTTGTCCCTGCTGATTTTGTCCCAGAACGGGATACAGGCGCAAAAGCTCAGAAACAAAATCGTGAAATCCATTGCACAGATCGAAAAATCCTACCCTTCGATCCAAGAAGACCGAAAAATACTGTTGGACCAGCTGGCCTCCAGAATCTTCAAGGGAAACGGAAATGATGAAAATGCAACGGTGGTCTTCATAGACCGGCATAATAAGGAAAAGAGCCAACTTGCGGCCATCTGGCTCAGGACTGGTCTGCTCCATTATGGGCTTAAGGGTTACAATGTTCTCTCGGCCGGTACCGAGATCATCCGAGAACCACTTCAGGCCCTTGCTTCGCTTGAAGAATATGGTTTCAGGGTAAGCAATGCCAGTGGAGGCGAACTCTTTTCCTATAACGTAAAGTCCGGTTCTGAAAATTGGCCGGTCAAATACAAAAATGTTGAATCACTAAATTTGGACGATGATGCCATAAAGATCTTCGTGGAACAAAGAGTTGTCCCTGAAGACGGTCCCAGGCAAATAGAAATTACCTTATCCTCCTTGGACACCATTGCCAATGAAATGCTCTATGTGGCCTCAAGAATCGATTATTTAAACGAAAAAACAAGAACTAAATACTATTAACTATGAAGTTATCAGAAATCAAGGAAAGACTTTCAGGTCTTAAAACCATAGGATTTGAACTACCCAATGGCGAAATGGTGCCCAGCCATTTTCACGTAACTGAGGTCGGCAAAATAAACAAGTCGTTCATCGATTGTGGCGGAACGATACGAAATGAAGAAGTCGTCAATTTTCAGTTATGGGAGGCCGATGATTACGACCACAGGCTACATCCTGAAAAATTGGTACATATCATCGAACTTTCAGAAAGCGTCCTTGGGTTACCTGATGCGGAAATCGAGGTGGAGTACCAAGGGGAGACCATCGGAAAGTTCGGCCTTGGCTTCGACGGCAGAAATTTCCTGCTCGTTACCAAGCAGACCGATTGTCTTGCAAGGGACAAATGCGGCATCCCTGTCGAAAAACAAAAGGTCAAATTGTCCAAACTTTCCGAAGAACCGTGCTGCGCGCCGGATGGAAACTGTTGCTAACCAAAATTTAGAACCAAAAAATGATAACCACACGAACGACCGTATTTCCAGAAATAGAAAAAACGATCAAGAATTTAGACCTCAAAACCATTTCCGGGGAGCGAAAAGCTGTTTTGAAGCCGTTAACCGATTTTATCCGTTCAAAAGCTTCAAAGGGTCAAGAAATCCGCATCAACTTTATCTGTACCCATAATTCACGTAGAAGCCATATGTCCCAAGTATGGGCACAGACCATGGCCAATTATTTCAATGTCAAAAATGTGTTCTGTTATTCGGGCGGTACCGAATCCACGGCCTTGTTCCCTATGGTTGCGGAAACTCTGGAAAATTCAGGATTTCTGGTCAATGCTATTTCAGAGGGAAAGAATCCCATCTATAGCATTAAATATGCGGACAACGAACATCCCATCATCGGGTTTTCTAAAAAACTGGACGACGATTTCAATCCGAAATCCGGATTTGCGGCCATTATGACCTGTGATTCGGCCAATGAAGCCTGTCCATTTGTTCCCGGAGCGGAAAAACGTATACCAATTACTTTTGAAGACCCAAAGGCATTTGACAATACACCGCAACAAATGGAAAAATACAAGGAAAGAAGTCTGCAAATCGCAACCGAACTGTTCTACGTTTTCTCTCAAATAAACCTGTAAAAAATGGCAACAAAAAATTAAGTTTTCTTGACAGAAATCTGACCTTATGGATATTCGTGGCAATGGCAATTGGAGTTGGACTTGGGTATTTTATACCAACATTTCCGGACATCATAAACTCATTTAGTAGCGGAACCACAAACATTCCTATTGCAATCGGTTTAATAGTAATGATGTATCCACCTTTGGCGAAAGTGAACTATTCACTCTTACCAAAAGTCTTTAGAAACACAAAAATCTTATCCATTTCGCTTATTCTTAATTGGATAATCGGTCCCGTTTTAATGTTTGTTTTGGCAATTACGTTTTTACGTGATTATCCTGAATATATGGTTGGTCTAATCTTGATTGGCTTGGCACGTTGTATCGCCATGGTCTTGGTATGGAACGACCTTGCGGAGGGCAGCAGCGAATATGGTGCAGGTTTGGTTGCTTTGAACAGTATTTTTCAAGTTTTTGCCTATAGTTTTTATGCATGGATTTTCATAACCGTTCTTCCACCCTATTTTGGATTTGAAGGTGCTATCGTGGATATTTCAATCGGAACGATCGCGGAAAGTGTAGCTATTTATTTGGGGATTCCGTTCGTCATGGGAATCTTGAGCAGATTGATTTTAGTGAAACTAAAGGGAGAGGACTGGTACACCAACAAATTCATTCCCACCATTTCGCCAATGACCTTGATTGCACTTCTATTTACCATAGTCGTGATGTTTTCTTTAAAAGGAGAATTGATTGTGGAGATCCCAATGGATGTATTGATTATCGCAGTTCCTTTACTCATCTACTTTACCTTAATGTTCATTATCGGGTTTTTCTTTACCAAAGCAATGGGCGCAGAATATGATAAGACCGCTTCAGTAGCTTTTACAGCGGCGGGCAATAATTTTGAGTTAGCCATAGCGGTGGCCATTGCTGTTTTTGGACTGAATTCAGGACAGGCATTTGCAGGGGTAATCGGCCCTTTGGTAGAAGTACCGGCACTTATTTTACTGGTTCGGGTTTCCTTTTGGCTAAAAAAGAAATATTACAAGCCCCAAACCATAGGATAGTAGTTGATTTCTAGGCCGAACCGCCGAGAATTGCTAAAGAAAAGACAGTAATATTAGGGTCTTATATGACCAATATCATACTTCAAAGCTAAAACCAATCGTAATTTTACGATTGGAAATGAAAACCACCTTAGAACATAGTAACAGCGGAACAGAGAACAAAGCATTGGCAAGGTTTGCAAAGGCTCTTGGTCATCCTACTCGAATAGCCATCTTAAAACATTTGGAAAATCAATCCTGTTGTTTTACTGGAGATTTGGTCGATGTATTGCCGATTTCTCAATCAACAGTTTCTCAACATTTAAAAGAATTAAAAAACGCAGGTCTGATTCAAGGAGAATTAAAACCACCCAAAATAAAGTACTGTATAAATCAAGAAAACTGGAAAATTGCAAAGACTTTATTTGAACAATTTTTTGATTGATTTTTTTAGTGATCATATCGCCTATTGGTGAATATTAAATTATTTCAACTATGAAAAATTACATAAGCTATGTGGTGCAGGATGCCAAGGAGCATACACATCACTCAGAGATAATTGACATTAAAAGCCCCCCATATAGTTATAATTCGGACCCAGATGTTACAGCGGTACTCAAATGGGCCGAAAACAAACGGTCGAAACTCCTGCCCGATCAAGAACTCATTATCATGAATATGTATAAATTATAACTTTAAAAAAACACTCACTATGAAAATAATCAAGATTCTGGGAACAGGTTGTCCCAAGTGTAAGCAGACCACTTCGGTAGTAGAAGAGGTCATTCAAGAAAACGGGATAGAAGCAACAATCGAAAAAATCGAGGACATCATGGAAATCATGAAATACAATGTCATGTCGACCCCTGCATTGGTAGTAGATGAAGAGATTACCATAAAAGGACGGGTACCTACTAAAAACGAAGTGTTGGAACTTTTGAACAAATAACGGAAGGTTATGAACTACTCCATTACCGCAACATCCAAAGCGACAGATGATGCCATCATCCATGTGAAACAATCGGATATTGACTTTGGAACGACCGACAGAACAACGGAAACTTTGCCAAATCCGGCCGAATTGTTTTTGGGTTCTTTCGCGGCCTGTATCCTGAAAAACGTAGAACGCTTTTCAGGCATGATGCGATTCAGTTACGAAAAAGCCGAACTCACGGTAAATGCCGAACGTCTTGAAAACCCGCCAAGAATGGATCATCTCACTTACGAGTTGACTATTTATACGAAGGATGACAAATTGAATAGCGAACTATTAAAAAAGAATATCGAAAAGTTCGGTACGATCTATAATACCGTAAAACAGGTTTGCGAGATATCCGGTACTATTCTTGTCCATAAAGATGTTTGATTGGATCCAACATATAGCGGATTGGTTGGTATATGACGTTTTGGGCATGGAAGCCAAAAGCCATTTGGCGGAGGCCCTGAACTTCTTTATTTACGATAGTGCCAAGATTCTCATCCTTCTTTTTGTCGTCATTTTTTTTATGGGAATCGTTAATAGTTATTTCCCCATAGATAAGGTCAAGAATTACCTTTCGAGAAATAAATTATATGGTCTTGAATACCTGATGGCAAGTATATTCGGGGTAATAACCCCGTTTTGTTCATGTTCATCGGTACCCTTGTTTATCGGTTTTGTTAGAGGTGGAATACCGCTCGGGGTAACCTTTGCTTTCTTGATTACCTCTCCTTTGGTCAATGAAGTGGCCATAGGCTTGTTCCTAGGTCTTTTTGGGATGAAGACAACGATAATCTATGTCGTTAGCGGAGTGCTATTGGGGACAATCTCAGGATTTATACTTCAAAAACTGAATCTGGAGCATTTACTGACCCCTTGGGTAAAAGAGGTTTTGGCGAACGCCCAACGGGAACAGGATAAGTTCCAAGAGGAAAAACAGACGTTCGTTAAGCGACTTCCCGTTATCTGGCGCGAGGTCGTCAAAATATTAAAGGGCATCATACCCTATGTAATCGTAGGAATCGCAATTGGTGGATTGATGCACGGCTATATCCCCGAAGGCTTCTTTGAGCAATATATGAACAAAGAGAATTTGTTCGCCGTACCCATCGCCACGATTCTGGCCATACCCATGTACTCCAATGCTTCGGGCATACTTCCCGTAGTGCAGGTTTTGGTGGCCAAAGGAATACCGTTAGGTACTGCAATCGCCTTTATGATGGGTGTCGTTGGGCTTTCGTTGCCGGAAGCGATGCTGTTGAAAAAAGTAATGTCCATAAAACTCATCGGCATTTTCTTCGGGGTGGTAACACTATGCATCATTATTTCAGGATACCTTTTTAATCTAATTTTATAACATTTAAAATCAAATAAATGCAACTATTGAAACTTTACATTGCCCTTTTACTTATCGGTTTCATATCCTATAATGGCAACTCGCAACAGCCTGGCAAGGTGTATACCGTTGGTGCCATGAACGAAATGGGAAAGACCAATTTTAAAACGCAGGTCTGGCTGGACACCCTTCCTCACAAATCACATCTTTTCGGTATGGGCCCCTATGATAGGATGAAAGGGGAAATAATGGTCTTTGACGGAAAACCATTTTATGCATCCGCTTTTGAGGAAGGAAAAGCAGTAGTTGGTCAGAGTTGGGATATACGCTCTCCTTTTTTTGTATATGCCAATGTATCGGAATGGAAGGCGTTTGAGCTTTCCGGGAATATAAGTAGTGTGGAGGATATTCAAAATAAAGTGGCGGTCATTGCACAGAAAAATGGCTATGAGCTGAAAGAACCGTTCCCTTTTAAAATCATCGGGAACTTCGATGCTATCACCACTCATATCGTAACACCAAGAAGTCCAGATGTGGAAGGCTATCGAGCGGATATCAAGCAGCAGCTATTTACCTTCAACAATAGTAAGGGTTCGTTGTTGGGTTTTTACTCCGAAAAGCACCAGGGTATTTTTACGTCCTCGAAAAGTTACGTTCATGTGCATTATCTAGGCGATGACCAAACTTTTATGGGGCATTTAGATAAAATCGATACGAATGTCAAATCACTTACTCTTTTCCTTCCTGCACAAAAAAGCTATAAAACAGGGCTACGAGTTAATGACACGGATTTCTCGAAAGGTAGGTTAGGAAACGTCCAAGAAGTGGAATTAAATGACTTGGCAAAGTTCCATGGTCATCTTTGCGATGGTCTAGTCGTTGGTCATTTGGCCTTACAGGAAGCACTTTTGCAACTCTACCCTGATGGCGTTATCGACCGTACCAATACCCGCATAGTCAGTAAGGCTTCTCCCTGTCTGACAGATACGGCGATATATCTTACTGGTGGTCGTTATCAATTCAATTCCTTTTATGTCTCCGAAGCAATCGAGGGATTGTTTACAGTACAACGAATCGATAATGGCAAAACGGTATCCGTTGCAATGAACAGGGGCGTCAAACCGGAAGAGATTAATAAACTGGGGGCTAAAGCTGTTAAAGGCGAGTTGAGTCCTTGCGAGTTGGATGGCTTAAAGGCTATGGAGGATGAATTTTCCGAGAAGCTTTTTCAGACCGATCCAAAAGATAATTTTACCGTAACCGAACTATCCGATTTCAAATGGCAACCCGTATTGAAGAATGATTTTGTTAAGACCGATGTTTTGAATAAGGATATTCAGAAATGTTCGCGTTAATTATTTCATTAATAGTGGTCATTGGGGAAATTGAATCATTAAACCTAATTACAACTCAAAATAGACTTCCAATTAGTAATAAATTCAATTAAGGTGTCAAGCCTTTACCCCTATTCCTATTTTTTCCGAAAGTCTTTTTTACTGTGTTTGTATCTAAGGCCTTCTTGGATTTACTTATTCTTTTACCTAAAAATCCTGGCCTATCCTGAACAAATTGAAACATTCCCGCCTGCATCGGACTTTTTAAGGCAATATCGGAGCTTTCGTTTTGAAACATGGGGGTTTTTAAATCCAGTTCTTTGGCGACTTCATAACCTAAGTTGAATGCCCTTTTAAATTTCTCGTCAATTTTTAAATCTTCATCCATTTTAAAATGTTTCACGAACATGCTGCTCCATATATTCCACAATTGAATTTCGATCATATAAAATTATCTTCTTCTGCGGTTGGGAAAACCTGATTTTCCCTTCATCCCTCAGTTTCTGCAAAGTAGTGGTTGATTTTATCCTAAGCTCCCGCATCGCTTCCTCGCCATCAATCCACCTGTCCGGCCTTTCTATTCTATTTGCCTCGACATGTTCGACCACCTTATCGAACAAGGCGTAGAATGCTTCTTCTTGTAAACAGACAACTTGCATAGTTTAATTTAAATAGTGTTCAGCATAAATTATCCTTTTCCTACAGGAAGGCTACTTAATTTCGACTATCCACCTATTAATTCGTTGTGAAGTATCCAGTATCAAGGGGTTTTTGCAGAACAGAGCAAAACCCTCAATTGTTTTAACATTGTTTTACCAAAACAAAAAAAAGCCGACTCCTAAAAGTCGGCTTTCCCTTTGTACAGGCGGAGAGACTCGAACTCTCACACCGTAAGGCACTAGATCCTAAGTCTAGCGTGTCTACCAATTCCACCACGCCTGCATATCCGTTCTAAAACGGGATGCAAATATAAAGTAATTTTTGAATTTTAAAACTGCCCTTTCCAAAAGTTTTTTTGGATAGTTACTTATTTAAGCATGCAATGCTATTTAGTTGACATCAATTCTACTCCGTTCCAATTATCTTGAAGCTCCTGAGTGATCAAGCGGGCAGACTTGTTCAAAAATAATTTTGAAGTACCATCCAACTCATTTTTTTTAAAAATCTGCTGAAACGTAACGGCAGCCATGGCAAACTCTTGGTTGAAGTATAAATCCATCGCCTTATTAAAGGTTGGGAGTGTATTCAACTTATGATTCAGTAGCTTTTTGGCATCTCCATTTATGCATTCATAAAGATCAATGGAATTATGCTTTCCTTTTACCTGAACAGGACCAAGGTATCTAAAGTCAAACTCCTCAGGGTTTCTTAAATTATCCTTACATTCCTTGGTCAACAAAATGGAAGTACCATAATGCTTAGATAGCCCTTCAACCCTTGCCGCAGTATTAACCGTATCGGATATAATGGCGGCATCCAATCGCTTAATATCTCCAGTTATCCCCATAATTAGCTTACCGTTTTGCATACCTATGCCAACTTTAATAGGCTCTCTATTTTTTACTTTTCGTTCTTTATTATACTCCTGTAGGGCCTTTTGCATTTCAACCGAAGCCCTTACTGCGTTCTGAGACCCTTTTGGGAACAAGGCCATAAAACCATCTCCCAAATACTGTAAAATAAATCCATTATTTTTTCGGATAATTGGGCCCATTTTATTGTTGAAGGAATTAACGAACAAAAAATTCTCTTTTGGATTCATACCTTCCGAAACCGTTGTAAATTCTCTAATATCCGCAAAGACTACTGTTACTTCCCTCTCTACTAAATCTCCTAACCGCACCTCGGTTATATTGTCTTTTCCAAGGGATTCTAAAAATTCAGAGGGTACAAATTTTTGACTTACCTCATGAATCTCACGTATGGCTTCCTCCCTATCCCTTGACTCTTTTAGTCCTTTTTGGTACAAATGCGCACTTTCAATGGCCGATGCCGATTGTAAGGCAATGGTAGTAAGTAGTTTGAGCTCTGCCGCCGTGAATTCCTTTTTTTCCTCATGCCCTAAAATAACCACTCCTAAGGTTCTATGCTTTACTTTTAAGGGAGCATACATAACCGCTTTTAAATGCTGAATAGAACTATTTTCCTTAATTCTATGCTCCGGCACTATGGCCGCACTACCCTTTAAAATAAGCGCTTTAAGTACCTGGTTTTGGTCTTTTATATTTGCTTTACTGTTAGGATTATCACCAAAGGAAGCCAACTCAAGTACTAAATCTTCATCGGAATCATACATGAGGAACAAACCATGGGTAGAACCAATGATTTGAGAAGATTCTTGAAGCGCAATTTCTGCTATGGATTCGGTATCTATTTTTTCGGAAATCATTTCCGAGAAATCATAAATCATGTTGATCTCTCGGTATAAACTCAATACCTCCTTGCCTATTCTTTTCTTTTCAAATTCCTTGGACAGCAATGTTTTAATAAGATCATAGATATACTTTCCATCTTCGGTACAAGATTTGAAAACGCCCAAGGAAATACCGTCATACTCAATAACCAAATTGTACCTGTACCGTTGACTATCCTCCCCCCATAATATCTTATTCGTGGCATCAATGACAAAAAACTCCTGTTTTAATAGGGTAGATGATCTGTTAAGCAAGGAAATGGACTCTTTATCCTTTTGAAGAATATATTTTAATGCCCTTAACCAAAGGGAATTTATTTTTTGAGTCATACCTGTTAATTGCTTAGGATTTCTTCTGCAATCGTTAGCATCTCGTCCGGATCAAACGGTTTGGTCATATACCGGTCCGCACCCATATCCAAACCTTTTTGGCGGTCTACCTCCTGACCTTTTGCAGTTAACAAAATAATGTAAACATTGCTTAAATTGAGTTCTTTTTTTACTTTTTGACACACCTCCATGCCATTCATTTTTGGCATCATTACATCTAGAAAGACCAGGTTGGGTTTTTCTTCTTGTATGATTTGTAAGGCCTGTTCTCCATTTTCTGCAAACAACAGTTCAACACCTTCATCCTCTAAATCTTCCAACGTCTGCTCAATAAGCATTCTAATATGCGGCTCATCGTCAACTATCAATAATTTTTTATCCATATAATTTTTTTACTCGATAATCGAGGTTTAAATTTTTCGACGCTTGGGTAACTATCAAACGTGAATTTTTTAAAAGGCCTCGTGGACTTTCCCCGAGGTGATTTGCTTGTTTTGCCCCACTCCTATTTATTACTCGTACACAAAGAACATGACGTTCTCCATTCCTTTTTGGATTTTTAAATCCTTAATGAAATTTTTATCACCGTTGTAAACGGAATTGAGCATAATAATATCTGGCTGTGACTCACTTGCCGTCTCCAACAGATTCTTAGAGCTCGCTTCCATTACTTTATACCCCCGGGCACTAAGTACATCAGTCAATGATTTCACGGCGGTGGCATCTTCGTCTACTACGAGCACTTTCTTTTTTGAAACACCCTGTTCCAACAACTCATCTACTTCGTGAAATAGCTTCTCCGTATCTATGGGCTTGGTCAAATACCTGTCTACTCCTATTCTAAACCCACGTTCCTTATCCTGTACAATGGACAGTATAATAATTGGAATATCCATGGTAGCCGGGTCGTTCTTTAAGACTGCCGCAACATCAAAACCATTAATTTCTGGCATCATTACGTCTAGAATAATCAGATCTGGCTTCTCCAAGCGCACCATATCCAGTGCCGCTTTACCGTTTGCAGCTTCCCTAACTCGGTATCCGGTATCGGTAAGTTCTTGGCGCAAGAGAGAACGTATGGGCGTATCATCGTCTACTACTAAAATAGTGGCTTTGCCATCTGTTTTTTTCTTAGAGCTATGACTTATTTGCTTCTTAAGACTTCGTAAAATACGATCTAATTGTATAGGTTCTTGTATAGCAGCTTCTCCCAATATAGGTATGGAAAAGAAAAATGTACTCCCCACGTTAAACTCACTTTTCATCCAGATGATACCTCCGTGATGCTCTATAATCTCGCGACAAATAGGAAGACCAAGGCCTGTTCCCTGAGGCTTATCCGTAAGGGTATCCCCTGCTTGTCTAAAGCGTTCGAATATTTTGTGCTTGTCTTCTTCCGCTACACCTATACCGGTGTCCTGAACCTCAAAAATAAGTTGTCCTTTTTCTTGGTATGCATCAAGAAGTACCGTGCCTTTTTCGGTAAACTTTACCGCATTGGATAAAAGGTTGATGATTACTTGAATCAATTTATCCTCATCTGCTTTTATAATGGGTAAATCCTCAGGGATTTTATGCTTTAGTTTTAAACCTTTTTGCTCAAATAAGGCCGATGTAGCAGCTATGCCACGGTGTATCACATCTTGCAAAAATACCGGACGCATATTCCATTCCATCTTACCCGACTCTATTTTGGCGAGATCTAGAACATCGTTAATGAGGTTGGTCAGGCGTTCCCCTTCGGAAACGACGACATTCAGGTTTTCGCTCACCTGTTTCATCGTTCGCTTTATTTTCTGGTCGCTTACGTCAACTGCAGGGAATATTTTATCCTCTAAACGTTTCCGTATAATTTTAGCAAAGCCCAAAACGGACGTTAATGGCGTCCTTAGCTCGTGGCTCACCGTAGACAAAAAGGCACTTTTTGCTTCGTTGGCATCTTCTGCCTTCGCTTTTGCCTCTTTCGCCTCTTCATATAGTTCGGCATTATGGAGTGCGATACCCACGTTTGTAGCAATGGTTTTTAATAGGTTTTTATCTTCCTCGTTAAACCTACTTTCCTGTTGCGTACTTTGAACGCTCAACACCCCAATAACGGTATCCTCTACTGGGATAGGCACCCCTAAATAGGATACTGCCTGTTTGCCCGTGTGCTTCACCCCTATCTTATCATATTCTGCATTAATATCCGCATCCTTGTTATGTAATAAAGGTTCGCCTGTTTTAATTATTTGGGATGTTAATCCCTGTCCATACATCATGGGCTCCATGGTGTCACCATCTTGATATGGGAAATTAATCATATTCGTATCCGGGTCCAGAATGGCTAAATAAGTGATATCCGATTTAAAAAGTTTTTTCATTTCATCGCCGACCAATTGGATTAAATCATTTAGCTGTAATTTTTCGGTCAATGCCTGACTTACTTGATTTACCGTAGCCAATTCCTTCAAACGTTGGTTGGCCTCGGCGGTCCGAACATAAACCGTTTCTTCGAGAATCTTTTGTTGATTTAGAAGGATTTTGGTCCGAGCCTTTACCACAAGGTACACGACTGCCAAAAATGCCAATCCGTATAAGAGATACGCCCACCAGGTTGCATACCAAGGGGCCGTTATGGAAAAAGAGACCGATGCTTCCTCGGTAGTGTCCCCATAAATATTCTGGGCTTTGGTTTTAAATGTATAGTTACCGGCAGGTAGGTTGATGTACTCCCGCGTAGTTTGTAAGGTCCAATCCGACCATTTCTCATCCAAACCACTTAATTGGGTACTGTATTTTATATCCTTTTGACCTACAAAGAGCGGAGCTGCGTACCCTAAAGTAATTGAATTTTTATCAAACGGAATACTCATCTTTTCAGGGAAGGTGGTGTTACCTCCGTAAACTATAGAATCTCCTGCAATAGTCATACTTCTCACCGCTACCTTAAACTGAGGAATTACCGGTTTTTCTAAATTACCTTCATACCTAAAAATCCCATCTGGTCCAGAAAACCAAATAACTCTGGAACCATCTGCTTTAGGTTCTTCGGGATAAATGTTAGATATCCGTGTGTTGTTTAATTCTTTGAATGTATCCGTATTCACTACCTTAAACTCCCCGTTTTCCTGTTTCTCCGCAATCATTATTCCAGAACCTACGTCTAGAAAACGTTTACCATCGTCCGTAATTCTACTACCAGATCCAGGTTTTTTCCAATCCAAATATTCATCGAAGAAGAATTTCTTTTTCTCAAAACGTTTACTCTCCTCATTAAAATAATATGTTTCTTCAACCGTTTCGGCAAATACTCGAATTTCATCTTCATACCCACCTATCCCTATACTAGAATTTGGCAACCCATCTTTTTCACCAAAAATTATATATTCCGAAGCATCTAAATCAAGTTTACCATCGATATACTTAGGAACCACTTTTATCACCTTGGCATCGTCCCTGGTACTTAACCAGAGTGAGCCATCGGTCTTTTCATGGTAACCCGTTAGATTCGATAGCTTTTGAGTAGCTGATTCCTCTTCAAATTGTTTAGTTTTTTCGTTAAAATATAAACTCATTAAACCTTGCTGATGGCTCACAAATATTCTACTACTATCCACTTTAGATTGTGCTGAATTACCAGCCCTAAGATCATAATTAATATTTTCCCTGACGTAGCTAAACGCTTTGTCCGTTATTTCTATATACCCCATCCCGTTGGAACCTGTATACAAACGATCTCTGAATTCTACAAAATTAGCTCCTTGACCAAACGTGCCTGGTATTTCGACAAACTCATTTTTACTTTCATCCAAATAGGAGACACCATTGTTGGTACTAACATATAGGGTACCCTTATGGCGATACATCGAAAAAACAACGGTATTCAGACCCATATTCGAATCCAATAAGGTTAAACTGGAATTTAAGTTGGTACTAGAGATGCCCTTAAAAAGTGCCATCCATAAAACCCCTCTGGAATCTACATATACGTAATTTACCGCCCCATCTGGTAAACCAGTATCAGGAGTGTATTTTTGAAGGAAGGTACCATCGTGACCCATTAAATACGCACCTGCATTGTTCGTATTAAATACATAGCGGCCATCGTCCAAAGCAAATCCAGGGAGATAGAGATTTCCTTTAACAAATGTATCTATTTCGGTTTTGAAGGGGGTGAAATCTCTTCCGTCGTAGATATAAAAACCTTCATTTCTGGTTCCAATCAATACCTTGTCATCATAAGGCAGGATACTATAAATACGTTCACTAGTAAATTTCTCCCCATTGGGTACCAGCTCAAAGGTATCTTCATCTGTAAGTTTAGTAAGACCCACGTCCCAAATTCTCAAATAATATTCATCATTGACAATACCGCCCACATGAAGACCATGCTCCGATGTGATTACTTTCATAGACTCCCCGTCCCAGCAATACAGTTTAAATTCAGTTCTAAAAATCACCCTACCTTTATAATAGTCAATTTCCCAAACATCAGCAAAAACACGATGTTCTTCTGGAATTTTATCCTTGAGCGACATGTAACTCATTTCTCCGTTTTCCAAGGTTGTCAAATAGCCCAATTCCCCAGAACCTCCAACATAGACTATACCCTTGTCATCCTTAACCAAACTACGGGTACCAATACCAGGAATTTCAATCAATTTCCAGTTTACACCATCAAATTGCAACACCCCTTCAATATTTGCAAAATACATGATACCGTCATCAGCTTCTAAGGCCCACCAATTTATTGGCGCAGCCGAATAATCTTGAAATTTATACGATGTAATTAAAGGACGCCCAACCTTTTCTTGGGCCATACTTGAAGAAAAAAATGAAAAAATAAAGATAAAAGTTAGGCAACGGATAGTGCCCATAGCAATAGTGTAACAGTTCTTTTGCATGTTAGTTGGTATTATTAATAAAAGTGTAGGGGAATACAGTCAGTAATATACAAAATAAACGTTAATACCCTTTATTTGTTTAAGATAAAAAGAATGTACCCAAGATTAGGAGTATTAATCACTAGAACTGCTTCAACATAATTAGGTAAAATACTTCTTTTTTGTACTTTTGAGATCTTTCCAAAAAAACTATGGCCAAGATAACAGATTACATTGCTCAACATAAAGATCGCTTTATTGAAGAACTCGTTGAGCTTTTAAAAATACCCTCCATAAGTGCTGATCCGGCATTTTCAAAAGACGTGCTCAACACCGCCGTTGCCGTAAAAACAGCTTTGGAAAAAGCAGGTTGTGATTTGGTAGAGATTCACGATACAGCGGGATACCCTATTGTGTACGGAGAAAAAATAATCAACAAAGACCTCCCTACGGTTTTGGTCTACGGCCATTATGATGTGCAGCCGCCAGACCCCATAAACTTATGGAACTCACCTCCATTTGAGCCTGTTATCCAAAAAACAGAACTACATCCGAAAGGCGCTATTTTCGCTAGGGGAGCCTGCGACGATAAAGGACAGATGTACATGCATGTAAAGGCCATGGAACTTATGGTACACACAGACCAACTACCCTGTAATGTAAAGTTCATGATTGAGGGCGAAGAAGAAGTAGGAAGCAATAACCTAGCGATTTATGTAGCGGAAAACAGGGATAAACTAGCCAACGATATCATCCTTATTTCCGACACGGGAATGATTGCCAATGATGTGCCAAGCATTACTACCGGCTTAAGAGGATTGAGCTATGTAGAGGTAGAAGTTACAGGCCCTAATAGGGATTTACATTCTGGATTGTATGGTGGGGCAGTCGCCAACCCTATAAATATCCTCACCAAAATGATCGCGTCTTTACACGACAAAGACAATCATATTACCATTCCACGTTTTTATGACAAGGTAGAAGAACTCTCCAAAGAAGAACGTGCCGAGATGGCCAAAGCGCCCTTCTCTCTTGAAGCCTATCAAAAAGCCTTGGATATTAAGTCGGTTTATGGCGAAAAGGGCTATTCCACGAACGAACGTAATTCCATTCGTCCTACCTTGGATGTGAACGGAATATGGGGCGGCTATACCGGCGAAGGTGCCAAAACCGTTATTGCAAGCAAGGCTTTTGCTAAAATATCCATGCGTTTGGTGCCACATCAAGACTGGAGAGAAATCACCGAACTGTTCAAAACACATTTTGAAGAGATTGCTCCTGCAGGCGTAACGGTCCAGGTGAAACCTCATCATGGGGGTCAGGGCTATGTGACCCCAATAGATACTATTGGCTACAAAGCAGCCTCTAAAGCATACGAAACTACCTTTGGCAAAAAACCAATCCCCCAACGCAGCGGTGGCAGTATTCCTATCGTCTCCCTTTTTGAAAAAGAACTGGGCAGTAAGACTATTTTAATGGGCTTTGGTTTGGACAGCGATGCCATACACTCTCCTAACGAACATTTTGGAGTTTGGAACTACCTTAAGGGAATAGAGACCATCCCCTATTTCTATCGGTATTTTACGGAAATGAATAAAAGTTGATTTTGCGTCCCTGTCTGTCAGCAGGCAGGGACGATAAACTCAGGCATAGAAAACCTTACTATATTTTCTTGACGTATTTTGTAATAATCACCGTTTGCGTTGGTCCTACTTTACCCTCAATATAGTCAGCGTTCTCTCTGTCAACGGAAATCCGGCGCACCGCGGTACCTTGTTTCGCTACTTGACTAGAACCTTTTATTTTAAGATCTTTGATTAAGACCACACTATCCCCATTCTGCAAAATAACCCCATTTACATCTCTATGAATTATTTTCTCACTTTCTAACAATCCTTCACCGGTGGCTTTTGCCCATTCCAAGGTGGCATCGTCCAAATACATCATATCCAACAAGTCTTTTGGCCAGCCTTCGGCCTTTAAACGAGATAACATTCTCCATACCACCGCTTTTACGGCATCATGCTCGCTCCACATGCTATCGTTCAAACACCTCCAGTGGTTCGCATCCATCGTTTCCACATCCTCAATTTGACCTTTACATGTTTCGCAGATAAATACGCTACCGTCTACCCCTCCAGTAGATTTTGGCGGCACCTCATAGACACTCAAATCTGAATTTGCTGCACATAATTCGCAGACCCCACCACTTCTTTCTTGTAACTGTTCCGCTAGATCCATGTCTTTTTAATTTATTGTGTTACAAACTTAGCTTTTTATAAAGACTTATAACTCATAGGGTGCTCCCTTAGAAAATGGCCAGGGCTATTCATGACAAGTGCGCTTTATCTCAAAAAACCAATGCAGGCTTACGCCCTAAGCCTGGGTCTACCCCTAACGGTTTAAAAAAGACTCTTGACTTAATCGACCATTCTAACTATTTAAGTCGACATACAATAAGGCTAATCACCAAGCTTCTAGTAGGTCTATCATACCAAGAATCTATTTTTATCTATAAATAATAACTCTACATTTGTAGAATTAAAATATTTGTTCTATGTTTGTAGAGTAAGTAATAAAATTTCAGAACATGCAACTATCAAAATCCGAAGAAGAACTTATGAATATCATATGGAAGCTAAAAAAAGCATTTATGAAAGATCTTTTGGAAGCGCATCCAGAACCTAAACCGGCTACAACGACTGTAGCTACCCTATTAAAAAGAATGACGGATAAGGGGTTTGTAAGCTATACGAACAGTGGGAGAAGTAGGGAATATTATCCTCTTGTTAAAAAGAAAGATTATTTCGCTAAACATGTAAACGGACTCATTAAAAACTTTTTCAATGACAGTCCAGGACAATTTGCCTCCTTCTTTACGCAAGAAACCGACTTGAGTAAAACCGAACTGGAGGAATTGAAAAAACTGATAGACAACGAAATTCAAAAGAAATAATCATGGGCATCTACCTTCTAAAATTCACGGCCTGCCTAGCGGTACTTTACTTTTTCTACAACCTATTTTTAGAGAACGAGAACATGCACACGTTCAAGCGTTTTTATTTATTGGCATCCTTAACGGCTTCCTTAATTATACCGGCAATAGTGTTTACCGAATATGTAGAAGTTGCCCAGACCACCAACATCCCTGCATCTGAATACACAATACCTCTAGCAGTAGACAGACCTATTGGTACTCCTACAGAATTGGAAAATAATGTGTTGGATATAGCACCCATATTGTGGACTGTATACGTTATAGGAGTCTTCTTTTTTGGACTAAAGTTTCTAAAAAACCTTTTTCAAATTCTTAGGAGGGTTCGCAACAATCCAAAGCAACAGTGGGAACGCTATATCCATGTACTGCTAAAAGACCCACTACCCCCTCATACTTTTCTTAGCTATATTTTTCTTAACAAGCAAAAATTCGAAGCTGAGGAAATACCCAAGGAAGTCTTGTTGCATGAACAAACCCATGCAAAACAAAAGCACAGTTATGACATCCTTTTTGTGGAATTTTTACAGGTGGTATTTTGGATAAACCCCTTTGTATTCTTAATTAAAAAATCAATAAAACTAAACCATGAATTTTTAGCCGATCAAGCAGTGTTAAATAAAAATGTTTCTAAAAATAATTATCAAAATACCCTACTATCCTATTTATCTATGGACAGTGAAAACAATCATCAATCACCCTTGGTAAACCCCATCAATTATTCATCAATCAAAAAACGATTTAAAATCATGAAAACACAAACATCAAAAAGAGCTGTAATACTACGAAGCATACTTGTGCTACCCCTATTTAGCATTCTATTATTTGGATTTAGCGAAACAACCACTATTGAGGTACAAACAGACGACATATCCGTGAATACTTCAAACATTGAAAGCACTAAAGCGATTCAGCAGTCAACACCAAATGATGACAGTGCTACTATCCACGGTTTTTCAAATTTCGATTCCGAAGGGAATCTACAAGAAATCGTCTCAGAAATTATAGTGAACATCAACGAAACAGGAGAACTTTCGGTACAGGATGATGTGGTTGAAATGGAATACTTAACAACCTATCTAGCCAAAATCAACCCAAACCTTTCCAAACAAGAGCGGGAACAATTAGTACGTGCCGTAGTGTTTGCTCCTGTGGGAACCCAGGAAAAATTAATAGACCGGATAGATGCCGCATTCATGGAATATGGCGTGGCAACGATAAACATTGTAGGGCCGGAAATGGAGGTTAAGATAACAGGGGCATTGGCCACTCCAGAGCAAGTGGCAGAATACAACAAATTGGCAAAGCACTACAACAGCATGTCCCGTAACAAAATGAAAATTTATAAAAAGGATGTAGAACGTTTGGAATATCTCTTTTCTATCATGTCCGAAAAGCAAAAAAATGATGCAGAACCTTTTCCAGATTTTCCTGAGCCACCACCTGCACCAAAGGCACCTAAAGGGTTGAACGAGCGAGAGGAAGCGGCACATATCATAGAAGAAATAATTGAAAAGCAAGATCCTTATGATGTCGTAAACAGTGGTATTCGAATAAATTCCAAAGGTAAAAAGATAGTTTTCCCTGAAAACTCTAGGGTGTACATCTACAATTCCGATAAAAGCCCGAATACCTCATCCGGACTTATAAACTATGTAACTAGTAATGACCTAAAAGATGCGCAGTTCTATTTTGAAGGGGAAAAGATTTCATCAAAAAAAGGCTTGGAAATAATTAAGAAGCGGAAAGATATAAAAGTGGAAACCATACCACACTCGAACAAACAACCCGAGGTACGTATTTATAAATCGGAAAGTAAAGGTACTATTCCACCACCGCCACATCCACCGCAAGCCCCAAAAGTTCTAAAAGGAGAACGCAGGGATATTCAACCACCGCTAAGCCCCGTAGTCTTAAAAGGAACAGCAAGTTCCATCCCGGAACCACCCATGCCACCAAAGCCGGTAGCCCCTCTAGATCATGTTATTGCCATGGCCAAAAAGGACGCCAAGTTTCTTTACGAGGGAAAAGAAATCAGTGCTGATAAAGCCATTAGACTTATGAAAAACAATAAAGATTTAAATATCGATAGTCGGTCTACTAAAGGAAAACGACCTGTGGTCAACCTATCTAAATCGCCTTTTGAATAATCCTCTTTCCGAGGTGACTTTTTGATACCGTAGGAATCTGTTTAAAAATAGGAACTAAGCAGCAGATAGCTTTATCGGCATAATAAACGAAAGATAAACTCGCGTTACCTTCTGACAGAGACGGGTAATCGTTAACATAGTCAACTGGCAAAAAGACCATTTTCGAGTTTAAGTGTAACATTTCCCTAGAAACTGCGTTCTAACAGGTAAGCCAATCATCAATCAAAAAACGAATTATCATGTTACAACGCTTTTTTATTCTTTGTTCGGGAGCGGATTCCGAGCTTTTAGAAACCTGCTCCAAAGGAGAACAGAACAAATATGCCGGTATTGGCGCTACAGTATTTTTTACAGCCGTAATGGCGTTTATTGCCAGTAGTTACGCGCTGTTTACCGTCTTTGACACTATATATATAGCCGTTTTCTTTGGGGCTATTTGGGGATTACTGATTTTTAATCTGGACCGTTTTATCGTGTCCACCATAAAGAAAAGGGATAGCTTTAAGCATGAACTTCTACAGGCCGCACCGCGTATTGTGTTAGCGATTATTATTGCCATCGTTATTTCCAAGCCTTTGGAAATGAAAATCTTTGAAAAAGAAATCAATCAAGTCTTACTGGAACAGAAAAACGCAATGACCTTGGCGAATAAAGAACAATTGGCCTTGCAATACACTCCAAAGGTTGATGAACTTAAGCAAAACATTAGCGCCTTAAAAGCCGAAGTCATGACCAAGGAGGCCGAGACCAATGCGCTTTATGACACCTATATTTCGGAAGCAGAAGGTACTGCGGGAACTAAGTTATTAGGAAAAGGCCCTGTTTATGAAGAAAAACGTCAAAAACACGATGCGGCATTGGCGGAGCTACAATCTTTAAAAATAAACAACGCTGAAAAAATAGGTGCAATTGAACTTCAAATTGCAGATTTGGATACTGAATATACCAGTGTAGTGGCAAACTCCCAACCCATTATTGATGGATTTGACGGACTCATGGCACGTATAACAGCTTTGGACGCATTGCCTTGGATGCCTTCTTTCTTTATTTTCCTACTATTCCTTGCCATCGAGACCTCTCCCATTATCGCTAAACTATTAGCTCCAAAAGGAGAATATGACATTAAATTAGAGGAAGAAGAAAGTATTTTAGCCTCTTGGGTCGCTCAAAAAATGACGCAACGTGCGCTTATCGTAACTACGGACGACGAGATGAACCAGAACATCTATGAGGATTTAAAAGGAGCGGAAGAACTCTATGGCTACAAAAAGAAAAAAGCAGCCGAACTCTTGCGACTGCAGGCAGACACCTTCCATGACATTCAAGTGAAGGGATTGAAATAGCATATTAGTCTATTGGGTCAGTTGGAAATGAAAAAAGCCGATTCGAATACCGGCCTTTATAATAGATGTGGGGGGAACTATTCTACAACTCTTACACTACCTACATTTATGGTGCTATTGGCGTAAGCGTGCTTAATATTATTTCTTTTGACGTAATACTCACGTCGCAAATCTGATATACTTTATTGGAATCGTTTGTTTGCAAATATCCTAAGTGTTTTTTTGTTTGTTTGAGTTTCGTGACCATCGTCTTTTATTTAGTTATACCCCAAAAGTAGCCTCTTTAAGCAAGAACAGAGCGCGGTGTTCGATGAAGTTAGAATCAAGAATAGGTGAAGTGCAAACAAGTGTAGACGAACGAGGGCATCTCTAATCTTTGTGCTTTAACGTGCAGGCACCAAAAAAAATGGTAGGTTAGTTTCCCCACATCCTATCCCAAAGCATGGACAATAGCCGCTTGGCATCTCCGCGAAATTTAGGGCTTTCCGTTACCCTTATATTTCCGTTTTGCTTCTGTAACAAATAACTAAAAGCCCAATTTGTCTCCTTTGGGTCTAGACTCATTAATCCAAAGCGGAGATCGTTAAAATAAAGCTGATCTTCTTTCTTACTGATGATGTACCAACCTTCAGCTATTTTTATAAGTCGTTTTATTTTTTCTTCCCCCTTTAAGTCTCCTAAATAAGCGTGGTTTTTGGCATACGATTGAAAACTTATCTCCTTAGTGTCGAAAAAAGAATAATTCCCTATCAGATAAGCGTCCTTGGTGTCTACGTTGGCAGTCCATAAAACAGTATTCATAGGAGATGGTCGTATTGCGATATCCGTATATACTATGCCTTGGGCATCCAAACTGATCACAAAAGCACGATAAGCAATAGTTTTCAAAATCAAGGTAAACGCCAAATAGGATGTGCTAATTAGCAATCCCAATCTATTGTAACGTTTTCGTTTGGCCGAAGTTCGATTTTGAAAGGCAGCTAAAATCAAGAAGCATAAAAAAGGAAGTGTGTACAAGGGATCTATGACGAATATATTCTGAAATGCCAACCGCAGATCAAAAGGCCAAAACAACTGTGTTCCCCAGGTGGTAAAAGCGTCCAAAATGGGATGTGTAAAAAGTCCCCAAAAGAATAACCATGACCAATTTTTCCATGTAACGTTGTCTTTACGGTGTAATTTCCAGACCAACCAACCGAATAAAGGCGCCATAAGTATTGCAAAGAAAATAGAATGACTAATACCACGATGTAACTCTGTAGCCGTTACAGTATCGGTAAAATAACGTGCGACAACATCTAAATCTGGAATAGTGCCAGCAATGGCGCCATAAATCATGGCTTTATTGCCTACTCTTTTCCCCAAGACCACCTCGCCTACCGCCGCGCCTAAAACTATCTGTGTTAATGAATCCATAAGCAAAGCTCCCTAGTCCGCCATAAGCGGAGAATTAAAAAATAAAGTTTAAGTTTAAAAACAAACGATAGTGCACATCGCTGTGCGCTATCCGCTTTTTACTTCATATTATAATCTGCCAACTGCAACTGTAAACTTTTTGCTACCTTCTAAAAATTAACCTCTACCCTCAAGCGACTACCTGCTACTGCACGATTCCCATCTTCTTCAATAAAAAGGAGGCGTTCATATTCTGACAAATTCCTTGTTTAAATCTATAGTCAAAGTGTAGTTCGTCATTAATAATCTCAGCATCAAAATAGTGGTTTTTTACTGCTGGCAATTCGCTGGCCACCTCACAAAGGCTTAGGTCGTGTGTAGCAATAATTCCTGTAGCCTGTGAAGCCACCAGACGCTCCACGAATTTACGGGACCCCTTGGCTTTATCCGTACTATTGGTGCCTTTAAGGATTTCGTCCAGAACTATAAAATAACGATCTTCCTGAATTTCGTCTACAATAAACTTTAAGCGTTTTAATTCAGAGAAAAAATAGGATTCATCGTCTGTAAGGGAATCCGTGGTACGCATACTGGTGATTAGTTTAATGGGATTATAGTTTACGGAACTGGCACAAACGGGCAATCCCGTATTGGCCATTACAATCTGCAAGGAAACCGTTCTTAAAAAAGTACTCTTACCTGCCATATTAGCGCCAGTGATAATAAAAAACTCCTCGTTTTTTATCTCAAAATCATTCAATATGCTCTTTTTGGGATCCAATAGCGGATGTCCAGCTTTTTCGGCTTTTATAGCTATAGCTTCGGTTACAATGGCTGGAAAGGTATATGTTGGATGGTTAAACACAAAATTTCCTAAACTGTTCTGGGCGTCAAAAAAAGCAATGACATCGAACCATTTTTCTACAGATGCACCATGTTCGGCTATCCATTTTTCAATCTTTAGACTGGTGCCCAAACTCGCAAGAAAAAGCCCGTTTCCAAATATGAGATAGACTACATTATTGTTCTGGTCCAATTTGGAGAGCAATTTTGAAAAATCCTTTAATACCAAGGATGTTTTTCTTCCCTGACTCACTATTTGCTCTTTTTTTACACTTAATAACTCTGATGAGAACTCCTTTTCCTCAATCAAGGTCAATAATTGATTGTATTGCTGAAACGTGGACTGAATCTTGCCGGTAGACGCACCCAGTTTGGTTATTTTCTTGGCAAAAACTCCGGAAATGAACAGACCAAAAAAGAGCCAATATATTAAAATGGATTCCGAAATAAAATCTAAAAAATATACCATAATCAAAGCGATGGAAGCACCCCCGAAAACCCAAGGCAGAAAGCGCATAATTTTAGGCACAAACGCTGTATATGTTTTCAACCAAGAAACAATAGTATTTGTACTGGTCTCTGTTTTCGCCAAGGCGGCGGTAGCAGAAAAATCCTGTCGCCACTCAGCATATTTGGCAAGTTCCGAAATACCTTCCTGTTTTTCGGTTATGCCGTCAATTCTGTTTTCAGTAAGTATCGCCGCCAAAGCATCGCTACCCTGCCGCAAGGCCGTTCTGTTGATATATTGATAAAAAGAACCTTTACCGAATAGGTCTATATCCTGGCTGTAAAAATGCAAAGAGTCTTTATAGGTATTTCCTTCCGGCAAATCATAGAAATTACGTTGGAGCACTTGTAGCTCTATTTTATTGATATGGATAAGCTCCTTTATCTTGTCCCGTTTTTTTTGCAGATCACTATGCCTGGACACTAAGTATAAAAACGCAACTACAGCAAGTAACACAACAGCAGCTACAAATTTGGTGTTGCCATACAACAGATATACCCCAAGAATAGCCAGCAAAAAAACTGATAAACGTACCATACTGGAGGCAAACAACTGTTTTTTTAACTTGAAAAGCTCGGTGGTATATTTTTGTATTTGAGATTGATAAAAAGAAGCGGTATCCTGCATTTTAACGATACGGTTTTGCAATTAAAATGTAAAGATATGGATAAGGTACTTAAGCGAGTGCGTCCAATTGCGCCTTCAACTTTTTAGTGAATTTAGACACCACCAAATCATAGGAATGATCAATAAGCTCTGTAGTTAATTTAGGATCCAATCGTTCTATAAAAACAGTGTTCCAATGCACCTTACTCATGTGCCATGCTTCTATTATCTCTTCATGGTCCGCTCTAAGTTGAACCGCTCTTTCAGGGTCACATTTTAAATTTACCTGAGTGGGTGTTCTTTCCAGACCACACAGCGCGAACATTTTACCCATAACCTTAAAGACCAAGGTAACTTCATCGAAAGGAAATTCCTCTGTTATTCCCTTTTTGGCAATACAATAGTCCCTAAATTCTTCTATGTTCATAGTTTTCCAATTTGGTATTGATGCATTTTTCTAGCTCTTGCAAACTATCCCAAACATATCTTATTTTCCAGAATTCCTTATCGCCGATATCGTTCGCTTTTATTGGAGCTTGTGCTTGTCCACTCAGTTTATCATAGAAATTGATAGCAATATGATTACTATCCAACACCCATAAATATAGGGCATCTAAGGTTGAACGGGACCTAATTTCTCTAACTAGGCTTTGCATCAACATAGTGCCCAGCCCTTTACCATTGGCTTTGGTACTCACATGAAGATTGTCTAGATAGCTGCCATACCGATTACTTTCATCAATATACGCACAACAAAAACCCATCAAGATACCATCTTCTTCCGAAATGACTATATATTGATTTTCTTGGGGACGCAAACACCGCTCTTTCCAGACGGCCCGTCGCTCTGGTAGCACCTCAACATCCAAAAAATGGTCACTAAAAACACCTCTGTAGTTTTCTTGCCAGCTCTTGGCGTGTAAATGGGCTATGTTCTTATAATCTGATTTATGTGCCTCCCTAAAAGATACCATTTGCTTTAGATACTGGTGGAGTCATATACAATAACCTTGCTCCATAATCCGCTGGATTCTTCTACAAATTTTTTGTGCGGTAGTTCGTCTTGGTACAATTGCTGCGCCTCGGCAGATTCAAAAGTTACGATCAAGGAATAGGTAAACGAACCGTCTACCACATCCCTACTGGCTTTTGGCGGCTTGCCAATAAATTGGGTTTTTGCGTACTCCGAATTGTCCAAAAAAGTACGTAAGGAGGTTTCAAAAGCCTTTCTGTCTGCCGGACTATCCGGATTCTTTAGCCAGAAATATACGGTGTGTGCAAAATTGGAATCAAATTCATTCATGGTTTCGTTGGTTTGGCCTAAAGCCATTGCTACTATCATTAAAAATACTAAAGTTATCCCTTTTTTCATGGTTTCATTTTTTTAGCTTGGCAGCGAAGTTAAGAAAGTTTACATCGTCATATTGTTCTCGAAGAACAGCTTTTGTATCGGATAGGTATCTCGACTGCGCCAGATATGAAAGTAAAATATTTTATGTAGTATTCGCTAAAACCAAGCAACTTTATCAATTTGCGCAATACGCTTATGATTAGCACAATCAGTTATCCTACAGGGAAGTGAACTTCCTAATGCCGGACCATATCAATCTATAAAAATGGTATAAATTGCCGTTTCTCCATTCAACTCAAATTCCGCGTTCTCTATACTGATTTCATTATATTCAGTGAATGAGCAGCAATTTTCGGATTTTCGTTCTGCATCTACAACCAAATTTGCAATTTGCGTTTCACCCACCGAAATTAGTGCGGTTATGAGTTCCGTTTCCCACCCAATTCCGCTAATTTGAATCAAGTTTAGATTGTTTTCATTAATAAAATCAAAAGCTATCGGTACGTTATTATTTACGTTCACGACACTAATATCGATGGCGTTAAAGCTTTCATTCTCAAAAAAATTTTCGTTGGAATCCTTATCTACCAATTCCAAGTCAAAATTCATGGGAGGCGTAAAACAAGCGATTTCAGCACAGTCATCTTCGCAAGCTAGGATAAAGGGCATTGTTAATACGAACAATAGCAGCACTTTAGGAAGTGTTTTACCTTCATAACCAGTTTAAAATCCTTAAAACTTGATCTATTTTTCTATTTTTTTCTTTTGTTCTTCGGTTATGTTTAACCCCGTATAATCAAGTTTCCAACCAATGGTCTCTACGATTTGCTCAATGAGCAAAACGGTTTGTAGGGCTTCGTTTCTTGCAGTTTCCATGAGACCGCTTTCGGGAATTTTTTCTAAAATATGCTTTTTGGCCTCTTGGTTTAATGTAGTAAGATCATTTGGCGTAAAAGTGTTGAACATGCCGTTTTTAATATCGTAAAAATCCAATTCTGGCTGTATGGACAATACTTCTGGTTGTGGAAAACTGGTCAATATAATTTTCCTTTTTCCATCGTCTGCATGCATCAATATTTTTTGCAGGTCATAGCCTATTTGGGCTTTCGCCTTTATAACTATCAAGGCCTTTTTCTTACTAATTACCAAGCTTAAAAAACGCTCTTTGGTGTTTTCATATTTATAAATTTCGGCAAAATCACCCTCGACCGATATCAGTTTACAAACGCTTTTAATTTTCTCCAGCAATACGGTAGATTGATGGTTGGTAAGTTCCTTGTTCTTTTTCTTCCTAAAAAAAGAAAACAACCAGTACATGATAATTGCACCTAATATGAGGCCAAGAAACAGTTCAAAAATGCTATCCATGCTGTAAAGTTAGTGAGAAAGTAAATTATTAGGGTTTTATTTTATAAAGAACTGGCCTGCTAGGACTCGCATCATTTTCAAAAGGTGCTACTTGCAAGTTTAAGAAATAGCTGCCATCGGCAACGGAATTGGGCACATAAATAAACTCGGTTATCGTTGCACTGTAACGAATAGTGTCGCTCACATTCCAAAATGCCTTGTGCGCCAAAAGTGCCCCGTTGTCTTTTTCCTTATCAACGGATGGTAAGTCGATAAGCAAATGGTCCACTCCTATTTCTACCAGTAACTCAGCTGCATCTTCCATCAAATATGGTGGATTAGTATGCCCATACTGCCTAGCCATTTTTGAATTGGTATTGGGTAAGGTGCGTATAATTAGTGCTTCTGGTCTAATGTGGCCCAGTGCATTCTGTAACTGCTTTTTGGTAATAATAAAATCATCACCCCTTTTTCCCGGGGCAATGGTAACCAACTCTGACAAAAAGAAAAATTGGTTTAACTTTTGGTTGATCGAAACAAAATCCTGTGTAATATGGCCCACACATTCCGTATGGGTCCCATGTGCATGCGGATTGAACCAGATATCATTAAAATTGGTACTGGCGCCTTGTGCTACACTACCTACAAAATCGCCATTTTTATGCGGAATTATCTTTGGGTGATCTACATACCACGCGTTTACGTTGGTTGCATTGCCGTGGAGCGGCATGGAGATATCCAGTGGTTTCGCTAAATTTATTTGGTATTCTTTTTTGTTGTGTAGAATAATGGTTCGCATAACTATCTGTATACTTCAAATTTACTTCATTTTTATCATGAACAGGTCGGCGGCTATGCCATCGGCTAAAAACTTACCTTTTTTAGTAGCCAACAATACGTCACCATCCAAATACAATAAATGCTCTTCTATAAATTTATTCGCCTGCAATAGTAAATATTCCTTGTATTTCTTCCCGAATTCAGTAGCGACACTATTGAGCGAAACACCCCAAATAGTGCGAATTCCTGTCATAATGTATTCATTGTACCTATCTGTTGTGGAGAGGACTTCCGTTTCCATGGGTAAAATACCTTGACCGATCGATTTGATGTATTTTGGATTATTGTTAATATTCCAGCCACGCCTTTGGCCATCAAAGGAATGTGCAGACGGACCAATACCAATGTATTTTTTCTGTTGCCAATAGGCCGAATTGTTCTTTGAAAAATAACCGGGCTTCCCAAAATTGGAAATCTCGTAACATGAATATCCCGCCGCCGTGAGCGTATCGTTTAGAATATGAAAATGTGCTTGTGCTTCCTCATCAGCGGCAGGTTTTACCAACCCTTTTTTTACAAAATTGGCTAAGGCCGTTTTTGGTTCTACAGTAAGGGCATAGCTAGAAATATGGGGTATGTTAAAGGACAAGGCTTTTTCTATGTTGGCCTTCCATCGTTCCTCGCCCATATTGGGCATACCATAAATGAGATCGATAGAAATATTGTCAAAATGGCGAGTCGCCAGGGACAATGATTCCCATGCTTCTTTTGCAGAATGCGCTCGGTTCATCAGTTTCAGATCTTCCTCAAAAAACGATTGTATACCTATACTTAATCTATTTATCGGACTATTGGCTAATTGTAAAATCTTCTCATTTGTAAGATCGTCAGGATTGGCCTCTAAGGTGATTTCTGGATCAGGTACGACATCATAATTATCGTAAACAGTGGATATCAGTCGCTCCAGTTCCCCTGTATTCAAAACCGAGGGTGTTCCTCCACCAAAATAGATGGTTTCCACTACGGTTTCACCAAACTCCTGCCTTCGTAGTTCTAATTCTTGGCATAAGGCCGATACCATCGCCTCTTTCTTTCCCATAGTAGTAGAAAAGTGAAAATCGCAATAATGACATGCTTGTTTGCAAAAAGGGATGTGGATGTATATACCAGCCCCCTCCGCCCCCAAAGGGGGAACCTCTTCTTTTTCGTACAAACTTCTTGGGTTTTGCAAAACAAATTATTTCTTAGGCTTTCTTAAATTCACTTGTAATGAGTTTTTAACTCCCCCTTTGGGGGCTGGGGGCTGTTCTGTTTTACAAAGGCACCCCATCCAGAATAGCTCTTCCCCACCTCAATACGCCCCTCGTTGTAAAAGTGGCAAACAGCAGCTGCTAGTCCGTCTGTGCTATCTAGGTTTTTGGGTAAGGTTTTTAGTCCCAAAAGACTTTGCAGCATTTTAGCGACCTGCTCCTTACTGGCATTTCCGTTTCCTGTAATGGCCATCTTTATTTTTTTGGGCAAGTACTCTGTTATAGGAATTTCACGTGAGAGCCCGGCTGCCATGGCAACGCCTTGAGCGCGACCCAACTTGAGCATCGACTGAACGTTTTTACCAAAAAAAGGCGCCTCAATCGCAATTTCATCCGGATGATAGGTGTCTATGAGTTCAATGGTGCGTTCAAAAATGAGTTTTAACTTGGTGTAGGGGTCGCTATATTTTTGGAGAAGCAATTCGTTCATCTGAATGAATTCCATCTTCTTACCCACCACCTTTATGAGGCCAAAACCCATAATCGTAGTGCCAGGATCTATGCCCAGTATTATTTTTTCGTTTGCCAATTTTTACTACTTGGTGTTTAATTGAATTGGGATTCTAAACTTGGTACTTACCGGAATACCCCTTTTCAGCGCCGGGGCAATCTCTGGAACAGTTTTTAAACTCTGTGTTACAATACCGTCAAATTCTGGCATTTGTTTTAGAATAAACCGGTCTTTTTCTATCTCCAATATTTCTATTTCCCCTTCCGTATCTATCACAAAGATAACGGCTATAGTAGGGTTATCATCCGAATCTACAATAAATTCAAACTCATTAAGGGTTTCCTGAAAGTGCGCTGTTAACTTTTGCTCAAAACATTGGCGCTGTATTTCTTTTGAAGCGGTTTCATCACAATCTAAAAAAAGGGGATAGGTGTCTATGGCGTTCCAATCTATTTCCCGAAGTTCGGAATCGACTAGTTCCTGCGTTCTTTTTTCCTTCGATTCAAAGAAATTACAGGAACACAGGCTAAAAGAAACTAAAACAATCAAAAAACGCCTCATTATGCTAAATCTAAAGCGAAAATTACGAATTTTTAATCAGTACGCTCCTTGGCATAATGTATTTGTTCCTTGAGTTCTGAAATCCTTTTTTTAGCAGTCTCTGAGAAATAGTGCACTTTAGTACCAAACCGATCTAAGTACCGCTCATAATGCTTCAACTTTATCTTTGGGTCTTTAAAATATCGGTCTGTTAAGGCACATAGTCTATAGTAAAGCATCCCATCGTTCGGGTCTTCGGCTACCGCTAATTGTAAATACTCCAGCGCTAATTGTAAATCGTCTTTTTCACGAGCCAATCCGGACAATGCCATATAACCTTTTGCCAACACAGGCCTTTGAATTTCCATTCCCTTTTTTACGAATAGTTCGGCGGAGTCCACTTGTTTGTTCTTCCGATAGGTTTCTGCCAAGGCATAATAATAATCCGAATTGGTCTCATTAAATTTTAATAATTCGGTGTAAGCGGCTTTGGCCTTTTCAAACTCCCATTCCTTATAATAACTATAGGCTAGTTTTTCATACACATATTCTTTCTGCTCTCCCAATTCCAATACTTTTTCTAACCATGAGATGGCATCTAAAAACCGAGCGTCGTTATAATAGACCAGGGCTTTTAAATTCACCAAGGCCACATCGTTGTCGTAGAAATGTAGGCCTTGGTCTATATAATCAAGTGCCTGGTTCTTTTCTCCTTTGATAGTAAAATATTTACCCAACTGAAACAGACTTCTAAGGTGCGTGCTATCCTTTTCTATTGCATTTTTATAGGAAACCAAGCTACTGCTGGGCTGGTCCAAATTGCGATGCGCCTCGCCCAAATAGTAATGATATTCGGGATTATCGCCGGCAACAGAAACCAAGTGTTGAAAGTTTTTACGTGCCTCATCAAATTGCTTTTGCTTTAATAGCAGTTTGCCTAGCTCAAATTGAGCGAGTTGCTGCCGGGAATCTAGCTCCAAGACAGCTTTATACTGGTCAAGGGCCTTGTCATAATTCCCAATGGCGCTGTAAGCGCGTGCAATCTGTAATCCCGCAGGTACCGTTCCAAGGCTTGCATACGCGTTTATTGCCTTGGTATAGTTACCCGTGGCGTATAGGCTATCTGCTTCCGTTGCGGTACCCGATTGACTTTTGCCTACTACAGTAAAAAACAGAAAAACTATGGTAAAACCTCTTATCAATCTTTCTTTTTTAAGGTGATTTCCACAACACCATTTTTTCCTTTTTCTCCGTACTTCTCTTTGGCTATTTTACCTTTAAGGACATTTACAGATTCTATAGTGTCTGGATCAATTGTTTCCATAACGCTTGTCTCCGTTTCGATGCCGTCCAACAAAAATATTGGTTCTTCTTTCTGATTGAACATCATTTTTAGACCCTTACCGCTGTATCGATTATCCTCATTTGGAATACTGGATTTATCATTAAATTCATCCCCTAACTTAAAAGTAATGGGTATAGAATAAGCAACATCTATCTTTTCACCATTTTGTATTCCTGACTGCATTTTTGGCAGTAAATCTATAATTCGCTTGGTTTCGTTTTCTAATAGTACATCTGGTCCGCGCATTTTTAAATTTTTAACCATGCCATCTCCGCCAATAATAAAAAGGGTATTAACTCGCCCTTGAATTCCTTTATCCTGAGCCTCTTGCGGATATTTAAAATTCTTAGCAATATGCTTTTGTATGTTCAGATTAAAGCAAGCCCGTTTATCCTCAGCGTTCTCGCATCCTGGAAATATGGGGACTTCATCTACGGTGGAGAAAGGAGCATAACTGGGTTTGTCGTTTTTTGCTTGCTCTAGTTTATTTGCCTTTAATTTAAAAGAAATGGGAATAGAAAATACTACCTGCGCCTTTTTCCCTTTATGTTCTCCGGGTTGCATTTGAGGTAAACGAGAAATAATACGTTCCGCTTCGTTAATCAACAAAGAATCCGGACCTCTCATTTTTAGGTTGGTTATTGCACCCGTTTTGTCTATAATAAACATAGCATTTACCCGACCTTGTATCCCTTTTTCATGAGCTTCTTTTGGATAATTGAAATGTTTACGAATATGGTTACGTACATTTTCGTAAAAGCATCCTCGCTTATCGGCATCGTTTTCACAGCCAGGAAATACAGGTACGTTCTCTACTTTTTCAAAAGCAATAGGATCGGAATTTTTCTCGATTTTATTTTCTACTACCTCACTTTCTCCTAAATCCAAATCGAATACTTCAAACGAATATGTGCCATCCGTTAGTATAAGCCCCTTAAAATCTGATGTTTTGGTTTCGAAGATTTCAGAAATTCTATTATTAAAAGTGCGTACTTCATCACCTGTTAGATCTTTAATAGTTCTAACCTCAAAAACCAAAAGGTCATTTGAGAAATCCCTATGCAAATCCAATAATTTTATACTGGTGCCACCATTTTCAAACCTATTTTGAAGGGAATACCGTAAGTTCTCATCCAATATTTGAAATGCTATCTTGTGTTGAACATAGCTCTCATACTTGGCAGTAGAAGGTAATCTTTTGGTTCTACCTTTAGGGTTGTCAAAAAATGGCGCTTTTGCTTTTTTTAGACTATCTGCATACATGTTATAGAGTCTTTCAGTTATAATCTCTTGCTTGAAGTACATTTCTTTTGTCAAAATACCCTCATTCAAACTAGGGTCGTCATACATATCCTTCCATTTAAAAAAGACTTTTTTCAAACTTCCTGTTTTTGCAACTTCATCATCAATTTCCTTATTAATATTGACAATTAAAGCTGCGTCTTCGGTGGTTTGCTCTTGCAACACATCGTTACCTTTTGAGGTTTCTAAGGATGTATAGGCCAACATCCCAAAAACCAAAGGAACCAACAACAAATATTTTAACTGAAAGACGTTCTTCGATTTTGATTTTTGTAACATGACGATTCGTTTTTTGATTAATGATGATTTATAAAATTGATTGACAAATGAAATATGTTGGGTCTGAAAAATTTGTGATAGCAATAGGTCGTAATGCGCCTTGCGTTCTGCTTTGGGTACCTGTGCATCTGCAATAAATTCGTGCAGTTCCGCTATTCTATTTTGATAGACATACACCAGCGGATTGAACCAGCCAACAATGCGCATGAGTTCAAAAAATAGAAGGTCTAACGTATGGCGTTGTTCTATGTGCACCAATTCGTGTTTGATGATGCTGCCGTGCTCTCTTTCCAGAATTTTATCGCCTAAGAATATCGACCTGAAAAAAGAAAATGCCAACTCACTATTGGTAATGACAATACGGGTGAAATTCGGGAAACGTTCCACGCTACCATTCCTGCTCAAAGTATACAATTGAATTAATTTATACCCAAAATAGAAGGCCGCCAACACCATGCCACCAAACATTATCCCTTCTTGCCATGAAAGTTGGAAAGCCGTACTTGCTTGTCCCGTAGCGGTGACCCCTACACGGTTCATATTCCAGAGAAATTCGGGATACACATAATACGCTTCCGGTACCGATGTTTTCAAAGCCTCGATTTTTATCCAAGGCAAAACCAGGGACAACACATACGTTCCAATCAAGTACACTCGGTTCCATTGGAAAAATGTTTCTTTTTTTAGAAAGAAGTCATAAATGACCAAAAAAGCTAACTGAAAGGCGATGCATTCTAGGATATACTGTATCATGGCGTTCCTTTTTTATCGATTTCCTTTAAAATGGATTCTAGTTCTGTAAGGCTCATATCGTTCTTTTTCATGAAGAAGGACACCATGCTTTTAAACGAACCTTGAAAGTAGCCATCTACCAATTTATTAATGCTCTCATTGCTGTAATCCGACTTCTGTACCAGCGGAAAATACAAATATCCCCTACCCATTTTCTCATGACTCACAAAACCTTTGTCCTCCAAAATTCGAACGATGGTAGATACCGTATTGTAAGCTGGTTTAGGTTCAGGAAGTTCATCAATAACCGCAGCAACATTGCATTTTTCCAATTGCCAAAGTACCTGCATTACTTCTTCTTCTGCTTTCGTTAATTGCTTCATTCAACTAATAGTTTAGTTTATTCTTAAAACAAATATAACTAAATATTTAGTTAAAACTAACTTTTTAGTTAAAAACTAAAGCAATCGATTACAACTATGACGACAGACCTGTCAGGTTTTAAAGCTAAGATCTTGTAACAAAATAGCATTATCTTAGTCTCACAGAAAAGACCTTTTATGGACATTGCATTATTGATTTTAGGCTTTATTTTAATGCTCTTTGGTATTTTAGGTAGTTTTTTGCCAGTTTTACCGGGACCTCCCATCAGCTGGATAGGACTTTTGCTCTTATATCTTACCAAAGCGGTACCTGATAATTGGTGGGTATTGAGCATCACCTTAACCATAGCGCTTGTGGTATTTGCCATGGATTATATCATACCTGCCATGGGCACCAAAAAATTTGGTGGTACCAAAGCTGGGATGATAGGTACCACAATTGGATTGTTGGTGGCACTTTTTTTTCCTATTCTAGGGCCTTTAGGTATTATTATTTGGCCCTTTGTGGGTGCGCTCGTAGGGGAATTACTAAATAAGGCGGATAAAAAAACAGCTACAAAGGCTGCTTTTGGATCATTTCTAGGTTTTTTGACCGGTACCTTTTTAAAGTTTATGGTGGCTATTGTATATCTAGGCCTGTTTATTACCAAAGCCTGGGAGTTCAAAGGTGCCCTTTTTCCGTATTTCGATTAATCCATCCAAACCGTTTTGTCGGCTATAGGCTTTCTGGTTTGCCCGGGAAGTTCTCCCTCATAATAACCCATGTAAAAGAACCCAAGACATTTCTCCCCTTCGTTCATAGGTAGAAAATCATCCATAAAATCAATAAGTGCAGGAGAACTCCAATAACAGCCAATGCCCATTTCTGTGCAAGAAAGCCACATATTTTGTACCGACATGGCGGTAGCAGCTATCTCCTCCCATTCGGGAACAGATTCCATGGGATCGCGTTGCATACAAATAGCAATAATAGCTCCTGCCTTTTTAGGGTTCTCGATTAACTTTTTAGCTTTTATTTGCTTAGGATTTGGGGTAATATCGATATAGGTATTGGATAAAAACTGACCCAACTCTTCTAACTTTTCGCCTTGTATCACTTTAAATCGCCATGGCTCCGTCTTTCTGTGATTTGGTGCCCAATTGGCCGATTCCAAGATTTTTTCAATGTCGGCTTTGGCTATTGGTTTATCCATATATTGCGCGGGAAAAACAGAACGACGGTTTTTTATTATATCATAAATCATAATGCACTATCTTTTTTGTTTGAAGATCTTGCTAAAAGTAAATCCATACAATTTTTTAACACAGGATTAGCGTTTTCCTTTTTCCAGATTACTGATAGTAGGGCGCGTTGCTTCACATCCTTCAACTCAATAAACTTTACCCGCATTTGAAAGCCGGCCTGTAGTGCGGTAGGAACAATAGCAATACCCAGTTTATTTTCTACCAACTTAAAAATGGTGTGTGCGTGAACCGATTTATGCGATACTTTTGGTTTAAAACCAGCATCGGCACAAATGCTCAAAATGGTATCATAATAATAAGGGCTGTATTCCTGACTGAACAAGATAAAATCATCTTCCGCAAAACGGGCCATTCCGTTGTACTCCCTTGTTAACATTGGATAGCTTTCTGGCAATACCAACGAAAAGGTATCTTCAAATACCGTTTGCATATGTAAATCGGCAGGAACGCGATCTAAGCGAACGAATCCTATATCCAATTCATTCTTCAAAACCGCAGCTACCTGTTCCGAATTGGAACGCTCTTCCAATGAAGTTTTTATTTTTGGATACTTGCCCTTAACAGCAACCAATAATTCTGGAATTACATTTTGCATAGCGGAACCCAAAAAACCGATGCGTATCTCGCCAGTATCCCCATCACCGATTAATTGCAACTCCCGTTTTGTATCCTTTAATAATCTAAATATATCTGTGGCCCTAGTTTTTAAATAATGACCCGCCGGGGTTAGCTCTACTTTTTTATTATTTCTCAGAAAAAGCTTTGCCTGTAACAATTCTTCCAACTGTTTAATTTGCCTACTTAGTCCTGGCTGCGAAATAAATAGCTTTTCCGCCGCCTTTCTAAAATGGAGCTCTTCGGCCACTGCTAAAAAATAAGTAAGATGACGTAATTCTATTTGAGTACTCATAGTTATCGATACTGTAGTAAAATGGTATTGGCAAGTATCAAACATAAGTATTAAATTTAAAAACCTAAAATAATTTCAAATGGAAAGTGCGTCAAAAACTTTTAAACTGGGAGAAGATTGGCTTACTGCAAGTAATACCTTACAAATAGCAAAGGGTAGCACCACAATTGTATTATCAAAAGCTACTCGAGACAAAGTAATTCAGAGTTGTCAAATCGTAAAACGTATTGTGGACAAAGGAGAACCGGTTTACGGAATCAATACGGGGTTTGGA
This sequence comes from Maribacter sp. MS6, assembly GCF_056839185.1. NCBI lineage: Bacteria > Pseudomonadati > Bacteroidota > Flavobacteriia > Flavobacteriales > Flavobacteriaceae > Maribacter > Maribacter sp. MS6. The sequence goes on from NZ_CM166389.1 coordinate 1,532,700, forward strand.
CCGCTTTGTACGACCAAAATATCAAAATCCGAAACCAGTGTACTGCAGACAAATATTCTACAAAGTCATAGTGTAGGTGTTGGTAAACCAATATCCAAAACTATAGCTAAATTGATGCTGATATTAAAAGCACACGCCTTAGCCAAAGGCTATTCCGGAATAGGGGAAACCACCTTAGACCGAATCATTTGGCATATAGAAAACGATGCCATCCCCGTAGTTCCATCGCAGGGTTCGGTAGGAGCATCCGGAGATTTAGCTCCTTTGTCCCACTTGTTTCTTCCATTGATAGGTTTAGGAAAAGTGGTATACAATAACGAAACAATGACTACGGCCGAACTTTTTGAACGTACCGGACTTTCTTCCCTAAACCTTGGCCCTAAGGAAGGTTTGGCTCTCATAAACGGAACGCAATTCATAGCAGCGCATGCCGTAAAAGTTGTCGAAAAATTACACTCCTTATTATCTCAAGCAGATATTATTGGCGCGATGATGATCGAGGGACTTCAGGGTTCGGTCAAACCTTTTTATAAGGAACTACATGCACTACGACCATTCAAAGGAAATATCCACGTAGCAAAAAGGGTAAAACGCTTACTTAAAGGCTCTGAAATTTTGGAAGATCATATTGACTGTGAACGGGTACAAGACCCCTATTCCCTTCGCTGTATTCCGCAGGTGCATGGTGCATCTAGAAACGCTTGGCTTCATTTAAAAGAGCTATTAGAAGTGGAATTAAACTCCGTAACGGACAATCCAGTAATCATCGATGAGGAGCTCACCATAAGTGGAGGGAACTTTCATGGACAACCGTTGGCCATGGCTTTGGATTACGCATGCCTGGCAGCCTCGGAAATCGGAAACATATCGGACAGGCGTATTTACTTAGCCTTGGAAGGCAACAGTCCGGGGGTACCCAAATTATTGATGAAAGACACAGGCATTAACTCCGGCTATATGATCCTACAATATACAACAGCTGCCCTAGCGAGTGAGAACAAAGGTCTCTGCTTTCCGTCCAGTGCAGATAGCATTCCTACCTCCCTTGGTCAAGAAGACCATGTTAGCATGGGTTCTATTGGGGGCCGTAAAGCATTGCAGGTTATTGGTAATGTAGAAAAAATACTGGCCATTGAATTATTAACGGCAGCCCAAGCCTTTGAATTTAGAAAACCTATGAAATCAGGTCTCTTTCTTGAGGAGATTCACAAGGAAATCAGAAAAAAAGTATCCTTTGCAGACAAGGATCGGATTTTTGCCGATGATATTGAACTAGGAATTAAAATGATAAAGAACAAAACAATTATAAAACTCATCGAACGCATCAGCGAAAAAGAACGGATATCCTTAAAAACGAAGTTCTCCGAGGAATTTGATGTGTATTGATGGTATAAGCTGTTGTCAAGAGTTAAAAATAGTCGCCTCAACACAGTGTACGTTTCCTTCAATAATAAAATAAGCAAATGAAAAATTTAAAACTTATCGGCCCTTTTAAACAACTCATTCCCATGACCGGACTACCGCTAAAGGGCGCACTAGTCGATGCGCAACTACGTATTTTAGAAGATGCTGGAATGATCATTGAAGGGGAACACATCCAAGAAATTGGCGATTTCCAAGACCTTAGATCAAAATTTGACAATATCGAAATTCAAGAACTGCAAGGAGACCACACCTGCATACCGGGTTTTGTAGATGCCCATACGCATATTTGTTTTGGTGGGTCACGTGCCACTGATTACGCTATGCGAAATGCCGGAAAAACCTATTTGGAAATTGCCAAAGCCGGCGGTGGTATTTGGGATACCGTAACCCAAACCCGGAAAGCGAGCAAGGCCGAACTCATTAAAGGCACAATTAAACGGGCAAACCGACACTTGAAAAACGGGGTTACAACGATTGAAGTAAAAAGTGGTTATGGTCTCTCCGTAAAAGAAGAACTTAAAATGCTATACGCCATCAAAGAGGCTAATGTAAACACTGTGGCGGACCTCATCGCAACCTGTCTTGCAGCGCATATGCTCCCAAAAGATTATTCAGGAACTGCCGAAGCGTATTTAGAGGAAATAAGCACGTTACTTTTTCCAAAATTAAAATCCGAAAACCTTACAAACCGTATCGATGCGTTCATAGAGGAAAGTGCTTTCTCGGCCATACAGATTGCACCCTATTTTAAAAAAGCGGCAGCCATGGGTTTTGATATTACCGTACACGCGGATCAATTCTCTACCAGTGGCAGCAAGGTTGCTGTAGAATTTAATGCGGTAAGTGCCGACCATCTGGAGGCAAGTACCGATAAAGAAATAGACCTATTGGCCAAAAGCGATGTCATCGCTACTGCCTTACCCGGAGCTTCTATCGGCTTAGGTTGTGCCTTTACCCCTGCCCGAAAATTACTCGATGCCGGTACTGCCTTGGCCATTGCAAGCGATCATAATCCCGGTTCGGCACCCATGGGCGATTTACTGACACAAGCCGCTATTCTTGGCACCTTTGAAAAGCTCTCGAATGCAGAAGTTTTAGCTGGAATTACTTTTAGGGCTGCTGCTGCATTACAACTATCGGATAGAGGAACATTAGCGAAAGGTATGTTGGCCGATTTCAGCCTTTTCCACACAGCAAACTATCAAGAAATCCTTTACAACCAAGGAAATTTAAAGCCATGTGTAATTTTTAAACGCGGGGTCAATGTATTTGACAAGCATAAATAAAAGCCGCCCTACCCCCAAAGGGGGAGTCTAAAAGTGTCAATGAAAATTGGACTGATGTTGTTATTCATTACTATGCATTAATCACCTATTACTCTTTAAACATGAATTTTAAATCTCAAATACTGCAAGGAATACCGTTAGAACTACCTTTAAAAAAAGAACGTTCGCAAGATGTGAGCCATGCGCCAAAGCGAAAGGACATACTATCCCTAGAAGAAAAAAAACTAGCTATTAGAAATGCGTTACGCTATTTTCCAAAAGATTGGCATTCCGAACTCTCCAAGGAATTTGCGACGGAATTAACCGATTTCGGTAGGGTTTACATGTATCGTTTTACACCGGATTACAAAATGTATGCCCGGCCAATTCATGACTATCCTGCAAACACTCCCCAAGCAGCCGGCCTAATGCTGATGATTCAGAATAATTTAGATCCGGCAGTGGCACAACATCCACAAGAACTTATTACCTACGGCGGAAACGGCGCCGTATTCCAAAATTGGGCACAATATCTAATTACCATGCAGTACTTGGCTATGATGACGGAGGAACAGACGCTACATATCTACTCAGGTCACCCTATGGGACTATTTCCCTCTTCCAAAGAAGCACCTAGGGTAGTAGTTACGAACGGTATGATGATTCCGAACTATTCCAAACCTGACGATTGGGAAAAATTCAATGCGCTCGGTGTTACCCAATACGGACAAATGACTGCCGGCTCCTATATGTATATTGGCCCACAAGGAATCGTTCATGGCACGGCCATTACGGTAATGAACGCATTTAGAAAAGTACTGAAGCCAGATGAAAGTCCGGCCGGCAAAATCTTCCTCACTGCTGGTCTAGGAGGTATGAGCGGAGCACAACCAAAGGCGGGCAACATTGCCGGATGCATAACCATATGCGCAGAAGTAAATCCTACCGCTGCGACAAAAAGACACGAACAAGGTTGGGTAGATGAACTTATTTCCGATATGGATACGCTCATTCGCCGCACTAAAAAAGCGATTCAAGACAAAGAAGTTGTTTCGTTGGCATTTATTGGAAACGTGGTAGCGGTCTGGGAACGTTTTGATACGGAAAACATCTTTGTTCATCTTGGGTCCGACCAGACCTCCCTGCACAATCCTTGGGCAGGTGGATACTACCCGGTAGAATTGACCTTTGAAGAATCTAACGAAATGATGAGCGCAAATCCCAAAGAGTTTAAAAACAAAGTTCAGGATACCTTGCGCAGACATGCAGCCAGTATCAACGCCCATACAGCAAAAGGAACCTATTTCTTTGATTATGGCAATGCCTTTCTTTTGGAGGCCTCCCGCGCTGGAGCGGACGTTATGGCAGAAAATAATATCGATTTCAAATATCCTAGTTACATCCAGGATATTCTTGGGCCTATGTGCTTCGATTACGGATTCGGCCCATTTCGTTGGGTATGTTCCTCCGGAAACCCGAAAGACCTTCAAAAAACAGATGCAATTGCCTTAAAGGTGATGCGAGCTATCAAAGCAACAGCACCAAAGGAAATTCAGCAACAAATGCAGGATAATATCAAATGGATACAAGAAGCGGAACAAAATAAGCTGGTCGTAGGCTCCAAAGCACGAATCTTATATGCAGATGCGGAAGGCCGTGCAAAAATTGCGGAAGGTTTTAACCAAGCGATTGCTTCGGGTGAACTTTCAGCCCCTGTTATTTTAGGGCGCGACCACCATGACGTAAGCGGTACGGATTCACCTTTCAGGGAAACGAGCAATATTTATGATGGTAGTAAATTCACCGCGGACATGGCTATACATAACGTTATTGGCGATAGTTTTAGAGGCGCTACCTGGGTCTCTATCCATAACGGCGGTGGTGTTGGCTGGGGCGAAGTGATCAACGGGGGATTTGGTATGTTGTTAGACGGCTCACAAGAAGCGAGCAAAAAATTGAAAAACATGCTTTTTTATGATGTCAACAACGGTATATCCAGAAGAAGTTGGGCACGAAACAAAGAGGCCATTTTTGCTATTGAGAGAGAAATGAAACGTACGCCAAATCTTAAAGTTACGGTACCAAAATTAGTGGACGATGCATTGTTAGATTGTTTGTTCCAGTAAAAAGCAAATAGGGCAAAATGAATTACGAAATAGTTGCAGGAATTTTATTTTTAATCTTAGGAATTGGATATTTATTTTGGAATCTTAGAAAAGAACCTAAAGATAATCCCAGTATATCTTATCGAGTTGATAATGTAAATTCTTGGGGATTAACTTTTGGTCTTATTCTCATTGGATTAGTTTTGATTTTAAAAAACATCCAATAACAAAAACTTTATAAAGTTCAATAGTTAGTTACCTATTTGAAACTGAATTAATAGTAAAAATGTCAGACTGATCGCAGTCGAAGCCCAATTTTAGTAATCAATGGTTCTTGACTACGCTCGAACTTACATTAATACAAACTTTAATATTTTGATTGTCAATTAGATAACCTCTTTAAAATATGACTATTTAGCTACTAACCTCTATAATTTTATTTCTTTTGCGCTAAACTTTCAAATTTTCCATCGGGATGTATCACTAGTTTATTGCCGGTAAACGGACTCAGTGTCCAAATATGGAAGCCAAAACTATTCGTTTCTAATATAGGCGAAACCGATTTTCCTAAAATCGATTTCGATTTTGTAGTCAATGTAAGTCTATCCTTTTCCCAGATGACCTTTCGTTTGTTTTCATCTCGAAAATCTCGATAGAGTTGATATAAATACCATTTGATATACTCGTCATGGGGAACTGTAAACGTGTTATCCCCACCTGTTTCATCTGTAGAGAAATAAACATACCCCCAATGTTCCGGTTCGTGCATATTGATAACACCTTGTGGCGACCACACCCAATTATACTCGGGAAGATAACTGCCTTGGTCATCTTTTTTTCGAGAATACCGATTGTCTACCAAATCAAAATCCCAGTTTACCCTGGAGAAATTCATCCGCCAGAATTCATTTTTAGGTACCGTAGCCAATCCAACTGGGCCTTTGGCAAAAGACCAAGGAATGGCAATCTCTAGGTTCCAACCCTTATCTACATCGGTTGGATCGTTAAGTGTGCCGTTTATTTGTACGGCAGAACGCAACCCCTTAATGTCCCAATTATTCAGCACATGGGCACCATTGCGATATGGCTTGGATAAATACAGATCCCAAATCGTATTAAGGGCATTAATCTCTAATTCATAATAATCATGGGTATCACCATCAGGGTCAATGAACACCTCTAAATCGTTATTATAAAAGATTACTGTATCCTTCTGTTTTAAAGTTCCCCAAACATGGGGATCTTTTAAATCCGCGTAGATATAGAGATTATCCATATCCCATATCATTTTTATCCGGGTCTCAAATTTCGGCGTTTTTTGACCTTCAATATCTATGAACAGTTGAGACCACTTTGCTTTATGCCAAGCTGGCTCGGTCATTTCACCATCCACAGTTATTGTTTCCGCCGTGTAATACGCAACATACGTTTTTGGTATGTTCTGCGCCACTAGCCAAGCACATCCCATGTAAAAAACAAAAAGGATCAATGATAAAGTTTTCTTATTCTTTAGTGCCGTATTACTCATAATTATTGGCGTATAAATTTTGCTTCTTGCTAATTTTTTCCTCTCCATCAGGTAAGCTATTTTTGGCTATGCCAACATTACTATGAACCACCCCACGCAAAGTGTTTCCCTGTTTAAATAGACCATACTCCTAGTTGAACTCCCTGTTTTTAAAAACTTAAAAATAAACCAAAGTTCTAATTTGCACTCTGACGGATCAAAATAACATCTTCCTAATCATATAAATTTTATTCTATTGTTTTTAAGTATTTTAGTCTCTTATAATTTGGTTAGTGACAAACTACCAGATTTTATTTCTTAAGTCTGGAAATTTTATTGTTTTTTGATTGGTTAAAAATAAAATTAGACCAATAACGTAGCAGCAATGCCAGACGTTTCATTTAATCGAAGTAAGAATCGTTTTATGCAGTTGAACAATAAGGTAGGGGAATTTTTAGGAAAGACCGGGTCTTCCTCCAACTATGGTGTAAAGTACTGGCATCATATTGTTTTTTGGGGCGTGTATTTTCTATTCAATACATTGCGATGGACTAGCATTCACGACGATTTTGTCTATTCGTTAAAAACCAACTTGATTGGTTTTCCCATACATATGACTTTAGCCTATTTCAACGTTTACTACCTAATGCCAAAACTGGTGTACACCAAAAAATATCTCTTGTACACCTTAAGCATCATACTGGCCATTTTTGTAATGTTATTGGTAAAATATAACCTTACCTACTATCTAGTTAGCACAGATGTATGGCCAGAAGGCCCCATAGAAACCAATACCCTTACCTTTGGCTACGCCGTGCAGACCATGATCGGGGAAGTTTATGTCATCTCCTTTTTTACGGCTATTAAATTGACCATTGATTGGTTAAAGGAAAGTAGCAAATTGCATGATTTGGAGCGACGACAACTACAAACCGAACTACGATTTTTACGGTCACAAGTGTCTCCCCATTTTTTTTTAACACACTAAACAACATTTATTCCCTAACCTTGGAAAAGTCGGACAAGGCTCCGGAGGTCATTTTAAAACTTTCCGACCTTATGCGCTACCTCCTCTATGCAACAAAAAAACGAAAACAGGAGCTTACCAAAGAAATAGAATGTATTCAGAACTATATAGATCTGGAGCGAATACGATTCGATGATTCTTTAAAAATTGACATGAATATATCGGGAAATCTCAACAAATGTAAAATTGCACCAATGCTCCTAATACCTTTGGTAGAAAACTGTTTTAAACATGGGGCGAGTAAAAATATTGGTAAAATGTATATTGCCATAGACCTTGAAGTTTCCGATGGTTTTATGATATTTAAGATAGCGAACACCATTCCCAATGCAAATACAACAAGAGATTTGCAAACTAGAGCGGGAGGCATAGGTTTATCCAATGTAAAAAAACGTTTGGAACTAGGTTATAAGCCTACTGATTATGAACTTACTATTTTTGAAGAGGACAATATGTTTAATGTACTATTGAAACTTAAAGTGATATGATATTAAAAGTGATAGTTATAGATGATGAACCCTTAGCCATCAATGTATTAAAAAACTATATTTCTAAAGTTAAGCAGCTACAACTCGTAGAAACCTTTTCAAATGCAGTTGACGCTTCCTCTTTCTTAAGGGATACCGAAGTAGATATTATGTTTTTGGATATTAATATGCCAATGTTGGACGGTCTGGAGTTTTTGGGCACCCTACAAAAGAAACCCTTTGTTATCATGACCACCGCCCATGAAGAACATGCATTAAAAAGTTTTGAGTTGGAAGCGATTGATTATTTGGTAAAACCTATATCGCTCCCTAGATTTCTAAAATCGGTGGATAGAATCATTAGCCTAAAACAAGGTGCACTAAAAGTCTCTGGCACTACAGTGAAAGAGAAACCCAGTATTTTTGTCAAGGTAGATAAAAAGAAACTCCAAAAAATATTCTTAGATGAGATTATGGTAGTTGAAAGTCTCAAGGACTACATTCGTATCATCACACCTACGTCAAAATATATCATCCATAGTACCCTAAGCAGCTTTACGGACGATTTACCATCAGATCTCTTTTTAAGAATACATAGATCCTACACTATAGCCATTGATAAAGTAAGTGTTGTAGAAGGAAATAGCGTCGAAATAGGTGGCCTAAGGTATACCATCGGCAGAAGCTACCTGAACGATGCAAAAAGTAGAATATTACCCAATTTCAATTCATAAGTATGACCTTATTTTTTCTTCATCCAAAGAATGCCTTATGTGCTATTGCTGTTTTAGCTTTAATAAGCAGCTGTCAAGAATCAAAAAAAGAAGAGGTCGTGGAACGTCCGCCAAATGTAATACTGATCTTTACGGACGATCAAGGCTACAATGATGTTGGCGTTTTTGGAGCATCCGATATCGCTACCCCTCATCTGGACCAAATGGCTAAAGAAGGCACCATGCTCACCAGTTACTATGCCGCTCAAGCGGTATGTTCTGCTTCCAGGGCCGGAATACTTACAGGTTGCTACCCCAACCGTATTGGTATTCATAACGCGTTAGGCCCAGGTAACACCCATGGAATAAACGAATCTGAAACCACCTTGGCAGAAATGCTGAAATCAGAAGGCTATGCTACCGCCATATTTGGAAAATGGCATTTGGGCCACCATCAAAAATTCCTACCTACCCGGCATGGTTTTGATGAATGGTTTGGCATTCCCTATTCAAATGACATGTGGCCTTATCATCCGCAACAAGGGCCAATTTTTAATTTTCCCGACCTTCCCTTATATGAAAACGAAACCGTGATAGACACCTTGGTAGAACAATCGCAACTTACCACCCAGATTACGGAACGCAGTGTAGATTTTATTAACAGGAACAAAGACAAACCTTTCTTCCTTTACGTACCTCATCCACAACCCCATGTCCCCTTGTTTGTTTCAGACAAGTTTAAGGGTAAGTCCGGTAGAGGTTTGTATGGAGACGTAATTATGGAAATAGATTGGTCCGTAGGTCAAATTACGGAAGCCTTAAAATCAAATGGACTTGAAGAAAACACCATGGTCATTTTTACTTCGGATAATGGGCCATGGTTATCGTACGGGAACCATGCCGGCAGCGCCTTTCCGTTGCGCGAAGGCAAAGGAACAGCTTGGGAAGGGGGACAACGAGAACCGTTCATCATTAAATATCCCAACGGTATTCCAGCAGGCAAAGTCATTGACGAACCAGTGATGGCCATAGATATTTTACCTACCATCGCAGCCGAAACCAAGGCAACCTTACCCGAAAAAATTATCGATGGAAAAAGTGTTCTCCCATTATTAAAAGGCACCTCGGAAAAAGGACCACAAGAGGCCTATTTCTTTTATTACCGCGTTAACGAACTCTTTGGTATACGGTATGGGAAATGGAAACTGTATTTTCCACATACCTACCGAACTATGCAAGGGCAAGAAGCAGGAAAAGATGGCCTGCCAGGCGATTATCGTATGGTAGACATGGGAGAAATTGAATTATACGACGTACAAAACGATATAAGCGAAACCACCAATGTGGCATCTGAACACCCCGAGATAATAAGTAAAATAAAACTATTGGCAAACGATATGCGTTTTCGATTAGGGGACTCACTTCTAGAGTTGGAAGGTTCTGAAACTAGAGAAGCGGGGCAATTGGAATGAGTAATACTTTCAAGTTTAAAGAGTTTACGGTAAATCAAGACAAGTGTGCCATGAAAATTGGTACCGATAGTGTTTTACTAGGCGCTTGGGCTTCTTTGGAAACAGAGCCGAATACTATTTTGGATATTGGTGCCGGTACTGGTGTAATCGCTCTGATGCTAGCACAACGATGTGATGCCGAGAGTATTGAGGCCATAGAAATAGATGATGCAGCCTATGAACAATGCGTAGAAAATTTTGAAGCTTCTCCTTGGGGAGACCGTCTCTACTGTTTTCATGCTGGCTTAGACGAACTTGTAGACGAAATAGACGAACCGTATGATTTAATAGTCTCCAATCCCCCGTTTTACTCCGAAGAAGTCTCCAGTGGTGATGCTGCTAGGGACTTGGCCAGACAAAACAGTTCATTACCCTTTGAAGACCTCTTACTTGGCGTTTCTAGACTATTGGCCCACAACGGTTATTTTTCGGTCATTATTCCTTACAAGGAAGAATCTAAATTCTTGGAGCTGGCAGGAAAAATTGGTCTCTATCCAAACAGAATTACACGTGTAAGGGGAAATACCTCTGCACCAATAAAGCGCAGTTTGCTGGAACTTTGTTTTGAAAAGGGAGATGCGATTACAAATGAGCTGATTATTGAAACAGAGCGCCATCACTATACAGGAGACTACAAAAACCTTGTTAAGGATTTTTATTTGAAAATGTAACAATAGGTTTTATTAATGTTATATACAAAACAATAGATATTTGATTAATTTTACCGAAAATTAAAGATTTAGATAACGCTACGTACAATTATCAAGCTTTAGACAACGTTTCTTTAGTTATCTTTATTAAAAAAATAAGCTATGCGTCCAGATTTATTTGAAGCACCCGATTACTACAATATAGATGATTTACTTTCCGATGAGCATAAATTGGTCCGTGATGCCGCGCGCCAATGGGTAAAGCGGGATGTATCTCCAATCATTGAGGAATATGCCCAAAAAGCAGAGTTTCCAAAACAGATAATTGGTGGTCTCGCAGGTATTGGTGCCTTTGGCCCATACATACCTGAACAGTATGGCGGGGCGGGGCTAGATCAAATAAGCTACGGACTTATCATGCAAGAAATAGAACGTGGTGATAGTGGTGTGCGTTCTACGGCTTCGGTTCAGTCTTCTTTGGTAATGTACCCTATTTATGCTTATGGTACGGAAGAGCAACGAACTAAATATTTACCTAAATTGGCCAGTGGTGAATGGATGGGTTGTTTTGGACTTACGGAGCCTAATCATGGATCCAATCCAAGTGGAATGGAGACTAAATATAAGGATATGGGAGACCATTATTTGTTAAACGGCGCCAAACTTTGGATATCCAATTCACCTTTTGCAGATGTAGCCGTAGTCTGGGCAAAGAATGAAGAAGGACGAATTCACGGACTGATAGTCGAGAGAGGTATGGAAGGCTTCTCTACTCCTGAAACACATAACAAATGGTCGCTTCGCGCTTCGGCCACCGGAGAACTTATTTTTGACAACGTAAAAGTTCCTAAAGAAAATTTACTGCCGAACAAAACAGGTCTAGGCGCTCCCTTAGGCTGTTTGGATTCTGCACGTTATGGCATTGCCTGGGGTGCTATCGGTGCAGCTATGGACTGTTACGATACTGCTTTGCGATATGCAAAAGAGCGTGTACAATTCGGAAAGCCAATCGCCGCCTTTCAGTTACAACAAAAGAAACTGGCAGAGATGATCACCGAAATAACGAAAGCACAGCTATTAGCGCTAAGACTTGGACAACTAAAGAACGAAGGCAAGGCGACTACCGCCCAAATTTCAATGGCAAAGCGCAACAATGTGGAAATGGCCATAAAAATTGCCCGGGAGGCACGCCAAGTATTGGGCGGTATGGGCATTACCGGAGATTATAGTATTATGCGCCACATGATGAATTTGGAAAGTGTGATTACCTATGAAGGAACTCACGATATACATCTTTTGATTACAGGTGCGGATATTACAGGACACACTGCCTTTAAATAATCTGTAGTCCAATAGTTGATAAAACTCTAGCTACGTGTAGACATTTCCAGTAGTATCGTAATTTTCTAAAATAACTGGAGCTATTGTGATACTACCATTAGTTTCAGATTTCTTGTGACTTTAATAATAAGCTGTTTATTATCAACTATGAATTGACCGAAAGAACCTTAAAAAGATTTAGTCGGGACGCTCCCAAACATTGATATCCCATACGGGATTGATGGTATAAGATGTATTTTGAATAATAATATCTTGGCCATCTGTCTCCACTTCCTCCCTAAACGCTATGAGTACACCGTTAACCTCCCTAAAGTCAGATAGGTACGTGATTTCATTGCCTAACGAATTAAATTTTGCAGTTCCGACCAACCTATTGGTTCCGGCATCTACCACCATGCCGCTTATGTTTCCGTCCAATTGGAGCTTCAGTACTTTAAATCCTTTACCGTTATCCCGTATGGCCAATACCTCTAAACGATTCAGAACTGGGGCTTGTAATAGAAAAAGCCCTGAATAAAACGTATTTCGCATCTCCGCTACACGACTATCTGGGATTTTCGAGATTCCTCCGTTCTGGTAGATCCAACCAGAGTCGCCTTCCAATTGTTCTATATAGCGAAAGTTTGGTGACAGCGACTCCAACCGTAAGAATTTACGCCCTACATCAAGAAGTACCTTAAACTCGATACCTGATGTTTCCATAACAGCTTCCACAGTTGCTATGCTATCTATAGCGCTACCGCCATGGGCTGTTTTTATTTCTTCTAGAATGGTCTTATCCGAGTTTTCTTCGTCAACTACATTGGAACCCCTATTCTTAGTGTCCTTTAGTTCGGTTTCGGATTCCACTTCCTCAGGGCCACCAGAAAAAAAGATAGCACCGTTCATAGCTACGGTAAAAGTTCCATCGTCATCAGGTTCGCTGTAAAAAAAACTGTTACTAGTTACTTCGCCATCGGTATCGACCATTGTCAATAATCCCTTTTCAATGGTATAGGTGCCACTAGCATCCTTATCGGAACTAGTACCACCGCCAATAGAACTCCCACTTACTAGAACCCCACCGGAAGAATTCCTATCAAAAGTACCGTTTGCATAAAAATAAATACCATCATATTGTTGTGTCCCCACGTAAACCATACCTGTACCCATACCACCAGAACTAGATGCACTTTTATACTCATAATAGCCCTCAGGTATCGTATTTGGTAACCGCATTTTTATCATTTGTGCACCGCCATATCTTATGTCTTCATAACCATCCGAGTTATCCTTTTCTATAAAAATGGTATCGTTATCCATGGTTTTGTCCCTATACTCCAAAAGAATTCCACCATTCACTTTTTTATAGCTTCCCTCCACTTTGGTCTGCCAGTCCGGTGCGTCAAGACTTTCACAAAAGGTCCCATTCTCCCGGAGCAAAATCGCTAAATCATAACTGCCCATGTTCATACCCCAAGTAAAGTTTCTCCCTGCAAAAACAACATCATCGCTTACCTCCTGACCGTAAAGTTGGGTGGTTACACTAAGGACACACATAATAATTAATCTGCTGAACGTATTTTTCATAAGGACTAGTATGGACGATTACACGTCAAAATTCATTGGTAAATATAGAACAGCCCATGAAAGTTATAACATTATTTAACAGAGAGATACGTTTATCTTAACACAATACCTTTCCAAATAAAGTAATTTTATGGTGTTCTTATAGAGCTTATTTAAAGTTTGAGTTAGTTAGTATAGGCCGATGGGAGCATCGGCCTATTTTATGCATAATAATTGACATGCCATAGTATACTCAATTCCTTCAACCGTGGCTTATTTGAGTTATTAACTAAGTATTTGGATTTACTAAAGACCCATTTAAATCCGTTAAAACAATTTTTTCTTCGTTCACCACAGAATCTCCTAACTTCACAACAATAAGTTTCACAAGATGCACAAAGCTGATACTTTTACAGTGTAACAAAAACGAATTAATTTTTTTCATTTTCATATAGTGTTCTCGTAAAAGAGTCTGGTTGTTTACAACCGGACTCTTTTTGGTTTAACACGTTTTAGGATGTAACACCGAATAAGAAAATTTTTTAAAATGGGCTAGTTTGAATATTGGGGCTTTAGGAGGATGTATGATGAATAGCACAACAATGCCAGCTCCTCATTTACCAAAACTTAAAAAAAACTAATGTAGAGTTGGTACTTAGTTAGTTTGGATCCTTTTTTACAAAATTTTTATGGAAACAAGCGTTTTAGTTCTGTTTCCATAAACGGAACCTTTTTCAAGGCTTTTTTTGAAAAATCGAAAAGACTATTACAACGGTCTAAGTTCTGATTCTCGTAGGCAACCTTATAGTACCTATTATTTTCTAAATAATCGGTCAACGCCCTTAGTCCGTGAATAAATGGCATAAAAACTGCTCCCATAGGTAAAGACGTGATCTCTGCCTTACTTAATAACGACGGGATACTGGCCAATCCTTCTACAAAGGCGGTAAACAAAGATTCATTAAAATTAATACGTTCTAATTCCTTTTCATCCTCAGGTGCCGTATTTACTACCGTTCTAATAGCATCGCCAAAATCATAAAAAAAATAGCCTTTCATAATGGTATCCAAATCTATGAGGCACAAGCCTTTTCCTGTATGTTTAGAGAACAATATGTTGTTTAGCTTGGTATCGTTATGGCATACACGCGATGGCAAAGCATTCAGTTCTATCTCGTTTAACGTACTCAAGGTTTTTTTAGCAAACGCTATATTCACTTTTGCATGCTCCAGTTTTAGTACATCTGCGCTAGCTATCGCCTTCAAAAACTGTTGCCCCCTTACCGTTAAATCGTGAAAACGTGTTATGGTATCGATATAACCCAAAGGATTCTGGTCTGCCAAAAGCAAGTGGAACGTTCCAATAACACGTCCTGCCTCATAGGCCGTTTCTTTCTGAACGGTTGTATTGTAGGTAATACTGTCCGGAATAAAACCCATGAGCCGCCAATACCCAGAAGCCACTTGTGTGAAGTAGGAACCGTCAACCGTTTTTACTAGCTGAATTTCTTTATAATCGGAAGCTTTGAGGGCTCTTAACGCACTGGAAATGTTATTCATTAATCCGCTCACATCCGAAAAAACATCATGATTGATGCGTTGTAGAATATAAACAGGGGTTTCTTCACTACAAACTAAAAAAGTATCGTTGATTAAACCGGTATTGAGCGGCTGAAAGCTGAACTGTTGATGTTTTACCGTAAAACACCCCAGAAGTTCTTGAAGTTGTTCTGGGGTGTGTACGCTATTATTTAGTTCCATAAAGGAGAAACGTACTGACCTTGGTTTGTTTTGTTCTGCAAACTTTCCATGGCCGTTTCTTTATCACTGGCATAGGTTACACCAAACCAATCACCACCCGATGGAATACACTTCACATCAATTTCCTTTGCCTGAAGCATTTCCTGTATCATAAAAGGTAGGTAGAGTTCGCTATTGGCAATACGATCCTCATCATTAAGGAATGTTTTAAATTCCGATTCTATTTTTTCGAATATTGACATCCTACAAATCCAGAAATTCATACTTGCCTGCTCCTCGCCAGTAAATTCCAAACCCGTATCTTCATCCACGACCTTGTTATTTTTTTGAACAAGCTTCAAACGTTCCTCTACAGAAAGTAAGTCATCTCCTGACACTTTACAGACACCTCTAGATACAGACCCATGTTCGGAAAGGGTATCCTTTAAGGTGTACCCTAATAATGCGTATGCACTTTCATTCGAATTTATAAAATTTGCAGCTTTTTTATAGGCCGCTTGTCCATAAAAGTCATCTGCATTAATAACGACAAAGGGGCCGTGTATTACATTCCTTGCAGTCCAAACAGCATGCGCGGTACCCCAGGGTTTTTTTCGCTCTCCGGTAAAGGTAACACCATTGGGCAAATCGGTTAGTTCTTGTGCTAGCACATCCAGTTTTATGTTTTCAGGCAATCTTTCACTCAAATAATCATTTAAAAAACGAACGTTCTCTTTTTTGGTAATGACTACAATCTGCTTAAAATCATTTTTTATGGCGTCATAAATAGCGAACTCCATTAGAAACTCCTCTTTAGGGCCAAGCTCATCGAACTGTTTTAGTTTTCCGTATCTACTACCGCTTCCGGCAGCCATTAAAAGTAATGTCATGGTTCTAGTATTTAGGTTGCAAAAATAACGATTGTATCCAAAACATTAAACGTATTTAGCCATATGGTCATTAAAAAGGTTGATGGCTCTACATATTGAGATCATATCCTTTAAAATGATCTCATTTTTTCCTATTTTCCATTATTAAATCCAAACTAGATTATGAGTTCAAGACGTAATTTTATCAAAAACACATCGCTTGCAGGAGTAGGGCTATGTGCCATCCCTAGCTTCGCTACCCAACTGTATAGCCCTGCGGACAAACTAAATGTTGCCCTTATCGGGGTAGGATTAAGAGGAACTAACCACTTACAAAACCTATTGCTTAGAAAGGATGTTAATATTACGGCTATTTGTGATATAGATGCTTCTAGAATAGCCATCGCTAAAGATTTAATTTCTAAAGCAGGCGCAAAGGCTGCACAGATTTTTGATGCAAATGACTATGACTACAGAAACCTATTGGAACTTAAAGAGGTAGATGCCGTTGTTATTGCCACCCCTTGGCTGTGGCATACCCGTATGACTGTAGATGCGATGAAAGCCGGCAAATATGCTGGTGTAGAGGTGTCTGCCTCTAATACCTTGGAAGAATGTTGGGATTTGGTCAATACTCACGAAAATACCGGCACCCACATGATGATACTGGAAAATGTAAACTACCGGAGAGATGTACTTGCCATTTTAAATATGGTAAAACAGAACGTTTTTGGGGAATTGGTTCATTTTAGATGCGGGTACCAACACGACTTACGTTTTGTAAAATTCAACGATGGCAAAACAGCCTATGGCAGGGGAGCAGAGTTTGGAGAAAAGGGAATTTCCGAAGCAAAATGGCGAACGGCGCACTCTGTAAAAAGAAATGCAGATGTGTACCCAACACACGGTTTAGGACCTATTGCAGCAATGGCAGACGTGAACCGCGGAAATAGATTTATGTCCTTGACCTCTCACGCAACAAAAGCTATTGGCTTGCACAATTATATTGTTGATGTGGGCGGAAAAGAGCACCCGAATGCCAAAATAAAATTTAAACAAGGCGATGTAATCACCACGACAATTGAGACTGCTAACGGCGAAACCATAATTATTACACATGACTGTAATTTACCAAGACCCTATTCCTTAGGATTTAGGGTACAAGGAGCAAACGGCTTGTGGGAGGTAGATGGCAGTAGAATGTATATTGAAGGCCAATCGGAATCGCATAAATGGGACGAAGCTGCCCCGTGGCTAGAGAAATATGACCATCCGCTTTGGAAAAAATATGGCGAATACGCGTTGGATGCAGGACATGGTGGAATGGATTTCTTTGTATTGAATTCCTTTATAGAGTCGGCCAAGGCAAACATAGCACCGCCTATGGATGCCTATGACGCTGCCGCTTGGAGTGCCGTAACCCCTTTGTCCGAAGTTTCCATAGCCAATAATGGTGAGCCACAAGATTTTCCGGATTTCACCAGAGGCCTCTGGCTAAAACGCAAACCTTACGATTGGATGAAAGAAAATTATTAGTGCCGCCCTTTTTGTAGTTTCAATGGGAATGATCTTACCCACTAGTATGACTTTTGTCATGTTTTCTGATAAAAGTTGCCTTTATCTTTGTACCAAAGACCAACTACATGTGTAGCCTTATTCAAAAGTACAATGTCCCCGGACCTAGATACACGAGCTATCCTACGGTACCATACTGGGATATCGATTCTTTCTCTAGTAAAAAATGGGAAAAATCCGTCCAAAAGAGTTTTACAGAATCCAATAGCACAGAAGGGATTAGCCTTTATATACATCTGCCCTATTGCGAAAGCTTGTGTACCTTTTGTGGTTGCCACAAAAGAATCACAAAACGACATGAGGTAGAGAAACCCTATATAACAACGGTTTTAAAAGAATGGGGCTTGTATGTTGCCCTTTTTTCAGAAAAACCTATTATAAAAGAACTACACTTAGGAGGCGGAACGCCTACATTTTTTAGTCCCGAAAACCTAAAAACCTTAATTGAGGGTATTTTAGAAAAGGCAACAATTGCGAAAAACCATGAGTTTAGCTTTGAAGGCCATCCCAACAATACCACGAAGAAACATTTACAAGTCTTATATGATGTAGGGTTTAGAAGGGTAAGCTATGGTGTACAGGATTATAATGAAAAAGTACAAACGGCCATACATAGGATTCAACCTTTTGAAAATGTAAAAAAAGTAACAGATTGGGCCCGTGAAATCGGTTACACGTCTATAGGACATGATTTAATTTTTGGTTTGCCCCACCAGAGCATGGAGCATGTTATAGAGACAATAAAAAAGACCAAATCCCTACTCCCAGACCGGTTGGCTTTTTACAGTTATGCCCATGTACCTTGGATAAAAGGAAACGGACAAAGGGGCTATAAGGATTCAGACCTGCCTTCAGCAGCTTTAAAAAGACAACAGTATGAAAAGGGTAAAACCTTACTAGGAGAACTTGGCTATAAGGAAATAGGAATGGATCATTTTGCGTTGGAAACTGATGAATTATCCATATCTACCCAAGAAGGTCGTTTGCATCGTAATTTTATGGGGTATACGGCCTCCAAGACCCAATTAATGATAGGATTGGGAGCGTCCAGTATTAGCGACAGTTGGTACGGTTTTGCACAAAATGTAAAAAGTATAGAAGAGTACCGGCAACTAGTAGACAATGATGTGATACCTGTTTTTAAGGGACACATACTATCTGTTGAAGATGAAATCATAAGAAAGCACATCCTAAATCTAATGTGCGACCTTGAAACATCATGGTTTAACGAACAGATGCTTTTCACGGATTTACCTCTTGTTCTAGAACGATTGGATAAAATGAAACAAGACGGACTTATTGAATTGAATATGCATCAATTAAAAGTTACCCCTAAAGGACGGCCATTCGTACGTAATGTTTGTATGGCATTTGATTTAAGATTACATCAAAATGTTCCAGATACAAGATTATTCTCAATGACCATTTAATTATTAACCTAAAAATTATCGATATGGAAAATATTGTTGTACCCGTTGATTTCTCTAGTCAATCCGAATATGCCTTTAAGGTAGCAGCATCTATTGCAAAAAAGCATGGAGCAACCCTTTATGCCTTGCATATGTTAGAGCTCAACGAAGCCTTAATATCTTCAAACGAAGGAGCCCAAATGCAGCATACCGTTTTTTTAATAAAGCTTGCGGAAAAGCGTTTGAACGAATTTTTGGACAAACCTTATCTCAAAGATGTCAAGGTGGTACCGGTGATAAAACACTTTAAGGTATTTAGTGAGATAAGTAATTTGGCCAACGAGCATAACGCTGACTTAATTGTAATGGGAAGCCATGGTAGCGAAGGGCTTAAGGAAATCTTTGTAGGCTCTAATACACAGAAAGTAGTTCGCCATTCAGACATACCAGTATTGGTAATTAAGGAAGAAATAGCCGATTTTAATCCAAGGCAAATGGTTTTTGCATGTGACCTCAAAGAAGAGAACATCAATGCTTTTCAACGTGCCAAATATATTGCCGAAATATTTTCGGCAGAACTAAGATTGGTATATGTGAACACTCCAGGAGATGCTTTTTTAAGCACCTCCGAAATCCAAGAAAAAATAGTAACGTTTTGCGACAAAGTTGGCTTTGAGCTGCTCATTGCAATATATAATGACTACTCCGTGGAAAGTGGCGTATTGAATTTTGGAACGGAAAGCGGTGCGGATATTATTGGAATACCCACACATGGTAGAAAAGGAATATCACATTTCTTCTTAGGCAGTATTGGCGAAGATGTTGCCAACCATTCCACCTTACCAGTGGTAACCTTTAAAATTTAAATTTTATACCAATTTCATCGCTGTAGGATCCCAACCTACAGGCTGTTTTTTGAAATAACTTTCATTTGCCAATAGGGCCGCACCTGCGGCCCTAAGGCCAAATGTTGGATTTTGTACGACCTCTCCGCCTTTACGAATAGCTGAAAAGAAATTATTGAAATGATCATAATGCCCTCCTCGGTAGTCCCTTGGAGCTTCCCAAGTTGTTATTCCAGTATTTAAGGACTGCTCTCTAATAGATGGCATAGCGCTGGCATAATCAGCTTTTATCTTTTGCTGTGTTTCTTCGGTATAGGCTACTAAGGAATAACCTCCTGGTCCTGCACCCAATTTAGACCGTTTTAAAGTTACTTGGTTCTGACCAACTTCCATTTCGCCTTCGGTACCTATCAGTTTAAATCCACCTCCCCCACCATTTCCAGCGATAAAATTAACCCTAAATGCAGCATTGAAAGCGGCATGGGTTGCAGTTTTAGGGTAATCATAAAGTGTAATACTTACATCTGGCACGTCTCGGCCATCTTTCCAATATCTAAGTCCTCCTGTAGCCAAAGCTCTATTAGGACCATGTGAACTTATCACATAATTTAATGTAGAAAATGCGTGTACAAAAAGATCTCCGGCTACACCGGTACCGTAATCTTGGTAATTTCTCCATCTAAAAAAACGTTTCAATTCGTAAGGTACTTTTGGAGCCGAGCCTAAGAACTGATCAAAGTCTATAGTATTTGGGTTTGCATCGGGTGGTATTGGGTACTGCCAAGCACCTTCTGCAGAAAAGCGATCATTGTACATGTCTAACATCACAATATCCCCAATTGCGCCTTCTTCATATAATTGTTTGGCCTTCTCATTTCCCAAAGATGACATTCCCTGACTTCCTACTTGGCATATTTTGCCACTGTCCTCTTGCGCTTTAATAATAGCCTGCCCTTCTTCATATTTTTGTACCATGGGCTTTTCGCAATACACATGTTTACCTGCTTTTAACGCTTCGATAGTTATTTTTTGATGCCAGTGGTCAGGTGTAGCTATTATGACCGCATCAATATTTTTTTGTTCCAGTATTTGTCTGTAATCCCGTGTAACGAAAATCGAATCTCCCCACAACTCCTTTGCTCGGTCCAACCTTCCATTATATAAATCGCAAGCCGCAACCAGTTTCACGCCACTAACCCCTAAAGCAGCCTTGGTATCGTATATTCCTTGGATACCCGAACCAATAAGGGCAATATTAATGTTATCGTTTGCTGAATAGAGTTTATCCGAGTAAGATCTAATAAGGGGCAGTATTTCTGTTTTACCTTTTGCAAACAATAGAGGTGATGCGGTAATCGCTGCCGTGGTAAGGGAAGCCTTTCTTAGAAAAGATCTTCTAGATTCGTTTTTTTTCATTTTTCAATAGCCATTAAAAAGAAAATATTTATTTCGGTCCCTACGAAAATAGTGATTTTATACTCATATTCAGGATTAGTCTTTTAGAGTTTATTTATGATTTAATAAACGGTTTATCGATTACAAGAACGTAATTTTACAGCTTGTAAAAACTGGAAATGTGATCATAGATTTAATCATAGCGATGCTTTGGAGCCTTTCACCTTTTGGTGAAGCAAAGGTTGGTATTCCTTATGGTGTTTTAAATGGGGTAAACATTTATTTGGTCTTTATCGCATGTTTTTTCGCCAATGTTATGGTCTTTCCCATCATGTATTTTTTTCTCACGAAAGTTAATAAGTATCTTCTTAAATGGCACTATTACAAGAAATCTGCCATTTACGTAGCGCGCAAGGCCAAGGTTGGTTCCGGTGACAAAATAAAGAAATACGGTTTTATTGGGCTTATCTTTTTTGTAATGCTCCCTGTTCCCGGCACCGGAGTTTATGCAGGCAGTATTGCGAGCTATCTTTTTAAAATGGAGCGCAAGAGAGCGTTTGCAGCAAACACCGTTGGTATTTTCTTCTCCTCTCTTATTGTTTGGGTTACCACGGTGCTAGCGATGAAGGGTGCGGCTTAATGAGTGTCCATCGTAATTTCGAATCCGACTCAATCCGCCTATTAAATGGATATTACTTCGTACGATTCTTGAAGATTTGCATAAACAACATGGTACTCATTTTTTGAGCGCGGTTTTTTGCAATCCATGCTACATCTCCAGTAAATAATTCATCTATAGTCTCAAACCACAAATTTAGCCAAAGTCCAAAATGTTCGGAGGTAATGGAATGATTCATTTTTTCGTCAACCTCTTGGTGCGCGGTAACAGGGTTACCGTGATAGAGCCGTTTTAAGAATAGTTGAGTTTCCCAAAAATCGATCAATAACTCTAAATGTGATTCCCAATCGGTAATCGTATTATTGAAAATTGGACCCAAAACCTCATCTTCCCTAACCTTTGCATAGAAAGCGCGAACTAATACAGACACATCCGTTCTATCCTCAATTAAGGCAGTAATTTGTTCCATTTACTGTATTTATTAAAATAACAAAACCTGTTGATAAAGATTTAGTTGTTGATAATCGTATTCATCATAAAGGTATGTAGTACTTCCATTTGTGGTCTTCCTTTTCGTTTCCCTAAGCGCCCAAAAATATACAGTGCAATCCAAATAAGAATTAGAAGTATCATAAGTGCTGTTTGCAAAAAATAAGGCTTATCCAAGCTTGCGCTTACATATGCCCATATTCCAAGTGCAATAAACAGTGTGGCCACTCCAAAATGTAAAAACATAAAAAAGGTCCACAATGTAGGGTTGGGACCAAAAAGACCATATACCTTACAATTTTTATCATCTATGTCATTGATTTCCAGATGTAATTGTGGTGTCCAAAAATTGGTTTCTTTTTTATCAAATTTAATAAAAAGATGGTCGTCTATGCGCTTTACATTAATTGGCGGGTTTTGCGCCTTCTGAAAAGCTCCTAACATGGGTTCCTTTGTTCCCGTTAGTTCCAATTGGAACCTAGGTCTCAGAACGATATCATTAGGAATTATTCGCATATCTTAGTTCATGGATGACATTCAATTTGAGAGGAAACTACATCTAACACAGGACTAGGAGATACGTACGGGATTCCCAAGCCAAGACCTCTAAGGATAAATAATATACCCATTACCACTACAAATACGGGAATGAGTTTCTGTATGCGTTTTTTGGTCCCACCCTTTAAAAACCCGCTAAAATACACAGCACTGGTCATTAAGGGAATAGTTCCCAATCCAAATAAAATCATATATAAGCTACCCTTGGCCACATCACCCATAGCGATGGCCGCAAAAAGTGCCATATATACCAACCCACAGGGCAGAAAACCATTTAATACACCTATGGTCAAAAAAGTATCCGGAGTTTTCTTTTTCAATTCCTGGCCCAGTCGGCTTTTTACCCGTGAAATAATCTTATATACCGGTTTGGAAAAGTTATATTTAGCGAAGGTTTTTGCAGGAATGAGCACTAGAATAATCATTAAAACTCCAATAGCAATAGATAGTTTTTGCTGCATTCCAAAAACATAAAGTCCTTTCCCTAAGAGACCGAATACAAGCCCAATAAGTCCGTAGGACAATAATCTTCCGATATGGTACAATGATATTTGCCCTGCTTTTTTTAAGGGATTTTGCCTATCTACCGGAAGCATAAAAGCAATGGGGCCGCACATACCAACACAGTGCAGACTTCCCATTAATCCCAATAAAAGTGCAGATACTAACATTGTTATGCTTGTTACCGAGCAAAGTGAAACAATCTGTCATTTGATTCACGAATTTGATAAATTACCTCGTGTCTCGCAATAACATCTTGATTCCTTGTTCTTAATATGTTATACTTTCTTTTTGCAAATAATCCTGTCCGTCATGGGACCATGTAATTTTAATGTCCCAACGACCATCTAACAAACGTTTGTCAGGTATGAGCAAATTTGTGTTGGATAAACTTACGGGTAAGTCAAAATCCAATTGCTTATTAGATGGTCTGTAAAGGGACACTATTCCTTTTGCTTTTTTAAAGTTGATGTTTTCAGGGAAATGCAAGAGAAGACCTTCCGCTGTCTTTTCTAGCGTAATTTTCTCATGGTTATTCGCATTTACCTCAGCGTTTATTTCGGTCTGGTGGTTCAAGGCATCTTTATAATAATCTTCGGTTACCAAATCATGGTTGGCATTGCTATCCATGTTCATTCGAACCACAAAAAATAGAATGAAGCTAATGAAGCCTATAAACGCGAGTACTATTCCTGTTCCCCAGTTAATTTTCATATTAAATTTCTTTTCTTCGATTCCCTCGGAGAAGGGAATCTGTTAATCATTTTCTTAATAGCTCGTCTTTCGGCCAACTTTTTGTCATCATTGATTTTCACTCTCACTTCAAAACTAATTATAACTCCTAGGAGCCAAAAACGCGGTTAACGTCGTTTCAATCAGCTTATCGCCACTATAAACACCAATTTTTACTTTTTCTTTATCTGTTTTAATAGCGGCATTATGAATCTCTATAAAAAGTGTGCCTTCTGCCAAGCCCTGTGCCGGCACCATAAAATCTTCCTTACGCACCATCTTTATCTCACCTTTATGAGATAAAAGTTTAAAACTTACATCAGGAACCGTATCTACTGTTTTGTTAATAAGCTTAAACGTATAGACATTACTTATAATATCCCCTTCTTTATGTTCGTACAATTGTCCGGGCAACCTTAATATATTCGCTTCTAAATCGTTTCTAAGGAAAAGCATTCCAATAAGTATCCCCGTTAAAATAATCAATACGGCACTGTACCCTTTGAGCCGGGGTGTAAACTTGAATTTTTCCTTCTTTGTTATTTCATCTTCACTCGCATAACGTATCAAACCCTTTGGAAGATTTACTTTTTCCATAATGGTATCGCACTCGTCTATACAAGCGGTACAGTTAACACATTCCAGCTGCGTTCCATTTCTGATATCTATTCCAGTTGGACAAACATTCACACATTGAAAACAGTCTATACAGTCACCGTGGCCCAAGGCTTCCCTATCTTCGTTCTTACGCCATTTTTTTCTTCCGTTCTCCCCTTCTCCCCTTTTATGGTCGTAAGCGACTACGATAGATTTGTTATCCAAGAGAACCCCTTGCATTCTGCCGTAAGGACAGGCAATAATACAGACTTGCTCCCGAAACCAAGCAAACACCCAAAAGAATACCGCCGTAAAAATCAATAGGGATACAAGCGTAGAAAGATGTAGCAGAGGTCCATCGGTAATATAGGCCATAAGCTTATCGCTGCCGATAAGATAGGCTAAAAACACATTGGCTATGATAAAGGAGATGATAAAAAAGATAATCCATTTAATCGTTCTCTTTCTTATTTTCTCGGCATTCCATGGCTGACGATCGAGTTTTATCTGAGCGCCCCTGTCCCCATCTATCCAGTATTCAATTCTTCGGAACACCATTTCTAAAAAAATGGTCTGCGGACACATCCATCCGCAGAAAATACGCCCAAAGGCTACGGTAAACAATGCTATAAAGATGACCCCGATAATCATTGAAATTACAAAGAGATGAAAATCCTGCGGCCAAAATGGAAAACCAAAAATATTGAAACGGCGTTCCAGCACGTTGAACATTAAAAATTGATTCCCGTTTATTTTTATAAAAGGCGCTAAAAGCAAGAAAGCTAATAAAAAGTAACTAACATATTTTCGATAGTTATACCATTTACCGCTCGGTTTCTTGGGAAATACCCAAGCACGTTTACCTTCTTCGTTTATAGTTCCTATACTGTCCCTAAAATTATCTTGATCTTGTGACATTTCTACTTTATTTGATACAATTCTAAGGGATGGTTGTTTTTATTTTACTCGTAATGTTTAGTCTTATTATTGGTTGATGGTACTAATCCGGTTTACTTTAAGACCCTGCCTTTGGTTGTAGTAGCAGGGTCCTAGAGTTGATATTCTCAACTATATTCTACGTTATTCTATTACAGTACCCGCTTCGTCTATGGTTTCCTTGAATTCCAAAGAATCCACTTCTACCCCTATCCTAACGGAATCTACTGCAGGTGCATCCGCTTTCATATGCGGGTCTATCCAGATATCGCCCTCTGCTGCTTTTGGATTGGCCGCTGTCTTACCTTGAAAGGTTAAAACATAACTGGAAACCTGAGCCATTTCCAATGGCTTTAAACTTTGCTTCCATGCTACCATTCCTTTACCATCCCTACCACCTTCGGAAATGGTGTTAAATACGTTTTTAATACCACCGCCAAGAATCCAATTCGCATCGGTTAGGTTGGGACCAATACCACCACCGCCATCGGCCATGTGGCATGCCACACAACTAGCTTCAAAGATAGCTTTACCGGCACTAATGTCAGATGCATCGGTCAAAAGTTCCACGGTATTTACATCTACCAAATCTTTGGCATTCTTCTTATACTCCTCAATTTCTGCCTGTGCAATGGTGAGTTCCGTTAGGTATTCGGTATCTTGGTCATAATCTCCTAATACATGGAACCTCACGAGATAAACGACACCAAATATGATGGTTGCGTAGAACATGTATACCCACCATGGCGGAAGTTTATTATCCAGTTCGCGTATACCATCATAGTTATGATCCAAGATAATCTCTGTTTCCGCTTCCATAGGCTTGGATCCCAATAACTTATTGTACATTTCTTTGCCCCATGTCCATTCCCATCTTTTGGAAGCTGAAGCCATATAGCGCTCCTTAGCCTCTTCCGATAAGGTCTGGAACATAACGTTTTCAATAGCAGCTAGAATAACTTCGATACCAATGAGCAGTAGCAGCACAAAAACTAGGAACAATGCCGCTATTGGGTAGGCTATAAACGCTGGTTGATCACCAGAATCTATAAAGTACTCCATAAGCCCAAAGACAGTAAAAAAGAGAAGTGGAATTCGGATCCACCACGGAGACATATTTTTCATAATTCTATGTTTTGTTGGTTGTTATTATCTAATGGTATTTCACTTACTTCCTTGATGTAGTCTTTTGATGCGGTAAACACCCATGCAAAGAGCACTACAAAAAAGACAAAGAAAATTACTAGGGATATCATAGGATAGGTGGCTATACCATCGATACTTTCCATATATCCTTTTACAAATTTTAGCATGATAATTTAGATTTTAGTAGTTAGACCCTAGACTTGAGATGCTTTAGTAAAGAAAGACGTTTGCTTTTTTTAACATCCCAAATCTCAAATCTTACTTCTTGTTTTATTTATTTTCAGATAACAGTTCGTCCGTTTCCTTAATCTTAATATCGGTTCCCAATCGCTGTAAATAAGCAATCATGGATACAATTTCCCTGTCGCGCATTTCGGTAAATTCGGTTCCGTTTTCAGCGGCATATGTTTTAGATGCCTCATAGCTATTTGCGAAATCTGGATCGGAATACAGGTTTTTCTCAATTTTAGTGGCCTGTTCGTCCATATTTGCTTCAGCATTAGCTATATCCTCCTCTGTATATGGCACTCCTAAAGAAACCATTGCTGCCATCTTTGCTCGAATATTACTACGGTCATGCTCGTTGTTTATTAACCAAGAATACGATGGCATTATAGATCCTGATGAGGTAGTTTGTGGATCGTAAAAATGGTTAAAATGCCAGTTGTCGGAATACTTCCCACCAACTCGTAATAAATCCGGTCCGGTACGTTTACTACCCCAAAGGAAAGGATGGTCATATACGAATTCTCCAGCTTTGGCATATTCGCCATAACGCTCTACCTCACTACGGAACGGTCGCACCATCTGCGAGTGACAACCCACACAACCTTCTCTAATGTAAAGATCCCTTCCCTCCAATTCCAAAGGAGTATATGGTTTTACACTCGTTATAGTAGGAATGTTGGATTTTACCAGAATAGTGGGTACAATTTGTATGACACCACCAATCAGTATCGCTACGGTGGCTAAAATTGTAAGCTGAATTGGCTTACGCTCCAACCACGTATGAAAAGTTTCCCCAGAAGTCCTCTTACTAGATACTCGTGTCAGCGCAGCTGCCTCGGCAAGCTCATCTTCTACCTTCTGTCCGCTTCTGATGGTGACAACAACATTGTACACCATTACTAGCGCCCCAATAATATACATACTGCCACCTATGGCACGCATCCAGTACATAGGCATAATTTCGTTCACGGTCTCCAAGAAGTTACCGTACACCAAGGTCCCGTCCGGATTAAAGTCTTTCCACATTAGGGCTTGCGTAAATCCAGCAACATACATAGGAAGCGCATATAGGATAATACCCAATGTACCTATCCAGAAGTGAAAATTAGCCAAACCATTGGACGCTAATCTAGTCTTGAACATTTTAGGTACCAACCAGTAGATCATACCAAAGGTCAAAAACCCGTTCCAGGCAAGAGCGCCAACGTGCACGTGGGCAATAATCCAATCACTAAAATGCGCAATCGCATTTACATTTTTAAGGGACAACATAGGCCCTTCAAAAGTGGCCATACCGTATCCGGTAATCGCTACCACCATAAACTTTAAGGTAGGATCGGTTCGCACCTTGTCCCAAGCACCACGTAGGGTTAATAAACCATTTATCATACCACCCCAAGAAGGAGCAATAAGCATTACGGAGAAAGCAACACCCAGGTTCTGCGCCCAATCCGGTAAAGCAGAATATAACAAATGGTGCGGTCCTGCCCAGATATAGATAAATATCAAAGACCAAAAGTGAACTATAGATAGTTTATAGGAATATACAGGTCTGTTCGCCGCTTTGGGTACAAAATAATACATAAGACCTAAGAACGGAGTAGTCAAAAAGAAAGCCACGGCATTGTGGCCGTACCACCATTGCACCAAGGCATCTTGCACACCTGCGTAGACAGAGTAACTTTTTAGCGCCGCAACTGGAAGTTCCAAACTATTAAAAATATGTAGTACTGCGACTGTTACAAAAGTAGCTACGTAAAACCAGATGGCTACGTACAAGTGACGCTGCCTTCTTTTGATCATAGTACCAATAAGGTTTACCCCGAAGGCAACCCAAACCAAGGCAATGGCAATATCAATAGGCCATTCCAATTCAGCATATTCCTTAGAGGTTGAATACCCTAAAGGCAGGGTAATTGCAGCGGCTACAATAATTAATTGCCAACCCCAGAAATTAAACTTACTAAGGAAATCACTGAACATCCGTGCCTTGAGCAGCCGTTGTGTAGAATAATAAACACCGGCAAAAATAGCATTACCCACAAATGCGAAAATCACTGCATTCGTATGCAATGGTCGCAAACGTCCAAAACTTAACCAGGATATACCATCGGTCAAGTTGGGAAACATAAACATAAATGCCAGCAATAGGCCGACGGACATTCCTACGATTCCCCATAACATGGTGGCGTAGATGAAATTTTTTACGATTTTGTTATCGTAATAAAACTGTTGTACTTCCATAGTTGATTAGTTATTTTGTTCTTTCAATTGGTCAATATCAGATGGGTGCTCGCCAACTTGTGATTTTACTAGTTCATCCTCAAAAAGCATACGTACCGATGGCGTATATGAATCATCATACTGACCACTGCGTACCGATACAATAAAAGCTATGAAAAATAAGATGGCTACAGTTATACTGATGGCCAATAACACATAAATTACACTCATACCTACCTGAATTCTGGTGTAAAACTAAGCTGATGTCTTTTGAATAAATATGACATTTGTCAGGTTTACAAATTATTTTAATTTTTTTCCTAAAAAGTTGGTCATAAGTGTCGTAAAGCCTACTACACTAATAGAACTTAAGGGCATTAGTATGGCCGCAATTACCGGCTCTAATTGTCCTGTGACGGCAAAATAGAGCCCCACAACATTATAGGCCAAAGACAGTATAAAGCTTAGTTTAATAATTTTTATTGCTTTTTTGGAAGCGAGTATATACGGATACAGTTCCGTGAATTTAGAGGCATCCAATATGCCATCGCAAGCTGGTGAAAACACATTAATATTTTCCGAAATTGCAATACCAACTTCGGCTTGTGCCAAGGCTCCTGCATCATTAAGTCCATCGCCTACCATCATAACTTTTTTACCTTGGGCCTGAAGCGATTCTATAAAGCTTAGTTTATCCTTTGGTTTTTGGTTAAAATATAAGGGTGTTAGTTTTGGCAATAAGGCCTCCAAACGAGATTTTTCTCCCTCATTATCACCGGATAGAATAGCCAAACTCAACGTTTCTTCCATCGATTTAAATACTTCGGAAACCCCTGCTCTATATTGATTGTGGAAGATGTACTTTCCTCTATAATCGTCGTTATTCGCAATATGCACAGAAGTATCCAATGTATTGTTATACTCCGGATTCCCCACAAAATCGGCAGAACCTATTTTTAAATGGTCTGCTCCCTTACTAGCCTCCAACCCTTGACCCAAATATTCATCATATTGATCCAAAGTAATAATGTTCTGTTCGGACAACATATCATATAATGTCCTGCTTAGCGGATGGTTGGATGCGCGCAAGGTATTCTTTAAAAGCGACTCTTCTTCTGAGGTTAAAGGCATTCCTTCATAGGTGGCGGTGCTTTTTTGTGCAGTAGTAATGGTACCTGTTTTGTCAAAGATTGCAGTATCTATCTTCGCTAACTGCTCTATGGTTTGCGTGTCCTTCAAATAGAATTTTTTTTTGCCGAAAATACGCAGCATATTACCCAAAGTAAACGGGGACGCCAAGGCAATGGCACAAGGACAGGCAATGATGAGCACCGCCGTAAAAACGTTCATGACTTTGCTAGGATCTTGATAGAGCCAAAAGGCCGAGGCCAAAAATGCTATGGAAAGCACGCCTATGGTAAAACGTTTTCCAATGCTATCGGTAATGGTTTGGAAACGGGTAGCTTTATCGGTCTGAAAAACGGCATTACTCCACAACTGTGTCAAATAACTCTGGGAAACCGATTTTAGTGCTTCCATTTCCATGGCACCTTGCACTTGCTTTCCACCAGCAAACAGTTTATCGCCCGAAACCTTTTTAACAGGTTCCGATTCACCGGTAACAAAACTATAATCCAACCGTGCGTTTGTGCTAATCAGAATACCATCAACTGGGATAATTTCTTGGTTTCGTATTAATAAACGGTCTCCTTTTTTAATCTCATGGACTTGGACGCTTTCTTCTTTCCCTTCTTTTACTATTCGCGTTACCGCAATAGGAAAGTAGGATTTATAATCACGTTCAAAAGATAGAAACGAGTACGTTTTTTGCTGAAAGAACTTTCCCAATAACAAAAAGAAGACCAAACCGGTAAGCGAATCGAAAAAACCAGGGCCCCAATCAAAGCTAATTTCCAAGGTACTTCTTACAAAAAGGACTAAAACGCCCAGGGCTATAGGGACATCAATATTTAGTATTTTGGAGCGTAGTCCTTTGAAAGCAGACACAAAATAACCCGCGCCCGAATAAAACACGACGGGTAATGAAAAAACAAACATCAACCAACGAAATACATGTTCGTATTGATTGAGCCAGAATTCACCGCCCGTTGCAGAACTGGAAGATAGATCAAAATAATCTGGAAACGATAAGAACATCACGTTACCAAATGCAAATCCTGCAACGCCTAGCTTATAAATAAGGCTTCTATCCTTGCTTTTTTTGTCATTATCAAAATCGTCCAACGAAATATAAGGTTCATAACCAATACGGGAGAGGAGAATAACAACTTCTCTTAAAGACGTCTTTCTGCTGTTATAGGTAATACGTACCGTTTTTTCGGGAAAATCTACTTGGGAGCTGTTGATAAAAGGATTTAGTTTATTAAGGTTCTCCAATATCCAAATACAGGAGCTACAATGAATATGTGGAATATAAAGGTTGATAATTTGCAGATTACCATCATTGAACTCGGTTAGTCTTTCAATAATAGTAGGAGTATCGAGAAAATCGTACTTTCCCTCAACCTCCGCTGGAGTAGCTCCAGCCCCTTGCTGTATATCATAATAATAGGATAGATTATTGGAACTAAAAATTTCGTAAACGGTTTTACATCCATTGCAACAAAAGTTTTTTTCATCGAATTCTACTAATGCGTTGCCGCAATCATCACCGCAGTGATAACAATTAATTTTATCCATAACAATTTACTTATACCTAAGACAAAAATGCTAAGAACGAACGTTTTAAAACATGACTTATGTCAGGTTTTGAAAGGTAGCTTACAATTACTTTTGTAATGAACGAAACAATAGGGAATGGAAGGCTGTGACTTTAGTAACGCAATGCAACTTAATTTTTTGAACAGTCTTTCCGAAAATGAAAAGAAAAGCCTACACCTGAACAGTAGCTCAAAAAAAGTTCGGAAAGGAGCCGTTGTGTTTGCGGAGACAGAATTGCTACAGTCGCTATTCTGTATTAACGAAGGTGCATGTAAATTTTCTATTATAGACGATAGAGGAAAAGAAATAGTTACAGACTTATTAGGGAAAGGAGATCTTATGGGCCGTCGTTCCCTTATTTCCAAAAAAGGTGCCATGGTAACGGCTACGGCAATTACAGACACAACTTTGTGTTGTATTGACAAAGAATCCCTTTTAAAAAGATTGAGCAGAAACAATAATTTCTGTTTAGATGTACTAAGAGGCTTTGTAAACGATGAAGCAGAGCGTTATTTAAAAATGGAACTATATAACAACCAGCGTAGCATAAAAAAACGATTAGCTGGTCTTCTCATCCATATGAAAGAAAAATTTGGTATTGAAAAAAATAAAACACTATCCCTAGCTTTAAAACGTGAAGACATGGCCAATGTTCTAGGCACATCTAGTGAGTACATCATTACGTTGTTGGCCAGTTTTAAAAAACAAGGACTTATTGACCTATACCGTGGAAAAATAACGCTATTATCGGAAAAAGAACTTCGGAAAATCTTGTAGTATCAAATCAAAAAGAAACCTATAATTTTAAAGGTTCTATGTTTTTTGTAACTTGTACTTTTGTGAGGTAGGTTAAACTATTTATGGCATGGAGCAAGAAGAAATGCATCATCGTTGCGAGAATTGCATTGTAAGACAATTCAACTCATTGCGCGCAATGACCAAAGAGGAACTAAAAAAGGTTTCGGATTCTAAAATCTCAAAAAAAATCAAAAAAGGAGAAACCATCTTTCATGAGGGTGATAAACTTAACGGTGTATATTGCGTTCGTGGCGGTGTTTCAAAACTATCGAAGCTAAGTCCCAATGGTAAAGATCAAATTGTAAAATTGGCATCAAAAGGGGAACTTATCGGACAACGCTCCGTTATAGCCGAAGAGCAGGTAAATTTGAGCGCAACTGCGGTAAGCGATATGGAGATGTGCTTCATTCCAAAAGAAGGCATTGTAAATACATTAAACAATAATCCCAATTTTTCTTTAGAAGTACTGCGACATCTTGCCCACGATTTAAAAGAAGCAGATGATGTTGTCGTTAATATGAGTCAAAAAACAGTGAAACAGCGAATAGCGGCAGCTTTTCTATATCTAAAGAATACCTACGGCGAAGACGAGAACGGTTTTTTGCTCTTGACACTTTCCAGAGAAGATATTGCTAGTATCGTTGGCACGGCAACGGAGTCCTGCATACGTATAATTTCAGAATTTAAAAAGAAAGGACTCATCAAAACTTCAGGTAAAAAAATAGGTATCTGCCAAGAAAAAGAGCTACAGGATATGGCAGATGGTTTTTAGGATCACCATATTCAAAACCTGATAATTATCATAGTTTGCTTTAGCGGTTAAGGCTAATTTTACGTTGTAATAATCTAAGATCAGATGAAACCCACGTATTTAAACGATGTTCTTTTTATGGATGTTGTTTATAATTGAAACCTGTTCACAGGCAACAAGGGGTTACATGTGACATTGGCACTTAATAATACGAACACATGAAACGAGTTTTGATTCCCACTGATTTTTCAGATAATGCCTGGAACGCAATAGAGTATGCGTTGGCACTTTTCAAAGAAGAGACTTGTACGTTTTACCTGCTCAATACCTACACTCCTGCGATAGCCCATAGTCGTTTTATGGCGTCTTCCTTAGAAGAAGGACTTTTATCCAATGCAGCTCTTGAAGGCTCTAAAAAAGGTTTGGACAAGATTCTCAAGAGAATAGCCGACACTCATAACAATAATAAACACTCTTTTGAAACCATTTCTTCTTTTAGTCTTTTAATAGACGAGGTATTGGAAACGGTTGCGGAACAAAATATCGATTTGGTACTTATGGGAACCAAAGGATCCAGTGGCCTTGAAGAAGTATTTATGGGAAGTAATACGGTACGCATTATAAAGGCGGTCAAGGACTGCCCCGTGCTAGCCATTCCACAAAATTTCGATTACATTAAACCTACGGAGATAGCTTTTGCAACGGACTTCAATAGATTTTATACCATTTCCGAGCTGCAACCCGTGATGGACCTCGCTAAATCTTTTGGTGCAGTAGTTCGTATTGTCCATGTGCAATACGAGCTTAAGGCATTGACAGAACTACAGCAGTTTAACCTAAGTATGCTTCGTAAATATTTAGGAGAGGTAGAGCACTATGTACATACCGTTTCGGAATTAAATTCTGTCTCTAAAACTTTGGAAAAATTTGCTCAAGAATTAGACATCCATCTTTTGGCAATGCTACAATACCAACATAGTTATATGGAACGTCTAACACGGGAGCCTGTTGTAAAAAGAGTGGCATTTCACACCAGTACACCTTTGTTGGTAATTCCTGAATTGAGCTTAGGAACTTCTTCAAAAAAACGTAATCAGGAAATATCATTTTCTAACTAGAAGGTTCTTGAATCCAAAATTTATATGATTTAGAAATATCCTTCTTTTTACCCAACTGTAACGGATTAAAATTAGTTTTTGCAAACTGATACCAAATAGTAGACGAAAGTGCGGGAGCAATATCGGCGTGGTCCCATAGGATACTACTGCCATAAGATGTTCCCGAATTTGTAACATACGGAATACCTTGGGCGTTTTCAATAGTACTACTTTGGATAAAGGATTTCTCCACCTCTTTTAGTAAACTATGTGATTTTGTGTCATAACCTAATGAGTTGAATGCAACGGCCATTTGCGCCGTTCCCTCTAACCATACTACGTCCTTATCCTCATCAAAACAATAGCCGGATAGCACTTCTCCGGTCATGGTGCTTTCCTGTTGTGTATAAAACCGGTCTGCCTCCAAAAGGGCATCTACAGATATATCTTCAAAAATAGCAGTGCTTAAAGCATAGACATCTAAAGCATGTGCATAGGAAGGATTTTCTGGCCATGACAAAAATACCCCATTATCAGCATCCCAACGTTCGTTTTTAAGATACTCCAAGATGTTTATATGAAAATCATCAAATCCGGAAACGGCATTATAGGCCGTAATAATCCCTTCGGTTACCAGCGGAATTTCCGAACCATCTTGATTTATACCTCCACGTAATGCGCCATTTTCCAATTGCAAGGAACGTAGCCAAGTATTCAAATAATTGGCCATAGTATCGTATTTGGTGCTCGTATAGGCCTTGTTATAATGATTAATCGCTATCAACAACCATGCATTATCTCCCATCCAAAGGCGCTCACCTTCACTCCCATTTGTTTTTCTAAACTGATAAAACCCGCCATTTAGGGTCAGTTCTTCTTGCATTTTTGATTCATAAAAATCCAACACCATTTCTGCCTGTTCCCGTTTGTTTTGGCTCACAAAAAGAATAACTGCCAATGCGTTATCGTAAAGGGACACAAAATTAGTGTACGACGCACTTTCCAAAAGCCCGGAAGGATGTTGCATGCCCAAAACCCAATTTGTAACCGGAGTGTCTAATGTATCTATCGTGCTGACTTCAGGCAGATTCGGAAGCACTTCTTGCTTCACGTCAAATACAATAGCCGTTGCATCCTCTTTTTGACATGAAAGGAACAGCACTACTGCACAAACTGTAACATATAATTTTAAATTCATAAGAGGTAGGTCTTCAATTTATTTGGGACCACTAAGATACCTCCAAGAAAAATACAACTGATTGAATATCGTTTAGTTACATTAAAAACAGGACAAGGGTGGTAATCCGTTCCATAGGACTTGTTTAATGGTATTTCAACCAAGCCAAAGATAACTTTGTGCGATTATGACAGCTATAAAAAATGCATTTCACCGAAATAAGAAAAAACATGGCTGGTTTAAAAATATTAAAAACCTTTACTATCTTTGTGGAGTTGTGTTGTGCTCTGAACAACGTTTGGAGCAAATTGTGTTGATCGATTTTAATCGGTCGTAACCAATGAAAGGCTTTCCATAAAGGGAGGCTTTTTTTGTTTTGGCAATTTTTATGCTATTATGTTTTAAATATGTCTAATCTTTTCATTAATAGCGTCTCGTGCTTTTAATGCTATATTTGGGTCACACCCTATTAAAGAACAAGAGATGGGTTGGTTTTTGTAGTTGAATGTAAGCCGATCCCTATCGTTGTAGACATCACCGGAACCTCCAAGAAAAATACCCGCTGCAAACGAAAGGAGGCTTACAAGCCAATTGATTTTTTTTCCAATTTCAAAGGAATCAACTTCCGTTAGCATATACTCTTTCATTTGTACGTTGGACCGATGAAGTTCAAATCTGTCATTAAAGAGCACAATTTTTACTTGTGGATTTTCTTTTAGTATATATTCTCCCATATTTACAGGCTATGTATTATAGTATGCACCAAAGACGCTGCCAAACGAGCCGTTTGATCGTCGATATCATAGGTGGGGTTTAATTCAGCAATATCCAAAGCACGAAGCTTACCCGAATTCATAATCGTTTTTAAGGAAGCCAAAACTACGTCGGGCGCAAATCCCATTGGTGAAGGAGCGCTAACACCAGGTGCATATGCAGAAGAAAAACCATCTAAATCTATTGTAACGTAAACAGCATCTACATTTGCCGTAAAAGCATTAATCCAGGCATTGATTTCGTTATGGAAATGGATGCGAAAAGTATCCCTTAAGATGTACTTTACATCTAGTTCCTTTGCCGTTTTAAAAAGCGACCTATCATTGGCGTCCTCGCGAATACCAAGACATAGGTAATAAAAATGCTCCCCTATACCCTCGCAGTCTTTGGCAATTTGATAAAAAGGGGTGCCGGAAGAACTTCCGTGTTTATTAGATCGCAAATCAAAATGGGCATCAAAATTTATGATTCCTATCTTTTTTGAATTCCCAAAGTGCTTTCTTATTCCATTATACGTACCGTATGCCGCTTCATGACCGCCACCTAATACGACAGGAAAAATAGAAGCATCCAAGAGTAACGCAACCTTCTCACAAAGTACATTTTGACTAACGGCTAAATCATCGCTAGGACAGGTTACCGTCCCAACATCCAAAATATGTGTATCCTCTCCCAAATTATTGGGTAATTTGCCAAGCTGTTTTCGTATCGCTTCAGGACCATTTTTTGCTCCCACACGACCTTGATTACGCTTCACTCCTTCATCACAGGCAAAACCCAATAGTCCTAAATGTTGTTGGCCGGTTATTTTTAAATTACGAATATCGACACAAGAAATTTTCTCGTGCAAGTATAGCTTTTGCGCTGATATTCTGCCAGAATAAGACTCCTGAGGTGTTACAGTATACCTTCCCATTTTTTAATGTTGTATCTCCTTGAAATGTAACTCTTTTTTTTCGCTTTTATAGAAATCACACGGAAAGGGTGCTTCCAAACAGAAATGCTTTTATTAGCGCTAAGTTCAAAAGGAGCAACCAAATTTTTGTGACCACAAGTTACCATTAGCCAGGCACAATTAATCCATTAAAAAAAAACAAAGTTATTCCGAAACTCTAAAAAGGGGCTAAATGCAACCTCTAGCAAGTATGCTAAGGCTAATTCTAGCCATTACACTCCCAACTTGTCTTATCATAAGTTCAATCAAATAAACCTCCGATACTTATTAAAAATACTGCTTACCGGTAAATAGTTGACCAAAAAATAGCGTTCGGAATTTCAAAAGCGCACCATTACAACCGAATATCTATACAATCCTCAAAGATCTAATACCCAGCCTTAATCCTTGTTTTATGGTAGCTCCACGACTATGGAAAGCTCGCAATAAGATTCTAGAAATAATCGCATGAACGTTAACTACTTTAAGAAATTTTAACAAAACTTACGTTGCATTCGCGCTATTTAGCTTTCCAGTACCGTTATTAGTCGAATATTTTTCGGGTTTCATTTGCAACGCCTCACTTTTAAGTGTTAAATTTATCATAACTTGTATTAATCAACAACTAACTCAACTTTTATGAACAAAAAAATCTTTAGTTTTTTGACACTAGTGTCCCTTCTCTTCTTTCAAGGAGTTGTGGCGCAAAACACTACGGTGTCGGGTACGGTGTCAGACGCTTCTGGCGTGCCGCTCCCCGGGGTTAATGTAGTGGAAAAAGGAACATCCAACGGAACATCGACCGATTTTGATGGTAACTATACCATTAATGCAGACTCAAATGCTACCCTGGTCTTTTCTTCCTTGGGATACGAAACCAAAGAGGTTGCGGTGAACGGCCAAACTACGATCAATACCACACTTGCCGATGGTGCTAGTGAATTGGACGAAGTAGTCGTAACAGCCCTTGGAATTCGTAAGGAAACAAAAGCTTTAGGATATTCTTTAACAGAAGTTGGTGGCGAAGAAATTGCGACTATCAAAACGCCTAACGCAATCAACTCTTTACAAGGTAAAATTGCTGGTGTAAACATCACACAAAACGCGACCGGTGCCGCAGGTTCCAGTAGAGTTATCATTAGGGGTTCCAGTTCGCTTTCGGGGAACAACCAACCTTTATACGTGGTTGATGGTATTCCTATTAATAATGGAAACAACGGTTCTGCCAGTTTATGGGGTGGATCGGATGGTGGTGATGGTATTTCCAGTTTAAATCCAGATGATATTGAATCTATCTCTGTGCTTAAAGGGGGTGCAGCGTCTGCACTTTATGGTTCTCGTGCCTCTGGCGGTGTAATCATCGTAACTACAAAGAACGGTAAAGGACAAGAAGGCTTCGGTGTTGAATATAGTAGCCAAGTCACTTTCGACAGGGTAGATACCTCTATCCAAGACTTCCAAACAGAATATGGCCAAGGACTATTGGGCGCTAAACCTGCAAATGCATCAGGTGCGCTGGAAGCTGGTTATAATTCTTGGGGACCTCGTTTTGATGGTTCTGCTGTCCCACAATGGGATGGGGTAGAAAGACCATATTCTTTTACAGGAAACAAACTAGATAACTTTTACAGAACAGGTACTACATTCATCAACACAATTGCGTTAACCGATGCCAAAGAAGGGTTAACCTATAGAATGTCCGTTTCCGACCTAACTAACGAAGATGTAGTACCGAATGCAGGATTCAACAGAAAATCCTTTTCCTTGAATACCACCGCGGTATTGGGTAAAAAGCTTACCCAACAGGTGAACGCAAAATACATCATAGAAAAAGTGCAGAACAGACCTAGACTATCGGACAGTCCAGGAAATCCCAATTTTGTAGCTATATTACCTGGAAATTTAACTGTCAATGACCTTCTTCCAGCAACGGACGAAAACGGTTTTGAACGGCAGCAAACCGATAATGTTTTTAATACAAATCCATATTTTGCTGCATTCAATTTTAGAAACGAAGACAGAAGAAATAGAATCATAGCCTCTACTTCCTTACGTTATGAATTTACTGATTGGCTGTCCTTAACCGCTCGTGTGGGTATTGATAATGATGTGATTAGAAGAACTGGGGTAACACCATTCGGAACAGGTTTCCAGCCAAGAGGCAGTATTAGCGAACAGGAAAGAAGAACTAATCAGGTAGATTCTGATATTATCCTGGCCGCGAACAGAGATATCACGGATAAGTTTGCTATTTCCGCTTTTGCAGGAGCCAACTCCAACAGTTTACGTAATGAAGTTCTCAACTTAGGTGGTGGTGATTTTATTGTACCAGGGTTAGAAGATATTGCGAATACGGCTACACAGTCTAGAAGTCGGTCATTTTCTGAAAGAACTATAAATTCAGTTTACGGTTCCGTAGAACTGTCCTACGACCGTTGGGCCTATGTGACCTTTACAGGAAGAAACGATTGGTTCTCCACCCTATCTTTTCCAGGCAAAACAACGCCTAACGATGACTTTTACCCATCGGTAAACGGGAGTTTAGTGCTATCAGAAGCCTTTCAAATGCCATCATTTATAGACTTCTTAAAAATTAGGGGTGGTTATTCCGAAGTAGCGGGAGGTGCCCAAGACCCCTATAGTCTAAACTTAACGTACGAGATTTTTGGCCTTCCATTTGGAGGACAGCCCACAGGTAGAATATCTGGAGGAACTGTTCCTAATGCAAATTTAGTAGCCTTTAGCAGAAATGAAGCAGAGATAGGATTAGATTTGCGCATGTTCAAAAATAGGTTGTCTTTTGACCTTGCGTATTACAACAACAATACCACTAATGATATTGTTAACGTAGCAACCTCCCCTTTTTCAGGATTCAACGGTGCTAGCGCCAATCTTGGTGAAATATCC
This sequence comes from Maribacter sp. MS6, assembly GCF_056839185.1. Classification (NCBI taxonomy): domain Bacteria; kingdom Pseudomonadati; phylum Bacteroidota; class Flavobacteriia; order Flavobacteriales; family Flavobacteriaceae; genus Maribacter; species Maribacter sp. MS6. The sequence continues at coordinate 1,573,280 of NZ_CM166389.1, forward strand.
AATGTAGGTTTTGAATTTTTGGTAAGCGGTACTCCTATAAGAACAGCTAATTTTGAATGGAACGTTGCTGTTAACGGAGCACATAATATTGGTACAGTCGAAGCTACTGATGCTGTAGATTCAGATGTACTCCTAGACGAGCCAAGAACTAGAAACGTAAGAATTCACCAAATTGTTGGAGAGCGTTTTGGATCTATAGTTGGGGTCTCTTATGAGCGTGACGCTAACGGTATAATTAAGTATGATATTGATGCTGAAGGTGTACCAAGAGCTGTTGAAGGAGAGCGTAAAATTTTAGGAGAAGGCGTACCGCCTTTAACCTTAGGCTTTACAAACTCATTTAGATATAAAAACTTTAACCTTAACGTGCTAGTTGACGGTAAGTTTGGTGGCCAAATTTTCTCCGGAACAAATACTTTAGCTTACGGTAACGGTTTACACAAAGCTACCTTAGAAGGAAGGGAAACCGGATTAACGGTTTCTGGTATCGATAATGCAACGGACCTACCATTTACTACCACTGTTGCGCCTGAAAACCTTCAAACGTATTGGGGAGAAATTAATGATATTGCAGAGGAGTTTGTGGAAGATTCCGATTTTGTTAAACTTAGACAGCTAAGTTTAGGATATACCCTACCAAAAAAGACCTTGGAAAATATATTCTTAACCAATGTGAATATTTCGTTAATTGCCTCTAATTTGTTCTTTATTTCTCGAAGTATTGATAATATTGATCCAGAGAGTGCCTATAATGTTGGAAATTCTCAAGGATTGGAGTATTTCGGTGTTCCTACAACGAGAAACTACGGTATGACTATTAGTGTAAAGTTTTAAAAAAAAAAATATGAAAAAAGTAATTTGTTTATTTATGATGGCGCTGGTTATTGGCGCTTGTGATGACGGATTTGAAGAGCAGAACATTGATCCGACACGACCCGTTCAAGTTGCCCCTGGCAATAAGCTAACCGCTTTACAAAAGTTCATTTCTAGTGAACGTTATGACAACTGGAGAGCGGGTATGATTTACCAGTCTACCATGATGCAACATATTGCAACTACGGCAGGATACTGGGATGGTGACAAATATACCTGGAACAGAGGCTACGCCTCTTCCTTGATGGACAGGTATTATGGCAACGCCATTAAAACTGCACAAGATTTAATGTTGCAATTAGAAACGGAAGAGTCACCTGAAGAAATGAAGGCCATTGTACGGATTTTACGGGTATTCGCGTTTTCAAGGCTTACCGACCTGCATGGAGACATTCCTTACAGTGAAGCTGGGAAAGCTGTAATTGAAGGTATCTTTCTTCCTAAGTATGATCAGCAGAGCGAAATTTATCCAGATATGCTAAAAGAACTGGAAGAGTCTGCAGCTGCACTAGGTAGTGGAACTTCTGCTTTTGGTGCCGCAGATGTTATCTATAATGGTGATCAGGCCAAATGGAAAAGACTTGCCAATTCGTTAATGTTAAGACTTGGGTTACGTTTAATTAAAGTTGATCCGGCGGCAGCGCAAGCATGGGCTACAAAAGCAATCGCGGGTGGTGTGATGACTTCTAACGATGACATCTTTTATGTAAGACATGATAACAACAACAGAAATGGTATATCCGAAGTTTTTGATGCAGACGGAAATCCAAGAATGGCAAAGACCTTTATTGACTTTTTACAAGCTGGCAATGACCCAAGACTTTCCATTCTAGCCCAAAGGAGATCTGATCAAAGTACCGATCCTGCAGATTTAATTGGTTTTCCTAACGGATTGAACAGTGCCATGCTCTTGGAAATGACCGGAGAGGAAAATATGGACAACTATGCCGAGCCTAATAGACCTATCCTTATGAAGTTCGAGGCGCCAATGATTTTTCAAACCTACGCCGAGGTTGAATTTATGTTGGCAGAAGCCAACGTACGTTGGGGACTTGCGGGCGATCCCGAAACGCATTACAACAACGGGGTTACCGCCGCAATGAAACAATTGTCCTTATATGGTCCTGAAGCAGAAATTGGAGACGCAGATATTGCAGCTTATTTAGCAGCCAATCCGTATGACGCAGCAAACGCCATAGAACAAATTGCAAACCAGTACTGGGTAGCAACCTTCTTGAATGAGTATGAGACCTTCGCCAACTGGAGAAGAACAGGTTTCCCTACCTTGACACCGGTAAACTTTCCTGGCAATGAAACAGGCGGAACAATTCCAAGAAGATTGACTTGGACCGAAAATGAAGCAAGTGTTAATCCTGAAAATTACCAGGCAGCAATTGCAAATCAAGGTCCAGATATTCTTACCACAAGAGTTTGGTGGGACGTGCAATAATATTTAAAATACTTTTTGCAGCAATGCAACGAAGTTTGAGTTAGTTTTAATTGAGTATAAAGGAGGGGCAACCCTCCTTTTTTTGTTGATGTAAGTTATTTTGTACTATGGTAAAATGACTTTACATTTGTATCACTATTTATAAATCGATTCGCATAAGGCTATGATTAACGCAATCAAAAAGCAGAAAAACAAACTATACCACTTACCGCTATTCCTATCTGTGCTACTGCTGTGTTCCTGCAACGAATCGCAAGAAATTAACAAGGTCGAAGAAAAACTATTCACGCTATTACCTTCCTCAGAAACAAATATTGATTTTATAAACACCATTAAAGATGATAAGGAAAAAAGCATCTTTTTATACGCTAACTATTACGGTGGTGCAGGGGTAGGAATTGGAGATTTTAACAATGACGGATTACAAGATATTTTCTTTGCCGGTAACACCGTGCCGGATAGGTTATATATAAATAAAGGAAACTTAGTTTTTGAAGATTATACTGAAACAGCCGGGATATTAAATAGTCATGGATGGTCTACTGGAGTAACCATCGCGGATATCAACAACGATGGATATGTAGATATTTATGTGAGTAGAGAATTATACGATGAAAACGCTGATTGGAGAACAAATCTCCTCTATTTAAATAATGGAGATGGCACTTTTGAAGAAAAAGCAAAAGACTATAACATAGACAACAACCAACGTACCAGACATGCCACTTTCTTAGACTATAACAAAGATGGTCTTTTAGACCTATTCCTACTTACACAACCCCCAAACCCTGGAAGTCTTTCTCAATATCATGATGTTAATAACCTTTTACTACCAGAATACACGCTGCGGCTTTACCGAAATGACGGAGACATCTTTACCGATGTTACCAAGGTTTCGGGAATAGAACGCACAGGTTTTCCCAACGCGGTATCCGCTAGTGACCTCAACAAGGATGGTTGGACGGATCTATATATCGCCAACGATTTTGATGCGCCCGACTTTCTCTTCTTCAATAATCAAGACGGAACATTTTCAAGTCAGGAAAAAAAAGCTTTAAAACAGACCTCGTTTTACAGTATGGGTGTAGATGTAGCAGACATCAACAATGACGACTTTTTGGACGTATTTGTACTTGACATGGTAGCCGAAGACAACTTTCGTTTAAAGTCGAACATGAGCGGAATGGATATTGGCTCGTTTTGGAAAGTAGTAGAAGACGGTGGTGGATTTCAATATATGTACAACTCGTTACAACTGAATAACGGCAATGGAACCTTTAGCAACATAGCACAATACGCCGATATGGCTGCCACAGATTGGAGTTGGTCCAACCTAATAGCCGATTTTGATAATGATGGACAGAAAGACATGTATATTACCAACGGCCTTTTACGTGACATCAGAAACACAGACTCAGACAAAAAGATAGCCAACTACATTAATTCCACAAGAATGGACTACCTCTCCAAAAATCCGGACGGTGGAGCTATCACTAGTATTTGGGACATTGTAGTGTTGGATACTGCCGTTAACATGATTCCATCACAACCATTAAAAAATTATGCGTATAAAAATTTGGGCGATTTAAAATTTGAAAAAAAATCCACCGAATGGGGTCTTGATGACAGTTCTTTTTCCAATGGTTCTGCGTATGCAGATTTAGATAATGATGGTGACCTAGATTTGGTAGTGAACAATATTAATGCTGAAGCATTTATCTATAGAAATAATTCCCAGAACCTTAAAGACAACAACTACCTACGACTACAATTAACTGATGCAAAAAATGAACCGATTTTTGGATCTCGCATTAAGGTATATACTCCTAACGGAATACAAACACAGGAAACTACGAATGTGCGGGGTATCTACTCCACCAGTGAGCCATTAGTGCATTTTGGACTGGGTGCAAATACCACGGTAGACAGTTTAGTTGTACTATGGCCTAACGGAAAAACCACCGTACGACAAAATGTAAACACTAATCAGGTGCTACGGTTATCCATGGAGAATGCGACCAGCCCCGCCAAAAATCTACTGGCCAATACTATAAGTAACCATTTCAAAGAGGCAACCGCTACCTTTTCAGGTGCGTTTACCCACCAAGAAAATAACTTTGATGACTTTGAAAAACAAATTCTACTACCTCATAAAATGTCCCAATTTGGACCCGCAATCGCCGTTGGCGACACTAACAACGATGGTTTAGAAGATTTTTATGCAGGCGGTGCCTCAGGACAAAGCCCCGCGCTATTCATCCAAGATAATTCCGGTAATTTTACATCCGTAGATAATCAGTTTTGGGAAAAGGAACAAGCATACGAAGACATAGATGCACTTTTTGTGGATATAAATGCTGATGGCTATAAAGACCTATACGTGGTAAGCGGCGGGAACGCCTATCAAAAGAACGATTTTCACTATACGGATCGTCTATATTTGAATAACGGCTCAGGAAGCTTTAAAAAAGGAGCTATCCTTGATGGAGATAGGACAAGCGGCTCTGTGGTTAGGGCAGCAGACTACGACAATGATGGGGATATGGATCTATTCGTTGGCGGCAGGCACCTACCCCACCAATATCCAAATCCTACCTCAAGCACGTTATTGATAAATGATAACGGTCAGCTAAAAAACGGCTCCCAAAAATTCGCAAATGAACTTAATGGTATTGGGATGGTTACAGATGCCGTATGGGCAGATTACGACAAAGACGATGATCTTGATTTGATTCTTACCGGCGAATGGATGGCAATTACCATTTTCAAGAACGACGACGGTATACTAACTAAAACAGACATACCCTCTTTAGCGTCTACAAAAGGCTGGTGGTTTAGCCTTGAACAGGGCGATTTTGACAATGATGGGGATATCGATTTCATAGCTGGGAACCTAGGTCTTAACTACAAATACAAGACTAGTACCGCAACCCCTTTTGATATTTACTATACAGATTTTGATGCTAACGGTAACGGCGATATCGTATTAGGCTATTATAACAATGAAAAACACTACCCGCTACGTGGCTTTTCTTGTTCATCACAACAAATACCAGGGTTAAAAGATAAAATTAAAAAGTATGATGTCTTCGCCTCTCTAGAACTTAAAGAAGTCTATGGAGAAGATCAACTCAAAAATGCATTGCATTATAAGACAGACACCTTTGCATCAGCCTATATAGAAAATAACGGAGATGGAAGTTTTACCGTTACTCCGCTTCCAAGCCTAGCCCAGCTATCCAATATTAATGACATGCTTATAAAAGATTTTAATGATGACGGTTTTTTAGATGTACTCGCTATCGAAAATTTATACGTATCCGAAATCGAAACCCCAAGAAACGACGCCGGCACGGGTCTTCTTCTTTTGGGAGATGGCAAAGGCAACTTTAATGTAAAACGTGGTGCAGAGATTGGATTTTATACTGCTAACGATGCTAAAAAAATAAGTCAGATTAAGGTGAATAACCAAAACAGCATCTTAGTAGGAAATAACAATGCCAAGCTGCAATTCTTTGAAATCACTCTCGCTAACGAGGACAATACTCAAATACTACAGTAAAACGCACTACTATTTACTTAATTTAGGAGTCTAAATACAAGGAAACCAAACCCTCTGGTGTAGTTACGGAAATTGTTTTATGCGCTCTATCTACTTTTGTAATAATCTCGTCCGTAATAGGAATCAACAATTGTTTGTCTTCCTTTTTCACCTCAAAAAGTGCCTGCGCCGTAGTATCGTTTACGCTTTGTATTATTCCTATATCTCCGTGAACACTGTCTAGTATGGTAAAACCTATAACTTCATGATAATAAAATTTGTCTCCCCTTAATTTGGGCAGCGAAGTCAGCGGAAGATAAAGAGCCGACCCCATTATGCGATCGGCATCGGATTCTGTCTTCACTTCCTCAAAATCGATACGCAGCAAGTCCGATTTGTGCAATCGGCATCTATCAATAAAAAATGGAACCAGATTGTTTCCTAACGAAACAAATACTGATTCCATATCTTTATATAATTCGGGATCGTCGGTGTCTAACTTAACCAGAACTTCACCCTTAAAACTGTATTTGGAAACGATTTTACCTAAGTAGAAACATTCCTCCTTTTGCATCGTTTCGGTGCTTATTTAGCGTCTCCTGTATCCGCAGGCTTTACTTCATCGTCACTCTTCTCCATCACTTCCTCTACAGATGGCGCTTTTTCCATGGCATCGTTAGCAGCTATTTCAGCTTCTTCTTTTACCGGCGCAACCGCTGTAGTATCTGCGTTGTCTACGTCTGGCGCTGGTGTATCGGGTGTCTCAACAACTTCTGGCTCCAACGCGGCGGCAGCTTCGGCAGCACGCTTCTCATTTACTTCTTTCTCGGCTTTCAAGGCAGCAGCTTTGGCATCGGCTTTCGCTTTGTCCAATCCTCCAACTTTAGTAGCAACAGCAGCTTCTTTTTCTTCTAACCATGCGGTGAACTTTTCCTCGACCTGCTCTTCAGTTAACGCACCTTTACGCAACCCTCCTAAAAGGTGGTTCTTTAGCATAACGCCTTTATAAGAAAGAATAGCTCTAGCAGTATCCGTTGGTTGTGCACCATTCTGTAACCATGTTACGGAATTGTCAACGTTTAGTTCAATAGTAGCTGGGTTGGTATTAGGATTATAAATACCCAATTTCTCCAAGAATTTACCGTCTCTCTTTGCTCGTGCATCTGCTGCAACGATCCAATAGAATGGTTTTCCTTTTTTACCGTGTCTCTGTAATCTAATTTTTACTGGCATATCACATTAATTTGTAGGGTGCCCGACCCTTAGTTATTAATTCTTTTTAATTTCCCTATTAAGGGGCTGCAAATATATAACTTTCAATTTAATACATCACTATTTACTATTCGTAAATTTAGAACTGAATTATTCCTCTATTCACGCTCCACCAACTGATCCTTTCCCATCACCAGTTTTGACCTGTGTTCGGATAGCAGTTCATCGATATCCTTTAAAACCTCTTGATGGGTATCAGCGATATTAAAACGTTCGCTAGCATCAAAAGCTACATTGAACAGCAATGGATTATCATAATCAACCCGACCTCCAAATTCTCCATAAGCACCTTGACTTATGAAATGAGCCTTATAATCCCCTATCCTTACTGCAAATAATTCGGACCCACGATAGTAAAGTATGCTCTTTCTAGGACTGGATTTTACTTTTGATAAGGTCTCGCTCAAATCAAGTCCGTCTATAATTCTATCCTTTGGAATACTTGTATTTGCCATAGCGCTAAATGTCGTGAATAAATCCATAGTAGAACCTAAATCTGAAATTACTGCTGGCGCTATGTACCCTGGACCCCAAAATAACGTAGGCACGCGCATACCACCTTCCCAAGTAGTTCCCTTGCCCGCTCGCAACAAACCAGCAGTACCTCCATTATTCTTAAAAGGCAACCAGGGGCCATTATCAGAAGTAAAAACGACGATAGTATTGTCTGCCAGTCCTTTCGCTTTTAAAGCATCTATGATCTTTCCTACACCATTGTCAATTTCCTCTACCACGTCGCCATAAAGGCCTCGTTTACTCTTATCTTTAAAATCCTCTGATGCAAAAAGGGGAATATGGGGCAGATTATGGGCAAGATATAAAAAGAAAGGGGCTTCCTTTTGCCGATTGATAAATGTAACCGCTTCATCCGAGTATCGCTTGGTAATATTGTTTTGGTTAGCTGGGCGTTCAACTATTTTGGTTCCCCTAAGTAAAGGCACATTAAAATGCTCGGTCTTAATACTGTCATCGGGTCTGTTCCAATAGTCATTAAATTCTTCGCCCTGAAGCCTATCCATGTCATTGGAGTAAGGAATACCAAAATAGGTGTCAAACCCATGATTGGTGGGTAAAAATTCTTTCTTATGGCCTAGATGCCATTTTCCAATAGCAGCTGTAGTATAGCCTACTTCTTTCAATTGTTCTGCTAGTGTAATCTCATAAGCAGGCAATCCGTTTTTAGAGTCTGGAAAAAGTACCCTTTTCTTACTACTTGCCATACCACTCCTTACCGGAAGTCTACCCGTCAAAAGACCTGCCCTGCTTGGTGTACAAACACTTGCAGCTGCATAGAAATTTGTCCATTTTTGACCCTCAAAGGCCATTCTATCCAAGTTAGGGGTTTTTATAGATGGATTTCCAAAGACACCCAAATCCCCATAGCCTAGGTCATCGGCGAAAATAATGATGAAATTTGGTGCTTTTCTTTCGTTTACTTGGCCATATAATTCTACAGCACTGGCAAGAAATATAAACAAGATAGACTTAACCGACATCATAAAAATCTGATTTCTTTTCATAACTCCTCTAGATATTGATCTTAGTAAGATACTGAATATAAAAATTAGTTGCTAGGTTAATAACTCTTCACAACTCCTCTTTTTAAGCCAAGTCCTTTTTCTTAATTTTAACCATCCATTTTTCATTCATTTAATGCTGAAAACTTCGGATACGCTAAACCCCAAGAACACGTACTATGTACCTCATATTTGACACTGAAACTACAGGTCTTCCAAAAAACTGGAACGCCCCTATAACCGACACTGACAATTGGCCACGTTGTATCCAAATAGCATGGCAATTACATGACGAGATGGGCAGGGTCTTGGAGCACCAAGACTATTTAGTGCGCCCAGACGGATTCAATATTCCCTATGATGCGGAACAAATACATGGCATTTCAACAGAACTGGCAACGCAAAAAGGAATTCCCCTTAGCGAGGTTTTAAAAAAGTTCAATACCGCCATGGCAAAGACCAAGTTCATCGTAGGACAAAATGTAACCTTCGACCTGAATATCATGGGCGCAGAATTCCATCGTTTGGGTGTTGAAAATCCTTTACAAGAATTACCCGTCTTGGACACCTGTACGGAGCATACGGCACAATTATGCCAAATCCCCGGAGGGCGTGGCGGCAAGTTTAAATTACCTACCTTAACAGAACTGCATCAGCATCTTTTCAAAAAACCGTTTGGCGAGGCACACAACGCCACCGCAGATGTGGAGGCTACAACGCGTTGTTTCTTGGAACTGGTACGTCTACGACAGTACACTACGGAACAATTGGATGTGCAACCGGACTATTTCAAGAATTTCTCGGAAGCCAACCCCCAGGAGATTCAGCTTATAGGCCTAAAACACATCAACCTAAAAAAGGCCTCTAAAAAAATTGCAGATGCGCTTTGGGAAAAGGATACCGGAGGCGTTAGTCAGGCAGAAATCAAGGAAAATATAAAAACACTGGAAGATGCCACCTTTGTGCACCTTCATAACCATTCCCAGTTTTCGGTACTGCAATCCACCATAAATATAAAATCCTTGGTAAAAGCGGCTGCGGACAACGACATGTCTGCCGTAGCGCTAACAGACCATGCGAACATGATGGGTGCCTTTCACTTTGTGAAGGAAATAGGAAGCCACAACAAAGCCGTACGTGAAAAAAACAAAGTAGCTATAGAAAATGGCGAGGCAGCAATCGCCAAAGAAATTACCCCGATTGTAGGTTGTGAATTCTTCGTTTGCGAAGACCATACCAATAAAAATGTCAAGGATTACGGCTACCAAATAGTGCTGTTGGCAAAAAACAAAAAAGGCTATCATAATTTGGCCAAAATGTCCTCCATTGCTTACACAGATGGTTTTTATTACGTGCCAAGAATCGATAAAAAAGTAATTCAGCAATACAAAGAAGACATCATCGTACTAACTGGAAACCTGTATGGAGAGGTTCCGGGAAAGGTACTGAACGTTGGCGAAAACCAAGCCGAGGAAGCCTTACTTTGGTGGAAGACCGAATTTGGGGAGGACCTCTACATTGAAATAATGAGGCACGGTCAAGAAGATGAAGATCGCGTAAATCAGGTATTGTTGGAGTTTTCAAAGAAACATCAGGTAAAACTTGTTGCCTCAAATAACACCTATTATTCTGCCAAAGAAGATGCCGATGCCCACGACATTCTACTCTGTGTAAAAGACGGGGAGAAACAGGCTACGCCTATTGGTCGGGGCCGTGGTTATCGCTATGGCCTACCAAATCAAGAGTATTATTTTAAATCTCAAGAGGAGATGAAGGAACTCTTTAAAGATGTTCCCGATGCCATTTTGAACGTGCAGGAAATCGTTGATAAAATTGAGCCTTTTGAACTGGCACGCGACGTACTCTTACCTGTATTTGACATTCCGGAAGATTTCAAAGACCCCCAAGACGAGATTGACGGTAAAAACCGAGGAGAGAACGCGTATTTACGACACATTACCTACCAAGGCGCGAACAAACGCTATCCTGAAATTACTGAAGAAATCAGGGAACGAATAGATTTTGAGCTGGATACGATAAAAAACTCTGGTTATCCAGGATACTTTTTGATTACGGAAGATTTTATACGTGAAGCCCGAAACATGGATGTTTCCGTTGGGCCTGGGCGTGGTTCCGCGGCGGGTTCTGTTGTTGCCTACTGCTTAACCATTACAAATATTGACCCCCTAAAATACGACCTGCTTTTTGAGCGTTTCCTTAATCCGGATAGGGTATCCATGCCGGATATTGATATCGATTTTGATGATGAGGGTCGTGGTCGGGTAATGGACTATGTAATCAACAAATATGGTGCAAATCAGGTTGCACAGATTATCACTTATGGTACTATGGCGGCAAAATCCTCCATAAGAGATACGGCACGTGTTTTGGATTTGCCTTTGGGCGATGCGGACAGAATTGCCAAGTTGATACCCACCATGTCTAAGTTGGGTAAAATATTTGGTCAGTCCGATGCCGACTTAAAAAAGAAATTCAGAGCGGAGGATCTAGAAAAAATACATGAACTACTGAACATACACGACGGGGACGATCTAGAAGGGCAAACCTTGAAAATGGCGCGTACCTTAGAAGGCTCTGTTCGAAATACGGGGATCCATGCCTGCGGAGTGATTATTACACCAAGCGATATCACGAATTTTGTGCCTGTTGCCACCGCAAAGGATTCAGATCTATATGTTACCCAGTTCGACAACTCCGTTGTGGAAAGTGCAGGTCTGTTGAAAATGGATTTCTTGGGACTTAAAACCCTAACCTTGATCAAGGACACGGTCAAAATAGTAAAGGCCAAACATAATATTGATTTGGTTCCGGACGATTTTCCCTTGGACGATGAAAAAACCTACGAACTCTTCCAAAAAGGAGAAACGGTAGGGGTATTCCAATACGAATCCCCTGGAATGCAAAAGCATATGAAGGATTTGAAGCCTACTGTTTTTGATGATCTTATTGCCATGAACGCCCTGTACCGACCGGGTCCAATGGAGTACATTCCAAGCTTTATTGCCAGAAAGCACGGTAGCGAAGAAATATCCTATGACCTCCCGGATATGGAAGAATACCTAAAGGAAACCTATGGTATCACTGTCTATCAGGAGCAAGTGATGCTCTTATCGCAAAAGCTGGCGGGCTTTTCCAAAGGTGATGCGGATGTTCTCCGTAAGGCGATGGGGAAGAAAATATTTGCGGTGCTACAGAAAATGAAACCACAGTTTCTAGAAGGTGGCGCAGCCAACGGTCACCCAACGGAGATACTGGAGAAAATATGGAAGGATTGGGAAGCCTTCGCAGCCTATGCATTTAATAAGAGTCACTCTACCTGCTACGCCTATATTGCCTACCAAACTGCATATCTGAAAGCCCACTACCCTGCCGAATATATGGCGGCAGTACTGAGCAACAACATGAATGATATAAAGCAAGTTACCTTCTTCATGGAAGAATGTAAGCGTATGGGCTTGGATGTACTGGGGCCAGATGTAAATGAATCCTATTATAAATTTGCGGTAAACCAAGAAGGAGCCGTGCGTTTTGGCATGGGCGCAGTAAAAGGCGTTGGTCGTGCCGCTGTAGAAACTATTGTGGAACACCGTAAAAAAGACGGAGCGTTTCATTCTGTATTTGATTTGGCAAAGCGCATCGATCTGCGTTCTGCGAATAAAAAGGCATTCGAAAACCTAGCAGTTGCCGGCGGATTCGATTCGTTCGGCACCACACATCGGGCGCAGTATTTTCATACAGAGGGCGATAACATCACCTTCTTAGAAAAAGTTATCAAATCTGCCGCAAAATATCAGGAAAACAAGAACTCCTCCCAAATGGATATGTTCGGGGGCATCAGCGAAGCACAAATCCCAGAGCCGGTTGTGCCACCATGCGAGGAATGGGGCACTATGGAAAAGTTACGGAGAGAAAAAGAGGTCGTAGGGATCTATATTTCAGGACACCCCTTGGATGACTTTAAAACCGAAATAAAAGCCTTTTGTAATGCGGGAATTTCTCATTTAAACGATATGGATAGTTACCTCAACCGCGAGTTAACAGTTGCCGGGGTTATCACCGATGTACAGCATCGAATATCCAAAAACGGAAAAGGTTGGGCTGCCTTTACGATGGAAGATTATACAGATTCCTTCGAATTCAGAATTTTTGGAGAGGAATATCTCAAGTTTAGACATTTTCTAATGATCAATTCCTTTGTGTATGCGAAAATATTTATCCGCGAAGGATGGGTGAACCGCGATACCGGCAAAAAAGGAGATCCAAGAATGCAATTCAATGGTTTTCTATTGCTCCAAGAAGTAATGGAAACCTATGCGAGAAAACTTACTATCAAGCTCAACATCGATGATTTAAAAGAAGAAGGAATCTACGAACTTAAGGACACCTTAACCCTTCATAAGGGGGATCATTCCATCAACTTTGTAGTCTATGAGATGCAGGAAGAAATTAAAGTGAACCTTTCTAGTCGAAAACAAAAAGTGCAAATAAGTAGTGAATTATTACAGGAACTTGAAAAACAGCAGGTGCATTTTAAGTTGAATTAAGGGTTGAACTTTTTAATAGTTGATTTACAACATTTTGAATATGGGGTAAAATCAGTAATCACTAGGGTTGATTTTACAAGCAAAGCAATACATACAAAGGGTTCTTGACACAAAACCTCTTTGAGGGTTTTACCACAACTGAAAATTATTGGCAGAAAAAACAACGCTACTTCAAGTGATGTATAGTACCTTTTTCTCTAGTGAAAATTGTTCCGAAGTATTTAGAAAAGGTCCTTTTGCCTTCAAATAATTCATATGTCTTTACGACCTTAAATAACAATTTCCTTCAAACCGACATCAAATCGATTTACAATTAAAAATCACTTGCCTTTTAAATACTAATATTTCCTACTCTACTGAATACTAGCACATAGCGAAACTTCTTTTCAAAGTGAACGCTAGTACTTGTACCTTTAGTTTTTACAGCACTCCGTTTATGCTTAAGTCAATTCTATTCAATTTGAAAGTGTTACTACTGTAAGTTAATTGTATCACAATCTTTTAACATAGTAATGCTAATTATTTATATTTGACCAAAATAAATCAGTAATGAAACAACTCTTACTCGTTTTAATTGTACTCTTTGTTAGCAACAAGGCAGCCTCACAGGTAGATGAATCACAAACAGGAGCATGGTACATGTATTTTTACAATAAGCAGTTCAAGGATAGTCAATGGGGAATCCAGGGCGATTTCCAGTATCGGGACTGGACTGGCTTAGGAGATATGGAGCAATTGCTACTTAGAAGCGGACTTACCTTTAGACCCAACGAAGCGAACGTTATTTTCACGTTAGGATATGCCAATATCACCACAGGAGTGCCCGGAGAAATAAGTGACACAACAGGAGAAAACAGAATCTATCAAGAAGCCTTAATTCCCCAAAAATTGGGCAGTCGTTACTTCTTGACCCACCGGTTTAGATACGAACAACGGTTTGTAGAAAATCAGGACTTTAGGACCCGCTACCGGTACATGCTCTTCTTCAATGTTCCGTTCAACAAGACCGAATTGGAAAAAGACGCTATATACCTCGCCTTGTATAATGAACTTTTCATCAACGGCCAAACAGAAATAGGAGACGGCAGAACCACAGAACTTTTTGACCGTAACAGGACCTATTTGGGGCTTGGTTATGTACTCACTTCCAAGGTACGTGTTCAATTAGGGTGGATGAACCAAAAAACAGATAACTGGGGAAAAGGCCAACTGCAATTTAGTGTACATCACAGTTTATGAAACAAAGATAAGATTGATAGAAGTACTAATTTTAAAATACAAATTATGAAAAAGAGACAATTAGCAATAGCAGTAGTGATGGTAGCCCTTATTGGATTATCATGCAAAGACACCTACAGAACCGACGTTTCCAAAGAAGCGCAAAAAGAGGTAGCAACGATTCAGGAGGAACCTGTAAAAAGTATTATGACGGCAGCAGAGCAGGCAGATATGTCACCTGACGAAATTATTGGAAGATTAAAAAAAGGTAACGAGAATTTTGCAGTGAACAATCTTACGACCAGAGATCACTCCGCACAGCGCAGAATGGCAATGATCGGACAATATCCAAAAGCACTAGTATTATCGTGTGTAGACAGCAGAGTTCCCGTAGAAGATGTTTTTGATCTAGGAATCGGTGACATTTTTGTCGCTAGAGTAGCCGGTAATATTGAGAATGCCGATATCGTAGGCTCCATGGAGTTTGCAAGTGCCGTGGCAGGTTCTAAGGTAATTGTAGTTATGGGGCACTCGGCATGTGGCGCTGTACACCATGCGATTGATGCCACAGATGCGGGAGGTATGGGAATGAGTTCCCTACAGAACCTTTTGGATGAAATTAAACCTGTGGTAGTAGCGGAGGATGGAGAGGAAGTTAGTTCCAAGAATACGCATTTCGCCAATAAGGTAATTGCTAACAATGTACTTAAAACCGTAGCCGATATTAGGTCCAAATCGCCAACTATGACCTCCCTAGAAGCCGAAGGGAAACTAAAAATTGTAGGAGCGGTTTATGATATGGAAAGTGGTAAAGTCAATTTTTTAAATTAGACTCCTAATACAACTACTAAAAGTTAAAGTCATTAGATAAAAGGAGATAATCAGCTAAGGTTTATCTCCTTTTTTAACGTTGCCGCAATTTTAGTTCAGATTTTTAACTCCAGGATGTTTCCGTAATCACCAAACTATATAAGCTCGCTCAATACCCCGATAACCAAAACATATATAATGGCAGTAAGGAACAACTAAATTAATTGACTAACTTTGTGTAATCAATAAAAGATAAACAAAATGGCATTAGAGATAACAGACGCTACTTTTGACGAGGTAGTTTTAAAAAGTGACAAACCTGTAGTAGTAGATTTCTGGGCAGCTTGGTGTGGCCCTTGTAGAATGGTGGGGCCAATTATTGACGAAGTTAGTACGGAATACGAAGGTAAAGCTGTAGTGGGCAAGGTTGATGTAGATGCTAACCAAGAATTTGCCGCTAAATATGGTGTACGTAACATTCCTACTGTATTGGTCTTCAAAGGTGGTGAGATTGTAAGTAGACAAGTAGGTGTTTCACCTAAGAAAACATATACAGATGCAATAGATGCACTATTGTAGACCCCTGCTTATAGCTCCCAAAAGTAGTAATCATTAGGTACTTTTAAAGAATAATCAACAGTTCAAATCCCGTCTTTTAAGATGGGATTTTTTATTTTCAAATCTTTACTACAGCTCCGTAATTCGGAAACCCGAGCTCCGTTCGCTAGTACAATAATTACTATCTTGTTACCATGAAGTTACAGTCAGAATTAAACAAGGCATCTCTTTTTCAGAACTTGGAACTCTTGGCCTATCAGGTGGTAGAGGGGTTTATAAGTGGGATACATAAAAGTCCTTTCCATGGCTTTTCGGCCGAATTTGCAGAACATAAAATCTACAACAATGGAGAAAGCACAAAACACATAGATTGGAAGTTATTCGCCAAAACAGATAAACTCTACACCAAACGCTACGAAGAGGAAACCAATCTTAGATGCCACATGATTTTGGATAATTCTGCTTCTATGTACTACCCTAAGGTAAAGGAACTAGGACTGGACAGTTTAAACAAGATAAGTTTTGGGGTATTAGCAATTGCGGCCCTCATGAACGTGTTAAAAAAACAACGCGACGCAGTAGGACTTAGCATCTACTCGGATGCATATAATTACTATGCTCCTGAAAAAGGTAGCGAACGCCATTTTCAAATGTTATTGGCTAAACTCAACGAAGTAAGCTTAGATACGCAGCCAACAACAGACACTGCGACTTATACGTATTTGCATCAGATAGCAGAAAAAATAAAAAGACGTAGCCTTATCTTTCTTTTTACGGATATGTTCCAGACCCAAAAATCGGACGACGAACTATTCGATGCCCTACGGCATTTAAAGTATAACAAACATGAAGTGGTCCTTTTTCATCTACTCGACAAAGAACACGAGGTCAACTTTAACTTTGACAATACGCCAAAGCGGTATGTAGATATAGAGACTGGTGAGCATTTGGATTTGTACGCCGACAACATTAAAGAGGCCTACACAAAAGGCCTAAACAAGTATATAGAAGACATAAAACTCAAATGTGCTCAGTATAGAATCAATTACATAGATATTGATATCAAAGGGGATTTCTCAACGATTCTTAATACATTTCTAACAGAGCGAAATAAATTTCTCTAACGATAGTGATATTTTAAAAGAAAATGTTTGTGCAATTGAATAAACAACATATATTTGCACACGCTAAACGCCACGGTCTGGTAGTTCAGTTGGTTAGAATACCTGCCTGTCACGCAGGGGGTCGCGGGTTCGAGTCCCGTCCAGACCGCAAGTAAATAAAAGGCTTCCAAGAAATTGGAAGCTTTTTTATTTTTGGGTTGCACGCAGATTGCACGCAATATTTAGTTCATTTTTCTTCTCAAATATTATAGGTATATGGTGACGACAGCTTTCTGGCAAGACTACCAAAGAGGGATTGACCTTATTGAAACAGACTTCTAAGTTTTCGTTTGGGCAGTATATGCAGCAATAATTACCTCATCTTGCATTGCAAAGAACAATACCTTTATTTCAAACCTTCGCTTCCACTGTGTGCTTTTCTTAATAATACGCGGGGTATACTGAATTCACTGATCCGCAAACCGATAATGACAATAATGTAGTATAAATAGGACAAATTGTCATTATCTGAAAAATATTTTGGCTTAAAACGAAATGAGATAGCAGGGCATGGTGTTTGAAGTACTGCCAACAGAACCAAGTGATTATGAAAAAACCATTTAAGATACTCTCCATAGACGGCGGAGGCATCAAAGGTCTTTACAGTTCAAAAATACTGGAACATTTTGAGGAGGAATTTCAGTGTAATCTAGTAGATTATTTTGACATGATATGCGGCACCTCTACTGGGGGAATATTGGCCTTGGCACTGTCCCTAAAATTAAAGGCTTCTCAGGTTTCCAGTCTTTATGAAGAAAAAGGCAGGTTAATTTTTCCTGCCCAATCCAAGGCTATAGGGATACTGAAACAAACTTTTTTTAAAGGGAAATATGGTGACGAAGCATTACGTGATGCCCTGGAAACTACTTTTAAATCACATAAGATAGGGGATAGTAATTGTTTGCTTTGCATCCCAAGTTATTCATTGACTGATGCTAGGCCCTTTATTTTTAAGTATGACCACAAGGAAGGCAATTTAAGCCGTGATAACAACACAAATTATGTAGACGTAGCCCTTGCCACGTCTGCGGCACCGACGTACTTTCCATTGGCGGAAATTAAAGCTTATGACAATAAGCAATTTATCGACGGGGGTATATACGCCAATAACCCAAGTATTGTCGGTTTTATAGAGGCATTAACATATTTTGTAGGAGAGGACAAAGAATATGATGAAGTTCAAATTCTTTCTATTAGTAGCCTGACCAATTCCGCAGGTAAAAATACAGGCTTGGCCAAGGGTCGTTCCTTTATTCATTGGCGAGATGAGCTATTTGATGCAATGTTAACGGGGCAAGCGAAGTTTATTGATTATTTCATGTCCAAGGTTCATGAAATCAATGCAATCCCAGTAAAACACGTACGAGTGCCAAGTGAGATTTTATCACCGGAGCAACAGGGAATGGTCAAATTGGACAAGGCCACTAAACAGTCTATTGACCTTTTAAAAGGAAAAGGCAATGATATGGGGGTTATTTGGCGAAAAAAAGAAGAAGTAAAACAGTTTTTTGAAACACAAAAAACATACAAAACGAAATAACATTACATGGCAAATTTACACGACACCTTTATTGAATTCAATGATATTATCTACCTGAGTCCTCAGAAAAAAGCTGAACTAAGAACATCTAGAAATTCTGTTAGGGACGATATCACCAAATATTTTAGAGAAAAAAGGGATAAACATACCGTAAAGTATAAAGGCCAAGGTTCGTTTTCCACTAATACGGGTATTTTACCTTTAAGTGGGGAGTATGACGTTGACGATGGGGTATATATATTTGGGAAAGAGGAAGATAGGCCTACGCCGCAGACAGCGCACAACTGGATATATGAGGCCGTAAAGGACAGGACCAGCCAGGATACAATAGACAAAAATACTTGTGTAAGGGTGCAGTATGCCAAACAGTACCATGTAGATTTACCTATTTATTACAAGACAACGGATACCGCTGATGAATACTTCTTTGATTCCAAAGATATACCAGAACTTGCCCACAAAAGTAAAGGATGGATTCAGAGTGACCCCTATGCTTTCAGAAAATGGTTCGATGACGAGGCAAGTGGCAAAAATCAGTTGAAACGTATTGTCAGGTATTTAAAGGCATGGACAGATAACAAATCATATTTGAAATTGCCCAGCGGAATGGTTTTTACGATTCTAGCGGTGGAGCATTACAGTCCAATGGATAGGGATGATGAAGCCTTATTGAAGACTTTGGAGAATATTCAAGAAGCCCTAGATGACACTAGGTTTTGGTCCGCTTCCTACAGTTGCTACAGGCCTACAGTAGATACAACTGAAAATTTGATGGAAAAATATTCTTCCGAGTCGCGAAAGAAGAGTTTTTTGGACAGCTTAGACGGGTTCATCAGTTCTGGGAAACAAGCCCTTGAAATAAAGAGTAAAAAAGATGCATGTGCCAAATGGCAACGGCATTTAGGTAGTCGTTTCCCATGTTCCAATGTTGTGGAGGACGATGAGCAATTGGCGAAATCCTTTGTGATGCCAGATGTAATAAGGGATAATAAATCAGCTTAGTGTTAGGATTAAAAGACCTTTTTGAGCATCTGTGCAAAACAGAAGAATGTCGTATCGTCGACGTTGCAGAATATGAAGCTCTAGGGTATCCATTTTCTAAAAATAGCGAGGTATGGGAGATTACTTCGGAGATTACTTTTGGTGGCGATTTTATGGAATTGACGCTGTATTTGAATCTACCGTTAGAGTTCCCGTACAAACTTCCCAAGCTTTACATTAAAAAAGAAATATACGATGCAATCAAATACATTCCCCATGTTAATGAGGACTATTCCATTTGTATTTTTGATGATGGCTTGAATACCCGTATTCCAAAGGAAAACCTTCCTGACTTTCTTGAATTCATTGTACATAGGGGTAAAAGACTCATCAAGCAAGGGGAGTGCAAGAGCTACAAACTAACGGAATTTAAAAAGGAGTTCAAGGCCTATTGGGATTTGAAATACTCCAATAAAGATCAGATATACCTTATCGGCATGCATTCGATTTCGGATGTTACCAAAGAAATAAAGGCCATCGCCTTTCAAGGTCAGCCCTTGGCAAGATACCATTACTTCCTCTACACGGATAATGAAGAACTTAAAAAAATCGAGGAATATGCGAAATCCTACGGGTGCAGTTTAAAGGAAATCGCAGTAATTGAAATCGAGTTTACAAAAGAAGAGCCGCCTTTTCAAATGACCTACGAGGAATCGCTCGTTTTTATACAGGGAGACATTGCGAGTCTTAAGAAGTTCAAACAGTTGTGTAAAACCAAATCATTAGGCGAGATACTGGTAATTTTTCGGAATCGTTCAGTAGAGAACATTGAGTTTTATGGATGGAACTATGAGGAGGTTCAAATACTACCAAGAAAAAAAGGAGGGCCACGAAAAAAACCTTCCAACTTTGAGATTGTGTCATCTTCTGGAATAGGAAGGGCAAAACATGTTCGACGTTTAACTTTTGACAACTTAAGTACAGAAAGGCTCTCAAAAAGAGCCGCTGGGATTGTTGAGAAGGAATCTAGTGTTTTGTGTACAGGTTTGGGAAGTGTTGGGTCTAACTTGGTCTATTTTCTTAAGAACCTGCCCATCCATAGATTCGGCCTTATTGACCCTCAAAAATTGGGTGCTGAAAACATAAAGAGAAATTTGTTGGGGTTCAGTGATATAGATAAGCATAAAGCAGAGGCGCTTGCCAGTTTTTTGTTGGATCATAATCCAATGAACAAGGTTGACAAACGCCATGAGTCTATAACATCTCTTATAGAAAAGGAACCCGATTTCATCAATTCTTACGATGTCCATATCGTGGCTGTTGGAAAAACCATGGTCGAGGAATTTATACTAAACAAATTGGAAACTGGAACATTGACAAAACCGGTAATTTTGATTTGGGTCGAGCCTTATTTGGCTTCCGGCCAGCTATTGTTGATAAAACCCAGAGATGCTATTGCCGCTGGGAACCTAGTGAAGAATTTCAAGTATGCCATGATCTCAAATAAAAATACGGCTTTGGATGCAGTGTATCTTATTGAAGGAAGTTGCCAGTCAGGATACTTCCCATATTCGGCCACTTATCTTACCCAGTTTCTCGCCAGAGTATTTCCTGTAATTAAGGAAGCGGTTCTTGATGGAATCCCTAAATCGGAAGTATATACTTGGGTAGGCGATAAGGATTTCGTAGTTGGCAAGGGGTTGGTGTTGTCCGATTTTGGAATGGAACAAACCTCATATACCCTGATAAAAAATAATATATGATAACAGTAGTCCTTGGAGATACCAATCTTAAAATTTCGCCGGAAGCTTTCTATAAGATGCAAGCCTATATCCAAGATAACAATTCCAAGGAGGAAGCAGGAGGCATAATGTTAGGATACTGTATAGATGAAAACAATTTCACGGTCATCGATGCTACAGTACCCAATGTTGAGGACAAGCGCAGTAGATATAGTTTTTGGCGCGTCAGTGCACTACATCAACGCTTTTTGACCATTCTTTTTAAAAAGAGTAAAGGGAAAAGCATCTATCTTGGGGAATGGCATACGCACCCGGAAGATATTCCAACGCCTTCTACTTTAGACAGGAAATCCATACTAGACCAAATAAAGAGGAGTCAACTTAACTCGAATAAGATTTTTGCCATCATTGTAGGGCGCAAAGGTTTAAACATAAGCGTTGTAAAAAAATCAGGAATAGTACTTGAGAGTCAACTTGAATTTGATGAACTTTCTTGTCCTTTGGATTAGTAGTCTAAAATTTTTCTATGAAGGAAAATCTAGCAAAATACCTTGTAGAATAAGCAAAAAAATATAGAATATTTTTCTTATATCATATTTTTTATTACAAATAAGACATAAAATATGGCTTATTTAATTATATTTAAATGAAATAAGGAAATAATGATTGAAAAAATTTCTAAATCACAGGTTTTAGAACGTATTCAGTTTGAAAATTACTGGTGGCGCAACAATGGTATTGAAGAAGATTATAATGCTATGCAACGCCGTTTGTACTTTGATATTTTCAAACCTATGGTGTTTGACCGTACAATAAACAGGGCCGTTGTGCTTATGGGGCCAAGAAGGGTCGGGAAAACCGTGATGTTGCACCATACCATTCAAGAGCTAATAGATGAAGGTGTGCCCGCCCAAAAAATTATTTTCATTACGGTTGAAAATCCAATATATACGAATATCGCTTTGGAAGAGCTTTTCAAGTATGCTTTGGAAGCCATAGGGAACCAAAACCCTAAAGACTGTTTCGTATTTTTTGATGAGATACAGTATTTGAAAGATTGGGAAATTCATCTAAAAACATTGGTGGACAGTTATCGTGGCACAAAATTTATAGTATCCGGAAGTGCCGCTGCTGCCTTAAAGTTTAAAAGCAACGAAAGCGGTGCAGGGCGTTTTACGGACTTTTTATTGCCACCCCTTACTTTCTACGAATACATACACATAAACAACCTACAGCACCTAATGGTCGAAAGTAATCTGCTGTGGAAAGGGAAGGAACAGCATTTTTATGATACTGTAAATTCTCAATTGTTGAACGAGCACTTTGTGAAGTATATCAATTTTGGAGGGTATCCTGAAATCATTTTCTCACCTCAAATGCAAAAGAATCCCGGACGCTATATAAAACAGGACATTGTAGATAAGGTATTATTGCGTGATTTACCCAGTTTATATGGTATTAAAGATGTGCAGGAATTGAATAGGCTGTTCACTACCATTTGTTTTAATACTGCCCATGAGTTCGAATATGAAGAGTTGAGTAGAACTTCAGGTGTAAAGAAGCACCTGATAAAAACCTATATTGAATATTTAGAGTCCGCTTTTTTAGTCAAAAAAATCAGTAGAGTAGATCAGAGCGGCAAACGCTTCAAAAGAGAAGTAAAGTTTAAAATGTACCTCTCAAACCCATCCTTATACGCCGCGCTATTTACACCATTGGCGATTACAAATGAAAAACGCATGGGCGACTTGGTGGAAACAGCAATTTACTCACAATGGATGCACCGTGATTGGTTTAATCCGTATTATGCCCGTTGGGGAAAAGGAGAGGTGGACATGGTGGGAATTGATGAGGGCACATTACAACCGATTTGGGCTTTGGAAATAAAATGGAGCAATAGATATGAAGAAAAACCTAGCGAGTTAAAAAGCCTTATTGATTTCTGTAACTCGAATAAATTAACTTCTGCATTGGTTACAACAATTGATGTCAAAACCCAGAAGGAGTTTCAAGGCGTAACCTTGCAATACGTGCCTTGTGCTACCTATGCGTATAATGTTGGAAAGAATACGCTGGATAAGAAGAAATAGAGGGGGTAATCATATTTCATGGTAGAAGCCACAAAAAACCTATAAAGTTTAATCCCGAATTTCTTAAGTCGAACTCACGTTATTTTATATACTTTTACAATTGTCCACAACAATGTCTTCTCTACTGGGATTGTACGCATTCCGTTTAATATCAATTATTTTGGCGAAATCTGTTTCCAATAGATTTTTCAGACCACAAAAATCTGTTAAATTTCTGTTGTCTCTTAGGGTAAGAGTCATGGAAAGGTAAGCCCCATAACCAGCTTCAGGTTCTGCAACTTCATTTCCCAGTGATTCCAATAGTTGAAAACTATCTAAATCTGCTATGTTTAGCTCGATTAAGACTAGTCTCGCCCCTATTGTCGTTATTTTATTAAAGGCATCAAGACTATTTATTGCTGGACATTCCGTAATAATCAAATTATATTTTATTCGTGTAGTTTTTGAGAGGGCAGAAATATCTGAAAGCGATTCATTTCTTAAAATTGAAATATCTTGAATAACATCTGGTAAATTTCTAAGTCCATTTAAATTAGTGAGCTTTGGGTTATCGCCAATTAGAATAAAATCAGCTTTATTAATGTTTTCCATGCCATCAATATTTTCCAAGGCATCATTACCACTGATACTTATTCTTCTTACGCTTGTTAATCTGGATAAACCGTCAAGGTTATTTAACTTATCATTACTATTAATTCTTAAATCTCCATTGAAGTAACCTAGTCCATTTAAGGCATCAATATTTTCTAAATTTTCATTGTATGATATGATTAAGTCCTTAGGGATAAAATCATTTAGTAAATAGGTGTCAATTAATGCGAGGTATTCCAGCCCATCCAAATTTGTCAAAAGAGGATTCCCTGCATTACGAGCACCAATGCTAAAATCACCTCTTATTTGGTTTAGGTTGCTTAAAGCTGCCAGACTAGAAATATTACTACCCCCTTCTTTTCCAATAAATACATCTCCTATAATGGTTAAATATTTCTCTGCTCCAAAGCTGTCTACCTCTTCTTGGGATGATAAAACAACGTTGCCCCGATATATCTTTGCGGTAAAAAAATCGACCTCTCCACCGTAACTGGTACCATTCTTATTGGTAGCGTAAGCTCTTAAATAATATCTGGTATTTGGCTCAAGACCTGTGACAGAGCTTACAAAATCACCTTCTCCTGTCCCATCCTTTGTTGCATCATCATCAATGCTAGGGTTGGGTTGCGCGCTCCAACAGACACCTCTTGCTATTATTCCGCTACCACCTGTATTTAAAATAGTTCCACCGGCTTCAACACTTGTCCCTTGATCTGATGTAGCTACTGTTCTTGTAGTTACTTCGGGGAATCCTGCTTGTGTTGGTCCATCGGTATCTTCTCCAACATCATCAACAGTACAAGAGTTTAGAAGTGAAGTAACGATGATTAAGAGCAAATATTTGAAAGAGAGCGAGATAGTTTTCATGATAGGGCACTTTGTTTATGTGGCTATAGGTATTTAAGACCTAATCTATGATTCATACAATAAATTTACAGAGGTTTCTTTCGCAGAAAAAGGATCTTGAGGGCTTGCAAAATCGCTTTTTAAGCAAGTAAAAAAAGGATAGAACAAATATCATTATCACCGAGATATGTTTCGGCATTACGGTTTTCATTCTTTCGTATAGATGGCCAAATAGGTGATAGAGGGTGTGCCGATACCCAAACAACCAGGTTTTTGAATCTGAAATACTGAGTGAAATTTATACCCTTGCTCAGCGTATTTATTAAATCTGTTTTCAAGGCTGCCAATGGCCTTGTTTGAAAATTGACTTCCAATTTGTTCGATTTTGTATTGCATTTTTTATGATTTAGTTTAATATATCTTTTCCTCCGTTGCTTGGTCTGCAACGTGATAATCTGTTAATGGTGAGGAGACTTCCTTTAAAAAAACCTTTTTCTCTGTAAGCGAGTTCTGAATACCGAGAACAGCTGGGGTCAAATACACATCGATTTCCCAGTTTCGGCGAGATTTTTCTTTGATAGTACCTTAATGAACGAACAATTATTCTCAACCAGATTGGTTTTTTGGGTATTTCAAGATTTTGAATTTCCAAATCCAGCTTAGTATGCTTTGAAAAGTGTCTTTCAATAATTATTGCATCTTTTTCAAGAGCATTTATCTCAAATAAATTATCGTTTATCTTTATGTATTTTGAACTAATTTTTGACATCATGTACGACAGAATTTTTATCAGCTTTTCGATATGATTTTCAAATACAATAAAATTTTAAGAGCTATCTGAGCAAATTCTCTAATCAAACTAAGGTATAATGGAGAAAAATAGGTAGCTATCAAAATACCGGCAAAAAGACCAAATCCTCCAAAATAGCTACTACCACCCCTTATTGCCAATAAGATTCCAATTGGGTAGGCTAGGAAAATCAGTGCGTCAAAAATGCTGATAAGCCATACATACAAAGGAAACTCATCAGATAATTTGCTTACTTCTCCGTTTTGGGATTTGGCGTTGGAGAGGTTTTTTATTGCATTTATGTATATTTTAAGTGGAAGGGTAAAAGGCTTTATGATTAACAATTCTAAAACCCTTAAAAGCGTTTTACCCCAATTTATAATTTTTAGTTCTTCGGCGATAGGTTGGTCCATACTATAAAATTTTAATTACAGTTCGCTTTGGCGTTTAAAAGAGCCTCTGAAAAATTCTTTTTTTCCTCGAAAGAATTATACTTAGCATTCATCTGCTTCATCAGGTCTGCTGCTTCCGCCATATATTCTTGAAGATCTTCTTGGCTTTCGGTATCTCCTGACATTGCTTTCAGTTGCAGTTCTTTTACTTTGCATTGAAGATATGCCACTTTTTGGGCATCGCTTGAGATTGAGTCTCCACAACTGTTTAAGAGTAAAGCAAATAATAAGGTTATGGCTTGGATTGCTTTTTTCATTTTTCAATTAGTTTTTGTTTCAATGTCATTACTTATATAGTCTGTGTAAAACTCGTTCCACACTTTTTTGTTCTTTTTGGTAAAGCTTCCATCAAGGTGTTGTTCATTTTTATCTCTTTCCTCCGCAGCACCTGATCTATATGAATCCAAAATAATCCTGAACTCCACATCTTTTGAGGTGTTGATTCTTTCTAACTGACTTTTTGAGATTGCGTACCTTGCATTTGTCTCAGAACTTACCCCACTCATTTCAATATCAAAATCAGAATTAAAAGAACCTTGAGTACTTAATTCGAGACGACCATCGTCCAATAAGAAGACTAGTGATTCCCCCTCCTTTACCTTTGCGAATTGTTCGTTTTGAACATCTACCTTGAAAAGTATGGACAACTCATAACTACCGTCTTTCAAAATATGTTTTTCTAAATCCAAAAAGGTCTTGAAAGTAGGGGCGTCTGTTCCAAAGATCAGGTTGCCTAACGCATTCACACCCGATAAATCGCAATAAACTCTATTCCCGTTCATTTGATAAGTTCTGGTGTCCTCAAACTTATCAGATGTTTCATTTACACTTACTCCGAAAAGCTCTTTTAAAATGTTAGTTTTTTTCTTTTTTTGTGCGGATACTTCGGGGAAAATAATTAGAGAAAGTAAAATCATAAAAACTATTCGCACTTCGGCAGGGAAAACCCTAGGATTCTGATTATTTTTTTTCATTTGTTAGGTTCTAATGTTTTTTATAATTAAAAAGTGACTTCACCAATCTTCTTATTCCAACCATTTGGATAAAAAAATTCGACTTTGTTCACTCGAACTATAAATTGGCTAAGCCGATCATTATGTTCAGGATTTTCCAAAGCATAAGTTATGATAGTATTTAGCTGTTTGCTCGGTGGTAAAGTTGGGCGCGGATTATTATCCTCAAAATATTGAAATAGCTTTTCGGCTTTTTCCGACGCCAAATGAAGACTTCCGATATATTGAGTTTTGCCATTTGGGTAACGAAAATTAAGGTCTCCATGCCAATCACCTTGTATTCCACCAAAGCCAATAGAAGCTGATGTTGCTATAAATTTTAATTCTTCGGTGGTCATATCATAGGTGCTAACTGTAGCTCTATTTAAGCCTAAATAAGTAAGTGCATTCGGGTCATAATTTTTTGATTTTGATTTTGCTTTTTCTATTCTCCCTTCCCATTGTTTACGAACTTCTTTTAGCTTAAAAGGGTTGTCTTTATTTTTCCAAATACTGGGATCACCTTCCATAGCAAACACATAATATTCAGCTAAATTGATATAAGGTGTTCTTACTGCACTTGTACAGCAATTGCCCCCATTTTTGTATTCGTCTAGAGACCTTGGGTTATCTAAAAATTTAGAATAATCAACTTCTGAACAGAAATTGATTGCCCCTAAGAACATTGTTCTAAGATTTTCCTTAGTAAGTTCAACACCAAATTTTTTAATCTCTTTATAACCTTTAGGTACGGAATAAGATGAAGGTTTTTGTGGTTTTACTTCATTACAAGAAATAAGTAAAGCCAAGAAAAAAAAATTGAAGAAAATTTGTTTCCATTTGTTAAATACGATATACAAAAGGACCTGCCGTAAAGGGTATATTTTAATTTGAATGATTTCATTTTTCGAGTATTTTAAAGTTTGGTTTAAAAACAAACTTAAACCCTACGTAACACTATTCCTTACGGGTTTCCGTAAAGAGCCTGATTAAGCTGTAAAATTTGTTAAAACGTTTAAAAAGAAGGATAAAATACATTGTTAGACCCATCCAAGGTCCTTGCTCATGGCTACTAGTTGGATAACGTTTTTAGCATTGAGTTCCAATTTTAAAACGTTAAGTCGTTTTTCTATGGAACTAATACCACTAGGTTGAATTCTTTTTCTCTTGAAGAGTTCTGAAATTTCCTTTTGATTGAGACCGTTAGCGAGTTGTTTTAAAAGCTCAATATCATAGTCTTCGATTTCAAAGACTTCTTTTCGGTTCATAAAACCGGAGAGATCTGGAGAAATGTAAGTTTGGTTTTTTGAAATCGTCTTTATCGCTTCTATTAGATATTTTAGGCCTTGACGCCCTTTAACCACATACCCATCTATTTTATGATTGATAAATAGTGATTTAACTCTAGCAGAACGATCTTCTACCGAATATACTATGGCTTTTAAATGAGGTTGCTTTGATTTCAAAGTTTTCACCAATTCATCACCAGAGTTAATTTTACTTTCTCGATGGTCCGTTTTAAAAGAAAGGTCGGTAATTACTAAATCAAAGGGTGCATTGTCTTTTTGCGCTCTAAGAAATTTTAAGTGTGCATCGTCGCAATAAAGCGATTGCTGTACTTCCTTTATGGATGTTTCTTGTTTGAGCATTTGGGCGATACCAAAACCAATACTATCCAAGTCTTCCACGACCAATACTTTTTGAAACATTTTCGGCGGCTATATGGGAAAGGCACATTTGATTCTAACTCCTTTACCTAGTTCGGATTCAAAACTAAATGTTCCATCAATATTTTTTATACGGTTTTCCGTATTCGAAAGTCCAGCACCTTTTTGAAAGGACTTTTTTACGCCTTTCCCATTATCACTGTAATCGATTTTTAGTGCTTTTTTCGAGTTTTCAAAAGCAACGGATACCAACGTTGCCTCGCTATGTTTTTTCATATTGACAAAAAGCTCGTTTAATACTCGGTATAACGTTATCTTCTTTTCGTTTGATATGCCACCCCATTTAATAGTACTTAAACCTTTCACGGCAATTGTTGTATCATCGTTTCTAAATTGAGATAATAGTTTTTTCAATTCATCCTGAAAGTTTTGGGTATCGATACTTCCGGTTTCATGGGAAATATCCCTAGTTCTTTTATAGATATCCTCTAAGCTATCCAATGTATTTTCCTTTTGAAAAGTTTTAGAATGTTCCATACGGGTCATAACACCATAAATGTCATTAGCCAATTCATCGTAAACTTTTTTAGAAATTCGTTTTTCGGTTTCGTAAACCTCCTGTAATTTTTCTTTTCTGTGCCTTTGCCGCAAACCGTAAAATGCTGAAATACCTCCTAAGACTAGAAATCCACTCAGGGATAGCCATAGCGTTTTTTGCGTCCGTTGATTTGCCAACTCTGTATTTTTCCGCTCTCTCTCAGCCTCTAGTTTAAGTATAGAAAGTTGTTTCTGCTCATCATCATATTTCATTTTGGCAAATTGGGTCTTTACCTTTAGACCCACTTGATAAAGACTGTCTTGCAAGAGAATGTAGCGATTTCTAATCTTAGCATCGTTTGGTTGCAAGTCCATCAAAAACTTCAATGCATCTTGCTCCGCTTTAGGAATTTTCAATTGTTTTGAAATCTGTATTACGGTATCTAAATATCGTTCCGCTTTTTTTGAGCTAGTTTTTAGAAAGTACTCACCCAAATGGGTATAGCTAGCTATTTGCCCTCTCTTGTCATTTTTGTTTTTTCTTGTGAGCAGGGGTTGTAAAAACTCATTTTGATCTATATTTTTACCTGAAATCCATTTGGCGTACGCCAGATTGTCAAGTATTCGAGCTCTTTGAATATCTCGATTTTTTAATACTGAATCCAACGAAATTTTCGAAAGTATCTGTAACGCTTTCTCATGTTCATGAATATCCAGGTATGCTGTAGCTAAGTTGTTTTTATAAATGAGAATATCTGATGGCGACTTTGAAGAGTTTATAGCTTTCTGATAGTAAGAAACAGCATCATCATAATTTTGTAATTTTCTATTATTGGTGGCCAGCTCATTGTAAGTAGACGAGATTAGTTTAAAATCTACTTTCTTTTTGAAGTAGGCCTCCGCCTCTGTTAAACTCTCTTTGGCACCAAAATAATCGCCTTTATTCTTTTGAATTAGGCCCATGCTTAATAGGGCAGAACCTACATTACTGCTATCTTTAATGTTTTGAAAAAAGGTTTTGGAATTATTAAAATAAGAGTAAGCACTATCTAACTTGGCCATTTTTTTAAAGTTGAGGGCTAAGTTTCTACTTGCAATTCCTGCATATTTATTATTGGATATTTTTTGTGCGCTTTTCAACAAATAAGCATCATACCATTGTATACTATCAATATTGTCTAGATCGTAATGTACATTGCTTTTGGCTAACAAGATTTTCAAAAAGAGTGAATCAATCGGAGCGCGTTTGGTTAGATTTAGTGCGCTATCCAAAAGGACTAATCGGGTATTTAGACTTTTGGTTTTGTTATTGCCTGCCTTTAAAAGAGACGAAACGACAATCTGCTTTGCAGTTTGTTTCGGACTATTAACGTCTTCACAAGCTGAAAAGATTGAGAAAAAGAACAGAATAAGAGATAGTTTATAAAATCTGATCAAATTGGTTTTGGTATAAAAATATGTAAAAAGAGGCCACACCAAATCGATGTAGCCTCTTTTTTCTTGTTTGGGAGCTTACTGCCCTCCCCTTCCTCCTTCCACTTCTCCGTCGTCACCTTCCGTTGCTAGAATCTCATAAAGTTGATCTTCCTCGGCAATCGTTTCTGCCTTGCTGCATGAGGTTAATCCTTGTCCTACCAAAAACACTACTACCAATACTTTTACTAAATTTCTCATTTTTCTAGATTTAATGGTTATTAATTCCTTTAAAATGAGAGGCCTCTCTTTTATAACTAATTGTTCTGTAACGTCTTACAAATCAATTACACCGCAATTTGAGGTTAATGGCGAAAAATAGCGTGTCATGACCGTCATGACCGTTATGACGAAAGTATTATGTGAAAATTCCGTTTGGTTTTTTGTTTATTTTTGAAGCCATGATTATTGTCAAGCTTACCGAAGAACTACTGCCCCATTTTATTTTTCTAGTCGACGGAATAGAAGACAGCAATAATGATTTGGCCGTCAGTACACTACTGCAAGAATGCAGGGAGAAGGGCATCGAAACAAGTTGGCATTCCCTAAGTCGCGCACTTACTTTTAGAAAGATTCTGAGGGAAGGTTTAAAACCAAAACAAACGTATCATATCCCTAAAAAGAAAACCTTAGATGCTCTGACAAAGTACTATTATGGGGAAGCTTTTATTTTCCGGGACCTTGTTAGAAATAGTAATGATATCGATGTGAACCCATCCGAAGTCTCAACGCATTACACGAAGTGCGTCCCTAGAGCAGAGACAGTTGTCACAATATTTGAAAAAAAGGAGGAGAAAATAGAGCATCTTAATGAACAATCGGATGCATGCATCCATTTTTTAAAAGAGCTGGAATCGTGTTCGCTGAAGCAATTCATAGAAGATGAGGTCAATCAGCGCTTTGACTTACTAAAAAATGAAATTAAGGATGAACTTGTAGTGAAATCTGAATTGATAGGGTTTTTGGAAAATAGGTTAGCAAAGTTGGAGCGGAAGAAGTTTTTTTCACATTTTATTTATCGCTTTTTTGGAAGTTTTGGTCTGTTTTTCGTGAACATCGACTATAATGAAATTGGTAAAACCGAAATGCTGGAAGACTTTTTAGATACTTACGAAGGCCTAACAGACGATGATGCTATCGACGAGTTTTTATAAAATATAATACTAATTCTCGAAGAATGAATTTAAAAACAGAACGCAAGGTAAAATTTTGGTTGGGGACTTTAGCCAAAGCTGCCCTTGTTGTTTTGATTATTTTCAAAATATATGATTTTGTGACCTCTCGAAAAAATCAAAATGAGTCCGTGGAAGCTACTAGTGAAATAGTTGAGAAAGATACTTTAGGAGGAGTTGGGGAAATTACTAAAGAAATCCCTTCCGAGGATACATCTGGTTTGACGAAAAATCAAGCTAGTAATGAGCAAAAAGAGGATTTGATTGCGAAAATAAATCCGAATTCCATCAGCATTATTATTTATGATGCGAATGGAATTGACCATCAAATCGTGAACCACTTGGAAAACACACTCTTCCAAAAATATGATATTAGCGCACCACCATCAAAAGCGTTCGATTTTAAAAGCCCATTATTACAGGGGGATTTCTCCAAATTGAGCAAAATAAAAACGAAATATATTGTTACTGGGGAAGTTCGCTATAGTTTTAAAAAGAGTTCGCTGTCCTCTAACACCGTAAGTTGCCAAATCAATTTGCAGTTTAATACCTACGATACCTCGACTGACAGTAAAATTAGAGATTTATCAAAAATAATACTGGTAAACGGAATCGGGTTTTCACAAGAGGAGGCTAAGGCCAATGCTATCAAAAAAATCTAATCTCATTTACTTAATAGTGTAAGTTTTCGATTTGCAGGTTTCTACTTTTAGTTCGCCTTTGTCTTTTAGGTATGAAGAATAACTCTCTGTTATTATATATCCTTCACGTCTTTTGAATTTTTCATCATTTTGAAAGTCTTTAAAAGTTGCTATGTAATAATCGAAAGGACGATTTATTAGTCCATAAACACATTTTGTTTCTTTGGTATCCAAAATTATAGTTTTGTAGTCGCCCCTAGATTTACTTTCAGCATTCCTGTAATGTCGAATTCTTAGTATAATCTTCTCATTCAATGAGTTATTAAAACAAAAATCTCCGGTACTTTTTTTACTGCATTCGGAATCGACAGTATCAGGATTATTTACGGTTTCGTTAGAATTTAATGATGTATTAAAACCTTTGTTTGTTGTATTGCCACCATTAAGGCTAATACCTAAATAGGAACTAATATTTTCATTCAAGGGCAAATTACCCATATTGGCAGCGAATTGTAGCGCCGTCTCAGTGTCCAATACTTTGGCCCTTACTTTTACTACTGAATTCAATACGGTATACGTACCTGTAATAATGGCATCGACAGCTGTGATTTTGCCCAACTCCTTTGCGGTCTCACCATCTATATATCCCTCAGCATTCAGCTGGTGCTCTTGCAAAAGAACATCCAGATGATTTCTGTCAATGACTTGAAAATTTTCACCGGAATTGGTTAGGTATACAGAAAAGTCTTCCGTTATGTAATTACCCAATGCCGTTGTTTCGCCACTTTCAGTAAAAAAACCCCATACGGCTACTTTTGTTTTTCCTTTGGAATCGATTTTTTTAGATATGCCTTCTGCGATTTTTTCCAACCCGGCATCAAAATCTTGTGCTGTCACACATAGCGAAAATGTCATGGCTAGGAATAAACAGGTAAATAGAACTTTCATTTTTTGGTCTGGTTTTGATTAGGTCAACTAAGTTAGAATTTCTTTTAAATAACAGATACGGGAAACCGTAATTTATACATCTTACTAGTATGGTTAATTATTCTTGTTTCTTTTTCAAGATAAAAGTAGTTTTTCAAATCATTTTATCTTGGTTTTTGGAAACTTAAAAAGGCAGATTTTACTTTTATATCTATAGTAATTTTTGGTTTATTCCAAGTCTTTGTGGAAGCTCGATAACAATAGCCATGATTTAGGGTATCACATTTTGTGATACCGTACCAGCAGATGATTATTTCTGACTTGTGTCGATTTCATATCTTTTTCGTTAGAAATTCTCGGAAGAAGGGTGATTACAGTGCATTTTTTTGCACATACTGTCATATGTTTTCAGATTTAGAAAGACTAGAAATCATTCGCTATATTGATACCTATGAATGTTATCTGCATCGAAGAAAAAGCTTTTTACACGCTATTGGATAGGGTGTTTAAGTATGTTGAATCCAAAATGTAAAAGGATACTCCGGATAAATGGATAGACAAAAAAGAAGCGATGCAGTTATTGAGAATAAAATCGGCCACCACTTTACAAAAATTGCGGGACGAGGGCAAGATCAGGTTTTCACAGCCCGAAAGGAAACATATCGTTTACGGCCACGATTCCATCAACGCTTATCTTGATGCACATGTGTTGGAGCCTTTTAATTAAAACAGATTCTTCCTATTACAACTGAGGTAAAAAATCTCCAAACCATAAGTTTTCCAATAATATTTCATTAGAGGATAAGCCTTGAAAAAATGTGTTTATCCCAAAGCAAAACAACATCATAAATCTTTTAATTGGGATATCGATTTGTTCGGCCTTGTTCCTGCGGAAGTTCAAAAATCCTCCACTCCAAGACTTCCCGAGCGAACCGCTACGCCGGTTCGCATTCGGAGCCTTTCCGTTCCATATTTTTGAACCCCCTCGGCACCGCGGAAAAACCCAAGCGGCGGAAAGGCCGCTTGCCTTTTCCTCCCCCTACCCACAAAATTTTTTGAAAATTTCCCAAATTCCGTAATTATTTAGAGACCATATTGGACCAATTAAACTAGTCGATTGGTCTCAAATAGTCTCTATTGGTCTTATATGGTTTTACGACTTAAAACATTGATTATTAGACTATTATAATTCGTTTTGATGTATTATATTTATCCACGTAGGTGGATAGCAAGTGATGTTTCGCGCACCGCAAAACGCCTACTTCTGACGAAGTGAAAAATCGATAAATCAAGTCAAAAAATGGCTAACAACAAAGGTGGGAGAAAACGATTAGGAGACAAGAAAAGGGAGCATGCGATAACGCTCCGGTTCAATGGCACGGAACTGGAAAAAGTAAGGACAATTCTACAATCCTATAACCTCGATTTTAGGAAAAGGGGAACGGTCGGCCCTTTTCTAAGAAAGCTCATTTTGAACGGAAAGACTACAAAGGAAAAACGTATTCCCGATGGTATTTCGAACCTCAGTTACCAGATCAACAAGATAGGCACCAACATCAACCAACTCGTCAAGGTGGCTAATTACAAGAACATGCGCAGCCCGAACTCGAACCTCGAAAGGGAAATACGAAAGGCAAGTGAACTGATGCTCGAACTCATAGAAACGATAAACGACAAGAACCAGAAATGATTGCTAGGGTACTTTACCGGAAAAGCGTACAAGGCGTGCTGAAGTATGTACTCGGAAAAGAGGAGTGTACAGTACTCGGTTTCCAGAACACCTATTCCGATACGGATACCAACACGGAGTTTTTTGGCAGGGTACTCTACCATTTGGGCAATCGGCACGATTCTGAAAAACGGTATGCACATATCTCCCTCAACCTTCCCCGTGGCGAACACTTAAGTGACAGGAATTTTTTCGAACTCTCCAAAGAGTATATGGAACATATGGGCTATGGTGAACAGCCCTTTGTAGTAGTGCGCCATCACGATACCAAACATGAGCATGTGCATATCGTATCGTCCACCATCAAGGAAGACTGTTTGCAGATCAACCTCTCCAATGACATTAGAAGGAGTATTGCGACCCAGAAATACCTTGAAAAAGAGTTCGGGCTTTCCCCATCGCCCGATACGAAACAGACCAAGGAACTCCCTATATACAAAATGCCCGAATTCCGGAACCGGGACATCAACGGGGTCAGGTTCTATATGCAGGACATCGTTAACAACACCCTTCAAAAGTATAAAGTGCGAAGCTTTGATGAACTTGCTGAACATCTCAAAGACCATCACATTGAGTTAAAGACGACCGAACGAAACGGAAGGATAGGCGTGTCTTATGGTATCGCCGTAAAAGATGGTTATAAATCAAGGTTCATCAATGGCTATACCGTCCATCCACAGTTGAGCGGGCCAAAACTTCAAAAGGCATTTGAACGGAACCAAAGCTCGAAACTGTTGCCGATGGTCAAAAAACGGCTGGAAAAACAACTGCAAACCACTTATGGACTATTCAAGACGATAAACCCCGAACATTTGCCCGACATCTTGGAATCCCATCAAAAACTGGATTGCAAGGTCGATTACGATAATGAAGAAAAGGCCATCGATTTCACCATTTATGACAAATCGGGCTATGTCCTCAGAGCCGAAGAAATAGCTCCTACTATCGGAATCCGCCAAAACCCTCAACTGTTCAAGAGGGAATATACCCAGATGAATTCGGAAAGTAAGCAGCTAAAACTGGAACTTCAAAAGTGTATCAAGGAAGCCTATGAAGAGACCTATCGAAATTCGGGAAGAAAACTACTTTTCTCCGAACATATCGATAGGCTAAGTGTAAAACCATTGGTCAAGGAAATAACAAGATCGGAACGTTTTCTATTTCTAAAAAAGTACCTGCATATCGATAACAGAAGAATGGGCAATATGCTACAGGAACAGTACGATATTGTAAAGGACAAGCTATACGTTAAGGAATCTGTCAAGGAAGAACAGCAACTAAAAGGGAAGGCAGAACTTATACGACAGGCAAGCGAGAAGCGGTTATTCGATGCACCGAGACAAAGGGGAATCCTCTTCGAGCTTGTTCGAAGCCTTGGCACCGATTACGGTAAAGGCATGCTCCGATTTTCGAATTCCCATCGACATCAAGTAAAACTAAACTTGGGCCAAATACCGTTACCAAAGCAAATCGACTTTTACGCTTCCCCCAGCTTTATTCAGGAAAACGAAAAAATACTGGACGGGCTTCTGAACGACAAAGCCGAAAAAGAAATCCGCCCAAGCCCGACGGCAATATTCCTGCCTCTGATGTTCCCGAACGTTTACGCGGCCATGACACAAAAATATAGGCAACGGTTCGAGCAGTTGAGCTTGAAGTCCTATCACAAACATGCAGAACGCACGCAGATACCTTTCGAGAAATCCCCTAAGGACTATATAAAGTTCTTTAATGAAAAAGGATTCAAATTTGAAAAGAAGGAAGGGGAGCTCTACATCGGTTCGATATATTCCAAGTATCCGGTAAGCCTTCCGATTGCGCAGAAAACACAGGCCTATCTGAAGTCATCGACCGACTTGAATAAGATTTTAGGAGAGCAAACGAAAATCTTGGAGAACATTGAAACATCCGGGCGGGCTAATCTGAAAAGTCTTTGGGCGGGTCATTTGGTAGAGACCGGGCAATATAGGAAAGCGGCATATCTCTTCGTATTGGACGGGGTAAGACCCAACCTCCCTTTGCAGCAACTGGAACATCATATGCAGTGCGGGTTGAAGGAAGCCCTGGTTACTGTTTCCGAAAAGCAAGTGAATAGAAAACAGGCGCATCTACTTCGAAAAGGGGTTTACGCACTTGGCAATATGTTGGGAAGCAATAGTTTTAGAGAAGAAGAAATGTTCAACGGCTTTAAGGATGAACTGACCGATTACTCGAAATATAAGGGTAGGGGGCTTTGGATGTGAATTCAATTAAGCGGATTAGTCATGTAATCTAGCACCCTACGGGTGCTTTTTGTGGATAGGGAGAGAAAAGAGATGGTGTGCCGAGCCAAGGTCGGTCTGCGCCCTACGAAGTTTCTTCTTAACGCTTACCTGTCGGGACGCTAAAGAAACTCCGCAGGATCCACGCGCAGGTAAGTCATGGTAAGATTTGGGGCAGGACGAATAATCGTTTCAAGGGATATGATGTCGGAATTTGGGATTCGTCATTTTTTTGCAGAAAAAGAAGGAAGGAGGGTTTTCAACCCGATTTACGAAACATTGACAAACTTATTTTTCCGATAGTTGCCCAAAAATCTCATCTTGGTACTCGTCCATTTTCCCTTTTCTTAAATTGGCTAGATATGCCTGCGTAGTACTAATTCGCCTATGCCCTAACATCTGTGAAATAGCCGTAAGTGGAATTCCCATTTCATTTGCACCGGAAGCAAATGAGTGGCGTGCAGCGTAGCTCGTAATGTTTTCTTGAATTCCCGCATGCTCAGCCAGTTTTTTCAAATTATCGTTATAGCGTTTTCTGGCCCAAACGATCTGATTATAGCTTTCGATAGGGTTTTCACTCTTAACGACATCCAACAGATAATCCTTTCTTTTTTTATCCTTTGTAAAATAGGAAAGCAAGGGCTCAAGTTGGTCGTGGATTTTTATGTTATAGGGCTCATCGGTCTTCTTTCTTGAATATCGGATGCGCCCGTCGACAATGTTGGACAGTTTAAGATGGGCCATATCGACATAGGACATGCCGTTGAGCAGGAAGCTCATCATAAAAATATTCCTGTCCCTGAACAGGGCGGTATCTTTCTCTA
Source organism: Maribacter sp. MS6 (assembly GCF_056839185.1). Classification (NCBI taxonomy): domain Bacteria; kingdom Pseudomonadati; phylum Bacteroidota; class Flavobacteriia; order Flavobacteriales; family Flavobacteriaceae; genus Maribacter; species Maribacter sp. MS6. The sequence goes on from NZ_CM166389.1 coordinate 1,611,502, forward strand.
GGTCAAGCTCAGCGATTTTACGGATAGCATCGATGGGCAATGCACGTTTTTCAGGTTTTCCGTTCCTAATGACATAATCGTCGAAAGCGTATCCTTCTTTATCAGCAATACCTGCTTTAATAGCTTTTCGGTTAATGGCCCTGACGGTTCTAAGGTAGACACTAAGACCGCCCAACTTGTTGCCCTTGCTTAAATGATGTTTCTCGAATCGGTTCAGAAAATCGAGGTTAAGTTCATCGAAAGTAAAATCCTTTTCATTCCTGAAATTCTTGACCGCTTTGAGGGTATGTTTATAAGCCCTTGCGTTTCCGATACGGTTCGATTTAATCAGATCCGCTATGAGCTGCTCCGCAAACTGATAAAAGGTAATCTTATTAGTAGTTCTTGTAATATGGCTTCGCACCTCGGATACGCTCATATATTTGAGCTTGTCCTTATCCTCTAATTGGGTAAGGATGTCCACCATGTGTGCCATTTTTTTCTGTAAAAGATTATTTAGACGGCTAGGAGATTCCGTGCCTTTGAAGGATGGCCTGATTTTCTGCCTTTTTTCGTCCCATTCGGAAACCGCCAATTGATGTCCGGTCCCTATGCTTGTAGTTTTTCTATTGTGGGTCAAACGGAAAATTAATGGAAAGGTTTTGGTATCTTTCCGTCGTGTATCCAATGAGAGCTTTAGATAGGTGGCCATAACAAAGTATTAAAGTCTGCGTGCAAATTTGCACGCAGATTGCACGCAAAAACTGGTTTTTAATAGTCTTATATGTACTTAAAGATACGACAAATCTCTGAAACCCCCTGTATTTATTGATTTTTTAATTCATGTGAATTCAAAAAACACCTGCCTGTCACGCAGGGGGTCGCGGGTTCGAGTCCCGTCCAGACCGCAAAAGCCTCTATTTTTAGAGGCTTTTTTTATTTTAACTATTTGATAATCAGTGTTATAAAAATGTTAATGTTAAATAAAAGTTAATCAGCGTGCTGCGAGCGTGCTGCATTTTTGACCTATTTTTACTTCTTTGCAGCATTTTACAATACCCTACAATTGAAATTGCCATTCATTGTAAAATGAAATAAAATCATTTTATCTTCTTACTTTTCATTTTCTAAACTGAAATGAAGTGAGAATACAATACTGCTCCGATCTGCACTTAGAATTTGCGCAAAACAGAAGATGGCTATCGACTAACCCTTTAATACCTTCAGGGGAGATTCTCATTGTTGCTGGAGATACCCACTACATAGGGCTTGATTTTGAAAACCTAGATATTTTTAAATGGGCATCGGATCATTACGAACAGACCTACGTTATACCTGGAAATCACGAATACTATGGCGGATATGACCTGTTGTCGCATAAAAAACCTTTTAAATGGGAATTACAGCGTAACGTGTTCTTTCTAAATAATCACTCTATAAAAATAAATGACCTCACGCTGCTATTTTCTACCTTTTGGAGTCATATACATGCTGAAAATAGAAACTCGGTATCTAGTGGGGTAAATGACTTCTATCATATCCGAATGGGTGATAGACGGCTGAGCGTCGATGATTTCAATCAGCTTCATGCGGAGGCTTTTGATTTTTTGAATCAAAGCCTCGAAGATCATAGCGGTAAAACAATTGTGGTTACCCATCATTTGCCAACGCCATTGTGTAATTCCCCAGAATTCAAGGGCAGTTTACTCAACGATGCCTTTGTTGTTGATAAAACCGATTACATAACAAAATCAAATATTGATTACTGGATTTACGGTCATGTGCATAGGAACCTTGGCAACGGTATCAAACTAGGAGGTACTACCATGCTTAGCAATCAATTGGGGTACGTTGATTTGAATGAGCATCTAGATTTTTTAAGAGATTGCTTTGTTGAAATTGTATGATAGTTGAAAAAACAACTTAAGCCCACTTTTCAATTTGACAATTTATATCTTTTTGCCATTCCTTTACATTGGTATTATAGGCTAAGGAAATAACACTACATTCCTCTACTCCCAATTTGTCATCATGAGCATTTAAGTGATCATAATAGTGACCATAACTTAAGCTGTTATTTACGCCAGGGTATACCAAGCCAACTTTCTTGGCCTTGTAGTATTTCATGTAAGCAAACATTTGCCGTAGGTCTTCTGGCGAGGGATTATAATTTTTGATATTCTTCCATTTTGTATCCAGAACAACACAGTTTTCTTTACCCCTGTTCAATACAATATCTGGTTTCATTTTTGAATTATACCCTGAGGTAGGCTTCCAAAAGTTTTTGGTGTTCTGCGCTGCAATAGTAGTTTCTGTTTTTTTATGCTTTCTCAAACTGCCATAGACAAATTGTTCCCACAATAAATTCATATCAAACATCAATGCTAATATGTGATTAGACCCTTTACTTACATCTGGGTGGTAATTTAAAAGCAATAGTCGGGCTATTTGAATCGCTTTTTGGTATCCCTGTGTTTTACGGTTTAGAGTTACTTTATTAAAAGTTGCTTCGGAGACCTTAATATCCGGCATTTCTGGAAAATCTAATTCTAAAGACTTGAGACTGCCTTGTATACTTTCATTGGTGTTTATATGAACTAATAGTTTTAAGGCTTTGTACAGAATACAATGCAGTTGATGATTGGTATCGTAGGTCGTATATTGAATGTAAAACCGCTCTTGATGCACCAGGTTTTGACTTATATGCTTACTAAATTTGAGGTTGCCTTTTAGACTCGTACTATTGCCTTCGGTTTTTCTATATTTTTTGACAAGTCCTTGTCGAAGTAAGTATTTTAACTCACTCACAAAGAGTTCAAAATATAAATCAAGAATTGAATTCGTTTTTAATTTGAGACTGCCAGATGTAGGTGCTTTCAATTGGAATAGACCAACGGCATGCAACATATCTATTAAAACCTTCCGCCAGCTCTCTTCAGATGCGGTGATACTTCTGTCAATCTTTGGCAAGATTTCAATTAAAGAGTCTCCTACTTGTAATACCCCAACGTATTCACAAAACTTTACGCCATTATGAACCAAAGAATAATAGGGCACACCAGACTCTCCATAAAATTGTTGCAATGATTTTAACTGAGTTTCAGATAGCCTTTTTTCTCCTCTATCTATTCTTAGAATCTCATGTTCAAATACAATGATGTGGTTGTTCTTGTTCAATTTTCTATCCTAAAAGTTGCAGTAGCGCTTTTTTAAATTCCTCATTGCTCATTTTTTTAGCATCTTTTATTCTATATACTTTTCGCTCTACTAATGAACCTAATTCGTAATCTTCAAAAGGTGCAAAAAATTTTCCATCATTATCACCTTGAACCGATTCCACAAAGCCAGAACCTAAAACCAATCCTATTTTACCATAATCTCCAAAAAAGTATTCCTGCAACAAGGGTATGACTTTATTAGCAAAAATTGCTTTTAACCCATTTAAAGATTTCGTTTTTAGAAAGTAGCTATGCCCTATAGCATGATCTTTATCCAATAGCTTCTCTATTCGCTTATTAATGGTTTTCAAAAGTTTTACTAAGTCAACGGTGTCAATTATACCGTCATTAGCACCATATTGTTTTATGAATTTAGGCTTTGGGGGCATTTCTATAAAGCTGAACCTTCTTCTTAATGCGGAATCTAAGGCCTCCACACTTCTATCAGCTGTATTCATAGTGCCTATGATATAAAGGTTTGGCGGTACACCAAAATATTCTTTACTATAAGGTAATTGCGCTAGTAATGCCTCATCGGCACCAAGCCTTTTATCCTTTTCAATTAGGGTTATCAATTCGCCAAAAATGGCCGATACGTTACCCCTGTTGATTTCATCTATTATTAAAACTATTGGCTTACCGGATTTTCCCTTAAATACTTTTCTGTCCAAAGCAGCTACAACTTCTCTTTTATCCTCCCAAGTGTATTTCCTATCTGCAATGTTTTTAGGCTTATTTAAAACATAATCTTTTTGGATGGCATTCAATACCGACCAATATGCGGTTGAATTACTACCTCCGATTATTGCCCTAAATGAATCATTGATATTCGTTATTTCCTCTAAATTTGCAATGGCCTTTTGGAGTTTAGAAAGCCTGGTTTTAGAAACAGTATATATTCTTTGTCCATTTAAATGTTTTATCTGAATGTTCCCTTGCGAAGAAATACTATCTACATATACCTTACCGCCATTCTTGATTTCAAGCTCAACTTCATTTTCAGAAGCTAGTCTTTCCTCTAGTTTTTGAAGGAAATTATCATAAGCCAAAGAAAAGTCAAGGACATCATCTGTATCTGCACTGTTGTTTTCAATTGCAAAATTAAAGGAAGCCTCAATACAAGCTTTTTTGAATATACCTTCAACAACTTTATAAACTACAGGATCACCTTCTTTTTCTGGCTCTATGGGTTTTATACCTTCAATAAAATCTTCATAGGACATACTTTGATGAAAAGTGGAAAAGATTATTTGACCATCTGCAATTTTGTGATCATATAACTCTTTTATTTTATTTCTCTCTAAACCTTTGATGTTCTCACCACATAATTCTAAAGCTTTATTTACGGTATTAAATGTTTTACCTGTGCCCGGAGGACCAAATAAAATAGTGTTTAGAACACCGTCGGTTTGTATAGAAAGTATATGATTTTCTTTTGGATTTTCAGTGATGTTGGCAGAGGCATAGAAAAATTCTATATATGATTTTACTGCCGCAGAATAGAATCTGTCTCTACCATATGATACTGCTTTAGGATGAAAATACTTCCCATTCGGATCTGTTTGATGCTCTTTTAAATCTTCATAGAGGTCTTTAAGCTCAGAAACATCGTCCATATCATAAACGGCTACCTTAAAAAAATTATTTAAGATGGTTAATGCCCTTATATAGCTTGACGATTTTTTACTGTTTTTATTTTCAGATGATTTTAACCATTTTTCAAATTCCTGAGCTCTTTCATTTTTATGACCGTACGCAGACCAAATGCGTTGAGAATAATTATAGTAGTCCTCCGCCTCAGGTTTTTTCCCGATTATAAAACGATTCAATTCTGAAATTGGCGTTGAAGTATCAGCAAATTGACCTAAACCCAATGAAGCCCTGATTAAAGCATATCTGTTAAAAACATTCATCACATTATAAGCCCCATACATAAATGCTATTTTCCATTTATAGGCATCTCCCAAATCAATTTTATCGAGTATTTCCAGATTATTCTGTATACTAGCTTCTACAATTTTAAGCAAAATAGCTTTCACCGTTGTGAAGGCCACGTTTGGTGACTCCCCATATTTAATATACCAAGCATAAGTGCCGTCGTTGGTTCTATTAGCAGCTGGTTTTGTATCCGAACTTTTTGCCATTCTGTAAATTCCAAATTTGTAAGAACTGCCACCTCTTATCCCTCCCGTTGGTTCTGTAGTATGTTCTATCCAATAAGTAAAGGAGTTCTTATCCAAATTGGTATACTCTTCAAGGGTAAGATTTTGAAGACGGCTTATGGGCCATTCTTTTAGGAAGTTCTCCTTTATTTGATATAATTTTTCATTTTGCATACGGTCATTTTTTGGCAGAATCATAAACTCATTTTCCTCAAAAGTGTTGAAACAATCAGTTCCTAAACCACCTTTAAAATAGCGTTCTATTTTTTTGCCAATTGCGTGAAAATTGGCATAGACCATAACGGCCTTTGGCGGATATCTTTTCCCTTCATATACTAGGTCATATGTTGAAGAAGGGCCGAAACCATTAGGTAATCCTTTTTCATTATAATCTTCAATCCCTTTTAAAATGTGTTCACTCGTTACTTTTTCAAACATATTATCGTACCTATTTAAAATCTAAATCATAGATTCTCTACCATAGTATCTTCTTCCAAAAATGTCACTTGATTCATCAATCCAAAAAAGCTTTACAACATTCCCTCAATGTGTCATGTTCTTCTTTTGTACATGACCAATAGAAGTAATGGGTAAATTACTTATACTTTGCCATTCTTTATTTCTCATCTAAACTTTAAGACTCTAGAGTTTCTTCAACTAATGTGCTTCCACATTCTGGACAAAACCTATAATGATCTTCTATTTTGGACTCACAACTAGGACAAAGTACAACGCTATTGCTAGTAAAATCTTTTTCAGCTTGGTCTTGATAAATAAACTCCTTTGGGATATCCCTAACAAAATCAGAAATCGCTCCTTTTTGAGATATTAAATAAAGATAATCTTCTGCTCTTGTTAGAGCTACATAGAATAGCCTCCTTTCCTCTTCCAGCAAATAATCATAATCTGTTGGTTTTATGACTTGGTAAATTTTATCTTGTAGCCATGGATCTGGAAACCCTCCCTTATTAGAGTGCAATCCTAAAATAAACACAACCTTAGCCTCTAATCCTTTTGCGCCATGGATCGTTTTAAATTGAATTTTGTGACCGCTATTTTTTAAAGCTTGTCTTAAATTTAATGCCATCGCCGACCTTCTATAAAGCACTAAAATATCTTCTGGATTTATACCTTCGTCAATGTGCTTTTCTATTGTTTCCCAAATAAAAGCATGTGAATGTCCTTCTTGTTCTTCATAAAAGATTTTAATCTTTTGTCCACCTCGCTTAACCGCTTTTATTTCCTTTGGTATTTGAAACTTATTTTTCTTGATAGCCTCCGTAGATGCGCTAACAATTGGGTCTGTACTTCTGTAATTTAAATTGAGCGTTAGTAATTCAGAATCTGCAAAATGTTGTTTGAAATCTACAATATACCCTATTTCAGAACCTCTAAAACCGTATATACTCTGCCAATCATCCCCAACACAAAATAATTGTGTTGACTCTTTTGAAAGTAGATTAAGTAATTTTACTTGTAGACTATTTACATCCTGAAACTCATCTACTAAAATATTTTTATATCTATCCTGATATCGTTCACGAATGTTTGGGTACTCTTGTAACAATTGAATACTCTTGGTCAATAACCCATCAAAATCCAAATACGACCTATTGGTGCAATAGTCGTTAAATTCATCAATAATAGGTATGGCAAGTTCGTAGAACATACGAACTCTTTCAAAATCACTTTCTGAAGCCTCTTTTATAATCTGCTCTACAGACTTTTCTGAGGTCACAATTTTATTTCTTACCTCATTTACCTCCCTATAAAAGCTTTTTATTTCTTTCCTAAAATTTGAAAACTCTTCGTCGTAATGAAGAACTGTTGCCGAACTTAAATCAGCACTTATTCTACCTTTAATCACCCGATCTAAAACCTTATTGAATACTGCGGAGTTATGGGTAGCGTCATCATAAGTTTTTATGCACGTATTACCGGCAATCTTCATTTTGCCTTCTTTCCAAAAAGACGGATAACTTTTATCACTAATATGTTCTAAATAAATATTTGCTTGAGGAATAAAAAAATCTGGATGGAACGCCGAGCTACCAACTTTTACCTCTGGTTCGTATACATAGTCAATACTATTACGATAAAGCCAATCTGCAATATATTGCTCAGATTTTGAACGAACTTTATCTCCCTTTAAACTTGTAAAGAATTTACCTTTGGGTCTAAATTCCTCTTGTTCTTTATGCTGGTGAATGAAGTCTACAAAGTAATCTAAAATGTATCGTTTCAATTTCAATAGAAACATCTTATCATTCGACAAATTAATCGTGACCTTCTCAATGATTTGACTAACGGTCTCTTCTGCAGTACTTCCATAAAATTCACTACTTGAATTTTGGTCGGCTACTATTTTAAATTTATTATCAAATACATGTACCCCATCAGTTTTTATGATTTGATAACACAGACTATGTATAGTTTTAACGGTTAACTTATCTAACCATGGAAATTTTTTTAAAAACGATTGGCGTGCTTTACTTTTTTCAGTTATGGAACTGCCTTTAGTCTGCAGAAATTTTTCATAGTAACCCGTGTTATCTGCAGACACAATCAACCTATCAAGCATCTCATTGGCTGCATTTTTAGTAAAAGTTACTGCAAGAATGTTTTTGGCATCTACCAGCTTATCATCTACCAGATAATTTATTTTATGAAGTAAGGTTTTTGTTTTTCCTGAACCTGCCCCTGCTAAAACAAGTAGTCGCTTACACTCGGAAAGCACAGCTGTACGTTGCTTATCATTTAATGTGGTTAAATCTGTTTTGGTTGATAGGTTTTTCATTAAGTAAGCTTAACTAATTTGAGACTTAAAACAAAGTATTGTCATCGGACACTTCTCTTTTTGCATCATCTACCATATACATGACTTTACAATTTGGGCAAAATAGATAATACTCAAAATAATAATTTTGATCGGGTTTTATCTTTCTTTTCTTTGGGCTCTTTTGTATCACTGCGGTATTGCATTTTCTACATAAATCGCCCGCTTTTTCTATTTTCTGTTCTTGGTACCAGTCTATATGCTCCAAGTATACCAGGTATCCTTCATCCTTAATTTTACTCTCTGAGTTAATACCTTCTTTAGCCAAAGCATCACAACGTTCATTCTCCATATGGCCAGCGTGCCCTTTTACCCAGTTAAAAGTGACTATATGTTTATCTATAACATGCAACAACCTCTCCCACAGGTCTTTATTGAGTACTAAATTGCCCTTTCTACGAATCCAATTGTTTCGTTCCCAATTTTCTGCCCAACCTTTTTCTATACCATCTACCACGTATTTAGAATCGGAAAACACCGTGACCGCTGCCTTGGTTTTTATTTTTTCCAGACCAAAGATTACAGCCATCAACTCCATTCTATTATTGGTGGTAAGCTCGTAGCCTCTATAGAATTCCTTTTTTCTCCCTTTATGGCTTAGTATAATACCAAAACCACCTTTGCCAGGATTGGGTTCTGCTCCGCCATCGGTAAAAAGTTCTATGTCTGGTATTTCTTTGTTTTCCAAATTTATTAGCTTTTCTTAAAAACCATCTTCAAAATAGCGTTCTATTTTTCTACCAATTGCGTGATAATTGGCATAAGCCATAACGGCCTTTGGCGGATATCTTTTGCCTTCATATATTAAGTCATATGTTGAAGATGGACCAAAGCCATTAGGCATACCCTTTTGATTAAAATCTGCTATCCCTTTAAGTATATGTTCCTCTGTAACTTGCTCGAAATCCATTAATATTAGTATTTAATTCTCAAGCAAATGGTTATTTTGTAACCAAAACTCTTGTAAATCAGTTTTTAAATTATCTATTCTAACTTTAGTTTCTTTACTCCAGTTAGGCGGGTAACTATTTATTCTAGAAGACCTTAAATCTTTGTTGGATTGGACATTGATATTTAAAAATTTATCTGTTAAAACAAGTGTATGATTCGAATGAAAACGCTCCCATGTAAATTCTCCCTCTGAATTCATTAGCGTATAGCCACATTTTTCAAAAGCTTTAAAAATTTCTTGATCTTCAAAGTGTATTTTTTTATCAAAAGTAGATAAGCAAAGATTGGCGGTATAAGCAATTTTATGAGCACTTCTTTCTTGTGTTCTTCTCTTATTAGCTCCCTTATTATAGAACTGTTTAATGAATTTTTTTAAAAAAATGTGTTTACTCACGATATAATACTTAATTGACTTTTGAAAATTTTTATGATTGAAATATTTTTTATGTTATAATATTTAATTCTTTAAGGATATCCTTTTTAAGCTTACTAAAGGGTCTTCGATTAAAATGATCTTCGATTAAATGAACACCGAAGACGATTCTATAAACATCTTCATATGAAAGTCCTAGTTTATGATAAGTTATAAAAAGCTCTTTGAAGTATCGTTGCGAGAATCTGTATCTAATATCAAACAAATCCCTCAACTCTTCAGAATGGCCAGACATTACTTCGGATAACCTAAATAGCTCAGACGTATTTTTAATTTTTCCTAAATCACTCAACTGACTTGTTTTAATACCAATTTCAACTTCTAAATTTGATTTTCCCCCAAGAATGGATGAAACATCATGAGGGATAAACCTATAAGTATATTCATCAATATAATTGTCAATATATGGGTGCATATAACTACTTAGTGTAAATTCTTTTCTTCCCTTCAAAGAAGAATTACAAATAGTGCAGCTAGGGATCAAGTTATAAATAGACAATCCTAATAGTGGATTTTTAGCCTGGTCAAAAAAATGGTCAAATTGTGGGCGTGTTATTTTCTGATTGGCTTTTGTTCCATTTGCTACTGTAATGGTATACATTCGATTACAATATAGACAAGTACGAATACCAAGATTTTTTGCCAAATCATAAGCATCATAAAGCGTTACACTTTTCTTTCTGAAACCTTTATAATCAAAAATATTCCTAATCTTTCCCTGCATAATTTTACTGGTGGAATATGAGTTAAGCCTTTTAAATCGGGTATTTAATTTTTTAAGAATCTCAGGCGTCCCAGTAATAATTTCGTACAGATTTTCTACAATAAATTTTTTCAACTCCTCATTTATTGTAGAAGAATGAATATTCTCTATCAAGTAATCTTTATATAGAGAATTAAAGTGAATAGAAATGACTTTAGGTTTAGATGCTAAATCAAAGTGAATCATACTCGTTGCCCGTCTGATTTTTAAATTTTTGTTTGAGACTTTCGATTTGCTGAGTTAGAATTTCCTTTGAAAAATCAACTTCCATTTTCTCAGAATACATTTCTGAGAGCTTTTGCTGAACGATAGGCTCATCAATAATTTGTATTATTTTTTTATGGTAATTTGAATTGTTCAAGTCATCTTTATTTCTTAGCCAATCTATGGTTTTATTAATCTTTTCTTTTGCGAAATCACCAAGAAGTCCATCTTCAACAAAAAAAGAATCTGCTAATAAGTCTGTTATATTTGCAGCAAAGGATTTATTCGGATGTGATGAATCGCTATATTCCAAAACTTCCGTTTCTTCCGTTATTGCATTTCTTCTCAAGTAAATAATGTTTTTGTTCGGTAGGTCAGACAGTGTTAAAGGGTCGTGAGTCGTAAATAAAATTTGAACTGTGGGGGTATTCTCGAGAGAACTAAAAAAATATGGAATTGTTTTAGACATGGAATTAACAAATTTCTTTTTCCATATGGGATGAAACCCCAAGTCGGCCTCATCTAACAACAAAATGTAATTTTCAGCTTCATCTAAACTTTTAGTCTCACCACCTAACCTGTTAAATAGAAAATCATATAATCTAGAATAAAAATTTAATAGAGCCAGCTCTCCCGAACTCAGCCTTGTTCTTGATGGCATATAATTAATAAATCCATCAATTAAACTTCCTTTATTTATTTTCTTGCTTTTCTTTTTTTCATAAAAGAAGAATAGTAGTTAATAACATTTATTAAAAATTCCCTTTGATACTTGAGTATAATTGCCGCCTGTTCATTGGACACGAAGAAAACATTGGTTTCAACTTTGCCTTCTTCAGAAATATTTTCAATTAGGGAATACAATTTTTCCAAAAGATTAGAAATTGGTTTCGTTAGAAAAGGTTGTATCTCATCAGATCCGAATGTCAATTTTGAATTATTGATAAAGGTTAGAAAAGAGTTATAAGCATCTAAATGATTACTATCCCGGGTAAATGTTGTGTATGAGAATTCTCCCTCCGATAAGTAATGATTTTGCTTCTCCATCTGTCTCTCAAGCACGGATAAAACATCTCTTAATATATGCCTTTTCAATAAATATTTATTTACCTCTATTTGATTTGAGACTCGACTTTGAGCTTTAAATTTTCTTACCAGTTGCCAATCATCTAGTTCTTTTTTTAGTTTTTCCTTTATTATTTTAAGAGCTGGTCTAAATGCCCTGGGAGTATTCCATTCCCCACCAACCTTGTATCCGTTAATCAACAATCTAGCCTCGCCAAATTCTGGAAAATCAAATAGGTTTTTAAAAATTTTGTCCTTACTTACTAAATCTGAAGACAGGAACGCGATTTGACGTAGCGAATTCTTAAAAGTCAACTCCTGATTGACCGAATAGTTCAAACTGGATTCTGCAGTAGTTTTATTCTGTAAATCACGAATATCTTCTTGTAAAACTTTATCGAATGATATATCGTAGTTATCAACATTATCAAATCTTGGATTGTAACGATAATCAAAGTGTGGAGAGTAATATATAGTTTTAAATTTGCTGTTTGACCTTTCTTGATTTATTGAAAAAGTATCGTCTCTGGTCACAAAACTTAACGTTTCTTGATCAACGTCCCAAATAGAACTCACCGTCTTCAATTCATTTCCGGTAGCCGTTTCAAAAAATAAGTATATATTGTTTGAAGGCAATGCATAAGGATTTTCAATGAACAATCTCCTAATGGAATCAAATATTGATGATTTGCCGGCCCCGTTTTGACCCACTATAGCATTTACGTTTAAAAGCTTAGAATCTAAATTGGTGACGTCGAAGAAGCCTTCTATATAATCTTCATTTAAGGTTCTGTCAACCTCTACTTTGTTTCCAGTCTTTTCAAGACTGTAGATGAATTGACCACCCAAATTGATAATTTGAGGTTTTTGAATTAAGTATTCGTGATAATCTAAATAAATTAATGCTAGTCGCATATCTAAAGGATACTTTTGATTTTTTTTGGTCCCTAATTCTTTCTAATTAACCTGTTAACGATGAATTCAGCACGGTTGTACAATTCATCGTAGGTCAATATTTCAACATTTCGACTGTTCTTTCGGTAGAGTTCAAATGTTTTCTTCTTGATTCTGGCTTCCTGATAATTTTCAGCACTTTCTAATTCAGTCCAACTACCAACTATCAAAATAGTCTTAGAATCATATGCTTTTTCCGCAATTAAATTTCCCTCGCCATCTTCCTGCGGTTTATCAAACTTTATCAGGCCTGCTGCTTTTTGTTCTAAAATCTGAGAACAAGCGTTTTGTAAATCTCTAGACAGTGACCATGCTCCTGAACGATTCTTATCTTTTCCAAATAGAGGTGTTGTAGGTTTTTTAAGCTCAATAAAGGTTACAAATTTAGAATCTGATAGTAAAAAGTCTGTGATAACAGCATTGCCACCAGACAAATCTTGTTCTGAAACATTCGCCTCTTTTTCCAATACCTTTTGAAATTTATAGTCGATCCCGAGTCCTAGAATCCATTGATTACGTTCAAAAAAGGCTTGCCAAGTGGTTTCTTCTTTTGCCTTCGGCAAGTCAATAAGCTCTCTATACTCTTTCCAATACTCTGGATTTGATAGTAATTTCTCAAAGTAGTCAAGTCCTCTTTTCCTAAATGCTACGTTTACGATATCACGAGATGTGATGATTCCTTCTTCTATTACTGATTCAACGACCTGTTGACCGCCTTCTTTGGCAAGAAGTGTTTTTATAAGTTTGATATTTTCAGGGGTAAGTTCAGAATCGGCTATTTTGATTCGTTTCTCGGAAATCGCAGATAAATCAGTTTGATTCAAAAAACTCAAAAAAGCTTTGAGTTGAGCTAAATTAAATTTGCTAAAACCTACTTTCTGCTTCTCATCCTTTCCAATAAGTTTAATGATTTCAATTCCCTCAATATCATTTTTCTCTTTTATATATACAGCCTTTAGCATGGTTCTAGTGGACAGCTTTATTTCAAACCCTTCCTCATCTTCATGTACTACTTGAAAAAACCTTCCTTTCTCAAACTCATGACTATACAAGTGATTTGGTTTAGAGTTGTTGATAATGTCGTCCTCAGTAGGTACGAGGCCGGTTCTTCTATTTCCTAACATCTTATGTATTTTCAACGATTTTTATCTTCTCTTCGTTTAACCCATACAACTTATACACCGTTGCATCAATTTGTTGCTCAAGGGAGTCAATTTGTGCTTGTAAATCTTGGGCTTTTTTCTTGTTTTGTTTAAAGAGTTCGATCCACTCGAACTCATCAGTTTTGGTAAGGGCATCAACCGGTACTTGACCCTCTTTTTCACGCAATTTATTCGTGGCTTTTATGGCTTTGTTCAATTCTTTGACAAATTCGCCAAAATCAAGATCTTGCCAGTTTTCCAGTTTACGGGATACTTTTAGTAAGTTATACTTTGAAATTAAATAATCGGTTGTAGTATTAATTAAATTGTTTTTGTCTGTCGCTAATTCTGATATTTGTTTACCAAATTCTGCTAAATGGTCCGAGTAAGGTTTTCGAATCGGAATAGCTGAAACATTTTTTGCATTATACCTGTAGTACCCGCCCAATTTTTTAGGACATACTTGGTTAAGATAAAAAGTAATCAGTTTCGAATTGAGAAGAGATAATAGTGCTGTTATTGGTATATCGGATGAACCGACAGGTATTAAAGCTGGTGTATTCGCTCCATTAAATGCTGTATTAGAATTAAGTAAACCTACCGTAAATTTCGTGTCAACTCCTTTTAGGACTAATTTATCTGGTAGTATATAATCAAAAGTACCGGCCCGCAGATGTCGGAAAAAGTTACCTTCAAACGCATAATTCTTCCTGCTGTCCTTTCTTTTGAGTAATGCTTCCTTAAACTGAAGTAGATAGTTGTAGCAGTTGGGATAGTTATTAAGGAAGAAGTCATTTTCAAAAAGTTCTGAACTTCCATCGATGTTATGATATGGATATATTATAAATGCTGCCGGTTGAGTTATCGAGTATTTTGAAACTTCCTGACCGCGGTAAGCATATGGCAAAAGTATCACCTTTTCAAGATTATACTTCGATATGATTTCTTGGTCTACAACGAATGCTGCATCCATACCAGTTAAGCAACCTATGTAGGCAGGTGCAAAATCTTTTAATAAATCATAATTGAGTCCTTTGTCTTTTAAGTACTCTACAAGATTAAATGCTGAAAATTGCCAGGGTTTGGAAGATATAGTATCGAATGAGAATTCCTTGAAAGAACTATTGCCAATTCCTGCGTAACTTAAAGACGCTTGATTTGGAATTTCTCTATATTTGAAGCTTTTTGGGCCATTATTTGTTAAAAAGAAAATAGCAGGATAAGTTTCTACATTTTCAAAAACCGGTAGTGAACCAAAATCAATGATTTCTAATATTTTGTTTTTTGATAATATCTTGCGAATATTCTCACCGTAGTCGGTTTGCATCCATTGGGAAGAAGAAATAAAACCGACCTTGCCTTCACTTTTAATAAGTGAGAATACCTTTTCAAAAAATAATATTGACAAATCCAATTTGCCTTTGGGACTTTCATACGATTCAAAATAGTAATCAACTAACTCACTTTCAAGATTTTGAACTCGGACGTATGGCGGATTCCCAATCACCACATCAAAACCACCCTTTGTGAATATTTTTGCAAAAGCGGTTTCCCAACGAAAGGCTTTTTGGCCCGCAATGGCCTTGCTGTCGATCAAGCTATTGCCACATTTAATATTGCTACTCAAATCATTGAGTTTACGACGGGGCTGTGCGG
Source organism: Maribacter sp. MS6 (assembly GCF_056839185.1). NCBI lineage: Bacteria > Pseudomonadati > Bacteroidota > Flavobacteriia > Flavobacteriales > Flavobacteriaceae > Maribacter > Maribacter sp. MS6. The sequence continues at coordinate 1,626,865 of NZ_CM166389.1, forward strand.
TACGCAACCACAGAGACAGTTTGGCAATCTCGACGGACTCTTCATTGAGATCAACCCCGTAAATGTTATTTTCGAGAATGGTATTCTCAATATCGGGAAACTGTAAACCACCGCCCAAAATCTTAGCCTTAAGCTCGTCTATATATTGATGTTCCTTTATAAGAAAATCCAGTGCCTGATTCAGAAACGCACCAGAACCGCAAGCAGGATCACAGATGGTCAATTGTAATAGCCAATCGCGATATTCATCGAGAACTGCTACCAATTTTTGAACGGTCGCTTTCTGACGGTGCTTTCGGCCCCTGAAATATTCTTCCTCTTTAAAACCAAGCACCGCCTTCTTTTCGTCGCACAGTTTGCCTATGGTATTCTCAACAATGTACTTGGTAATGTATTTAGGGGTGTAAAAAACACCGTCCTTTTTGCGCTTGCTTTTTTGCTTATCGAATTCGGCACCTTCAATTTCTGCGTTGACACTTTCTATCTCGTTAAGGGAATTCTCGAAAATATGGCCCAAAATATTGACATCCACTTGACTTTCGAAATCATATTTGGCCAATTTTAAAGTGTGGCGGTACAGCAAGTCATCATCAATCTCTAAAATGTCGAGAATGGAATCCGGTTGAAAAAGTCCGCCATTATAGGCATAGATTTCTGCCCTGCTAGCCGTTCCTTTTCTTCCAGAATCCAAATAATTGAAATATTGCTTGAACAAATTATACAAGGGGCGTTCATCCCCAAAGTCCATATCAGCTTTCCACTTTTCCAGTATTTGGAGTGTTGAATTGGGTGTAAGCAAGCCTCTGTCCTCCGCAAAAAACACGAACAGAAAGCGGTCAATCAGTTTTTGAGACTTCTTGAAAAGGGCCAGTTTTACATTTTTGTCTAAACTTTGCAATTCCTGTTGAAAGGCAGTATCCGTGGTTATTTCTTCCAATTCTTGCGCCCTGGCTGATTTGATTTTTTTTACGTTTCTCTTTACCAAATCGCGAAAAAGTTCTCTCTTGAAAAGTGAATAATCGTTATAGAACTCCTTAGTGATCTGCTCTTCCTTGACCAACGAGTCCTGCTTGATTTTAAGTGGTAAGGCGTTGAGCAAATTATCCTTGTGCAAGCACAGATATAAAAGGGCAAATCTGTCTTGTGTTAGTTGGAACAGGTCAAAAGCCTCATGATCTGTGGCATCATCGATATAAAACCGCAGCTTTTCAAAATTGGAAGTAATTACATATTGGCAACCTTTATGGTTTACTTTATAGTCGAACGCCTGACGACGGATGCTTTCTAAATCTTTTGTATTAGTTCCTTTAAGTTCGACAACGGCAACAGTTTTTCTGTTGTTTAGAATGGCACCGTCGGCCTTCCGATTGTTATTTTCGTTTTTATACTCTGTTGTAAGATTGTACTTGGGACTCGGCTTTATAGTGTAATCCAGGATGTTCACAAAAAGTTCAGTGAGAAAAGTAGCTTGAAATTGCTCTTCCTTGCTGCTGCGTATGTTATCTTGTATTTCTGGGTTCAGGAAGTATTTTGAGTAATTGCGATATGCTTTTTCTACTGCTGTTTGGTCCAGCTGCGATAGATATTTTTTAAGTACCGATGTTTGGAATAGTGGCATTTACGTTTGGTCAGGTTTAGATTTTTAAAAATAGATTATTTTTATGGTTGCAGGAAAAATCAATCAAAGAGCTAGGGAAGTATGGTTGTTTTTAACCAGTTGAAAGCAGCTTCTTGGTCATAATTAATCCCCGACCTTAATAATCCTTCCATATCTCCAGTAAAGTTTGGGTCGCTTTCTTTTGCTTCAATATTTTGTAAAAATTCTTTTCGGCTTGGTGGTTTACCAACAGAAAAGGCCATATATTCCTTAAAGCAGTGGATGATAGCATTGTGATCTATACCTAAATGTAGTCTGGAATAGTCTAAATCAAATAAATCCCGCCCTTTGCTACGTTGATACAATGCCCTTAGCTTAGTGCCTAAAAGTTCATTAATACTATAAGTTCTAATATTAGCGCTCCCTTCAAACCAATCACTATTTACTTCAAAAGGAAATTCTACCCATGGTAGCACATTAAAATGCTCTTTACAGTTTATTTCTAATTTCAGTCGCAACCGAATGTCTTCATATTCAGAGGTAAAACGATACAAAGCTTTTGCGCCATGACCTCTAACATTCGTACTTCGTGGTTCATCAAAAAAGGTGATTACTTCACCAATACGTTCCATTATGGGTTTAATAGGTCCATGTTTAATTTGAACCAAATCGATATCCTCAGAATACCTTGGTGCAGGATGCAGGTATAGTTTATGTAAGGCCGTACCACCTCTAAATGCCAAATGCTCCCTTAAAAAATCATCAGAAAATAGTTCGACCAAGGTTCTACTAATAACCAAATCCTGTTCCACCTGTGAAAACGATTTCCAAGGAGCATAATCTTGCCAAGCTGCTATATAAGGTCTTGGTATCATATATCGCTCTCCAGTTTTATGTTCACATCAACTTTCCAATGATTTGTTACTGCACCCGCGCTTTCCTTAGATGATGGGTTGAGTAAAACTGGATAGTATTTTACTGTTTTAAAGTATTCAGTAATCAACAGTAACAATTCATCATCAACTTCAAATTCATCAATGAAATACGCCAATCTTTGCAGTGTACTTTTGTGAGGATACCACGCCAATAAATCTGATAATTGGGAATATGTCACGCTTTCCATAAGTTCTTCAAGAACAGAGAACATTCTATTTAATCCACCCAATTTATTTTGATAATGAATTAGGTCTACAGCTGTTAGTATCGGGTCAGAGATTTTAAAAATCCCAGCATCGGACTTTTGAATAAGGATATTTTTTTCAGGCCAATTTGCCGTAGTAAAAAATCGTAAATCGATATTTGATTTATGTATGTCAAGTAATGTAGGTTTTGTAGTGATAATATAATCACGTTGAATCTGTTGATGACTTGCACCATGAAACTTAGCAGCAGAATATAAACCCAAATAGTAAGGTCGATTGAGATTTTTAAAAAGATTCTCAATATATAGCTGTATGGGTAATTTGCCTTGTTTTGAGTATCTGGGAGGGATAATAAGATAAAACCCTCTCCTTAATGGCATAATGTCTCCTTTTCTTGTTAAGTAAGACAAGTCGGTAGTCAAGGCTTCTTTTTCTTTGTGTGTAACCGCTTGAAGCTCCTCAGTAGAAAATGAGTATTCCTCTAGAGAAAGTTTCTCTTTTATATAATCAGCCAAATACACTTATAGTAATTTTCCGAGTAAGTTAGCAATAATTACTAATTATCTCGCATTTTTACTAAAAAATTTTAATCATGCATAAAAAAATATACACCCGACAAGAATTATTTGACCTCGTTTGGAATGAACCTTTAAGTAAACTAGCTACAAAGTTCAACATCGAAACCCAATATCTTAAAGACATTTGCTTAGAAAACAACATACCGTTGCCTACTAGAGGCTTTTGGTCTAAAGTCAGGTTCAATAAGGAAATAGAAAAAATTACCCTACCAAAAATTAAAAACAAGAATCCTAAAATAAACCTTGATCCTAGGCAACAACATAAAAAATTTAAAACCGATTACCATAGAAGGGCTTTTGAACTTGAACAGCGGAGAGATTTAAATTTTAAAGTGCCGGCAAGAATCTCAACGTATCATCCATTAATCATGACTTCAAAGAAACTCCTGGAAAAAATAGACAATAGCGAGAAAAGACTTAGATACTGGGAAGTAGCAAATGAAAACGACTTATTACCCATTCATACAGACTTGAAACATAGAGACAGAGCATTACGGTTTATGGACACTTTAATAAAAATCGTGGAAGCCATGGGATGTAAAATTGTATTTTATTGTAATAGTGCACACGTTGAGATGTTTGGTCAAAAAACAGAAATAAACCTAAGGCAGAAGGTATATAGAATAAGAAATAAAGATGAAAGCGGATGGAGCAGAGAATCTTGGGAAAAGTCTGATAAACTTGAATTTCAGGCTGGCCCTTCATTCAATCAAAAAAAATGGATTGACAATACAAAACGAAAACTTGAAGAATGTCTACCCGAAATAATAGCCTGGATAGAAAAGGACTGCAAATATTGGCATGACCTAAGGACAGAACAGGCCATTGAAGAGAATAAGAGATTGCTACAGGAACAAAAACTAGAGGCCCTAAAAAAAGCCAAAGAATCAGAGCAGGCAAAAGTGAACCAATTATTTATTGATGCAGAAAATTGGAATAAAGCAAAAGTAGCTGAGCACTATATAAGCGCAATGGAAGAACAAGCTGTACAAAAAAACGAGATGAATTCGAATACCAAGGACTATATATCCTGGGCAAGAGAAGTCATTAAAAACTTAAATCCGCTAAGTGATAGTAATTGGTCAGAGCAATAACGTCTTGGCACAATTTAAACCGGTACTTTCTAATTCTTTCAAATAAACGTGAGCAGTTAAGTCTATGTGTCCTAGCGATTCTCCGATACTAAATATAGTAGCACTGTTCTAAGGCAAAAAATTCGCAAAACTATATTGCGGCAGCAAAACGAATATGCTGCCGATAATTGGTTTTCTAATTCTATTCAATTAAACAATAGCACTGCGGCATCATCCAAACAGTGCTGCCCAATTCTTTTAAATATACTTGTGTAGTTGGTTTAAGGCCGGTTTTACTTCAAAAGGTTGAAGAACGAAATGATTATTCAATTAGAGGCAATAATTATCTATTTCTTCCAAAATCTGTTCTGAGGTATATTCATCGACTAGAGATAAATCCAATTCCGTAGCAAAGTTGATTAAGAAATTCTCTAAAGCGCGAATGGTGTCTTTTGTTAAACCGCTATCATTTGGCTCATAAATTTTAAAGGCCAATTCTCTGCCAAATCGTTGGTCGAATTCAGTTTCGTCGAATGTGTTGTCATTATATTCATATTCCTCCAAATAGCAGAGGTAGTTTTTATTAAGTACCCAAAAGTATAAAGCAGTACGCTCTTCTTTTTTGAAAGCCGTAAAGAAACTCCATATATACGCTGAAAGCTCAAGTTCAATTTCAGGCGGTGCCGTATCTATACCATAATAATTGATACTTTGAATCAAGTCGGTGACAACTTCAGCTTGGTGTCCTGACTTAAAAGCGAATTTCATCAGCAACTTTTTCAGAACTGTTTTTTGAGCGTAATCGGTTAAGATTTCATTTATTTCATCGGTTACCAACAATTGGTCGTCAATCGTAATCATGGTTTTATTTGTTTATCTCAAATTTAAACTTAAAAAAAGCTTACGCTTAAAAAGGGTTTGGATTTTTCTATTGAAGCAACCCTTTTGCAACTACTGCCTTCGCCCTTTTCCTTTCCGTTTTTTCTTTTTAAATCGGTTTTCATTATCAAGCTCCAAATTGAATGTATTCCAAGGGTGGTCATCCATTTGATTAAGTTTCAATCCTTCTGATGGAGCTTTTTCCAGATTAAATTTTGGTTGCTCAGCAACTTTGATATGCCGTCCTGAAATGAGTTGTTTCTTTCCGATATGTGCTGTTGCTGAGTTTGAATTTTCTTCAAAAGATATATCAATTCTTCGTTCTGCACTATTAGTTTCGAGAATAATTGTAAGGTCTCTGTCTTGTTCATAATCGATACGTTTTATGATATTGTTCCAGGAATATTTGCGCCCCAAACTACTTCCTTTATAAATGATTTCTTTATGTCTAAAGGATATTCCGGTTACCCTACCTGTACTTTTACTTACATTGAACTTGGGACTTATATTCTTTGCGCCCAATTCCTTTACAAATTCTGTTGTGTTCTTAGAATTTGAGATTGCATTTTCGAGATGGTATTGAAGATTCAACTTCAATGGTGGTTCCCCAGTTCGAAATGCTTTTTGTATCTCTTTGTGGGTAATGGTTGCTTTTCTTGTCAATTTGTTATCCTCAAGCTGAGATAGACTATACATCAATTCCAGTTTCCTTACCAAGCGTTCACTTCGTTCATAATCCTTGCTGTCGTTGACCAGTTCTCCAGAAAACTTTACCCTATTGGCAATAATATGGATATGCTCATGTTCTTGGTCTTGATGTCGGTACATGATATATTGATTGTCATTGAACCCCATGCCTTTTAGGTAATCCATTCCTAAAGAAATGAATTGTTTATCGTTCAATGAATCCTCATAGGGCAGGTTCAGCGAAACGTGATATACCGCCTTTCCTAATCTTGGTCGGAGCTGTCGAACTATATTGAATTCTTGTGTCATGCCAACAGTTTTTCCATAAGTAATATTTGTATCCAGTACATAACCCATACCCTGCTCGACCTTTTTTTCGTTATAGGCCAACACTCCATAGAAATCCTTTCCCTTAATCTGCTTAGCTATCACGGTTTACAATATTTGATTTTAGGACATCCAGAGTACTTTGGAGTTCTAAGAGCAAGGAAATTAGTTGCGGAGGGTTGTCCATACCCAAATGTGCTTTTTTGGTCAATTGATTGATATTGTTTCCGATTCTACCCATCTCAATAAAAAGCTTCCTGTCCTCCGGTGCTATTCTTTTTCTGGGCAATACCCTTCCTGTCGTTTTCAAACGTATAAAATCAGGAATTGCAATTCCCAAGGTTTCTGCATTTTCAGAAACCGTTAGATATTCAGAAACGGTCATCCTGACATTGACGCGAATAGCTTTCAAATCTTGTATTTTCTTTTTTGGTCTAGCCATATCCGAGTGGTTTGGGGAATATTCCCAGCAAGCCATGCGAACAAAGTGAGCAGTTTTTGCTTGCAAAAACATGGCTTGCTTCACGAACTCCGATTAAAAATAGGGTTGATTTAGATTTCAGTTTCTTTCTACTCATTTTAAGAAGAAATATTTCTCATTCTCTTAATGAGGTCATTAATATCGTCCGGGTGAAACAATACCCTTCCCCCTAGCGGAATCTTTTTCAACAACCCTTTATTCATCCATGCATAAATTGTGGGTCGGGTTACTTTAAATTTTTTGACCAAGTCGGCGATTGTCAACAATTCTTCTTCGATTGAAACTTCCTCAGTCGGTCTCACGACAACGGAATCCTTCTGCTTTTGAAGTGATTCTAACGGAACATATTCCTTGAGTCCGTCATCGTCCATGATAAATATTCGTTTCATGATACAGTGGTTTAATGATTTACTTTATTGAACAAACCTAATAGCATTGGACAAGGTTTTATTTGTTTGGCATACATCATTTTATGTACGGTAAACCTTAAAAACTTGAACTTTTTTCAGCAGTAGACCTTCATAAGACTGGACTAAAAAAGAATCGCTTATCCCTTTTTGCAACAAGGTGCTGTTGTACTTACTTTTACAAACCTAGCAGCATTACACAGCATTTTACCTGAGTGCTGTACACAAAACGCTGTACAGCATATTTGAAAGAAAATCTATGGGATTTGAAACGGAATGGTAGATAAGGGTGAAAAGTCCTTTCGCTTTTCACCTTTATCCTCTTTTTTCAAGGGTGTTCACAAAAACCAGCAGTTTTTGTGAACTACCGCAGAAAGGATATGGTTAGGGAAAGGAAAGACTCAGGTGGAGGGTCGAAAAGACTAAGGGTAGTCTACATCAAGTCTTTTTTTCCCTAACCACAAAAAAGTAAAATCATTACAAAAACAATCCATCGGAATATAGAATGCAATATTGCTATCATCATATGATGCTATAGTCATATGAACATAGGTATCAATATTCATTTAAAGCATTTATCATACGTTTAATCAAACGAATATTGCTATGAGATTTTAATATTGGATGTAGAAAAACCGAATTAAAAACATTGTAAAGTGGGCAATTAGTGTAGTAACTCTATACAATTTAAATAACTTTTGGTGAACGTATTCACCAAAAAGACTTACTTTTGGTGAATACATTCACTAAATCACCATGCTAAAAAGAATCTTAGAAGATAAAATCACCAACAAGTTAGATAAGGGGAAGGCAATCATTGTCATTGGGCCTAGACAAGTTGGAAAAACGACCTTAATCAATTCTATATTAAAAAATAGGTCACATTTGTTTTTGGATGGCGATGATTCCACGGTAAGAAATTTGTTGACCAACCCCAATACAGAGGAATTAAAAAGTATCATAGGTGACCATACCACCTTATTTATCGATGAGGCGCAACGCATAGAAAACATTGGTTTGACCTTAAAAATAATTACTGATCAATTCAAAAAAGTACAACTATTTGTAAGCGGTTCTTCAGCCTTTGAATTAAACAACCAAACCAGCGAACCTTTAACAGGAAGAAAATGGGAATATAAATTATATCCTATTTCCTGGAAAGAACTGGAGGGGGATATCGGCTACGTAAAGTCAGAACAACAGCTCGAATTGCGAATTCTTTACGGTATGTATCCTGATGTCATCAACAATCCTGGAGACGAAATCGAAGTTTTAAAACAATTGACAAACAGTTATCTGTATAAAGATATTTTGTCATTCAGCGGGATACGAAAGCCTCAAGTTTTGGAAAAAATTCTACGTGCCCTAGCCCTACAATTAGGAAATGAGGTTAGCTATAATGAGTTGGCACAATTGGTGGGAGTTGATAAAAATACCGTTGCCAATTACATCGATTTACTGGAAAAGGGATATGTAATTTTTAGGCTGACAAGTTTTAGCAGAAACTTAAGGAATGAAATAAAGACGAACCAAAAAATATATTTCTATGACACTGGAGTTAGAAACGCCATTATCGGGAATTTCAATGCACTCGACAGCCGAAGTGATATTGGAGGGCTTTGGGAGAACTTCTTAATAACCGAACGTCTCAAAAAACAGGCATACGAAGGCTCTTTGGCCAATTCCTATTTCTGGCGAACAAAGCAGCAACAAGAAATCGACTATGTTGAAGAAGAATCTGGAAAAATTACTGGTTTCGAGTTTAAATGGAGTCCAAAAGCCAAAGCCAAATTTCCTGAATCCTTTATGGAAAGTTATAATGCTTCCATTGAAGTGATTCACAGAAAAAATTTCCGAAAATTTCTTTAGGAAGTCTAAAATAAATATCGCCTATCTAAAAGCCTATAAAAATTAAATCGTTGAAACCTTCTAGGTCGGAAATATATTTCTTAGAGGGCTAATACTTGGTAATTATAGAAATACAATTTCAATCCAAACCCCAAGCCTCCTTCAATTTCTGTGCGGCCTCGTAATTTGATATTTTGAGATAACGCCGGAATGCCTTCTCCGATTTATGCCCTGAAATTTTCATAATCAACTGCACATCGATACCATCCAGATAGGCATTGGTACAAAAAGAGCGTCTACATGTGTGAGAACTGATTAATTTATACTTTTCCAAAAGTTGGGCTTCTTTAATGGTGCCTCGTTTGTGTTCGATTTCCACTTTATGGTGAAGCTCTGCCTTATCGCCGAGTTCCTTTATACGTCTATTAAACGTAAATGAATCGATTTCTGGGGCATGATCACCATATTTCTTCAAAACTTCCTTCACCTGTTTGCGTAATGGAATTACGATACGGCCTGAAGTTTTCTTTTGTCTGATATTCAAAAAACCTTCATCGTCCAAATATTCAGGTCGAATCCTTGAAACATCGGAAAAGCGAAGTCCGGTCAAGCAACCGATCACAAAGAAATCCTTTACCCTTTCCAGTTCTACATCCTCTTTACAATCAACGGCCGCTATGGCCTTTATTTCATCAGCAGTTAAATAAATATGATCAACTTCTTCTTGCACTACCTTGAAGGCCGTTAAATCGATAGGTTTGATTCTATTTCTGCGCATGCGATCGTTTAGAAAAGCCTTCAGGTTCTTGACCAATTTACCGATGGTATTGTTCTTCATACCGACTCCTCCATTTTTTAAAGGGGCATGGTAGGCCAAATAATCCGTCCATTCTTGGTAAAAATGGTAATCGAACGCATTAAAATCTATGATGATTCCAGAAAATTCTTGAAAGCCCTCCAAATGTTTTTTCAGGGAATTGTAATCCTTGATAACATCCTTAACTACCTTTCCCTTTTTGCTTTCTAAATAATATTCAAATTCGGTAAAAAAGTCCTGTACAGGTGTTGAATTGATGGAGGGTTCCCCATCTTCAAATTGCTTTTTAAATAATTTTTTGGAAAGCGGTTTACCTTGGTTTCGATAAGAAGAAATAATCTGATTGGCCAAACTATCCATTTGAGTGAGCTGAATATATTCTGAACCCACTTCCTTTGATTTTTTGAGGAAAGATTTTTCCTTGTTCCAATACTTCAAAGGAATCTCGATTCCGGTATCGATTTGAATTCTAGCATGACGATTTTCATAGTATCTTAATTTGATACTATGGGTTCCATTTTGGTTGGATTTGTCCGATATGTAAAACCTAAAATTATACATCAGCGTGCTGCATTCGTGCTGCATTTTTACCAAAAATAGTGTTTTATGATGTAAAATAAAAATTTTATTCTTCGTAAAACCCTGATAATCAATAAAATAATGTATGTTAATGAAAAGTTAAATTACAGGGGCAGCATCCCGTCCAGACCGCTTAAAAGCTCTCAAGTAATTGAGAGCTTTTTTTATTTTCTTGATTTATAGTTTACCACTCTCTTCCTTATTTTTATAATTTTTGAAGCCCTAAAAGCGTAAAACTGAACTATCTCTATTAAACAGTCAAAACCTAGCAATATAACACTTCCCAAGATTGGTTGAGATAAGTCTCCTGATTCATCAATATCCTTTCCGTTACTTAATTATCTGGTCACCATAAAAAAGCCATATCTATAGAATATTAGCTAATACTTTCAATAGCAGCCTATAGAAGACTCACAAAATTCTTAATGTTCCGAGGCCTCAATGAAATCCAATCATTGTAATGAATTTCGTTTAACTTACTAAAAGTGCATTTCGTCTACAATAAATTTCGGTTCAACTATACTCAAATCGTTTTGATTTAAATAAATTCGATTTTTAACGTTATAAGATAAAATAGAATGAATATTCTCTTAATTGAAGACGATAATATTGAAGTTATGAAACTGCAACGGACTGTCTCCAAACTTCAAATGAAACATAAGATAACAGAAGCTAAAAATGGAGAAGAAGCACTTTCTATTTTAAAATCTGCTGAAAAGCTACCACATATTGTACTATTAGATTTAAATATGCCCAGAATGAGTGGCATAGAGTTTCTTCAAATACTAAAAGCAGATGATCGCTTACAGTATTTGCCTACCATTATTTTAACAACTTCAGAGAATAGATCAGATTTACTCAAATGCTACCAAATTGGAATAGCAGGCTATGTCATAAAGCCATTAAAGTATGAGGATTACCAACTAAAACTAAAAAAGGTTTTAGAATACTGGGACATCAACCAATTGGTGAAAGGCTAACTAAAAATAGCGTTTCACAACAATAATTACCTTTATCGTCTTACTTTTCCTACTTTTAATTTTTTATTTAATAGTTATGAAAGGCATCATATTTACAGAATTTCTAGAAATGGTAGAATCCAAATTTGGACTTGAAACAGTGGATAATATCATAGAAAATACAGATTTACCTTCAGAAGGTATATATACGTCCGTGGGTACGTACAATTTTAATGAAATGGTGGCTCTTATCACTGAGCTGAGCCACGAAGTTTCTTTACCTCCTGGAGATCTTATATATGCTTTTGGACTTTATCTTTTTTCTAGTTTAGGAAATACCCATCCAGAAGTAATAGCCAATTACACATCACCTTTGGGGCTATTATATTCGATTGAAGACCATATACATGTACATGTAAAAAAATTATACCCAGATGCAGAACTACCCACATTCAAAATACTGGAAAAAACAGACACATCCATATCTATGGTTTATTCCTCGTCAAGAGGTTTATACCGCTTAGCACATGGATTAATTGAAAAAACCTTTGAGCATTTTAACGGTAAAGCCGAGATTTCTTACGAGCTCCTAAAGGAGGACGGGACAGAGGTGAAATTTGATATCGTTCAAAATGGACAGTAAGGAAGTTCTTCTTCTTAAAAAAGCACTGAATCGCCAAAAAAAAGCAAGACAGCAGGCAGAGCGTATCTTAGAGGAAAAATCCAAGGAACTCTATGACACAACCCATCATTTAAAACAAGCCAATAGTAAATTAGAAAATCTTCTTTCTGAAAAAACTTCGGAGATGGACGGTGTTTTTATTAACATCCTAGATCCTTATGTAGTAATGGATTTAGAGTTCAACGTAATTAACTTGAATGTTGCAGCTAAAAATTTCCTAGGGTATGACCATAGTAAAGAACCGTTAAACCTTTCGCAATTATTACATCATGATTTTCTAGATTATACTTTTAGTTCTTTTAAATCTTTATTGGAAGTAGGGACTTTAAAAAATTACAGAGCCAAAATTATCACAAAAGACTTATCCGAAAAATGGGTACAGATAAACGCTAGCCTTATTTATGATTCTATTGGAAAGGCAATTGCGGCCCAAGGTATTATTCGTGATATGACCATGGAAATGGAGATTAAAGAACTGCTTGGAGAACAAAAAAAACAGTTAGATATTATCGTAGAGAATTCTCCTTTGGGAATTGTTCTAACGAATAATGGAAAAATTATAAAAACTAACACCACTTTCAGCAACATGGTTGGTTACTCCAAGAAGGAGCTTGCACATAAAAAGGTTCAAGATATTTCTTCGTTTGAGGATATAGAGAAATCTACTAAGCTCATGGAAGATATGAGTGCGGGTATTCTTGATAACTTTACTATCATTAAAAACTATACTAGAAAAGATGCAACCCATGTCCTTGCCAAGACTATAGTAAGTGCGGTACGAGATGAAAACAATAAAATAGGATATCAGGTAGCTTTAGTTGAGGATATCTCTAAACAAAGAGAAGCAGAGGAGCGCCTTAAAAACGAAAGGGAAAAATACAGCAGCATTATAGCTAACATGAATTTAGGTTTGGTAGAGGTAGATAATGAAGGTATTGTCCAAACTATAAATCAGGGTTTTTCTCAAATGAGTGGTTTTAGTGAAGATGAACTAATAGGGCAAAAAGCCGATAACGTATTACGTGTATTTAATAAAGAACTGATTGCCGAAAAATCAAAAAGCCGACTAAATGGAATGTCTGATTCTTATGAAATAGAAGTATTGCATAAAAATGGAACTACAAGACATTGGCTCATAAGTGGTGCACCTCGTTACGATGCGGATAAAGAAGTAATAGGTTCTATTGGTATTCACTTGGATATTACAAATCAGAAACAACTAGAATTTCAAAAAGAAAACCTTTTAACTGAACTTGAAAGGAGTAACCAGGGCTTACAGGAATATGCCCATATTGTATCTCATGATTTAAAATCGCCATTGAGAAGCATCAGTGCTTTGGCTACTTGGCTTGCAGAGGATTATTATGACAAAATAGACGATAGCGGAAAGTTTAACCTACAGCAAATACAGGAAAAAATAGAAGGTATGGATAGTCTAATAGACGGCATCCTAAAATATTCCAGCATTAAAAATGACACCTTGGACAATACCATGGTAGATTTGAATCAGGTTATACATGAGATTAGGGAAATTATTTTTATTCCAGAGTCCGTTAACGTAATTATAATGAATGTACTTCCCAATATTAAGGTGGATAAAACAAAAATACACCAACTGTTTCAGAACTTAATAAGCAATGCAGTGGTGAACATAGAACGTAAAGAAGGATTGGTAGAAATAAGTTCAAAGGAAACACAATCACACTGGCAGTTTACGATAAAAGATAATGGTGTAGGAATTCCTGAAGAATATCATGAAAAGATTTTTAAGATTTTCCAATCTATTGGAAACAATCAGAGGTCGACAGGGATAGGATTATCCATTGTAAAGAAGATTATAGATTTATACGAAGGAAAAATTTGGTTGGAAAGTGAAGTTGGTCAAGGAACTACTTTTCATTTTACCCTAAAAAAATAATATGCAAGAACAACCTAATTTAAATTATGTCAGAGAGCTGGCTGGTAATGATATTGAATTTGAAAATAGATTTATAGCTATTTTAAAAGAAGAATTTCCTAAAGAATACGATTCCTATGCGCAGTTTATGACCCTCAATAAATTAGTAGAAGCAGCTCAAATAGTGCACAAACTAAAGCATAAATTCAATATTTTGAGTATGACAAATGCCTATAGATTTGCAGTAGATTATGAGGAAGAACTAAATAAGTATAAACCCAAAAATGATTTAGATTTTCGTAAAATCTTAGATGTAATTAAAAACTACCTAAATACTATTTAATATGAATTGTATTATTGTTGATGATGAAACCGCAGCTAGGGCTATTGTAGGGCAATTATGTTCTAAAATTCCTGATTTAGATTTAATAGAAGAATTTGACAATGCTATTGATGCTATTAAATTTTTAAATCAGCAAAACATAGATATTGTTTTTCTTGATATACATATGCCAGGTTTTAGTGGGGTAGATTTCGTACAAACATTAAAGAATCCGCCAAAAATTGTCATGACTACTTCAGATACAGAATTTGCCATTGCTGCTTATGAGTATGAAGCAATTGTAGATTATTTGGTAAAACCAATTACTTCTGAGCGTTTTGAGAAATGCATTCAAAAGGTAAAAAACCATAGAATACAGCAGCCAAAATCAAATTCAGGAGAGGAAACTCAAGGTCATGGAGCAGACCTATATATTAATATCGATAGAAGACTTATAAAACTAAAACTCAATGATATTTTGGTGGTAGAGGCGAAAGGGGATTATATAGATATTAAAACAGAAAAAGAGGAATACCACGTACATACTACCCTGAAGAAAATAAAAGAAAAATTACCTGAGGATTTATTTATGCAAATACACAGGTCTTTTATCATAAATTTCACTAAAATCATTGATATTGAAGATAATAGCGTGCTCATTGAAAAAAATGTAATACCTATTAGTCGTTCTAATAGACCTGAAGTAATGAGGCGTCTCAATTTATTATAAAGTAGATTATCCTTATGCTAAAGACCGTTCATCTACCGCTAATGGCACACTCTCGTTAGCTTAATTTCTTACAATATATTTGGGTGTAATTAAAACAAAAGTTTATCCCAAAGCTATATTTTAGGAATACCTCAATCCTACGTGCATTTATTTTGGAAATTAGGGTAACCGGATTAAAAACGGAAATAAGCACGGTGGTAGTGGTTACAATCGCCGGTATTTTAGGCAAAATATAAACATATGAACTACAAATTATGAGCGCCCATACAGCGCTTTTTTTATTCCCTGAAATTACCGTTTTCTATCAAAAAAAAACAATTATAATACTAGAGTTACGGAAATCCAACATGAACATATTTATCGTGTTAATGAGAACTTATTTTAATGAACAAAACACTAAGTACAACAAGATATATAGTAGATAGATGTATAGTGGGATTGATATTGTCCATACAAAAAACATTATTTGTTTAGATTTCCAAAAAACAAAGGTTTCTCTGAAAGCAACCATTTTATTTTAAAACCAATTTCAGTAAACTCAAAGCCGGCTGCGGTGGCAGAAGCAATATTACTGTACTTACCATAAACGTTTACACTAAAACGTTTAGAAAATTGATGTTGCAGTCCTGCTTCAGCTCTAAAAATATCAGTATACGGGTCTTCCTCTACTTTTTGAAAACCAGAGGCAGCACTAGCCATATAGCTCGTCTTTTCAGAAATTTTTCCACGCACATCTGCAAATAATTCTACCGCCTGGTATTGCTCTGGGCTAAAATAGATAGTAGGTACTTGGTCTTTAAACGTAATGCATTGGTAATTCACGCCTAGCTTTATGGCAGGTTTCCTAAATAGGTTGTAATACAGGGAGGTAAATAATAAGTTTCTAGTATTGGCATCACTCTGTTGGGTATGCATCAATTGGGAATACCAACCAAAATTTACATTGGTTGCTAAGTTATAGGTAAGCCCATAATTGTTTTGTACAATTTCACGTTCAATTAAATCGGCATTAAAATTCTGCACTTCCCTTTGGTAACCTAAACTAAGATTTTGAAGCTTAAAAGGTTGCAAAGACAACTTCATATCTAAAACAGGCTGTGTATAAGCTTCTTCCATGAAACGGGAGTTATTAAAACCCAATACTGCCTTTAAATTTGTTTTTGGCAATAACTTATATTCTAATCCAGCTAAGACCACATGAGAATTGGCTTTGTTTTGCGTAACCGTATTTTCTGTAGTACGGTAAAAATAAGAAACCGTAGTACTAAATTTAGTAGATATAGGCATGTTCACAGTAGTATTCGTATAGAAGGCTACATTATCACCATTGTCAAAGGTATAAGCTGCATGCTCTTCAATGCTTGGGGCATGCATTAGGTTTAGTTTTTCAATAAAACCAAGGGCATCCTTCTGGTTATCGTAAAATTCAAGAGTCTTAAAAGCAGCTTTATAAGCGGGCACTATATTGTCTGCTGCAAATAAGGCATTGGCTTTCCCAAGGTTACCATCAAAAGAGGTTCTATCGTTCTTTAAAATAGCATTGTAATTTGCTATACTTGTTTTAGGTGCTCCTGTATATAGGCCTAAAGTAGCTTTTAAAGCTAAAAGCCAATTTTCATTAGTGTAAACAGTAGCGAGGCTATCTATCTGTTGTTTCGCTTTTAAAAATTCCCTATTCCAAATAAGCGCTTGCACATAACGGTCATAGGTTTGTGTTGTTAAAGAGGTGTCTTTTTTAAAGAAACCTACTTTTGATTTTGATATAAGTGCAACTTGTAATGCTTCCTTATCTTTTTGATTGATATGTGATGCTAAGGCGATACCGTTTAACGCCGTTATAGAATCCCTAGGTGTAGTAGCATACCTTTTATAACTCGTTTTAGCGGCAGTTACCTGTTTGGTAATAAGATACAAATTGGCCAAATTTAATAGCACATCTTTATCTTCGGGAAAATCTATAAAAATTCCTTTAAGCATGTTTTCAGCCGTTTCATACTGTTGTTTATTTACAAAAACATTGGCATAACCCAATCGCATATATTTACGAGAGGTTTTAGCGCTTACGTTCGTTGGTTGTATATCCAATGCTTTTTCTACCCAATGTAAAGCAGCTTCGTATTCTTTTAAATTACTTAAGGTATTTGCGTAACCAAGAATAGCTCCAAATTCAGTAGGATATTCTTTTACCATTTGGGCATATAATGGTTTTGCAGTACTATAATTTTTAGCCCATAAAAAGGACTCATTATAGTTAATACGCACCTCATAATCATTAGGGTAGGTATTCAATAAGTTTAGAAATAGCTGAGTTGCTTTTTCAGGTGCACCATTTAAACCTACAGCACGACCGTAACATAGTAGTGCCGTTTTATTCCTAGCATCCTTTTTCAAATAAGCATCGAAAAAAGTTTCTGCTTCTTGAAAGTTTCCATTTTCCAATAATTCAAATCCTTTTTGCATAGTAACCTGCGCTTTGGCAGAAATTGTAAAAAATAATACTGTGGTTAAAAGTATACGTTTCATAGGTTAAGTTTATTAGGATTTAGAGGGTGATTTGGTTAGCCTTTTATCCTATTCATATTGATACTACAAAGCTAAAACAGACCTATGAGCACCGGAAGTACGATAATTACCATTCATCTACAGCAATATGCCATCTACCTTAGCGGGCCATTTTTGGATGGCGATCTGTTGGATATTTGCTTTATAAACGAGTTAAAAACTTAACCTTAAAAAAAGAAATCATGGCTTTACAAATCACGGAAGCAAGAGGAATGTTCTACGTACATGGTGTATTAAATAGCGGAAACGCGGGTATTTTAAATAGGCATATGCGCATGTTTATCAACCCTCAAGAACCAGTTGTTCTAAACTTAGAAAAAGTAAAGGATATGGATAAAAGTGCCGCTTTTGCATTACAGCAATTATATATAGGAGCCATACGCAACAACAGTATTCTATCTATAGTAGGTATGGAAAATAAGAATATAATACCCGTATTAAACAAAACAAGAACCTCTTATATCTTGAGCTATGACCGGGTATAGAACACTTATAAAAAAAGTTTCCCCCGAACAGTTGTTCATGGGAAGTGTTTTTCTCGTTAATGCGGGCAACTATTTGTACAACTTGTTGTTGGGAAGATTATTAGGACCAGAGGCTTTTGCGGAAGCTGCGTTATTGGTAACATTATTACTGGTGTTATCTTTTTTGGGGATGACATTTCAATTAGCAACTGCCAAGTTTGCCGTGTTGTTATCCGGCGATCAGTGGAATGCTTTCATGGTACTCATATATAGATATGCTTTCGGGTTTGGAATCCTTGCCGGAATCTTAGTTTTTGCTTTCTCAGAAAATCTGCAACAGGTATTCCAAACAAGTTCTAGTGCAATGTTTAAAACATTTGCAGCTGCCATACCCTTATACTTTTTCATGTCTATAAATCGTGGAAAATTTCATGGAAGACAAAAATATAAAAGTCTATCTGTGACCTACCAAACCGAAATGCTGAGTAGGTTGTTAATCACATTAGCACTACTTTGGTTTGTTCCTTTAGAACCATCATTTTTGATAGCCTTGGGTATTGCCCTGTCTTTTGTTTTTGGACTGATACCAAATTCTTTCAGAAATACTAATTTACGAACTAAAACTTCACTCAATCCTAAACTTAAAAAACAAATAACCCAATTTGTTTCGGTTACTGCTGGATATGAGTTAACCCAAATCATTATTAATAATAGTGATGTATTATTGGTGAAGCATTATTTTGATGCGTATGATGCTGGTTTATATGCTTCTCTAGCATTAATAGGCCGTGTAGTATACTTTGTGGCTTGGATGTTTGTAATGCTTTTATTGCCTACCGTGGTACAAAAACAAAAAGATGGTGAAGCTACCACTTCGGTATTATTTGAGTATGTGGGTTATATAGCTGTATTAGCCGTTACTATAGTAATAGGATGTGTATTATTTCCGGAAATTATTATTAAAATGATGTTTGGGGATGCGTATTTAGCAATCACCGATTTATTGTGGCAGTATGCTTTGGCAACATCCCTATTCGCTATATCCAATATTTTTGCTTACTATTTTTTATCATTGGAAAAGTATACTCCTGTACTAGTTTCTGGAATAGTAGGTGTTTCTCAAATTATATTAATTACCTTTTTTCATGACAGTTTAGCTATTATAGTACAATTACAAATCATTGCTATGCTATTTTTATTGATAGCCCAATTGTTATACTTTAAAAAAGAAACCATGAAATAAAAATCGTAATAATTTACCGAGTACGACGAACCCAAAGACGATACAGTCTTTGGGTTTTTTTGTTTGATTTTTACCCTGACGCAAAATACCTGTACGACTAAATGCTATTCTGCCGCTATTTCAAAAAGAGTCATTCCCTTGAGATTAGGATACTACCGCAAGTACTCTTTTTAGTTTGTCTTATCATTGATTCCATTCGCCTATAGCAACCTTCCATCTATCCCAAAATAGCAATAAAACATGGGGTTAAGAAAGATATTTGCATAAGAATTAAAACCCAAAACAATTTAAAACTTAACCTTATGAGACTAGCAATTGTAACAGCGTACCCTCCAAGTAAAGTAACTTTAACTGAGTATGGCTACCATTTAGTAAAACACTTTAGGCTTCAAAAAGAAGTAACAGAAATCATCTTAATTACAGACGTCACCAAAGATGAAAAAGACCTTTTTTTTGAGGAAGATGGATGTAAAATAACCGTTAGAGAATGTTGGAATTTCAATGACTTTACGAACGTAATAAAAATTAATTCAGTTATCTCAGATACAAAACCAGATGCAATATTGTTTAACCTACAGTTTTTAAAGTTTGGGGATAAAAAAATACCGGCTGCTTTGGGGCTTTTACTTCCAATGATTTGCAAATTAAAGGGAATACCTACTATTTCACTTTTACATAATATATTAGAACAAGTTGATTTAGAAAATGCAGGTATAGCAACGAATAAATGGTTGAAGAAGGCTTATAATTTTATCGGTAGTACATTAACGAAGTTCATTTTAACGTCAGATGTGTTAGCGGTAACTATAAGCAAATACAAATTAATACTAGAAGAAAAATATAAATCTAGAAATGTGGCTTTGATTCCGCATGGCGCATTTGAAACACCCCCAGAACCTGATTATACTTTATGCACAGGACCAAAACAAGTAATGGCCTTTGGTAAGTTTGGTACATATAAAAAAATAGAAATACTAATTGAAGCTGTAGAACAGATTAGACAGCGTACCAATGAGGATATTGAAATTGTAATAGCAGGTACGGATAGTCCAAATACCCCAGGTTATTTAGATACCATGAAAGAGAAATATGCCCATATAGAACAGTTACGTTTTACGGGTTATGTAGCAGAAGAAGATGTGCCAGTTATTTTTGGAGAGAGTGCTGTAGCAGTTTTTCCATATACTTCTACCACCGGAAGTTCAGGCGTTTTGCACCAAGCTGGGAGCTACGGAAAAGCGGTGGCATTACCAAATTTGGGAGATTTAAGCATTTTGGTAAAAGAAGAAGGGTATAAAGGAGAATTCTTTAAACCTGACAGCAGGACTTCATTAGCAGATGCAATACAAAACATCTTACAAAACGATGAATACCGCATTTACTTAGGAAAAGAAAATTACAAGGCTGCATGTTCCTTACCAATGTCTGACATTACCCAACTATATGTAGATTATTTTAAGGCGATATTCGTATCCAAATCCAATGGATTCAAATTAGATATGCAGACGTTGAAAAAAAGGGAACTTGTTTAACAAATTTATAGTTAGGTTAAGAAGGGAAAGGGATAGTCTGGTTAGCTATCCCTTTTCTATTTTTTATCAAAAATATGCTGGTAGGCTTTTTTTGGTTTTCCTTCATCATCAATAATTCCAAAATACATTTGTTTGCCTTTTCGCCAAGGTAATTTTCCAACAACAGCATTAGGGATGTTTTCAAAATCATAGAGTGTCCAGAAAAAATATGGGATTTTCTCAGTTTTTAAATATGCCTGCATTTCCTTAAAATAGTTTACTTGATCACTTTGAGCACCTAAATACCCATTCCAAAAACCATCATATGAAGAATAACCATACTCCTGTAGCACAATAGGTTTATGGGAAACTTCTTTTTTAAGCGTCTTATATGCCTCTAGAAATTTAGAAGGTTCTCGGTAGTAATGAAAGGAAACAATATCTACTTTTTGTATTAAATTTTTAGCTGCTTCTGGAGTAGACCAACCAATAGTAACAGGATGTTCTGGGTCCCAAATTTTTACTTGGTCCGTCATTTCTGCCAACCAGGCAAGAACGGTTTCTTTTCCGCGAGATTCAAAATCTAGATCTGGTTCATTTTTTATATCCCATGCAAATAACGCCTTATGGTCTTTTAGTTTCGTTACAATCTGTTCTGCATGCCTGTGGGTAAGTGTCCAATCTTTTATGCTATAGTCTCCATAAAAGTCAAAAAGGGTAATAGTGACGCTGAGGTTGTTTTCAGCGGCCACATCTAACGTGGTTTCTAATTGCTGTAATCTTTCTGCTTTTACAGCTGCCTTTCCAAAATCTTCATAAGGCACAAAAACCCGAATACAATTTAAACCAAGATTTTTGAGTATTGTAAAGTCGGTTTTTAGGGTATTGGCATTAAAGTTTTCCCCAAACATGCTCCAAGGTGTTTTTTGGGGATAATAATTAGCACCTTTTAAGGTACTCACATCGGTACCTAATGTATAATTATTGGGTTGTGCTATAGTGCTTTTAGGAATCTCAACAATGTGCCTTATACGCCAAAAACCATCTTCTAACAGGAACACTACTTTATAGGAAGCAGTTCGTTTTTGACTGGTGATTTTAGTATTGTTTTGATAGGCCTCTTCATACTGTGTTACATTTTTATCAGTAATGACCGCTATTTTACCATCAGCACTATAAAACTCTAATGTAGGGTGATGTTCTAGTGTTGTTGATTTAAACGAAATACCTTGAGACCTATTTATGTTTAGGATTCCCTGTATTTTTAACAAAGCCTTATCCGTATAATAATCTGCCACGCCATAAGGGTTATTATTTTCTAAAGCATTACTGCGCACGTACCATGCTTCTAAATAATCTCGTTCTATCTCAGCTAGTGTTTGCTTTTCCATAGTCCTACCTTCGTTTTCTAAAGGAGTCCAAACTACTTTTGGCATATATGCCACTGAAAGTTCTTTGGGCAAATGGAGCATCGTAGTCCTATCCGCACCTGTATTTAGGTACGACCATACCGCACTGATACCGAAAATAACGAGTCCGTTCAATGCCAAAAATGACGTTACGAGAAAAAACCTATATATGTTGCGGTTCAACTTCATCTAAAGGACACGTTTTGGGTTTTTGCTACTCCTGCTACGGTAACGACAACTTTATAACTTCCGTTTTTGTAAAAATCTTTCGATAGTTCAAAAGAAGCTTTTCCTAATCTTGTTGTGGCTTTTTCTGAGGCAACCAAAATGGCGTTGCTATCATACACTTTTAACGTTGTAGCTATCCCATCAGGAACCCATTGCCCCATAAAACTTGTAACATTGGTAATTGCTAGTATGCTATTGGTTTCACTCCATACAAGATTAAAATCCTTTATGGCAGCATTAAAATTAACATTAACGGTTTCACTTTTTGCAGCTCCCGTAATATATGCGGTAATATTCCATGTTTCTTCCTCATCAGGATGGAGCATTTCCGCTGTGGCTATACCATTTATGGTAGTCCCTAGGGTTTTGAGGTGTATCCCCTTGGCATTGACAATAAGGAAAGAGACCAAAGTCCCATCCGTTATTACATTGCCAAAAGTATCTTTTATAGTGTTCGTTGAAAAACGAATAATCTGATTACCATCTGCATATTCATGATTTCTTTGATATGTTATTTTAAAATCTTTTGGCAAAGCTGGATATACAACTGTTGTTTGCTCTCGGCTATTGTACTCTTGATGGGATGCAGTAACCAATATCCTCCCCGATTGATTAGGACTATAAATATGCTGCCAAGCTATTAGATTCTTTACACTTAATTCTTGTTTTTCAATAACGTCGTTAAACTGATATGCAGTTGTAATTGTCGTGGTATCTAATAATGGATTATCAAACCTATCCGTAGGCGTAACAATGAGCATAGAGAAATCACTCCCTCCTGCGGAGATACTTCTAGGACCTAGGTAGGATGTAATCTGGATAGCCTCCTTTTTATTTGGTAAGATGACAATTTCTCCCTCTTGCTGGTTTTGGTTTTTAGCAATTAATCTCCAAGTGAAGCTTCCTGCTTTTTCTATAATGACGTTAGGTAGTTCAAAAGAGATGCTATCTTTTACCGTTTTTGGAGTCAATACAACACTTCCAAAGGCATTATTGACCCATAGAAACGTTTCCTCTAAGGCTGAAGTAGTTTGAAAATTTATTGAAATGTTTGCACCTGCTATATATTCTTTTTGGATAGTAAGAAGCTTATAAGAATTTACTTTTCCTTTATGGTACACGGAACCTTCCTTGCACCCTAATGCTATAAATAGCAAAACCAATATGTAGTAGTGTTTTTTCAAGTTATTTTGGGTTTCCTATATATCCGTTTAATTCAATTTTTAAGTATTCATATCCTTTACCCGCTATAGGTTGTAATTGTTCTATCCCATGAGCAAATTTCCTTTCTGGAAATACTTTCTTTTTAATAGCAGCGTTTGGAAGTCCGTTTACAAAACAATTTTCTAAACCACTATTTATAATCTTTAGTGTAGAGAGGTCTAGTGGCTTGTATATAAAAGACTGTTTACGCTGTATTCGAACTCCCTCTTTTAAAAAATGATTGTCTACCCAAACTAATTTTTTGTCTTTATTATAATAAGAGAATAAAAGCTGTGGGATAGTTACTTCTTGTATCCCAGAATTAAAAAGTGATCCATTAATTGCAGTGCTTGAAATTTCTACATCTTGTAGCACTATTTTTTTATATAAATCTGTAATAGCGGTATTTCCCGCGCACTGCAGATTAAACTTCGTGGGTTGTTCTTCAAATTTCACAGGTGTAAATTCATCAGGATTAAATTTTGGTGGAATTTTGTCCTTAATAGATGACCACGCAATACCTTCAAAATCTACTCTAAAAGCAGTTATTTCCTTAGGCATTAATTTGTGTTTTACATGGTATTTAGCATTGTAATTTGCCAACTTCTTATCTCCATCGTTATATAGTGTCGCCTTAATTACGATATCCGCTGGACTATCATCTACATTCTGTAATTCTCCAATAATACTGTAGCTTCCGTCGTATTTAACCAGTTTTGCTTTAAGCACTTCTAAGACAGGTTGTTTTAACACATCTTCATGGTGGGTGCGTTCTGTAGTGATTCTTCTTTTACCTTGATTGAAAAATGAAGTGCTATTGGAAGATATGAGTTGGTCCGGAGGCAAATCATTATCAAAACTAACCGGTTCTATAAACCACTTGCCTTCTTTTTTTACTAGTTTATGGTTGTAGCTCTTTTCTATTTTTTCCAAAGGAGTTGTCCATTGGGTAAATACTTTTGCTCTCGCACTAGTATGGGTTTCCTCTATCAGTTGAATTCCAATCGAATCCAACTTCGCATAGGAACTTAGAATACCATCTGTAACGGAAACTTCCAACATATACTGTGATAGTTCCATATTACTATCTGGGTCTAGATAAGAATGTGCGCGTTGAAATTCTTTAAAATCCAAGGCGTCATAATACGCAGTGATAACATTTTTTGGTGCTACTTGAGCAGCATTGGTTAAATAAAAGTAATAAACACCATAAAACATAACGCTCAAAACAAGAATCACCCATACATGACTAACACGTGCCACGTTCCTAGAAAATGTGGTATAAGAAATGCTATATTTTAAGAAAGAACCTTCTGGTAGTTTTCTATTTTTTAAAATACGAAACCATACCCATTGAATATTAACTATAAATGCAATAATCAGAGTAAGCAAGGGAATTATGCCCCACATCATTTTTAGTGTTTTAGAGACATCTTGTTTAGGGATAATTTTTGGAATAGGCGGTACGTTTAATTTTTCCCAAACCATAATACCATTTTCTAGTTGCTGTAATCTTTGCCAACCACTAAAGTACAGTATGGGGTCATAAAACTTATCATTGGAAAAAATATACTTTAAATTATACTTTTCCGGTACAGTTAAGAATTGTTGCAAGGAACCAATGCCCTCAACACCTCTAAATTTTGAATTTTCTAGTCGTTCTATAGCTCTAGTGGTCAGTTCTGGAAGTCTTCGTGCAGAATGGTAATTACCATCAACAGTCATGGCATTGGTCTGGGCAGATAACCAAGCCATTTGGTCACCAAAACCTAAAGGTAAATATCGCCATTGGTCATGCTCATCCTGACTTAAAAAATTTACGATAGGTAGCATCTTTATTTTCTGTGGCTGGGAGGGTCTAAAATAATTTAAACTCATCGTGAAAATGACCATCAATAAAACACCACTGGCTAAACAGCCACCAATTATCCTA
The DNA here is from genome assembly GCF_056839185.1 of Maribacter sp. MS6. Taxonomy (NCBI): domain Bacteria; kingdom Pseudomonadati; phylum Bacteroidota; class Flavobacteriia; order Flavobacteriales; family Flavobacteriaceae; genus Maribacter; species Maribacter sp. MS6. Next base: position 1,652,423 of record NZ_CM166389.1, read on the forward strand.
TGATATACTGCACCAAATTTATGTTGTAAATAAACCTTTAAATCGCCTTCTACCATCCGATATGTAAATTCCCCAAAAATGGGTAATACCATTATGGTTGCCCAAAGGGTAAATCGGTCTAATGTCAAAATATTAAACGCCGTTTCCCCCAAAAGTTTTAATGGAATGGGTGTAGTACCACCTGTTCCTAATAAAGTTAGTATGGCAAAGGATAAACCAAAAAATAAATACCGTTTACTGAAATAGCGATAAAAGAAATAGGGTAATAGAAATAGTAATATTCCCCATGGTATTAAAAAAAACACCAAACCTGAAGATGTTACTTCTAAAAAATTATCACGAGAACCATGCGGTATAGGAACTTGTGTGATAGGGTTTTTCTTTGAGTTTATCCAATAAGGTAGAATACAAAAAATAATTAAGGCAAGTGATGAAAAACCAAAAGATACAATCCGCCAAAATAATTTTTTAAACTGTCCCCAGAAGACTTTAAACGTAACATCTTTCATGTTGGCTACTTGGTCTCTCGAGGCATCCATAAGTACCGTTCCAATCAGAGGAAAAATAAAGAAGACCATTCCAAAAATAGGAGTCACATGATGGGAGGTCACTGTAACAGCAATAAGCGATAAGCTTGTGGCTAGATATCTTAATTTACCTGTTTTTATCCATGAATAAATCTCAGGTAAGGAATGTAATAAAATAGATAGACCAATAATACTAGGGAGCTGACCAAAAACATGAAGGGTTTCAATAAAGGTTGATGAAAAAACACTCAAAATAGCAGTATAACCTGCAATCCTATGATTCCCTGTAATAAGAAGTCCGAACCTATATGCTCCAGTGATAAATAGTAAAATACCAATCATCGCTACTGTGAACATGCCAAATTTAAGTCCGCCTACAAACGATAAAACAGCTATAGTTTGATGCACTAGTGGTGGATAAGCCTGCACTGTAAAACCTGTATACCAACGATAATCCCAGGGTTCAAACCAGTTTTGGGAATAGTGATCAGCAAAAAACAAATGTATTAAAGAATCATACGTGCTTTCCAGTGTAAAGAATATACTAGAACCATGAAAAGCTACTCCAAAAAAGAGTGCCAATATTAATAGAATATTTGTTTTCGGTTTTGCTATCATGTTGTAAGAAAATATAACAAAATAAAGGTATGTATATTGTATATATTCCTAACAATCAAACATCGAGTCGATGAGACCATTCATCTATAGGAAAGCGTAATCTATCATTTTGGCGGCCGAAAAGAATGCAAGCAAAGGTACATTTGCTATGTGATTACCATACAAATTAACCAAATACATTCATTTTAAAATCTTAACCTATGAAAATTTTAGCTATTGATGACCAACAATTAATCCTGATGTCTATTGAAAAAAAACTAACCGAATTAGGCTATGACGTGAAAACGGCAAGTTCTACTGAAGAGGGAGTTAATCTATACAACTCATTTTCTCCAGACCTGGTATTACTAGATATGAATATGCCAGAGATGTCTGGAAACGAATTAGTTAAATGTACGGGTATGGAAGTTGTAAAATACATTCGTTTATTCATGAAACAGGACACTCCAATTTTAGTGCTTTCAGGTAATACAGATGAGGCAGTTGTTTTGGAAAATTTTAACCTAGGAATTAATGACTATATGAAAAAACCCGTGAGTTTAGATGAAATAGCAATACGTATAAAACGTATTATCGGTGCTCCTGCACAAACTACTATTTCAAAAACATCAGGAGATATGCCGCGTATGGTACAAAAACATTGTGTTGGTGTTGTAATCCCATGTTATAATGAAGAGGAGCGATTATTGAGTCAGGAATTCAGAGATTTCGCACATAAGAATTTAGGATACCATTTATGTTTTGTGAATGATGGTAGTATAGATAAAACCTTAGATGTGTTACATGAGCTAAGAAAGGGTAACGAATCCAATATTAGCGTATACAATTGTAAAAAAAATGCTGGTAAGGCAGAAGCAGTAAGGCAAGGGATAGAGCACTTAGTTAAAGACAGCCAGTTTGATTATGTTGGATTTTTAGATGCTGACCTTTCTACCGATTTCAGGGATTTCGATGATTTGGTTAAAACGATTGAAAATTCTGATTTTAAGATTGTAAGTGGTTCTAGGATTAGCAGAATGGGAGCGGATATTACAAAAGAGTCTGCTCGTAAATTCATAAGCATGACTATAAACTTCATTATTCAAACCATTTTAGGAATGCCCTTTAAGGATACACAATGTGGTGCAAAGGTTATGGATAGGGAAATTGCCTCTACCATGTTTAAGAAGAAGTTCATAACCAAATGGTTATTTGATGTGGAAATTTTTATGCGTATGCGTAAATTCTACGGAAAATCAGTTGCTAAGAAACTAATTTGCGAACAACCTTTAAAGAGATGGATTCATGCAGATGGTTCAAAACTATCTATGAAAGATTCTGTTAAGATTGTAGGGCAATTAGGCCAAATAGCATTTAGTTATCATATGCAGAAAAATTAAGATAGTCCAATTACTATAGTAAAAGTAAAAGATTTAATCTTCCGAATAAATAACTAATATAATGTTTCAAAGCGAGCCATGCGGTGAGTTCAATAAACTACTTCTCCCTAGATTTTTGAAGTAGGGTATTCTAGAGAAAGGTCCAAGTCCTGTCCAAATAGCAAGTTAAATCAAGCCCTTCGAATATCGATGGGCTTTTTTATTTGGTCTTAGCACGCATTTTGGTCATAGTTCTTAATAGAAATAAACTTGTTTGGCCTTCCCAACCTCCTATTTTATATAACCAAGTATAGAATTCATACTTAGAGAACGATGAGAACTTACAAGACATTAAAAGTCTTTTAATTTTCCTTAGGCTACATATGCTGAAGCTTTTGTCTAAATAGATTTTAAAACTTAAAAAGGAATTGGTTTAAATACCCAAATAGGATTAAATACAGGATTATAGTTTTGTATCTAATTTTCATAATCGTCCACTAATTCTTTTCTCATGCTGACTTAAACCATTTTACTGCCGATGACTGAAACTCACTTTTGGGTCCTATTCAAATGATTGTTTCACCTAAAAAAAAGAGTTACGGCACTAGTGAAATTTAGAAGATAATCTTGTGGAAATCCAATCACACAAGATTTTTTCGATAATCGAGGATGGGTCAGGAACATGCTCCCTGCCAACTTTTGGAACGGCAAAACAAGAGAACCTGTCTTGAACATGTAGGAAACAAATGATGATTTCGAAATCGAAGTAGCCACCCCGGGATTTATCAAGAAAGATTTTGAAACAACCATTGAAGATGGATACCTGTATATCAAGGCAGAGAAAGAAACTTCACGAGAAGAAAAAGATGATAACTACACCCGTCGCTAGTTTAGTTACAATTCTTTTAAACAATCGCGGCAGTTGATTGAAAGTGTAAAACGGGAGGAGGTCAATACCAAGCACGATGATGGCCTCTTGAGCTTTAAATTAGCAAAAAAGGAGGAGGCCAAAAAGTTACCTCCAAAAAAATTCAAATCTCTTAAAACGATGCTTTGAAATAAATCTAAAATACCCTCTTACCATAACCAAAATGCTTCCATGTAACTAGATTCGGTTACGTGTCATTGTTTTTGATCCTTTCAAAACGGGAGCCTACTTGTGAATTACAATAGCTTGGAAAACTCGGAACAATTTAACATACTTCCATATGATCCAATAAATAGCACTCACCGAAGTTTTTTTTCAAAATTCAACAACGGAATGATACAGGTCATTTCGCAGCTAAAGCATGCTCTTTTATTTTGTAGTCAAATCAACAATCTAATGGTAGAACTAAAGGAAATATATAGATCAGTGGTACTACTTTTTATCCTAATCACTCTTTTGCTCTTGGCAAGTTGTGGTCCTATGGTCTTGACCACCGGGGTTAGCGAACCGCCTCCGCCCTGGTTCTACCCGAATCGTTTGGAGGTGGTGCGTTATGTCTATTTTCCGGAATACCGTTTTTACTATGATCTATCGGCGCGTACCTATCTCTTTTTGGACGGTGGCGTTTGGGTACGGCGCAATGTTTTGCCGCCCCGTTACCGCAGTATTGATCTGAGACGCTCTAAATATGAGCGTATAGAGGGCTATCGGAACGATAATATAAAACAGTACCATGATGATAACAACGCAAATAGAGGTAGAAGCAATAGAACTACGCCAAGAAATAATACTAGAAGAAGTGGTTGAGCTAAAACTCTAAATAAAACTATGAGAAAATGAAAAAACATATTAGAATGTTCTTATTCTTGTTGGCTTTTTCACCCATATCTTGTAAGGATGTGAAAACTCAAGAAGTCAATACCGCAAGCGAAGAACTACAGTTTTATGCAGACAACAAAGATAGTAATACATCACAAGAACGGAATGTCGGCGATTTTAAGGGTGGCCCCGTAGATTTTACGGATACCGCCAAAAAAGTACTGGATGGCGTAGTACATATTAGGTCTACGCAAACTCCCTCGAATAATAACAATTTGACGCCACGAGAACTTCCTGATTTTTTCAAGGATTTTTTTGGCGATCGTTTTCAAATACCGGAAAATGTGCCCCAACAGCCTATGTTCGGTTCAGGTTCTGGCGTGATAATCGATTCAAAGGGACACATCGTCACCAACAACCACGTCATAAATAATGCTTCGGAATTGGAAGTTACCCTTCATAATAACGAGACGTACAAAGCTATAGTAATCGGTGGCGACCCCATGACGGATTTAGCAGTGTTGCAAATCAAAGCTGATAATTTAAAGGTTTTATCGTTTGTTAATTCAGACGATGTGGAAATCGGTGAGTGGGTTCTGGCCGTCGGAAACCCTTATAGTCTATATTCCACGGTAACCGCAGGAATCATAAGCGCAAAGGCGCGTAGTATTAATATCAATCCAGAGCAATTCGCGGTAGAGAGTTTTATTCAGACTGATGCAGCTATCAATCCTGGTAATAGCGGAGGTGCTTTGGTCGACCTTGATGGCAATATCGTGGGCATTAATACGGCCATCGCTAGTAGAACAGGCAGTTATACGGGATATGGTTTTGCCATACCTAGTAACATTGTGACGAAGGTGATAGCGGACCTTTTGAAGTACGGCAGTGTACAACGGGGAATGTTGGGTGTGACCATAACTACCATGAACGGTAATTTGGCCAAGGAAAAGAAGATCGATTTTATCAAAGGTGTTTGGGTCGAAACTGTGAATGAAGAGAGTGCTGCGGAAAAGGCGGGGATTGAATCGGGAGATATCATCGTAAAAGTAGATGGGATACCTGTTGGAACCTCGCCAAGATTACAGGAAATCATAGCCCAGCACAGACCAGGCGACAAGATATCCATTGTTGTGAACCGAAAGGGAAAGGAGCGGGAATTTACAGTTACACTTGAAAACGTGAAAGGTAGCATCCATATTTCCAAAAAAGAAAATTTGGAAATGCTCAATTATCTCGGTGCCGATTTTGAAACCCTCGATAAGGAAACCGCAAAAAAATTAGATTTGGAAGGTGGTGTTAGAGTGGTTAACCTGTATCCAGGTCTTTTACGCCAAAGCACGCAAATACGGACCGGTTATATCATCACCCATGTAGACGGTACAAAAGTGACCGATATAAAAGAGCTTATGTCCGCGCTCGAAAAGAAAAAAGGTGGTGGTGTGATGTTAGAAGGTGTTTACGAAGATATACCCGGAAAACAGTACTACGCTTTTGGCCTGGGTTCTTGATTTGGTTTGTTTACCCGCTTTAGTAGACTTCTAATTTCTTTGTATTTTTTAAGCTACACTTTACTTTGATACCGTTTTACCGTCCTACTTACTATGCTTACATTTGATGAATTATGGCTACCGAAACCTACAGAAGATGTCCCAATTGCGGAAAAATGTCTTTAAATCAAGACTATTGTCCGGCATGTGGAAGCATCATCAATATCACATTAAAACGTGAACTGGAACGAAAAGAAAAATTAGGCCAAAGGAAAAAGAAACTTAAAGACCAAAAAAAGAAAAGCGCGGTTACCCTTTTTCTTGAAAATGTAAAGGACCACGATAATATCATTATCAAATATGTCGCTCGCTTCTTTTATGGTATTTGGATCATTGTACTTGCCATAGGTTCTTTTTTAGCCCTTCTATTTAGTTATATCGCAGCTTAAACCACTATTTTGCAGGTAATCAAACGGTATTATTTTCTTTTTTTCATCGGTGTCGCCCTTATGGTGTATGTGGCGCAACAACTTGCTTTTCCTTTACCCATGCTCGTTAATAATTACCTGAACGACCTGATTTGTATGCCTATCGTGCTTAAGATTTGCCAATATGCGGTTCGGTTTATCAAGAAGGATAAACACATCAACATTCCGATAAAAATTTCATTTGTGCTTACCATCATCTATGCGCTCTATTTTGAGTTTCTACTACCCAATTTTAATGACCGGTATACGGCCGATTTTGTTGACGTTATCTTATATTTTATGGGGTTTTTGTTTTTCCTTTGGATAGAAAATGAACCAAAAGCAGACCATAAAGATGAAATCGATAAAAGCATTACTACCTTGTAAGCCTTTTTTAATTCGCTAAGGGATTCTTTGATTTCCCAAAAACCTTAGCGCTCGTTTTCATATCGGCATACCTGGGATCTTGCACATAATCCTGTTTCTGCATTTTCACTACCTCGATACTTAAAAACCCGAACTCGCTCACTACCTTACCGTAAAAACGATAGATTCCTCTCCCCTGAAAGGGATATACCGCTGCCACGGGAGGAAATAGAACGGTATCAAAAACAGCGCCCTGCTGATCTACCAAAGTGGCAAAATGCATGCGTTTGCCTTTATGGGTTTTGGTGTTTTTAACCGTAACGATATACCCGTAGATATCTATATGCTTATTTAGATAGCGCAAGAGATCTTTACTTCCCGTACTATTTTTTGGAGGTTCTACCAACAAGGCATATGGACTACACAAACAGAAACCCAATAATTCTAATTGGGTAAAGGCCTGTTCTAAATCGGTGGTGTGCAATTTGGGAATTTCAAAATCCTGTTGTTTGGGACGGAACAACTTGGGGTGGTCTATTTTAACGTTCTTGGTCAAGAACAAATGCGCTTTCCACAAGAGTTCATGTTTATTTGTTCCCGTAAAACGGAAAGCATCGATACGAATCAGGATACTTGACTGTTCTATGGATATCAATACCCGATCTAAAAAATCTTCCAAAGAAAGATACGCACCGTTTAGCGCACGCTCCTTTAAAATTCGGTCGACTACGCGGACTTCCAATTCTTTTAAATACATAAACCCTAGATACAGTTCTTTGCCATAAATGCGATTCCCGGCATCACTTTTATTGATACAGGGAGCATGAATGCCAGCCCCCAACATACGAGCCTCATGAATATAAAACTCGGCCCTATAGAATCCGCCGCCATTATTAAGCACGGCCACCATATATTCCAGCGGAAAATAAGCCCGTAAAAACAGGGTCTGGTAACTCTCTACGGCATAAGAAGCAGAATGCCCTTTGGCAAAGGCATACCCGGCAAAACTGGCTACTTGATTCCAGATTTCAAAAATTAATGCATCGCCATATCCCTTTTCTCGGCAGTTTGAAATAAACTTCTCTTCGACCCTTTGAAACTCTGCCCGCGAGCGAAATTTACCGCTCATCCCACGGCGTAGTACATCTGCCTCACCCAAGTCGAGACCTGCAAAATGGTGCGCTACTTTGATTACATCTTCTTGGTAGACCATAACGCCATAGGTCTCTGGCATAATATTCAGCATTACAGGATGTGCTAGTTCTTTTGCCCTACCGGGATTACGATGACGTAAAATATATTCCCGCATCATCCCGCTTTTGGCCACTCCTGGACGAATGATAGAACTAGCCGCCACCAGACCTAAATAATTGTCTACTTGTAATTTTTTAAGCAGCATACGCATAGCAGGGGATTCCACATAAAAACAACCCATACATTGCGCAGTCTTGATCAAATCATTGATTTTAGGGTCATTCTTAAAACGTTTGATATCATGAATATCCCATTGGGCAATTTCTTCCGGTCTGGTCTGTTCCAGAATAGTAATCGACTCTTTAATTTTTGAAAGCCCGCGTTGCCCTAGAATATCAAACTTATACAGCCCAACATCCTCTGCGATAACCATATCGTATTGCGTTGTTGGGTAGCCTTTGGGCGGTAGATGTGTAGCAGAAAACCAGTGCAAGGGCTTATCACTGATCAAAATGCCACCAGCATGAATACTTAGGTAATTGGGCATACCCTCCAAAAGCTTGGTGTATTTAACCACCAAGGCAGAAACTCCGTCTAATCTGGCGTCTTGAAAATTACCGTCACACAATTTATCGATCTCGTCCTTGGGCAAGCCAAATACCTTTCCCAGTTCCCGTACCATTCCCCGCCATTTAAAGGTAACGTAGGTACCCAACAGGGCCACATGCTCAAAACGTTCAAAAATGTATTGGGTCATTATAGGCCTATCGTGATGAGAGAAATCGATATCAAAATCGGGCGGATTGGCACGATACAGGTTCATAAAACGCTCAAAATAAAGATCGAGTTCCATAGGGTCTACATCCGTAATACGCAATAAATATGCAACAATACTATTGGCTCCACTACCCCTACCTACATAAAAGAAATTACGGCTACGGGCATAGCTCACTATGTCCCAATTAATTAGAAAATAGGATACAAAGCCCATTTGCTTGATTAGGCTAAACTCTTTTTCCAAACGTGCGAGCACCGCGTCGTCAACTTCAGGATACCGATACGGGAGCCCTTCCTTACAAAGTTTTTCCAATAGGAGTTCATCTTCCTCTTGACTACCCAAATAATTTTTTAGGTTTTGAGGTTTTCGCCCTTTGGAAAAATCGAAATGAATGGAACAGGCATTCATAAAACGCTCCGTGTTCTCCAATATAAAAGGATATTCAGAAAAAGCTGATGCTAGGTTTTCAATGGGAAACATTTTTTCCTCAGAATCTGCCTGCTCGGTAACACAAAGCTTACTCAACAAAGTATTGTTATCTATTGCCCGTAGCAAACGATGTGCGTTAAAGTCGCGTTTGTTCCTAAACGTTACCGGCTGCTGTACTACCAATTTATCTTTAAGGGCTATTAATCTAGAAAAGCGCAATCGTCTAAGATCGGCAATGGAAACACCTATGAATTCGTGCTCCAAAAAATGTGTTATTTCATGCTGTAATACCTTTTCAAAAGGATAGATAACATAGGCATTCTTGAATTTGGGAGGCCTAACAGGAAAATCCTTTTTGTGGTGTAAGTGTTCCGATAAATAATCATTGAGTTCCAGATACCCCTTATTATTTTTTGCAATACCCACAAAGCAAGGCTCTACCCCGTTCCTAAAATCGATTCCCAGAATAGGTTTGATGTTGAGTTCTTGTGCCTTTCTCACAAAATTCAACCCCGCCGAAGTACAATTGATATCGGTAAGCGCCAATTGGGTCACATGATTTTCTTGCGCTAATTGAAGCAACGCCACCTCCGAAAAAGTGCCGTAACGCAAGCTGTAATATGTGTGGCAGTTTAGGTACAAAATTCAAGTTCAAGTTCAAGTTCAAGTTCAAGCCAAAACACAAGTTCAAAACTTTTGGATACTAGCTGTTTGGTATTGGTATTATTTTAGGTTCGCCATTGCCAAGAGTTTCACCGCATACTGCTACTGTTTACTTCTAACTACCAAACAACGAGCAACCATCAACCAACTACCCATCTGAGTAAGAGTTCCCCCTTTGAAGGTTAGGGGGCTTTATTGTTTTCGATGCGCCAGCACCACCGGCGGTCTCCCATCAAAAGGATTATTCATCCTACCTATAGTTTTGGCATCCATACCAGCTGCCCTTAATACACTTTTGTCTCCATAACGTTTTCTGATCGTATCCATCGCATTATAAAGGTTAAGCGTTTCTTCGGTATCCTCGAACAGGTCTATCTGATAATTGCCTGCCACCAAATGACTGAACCGAACCCCTATAAGCCGCACCAACAAACGTCTATTATACAGTGTTTTGAACAGGTCTAGAATTTTAGGAATCAAAATATGGTCTGCGCTCGTATACGGAATCCGTAATTGTTTGGAGTAGGTATTGAAATCCGAATATCTAATTTTAACATTGATACATGCCGTTAACTTTTCTCCCCTACGTAGTTGGTAAGCCAAATTCTCGGTCATGGCAATAAGGATTCCCTTTAGCTTTACGACATCAATGGTATCCCTCGTAAACGTACGCTCGGTAGATATGGATTTTCGTTCGCAAAAGGGAATTACAGGCGTGTTGTCTATCCCGTTGGATCTTTTCCATATAACACCACCGTTTTTACCCAGTACGCGCTGCATTACGGCCATGGGCATTTCTTGTACCGTACGTACCTGCCGCAATCCTAAATTACGTAGCGTTTGGTAGGTCTTGTCTCCTACCATTGGTATTTTCTTAATGGATAAAGGAGCTAAAAATGATTTTTCAAAACCTTCATCAACCTTTAAATGATTATTGGGCTTCGCCTCGTTCGTAGCCACTTTAGAAACTACTTTATTAGCAGATAATCCAAAAGAAATTGGCAAGCCCGTTTCCTTGATGATACGCTTTCGTAACTCGCCCGAAAATTTATAGGAACCAAAAAACCGATCCATCCCGGTTAAGTCGGCATAAAACTCATCGATACTGGATTTTTCAAAAAGCGGTACCTGCTCCTTTATGATTTCGGTAACCATATCCGAATGCTTGCTATACTCGCCAGAATTACCACGAATTACAAAAGCCTCGGGACATAGTTCCTTGGCCATTTTCATAGGCATACCGGAATGCACACCAAAACCGCGTGTCTCATAACTACAGGCAGCTACGACCCCACGATCTCCAGTACCGCCCACTAACAAAGGTTTGTTCTGTAAATACCGGTTATTAAGGCGCTCAACGGACACATAAAACGTATCTAAATCTATATGTAAAATGGTTTTTTGCATTGCTATCCTGAAATTTGGGATAGCTAATTTATGGATTATTTCCAATGTTTTGGATTATTTCCAAATAAATAATCAACAATTTTGATAAGGTGCCTTTCATCCAACATTTGAGCGTAACTAACGTTATATTAGTGCTAAACTATTTTTACATTAACTAAATTTAGGATAGGTTAATTGATATGTCTTAAATCAAAAGTGTCTTTGAACCCTATTTATCCCCTATGAAATTCCCATTACTACATTACTTCTGCCTCCTTGTCATTGGCCTATCTACATGTTTTTCCCAAAATGGAAAATCGGAGATAATAATAACACAACCAACCACAGGTACCGTATGGTCCATACCGGATTTGGTTACCTTGGAATGGTCCATAAAAAATATCGATCCCGAAAAGTCGACCCGCTTCTTTCTCATCAGAGACGAGATGGTCGTACAAGAACTGGGTTCATTTAAAAATTCAGGCATTGCCAAAGATATAATCCTTGCAAAAAATATTGGTTCCGGCGACCAATACCAAGTGGTAGGGATAGAACTATTCCCAGAAGATAAATTTCAGATTGCAAAATTCATAAGTCCACTATTTACAATAGTAAATAAGGCTTCCGATGAACGTAAGAAAAAGCGGGAACAAGTAAATGAAACGGAAACGCCAACAAAAAGAAAAAGAGAGAAACGGAAGAAAAAAGCCAAGAAAGCAGAACAAAAACCAGTAGTCGTAGAGAACACAACCACACCGGAAAAGAAAAAAGAAAACGTACAACCTCCAAAAAATGAAAACACAGTACCTGTAGAAACCAAAAAAGCCAGGGAAGAATTTGAAGGCAGAAAAATATCTTACACCAAAGATTTAGTGTTCAATAGTACAGATATAAGCGTAAAAATATGGGACCATGGAAGACAGGATGGAGACATTGTATCTATTTATCTCAATGGTAGCTCTGTAGTAACCAAACATTATTTGACCTATTACAAGCGCGAATTCAAAATTAAACTAGATCCTAACAAATCTAACGACCTTTTCCTATACGCCCATAATCTAGGTACTTCACCGCCTAATACCGTTTCGGTAGAAATTTCAGATGGCACAAAGTCAGAAAACATTATTCTCAACTCCGATTTAGAAAGTTGTGAAGCCGTTATGATCAGTGTTAAGAATTAAAGTCTTTTTTAAAAAAGTACATCGTTTTAAACAACCAAGTATAGACTGGAAATACATGTTTTCGTCACCTCCTGAAATTGTCTAAAATTATTCGATAAAAGGGTTATTAGATTACTAAAAATTTAATTAGCAATGTTTTACTAACGTAATAAATTAGTAACCACAAAAGCTAATAAATGAAAATCTATCCCGTCGTTATTTCTTTTAAGCAGTACAGAATGCAAGTGAATAGAAAAACTATGGATTTATAAAACCCTATTGCAGCTTCTACTTAAATCCTATAGCATCCTTCCCTCTACTTTTCCCCAATTAATACTTTTCAAAATATTGTTCAGATACTCCCCTCTTTTATTCTGATATTTGAGGTAATACGCATGTTCCCAAACATCAATACCCAAAATCGGGGTACCGCGCATCTCCGCTACGTTCATAAGTGGATTATCCTGATTCGGGGTCGAAAAAATACGTAACTTCTTATCACTATCCTGAACGACCCATGCCCAGCCCGATCCAAAACGTTTTAATCCGGCATCCGATAATTCGTTGATAAACGCTTCATGTGAATCAAAGTCTTCAATAATCTTGGCTTTAAAAGTATCGCTCATTACGCCTCCAGGTGTCAATGTTTCCCAATAAAGGCTGTGGTTATAATACCCTCCACCATTATTGCGTATGGCCATAGGAAGGTCTTCCGTACGTAGGATTTCTTCGATAGTTTTCCCTGAAATACTGTTTTCCTTAAGGGCCGCGTTGAGTTTATCGGTGTAACCTTGATGATGTTTGGTATGATGTATTTCCATAGTTTTGACATCAATGACATCGGGAAAGGCATCATACCCGTAAGGAATCTCGGGCAATTTAAAAGTACTTGTGGCAAGTGCTTCTGTTTTCATAATTTCTTCTTTTTTAGGTTCCGTTTTACAGGCTGATAGCAAAAGCGAGGGTGCAATGGTTGCCCCTGCCGATGCCAATACAGAGTGTTTTAAAAATTTACGTTTGTCCATATTCTATTTATTGTTCTTTTAATTCATCAATTTTCAAGTTGCTATTTTTATAGATATCCTTTAAAATCGTTTCGCGCCCCGATGAATCCTTGACGTTTAAATCATACCGAATGTTTACTTTCGTACCAATAGGCGTATGGTAATAAATAACCCAGGCAGCTGCTTCCGAAGTGCCTATACATCCATTGGAATAGGCTTTTCCTAACGATTTGGGATTGGTAGTCGGGTGTATCAACTGACCGTTTCTTATACCGTTGATTTCCGTTTCTATCCAAGGTATCTGGGGCATCACCGTGGTTCTTTTATCATCTCTTTTAGTTAGATAAAACCGTTTTCCGTCCACAGGATTATAAAAAACAGGGTTTCTCCGATAATCCACAATTTCGCCCTCTCCCGTTTTTGTTCTAAGATCCGTCATCCGATCGCCCATTTTTAAATAACGCTTTCGATTTTGTCCTACCCTAATAGGAAAAGTGTACAACAAGATAGTATCCTCATAGACCCTGAGCTTAAATTCGGGAATATTAACATCGATATGCGTGCGTTCTATCTTATTCATCATTACTTCAGCGGCCAACGAATCGGGAATCAATAGTGAGTCCGTAGGTCTCAAAACGATTTGCTTTTTTTGGTCATACACAAACGAATCCCGTTCCATCATTCGGTAATAGTCCGTATTTGCCAAAGTAGTAATGACCCAAGGGTTCGCACGAACCAACAGGTGCTCCGAAAGAGTGTAGTCGGTCAATGAATCATACGCGACAACGAGCGAATCTACATAGTTAAAATAACGCTGTAACCGAACGGTATCCTGAACAGCAATCCTTTTTGGAAACTCAAGTTTGCCAGACCTGTTTTCAACTACTTTAGAAAATTGTGCGAAATCCCTTTGGGGCGCCTCCCGCATATAGCCGATAAACAAAGTGGCCAATAGCAACAGAACTACGACGAGCAAGATATTCAATCGACTGTGCATCACTTTATAAAAGGTTTTCGGCATCGAACCGATGGGTATCGTTAATTATCTGATAGCCTAGTTCATGTAGTTCACGTCTTGCAATTTGCAAATCGGCCCAAGTCATGTAATCAAAAGAAACCCTTGCCAACTCATCATCGACCACAACATTCCTAATAGTTTCCTGCATGTTCAGGTTTTCAAAAATTGACTTTTTGTCTTTGCCCGAAATTTTCCTCTCAAGTTCAAATGTGGTTTTCATAGGTTGTTCATTTGACTTTCAAAATTAAGTAGCCAACGCATATTCCGAAATGACATAGGTCAGTATCCCTAAAAAACAAGAATTGCTATTTGAGATGACCCACGTCATTTTTATTTGATCCATCAATCTCTAATTTTGGAACTGGAGCTATTCCGAAAATCGACGTATGGCAAAAGTTCTTAAAGCACCCAAAAGATTACTACGGTTCCTTACCGAAATCGGGGAACTCGCTTATTTTGCAGGACGATTTTTTAAAGAGGCCATGAAACCTCCTTTCGAGTTTAAGGAACTATTACGACAATGCTACCAAATGGGCAACCGATCCATGGTCTTGGTCTTGGTCACGGGCTTCATCATAGGGCTGGTCATGACATTGCAATCGCGACCGACCATGATCCAGTTCGGGGCAGTATCCATGATGCCCAATATGGTAGGTATTTCTATAGTTCGTGAACTGGGTCCTGTAATTACGGCCTTGGTATGTGCCGGTCGTATCGCTTCTGGTATAGGTGCGGAACTCGGCTCCATGAGGGTTACGGAACAAATAGACGCCATGGAGGTATCCGGCACTAATCCGTTTAAATATTTGGTAGTAACGCGAATTTTAGCGACTACTTTAATGCTCCCTCTTTTGGTTATTCTAGGCGATGCCGTAGCTCTCTATGGCTCGGCGTTGGTAGAATACTATAAGGGCGGGGTTTCTTTTCAGCTCTATTTCAACACCGTTTTCAAAGCCTTGTCCTATGGTGATTTGGTACCCGCAACCGTCAAGTCCTTTTTCTTCGGATTTGCCATAGGTCTTGTAGGTTGTTTTAAGGGTTATTACAGTAAAAAAGGAACCGCAGGCGTAGGGGTCGCTGCGAATACGGCAGTTGTTTTTGCCTCAATGCTGCTCTTCGTCATTGATTTTATTGCGGTCTTTATTTCGGATATTTTTTATGATCTATGATGGAAACAAAAGATAACATATCGATCAACGAAAAACAATCGGACTCCAAACAGGTTATATTAGAAATCAAGGACCTGTATAAAAGTTTTGGGGACAATACAGTACTAAATGGATTTAACATGACACTCCATAAAGGGGAAAATTTGGTGGTCATGGGCAAATCTGGATCCGGAAAATCGGTCATGATAAAATGCCTGGTGGGATTGATGCAAGCCGATAGCGGATATATTTCTGTAATGGGAAAAGAAATAAAAACCCTAGACCGTGAAACTTTGGACACCCTGCGTTCCGATATCGGCTTTCTGTTTCAAGGAAGCGCCTTGTACGATTCCATGACCGTACGGGAAAATCTGGAATTTCCCATGCGTAGACACAAAGAAAAATTGGGCAATGTCACCGATACCGAACCCCTAGTTTTAGAGGCACTCGAAAGTGTGGGTCTTGCCCATACGATGAATTTGATGCCCGAAGAACTATCCGGAGGGATGAAACGGCGCGTAGCCTTGGCGCGCACCCTAATCTTAAGGCCAAAAATCATTCTTTACGATGAACCGACCAGCGGATTAGATCCCATTACCTCCAAAGAAATTATTGAACTCATGCGTAACATTCAAAAGAAATACGATACCTCTTCGCTTATCATCACACACGATATGGATTGTGCCCGTGTTATTTCGGAACGCATGATATTATTGGTAGATGGCATCAATTATGCGGAAGGCACTTATGAGGAACTGGTAAAATCGAAGGATCCAAAAGTAGAGGCATTTTTTAAAAAATAAATTATGAACAAGACAACATCTGAAAAAATACGATTGGGCATTTTTGTCCTCTTAGGAACGGTTTTATTACTCTTCGGTGCCTACCAAATTGGTAACCAAGAAAATCTGTTCGGCGATACATTTGGTATTAATGCGGTATTTAAAAATGTTGGTGGACTGCAAAAAGGAAATAACGTTCGCTATTCGGGTATTAATATCGGCACGGTGAAAGGAATAGAAATGGAAAACGATACCGCTATTCGGGTTTTCATGCAAATTCAGCAGAACATGATGACCCATATAAAAAAGAACGCAATTGCCGCCATAGGTTCAGACGGCTTGGTGGGCAGTATGGTCATCAACATCGTTCCAGGCAATGGCGATGCGCCCTTGGTAGCCGAAAACGACGAAATTCCGTCCTTAAGCAAAATTGCGACTGCCGATATGCTGAATACCTTGAGTGTAACCAATGAAAATGCAGCCCTACTTACAGAAGACCTATTAAAAGTAACGGCATCGATCAACAGGGGCAGGGGAACTTTGGGGCGCTTACTTAATGACACTCTCATGGGCAACGACTTAAAACAGACTCTGGCCAACCTAAAATTCATGAGTAGCGAGGCCAATACTACTATTAGCGAGCTGAACAAAATAGTACAGCAATTCGATACCGAAGAAAGTGTTGCAGGCGTACTTTTAGCCGATTCTATTTCGGGGGAGAAGATGCGCAATGTTATTTCATATCTCGAAACCTCATCGCTAGAAATCGAAAAAATGGCCAAAGACCTCAACGTCGTCGTAGGGAGCATCAAAGATGGAAAGGGTGCCGTAAACTACCTGACCACCGACACTCTTTTAGTAAATCAGCTACAGCATACCATGAAAAACGTAGATCAAGGGGTAGCACGTTTCAATGAGAATATGGAGGCCCTAAAGCATAATTTTTTGACCCGAGGGTATTTTAGGAAATTAGAAAAACAAGAAGAAAAGGAGGCGCGCAAACGGCAGCTAGACTAACGTTGAAGATTTTAAATTCATTATATAACTTAAAAACAGAAATCATGTTTACAATTATCAGGGAACTGCCCGAAAGCATTTTGGGAATCTTAGTATCTGGAAAAGTTACAAAAGCAGATTATGATCGGCTTAATCCACTTATGGAACAACATAAGGCAAAATTTGGAAAAATAAAGTTGCTTATCGACATTGAAGAGTTCAAATGGCCTACTGCCGGAGCCATGTGGGAAGATCTAAAAATGAGTTTCAACTATATAGGTTCCATTGAGGCAATGGCAGTTATCAGCGATAAGGAATGGATCGAAGAAACCGCAGAAGCTGTGGGAAACGTGATTCCAAAAGTTAAAGTTGAAGGCTTTGAAACCGACGAACGTTCAGAGGCGATAGCCTGGTTGAAAAAGATGTAGGTTATTTTTGACGCTCTTCAAAGAACAAATGAAACAAACGGTTCTTTTCATTGTCAAATTGTTCCAAAAAAATATCCTTTTTCCGAGAAAGTCCGTTTTCCATGAGATAACTCAAGGGTTCAGTAGCATCAAAACTTCTAAAAACTTCCTTAGAGACGGCCAAGATGGGCAGGGCGAGTATCATTCCAGAAATTCCCCATAAAATTCCCCCGATAAAAAGCCCTAGAATAATGAACATGGGGTTGATCTTAATGCTCGGACCCATAATGTTGGGCGAAATAATATTTCCCTCGATTTGCTGTACAACAAAATATAAAATCACGACGGCCACAGGCTGCCATACGGTATCCGATACCATCAACATATAAAAAAAGGGTAGAATTCCTCCGATGGAGGTGCCTACATAAGGAATGATTTCCAAAAAGCCGGCCAGAAAACCCCAAAAGAAGGGATAAGGAACCCCGATCAGCCACAGACCGGAGCCTATTAAAAGTCCTAGAATAACGATGACCAAGCCCTGCCCCATCATATACCGCTTTGCCAAGGTCTGAATTTCTTCCAGAACCCGCACTACCCTGCCCCGACTTTGAGAAGGCAGTTGCGCAAGAAAAAAGTTTTTAAAGGAAGTGCGGTACAACAACATAAAATAGGTGATGACGATAACTAAGCCCGCATTTGCCACAACATAGCCAGTAGATTGCAGACTTTCCTGTATCAAATCAATAGGAACATCCGATGCTGCAATAATATTATCGGAAATCCATTGGGCCGTGGATTGGTCATCAAGGTTGAATTTCTTATCCGACCAGTCAAAAATCGAGACCAAAACCTCGTTCAATCGATTGCGTACCGATGGAAAGTCATTGAACAGAATACGTGATTGATTGAAAAAGAAAAATAGCACCGCGAACAAAGGAATAACCGCAACGATATAGGCAATGAAAATTGATAAGATGCGGCTACGCACGCTTCTTTCAAAAAAAGCCGCAATCGGCTTTAACATCAAGGCAAAAAAAAAGCGAAAACTAATGGAGCAATAACAATTTTACCCTCCATAAGAATATAGATGATTGCAGTTACGCTAAAGATCAAATAAAAAATGTTGGCTAGATTAATGGTATATTTTTGCATATTTTACGCTCATAGGTGCTTTACAGTCTTTTTTAGTTAGCTCGGTATTCTTGCTATGATTGATTAAGTAGCTATTCTTTTTAGCACTTTTTAATTCTTCAACTAAACTTTTCCACCAAACTGTATAATACATTTTTCAATTTCCTCTTTTGCCCTCTCATTTGTAAAACCAAGACCGATAGCATATTTATCAATCAATTTTCGTTCTTCGGAATCAATTTTGTGGTCGGCATAAATAACGCTGAACAGATCCTGTAGTCGTTCCATGCGCTCTTCCAAGGTATAGGGAGGAATCAAAGGATATTTTTCGGGGTTTTTCAGTATCATTTTAACCTCCTCGTCCGAAACATCCAGCTTAAAGGCCAATCGTTTTAAAATAGCCTTTTCTTCTTCATCAATAGACCCATCAACACTGGCCAGTTTTACAATGGCAGCAAAGTGTGAAATATTACTTTCATGGGCACCTGATTCATATGCTTTTAAGATTGACATGTTTATTTGTGTTTTAAGTTATTATACATTCAATGTGCTACTATGTTGTAAGAAGTATAGCTCCAAGATAATTATGGAGCTTAGTTTTATAATCACTAAAGCCAATAGTGAATTCCTCAAAACCTTCTTTTAACGCTTTATGGTTTTCTAGATAATAGGTATCGCAGGACACATCTTGACATTCCAAAATGCCACGCAACGTGCTCTCATATTCAAACAACTCTTTTTTTAAGTTCTCTGTTTCCCTTTTTTTTGTGCCCATTGTATGTTTGAACTTTTGTAAATGCTCAAAAAGATTGGGCGTGTTCTCCTTATATATTCGGGAGCTCAACAGTCGATTGATGAATTCGAGTTCATTTTCGATATCGACAATAGTTAGTTTCCACCATTTGGCATCATCGTGAAATGCCTTTAGCAGTTCTTCAGACGTATTACGTTCACCCAACATTATCCTGTCTCTTTATTGGTTTCGACGGAAAATTACTTTTTACCGAAAGCTTTTCAAATGACAATCATCAGTTCAGAAAAAAATATAGCCATTAAGTTTTATAGAGTTCCTGAAATGATAATTCTCTTAGGTTCCAAATGCCTTGCGACACCTGTGTCGATGATGGCTTTTTTGCCATTTTGTTGTCACTAAGAAAAATAAGGAATCTGTTCGTTGTACCGCCCGATGCTTATGGTGTGGGATTCCTTCCGCATCGGAATAACAAATTATAGCGACACATTATACGCAACACTTTTTAAATTGAACTTTCCATAAACGAACTCCCCATCGGTATAGTGCCAAACGGCCTCGCCATACGTTGGTAGGTTAAAGCCGTTTACATTTTGATAGTTGCTTGCTGGTGTGGAAAAAGGATAGGTCTTCATTTCATCCACCGATATGCGGTCTTTGGAAACAAAATTGACCAATTGCCCCTTTTCATTAAAATAAAGAACGGCCGATATGCTTGTGCCGTTGTTCTTATAAGTCGCTTTTACAGAAAGGGAATCAATCGTTTCCCAAGTAATCCGGTCATCGATTAAGGCTGCGGGAGCAAATAGGCATAGATCATTAAAAAAAGTAACCGTTTCGGTTTTGAACAATTCGGGCTTGTCGATATCGACTACCGGAAAAAGGGAAAGTACTTTGACCTGCATACGCGCATCGCCCATTTTATAAGCATGATAGCCACTTGTTGCTAATCCTTTTACCTTGGCCTTCATAAAAAACAGTCGTGTTGGATCATCGAAAAAGCTGTATTGTTCTGACGTGAATTTGAACCAATCCTGGCCTCTATCACGCATTTCGCCTTCAAAAACGATTTTCACATTACGAACCTTTGGTTTGCCCACCACACCCACATATCGCAAATAGTTCTGAACCGAAAGGGGAATCTCAGCAAGGTCATTTTCAGTGACAAGTGTATTGCTTCCGGTCATTTTTTCCATGGCAGCGACTACATCTTTTTTATACGTATTGTGAAAATTATGGTCTGCAAAACCAGTTACAGATATCAAAAGAATAATTGCGTTGGCAATAGTGCCATATTTGGCATCGCTCCATACGCTAAAAATCAAAAACTGCGATAAGACCAAGGCTATCAAGGCAACAATTGGCCATGAATCTTTCTTCATTATGTAAAGTAGGGCGGCCATTAAAAAGAGAATTCCCGTGAAGGCCCAAACGGAGCCTATGGGTTTTGAAATTTCTTTTGTAAACTGAGCTATTTTCGCCAAATCATAAGCTTTGACAAAACCCATAAAATGGATTAGGCCGTGTAATAGGAGGAAGATGGCCAATAATTTTTTCATAAACTGTATTTTTATTGTGCTACGTTGATGGGGCCGGTTATCACCATTTTTTTACAAACAGAAGTTTTTTCTATAATATAATCTCCTTAGGTTATAGGCCAAATTAGTATAGGAATAGTTCCATTCCTCCGGCTCCAAAAAATAAGGAATAAAAATATTAAAGTTTACATTCCGGTTGGAATATCAACCAGACCAAGTCCTATTTTAAAACATTGCGTAAAAGCACGTAAGGAACCGAAAACAAAACTTTTTTATAGTAGCCATGAAACTAACATAACCTGCTAGATAGAACAACATTGCTCCGCAATTCAAAAGGTTGTCAAGCCTTTTTTCACCAATAAGCCTCGAGTGAATACTATTAAAACACTTTGGCTATACCCACTCCAAATGAGATATAGTTCAAATCAACATTTGTAGTTGCATTACCGATTTCAATATCCCTTGAAAGAGCACGATAGCCTAGTTGTGGGCGTAAATTCCAGTTGTTACCCAAATCGATTAGAACACCTGCCCCGATTTCCCAACCGAGCCCATGACCGGAATCAGCTGTAATGTCACCAGCAGAATTTTCAACTTCTAAATGGTTGTAGACTCCGCCTGCCCTAATTAAGTACGAAAAGCGCTCGGATGTTCCAAAAGGATGGATAAACTGCAAGCCAAAAGTATACCCTGTTTCCTCAAATTCTGTACCACCAGTTCCTACAAAATTCGCGTTGTCCGATTTGAACTGGTTCCACCCCCAACCGACATAAGCTCCTAAATGTGGAATAAACCGATAGCCTATTGCGGCCTCAAAACCAAATCCTGTGTTGAGTTCTACATCTTCCTGGTCTTGGGTAACGAAATTTACATTTGGCCGGAGTTCTGCCGACCATTTGTCTTGAGCAATTGATAAATTACAAATAATCAATCCCAAGCCTATTATAATAAGTGTTCTTAACTTTTTCAAAATTGATAAATTTAAAGATTTCGTAACAAAACTATCTAGCAATCCCTTTATTCAAAATGATTTTTATCAGTTGTAGTTTAATTGGTAGAAAATAATTGTGCTTAAGCAACTTTCAATTAAAGCTCCATTTGTTACTCGTTCAGCAAATTCAAATACCCTTCCATCAGCCCTATATATTTTTTGACCTCGAATAGGGCTTTTTTTCTATCTAATTTGTTTGAAGCGTTCTTAGCCCGAAGGCTGTTGACCTTGGCTCGCACATTGGCACGATAGCTCTTGTAATAGACAAAAAGTCGTTGTTCTTCCTCGGTTCGCATGGTCGGTAATTGAAGGTTATAATGTAAAATACATACATCGGATAAGTCTTTTTTACCTAGCGCATCCAAGTCCATGCAGAGAAAGGCAACCTCGTTCAAGATATCGATTTGACGGTAATCGTCATTGAATTCAATACAATCAAAGGGTTGGGGTTCCGGCAGGAGAAAGATATTGCGGGTATGTAGGTCGCCGTGGCAATCCCTGAAAAACCCTTCTTGTAATCTTTCATGTAGCAGTTTTTTACTTTTTTGCAGAAAAGTGTTCGAAGTTGTTATAGCATGATCAATACGCTTACCGTATTCTACACCAAGGTTTTTAGATAGAAATTGTTTTTCCAAATCCAAGTCGTTGAATTTTTCCTTTACGCCTAATACATTTTTTTCGCTAATAATCGTGGCTGTCTTATGAAAACCACCAATGCATTCCGCCAACTTTTTGATGTCCGTTTCGCTTACTTTGTTGTTCGATATCAACACATCCATTTGTTTCTCGGGGTCAAGTTTGCGCATTTTTAGGGTATAGTCGATTAGTGTTCCTTTAGTACCACCGATGATAAAATGTCCTTGCAATTCGTAAATCGGCAGAACATCGAGGTATATCTCTTTGGAAAACCGTTGGTTCAGTTCCAGTTCTCGTTCACAAAAATATTTACGCAGTTCCACGGTTGAAAAATCAAGAAAGGAATAGTTGATTGGCTTTTTGATTTTGTATGCAAAACAGTCGCAGAGAATAACCCAAGAAATATGGGTCTCGATAAGTGTACAGGCTTTGGTTTGCTCTGGGAACGTGCCTTCAAAAACTAGCTCATCTATTTCCTGTTGTGTCATCGCTCAGATATTTTGCAGCCTTTTGAAGCATGCCATCGATGTTGTCGTTCGTAGACTGGAGTCGTAAATGATTTTCTTCTATAGGTTCCCATTGTTGGCGTATCAATTGATGAACTTGAAGATCGGCCTCACTGTAGGGCCGGCTTTTTTCTAAGCGTTCCTTAATTATCGGCTCATCTGCCCACACTTCAATAAAATTGATTTTTTCTTTCGTGCTCATTGTAAACAACTCCCTTGCATTCTTTTTATGAAAGGTTGCGTCTAGTACTATATTCCTGCCTATTTTGGTAGCTTCGGCCATCCTTTTGAGCATGGCTTTGTAAACAATGACTTTTTCATCGTTTGAATACGTCCTCTTTGGAAACAATTCTTTGCGCAACCGATCGCTGTTTACATAAGCTGCATCTAATTTTTTTGCTAGCTGTTCTGCAAAAAAACTTTTTCCCGAACCAGGTAGACCCGAAACGATTATTATCATTTTGATTTCAATTTACGAATCCGTGCATTCAGTGATGAAATATTTTCCCTTTCAACTTCTTGAATAATAGAACAGAAATCCGCTTTCAAATCTTTGAACTTTTTAGATAGCTCAAAAAGGGCTTGAACAGAATTCACCCTAACTATTTTACTTTCCTTTTTATCGGTTGTCCAAGCGGCTAATTTGTTCCATACCGTTTTTAATTCCTTTAACGAAAGATGTAATCGAGTTACCAATTGTGCTAAATGCCATTTAAACTCCTTGTTTTTCGCTATTTTAAAAAATTTAATAATTTCTGTTATATGTGAGGATAAATATTCTGGGCGATTTTTGGATATCTTTTCTACCGCATCTGCTGCCCTCATCACAAGCAGACGATCCTCCGAATATAAATATTCAAACAAAGCATCAAAATAGGATTGGGTTTTTACCAACGAAATCAGTTCGTCTACCTGTGCTATAGACCTTAGGTCTTTGCCAAACAGAAAACTTTTAATTTCCTTCATCATAATTGGTTTTTTCTGTTTCCGCTTCCTCGATAGGGGTAGGTTCTAATCTGCGCTTATCTCGCAACGCCCAATAAAATCCCTTAACATCGGCCACCCATTGATCGTACATAAAAACCAGGGTAATTTCCTCTATGGTCTCCAAAATTCCTATAAGGATCATTGCATAAAACAACCAGGTTACAGGGCCAAAGAACAATGTCCATAGAATAAAAACGCCTTGTAGCACAGCAGAAGTTTTGGCCAAATAGGTATGAAAAGCGGTAGTTTTACCATATTTGTGAAAAGCGATTGCCATCTGTAACAGATAGGGCGTAAAGGCAATGGCTATAAGCAAAAGATTTTCTAGAATGAAGTCATTTTCAAAAGTCCACAGTCCGATAAGGCCCATGATAAAAGTGAGCTGATCGCCCATGGAGTCGAGTTGCGAGCCCCTAGCACTGGTGATTTTGAGCTTTCGCGCTAAAAAGCCATCTATAGCGTCGGTACTATAACTTATAAGTAGAAACCAAGTAAATACCTGCTGCTGCTCCAATAATAATAAGGCTAGCAATACCGGTACTGCTGCAATACGGTAGAACGAGAACCAATCGGCGATATTAAAGTTTTTGAAGGTCAACATCTCAGTTTCGTACTTCTAAAAGAGGATTGAGTTTAATAACAACATTGTCCACAGAAATGGATACATCACTTATAATAGACTCGCCCGTAATCGCATCTACCCCTTCCATTTTCTCCGTACCCTCACCTGAAGTGGTCAATACCACCAACTTGTTCTTCAAGACTTGATTCTTGTCCATGAACGATTGTATAGCGTCAGGAGGTTTGCCATATTCCCAAGTATGAAGCAGGAGAATAGCATCAAAATCGGCCGTATCGGTATTCTCCAACAAAGAAATATCGATCACTTTTATAAAAATGGGCTCAGTGTTATAATAACGTGTAATTCCTACAACAAGAGAATCCTTAAATTCGCTGCCCTGCATTGCAATCAAGAGTTTACGATCAAGATCTGGAGCATTGACTTCGTAGCTAGTGGCGACCTCCATTGAATAGGTATGCTTGTACCACGTAATGAAAATCAGAAAAACCCCGATTAGCAATATGACCAGCAAGGCTATTTTTTTTGTGAATTTCATAAACTTCTTTTTATCGTTATTCTACTTTACTATGGTTGTACAACTATCTTAACTATTGACAACCGTTCTAACCCTAAAAATTTATGTGTCGAAACCAATAAACCGGGTTCCAGACTTACTCGTTCCGTATCAAATTTTTATAATATCTGTAGGCGTTTCCACCAATATGGTCCTGTCTCCCCGCAATGCTATTGGCTGTTTCATAATATCGGGGTTTTTCTTTATCATTTTTATCCAATCTTCCGAAGAAAAATCATGATGCTCAAACTTATGTGTATAAGTTGGATGTTCTTGATTGACCAAATCTTTTACCGCGAAGCCCAAGCGACCAGCCAATTCTGCTATTTGTGTGCCCGTCAAGGGCGTATTCAACATGTCGATTTGCAAGATGGGCAAACCTTCTGCTTTTGCATAGGCCAAGGTCTGTTTGGCCCTGCTCGAATTTGAATTGTAGAAAAAGGTAATCTGCCGTTCCGATGTTGCGATTTCTCCCATAATTAAGCCATATTATTTTTGATATGCGTTTCCGTACGATGCTGCACTAACTGCCTAAGACTTTGCAAATAATCTTCAGGGGCTTCTTTGTCCACTTTTGGGTGCGGGGTAATGGGTAAGGTCAACGGATTCTCGTCCAAAAAACGGTACAGTTCCGGATAATTGGTTTCTATCTTGTTCGTTAACTCACTTATTTCGGTCAACAGTGCATTTAGTTTCTTCATCTCAAGCCTTCTGACTGTATTTTACATTTTGGCCTTTTTCTGAAATCTACCATTTTATTTGATTTGAATATTTCTAAAGTATAAATGTAATTGATCAAAGGCTCATCAAAAATGATTAAAATCATTCACACAAATAGTCACCGACTGACAGCCGTCATTTTCAATGTAACAGCATGGTTTTAATTTTGATACTACTAAGAACAATGGTAGCAGCTTCTGCCAGAGTATTTAGGAAAAGGCAGAAATGACCATAAATCCGAAGTTATCATGAAAACGATTTTATACGCCACCGATTATTCAGAGAATTCCGTGGCAGCCCTTCATTTTAGTTATACCCTCAGTAAGGTGCTTAATGCCAACCTAGTGGCATTACACATATTTGAACTGCCGTTGACCTTGGCCAGCACTGTTTCCTATACCTATTCGCGCAAAGAAGTACTTGCCTTTAGCGACCATCGCAAAAAACTGATAGCGTTTTGCACCGAACATTTAAAAAACGAATCCGAACCTTTGAACATAACCTGGAAAGTGGATGAGGGGAAACCTGTCTCTGATATCATTATTAAAAATGTAAAGGAACTCAAAGCTGAATTTATCGTGGTTGGTGCCAAAGGTGGTAGCAGATTACGTAAAATATTGCTAGGAAGTAGCACTACTGCGCTTATAAATACGGCAACTTGTCCTGTACTGGTCGTACCCGAAAATGCCGATTTCCGTGGTATTAAAAAAATAGTCTACGCTACCGATTTTGAAGGGGTCGACATTTTTACCATAGAAAATTTGGTGCGACTGGCAGAACCCTTTAAAGCTGATGTGCATTTAGTACATGTATTTGCAAAGAAATCGGAAACAAGTGAAAACCAAATGGATTGGTTCAAAGGGATGCTAAAACATAAGGTAAGTTATGAGCGTATAAAATTTGAAATCCGATATGGAGACAACATTTTTAGCACCTTACAAAAATATATCAATGAAATCGAGCCTGATTTGTTCGCTATGCTGGAGCGGGAGAACCATAGCCTGATTAAAAATTTAGGACACTATGATTTGGTCAAACGTATGAAAAACGAAGGACATATTCCATTGTTGAGTTATCATAAAAAAAACGTAGGGGTAATCTAAGGGAGGTTTTGCTACTTTTAATTTCTATCTTTTGAACACGATAAAACCATTGCACGAAAAATCTTCCTGCTGTTCAATAGAACATTTATGCCCTTTAATCCACTTTAAGTCTCTATCGAAATCTTTGAACCAAACGCCATAAATTTGAGCTTCAAGTTGTTCATTTGTGAATTCCTCAATGCGCATGGTACAGAAAATAGCATGATGGTCATGTGTCAGCATCAGTACCTTATTCAAGAAATCGATCAATAGGTCTTCGATATCCTCTCCCGACGCCTTCACTTTCATAATACAATCGTAATGGGTTGCGCCAAGGCATGAACCTGGACTCAAAACAAATGCCAAACGGCTAAGACTATTTTTTAAAAGTTCTAGGTACGTACGCCCTTCAACCGGTATAGCCACATCTGGACTGGAAAATCTGCCAGCCTCAGATTTCTTAAACCTAGTTCTTGCCTTTCCCGATGTAGTTTGAATTTCCATGACTGAAATTTAAAAAAGTACCTACCCAAAGGTTTCCCTCATGTTAGAACTCTAAAAATAAAACATGTATTAGCGTTTCAAAATGATACAGATCAGTCGAGTCTATTTTTGTGAGTTTTAATGAAGCCGTTGAGTTGAACAACTAAAATTAAAAAGATTCACTTTTGAACAAACACTTCTTAATAGAAGCCAAGAGCTCTTGAAGTTCACAAGGTTTGACCAGGTAGTCCGAAGCTCCGGCATCCAGGCCCATCTTGATATCGCTTTTTTCGGATTTAGCAGAATAGAAGATAAATGGAATTCTCATAAGTTCTGGTTGGAGCCCTAAATTACCGAGCAGTGTGAGTCCATCCATTTCGGGCATAAGCATATCGCAAATAATGAGGTTGGGTGGTGTACGTTGTATTTTTACAAGGGCCTCTTTACCATTCTTGGCGGTAGTTACTTCATAACCTTCAAGCTCCAAAAGTTCAGCAGTACTTTCCAATATTTCGGCGTGATCCTCAATGAGCATAATGGAAAACATGGTTGGGCTGTTTTTAGGATAAATAACGCGGTAATTGTAACTAAAGGTAGTGTTACTTGTAAGAAAAATAATGAATATAATGTTAAACTCAATAGTCAAACTCCAGATTAACCATTTTTGTCAACTGATCTTTATCATTACATAGACCGGAGGTTTCCTTTAATTTCACCCTTTTAAACCTCTAAAACATTCGTCATGATAAAAGATCTTAATACCAAAGAATGTCTTAAGCTGCTTCGTAAGAACTATATTGGGCGCTTGGCCTATATCATGGGCGAAAGCCCGTACGTAATCCCGATTACCTATTATTATTACGACACAACGGACAACAGCATCATCAGCTATTCTTTGGAAGGACATAAAATCGATGCTATGAGAAGAAAACAGATGGTATCCCTAGAGGTCGACGAAATAGAATCGGTTAGCCATTGGAAATCGGTTTTGGTACATGGGGATTTTGAGGAGCTAACCGGTACACATGCAAAAAAACTTCTTCGCCAATTTTCACAAGGGGTCAAAGATATTATCAATGAAGAACCCAATAAAGATGTTCAGTTTATCAACGAGTTTTCAAGCAAATTAGGAGCGGAAGGCACTTCGCCTGTTGTGTACAGAATCAAGATTAGGGAGATTACTGGGAAGGTAAGAGAAGATTGAAGATTTTTCCAAACCTTTTCGTTACCGTTATTCAGAACCATAAGCCATATAGGAAACGGAGTAACCATATATGAGATTCCACCTTTGATGGAAGGACATTATAAGAGGACTGACCCAAATCATTGTTAGGTTATAGGAATCCCAAGAAATTTGTATGATAAACGCAATAGCTAATGAAAGCCTTCATCAAACGTTTCGAAGAAATAGCAATTACAGACGTCCCTTCTGTAGGAGGAAAGAATGCCTCCTTGGGCGAAATGTACAATCAACTGACTTCGCAAGGGCTTCGCGTACCAAACGGATTCGCAACCACCTCTCATGCGTTTTGGACCTTTTTGGACGAAAACGGCCTCAAAAATAAATTATCAAAAGTAGTGTCGGAATTGGATACGAACCGCTACTCCAATTTAAACACTATCGGAAAAAAAGCCCGCCAACTGATTTTGGGAGGCACACTATCCAAAGAATTTTCCAATACTATTATAAAAGCATATACAGATCTATCTGGGGGAAACAGTTGCGCCATAGCCGTAAGAAGCAGTGCCACCGCTGAAGACTTGCCCGATGCCAGTTTTGCAGGCCAACACGATACTTTTTTGAACATTGAAGGAAAAGATGCCTTATTAGAAGCCGTCAAAAAATGTTTTGCCTCGCTGTACACTAACCGTGCTATCAAATATAGAGACGACAAGGGTTTTAGGCATAGCGACGTAGCACTTTCTGTTGGGGTACAAAAAATGGTGCGAGCAGATAAAGGGTGTTCGGGTGTTGGTTTTACTATAGAACCGGAATCGGGATTTGAAAACGTTATATTACTTTCCGGCGTATGGGGATTGGGCGAAAACATCGTTCAGGGAGTTGTGAATCCCGATGAATTTTATGTCTTTAAACCCAAATTAGAAAGTGGAAAGTATCCTATCATCCAAAAAAAAATGGGCGACAAGAAATTGACCATGATCTATGGCACATCAAAAGATGATGCTGCCACGGTCAACATTCACACCCCAAAAGCCAAACAACAACAATTTGTTCTGTCCGATGAAGAAATAATCACATTGGCAAAATGGGCATCACTAATCGAAAAACATTATCATAATCCAATGGATATCGAATGGGCAAAAGATGGCCTTACCAACGAACTGTTCATCATTCAGGCGAGGCCGGAAACGGTGCATCAGACTAAGGATAAAAACGTACATATAGAATACAAGCTGTCGGAAAAAGGAAAGGTGCTCACTACTGGTAATGCCGTAGGTTCAAAAATAAAAGTAGGTATACCAATTCTTTTACAATCGCCAAAAGAGGCTAAAAACCTAACTGCAGATCATATAATCGTTACCGATACCGTCACCCCTGATTGGGACCCGCTCTTAAAACAGGTTGGGGGCATCATTACCAATAAGGGTGGGCGTACCAGCCATGCAGCAATCGTAGCCCGAGAATTAGGCGTTCCTGCCATTGTCGGCTGCGGAAATGCCACTACGGCCATAGCAGATAGTAAAACAATCACCCTGTCTTGCGCCCAGGGCAAAACGGGTTACATCTACGAAGGGAAGCTACCGTTTAAAAAAGAAAAAATCGATTTTTCGAACATTAAGATGCCCCGTACGGAGGCAAAAATTATTCTTGCCGACCCCGAAAATGCATTTCAATTATCATTCTATCCTAACAATGGTGTAGGCTTGCTGCGTATGGAATTCATTATTACCCACTCGGTAAAAATTCATCCGATGGCCTTGGTCAAGTTCAAAGAACTGAAGAATGCCGGTGTTATAAGTAAAATTAAAAAGATTACGCAAGGTTATAAAAACAAACAGGCATATTTTGTAGATCAATTAGCACAGGGCATTGCCACCATCGCAGCGGCGTTCTATCCCAAAGAGGTTATTGTACGCTTGAGCGATTTTAAGACCAACGAATATGCCCACCTTATTGGCGGTACCGATTTCGAACCCCAAGAAGAAAACCCAATGTTGGGCTTCAGAGGAGCATCACGGTATTACAGCGATTTATACAAGGAGGGATTCGCACTCGAATGCGCCGCTATCAAAAAAGTACGGGAAGATATAGGATTGGACAACCTTAAAGTAATGGTGCCATTTTGCCGCACTTTGGAAGAAGGCAAAAAAGTCATTGGGATTATGGAAGAATACGGATTGAAACGAGGCGAAAACCGATTGGAAATCTACACTATGGTAGAGATTCCAAGTAACGTAATCTTGGCGCAAGAGTTCGCAAAGATTTTTGATGGTTTTTCCATTGGCTCCAACGATTTAACCCAATTGACGTTAGGCATCGATCGCGATTCAGAGCTTATGGGCGAATTGTTCGATGAAAACGATCTGGCGGCCAAACGCATGATAGCTATGGCAATAGTTTCTGCAAAGAATACTGGAACCAAAATTGGACTTTGTGGACAAGCACCCAGTGATTTCCCGGAATTCGCCAAGTTTTTAGTAAGCAAAGGTATCGACAGTATATCCTTCAATCCAGATGCGCTATTGCAAGGTATCGAAAACATCAACAAGGCCGAGAAAAGATTGGTGACTTTTGGCAGGGCAGAAAGTGGCAATTAATGATGTTCCAATAACAAGTTTTAAAACAATTTCAATGCAAAAAATAATAACGCTTACCATGAACCCTGTAGTCGACAAGGATACCTCCGTTGCAGGTGTTGTGCCCAATAAAAAATTGCGCTGCCTTTCGCCTTCCTATTACGCAGGTGGCGGCGGCATTAACGTTTCTAGGGCACTTAAGAAACTAGGTGGCAAATCGATCTGTGTTTATGTAGCCGGCGGATCCGTAGGTACACATCTTAAACAATTGGTTTCTGATGAAAATATAGAACAGAAGGTTATCGAAATAGAGGGGTGGACGCGTGAAAACCTTTCTGTAACCGACACAAATACCCATTTGCAATATCGTTTTGGGGTGCCTGGCCCAGAAGTAAAACAGAAAGAATGGCAACAGGTTTTCGATGTATTGGAACAGCTCTTGGAAAAGAATGATTTTTTGGTCGCCAGCGGAAAATTACCGCTTGGAATTCCGTCCGATTTCTATGTAGAAGTTTCCAAAATTACTGATAAAAAAGAAGCCAATTTCGTATTGGATACTTCCGGTGAAGCATTGCTGCCAAGCATGAAAGCCAATATATTTCTAATGAAGCCGAACTTGGGCGAATTGAGCAGTATTCTGTATGTAGCCTCCATTTCTGCCACAGAAATCGAAAAATTGGCCTTACGCTTTCTAGAAGAGAACAACTGTAAGGTCTTAGTAGTTTCGATGGGTGCAAAAGGAGCGTTTTTGGCCACTAAAGACCAAATGGAACATATTCCTGCCCCTACAGTGCACCAAAAAAGTACGATTGGTGCCGGTGATAGTATGGTTGCCGGAATCGTTTACAGTCTTACTCAAGGAAAACCGTTGAGCGAAGCTGTAAAATATGGGGTGGCTTGTGGTACAGCAGCCACGCTACACCCTGGTACACAACTTTGTAAAAAAGAAGATGCGGACCAACTTTATGATTGGATAAAAAATAACTCTTTAAAAAAACATCCAAACTGACCTAGGTCATTTTGGACAAGGGAATTACATAGTATTTTAGCTGTATAATCAAACGAAAAATAGTTCTTTGAAAAAATAAGTAGGTTGGATTTTGGTTTCGGGGGAACTCAAAATCCACAAAAAAAGAGGTCGTTAAAATAGCCTTTATACCTTTTGAGTCCTGAACGGATTTAGCGATAAATTCGGGCAAGTTCCAGTATAAGCGGTCATAGGATAGTATAACGTCTTCTAGGAAACTAGGATATTTCGATATCCTAGTTTCTTTTTCAAAAAAAAACAATCAAACTGACTTAGGTCATTTTGGAAATAATCATCTTCCCCTAAATTAGTACTATCATTAGATATAGTTCTTTGAAAAAATAAGTAGGTTGGATTTTGGTTTCGGGGGAACTCAAAATCCACAAAAAAAGAGGTCGTTAAAATAGCCTTTATACCTTTTGAGTCCTGAACGGATTTAGCGATAAATTCGGGTAAGTTCCAGTATAAGTGGTTCTAGGTTAGCATAACGTCTTCTTGGAAACCGGAGCATGGGAATGTTCCGGTTTCTTTAAAGGATTGATTACTGCCATCGTAAGGTAGGCAATAATCATAGTGAAGAAAAGAATGCAGTGAAAACCCAATTGTATCGGTTATATCATTTTAGCAATAAAGTAAAAGATAAGTTGAAAGTAGTAGCAAATTTCATTTCTTTATGAAAAACAGGAAGTTTCGGCTTCCTGTTTTTTCAAACTCAAACGTTAAGGGCTTCTAAGCAATAATGCCTTAGCGGCCATAAAATGGTATTAAAGCAATCTTGATATTGAAAATGCTGGCGTAATGCGCAGCTAGCGTGTTTCTACCCGAAACTATTTTTAAAATCAAGGTGGTCGGATACCATAGTTAAGGACTGGAATACTCTAGTATCCCAGTCCTTTTCAAGATATTCAAGTAAAGGCCAATATCTCCGCAAGGCGATAAAGGCCCGAAAGGGTTCGGATTATTTTTAGCAACCATCGTCCCTATACCATTTTAGCAATAAGATGACTCAAGGATAGATTATAAGCGAAGAATAGAACGAACACTTCAAAGGAAACAGGAGACCTATGCCCTCCTGTTTCTATTTTTTGGTATTATCTATAATGCATCATTCTGGATCAAGAGTCGTCATCACGCTTATTCTAACTCTATAAAACAACAGAAATATGGACTATTATTTCAATAAGATCCTTACCGCTACATCCTTTGAAAAGGCAATAGAGCGAATAACCCAAACCCTAAAGGAAGAAGGTTTTGGCATTTTAACCGAAATCGATATCAAAACCACCCTAAAGAAAAAACTGGATATCGATTTTCCCGACTACAAAATTCTGGGTGCCTGCAATCCAGGTTTTGCGCATAAGGCACTTATGGCCGAGGACAAAATCGGAACCATGCTGCCCTGCAATGTTATTGTACGCAAAACTACAAGTGGGGATATCGAAGTAGCTGCTGTAGATCCGGCAGCCTCTATGACCGGTGTAAAAAATGAAGCGCTCACCGAGATAGCCGAGGAAGTGCGAAACAAGATAAAAAGGGCGGTAGATAGTCTGTGACATCTACCATCCTTTGTTGATTTCTACGAATTGGTTCCACTTGATTTGGCGGTGCCGTATTTTCAATTTAGGCCGTTAACATCCCCCCATCAATAATCTGGGTAGTACCCGTGATATATTTGCTTTCGTCCGAAGCTAGGAACAATGCCAGTTCTGCAATCTCTTCCGATTCTGCATAGCGCTTAAAGGGAATGGTGGCCTCGAATCCTTTTTTAACTTCCTCGGGATTATCCGGGTTACTATCTCCCTCAATGCCGCGCATCATCCGATTGTTTACTGGGCCAGGGTGAACGGTGTTCACACGGATGTTCCTGTCTGCAAATTCCAATGCCGCCGTTCTCATGATGCCCACGACGGCATGCTTGCTGGCCACATAGGCGCCCAAGCCTGCAAAGCCTTTAATGCCCGCTACCGATGAGGTAATCATTACGCTGCCGCCCTCCTCCATTTTAGGGATAACATGTTTACATCCCAACCAAACACCTTTTAGGTTTACGGCGATGACCTTGTCAAAAACAGCGTCGGGATAGTCGGCAATAGGTTTGACCCTACCTTCGATACCGGCATTATTAAAGAATACATCAATTTTTCCGTACACCTCCAAAGTTCGTTTTACATATTTTTCTACATCTTCGGTTTTAGAAACATCGGCAACACAATAGGAAAGATTTTCATGGTCTAATTCTTGGCAGGCACTTTCCAGTGCTTCTTTAACACAATCAACAATAACTACTTTCGCCCCATGGGCCAAAAATAGTTTTGCAGTTGCCTGCCCTATACCACCTGCACCTCCTGTAATCAGGGCAACTTTATCTTTTAAGCGTTCCATATTCAATTATTTTATTTTAAATTCTTTTCTACGACTACCAAGCTTCGGTAATTTCAATACAAAAAGTACTTTTTTAATTATCCTTCAGCTCTAGCTGTACCACCTTCCATTGACCGCCCTTACCCTTAACGGCCAAAAGGTCTCCCGTAAGCATTTTTGCATGTAATTCAGGTAGCTTAAAATGTCGTTTGGACATTACGATGTTCTGGCGTTCCTGAACGGGCCACACCATTTCGCCTTGCCTATTTACAAGTACTTCGGTAAATTTATAATCATAAATATTGAGCTTGAACTCATTTTTACCTCTCAAAGTCTTGTTGGCAAAAATGCCAACAGCATAGCCATTCTCAAATGACGTAATATTCACATATTCCGGTTCAATAACCGTTTCTCCCTTTGCATTCATAAATCCATATAAGGAAATACCCTCGGCATCAGGTTTGGAGATAAAACATAACCCATCTTTAAAAGCAGGATACCCGATGCCAGAAACGCCTAGGAGGTTGTCCTTTTCACGATTCCATAACACATCGTCCCTAAAATCGATGGCCAGATGACCTTCTTTATCGATAAAGCCCCATTGGTTACCCTTTCTAACGGCCGCTAGACCTTCGCTAAAAGGCGCTACTTCGTCAAGTCCCGAAATTATAGGTTTGTTGAGTTCTTCAACCGTTTGTGAACTGCCAAAAAAAGGCATTGCCATAACTAGTAGCAATAAATGTAAATGTTTCATTTTTCTATATTTTTTTGAGTTTGAACAAAGGTATTTTAGCTTGGTTTTTTATGAAATGACCAAGGTCATTTCATAAAAAATTGATAGTAGAAGACACCCGTAACGCTTACTACTGCTATCTTATGCATACTACGTTCAAAACATCAAATTAGAATAGATCATACTTTTCAAATCCTTGGGAAGCCCATCACGGATATCT
The DNA here is from genome assembly GCF_056839185.1 of Maribacter sp. MS6. NCBI lineage: Bacteria > Pseudomonadati > Bacteroidota > Flavobacteriia > Flavobacteriales > Flavobacteriaceae > Maribacter > Maribacter sp. MS6. The sequence continues at coordinate 1,688,022 of NZ_CM166389.1, forward strand.
TCCATCTCACCGAGCGAAATGTATTTTCTTAAGAGAATAAAGGTCACATCAATATACTTTTCTACAAGTTCGTCTTCGTAACCAAAATCATTTATGGCCGCCGGACCATCCAATTTCCTTACAAGCGCTATGAACTGCTCCATACGTTTTATCTTCGGCTTCTTGTTTTTGATTGTCCAACCGTTGACATAAGCTGCCTTCAAAAACATGGGTAGTTGTGCCATAAATTGCAGGGATTCCTCAACAGGAATTATTGTGCGAAGCGCGTGCATTATTGAGGTGAAAATACGACCGGCCTTTTCAGTATCGTCGCCGAAACTCAATTGTTTGGCGTAATCGTTTAAGAACGTATTGCCTTCCGTTGCGTATTGATTAAAATTAAGTGCCATAATAAGAAGTTTTTAAGTGAAGTATAAATTTTGCTATTTCTCTTTTATACGCAAATGACCTATGTCATTCTATTACGACTTTTCTACAATTATCTTTAGATACGAGAAATCAATTCTATTAAAACGAAGCCTGTCTTGAACCGTTGGACGTTGCGTACTATAACCGCCACCGATAGACGGAAATGAAATATAAAACCCGAGCCATGAAAAACATTTTGATTCCCACCGACTTCTCCAATAACGCGTGGAACGCCATTTCGTATGCGCTGCAATTCTTTAAAAATGAAAAATGCAAGTTCTATTTTCTACATACCTACACCCCTATTTTTTATAGAATGGATTATGCCATGGGCGGGCCCGCTTTTAGCGCCATTCCCGACATGGAGGTTGATGTTGCCCTAGCGGGCTTGGAAAAAACCTTGGAAGATGTACAGGAACAATTTCCCAATAAAAACCACAGCTTTGAAATCGTGTCGGCTTTTAATACGTTGACGGACGAGGTTAATGAACTTTCTAAAAAAAAGGACATTGATTTGGTGGTGATGGGAACACAGGGCGCAACAGGTGCAAAACAATTTTTTATGGGCACCAGTACCGTATTTGTTATACGAAAAGCAAAAGTACCCGTTATGGCCATTCCACATAACTGTAGATTTAAACCAGTTAAAAAAGTACTGTTCCCTTCTGATTTTTCATCACCCTATAAAAAAACGGAGGTGTACGATATTATCGAATCGGCAAAAATACATGGGGCAGAGATTACAGTACTCCATATTAAGGAAGAATATAACCTGTCCAAAACCCAGTTGGCAAACAAAGGCCAGCTATTAAAATATCTTAGAAACACGCCCTACAAAGAAGTGGAAGTACGAGGTAAATTAATGCCTGACGCAGTTCTGGAATACATAGAGGAACACGAAATAGACCTGTTGGCGATGATGAACCGTAGCCACTCTTTTTTCGAGAAGATATTGATCAAACAAAACATTGACCAAATTGGCTTTCATATTCATATCCCATTTTTGGTAGTACGCGATACCGCAGAAATTGAAGGCTAACCTTTACAAAACTTGTGAATTACCCAACAGATTCTCGTACAACAGCTAATAACGTCGTTTTTACAACCTTAAAATAGCATCACTAGAACCAAACACAGTTTTTTTAAAAACAGTTGTTGTAAACCGGTTATCCCTAATCCAATTCTTCGGTCACAGGTTATGTTGTTGCTATAGTAGCAAATCGTAGGACAACTACACGGAAGCCAATTCCGAAATACGGCCGCTGCCATAGCCTTTAGAATCCTGCGGTTGTTGATATTTGCAGGACTGTATCGGATACCCGATGCGAAAAAGTTCTCGTTTCACCTGTTGTAATGCGAAAGGCGTAGCATACAGAAAAAGTATGCTGCCGTTCTCCACATCGATATCCAGAATACGAATGTCAAGGATACGGTGCAAATTTCTTATAATGATATGCTTTCCTTTATCCGTTTTTAAGTTCTTTACTTCAGCTGTAGCTTTCATTCTAGGGCAGATTTTAGGGATTATTTTTCTAATATAGACGGTATGTATCACTGCCAAAATGACCTATATCATTTTGATATAGTTTGTGATTATTTTAGGACAAGTATTGGTGATAAATAGGGGGCCGTTAAAGATGCCTTATACTATCAAGGCTCCAACAAAAAATCAGGACAGAAAATAGGAAGGATAAAAAACACAAATAAAAAGAATAGAAAGGCCCAAAGTGCCCCCATTAGCAATGGATAGACCAAAATACCCCCTTTGGCCTTAGGATTTAGCGAGTGTGCGATCAAACCATGGATACCCATACTAAAGAGCGTGAAAATAATTCCCGCCGTAACGATTAAAAAAGTTTTTGAATGGGTATCCTTGATGGTATTCAGGTAAAATCCCAGTCCCAGGGCGACAGCTATTACGATACTGTATATTCTTCTTGCCATTATAATTGAATTTGAGCGTTTATAATACTGCACTAAAATAAAAGAGCTGGTGGTTGCCCTCTCGAAAACTTAAAAGTGGTATTTCTCCATACGATTCCATTTTTTTGACAAGGCTGGAACCGAGCCACTTTTTGAATATGCTTTTCTTTTCTCGTTCCAACATCACTACCATATCTGCATCCTCTTCTTGAAGGTACACTCGAAGAGATTCCAAAATATTATCGGAAAAGAAGAGCTTGAATTCCATTTTATCATACGACACTTTTTGTGCGAGCATTTCTTTGAACCATTCCATTTGTGTTTCTCCTTCATATTCATTTTCAGTACTAATATGCACTACTTTGATTTCGGCATCAAAGGCTTTTCCCATTTCGACCAATTTTCGAATGGCGTACACGTCTTCTTCCTCAAAATCGGTAGCATAAATAATAGTCTTGGGCGGCATATAACTAGCATCCGAAGGAATTGCCATAATGGGGCAAGGTGCTTTCTCGATTAACTGTTTTGTAGTACTGCCCATGATGATTTCTCGCAAAGCACTTTCGCCCTTAGTACCCACCACAATCATTTGGGCATGCCATTGCTCCGCTGTGGTAAGAATTCCTTTAATTACCGATGGATGTTCCACCGGCTGCAACTGCACATCGGGTGCCTTCCAGCCGCTACCTAAATGTTCTTCATAGAATTCCTCCAAATTTATACGATGTTGTTTAAAGGCGGTCTGCTCTATATCTGGAAAAGGCTCGTCGAGACCCTCCATCCCCAAAACGGTCGGATAATCGAATACATGGGCAACTACCAGACGAACGCCCATGTGTTTCGCTATATTACTGGCATATTTTAATGCGGCAACTGCATTCTTGGAATAATCAGTGGCGTACAAGATTGTTTTCATGGCTTACTTTTTTTCATTCCCTTCTGGTCGCAACGCACAGACAAAGCGACAACTAAGAAATTTTATGAATTTACTTTTCTAAAGGTAACCGTCTATGTCATTTTTATAAATGACATAAATCATTTCATAGCAAATAGACTTGAGATATTTTTGAATCACTACGGGCTACAAACTTGTTAAGTAAAAAGTTATAATGGATTCCAAAAAGGATAGCACTGGTATCAAGAAGTATTGAAAATGAAACAACCCCACAATAGCAAAGAGAAAACAGAAACCGAGGAAAAGAAGGACGGGAAATCACCCTTTGGCGGTAAAAATATTAGTTGGTTTTATTTTTTCTTGTTCGGACTGCTATTGTGGTTTTCCATCTTTTCGAATCCCGCCACCACTTCCAAAGAAATCAACTGGACATTCTTACAGGATTCTCTTTTGAAACAAAAAGAGGTTTCAAAAATAATCGTCATAAACAAAGAAGTTGCTGAGATCTATATCAAAAAGGAAGGACCCGACAATTCCGAAAATGATGAAGTCATCAACAATTTGTTCCGTTCGGCAGAAGTACCACAATACCGAATGACCATTGGCTCGGTGGAAACTTTTGAGGATAAATTACAAAGAGCACAGTCAGATTTCCAATCAGCGGAAAAAATCAATGTGCAGTACGAAACACGGACCAGTTGGATTAGCATATTATCGTGGTTGCTGCCTCTAGGTATACTAATTCTTTTTTGGATGTTCATGCTAAGTCGAATGGGCGGCTCGGGAACGGGTGGAAATCCGTTATTCAATTTTGGAAAATCAACGCCCAAAATTTCGGACAAAAGCACTAAAGTCTCAGTAACATTCAATGATGTCGCTGGACTCAAAGAGGCTAAAACTGAAGTTATGGAGGTAGTCGATTTCCTGAAAAATCCCGAAACCTATACGAAGTTAGGGGCGAAAATCCCTAAAGGTGTCATGCTTGTGGGACCACCCGGAACAGGAAAAACCTTAATGGCCAGAGCAGTTGCCGGCGAGGCACAAGTACCTTTTTTCTCCATGTCCGGTTCGGAGTTTGTGGAAATGTTCGTTGGCGTTGGCGCCTCAAGGGTACGCGACCTTTTCAAAAAGGCCAAGGAAAAAGCACCTAGCATCATCTTTATAGACGAGATCGATGCCGTGGGACGTTCCCGTGGTAAGGTCAATGCCTTTCAGGCAAACGATGAACGCGAAAGTACGCTCAACCAATTATTGACCGAGCTCGACGGATTCGGTGCAAATACAGGGGTCATCGTATTGGCAGCTACCAACAGACCCGATGTATTGGACAAGGCCTTGTTACGACCTGGCCGTTTTGACCGTCACATCTATTTAGAACTTCCTACCAAAGAAGAACGTCAAGAAATTTTTGAGGTACATCTGCGTCCTTTAAGACTTTCAGAAAATGTAGCGGTGGAATTATTGGCCAAATTGAGTCCCGGATTTTCAGGGGCCGACATTGCCAATATTTGCAACGAAGCTGCCCTGATTGCCGCTAGAAAGAAGAAAAAAGAGGTAGAGCAAGATGATTTTATGGAGGCCCGCGACCGTATCATCGGCGGCATGGAACGAAAAAGCAAAATAATCTCGGAAAAGGAAAAAGAAATCGTGGCCTTTCACGAAGCGGGTCACGCGGTGGTCAGTTGGCATTTGAAACATGTAGATTCTTTAGTCAAGGTTTCTATTATCCCACGTGGAAAATCCTTGGGTTCTACTTGGTATTTGCCACAGGAAAGACAGATTATAACCAAATCACAGTTTCTGGATCAGATTTGCGCCTCATTGGGAGGTAGGGCTGCAGAAGAAATCATTTTTGACGAAATCTCGTCCGGAGCACTTGACGATCTTGAAAAAGTGACCAAGCAGGCCTACGGGATGATCGCATATTACGGCCTGGACGAAGAAATAGGACCAATCAGCTTCTACGATTCCTCAGGAAGGAACGAGCAAATGCTCCATAAACCGTATAGCGAAAATATGGCACAACAAATAGACAAAGAAGTCATAGACCTAATTACCACGGCATACGCGCGTACAAAAACTATTTTACGTGAACATAGAGGCGAATTGGTAAAACTCGCTCATTTACTTCTAAAGCAAGAGGTGGTCGAAAAAGAAGATCTGATAAAAATCCTAGGCAAAAGAGGAGTTGATGAGTTGATTGAAACCAAGGGATAATCACCCCGAACTATCAATGAGAGGTTGCCGAGCATCCTTTCAATATGAGTGAGGAATTTATCTTTTGAAAGAATAATAAACGAAAACTACTATTGCTACCGCAATAAAGAATGAATACAATAAACAATAACTATTAAAAATATAATATCATGGAAAAAGAAGTAGTGTACGACGAAAACCTTCATTTTGAACACCAAAACTGGAAAATGGAACTGGATTTTTGGAAAGACGAACTCAAGACCTTCAACAACCGTTTAAGCGAATTGGTAACACGCTATACCAGTAAGGAGGTCCTTAAACAATTGGAACATTACCAAAATGAATTTGCGCTTCATAACGGAATTATCGAGGATTTCCGAGAAACTATTGAAGAACATGAGATGAGCATCGCAGGCCATAGCAAAACAAACAAGCAATCAATGGATGTAACCCTAGTAAAAACCCACATGGATTTTAGGGAGAAAATGGAAACCCAAAGGCAAATATATGGAGATCTAAAAAAGGGGTTTTTTAGGTTTTTAACCAAATATATGTAGTGGTGTTACCACTAGAATATTTCTATAGTTGTAACTTGTCTACTTTGATCCCCAAGTGGTAAATACTTCATATGTCCATAGATAATTTCAACTTTAAAGGATTGTCCTCCGAGGAAGTACTGGTGGCCAGAAAAACTTACGGGAAAAATTCTTTAGAAGGCAAAAAGGCACATGGACTGTTAGATGCCTTACAAAGTTTGGCAAAAGAACCGATGGTCGTGTTACTGTTGGTGGCCTCGGTCATCTATTTTATTAGCGGCGATGTGGGAGAAGGAGTTTTCCTAGCCTTAGCTATTGTATTGGTATCCGCTATTTCATTGTATCAGGATGGTAGAAGCCGAAACGCACTTAAAAAGCTAAAAGATTTTACCCAACCCAAATGTAAGGTCATCCGTAATGGGAAAGTTATCGAAATCTATAGCGATGAAGTCGTAGTGGGCGATAGCTTAATGGTTGAGGAAGGCACTACGATTGCCGCAGACGGTAAAATTGTACATTCCAACGACTTTTCGGTCAATGAATCTCTTCTCACAGGAGAATCGCTTTCGGTATATAAAGATGTTGAACAGAAGGATAACAGCATCTATAGGGGAACCATGGTGGCCAGCGGACTCGCCATTGCCATCGTAACCGCGATTGGGAACGAGACTGAACTGGGAAAAATTGGAAAAAGCCTGGAAGTAATTCAAGTTGAAAAAACGCCGCTTGAACTTCAGATCAACAATTTTGTAAAAAAAATGGTTGTTGTGGGAACCATTGTTTTTATAATCGTTTGGGGCATCAATTATTACAATTCTAAGGATATACTTGACAGTCTCCTAAAGGCTCTTACTTTGGCTATGTCCATTTTACCTGAAGAAATTCCCGTGGCCTTTACCACCTTTATGGCCTTGGGCTCTTATCGTTTAATGAAAATGGGCATCATCGTAAAACAGATGAAAACCGTGGAAACCTTGGGGAGTGCCACCATTATCTGTTCCGATAAAACAGGTACGATTACCGAAAATAAAATGTCGTTGGCAAAAGTTTTTTCGCTTTCTGCGAAAAAAATTACCGACACGGACAATCTGCTAAACAATGCGGAAAAAGAATTAATTGAAATCGCGATGTGGGCTAGCGAACCCATTCCCTTTGATGCCATGGAAATCGCCCTACACGAAGCCTATCAAAAAACCACAGGAAAGGATAAACGACCGGCGTATAAAATGATCCATGAATATCCCTTGGGCGGAAAGCCCCCAATGATGACACATCTTTTTGAAAATCACAAGGGTAAACGAATTATTGCCGCAAAAGGTGCCCCAGAAGCCTTGATGGCCGTTTCCAACCTTAACCAAGATCAAAAAAACCAAATCCATGATGCCATCAATGAACTTGCCAAAGAAGGTTATCGGGTCCTGGGCGTTGGGAATACCGATTTCACGGGCATCGACTACCCTAAAAAACAACAGGATTTTCGGTTCCATTTTAAGGGAATCGTTGCCTTTTACGACCCGCCTAAAAAGAATATCCAATCCGTTTTCGATACTTTTCACCATGCGGGAATCAAGGTAAAGATAGTAACGGGCGATAATGCCGCCACCACCGCCGCCATCGCCAAGGAAATTGGCTTCAGGGGCTATGAAAAAAGTATTTCGGGAGATGAATTAATGTCCCTGAGTGAAAATGAACTAAAAGAACGGGTGCAGATTACTAACATCTTTACCCGAATGTTCCCTGAAGCAAAACTAAAGATTATCAATGCTTTTAAAGCCAACGGGGAAATCGTGGCCATGACAGGAGACGGCGTAAACGATGCCCCTGCCCTAAAAGCGGCCCATATCGGTATTGCGATGGGCAAAAAGGGTACGGAAATTGCCAAAGAGGCCGCTTCGGTCATTTTATTGGAAGATGACCTTTCCAGAATGGTCGATGCCGTAGCAATGGGCAGGCGTATTTATACCAATTTGAAAAAGGCCATCCAGTATATTATTTCGATTCACATTCCGATCATTCTAACAGTCTTCTTTCCGCTGGTATTAGGCTGGTCGTTCCCGAATATCTTTACCCCTGTACATGTCATTTTTTTTGAATTGATTATGGGTCCTACCTGTAGCATTATTTATGAAAACGAACCAATGGAAAAAGATACCATGGTACAAAAAATGCGTTCGATGGGTGCCACTTTCTTTAGTTGGAAGGAATTGACAACGAGTGTTGTACAAGGCTTATTGATCACTGCTGGTACGCTCCTGACCTATCAATATGCGGTTTATAACGATTTTAACGAGTCAATTACCCGCACCATGGTCTTTGTAGCCTTGATTTCGGCGAATATATTTCTAACATTGGTCAATCGGTCGTTTCGATATTCCATTTTGACTACATTAAAATATAAGAACTATCTGGTGCCCTTGATTATTTTGCTTACCGTAATTTTAACGGCACTATTACTTTTCGTACCGCCGTTGACCCACTTTTTTAAATTTGAACGTTTAAATGCACATCAAATTCTTGTTCCCCTAGGTCTTGGGTTTTTGTCCGTAATTTGGTATGAATTTGTTAAATGGAGAAAACGATTGCAACATACCCCTGTAGAAAGCCAATGAGCAAAGAAAACCTACTTAAGCTTCTTGGCGTACCCAAAGACCATTTTCTTAAATCCCTTAAAATCGTTTTCAAAAAGAACCATACTTTCATAAAGTCTTCGGTGTTCGTCCCTATAATCGGCATCTGCTAGACCTTTTTCACCCTTATGCAACCGTGATAACAATTTTTCATGTGCGATAATATCATCAACCAGATAGTCAAAAAGACTTGCATGGGTTTTATCAAGATATTTGAGCATATTACCATATTCCGAATCCTTTGCTACCTTTTTATCCAATAGATTGGCAAAGAATTTGGTCTCATCTTTCCAGAGCCCAATAGTTTCCAACCACTCGCGACTTTCTTGGTGCAATACGTCTAATCCAGCACCCAACAATAAATCCCTCTTTGGGTTCGATTCTTTTGTGTTCATACCATTCGTGCTTATTCACTATCTTCAAAATGCATGTTGAAAAAACTAGTTTCGAGACTTTTTCTTGCGTTTTCTAATAGTTGCTGTACTTCTTCAAGGCTTTGATTCCTTATTTGCGCTATTTCATCCACATTAAAGTGGTGTTCGGTGGCCAGTTCAAAAACAGTTCGCATAGGCAAAGGCAATTGATGCAGTACCATATTCACATGCCTTCTAATACGCTCTTGTCCTAACTCCTTATCAAGTTTATCCATGAGCTCCATTTTATCATCTTGCACAAACACATGATTTAAGACGTAATCGTTTTTAGGATATGAAAAATCGTCCATTTCTTCCATCATGACCAGATCTCCATCCCCGTCGGTGCTAAAATTTTCCTCCATGGCATCCCATTCAGGTTTTGAAAAATCATCTATATTATCGAAGAAGACTTCATCGAATTCCTCGTCGATAATCGTATCCTCCAATAGGCTATCGGCCTTTTTAAAGAGCCAAGGGTACAGATCTGCTTTATTTTGGACTTCATTAAAGTTATCATAAACCTCAATGAATAATTGATCTATAAAATCGTCGGGGCGATATTTCCCGCTTGGAAGGTTTCCTTTTGACAATGCTACGCTCAAACGTTTAGTAATGTAACGTTTTACCTGCGGAAGTGTCGTCAACAGCAATTCATTAAAGGCTTTTTTATTCCCTGTATCCTTTATTTCTTTTAAATCGGAATACGTGCTGGCCACAAATATGTGGAACTCTTTTTCACTTTTGTAGTCGATAGAATTATTCATGGATATGCTTTTTCGAATTCCACAAATGTGCAAACTAGATGTCATTAACAAAATGATATAGGTCAGTTCCCATGTTTTTTTATAAATGTAAAAGTACCATTGCTTAATATCGTAGGTTACTTTTGAACGACTTTGAGAAGGCGGATAATTGGTGTTGTCAATGTAAAGCGAAGGACGGGTTTTTTAAACCTATGCTCGCCTAGAACATAATCTTTATCCAAATATTAAGCATGCTATTTTAGGTTCAACTTAATTATTTCAAGGAACAATAGCCATTTGAATAGTGAGTCGGATGCTAAAACAGGGTTTACACTGTCGTCTCCAATCCTTCCAAAATAGCTTCCAGCCCACTTAGATTATAACTTTGGTTTTGAAAAAGTAAAAGATACTGTCCTTCGTTTAATTTTTTAACGTTGCTGGCGGCTTGGGTTTCATAAATACCTAATCCCCTTAAAATACCATAAGGACCTTCCGATAGCTCAGCCAGTTTCTTCCCGTCAATATCGTGCAAAAAGAGTTCCGATAAAGGACCACCGATAAAAACAGTTCCAATTTGAGGGTTATGGAAAATACCGAAATCAGTCTTCGGACCTAACCATTCTTTCAAGTATGCTTTGAGCTGACCGTTCTTTTTTTCTGCTTTCTGTAAATCTGCACGAGAATATGCATCTAACTTTATAAGAAGGGTCAACTGTACATTCATAGTATTTTGCTCCTTAAGAAAAGTAATGGCCTTCTCTACCTGCACCAATTTGCTGAAGGTTGTTGAAAGAAAACGCTTTTTGCTGGTTTTAGGGACTTGTAGATTCATAGCAGCTATTTTGCCAATACATTCATTTGATATGTTTTATTTATGGATGCGTCCCTGGTAATTCAATTGCAAGTTACCGTTAGAAAAACAAGTTCAAAATGATACAGATCATTCAAAAAAACGAACGATACTGACCAAAGTCATTTCGGAGATCTCCAATTGGATTTACTTTAGCCATGAAAATTATTATTCACTTAAAACTATAGAAATTATGTCAAACGATAGTGGAAACATTTTATTGGCGCTAGTAACAGGTGCGGCCATTGGGGCAGGTATTGGAATTTTGTACGCTCCGGATAAGGGCAGCGAAACAAGGCACAAGATTAGGGACAAGGCCGTAGATGCCAAGCACGATCTTACCGATCGCATACACCACGCTAAGGAAGAACTGACCAAATCGGCCAACGAACAAAAAGATAAACTAGACCAAAAACTGGACGAGGTCATCTCTACTATGAGCTACAAGGCCGATGATATCATTGCCACGTTAGAGCATAAGTTGGAAGATTTGAAAAAGAAAAACGCCCAACTACAGAAATAACGGTCTATGGTTTTAGAAGAACTAAAAAAAGATCTAACAGAAGCTGAGGCCGATGTTAGATCTTATCTTGATCATAGCGAAGAGTATTTTCAACTAAAGGTGTTCAAGGTACTTATGGGATCCGTGACCTCTCTAGCTCAAATGGTATTAATTGGCGCCATAGGAATGCTTACACTGTTCATTGTTTCCATTGGAGTCTCGCTTGCCCTTAATGAAGTATTGGATAGCTTCTATATCGGATTTATAATCACAGGTATTTTCTACCTTGTTATCGGTGTTATCTGTTATTTTTTCAGGGATAAGCTTAATAAACCACTATTGCGAAAATTCTCAAAACACTATTTTGATTAACATGGAAAAGAGATATAGTTCCTTTGCCCAAATCGACGCCCGATTGAAGATTTTACGCCTAAAGCGCGAAATCGATACCGAGAGTCTTAAACTACACCTAAACCATACGAAAGCTAACCTTAATCCAGGCCATTTGCTTGGGGGCACCAAAGGTATTTTACAAAAAGTGCTGTTGACCTTTGCCATTAAAAAACTCTCGAACATTTCTGGGATTTTAAGTGGTTTTAGACGATAGGAGCCTTTGGAATAAATCCACTTTGTAATTCATAGTGCAACAAAGAATCTCGTCATTCTAGAAGCTGATGCCCTGTATATGGGATTCCTCCTGTGTCGGAATGACATATTGAATGGGGCTGAAATGACGAACCGCAAAGAAATAGTATAACAATTTTTACCTAAAATCGGCTATTTTTTGCAATGCTTCCTTATCCATAATAATAATTCTCCTGGCTCGGCCCATAGTAATCAGTCCTTCTTCCTTGAAGTCCGACAAGGTTCGTATGGCCGTCTCCGTAGCCGTACCTATAATACCTGCAAAATCTTCTCTAGGAATATCAATACCCTCATGGGGACTATCTTTGATGATGCCTTTGTTATGTAAGTTTAACAAGGCCTTGGCCACCCGTTGCCGTACGGATGAATATGCCATACCTACCAATTGATCCTGTACCTCGATCAGATTGTTCGAAATAATATCGATAAACTTATGCGATACTTCTTTGTTATCGTAAAGGAGGTGTATAAACTCCGTTTTCGGAATGCCGTAAACTTCGGCATCTTCCATGACCATAGCGGTTTCTAGATAGGTGCCATTCACGTTCAATAGTGATAACTGCCCCATAAAATCACCTGCTTTATGGATGCCCGTAATAAACTCCTTGCCCGTTTCGGTAGATTTATAGGTCTTTATTGTGCCACTTTCCACAAAGTACAGGGTATGGGCGGCATCGTTTTCCATATATACAAAATCTTTTTTATCATAACTTTTGGAGCGGTAATCCCGTGAAATCGTTTCCAGATTTAGGTAACGTGATGCGTCCCGCATAAATTCATTGATGCCGGCCATACTCTTCGAAAATTCCTTCCGTAAAAAATCGTTCTTTTTTAAACGGCTCGTAATGGCATCTAACAGTTCGTGTTCTTGAAAGGGTTTTGTCAAATAATCGTCCGCGCCAAGGTTCATTCCCTTTCGCAGATCTGCCTTTTCTGTTTTGGCGGTCAGGAATATAAATGGAATGCTGGCCGTTTCAATCTTTTTGCTCAATGCTTCCAAAACACCATAACCATCCATCACGGGCATCATAATATCACAGAGTATAACATCTGGATGAAAGGTTTGCGCCTTTTCAATACCAATGCTACCGTTTTCGGCTGTAGCAACCTTATAATTCGATAGTTCAAGAATATCGGCCGTATTCTCACGAACGTCCTTGTTGTCTTCTATTAATAGGATTTTTTTCATAATCTTCTAAATTTATTCCCATCACGTATTTATAGGGCTTTTAAATTTCACAATAAACGTAGAGCCCTTTCCTACCTCGCTATTAAAACTTACGGTACCGCCCATAAGCTCGGTGTATTGTTTTACAATATGTAGACCTAGACCCGTACCTTGTATATTGGTACTATTTTCTGCACGGAAAAAACGGCCGAAGAGATTATCCTGTTCTTCTACTGGTATACCGATACCTTGATCGGTGACCAATATCGAAACATTTTCGTTTTCATTTGTAAGGGTTACCGTAATTATCGATCCTTCTTCGGAGTATTTTATAGCATTGCTCAACAAGTTGGTAAACACATGCTGCAGTAGTTTGGCGTCTAGATATACCGGCAAGGACTCGGGTGCTGCTATAAGTTTTATATTCTGGCCTCGTTTTCTATTCGGTTGCATTTCATCGATCAAATTGTTCACAAATTCAATAAGGTTAAAATGCTCTGGTTTGGACTGTACTTTGCCTTCCTCCAGCTTGCTAAGCGAAAGGAAATCATTTAAAATGACCACCAAATTCCGAACGTTGTTCTGTATCTGTGATACATACTTGGCACGTTTTGCTTCCTTGCCGGGCATATTTTGCTTAGCAATCAAAATGGCAGAGGTACTTATGGCGCTCAAAGGTGTTCGGAATTCATGGGAGGCCATAGAAATAAATCTCGACTTAAGTTCGTTTAGTTCTTGTTCGCGTACCAGGGCACTGCGAATATCGGCTTCGGCCTGTTTCTGTTTGCTAATATCATTATAAACAAAGAGTGCCCATTTGACCTCATCGTTTTCAAAGTGAAGAGGCGAGGTGTTCACGGTATAGGACTTGTTCCTGAACTGTATCTCAAATGAAAGCTGTTCGCCTTCAAAAGTTCTGGTTATATCTTTTCTTATTCGTTCGATACGTTTTTTTGAAAAAATATTAAGATCATCGATACAAATTCCTTCGAACTGCTTTTTATCGTACCCGGTACGTTGTATTTCTCCCCCATCTATATAAGCAATCTCAAAGTTGGAATTGAATACGATAATAACTCCTTTGGGGAAGTTTTTTGAAATAGCCGTAAACATTGTTTGACTCTCCAACGCCCTATTCTCAGCAGCCTTTGTTTCCGCTACTTGATCCTTTAATTTTATATTTATCTCTACCAGTTGTTTAACGGTTGACTTCAATTCGTCTGTTCGTTCGGCTACTTTTTGCTCCAATTCCTTAGCGTAATCTTCAAGGAGCCATCGGCCTTTATCCAATTCTTCTTGCACTCGGTATTGCTCTAGTGCGATACTAGTTAGTTGCACCAAATCGGCAATAATTTCTTTCTGGTGCTTTGTGGGCGTTATCACCGTTTTATGATAGATGGCAAACGTCCCTAAGACCTTGTTATCAGAAGAAAGGACAGGATAGGACCAACAGGCACGAAGTCCATTTTCAAGGGCAAGTGTACTGTACTCGCTCCAATATTTGTTTTTAGAAACATCGGGTACTACAATCGCCTTCTTTTGATAGGCCGCAGCACCACACGAAACTCTATTTGCTCCAATACCAATGCCCTCTATCTCCCTAGTGAAAGGCCTTGGTAATTTTGGGGCGACCAATTTGTGCAGTGTCTTGTTTTTTGGGTCAAGAACAAGAATTGAGGCCATACTTTCCGCTATACTCAGCTCCAAGGCTTTAACGATTTCGCTGCCTATCGTTTTTAGGGGTTTATGTGCAACGATTTTTTCTAATATTTTCCTAATGTGGTCTTTAAATACCTCTTCGTTCCTTCTATAGGTTACATCGTTCTGTACACCAATAAAATGGGTTAAGTCATCGTGCTCATCGTGCACAGGTGTTATGGTCAATTCGTTCCAGAAAAGGGTTCCATCTTTTTTGTAATTACGCAATATCACCTGACAAGAATCCCCTCTTTGAATTGCCCTCGCCATGGTCGCGATGGCTTTTTGATTTCGGTCATCATTTTGTAAAAAGCGACAATTTTTACCTAGTACCTCCTCACGATCATAACCCGTCATTTGACAAAAAGCATTGTTGGCATAAACAATAGGGTGATCGGCAAGTTTGGCATCGGTAATCAAAATACCGTTTCCGGCAGATGCGAGCGCCCGGTTTTTTATAAATAGGTTCCGCTCTACTTGTTTCCTTTTGGTAATGTCCCTTGCTATTGCCAACACCTTGTTCTCTTGTAAAAAAACAAACCGAGTTTCGTAGTTGCGCATTCCGTTGGTGCGCTCGATCTCGTATTCTACTTGTTGTGTCTGTTGATTCAAAAGAGTTTTGTCCAAAGCGGTCTTTAGTAGTTTATAGTTTGCCTTTGACAGCCATTTCTTCATGTTTTTACCGACTAAATCATCTTTGGACACCAGCCAATCGTTAGAACCAGAGTTGTAGATATCCAAATAATTTCCATTAGCATCTAAGGTTAGAACAGTGTCGGGAATGGCCTCTACAAGTGCCTTATTTTGATAAAGCGTACTTGCAAGTTCCCTTTCCGTTGTCTTTTTTTCTGTAATGTCCCTTACAATAGTTAAAATCGCATGTTGGTTCAAGGGAACTGCGCGGGCCTCCCAAAACTTTTCGTTGTTACCAACTACCGCACTATATTCCACTATTTGAATCTTTCGTTCCCGTAAAGCAAGTTTATGGGCCTTTTTTACTACGGTAAAAACATGGGGCGGAAGCACCTCTTTCATATTCTTTCCGATGAACTTTTCAGGTGGTAGGAAAAGTTTTTCTGGCTCCGGAGCAAAGCAGTCCAGATAATCGCCCTCGTAGTTTTGAATCAACATCATATCGGGTAAAGCTTCCAGCAGTGCCTTGTTCTTTGCCTCGTTCTCACGTAACAGCAATTCGGTATTCTTTTGCGTGGTTACATCGGTTATAAAACCCTCCAAAACCTCTAGGTTTCCATCTTGGTCAAATATACCCTGACCTAGTTCGTTCAAGTATTTTATATTGCCCTGTTTATCGGTAATCCGAAACGATAATTCAAATGGCCTTTTTTCTTGGATTCCCTTTTGGGTGAGGTTCCAAACCTCTTCTTGGTCTTCTTCAACAGTGATATCGGTGAAATGTACCTTGCCTTCCAAAAAATCACTGGGGGAATATCCCGTAATGGGCAAACAACCATCGCTAATGTATTCCATGGTCCAATTAGGATCGTTCTTGCAACGGTAGACAATCCCCTGTAGGTTATCGATAAGGGTGCTGTATTTTCGATTACTTTCCAAGGAAGTAACCTCGGCCTTTTTTTGTTCGGTTATATCGGCAACAAATGCCACAACAACTTGTTGCCCATCTATTTTGGTTGGAGTTAGGCTAATTTTAAGAGGAAATTGCGAACCGTCTTTCCGAAGTCCCCAAAGATCCAAATTCCCACCCATAGATCTTACCTTAGGTTTCTTGGAATAGTCCTTTCTGTATGTTATATGTTTTTTTCGGAGTTTTTGGGGAATGAGCACCTCCACCATTTTTCCTACCAACGCTCCTTTCGTATATCCAAACATCAATTCCCCGGCCTTGTTCGATTCAAGGATGAATCCGTCATGGCCAACCACCAAAATTCCCTCGACGGAAGAATCGAAAATTGCCTTGTAGAGATTCGGGTTTGAATTATTTTTATTCATAGGGCGTAATTGTCTCTCTTTTTTGATACACGTTTTTATTTTCTCTTTTCTGTTTTCATTTCCTCCTTGTTACTCCTTTCTTGCTAGTTGTCATTCTTAAAAAGACCTCTGACCGCTGTTGCCCCAATCCTTGCCCTTCGGCAACGCTCAATGGCGATAAGAGGGAAGACATATTTTCTAAGGTCGCCATTCACATATATAATTTATAACTATGAAGCTGTCTTATCTAATTTTCCTTTTGGAATTTCTTCGTATCCATTCGTCTTAATTTAGGCAGCGCATCCGGATATGTGTTCTGAATAAAGGCCACCAAATCTTCCCTGACCTTACAGCGCAACTTCCACGAATGTGTGGCATTTCTAACGCTGAAAGTTGCCCTAATCTTCATAGCACGTTCATTGGCATCGGTAACTTCCAGGTCTGCGATATGTTTGTCCCACAGCGGCTCATCCCTTAAAATCTCCATGAACTTATAACGTAGTTCGTGTACTGGAAAAGTATAGTCCACATAAAAAAAGACGCTTCCGATTACGGGTCGTGAACTAAACGTCCAATTCACATAGGGCCTATCGTTGAAATAATTTAGAGGAAGTACCAGCCGCCTCCAATCCCATGTTTTTACGACCACATAGGTTAGCGTTATGTCCTCTACGCTTCCAAACTCACCTTCTATGGCCACTTCGTCATCTATTTTTAAGGCTTGGGTAAAAGCCAATTGAAAACCTACGATTAAATTGGCAATCGATTTTTGTGCCGCAACTCCGATAATAATTCCCGCAACACCTGCCGATGTTAAAATCGTATTGCCCAATTGACGTGCACTTGGAATGTTCCATAAAATAGAGGCAACCGCGATAGTTACAATAATGACAAGCCCAATGCTTTTTAGAAATCGAAGTTGGGTCAAGGCCTTGCGTTCGCTTGCCTTGTGGTAGGTACCCTCCTCAACTACAAATTTTTGCTTTACTACTTCCTCTACCGCATATAACAAAGCGATAAATAGCCATGTGAGACAACTAATGATACAAGCTTCCAATACCTTTTCCCAAAACGTACCCAGTTCAAAATATGATATCAAAGGCCGGAGAAATACAAACGGTATAAAAAAGTATAATGGCTTTTTAAAGCGTTGCAGCAGTTGACTCTTTAATACTGACGGCTTTTTTTGATTATATAGTTTTAAAAAGGTCGAAATCATCCAACTCAAAAAAATACCCAATACAATGGCAATGGAGGGCAACACCAGATAGGCCAACCACGATTCTTTATCAAAGAGAAGGGGAGAAAAAGCGTCCATGAGTATTTTTTGTAAAAATAAGATCAACCGGGACAACTAAATATGACCGTGGTCATATTTGGATTTAACTTCATTGCTTTCGATATAGCCGGATGTTAGGTACTAACGATGGTAAAAACGATTAGTAGTTCTTCACTTATTCTGATTGAACGCATGTTGGGGAATGTGTCTCTTCCTTCACCCATTGCCTGTTATATAAGAGTACTCCTATATCTGCTGTAGCAAGACAATAGTAGCTAACAAAGCCGAGTACTATGTCCAAAATTGTAATTACTGACAAAAGTCATTTCCTTTGTTGAAACCAAGTAGTAATTTCGGTTTAAAACCATAAACCATATGAAAACAGGCTTAGTACTTTCCGGCGGAGGAGTTCGCGGTGTTGCCCATATAGGCGTTATAAAGGCCTTGGAAGAACATGGAATTACTATCGATCATATTGCCGGCACAAGCGCAGGAGCGATTATAGGTGCTTTATACGCTGCCGGAACAGGCTGGAAAGAATTGTTGGAGTTCTTTAAAAGTGTACAGTTGTTCAGCATAAGTAAGTACGCCACAAATAAGCCCGGTTTTGTTGATGCGGAAAAGTTCTATACCCGGTTTTTGGACTATTTTCCAGAAGATGATTTTAAGGTGTTGAAAAAACCGCTCTACATCACAGCAACAAATATTTTAGATGGTTCTTTACGAGTTTTTCACAAAGGCGAACTGATTCGTCCTGTTTTGGCATCCTCTTCGTTTCCAGGTGTATTTGCTCCTGTTAAAATAGATGAAGGTTATTATGTAGATGGCGGTATTCTCAACAATTTTCCGTCCGATCTTATTAAAACGTACTGTGACAGAATAATTGGTGTCTACGTGAACCCGTTCGAAAAAATAGAGATAGGCGGACTTAAACATTCCTATTCGGTTTTGGAACGGGCCTTTAAAATAATTATGGCTAAAGAAGCTTTGGCAAAATTCGACGATTGTGATTTGATTATTAGTCCCACCGGCCTTGATAATTACAGTACGTTTGTTCTTAAGGATATGGACACCATTTTTAACCTAGGATATGAGGCTGCCTGTAAAGCCTTTGAACGTTGGGAGTCCAAAAAAACAGCGCAACAAGTAGCTTCAGAATTAGAAGCGATGAACGGATTTTCGATGGATACTATCGATACCGCGAAAAGTGATAAATAGATTAGCTTTAAAATAATATATCATGCCTTTACTTTTTAATATCACGATTTAATCGCCCTACCAATTGCGCCAGCACCAAAGAACCAAGTGCAAATCCAATGACGATGCCCACTTGTTCCAAATATAAGGTCTCTAAAGAAAGTGCTTTGGCAACTGGTGGTATTAGATAAACCGCAACGGTTATCAATACTGAAAATACAATTGCCCCCCACACCCAAACATTCTTAGTAACCTCATTTTTAAAAAACGATTCTTCCCGTTTAGGCATATTAAAAACGTTGAGCAATTGAGCCAATACCAAGGTGTAGAATGCCATATTGTTAATGGTCGTTGGAGCCAATTGCAAGACAAAATTTCCGTATACCACTACCCCAAGAACGGCGGCACTAATACAAAGGCCATATAGGATGGTTGCAAACCAGTCTTTATGGGCCAAGATGGGTTCGTTTGGATTTTTGGGCGGTTGCTCCATAATATCTGCCTCACCCTTACCCAATCCTAGTGCCAAAGCAGGGAATACATCGGTTATTAAATTCAAAAATAATATCTGTAAGGGCAATAAAGGTGCCGGAAGGTTCAACAAAGCGGCAAACCCTACCGATAAAATCTCCGCAAGATTGCACGATAAAAGGTACACCACAAACTGACGGATATTCTGGAACACCACCCTGCCCTGCCTAATGCCAAGTTCTATGGCCGTAAACTTGTCGTTTTTTAATATGACATCGGCAACCTCGCGAGCAGCTTCGGTACCCCGAACACCCATGGCGATACCAATATCCGCTTTTTTTAGGGCAGGTACATCATTGATACCGTCACCGATCATACCCACGATATGACCGTTCTTTTGGTACATGGATACCAAGTTCAGTTTTTGCGCTGGAGTTACCCTTGCGAAAATTAAAGCGTTGAGTACATCTGTGTTAAAATCGCCATTTTCGTCAGTCGCATATCGTAAATCTCTACCCAATTTAACTTTCCCATCCGAGGAAGCTATTTCCAACAACCCAACTTCTTCAGCAATTTTTCGGGAAGTGCCCGGATGGTCTCCCGTTATCATTACCACGCGTATGCCTGCTTTTCTATAAATATCAATGACAGGCTTAACATCTTCCCTTGCAGGATCAATAAAGCCCATGATGCCCAAAAAGGTCAGGTTTTGTAATAAGGAATCTTTTTTTGGAATTTCTAGTACTTCCTTAAAGGCAAAAGCTAAGGTTCGCAGTCCTTGGGATGCCAAACCATCCAACTTTCTATTCCAATCTTCCTTTTGGTCAAAGGGTTTTCTTCCAGATTTATCCCAATAAAAATCGCAATGGGGCACTACACTTTCATAAGCACCTTTTACATACACTTCAAATTCGTTTTCCTTTCCATTGACAGTTGCCATCAATTTACGCTCGGCATCGAATGGCAGTTCTATTTTTTCAGGATGTTCTTTTTTAATAGCGACCGTGTCATAACCCAAATGGTCGGCAAAATACATCAAAGAGAGCTCAATGGAGTCACCCTGTCTATCTTCTAGGTTTGGCGCTACATTATTACAGAGTATAGAAGCCATTATCATTTTATCAAAAGCCCCGTATTGGACTTTCGATTTGAGAATTTCGGATTTAATAGGAAAATCATTGGTGAGCAATTCGTTGCCAAAAACAACGGTATGCACTTTCATTTCATCCTCGGTCAAGGTACCTGTCTTATCTGTACAGATCAAATTGGTCGCACCCAAGGTCTGAACAGCCTCTAGTTTTTTTATGATAACATCTTTTTTCGATAAACGCAACATACCCTTTGCTAGAGCAACAGTAGCCACAATGGGAAGCCCCTCCGGTATCGCGGCAACAGCCAATGCTATTCCGGTTTCAATCATCAAGAACAGATCTTTGCCGCGCACATAACCGGTAAAGACAATAAGTATGGCAAAAAACAGCGTCAACCAAATGAGCCATTTGCTCAATTGGTTCAATTTTTTTTCTAGGGGCGTGCGTTGCTTTTCGGCATCGACACCCATTTGTTGAATCTTGCCCAATTCGGTATTCTTTCCGGTAGCGGTAACCACAGCTTTCCCCGTTCCGGTAACTGCCATAGTTCCCCTAAAGACCATATTGATCTGATCCGTTATAGGAGTATTATCCTTTAGCGATTCTGTATGTTTAGTTACTGGAATACTTTCACCCGTTAAGGCAGATTCCTTGACCGACAGAACATCGACTTCAATCAAACGGGCATCGGCCGGAATCACATCTCCGGTCTGCAACAAAACAATATCTCCCGGCACTACATCCGCAGCCTTAACCTTTATTTTTTTTCCAGAGCGCAAAACGTAGGTCATCGCCTGACCCATTTTACGTAATGTCTCTAAGGAACGAACCGCCTGTAACTCCATAAAAAAACCGATTCCAGCCGAAATCAAGATTACAACTACTATGGCAAAGCCCTCTAGCAAATCACTGAAGAAAAACGCAAGTACCGCCGCCACGGCCAAAATATAGATGATAGGGTCTCGCAACTGATCGGCAAGTATGCGCCATCGGCTTTTTATACCTTCAGCTGGGATTTGGTTTGGACCATAGTGTTCCAAACGCTTAGCTGCTTCTTCTTTTTTTAGGCCTTGTTCGTTATTACTACCCAATTGGGCAATAACTTTTTCCATAGGAAGGGCGAACGGATTTTTTGGCATATTTAGATTTTTAACGTTCGCTGATTCTTCATACTGTTGTCATTTCAATTGAAAAACAGACAATGCCCCCGAACCAACCCTGTTTACATGGACGCATCTAGGATTTGGTAGGAGGGCATTTTTTAAAGGTTAAGACCTCAAGCAATCTCTACTTTCTTAGGAGGCAATTTTTTGGCTTCTTCTTTTTTGGTAAGCTTAAAGCTCAAAATACCGTCATTGTACTTGGCCTTGATATCTTCATCCTTGACCGTATCAGGCAGTTGCAGCGAACGTTGAAACGAACTATAACTAAATTCCCTTCGCGTAAAGTTCTCTTCTTTTTCTTCATCGGAGTGTTCTTTTTCGGCTTTAATATTAAGACATCCGTCTTCAATGGTTACCTCAAAGTCTTTTTTGGCAAAGCCGGGAGCAGCAAGTTCGATCTCGAAATTATCATCTGTTTCCTTGATATTTAGAGCTGGTTCACCCGACTTTCCGTTCCAAAAGTTATCAGGAAGCATGTTACTTGACCATCGGTTATCGAAAAAACTATCCAAATCAAAAAAATCTTGGGTTACCAAATCGCCAAATGGTCTTCTTCTAAATTTTACTAGTGACATAATATTATAATTTTAGGTTAAACAATCATTTAATTAGTGTCTAAATTATGGTAGGTCTTGCCGTTTTAAAATGATTTGGGTCAGTCCACACTTGATTTATGAACTTTTTAAGAAACAATCTTAATATATATGTTCCTTCATAGGAATAATACGCTCAAATTCGGAACAAGAAGCATTGAACAACAATCCCTTTTCCAAAATACGTCCAAATTGGTCAGCAGTCGGGGTAATATAGATTTGTGTTCCCCGGTCACTGCTCTTCGACGTTATTTTAACTGGGGTTATCGAATCTAACTGCGTCAAATTTTCAGGAATCTCTGCTCGTGATAGCGAAAGAAGTCCAGCTCCTTTATGGGATGCTACCAAAACCGCCCAAGCATTTTCATCTAATTTGGAATTTAAAATCAAATGTCCCTTATAGGGTTTCAATAGCTGTTCATCCCCAATAGAAAATAACGTATCACGTATCACCAGTTTTGAGACAATGGTATCGCCTTTTTCCTGGGCGGGAAAATCAGTTTCCCATTCTCTTACAAACAACCTTCCGTTACGGAGTTCCAAATCGCTACTAGAATCAATTTCGGCCCTTGTCAATCTGACCAACAATTCCTTTCGCTTGATAAAAGACTTTTCGTCGACGTATAGCGTGGCACTATCGACCTTGCACCAATAAATGCCTTGGTAGCTGCGAGGAATAACGGATAACGATTTTAGGTCTGCGGGCTGTGGCTCACCAAAAACGACAGGGGGTTGACAAGAAAAAAATAATCCTGAGCCAAATACTGCCAAAATGAATACTATATATTTCATTTTAATGCTTTTAATAGCGATATAAGGCATTCACTCTTGAGTAAGGGTTCGGCATTCCCTCCTTTTCCAATAGATATACCTTACCACCGTTCAGGAAGGTTTTTATGGCTGCTTTGTTCAATAACGATACACTTGTGGGCAATGGTTCCTCATCAATCCGTATCTGTCTTTTTTCAGGATTGTATACTCCCCAGATATCTTTTCTATTCTCCAAGAAAAGTGCATCGATTTTCCCTTCAAGTGCCGCCGGTAATACTTGCTCTATTTCAGAAGATGTTCTACCCGTGCCATCGTACTGTTTAAACGATTCTACTTTTTCTTCTTGATCCTTGTCAAAAATGGGGCTTACTTTTTCCAAAGCCATTTCGTGCAAGAGAAACTTATCGGTTTCTGAAAGGTTACAGGATATATGGTCATCCAACAACTGTTTATAACTGTTTCCTTCCTTATAAATGGAAAACAAATAGTCTTGCGAGGCCACAATCATGGGGATATTATTGGTATTCAAAAGCGTGCTTAGTCCTTTATCTATTGCCTTAAAATATTGTGTTATTTCTTTTTTACGGCCTCGATCGGCCTCGGCGTGTCCGTGATATATGGCCCTACCTTGTGCATCTGCACCGCTTTTATATTGAAGACCTTTTTGCTCATAATCATACCCTACGCAATCTTCCATGCGAGACGGAACTAAATCATCGATGACCATATCAACAATGCTGTGTCGTGTACATTCGTAGAGTTTTACGGTTTCCAACTCCAAAGCAAGTACATAAAACGTACCATCTCCTGTGAATAGAGGCAACAACGGTTTGGCGTAAAAACCGTTTGCCACATAGTTAAATGCCTCGAAATGTATAGGCAATGTATACTTTTCAAAATAAGAATCGGAACAAAAAATAGCAAGTCCATCAGATTGGTGTCGCCAGAATTCGCTATCATCCAAAAGTTCTTTGATAGGGGCTAGCAGCGTATCAATTTCCCTCTGCCCCATCTCCTCTTGTTCCAACTTATTCTTTACCTCCTTCAATTGATTTTTTAAGTGTAGGGCATCTTTTCCCTGTAAAACTGCTTCCCCTGCCCGATGTGTAGGGATAAAAATAGAGATACACGTTTCGCTATGGATACTATCCAAGTGTTCAATTTCCTTTTTAGATATCAATTTCATTTCTTACCTCGTTTTATTATTTGAAGACTAAAGTAATGGGGCAGTTCTATTTGCGAAATGATTTGGGTCAGTATTGGGGTTTTTCATCTATATAGCTGTTCCTAACGAAATTTCTAAATTCCGATGATTGCTTTTTCAGAAAGGACTCATCTTTTTAAAAGCGTTATCCAACACCTCAATATGACATAAATCATTTCAGTTGATTTCTTTCATCATTATTTTTATTCTTTAAAAAAATGAAATCAACATGAAGCACATTCTTGTACCCACCGACTTTTCTGACAACGCATGGAACGCCATTACGTATGGTATTGAACTTTTTCAAAAAACAAAATGTACGTTTTATGTAATGCATATTAATCCGATACCCGGATATACCGGTGCGGGAACATCAGTTAAAAGAGCATCGGGAAAATTAGCGGACGCTCTCTTGAAGGATAGCATGCAAAATCTAAACGCGTTAATAGCGCGCATAAAAGAACTATCCTCAAATACAGAACATACATTTGTTCCCTTGGCCTTTTACAGTCATTTTACCGACACTGTAAAAGGAGTTGTAGAAACTAAAAATATAGACCTTATCATCATGGGTACGAAAGGAGCGACCGGGGCGAAGGAAGTTTTGTTCGGCAGTAATACGGCAAACGTCATCAAAAAATCCAAGTGTACTGTAATCGCTATCCCACCAAACTATGGGTTTAGAGAACCTAAAGAGATTTTATTTCCTACCGATTATGAAATCCAATACGAAAAGGAAAAGTTTCCCCAACTGTTAGAAATTGCCGATGCGTATACTTCTACCATTAATGTATTGCACGTAAGCACGGGCTATGATCTTTCTCAGGATCAAGAACAGAACAAACGACAATTGAAAAAACTTCTTGGCAATTCTTCAATCTTCCATGATGTTCCCGATAACAGTGTTATTTCCGCGGTAAATGAATTCCAGTTGGAAACTCCTGTAGACCTCATAGTTATGGTGCAGAACAAGCACACCTTTATGGAACGTTTGTTTAGGGAACCTGTCATCAAAAAAATTGGATTTCATGTAACGGTACCCTTTATGGTGATTCCGCAATTATAAACCTTTGAATTATGAAAAATATTCTTGTTGCTACTGATTTTTCCAATAACGCTTACTGCGCACTTTTCTATGCGTCAAAACTACTAGAATCTAAAAAGTGTACGTTTTACTTGTTGAACACCTACTCAGAACTCACACCATTAAAAGGCACCTTACTACCTGGATTTGCCGGTAAAAAACTATTGAAACAACTAGAAATCCAATCAAAGGAAAGGCTTACCAGTACGTCCCATAAAATTGTCTTGGACACGGAAAATCCCAAACATACCTTTAAAACAATTTCTAAAAAAGGAGAATTGATAAAGGTTATTATTCAAAACTTGGAAGAACTGGACATAGATTTATTGGTCATGGGAAACAAAGGCCTTACCGAGGCCGTAGATATATTCTTTGGTAGTAATACCATACAAACCGTAAAGCACGTTACAAAATGTCCCGTACTTGCCATACCTGGAGAGCTGGATTTCAAATCACCAAAAGAAGTTGCCTTCGTGACCGATTTTGAAAAAAACTGCACCCAAAAGTCGATTGCACCGCTATTGGAGATTACCGCGCTATCGAATGCCTCCATTAGGATCGTTCACATTAATGAAAAAAATATCTTAACTCCTACACAAGAACAGAGCAGAAAACTTTTAGAAGGTTGTTTACAAACGGTTGAGCACACTTTACATGTGGCGCAGGAATTTGATGACAAAGCCAAAGTTATTGATACTTTTCTAGAAAAACTTAAG
The DNA here is from genome assembly GCF_056839185.1 of Maribacter sp. MS6. NCBI lineage: Bacteria > Pseudomonadati > Bacteroidota > Flavobacteriia > Flavobacteriales > Flavobacteriaceae > Maribacter > Maribacter sp. MS6. The sequence continues at coordinate 1,714,145 of NZ_CM166389.1, forward strand.
ATAGATATGTACGCCATGGTAAATTACAAACACAACCTTTTTGAAAAACTGACACATGAACCCATTATCCAAGATGTGAGTATGTACTCGAATATTCCTTTTTTAATACTTCCTTCACGTGATTGATCATTGTAATCTAAAAATGCTCAACCATGAAAAAAAATCAGCAAAGTAATAGGAAAAAGGAAAGCAGTAAGAAAAGGATACCGATACCCCGACTATTTTTTGAAAACTCACTTAAAACAGTGTGATTTTATTATTGCACTTAACTTGGAACAACGCACATTATAAATTCGCGTTTAATCGGAGTTTTTATTTGTATTATTTAAGGTTCAACATTTCTCGGTATTTGGCACTGCTCGATAATCAGTTACCAATATTATTTTTGCCCTCATTTTCTGGAAGTTGTTTTCTCCAAATCTATAACCCGCGTAACTAAAATCCAGAAGGTAATCCTTATCCGTCCGGTTGAAAAACCCTAAAACTTCAGAAACTTGTTGCGATATCATTGTTACCGAACAGAGGAGCAAAAACAATTTAGCATACCTTACGAATGAAATAATTGAAAAAATATATCATAACTTTTACTTTTATATCTTAAAAGCCGGTACTATAATTACCGACTATGAATCAAGTACAAGACACTACAGGATACAGACAGCAGCAATATTAAGTAGTTTTAGAGACTAGAAAATGGGCGTTTTGACTCCATATTTGTACTATTGCTCTGGTAGGCCATTAGTTCTTTTAAACTAAAAGCTTGAAATTTGAGATTAAAGTAGAAATTGAACTGTATACTATCTGTAAAATTTAAAAAATAATACTGACACATGAGTAATAAAGTAGTGGTACTAACTGGAGCGGGAGGTGTTCTTTGCAGCACATTGGCACTAGCACTGGCAAAAGAAGGTCATAAAATTGCCGTGTTGGATTTGAAGAAAGAAGCCGCAGATAAGGTTGCGCATGAAATAAATGGAAATGGCGGAAACGCATTAGGTGTTGTTGCGAATGTCTTAGAAAAAGAATCGCTCTTAGCTGCAAAAAAAGTAATCAATAACAAACTAGGCCCCTGTGATATTCTTATCAATGGAGCAGGTGGAAACCATCCGTTAGGAACCACTAGCAATCCGTACTTGGAAAAAGAGGATTTGGAAAATACCTCGGAAGGGTTTAAAACCTTTTTTGACCTGGACAGCTCCGGAATACAGTTTACGTTTAACCTCAACTTTATAGGAACCTTATTGCCAACACAGGTATTCGCTCAAGATATGGTAGGAAGGGAAGGCTGCAGCATCCTGAACATATCCTCCATGAACGCCTTTACACCCTTGACCAAAATACCCGCTTACAGTGGAGCCAAAGCGGCCGTATCTAATTTTACCCAGTGGCTAGCCGTACATTTTTCAAAAGTGGGTATACGTGTAAATGCCTTGGCCCCCGGTTTTTTTCTGACCGATCAGAACAGGGCTTTGTTAACCGAAACTGACGGCGTATTAACACCTAGAGGCAACACCATTATTGGCCAGACGCCAATGGGTCGCTTTGGAACGCCCGATGACCTTATTGGGACTACACTATGGTTGTGTGGTGATGGCGCAGCTTTTGTAACGGGGATAGTAGTTCCTGTTGATGGAGGATTTAGTGCTTTTAGCGGAGTATAACAAATAAATCAAAGTAATGAACAATAGAAGCGTCATTGTTATTCTGTCCCTATTAACACTAGGTATAGCTACGTATGCGCAAACTGAAAAACCTAAAAATATTCTTCTTATTTGCGTTGATGACCTACGTCCGGAATTAGCCTCTTTTGGGCACGAGTATATTCATTCTCCAAACATTGATAAACTCGCACAGAAAGGACGTGCGTTTATGAATCATTACGTAAATGCACCTAGCTGTGGCCCTTCTCGATACACCCTATTGACCGGGACTTATGGGCCCTCTGAAAACGATGCGCTTTTCCAACGTGCACTAGAGAAAACAAAATACAATAGATATCCTTCCATGCCGGAATGGTTTAAGGAACATGGGTATACAACTGTTTCGGTGGGTAAGGTTTCCCATCATCCAGGAGGACTAGGAGGCCCGGATTGGAACGATGAACAGATTTTAGAAATGCCGAACGCATGGCATCGCAACCTTATGCCTGTTGGTGCTTGGCAACACCCACGCGGGGCAATGCACGGATTAAAAAATGGGATGGTACGGAGCAAAGAAAAAGGTACTATGACCGTATATGAATCCGCAATATATAAGGAAGATACCTATCCGGATGACCTTATTACGGAACAAGCGCTAATAGAACTAGAAACCTTGGCTTCTACTCCGAATAAACCATTTTTTCTTGCGGTTGGTATCATAAAGCCACACTTACCTTTTGGAGTACCAAAGAAGTACTTGGAGCTTTATGATGGTGTATCCTTCCCCAAAAATCCCTATCCAACGAAACCAGTAGGAAAAAGTACTTGGCACCCTTCTAACGAAATAAAACAATATGATCTTTGGGGCAAAAATTTAGATACGGATGCTGAATTAGGCCTACAACTTCGAAAATATTATGCGGCATGTGTAAGCTATGCCGATGCTCAAGTTGGGCGCATACTTAAAAAATTAAAAGCAACGGGAGCAGATAAGAATACTATCGTTGTACTTTGGGGCGATCACGGTTGGAATTTGGGAGAGCATGCCATATGGGGTAAACACAATCTTTTTGATACCGCATTAAGATCCCCACTAATTATTAATTTTCCCGGACTAAAACATGGGGGTACGAAATCTATTGGTATAGTCGAAACATTGGATATCTTTCCAACTTTATGTGATTTAACCGGTGTTCCTAATGCTGATTTTGCCGAGGGCCAATCTTTAAGGCCGATATTAGAAAACCCTCATTCACCTGGGCATCCTGCCATATCCTATTGGAAAAAGGCACAAACTATTCGCGTACCTAATTTCAGGCTCATTATACATGAGGATAACTTTAGCGAACTTTACAGCTACGAATCTGTAGAACAGGAAGCGCTAAATATTGCTGATAAAAATCATAGCAAGGTGCAAGAACTAAGACAAATGCTCAACGATAAATTAAGTACTAAATTTTAGGAGTAAAACTAGTAAAAAATGAGTTCAACGTTAGAACAAACATGGCGATGGTATGGGCCTAATGACCCGGTTTCCTTATCGGATATTCGACAAGCTGGGGCTACAGGAGTAGTATCTGCCTTGCACCATATTCCAAATGGGGAGGTTTGGCCCATTTCGGAAATCAAAAAAAGAAAAGATGCAATCGAATCAGCCGGCCTCACGTGGTCGGTTGTAGAAAGTGTGCCTATTCACGAATCCATTAAAACACAGTCGGATAGCTACCTAAGCTACATTGAAAATTATAAGCAAACACTTTCAAATTTAGGGGAATGTGCTATTGATATCGTCTGTTACAACTTTATGCCCGTACTGGACTGGACGCGTACCAACTTAGACTTTGAAATAGAAGATGGGTCTACTGCCCTACGTTTTGAGTCCGCTGCATTTGCAGCTTTTGAACTATTCTTATTGGAACGTCCAGGTGCAGAAACCACTTACTCGGACACTCAAAAAAGCAAAGCAAAAACCTACTTTGAAGGTTTAAATGATGCTCAAAAACAAAAACTATCAAACAACATCATTGCCGGACTACCGGGAGCAGAGGAAGGCTATTCCTTGGAAGAATTCAATACTATCTTAGCTACCTACGATGCCATCGACGCACCTAAGCTTAAAAAGCACCTCTTTGAATTTTTGTCACATATCATACCCACTGCGGAAAAAGCAGGCGTACTCATGTGTATACATCCGGACGACCCGCCGTATTCTATTTTGGGACTGCCACGCGTGGTAAGTACGGAACAGGATATTGTGGACCTTTATACTGCGGTGGATAGCCCCAACAACGGCCTCACTTTTTGCACAGGCTCCTTTGGCGTTAGGGACGATAACGACTTAGCGGGCATGGTAGAACGGTTGGGCCATCGCATCCACTTTATCCATTTACGAAGCACCCTACGCGATACCGACGGTAATTTTCATGAAGCAAATCATTTGGAAGGCGATGTTGACATGTTCGCCGTTATGAAAGCCCTTATCAAAGAACAGGAAAAACGAAAAACCAATGGCAGAAAAGACCTGCGCATGCCGTTTCGCCCAGATCACGGTCATAAAATGCTGGACGACCTGCGCAAAAAGACCAACCCGGGCTATTCCGGCATCGGCCGCCTGCGGGGCTTGGCAGAATTACGGGGCCTTGAACTTGGTATAAGAAGGTCTATTTACTCGTAGTACGCTACGGGTCATAAGAAAGGAAACAACCTAAAGATGTCGAGGCAAGCCTACCTATCCGGCAGGTTTACAGCCCCGATGATCGAATCAATATTTAATTAATCTTAAAAAACAGATAATGTCAGTATCCTACGAAACACGATATGCCTCCAGTCCAGAAGCCGTTAAAAAATATGACACCACGGAATTGCGAGATGAATTCTTGATAGACAACCTCATGCAAAAAGGGAAAATCAACCTTACGTACACGCATTATGACCGTTATATTGCAGGTTCCGCGGTACCGGAAAGCCCTTTAAAGTTAGAAGCTATAGACCCACTAAAAGCTAGTTTTTTTCTCGAAAGAAGAGAGTTGGGGATTATCAATGTGGGCAATAACGGAACGGTAGTCATAGATGGCAGTACATACAACTTGGCGCATAAAGATGCCTTGTATATTGGTAGTGGCGCTAAAGAGGTTATTTTCAAAAGTGATGACCCTACGAAACCAGCCATGTTCTATTTGAACTCTGCACCTGCCCATACTTCCTACCCAACGAAAAAAGTTAGTCTGGCCGAAGCCAATAAGCTGCAATTAGGCTCTTTAGAAACAGCAAACCATCGTACCGTAAGTCAGATGATTATTGGCGGTGTCGTTACCACATGCCAACTGCAAATGGGAATGACAGAGCTAAAAACAGGTAGTGTATGGAACACCATGCCTGCGCACGTTCACGACAGAAGAATGGAGGTCTATTTTTACTTAGATGTACCTGAAGGACAATCGGTCTGTCATTTTATGGGTCAACCGCAAGAAACCAGACATATATGGATGCAAAATCACGAAGCAGTAATTTCCCCACCTTGGTCTATACACTGTGGTTCCGGAACTTCCAATTACACCTTCATTTGGGGTATGGCTGGTGAAAATTTAGATTATGGGGATATGGACGTTGCCAAAATAACCGACTTAAGATAATTAGATGAGCATAGAACTTTTTAACCTTAGTGGAAAAATTGCACTGGTCACCGGAAGCACCCATGGTCTAGGAATGGCAATGGCCAAAGGTCTTGGTAATGCAGGTGCTACTATTATCGTTAATGGAAATTCATCACAACAGAAAATTGATGATGCTGTAGCCTTTTATAAGAATGAGGGCATCAAAGCTATAGGATATAAATTCAATGTTGCCGATGAGACTCAAGTTATTGAGGCCGTTAACAGCATACAAAGCAAAATGGGTCCAATAGATATCTTAGTCAATAATGCCGGGATTATAAAGCGTACACCTCTAGAAGATATGGAAGTAGCAGACTTTAAGGCCGTTATTGATATTGATTTGGTGAGCCCTTTTATTGTGTCCAAGCATGTGGTTAAAGGGATGATTGCCAGAAAGCAGGGGAAAATCATCAACATTTGCTCAATGATGAGCGAATTGGGCAGAAATACGGTGGGTGCCTATGCAGCGGCAAAAGGTGGACTTAAAATGCTTACACAAAATATGGCCACGGAATGGGCAAAGCACAATATACAGACCAACGGTATCGGTCCGGGATATTTTGCTACCTCCCAGACCGCTCCTATACGGGTAGATGGACATCCCTTCAACGATTTTATCATCAACAGAACACCAGCTGCCAAATGGGGAGACCCGGACGATTTGGCCGGTGCCGCTATTTTTTTGGCATCAAGGGCAAGTGATTTTGTGAACGGACATGTGGTCTATGTAGATGGTGGCATCTTGGCGACCATAGGAAAACCATCCAACGAAAATTAACTAACATGAAAGCACTCCCATTTTTTGCATCAGCATCTATTTTTGTGGCACTCTTATCTTGTGAAGAAGCAAGGGAAGCTAAACTGCAAATCATTGTTAAAAACACACTTAATAACGATCGTTCATTTGAAACGGTTTCGGTGAATTTGGCGTCCATAAACACCGAAGCATCAAAAGGTAATATTGTACTTATTGATGCCGAAACCAAAAGGGAAATCGTTTCCCAGCAAGTGGACGAGGATGGCGATGGTACCATGGATGCTGTTTTGTTTCAACCTGAAATTGCTGCCAATAGCGAAAAAGTATTTGAGGTAAGTTTTGCTGAAAGTATTTCGGCAACCGATAGTATTCCTGCTTGCTATTCACGCTTTGTTCCGGAACGCACGGATGATTACGCTTGGGAAAATGACCGTGTTGCTTTTAGAACCTACGGTCCCGCGGCCCAAAAAATGGTCGAAGACGGGGTCAAGGGAGGTACGCTGTCCAGTGGTATGGACGCTTGGTTAAAACGGGTGGATTATCCTATCATCAACAAATGGTACAAAAAAGAATTGGAGACTGATGGCAGTTACCACAAAGATGACGGCGAAGGTTTGGACAATTTTCATGTTGGCCGTAGCAGGGGTGTTGGCGGTATAGCCAAAAAAGTGGATACTACCTATTATATATCGAGAAACTTCACGTCTTGGAAAACCTTGAGTACAGGACCCATAAGAACCAGTTTTATTCTTACTTACGCCGATTGGGATGCAGCCGGGAATATGATATCCGAGGAAAAAAAGATATCCTTGGACTATGGTCAAAATCTTTCCCGGTTTGAGATTACCCTGAAAGGATCCGATACGATATCCGCCGGATTAACCCTTCATAAAAAAGAAGGTGAAATTGGGGTAGATACCGATAAAGGTTGGCTAAGCTACTGGGAACCCCATTTTGACTCGGAACTGGGTACGGGAATCGTAGTTCCCAAAAATGCCATGATAGGATTTGAGCATTATGATACGGATAGAAAAGACGAGAGCAATCTTTTTGCACATATTAAAACCGATCATAACAAAGCGGTGTATTACGCCGGTTTTAGTTGGAAAAAAAGTGGTCAGTTTACGACAAAAAGCGAATGGGAAGAGTATCTCACCTTGTTTTCGGAACGTCTAAAAAATCCGCTGCAAGTTACCGTGAAATAAAACAAAATGAAACTAAAAACGCAGCTACTCCTTTTATTTACTAGCGTATTCGCCATGTCTTGCGCGGAGACCGATGACACCAAAACCATACGTTTAGGCCATGGACTAGATGTAAGCCATAGCGTACACAAGGCAATGGTAAAAATGGGAATAGACTTGGATTCGCTTTCCAATGGGAAATTAAAACTAGAAATCTACCCTAGTCAGCAGTTAGGTACAGAACGGCAGTGTTTGGAGCTTTTACAGATCGGAAGTTTGGACATGACCAAAGTATCCGTTGGCGTTCTAGAAAATTTTGCACCAAGGATGAAGATTTTAGGGCTGCCCTTTTTATTCCGTGACAGGGAACACTCTTTTACCGTTTTGGACGGCCCCATAGGACAGCAATTATTGAACGAAGGGGAACAATATTGGCTAAAGGGATTAGGGTACTACGACGCCGGTAGCCGTAGCTTTTACACCAAGGATAAGCCCGTAAACACCCCAGACGATCTAGAGGGACAAAAAATAAGGGTAATGGAAAGCGTTACGGCAATGGACATGGTAAGTAGTCTGGGCGGCTCCCCTACTCCAATCTCTTGGGGAGAACTGTACACCGCACTACAACAAGGAGTGGTGGATGGCGCAGAAAACAATCCACCTAGTTTTTATCTCTCCAGACATTATGAGGTAGCCAAATATTACACCTTGGACGAACATACCGTACTCCCCGACGTGCTATTGGCAGGAACCTATCTCTGGGACAAACTAATGCCAGAGGAACAGGGCTGGTTAAAACAAGCCGTGGATGCTTCCATAGTGTACCAACGTAAGCTATGGCTAGAGGCCGAAAACGAAGCCCTGGAAGCCGTCCAAAAAGCCGGCGTTACAATCATTAGACCGGATAAAACCTTGTTCTCGGAAAAGATAAAGGACTCCTTTGAAAAATACAAAGAGGACAAAATGTTCTATCAACTCATAAAAGATATTCAGGCAACCAAATAACCAAACAAAGAACCTATGCAATTGCGAAAAACCGTGGATAAAATATTGGCTAATTTACTGGTCATTATTATGGCCGTAATGGTACTCAACGTACTGTGGCAGGTGGCAAGTCGCTTCATTCTAGGGGCTCCCAGCTCCTTTACGGATGAACTGGCCCGCTACCTTATGATCTGGGTGGGCATTCTTGGCGCCGCCTACATATCCGGCAGGAATATGCATGTAGCCATAGATGTTATACCAACAAGGCTAAGTGAACCCGTGCAAAAGCGCTTGATGTTCATCGTGCGGATCCTTATTATTCTGTTTTGCGTACTGGCCATGGTCATTGGAGGCTCAAGACTTGTTTACATTACCTATGTCCTAGGGCAAAACTCCCCCGCATTGCAGGTGCCCTTGGCCGTTGTATATGCGGTAATTCCCATCAGCGGACTACTCATTATCTACTACAAGATTTCAGATATTTTAAAAAAATAAGCAGCTATGGAGTACGCACCAATACTTGTTTTAGTTATTAGTTTTATATGTCTATTGACTATTGGTACTCCCGTAGCATGGAGTATCGCGATATCGTCCTTATTAACATTATTGGTCAGTATTCCCGTGCTACCTGCATCTACCACCGTTGCACAGCGTATTGGCACCGGGTTAGATAGTTTTGCGCTCTTGGCCATACCGCTCTTTATACTTTCAGGGGAACTCATGAACAAGGGTGGCATAGCGCACCGGCTTATTGCTTTTGCAAAGACTTTGGTAGGCGCACTACCAGGAGGTTTGGCTTTGATCAATATCATATCGGCCATGCTTATGGGTGCCATCGCTGGTTCCGCCATGGCGGCAGCATCTGCAATGGGGAGTATTTTAGGCCCCGAAATGGAAAAAGAAGGGTACTCCAGGGAATTTGGAGCTGCGGTAAATATCACGGCTGCAACCACAGGACTAATCATTCCTCCCAGTAATGTGTTGATTGTTTATTCCTTGGCCAGCGGTGGTGCATCAATCGCAGCCCTCTTCTTAGCGGGTTACATCCCGGGAATCTTAACCGGACTTTTTCTAATGATCGTTGCATCGTTCTGGGCTAAGAAAAAAGGATACAAAGTGGGCGAACGCAGTACCTTAAAAGCCGTTTTAAAAACTTTTGTGGATGCGCTTCCGAGTCTTTTGATGTTGGTCGTTGTTATTGGCGGAATCGTTACCGGCATTTTTACCGCAACCGAAGCCTCTGCGATTGCAGTACTTTACAGTTTTGTACTTGGAATGATCTACAGGGAAATAAGCTTACCAAAAATGCCACAAATCCTTTTGGATTCTGTAGGAACTACTGCTATAGTGATGCTCCTCATTGGTGCCTCAATGAGTATGTCATGGGCATTGAGCTACGAAAACATCCCTCAAGAAATAAGTACCGGTCTTTTGGCACTAAGCGATAACCCTATCGTTATCCTTTTGATCATAAATCTATTGCTCCTCTTTGTGGGGATATTTATGGATATGACACCAGCCGTTCTCATTTTTACACCCATTTTCTTGCCAGTAGTGACCGCTTTGGGACTGGACCCGGTTCATTTCGGAATCATTATGGTACTAAACTTATGTATAGGCCTGTGCACACCACCTGTAGGCTCGGTACTTTTTGTTGGGGTTGGTATTGCAAAAACATCTATAGAAAAGGTGGTGAAACCTTTGTTGCCCTTATTTGTTGCGATGATTTTAGCGTTATTTTTAGTTACGTATTTTCCGGAGTTGAGCCTTTGGCTGCCAAGACAGTTTGGATTATAACAGATATCTTTAAAACAGTATTTCCACGAATTTTTCGTGCATGAATATAGGAAATTTGTACATTGATTATTCAGTTTGATCTTTGTAAACCATCGAACTAAGGATATGTTTATGTCCCTGTCCAGTTATTTTTTAAACGGAATTGAATACCTAACACTACAGGACACCCTGCATCAAGCTAATTCGTAATTTTAATAAAACTCAAATACATTAAAAAATGTTTTTAAAATCAGCAGAGAATCAATTTGACGCTATTGTAGTAGGTACTGGTATTAGTGGCGGCTGGGCCGCAAAGGAACTCTGTGAAAAAGGACTCAAAACCCTCGTGCTGGAACGTGGTAGAATGGTCAACCATCTACTTGATTATCCTACAATGCATCAAGACCCTTGGGATTTACCCAATGCAGGTCAACTTACTACGGAACAAAAGAAAGATTATACCAAACAGTTACGCTGGCGAGTAGATAACACTACAAAACATTTCTTCAATAAGGATTCCGAACACGATTACGATGAAGTAAAACGCTTTGATTGGATCAGAGGAACACAAGTGGGCGGCAGGTCCTTAATTTGGGGAAAGCAGACCTACAGATGGTCCGATCTTGATTTTGAAGCCAATGCCAAAGACGGAATTGGTGTGGATTGGCCTATTCGTTATAAGGATGTTGAGCCTTGGTACAGCTATGTGGAAAAACACGTAGGAATCAGCGGAGAGGCTTTGGGTCTTCCCCATCTGCCTGATAGCGTATTTCTAAAACCGATGGAACTCAACTGCGTGGAAGAGCATTTAAGACAAGGAATTGCAAAAAATTATAGCGATCGTGTTTTGACTATTGGTAGGGTTGCCCATATTACCGAAGGTACCAAACCCGGATCGGGAAGAGGCACTTGCCAATATAGAAACAGATGCAAAAGAGGTTGTCCTTATGGGGCTTATTTCAGCTCAAATTCCTCTACGATACCCATGGCGGAAGCTACTGGAAATTTGACCTTGCGACCGGATTCAATCGTACATGAAGTCGTCTATGACAAGGATAAGGGAAAAGCAACGGGCGTACGGGTAATCGATGCCAAAACAAAAGAGGTACTTGAGTTCAAGGCCAAGGTCATCTTCCTATGCGCATCTTCCATGGCCTCCACCGCAATTTTGATGCAATCCAAATCAGACGCCTTTCCAAACGGAATGGGTAATGCCAGCGGGGAGCTAGGCCATAATATTATGGACCATCAATTGGGAGCAGGAGCGTCCGCCAAAATAGATGGTTACGATAATAGATATTACAAGGGAATACGGCCTAACGGCTTTTACATTCCCCGTTTTAGAAATCTCAATGCATCGTCTGAGAAGGTGGACTTTATCCGCGGATACGGATATCAAGGAGGAGCGGGCAGAAACGATTACAGTACCGTAATTCCCGAATACAGCTATGGTAAAGAATATAAGGCAGCCATGTTAGAGCCTGGTGGTTGGCGTATTAATATGGGCGGTTTTGGAGAGGTACTACCCTATCATGAAAACCACATGTCCTTAAATTATGACAAGCTGGACCAATACGGCCTGCCTACCATTACCTTCGATGCCGAATTCAAGGAAAATGAAAAAAGAATGAAGAAAGATTGGATTATTCAAGCTCAAGAAATGCTGGAGAACTCTGGTTTTAAAGACGTGAGAGCCACCAAAAGGGATTCCTATATGGGTGGTGGCATACACGAGATGGGAACAGCACGTATGGGCCACAATCCCAAGACATCGGTATTGAACAAGCACAATCAGCTACATGAAGTACCCAATGTATATGTGACCGATGGTGCCTGTATGGCTTCCTCTGGAAACCAGAACCCCTCGTTGACCTATATGGCCTTAACTGCAAGAGCGGCCGATCATGCCGTAAATGAGCTAAAAAAGAGGAATCTGTAAGCTACTTTGCAATACCGCCCTATATGCATTACTACGTTTGTAATGATTGCGGTCAGTATTATGACTACCGAGGTTTTTAAATAACGTCCTTGGAACACTCAGTTTTTGAGTTACGCCCGGTCAATTTCTCCATGGTTTCCATAACCAAAAGTGCATCCTCCACAGGGCATGGATTCTCTCCTGCACCTAAAAAATAATCCACCACCGCACTGATCATAGGTTGTTGTAAGTGCTTCGGATTCTTGAACCGGAAAATCTTTTCATCGTCATTGTTTTTTAGTGCGACTTCCTTGCCATAAAAAGAAAAATGGATACTGCCGTTTGTCCCGTAAATAACACATTCCTCCTTCTTGTTATGGGGAGATGCGACGAAGTTCCATATACCTCGAAACTGAACACCGTTTTCAAAACGGATGATGCCGTTTACCACATCGGCGATTCCATTAGATTTATTATTGGAACTAGAAAATCCTGCCACCGAATCTATAGCACCAAAATAATGGTACATTAAATCGATTTGATGCGGGGCGATATCATAGAAATACCCACCACCGGATACTTCTGGATTTAGTCGCCAATTGTCTGCCGTATCTGTTATAATATCGGACTTTCTTGGCTGCAAAATCTGGATATCCACACAAAGCACCTTTCCAATACTACCATCCGCTAAAAGTTTTTTTACCTTTTCAAAGGCCGGCAGTTTTCTTCTATAATGTGCAACGCTCAGCTTACAGGTGGTTTCCTTTATACTTTCGGCGATTATTTGGGCCTCTAGGAAGGTTCTCGCCATGGGTTTTTCCAGATATACATCCTTACCGGCATGCAACGCCATGAGGGTGTACTGTAAATGGGTAGATGGCGGGGTTGCAATATAAATAGCGTTGATGCCCTTATGCTTTAGCAATTCCTCCGCGGAGTCATAGAAAAATGGAACAGTATGTCTTTTTGCAAAATCCTCCGCTTTTTCTTTATCCCTTCGCATAACGGCAATCAATTCCGAATGCTTGGTTTTTTGAAAAGCTGGGCCACTTTTAACTTCTGCGACATCGCCACATCCAATAATGCCCCACTTTACAGTTTTCATTTTTTTGAGATTTTTATGTTCGTTGTACCAAAGAACTAAAGTCCAAAATAATCCTTGGCATTCTGATAACAGATATCGCTTACTATTTTACCAAGCCATTTCTCGTCTGCCGGCAGCTCTCCATTGGCTACATCGGTCCCAATGAGATTGCACAAAATCCTTCTAAAGTATTCATGTCTTGGAAAGGAAAGAAAACTTCGCGAATCCGTTAACATACCCACAAAACAACTTAACAATCCCATGTTAGAAAGGGTATTGATTTGTTTCTCCATCCCATCTTTTTGGTCTAAAAACCACCAGGCGGAACCAAATTGCACCTTGCCTTTACTGCTCCCATCGTTAAAATTACCCGCCATGGTGGCAAATACCTCATTATCGGAAGGATTTAAGTTATAAAGCACCGTTTTCGTAAGCTCATCGGTACTGTCCAACTCATTTAAGAAACCACTTAAGGCTTTGGCTTGGGAGAAATCGCCCATGGAATCGAACCCTGTATCCGGACCTAAACTACTTAAAAGTCGCTTGTTATTGTTCCTGATAGCGCCAAGATGAAACTGTTGGGTCCAACCCCGTTGGCAATATTCCCTAGAAAGAAACAACAGCGTTTTGGCCTTAAAAAAACGCACCTCCTCCGTGGTCAATTCTTGTTGCTCCCTAGCTTTTTTGAAAAGCGTATCGCACTTGTAAAGGTCCGTTTCAAAATAATACAATTGTTCCAGACCGTGATCGGCCAGCCGCCCGCCTATTTCATGAAAATAGTCGATTCTATTGGCTAAGGCAGCCAACAGGTCATCATAGGTTTTGAGTTCGGTCCCTACCATCTTTCCCAATTTTTCCAGATAACTGTTGTACACTGCCGCATCCTCAATGGCAAAGGCCTTGTCCGGCCTAAACGTGGGAAACACCTTTGGGGCGCTATTTTTCTCGCCAAGACTTCTGTGATGTTCCAGACTATCCGTTGGATCGTCCGTCGTACATAAATATTCTACTTTTTTATGTTGTAGCAATCCTATGGTGTGATGCGATTCTTGCTGCAGCATATGGGAGGTACGGTCATATATTTCCTCCGCGTTGTTGGCGGTCAAGATTTCATCGATTCCAAAGTAGCGTTGCAATTCTAGATGTGTCCAGTGGTATAACGGATTACGCACCGTGTACGGAACGGTTTCTGCCCATTTCAGGAATTTATCCTTGTCCGAAGCATTCCCCGTGATGTATTTTTCATGTATTCCCAAGGCACGCATGGCGCGCCATTTATAATGATCACCGGCCAGCCAAACTTGGGTTATATTTTCAAAAACCCTGTTTTGGGCAATTTCCTTAGGCGGAAGATGGTTGTGGTAATCTATAATGGGCAAAGCTGCGGCATACCCATGGTATAGTTTTTTCGCGAACTTGTTTTGCAACAAAAAATCATCGGTTATAAATGTCTTCATATTTTAAAAGTTGATTCAGTTCCGAAACGCTGTTTTGTTTGGTTCAAAAACGCCCCTCTTTCATCGTCTTTGGAATACCCATTACTAATGCTGCCAATGCTACTTCAATGCTTGCGGATGAACTTTTAAACACTTTTCCCAATACCTGGGATTTGCAACATAGACCCAAGCTTTATGCACGCAATTTTTTAATCAGTGCCAAAGTTTCCGTTACTTTCTGTTGTAGGCCGGAATAATCATTGTTTGATAAAATTTCCTTGCTTATTAACTGAGAGCCCATTCCTACGCAGGTAACACCGGCATCGAACCAGCCTTTTAAATTGGATTCTGCCGTGGTTACACCTCCGGTAGGCATGATGTTGGTCCACGGTTGAGGCCCACGGATGGCCTTTACAAAATCAGGTCCATAAACAGCACCTGGAAACAATTTAATGATTTCGCAGCCCAGTTCCTCTGCCCTATTAATTTCGGTCAGGGAACCGCAGCCGGGCGACCACAACACCTTTCGTCTGTTGCATGCTATGGCAATATCTTCCCTCAGTGAAGGTGTTACAATAAAATTGGCTCCCATCTGCATAAACAGACTGGCCGCCGCTGCATCCGTAATGGAACCCACGCCCATTATCATTCCGGGCAATTCCTGTATGGCGTATTTATTCAATTCTGAAAAGACCTCAAAGGCGAAATCGCCCCTCGCGGTAAACTCCATCAATCTAGCACCACCGTCATAACAGGCCTTTAATACCTGTTTTCCCAAACTAATATCCGGATGATAAAACAAGGGAACCATCCCGTTATCCTTCATTACGGATGCTACTTCAATTCTAGAATACTGTGCCATATATGTTGATTGGATTTAAGTAAAAAAATAGGTGCTACAATAAAAAAACGGAAACATCCCTATTGCATTGTGCTTATAAAAATAAGGAATTTCGTTCCTTTGGTAGGACCCCTTTAAGGATTTATCTCGCTACCCTTCCGGAGGCATCGCCACTCATTAATTTTTCTACCTCGGCAACCGTAACCAGGTTGGCGTCACCTTTTATGGTATGTTTTAGGCAAGATGCGGCCACCGCAAAATTGAGGGCGTTTTGGTCATCTGTTGGGTATTTGAGCAGTCCGTAAATCAATCCGCCCATAAAGCTATCGCCACCTCCAACGCGATCAACAATGTCCGTTATTTGATATTCCGGGGACGTAAACATAGTGCTACCGTCGTAGAGTACGCCAGCCCAGGTATTATGTGAGGCAGAAATAGAACCTCTCAACGTAGTAATCACTTTTTTGGCCTTGGGGAATTTCTGCATCATCTGCTCACAGACCGATAAGAAGGCCTCTGCCTTTACGTGCTCGCCCTGCGTGGTAATATCCAAGCCTTCCGGCTTAATATCGAAATGCTTTTCCGCGTCTTCCTCATTCCCTAAAATAATATCGCAATACGAGGTAAGTTCTGTCATAATCGCCTCTCTATTGCCACCGTAGTTCCAAAGTTTGGCACGGTAGTTTAAATCTGTAGAAATGGTTACGCCCATATCACTGGCGACCTTTACGGCCTCTAGACAAGCATCTGCAGCTCCCTGGGAAATGGCTGGGGTAATTCCGGTCCAATGGAACCATTCCACTCCTTGGAAAACGGATTTCCAATCGATCATCCCTGCTGCGATCTCCGCGATGGCGGAATGGGCGCGGTCGTAGACCACCTTACTTCCCCTACTTACGGCTCCCGTTTCCAGAAAATAGATACCCAAACGGTCTCCCCCATAAATAATATGGCTTGTTCCAACATTCCGTTTGCGCATTTCCATGAGGGCACATTCTCCTATGTCATTTTTTGGTAGGCGCGTTACAAATTCCACAGGAACGCCATAGTTGGCCAATGAAACGGCCACGTTTGATTCCCCGCCGCCATAAACCACATCAAAACTATCCGTTTGCGAAAATCTTAAGAATCCCGGAGGAGATAAACGGAGCATAATTTCTCCAAAAGTCACTACTTTTTTCATTTACCTGAATGTTTTACCCTAAAAGGTTATGTTCGAGTCTCAAAATTATACTTTTTCCTCCATTTTCCGGTTCACGATACGGACTAAAAAAGTACAATATACCCGATTCATTATGCGGGTCGTTAGGCACTCTTTTGAAATCTTTTGCTGAACACCAAAAACAGGATACCACACAGAAGCCAAGCAGGTAAGGTCACGAACGACAGGAACACATCAAATTGAATGGATATAAAATAAAACAACCCAAAACTGATCGCCCATGCAAAAAATACCGAGTTGCTAAATTTGATACTGGCAACCTCGGCATAATTCTTTACAATACCCACCTGCTTATGAAAGAAATGCTCAAAAACGATAATTGCACCAAAGGGTGCCAAAATAAACCCGTACAAAGCCACGAAACCTAGTAATTTCATGGCAAATGCGGGAAATAAACCAGCAATCGTAGCTACGGTCCCCGCAATAATGGTGACCCAAAAGGTGGACACTTTAGGGATAATGGCCTGGAACGCCAAACCTGCCCTGTATATGGTAGGGTTGGCCGTAGTCCAGCCTGCCAAGACCACGGCTATAATTCCAAAAATACCAATAGCATTGTTTGCCAAAGGACCGGGTGCAACAGGTGGTGCTTCCCCATTGAACAGGAATGCCTGTGCCTCGGGCGATTTTAAGTACACTGCATAAAGCAGTGCGGCGGCGATCCATGCCATATAATGGCCCACGTACATTCCCGCCGCTGTTGTCCAACCAGAATTGGCTTTTTTTGCAAAGCGGAATACAGAAAGATCGGACATCCCAATATGCATAGCTGCATTCGCGAACCAAGACCAAATGACCACATGCCAAAAGGTGTATTTTAATTGTCCCGGAAAAGGCTCGGACCCTTCGCCCCAAATAGCCCAAAAATCCGCAAAACTTTTTACGCCCAATTGATTAAGAGCCACAGCCCCGCAGGCCACAAAAGCCAAAACAATAACAGGCGACATCCAGTTGGCGGCCTTAGATACCGTGTCATAGCCTTTGGATGCAATCAAGGAAATGACCGCTCCGATAATGATTACGATGATAATCCAAGTCATTCCGTTGGGCATGGTATCCGTTAATTTAGGCATTTCCATATCAAACGGTATCCCCACCGCGGTTGCCGAAACTGTAATCATGGAGCCTGCTAAAAAACAAAAAAGAATACCATTGGCCAGATTATAACCGATGACTAATTTTTTACCACATATTTTTTCAAGCTGATAATATAAGGTCAGTCTATTTTCTACGGCAATCTTTGCTGTTAGAAAACGCCAGCTGAGAACGGCCAAAAGGTTCCCTATCAACAACCCAACAATCAAATCAAAAGCACTTACCCCTGCCGTAAGGAACAAGGGACCGATCATAAACTCCGTTCCAGCGGCATGTTCTCCAGCATACATCCCCAAAAAACTCTTCCAACCCTTACGTTTGGATTGGGGAACGGGTTCCCTTTCAAATTCTCCGCCCGCTATTTCCTCTATCTCCTCTTCAATATTATGTTGGCTCATTATGGGTTGGTTTTAGTTAGTGATTAGATGTTTTGGCAAATCCTCCACCCTTTCGCAGCATAACTGATCCATGACCTGTTTGAACTGTGTCTTTAACATACTTATGGTATGATCGCCACCTTGGTCACCCAAAGCACCGCATCCGTACAAAAACGACCTACCCATAAAAGTAAACTTCGCACCACTAGCCATAGTGCGAGCAATATCAGGCCCGGAGCGAAGCCCGCTATCCATCATTACTTCTATTTGATCTCCATATTTAGCAGCTATCTCGGGAAGTGAGCTTATAGTTGATTGAGCGGCATCCAATTGTCTGCCTCCATGATTGGAAACAATAATTCCGTCAAAACCTAAACGAATCGCATCTTGGGCATCTTGTTCCGACGCGACTCCTTTTAATACTAATTTTCCTTTCCATTTATCACGAATAGGTTTTATTCGTTCTTCATTCAAACGACCCGAAAAAGTCTTGTCCATAAATTGCCCTAGTTGCTTTAAATTAAGGCCCTCTGGGGTATATGGCTTTAAGGTGTCAAAAGTAGGTTGCCCATATTTTAGGGTGTTAAAAGCCCAAGTTGGCTTACCCAAAATCTGTAATATATTGGTGATAGACATCTTTGGCGGTAAGGCTAATCCGTTTCTTATATCCCTTGGGCGATATCCAAAGGTAGGAACATCACATAACAACACCAACACAGGGCATCCTGCAGCCTCGGCCCTATTTATAATATCGTCTCGAAGAGAATCCTCAGCAGGATTATACAATTGAAACCAGGCATTACCCTCTGTCAATTCGCTAGCGCGTTCTATATTCATAGTAGTAACCGTACTCAAAATAAAAGGTATATTGTTTTTATGCGCCGACTTTGCCAATATCTCTGGAGAATTGGGCCACATTAAACCTTGCAAGCCTACTGGGGCTATACCAAAAGGAGCATCGAACTCCATACCCATTACCTTGGTCTTTGTAGAACTAATACCTTTATTCCTTAAGTATCTTGGCTGTAGCTGTACTTCCCTAATCTCAGCAGTATTGCGCACAATACTTACATCTTCATTACAACCACCGTCTAAATACTCGAATGCAAACCTAGGGATACGACGCATCGCCTTGTTTCTTAAGTCGTCCATGGACGGGTAATCAGGGTTGAATTCCTTGGCCATATAAATGGTTTATTTTGATATTAGGGAAATGTGTTTTTTTAAAGCGTAGTTTTTCTTCAGAAACTTGGGCTCTAAGGTTACCTCTGAAATAACAATGGCAGCTCCCAAGGCAGAACCTAAAGAAGAATCCGTGGTACTAAGTTTCATATTTCTGAAATATTGGGAAAGTAACTGAATATAGACTTCGTTGTCACTAAACCCTCCATCAACATATAATCTCTCTATTTTCACCTTACCTATAGCAGACCTTATACTTTTCTCCTGCAATAACACCAATTCCAACATCAATTGATGATAGGCATGTTCAAACTTATCGTAGGTGATAGTTGTCTCTTCGGGCATATTTTCTGAAGCAATGCTATGCCATTTAAACATATGAACAAAATCCTTATTAATTTCAAATAAAGTTGTTTGATCGAATTTTACGCTTTTATGATAGTCGTCTGGCACATTGTACAATTCAGAAAGTGCCTTAACTTGAATTTTATATTCATTCCCTAAAAAAAGCCGGGAAACTTTTACAGGACTTCCATCTATTCGCATGTTAAATAGGGAATCTTTTCTAATATCTTCTAGGGTCAACATACCTTTATTAAACGGATTTATAGAAATACTCCACGTACCGGTAGAAACTAGTAAAAATGATTTGGTCACACTACGGATATAAGGCAATAGTGCGGAAGAACTATCATGAATGCCGGACCCCATTTGGATCGTTTTCCCTTTATAGTTAACCGGCATCGTATCTCTTGTAGAAGCAATCGGTGGTAACTTTTTATCTATACCCTCGGTATATACCCATGAGTGAAAATCCTCCTTTTCAAAGTCCCAAAGCAAGGTATGGCAGCCGATACTGGTGTATTCACTTACTGGAATTCCGGTAAATAAATAGCTTAAATACTGTGGAAGGTGTAGCGAGTGCTTTACCTTCTTAAAAATTTCTGGTTTGGTATGTTTTAACCAATACAAATGCATGCCCGTATTTAACATACCTAACTTGGGTGACCCTGTAACTCTAGAGAGTTCAATTTCTGGACCGTATGTGCTGTAAAAGGACTCATAGATTTCATCCGCAATGGGCTTCATATAGTTGTACAGTGGTGTAAGTGGTTTTCCATGCTCATCAATATGAACTAGACTAGCCCCATAACATGAAAAATTCAAAGCCTCAATCTCAAATTCATTAGAATTCAGCATTTCGTCAAATACCTTTTTCGCCCAATTTTCTAATGCAGTTAAATTTTCGGTAGGATATCCGTCTTCATCGGTAATTTCTTCAAAACGTGAATAGGCACGGTGCACCTCTTGAAAATTCCTATCGAAAAGAAAGAATTTCTTATTGGTACGACCTATATCGAATACTGCTGTTACCTTTGTTTTCATATCAATCAAGTTATAGTCCGGAAGCTACAGAATTAGCTCCCCGTTCATTGATCAGATGCTTTCGCACATTTAAAGAGCGATAGACGTTGATAGGGTCTAAGGCCCCACCTCGATGTAGGCGTGCCTTTTCTAATAGGGGCCTAACATCGGTACGATATGCATCTTGAAGAATTTCTTGGCACTTTACAACATCATGGTTCTCCTGTGCTTCGGCCAACATTATCTGATCAACAAGCAGCGCTCTTGCATATGCTTCTTGTATGGCCTCCAAGGACTGTATTAAATCTTCTAGAGGGTCTTTTATATTATGACTCGCATCGATCATCCAAGCGGGATACGGATTCTGAGGATTATTCTCCATACCATATACCAAAGCGTTGAAAATTAAAAACAGTGCATAGGGCTTTACACTCCCTACGGTTAAATCATCATCACCGTATTTACTATCGTTGAAATGAAATCCTCCCAATTTACCTTTTAACATAAGGGTAGAGACGATTTGTTCGATATTGGTATTTGGCAAGTGGTGACCTAAATCTACAAGCGTGAATGCTTTATCCCCGCATTCGTTGGCCAGCATAAAAGAGGTACCCCAATCTTGTATTACGGTACTATAAAAATTTGGTTCGTAGGGTTTGTACTCGATAAAGAGTTTCCAATCATCGGGAAGTCCTTTATAGATTTCCTTTAAACTGTCTTGTGTGTTCTGCAAGACAGATTGAAAATTACTTTGTCCGGGAAAGTTAGCTCCATCTGCCAGCCAAACGGTTAAGCTTTTGGAACCCAGCTTATTGCCAATTTTAATTACATCAATATTATGTGCAATGGCCTGTTCGCGAACAGCCTTACTGGTATTGCTCAACGAGCCAAACTTATAGCTTTCCGCTGCGCCTTTTAGATCTTGGAAGGTATTTGAGTTTACGGCATCAAAAAGTATATCATGAGAGGCCGCCAACTCTTTGATTGCAGAATAATCATTGGGAACATCCCATGGAATATGTAATGATATGGCTCCGGCAGTCTGCGTAAGCGTGTGAATTAAGCCAACATCATCTATTTTTTGTTCCAGATTAGAAGGTTCACCTTCAAATCCAAAACGTCCAAAACGGGTTCCTCCCGCACCCAGGGCCCAACTAGGTATGGCTACCTGAAAATCCTGTAATTTCTGAACTATGGCATCTACGTTTTTACCATGTTTAGATAGTGTATCGGCCAAAAAAGAGAATTTTGCATTATGTGCCTTTATATTTGTTTTATTGATGTCAGCAACTAGGCTTTTATCTATTCTCATGAAGAAATTTATTATTTTTTAAAAATAAACTTCCATGGACAATTGTTCCATGGAAGCCTAAGAAAACTAACTCAAACAAACTATCGTACGAATGCATTGGCCATTCCGCCGTCTACATTTATTATATTCCCTGTCGATTTATCAAGAATACCTACTAATGTAAAAACACCGTTTGCAATATCCTCTGGGGTAATTATTTCATTCAATAAATTTCTTTTCGCGTAAAACGCAGGTAATTCTTCAACCGTTATTCCGTTTGCTTTTGCCCTACCTTCTGCCCAAGCACCTTCCCATATTTTGCTTCCGACTATAACTCCGTCTGGGTTTACTGTATTTACCCTAATTTTATCTTTACCGAGTTCAGCTGCTAGTAAACGTACCATGTGTTGCTGTGCAGCTTTTGCGGTACCATAAGCAACATTGTTAGGGCCTGCAACCAAACCATTTTTACTTGCGATAGAAATATAATTCCCGCCTAAACCTTGTTTACGCATAATTACCGCAGATTGTTTTGCTAAATCAAACTGTCCTTTTACTAAAATATTTTGTAAAATATTCCAGTCTTTATCCGTTGTATCTTCTAATGGTTTAGAAATTGCTAAACCAGCGCTGTGAACAATAATATCTACACCACCGAAGGTTACGCAAGCTTTCTTAAAAGCAGCTTCGATAGAAGATGTATCGGTTACATCGCATATAGCATATGTAGACACATCTCTTTTGTACGATGCATTAGCTTCTATTAAACTATCTTCATTAATGTCCGTTAAAATCACATTCGCGCCTTCTGCAGCAAGTTTATCTGCAATTGCCTTACCAATACCGCCTCCGGCACCAGTCACAAAAGCCACTTTACGCGATAAGGGTTGTTCTTTTGGCATACGAGATAACTTTGCCTCCTCAAGCAACCAGTACTCAATATCAAAAGCTTCTTGCCTTGGTAATGATGTGTATGCAGTAATTGCCTCTGCACCGCGCATAACATTAATAGCATTAATGTAAAATTCATTTGCAACGCGTGTGGTTTGCTTATTTTTTGCAAAACTAAACATCCCTACACCTGGGTAAATTATAATAACAGGATTGGCATCGCGCATAGCGGGACTGTTATCTTTTCTACACGTATTGTAATAATCTGCATATTCTTGTCTGTAAGCTGCAAAAGCTGGCTCTAATTTTTTAAGAATAGCATTTGAATCAGACAGGTCTTCATTTTTATCTAAGGTTAGAACTAAGGGTTGAATTTTTGTTCTTAAAAAGTGATCTGGACAAGAAGTACCCATAGGCGCCAACCGCGCTAAATCATTACTGTTAATAAATTCTAGCACTACATCTGTATCAGAAAAGTGACCAATCATTCCATTTTCAGAAGAGCACAAACCTCTTAATAATGGCATTAGTTGCGCAGCTTTTTCAAGACGCTCTTCCTTGGGTAGGCTTTCCATTTTTTGACCACCAAAAACACTACCCTTTTCCTTTATTTTAGTTTCTATAAACTCAGAAGCCATCTCAATGACCTCAAGACTGTTCACGTAGCATTCATAGGAAGTATCGCCCCAAGTAAACAGACCGTGTGAACCTAGAACAATTCCTCTAATCCCGGGATTATCGGCTAAACATTTTTCTATCTGTAGGCCTAAATCAAATCCTGGACGTTGCCATGGAACCCAGCCCATGGTATCTCCCCAGATTTCTTTGGTAACTTGCTGGCTATCTTTAGCAGCAGCAACAGCAATTAACGCATCGGGGTGTAAATGATCAATATGTGCAAACGGCAATAAACCATGCAAAGGTGTGTCAATAGAAGGTGCTTTACTGTCCAAATCATAAATACAATGATTAAAAAGACCAACCATTCTATCTTCGTCTTCTAGACCTCCGTAAACCTTTTTCAAATCACGCAATCTACCGGTGTAGATCCCTGCAATTCCGGCCCTATTTAACGTTCCAATATCTCCACCAGAACCCTTGATCCACATTACCTCGACATCTTCATTGGTCAATGGATCTTTCTCTACAGTCCTGCAGCTCGTATTTCCACCACCATAATTTGTAATTCTAAGGTCTGCTCCGAGTATATTTGATCGATATAGAAATAAGGCCACTTGATCGTCTCCTAGGGTCGCTGCTTTTTGCTCGTCCCATAAATAATCAACATATTTAAACTTCTGTATGGTATCTTTCATTTGAAGGAATATTGTGTTTGTTAGCGAAAATAGCTTAAGTAAAAAAACTTTCTGTCCTGTACTGTACCGTTCATGTAAAAATTAAAATTGTTTACATTTGACCGTTTGATTTTAAGATACAAAAGCTGGTTGAGTTTTGATTTTATTGCCTATAATGTAAAAAAGTAAAGATACCGTCAAATGGATATTTTCAATTTTATTAAAATAAATGAGGATTCGAGGGTGCCAAAATACAAGCAAATTGTAGATGGCATAATTCATAACATATCTTCCGGAAATTTAAAGATGGATGATAAAATTCCGTCTATAAACTTGTTTAGTGAAGAATATTTGCTCTCCAGAGATACGGTTGAAAAGGCATATAACATTTTAAAAGAACGCAAGGTCATTATCTCTATCAGGGGAAAGGGATATTATATTGCACGTACGAAATTGATTTCTAAAGTCAATATCCTTTTTTTAATCAATAAGTTAAGCTCTTACAAGTTGCGGATTTATAATTCATTCGTTAACAGCATTATAAGAACATCACATACCGATCTTCATATTTACCATTGTGAAGAAGAGCTTTTCCTTAATCTTCTGGAGAAAAACATTGGGGCTTATGATTATTATGTCATCATGCCACATTTTAAGACAGATAAACTCAAGCACATCAGCGCTACCCCAAATGTGGTCAAAGCAATAAAAAGAATACCAAAGGATAGATTGGTAATTATGGATAACCCTATTTCAGAAATAAAGGATGCATTCATTGAAATTTATCAGGATTTTGAGAATGATATTTACAAGGCCTTACAAAAAGGTCTCAAAAAGATTTCAAAATATAATAAGCTAATTATTGCATATCCAGACAGTTCAGTTTACCCCTATCCTAAAAGAATTCTACACGGGTTCCGAAAATTTTGTGCAGAGAACGAAATAGATTTCGAAGTTTTGGAAGAACTTTATGATGATATAATTCTGAAAAAAGGTGACTTGTTTATAACAATTAGTGAATCTGATCTTGTAAATCTGGTTAATCAAATTCGCAATCAAGAATTTATATTAGGAGATGATATTGGTGTCATTTCTTACAATGACACCCCTTTGAAACAACTATTGGGTATTACATGTATCTCAACCGATTTTAAGGCTATGGGAGAAACTGCCGCCCAGATGATTATGAATAAGGAGAAAGGGAAGATAAAGAACCCTTTCAACTTTATCGATAGAAATTCTATTTAAATTGAACCAATAAGCATTTCTTCTTACTCTCAATTCTTTCCATTTTAGGTATCTTAAATGGCATGAGATATTCGGGCCGTCCTCAATCAGTATACAACAGGATGGTTTACCGAAAAGGCATGCCTAACTTTAAAAATTAAGCTGGTAACAGGCGTCATAGCTGCGTTCTTTCTATCTTAATAATTCATTTATATTGTTGCTGTGACTTTTTATTCTGCAAACGGTCAACAGAACCTAATGGTAAAAAATAACTGCTTTTAAACTACTATATATGAATATGAAGGTTCAATCGTCAATTATTATTATATGTCTTTCAACTCTTGTTTTTAGCACATGTAAACCTGAAAAAGAAAGAATCCCTTCTGGAACAAAAAACACTGTTAAGCCAAACATAGTTTTAATTCTAGCGGATGATTATGGTATTATGGACAGTAGGGCCTATGCCCATAAGTTTTCTGGAGTAGCAACTTCGGAGATGTTCTATGAAACTCCTAATATAGATAAACTTATTAACGAAGGGGTTGCATTCTCCCAAGCCTATGCAAATCAATTATGCTCCCCAACGCGCGCCAGTATTATGACCGGAAAATATGCAGGTAGATTGGGATTTACCACCGCTATGCCACCAAGAGAAACCTATTATAATCAAAATACAACTCCTCCCAAAGGTTATTACGCGCACGACGTGCTGGAACATAAAGATAATATTCTAATCGAACAGGCTTTGATTAATGGCACATCAAATTCTGCGGTACCAACAGGAGCGGCTTATGATGAAGGTAGAGATGAACTTTCCATTGCCGAAGCTCTAAGAGACTATCATTCCGCATTTATCGGCAAATGGCATATCGGTGGTTTCGGCGCCAAGGGATACCAACCGGCCGACCAAGGTTTTGAACCATTAGCCTGGTTTGATGCTGGTGGTTCGGTGTATTATAATTGGAAAAAAGGATGGGACAATAAGGTCAAGAACAGATACCCTAAGATGCCACAGGAGTTTTCTGAAATAGGCAATTCGGGTCAAGAAACGAACGAAATATATCTTACGGACGACTTAACCGCGCAGGCACTTAATTTCATTGACAAAAAATCCCAAAATCAAGATCAACCCTTCTTTCTATATTTTTCGCACTTTGCCGTTCACTCACCATATCAGGGCAAAGAGGATGAGGTTGCCTATTTTGAAGGCAAAACTTCTAAAGGTTGGAACGGTCATAAAGACCCGATTTATGCCTCCATGATAAAAAGTATGGATCGGTCTGTGGGTAAAATTCTTGAAAAATTAAAAGAAACAGGATTGGAAGAAAATACATTGGTCGTATTTATGTCCGATAACGGAGGTATCGACTCAAAAATAACACCAAGAGGAGATGGCACCGATAATAGTCCCTTTTTAGGAGGTAAAGCAAGTTTAACAGAAGGTGGTATTAGAGTACCACTTATATTTCGTTGGAAGGGAAAAATAAAAGAGGGTCAATGGGTAGATATTCCAGTAGACTGCACAGATATATATACCACTATTTTAGAGGCTGCAGGTTACGATTCAAAAACCATTGCCAAAACTAATTCTCTTGATGGCGAAAGTGTAGTCCCCTTATTTACGGATACTAAAAATATTAAAAAATTATATACTAAAAAGACCCATTTTTGGCATTATCCCTTCAACGTAATTTATAACAGTCCTTATGAACCATATCCCCTAACTCCGCATTCTGCAATACGGGAAGGAGATTACAAATTAATTTTTGATTGGTATGGACGATTATATCTTTATAATATTAAACAAGACCCATTTGAAAAAAATAATTTAGCCTCATTAAACCCTAATGTAAGAGACAAGCTTTTTAAAAAATTAATGAATTGGTTAACAAAAAACGTGGAAAAACGATATTGGCCTACCGTCAATCCTGATTATGACCCAAATAAAGAGCTAAGGGACGTCCCTTTTATCAATTTATTCTCGGGTTACTGAAAGAATTATTAAAAAAATTTAGCCAAGAATAAACGGTAAAACCTGTTCACCTCCTTTAAGTTAAACTGGTGTATTCAAAGAGAAACCGTCTAAGAATTGGGTGTTAGGGAAGTTAACGATATCGTTGAACGTAATTACAAGGACTATTATTGAACGTTAATACCAACTATTAACAGGATAGTACAGGACAGCACAGTATTGTACAGGATGCGCAGCAAAAAATATTAAGATAATTTTATGATGTTCTTAATAAGTTTGTTTGATTGTTAAGGATATCACATAACTAACTATTAAATAATTCCAGATTATGAAAAAAATGTTAAACAAGATTTCCCCGAGATTTCTCTTGGTTGTAGTCTTTTTATGGGGTGTTTGCACCCATGCACAAGATGCTACCGTTACAGGTACTGTAACTTCCGCAGCAGACGGTCAACCCTTACCAGGAGTAAATGTATTAGTTAGTGGCACTACACGAGGTGCCGTAACGGATTTTGATGGTAATTACAGCATTTCAGCAAGCCCTAATGCTACTTTAGTGTTTTCTTACATCGGTTTTTTAACCCAGGAAATACCTATTAGCGGGCAGAACCAAGTAAATGCAGCTTTGACCGAAGATGCCACTTCTCTTGATGAAGTAGTGCTTGTAGGTTATGGAACTCAAATAAAAAGAGAGGTGACAGGCTCTGTTCAAACGGTAGATATTACCGAATTGGCAGATATTCCAGTTACACAGGTTGGTCAAAAATTACAAGGGCAACTGGCAGGTGTACAAATCAACCAAACCACAGGTGTACCTGGTGAGGGTCTTAATATCCGTATTAGGGGACAATTATCGGTTTCAGGAGGTAGTGATCCATTATATGTAGTGGATGGTTTCCCGATTGCGGGTAATATCAACACCATAAACCCCGCAGAAATTGAAACGCTGACGGTGCTTAAAGATGCAGCATCTACATCCTTGTACGGTTCTAGGGCCGCCAACGGAGTAGTATTGATTACTACCAAACAGGGCAAGGCGGGCAAGCTCAATGTAAGTTTTAATATGTCTACAGGTCTCCAAAGTGTTCCACAACGTGGTAGAATCGAAATGATGAACTCTGTCGAATTTGCCCAGTTTAAAAAAGAATATTATGAGGATCAGGGAGACCCGGTTCCTGATATTTTTCAAAACCCATCACAATATGAAGGCCAGACCAATGATTGGTACGATGCCCTGCTTCGTACGGCTCCAATATCCATTTATAACCTTACAGTAACCGGAGGTTCGGAAAAATTTCGCACCTCGCTGATTGCTGGCTTAACAAACCAAGATGGTGTGGTTTTAGGTAGTGACTTCCAGCAATTTACCTTACGGGCCAATATGCTCTTTAATCCAAGTGACAAAGTGGAGATAGGGGTAAATGTTGCCCCAAGCTGGGCTATTAGAAATGACCCGCAAACAGATGGTAGCAGAGGTACAGGTCTCTTGTTCAACGCCTTACACACATGGCCAATAATGCCAATCTTCAATCCTGATGGAACTAGAACAGAATTTAATAGGTTCCCAGCAGATACCGGAAACATTTTCGCTTATGCCAACTGGCTAAATTCTGCGGAGCGTATAAAAAATGAGGACAGAGACCTTAATTTACTTTCCAATGCCTTTGTAACGTGGAAACCCGTTAAAGGCCTGAGCATAAAATCTAGTCTAAATGCCGAGTTTTACCAAAGAAACACCGAATTCTTTAGTCCAACAAATGCTACAGGTCGTATAAACCGGCCTAT
This sequence comes from Maribacter sp. MS6, assembly GCF_056839185.1. Taxonomy (NCBI): domain Bacteria; kingdom Pseudomonadati; phylum Bacteroidota; class Flavobacteriia; order Flavobacteriales; family Flavobacteriaceae; genus Maribacter; species Maribacter sp. MS6. The sequence continues at coordinate 1,743,120 of NZ_CM166389.1, forward strand.
ACCTCAACCTAACGAAGGGCGTTGGACCAATAGGGATGAATTTAACTGGGCGAATGAAAATATTCTTACCTATACAAAGGATATCGGGGATCATAATTTCTCTGTCCTAGGTGGTTTTGGATACTATAAGTTCAGAACAGATGTAAACCAAATAAGAGCCACCGAATTTCCAGACGACAGACTACCATTTATACAAACTGCTGTAAATATTGACAGGGGAGCCACTTTCGATCGCGTACAAGAGAACACGCTGGTTTCTGCATTTTCCCAATTAACATACAACTACAAAGGAAAGTATTTGTTGACCGGCGCGGTGCGTAGGGATGGTTCCTCTAGATTTGGTTCCGATAACAGATGGGGTACCTTCCCCTCCGTTTCGGCAGGTTGGATCGTTTCAGACGAATCCTTTTTAGAAAATTCAAATGCCATTTCATTACTGAAATTAAGAAGTAGTTGGGGGGTTACCGGCAACAACAATATAGGTAACTATACCCAATACGCTTTAATTGACAATACTGTTCCGGCGGTCTTTGGCGATACTTTTGCCCCGGGTGCCGCAGTAAATTCTTTGGCCAATCCCAATTTAGGATGGGAAACGACAGAACAATTTGATATTGGTCTTGATTTAAGTCTCTTTAATGATAGGGTATCTTTCGTATATGATTACTTTACGAAAAATACTACCAATCTTTTGTTTAACATTCAAGTACCCCGAGAATCCGGTTTTTCCAACTTTAGTGATAATATTGGCGAAATTCGTTTCTGGGGCCATGAATTTGCATTGAATACCGTAAACACTACAGGTAAGTTTAAATGGACTACCAGCGCCAACATTTCGTTTAACCGGAATGAAGTAGTAGCACTGGCAGAGGGTGTAGACCAAGTGTTTGGCCCTGGAGGTTGGCACATTACCCAAGTGGGGCAGCCTTTTGCACAATTTTATGGTCACCTATCGGATGGGGTCTATTTAAATCAGGCAGATTTGGATAGTTCACCGCAAGTACCGGGAAGATCTACGGTAGGTAGTATCAAACTTTTGGACGTTAATGGCGATGGTGTTATCACCCGAGGAGGTCTTGATGATGACCGCGCGATTATGGGTAATCCATTTCCAGACTTTACCTACGGTATTACCAATAGGGTGACTTATGGTAATTGGGATTTTTCAGTCATTGCCACAGGATCACAGGGCAACGAGCTTTTGGTACGCCACTTGTTCAGCACCACGAATTTAGATGGGGTTTTTAATCTTTTAAAGGATGTAGAAAATCGCTTTAGATCCGTAGATAATCCAGGAGACGGTTTTTATGGTACCACAGTAGGTGGTGGTAGGGTTACCGGTATTGAAAGGGATTGGGTAAACGATCGTTTTATTGCGGATGCATCTAACTTTAACATTAGAAATATTACCTTAGGGTATACCTTACCGGGATTAGAAAAATACTTTAAATCGGCACGTATCTATGGTTCTATTCAAAATGTACACATATTTACAAAATACTGGGGAGGACCAAATCCTGAAATCAGCGTTCAAAACAACGGGCAAGGCGATGGAGGAAATTTAGCGCCAGGTGTAGATATTTCTGGATATCCCATACCACGTATCGTTAACATAGGTGTAAACCTTAACTTCTAAACTAAAGCATAAAACTTAAAATACTTAAAAATGAAAAAAATAATCTTATTTCTTGGTCTTATATGCTTTATAGCAATGAGCTGTGAAAACGAACTTGATGTTTTCCCAGAAGATTCTTTAAGTGTACCTACCTTCTTTAATACAGAAGATGATTTCATTCAAGCGGTTAATGGAGTATACGAACCTTTGCGGGTGATGTATAACCAAACCAAACCGTTCATGGCAGAAATGAGCTCGGACAACACCTATTTTGCTCGAAATACAGCTTTTGGAGCTACGGAAACAAATCAGGATATTGCAGATCATGCCATGATTACCCAGGGCGGTATTACCCCAAATGGCAACGTTCAAAACCAATACCGCGAATTGTATCAAATTGTAGCAAGGGCAAATCAAATTTTGGTTACCATAGACGATGCCGAAATAGACCCTGCAGTACAGGCGAATGTAAAGGGACAGGCACTTTTTTTAAGAGCATTTGCTTATTTTGATTTGGTACAATTTTATGGTTCAGTACCCATGCATTTAGAACCTGTGCTAGATAGACAGGGTGCCGCATTGCCACTTTCTTCGGAGGATGAAATATATGCACAAATAGTTTCTGACGCTCAGGCGGCCATTCCTCTATTACCGCCTAAATCTGCGCAGCAGGAAGGTAGAGTTACTTCCGGTGCAGCTCGTACCCTTTTGGCCAATGTGCATATTGTATTAGAAGAGTGGGCAGCAGCAGAAACCTTGTTGAAAGCTGTCGTAAACAGTGGAGAGTACATGTTAATGCCAAATTACGAAGATGCTTTCTCTGGGAATAGCGACAACAAGAACAATATGGAATCTGTTTTTGAGGTACAGTACAGAGAAGGTGCCGAAGGAGTTCAGGGAAATTTCATGTATAATTTTCTTCCACGACCTATTGAGGCAGATGAGGTTGCCTTGTTATTCGGCACGTCAGATGCGCAGCCTATCAACGGACAAGGAAACAACATACCTACACCAGATATTATTGCTGCCTATGAGGAAGGTGACCTTAGGGAGGATGCATCTATCATGTATATTTTGACCAGAGAAAGCTTTTGGAACGATGGGGTATATCCTATTATAAAAAAGTATGTGGAGCCACATGCCCTGCACAACAACCATGGTATGAACTTTCCTGTTTATCGCTATTCAGAAGTATTATTATTTTTGGCTGAAGCTCTAGAGGAACAAGGTAAAGATGGTGAGGCATTACCCTTTCTCAACCAAGTTAGAACTAGAGCTGGATTAGGAGCGCACACCGGAGATTTAGGAGATGCTATCTTTAGAGAAAGACGCGTAGAATTGGCTTTTGAAAACAAACGTTGGTTCGATTTGGTAAGAACAGGACAAGCTATACAAGTAATGACAGAGTTTGGCAATAGGGTCATCAACAATCCAAATGATTATTATTTCCCTGTAGGCGTAGAAGCAGCAGGAAATGCGTTTACCAATATCAGAGAACGTTATGCACTACCAGCTTCTGAATCGGAATTTAATCCTAATTTCTAGGAATAAGAGCTAATAAAATTGTATGAATTAAAAGAAAACAAAGCTTATGAAAAAAATAGTATTGATAATGGTCAGCCTAGTGCTGACCATTTCCTGTGGAGAGCAAAGCAAGGATGCACTTACTGCGGAGCAGTCAACCGACCCTAAGTTGACAAAGTTGAAACTGCAACCCGGTTTTGAGGCAGAGCACATTTATAGCCCGGCAGAAAACGATAAAGGATCCTGGGTAGCCATGACATTTGATAACAAGGGACGTTTAATTACCTCAGATCAATACGGGACGTTATACCGCATGGAAGTGGCACCTATAGGTTCTAAAAATCTTGTATCTAGCCTAGAAAAGCTTAGGATACAAACGGGAGAACAAGTCGCAGATTCTGTCATTCAAATGGGATATGCCCAAGGTTTGCTGTATGCATTTAACAGTCTTTATGTAATGGTAAACCATCGTGGTAACGAAGAGTTCGAAAAAACTAGTGGCCTATACCGCCTCCAAGACACAGATAACGATGATCAATATGACAGTATTACCCTTCTTAAATCATTAAACGGGGCCGGAGAGCATGGACCGCATAGCATCGTATTATCACCAGATGGCAAATCATTATACGTTATTGCAGGAAACCATACAGACCTACCGGAAATGGATTCGTATCGTTTGCCAAGCAACTGGAAAGACGACAACCTTCTTTACAAAATCAAAGATCCTCGAGGTCATGCCAATGATAGAGGAGCACCAGGAGGTTGGGTGGCAACCACAGACCCCGAAGGAAAAAATTGGGAACTGGTCTCAGCAGGATTTCGAAATCCCTTTGACCTGGCGTTTAACGAACTTGGTGATATGTTCGTTTATGATTCCGATATGGAGTGGGATCTTGGTATGCCTTGGTACCGACCTACGAGAATTTGTCATGTGACGAGTGGCTCCGAATTTGGCTGGCGTACGGGTAATGGTAAATGGTCCCCTGCATACCCTGATAATTTACCACCAGTAATGAATATAGGACAAGGTTCGCCTACGGCCGTTATTTATGGGATGGATGCAAAGTTTCCTGAAAAATATAAACGGAGTGTTTTTGCTTTTGATTGGAGTTTTGGAATTATTTATGCGATGGAACTAGAAACCAAAGGCTCATCATACACCGGTATTAAAGAAGAGTTTTTATCAGGTTTACCATTACCCCTTACGGATGGTGTTATTGGACCCGATGGTGCGATGTACTTTATGACCGGTGGCCGCAGACTTGATTCCGATCTTTACCGTGTTTTTTATTCAGGAGATGAAACTAATATTCCCGCCGAAAGTATCGCATTGCAACAAACAGAAGAAAATAAAATACGAAAAGAACTTGAAACCTTTCATACGGGATCAAAACAAGGAGGTGTCGAGAAAGCTTGGGCGCATCTAGATAGCGATGACCGTTTTATACAATACGCAGCCCGCATTGCGCTGGAACACCAACCCGTTTCCTCTTGGCAAGCAAAAATTTATGAAGAAAAAGATGCAGTCAAAAAGATTCAAGCCGCGATTGCTATGGCACGTCAAGGAAACAAAGATCAACAGGCGAAACTTATCAAAACGTTGACCGAAGTTGACTTTAAAAGTCTTAATACTGGGCAGCAAGTAGATATGGTACGCGCCATCGAATTGGTGCTTTCTCGATTAGGAACGCCTAGCACAGCTACGGAGAAATCAATCGGTAGTTACCTTGCATCACATTATCCTGCCAAAACGGATGTATTGAATCAGCTTTTAAGCAAAACACTTGTCTACGTTGGCGAACCCACAGTAGTATCAAAAACCCTTGCAATGTTGGAAAATCCCCAAGGTGAAAATACAGATGTGATGAGCAATACCGCTACAGAAGCGGCCGACCTGATTCTAAGAAATCCACAATATGGTATGGCCATCGCAGAAACGCTGAAAAACATGCCTCCTGCTCAAAGTACCTATTATGGAAATGTGTTAAGCGATGCTACAAACGGTTGGTCTCCAGAATTACAGGAACGATATTTCAATTGGTTTTATAAAGCATTTTCGTATAAAGCAGGTAGAAGTTATATTGGTTTTGTAGACAAGGCCAGAAAAAATGCGCTAGCTAAAGTTTCTAAGAACAAGCTCGAATTTTATAACAAAATGTCAGGCGACTCCTTATTGAGTAGTTCGGGCAATGATTTAGTAAGTAATGCAATTCAGCCTAAAGGACCTAGAAAAAATTGGAAGGAAGAGGATATTGCCCCTCTTTTGGCCAATGGCCTAGGCACTAGAAATTACGAACAGGGTAGAAATATGTTCTTGGCGACCAATTGCATTACATGCCATGCTATGGGAGGCGAAGGACAAAATATTGGGCCTGAGCTCTCACAAATAGGTAATCGTTTTTCCCCTGAAGATATGTTAAAGTCTATCATTAACCCGAACGAGGTTATATCGGACCAATATAACTCTACCGTTTTTTCACTTAAAGACGGTAATTCGGTAGTAGGTAGGTTGATAAGCGAGGAAGGTGATACCTATAAAATATCACAAAATCCATATGCGCCGGATGTAATTCGAGATATTCCTAAAAGCGAAGTTACCGACACCAAAATGTCTACGGTTTCGTTAATGCCACCGGGAACTATAAACAGATTGAACGATGAAGAAGTTAAAGATCTATTGGCCTATATGATTTCGGGGGGGAATTCAGATAATGCTATTTACAAAACCGCGGAAGGCCAATCGGGTGATTAACATTCTAGGACTTTTGTAATAACGATGTAGTTTAAACAATGTACATACCTAATTTCAACTTTACAGCCTCCCCTTCCGGGCACTTGTTTTCAGTATCCAAACACATTAAGGATATATCTGAAATCAATTATAGGTATAGGAACAAATTAGGTATGATCATTTTTGGGCTTCTACTTTTAGGACAGTTTAGTATAGCCCAAAAAAGTCCACCAACAACGTTACAAGTATCCTCGCCCATACGTTTCATGAAAACCAAAATTGCTTCGGAAAGTTATGAGTCCGTTGGAGTTTTTGATGTAAACAATGACAACATACAGGATATTGTTTCTGGTGCGTATTGGTATATGGGGCCAGATTTTAAAGAACGGCATTACATAGGTTCGGCCAAACGGTATGGAGAATATTATGATGATTTTTCGACCATCCCTTTAGACGTAAATGGAGACGGTCATATGGATTTTATTACTGGTGGATGGTTTGGCAAGGAATTAATCTGGAAAGAAAACCCAGGAGATAATTCCGAATGGAAAGAACACCTTATCGCCATCGCTGGAAATATTGAATCTACTCGAAGTTGGGATATTGACGGTGACGGAATTCAAGAAATTGTACCCAACACACCCAACGACCCCTTAGTCGTTTACCGATTGGTGCTCGATAAGGATGGTAAAGGTACTGGTGAATTCAAAAAATATACAATCACCGGAAAACACGGCCATGGTTTGGGTTTTGGAGACATTAATGGCGACGGTAAAATTGATATTGTAATCCGTAATGGCTGGTTAGAGGCACCGGGAAAACCTTTTGAGGAAAATTGGAAATTCCATCAAGAGTTTGAACTAGGAACGGCAAGCGTTCCGATCATCGTAGCAGATGTTGACCAAGATGGCTTTAACGACATTATTGTAGGTCAAGGACATGATTATGGATTAGATTGGTATCGGCAAGATTTGGGAAAAGCATCCAATTGGACCAAACATCCCATAGACCCTTTCAATTCTCAATACCATAGCATGGAATGGGAAGACATTGACAATGATGGTAAAAAGGAATTGATTACCGGCAAGAGGTACCGGGCCCACAACGGCAAAGATCCTGGTGGTAACGATCCTACAGGAATCTACTATTTCAAATGGACCGGATCTGCATTCAGTAAACAAATAATCGATTATGGCTCGTACGGCGTAGGCAAAGGGACTGGTGTATTCTTTTCGGTAATCGACATTAATGCTTCTGGGAAGAAAGATATTATTGTGGCCGGAAAAGACGGCCTTTACCTATATTACAATAACTAAAATGAACTGGTCAACTTGAAATGAACCATCGGAATAGATGCCGTCAATCAAATTGATAATTAACGAACTTGATTTAAATTATAGAAATTAATACATATTGACAAATGAAACTAAAACGTATTTTTATAACTATCCCAATAGCACTTTTAATAGTCACAGGGATACATTCCTGTAAGGAAGAAAAGACTGGCACAACTGCCGAGAAAACAGAAGAACCAATTTTGGAAGCTGATGGTTTCGAAAGTATATTCGACGGCAAAACCCTTACTGGTTGGAAAGGCGACCCGAACTATTGGCGTGTAGAAAACGGTAATCTAGTGGGTGAGGTAACTCCAGAAACGCTTTTGAAAAGGAACACCTTTATCGTTTGGCAAGGAGGCCAGCCGGCTGATTTTGAACTAAAATTGGAATTTAAGATTGCAGAGTCAGGGAACAGCGGCATCAATTACCGAAGTGAGGTCATTGACAGCATTCCCCATGCCTTAAAAGGCTACCAAGCGGATATTGATGGGAAAATCAGATATACCGGTCAAAATTACGAAGAGAAAAAAAGGGCAACCTTGGCCTACCGAGGAGAAAAAGTAATCATCAATACACAGGATAATCCTGAAGTACAGGGTTCACTTAGGGCCAACGTACAAAAAAACTGCTGGCAAAGTAGGGAAATTATAGGCAGCCTTGGCGTATCCGATTCCCTTAAAACAAAAATTAGAAGCGAAGACTGGAACGAGGTTCATCTGATAATCAAAGGCAATCGCCTACAACATTATGTAAATGATATTTTAATGAGTGATGTTACCGATAACGATAGTATAAACAGAAAACAAAAGGGCTATATGGGCGTGCAAGTGCATGTTGGTCCTCCAATGAAAGTAGCGTATAGAAACATCCGATTGAAAAACCTATAGTAGATGAGTAAAATTGGCTTTGACGTATTGGCTTGGTGCGCTAGGGTTTCAGATGAGTTGCTACCGATTATGAATCGGTCAAAGGCAATAGGCTATGATGGCGTTGCGTTTTTTATTGGACCTCCAGAAGTTTTGAATTATAAGAAACTGGGTGCCCACGTCAGAGATATCGGTTTGGGTGTAACCGCGGTAACTGGTGTAAGTCCTGAAGAGAATCCAATTGATTCTTCACCCCTAGTCCAAGCGAAAAGTTTAGACCGTTTAAAGTGGATCATTTCACCCTGTCTGGCACATGTAAATATTAGTGAGAACGATTGTGAAACACTTGTTGAAGGTCATATTCATATACCATGGGATGATGTATTTCCAACCTTAGCAAAAGTTAACTCTGACCGATGGTTTACTATTGAAGGTTTCACGCGTAATGATGTAGACTTTGCAAATTCCACTAATGTATGGCGAGAGTTCGCACAACCTTGGGATATGGCAGAAAAAGCCTTGACGTTTATTCATAACATGATAAAAAAACAAGCTATTTAGTTTTTATGACCAATACGGATGCTATACAAAAAAGTATAAACAAAATTTCGAACACAGCCCAAATTGGCGGTATCGAAACGGCGGTTTTGGACAATGGTCTAGGGCGTGGAACGCGTATTGCTTGGATCAATACAGGTTCCGGTCTTCGCTACAAGGTCGTTATAGATCGCGCAATGGATATTGCCGATGCATTTTACAACCAACATAGCATAGCTTGGCTTAGTAATTCTGGCGTTACCGCACCTGATCGTTTTTCCAAAGGTATGGGTTGGCTACGTAATTTCGGCGGAGGACTTTTAACTACCTGCGGACTTTCCCATGTAGGCGGTCCCGAAAGTGACGAATATGGAGAACGTGGCCTGCACGGTCTAATAAGCAATACACCTGCGGAGATTATATCTATTATTCAACCCGATCCGGAGAATGGAAAACTGGAAATGAGTATTACGGGCATCATAAAGGAGACGCAAGTTTTTGGACCGGCTTTAGAACTTAAGCGAACGATTTCCGGAAAATTGGGCGAATCAAAAATTATGATTATTGATGAAGTAGTAAATCGCAGCAATACAGTTAGTCCACATATGCTACTTTACCATATCAACTTCGGTTGGCCTTTGGTAGATAAAGGTTCCAAATTAATCTGGCAAGGCAACTGGAATTCACCAACACCAGATTCTCCTGCAAAAATTTTTAAAGAGGGTACTGATTTCAAAACGTGTCCGGATATTTTAGCTGCCCATTCCGGAACAGGAGAAGATGTTGCCTTTATAGATATAGATGCCGATGAACATGGAAAAGCCCAATGTGGCATCTACAACGCAGATCTTAAGCTAGGAGTGTTTTTGAATTTTCCTAAAAAGCAGCTGCCTTGGTTGATCAACTGGCAACACTGGGGAAAAAATGAATATGTAACTGCCCTAGAACCAGCGACCAATCCACCGATAGGCCAGTCCAATGCTAGAGAAAAAAACACCTTGATCTTATTGGAACCCGGAGAGAAAAGAACCTATAGATTAGAATTGGAGGTATCGGAAAAAAACAAGATGAAAAACTTTTGATAGTAATTTAACTAGATAATTTTCTGAATGTTTTAAAGAAGAAAGTTAAATGCAGGGTAAGAAAAGAATACAAACTAAATAAAACAGTAAAACGATAAACAATAACTAGTATCCCAAGTGGGGCAGTATCAAAAATCTTAGTTAAAAGAAGGTAGATGTGAACCTAATGGATATAAAAAACAACGAATACAATGGGAAAAACACTTGCAGAAAAAGCCATAGATCAGGGTAAAGGTATCTTGAGACTTGCACCCACATGGGTACCACGATCTTTTTGCGTACCGGGAAGGCGTATTAAGCTACATCCAGACGATTATTATGTTCTAGGAGGTGAACGCGGAGGAATAGACGAACGATGGTTTTCCTCCACAACGCCTGCAGAAAACGGCCCTTTAACTGGCAAGAACGAAGGTCTTAGTCCAGTTGTCTTGGAAGATGGCGGTAAAGAAGTGCAAATACTTCTAAAGGACGTTATAGATGAACTCAAGGGCAAAATCATTGGAGACAGACTATGGAATGAATACCAAAGCTGGCCAATGTATTCCAAATTTTTTGACAATATGGGACCGCTACCTCATCATATCCATCATAACGATGAACATGCAGCCAAAATAGGACAAAAAGGAAAACCGGAAGCCTACTATTTTCCACCACAGGTAAATAATCATGGGGGCGATTTTCCCTATACTTTTTTTGGTATTACCCCAGGTACCACCAAAGAACAGATTAAAGAATGTTTGAAAAACTTTACAAAAGGAGATAATAAAATAACCAACTTTTCATCTGCTTTTAGGTTAGAGCCTGGAACAGGATGGGACGTTCCGCCAGGTATGCTTCATGCACCAGGTAGTATGTGTACCTACGAGCCTCAAAAAGCATCCGACGTTTTTGCGATGTACCAGTCTTTGGTAAACGAAGCGATCATACCGGAAAACTTACTATGGAACGGCACCCCTGAAGACCGAATGGGCGACTTTGACCAGTTAATGGAAGTCATTGATTGGGACTTAAATACCGATCCGAATATGTTGGAGACACGCTTTATGAACCCGGTTGATGTAGAACCTAGGAGTCAAATGGAAGCAAAGGGTTATATCGACAAATGGATCTGTTACCGTTCCGATGCCTTTAGTGCTAAAGAACTAACGGTACTACCTGGTCAAACGGTTACCATAAAGGATAGTGCATGTTACGGTATGATCATGATGCAGGGACATGGTAAAATGGGTGTCTGGGATATTGAAACGCCATCCTTGATACGGTACGGTCAGTTAACACATGATGAGTATTTTGTAACCGAAAAGGCTGCCAAAGAAGGCGTAGTAATTGTAAACCATAGTAGTACGGACCCTATTGTCATGTTAAAACATTTCGGCCCTGAAAATCCTGATCTTCAGCTTTAATAAAACGAATAATAACTCAGAAAATGAGTGCAAAATATTTTTTTGAACTCATTTTCCTAAAATCACAGTAGTATGCAAACCAATAGTTTTCCAAAATTACACAACGCAACGTGGCCTGGAATCGTAGGAAAAGGGCCTGACTCCCAACCTCCTATTTCTTTTGATAAAATGCTCGAAATGACTGCGGCGGCAAATGTAAACGGGGTTAAATTCGATGGGGTTGACCTAGGACTTTTAGATCCCCATATAAACATTGATAGCTCAGAAGATGAAATCAAGAAAATTGCGGACAAGATTGCTGGCTACGGTTTAAATGTAGGTAGTTTGGTAGCCCCAATTTGGGGAGGGCCAACTTTAGGCAGTTCGGAAGACCGCAAGACCTTTGTTGAAATGGTTAAGAAATCCTGCCGTTTCGGAAAAGTACTACGGGAACACGGTATCCGAACGTATGGTGTCATACGAATAGACAGTGCATCTAGCCCGGAAGAATGGTCAAAAGACCCTGTTAACAATACCAAATTGATCGCCCAAACCTTCAGAGAAGCCTGTGATGTGGCGGCAGATTATGATGAAAAATTGGCCGCAGAAGGCGAAATTTGCTGGGGCGGTATGCACAGTTGGCGCGCCATGGTAGATACGCTTGAAGCGGTAGATCGACCTAACATCGGTTTTCAGGCAGATATGTCTCATACCTTACTTTATCTATTGGGCTACAATGCACCTCAAGATCGCATACTTCCAGAAAATTTTGATTGGAACGATCGTGAAACGTTGACCGCTGCCCTTAAAAAGGTGACTGCTGCCCTTCGTCCATGGACCATCGATTTTCATGTGGCCCAAAATGACGGTACCGTACATGGCACCGGATCACACGATAAAACGGGAAGACATTGCTTAGCAACGGACCCTAACGGAAAATTAGATGTGGCCAATGATGCAGGCTTCTGGTTACGTGATGAAAATGGTTTACCAACAAAGGCATTTGAACATATTTGCTGGGATGGATGCATGTTCGACAATGCTGTATTGACAAAGCAGCAAACATGGAACGATATCTTAGCTACTATGATCAAAGTACGAGAGCAGCATGGTTGGAGCTAGGCCACAATATAAAAATTAAGGAATTACCGCAGCTAATATCGGTAATTCTCAAAAAACTCTAAAACCAATAAAATTATGGCAAATAAAAAAGAACTTAGGATTGGATTGATAGGATGTGGATTTATGGGAAGAACACATTCCAATGGCTACAACCGTGTTTCTAATTTTTTTCCGGACTTGGAATATCGGCCTATACTTAAAGCAGCCTGTTCCCGAACCGAAAGTACGGTAAAGGCCTTCGCTGAGCAATGGGGTTATGAATCTTGGGAAACCGATTGGAAAACCCTTATTGCCCGGGATGATATTGATGCCGTTGACATCTGCACACCAAACAATATGCATGCAGAAATAGCTATTGCAGCTGCAAACGCTGGAAAAATGATTCTATGCGAAAAACCCCTTTCACGTACGTTGAAAGAGGGAGAAGATATGGTGAAAGCTATAAAAAAAACCGGTGTAAAAAATACGGTTTGGTACAACTATCGTCGCATACCGGCCGTAACGTTGGCCAAGCAGATTATTGACTCTGGAAAACTAGGCCGTATATTTCATTACCGTGCCAATTTTCTACAAGACTGGACTATTAGTCCCGAACTACCGCAAGGAGGAGAAGGACTGTGGCGTCTAGATGCCGCTGCATCTGGCTCAGGTGTAACAGGTGATTTGTTAGCCCATTGTATCGATACCGCATTATGGCTAAATGGGAACATCAAAGATGTTTCTGCATTAACCGAGACGTTTATTAAAGAACGTGTACACCAAGCCAGTGGAAAAGTACAAAAAGTGGATATTGATGATGCCTGTATTTTCCATTGTCATTTCAACAACGGATCTCTGGGACTTTTTGAGTCTACCCGATATGCTCGTGGACACAAGGCACTATACACGTTTGAAATCAATGGGGAACATGCATCTATCCGCTGGGATCTGCACGACTTAAACCGTCTTGAATATTTTGACCATGGTGATGACTCCATAGTACGCGGATGGCGCTCTATACATGTTACCGATGGCGACCAGCCCTACATGGACAAATGGTGGGTGCCTGGACTAAGTATAGGTTACGAACATTCTTTTGTACACCAGGTCGCAGATTTTCTTAAAAGTTTAGAGACTGGTGAACCATGTTCACCTACTTTCGAAGAAGCTTTGGTAACACAAAAAGTATGTGAAGCAGTTATCGAATCAGGTAAAAGTAGAAGTTGGAAAGATGTGAATTAAGCATTTGAAAAAAGGGATGAATATTTAATTATGCATCCCTTTATAATCTAAACTAACTCAACTGAAGTTAACTACGCTTCATGCATAATATTACAACCTTTAACTAGTAGTAGCATCCTGTTGTAACCTGCCTGCAAAGGTTGTTTGGGTTGCCAATCTTTTTTAGTAGCAGCTTAGTACTGGATATGGGATATAACTGTTTTTATTTACTTGTGCTTCAATAAGATATTCTGACGATGGCTAGAACAAAAGTATTGACCCCAACCTTGATGTTATTTATCACTCTTTTTTGCATCACGCTATATCCCCAATCACATCAGAATACAGAAATTTCCATACAGGAAAACCAATTCTACATTAATGGTGAACTGACATACAAGGGACAGATTTGGGAAGGCAATAAAATCGAAGGTTTGTTAATGAACTCGCGTATGGTTCAAGGTATATTTGACGACCTTAACCCGGAAACTGTTGAAAAATTTAAGTATCCCGATACTCAAAAATGGGATGCGGATAGAAATACCGATGAATTTGTTGGCGCCATGGAAGAATGGTACAAGCATGGGTTGCTGGCATTTTCATTAAACTTACAAGGCGGAAGCCCTATGGGTTATGGAAACAAGGCTTGGGTCAATTCTACCTTTGATGAAAAAGGAAACCTTAGAACGGCCTACATGCAACGACTAGAAAAGATTTTAAATAAGGCAGATGAACTAGGGATGGTTGTTATTTTGGGCTATTTCTATTTTGGACAGGACCAGTATCTAGAAGACGAAAAAGCAGTGCTGAAAGCAACCGATACCATAACGGCATGGATTGTAGAAAAAGGGTATAAAAATCTTCTTATTGAAATCAACAATGAATGTAACGGACCTTATGACCACCCTATTCTTAAACAGCCACGTGTGCATGAACTAATCAAACGTGTGAAAAATTTAAGCGAGGAAAAACTATTGGTAACCACAAGTTATGGCGGAGGAGTTATTCCCCAAGAAAATGTCTTAGCGATTTCCGACTATATTTTAATTCATGGAAATGGTGTTCATAAACCTGAGGGTATTACACAAATGGTAGAAAAAACCAAAAATGTTACTGGTTTTTCAAATCAACCCATTTTGTTCAATGAAGACGACCACTTTAATTTTGATGATGAAAACTACAATTTCAAGGCTGCTATTAAATCCTACACATCCTGGGGTTATTTTGATTACCGTATGAAAGGGGAAAATTTTGAGGATGGTTACCAAAGTGTTCCAGTAGATTGGAGCATTAATGCACCTAGAAAGAAAGCTTTTTTCAAAAAACTGAAAGAGATTACGGGCTATTAATTTTATTTTGGAACAAAACCTAAACCAAAAAGTCCTGAACACATATAGGGGTTTAACCCTTACTTAGGCTATAGATGCTTGTTTATCCCATATGGCTCTTCAAATATTATATTTAGTAGTATTGAAGAAGTTTTGAGGAAGCCTATTATTGATACTTTTTAGTAATTTAAAAAGTGTATGGGCTTAGCTAAGTTTCATATAAGTAGCGTTAATTCTTTAGAAAGTTATAATGGGAAAAAGAGGATCAATTATTAATATTTTTGCTTTTTTGTTTTTATTATGTGGCTGTAATACAAACAAGAAAACAGAAAAGCCAAAAGAAATTGAGAAACCAAATGTACTGCTTATTGCCGTAGACGATCTTAACGATTGGATAGGCGTTTTAGGTGGCCATCCACAAGCCAAAACGCCCAACATAGACAAACTAGCCCGGCGTGGCGTCCTCTTTAGTAATGCGCAATGTCAAGCTCCGGTCTGTAATCCAAGTCGTGCCAGTTTAATGACTTCACTCTACCCCAGCACTTCAGGTATTTACTTTTTAAATCCCGATATTAAGGAATCACCGGTAGCTCTAAAGAATACCGTTATGCCCAAACGCTTTCAACAAGAAGGGTATACCATATTTGCCGCCGGAAAACTCCTTCATAACGGAAAGGGTATTAATGAAACACATATCCCTAATTACGCAGGTCAATTTGGAGGGTTCGGCCCCATGCCCGATAAAAAAATAAGTTCGTACCCTGGTCATCCCTTATGGGATTGGGGCGTGTACCCACAACAAGACGAGCAAATGCCCGATTATAAAATCGCTACTTGGGCAGAAGAAAAACTAGCACAAAAACAAGAGCAACCCTTCTGGATGGGCGTCGGTTTCTATAGACCGCACGTCCCCCAATTTGCTCCCCAAAAATGGTTTGACATGTACCCTTTGGAAACTTTGGAATTACCTAAGACGATTTCTAATGACCTAGAAGATATTTCTAGGTATGGCATAGCTATTACCCGGGAAAAACATGTTTCTCCAACCCATAAATGGGTAACTGAAAATGAAGAGTGGAAACCACTAGTGCAGTCCTATTTGGCCTGCGTGAGTTTTGTAGACGAACAAGTGGGTAGGGTTATAAAAGCTTTGGACAACGGAGACTATGGTAATAACACCTATGTCATTTTATTCAGTGACCATGGATTTCATATCGGAGAAAAAGAAAGGCACGCAAAAAGAAGTTTATGGGAAGACGGAACACGGGTACCCATGATCATTATGGGTCCGGGTATCCCAGAAGGTAAAGTATCTCATAAACCGGTTCAACTTTTAGATATTTATCCCACCCTACTTGAACTGAGTAGCCTGGAACCTGATTCAAAACATGAAGGGAATTCGCTAGTTCCTTTGTTGCAAGAGGAGGATGTGAGCTGGCCACATTACGCCAGAACCAGCTTTGGTCCTGGTAATTACGCCATAGTCTCGGAACAGTATCGTTTTATTCAATATAACGATGGTACCGAAGAGTTTTACGACCACAATAAAGATACAAATGAGTGGTACAATGAAATCGAGAATCCAGACTATATCGATGTAATTAAAAAACACCGTTCAAAAATACCTACGAAAAGACATGCGATCTTAGGTACTGGCGCTACAGGTCATAAATCGTACGAAGTCACAGAAAAAAATATTGTTTCCGTGAGAGAATAAATATCTAAGATGTAACATAAAGTACTATATATTAATACTTTACAATGCAATAGCAAACAATAAGAATGGACTGATACCCTAGAAAATTTAACGTATTTTAATAGTTAAGACGATGGAATTAAATAATTTACAGGAATTTCAAAAATTAGTGATAGCAAATGCTTCTAAAGTAAAAGGCCTTTCCGTTGGTGAACGAGCACCAGATTTCACTTTAACAAATGCCTTAAGTAAAGAAGTATCGCTTTCCGAAGTGTTAGGGTCTGGAATTGTTATTATTAAGTTTTACCGAGGCGAGTGGTGTCCGATCTGTAATCTAGACCTAAAAGAAATAGAGGCGTTTTTACCACAAATTAGTTCGCTAGGGGCATCGGTGATAGCCATCAGTCCACAAAAACCAGATGATGCACTAACAGCAAAGGAAAAGAATAATCTATCCTTTGAAGTGCTAAGTGATGTTGACCAAAAGGTGATAAAACTATACAACCTCCAATTTGACCCAGGGGATGATTACCATCAGCGACGCGATCTAGCACTTTTAAATGGTAACGGGTTTAAAACGCTGCCCGTTCCTGCCACTTTCATTGTCAATTCAAATCAAATAATTGAAGCCGCTCATGTAGAGGCAAACTATACCGAACGAATGAAACCTTTAGATATAGTAGCTGTATTAAAAAGCTTATCTACTAAAGCTTAAAGTTGCAAGCATTATCCAGAATTATCTATTGTGTATTTACTGGCCTTATACTGTACTAAATTACCTATTAGCCAAGGTTTTCAGGACAGCACAGGATGGCTTATTTAGAGCTAAAACCTAAGTTTGAATACGACTGTTTCGATTTGCTTCTACCTTCATTTTAAGGAATAAAAAGGCGCACATGTAACAACCTATCAACTAACACACATATATAAGAATGAGAGTTTTATTAATAGTACTTTTTTGTGTTTATATACTTCCTATAAAAGCTCAAAAAAAACAAACTCAAAAACCCAACATCATCTTTATCTTAACAGATGATCAGCGCTATAGCGCTCTTGGTTATGCAGGTAACGACCTCATTTCCACTCCTGAAATGGATAAATTAGCGGAAGAAGGAACCTATTTTGAAAATGCAATGGTGACTACACCCATCTGTGCCGCAAGTAGGGCGACTATTTTGACAGGACTCTATGAACGGAAACATAATTTCAACTTTCAGACCGGGACCATTAGAGAGTCATATATGGCAAATTCCTATCCTACAATCTTAAAGAATAACGGATACAGAACTGGGTTTTATGGCAAATATGGCGTTCGCTATGATGATTTGGAAAAACAGTTCGACGAATACGAATCCTATGACCGTAACAACCAATACAAAGACAGACGTGGTTATTACTACAAAACACTAGGAAAAGATACAGTTCACTTGACCCGATACACAGGCCAAAAAGCGATGGATTTTATTGCTGATGCAAACGCTAATGAACCCTTTTGCCTCTCTTTGAGTTTTAGCGCACCACATGCGCATGACCCAGCGGAAGACCAGTACTTTTGGCAACCGGAGTCCGATGCTTTATTACAAAATATGACCATGCCGGGTCCAGACCTAGGTGAGGACAAGTACTTTGAAGCACAACCTAAAATTGTACGTGAAGGCTTTAATAGAACGCGATGGTACTGGCGTTATGATACCCCCGAAAAATACCAACACAGCGTAAAAGGGTATTATCGAATGCTTTCAGGTATTGACAGGGAGATTGCGAAAATCAGGGAACAGCTTAAACAAAAAGGACTCGAGAAAAATACCATAATTATTTTAATGGGTGATAATGGCTATTTCCTAGGCGAGAGACAACTATCCGGCAAATGGTTGCTCTATGATAATTCCGTTAGGGTGCCATTGATTGTTTACGACCCACGATTAAAGAAACAAAAAGATAGCCGTGAAATGGCATTGAATGTTGATGTGCCGTCCACGATTTTAGATTTGGCTGGCCTACAGCAACCAAAAGGCTGGCAAGGCAAAAGTTTGGTGCCATTGGTTTCAGGTGAGACCAACTCCATTCAAAGGGATACCGCTTTTATCGAACACATTTGGGAATTCAAGAACATTCCGCCAAGCGAGGGTGTACGCACAAAAAACTGGAAATATTTTCGATACGTCAATGACCAATCTATTGAGGAACTTTACAACCTAAAAGACGACCCAAAAGAAATCAATAACCTTGCGAAAGATTCTAAATTTTCTGATAAACTGAGTGTATTCAGAGGAAAAACAAACCGAATGATTCTAGAACTTTCAGATGCCTATTCCAAAGGGCCTATGGATTTGGTTGTAGAATGGATACGGAACACAGAAGACGTTTCCATAATAGACCCCAAGCCAGAGTTCGGCTGGGTTGTTCCCGACGGTGCTGTTTCACAGTCGGCCTATCAATTATTGGTATCATCATCCGAAGAAAACAACAACAATAATATCGGGGATGTTTGGGATAGTGAACAAGTACGAACGAACGCTTCCTCTGAAATAGAACATGCCGGAACTATACTAGAACCAGGCAAAACGTATTATTGGAAAGTCCGTATTTGGGATCAAGACAACCGTTTATCACGATACTCGGAGTCGCAAGCCTTTACGATGGGGAACCCTGAAAAAACTATCACTACCGCCAATAGTTTTAATGTGGAACGTATAGCACCTATTGCTTTTGAAAACAGAGGGGATTTTTATTTTATGGATTTTGGAAAATCTGCGTTTGCCACCATCGATTTTACATACAATGCAAAGTCGGCACATACCTTGACGTTCAGAATTGGTGAACAGTTAGAAGGTGAGAATATCAATAGAGAACCCTTTAAAAAGAGTCATATACGTTATCAAGAAATAGAGGTTCCCGTTAAACCAGGACAAACAGAATATCAGCTGCCTGTAAAGGTCGATAAGCGAAACACCTTGCCAGGTAAGGCATTGCCACTTCCCGAGGGATTTCCTGTTTTAATGCCGTTTAGGTATGCAGAAGTGGAAGGCGCGCAAGAAGAAATTACAGCGGACAATTTTAAACAACTGGCGCATTTCAGCTATTGGGAAGAGGATGCCAGTAGTTTTACAAGTTCAGATGACATTCTAAATCAAGTCTGGGATTTATGCAAATATTCGATTAAGGCTACAACCTTTAACGGTCTCTATGTGGACGGTGACCGAGAACGAATTCCCTATGAGGCCGATGCCTATTTAAACCAGTTGAGTCATTATACAACAGATCGCGAATATGCAATTGCACGCCAAACTATTGAATACTTTATGGAACACCCCACATGGCCAACGGAGTGGCAGCAACATGTAGCTTTAATGTTCCACGCAGATTATATGTATACCGGTAATACGGAATTAATTGAAAAATACTACGAGCAACTGAAGTATAAAACGCTTTACGAATTGGCCAATGAAGATGGGTTGATAACCTCTACGAAGATGACCCCTGAATTAATGGCAAATTTAGGTTTTCCTAAGAAAATGAAAGAGACGTTTAGAGATATCGTCGACTGGCCATCTGCGGGTTGGGGCGGTGACCCTACTAACAAAGGCGAACGAGATGGTTATGTTTTCAAGGATTACAATACGGTCGTAAATGCATTTTACTATCAAAACATGAACATCATGGCCGAGTTTGCTGAAGTATTGGGCAAAACCCAGGAGGCGATGGATTTTAAACTCCGTGCCTTAAAAGCCAAAAAAGCGGTCAACGAACAACTATTCGATGCCGAACGGGGTGTTTACGTAGATGGAATCGGTACAGACCATGCCGCATTGCATGCCAACATGCTGCCGCTAGCTTTTAATATGGTTCCTGAAGAACATATCACATCTGTTGTAGAGCACGTTAAATCTCGCGGAATGGCCTGTAGTGTTTACGGCTCACAATATTTGATGGATGGACTTTATAATGCCGGAGCAGCAGATTATGCCTTGGACCTTTTGACCGATACCAGCGACCGAAGTTGGTATAATATGATTCGTATCGGCTCAACAATTACATTAGAAGCTTGGGATTTAAAATACAAGAACAATCTAGATTGGAACCATGCTTGGGGCGCTGTACCTGCTAATTCTATACCACGTGGCCTTTGGGGAATTAAACCTAAAACTCCCGGTTTTGGTATTGCTGCCATAAAACCACAGATGAGCGACTTAAAGAATAGCAGTATTGAAGTGCCGACAATAAAGGGAACCATTAAAGGAAAGTACGAGTTTAAAAATCAAAGATTACAAGTATACACGATTGAGATTCCAGCAAATATGGTGGCCGAATTTGAAATCGCGCCAGCACCCGGAAAGGAACTCATGCATAATGGTAAAAAAGTAAATGCTGCTTTTGGTTCCGTACGATTGGACCCGGGAAAACATGAAATCAAACTAGTGATTAATTCATTTTAGAACAGCAGGGATCATGGCTCAAACACGAATTAACATTTACAAATGAAACCTAAGTTAATAGTCTCCCTTATTGCGCTGTTAGCAGTGTCCTATTTGGTAGTAAACGGCCAGAACTCAGAGTTGACGGTTGCAACTATTGATAAAAATAATATGTTTTTAGAAAAGGACGGCTTGGTTTCGGTTGAAGCTGAATATTTTCATAAGCAAAGTAAGTCTGAAATTAGACAATGGTATAGGACAACGACTCATGAAATTCCTGTAATAGGTCCTGATGAAGACCCATCCCATTCAACCGGCGCTAGTAATAATACCTACCTTGAACTATTACCTGACTCTAGGGTAACCCATGCCGATACACTTATTCGTGGAGAAAATTTTTCCAACAACCCAGGTAAAATGGGTGTTTTGCATTACAAAGTGAGAATACATAATCCAGGTCGCTATTATGTCTGGGTGCGGGCTTTCAGCACCGGTGGCGAAGATAACGGTATACATGTGGGACTGAACGGAGCGTGGCCAGATCATGGCCAACGTATGCAATGGTGTGAAGGAAAAAATCAATGGACTTGGGAAAGCAAGCAACGAACGAAAGAAGTGCATTGCGGTGTTGCCAAAGAGATTTATTTGGACATTCCTAAACCCGGTATTCATGACATTCAATTCAGCATGCGGGAAGATGGCTTTGAATTTGATAAATTTTTACTGACCAAAGACCCTAATTATATACCAAAAGAAGAGGGGCCTAAAGTAATTCCGATGTGGCCCTTGGCATCGTATTTTAAACAAATTTCGGCATCCGTTTTGGAGAACAAAACTCTTCCTGTCGATGATTTTCAAATTGATGGAACGGGTTTTTACAAAGATGCCGGCGGCAAATGGTTAGCAGTCAATCCTAATGAACGAAAAGAAGCTAAAACCATAAGTACATTCAATTTTAAAGAAGGCAATTATGATATGGTTTTTGTTGCCGTGGGCGAAAGCGATGGGCAATCGGTATTTACTATTTTACTTAATGACGAAGAATTAGGAAACTACTCCCCACCTCTTTCAAAGGGAGTATTCGAAGAAGGGGGGGATTTTAATGCCCTTTGGGAGAATGTGCAATTCGAAAAAGGCGATAAAATTACCGTCATTTCCATAATAGGAAGTGCCGATGGCAAAGAATGGGCAAGAGGGCGTTGGTCCGGTATTATTTTCGCTCCTGTTGGCAAAGGAAAAGAAGTGCAAAACACCCCATTTTCTAATTCGGACCAGCTTACTACAAGAACGGAACCAACCATTAAACCACCGGTAGGCCGCATTGCTATTGTAGCTGATGGCAACTCACCAGACCCTGATGACCTTGGAGGTACAGCGGTTTCCCTTGCCTTATTAAAATCAGCCGGACTAGAAAATCGCTTGGTGCATTACTCCCATAGTTGTGACTTGGTACGTGTAGATAGAATTTCCGAGGCCGCCGAGAAAGAACGCCATGCCATGATGCAAACTGCTTGTGATGTCACCGCCCGAAGATGGGGAGGTTTTGATGGGCTTACCTTTTTTGATGCAAAATGGCAACAAGAAGAAACCGTTAAAGATTTAGCCAATGCCATAAATGCATCTAGCGAAAAAAATCCACTTTGGATTGTAGAAGCGGGTGAGCCGGACATCATAGGACTTGCCCTAGACGCTAGTTCAAAAGAAAAACATGAATATGTAAAAGTGGTCACACATCACCCAGCCAACGATGATGCAGGAGATTTTTATACGTGGCAGCAAATTTTAGATTTTGGGGTGGAGGAAGTCCGTATTCCAGATCAGAATATAAATTTAAAGGTGAATCTCCCAGAATGGGATTGGGCCAAAAACCATCCGGACCCTCGAATTCAATGGGTATGGCTACAAGGAAAAATAGCAGAGGTGGATGATGTGGTACGTTTTCAAAAAGGCAAATGGGATTGCTCGGATGCCGGCATGGTATTGTATTGGATTACTGGTGCTACGAATGGAGGTCTTCAACGAGGAACCGTAGGCGATGTTAAACATATATTACAGAGGTACGTTGAAAATCCAACTAACAACTAATGCTGAATTATTTTTTCGAATTAATTAAGAACAAAACTATCAATAACTACAAATGAAAAATTCTATTATCGGCATGTTATGCTTTAGCTTAATCACTATATCCTGTACTACGGAAAAAAGTGATTTTACCCCTTTGTTCAATGGTAAAAACCTTGACGGTTGGGAAATTAAAAATGGTACGGCCCCGTTTAGCGTTGAAGATGGCGTTATCATTGGCACCTATCAATCGGGTACTCCTAACACCTTTTTATGCACCAAAGAAACGTACTCCGATTTTATTCTCACCTTCGAAGCACATTTGGGGGAGGAAACCAACTCGGGCGTAATGTTCAGGGCTCAAAGTAAGCCTGAATATAGAGATGGCAGGGTGCACGGGTATCAAGTGGAAATGGATCCATCTGCACGTAAATGGTCCGGAGGAATTTTTGACGAGGCGCGCAGAGGTTGGATCTATAACCTAGAGCGGAATCCCGAAGCTAAAAACGCCTTTAAATTAAACGAGTGGAATACGTGTCGTGTAGAGGCTATCGGAAATAGTTTGCGAATCTGGATCAACGGTATTCAAACAGCGGACGTGATTGATGCTGTAGATGCCTCCGGATTTATAGGCTTGCAAGTACATGCATGTCCTGAAAAACTCAATGGCCGTCAAGTCAAATTTAAAAACATCAAGATTGCTACAACAAACCT
This sequence comes from Maribacter sp. MS6, assembly GCF_056839185.1. Lineage (NCBI taxonomy): Bacteria > Pseudomonadati > Bacteroidota > Flavobacteriia > Flavobacteriales > Flavobacteriaceae > Maribacter > Maribacter sp. MS6. The sequence continues at coordinate 1,766,733 of NZ_CM166389.1, forward strand.
AGATAAACACAAAACAGTTACCGATACTAAAATAGTTCAAAACAGCTATTTAAAGAATACGCTAACAGATCGTGAAAAATCGGAGGGTTGGGAACTTCTTTGGGATGGTAAAACTACTACAGGCTGGAGGGGTGCTAAACTGACTGGCTTTCCTGAGGAAGGTTGGTCCATAGAAAACGGAGAATTGGTAGTGGCGGATTCCGGTGGCGCCGAATCCGAGAATGGCGGCGATATTGTTACCATGAAAAAATATGGGAATTTTGAATTGGAAGCCGATTTCAAGCTAACCGAAGGTGCCAATAGTGGAATCAAATATTTTGTGGACACAGAACTGAACAAAGGAAAAGGGTCGTCCATCGGTTGTGAATATCAGATTCTAGACGATAAATTGCACCCAGATGCAAAAATGGGGACTAACGGTAATCGTACGCTAGCCTCTCTTTATGATTTAATTACGGCCAATGCGCACAACTTTAACCCATACGAATCTACGAGCAAGAGAGTTAATAAATATGAATGGAACCGCGCGCGCATCATAGTAAACGGAGATGATGTGGAACACTATCTCAATGGTATCTTGGTGGTCAAATATAACAGAGCGGGGGACCAATGGAAAGACCAAGTAGCGGCAAGCAAATACAAGGATTGGCCCAATTTTGGTGAAGCCAGAACAGGAAATATACTCCTGCAAGATCATGGTGACAAAGTGTATTACAAGAATATAAAAATTAAAGAATTACCATAATGAAAACATCTAGAAGAAGTTTTATTCAAAAAACCGCGTTAGGAACTACCGGTGCATTATTGGGTAGTGCCAGCCTATCGGCCAAGAGTTACCGTAAAATAATAGGAGCAAATGATAGAATCCATGTTGCTATTGCCGGTTTGGGCCGCCGTGTTAGTGCAATGTATACGCCCATTGAAATGAAGACCAACAATGTAGAGTTACGCTACCTCTGCGATGTAATGGAAAGTCAACGTACAAAGGCCGCAAAAGAAATGGCTTCGCGATTGAGCTACACTCCAAGACTTGAAAACGATATTAGAAAAGTACTTGAAGATAAGGATGTAGATGCTTTTTTTAATTTAACTCCAGATCATTGGCATGCCCCTGGTTCCATCATGGCGCTCAAAGAAGGCAAGCATGTATATGTAGAAAAGCCCTGTAGCCATAACATGGCCGAAAATGAATTGTTGGTTGCTGCACAAAAGAAGTACGACAGAGTCGTTCAAATGGGAAATCAACAACGCTCCGCACAACACACAATTGATATCATTAAAGAAATTCATAATGGCGTTATCGGTACACCATACAAGGCCCTTGCCTTTTTTAGCAACAAACGTGGCGAAGTGCCGTTACAAAAATCTACTCCTATTCCGGCTGGGTTGGACTGGGAATTATTTCAGGGGCCGGCCGTTCGCCGAGAGTATACTTCCGAAACTTGGAACTACAATTGGCATTGGTACGGGTGGAATTATGGGACAGCTGAATTAGGAAATAATGGTACGCACGAATTGGACGTGGCACGTTGGGCCTTGCAGGTAGATTTCCCCAATCATGTAGAGGCCAATGGTACTAAAACGGCCTTTGTCAATGACGGATGGGAAATGTACGATACTATGGAAGCTACCTTTAGTTTTGATAATAATACAACAATAACTTGGGATGGTAAAAGTAGAAACGGTTTCAATACCTATGGGGGCGGTCGAGGTACCATTATCTACGGCAGCGAAGGCAGCGTTTACGTGAATCGCGACCTGTACAGACTTTACGACAGGGGTGGTAATCTGGTCAAGGAGGTTAATGCAAAAACAAAAGAAGGTGGTATCGAGCTAGGCGGTGGCGGAGGAATGACCACGGTGCACGTGCAGAACTTTTTCGAGACGATTAGAGGTAAAGAAGCACTTCAAGCACCTATTGATGACGCGTCTAAAAGTATGGCCTTGGTCCATTTCGGCAATGTCGCCTACAGAATCGGAAACGGTTTTGACATAGACTCCAAAACAGGTAGGATGCTAGATATCAAAGCTTTGAGTTTATGGGGTAGAGAATATGCAAAAGGCTGGGAAGTAACGCTCTGAACCAAACCAAAGGAATCCTCTATGAGAATACAACTGCAAATAGGCATTGTAATGGTTTTCTTCCTAATGGGATGCACCAGTTCCAATTCCGCTTTTGAAGACCGTTTCAAGAATCCGCCCGACGAATTCAAGCCGATGCCTTTTTGGCATATCAATGGTGAAATGACAACGGAAGGCATTCGCAAACAGATGAAAGACGCCAGAGAACTTGGTGGTTTTTCAGGAATAAGTGTGTTGCCCTTGGCCCCAAAGAAGGATGGCAGACCGGGCACCACACCCAAATTTCTTTCTGAAGAATACCTAAAGCGTTTTCAAGATGTTCTTAACAATGCCGAGGAATTGGATATGCAAGTGGTTTTATACGACGATAATGATTTTCCCTCCGGAATGGCTGGGGGAAAAATCGGCGAGCTTTTTCCCCAGCATACCATGAAAAGGCTTGATAAGGTCGAGAAAGAAATTATAGGCCCAATACAATTTGTAGATTCTTTGCCAGAAGGTAAATTACTTTCTGCCGTGGCCATGAACATGGAAAGCCTTGAGCGTATTGACCTTAGTTCTCATATTGCGAACGGAAAGCTGAATTGGAAGGTACCTCCGGGAAATTGGAGAATCATGTATTTTCCTATGTTCGTTGATAGCCATCACAAAGCCTTTCCTGTGGTAGATTATCTAGATACCACGGCGGTACGGGAAATGATCAAGCTAACCTATGACAAATATTACGAACGTTTTGGCAGCTATTTTGGCAACACGATTAAAACTACCTTTTTTGACGATGTAGGATTTTGGAAACATCCAAAGACTTGGACGGGATTATTTAATGAAAAGTTCAAGGAGCTTAATGGGTATGACCCTAAACCCTACTATCCTGCATTGTGGTACGATATAGGAGCGGAGACCCAATCGGTACGGAACGCTTTTTTTAAGACAAGAGCAGAATTACTAGCTGAGGGCTTTCCAAAATTGGTAGGGGAATGGGCAAAAGCCCATGGTGTTAAAGATACGGGACATCCTCCAGGGAATTATGACCCAACGCCGATAGATATGAACGGTGATATCTTTAAGTTTTTTCGCCATACTGCAATGCCACTAACGGACGCGATTATTGGGTATCAATTTGGGCAAGACGGCCATAAATTAATCAGTTCGGCTGCCGATTATTATGATAAGCCCGTAGTCTCCACAGAAATTTATGGGGCCTATAAAGAAAATACCATGGATTCATTGATGCTCTATCGTTCGGTAATGGACCTATTCGTGCGCGGCGTTAATTTTGTTGTGCCACATGGCCTATGGTACGATCCTGAACAAGTTTACATTTCGCCCCTTGTTTCACCCTACAGCGAAAAGATCGCCCCTGCTTTACCAGCCTATTCCGAATTTGTTGGTAGGGCATGTATGCTGTTACAAGGCGGTAAACGTGTGGTAGATATTGGGGTTTTCTATCCTTTTGAAGAATTGGCCGGCTGGTACCGTTTTGACGATCCCGATAATCCACGTCAAGGATTTTTTGTGTCGCCTGAAACAGATTATCTAGATGTTAGTGGCTTGTTGACGAACGATATTCGACAAGATTTTACCTTTATCCATCCAGAATTTTTCCTTGATGAAAAATATGGGATAGCACAAGGAAGTTTGAAGCTTAACAACAAGGAAAACAGCCAAGAATATAAAGTTTTAATTATGTCCGGGGCCAATGTAATTTCTTATAAAACCTTAGATAAAATTAAGGATTTTTATAAGAAGGGCGGTTTGGTGATTTCAACAACGCAACTCCCTTTTAAATCTTCGGAAATGGGCGAAGATGAAAAGGTAAGAGATTTGATCAAGGAAATTTTTGGGATAGACCCTTCCGTGGTCCACGAGCCTAAAGAACTAACTGTTACAAATGATAATGGAGGAAAGGCGGTGTTTATCCCCAACCCAAACAAGAAAACCCTTGCTGCGGCAATAGGTACCCAAATCGTTTCGGATGTGCAGTTCTCGCCTGAACCCCAACTGTTGACCGATATGGGTAAATTCTCATATATACATAAAATAAAGGATGGCAAACACATCTACTATTTTACCAATTCTAGCGATGAGATAATTGAAACGGACGTGATTTTAAAGGGTAAAATAAATCTAAACAATTGGAATCCCCATAACGGAACCACTTCCAAAATAATGAACATCTCCCATATGGAAGAAAACGGACAACAGTTTACAAAGGGTAAGCTTGTACTAAAACCGGTAAGTTCAACATTTTGGATTTCCCCATAAGGATAATCCTTAAGAAGATTTTATCGGTAATCGATCGTCCTTGGCGCGAATGTCCTTACCACGGATTAATGCCGAATTTGAGAATGGACATCTTAGTGTGTTTCAATAGTGTAAAAATCAAATACTATCGGCTAAATATCAGATTTTTAGGTCAATAGACAAGGGAGGCCAATAGCGCATTCCTTACTGATAAGGAATCGACCCAAGGGTCGAGATATCAAAGTAGGATTAGTTCTACTTACAATTTTAAGAAGGTCTAATGGCCTTCTCAAAATCGAGTTCAACAAATGATTTTTTTGCTTCTTAAAAACAAAACGGTAATTAATAATATGAAATCTAGTTTAACGCTTTTGTTCCTTATCCAAGTATTCTTCTTGTCGGCCCAGTCGCTAAAACATCCTGTGATTTATACAACTCCCGAAGAAAGATCGCAGCTTTTAGAGACCATAGAAAAATACGATTGGGCAAAAAGTATGGTAGACCAATTGCACCAAAGGGTAGATGCCAAATTAAATGTCTACGCACGTAATCCAAAGTCCGTTTTAGACTCGATTCCTCCCTTTGCCACAAATGATAGTGAAAATACGGAGTCATTAGCTTCCCCGCTCGCTAAAGGACATAATAAAATTTTAATACTTGCTTCGGAAGCCGGTATGCTCTACTACTTGACAGAAGAGTTAAAGTATGCACAGTTTGCTGCGGACATTCTTACCGTCTATATTGAAGCGATTTACGCTAAAACCGCCCAGACAACAACCATAAGCGGCAATGCCTTTTTTGACCCTAGAACTACCTATCCACACTTTGCGTTGGCTTACGACTTTATATTTCCCTATCTTAAAAAAGAAGGTGCCACGGTCTATGACAAGACTACCAAAAGGCGCATTCCTTTTGATAATGATAAAGCACAGCGGGCATTAAAAAATATGGTTGGTAATGTGCTCCAAGAATATGGTAAGCCAGACATACATGGAAAAATAGTTTCAAACCATCCCATCCTAACCGCACCAGGGGCGTTGTTCGGAATTCTTTGTATAGAAGACGATACCGAAAGAGAGCGTCTGTTCGATATCTTTTGGGATAAGGGTACTGCGCATCAAAACGCTTTTAAGAATACCATTTTACCCATGTTTACAGAACAAGGCCTATGGCCCGAATCATTGAGTTATGGTTTTATGCCAATCATTTCAATGGTGTTGAATATTGTAGACAGAATAAAGCCGAAAATGGAAGTAACCGTAAGCGCAAAACACATTTTTAACGGTAATTTTCTATATGATTATTTACGGCATCCCGATAGGCGATTTGTACGTTATGGCGATTCAAAACGAAACAACGATTTTACGGCTAAAAATTACCGCTATGCCTTGCATATCGCTGAGAGACGCAGGTTTACAGATATCAAGGAAAAAGCACAAATGGCCTTGCATCAGGCGTATGCTGCCGATGTAGGATACCGACCAAAAATTGAGGTTTCCAGTCCTTTCGACAATTATAACCATTTACAATTGTTCTGGGGCCTACCCATTCCTGAAAAATTGGATGACGGATTAAATTTCAATAAAAAAACCGTAATCGTTGAACATGCGGGGGTTGCTTTACAGCGTAACTATGTGAAAGAAAACAACGAACTATTTGGCTTGAGCGGAATTATTGGCGGTGCCCATTATGTACATTCCCACCTAACGGGCATAAGTATGGAACTCTATGGGGCAGGTTATGTAATGGCACCGAATGCAGGACTTCCGCCAACCGTCCCAGAGCGTCAAATACCCTTACACGAACATTATTTTAGATTGTACGCGGGCAACAATACGGTTGTTGTAAACGGCACTTCACACGGGTTGGACGCGGGTTCTTGGAAGGGCAAAGCCAATGTATGGCAAAACACCGTGGTAAATAGCGCTGCCGAACCCAAACATTTGGAAGACGGAGTAGCAGAAGACTTTAGTTTTGTTACCCAAACTTTAAATGATTCCGTGAACGATGTAGACCAGCAACGCACCTTAAGTGCAATACGCACTAGCGAAACGACAGGCTATTATTTTGATATGTTCCGTTCAAAAGCGACTGATTTAAATAAATTCCACGATTATATCTACCATAATATCGGTGATAAAACGCTAATGACCGATCTAAACGAAAACGAACTATCCCTAAAGAAAACCAATCGCTATCAGAGCGATATTGGCGATGTGGTGAAATCGCCGGGCTGGCGTTATTTTGAAAACACGGAAACTACGGACGCCACCACAAAAGCAATAAAGATTAGATTCGATATCGAATATGACCAGCGGTATATGCATCTATTTGTTCCCAATGGTATTCAACGTGAGTATACCAAAGCTTTGGCACCACCCACCCGTGAAGCCAAAAACGGGTATGTAGACAAAAAAACACAGGTACTGGTGATACGCCAACAAGGCGAAGCTTGGCAAAGACCATATATTGGGATTTTTGAACCCTCTACAAAAACAAATTCAAGTGTTGAGCTTGTAGAACCATTAATGGATGGTGAAAAAATAGTGGGCGCCAAGGTAAGCTCAAAAATACAGGGCAAACGCATCACAGACTATATCATTTCTCAAGATAGTTCCGAAGCAAGCTATACCAACAGCAAATTAGACCTTCAATTTAAGGGTCGATTTGCGATTGTACGTAACATAACCAAAGGGAATCACTCAGAAGTCATTTTGTATATTGGGGAAGGAACCAAACTACGGTTCGGTACTAAGGAGCTGAATACTCCAAAAGAACAAAAAGGCATTTTACATTACGCTATTAACTAAGAATACATGAATATGGGAACGAGAATAAAGTGGAAAGTACTGGTAACAAAGCTATTTATAATAGCCATTTTTGCAACAAGTTGCCAAACAAAAAAAAACGAGAATGCTAAAGTGGAGGAGATTTCATCTTCCATAGCATTACCAAATCGTCCCAACATCTTATGGTTGGTCACAGAAGACATGGGATCGTATATTCCTTCCTTTGGAGATTCAACAATTGTAACTCCAAATTTGAGTCGCTTGGCAAAAGAAGGCGTGGTCTATCCCAATTTGTATTCTACTTCGGGAGTTTGCGCGCCCAGTAGGGCAGCAATTACAACGGGAATGTATCCTTCAAGTATAGGTGCAAATCACATGCGAACTACTTCGTATACCGAGGTTACAGGTTTACCTTCATATGCAGCGGTTCCGCCACCAGAAACTCGAATGGTTAGTGAAATACTTCGTATGAATGGTTATTATTGCACCAATAATTACAAAGAAGATTATCAATTTAAAGCCCCCATAACAGCTTGGGATGAAAGTAGTCCGTATGCGCATTGGCGAAATCGCTCTAAAGACCAACCTTTCTTTTCTGTTGTGAATTTTACGGATACCCATGAATCTGGTTTATTTGAGCCTTACGGTCATAGAAATATTGAAACAAGACATTATCAATTGGGCAATCGGGAGTACACATGGGATGCAGACCGCATGGCGGAAGAAGAAACACCGGTACACCTACCAAAAGACACAAAATTTAACATTCCACCCTATTTGCCGGACAACGAAGTGGTACAAAGAGACATGTGGAAACTCTACAACAATATCGCAGAAATGGATAAGCAAGTTGGTGCTGTTCTAAAACAATTGGAAGACGATGGACTTTTGGAAAGTACCATTATAGTTTTTAATGGAGACCATGGCGGACCGTTGCCGAGAGAGAAAAGATTGATTTATGATTCGGGTTTGAATACACCTATGATCATCCGATTTCCAAGCAAAATAAACGCTGGCACCAAAGATGAACAACTAACAAGCTTTGTCGATTTTGCTCCAACACTTCTCTCCATTACAGGGATAAATCCCCCCAATTATATGCAAGGGCAGGCTTTTTTAGGAGAACATAAAGCGACGGAAAAACGAAAGTATATTTACGCCGCCGCAGACCGTTTTGATGGATTTACCGATGTCATTCGAGCGGTGCGCGATAAACGGTTTAAATACATCCGAAATTATAGACCTAACCAAGGCTATTATTTACCTGTGGAGTACCGAGAAAAAATTCCCACCATGCAGGAATTATTGCGCTTGCGTGACCAAGGCGAATTAAACGAAGTACAAGTGCAATGGTTTAGAAGCAGTAAAGACGCTGAGGAATTATTTGATTGCGTTGCCGACCCCTCTGAGCTTCACAATTTAGCTAAGGACCCCAAGCACTCTAAAAAACTGGAAGAATTACGAACAGAGATGGACCGATGGCTTTTAGACATAGGGGATGAACCGAATCTTCCGGAAAAGGAACTCATATCAAAATTATGGAACGGTAAAAAAACCAAGCCTATAACTTCCAATCCTACCATTACTTATTCTGAAGAAAAAATCACAATTAGCTCAAAAACTGAGGGTGCTTCTTTAGGGTATAAAATCCTTCCAAAAAATGAAACTGCGCCAAAGGCTTGGTCCGTGTACCAAGAACCCTTCCGACTTTCAGGAGGAGCCACCATAATAGCACAAGCGCATAGGATTGGGTTCAAGGCCAGCGAAACTGTTGAATTAACGGTAACTAAATAATGAAGACCTTCTAAAACAGTAATTAGATATCTGAGAAAACATTTTAGCAGCATAGTTTGCGGTTGTTTTATACAAGCTACTTCAATTTATATCCAATATCACTTTTATCTAATCTAACATCTTACAGCCAGCACAGTACGGGATATTCAGATGAATCCCAAATGTTACTTTTAAGTCATTTTTCGATAATTTTTTAACCAACCACCCTTGAGTATTAAAAGAAAAAAGTTGATAGCTGTTATTACTTTGTTCCTGTCAGTAACCTTATGAACTAATGAAGTTTCAGCTCAAGAGCCAGAACATCCTTCTTTATTTTTTACCATGGATAAAATTCCTTTCATTTAAAAGAATATAGCAAACAGTGAATGGATAGAGAAAACATACGAGGTAGCCTTTTTATGGGTTATAAGAAAGACAATATGTCTGGCATAGCCTTGTGGAACAACTTGACAGGAGTACATAGCTTTACAATTGAAAAAGGTTTAATAAAGGCAAATGAAGGTGGCTTTTTACTTTCCGAGATGATTAGAAATACCATCCAAGAGAGACAATGTACTACGTCTAAAATAGTAGCAGGCACAATGTATACAGCCGTATATCTTCTTCGCGAAAACGGCCTATAGAGCGCATAAAAGAAGAAGCTCATGTGGCCAACGTAAAAGCTCAGTAGCACAAAAGTTCAAAAAACAAGCCTCATACCATACCCTGAGCCCGTGACCTTGGTATAGGGAACACGCCATCTACTTCAATGGCAAAAAGATGTTGGCCATAAAAAAGGTTCTTGGGACATCCTGGCCCTGTAACATTGTCTCGTCTAAATTGAAGGTGTTAGAGCTGACTGCTAAATTTCTCGGGGATTTCGGTAATTGGTCTAATTTGAATGTTCTTATAGTAAGCCGCCGCCGCCTCTGACTGTATCTGTATCTTGCCCTTTACCAAGGGCAACATCGTATCCGTATGGTCTAAATACCTTGAATTATATAGTGCCATCACCACCTTACCGTTTACTACGTGAAGGCTTGTTCCGCCAAACGACACCAGTTCCAGTGTGTTCCATTCCCCGTGCGGTTTTTCATTGTCAAACCCCTTATTACAATGCACCTGAAGACCGATATGTACGCTAGAAAAATTGTTTTTGACACCTCCGCGGTCGTAAGTGAATTGTTTCTCTCCTTCTCTCTTTGAGGAAGGGATATCGATTGCCGTTTTTGCCAAGGCATAGTAATCGCCCATGTCTCCTTGCTGGACTTGAAACTCTTGCGATTGCATCCAAGCATTCCAAAAAGCACCATGCTCACCTACACCATGGTAGAGAATTCCACTGTCCCTTTTCCTATCCAACCTAGGTTCCCATTTTTTATCCCCCCATTTAAATTGTACTTTAAGGTGATAGTTCCCATATTCTTGTTTGGTCGTAAACGCCCCGTAAATCTCTCCCGAAACATATAAAATATTCTCGTTGTTTATTTGTTTAACCGTAAAGACCCCTTTTGGGTCCTTGTTCAAACCCAGGGGAATTCCTTTTTTGCCATCACTGCTAGGGTCTACACGCCCAACACCTTTAACCGTATGGTGGGGCACCCCGATAAAGACCTCCCAATAGTCCCTATAGTCTTTATTAAGTAAATCGACCCAAGTTGTAGAAGCGTTATCTTGTTCTAGACTTTGCTGGGCCAAACCTATCCCCTGTTTGGTATAATCGGTTTCATCCTGACCATGACAAAAGTAAAACGTTGCTAGTATCAAGTTTAAAACAAACAATTCCTTACACTTCATTCTTTTTAGTTTAGATCAGGGCTTTTTTTTGCTTACCGTATTTAGCACTATAAATTTTCGGTAGGATAGGTAAACCGGTAGCTCCCCGAGCCCAAATCCAATTGCACCCCAGCATCGGTTTGTTTTATTTTCTGTCGTATATCAGATTTTGGCTCGCTGCCATTCACTGAAATAGTAGTCATTTTTGCTTCTGGTAAAGTAATCGTTGCAGTTGTATTGGCAGGAATCACAACTTCATAGTGAAACATATTATCCTTGATTTCCCAATTGGAAGTTATCTGCCCATAACGCGAAATAAATTCAGCCTTCGCAGAAGTAAGGTCGCCACCCGGGTGTGGATGAAACAGGATGTGCTTATACCCTGGATTTTCTGGGTCGATCTGTATACCACCAATATGATTGTACATCCATTCCCCAACGGCGCCATAGGAATAATGGTTAAAACTGTTCATACCTTCAATAATGGTCCCGTCCGGTTTTTGAGTATCCCATCGTTCCCAAATGGTCGTTGCCCCCATGGTTATGGGATATAACCAAGAAGGGAATTCTTTTCGATTTAATAACATAAAGGCCAAATCATCACGCCCTATTTTAGATAAGGTAGTACAGAGAAGGGGCGTTCCTAAAAAACCGGTTGTAAGATGGCCGAAATTCTTTACATCCTCCGCAAAGTAATCGGCGGACTTTTCAATAAGATCTTCTGGAATTAAGTCAAACGAAAGTGCCAGCGCATATGCCGTTTGGGTGTGGGAAACCAACCTTCCGTTCGATGTAATATATTCTTTTACAAAGGCTTCCTTGATGTTCTTGGCCAAGGAATCGTAGTAGGAGACATCTTCAATTTTACCAAGCACCTTTGCAGTCTTTCTCAACAAGGTAGTTGAGTAGTACGCGTAGGCGGTTGCTATTAAATCCTTTTCGGTAACAGAGCCGTTATACGCTGGGTTATTCGCATCAAATGCCAACCAATCGCCCCAATGCCAATGTTTGTTGTTGTTCCACAAATAATCTTCTCCCGATTCCTTCGCCATATAGTCTACCCAGCCTTTCATACTGCTATATTGTTCTTCTAAAATGCGTTTATCCCCGTAAGATTGATAGACTGTCCAAGGCATAATTACGGCGGCATCCGCCCAGCCGGTGGCACCTCCCATAGCCGCTACACCTTGCGCCCCGGTAAGAATATCCGGAACTACATTGGTCACCAACCCGTTTTCATGTTGGTCCAGCGCCAAATCTTTTAGCCACTTGGTGTAGAATGCCGCTACATCAAAATTATAGGCAGCTGTCATACTAAAAACTTGGGCATCGCCTGTCCAACCAGCGCGTTCATCACGTTGTGGGCAATCCGTAGGAATATCTAAAAAATTATCTTTTTGACCCCATTGAATGTTGCTTTGTAATTGGTTGATCATAGGGTCAGATGTCGTAAAGGTACCTGTTGGCGCCATATCGGAATGAATCACTACTCCCGTAATGGCATCCAGGTTTAACTCTCCGGGATAATTGATTACCTGAATATATCGGAAACCATGCGAGGTAAAACGGGGTTCGAACACCTCTTCTCCGGCTCCCTTTAAAATATAGCTATCAGTAGCCTCGGCCGCTCGCAGATTCACGGTATAGAAATTTCCATCTTTATCCAGTACCTCTGCAAACTTCAAGGTTACTTTTTCGCCAGCCTTACCTGTTACTTTCATACGTGCCCAACCCGCAATGTTTTGTCCCAAATCCAAAACTGTCTCTCCTTTTGGAGTGGTAATGAGCTTAATTGGTTTGATTTCTTCAATAGCTTTGACAGGAACTCCTTGTGGGGCGACTAATATGTCCTTGCGATGTTCCAAAATTTCCGTTTGGGTCCATTTACTATCATCGAAATTGGATTCGTTCCAGCCGTTCATTTCAAGTCGAGCGTCGTACTTTTCGCCGTTGTACATATCCGATTCCAAAATAGGCCCATAGGAAGCTTTCCAATCGCTGTCACTTATAATGGTTTCACTTGTGCCATCTGTGTAATCAACTTTTAACTGAACCAATAAACCAAGTTGTTTCCCATAAAAAGCGTAATCGCCTTTCCAACCTATATTTCCACGATACCATCCGTCTCCGACTATCGCACCTATTGCATTATTTTTTTGCAGTATTCGGGTTACGTCATAGGTTTGATATTGAAGTCTGTGATTATAGGTGGTATACCCTGGAGTGAAAAGGTCATTGCCCACTTTTTTACCGTTCAAGTGCAGCTCATAAAGTCCCAAGGAAGTCACATACACTCGGGCCGATTTTATGGGTTTGTTCGTTTGAAATTCCTTTCTGAAGTATTGGGAAGGATGCGATTTCTTTTCCGTGGTAATATCGTTCATGGCAATATAGGATGCCGACCATAGGTTTGGTTCTAAAATACCCGTTTCCCAGTAAGCAGGAGCGCTCCAAGCGGTTGCCTTATCCTTGTTGTTCCATATACGTACTTGCCAATATGCACGTTGCATTGATTTGAGTGCGGGACCACCATAAACGATATCTAAGGATTTATCGCTTTCTATCTTTCCGGATGACCAGATTAAATTTGTGCCTCTTTGTAAGTCTTTCTTTGTTGCAGATACCCGAATTTCATAGGCGGTTTGCATCACATTTTGCCCATCAGATTTTATTTGCCAGCTTAGTCTCGGCTTTACTATATCTATACCGATGGGATTGGTATGATACTCGCAAACCAGATTTATAACTTCATTGGTTTTTGCCGAACGTGCCGTACTTATGGCAAAAATTAGCATAAGTAAACTTAATGAAATCTTACTTTTCATATGAATTTTACGTTTAATTCAAAAATATCGGATTTGCCATGGATAGGCATCCTGTTCTGTCTTGTGCTTTTTGAAAATAAAATGTTTCACAAAAGTGTATTTTTTCCTAGTGAGCTAAAACTCAAAAAAAGTAATCATTTTATAATTTCTGATAATCGATAATCCTGTAAATAAAAGTTAGATAACAAGACGGTGCAGGACACCTTAACGATTTTAGAATGGTATTTTAGTTACCAATTAAGAATATTTGTTTCAAACCTGAAAAAATCGTAACTCTTATATTCTTGAACACATCATATTGAATTTATAAGACGCAACTTTAAACGATGTACAGTGGTATTATAAGATTTGAAAATAGAACCAATATACAATAGAACATAATGAAAATGACCACTAAAATAAGAGCAATTAGCTTACTTTTTATATTTTGCGGCTTAAGCTACAGTACCCTTATAAGTGCACAACAAGTAGATAAAACAGGTATCGAAAAAGCCATGATCCGTGCCATGGAATGGCAAGAGGCACATCCAATTTTTGCCGTCTCTCCAACAGATTGGACCAACGGCGCTTACCAAGTAGGAATTTCACGTGCTCACGCTACTACTAAAAACCAAATTTTTTTAGCTGCGTTGAAAAATTTGGGCTACCGTAATCAATGGAAAACCCATGACCGATTTTATCATGCCGATGATGTTACCGTTTCCTATGGCTATCTCTATTTGGAAATGAATGATACACGCAAGAATTATGTGGACTTAAAACCAACGGAGACCTTTATTCAAAAACATTTGTACGAACCGAACAAGTGGAGGGATGGCATCGATAAAGATGATTCAAAACGTATTCTTTGGTGGTGGTGTGATGCATTGTTTATGGCTCCGCCAATGTTAACACTTTATTCAAAACATACAGGCGATTCAAAATATTTAGATACCATGCATGAATACTATATGGAGACTTATAATCTTTTATATAACAAAGAAGAGCATCTTTTTGCAAGGGACACGCGTTATCAATGGAAAGGAAATGCAGATGACTTAAAGGAAGAGAACGGTAAAAAAATATTTTGGTCTCGTGGCAATGGATGGGTGCTTGGTGGGCTTGCACTTATATTGAACGATATGCCCAAGGATTACAAACACAGAGATTTTTACCTCAATCTTTATAAAGAAATGGCGGCAAAAATTAAGAATATACAACCTCAAGATGGCCTTTGGCGCACTAGTTTGCTTTCCCCAGAATCTTTTGATCATGGCGAAGTCAGCGGTAGTGGTTTTTATACCTATGCACTGGCCTGGGGCGTTAACAACGGAATTTTAGACAAGGCCGAGTATACGCCAGCAGTAACCAAAGCATGGAACGCCTTAATGGCTTGCCAGCACGAAAACGGCATGGTAGGATGGGTACAGAACATCGGCGCAGACCCCCAACCAGCCTCTGCGGATAGCTGGCAGAATTTTGGTACCGGCGCCTTTTTATTGGCGGGTAGCGAAATATTAAAACTAGAACAGAGCATTTAACAAAATCGAAAACTACTGAAAGAGAATTCACCATTTTGAACCTGAAATAAACACAAAATTAGAGTTGCTTAGGTATTCTTATTTTAAAAAAAGATTTCTAACAATCCCTTCAAAAAATACGGTATAATGAAAAACTATAAAGATGGCCAAGAGCAAAATGGGTTGCAAAATTCTAGAAGAGCATTCATAAAAAAAACAACGCTGGCTGCAGGATTAATATCCATTATTCCTAGGCATGTTTTGGGACAAGGTTTTGTGGCACCTAGTGATAAAATTAACCTAGGCTATATTGGCTTGGGCAAACAAGGCGGTATCCTAGGCGAACGTTTTGTTTCCAACACAAATGCACAAATAGTGGCGGGAAGCGATGTTTGGACCGCCAAACGGGATTGGTTCAAAGGCGTCATAGAGAACGCTTATGCAGAAAAGAGACAGGTATCAAAATATACAGGAGTCACGACCTATTTGAACTACAAAGAGCTTTTGGAGCAAGACGGTATTGATGCAGTAGTTATTGCCACCCCGGACCATTGGCACGCCATGCAGTCTGTGGACGCTATGAAGGCAGGAAAGGACGTTTACTGTGAAAAACCCATGACCAACACCATAGATGATGGAAGAAAAATGGTAGACGCCAAAGAAAAATACAATAAAGTACTGCAAGTGGGCAGCATGCAACGCTCCTGGGATCGGTTTAAAAAAGCCCAAGAAATAGTAAGTACCGGAAAGTTGGGCGACATTACTAAAGTCTTGGTAAATGTTGGAGACCCGTATCGTGCCTACGACCTACCCGCAGAACCAACACCGAAAGGTGTGGACTGGAACCTTTGGTGTGGACCCGCTCCCCTACTTACTTATCACAATACCATCGCCCCTGAAGTGGTCAAAAGCTATCCTGCTTGGCGTGATTTTAAAGAAACCGGAGGCGGTATCCTTTCCGATTGGGGCACCCACATGTTTGATATTGCGCAATGGTGTTTGGGAATGGACAAAACAGGCCCGGTATCTTTCATTCCACCAAAAGACCGCAAAGCAGTACGGGGCTTGCAGATGTTCTATGAAAACGGAATTGAAATGGTGCATGAGGATTTTGGCAGAAAATGGGCCGTACGCTTCATAGGAACAGCAGGTACTATGGACGTAAGCAGGGGCTTTCTTGAAACTACTCCCGCCAACATCCTTATGCCCAATGGCGGAGACCCTGCGCAACTTTTCAAGGACCAAGGCAATCACTATCAAAATTGGCTAGATGCCATCAGAACCAGAAAAGAACCTATTTGTAGCGTAGAAACAGGCCATAGGTCTGCCACTATCTGCAATGTTGCCAATATTGCCTACGAATTGGGAAGACCATTGGAATGGAATCCTGTAACAGAAAAATTCAAAGGAGATGCACAAGCCAATAAAATGAGAAAACGCAAGCGTAGAAAATTTTAAGACACTAGAAAAACCTTGATTTTTCCTAAAAATCACAGTTAAAAAGGGCTGCCCCAACCATAAAAAACACTTGAAAATGCAACGATTAGCCTTTAAAATGAAACTGGATGCCGGCCAAAAGGAAGCCTACGCCAAAAGGCATACCCAATTATGGCCAGAATTGAAGCAACTGCTCAAAGAGGCGGGTATAAGCGAATATTCTATTTTTTTGGACGAAGAGACCCACACTCTATTTGCGTTTCAAAAACTATCAGGAGATGGTAGTTCCCAAGATTTGGCAAACCACCCTATCGTTAAAAAGTGGTGGGCTTTTATGGCCGACCTTATGGAAACCAATCCGGACAACTCGCCTGTATCCATTGCCTTGGAAGAGGTTTTTTATATGGAATAAGGAAAGAAAAACGTCTCTAATATAAAATGGCCCCGCTCTAATAGTCCTGACCTATGAAAAGAAGAAAATTTGTCCAATTATCCAGTTTTGCAAGTATTGCATTAGGGTTTTCTTTGTACGGCTGCTGGTCTACCGAAAAAGATAAAAGTGCTCAACTCACTACCTACGAAAAACAAGTTGCAGCCCTACTAAAGAAATGGTGTGACGGAATGATTGCGGTACAAATCAACAATCCAGAAGATTTGAGCTTACACGGCGCCTTGTACTGTCCCGCCTGCGACAAAATACATGGACGCTGTATGGATGCCGTGTACCCCTTTCTCTACATGGCGGACAGTACTGGGGAACAAAAGTATACAGATGCCGCAATAGACGTAATGCAATGGTCGGAAAACGTATCCATGCCCGATGGAAGCTGGACAGTCATCCCCGACCCAAAATCTTGGAAGGGTATTACCGTTTTTGGAGCCATAGCACTTGGGGAAGCCCTCCACCACCATGGTCATGTGCTACCTGAAGAAATTAAGAGAAAATGGACGGCACGGTTACAACAGGCAGCTGACTTTATCCATGAAAATTTTACTATTGATTATAGCCACATCAACTATGCGTTTACAGCGGTCTATGCCCTAAATTTTTTAGGTAGAACGTTTAAAAGACAAGACTATATTGCCCACAGCAAAGAACTGGCGAAGGAAGTACCCAAATGGCTAACCTCGCCCAATAAATTGTTGTTCGGAGAAAACAAGCCTGCAAACAAACCTAGTGCAAAGGGGCTGCTTCCAGTTGATTTGGGTTACAACGTAGAGGAAACCTTAAACGGTTTGGTACAATATGCTGTTTTGGAACAGGATGAGGGTTTACTACAATTATTAACAGAATCCCTTGAAGGCCATCTAGAATTTATGCTACCCGATGGGGCATGGGACAATAGTTGGGGTACACGCCAGAACAAATGGAGCTATTGGGGAAGCCGCACAACAGATGGTTGCCAACCTGCCTTTACGCTTATGGCGGACAGAAACGCCGCCTTTGGTACTGCAGCTATTTTGAATACCGAACTATTGGAACGCTGTACAGTAAACGGCCTTTTGGCAGGAGGATTGCATTATGGATCACATGGCGTAAAACCTTGTGTTCACCATACCTTTGCACACGCAAAGTCCTTGGCGTTCGTATTGGACAATGCCGATAAACTACCCCGACTTTCAAAAGAAAAGGCTCTGCCCAGAAGTTTGGCCGATGGTGTAAAATACTTCCCGGAGCTCGATGTTTGGTTGGCAGCTCGTGGTCCGTTTAAAGCGACCATATCCTCCAACGATGTTATTTTTAAAAAAAAATATTCTCAGGCCGCCACAGGCGGTGCCTTAGCTGTTCTTTGGCATGACAAGGTTGGGCCAATCTTTATCGCTAGCATGGCAGAATATGTTCTGGCCGAGGTAAATAACCAACAACCACAACCTGATGGCGAAGATATTCCCTTAACCCTAAGAATAGAACTTACGAAAGAGGACAAATGGTTCAGCAACTTGTTTGACCTTAGAGCCAAGGTTGCGTTTACAGATGATGGTGAACGCATTCGCTTTCAGGTCATGACACATTTGACTGACAGAGAAGGTGATTTTCTAGAACACGGTACTTACCAACTTCAATATGATTTCTCAAAAGATAAAACGGTTATCACCGCAAAGCGGCCACCGGATACGCTTATTACCGATCAACCCATGGTAGTGCTCCCTATCGTCTCTAAAAGTGGAGAAAAAGTGACCCAAGCCACAGAAAATCGCATTGAGATCAAAAAAGATTCAGGAATGGTTGTGGTTGAGGCAAACGTTCCCATTTCCATCAAAAAAACAAAAAAAGAACGGGTATTCAATATGGTGCCGGGAATGGAAGCGTTACCAATCCAAACATTTTTTGAAAACGATACTACTGAAATTGTGTGTACGGTTACCGTAATCTGACTTTATATACTTCCTTTTGTTGGAGTGGTCTTTCCAAAAATAGCTATTTGGCCTATTTAAAAACCTGATGAATCTTCATCTACATAAAAAGTGTGTAGGGCGCTTACCGGTTTTCCTTCATCGGTTACGCCTTCGATTCGAACCACATACGTTCCGGAAGTATCACCTGTAAAGAAATTAAGTTTTGAATTCTGGATTTGGTCAATATTAATTTCAGGCTTCCAATCCAAGGTAATACGGTAATCCGGTTTCCCTAGTTTGGGTTTGCTAACGGTATGGTTTGGTGAAAAGAACTCCCTAGCCTTATAAAATCCGGGTATAGTGAAGTTCGCGACACCAGGAGAGATTTCTGGGGTATCATCAAAATCCTCCCCTCTTTTGGTGTATATGGCTATTACTCCTCCCGCTCCACGTACACCATAAATAGCAGCTTCTGGACCTACTAGAACATCCATGAACAAAATTTCTGTCGCAGGTATATATTGAATAAAAGCCAGACCTACTTCTGCTCCATCAAGGAGATATAGCGGCGCGCCAAGTGCACTTCGAATAATGGCGCTTGCTTCTGGCGGAAATCCTAAGACCTGTACTCCTGGAACACCTACCAAAAGGTCAAAAACACCTCCGATTAGATTGTTCGTTAACGAATCGGGAATAATTCTACGGCGTGCATTCCCATACAAAGTTCTGGAGCTAAGCTTTTCATTGATAACTTGCTTTCTCGTTTTTACTTTTGCCTTCACCACGGCTTCGTCCAATCGTATTGCCTTCGGGTCGTATTTGAAATCGTTCAACTGTTTGCGGTGTGCCTCCCTCAGGTAGGGTTCTGCTATATACCTAGTGCTATTGTCCTTACTAGGCCTCAATCTAGTATTGGCTTTTACTTCGGGAAAAGCACCATCCAATTGTATCCCTATTTTTTCCGTGCCTTTCTTGGTTGTACCGAACAGCTCCGCTTTTACTACGGCCGCTACAGTATCCCTCAACATAAAAGGGCCAAAACTGAACTTGCCCTGCGTATTTGTCAACATGTTTTCTTGGTATACGTTTCCTGCCAAGGTGTTCAGGGTCACCACAGACCTAAGCGGCTGGAATGGATTATCAAAGTCGGTTGTCTTTCCGCTGATCATTATTCCTTTTTCAGGTTGAAATTCCATTTCCTTGCTTACTCCCTCGGTCATCAAGGACTTCCATACAAAGCGCCGCCATCCGTGGGTAAGCATCAGCAAATCCAGCACATAGTCCCGCGCTTTGGAATCATCCTCAAAAAAGTAGTTCGGGTTTTCGACCGTTCCGCCCAGATCGGAATTCAGCAAAAGCCAGCTTTTAATCGTGGGAGTTGTGCTTTCCAGACTATTTTGAGAACTAACGCTCATTGAAAAACGACCATCTTTAGCTTTGCCTTTGTCATCCTCAACGGCAAGGTTCAACGTCACCTGTTCACGAAAACCATAGCTGGCCTTATCCGTCTTAATGGATAGTTTTACCTTGTTTTTTGGATTCTCTATAAAAGTGAGCCGCTCACAAACAGGTTCCCCGTTGGGAGCGAACAAGGTAAAATGTGCGACCCCGTCATCCAATTGAGTCGTTGAAAGCTTTATTACATAGCTACCTTCGGCACCGTTCTTCTCCAAACGGTTAAAAATCAAGGAACCGCGAAGATGGCCCAAAAGTAAGGTTCCGTTCAGTCCATTTGGGATATTGGTAGATACCCGAACCACCAAATGCCCACCATGGTTCGTAAGCTGTAGCACATAGCCCTTGGTCAACGGTTTGGGGAGTGGATATTTTTCCGTGGCACCGTTGATTTCAATTTGGGCGTAATAATCGCTATTGGCCTCAACTTCAAAATTGACGGAGGCCAGACCGAATTCAAAGCTTCTGAACGGTGCTATTTGCCTACCTTCCGCATCAACTATATTGCCCCGCAATGCGATGCCCGATCCTGCTGCATCCGTGATCTTTAGCCCCATAACGTTTTTAAGGCCGTCGACCAAATGTCCGCCCTCAGGAAAAAATTGAACTATGGGTCTATCTTCTGCCACTACCGCTATAGGGTTTGCAGGAGCTTCTGCCCTACTGCTATGTTCTTCAGGTTCATTTTCCGATATGCTGTCGGGGTTTATATCCAGGTTCCAAACAGAGATTTCCTTTTGAAAGAAAGTAGGGACGCTATCGTTGAGCATATAGTTGGTGTAGGCGCGCAACAGATAGGAACCCTCTTCCAAATCTTTGGACAGCATAATATCACCGGCCGCTCCATTAAAACCGGTGTATAATTTTCGTTGCTCGATTATCTTGTCTTCGGAATCGAGCAGTTCCACGTACACGACCTTACTTTTCAAGCTTTCCAAATGGGTAACGCCGTCCAATACATAGGTCTTGAACCAAATTGTTTCCCCGTTGGCATAGAAGTCCTTATCCGTCTGCAAATAGACTTTATCCGGCGGTGTTTTCTCCACGTAGGTGGCAAGTTTCCCGCTTATATTATTGAACCCATCCGGTTCTTGCGCCTGAACATGGCAGGTTAAAAACTGTAAGGCCAGCACCAGCACAAAACCATAAAATGTGTTTGTAATTTTCATAATGCCAACTGATTACCTAATTGATAAAAGCTTGTAGAAATTACTACTTTCTAATCAAACCGGTATAAAACCAAAGTATAATTTCAACGTTAAATCTTTCTAAATATACTTTTAATGACCCATCAACGCTTTTACTTGGCCTCTATTTTCTACCATACTAATTCCACAATACCTATCTGCAACTTAACATAATATTCTGCCGCTGCGTTTTTAGCGTGGTGCTCCAATTACTTTTACAGGGCTTAAGTCCGCACCGCTTGTTCTGGCTTTATGCTCCACAAAATAAGGTTGAAAGGTATAGGACGAGTTTGGGTCCCAAATAGCGTTGGTCTTGGGAAGCCACTTTTTTAATGCTGCGATTTCATTTTGATATTCCCGATTTTCGGCCTGGTTCGTAAACTCATTTGAATCGTTAGCATGGTCATAAAACTCTTCACCGCCATCTTCATACTGAATGTAACGATACCGTTTAGTCTTAACCGTATGATTGTTCATTCCAAAAGTGGTAATGGCAACAGGCATTTCAGCTTCTTTCTGGCCCAACATTACAGGCACTAAACTTCTACCTTCGTTTCTATCATAAGCCGGTAGTCCGCATAGCTCCAAAAGCGTAGGGTAAATAGAAAGAAGTTCTGCAGGTTCCTCTAGGACCTTACCTTTTGGAAGATTAGGTGCGGCAAATAATAAGGGCGTATTGGTTGCCTTGTCCCAAAGTGCATGCTTGGCAAAGGTCCCTTTTTCCCCTAAACGGTATCCGTGGTCGGACCATAATACAATGACCGTATTGTTAGCATGTTCACTACTTTCGAGAGCATCCAACAGCCTACCTATTTCGTAATCCACATAACTAATACAGGCCAAGTAGGCTTGTATGATTTTTGGCCATTCCCCACTTTTAATGGCCCAATCCGTGGTAGGCATCATAGGAAGGTCATTAATTTGTAACGCGATTGGCGGAACATCGTTTAAATCATCGACCCTATAAGGCATTGTTTTTATACTATCCAAAGGATGCATATCGAACCAGCGCTGCGGTACGTATAAGGGAACATGAACACGCAGAAAACCGACACCCATGAAAAAGGGTTTGTCATACGTTTTGTCTAAACGCTTTTTTGCCCATTCTACGGATCGATGATCTGGCATTAGGGAATCGGCCTCTGGAAAAGCACCCCAATCCGTACTGGTTCTTCCATAATTTTTCCTGTCTGACGTGCCATAGCCATCCCAAACAAAACGTTCTTCTGGATAGGGTCCAAAGCCTTTTTCCCTACCACCTGACTCGTCAAAAACACCTTCTGGGGCATGATCATGAAATAACTTGCCAATGCCCATGGTATGATAGCCGTTATTCCTAAAATACTCAGGAAGCATCACGATATCTTTGGTGGCCGGATTTTCCGAACGTATTTTATTATCATCGATCATCCCATAAATTCCTGTTGTAGAAGGTCTCAAACCGGTCATTAAAGAGGCTCTTGATGGGCCGCATAAAGGAGCCTGACAATGCGCGTTGGAAAAAAGGACACCCTTAGAGGCCAAGCGGTCAATATTGGGAGTTTTTGTACCGAAATAACCATCTAGCACTCCCAGCATAGTATTCAAATCATCCACGGCGATAAATAGCACATTGGGATTTGCGTTTTCTATTACTTTAGCTATTTTCTTTTTTTCATCACATGAATTCAAGAGTAAAGTGCATAACAGTAGAAATACAAGATTTGAATTATTCATTGTTCCTATTCGTTTTAATGTAGTAGTTTTTTATTATCATGAAATTGTAATGCTGATGGTCACCTCATGACTATCCTTTTCAAAATAAGCCATTATGGGCACAGCTTCTACCCCGGGAACCATATTAAAAGTTCTGCTCCGTGGCATATCCTTAATCTTAATAGGTACGCTTGCCTTAATCAAGACTACACCTTCTGGTTTTTGAATAGACATTTCATTTACATTGACTTGGTTTACTGTTTCGCCCGTAGGTGAAATGATAGGAAGAACAAAGGCCGTCCGTTCCTTAATATCTTGCGTGGTCTTGGCCGTAATCTGGATTTTTTCGGCTGTAGAAGTATAGGTAATATCAAAGTCAGATGCGGTATTTTTAACCACTTCCCTAGCTTCGTTCTTGAGTTGAGCCTCAGCGGTTACTTCTATTTTTCCCTCGTTGTCGGAAGAATTGAAAGTAGCTGCTAAATCAAACAAGTTTGTATACCAAACATCGTCTTTATAGGTTTCAATGCGTGGGGTCAGGGCAATATCCTCGCCTGGTGCAACTTGCTGATTATAGATTTCGCCTAGCTTATAAACCGCCATACTTGCAGCGCAAAGCAGTCCAACTTTAGTATGATATAATAATGAAAGTGAACCACCAGTTGCCTGACGGTAATCATCTTCAATTCGATATTCGGCATCGTAAGCCGAGATGGTACCTCTCCAATCTCCCCGTGCAAAAAGTGCCGTATCAATTTCTTTATAATAGGTAATCCCATCGGCTATGGCCCTAGGCAAAGGTGTTGTTGTGTTCACTTCTGGAAGATTATCCCAATGTTCCAATAAGCCTGCCAAGGGTTTTACATGTTCAAAAGTATGATGAATACAGGGTTTGATTCCATGAGAAACGTAATGCGGTCCGCCATGCAATAGACCATTGGCAGTGCAACGTTTCAGTAATTCTGTATTCCGAACCGCAGCGGTACCGAAAGCAGGGTTTCGATCAGCCATCATAACCAGTGCAGGTTGACTGCCGTCACAGGTGCGACTTCCCCAATAACTCCACTTGAACATTCGGGTGCCCCAACCATTGTCCCAGCCACCATCTGGCAGCATAAACTCCAGATGTGTGTTCAATGATTTCATCACTAACTGTAACAAGTCCTCATCATTTTCCTGCAAACCGTATAATACCAAACTGTTGAGTGTTTCTTCAACATTATATCCAAGATCTATTCCAGGTAATCCTTTGGGACTTAGCTTATGCGCGGTTGGCTTGATTTCCCCAAACAAAAAGGTGTTGGTTTCGGTAAAGTATGCTTTAATGTCAGAAGCCAATTTTTTGCTTCGTTTTAAGTATTTAGGTTCATTCAACACCCTTCCGAGTAAATTAAATACATAAATACAGGATGCCCCATAATTTACATTTGTAGTATCTATGGCATCAAATTTAATATAGGTGAACTCGGCAGCTTTTCGTAAACGTACCATCCATCTTTCGCGACGTTCATCTTCCAATAAATCTCCATGATATTTTAAAGCTTCTGCTAGGGAGACTGCACCAAAAGCGGTAATTCCGTCCCACGAGTTGGGCTTAAGTTCGTTGGTCCAAGCTCCGTCTGGTCTGGTAACGTTCTCACTCCATTCAAAAACGGCGATACCCGCGTCCAGATATTTTTGTTCACCGGTCGCTTTGGCCATATATAGAAATGGATAAACAGCATCAAAACAGCGTGTATGAACCGTATCGCAAGCCGGACAAGTTAACATGCCATGTACTTTAGGATTAGAAGGTTCAATTACCTGAACCTTTATCATACCATCGCACCAATCTTTTAATAATTCCTCCGTCAAATTTTTAAACTCCAAGGAATGTACTGGAACGGTTTTGTTATCCCCACAAGAATTCAACAACGTAGTTACAGGCAATGTTACACCTAAAGTTGTAAGGGTTGAGAGTTGAATAAATTCCTTTCTTTTCATTTACTTGGTTTAATACATAGTTTAAGTGAAAACAATCTGTTAAAACATCGTTTTATTTTCATTGAACCATTTTATATATCTCCGATCCTGCGCTTAAAAATGCTCCGGTGCCGTATACTTCGGTCCTATCGATACTAGCATCACCGGGTTCGGCACCAATAGGCTGCACATATCCCAACATGCCATTTTCATTCACATAACTGGCCATGGCTCTCCAACCCGTTTCAACCGCGTTGGTGTATTTTGCTCCTTTTAATATTCCATTATTGATTCCCCAGGCCAAACCATATACAAAGAAGGAAGATCCGCTCGTTTCTGGAGTAGGATAAAATTCCTGGCCCAATAAACTCATTGCCCAATGTCCTTTTGGTGTCTGAAGTTCGATAAGTCGTTCACTCATTTTTTTGAAGAGATCCAAAAAATAATCATATTCCTTAGTTCCTGGTTTCAATTCGGATATTATATCCGCCAAACCTGCATATACCCATCCATTTCCACGTCCCCAGAAAATTTTCGTTCCATTATCCAACTTCGATTTAAACCGTTCGTCTCGATAAAACAGATGCTCCTCTTTGTCAAATAGGAAATCAGTAGTAGCTTTATATTCCTCGAACATGAAGTCTAGGTATTTTTGGTCACCTGTAATATTCGAAAGCTTTGCCCAAACAGGAGGAGACATGAACAGCGCATCGCACCAATTCCAGCGGTCTTGATGATAGGGCGTGTCCCAGTTCAATTTTGTGTTGGCCGGATGATGTATTATAAAATCAAACTGCTTAATGGTAGGGGCCAAGATTTCTTTTTCACCATACTTGCGATATAGTTCGGCATACATGCGACCTACCGCATGATCATCTGCATGATATTTTCGTTCATGTAGTTGCCATTCATTTTGTCTGCCAATACCCTTAAGCCAATTATAATAGGTGTCGTCATCTGCCATTTTGGCCCACTTGACCATGCCCACATAAAGGGCTGCTTTTGTCCAATGCAGGGGGTGGTGGTGCTTATCGCGGCTATATTGGTCATTGATGTGTAAGATCTGCCAATCCGCAACTTTTTTCATGGTACTTTTTACTTCTTTTGGATTTATGGTCTGTCCAAAACAACAAGTAGATGAAACTATTAAAATGAGTACTAATGCGTATTTTTTCATGAAAGGTATTTTGGTTTGATTAATCCCTTTCATCTCCTCATTAAAAAATAGAAAACCAAGGGTAAACCAAGTATAGCAGTGTTTCCATAAAAAAGTATCCTGTACTATACTGTTTCCTATACTATTTTTCTTATTTCAAAGAAACCTTAACAGCATGGGCAAGGGCAACATAAAAATCTTTCAAAAAATCAATGGTACTAATTGAGAATAATCAGAATCCTTAAAGATTTTGTCAATGGGACAGATTGATGTCCCTATACACAGAAACGATAGAATTATAAGTACATTTAATACCTTCCAAAACTCTCAACTTTAAATTTTTTTTACAGGTAACACATACATCTATCAATGAAAACCATACATTGTGTATCCATTATATAATTTACAAAACAATTTTTGTTCTATTCAAAAAATCGGTCAGGCCAGAATCATGATATTTAGCAGAATAACTAAAAACATACTGGACTTTTTCATTGTCCGTATGCTTAATTCACCTGTATTCCATTCCATTCCTTTTCAATACGATTCATTAAATCTTCCACAATTTCAGGATGTTCTACGGCCAAGTCTACCTCTTCAAATGGATCTTTATAAATATCGAATAACTGAGTTTGTTCGTTCGGCCTGTTTTTTTCATTGGGAACGATAAGCTTATATGGTTCGGTTATCGCTATTCTATATTTTAGACTTTCATCAACAGTATTGAAATCGTGCGTATATATTTCCCCAAAAATAGCCTTTCGCTTTTGAAGCTGATTTTCGTTCAATACATTAATTCCATCAAGTTCTTCCGGGATTGCCATTCCTAATAAATCCAAAACCGTGGGTATCATATCTAGGCTGCTGACTAGGGATTGCTCATCCAGTTTAGGCGTTATTTTTCCCTTCCATTTAAACATAATTGGAGTCCGTAATCCGTAATCATATGGCGATTGTTTTGAAATTGGATCGTAGCTAGGATTGTCCTCGTTTTGAACCCAGCCATTATCACACACGTAAACGAACAAGGTATTTTCGGTTTGTCCTTTCTCTTCGATGTAATCCACTAATTGCCCACAAGTAATATCAAACCATTCGCACATAGCCCAATATTTGGCTATTTGTTCTGTTGGCGCTTTGGGTAGGTATTTCTGCAAAAGACTGTCGGGCGGATTATGGGGCGCATGCGGTAAAAAGGGTGCGTACCACATAAAAAATGGCTTTTTCTTCTCCAAGGCCAAATCGATATAGCTGTTGAGGGTATCCATTCCTTTCCGGCCAATTCCCAGACCATAATCACCGTGCCTACCACCTCTTTCCGGGTCGCCATGTGTCATCCCATCGTCGAATCCACCATTTTTATGGTTGCCCAACCACCATTTTCCGGTTTGAAAAGAGAGGTATCCCTTTTCTTTAAGCATTTTTGGAAGCGTATTCAATTTTTTGAAGTTTTCTATAACAGAAGCATAGTTTTGTGCTCTCCAAGGTGTCTCCCATGCCGGTTTTCCATTTTTATCATCACCCGGTAATACCCGATCATTTGCTAGGACCATATGGTCTCTGGGATAAACCCCGGTAATGATAGATGCCAACGATGGTGCACACAATGATGTGGGTACATAGCCATGGGTAAACGTAGCACTCTCCTTGGCTAGTTTATCAATATTGGGTGTCTCTATGTGTTCATGTCCCATAAAACCATAATCGGTCCATGCCTGATCATCGGAAAGTATAAAGACGATGTTCGGCAAGGTTTCTTTGGTTTCCACGATAGACCCTCCTTTGGTTTCTTGCTTGGTGTCTTTGCAAGAAATATAACAACCTGCTATCAAAGCAATCAACACCACTACTGTTCTGTTTTTCATACCAACTTAATTAATAATCTAGTTCTATTTTTAACTATTGATTTTTATTACATCTATTTCCTTTTAACTAACCGTCTTTTATAGCCAAACAATAGAGATAGCACATCGGTGGTTGAAGCTAAAAAAATTATTTTCTCCTAAAAAAAGCTAGCCTACAATCGAGCTACCTGGTTTAATACCCAGGATTCTGCGTCATGTTCGGATTTAACGGGATATGGATTGGAAAAGTAGAAATAGTTTAATTTTAATCATTTTCAACAATAGTTCCGATTTGAACAATCATTTTTTTATTTCCAATCCAAAAGCTTTTATCCCATTATCGGTATAAAATTGCTGTGGAGTCATCACTTCTTTTTTCTCAAGATAGTCATCGTAAACCTTTACTAAATCTGCGTACGAACCGCCCATTTCCGAAAGGGTCCAGTTACTTCCAAAAAGAACACGATCTGGCCCTAAAACATCTACCACCTGGTCTATAAATGGTCTATAAAACTCGGAACTGACCGGTGCGGGGGATTTGCCAGAAAGGGTATATAGCATAGATATTTTAACATAAATATTAGGTAAAGCGGCTAGTTTTTTAAGTCGCTCCTTCCAACTTGCTGGAACAATTTCATCATTCTTAAATTTTCCCCCAGCCATATGGTCAATAATAATAGTCATATTCGGATACTTTCGCGCTATTTTCTCAATCGCTACTATTGGCCCAATATTTTCCTGAAGCTCCAGTACCAATTTTCTTTTGGCCAGTTCTCCTAAGAGGTCTATAACCTTGTCATCGGAAAGGTCGATCGTTTTGCTTGGACGAATGCGAATCCCTCGGAATTTTTCGTTTTGAGAGAGACGTTTCAAATCCTCTAAGTAATATTTATCACGGGGATCCAAGTTTCCTATAAAGGCAAGCATATTCTCCGATTGGTTTACAATATCCATAACCCAATAGTTGTCCTCCCTTCGTTTACTGGCTTCCACGACCACGGCATACGCTACACCAGTAGGCGATGCAACCTCCAGAAATTCAGGTGCTAAATGCGGATGGTAAATCTTCTTATGTTTTATTGAATCCAGAAACACACTACTGCCTACGCGATTGGTATCGTACAAATGAATATGAGTGTCAATACGGAATGTGTTTTGCTGCTTCTCTTGCTTCGCATGAAGCACAAAACATAAGGAAAAAAGTAAGTAAAAGGTTTGCGTGGCGGTTCGTTTTAGTATTGGCATTGTTCTTCCTCTTTTTTTATCTGTATATTCATTTAATTCGTTGTAGCTTTTAGGCTGATTATTCTTAGCCTATAGCACAAGCTTGCTCCAAAACACATTACATTAAACTTCCGTACGAACTCTTTCAATTAAAGTTGGGGATTTTTCCTGCTGATTTTATGATTGGTAACAGTTTCAATTGTGTAAATGAATAAAACGCACTAAATAAACCATCAGATTACACCTAAAAACTAGGTTCAAACCCGCTCTAACTTCACGGGATAAGTCTTATTGGCGTTCCATTGACAGACATACATATTCTCATCATCATCGATACAAACATCGTGACAATGGTTGAAAATAGCTTCTTGCTGCAGCATTCTTTGCAATTGCCCCTTCTTGTATTCCGGGGATGTTCCGCCAGGGTTTGAAACGACCTTGTTGTTTGCATCTAAAATGGTTACAAAACCTGAATTGGGATTGGTACGGGTAGGGTGCGTATCCATATTTCCTTCCTCAAAATCGACTTTTGAAGACCAACATACACCAGCAAATAAGTTCTGCCCATGAATCACAGGACGACAGACAAAAGCACCGGGAAGTGAAATTTCTTCCACATATTTGCCATCTAAGGTGAAACGTTTAAAACAATTACTCGCCCGAGAGGTAATCATTAAAGAAGGATTGTTTTTATCCCTTTCATCGATACAGACCCCATGCGCGGTCTGGAACTGGTCGTTAGCCGTACCACGTCCGTTACCTATTTTGCGAATGAATTCTCCTTCTTTGCTAAACTGAAGTATGTATTGCGACCCGTATCCATCTGCAATATAAATATCGCCGTTAGGTGCTATCGCGGTTTCCGTTGGTTTGAATGCATCTTCTTTTTGGTAAGCACCGTATTCAGATGGATGCCCGATCATCATCAATTCCCTACCGTCCAAGGTTGTCTTTAGCATGGCGCCATCTGTATCGCAGATAAAAAGAAAATCTTCTTCTCCATCATTCCAAAGGGAAAGCCCGTGGCCGCCTTTGTACCGAATACCCCAATTATCCAGTAGCTTCCCTGACTTGTCATAAATCAAAATGTTATTATGGATATCATCGCCCACCATAATTAATCTTCCTTGAGAATCCATCACCATTTCATGGCAATTTTTTACTGGGGTTTTAGTTGGGTCTAGGTTTCCCCATTCCTTATGGACTTTATATTTAAAATCGCCATGACCAATGATTTCATCAGATAATTTAGGTTTGGCACTATTAATATTAAAATGGGGTACGACGAAAATACCAGCTGTTGCCTTTGCTGTAGTACCTATAAATGTTCTGCGACTGGTTTTGGTTGTCTTCATGACTTGAATGAAATTTAATACTGTTCTTCTTTTGTTGATTATTGGGCTAAGTCGTTTTGGTCATTGGCTTACCAAACAAATCCAGAATAGGTTCTCCGTGCCCATCAGGTGTGGTATAAAATGGTCTTCCTTCTATGGTATATTGCGTTTCAGGGTGCATGCCCAAAGCATGATATATCGTTTGGTGCACTTGGTCAATCACTACAGGGTTTTCTATAGA
Source organism: Maribacter sp. MS6 (assembly GCF_056839185.1). NCBI lineage: Bacteria > Pseudomonadati > Bacteroidota > Flavobacteriia > Flavobacteriales > Flavobacteriaceae > Maribacter > Maribacter sp. MS6. Next base: position 1,797,593 of record NZ_CM166389.1, read on the forward strand.
CGAGCATGGCCGTTCATCCGCCGTTTTTCCATAGACCAATCCTTTTTCAATACCGCCGCCCCACATGAGAATAGAACTACCGTCTGTAAAATGGCGGTGCATACCATAGAATTTTTCGTCTTCTATAATATCTGGTTGGTTCACCTGGTCTTTAACTGTTTCGCCGGGTCTACCTTCCATAATCGCATCACGACTGAATTCGCTGGCCAAGATGACCAAGGTTCTATCGAGATGGCCGCTTTCGTCCAAATCTTTAATTAATTGAGCAACGGGCCTATCAATCAATTCCTTCATTTTCTTAGCCCTCTTATGGCCGTTTTCGTGAGTATCCCAACCCAAAAAAGGTTCGTATTCTGTGGAAACACTAATGAATCGCCCTCCGTTTTGGGCTAGTCTTTTGGCCAATAAACAGCCAAGTCCAAAGCGACCTGTATTATAGGTATCGTAAACTTCTTTTGGTTCTTCTCCCAAGTCAAATACTTTTGCTTCAGGGGAATTCAACAACCGGTAGGACTGTTCCATAGAACGCATTAGCGATTCTCTTTGATAATCGCTTCCTTCTTCCATGACCTTGCTTTTGTTGGCCAGCTCCTTATACAATTTGTACCGAGCCTCAAAGCGCTTCATTGACATCCCTTGAGGTGGACGAACACTTTCCAGTCCGCCAGATGGGTCTGGAATCAAAAAAGGTCCAAATTCTGTGCCTAAGAACCCAGCTGAGTGAAAGGCTTTTAGTTCTTCGGCCTCCCCAACCGTAAACCGTTGTCCCATAGATATAAAAGGCGGGATAACAGGATTGGCCGGACCCAATTCCTTTGCAATCCAAGCACCGAGATGTGGCGCCTGAACCGATTGTGGTGGTTCATAACATGTATGCCAATGGTATTGATGGCGGGTATGTAAAATGTGCCCCAAGTCGGCGGATTTATAGGAACGTATGATTGCTCCTTTATCCATAACACTACCTATATTCTCTAGTCCTTCGGAAAAATCGAGTCCATCAACTATGGTAGGTTTTTTAGGGAAGGTGCTGAGTATTCTTTTACTTTCCACTCCTTTCTCATACGGGACATAGGCTTTGGGGTCAAAAGTTTCTGTATGTGCCATACCACCGGCCATCCAAAGTAAAATAACGGTATCTGCTGTTGAGGGAATCTTAGGTTGCGAGGTAGAACACGAACTCAAAAAACTAGCCAATGGAATTGTCGTCGCAGAAGCCGCTAAACTTGCCGCTGTCATTTTTTTAATAAATTCCCTACGTGTGTTTTCTTTTTCCATCGCTCTTCATTTTTTAATCAAACTATAATCCTATGCTCTTTCTTGCCTAGTCGATAAATTGAAATTCTGGTAAAATCAAAGTAGACCAGAAAACATCTTGTACAGCTTCAAGTTCAGGTTTGTCGCCTAATACCGCTAGCAAAATTTCCTCTTCTTTTTCAGAAGGTTTTCTACCCAATGATTTTTCATATAATCGCTCTATGATTTTTTGACTATTGTTATTATAACGTTCCATCCATCGTATAGCTCCATCCTCTAAAACCCCATTAAAAAATTCACCATTGGTTAGTTCCAAGGCTTGCAAAAGGGTAGCCTGTTCATCTCTTGAAGTCGTCACATTTTCGCGACTTGGCCTTCCTAATGCTTTCATAAAAGGATGTTGTTTTACGAGACTGGCCCTGGCGAAGGCACCGTTTTGATCTTCAAAAGTATAGTCTATCAATCGGCCCCAATTTGAAGTGCCATAATTTTGCACTTTACCCCAAGCCGTATCATTATAGTCCAAAGAAGTCCAGTCTTCCTCCGGTGCAGCGGCGGTGCTTTGCCAAGTGGTATCGGAATCTATTTGCATTGTTGCCCCTGACTTAAATTGTAGGTGCATGGAAAAAAGAATTCCTGCCGGATTGGCTATACTTCCCTCATTCATTCCTTCTATGGCAATTTGGTTTTTTCCTGGTTTTAAAAACTCTGTAACATTTAATTTACCCACTTTTTTCCAATCGGAACCTTCTGCTACTTTTGTTCCGTTGAGGTAAAGCATATAGGAATGGTCCACCGAAATCAACACGTTTGCTGCTTGTACGGATATATCTGGAATAGTGAATGATTTTCGGAAATAGCGTTTTCCCGGTTCAGGCAAAACGCGTCGGTCGAATTGTATTTCTGGATACCAAATGCGATTCGTTGATAGTTTATCATCACCAGAACTATATTCTACCGTATGATACACAGGCGAAATGACCTGACTAACGGCATCGGAAAATTGTTCGGCACTTAATCTTCGTAAAACTGGCCCATGAAATACATAATCCACCTTCAACTCTTCTTGCCTAGCATGCTTCTCCGTAGGTAATTGGTAGGCCCTAGACATCATAATCCGTTTAATAAGATGTTTTAGGTCATACCCAGACTCAATAAAATCGGAAGCCAACCAATCGAGCAGATCTGCATTCCAAGGTGTATTGTCCATTTCGTCTAGCGGTACAACAATACCCCTCCCCATCAAACGGTCCCAAAATCTATTGGTAATCGTGCGGTACAAACGGCCGTTTTCCCGTTTTACCATCACTTGAGCTAAATTATACAAGCGTTCTTGAACGGTTTCTCCTTCCACACTACCCAATTCCGGATAAAGGAAATTAACCGTCGCCATTTTACCCAAGGGTTTGTCACATCGATTCAATTCCAAGACGGAATCTGCAAAAATTGACGCAAAACCATAGGACTGTTCCAAAGTAAGGTTGCTCACAAAACTGTTATGGCAAGAGGCACATTTTACATTAACGCCCATTAGCGACTGTCCAATATTTTGTGCCGCCTGCATTTCGGTTTGCTGACTTGAATTTACAACTCCCCGCCATTGGATGCCTTTGATAAAACCTTCAGAACCTTTCACAGGGTTTACCAATTCTTTCACCATTTGGTCGTAGGATTTGTTTTGTTCCAGCGCTTTATAAAGCCAATCGGTAATCTGTTTTCTTCCGCCCGTAATAAACCCGGTACCGCTATAATCGTTGCGCAACAGGTCGTTCCAAAAACTTAGCCAATGTTGGGTATAATTATGAGTGTCAGATAGCAAGGTATCGATAAGCTGTTCTCTTTTTTCGGGATTCGAATCATTGTTAAAAGCTGTTATAGCATCCGGTTCCGGTAGGAGACCGATAATATCCAAATAAGCGCGTCTTATAAAAATACGGTCATCAACAACCTCTGACCAATCCACATCTTTATCATTGAAATAGGCATCTATTATTTTATCTACAGGATGTTTTTCTTCAGATATGGGCAGTTCAGGAATGGTAAGTGCCAATTCCGCCTCGGGAAATATCTTCAACGCTTGGTCAGACCAATGTGCCCCATTTTGAATCCATAATTTAACCAGCTCTATTTCACTTTTCTTAAGTGTTTTTCCTTTTTTGGGCATAACGCCCTCCTCATTGGGAGAAAGTGTAATGCGTCTAAACAATTCACTTTTCTCAAGTTTCCCGGGAACAACTGCAAGGCCAGATTCACCGCCTTTGAAGACCCCTTCTTTCGTTTCAAGCACCAGCTCGCCCTTTGATTTGTTCACACTATGACATTGGTAGCAGTTATGGGCAAAAATAGCCCGTACCTCCAAATTCAAACGGTCTTGTTGGGTTTCTGTAATAGCATCGGATTTTTTCAATTCGGCAAGCAATGCAAGGCCTTTCGCATTGTCATAAACTTCTGTGTTTCCTGGTAAGACGCTAATCAGATAATCTTCTCCGTGGGTAAGTGTTGCGCCGAGGTGACCAGCAATACTCAGTAAGACTACCGTTACTGTAAGTCCAGCCCTATACGCCTTAAAATCAGTTAATTTCCCTTTCAGCGTGGCTCTAAGAATGAAAACTGTAATAGTCGCCAATACGGCAGTTGCGATACCCGTATATTGATGGTTGTCTACCAAATCTCCGGTATAGTCTTCTTTCGTGCGAAGCAACCAACCGAATAGTGCAGAAAAAATTGCGAAAATCGCACCGAGATATACGATTAAATGAGTGCCGTCGCGCAGTCCTTTTCGTTTTGCGCCAAGGGTCAATACTTCCATGAATAATGCAACTACCAATAAGCCAATGGGAAAATGCACTAGCAAGGGGTGAAAGCGCCCTAAGAGTTGTACTATCCAATCAAAATCATCCATTTGTTATATTGTTCTGTAAATTGACCAGTTTTATATTACCAAAAAGTTTGTTTTTTCCTTAAAAACAAACTTTAAAATAATCATTTTTTAATTGGGTTTAGCGGAGCAAACCCAAGATTGCCTTTTAAAATTGAGAAATCACATTGCCGGTTTAACATTAAAAGAATAGGTTCCTGAACCAATTTCAAGAACAGTCTCTTTTTCGTTGAATTCCAAAATGGTAATTGAAGGGGTTTTTGAAATGCTTTTATTCCCTTCTCGAATATCCACAACTTTTCCTGTTGGGATATGTACTTTCGCTTTTGTGTTTACTGGAATTTCAACATTCATAACTACCTTATTTCCTTTCCAATTCCATGCAGCGGCTATAGTTCCGTTAATACTTTTATAACTGCCATTAATAAAATCCATTTCCTTACTGATTGCCGGTTTTATAAGGATATTCCTATATCCCGAATCTTCGGTATCGATTCCGACTGCATGTTGAAACATCCATTCCGCAACGGAGCCAAACGCATAATGACTAAATGAATTCATAGCGGCATTGATATCGGAATTGGCCGCATCATCCTTTGTATAGCTATTCCAACGTTCCCAGATAGAAGTACTTCCGTTTTCCACGGAATAGCCCCAACTTGGATACTCGGTCTGTTGAAATATTTTATATGAAATATCATCATACCCATATTTAGATAAGGCCAACATAACATGCTTCGTTCCAAGGAAACCTGTTGCGAATTTGAATCCGTTGTTCTCTATTTTTTCAGCCAACCGAGCCGCTCCTTTTTTTGCCAAATCCGTGGGAAATAAGTCAAAATACAACGCTAGTGCGTAGGTTGTTTGTGTGTCTTCCGAAGTGCGACCATCGGCTAAAATATATTTTTCGGCAAAGGCTTTTTTAATATTTTCAAATAACGTTCTATACTTGTCAGCGTCCTTAGTTTTCCCTAAAGCCTTGGCCATTTCTGCCATGAGTTTTGCATCGTAACCGTAAAAGGAAGCGCCTATAAAATCGTGACTGGTTTCTTCATTAACCGCAAGCCAATCGCCCCAATTATTCCCCCCACCGGGTCGTAAATAATCGGTGCTGGCATCTGCTTGAAAGTCCATGAACTTTTCCATGCCTTCATACATGTATTCCAAAACACGGGTATCATTATAGACCTTGTACATGTTATAGGGAATAATAATTCCTGCATCCATCCAAGCCGGAGCGTATTGATTGGGTCTTGAGTATGGAAAGGGTGCAAAGTTCGGGTAGGCACCGTACCACCGTTGCGCATCGTCTAAATCAATCAAAAATTTGGTCATAAAGGCGGCTACATCCGAATTATAGGACGCCGACCGCATATATACCTGTGCATCACCCGTCCACCCCAATCGCTCATCACGCTGTGGACAATCGGTGGGAATTTCAAAAAAATTCGCACTTTGTGTTGTCTTAATATTTTCAAATAAGGTATTGTTCATCGGATTGGATGCGCTAAACGTGCTGGCATCCGTTTCAATGGAACTCAAAACAATTCCAGTAATGGCATCCAAAGTGGGTTTACCAGGATACCCAGTAACTTCTACATATTGAAAACCATGATACGTGAATTTTGGCTGCCAAGTTTCCTCGCCCTCCCCTTTCAAAATATACGCATCGGTCGCTCTTGCTTTCCGAAGGTTTTCGGTCTGTATTTGACCATCGTTTTTTAAGATTTCTCCGAACCGAAGTTGAACTCTTGTTCCCTTTGGCCCCTTAACTTTCAATTCTGCAATACCTGCAATGTTCTTCCCGAGATTAAAAACATATGTACCGGGACTTGGCTCAGTCATGGCAATAGGTTTTAACACCTCTGTATTCTTTACTTTGGTTCCTGGGTGTGCTTCTACTTTTCCATTGGGATGCGTATATATTTTGGGGCTCTTCCATTCGCTGTCATCATAATTAGGGGCATCCCAACCTAAATTTTCCAATCGGGCGTCATAAGTTTCACCCATAATAATATCCGCTTCGCGAATTGCTCCCTCATTTGATTTCCAAGAACGGTCAGACGCTATGATTTCTGTACTGCCATCTTCATAATCGATTTGTAGTTGACCCATAAAAGATGGATTCACCCCGTAAAATTCCCGTACCTTGTCCAAACGTACCAACAGCGCATAACCCACGTAACCTGCGTACCATCCGTCGGCAATAATTGCTCCTATTACGTTCTCGCCTTCCTTCAAACGCTCGGTAATATCAAAAGTTTGATAATACAATCGTTTGTTGTAGTCCGTCCATCCTGGTAGAAAATAATCGTCCCCCACTTTTTTTCCGTTCAAACGCAATTCATAAAGCCCTAAGGCTGTCGTGTAGACTGTCGCCTTTTTTATTTTTTTATTTAATGTAAACGATTTTCTTAGATATCTAGCTGGGGGCAAGTATAAACTGTCGTATTTATCGGCTTTATTATAGCCCACGTCGTGGCCGATAAAAATTCCTTCCCAGTTTGAAAAATTTAGGAGCCCCATTGACCAATATGCAGGTATACTCCATTCAGATGCATTCCCAGATTCGTCCCACACTTTTGTTTTCCAATAGTATTTTGTATCCGATTCTAAAGAACTTCCTTCGTATTCTATTTGATTGGTAGCGTTGGAATTGACTTTGCCACTATCCCAAATATCACCTTGATTAGTAGTAAGTTTTTCTTCGGAGGAAGCCACAATAATTTGATAGGCGGATTGCGACCTATTTCGTCCTTCGCCCTTTAACGTCCAGCTAAATCTTGGTTTTTCAATATCAATACCTTGTGGGTTTTCGAGATATTCCACTCTAGTTTCATGTATAGAAAGAGCTTTTAAATCAATATTTTGCGATTGGGAGTTAGCAACCGCAAATAAGGAAATAAAAGAAAGAATCAGCTTGGACTTCATATGAATACTAAATTTTAATATTGCTAAAAGCAAGGTAATGGGCTTAGCGTCCAAAAGTATCCTGTACTATATGGTTTTAGAGTGTGATTCCTATTTTAAGCCATTGACGATTTTTACTACAGTACTGTGCAGGACACTTAAACATACCTTATCCGTTACTTTTATAAAAAATACAACTTCTTTGATGCTGTTTTAAAAATAGAATCACGCTACCGTATGAAAAAAATCTTTGTCGTTATATGTGTACTACTATTTGCAAGTAGGTCTTACGCACAATTACCTCCAGCTTTCGGAGATGACTTTGTAGATAAGTCAACTACTTCTGAAATGATCAAAACATATCTTACACCACAGCGAATTGTTTGGCAGTCCGATGATTCGGGAACCGCCATTCAAAATCCTGAAACACTTTTAGAAAAAGGAAACGGACAAGTAGCGGTAAACGATGAAAATCTTTTTCGGTTTGTAAGTTCTGCGGATACAAAGCCAGGAATTCTATTAGATTATGGCAAAGAGATTCAAGGTGGTGTAAAGATTTCAATGGGTATTCGAAAAAGTAAAACACCTTTGAAATTGCGACTCCGTTTTGGGGAATCGGTCGGTGAAGCCATGTCCGATATAGGAGGGAAGCAAAATGCGACCAATGAGCATTCATTACGTGATTTTATAATTGAAGTTCCCTGGCTAGGTAGTGTTGAAGTTGGCGAGACCGGGTTTCGTTTTCTGCGTGTTGACGTGGTGGAAGCTGATGAAGATGCGCCGATAAAATCCATCGATGCCGCCTTTGTGTATCGCGATATTCCCTATTTAGGTAGTTTTGAAAGCAATGACGAACGCCTTAATGAAATTTGGATGACAGGAGCCTATACCGTACATCTCAATATGCAAAATTATTTATGGGACGGTATTAAAAGGGACCGCTTGGTATGGGTAGGTGATATGCATCCAGAGGTGATGACTATTAATACCGTTTTTGGAAACCATGATATTGTAAGTAAAAGTCTTGACCTAGCGCGTGACCAACATCCTTTGCCACAATGGATGAACGGAATTAGTTCCTATTCGATGTGGTGGTTGCTCATTCATAAGAATATTTATGATTACCATGGAGACTTCGAGTACTTGAAAGAACAGGAAACCTATATGATTGCCCTGTTGGACCGACTGAGCACTTTTATCGATAAGGATAACAAGGAAATCTTGGACGGAAATCGTTTCTTGGATTGGCCTACTAGTGAAATTCCAGAGGCGGTTCACGCCGGCTTACAAGCCATGATGGTCATGACCTTTGAAGCGGGTGCCGATATGATGGCCACGCTCGGTAAGAATGACTTGCAAAACAAGTATGTAAAAACAGCTAAACGACTAAAAAAACACAAACCTAAAGACAACACCACCAAACAAGCGGCCGCCTTGATGGCCTTGGCCGATTTGATGGATGCCGAAAAGGCCAACAAAGAAGTTTTGACCAAAGATGGCGTGCAACGCATGTCTACTTTTTACGGGTATTACATTCTAGAAGCGATGGCCAAGGCAAAGGATTATGATGGGGGACTTCGGGTGATTCGGGATTATTGGGGCGGTATGCTCGATTTGGGCGCCACTACTTTTTGGGAAGATTTTGATGTACTCGATGTCGCCAATAGCGGTCGCATTGATGAGCTGATTCCCGCTACCAACTTTGATATTCATGGGGATTTCGGGGAATATTGTTACGTAGGCTATCGGCATAGTCTATGCCATGGCTGGGCAAGTGGTCCCACGTCTTGGTTAAGCCAGCACGTTTTAGGTATTCATGTTACTGATGGGGGGAATAAGGTTAAGATTCAACCAAATCTTGGTGACCTCGAATGGGCAAAAGGAAGCTTTCCTACCAAATACGGTGTATTGAAAGTCAGTCACCAAAAAAATTCCGATGGTACTATAAAAACAGAAGTAGAAGCTCCCGAAGGGTTGATAATCATCAACTAATAGATGAATATTACATTTGAAAACTGATTATTCTATTCCTTCTGACTTTAGAGAAGTACGTAAAAAATAGACGGCATTTGTACATACCGACATGTATAAAACGATAGATTAACAAGAGCGCTCTCATCAGAACGGACTTAAATGGCATTCCTGTTTCTAGAAATATTAAAAAATTCAAATTAATAAAGAGAACCTCAATACCGGCATATGACCCAATTTAAGAAAGTACTAGTATTTAGTGGTATCCTTAGTCTACTTATGGCTTGTAATACCAAAAAAGAAAAAGATATAGTGGCAGTAGAAAAAACGCCTCCAAATGTTTTGATTCTATTGACCGATCAATGGCGAGCGCAGGCAACAGGTTATGCTGGCGACCCAAATGTGAACACTCCTAATCTGGATGACTTAGCAGCTAAGAGTGTTAACTTTCAAAATGCTGTTTCCGGTATGCCGGTGTGTTCGCCTTTTAGGGCGTCACTTTTAACAGGCCAACGTCCTTTAACTCACGGAGTTTTCATGAACGATGTACAATTGGATACCAATGCCATAACTATGGCGAAGATATTCGCAAAAGAAGGCTATGAAACGGGCTATATTGGAAAGTGGCACTTAGATGGCCATGGCAGATTACAGAATGTTGCGCCTGGTCAGCGAAGACAAGGTTTTGACTACTGGAAAGGGAACGAATGCACCCATAATTACAATGAATCGGTCTATTATGACAATGACGATCCAGCAAGAAAAATCTGGAAAGGTTACGATACTTTTGAACAGACCGATGCTGCTATAGATTATATAAAAGACAAAAAAACTTCTAAAAATCCTTTCTTAATGGTAGTATCTTACGGTACTCCCCATGCACCATACCATACTGCTCCAGAAGAATATCGAAATCGGTTTGACCCAGACAAAATCATCCTAAGGGATAATGTTCCAGACCATATGAAAGAGCAGGCCAAGAAAGACCTTGCAGGCTACTACGCCCATATTGCGGCCTTAGACGATATGATAGGAAAGGTCATAGGGAATCTTAAGGAAACCGGTCAATTCGATAACACGATTATCGTTTTCACAGCTGACCATGGAGACCTTTTAGGTTCTCATGGAGCCTATAAAAAACAACAGCCCTATGAAGAATCGGCTCGTGTTCCTATGTTATATTACCTACCAGAAGAACTTAAAATAGCTGCAGGAGTAAAAGATGCGTTGATGAATTCTGAGGATATATTACCGACTATCCTAGGGTTATGTAACATAACAATTCCGGAGACTGTTGAAGGTATCAACTACCGTCCTTATTTGGAGGGAAAAGAGCAAGTAGGTGATGCTACGCTCTTAACTTGTGTGCAACCTTTTGGTCAATGGAACAGAATTAAGCATGGAGGACGAGAATATAGGGCTATAAAAACAAAACAGTATACCTATGCTAGGGATTTGAACGGTCCATGGTTGTTGTTTGATAATATAAACGACCCCTTTCAAAAAAGCAATCTTATAGGAACCGATGAATTCATAACGCTACAAGATGATATGGAAAAACTATTGACTTCACGTTTAAAAGAAACTGGAGATGAGTTTTTACCTGGTATGGCGTACATCGAAAAATGGGGTTATCCGGTTGATGAGACGGGTACTGTGCCCTATACTCATTGATTTCTGACCACTATCCGTTTATCTTCTCAAGAATAAATTATCTTCAAGTAAACGTAAAAATAATTATCAACAAAAGCTTTCATATCTTAAAAACCATACGCGATTTGCATACTTTATTCTAATTCATTTCAAATATAGTGACTGTTCATTCTCTATTGGTTAAGTAAAACACTATTGTCCTTAACAAGATTGATACGCTTTCACTTTTTCAAAAGCCGTTTAAAAGAAATTGTTTTTTCTTTGTTGTACCTCAAATAAAAAAGCCGAGACATAAATCTCGGCTTTCACTTTAAGTACTCGAGGCGGGAATCGAACCCGCACTCCGAAGAACTGGATTTTGAATTCAGAGTGTTTTGGTTTCATTTATACTTAAATAGCTTATTATTAGATATTTAAGTATTTTCAAAAATCATTATAAGCCATATAAAACCATTTAAAACCACCATTTGTTGTACCTATGTTGTACCTAGAATTCGTATCTTTAGTATAAATATCATGGGTATGTCATCAAGTATAAAGGTAACACTTCGCAAGAAAGCGAACAAACAAGGTCTTTACCCCTTAGTGGTTCGTATTACTAAAAACAGGAAAACGACCTATTTGTATACGGGACATTATATTGATATTAAATATTGGGATGCGGACAATCGCGAGGTTCGGAAATCCCATCCGAATTCGAAACGCCTCAATAATCTTCTAATAAATAAGTTAGCGGAAGCAAACCAAACTCTGATTGACTTACAGACGCATAAAAATGATATTTCTTCAAAACAGATAAAAAAAGAAATTGCCGCTCCACTTTCCAAAACAAGTTTTAAGGAAATGGCCGATAAATACTTATCTGATCTAGAAAAAACAAATAAATTACAGCGATTATCTTCCGACAAAGCAAGGGTCGGTCATTTTGTAAAGTTTGTTGATAACGATGATTTAAGTTTTCAAGAAATTGACGAAGCGCTATTGCGTAAATTTTCGCTTTTTTTAAAAACCACCCGAAAGGTATCCCAACGTTCTGTCATCAACAACCTGATTGTAATTAGAACTCTTTATAATCAAGCTATACGCTTAGGGATTGTTGACCGAAAATTATATCCCTTCGGAGCGGATAAAATACGTATCAAATTCCCTGAAACCGAAAAAATAGGGCTAACCAAAGAGGAAATTCAAACAATTGAAGTGTTAGAGGGCTTATCTGAACAGCAATCTCACGCACGAAATGTTTGGCTCTTTAGTTTTTATCTCGCAGGAATGCGTGTTGGAGATGTGCTTAAAATCGAATGGAGCGATATTTATGATGGTCGTTTGCATTATCGCATGGGGAAAAACGAAAAATTATTATCCTTTAAATTACCGGAAAAAATCATATCGATTTTAAATCTTTATAAAAAATCAAAGCAATCTGACGGGGATTTCGTTTTCCCCGAAATGAAAAATGCCAATTTGAAAATTCCAAAAGATGTTTTCAATAAAGTCAAAACGGCGAACAAGAAATTCAATAAATATCTTGAACAAATTGCTGAAAAGGCAGAAATAGACAAAAAGCTGACCATGCACATTGCACGACATAGTTTTGGTAATATTTCAGGTGATAAAATCCCGATTCAGATGCTGCAAAAGCTATATCGCCATTCTTCTGTGACTACTACTATAAACTATCAAGCCAATTTCATGCATAAGGAGACGGATGATGCTTTAGAAAAGGTTATTAACTTTTAAAAAACTCAAATCCATTCTCGGAACAATTTCCGTCCTCCCCCAAATCTTACCATGACTTACCTACGCGTGGATCCTGCGGAGTTTCTTTAGCGTTCCGACAGATAAGCGTAAAGAAGAAACTCCGTAGGGCGCAACCGAACCTTGGCTCGGTACAGCATACTTTTTCTCTCCCTAGCCACAAAAAAGCACCCATGGGTGCCAAATTCTTTGATAAATTCCTATGTTTGATTTACATCGATAAGCCCCTACCCTTATATTTCGAGTAATCGGTCAATTCATCCTTAAAGCCGTTGAAAACTTCTTCCCCTCCAGGGCCTTTGCTTCCCAACAGATTGCCCAGAGCATAAATGCCTTTCCGAAGGAGGCGCACCTGTTTTATATCCATCTGTTTTTTGGAAATAGTATTTAGGGCTTCCTTAAACCCGTTTTCCATATGGTGTTCCAACAGCTGTAAAGGAAGATAGGGTCTGACTCCGTCCAATATGAACAAATAAGCAGCCTTAGTATATTGTCCTCGCTCTATCAAATATGCAGACCAAAGATTCTTCAAATTATCCTGCCTGTGGGTTTTGATATCCTTCAAGGTTTTTGTTTGGCTATCCAAAACCTTATTTATATCGCCCGATGATTCCAGATAGGTCTGTGTTTTTGGTGGGAGCGGAACTTGTATGGGATACTTGGAATATATCGAACCGATATACAGCCTTTCTTCACTTCTTTCAAAATAAAACCCTTTGGCATTGAAAAACTTGATATAATCTCTTGGGGATTTTTCAAAGGATAGCTGCATGCGCTCTGCATATTTATGATAGGCCTTCAGGCTAAGGCATTCAAATTTTTCCCTGTAAGGTTGGGCCATGACGTCATATAGGTTAGGGAACATCAATGGCAGGAATATCGAGGTCGGGTTTAGACCGATTTCTTTTTCGGTCTTCTCGTTCAAAAGTCCATCCAATACTTTTTCGTTCTCCCTGACAAAGAACGGGGATGCATAAAAGTCGATTCGTTCCGGCAATCGTAGTTGGCCCAAATCCATTTTGACCGAATGCCGATTGGAATTCACGTAACTGATAACGCCTCTGCTATATTTAATTCCAAGGCTTGGCAAAAGCTCGAAAGGGATTACCTCTTGCCTTGTTGTATTGAACAGTTGTTTGTCGATTGACTTTTTTACTACGTCGGCCTTTATCTTCAATTCCCGTTCTTCCCGCATCAGTTCGGTGCCATACATCTTATGTTTTACAATGTCGAATTGCGCTCGTATCAATTTGCCCAGCTCTCGGTTGTCGGTGTGCAGGTATTTCCTTAGAAACCGGAACCGTTCAGATTGGGCCATTTCGGCTGCTATAGCCTTTATTGGAATCCTATGGATATGTTCCGAGAAAAGGAGCTTGCTTCTAGAACTTTGATAGGTGCTTCTGTAGGCTTCCTTAATGCAGCGTTGAAGTTCCAATTGTAGCTTTTCGCTTTCCGCGTACATCTGGGTAAATCCGCTTTCGAACAGTTCTGGGTTTTGAAGGACTCCTATATCATTTGCTATCTCCCCGCTCTTGAGTACATAGCCCGATTTGTCATAAATTGTAAAATCCAAGGCTTTTCCTTTTTCATCATAGTCGACCTTGCAATCCAGTTTTTGATGGGATTCCAGAATATCGGGCAGATGTTCGGGGTTTATCGTTTTGAAAAGTCCGTAAGTGGTTTGCAGTTGTTTCTCCAACCGTTTTTTGACCATCGGCAACAGTTTCGAGCTTTGGTTCTGCTCGAAGACCTTTTGCAGTTTTGGACCGCTCAATTGTGGATGGACGGTATAACCGTTTATGAACCTTGACTTGTAGCCATCTTTTACGGCGATACCATAGGATACTCCTACTCTGCCATTTCGTTCGGTCGTCTTTAGCTCAATATGATGTTTTTTGAGGTGTTCGGCAAGTTCCTCAAAACTTCGCACCTTGAATTTCTGCAAGGTGTTATTAACGATGTCCTGCAAATAGAATCTGATTCCGTTGATGTCCTGGTTTCTGAACTTGGGCATTTCGTATTTCGGGAGATCCTTGGTCTGTTTTGTCTCGGGAGATGGGGAAAGCCCGAACTCTTTTTCAAGATATTTCTGTGTTGCTATGCTCCTTCTTATATCATTGGAGAGGTTTATCTGCAAGCAGTCTTCTTTGATGGTGGTCGATACGATATGAACGTGCTCGTGTTTGGTATCATGATGGCGTACCACGACAAAAGGCTGTTCGCCATAGCCCATGTGTTCCATGTACTTTTTAGAGAGTTCGAAAAAATCCCTGTCGCTTAAGTGTTCGCCACGGGGAAGGTTAAGGGAAGCGTGTAGGTAGCGTTTTTCAGAATCGTGCCGATTGCCCAAATGGTAGAGTACCCTGCCAAAAAACTCCGTGTTGGTATCGGTATCGGAATAGGTATTTTGAAAACCGAGTATGGTACTTTCCGTTTTACCCAATACATACTTCAGCACGCCCTGCACGCTTTTCCGGTAAAGCACCCTTGCTATCATTTTTGGTTTTTGGTGTTGATCGTTTCTATCAGTTCGAGCATCAGTTCACTGGCTCTTCGTATCTCCCGTTCAAGGTTCGAATTCGGGCTTCGCATGTTCTTGTAATTGGCCACCTTGACCAGTTGGTTGATGTTGTTTCCTATCTTGTTTATCTGATAACTGAGGTTGCAGATACCATCGGGAATACGTTTTTCCTTGACCGTTTCTTTGTTCAAAATAAGCTTTCTCAAGAATGGGCCGACCGTCCCCCTTTTCCTAAAATCGAGATTATAGGATTGCAGGATGGACTTTACTTTTTTCAGTTCCGTGCCATTGAACCTGAGCGTTATGGCATGCTCCCTTTTCTTGTCTCCGAGACGTTTTCTCCCTCCTTTATTGCTAGCCATTTTTTAACTCGATTTTTATCAGTTTTTACTTCGTCAGAAGTAGGCGTTTTGCGGTGCGCGAAACATAACTTGCTATCCACCAACGTGGATAAAAATAATATATCAAATCGAATTATAATAGTCTAATAATCATTATTTTAAGTCGTAAAACCATCTAAGACCAATAGAGACCATATAAGACCAATTGACTAATTTATATGGTCCAAAATGGTGTCAAAAAAATTATGGAATTTGGGAAATCTCCAAAAAAAATTTGTGGGTAGGGAAAGGAAAAGGCAAGCGCCTTTTTTGCCGCTTGGGTTTTTGTGCGGTTCCGAGGGGGTTCGAAAATCTGGAACGGAAAGGCCCCGAATGCGAACCGGCGAAGCGGTTCGCTCGGGAAGTCTTGGAGTGGAGGATTTTTGAACTTCCGCAGGGACTAGGCCGAACAAATCGATATCCAAATTAAAAGATTTATGATACTATTTTTAATTCAATATAAACCCCGTTTTTTAGGATTTATCTTCCAATGAAACTTAGTAGAAAAAAATAAGGATTGAAGATTTCTTACCTCGGTTGTAACAGGAAGAAACGGTTTTAATTAAAAGGCTCCAGCACATGTGCTTCAAGATAATCGTTTATGGATTCGCGGTCGTAAACGATATGTTTTCTTTCGGGCTGTGAAAACCTAATCTTGCCCTCGTCCCGTAATTTTTGTAAAGTGGTGGCCGATTTTATTCTCAACAGCTGCATCGCTTCTTTTTTGTCCATCCATTTATCCCGAATATCCTTTTCCATTTTGGATTCAACATACTTGAACACCCTATCCAATAGGGTGTAAAAAGCTTTTTCTTCTATGCAGATAACATTCATAGATGTCAATATAGCAAATGATTTCTGGTCTTTCCAAACTTGAAAACACATGACAATAGATTAAATCAGTTTGCTCGGAAATTGCAATTAATCTCAGGAATTTCAAACGAAAGGAGAAGAGTTGGGCTCTTCTTTTTTGAATGATGGACTAGATTTATAACCTGGTTCAAAATCACAATCAGAAGCTACTTTTATGTGTTTTTTACAAATCAAATTTATGAGAGAGATTTTTTTCTAAAATTCTAATTCATATACTCTTGCCATGTAACCAGAACATATTTCTCTTTTCCATTTTCGTCCTTTTTTAAAAACCCATATTCATAAACAAATAGATACACCTCTGCTTTTTGGTTTTTCCAATAATGAGTAAAGAAGTTTGGGTCAAATCCTAATTCCAATAAAACTTTGGCTCTTATTGTTACTTTACCTCCTTTGTTATATTCCTTTAGAATTTTGCGGTTCAATTTTAATTGGTTGTCAACTTTGTTGTAAAATCGTTCTGGATTTTGTTTTTCCATTTTATACTGATACCTGCTTTTACAATGTGTGTCACAAAATTTCTTATCAGTTCTACCCTCCAGTTCTTTGCCACAATGGAAACATTTTTTATGGATTCTCATAACTCCCATTTTAATTAATAATTATACGTATCCTATTCGTATAAGATACGTTTAAATCAATAGTATCCTTTAAATTGCTTAAAAATGAGCAATGGAAAAAGGTAGAAGCGTTACATTAAAACATCTTTTAATTAAAGAAAAACGCTACATAGGCTTACAATTCAACTCGGATAAAGTTATTCATGCTCTTGTCAAACAGCTGCCAGATGTAAAATGGAGTAACAGTTTTAACATGGCCTACATTTTGAACACTAAACAAAATCTTGATCAGATATTCAAAACCTTTAATGGCGTTGTTTGGGTTGATTGCAATCACTTTTTTGATAAAAGCATCACAAAAAAAAATAATGAGCCTATAGATATTACATGGTTTAGAAAAAGGCAACTTCCTGCTACTTATCGTGTTTGCCCTACCAGTTATTTAGATAAGCTAGAATTGAGGAAATATGCCAACAATACCGTAAAAACATATGTAACTTCCTTTGAAACATTTATTAATTATTACAATACCAAAGATTTGATATCCATTAATGAAAGTGATGTTAGAGATTATATCTTAAAACTAATTCAAGAAGATAAATCCAATGCTTACATAAATTCTGCTATTAACAGTATTAAGTTTTACTATGAATCAGTTCTTGGTATGCCTAATAGGTTTTATGAGATAGAAAGACCAAGGAAAGAAAAAAAATTACCAAAAGTACTTTCAAAAGAAGATGTTCTCAGTATTATTGCTCATACCAATAACCTAAAGCACAAATGTATTGTAAGTCTTTTATATTCCTCTGGAATACGCAGAAATGAATTAGTAAATTTAAAAATTACCGATATTGATAGTAAAAGAATGTTGATAAGGATTGAAGCGGCAAAAGGTAATAAAGATCGCTATACATTGCTTTCAGATTCATTGTTGAAAGATTTGCGAGAATACTATAAACAATATAAACCGGAAAAATATATCGTTGAGGGTTTATACGGCAAGCAATATTCAGGTCAAAGTATTGGGAAAGTAGTAAGTAACGCAGCAGAAAAAGCAGGTATTAAGGTCCCTGTTACCCCACATATGCTAAGACATAGTTTTGCCACACATCTACTGGAAGCAGGTGTAGATATAAGACAAATTCAGGTTTTATTGGGTCATAGCTCTAGCAAGACAACTGAAATATACACGCATGTTGCCACAACAACTTTTAAAAAAATTAAAAATCCTCTTGATTTTTAGAAATTTATAAAAGATATATATAACATATGTTATATATCTTCTATATTGGAGGTATATAGAACATATGTTCTATATACAATTGTTACCTGCAAGCTAGAAAAAACGCACGGAATGAAAGAACATACAACAAATTACATAAATACTTTTATTGAAGTGGCACTAGATTGTCCTGTCGATAAAGGAACAGAACCGCCCGAAAGAAAAGGAAAAAAATCCATTGCCAATTATCAATTTGACTTACTAAAAGCGAATCCCTATAAATTCACTTCAGATGATGTTTTTTTTAAGGTGTTTGCAATCAGAAACGATTTGACCAAAGAAGAATTGACTTTGGAACGAGAAAAGTTTTTCTCAAAAGGAAAACCTTGTTTCAGAGCTTCGCCCTTGACCAAAAAGTATGGTTGGGGAATTCATTCTGATAGCGAAAGTAAGATAGCAATGTTCGCAATGGAATCAGAGGAATACGAACAACTTACAAAACGAAAGGATTTAAAAGTTGTAAAGGCTATGAAATCAAAAAAATAACCAACAAAAAGAAATTGAAATGAAAAAAGGAACTATAACTTTAATCTTTTGTCTGACTTTGCTCTGCTTTTCAAAAATTAACGCACAAGAAACAGAAAAACAAACAGAACCGAATAGCGAGAAAATGGAAAACCCAACTAAATATGCCTTGCACGGAAAACTTGTGGCACAACAAGGAAAAGGAAACGATTTAGCTGATATCCTTCTCAAAGCCTCATCATTAATGAAATCTGCGAAAGGTTGTCATTTATATGTTGTTGGCATAAACCAAGATTTCCCTGACGAAATCTGGATTACCGAAATTTGGGAAACCAAAGAAGACCACGACAATTCATTGAATGTGCTTGGAGTTAGGGAACTGATTGGAAAAGCTATACCAATTTTGAACGGAAGTCCCGAAAAAGGACAGGAATGGAACATATTGGGAGGAACAGGAATCGAATAAAGCCAGCAGGTAACAACGTATATAGCTCATAGCTAATTAGTTACTTTATCAAAGTTAAGGCATATTTGGAAAGTCGCCAAATTTTTAAATTTGACGATTTCCAATAAAAAAGATAAAAAGTAAAATTTAAAAATCTGGCTTGTGCTCAACCGAAAATAATTTTCTAATTTGCATGCTACGAGCCATATACAAGACCGTTAGGCACAAGCTCAAAAGTATTCGAATGAAAATTAAAAACCTATCGATAATCATATTTTTCACTACCTTTTTGGTTTATGCTCAAAAAGAAAAAGCAGAATTAATTATTGAACAAAAGAATAGTTTATATCATAAGCCTGTTTCTATTTCGGCAAAAGGGCTACCTAAAAACCAAAAAATCGTATTCATTTTAAAAGCAACGGACGCAAAGAATCATAATTGGAATTCAAAAGCAATATACATTTCAGACTCGAATGGTAATATTGATTTATCAAAACAACCATCTATTGGTGGAACTTATTTGGGTATTGAACCTATGGGACTTTTTTGGTCAATGAAGAGTAATGATTACCATCAAATTGCTACGAATAGTGGATTTAAAACTACGATAAGTATCAGTATGAATGATGAAGTTTTAGATGAGAAAACTATTTACAGAAAAAGTACAAGAGAACTTGAAAATCTAAACATTAAAGGTGTTGCAAAAAGAGATAGTAATATAGCAAACTACTACCTACCTAAATCAGATAGAAAAGTACCAGCCATTATTTTTATTGGCGGTTCTGGTGGTAACTTCAGGGAAGAACGTGCCTCTCTTTATGCAAGTGAAGGATTTGCAGTTCTAGACTTGAAATATTTTAGATATGAAACGCTACCAGATGGAATTATCGAGATTCCACTGGAATATGTCGAAAAAGCTCACAAATGGTTGAGCCAACAACCTGAAATTGACAAAGGGAAAATTGGAATTATTGGTAGGTCAAGAGGTTCTGAACTAGCGATGTTATATGCATCTAAATTCGATAATTTAAAGTTCTTGATTTCTCAAGTTCCTTCAAATGTAGTCTGGTTTGGTTGGGAAGATAATAAGTCATCTTGGACATATAAGAGCAGACCTTTTCAATTTGTCGAATATACAAACGAAGATTCAGAACGAATTGAAAAGGAGTTACAAGAATTAGGGTTACAATATAGGGATGGGCCAAAGTTTTTGAGTGCTTTTAAAAATAAAGATTTAATAAGTAAAGCATTAATTCCAGTAGAAGATATTAAATGTCCTATTCTATTCATTTCAGGTAAAGATGACCAAGTTTGGCCTTCTTCAATGATGGCTAATATGATGGTTGAAAGACTTCAAAAAAAAGAGTTTGATTATGAATTTATTCATTTAGCTTACGAAAATGCTGGTCATAACTTTGCAGGTGGTGGACAAGGATGTGGTATTCCTTTTCTTCCACCTGAAGATTATTCCAAAGGTGGCGCAGCAAAAGGTGGAACTGATAAAGGGAATGTGATTGCGGCCATTGAATCTTGGAATGCTATTTTAGAATTTATTGAAAGACAATTAGAAAATTAAATAATACAGAAAAGCCAGTGCCTAACAAAGAACTGAGGTAAAAAACAAGTAAATTCTTCATTAGTCTGAGACAATAGTATTTTAGGCCCATAGATTCTAAAATCGGATTCTTCGGGCTTTTTTTATTCAATTTATCTTCCATTTATTTTACCCGTAGTACCGAAACGTAAGTTTCATCATAAGGCCTTCCGGACTTTGCAATGGCAAAGGACTGTTTGAGTAACTTGTTAGCCACGGCTATCAATGCCAGCTTCTTACTCTTTCCCTTGTTCACGATTCGCTCATATACCTCCTTACACGCCTTGTTGTGCTTGCAGGCGGTAAAGGAACATAGGAACAAAAGATTACGTAGCTTTCTATTGCCCACTTTGCTTATCCGTGCACGACCTCTAACGCTGCTCCCCGATTCTCTGATCGTTGGGGTAATACCGACATAACTACAGAGCTGTGATGCATTCTCGAACTTGGAAAAACCATCCGTCACAACAATCAAGAACAATGCGGTCTTTTGACCTATTCCAGGTATACTGGTGATTAAGGTCAATTGCTCTTGTTGGTCCTCTTTTACCAATGACAGAATCTTTGATTCGATGGCTATCACCTCCTTATTTAGCTGCTTCTTGTTACGCACCAAGGAACGATGGACAAACTTTGAGGGAATGCCCAGAACAGCTTCTCCATGTATCTTGTTCTTAGTTGCGGTACGTTGTTTTAAATAGGTGTCCAATAACCGGAACAACTGTAAACATTCACTCTGTGTATCCGTCAAGGAATTGTAGAGTGGAACATCATTGGACAAAGCATATTCACAAATAGCCTTTGCATCGCTTTTGTCCGTCTTTACCTTGGCCAGTTTCATTTGTATGAAACGCTTTATGGACAATGGGTTTACAACAGAAACGATTACTCCGTTTTTGTAAAGAAACTGTGCAAGTCTATAATGATAATAACCGGTAGCTTCCATAACCACCAATGAACCTTGGGGCAATTCTTTAAGATATTTCCTGAATCCCGTTTCATCGTTCTTATACTGGTTGTGACCAATGTTACTACCATGTACATCAAAGACATCCTTACTGATGTCAACTCCAAAAGTTTCTTTATATTTATTCATAACGAATGTTTTATGAAAGAACCGGCTACTTCTGCTCACAACAACTTGAAAACGAAATCTAGGTCTCACAGAACTGAACGTGGTTTAAGTAGTAAAAGAGAGAGGATTATCAATGTTGTCGAAGTATAAAGCTTCACCGTGTATAGTAACCTTAATTCTCTCTTTTGTTCTTTCTGATTATTACATCAATTTAAAGAGAATCAAACTTAAGACGTATATATCTCATAGCTAGTTAGTTGCTTAATCGAAGTTAAGGCGTATTTGGAAAGTCGCCAAATTTTTTAATTTGGCTTATTGAGAAAAAAAATAATAAGAAAATTAAAAAATTCGGCTCGTGCTTCATCCGAAAATAATTTCATAATTTGCACGCTACGAGCCATATACAGAGACGTTGTAAAACATTTACAAAAGCCGTAAAACTTAAATAATACTATGTCTAAAAAACGTAAAAAATTAAGTGATTTTATATTGTGGGACCCTGTGGCAACTTTAGTGATTATATTTTTTGGCTTAATTATAATATTGACATTGGCCTTTATTTTAGGCTATATTAAAATTTAAAGAAAACCTTTAAAACAAATGAAAGTTTACGGAAAATGTCCTCAATGTGATAATGAAATTGGATATTCAACAAGTGCAAATACTCGGGTAGAATTTGCAATGCAAGATGGAGAGGCTAAAAAACTGAATTGCAAAAATTGCAGCCGGAAAACTGATTTTCATGTTGACCAACTAAATGCAAAAGAATCGAACTTAGCCAAAATTGGTGCCGGACTTATTTTCTTAATTGGTACGCCACTTATGTTCTTATTTGTTAGTCCCATCTTCTCTGGCAGTCGGAATCATTATGTAATTTTCATTGTTGGCGGATTTTTACTAGTACCAGTCATCGCATACGGAATTATAAAAAAGCAAGACCAAGTAAGAGTTAGTTCCTTCAATCGTAAAAAACTTAAAGGACGGATTCACAACATATAAAAACGTTTTACAACAACACCTATAAACAATACGGGCTTCGGTCTTAATCGCAGGGTTTGTGTATTTTTATGAAGTCCGCAAAATCTTATGGATTTTGCTCTGGACAGGAAAAAATAAATCAAAACAATAAGATTTCGCTATGTGCGTGGCGGAAAGCAAACACCAGTTTGCTCCCGTACTGTTCATAGCTAAACCGTTGTGCTTCATTAAAACCAACCATTGACCAATGATAAAATTCTTTAGAAAAATTAGACAAAACTTGCTTTCAGAAGGAAAAACGGGAAAGTATTTTAAATATGCTCTCGGAGAAATTATACTTGTAGTAATTGGAATTCTAATTGCGCTTCAAATTAATAACTGGAATGAGCAAAGAAAAGATAAAATAGAGGAACAAGGTTTACTTAAACAACTACAAGAAGATTATCAGTCTAATCTTTTGCAATTAGAAGAAAAAATGGCGACCAGGGAAATCATGCTAAAATCAGCAATACAACTGTTGAATGCTTTTGATGAACCAGTTGGTGTTTTTAGAGATTCCGTAATTAAAAATCTCGCTGACATTAGGAATGAGCCGACATTCGATCCTATAAAAAACAACTTAACCAGTTCGGAGAATTTAAGATTGATTAGCAACAACGAATTGAGACGTTTACTATCAAATTGGTCATCTGATGTAGTTGGAGTAACAGAAATCGAAACTAATTGGATTAAATTACTGAACGAGCAATATCATCCAATTATTTCAGAATTAGGTTTGGGCAGAGATGTCTATAATAGTTTTATGAACGCGTCTAAACATTATTGGCTATTAGATAAGAACTCAAATTCTTTTAAATCAGAAATTGGAATTTCAAAATTAAGTGCTACCCTAAATGAAATTTTAATAAATAAAAATTTGGAATCTATCATTTCTGCGGCAATTGTTCTTAATAGAGGTGCTAATCTGCAATCTGACGCTTTGCGCCGAAGAATCTTGGAGATTTTAGAATTAATTGGAGACGAAATGAAAAATTAACGAAAGCACAACAATGGCTATAAGTAATTGCTTGTTCTCGCTTACTTCTGTAAATCCTCACGGATTTTCAGTTTGGTGCGTACTTGTAAAAGTTAGTGCTAACCCACGCAACTACTCATAGCCGAGACCGTTATGTGCAATTACCCAAAATGACAAAATCGACATTAATATTAGTTTTTACTTTTCTATTCCTTTTCTCTTGTAAAGAAACTGTTGAATATGAACAAAGTTTGAGTGATGAGGAACTTTATCCGAATTATGAAAAAGCAATAAAGAACGAAAGTACGTTTCAGAACTTTCTTGTAGTTAAAGTCAAAAATCTGAACAACGGAGAAGTGAGAGAATATTGTACAAAAGGAAACTTTTTAAAAGGAGCTTTGCATAGAGAATTGAATTTAGGATATTCAAAAAACGGAACAATAAAAGTTTACGAAACTGCACTTGAAAATAAAGAACGATATTTTGAATTTAAAAATGATAGTGCAATTTGGAACATAAGTGCATTTGACAAATATTCTATGAAAGAACTGTCTGAATTTGAAAATGAAATCGGAATTGATTCTCTCGTTTATAGAATCGAAAATGGAAAAGATTGGGGAATTACAATCTCTAATGATAAAGAAATGAAAATGGTTGCCCACGCTTTGTTTAATAAAGGGATTTTAACTGGAGAAAACAGTTGCTTTGGAGGAATGTTAACAGTAGATAAATCTGAATAAAAACAGCACATAACAAAGAACTCCTATGAAAAGCCTTAGTCCAGTTCTCTAAAGTTAATTAATATTTTCTTTTTTGCTTTAAACCACCTTTTTTTCTTTTAATATAACTTGCTCCCACTCCTATATGTGATAGACCTTTTGGACTTCACCAGCATCTGTATGATTATAGTTATAATAGGCCCGTTCACTAGCTGAGGTTTGTGATCCCTGTTTGAAAAAGGTCACCTTCTTTGTTTTGTGATACAGGCCTTTCTACTTCTTTTTGAGCTTTGTTATTGTTAGGTATAATACAATATTTAAGATACGACCCCGATCTGATAGGGAATCCCCGTCTTTATTACGGCCAATGTCCTGCTGAGCAGTTTTCTGGCTATCTTCACAATAATTGTTTTGACGTTTTTGCCCAAGTGTTTGCGATAATAATCCTGCATTACGGGATCAGTTCGTATCGCTTGCCATGCCGCTTCTATAAAATAACTGCGTATTAACCGGTGAGCACGTCTTGTAAGCCCTGTACTCCTTAGTTTATTTCCGCTTTGGTAAATGCCTGGGGCAAGCCCTACATAACCGGCTAATTGTTTTAGGTTATTAAAACGTCTTAAATCCCCCAATTCGCAAATAATACCACAGGCTACGATTCCACCTATGCCAGGAATACTTCGTAAGAGTATATAATCCTTCTTATAATGAACCTTGCAGTAGCGACGAAGCGCAGTGGAGACATCACGAAGTTCTTTATCGACAAATCTAAAGTAGCGCATATGGCTATCCAGTGTCATTCGGGCTGGAGAATAGGCAAACTCAAGATTGTCCAACCAGTTGCGAAAATCGTGGCTCCAATGAGAGTTGTCAAACTCAAGAGGCGTAACGACCCCTTGGTTTAAAAGCAGACCCTTAATGAGACTTTTAATTCTTCGATAGTTCTTTACCAAATCATTCCTACGCCGAAAAAGAGAGCGTAGCTGCTCTCGTTCTATATGGGGAACGTGAATACCTTGTAGTCGGCCGTCCTTGAGCTCCCTTGCTATAAGTTGTGCATCGATACGGTCGGTCTTGGTATTTTTCTCCTTCCCCCTTCTGTGGATATCGGCTGGGTTAACTACCAATGAACGCCAACCGTAACCCTCAAAGGACCTATGGGCATAATAACCGCAGCATCCCGCTTCATAGGCCGTAGACACTTCATGTCCGTTATAATGGTGTTCTATATAAGACTTGAGCTTCGCCGGGTCCGGGTTCATCGAAAATGTTTTGCCGGAAGAAATATCCGTAGCACAATGCACCTTCCAACTGCGCTTGTGAATGTCGATACCAATATATAGCTTTGGCGTAGTGATTTGTTGTGTTTCCATATCTTATTGTTTTAGAGTAAATTAAAGATACTGGACGCGCAGTTTTTACATAGATGCTGAGGTAAAAAACAAACAAATTCTTCCTTGATCTGAGACAATACTATTCTAGGCCCATAGATTCTAAAATCGGATTCTTCGGGCTTTTTTTATTCAATTTATCTTCCATTTATTTTACCCGCGGTACCGAAACGTAAGTTTCATCATAAGGCCTTCCGGACTTTGCAATGGCAAAGGACTGTTTGAGTAACTTGTTAGCCACGGCTATCAATGCCAGCTTCTTACTCTTTCCCTTGTTCACGATTCGCTCATATACCTCCTTACACGCCTTGTTGTGCTTGCAGGCGGTAAAGGAACATAGGAACAAAAGATTACGTAGCTTTTTATTGCCCACTTTGCTTATCCGTGCACGACCTCTAACGCTGCTCCCCGATTCTCTAATCGTTGGGGTAATACCGACATAACTACAGAGCTGTGATGCATTCTCGAACTTGGAAAAACCATCCGTCACAACTATCAAGAACAATGCGGTCTTTTGACCTATTCCCGGTATACTGGTGATTAAGGTCAATTGTTCTTGTTGGTCCTCTTTTACCAAGGAAAGGATTTTTGATTCGATGGCTATCACCTCCTTATTTAGCTGCTTCTTGTTACGCACCAAGGAACGATGGACAAACTTTGAGGGAATGCCCAGAACAGCTTCTCCATGTATCTTGTTCTTAGTTGCGGTACGTTGTTTTAAATAGGTGTCCAATAACCGGAACAACTGTAAACATTCACTCTGAGTACCTGTCAAGGAATTGTAGAGTGGAACATCATTGGACAAAGCATATTCACAAATAGCCTTTGCATCGCTTTTGTCCGTCTTTACCTTGGCCAGTTTCATTTGTATGAAACGCTTTATGGACAATGGGTTTACAACAGAAACGATTACTCCGTTTTTGTAAAGAAACTGTGCAAGTCTATAATGATAATAACCGGTAGCTTCCATAACCACCAATGAACCTTGGGGCAATTCTTTAAGATATTTCCTGAATCCCGTTTCATCGTTCTTATACTGGTTGTGACCAATGTTACTACCATGTACATCAAAGACATCCTTACTGATGTCAACTCCAAAAGTTTCTTTATATTTATTCATAACGAATGTTTTATGAAAGAACCGGCTACTTCTGCTCACAACAACTTGAAAACGAGATCTAGGTCTCACAGAACTGAACGTGGTTTAAGTAGTAAAAGAGAGAGGATTATCAATGTTGTCGAAGTCTAAAGCTTCACCGTGTATAGTAACCTTAATTCTCTCTTTTGTTCTTTCTGATTATTACATCAATTTAAAGAGAATCAAACTTAAGCCGTGTATAACTAATTGCTTGGTCTGTGTGTACTCGGAAAATCCTAGCGGATTTTCCTACTGGTTCGTTTCTTTTTTGCTAACTTAGTTCTCGCCAACGCAACTAGCCATACACAACACGTTAGGGGCAATTCTGAATGACTGATAGAATTTAAGCATATTTATAGAAAGCTTAATTTTATAATAACGGTTTGATTACGCATCCTTTTCGATTTTCAAGCATCTAATTGAAAAACAATGTCATGAAGAAAATATTTTTTGTATTATGTGCTAGTCTCATTTTAACAAGTTGTCAAAACGATGATTCTACAACTGAAAATCAGTTAAAGACGATTGATTTTGAAAAGTTTACTTTAAAAACACCTTTGGACTGGAATAGATTTTATCCTCAAGGAACAGACGGCTTTTATGGAGGACTTACCGATAAGAAAGATACTTTATATTTCGACTACGGACCTTTTGCCTTCTCATCTTTAGACGACATCCAAAGCACAGAATATACAATTAGTATTGAGGAATTGGTTGTTAATTCATTTGACTCTAAAATCATAATGAGCAGAACGTTGGAAGAAGATAAATTCGCATTAGGGTTCTATACCGTCAAAGGCGATAGTGAAAATACTAACAGTATTTACAGCTATAACATGAAAAACGAACAAACCTTAAGACAGATTTTTCTTTCGCATAAATTTAAATAAACGTTGGAGTTTATCTTATTTACATTCGGACATCAATCAAAACTGGGATTTTAAGTGAGTGGAATTCTCCCC
Source organism: Maribacter sp. MS6 (assembly GCF_056839185.1). Taxonomy (NCBI): domain Bacteria; kingdom Pseudomonadati; phylum Bacteroidota; class Flavobacteriia; order Flavobacteriales; family Flavobacteriaceae; genus Maribacter; species Maribacter sp. MS6. The sequence continues at coordinate 1,825,415 of NZ_CM166389.1, forward strand.
TTACGCATTAAAGGGTTGTAGGTGAAAAATAAAAATTGAACACTCAAACGGAAAAAACTGCCCCTAACATCACCTATAAACAATACGGGCTTCAGGCTTAATCGAAAGGTTTGCGTATTTTTATAATGACCGCAAAATCTTTGGGATTTAGCTTTGGACAAAAAAGAAAAAGCAAAACAATAAGATTTTGCTATGTGCGTGGCGGAAAGCAAACGCTAGTTTGCTCCCGTACTGTTCATAGCCACACCGTTAGCTGCAAGGCAAACCAAACAAAATCGAAAAAACAGTAACTATGGAACAAAAATCAAATGTCGAAGTAAGATATGCTCAAATTCCTGACGATATTGAGAGTATTAAAAAATTATGGTTTGATTATTTGGTTTGGGGTAATGACAAAATGCAAGAACTTTATGGTGTCCATCCTCATAATCCAAAAGAAGCGGTTGAACAAGATATTCAACAAATTAATAAATTCCAACCACCTCACGGACAACTAATAATAGCAGTTTATGAAACTAAAATATGCGGACTTGGAAGCCTAAAGAGTATAAGTTCCGAAATTGGAGAAATAAAACGGATGTTTGTTGACCCAACTTTCAGACGAATTGGTGCTGGAAGAGCTATACTTGAAGGACTTTTAGTCGAATCGAAAAAAGCTGGTTACAAGAAAGTTCGACTCGACAGCCCGAAGTTTATGGAAGCTGCTCACTCTTTATATAGAAGTTTTGGATTTCGCGACATTGAACCTTATCCAGAAATGGAAATTCCAGCAGAATTTAAGGATTATTTGTTGTTTATGGAATTGGATTTAATTGACAAAAATAGATAGAAAACGAAAAGCCCAGCAGCTAACTTAAGACGTGTATAGTTCATTGCTTCTGCTGGCTAAGGCGAAGGTCCTTCCCTACTTTTTTGTATATTGTTACTGCGGAAAATTAATCGCGTACTTGACTGCAACAAACCATACACGTACACGTTACCTGCAAGCTCAAAAAAAAATGACCGGAACAGATTTTATAGCTGAATTGGAATTTTTAACTACTGAACAAAGTGGACGAAAAAGTCCAGCACATTCAGGTTATCGTCCACATATTGAGTTTAAAAACTATCCTGAATATCTTACTTCAGGACAACAGACTTATATCGGACAAGAAATTGCAGAATTAGGAACTAAAGTAAAAGCTGAAATTGCAATTTTAGGAACCGAATATTTTTCAAAACGGCTTTATGAAAATATGGAATTCAAATTTTGCGAAGGAAGTCGGACTATTGGTTACGGAAAAATAATTAAGATTATAAATCACGACCTAAAATGCGACCCAGAAAATAAACAGGAATCAATAAATCTGAACTTATATCCGAAAGACATTATTGAGCAAATAAAAACTATTAATGGAGGATTAAGAGCGGACTCAAAAATAATAAGTGAATTGCAAAATTTAATTATATGCCATGATTCTTTAAGAAGTCCCAGAATAATCAGGTCAATTATCTACTTATTTACAATTGGTAAAATTGACCGAGAAAAAACATTCGAAATGGCAAAAACTGACTGGAGGGACATACTTATGAACGCGGAATATGACAAAAATGATAACAGAATTCGGGATTTTAACAACGAATTTGGAAGTGAAAAAATAAAGCCAGCAGGTAACAATGGCTATAGCAAATAGGGCATAAAGTACTATATTTAATGGCTTGGGCTTGTTTACTAAGTCCGCCAAATCTTTTGGATTTGGCAATTAAAAAAAGAAAAGTAATTACAAAACAAAAAGCTCTGGCTCGCAGACCAGACGGAAACGAAAAATTTCCTTGCCTGCCCTACTTGCCATAGCCGCACCGTTGTATGCCATTTGAAAAACGACAATGACAGATAAAAAAAACATAATCGAAAAGTTTCTGACTTGGTACAAAAAATTCCAAGTGAGCAAAACCCCACAAATGAATTTAGTTTGGGGTTTTTTCCTGTACACATTAGTAGGTTTTGGGCTATTGTGTATTCCGTTGTTTCATAAAACAACTGTTGGTATTCTTGACAACCTTTTCATTTCAACTTCCGCCATTTCCACCACAGGACTTGTAACGGTAAGTGTTTATGACTCATATAATTTTTTCGGGCAATTAATTGTGATGGGACTATTCCAAATTGGTGGAATTGGATATATGACTCTGACAACTTATTATCTGCTGTTTACAACTCAAAGAATAACGCATTGGCATAACAAAATAATTGGTGCAGAATTTACGCTTCCAAAGACCATTAAAATTAAAGACTTTATTAAAAGCGTAATAATTTTCACCATAGTAATGGAAACTTTAGGTGCAATTTGCTTCTTCGTTGCTTTTCAACAAGAAGGAATGGACACAATGAAAGCGATTTGGTTTTCAATATTTCATAGTGTTTCAGCTTTTTGTACGGCAGGCTTTGGGTTATTCAATAACAGTTTTGAAAGCTATAGTGACAATGGTTTCATTAATACTATAATATCTGTACTTGCAATTGCAGGCTCTCTAGGTTTTATTGTAATCACTGATTTATGGTATAGGGTAAGTGGTAAATCAAAGAGCATTTCTTTTACTACCAAAATTGTTAGTTACGGCTTTATGCTGTTATTATTGATAGGTACTACTCTAGTCTACTTAGCTGAACCCAGCATACAAAACTCTCACTCACAACTCTCAGAATCCTTTTTTCAAGCTATGACAGCTATGACTACTGTTGGCTTCAATACCATTTCAACAGGTGGTTTAAGTTTGCCTATTTTGCTTTTTGTAACATTTTTAATGTATATAGGTGCTTCGCCTTCAGGAACAGCGGGTGGTATGAAAATAACTACACTTACCGCTATGATTTCGGTCTTAAAAAGTAGATTATTTGGTCAAAAAAAGATTTCATTTATGGGACGGGTTATTCCATTTGAACGCCTTTATGTTGCAACTTCTACTTTCATTCTTTACACAAGTGTAATTTTCTTGTTCACATTTCTTTTGACATTTACTGAGCAATTTGAATTTCAAAAAATTCTATTTGAAGTCGCCTCTGCTCTTGGTACTGTTGGACTGAGTACAGGAATCACAGGCGACCTAACTGACATAGGTAAAGTCTTAGTCATTGTTTTAATGTTTATAGGTCGTGTAGGAGTGTTGACCTTTGGGTTTGCATTAATCAACAAAAAACAAAAGGAAAATGAAAAATATATGGAAGATGATTTGGCAGTATAGAGTAAAAATGCTCGTAGTGTGCTTATTGGGTATCATATCTTTACAATCCTGTGTCGAAAGAAGCCAGAACTTAAATAAAGTCGGTGACGACAAGTTTGAAGCGTTAGAGATTGACAGAGTTCCTCAAAACCTAGCTTTCAACGACACAACTTACGTTCCTATTTACTCAGACATTTATAGTGAATCGAAGGATACTAGGTTTAATCTAACTGCTACATTGAGCCTACGAAACACAAGTTTCAAACACAGCATTTATGTTTCAAGTGTTGATTACTACAACTCAGCAGGAGAAAAAACTAAGAGTTTTCTAGAAAAATCAATTCTTCTTAAGCCAATGCAGTCAGTTGAGTATGTCATTGAAGAAGATGACACGAGTGGCGGAACAGGGGCGAATTTTATAATTATTTGGGGTTCTGAAAGTGATAAAGTTGAGCCACTTTTTGAAGGAATTATGATTTCAACACACGGTCAGCAAGGAATATCCTTTTCGACTAAAGGAACTTCAATAAGTAATAATTAAAAACGGCATACAACAATGTATATAAAAAATAGGCGAAACCATAGTAATTTCAAGGGTTTTGGCTCGTATCAAACTTTGTGCTTAGCTGAAAGTTCAGTGCTTCGAAATCGCCTACTTTTCATATACTAAACGTTGTACGCAAGCTAAAAAAACATCGTACTAAAATCAAACAACAGGAAATAAATTGAAGGACAGTAATTCTATATCATACTTTAAAAACATTGCGGAATTGCTAAAAGCGTTAAAAACGTTTACACCGCAATCGAATTTATTTCATATCCACAGACACGAAGAAGTACCTGAAACACATTCATCCGAAACACAAATTTTCAGAAGTGACACTTTTTCAGCTTCCTTGCTTATCGAAGGAGAGGCTAAATATAAAATCGGAATGAAAGAATACGATATGAAAAGTGGTTCGTTCTACTTTATGTCGCCACAACATTTGCGTTACTATAAAAAAACAAAACCGTGGAACGGTTTCGTTTTTTTATTCTCTGCGGAATTTATCAATCAATTTTCAAAAACGAATATCTATCGAGAATATCCATTTTTTCAAATGGACGCAGATGTTCAACTCAAATTAAACACCAAACAGATAGCGGAATTAACTAATTTGTTAAGCAAATTAATTGCTATTTACGAAAGTAACGAAAAGGACAAATTGAAATTGATTTATCATTATTTATCCATTTTACTGATAATATCAAAAAAATGGTATTTCGAGCAAAATGACCAAAAATCTAAATTGAAAGATTCAGATTTACTTTCTAAATCTTTCTACGATTTATTGGAAACCCACTTTTTTAATATAGCCACCCAAAAAGCTGAACATTTATTCTCTGTTTCAGATTTTGCTTCTAAATTAAACATCAGCACAAATCATTTAAGCGATACCATAAAAAAAGAGACAGGACAAACAGCAACTCAAATCATAAAAGAACGCACGATTTTAGAGGCTAAATCGTTATTGAAAAGCACAGAACTATCTGTTTCTGAAATTTCGTATTTCCTAAAATTCCAAGACACATCTTATTTTTCAAAGTATTTCAAAAGTGCCACCAACCTTTCCCCAACTCAATTTAGGGACAAAAAGTAACATTTCTGTAAAATTTACCTATCAAGCAGTAATTTCTACCCAATAGAAGCCTTCTTCCTGCAATACATTTGTACCATCAAGAATTAAAAACACAAAAAGATGGACAAATTAAACGCAACATTTAAAATAAGAAACCTAACTGAAGTTAACCGAATGGGCTTTGGGACAATGCGAGCAACAACAGGAAACGGGATTTGGGGTTATCCAACTGACAAAGCATCTGCGATAACAGTAATAAGAAAAGCAATCGAAAATGGCGTAAACTTTATAGATACAGCAGATTCATATGGTCCTTATACTTCAGAACTCGTGGTTGCAGAGGCAATTGAACCTTATAAAAATGAAGTCGTAGTTGCCACAAAAGGTGGAGCAGTAAAATATAAGCCAGGTGCAATTATGGCTAATGGACATCCTTATTATTTGAGGACTGCGATTGAAGGCAGTTTAAAAAGGCTTGACCGTGAACAAATTGAGGTTTACTTTCTGCATAGAGTTGACCCAAACATTCCGATTGAGGAATCCGTTGGAGCTTTGGCAAAATTTCAGCAAGAAGGAAAAATTAAGCACATCGGAATATCCAACGTAACAATCGAACAATTTGAAAAAGCACAAAAAGTGGCGAAGATTGATGTTGTTCAAAACGCCTTTAGCTTTCAAGACAGACGACACGAAGAGTTAGTAAAGAAACTTTCTGAACAAAACATTGCATTTATGGCTCATACACCAATAGCAGTTAATAATTGGGATGACGAAATTCTCGAACAAGCAAGAAAACAGAACATTTCAGTAAATCAATTATCACTTTCGTGGTTACTTAATTTTAGTAATAACGTCATCCCAATTGCGGGAACTTCATCAGAAAAGCACCTTTTGGAAAATTTAGAATCGATAAATATCAATTTATAATCTTAAAATCAAATACAATGAAAAAAGTAATAGCAATAACAGCAGTAGTATTAGTAGCAATAGGAATCTTTGGATTTACAATATCAGAATCCAATAAAGACAAAGGCTTATCAACAATGAAAGCTGACCACCTTTTATTAGGTGTAACAAATTTTGACGAAACCGTAAAATGGTACAAAGAGATTTTGGGGTTTGAAATAGAAGTACGATGGAAAGTAGAAGGTTTAGACAACCTTGATTTGGCCTATCTAAATAATGGCGATTTTAGAATTGAAATTATTGGAAATAAAGAAGGCACACAAAACAACAAACAAGTGAGCGACTTCGGAGAACACTTATCTCATCAAGGCTATGCACACATTTGCTTTCAAGTGGAAGACATAGATTTAACAATGCAACAACTCAATGAAAAAGGTATTGAAACTTTTGTTAAAGCAGAGACTTATCCTTTGGACTTTTATAACAGACGTGTTGCATTTATAAAAGATTTAAATGGAAACATTATCGAATTTGCAAGTCCAATCGAAGATACAAGATTAAAAAACAATAAAAAATAGAGTAATGAGAACTTCAAAAGTTAATAGCTTACTATTTATACTCTTTTTCACTTCTCACTTTGTATTAGGTCAAGAAAAGGAAAGTAATTTCGATAACATTGAAGTTTTCGGACAAACATTAAAGTATATTGAAAAAGGAACGGGAGAAACATTGATTTTATTACACGGTTTAGGTAGTAATTCAGAAAGATGGTCAAAAAATATAGAGAAGCTTTCCAAAAACTACAATGTAATAGCTTTAGACCAAATTGGCTTTGGATATTCTGACAAACCTTTAATGCCATACAAAGGTTCTACATTAGTGGAGTTTTTAAATGAATTTATGATTCAAAAAAACATTGAAAAAGCTTCTTTGATAGGCAATTCAATGGGTGGTTGGATAGCTTCTCTTTTCGCAGTTACCTATCCCGAAAAGCTGAATAAATTGATTTTAGTAAACCCAGCATTTCTTCTAGGACTTCCTGAAAATGCTGATATCGATAAAATGTACCGTTTTGCAAATCCTACAACTGTAGAGGAAATGAAAAACTATGTTTTAAAGATATATTACAAAAATCAAGAATTACAAACTACTCAAGCGTTAAAAAAATCCTTAATCAAAAAACTTAATTGGAATGATGGATATACGGTTTACCAAATCTTAAAATCCTTAAAGCAAAAACAGGATTTGCTCGATAATAATCTTAATGAAATTAGAGTGCCAACACTCATAATTCACGGAGCGAATGATGCAATAGTTCCAATGCAAACAATAGAAATACTTGAACAAGAAATTAAGACCAATCAGCTCATTGTTTATGACAAAAGTGGCCATTCACCAATGTATTCAGAACCAAATCGGTTTAACAAAGACATATTAAAATATTTAAAAGAGAACTAAAATGATAAAAGAAACAAAACCATCAAAACATAAACTTGCATTTCTAACGTGGATAGTCATTTATCCGTTAATAACAGGAATTTTTTTATTATTCAACGAGCAACTAATGGAATTACCACTTGCAGTCCGAACCTTGATTTTAACAGTAGTTTTAGTCGGACTTATGAACTACGTAATTATGCCGAATTTGAGAAAAAAACTGAACAATTGGCTAACGAATCAAAAAAGGGCAGTAGCTAACAATGTATAAAAATAATAGCGGTTTTGGTGCTTAATCGAAATCGCTTTTTTTATATTTAAGGTCTGTGTTTAATCCGAATAGTTCGTGTTTCAAAATCCGCTACTATTCTTATACTAGACCGTTGGGTGCAATTTTGACCCGTCCTGAAATATGTACACATGAAATGATATGGATGTGAATCTTGCCTACTATCGAAAAAAAGATTGGAGAAAATTCTTGGAGATGATTGACGACAGGGATAGCATGCATGATACATGGAAAGAGTGGCACAAATCATATATAAAGGTAAAACGAGACCTGATTTCCCAAGGTTTTGCTGTAAACGATTTTGTAGTCGATCTGAACGAATTAAAAAAATACTGTGCCGACATGGGGATGAAAATAGATGGGAACGCTAGATCTAGGTTTGTATCAAATAAATAGTAAAATGGACGAAGAATATATATTGAAAATTAAAGGAATTCTAACTCAATGGAATCCTTTAGGAGAACAATCCAGTAAACTAATCGATCTCAATGACTATGAAACCGAAGCTGTCGATATCAACTTTCACATAAACACAGAAATTCATTTTAAAAAGACGACCAATCCTAATAAAAGAGTTCAGATAATAGTAAAGGAAGTCCTGAACGAAGCCTTTGGTCTATCGTTGACCGACAAAGATTGTGAAAAAGCCTCAGAATCTATTTATCAAGTTTTGAACTAAAATCCGAAAGTTTCGAAAAGGTCCTTTCAGATGGGTTTTGTCCGCTTAGGGACGTAAGTCCCTCGGTTTTTTACTAGCAACCAGAATAGTCTTCCAATACAGGAAGCTCAATAATTATGTATGAAGCCTAATTTGTTGTACCTATGTTGTACCTGGAATAAAAAAGCCGAGACATAAATCTCGGCTTTCCCTTTAAGTACTCGAGGCGGGAATCGAACCCGCACTCCGAAGAACTGGATTTTGAATCCAGCGCGTCTACCAGTTCCGCCACTCGAGCTTTTAAAAGTAGGAATGCAAAATTAGAAAAATATTTCGTTACAGCTACAAAATTATTCACATTTATAGTTTAGCAACCCGATTTAATTTTTAAATTTGCACCTCCTTAGAAATCAGGGGTATTCAGACTACTTCCTCACATTCTATCGACACAATATTCAAAGCTATGCCATACCAAGTTCCTGAACCAAAGATTTTTGCTTGTACACAAAGTATGGAGTTGGGCAAAAAAATTGCCAAAGCTTACGGTGCAGAACTTGGGAAAGTTCTTTTCTCGCGCTACAGCGACGGAGAATTTCAACCCTCGTTCGAGGAATCCATTCGAGGTACCCGGATCTTCATCATAGGTTCAACTCACCCAAGCTCAGAAAACCTGATGGAAATGCTGTTGATGATAGATGCCGCCAAAAGGGCTTCTGCACGGCACATTACCGCAGTTATGCCTTATTTTGGATGGGCAAGACAAGATAGAAAAGACAAGCCCAGAGTACCCATTGCAGCAAAACTAGTTGCTAAAATGTTAGAAACTGCCGGTGCAACGAGAATCATTACTATGGACTTGCATGCGGACCAGATTCAAGGATTTTTTGAAAAACCTGTGGATCACCTTTTTGCCTCCACGCTATTTTTACCTTATTTGAAAAACCTAGGTTTGGACAATCTTACGATAGCGTCACCAGACATGGGTGGGTCCAAGAGAGCATACGCCTATTCCAAAGCACTGGAAAGTGATGTTGTAGTGTGTTACAAACAAAGGGCAAAAGCCAATGTAATCAGCCACATGGAGCTTATCGGTGACGTACAAGGAAAAAATGTTGTTTTAGTAGATGACATGGTAGATACCGCTGGAACATTGACAAAAGCAGCCGATTTAATGATGGAACGTGGCGCCATAAGCGTTCGCGCTATAACCACACACGGATTGCTATCCGGTGATGCCTATGAAAAAATAGAAAAATCACAGCTCACAGAATTGATTATCACGGATTCTATTCCGATAGAAATAAAAAGTGATAAAGTGCGTGTACTAAGTTGCGCCAATCTTTTTGCAGAGGTAATGGACAAAGTACACAATAACAACTCTATCTCCTCTAAATTTCTAATGTAACCACCATGGAGATACAAATTAGAATTATTAATTTTTAATATATATAATGAAGTCAATTACAATTAAAGGATCAGAAAGAGAAAGCGTGGGCAAAAAGTCAACAAAAGCCTTACGTAATGCTGGAATGGTTCCTTGCGTAGTATACGGAGGGGAAAAACCACTACACTTTTCAGCACCTGAACTAGCGTTCAGAGATTTAGTGTACACCGCAGCCGCGCATACTGTTGAGGTTGATTTGGGTCACGGAAAAGTAAAAGCTATTATGCAGGACATTCAATTTCATCCGGTTACGGATAAAATTTTGCACATAGACTTTTACCAATTGTTCGATGACAAGGAGGTTACCATGAACATCCCGGTACGTTTAGAAGGAAACTCGCCAGGGGTAAGAAACGGTGGACGTCTACTGTTTAGAAAAAGAAAATTGGCAATTAAAGCTTTACCGGACAAGCTACCGGATTTCTTTGATGTTGATATTTCCAAATTAAAGATAGGCGAGAATATCATAGTTGAATCTTTATTGAACGACGATTTCACTATTCTACACCCGGATAGCACAACTGTTGTACAAGTTAAAATGGCTCGTGCCGCGGTCGCTGTGGATGAGGATGAAGAAGAAGGAGAAGGAGAAGAAGGAGAAGAAGGAGCTACTGCAGAAGGAGCGGGCGAAGATACTGCACAAGAATAGCCATAGGTTATTTTACAGATTAACAAAAAGCATCCCGATATCAGTATCGGGATGCTTTTGTATTTTTATAGCCTTTAAAAGGCTTAAAATCCATGCTCAAACTTTTAAAATTCTTATTTAAAAAAAATAAAGGTTACTTAACAGAAGAAGACCCTATGAAGAAATTTTTAATTGTAGGCCTAGGTAATATAGGGGACGAGTATAAGGACACAAGGCATAATATTGGTTTTAAGATATTGGATGCCTTAGCCACTAAAGAGGAATTCACCTTTGAGACAGTAAAATTAGGAGATATTGGTATGTTCAAGGTAAAAGGCCGAAGCATACTTTGCTTAAAACCATCTACCTACATGAACAGGAGCGGAAAGGCGCTAAAGTATTGGATGGAAAAAGAGAAGATTCCGCTAGAGAACATACTGGTAATTACAGACGATATTAATTTATCGTTCGGGACAATTCGCATAAAAACGAAAGGAAGTGACGGTGGCCATAACGGACTTAAAGATATACAACTGTTCCTGCAAAGCAGTGTATACAATAGATTCCGGTTTGGTGTGGGAGCAGATTTTGGTAGGGGAAGGCAAGTAGAATATGTATTAGGCACATGGAACGAAGAAGAAAACGCATTAATGCAGGAGCGCCTTAAAAGATCTACTGAAGTAATCACCTCCTTTGTGTTGGCGGGCATAGCCCGTACCATGAATGAATTTAATAATTCTTAAACGTTCATAGACTTATAATACCGTAAAGGTATAAACCCCTGAACTCGTAGCATTACCTTCTGAATCTGTGGTAATAACATTCCAATAGTATACTGTATTCGAAGCAACGGAAACTTTTTGTTCCAAGATACTGTTACCTAGATTAGCTATCAAGTCTGTGGGAGGGTTTACAGTTGACAGGTACACCTCAAAATCATCGATGTCATTATCCAAATCACTTGCTGACCAGGATAAGGTAACTTCATTGTTAATATCCTTAAAAACCCGCTGAGACATTCTTGGGCTTAAAATATCTGCAGGAAAAGGTGCAAAAGAAGTATTGGACCCAGCGTTGTAAAAATTCCAAACTTCACTGGAGATACTTTCCTCTACCTGGTTGTTTCGTGATCGAACCTGCCAGGCAAACTGAACCCCTTTCTCTATGGGTAGATTTGCCGATGTTGTAGCAGTGCTTATTGTTTGTGTGGTTCCGGCATTCAAATTGGTTACCCTTAATTCATAGGTCTTCACATTTTTGGCCTCCTGCCATCTAAACGTTACCCTACTTGTTGTTGCCCCTAAAGATTGCCCTGTAGTACATTCTGAATTTTTATCTGGAAACACCAACTGTACTTGACCTGGAGGTTTAGGCTCATCCTTTTTGCCACAACCTATAACCAAGCCCAACAATGCGACAATGAAATAGGTATTCCGTATCATTCCTTAATAATTTTAGTAGTTGTCTTTATTCCCTCACCGATAAGTTGAACATAGTAGAGCCCATTAGGAAGAGCTCCCAAATCTATTTGCGTTCCATTGGCATCTATCACCAATAGACTACTTTTTATAAATCTGCCATCCGCCGAAAATACCCTCATGGATACCTTAGCACCCTCTCCTACAAAATACACCCCAACCATATCCCTAAACGGATTTGGAAATACCAAGGGCTCATCAGAACGTATAAATTGTTCGTTATAGACTCCTTGACAGGGAATATCGGTAAATACTTTTAAACTATTGATCCCATTTTTAAGATCCAAAGTAATACTTGGAGCCTGTGTCTGCACAAGTTCTCCGTTGAGCTCAACATTATAAAAGTCCGAACCTACTAGATCAACGGTCAGTTTTGTGCCGTCGCCAGATACTTTTGAAGTAACGCTCAACGCATCCGGTTCCGAAATAACTACTTGGGTACAGAATTCCTCATAAACAATTGTACCATCTGTTCCATTTATACAAATAGTGTACGTTCCGGCATTTAAATCTGATATCGTAAACATATTGGTAAAACCCTGTGTTTGGTCTAGTCCTACTCCAGTAATTGTAACTTCATAACTTAGCCCAACTTTAGGTGTAATCGTTATGCTACCGTCATTATTAATCCTACAAGTTTCACTTTCAAGGCTGATATTGAAATTCTGATTTGTAAATCGGTATATAGGACACCCAGAGGCGTCTACTTCTTGTCCCTCAGGGGTATTCAAACACAAGTCGTCCCCATCATCAAAAACACCGTCGTTATCCGAATCTGGCCTAAAATCTCCTTCAACACAGACTTCCATTGAAAATGAATTTAATCGCCCACCATCAGCTGCAGCATTATCCTTGATTTCCAGCACCCATTCCCCTAATATTGATTCGCCATTAAAAGAACCTAATGAACCAAGTGGGGCTACCGTTCCGCTTATCGCAGGATTTCCGCCACAGACAAAATCAGGTGCGTCATCGTCAAAAACAGCATTGATATTTCTTGAATCGTTACAAGAGCTAGAAGCGAGGACAACAGTGGTTCCAGCGGGTGAGGTAAGACTGATCTGTAAATCTGCCAAAAAACTATGCTCTACATTCAATGCAACATTAATATCAGCAATTGGCAAGTCCTCATAAAACACAATTTTTGAGGTAATGGTTGGGGTGTCTATAGGCGATATGTCCAATGGCACATCAAAAGCGGCTACCGTATCACAATTAAAGACGATTGTACTAAAACCAAATGGTGGTCCAAAGGTACCTTCACCACAACTATTTTTGGGCTTTACGCGCCAAAAATAACTTGCATTGTTCTCAAGATTTGTTGGAGTGTAAAAAGTATTGGTAACACTAACAGTTTCTATAATATTGGTGAAAGCTATATCTGTGGCTATTTCCACGTCGTATTCGGTATTTCTAATATCGGTATCCCATTCTAAAACAACCTCGGTTGATACATCTATTGCCCCATTTAAAGGAGCTGTAAACACCACATCTGTAAAATCAGTATCAAAGATGGTAAGGTTTAACGTGATTTCTTTAGTTATGCTCGTCGATGTAGCAACTATCTGAACAGGATAGACACCGACCGGAAGACTTCCTGCTCCGGAGAAGGTAATCGTTACCGGAGTGTCATTATCAGTGGCGGTCGGACTTGAAAAAACAGCCGTTAATCCCGCAGGAGCCCCAACGATACTAAAGGTACTTTCTTCTACAAAACCTAAATCGGTATTATAGATAAAATCCACGTCCAAATTATCTGGTTGGCATATCTCATAATCCAATCTGGCAACATTGAGAATTACCTCCGACGGCACAATGCTAAAATTAGCGCTATTTATGGCAAAAAATACATTTTCCGAGGCTTTAACCATGAATCTACCGCTGGTAGTCTCAACTCCAGGTACTACAAAATCATGAACACCATCATTCAATACATCCTCAGCTACGGTGACAGAATATGTCTGGCCACCATCGGTAGAAAGAAAAATGTCTACTGTCTCGGCAAAAACCGGAGCTAAATTTGTGCTGGCAACATCCCATGTAAGTGTACCTACCTCACCGGCCACATAAGAAACGGATGTTTCCTGTGAAGTCACTACAAAAGGACCGGCATCATTAGTCACAAAAACGGATACCTCATCCGAAATTAATTGGCCTCCATTTATTGCATTATCACGAACCGTTAAGGCAAAATTTAATTCGCGCTCTACCAAGGATAGTGTCTCCCAAGCTCCATTTAAGCTAGGCGTATCCTGTGTTAAATCTCCTGAAACCACACGCTCCAATTTTGGAAAATAACGAGACGGCGAAGAATTTGGAGGTAAAGATCTGAATAACGCTCCGGTAGGACTTGTAGGACCAAAAGTGGCTTGTGTAACAATACCGTTATCTGTTTGCTCCCAAACGTAAGACAGAACATCAGCACTATCTGTATCCAAAGCGTTTCCTGTAAGTACAAAGGGAGTCCCTTTTGGAATAGTAACATCTGCAACAGCTACCAAACTTGGTGGTGTATTGAGCAAGGGTATGGTTTCAACGCAAGTCACATTCTCCAAAAATTCCTGTACCTGAACAATACTGATATAATGAAAATAAGCGTCACTGTTCTGTGCCACATCATCTGCCCCCGTAATACCGGCATACCCCATAATGGTGGTACCACTTCCAGGTTCTACTTGTGTCAGAGTACCTTCGGAAATATGGGAAAACGTATGATTTGCTCCTAATTGATGTCCCATCTCATGCGCTACTAAATCTATTGCGAAAGCTTCTCCCTGTGGCGATGACAGCGTGCTATAGGCACTACCCTTTCTACCGCTAAGACAAACTGAACCTACAAATCCAGCATTGCCATCCAAGGTATTATCCCTTTGATTAAATAGATGCCCAATATCGTAGTTTGCCTCACCTATGACGGTATCCAAAGTATTCTGTGTCTGAGAACTTAGATTACCCGTAAAAGGGTCGGTTTCAGAATCTAGGTAGACAACTTCATCGGTAGTACCGATCAACTCCAAGGTAACTGCCAAATCATTTTCAAACACTTCATTAATCCTAGTAACCGTAGCGTTTATAGCAGCTAGGGCATCGACCTTAGTGCCGCCGTGGAAGCTCGTATATTCACCAGATGCAGCTATGGCGAGTCTAAACTTTCGCAATTCCTGATTGTCCACCAAACGTGCCGATAAGGTATTCCCGATTTCTAAGACATCGGGAGACGTATAACAAACAAATGCTTCCTTGGCTGTGCGGTCTTTAGCATGATAGAGCACATATTTGCCCTTTCTACCTTTCTCCATAAAAACCGAACCTCCATTACCGGCGGTAGACATCATACTATGAATTCCCTTGTGTGACACACTAAAACGAATCCGTTTTCCATCACCCAGGGTACTTCGACCTTTGTACGATTTTATATTGGGATATTTTTTTGCCAAAGCAGTAGAAAAAGTACTTGCCTCGATTACCTCAAAAGGAATCTGCTTCCCATTTTCGTCCGGGAAATAAACAACTCCGTTACCGCTACCCGACTTAGACTTAGCTCCCAATTGATTCTTAAACCGAGTTTCATCCAAAGTATAAGCGGTAGCCTTTTCGATTGCAAATTCATTCAAAGTAGCCCGTTCCTCTGCTCGGGTTAAATCAGTGTCTTTCCAATAATTACTCTGGGCGACCCCATAAAAGGAGACAAATACCATGGTAATTGAAAAAACTAAGCGTAATTTTGTACTCATTGAGGGAGCTTTTATCTCAATTTCAAATATAGTTCTTTTATTTTCCATCATACGTGATTACAGTCCAAAGCATTTTCGAATACAAAGCAAAAGAACCTGTTGCCATTACCATTGGCACTTTTGATGGGGTGCATATTGGACATAGAAAAATACTTGAAAAAGTCATAAACCATGCCAAAGAGGGAAATTTAAAATCTGCGGTACTCACCTTTTTCCCACACCCTAGAATGGTACTCCAAAAAGATGCGGACATTAAACTGTTGAATACCATAGCGGAAAAGCAGATGATTCTAGCTAACATGGGCTTGGATATTTTGGTTATTCACCCTTTTACCACTAAATTTTCCAGATTAACGGCAACCGAATTCGTTAGAGACTTATTGGTCAATAGGCTAAAATCGAAAAAAATAATTATAGGCTACGATCACCGTTTTGGTCGTAACCGTACGGCCAACATTACCGATTTAATTGCCTTTGGCAACATATTAGATTTTTCAGTAGAGGAAATTCAGGCACAGGAAATAGAAGAAGTTTCCGTTAGCTCCACCAAAATTAGAAAGGCATTGGAAGAAGGAGAAGTAGATACGGCCAATGCCTATCTAGGATATAACTACATGCTAACAGGCACGGTTACTAAAGGAAAAGGCTTGGGCCGTCAACTTAATTTCCCTACTGCTAACCTTACCATTGAAGAATCCTATAAACTAATTCCCAAAACGGGCGCCTACACAATAAAAAGTATGCTTAACGGTAAAGTTGTGTTTGGTATGATGAACATCGGCTACAACCCAACCGTAAATGGTAAATTCAAGACCATAGAAATACATTTCTTTGATTTTAACGACAATCTATACGACCGCACTATTCAAATAGATATGCTGCACAGGCTAAGGGACGAGCAAAAATTCGATTCCTTAGATGCCTTAAAAAGACAACTGTCAAAGGATAGAGAAATTTCACTTCGATTGATATCCCAATAGGTATGTGGAACAGGTTGCTATTTCAGAAAATGGACAACAGCCCACTACTTATCTTTCGCATATTCTTTGGGTTTCTGATCGCATGTGAGAGCTTTGGTGCAATTATAACGGGATGGGTTCGTAGAAACTTAATTGAACCCCGTTTCAATTTTCCCTTTATAGATTTTGATTGGCTACAACCTCTTCCGGGTGTTGGAATGTATATATACTTTTCCATTATGGGTCTATTGGGTCTATGCATAGCAATAGGTTTCAAATACCGAATCAGCATTATTTCATTTACCGTACTCTGGGCTGCAGTATACCTCATGCAAAAGACGGCGTACAACAACCATTATTATCTATTGGTTCTAATTTCCCTCTTTATGTGTTTTGTTCCAGCGGATAAAAATTATTCGCTAGACTCCAAAAAAAATACGGAACATCGAAACGATTCGATGTATGGTTATATCAAATGGATTGTCGTTTTACAGCTATTCATTGTTTATGTCTACGCATCAATAGCAAAATTATATGGCGATTGGCTAGATTACAGTATGATTCGTATTTTGATGAAACCCGTAGCAAATTACCCTCTTATTGGGGAACTGCTGCAAGAAGATTGGGCGCATAAAATTATTGGAACTACCGGTATTTTATTTGATTTATTGATCATTCCGGCCCTTCTTTGGAAACGCACACGCAAGGTGGCTTTCTTTCTTTCCATCTTTTTTCATCTATTCAATTCCATTGTTTTCCAAATCGGTATTTTTCCTTTTCTATCCTTGGCGTTTAGTGTCTTTTTCTTTGAGCCTGAAACTATACGCCGCATCTTTTTTAAAAGCAAAATACCGTACACGGAAAATGAACTACGAATTCCCAGGAATAAAAATGGAATCATAGGAGTATTGGGCATTTACTTTATAATTCAATTACTCCTCCCTGTTCGTCACTACTTTATAGTAGATGACGTGCTATGGACCGAAGAAGGCCACAGACTAAGCTGGCGTATGATGCTCCGCAGCAGAACGGGAAAAGGCGAATTCAAGGTGGTGAACAATGAAACCGGAGAAAAAACCATCATAAACCCTAAAGAATTTTTAAACAGCAGTCAGCAACGTAAAGTTTTTGCCTATCCCGATTTTGCATGGCAGTTTGCCGGGTATCTAAAAAAAGAATACGCTCAAAAGGGGGAAAATATATCAGTGTATTTAGAAAACTCCTTGGTTAGCATAAACGGCAGACCTTATGCTCCATTTATAGACCCACATACAGATTTGGCCAACACTAATTGGTTGCCATTCCAGCATCATGAATGGATCTTACCTTCATCATTAAAACGTAATCAATAGGTTTTACAGCTAAAATGGCACCGCTCGTTGGCAAAGCTGTAATGGCATTCCAAAAGGATCGCGCAACATTATAATATGGGTTCCGTCCTCCTTTTTTATTTCTTCCACGAAAAGAGCACCTTGTTTTTCCAAACGCTCCCTATCACTTTGTGCATTCTCCGAAACGAAAGCGACGTGGAAGGCAAGTGGATGCTCGGTAGCGAAATCGGTAATTACGGCATCTGGTCGATGGTAAAATTCGATAATCACCCTACCTGTAGCATCTGCCAAAAAGTTCATGAAGGGTGGCTCTTTTTGTTCGGATTTAACGGTAAGTCCAAGATTGGTCGTGTACCATCGTACTACTTTTTTAACGTCCGATACATTTACCGCAAAATGTTCAAAAACCATAAGTTACCTGTTTGATCGTTTAAGAGAGCAAAGGTATCTATTTTAAATCGCAAGATTAGTTTAAATTTGCACTCTTAAACAGCAACACCATGTTACAGTTACAGGCTATTCGAGAGCAAAAGGAGAAGATGATTTCCGCTCTCAAAAAAAGAAATATCGACGGAAATGCATTACTTGAAGAGGTATTGCTTCTAGATGAAAAAAGACGTGCTACCCAAACACGTTTAGATTCCGTTTTGGCCGAATCGAATACGCTTTCAAAAGAAATAGGCATCCTGTACAAAACTGGCAAAGCGCAAGAAGCCAATGGCCTAAAAGAAAAGACAGCAAGCCTGAAAGAGGAATCCAAGCAATTGAACGAAGACCTTGGTACGACAGCGGATGCCTTACAAACATTGTTATACCAAATACCGAACATACCGCACAGCTCTGTACCCGCAGGCAATTCAGAAACGGATAACGAAGAAATATTTAATGAGGGAGACATACCTGAATTGATTACCGATGCCCTGCCCCATTGGGAATTGGCAAAAAAATACGACATCATAGATTTTGAACTGGGAGTTAAAATTGCCGGAGCCGGATTTCCTGTATATAAAGGTAAAGGTGCTCGATTACAACGTGCCCTGATTTCCTATTTTTTAGATAAGAATACCGCCGCCGGCTACACGGAAATACAGGTGCCGCACCTAGTAAATGAACTATCCGGTTACGGAACAGGACAATTACCGGACAAAGAAGGGCAAATGTACCACGTTACGGCAGACGACCTCTACCTAATTCCAACAGCTGAAGTGCCGGTTACCAATATTTTTAGGGACGTTATTTTAAACGAGAGCGATTTCCCTGTAACCTACACAGGCTACACCCCATGCTTTAGAAGAGAGGCGGGTAGTTACGGCGCACATGTTCGTGGCTTAAACCGATTACACCAGTTCGATAAAGTAGAAATTGTAAGGGTAGAACACCCAAGCAAATCCTATGAAGCATTGGACGGCATGGTAGACCACGTGAAAGACATTCTTCGTGAACTAAAACTACCCTACAGAGTCCTTCGCCTTTGCGGTGGCGACTTGGGCTTTACCGCTGCACTTACTTATGATTTTGAGGTGTTTTCTACCGCTCAAGACCGCTGGCTAGAAATTAGTTCGGTTTCCAATTTTGAAACCTACCAAGCCAACCGTTTAAAACTTCGTTACAAAGACGAAAACGGAAAAAGTCAGTTGGCGCATACACTCAACGGAAGCTCATTGGCGCTCCCAAGAGTATTGGCTGGAATACTAGAAAACTGCCAAACAGCAAATGGCATTCAAATTCCTGAGGTATTGGTGCCGTATTGTGGTTTTGACAGCATAAATTAGGATATTAGGTCAATCCCCTATACTACAAACCTGAACTTTGTTAAACTGCAGGAGGAACACCTTTTTAATTGGCAATGAAAATGAAACTACTAATTCTAAAAAAATAGAAGACTAACGTTATTCAGCCTACCATTTAGGCCACAACTCCCGTGCATCTCAAATACCCATTAATTACTTACATTACATCTAGATTAAACTTGCAATTTCTTTAACACCTTCTAATGCCATTCTCATTATCTTTGTGTATGCGTTTTTATTTGGTCCTCCTTGCGTTTTTTGCGCTAACTTATCATACATCTGCCCAAGAAGATTTTTTGGCCAAACAGTACTTCGATGACGGGGATTTTGAAAAAGCGGTGGTTTTTTACGAAAAATTGACAAAGGAAAATCCCAGAAGAACCGACTATCTTCAAGGGCTAATAGCATGTTACCAACAGTTGGAACGCTACGAGGATGCAAAAAATTATTTAACAGAGCGCTTAGAGGACAAGAATCCCCATCCAACGCTTTTTGTTGAACTCGGTTATAATTACACCCTGCAAGATTCCACGGAACAGGCCAACGTATATTTTAAACAAGCACTAAAAACTATTTCCGAAAACCCTAATTACGGTTATGCCTTGGGCTATCAGTTTCAAAAATATAGCTTACTTGATAATGCCATTTCCGCCTATCAAAAAGCTATGGAACTGAATCCTAAAATGGACTATAGTTTTCAACTTGCCCGTATCTATGGGGAACAGGGCAATGTAGATAAAATGTACCGCTCCTACCTCAACTTAATGCGAAACGGCAAAACATCCAAATCGAACATCCTAAGAAGTATCGATGCTTTTGTAACGTCTGACCCGGAAAGTTATAACAACGTTACGCTCAAAACCATTTTACTAGAAAACGTGCAGCAAAATCCGGATGTCATTTGGAACGAATTGCTCAGTTGGCTTTTTGTGCAACAACAGCAATACAGCAGTGCCTTTAGACAGGAGAAAGCTATTTACAAACGAGTGGAAGGTGGCAATACCTTACGCTTGGAAAATTTGGGAAAACTGGCCTTGGACGAAAATCAGACCGAGGTAGCTAGGGATATTTTTGAATATGTCATAAAAGAATCAAACAATGCAGTTACAGTTTTAGATGCGGAGCTAAGCCTTATTGACATCGATTTACAAGATGTTAAGAAAAATCAACTGGAAACTATCCAACAAAAATATGAGGCGTTAATTGAAATTCACGGCTATAAGACCCAAACCTTACAGTTACAGGTAGCCTATGCTAACTTCCTAACATTTAAAAAAGACGACCCAGAACCTGCCATTGATCTCTTAAAGAATTCTTTGGAACTTCCCTTAAATCAAAGAGGAACCGCCTTTATAAAGTTAGCCTTAGGAGATATTTTAGTCTATAACAAAAAGTTCAATGAGGCCTTAATTTACTTCTCCCAAGTACAACAAAAGTTAAAAAACGATGTACTAGGACAGAACGCGAGATACAAAGTGGCAGAAACTAGTTTTTACAAGGGTGATTTTGAGTGGGCGTTAACTCAATTAAAAGTGCTCCGCGGATCCACTTCTCAACTTATTGCCAATGATGCCATGCAATTAAGTCTGTTAATTTCGGACAACTCCTTAGAGGATTCGACCCAAACCGCATTGAAAAAATATGCTCGAGCCGATTTTCTCTCCTACCAGAACAAAACACTAGAAGCTGTAGATGTGCTGGAGGATATACTGCAAAACCATAAAGGCGAAAAAATTGAGGACGAAGCCCTGTTGAAACAGGCGCAATTATTGGAATCACAAGAAAAGTATGAGGTTGCTGAATTAAACTACATTAAAATTATAGAATTCTATGGAAGCGGCATATTGGCAGACGATGCCTACTATGCCTTGGGCGAACTCTACCGTAAAATCCTGAATAAACCAGATAGAGCAAAAGCGCAGTACGAAAAGATTATTTACAACTATCAGGACAGTTACTATTTTCCGCAGGCCCGTAAGAATTTTAGGATGTTAAGAGGCGATGCCGTTAATTAGTCGCCAGTTTGTGTAGGGCGGCCATTAGCCGCATGTACCAATTTTCAGATTAGAATAGGACATCTTTAGAAAAAGAGTTTTTTATAACGTTTTAGGTAAAGTACTTTTGTGACACGTCTCATATACCGGCTTAAGCCAAAACATAAACTAATATTTCACCTTTAACTATTGAACTTAAAAACTTTTAGCCATTGCGTAAACCCCTAAATTACCATTGATGCTCATATACAATGTAACTACCAACATAGAAGAATCTGCCCAAGACGCGTGGGTACAATGGATGAAGGAAACACATATTCCCGATGTTCTTCATACAGGTAAATTCCTTAACGCAAAAATGAGCAAAGTACTTGTAGACGAGGAAATGGGCGGTGTTACCTATTCTGTCCAGTTTACGGTAGCCAACAAAGCACTACTGGAAAGCTATTACCAAGAAGATGCACCAGGTTTGCGGCAGAAAGCAAATACTATGTTTGCTGGACGATTCGTCGCCTTTAGAACTGAATTGGAAGTCGTTCATGAAACACATGTTATGCGCGCTAGTGCCACTCATCACGTTTTTACATACGGAACGTTACAGGACAAAGAAATACAGCTCGGTGTTTTTTCAAGAGTGCTTTCGGGGACTCAAGATACCTTAAGCACGTATAGGATAGCCGTACAAAAAGTAGCAGGCCGCTACCCTACGATAGAGCATACACAAAATGAAAAGGATGAAATAAGAGGTAAGATCTACACCTTAACTACGGAAGAATTGGAATTGGCAGATGCGTATGAAGGAGCCGCCTACGAACGCATAACAGTTACTTTGGTTTCTGGTAAAAAAGCGTGGGCGTACAAAGCAAAAAACACTTAGGAAGAATGCAACGCAATGGGTAAAAAAAAGAAAAAAAAGGGGGAACCCTTCCGTAAAAAATACGAACAAAAAGGACCGGTTAAAGCAAAAAAACACTTAGGGCAACATTTTCTAAAAGATGAGGACATTGCCAAGCAAATCGCCGAAACCCTGACCCTTGCACATTGTACCAATGTAATAGAAATTGGCCCAGGAACTGGTGTGCTTACCAAATACCTCTTATTACGGGAGATAAACTTGGTCGCCATGGATCTGGATGCGGACTCTATTATTTACCTCAATCATAGTTTTCCATTAGAGCACCCGAAAGTCCTACAAGGCAAAGGTTCTTTCAAAGTCATAGAAGCCGATTTTCTAAAGTACGATTTACATACCCTTTTTGGCGACGAACAATTTGCCATCACAGGCAATTTCCCATATAATATTTCTACTCAAATAGTGTTTAAAATGTTGGAGATGCGCGAACAAATTCCTGAATTTTCAGGTATGTTTCAAAAAGAGGTTGCGCAGCGAATATGTGCGTCGCACGGCAGCAAAACCTATGGGATACTATCCGTTTTGGCTCAGGCCTTCTACGATGCAGAATATTTGTTTACGGTACATCCACAGGTATTCGACCCACCGCCAAAAGTACAATCGGGGGTGCTCAGGCTAACCAGAAAAACGGATTTCGAATTACAATGTGATGAAAAACTGTTTTATACCGTAGTAAAGACTGCTTTTAACCAGCGTAGGAAAACACTAAGAAACAGCTTAAAAAGTCTTGCGATTTCAGATATTCTTAAAGAAGATGTTATATTTGACCAACGTCCGGAACAGCTTGCTGTAGCAGATTTTATAGCACTTACCAAGAAGATAGCAGATGATACCCTTTAAACTCACCGAGGAACTTGTAGAAGAGATTGCGCAGCTCATTGAATCTCAAGGAGATGCCGCCCTTAATACACTGTTAGCAGATGTACATTATGCAGATGTTGCAGAAATCATCAACGAACTAAACGAGGACCAGGCTACCTATCTCATAAAATTATTGGACAGCGATAAAACCTCCGATGTGCTTACCGAGCTGGACGAGGATGTTCGGGAAGGTATTCTGGGCAACTTATCTTCTAAGGAGATTGCAGGGGAACTTGAAGAACTGGATACCGATGATGCTGCCGATATCATAGGAGAACTTCCGCAGGAAATCGTGCAACAGGTTATCTCTGAAATAGAAGACCGGGAACATGCCAAGGATATCGTAGACCTTTTACGTTATGACGAAAATTCTGCAGGCGGACTCATGGCAAAGGAGCTTGTAAAAGTGTTGGATAGTTGGAACGTACTTGCCTGTGTCAAGGAAATGAGGCTCCAAGCGGAAAACGTTACCCGCGTACATTCTATTTATGTGGTAAACGAAGACGATATGCTTATGGGGCGGCTTTCTTTAAAAGACCTACTGACCGCGAAAAACACAGCGCAAATAAAGGATGTTTTCATTCCCAAGGTAGATTATGTAAATGTGAACGAAAAACCGGAAGAGGTTGCAAAAATCATGAGTAAATATGATTTGGAAGCCATTCCTGTTGTAGATGAAATTGGTAGATTGGTAGGCCGAATTACCATTGACGATATTGTAGATGTCATCCGGGAAGAAGCCGATAAAGATTATCAGATGGCAGCCGGTATTTCTCAAGATGTTGAAGCGGACGATAGTATTTGGGAACTGACCCGTGCGCGACTTCCTTGGCTTATCTTAGGTCTTTTTGGTGGTGCAGGTGCCGCAGTTATTATGGGCGGTTTTGAGGAAATGTTCAAACAGTACACCATCTTGTTTCTCTTTACGCCCCTAATCGCCGCCATGGCAGGTAATGTAGGGGTACAGTCCAGCGCGATCATTGTGCAAGGTTTGGCAAACGACGATATTAAAGGGAGTATTGGCAATAGACTGATAAAAGAAATGCTTTTGGCATTGCTAAACGGAGTGATACTCGCAGCGCTACTTTTAGTATTTACTTGGGTCTGGAAAGGAGATTTCATGACGGCCTTGGCCATATCTCTTTCTCTAATAGCTGTGATTGTTGTAGCTGGATTCATAGGCACCTTTACGCCACTCTTTCTGCACAAACGAGGAATAGACCCAGCTATTGCTACAGGCCCTTTTATAACTACCAGTAATGATATTTTTGGTATTCTTATTTACTTTATGATCGCTAAAACAGTCTTGGGGATTTAAGGTATTCCATACCGAAAAAGGTGCAACCGGCCTACACGGAATGCGTGGCAGCTGCTTTTATCCCTAATACAAAAGAGCAAACACCTAAAACCGCCTTTAGCAATTAGCATAAATGACATCTTTCTATAATGTTGCAACTAAAAACTAACGATTATGAAACCCATTAACCTAAAAGATAAACATGCCCTTTTTACAAAGCAGTGGCATCCGCACCAAATTGCTACGGTAGACAATATGCAAATTCTATTGGCAAAGGTACAAGGTGAATTCGTTTGGCATGCCCATGAAAACGAAGATGAGCTTTTTCAGGTCCTAAAAGGAACGTTATATATGAAGTTCAGAGATCGAACAGAAGTAGTAAACGAAGGAGAATTAATAATCGTACCAAAAGGCGTGGAACACTGCCCTTCCACAAAAAACGGAGAAGAAGTACATTTATTATTATTCGAAAAACAAGATACCGCCCATACCGGAACGGTAAAACATGAATTGACCCAAACAACCTATCCTAAACTCTAAGCTAGATGAACGTATTACATGTAGACATAAACCACCCTTTGATCATTGAGCAATTTAATACTCTAGGTTTTACCAATGATGAAGATTACACGTCCACAAAAGCTGAAATTGAAGATAAAGTACATACCTATGACGGACTCATTATCCGTAGTAGGTTTAGTATAGACGAATCTTTTCTAAAAAAAGCAAGCAAATTGAAATTTATAGGTCGTTTGGGAGCCGGCCTTGAAAATATAGATGTCCGTTTTGCTAAGGAACAGGGAATCTTTTTAGCGGCGGCCCCCGAAGGGAATAGAAATGCTGTTGGCGAACACGCGCTAGGAATGTTGCTCTCCCTCTTCAATAAGTTGAATAAGGCAGATAAAGAAGTACGAAATGGCATCTGGGACCGCGAAGGCAATAGAGGTTTAGAACTCGATGGTAAAACCATAGGAATTATCGGTTATGGAAACATGGGTAAAGCCTTTGCAAAAAAACTACGTGGTTTTGACGTAGACGTTATCTGTTACGATATCCAAGGTGGTGTAGAGGACGAAAACGCCAGACAGGTTGGCATAATGGAACTGCAGCAAAGAACAGAAATATTGAGTTTACACGTGCCGCAAACCAACGCTACCATCGGCATGATAGATACTGAGTTTATTGGAAAATTCCATCATCCGCTCTGGATATTGAACACGGCCAGGGGAAAATGCATTAGAACAGAAGACCTGGTCGCTGCATTACACTCCGGCAAAATTTTAGGTGCTGGTCTTGATGTACTGGAATATGAAAAAACCTCTTTTGAAGATATGTTCAAAACAGAAGAAGGAAATAATCAAATGCCCATTGCCTTTGAAGAATTATTAAAAATGGACAATGTATTATTATCCCCTCATGTAGCAGGCTGGACAATAGAAAGCAAGGAAAAATTGGCCCAAACTATTGTAGACAAAATCAAAAAAGAATTTTGTTAACCCTAAGAATTTGAAAAGATTACAACAACAATACGTAAGCTCTAATAGGAGTTTTAGTGATTAAATCGCAAAAAACCTTTTTAGTCGTCAACGGCAGCAAACACCATTTGTCTAAACTTCCAACCGGTCTGATCGTTCACGGGGCCCTGCGTTTGTTTCATTAAAATACCGATGATGTTTTCCCTGGGATCCGCAAAATACTGCGTGTTAAAATAGCCACCCCAATCAAACGTACCTTCACTACCTTCCCCACCGGCTACCGCTCCTTTCGTGTTTATCAAACCAAAGGCAAGTCCGTAATGCTTAGTACCATCCCAAATAGTCCCTATTTGATTGCTCATGATACTGTTTACGGTAGTTCGACTAAGGAAACGCACACCGTTCATTTCTCCTTTATTAAGGTACATCTGTAAAAAAATAGCATAATCTTTTGCGGTACTGGAGAGTCCCGCCCCACCAGAAAAGAAGCTTTTAGCACCTTTAATAGGGTAATCCGTATTATAAAAAGTAACGGGATATTTGACCCATTTGTCTCCTTGCTTTTGTTGTACGGGAACCAATCTAGCGTGTTTATCATTTGGAAGGTAAAACCACGTATCTTCCATACCCAAAGGTTCAAAAATTCGATTTTTCAAAAAACGGTCAAACGGCATACCAGAAATCACTTCTACAAAATAGGCAAGCACGTCCAAACCTTCACTATAGGTGTATGCTTCTCCTGGTTCATGGTGCAACGGCAACGCTGCCAATTTCTTCACGCTTTCTCCTATAGTGATGTTCTCTGTGGTAAACAAATCCGTAATACCAGCTTTGGCATAGATTTGCTTAAACCGTTCATCACCATCTATCACGCCATAACCAATACCTGAGGTATGGGTAATCAAATCCCGTATGGTGATTTGATTTTTGGCAGGTTTGGTGGTGTAGGTCCCATCCGTCTCATTATAACTAGCTAAGAGCTGTGCTTCCCCAAATTCGGGAATATAGTTAGCTATTGGATCGTCCATCCTAAATTTACCTTCCTCCCAAAGCATCATTACCGCTGTGGAGGTTATGGCCTTGGTCTGGGAAGCGATTCTAAAAATCGCATCTTTTTCCATGCTTTTTTTGTTGGGCATATCTGCTAAGCCATATGCTTTATGGAAAATAATTTTACCGTTTCTCGCAATAAGAGCTACAACACCAGGAAGCTCATTGTCCGTAATATGTTGTTGCAACATAGCGTCTATCTTAGACAAACGTTCGGGGGACATCCCTTCCGTTACAGCATTACCTTCAGACAATGCAGGCGAATTATTAATGGAGGATGTTTGGGCACTTAGACTTAAACAAAGGGACACGGATAAAAGAAAAATCACTTTTTGCATGGTTGGTATCATTTGGTATCATTAAGAATACCTTATAAAAATAGGGAAAGTTTTTACGATATTCTAAACAGCGTTCCCGTCCCCATCGGATATGGTGTATTACCTATTGATTTCATTTATCCATACCCAATTAAAATTACTGTGCTTCTTTAGTATGTGTTATATTAGTGCGGTAATACTTACTTATATCAATATATTTAAGCTTAAAACAAGCTACATTGTTGTCATTTTATCAGAATTAAAAACCAATAACCGAACAACCAATTTAATATGGATTTTCTAGCGATATTTTCTTTTGTAGGGTTTACCACCTTGGTAGCGATTGTAGCATGGTACGCTACCAGGTCAACTAACGAGAAATCCTCCGACGGTTACTTTTTGGGAGGAAGAAGTCTTACGGCCGGTGTCATAGCGGGTTCACTTTTGTTGACCAACCTTTCTACCGAGCAAATTGTTGGACTTAATGGAGATGCCTACAGAGACGGTATTTTGGTAATGGCCTGGGAAACCTTAGCAGCAATTGCCATAGTTATCTGCGCCATATTTCTATTGCCAAGATATTTAAAAGGTGGAATTAGCACCATACCTACCTACCTAGAGCGCAGATTTGATACCACAACAAAAGCTATGACCTCAGGTCTGTTTCTCAGTGGTTATGCCATTGTTCTTTTGCCCATTGTGCTCTACTCAGGATCGTTGGCCATCAGTGGTATGTTTGATCTCCCTGGAAAATTAGGTATTTCTGAATGGGCGTCTATTTGGCTATGTGTCTGGACTATAGGCATTATAGGTGGTATTTATGCGATTTTTGGGGGACTCAAAGCTGTTGCGGTCTCAGATAGTATTAACGCGATAGGTTTATTGTTAGGCGGGCTTCTAATACCCGTTTTTGGTTTATTGGCTATAAGCGATGATGGAAGTATTCTAGGAGGAATCACGAAATTAACGACTGAGCATCCCGAAAAATTCAACGCAATAGGTTCCGAATCGTCTAGCATACCTTTTCATACCATCTTTACAGGAATGGTTTTGGTACAGCTTTTTTACTGGGGTACCAACCAACAGATCATTCAGCGTGCGCTAGGAGCAAAGAATCTAGTAGAGGGACAAAAGGGGCTTATGCTTGCCGCATTTTTTAAGATACTGGGACCTATAATCGTTGTGCTACCGGGCATCATAGCTTTTCACATGTTTGACGGACAGCTGGAAAGGGCAGATCAGGCCTATCCAAAATTAGTAGCAGAAGTACTTCCTCCAACTTTTATTGGCTTTTTTGCAGCGGTACTATTTGGAGCTATTTTAAGTTCATTTAACAGTGCTTTGAACAGTTGTGTAACCCTATACGGTATTGATATTTATAAAGAATATATTAATAAAGAAGCGCCAGAAAATTTAGTCGTGAAAAAAGGTAAGCAGTTTGGAATTGGTTTGGCCTTGTTCGCCATGATTTTGGCGCCTTTTTTATACTATGCCTCAAGTGGTCTATTTGGCTATTTACAGCAAGTAAACGGCGCCTATAGCATTCCCATTTTATCTGTAATTGTAGTCGGCTTTTTAACCAAACGTGTGCCTGCTATTGCTGCAAAGACAGGGATTATATTCGCCTTTGTAGTTTACGTTGTCTACATTATTCTTTCAAGAGGTTTAAACCTTGATTGGATGCCTCATATGCTGGATGTACAAGCAATTACGTTTGTTTCGACCATTGGGTTGATTTTGATTATAGGAAAATTACGCCCTAGAGATACAGACTATGAACAAACCTATACCAATGAGGTAGATATTACCGCTTGGAAATTTGTAAAACCTGTTGGTCTTGTGATTATCCTTGTCGTCATAAGCACATATATCATATTTAGATAACCGGACTCCTGCATTGTTCAGAAGGAATTAAAATTCTGCTACAAGCACCCCTTAAAAATAGATTTGCTGCGCCATCCTGAACGTGTTGGCATGCGCATCTACTATGGTTTTGATGTCCGGTGAGTAGCCACCGCCCATACTACATTGTACAGGTATTTGAAGCTGATGGCATGTTTCCAAAACAAACCTGTCCCGTTCTTTACAACCTTCGACCGTCAAACCCAAAGTTCCTAATTTATCGGTGGCAATAACATCTACACCGCATAAGTAAAAGATAAAATCGGGCTGTTCTTGTTGAATTAATGTTGGAAGTGTTTTTTTTAGGATGGTTAGATATTCGGTATCGGTTGTACCTTTTGTTAAAGCAATATCCAAATCGGATTGTTCTTTTTTAAATGGATAGTTGGCCTTTCCGTGTATTGAAAACGTAAAGACGGATGCATCGCCCTGAAAAATTTCGGCGGTTCCGTTGCCTTGGTGCACATCCAAATCTACGATCAGTATTTTTTTTGCCAGTTTTTTAGCTTGTAAATAGCGTGCGCCAATGGCCTGGTCGTTTAACATACAAAACGCCTCGCCCCTATCGGTATAGGCATGGTGTGTTCCTCCCGCTATGTTCATCGCCACTCCATATTCCAAAGCAAACTCGCAGCCTTTCATAGTGCCATCTGCTATAATACGCTCCCTTTCTACCAAGTCTTCGGTTAAGGGAAAGCCTATTTTCCGAGCTTCTTTTGGTGAAATTTTGATATTCAAAAGGTCATAAAAATACTCCGGGTCATGAACTGCAACGATATATTTATCATTGGGAATTTCTGGTTCATAAAAGTTGACTTGCTCGCAAGTACCCTCATGCAACAACTGCTTCGGCAGTAAATCATACTTCAACATAGGAAACCGATGTCCGTTTGGTAACGGATGTTGATAAATTGGGTGAAAGGCAATTTTTAACATGGATATTTAACCATAAATTATAGTTGGACAGCAGTCCAGACAGCTTAAAAATCTTATAATCTTAAACGACGAGTCGGTAGACTGTCGTGTTTTTAGCAAAAATACCAAAATCCTGCACTACCTTTGCATACATGCGTAATGCAATCACAACAGACATAGCCTATTGCCAAGAATTGTTGAAAGACAAGCAGTTGGTAGCCATCCCTACAGAAACTGTATATGGACTGGCAGCCAATGCCTTCGATGAAGATGCTATAAACCAAATTTTTGAAATGAAGGGTCGACCACATTTCAACCCCTTAATTGTACATATTCATGATTTGAAGCAACTGGATATCTTGGCAACCGATATCCCGGAAACAGCAATGAAACTGGCCAAAGCATTCTGGCCTGGCTCCTTAACCTTGATTTTACCGAAACAAGCATCTGTTTTGGATGTGATTACCTCGGGAAAAACCACCGTAGGCGTTCGAATACCAAATCACCCAATGACCTTAGAATTATTAAAGGGACTCCCCTTTCCATTAGCGGCTCCTAGTGCAAATCCGTTTACTCGAGTGAGTCCCACCTCAGCAGCACACGTAGCGCATTATTTTGGAGATCGCATACCGGCCATTCTAGATGGTGGTCCTTGTCAAGTAGGCTTGGAATCTACTATTGTTGGTTTTGATGGGGAAAAACCTGTTGTGTACCGTAAAGGAGGAATTTCTATTGAATCGCTAGAAGCAGTCGTGGGTACCGTTGACCTGTTAACCGAGAATGAAACTGCTCCACAGGCTCCAGGTATGCTGTTGAAACACTACTCTCCAAGGACTCCTTTATTAATAAGCAATGATATTCAAAAAAGTCTTGAAACTCATGTCAATAAACGTATTGCGGTTCTTTCTTTTTCATCGAGTGACTTTTGGGGAGCAGAGACAATAAAGGTTCTTTCTCCTAGCAAAAACTTGGAAGAAGCCGCGAAAGTATTATTTGCAACCTTGTACGAACTAGACGAATTAAACCTTGACTTGATTATTACAGAGCTTTTTCCAGAAGAGGGCTTAGGGGCTAGTATTAACGATCGTTTGTTCAGGGCGCAGAATTAAGGACGTCATTACCAGGACTTAGGACGAAGTAATCGGTCTCTTTAAGCTTTATTTGGATTAGAAAACCATTTTGCAAGCTTCTCGCAAAGACAGCTTGCTGGTTTTTTAGGCGTAGGTAATATCATTTGGCTGATTACATGGCGAACAGCGCAAGCTGTAAAACACACTGCGCTACTTCTTATGCATGGCCAATTGGATTCTCTTTCGTGGAATATCTACAGATAAAACCTTTACGATAATCTGTTGATGTAAATGCACATGGGCACTTACATCTTTAACAAAGGTATCCGATAAGTTGGATACATGTATGAGCCCACTTTCCTTAATGCCAATATCTACAAAACAGCCAAAATTGGTAATGTTGTTTACGATACCAGGTACCAATTGTCCCTCTTTAAGGTCTTCAATGGACCTAATATTTTGGTCAAAAGTGAATACTTTGGCTTTTACACGCCGGTCCAACCCTGGTTTTTCAAGCTCCTCTAGGATATCCTTTAGTGTAGGAAGTCCAATATCCTTGGTGCAGTAGTTTTTCAAATCTATTTCCTGTAACAGGTTTTTATTTCCTATCAGATGCAAAACCTTTGTTTTATTGTCTTTTGCCATTTGTTGCACTACGGCATACCGCTCTGGATGTACTGAAGAATCGTCCAAGGGGTTTTTTCCGTCTTTAACCCGAAGGAAACCTGCACCTTGCTCAAAGGCTTTATCACCCAAGCGAGTCACTTTTTTTATTTCATTCCGTGATGCAAAACCACCATTTTCACTTCTATAATTTACAATGTTTTCGGCTAATCTTGGGCCAATCCCGCTCACATAACTTAACAACGGAACGCTGGCGGTGTTGATATTTACACCAACCGAGTTTACACAGCTCTCGACTACACGGTCTAAGGAGATCTTTAACTTGGTTTGATCTACATCGTGTTGGTATTGCCCAACACCGATTGATTTGGGGTCTATTTTAACCAATTCTGCTAATGGATCTGCCAGTCGCCTTCCAATTGAAACCGCACCTCTTACCGTAACGTCATAATTTGGGAATTCATCCCTAGCAATTTTAGAGGCAGAATAAATAGATGCCCCAGCCTCACTCACTACAAACACTTCAACAGGGTTCTTGAAAATTACCTTTTTTACCAATCGCTCTGTTTCCCTAGATGCCGTTCCATTCCCGATCGCAATAGCTTCTATTTTATAAGCATCCGCTAAAGAACTTAACTTTTTTAAGGCACTAGAAGTCTCATTTTGTGGTGCATGAGGATAAATAGTTTCGTTATGCACCAGGTTTCCTTGGGCATCTAAACACACCACCTTACAACCCGATCGGAACCCTGGATCAATAGCCAATATGGTTTTCTCTCCCAATGGAGCACCTAGTAATAATTGACGCAGGTTTTTGGCAAAAACGGCAATGGCATCTTCATCTGACTTTTCTTTAGCACTCTTTACCAATTCGTTGCTTAGGGAAGGAAATAAGAGTCTTTTATAGGCATCTGAAATGGCTATTCGTATTTGGGCAGCACATTGGGTGTTTGAATTTTTAATAATACGTTGCTCCATTCGTTCCAACGCACGTTCATCATCAATCTCAATTTTGATGCGAATAAATTTTTCTGCCTCGGCACGAGAAATAGCTAAGAACCGGTGAGATGGGCAACGATTCAAAGCTTCGCTCCAATCAAAATAATCGCGGTATTTTTGTGCTTTTTCTTCGTCTTTTTGTTTAAGGATTACTTTGGTTGTAATCTGGGCGAAACGTTCTAATTGACTTCTTAACTCGTTACGTATATCGGTACGCTCATTGATCCACTCCGAAATTATATGTCGTGCCCCTTCTAATGCATCATCTTCATTTTCTACCTCTTTGCTCAAGTACTTGCCTGCCAAATATTTCAATTCGTCCGAACGCTGCGCCATTATGATTTTAGCCAAGGGTTCCAGTCCGTTTTTACGTGCAATTTCAGCTTTGGTTTTTTTACTTTTTTTAAAGGGAAGATAGAGATCTTCCAATTGAATTAAATCTGTGGCCGATTCGAATTTACTTTTTAGTTCTGGTGTAAGCGCCCCTTGTTCTTCTACCGCTTTAATGATTGCCTTTTTACGTTTTTCCAAGGCTTCAAATTGTTCCTTAAACTGTACAATGGCAGCAATCTGAACCTCATCTAAATTGCCCGTACGTTCTTTCCTATAACGGGAAATAAAAGGCACCGTACAATCTTCGTTTAAAAGTGCCACCGTATTCTGAATACTCTTTTCTGGAAGTTGGGTATGTTTAAGGATGTAGGGAATTAGCATCATTTACAAATTTTAAATAAGGAGACTAAAAAAACTCATTCAGCGTAGGAAATCTAGGAGTATCGTACTAGTTGATAGTATTCCCATTCCCAACTCCAACCGCATCCGGATTCACAAATACCAACTTACCATCTGCATCTTCGGTCATTAAAATCATGCCCTCACTTTCTACCCCTCTTAAGGCCCGTGGTGCCAAATTCACCAGAACTGTAACTTGTTTACCAACAATTTCTTCTGGCGTAAAACTCTCCGCAATTCCTGAAACAATGGTGCGTATATCCAAACCGGTATCTACCTTCAATACCAATAACTTTTTGGCTTTCGCCATTTTTTCAGCTTCTATAATAGTCCCTACACGCATATCCAACTTGCTAAAATCATCAAAGGTAATGGTCTCCTTTTGAGGCTCTACGGCTTTATTCATTTGTTCGTTTGCTTTTTTAGTAGCTTCCAGTTTTGCTAATTGCGCTTCAATTTCTTGATCTTCTACTTTTCTAAAAAGGAGTTCAGCTTTGCTTATTTTATGGCCGGAAGGGAGTAGCACATCATTGGTGCTTATGTCTTGCCAACACAGCTCAGCTGCGCTCGACGTGACGTTAAGTATACTTTTTAGCTTACCACTTGTAAACGGCAAAAACGGTTCGCTCAATACTGCTAATCCGGTTGCAATTTGCAAGGCAACGAACATAATCGTTTTCACTCGCTCCTCGTCTTGTTTTATTACCTTCCATGGTTCCTCGTCCGCCAGGTATTTGTTACCCAGTCGTGCTAGATTTATGAGTTCTTGTCCCGCTTCTCTAAAACGGTAGCGCTCAATGGAACTCGAGATAGTTTCAGGAAATTGCTTTAAAGCGTTCAGGGTTTCTACATCTACATTTGAAAAATTCCCTGCAAGTGGCACCTGCCCGTCATAATACTTATTCGTTAAAACAACGACCCTATTGATGAAGTTACCAAAGATAGCTACCAATTCATTGTTATTCCTGGCTTGGAAATCTTTCCAAGTAAAATCATTATCCTTGCTTTCAGGAGCGTTGGCCGTTAAGGTATACCGTAACACATCTTGCATGTCCGGAAAGTCCTGTAAATATTCATGTAGCCAAACTGCCCAATTTTTAGAGGTAGATAATTTGTTCCCTTCCAAATTCAAAAATTCATTTGCAGGTACATTTTCGGGGAGAATAAATTCCCCATGTGCTTTAAGAATGGCAGGAAAAATGATGCAGTGAAATACAATGTTGTCCTTCCCTATAAAATGCACTAATTTGGTATCCTCGGATTTCCAGTACGGCTCCCAGTCTTTTCCCTGTTGAAAAGCCCATTCTTTTGTAGAGGATATATAGCCAATAGGAGCATCAAACCAGACATACAGTACTTTTCCCTCACCTCCTTTTACAGGAACTGGAATTCCCCAGTCTAAATCACGAGTTACCGCCCTAGGTTCCAATCCGCCATCGATCCAGGATTTACATTGTCCGTATACATTGGGTTTCCAATCGTTCTTGTGTCCCTCTAAAATCCATTTTCGCAGAAAATCCTCATAGCGATCTAATGGCAAAAACCAATGGGTAGTTTCTTTAGTGGTAGGAACAGACCCAGTGATGGTAGATTTAGGATTAATGAGATCCGTAGCGTTTAAAGTAGACCCACAATTTTCGCATTGGTCTCCATAAGCTTCTTCGTTACCGCATTTAGGACAAACGCCCGTAACAAAGCGATCGGCCAAAAACTGTTTTGCTTCATCGTCGTATAATTGCGCTGTAGTTTCTTCTATAAAATCACCCTGCTCGTACAATTTTACAAAAATGTCGGATGCTGTTTTATGATGTATAGGTGCCGAAGTTCTAGAATAGTTATCGAACGTAATTCCAAAATCTAAAAAAGATCGTTTGATAATTTCATGATATTTATCTACCACTTCTTGGGGGCTAATACCTTCTTTCTTCGCTTTCATGGATATAGCAACCCCATGCTCATCGCTGCCACAAATGAAGGCTACATCTTTATCGACACCCCTTAAATAACGTGCATATATATCTGCCGGGACATAAACGCCGGCCAGATGACCTATATGAATAGGTCCGTTTGTATACGGCAATGCTGCTGTAATCGTATATCTTTTTGGTGATTCTATTGTGGACATCTAAATCTGATTAAGCCACAAAAATACTGAAATTGTTGCTGTAAATAGGTTGCTATAGGGTAGCAAAAGTGACTGCCCTGTTTTATGGAAACGATTTATGCTAAAGATGGTATATAAAAAAACCTTCGACGCATCTAAAAGATACGACCGAAGGTTAAGTTACATAGTGGGGAAACAGTTTAAGCTACCATAACGGATTTACTCATTCTTTGATTTTGTACACTAATACGATAAATGTACTTTCCGGTAGATAGGTGTTCGGGCAAGCGCTCTCGTATATTTATTTCTGTAGAACCTTCCATCATCATCTCATTAAAGACGGTTCCTACATTTTGTCCTAAAATGTTGTACAACTGAATATCTACGTGTGCCGTAAACGGCATTTCTAAGTAAATATGTGGTGTACTGTCCGTTGGATAGTAGGGTTTATGAACAACAGCATTTAAAAGATTTGGGTCGAAAAGGTTATCTTCTGGGTCACTGCCTTCAGGATCAACAGGCGTGGGCGGGGTGACATCTCCATCGCTATAAGCAATATCCGGGAAGGCCTCACCGCTGCAGCTGAACCCTAAATTAACAGGCGCATAAGGTTTGTAATTTAGCAAATGAGCTTCAACTAAAGGGACATCAACACAAAGCCATTCCGCAAGTACCGTAGCATATAAGTCCCTAAAATCCATCGTGTATTCTAGGTTTCCTCTTCCATCGGGATCTTCCAAGGTAGGGTGATCACCAACAAAGGCACTGCCGTTAAGTCCAGAACCAAAAAACAAGGTAGGTGCTGCTTTACCGTGATCGGTACCATTAGACCCATTTTCAAAAATTCGACGACCGAATTCTGAAAAAGTCATGCTCAATACCTTTTCATCTTGCTGTGTACAAGCTAAATCCTCATAAAAATTATTGATAGCAATAGAGAGATTGGACATAAGTCTTTCGTGAGCCAAAGGTTGATTACCATGTGTATCAAAACCACCCATTGAAATCATGTATACCTTGGTGCCCAAGTTCCCTTTTATTAATTTGGAAATAACGGATAACTGTCTTGCAAAAGAGTTGTCCTGATATTCAACACCGCATCCTAGTGCTTCGCCACGCATAAAAGCTTCGTGTATTAAACCTGAATACTCATAAGTGGTATTGGCGACTCCTCTAAGAAATTTTAATTGGTCGCCGTACATACAGTTGTTAAAAAGCTCATCTTCCAAACCATAAACTACTCCGGATTCAGCAATTTCTTCAAGCTGATTAATATTGGAGGTAGTAAATGCATAGTTGGTCTCCTCGCCTTGGAATACCAAATTGCCGAACTGTCCAATTTGAATGGCCGCAGGTGCAGCTGGAGGATTAATAAGATAATCTGGATAGATATTCTCAAAGTGTCTACCCATCCAACCAGTATTTAACCCACTAAAACCATTGGTTTCAATATCGGTATTGGCAAAAATATCGGAACCTGTAAAATGAGAAAGACTTTGTCCTTCATATCCTACGCCATGAACAGCTTTAAACTGACCTTCGCCCCACATACTTTCTAAAGAACTCATATAAGAAGGTACTCCAAACTCGTCCGTAAGTTTTAATACTTTACTTTCTGGGATATAAATATTTGGCCTTGCATTCGCATAGGCATCATATTGCTCAATTGGTATCACGGTACTGAGACCGTCATTCCCACCGGATAAACGAATAAGGATAAGAATATTGTCTGTTTCTGCAGCAGCAATACCAGCCGATAAGGGCGAAGGCGCATTTGCAGTAAGCATATTTGAACCAAGCATCATGGAGCCAGATCCGGCTATTCCCAATGCTTGTATAAATGAACGGCGACTCCAGTATTTATGCTCGTCATCGTGACCGTCGTGTTGTAATCCTTTATGAGGGGTATGGTGTGTATGGCACATAGTAGTAGGTATTATTTTAATTGATATTCGGGTTGTCTTGCGAGGTATTGCATTAAAAGATATACTTGTAATGAAGCATCTTGAAGCATCATGCTCCAACCTCCCGTCTCATAGATATTATTGTCTTCATAGGGTTCCCTGAAAATGGTAATTGCCCTATCGTAATCCGTCTCGGTCAAGAGACCTTTCGGTAGAATAAAATCTATGATCAATCTAGCGATAACATCCGGGTCATTGCTGGTTAAGCCCATATTGCCGGTAATGGATAGCCCTAACGTTCTAAATTGTTCATTATCCTGTTGAAAAAACACCTCTAGGATACTCTCCATGGTGAGCCATCGTCCAATGATAAAATTGTTATTGATCCATTGTCGATCTCGTTGCCAACCGGCTACGTCAAAAGGATCGAATAATTCTTGGCTCAATAGCCTACTGTAATTTGCCATTTCGCTTATGTTGGTATCCGTGTAAGCGAAATCGGTCTCATTTAATGTATTAAAATATAAATCGAACGGACTTTTAATGATAACACCAATAGCCTCATCATCGAAGAAATGTTCGCTTTTGAACAATTGCCTCAGCATGGGTGCCAGTTCAAAGTTATTGGCTACCAGTGTCGCGGCCAATTCGTTTAGTATCGGCTCAGCTTCGGGTGCCAAAGCATCTGGATGTACAAAAAATTTATATAATTTCTTTGAAATGAAAAAAGCGATTTGATCGGCTCTTTCGTTGAAAAGAATATCGATGACATCATCATATCCCCAATTTCCTGTTTGTCCCAAGATAGTCTTAGTACCTTCATCATGCCTATCGGCTCTGAATGTCACTTGCGTGCAACCCTCTTCTCCTCGTTCTACATAACCGGTAAGCGCTCTGGCCGTTTCTATTACATCTTGCTCGGTATATCCCTGTCCTTCTCCCAAGGTGAATAACTCATAAAGTTCCCGAGCATAGTTTTCATTGGGATTGTTTCCGTTATTGAAAACGCCGTCCAAATAAAACAACATGGCGCTAGTAAGTCCAATTTCGCTAACAAAGGTTTTGAAATTTCCTAGAGAATTCCGTTGCAAACAATTGATATAGTAGTAAAGAAAGGAATTACAATCGTATACATCAACTTCGGTCACAAAATGATTGCTCCAAAAGAAGCTCAAACGATCCCTCAGGTTATTCTTGAGTAAACCATTCGCATAGTCCAATCGGAACTGACCTCGTTGTTCGTTTCTGAGTTGCCTTCTGGCATCGCCATCCTCGGGATAATTAGCGTTGGTCCAGTCTGCCCAAACGGGTGCTGGTAAAAGAGGCATATTTAGGGCTTGGTCTACCAGCGTATCCACAAGGTTACCCGCATTTTGGCCTACGGCCTGCCTAATAGTTTCTGCCGATGCGCTAAATCCTAACCTTCTGTAAAGGTGCTGTGCCCTTTGTTGGTCCAAGGGTAGGTTGTAGGGCGCAAGAGTAGAAGTATTACAATTAATGAAATATTCCATAGTCTTAAAAAGCGTTAGTAAATTACGTTCATAGAGTTGGGGCTCATACTGTAACGTAACGAAATTTGGCTTAGTACACTAAACCCGTTATTTTCGTTAACTGACATTCGAATGTACATTCTAAAATCGAAAATAACAGCTGAACAACACATATTTTCGATGAAATACCATCTTTGAATATAATCTTATGGGAAAACACAATGATTTTGGGAAAGAAGGTGAGCAGATTGCTACAGATTACTTGTTAAAGAAAGGGTACACCATAGCGTATAGGAATTATAGATATTTAAAAGCCGAAATTGACATTATCGCCAAGAAAGAAAATATTGTAGCTATTGTAGAAGTACGTTCTAGAACATCCGATTATTTTGAAAATATAGCTGAAACGGTTACACCTAAAAAAATAAAGCTTTTGGTGATGGCAGCCGACCATTATATTCTAAACGCCGATTTAGATGTAGAAGTACGATTTGACATTGTCACCATCCTAAAAAATAAGAGCCGTTTCGAAATCGAACATTTAGAAAATGCCTTTTATCACTTTTAATATCCCTGAGTTTTTATAATTAGGACACAACACATATTGTTTTATTTGTAACAAGTTGTTATATTTGAAAATA
Organism: Maribacter sp. MS6; assembly: GCF_056839185.1. Lineage (NCBI taxonomy): Bacteria > Pseudomonadati > Bacteroidota > Flavobacteriia > Flavobacteriales > Flavobacteriaceae > Maribacter > Maribacter sp. MS6. The sequence goes on from NZ_CM166389.1 coordinate 1,865,177, forward strand.
ATCCGTTCATTATGAAAACAATATCTTCTGTAGTAGAGCAGTATATCAAGAAAAAACCATTTTTACAAAGTGCTTTAGCCCAAGGAATTATCAATTTAACTTCACTTTCACGAATCGTAAAACCCGAAATCGAGGAAGAACTGGGAAAGGATATTAGAAACGGAGCTATTGTGATGGCACTTAAACGACTATCGGACGATTTAGAATTTAGGGCTACCCACAAAATCATTAAAGTTCTTAAAAATATTGGCGAAATTACGGTAAGGTCCTCGTTAACGGACTATACTTTTTTAGCGTCCGATACTATTCTTACACAGCAGGCTAAGCTATTGGAAGAAATCAACACCAATCAGGATGTTTTTTACACTTCCTCAAGAGGTGTGAATGAAATAAACATCGTCATCAGCAATGTGATGGACGACATAGTAGAGCGACTATTTGCAGGTGAAAAATGTACCCAAAAGTCAAGTGAACTTTCTTCCATTACGGTAAAACTACCCGCAGAAAACGTTTCTGTTCCTGGTATCTATTACTTTATATTTCAGCGATTGGCCTGGGAAGGTATTGTTTTGTACGAAGTTATTTCTACCACAAACGAATTTACCATACTCGTAAACGATGAACAGGTAGACATTGCCTTTAAGACGATTAAAGACCTTAAATTACTATAAGGAAACAATATTATTGTTCTCGGTTCAAAACAGAAACCACTTGCTTATCGTTCTCAGGTTGGGCAACAAAACGTTTGTTCGTATCCAAAACAAAATAGGTGGGCGTTTGTTGTATCCCAAAAAGCTGGGCGTAATCACTTTCCCATTTACCTAAAGCTATGGCGTGTTCAAAATTGGGCAAATTGCCTTTTTCCTGTTTCCAATGCGTGTCATCATCCTCTAAGCCTACAGCTACTACCTTTACGTTTTGGTATGAAGCCAACGCTCTATGCAGTGCAGGCAACTCCTTTAAGCAATGGGAACAAGTGCTGCTCCAAAATACAAGTACATATTGTTCTGCCCCTTCCAGACCAGACAACTTCTTCGTTGTTCCGTCTTCCTCCCATGAAATTTCAGGAGAGCGTACTCCTATTCTTAATCGGGAAGAAAGCTCAATCTCATCAATTAAGGCCTGATCTCCGTTCTGCGTTGCCAAATCCTTTAAATACCTACTAAAAATAGTATCCGAAACCCTATGTAATTTATTTTTATTAGCTGTTCTCCATAACATTTGGAAGATAGCCGTTTTAAAGGGTATTGGGCTATCGCCAAGTTTTTCGGCAATTTCTTCTATATTGGCTAAAATGGTACTTTGTGTTGCTTCCGTTGTTTTTACCTGCACTGGCCGGACGGTAAAAACATAGTTTGACAGCTTTTGCTTTAACAATTCCGACGACTGTAGAAATCTGCTATTAAAGTCTATAGCCTCAAAATAGCGTTTCTTTTTGGTCATAAAATAGCGATCTGAATCTTGATAGCTATCCGGCAGGTATGGCGCGTTGGTTTTTATAAGTTGATGCACCAATAAATCCGACCCTTGTGCTTCGTATCGCGCTTGTACTTCGGACAAATTTTTCGTTAATTCCTTAAATTTCTTTTTAGATGTAGCGCCAGCCTCATAAAAATCCACCAACTGACGCTCTAACGATGTTACCTCAGAAAAGTAGTTGTAATAGACCTTATTCTCCTTTGATGCCACAATGGTCATACCGTCCTCCAGATTAAAATTAAATTCGATATCCTCTTTTCCATTATATATCACATCGATAAAAAACTCATCTTGTGGCACTGCATATACTATCCTATACATACCTACAGCAGCGTTTTCTGGCAATTCTAACTTAAAATACCCATTCTTGATTGCAGTATCGGCCATATAACGCTGACCCCCCGGTGTTAATTCATAGGCAATAAGCCATTTAAACTCGGTTGCCGGTGTAAAATTCCCAGATATAACATGTTGTGCTATTCCAGTTAAACCGTACAAAAGCACTAAAAGAACTATTAATCGCGTTTTCATATCCTATCCATACCAATAATTGAACCTAAATCTTAATGCGCTATCAAATATAGGGACTCTTTTGCACCAAAAAGCCTTCCATAAAACATCCTTTTAACCACCAAAGCATTGCAACAAAGTACAGTTTTACACTAAAAACCAAACTCATCATAAATTGAAAACATATACTACCCCGTCAATTTCCCTGTAAATAGGGTGTTCCTATCACAATCTATACTATAGTTTTGACGTTAAACAACACTTTAGAGGTATACTATGATCTATTTTTTTGGAACCCGGGCTAGTAAGATAAAGCAGCATAGGCTTAATAAGACCGTTTGTCCCTTTTGCAGTACTTCAGATTCTTTAGTGGCAAAAACTTACAGTACCTATTTTCATTTCTTTTGGATTCCTATAATACCGTTGTTCAAAACAAATGTAGCGGAATGTTCGCATTGTAAAAAGTCCTATTCGTCCAAGGAATTCACCCCCGAGATGCAACGGGCCCTGGAACGGGAAAATCTTACCAACCCGGCCAAACGGCCTTTATGGCAAGGCTGTGGATGCCTTGTTCTTGTCGTATTTTTTACCATTATGATGAGTATATCTTTTTATGGCGTGTACTTAAGATCGCAGGGCGAGAATACCATGAAGGCAAAAGTAGATGCTAGAACGGAACTGCTAGCTGCGGACATGGCCAAAATGACCAGCATTTTACAGCGTAATAAAGATTCGGTCACCTACCTGTTAAAAGAATGCGTAGACTATGATATTATTAGCGGTTTAGAAACCAAAGACATCAGCTATTTTACAAAACAAAAGGACGATAAACTCTTGGTATTACTTCGTATAGAAAATATAAAAAAGATAAAACCCGAATTCAGAAAGGATATTTTAAGGGTGGTAGAAGATTGTTTATTTCAACAAGACCTAGTTAAGGACGCGGACAAGCTTTATATAGGAATAGAAGGAAGATGGAACACTGTTCTAGTTAAAACCCCTATCGATGAGGATTTGGGGGGTCGTTTTGCCGATAAGTATAAATTACTTCCCTTTTACGGTCCTGCCCCGCCAAACACAAAAGCCAATATATCACTGGATACCAATTCAATAAAATAACCAAAATTATGCCTGTAGTGAAGCAAAGACACTATTGAGGAGTTCTGTTTCCTTTTCATGAACGAAGCCGTCGGATTTTGCTACATCTTCTAGAATTTTGGTCAACGCTTTCTTTTTAGCATCGGTCATTTTCTGTAAAATGGCAATACTTTGCTCCTGTTCAATATTTTGCGCAAACTGAATTTGATTACTATCAAAATCGATTTCCTTCATCAATTTACTTACTTCGTTGATTTCTCCATCGTGTACGATACCATCTGCATATACCATAGAATAAATCATTTTTACGATTGCCAATTTTTCAGCTAAATTAAGCTCCATTTGTAGTTAGTGTGGGTTATTTAATTGCAAGATAACCACAAAAACTGTGTTACGGATTGTGATTATTTTAATTTATATAGAAAATCAGCTGCAGCTTTACTCATTTCTTTATAATCATGCCCAACGTCTGGGATTATCTCTAATCCCCAATTAAAATCAGCATTCATTTCTATCGCTATTTCTTTCGACTTATGGTAAAAGTACTTCCCTCTCGCAAGTCTATGCAACCCTTGTATGTCTACTTCTGGCGATCGTCTTAAATCGCCTCTAGTTTCGTTAGCATTATCATCTTCACCTAAAAACAGAATTAAACTGGTGGTAAAATCTACTTTTTTAGATATCCTTGGACTATCTTTTAATCCATACGGAAATACTATTGTATCCAATGGAAGGGTGTACCATCCAGAATTGGAGGCTACTATTCTATTGGCCTTATTATCAGGTTTAAAAATGGTCAGACGATGCGCCACTTGCCCTCCCGCGGAGTGTCCGAACATATCATACGCATTAGTATGCATTTTAAGTTGACTTCTTACCAGATTAAAAATTCGGTCAAAATCATTATAAATCCATTCTTTTGGGTTTTCACTTAGCTCGTATTGCGTTACAGCGGTTCTTTCCTCGTTCATTTGAACATTGGTAATCATTCCGGCCATGTTATAGCCAGGGAATCCGAGATAGTGTTTTTGCGAATACTCAAGTGACAAGACAAGAATGTTGTATTTTTCTGATTTCTCAACCCATGCATCCCTATAGTCGTCTCCGTTTCGTCCAGCTCCTGGCAAGACTAGTATAACTGGTGATTCTGGTGTTAGTTTTGAAGGTTTATAGTAATGTACGGTAATTGTTTTCTCTTTTTGAAAACCACCTTCAACTAAGAATTTTCCACTTCCGTTCTGAATGTTTATCTCATTCACCAAAAGTGCTGGTTCAGGAACTAATTCACTTCTCTTGACGAGTTCCATAGTGCAAGATGGACAAGTTCCCGGTTCACTAAAAGTAACGTCATCGCAGGGTAAATCGCACGGTTTGCATACAAATTTATCTTGCTTGGTTTGGCAAGAAAAGAGCGAGATGAAAGTTACATATCCTAGTATGATGCATATTAAATTAAACGTTCTCATCGATTGAATTTTATAATAGCTAGTTCTTAGTTAGAAACAATCATCTGTCTTACTTTTACCAATAGTACCACTTCCAAAATTACTGTTGGCACTTGTGTAAACAAGCCTAATAAGACGAGTACGACAGTAAGAAAACAGACCGAGGTAAAAATTTCCAATCCGCCCGCGACATAGCCCAAGACACCCCATTTTTTAGCTGATTTGATGATAGCTATACCAAAGAGTACCCCGAGTGTTCCCATGATAATTGATTCAGCAACAAGAACTCCCTCCATGGGCAATGCAATTTCATAAAAGAGTGAAGTAATGTCATAGATGTAAAAAAGAAGCAGCACCACTATCACAAGTACGGATGCAATTTTCATTAAGTAATTCTGGAATAATTTACCCAAGATCAAGAATCCATAAATAAAGAACGCATAGCTCGCGTAAGATAGTACTTTGATTAGAATATGAACGGGTATACTAAAAATAAGCTCCTCATCAAAAAATCGATAATAGTCTCCAAAACCTTCAAAGGTGCTTATGATTAAAAATAGTATTCCGGAAACTGCAGCAGCGGTTAGTAAAAACCGAACCGATTTAGCTTCAGTCTCGGAACCCAAGACGATACTGTTCCCGTCCGAAGCCTGTTCTTCTCCATACAGCTCCTCATAATCATGGTCTAAGGCAGATAATATCGTTTTGATGGTATAACTTCTTGGAGATACTTCTCCGCTTTCTATGCGCTGTAGCGTCCGCACGTTAATATTACAGCGCTCTACGAGCTCTTCCTGTGTAAATCCTTTTTGTTTGCGTAACTCGATAATCTTGTTACCTAATGCCGGTTGTTTCATCTGTTTGCGTTTTTAAAGTGTTCCGCAATGTTAAGCTCAAGATAAAACGAAACCTATGAATTTTACGAAATTTGACCCGACATTCGCACGGCATTGCCTTTAAAATCAAGGCAATAAGCGTAATTGTGCTATTTACTAACCTTTTTCTAATTGCCAATTAACTGTTGCAATTGCTCTTTAGCACCCCTACCCGGGCGATTTGCATAACCATTAATTAATTTACCTTCTGGACTGTAAATCAAATAATGAGGTATGGTTTCAATTCCTAAATCCTCTATTACTTTCGAAGTATTTCCATTCTCAATAAAGTAATGTTGAGCGTTTTCAGTGGAGTCTTTAATGATTGCTATTTTCCAATTTTTCTGGTTATCATTTAAACTTAGATAAATAAACTCTACTCCTTTATTTTTAAATTCTTTTTTAAGCCTTCTTGATGCCGGCATGAATTGTCTACATGGAGCGCACCAACTAGCCCAAAAGTCAACATAGAGCCATTTACCCTTATTCTTCTCTAATAATTCTGTGTAAGTGATTTTATTGTTATTTATGCTTGTCAATTGAAGTATGTCCGAGAAATCGAAATCAAGGTTATGTTTTTTTCGAAGTTTTTCGAGTTGGGTTCGATTAGTAGTATTCTGCTGTAACTTGTTAAAATATTTTTGTTTGTCTTTTACTCCAAAGTCCATTATAATTCCTTCATAAGCATCTAATAAAAGATAATTTTTGGCTGTCTGATTGAATCTATCATCTTGGATAATAGAGTCAAATCGAGCTCTAGAATCAATGTATGAGCCACCGGATTTTCCATTATCTTCGGTAATATATGCAAGATTATATTGAGATATGCTGTTTAAGTACTTTCTAAAAAAATGAAAACCCATCAAAGAATCTGTATGTGATAAATCAAAACTAACTTGACTTGGTGTTAAGGTCTCAATATTTAGACCTTTGTTGTTATTTAGCCATTTCTGAATAGTGTTAGTTGATTTATGCCTTTCCATTAATTCAGCTAATGCTGCAATACGATATTTATAGTCAGTATCCGATATTTTTCGAGCCTCGTTTAAAGAATCTAAAAAATTTATCTCTCTCTCATTATCCCTTAATGCATCTTTATAATACTTAATGGTTGTAGCATCGAGCTCGTAATTCTCTTCTAATAAAAAACCAAAATACACCTTGTAATGACTTGTGTATTTATTTTTGAATAGGGTTTTTAATCTTACTGAGCTGTAATTAGCTTCTAAATCATTTGTAGACCGGTTGGAAAATTCCAAATGTGGTATTTTGTCTCGGTACGTAAAAATTATTGTATCCCCATTTTTGACAAGAAACGTATGAGACAATGCAGTAAAACTATTTCTCGAACTGAGTTCCAAGTATTCTTGATAATGAGGTATGACAAGTGTGTCTAATTCTTTGATTTTAGGCTCCCATATTTGAACATTGTTTTGAGAATCATAATATTCGAAAATTGGACTATCTACATACCGGTATGCACCTGTCGTATCCATTTGTTTTACTCCCAAACTATCTTGGTTTAAAAAATGTTTAGAATTGGAAGGAGCATATTTAGAAATTATTACTATTTGTTCTGGATCCTTAGTAATTAAGATTTCTTTCTTATCGTTTTTACATCCAAAAACTGTAAGAAAAAGTAAAGCTGATGTGAAACGCATATTCATTTCAGAATAACATATGATGTATCACTAAAGATAGACATTTTTAGTACTTAGTAGTATTAAAGAAAACCATTACGGTTTAAACTGCTTCAATCTTAGACCTTACATTCCCCAGAGGCTCCAACGCTAAATACGCTCTATCCACGCTCCTAATTCCCTCAAAAACAAGCAATAAGCGCAAACCGTTTCTGGTTTTCTTTTCTTTTAGTGTACATTTTTGAGAATTGCTTTGAACATATTTTAAGACTTTAGTAAAGGCAGGGGTCTGGTAAAATTCCGATTGTTGGTCGGCAATAAAGTAGCCTATCAACTTGCCTTGTTTCATGACTATTTTTTCTATCCCTATGCTGTTGGCAATCCATTTGATACGAACAGAGTTCAATAAATCATCGGCTTGGGACGGAAGTTCGCCAAAACGGTCTACTAACTGCGCTTCAAATTTTTGGAGTACCGTCTCATCTTTGATTTGATTTAATTCAGTGTACAGGTTCAGGCGTTCTGTAATATTATTGATGTAGGCGTCTGGAAAAAGCAGTTCAAAATCAGAATCTATTTGCGTTTCCTTTACAAAGATTTTTTCCTTTGCACCTTCTACCTCATCGTACAAGTCTTTGAACTCGTTCTCCTTGAGTTCATCAATAGCTTCGGCCAAAATTTTCTGATAGGTCTCAAAACCAATTTCGTTAATAAAACCGCTTTGTTCCCCTCCCAATAAATCTCCTGCACCACGAATTTCTAAATCTTTCATGGCAATGTTAAAGCCACTTCCCAACTCGGAAAACTGCTCTAGTGCTTCAATACGTTTACGCGCATCGTTCGTCATGGATTCGTAAGGCGGCGTAATGAAATAACAAAAGGCTTTTTTATTACTTCGGCCTACACGTCCACGCATTTGGTGCAAATCACTAAGTCCAAAATTATTGGCGTTGTTGATGAAAATAGTATTGGCATTGGTCACATCCAATCCGCTTTCTACGATGGTCGTGGATACAAGCACATCAAACTCGTTATTAATAAAACTGAGCATTAAGGTTTCTAGTTTTTTGCCTTCCATTTGGCCATGGCCAATGCCTACTTTTGCATCGGGTACTAAGCGTTGAATCATGCCGGCAACCTCCTTTATATTTTCAATTCGGTTGTGAATAAAGAATACCTGTCCGCCACGTTCAATTTCATAGGCAATAGCATCTCTTATAGTTTCCTCGTTAAAACCGATAACTGCACTTTCTATAGGGTATCTATTGGGTGGAGGTGTCGTAATTACCGATAAATCACGCGCCGCCATAAGACTAAACTGCAAGGTTCTTGGAATAGGCGTTGCCGTCAGTGTTAGCACATCTACATTTTCTTTAATCGATTTTAGTTTATCCTTTACTGCGACACCAAATTTTTGCTCTTCATCAACAATCAATAAGCCTAAATCCTTAAAAACTACTTTTTTATTCACGAGTTGGTGCGTGCCAATAATGATATCCACTTTTCCTGCCTCAAGTCTTTCGAGGGTTTCCTTTCGTTCTTTTGCAGTTCGGAAACGATTAAGGTAATCTACCGTTACCGGCATTTCCTTTAAACGTTCGGTAAAAGTTCTGTGATGCTGAAAAGCCAAAATAGTTGTAGGAACTAAAACGGCAACTTGCTTACCATTATCGACGGCTTTAAACGCTGCCCTAATAGCAACTTCGGTCTTTCCGAAACCCACGTCGCCGCAAATGAGACGATCCATAGGTCGTTCGCTCTCCATGTCTTTTTTAATCTCTTCCGTAGCCTTGCCCTGGTCTGGTGTATCTTCATAAATAAAGGAGGCTTCCAGCTCGTTTTGAAGGTAGCTGTCCGGGTCGTATTGGAACCCTTTTTCCAAGCGCCTTTTGGCATAGACCTTTATCAGATTAAAGGCGATTTTTTTTACTCGGGACTTGGTCTTGTCCTTTACTTTTTTCCAAGCTCCAGAACCCAATTTATAAATTTTTGGCGGTGCCCCATCCTTGCCGTTGAACTTGGAAATTTTATGCAAGGAATGAATACTGACATATAAAATATCGCGTTCTCCGTACATTAGTTTTATCGCTTCTTGCTTTTTGCCTTCGACATCTATTTTCTGCAAGCCACCGAACTTACCAATTCCATGATCTATGTGCGTTACATAGTCACCAATTTCTAGTTTGTTTATTTCCTTAAGCGTAATGGCCTGCTTTTTAGCATAGCCATTTTTAAGATGGAATTTATGGTAGCGCTCAAAAATTTGATGATCCGTGTAACAGACCAATTTCAAATCCTTGGCTATAAACCCTTGGTGTAGTGGAAATACAATCGTTTTATAATGTACCTTCTCAGCTATTTCTTCGAATATATCGTTAAATCTTCGCGCTTGCTGATCTGTAGCGCAACAGATATAATTTTCAAAACCCGCAGAATTAAACTCATTTAGGTTTTGTAGCAACAAATCGAACTTCTTATTGAACGAAGGTTGTGGTGTGGTATCAAAACTAATCTCCGTTGCAGTGGAAGAACCATCAACAGCGTTTCCGCCTAGCGTAATCAAACCAAAATCCCTTAATTGCTCCTTAAAGGAGGTGCCGTTCAGAAAAAGTTCGGCTGGCTCTGTATGTTTAATATCCTCGGATAATTTAGTGAACGCCTCTTGGGCCTTTTCAAAGAAATCATCCAAACGACTAAATAACAAGCTGGTATTTTTTGAGAATACGATGGTTTTTTCGGAGATATAACCCAAAAACGATTCCCTTTTCTCCGTTAAAAACTTGTTGGCTACATTGGGTACTATGGTAATCTTTTTAACCTTCTCGGTAGATAATTGCGTTTCTACATCAAATGTACGTATGCTATCTACCTCATCACCAAAAAACTCCAATCTATAGGGCTCATCATGAGAAAAGGAAAACACATCAACAATACCTCCACGGACGGAAAACTCTCCCGGTTCCGTAACAAAGTCGACACGTTTAAACTTGTATTCAAACAGTACCTCGTTTAGAAAATCCAATGAAAGGGTATCTTCCAATTGTATTTTAAGGGTATTTTTATCCAGTTCCTTTCGCGTAACTACTTTCTCGAACAAGGCATCCGGATAGCTCACGATGACCGCAGGTTTTTTTCTTGAATTAATGCGGTTAAGGACCTCGGCCCGTAAAAGCACATTGGCATTATTTGTCTCTTCAATCTGATATGGCCTACGATAACTACCTGGATAGAACAGTACATCCTTTTCACCGATAATAAGTTCAAGGTCGTTTAAATAATACGCTGCCTCTTCCTTATCATTGAAAACGAGTAGCAATGGAGCGCCGGCTTTCTTGAAAGCTTCTGCCAGAACAAAGGAAAGCGATGAGCCTACCAAACCTTTTAATTGAACATGAAACGGGTTACCATGTTCAAATTTGGCAATAGCCCTTTGCAGTTCCTGTACGTTAGGAGCTGTTGAAAACAGTTCGGGAATGGTCAATTTTGACAAAAAATAAGGTATTGAAGTGCAAAGATAGTTTCTAGAGACACTTTATTCCAAGGATTGGACAAGAAATAGCTATTATCCTATAGGCCTCAATTTATAAACGGATTCGTTTTCCTATTCTGGAAACCATGCCAGCCCATGTAAGCAAAAATCAAAATACTACCTCCAAGGGCAGTATAAGCAATGGTTTCCAAGCTGTCCGAATGCCGAATGTAAATGGCAAACAATGCCCAAACCCCTACAGCGGCAAATTCGCGCATATTGCGTTTCAAGATCATTACAAGATTTATAGAGGTAGCAATAACAATCATAATTATAGTCCAACTAAGCTCGGAGAACGGAGTGCCGTCCCATCCAACTTTTGTTAGATAAGCTGAAACATTGGCAATAGTTGCTACAGATATCCATCCGCTATATAAACATATAGGCCACCACACAAATACAATCGTACTAATTGGGGCATTCCAACGTTCCATATTGGTGTTCAAAATGATTTTAATGAGCGAAAAGAGAATGCCTAACATAATCAAGACCGAAACACCCGTATAATCGAATACAAACGCAAATACCCATAGGGAATTCAACACATTGGCCGCTATAAACCAATAGCCCGTCTGTATTATGAATTCACTAGGTTTATCGCCAAAAAAAGCACGCCTAACCTGAAATATTCCGTAGGCAAGGAGACCTAAAAAGATAATACCCCAAATGGCGAAAGCATAACTCGCTGGTGTAAACAAGTTGTCGTATTTCTGACTGATTTCTCCTATAGTGGTTTCGTTGAGTCGTAGGGCTTGGGAAACATAGTTTACTGCAATCACTAAGATGACCGATAATATATTTAGGATGGCGAGGGTCTTTTTCATATTGAGTTTTTTTAAAATTAACTATTGGGCGAGACTATTGCGAACCTTATCCATTTAAAAAATTATCGTTTTGGTTAACGTCCTCTCCGTTTTGACTCTGAAAGTGTAACCGGTAAGACGGCGTCACCCAATAAAGCAAAAACTTCACAATCTTTTTTAGTTTCAAGGGTGTAGGTACCCGTAAATTCTCCAAAAGCTGGTAAAATAAGTTGCCTGGGCGATTTGTAAAAACAAGGTAATCGTACCATTTGTCTACCGAATCCTGTCAATTTTATGGCGGGATGAATATGCCCACAAAAATTAAAAAATCCTTCTCGTTCTTCGGGATGATGGGTAAGCAGGAAAAGTTCTAAAATAAGTTCCTCGACTACCTGTATTCCCAATTCCTCATATTTTAAAGGGGAGATAATATCATGGTTGCCACTAACTAGAATGACCTTAGCGGATTGCGCAGCGATCCATTTCTCAAAAAGCTCCCACTCCCGATTTAAGGAAGAATGGAACAAATCGCCCATAAATACTACCGTTTTAGGGTGGAAGTAACCGATAGCGGTATCCATTGCAGTAAAATTTTTTTGAATCGCCTCTTGTGGTACCGCGGCTCCAAATTTTCTAAAATGAGAAACTTTACCCAAATGCACATCGCTTATTAACAACATGGATTGATCTTCCCAAAATAAAACACCAGAGGCATGCATTTTAAAATTCTGGTTATGGATGTTAAGGGGATGCGTCATTTTTAATTATAGCGTATGCTACTTATAGAGTTTTGATGCAGTTGGTTTTAATGAGTACTACCGGATATATTATGTTACAAAAGTAGAACAAACAAAGAGAATCAGTTTTTGCATATTCAGAATATTTAAAAGGACACCTCACTCGGTCCCTTCTTCTGAGCTGGAAAGCTTACTTCAGTTTCCCCTTCGGGTGTTAGGGGCTATTATTTCATCAAAATAGCAGTCATTCTCTTGATGCGGTCAGCTAATTTTTCACTTGATAATTTTTCCCGTAATCGATCGGTAATAATCGGAAATGAAAAAGGTGTGGCCTTGGTACATTGCTTCCAAACGATTTCCTGTGCAGCAATACGCTCCAATGCCATTCTAAGTCTTCCTTCCTCCAACTGATGCTCAAAAGTTTCTGTATATGCTTGTTGATACAAGAGATTATCGGCTTCAAAATCCTTAAAAACATCGAACAACAGTTGGGAACTGCTTTGCAAGTGTTTCATCTTAATACCTTTATTTGGATATCCGGTAAATACCATCCCACTGATAACAGCAATGTCCCTAAATTTACGCTTGGCCATTTCGTTGGAATTTAAACTTTTCTGCAGGTCAGAAAGCATATATTCCGTGCTTAATAGGTTGTTGTCCAAGATTGCCTCAATATCTATCTGTTTGTCCGACAACAACTCAAAACCATAATCGTTATAGGCCAAGGAACAAGTTATGGGCATTAATAAACTAATTCTGTAGGCCAACATACTACTCATGGCCTCATGCACCCCACGTCCTTCAAAGGGATAAAAAATGTGATGGAAGCCGTCCCGTGTTTTAAACGTTTCTATGAGGAACTCATTGGGTTTGGGGACTATGCTTTCTTCGCGTTGCTTTTTAAACATAGGTGACAACGATTGTATTTCTATCGATTGCTGTTTCTTGTCTAGCGTAGCCGTGTAGAGTTCTTGTCGCAGTAATTCTGACATCTGTGCGGAAAAACTAAGTCGTCCGCCCATCCAACTAGGGACTTTGTTCGTCCGTTTGGTTGAATTCTTCACATGCGCCTGCATGCCTTTCACTCGAATAAATTCCAAATTTCGTCCTGCAAAGGTAAACACATCGCCCTGCGTTAACTTAGAAATGAAAAACTCCTCAATGGTGCCAATATAGCCTCCCTTTTGGTATTTTACAACGATGTTGGCATCGCCAACAATCGTCCCGATCTGAAACCGATGTCGCATAGCAATCCCGCGATTATTGACTTTGAACCTTCCATCTTCTTCAATGTCCACTTTTTTATATTCGTCGTAGGATTGAAGGCTTTGGCTTCCCATCACCAAAAAGTTTAATAACCACTGCCATTGTGCTTCAGAAATACCTTGATAACAAAACGTTGCCTTAATTTCTCTATAAACCTCATCTGGGTAAAATCCGTCAGATACTGCTAACGTAGTCAGATACTGTAAAAGCACATCAAAACTGTTCAAATAGGGAATACGGTCTTCTACCGCTTCATGCTTTACGGCTTGTTGCATGGCGGAAGCTTCAATGAGTTCCATGGCATGAGTGGGGAGGAAGTGAATAACACTTTCCTTTCCTGGGCTATGACCGCTGCGGCCGGCACGTTGTAAAAATCGCGCTACGCCCTTTGGGCCACCAATCTGAATAACCGTTTCTACTGGCGCGAAATCCACACCCAAATCCAGACTAGAAGTACAGACGACTGCTTTTAGACTTTCGTTACGAATAGCCTGCTCTACCCAAACCCGAGTTTCTTTGTTTACACTTCCATGATGCATAGCAAACTCTCCGGCATATTCTGGATGTTTTTCCAGTATTTTTTGGAACCATATTTCACATTGGCTGCGGGTGTTGGTGAAGAGCAAGGTCGTTTTACTTTTATTGATAATCGGCACAACATCTTCCAGTAACTTTAATCCCAAATGCCCGCGCCAAGGAAAGGCTTCCATTTCTTTTGGAATGATGCTCTTCACCGTGATTTTCTTATTGAGTTTCGCTTTGATCAACACCGAGTTTTTAAGGGCAATAGTTTCCGGGCCTAATAGTACTTCCCGTCCTTGTTCCAAATTTCCGATTGTGGCAGAAATTCCCCATATACGTAACTCCTTACTCACACTTTTTAAGCGGGACAGTGCCAGTTCCATCTGAACGCCTCTTTTGGTTCCTAAAAGTTCGTGCCACTCATCTACGATAATGGCGGAGCAGTCTTTAAACACAGTTGCATAGCCTTTTGAAGAAAGCAATAGCTGAAGGCTTTCCGGAGTTGTAATGAGCAGATCCGGCATGTTTCGTTTCTGTTGGGAACGTTCTTTGGTAGATGTGTCCCCCGAGCGTATACCCACCGTCATCTGTGTGCCTAAATCTGTTGTAATCCGTTCTGCGGATTGCTTTATTTCATTGGAAAGCGCACGCAAAGGTGTAATCCAAATTGCCTTTAATCCTTTTTTATGCTTGGCCTTATAATCGGGATTGCTTTTGATGTAGTTTAAGACTACCGGGAACCAAAGCGCATAGGTTTTGCCACTACCGGTTGGGGCATTCAAGAGTCCATGCTTGCCTTGCAAAAAAGCGGTCCAAGTTTTCTTTTGGAAGGTAAAGGGTTGCCAGTTTTGTTCCTTGAACCAGGTTTCTGCTATGTTATAGAGCTCATTTCTGTTCATAGACTATTTGGGAATCAGTGCTTTTAAATCCTCCAAACTATTTGCTTCATGTATCGTTTTATCTTGTCTCCAGCGTAAAATTCTAGGGAACCGGGTAGCAATACCACTCTTATGTCTTTTGGATAAAGCAATACCTTCAAAAGCAATTTCAAAAACATGATAGGGAGTAACACTACGTACAGGACCAAAGCGTTCCAATGTGTTTTTCTTTATCCACGAGTCAACTTTTTTTAATTCCGAATCTGTAAGTCCGGAATATGCTTTTGCAAAAGTGACCAACTCTTTTTCTCCTTGATCATTTTCTTGCCATAAGGCAAAAGTATAATCCGTAAATAGATTACTTCGCCTCCCATGGCCACGCATGGCATATGTGAGTACGGCATCGATAGTTAGCGGGTCTACCTTCCATTTCCACCAATCCCCTTTTTTTCGACCAACCAAATATGGCGAATTCATATTTTTCAGCATTAGGCCCTCGCTCCGCATTTCTCTTGCGCGTTGTCTTTCTTTACTCACATCGTTCCATGAATCAAAATGTATGGTTTCTGAGAGGTGAAAAGGTATGTTTTCCTCTGAATTTTGGTTCAACGATTCAATGGAACTATGAAGTTGTTCTAATAGTTTTCTTCGTTCTACAAAGGGAAGATCCCTTATATCTTTCCCGTTCCATTCCAAGAGGTCATAGGCTTTGAGTATAACCGGAACTTTTAGGAGCAATGCTTTGGAAACTGTTTTACGACCTATTCTGGTTTGCAAATCATTAAAGGTTCCAATTTCATTATTTGGGTAAGGGAGTATTTCTCCGTCTAGTACAGTTCCATTTGGGATTTTACCAATGAACGATGCAAATTCGGGATACTTGTCCGTAACCAGTTCTTCTCCACGACTCCAAACGAAAATTTCATTATTTCTCAGGATCACCTGTGAACGTATGCCATCCCATTTATGTTCGGCGGACCAGTCTTTAACGGCTCCAAGTTCCTTTACCTCGCTTTCAATTGCATAGGCCAAGTAAAAAGGATAGGGTTTGGATAAATAGTCGCTTTCATTCTCCTCTAAAATCAACTCGGTAAAACTAATGGTGTTGGGGTTCCAATTTCCCATTAATTTATAGGCTAATATATCCTCATCAATGTCTGTTGCTTTGGATAATGCACGGGTCATTAATTTTTGACTTACGCCAATTCGGAAACCACCAGTAATCAGTTTCGTGAAAACAAAACGTTCATAATAGTCCAGCACTTGCCAATTGTTTAGTAAATAGGACTGTTTATCTTGGTCAGATTTCTTTTTCAAGGCAATCATCTCTTCCAGGTAGTCTGTCAATGTTTTTTTTGTTGTTGATGCCGTGGTTGGGACTACTAGCGCTATAGTTTCTGCCAAATCACCAACAATATGATAGCTTTCCTCAAAAAGCCACAAGGGTATATTCGCAAGTTCCGAAGCCCATGCTCTGAGCAAAGTAGTATTCACCGGTCTTGGTGGTCTGCGATGCGATAGAATGGCAATGGTCCATACTTTGTCACTATCATTCGCTTTTTTAAAGTATGCAGCCAAAGCGGCTACCTTCAAGGTGGTTTTGTTGGTGCTATCCAATGTTTTTATGAGTAGTGCAAAATCTTTCATGCGGAAACACTTTCAGTACTTTTATCGGTGGCTATTTCGTTTTCTTCTTCTCCGTATTGCGTGCTTTCCGTTCGTGCATCATATCCCAATTCTCTGAGGTAACGTGAAAAAATATCGGTGTATCCGTGCGTACATATAATTTTTTCGGCTTCAGTTGCCTTGATGCTAGCCAGCAAACCCTCCCAATCGCAATGATCGCTCAATACAAATCCTTTATCAACCGCTCGTCTTCGTCTTGCTCCCCTAAACGCCATCCATCCGCTAGCGGAAGCGGTTACATAAGGAACCATCTTTCTTATCCATGTAGAGCCGTGGACACTAGGTGGTGCTAAAACGATATTACCTAACAGCTCGGATTTTTTCGTATCTCTTGTTATTAAATTGGTTTCTGGAAAATCTACCAATGGTCGCAATACAGTTGTCATATTTTCAATAGCGCCATGGGTGTAGATTTTACCAATATCAGTATCCAGATATTTTAACAAGCGTTGCGCTTTTCCCAAACTATATCCAAATAGTACCGATGTTTGCCCTTGCTCCCTATTTTGGTACCACCATTGGTTAATATTGTTCAAAACCTCCTGTTGTGGGGTCCATGAAAATGCGGGAAGTCCAAAGGTACATTCTGTTATAAACATATGGCATTTTACCAATTCGTATGGTGTGGATACACCGTCGTTTTCAGTTTTATAATCCCCGGTAAAGACCCATACCTCTCCTTTGTGTTCCACTCGTATTTGGGAGGATCCGATAATATGACCTGCAGGATGTAGACTGAATTTGACGTTGTTAATATGAAAAATCTCTCCCCATTCCTTTCCGGTGACTTCAATTTCACCTAAACGATGAGAAATGATAGGAACATTTCTATGATGTGTAATGTATTGTTTATGTCCCCAGCGGCTGTGGTCTGCATGGCCATGTGAAATAATAGCCCTATCCACAGGTTTCCACGGGTCTAAATAGACTTTGGCTGCCTCGCAATAAATACCCTTGTCCGTAAATTCTAAAAGTGGTTTTTTCATAGCTATGTGAAATTACAAATTAGCTATCAAAACAAAGTCCACTATCATGTAAACTATGAATTCTAAAAAAATTATATTTGCTCCATATAAAACAGGAAATATGTCATTCACAGATTTATACGGTAACCCCGAGCATAGAAAAAATGTAGCTCATTTTGCTGCAATGGCCACATTAGCAGCGTCTGACGGTGTAATAAGCAAAGAAGAGCAAACCATGTTAGACGGGTTTGCTAGAAAATTAGAAATCTCAGAAAAGGAGTATAAGGAAGTTATGGATCCAAATAAAAAGTTTCCAATAGAACCACCCTCCAGTTCAGAAAAAAGGATGGAGCGTCTTTACGATCTGTTCCGTATTATCTTTGCAGACCATGTGATTGATGACGAAGAAATGGTTTTACTTAAAAAGTATGCAATAGGCCTTGGTTTCTCCGATGAGAGTGCCAACAAAGTGATAGAACGTTCTATAGCAATTTTTAGTGGTAAGATAGATTTTGAAGATTACCTATACCTATTAAAATAGTGTCTTTATTTAATAAAGGATTAAAAAAGGGAGGCGAGTGCCTCCCTTTTTTAATGATAATTATCAAGAAATTCCTGTAGTTTTACTACCATCTTTCGGCTACCGCAAAAGAATGGAACACGCTGGTGAAGTTCGGTAGGTTGGATATCCATAATTCGTGTTCTTCCGCCAACTGCTAATCCGTTTGCTTGTTCGGCAATAAAGGCCATTGGATTGCATTCATATAGTAAACGAAGTTTTCCACTCTCGGTAACGCTGCTCTTCGGATACATATAAATACCACCTTTGATCATGTTTCTATGAAAATCCGAAACAAGAGAACCAATATACCTAGAGGTATACGGCCTATCACCTTCCTCCTGCTGACAATATTTAATGTAGTCTTTAACACCTTGTAAAAAATGCACATAATTACCTTCGTTGACGGAATATATCTTTCCTGTTTCTGGAAACTGCATATTGGGGTGCGACAGATAAAAAGTACCAAGTGCGGGATTTAACGTAAAACCATTAACGCCATCTCCTGTGGTATAAACTAGCATCGTAGACGTGCCATAAACCACATAACCGGCAGCCACTTGTTGATTTCCTGGTTGAAGAAAGTCTTCTAAAGTTACCGGAGTACCTACTGGAGTTACGCGTCTGTAGATGGAGAATATGGTTCCTACGGATACATTCACGTCTACATTTGATGAGCCATCCAAAGGATCTATTAGCACTACGTATTTATTCTGATGATTATTGTCGTTACTATTAATAGCAATAAAACTATCTTCCTCCTCCGAAGCAATTCCACAAACAATTTCCCTATTCTTTAATGTAGAAATGAATTTTTCATTGGCAAAAACATCCAATTTTTTTTGTTCCTCACCTTGTATATTGGTGTCACCGGCATCACCTAATATATCTACCAGTCCCGCCTTATTCACTTCGTGGTTTACCACCTTTGCGGCTAATCGTATCGCATTTATGAGTTTGGAAAGTTCCCCAGAAGAATATTTAAAGGAAGATTGATTCTCAATAATAAACTCTCCAAGCGTCTGATTTCTTTTTGTCATTGGTAAGAAGTTGTGTTTAGACCACAAATATCGGCTAATTTGTGAAACTATATCGTTTTCGTCATTTTTACATTTTTAAAATTTATAACTTTGTGTTTTATTTGTAACAATATGGAGTATACTATACGAGAAGCGGTAAAAGCAGACATGTCCCAAGTACTAGGATTAACATTAGAACTAGCCGTGTTCGAAAAGGAAGATGATGCCGTAGAAATTACAGTAGAAGATTTAGTTGCCGATGGTTTTGGTGCCGTAAAAAAGTTCCAATGCTTTGTGGCAGAAAAGCAAGGTGTCATTGTTGGCTCTGCACTAGTGTATCCCAGATATTCTACATGGAAAGGAACAGTGCTTCATTTAGAGGATTTAATTGTAACAGAACAAATGCGAGGTAGTGGCTTAGGAACTGCACTATTGAACAAGGTGGTACGGTACGGTTATGACCTTGGTGTAAAAAGGATTAGTTGGGAGGTCTTAGACTGGAATGAAAATGCTATAAATTTTTATGAAAGTAAGGGAGCCAATGTGATGCGAGATTGGGATGTTGTACAACTAGATGAGAAAGCCATTCGCGACTATCTAGATAATTTATAATCGGATGAATAGCCGGGAAACCGGAACAACATAATAATTACTATTTTTTATGAAGGTTTTTAAATTTGGAGGTGCATCCATCAAAGATGCAGATGGCATTAGGAATGTTGTAAAAGTATTAAAACACACCGGGCACGCAAATACACTTATCGTTATATCGGCCATGGGTAAGACCACTAACGCTATGGAAGCCATAGTTGATGCCTATTTCAAAGACAAGTCGGCAACTCCTATAGCAATTACGGATATGGTAGACTACCATACCTCAATCTTAAACGATTTATTTCCAAATCCCCAACATAAAATCTATAGGGATTTTAAGGTTTTAATCGACGAGGTCAACGGATTTTTAGCTTGGAACAAATCGCCCAACTACAATTTTGTTTACGATCAAGTGGTAGGTTATGGAGAACTAATCGCCACAACCATTGTTAGTGCCTACCTGTTAGAAATTGGTATTAAAAACAATTGGCTTGACGTTAGGAACTATATAAAAACAGATACTAATTATAGAGATACAACGGTAAATTGGGAAAAAACACAAGAGCGGATTTCTACCATAGACAAAAGTATTTTAAATATTACTCAAGGATTTCTTGGCAGCGATAATAACAATTTTACCACCACACTGGGAAGAGAAGGTTCGGATTATTCGGCCGCAATACTGGCCTATTGCCTAAACGCTGATTCTGTAACTATATGGAAAGATGTTCCTGGCGTCTTAAATGCAGACCCTAGACATTTTAAAGAAACTCAGTTATTAAACAACATCTCCTATCGTGAGGCAATAGAACTCGCTTTTTACGGAGCGTCCGTCATTCATCCAAAGACATTACAGCCGCTACAAAAAAAGGAAATACCCTTGCTTGTTAAGTCTTTTATAAATCCCATGGATAAAGGCACCACCGTAGGAAAGGGCGTAGGAATAGAGCCCAATGTTCCTTGTTTTATCGTTAAAAAAAATCAGGTTTTAATGAAATTGTCCTCTCTGGATTTTTCTTTCATTGTAGAAGATAGTATCAGTCAGCTATTCAAGTTATTTCATGAACATAAAATGAAAGTAGACCTCATACAAAATTCTGCCATTAGTTTTTCCGTGTGCGTTGATAACAAGTTTGGCGGTTTACCGGCATTATTAAACGAACTTAAGAGCAAATACAAAATTGTTCATCATGAAGACGTCTCGCTGTACACCATCAGGCATTTTAATGCAAAAGCATTGGCATCCCTACAGAACGGACATGAAATACTATTGGAACAACGTGGTAAGGAGACAGTACAGCTCGTTGTACAATAAGGTATCCTACCTAAGAATTATAAGGTAAATAAATCGCTCGCTCCTGCTTTTTACTATATTTACACCTACCTAATTATTTCTTTCTATGGGTCTAGTAACCGCAAAAGAAGTGGCGAAAGCTATTAACGTTTCCAAGTATGGCTATTTGGGCACTTTTATTGCGTGGCTGCTTATGAAGGTCACACGTATTTCTGCCATAAATTCATTTTACGATACTATAGCCCATCTAGACTGCGAGGCATATGCGCAGTCAATTTTAGAACATTATGAAATTGATTTTGATATTCCCGAAGAGGACTTTAAGCGCTTACCAAAAGAAGGTTCCTATATAACCGTCTCTAATCACCCGCTTGGTGCCATTGATGGTATTTTATTAATGCGTTTGTTATTGCCATTGCGCAAGGATTATAAAATTATGGCCAATTTTCTTTTAGAGCGTATGGAACCTTTAGCACCCTACGTACTTCCTGTAAATCCTTTTGAAGAACACAAGGGTGCTAGGAGCAGTATTGCGGGCTTTAAAAAAGCACTTCAACATGTTAGGGACGGGCATCCCCTTGGAATTTTCCCGGCCGGGGAAGTATCTACGCACAAAGATGGTAAGTTGATTGTAGATAAACCTTGGGAAGAAGCTGCTTTAAAACTGATTAAAAAGGCGCAAGTTCCCGTAGTTCCCATCTACTTTCACGGAAAGAATAGTACACTATTCTATAGAATATCTAGATGGAACCCTATTTTTAGAACCGCCATGATTCCCTCGCAGGTTCTATCGCAACGTAACCGCCCGTTAAAAGTACGTATTGGCCAACCCATTTCTGTACAAACCCAAAATGAACAGGAAAATTTAGGAGATTATACCGACCTACTGCGAAGAAAAACATACATACTTTCGAATGCCTTCCAAAAAGAACGATTAATAGATCAATTACCCTCAACACTTAAAATTCCTAAACCACCTAAAAAAATTGCGGATGCCATGCGCAAGGAGGTCATGCAAGGCGAAATAGAGAAGTTAAGGGAAAAGGACTGTCGACTGCTTCAAAGTAAAAATTATGAGGTATTTCTTGCCAAAGAACAGGATATGCCATTCATCCTAAAAGAAATTGGCCGTCAGCGAGAGGTGACCTTTAGGGCTATAGGCGAAGGAACCAACAAGGCTATTGATTTGGATATTTTTGATACCTACTACCACCATCTATTTTTATGGGATAATGATGATAATTGTATTGTGGGTGCTTACCGTATGGGAATGGGGTCCAAGATATTTCCCGAATACGGTATTGACGGATTTTACTTGCAAGACCTGTTTCGGGTAGAACCGGAGCTGTATCATATGATGCGCCAGTCCATAGAAATGGGTCGTGCTTACATCGTTAAAGAATACCAACAAAAACCGATGCCATTATTTCTTTTGTGGAAAGGAATTGTGCATACGACGCTAAGACACCCTGAACACAAATACCTTATCGGCGGTGTAAGTATTAGCAACCAGTTTTCTAATTTCTCCAAGTCCTTAATGATAGAATTTATGAAATCTAACTACTGGGACCCCTATGTTGCCCAATACATTAGACCAAAGAAGGAATTTAAAGTGAAGCTAAACGATGCTGACAAGGAATTTGTTTTTGATGAAACCAAGGCCGACTTAAATAAGTTTGACCGCTTAATAGACGAAGTAGAACCAGGAAACCTTCGTTTACCTGTGCTGATTAAAAAATACATCAAACAAAATGCAAAGGTCGTCGCTTTTAACGTAGATCCTCTATTCAATAATTCGGTAGACGGACTTATGTACATTAAAATAGCCGACTTACCCGAAAGTACGGTAAAACCTGTCATGGAGGAGTTCCAAGCAGAGTTGGAGCGAAAATTGGCTGAAACACAATCCCAAGATACTGAAGTGAATTAGTTTGTTCCTATAACATTACTACGCCTTTCAAAAAGCACATTATCTCTCCAAATTCCTTCAACGGTCCTACCAATTTTTTCACGCTTTCCTATATAACGGAATCCCATTTTTTTATGGAGCTGTATGCTCGCTTCGTTTTCGGGAAAAATACCCGATTGCAAGGTCCATAGGCCCTCTTTTTCACTTTCAAGAATAAGTCGTTCTAGTAAAAGCTTTCCAACACCTAAACGCCTAGCGTTTGCCGCTATATAAACACTTACCTCCCCTACACCACCGTAAACACATCTACCGGAAACTGGGGAAAGTGCTGCCCAACCCACTATTTTATCTCCCTGTATAGCTACTATTCTGCACGTTTTCAAGTGAGCCCTATCCCAAGTCTCATAGTCTGGGACATCTGTCTCAAACGTAGCAAATCCTGTAGCGATACCTTGCTCATAGATAGAAGCTACAGCGTTCCAATCTGCAGCTTGCATATTCCGGATATTGACGTTTTGATGATTACTCATTTTAACAGCAATTTATTTTTTGATTAACAGCATCCACTCCCTGGAGCACAAGAATTACTAGATATGTTTTCCATTTCTACGGGAACTCCACAGGTGTTCTTGGCCTTGCAGTCCGTTGGCGTTACCCCAAGATCAACGATAAGTTTTCTTTCATCTACACTATAGTTATGCACATATAATTGTGCGGTATGAAACTGATTGTTACTATACTCAAATTTCACCTCAACCTCTTTTTCCATAGGCTTGATACTATCTACTCGATTTAGAATTTCCAGTGCTTTATGGGTATGCATAAAGTCGCGTTTGCCAACCTCTTCCGGACTTTCCCATAACTGAATAATGGTTTCTTTCCAGAAATCGGTTCCAGCACCGCAGTCGACCGCGTCAATCGTAATATTTTTAATTTCCGTAATATGATAGTTCGCGGCTACCATTCTCCCTGGTGCATATTGAAACAATAATTCCTTATTGGGGTTTTGCTTTAAGAGGGATAAAAATTCATTAGTCTTCATTTATATATCGCTTTAGATTAACAGCATTTCGCTTTTGTAGTATTAAAAAAAGAGTTTAGGCGTTGTTGAACGGAGGACCATGTTTGTAAGTTGATACAATAACAGACTTTCTTTCCGTCAATCTCACCTTTGATCAAGTCTATGCTTTTGAGTTCTTTCAGATGTTGGGAAATGGTGGGTTGCGCCAGACCTATCTCATCTACAATATCATTACAGATACAGGCGTCCTGTTTACTTATAAATTCCAATATCGCAATTCGTGCCGGATTGGAAAGTACTTTAAAGGTATTGGCAAGCTCGTTCTGTTCCGTATTAAAAATCTGTGTTTTTGTTATTCCCATAGTTAATATTTATATATTGCAA
The DNA here is from genome assembly GCF_056839185.1 of Maribacter sp. MS6. Lineage (NCBI taxonomy): Bacteria > Pseudomonadati > Bacteroidota > Flavobacteriia > Flavobacteriales > Flavobacteriaceae > Maribacter > Maribacter sp. MS6. The sequence continues at coordinate 1,889,390 of NZ_CM166389.1, forward strand.
TATTACGATAATAAATGGAGTAGAAAAAGACCAACTATGAAAATTGGTCTTTTTTTATTTACAAACTTTTGAACCAGTCTTGGAAATAGTCGCCAAGCAGAGGCGTGGGCACCATTTTTTCATTAGCCGCATTGATAACGCTCATCACTACAAGCACAAGACAAATGATAAATGCAAAGCAACCTACAATAGGAATCCAACTTAATACAATGGCAAGAAGCCAAATACCAAGTGTTTGTCTAATATAATAACTACCCAATTCAGTTTTATTACTACTATTCATTACAATAGCTACTATCCATCCAATAAACGTGATGTGCGCTATTATAGCCACCGTTTTACCACTATCGGGATTGTTCGGGTCAAAGGTTTCTTTCACATCCTCCTTAAAGTCTTTTGCTGCCTCTTCTGCTTTGTCAGCAAAATCACTAGTTTTTTTCTTGGCATCGTCAGCAAACTCACTCGCTTTTTCTTTGGCGTTGTCAAAAGCTTCTTCAGCCTTATCCCCAAAATCTTTCGCTTCTTCTTTTCCGTTATCAAAAGAATCCTTTGCCTTATCCCCTAAGTTCTCCGCTTTCTTTTTTGCATTGTCCAAGGCATCTTTTGCCTCGTCCCCTAAATCCTTATTCTCGTCAGACATTTTACTAATTTTTTTGGTGGTTAATTAATGATTAAATGTAACAAAAAAATCAATAGCTAGAGAAACAGCTTATTAACAGCTATGTTTTAGTCCTAAATAGATGGTTTTAAAAACTTTAGGTTTACATCCTAGCAACTCCTATGAAAGATATAAGCTTAACCTTTTGTATGCCTTGGTTTACATCTTATATCGGTTGGTTTTTTATCCATCCAACAAATACAAACCAAGTTTAATTTTCCAATACGGTACTTTCTCTTCAAAGAACTCAAAATAGTCCCGTAAACCTTGAGCATTGGGAAGTGCTTCCTTGGCTTTGGCAATGCTTTCTTGTTCCGCTTTACTCATAAACTGCTGTATCTCTAACTCCTCCCCTTCTGCATGTATTTTCATCAGGTGACCGTAAACGGTGTTTTCAGAAAGCTCTCTTTTTTCTGCTATCTCCTGCACCGTACACCCTTCTTGGAACAAGATATAGGATTGTTTATGTGTAGGCACTTTACTTTTCTTGTTTACTGATTTGTATGCTGCAATTTCTTTAAGGAAAATCTCGGCATACTTTTCCAATTTTGCTTGTCCTACACCGGTAATGTTCATAAACTCGGCCTCGTTCCTTGGCATTTTGGCCTCCATGTCCTTTAAACTGGCATCACCAAAAATAACATATGCAGGAACGTTTTGGTCCATAGCCAGTTGTTGGCGTAACAAACGTAGTTTTTCGAAGAGTCCGGATTTAAGTACACTTGTAACACGGTCCTTTTTCTTGCGGTCTACCGCTTTTTCCAATACGGCCAATCGGATAGTTTTTTTGGCGAATAGCACTTCTTTGGCTAAGGGTGTAAGTCCCAAACGGGCACCTTCTCTAAAATTAATACTCAACACGCCTTGGTTTAAAAGTTGAATCACATATTGCTGCACATCCAACCAAGAAATATTAGTAACTGCTCCGTAGGTTTTTACATGCTGATATCCTTTATCAAACACTTGTGCATTTTTCGCACCACGTAACACATCGATTACTGTTCCCATGGGTTCGCTTTCTTTTAAGCGAGCCACGGCGGAACAGATTTTTTGGGCAAGTAAGGTTCCGTCAAAATAAGCCGGTGGTCGCTTGCAGATATCGCAATTACCACAACCCTCGGTTACGTGTTCGCCAAAATAATTCAACAATGCGATACGGCGGCAACTCAAGGCCTCGGCAAATTGCTGCATGCGTTCCAGTTTGGCATATTCTACCTCGGCATTTTCACTTTCAGAAATAAACCGACGCAATTGGGCCACATCGCCAAAACTGTAAAATAACAGGGCATGGGCGGGCAGGCCGTCCCTTCCCCCACGACCAATTTCCTGATAATAGCCTTCCACATTTTTGGGAAGGTTGTAATGAATGACCCAGCGCACATTGCTCTTATCTATACCCATACCAAATGCAATGGTAGCGGCAATAATCGGCACTCTATCGGTTATAAATTCCTCTTGTACCCTAGTTCGTTCTTCGGGAGATAAGCCTGCGTGATAGGCTTTGGCAGCAAAGCCGGCAGAACGTAGTTTCTCCGCCAGTTTCTCCGTGCTTTTACGGCTTAAGCAGTAAATAATTCCACTCTCATTGGGTCGTTCTTCCAAAAAGTCTAGAATATTTTTAATACGGTTTTGTGCCGGCCGAACTTCCAAAAATAAGTTGGGCCTGTCAAAAGAGGCCAAGTGGCGGGATCCTTCGGTTATTTTTAGTTGATCCGCTATATCCTCTTGCGTACTGCCGTCTGCCGTGGCTGTCAATGCCACGATGGGAATACTAGGGAAACGCTCCTTTAAAGTTCCCAACTGGGTATATGCCGGTCTAAAATCATGTCCCCAAGAAGAAATACAATGCGCTTCATCTACCGCAAACAGACTGATATTAATGTCTTGGAATACGGTGTAGAAACCTCCCAAACTTTCTGGAGCCACATAAAACAATTTAAGGCTCCCCTCCTTTAAGTTTGAAAAAATTTCTTGCTGTTCTTCTTGGGACTGTGAGCTATTATAATACGCGGCAGCAATACCATTTGCCTTAAGCACGTCTACCTGATCCTTCATCAAAGCAATCAAGGGAGATATGACAATGGCCGTACCCTCCAAGGCAAGGGCAGAAAGTTGATAGCAAATCGATTTTCCACCGCCTGTTGGCATAATGGCCAAAACATCCTTTTTATCGATTATATCGGCAATAACCGCTAACTGATTTGTTTTAAAGGAATCATATCCGAAATGGGTTTTTAATAAGGGCAATAATTTTTCTTCTACAGTCGTGGTCATGGGTGTAAAAATAAGGATTGTGTGTTTGTTGTTGAATAGTATAAATCAATAAGTCTCATTCTGTCATTGTGATGCTATTTTTTGGCCGAAGCAATCTATGGAATCAATGTTCCCAAGCCAATTACTGGAGCATTAAAAAACCTTCTCAACGAGAACAAACAGATTACTTTGTCCTACCTGCTCATGAAGACGTACATTGAAAAGGTCACTACAAGGTTTTTAATCAAAAAAGAATAGCCAGCCTTCAGACAAATCATCCCAATTGGGGTTCATATTGGCAATTAAACTTTCCTTACGTTTACGATTACCAGACTTTAACTGCTTTTCTCTTGAAATAGCTAGTTCAACTCTAATAAAATCTTCATAAAAAACTAACTTATCACAATTATATCTTGCAGTAAATCCTTTATAAAATTTGGTCTTGTGCTGATACACCCTTTTGACCAAATTACTTGTCACGCCAATATAAATTACAGTATTGTTTTTATTGGACATGAAATAAACAAATGATTTTTGCAATTTGATGAATTTAGTAAGCGTCCGGTTAGGAGTGGCCGCCGCAATCTGTTGAATCAAAGTTTCGATGCTATTGTGTGTACAAAAAATCTACGTACTCATAACAAAAAGATCACTTCGTCGTACCTCCTCGTGAAGACGCATGATAAAAAAACGTCTTTGCGAGGCTTTTCAGCCGAAGCAATCTGTTGAATCATATTACAGAAGGTTTTTAGAGTATATTCCGCAAACAGAGAACTTTGTCGCTCGAAACAAGGAGATTACTTCGTCGTACCTCCTCTTGAATAGGTAGTGATATTTACCCTACTTCCCCAACATCAATAATTCATTGCAACGAACTTCTGTGAAATAGCGCTTTTCACCCTCCTTGGTTTCGTAAGATCGGTGTGTTAACTTACCGTCTACAGCCACTTGCTTTCCTTTGGTCAAATAGTTATCAACGATGTCTGCCGTTTTGCCCCAGGCTACAATATTGTGCCATTGCGTGTCCTCCACTTTTTCGCCTTTAGCGTTCTTGTAGCTATCTGTGGTCGCTATAGAAAATTTAGCCAGTTTAGCGCCTCCGTCAAGTGTTACGATTTCTGGGTCTTGGCCTAAGTTTCCAATTAACTGTACTCTGTTTTTAAGTGCATTCATAATCCTATGTTTTACTAATTATTGTTTGTAATACCAAGCCACCTTGACTTGACACTGCAAACCTAAACCCGACTTCAAAAATTATTCGGTTACAAAATATTTACTTTCGTTTGTAATCGTTTGTTGTCGTTTGAAAACTTTTTTATTACTGATTATCAAGTTGTTGAAAAAATAACTTATTTTCAAAATATTTCAATTATCTTTCTATTTCAAAACTTGGAAAACGGAAATAGAATGAAATTAGCCATACACAACTGGATGCGTGCGGAATCTTTAGAAGATACTATGGCGCGTATATCGGCAATGGGGTATACCCATTTAGAGGTTCAGGGCACTCCAGAAAACTATGACACCAAAGAAGTCAAAATACTATTGGACAAATACAAGTTGCAATGTTGGGGTTCCGTTACCTTAATGCTAGAGGAGCGGAATATGCTAGCCAAAGACGCTGCGCAACGTCAGCTATCCATACAATATGTGTTGGATGTCGCAAAAATGGTAAAAGAACTTGGAGGAAAAGTGATATCGCTAGTTCCGGCTACCGTAGGTAAAATAATCCCAGATGCACGACCTGAAGTTGAATGGGAATGGGCCGTAGAAGGAATTAAAGAAGTATATGAATACACGGAGGCGAACGGACTTAAAATAGGTATTGAACCTATAAATAGGTTTGAGACTTATTTTATTAATCGCGGAGCTCAAGCACTAGCCTTGGCCGAAGCTGTTGGGGCCAATTGCGGCGTTTGCCTCGATACCTTCCATATGAATTTAGAGGAAGCCGATATGTTCGCTACCATAAAAAAGGTAGGTGATCGATTGATTAATTTTCACGTAGCGGATAACAATCGTATGGCTCCCGGTATGGGGCATCTAGATTGGAAACGCATTATGGAGACTTTGAAACAAATTGGTTATGACAAGGTGCTATCTGTAGAATTTTGTCCGCCCATAGACCGCACACCTGCAAATCAATATCCCAACTCCATTGATACTGCTCCGGTTGGACTAAGCGACGAACAACTCAAATTTTTACAGGATCATGGAAGCTCGGCAATGACGGAAGAATTTTATTCTATGTTAACCCAGAAATCAGTGGATACATTAAACCCTTTTCTATAATATGAAAATCACCAACGTGGAAGCTTTTTGGCTGCGATGCCCCATTCCAAAAGAAAAACAACATTTTTCGGATTATGGCTTGTTAACCAATTTCGACATGACCTTAGTGGTAGTAACCAATGATTCCGGACTTCAAGGTTTTGGTGAGGCAAAGGCAGCTGTTGGCTCTTCTGGTTCTTGCGCCAGTATCGTGAGCTGTATTGAAAATGAAATCAAACCTATTTTACTAGGGAAAGATGCGCGACATATCTCTAGAATTTGGGAACATATCTACAATGGAACACGAGACCATTATGCGCTGTCGCGAGGACGTAAATTCCCAGTTTTAGGTAGACGGGGATTAACCGTATCTGCCATGAGCGGTATTGATACCGCTCTTTGGGATTTAAAAGGAAAAGCTTTGGGCGTACCTGTCGTAGAACTCCTGGGTGGGAGCTGTAGGGATAAAATGCCCGCCTATGCTAGTGGTGGCTGGGCAAAGGTCGACGCCATTGGGGATCAACTCCTCTCCTATACAAAAAAAGGATTTTCAGGCGTGAAAATGCGGGTAGGTATTATGGATGAGACCGTTCAAGCAAGTATTGACCGTGTAAAAGCGGCACGAAAAGCACTGCCCGACAACATCAAGTTGATGACGGACGCCCACGGCACTTTTAGCGTTCCAGAAGCAAAACAGTTTTGTAGAGGCGTTGAAGATTGCAATCTTTATTGGTTTGAAGAACCTATAAGTCCCGACAACAAGATTGGTACCGCTGAAGTACGCGCCAATACCCATATTCCCATTGCCGCTGGCGAAAGCGAATACACCGCATTTGATGTTCGAGATCTGATTGCCGAGCGCGCTTTGGATGTACTACAACCAGATTGCGCCATTATTGGCGGTATCACCGAAGCCATGCGCGTATCACAATTGGCGCATACCTATCAGCTAGAATTGGCGCCCCACTGTTGGGGTTCTGCCTTTTCTTTTATGGCAGGTGCTTCGGTCGCTTTTGCTTCCACATCGGCGAATGTTATAGAATTTTCCCTAGGTGGAAATCCTATGATGTACGACTTAGTGGAAGAGCAAATAAGTGTGGACGAAAACGGTATGCTTCCCGAACCTGATGCACCTGGTTTGGGACTCACCCCTAACTGGGATTTTGTAAACGAATTTAAACAGTAAGACGATGGCAAAAGCAATACAAATCAATCACGTGGCATTGGTGGTAAGCAACCTAGAGGAGGCTTGTAAATTCTATGAAAATGAACTAGGACTCGAACCCATTCCAGCCTTTCTTTTTGATTATCCCACAGCGTTTTTTAAATTTAATGAGGAGCAGCAATTGCATCTAACGGAATGGGAAGATGTTTATTCCTTTCGCGGACATATTTGCGTGCAGGTAGATGATATCAATACCATTTTTCACCGGATGAAGGAACTCGGTGTTATCGATATAAAACCATGGGGACATGTGCGACAATTACCGGATGGTCCTATTCAAATGTTCGTTCGCGATCCTTCGGGAAATCTTATTGAAATTTCATGTGCTCCGAATGCAGCTATCGACCCGAAAATATTTGAAGACGAATTGTTCAAAGAAGGGATTTATGTTTCCGGCAGAAACGATTTTAGAGGATATAAAACCAAGGATGCTACCTTATACCACAAGAAATAAATGGGGCATACAATTCTATTATTAGAAACCATTGCCGATGAGGCAATGCAAATACTTGAAGCATCAAATAATGTGACTACAGTCATTGGGTTTGACGAAACCACCTTAAAAAAAGCCATAAAAACGCATCAAATCGATGCTATCATCACCCGTGGCAAAGGTCAGGTTAGAACGGAATTGATGGAGCAATTACCAGACCTAAAAATCATTGCCCGTTGTGGAGTAGGTCTGGATAATATTGATGTGACCGAAGCAACTAAAAGAGGTATTAAAGTGGTAAACGCTCCCAACTCCAATGCCAATACCATAGCGGAACACACTATCTCTTTGCTATTAATTTTACAACGCAACCTTTACAGTGCCATCACAATGGTCAAAGAAAATCAATGGCAGGAACGCGCCAACTATAGCGGCGATGAAATACACGGTAAAACGCTTGGAATTTTAGGGATGGGAAATATTGGGAAAAAAGTAGCCCGCATAGCTAATGCCATGGGAATGAAAGTAATTTATTGGAGCGCACAAAAGGAGGACGTGCTCCACTCTTTTGAAACCTTTGAAGAGGTTTTAAAGACGGCCGACTGCATCAGTCTGCATCTTCCCTTGACCCCTCAGACAGAAAAGCTGATAGACAAAAAAGCCTTATCACTAATGAAACCCAGTGCACTGCTCATCAATACGGCTAGGGGAGGCATCATCGACCAGAAGGCATTGACACTCGCGTTGGAAAATAATACGATTGGGGGGTTCGCAGCAGATGTATTAGCAACAGAACCACCGGAGATAGACGATACCATAACTAAACATCCAAATTCGTATATCACACCCCACGTAGGCAGTCTCACGAGCACAACCTATACCAAAATGTGCACCATGACAGTAGAAAATACGATTGCACTTCTAAGCAATAACACCCCAACTAAGGACTGTGTTTTTAATCGGGCAGGTTTGGCATCAAATTAATAACATACTATGAAATATAAAGCCGTATTCAGTTCCCTAATTTATTTTTTCACGTGGTTGACTTTTGCACAAGTTACGGTAAATCAAAATCGCCTAGAACAGCGTATTATGGATTTAGCAAAATTTGGGATTCAAGAGAATGGAGAAACCGAACGCGTAGCGTTTAGCGATGCGGATATTGCCGCACAGCAGTGGGTAATAGCCATCTTAAAAGGACTCGATGTAAAGGTTCATATCGATTATGCAGGAAATATTATTGGCAGACGTGAAGGAAAAAAACCGTCCTTAAAACCTATTTCGTTCGGTTCCCATATAGACCGTGTGCCTAATGGAGGAAACTACGATGGCTGCGTGGGGTCCATGGCATCTTTAGAGGTGTTAGAAATACTTAAAGAAAATAAGATAAAAACCAACCATCCTTTAGAAATTATAATTTTTTCTAATGAGGAAGGCGGTGTTATGGGAAGCAGGGCCATTGCTGGACATTTAGGGAAAGAAGCATTGCCCATAGTGAATTCTACCGGTTATTCTATGGGAGAAGGAATTATGCGACTCGGAGGAGATACAACTCGAATCGAGGAGGTAGCGCGTGAAAAAGGTGAATTGGCGGCATTCTTAGAACTACACATAGAACAAGGCGGCACGCTTGAAAAGGAAAATATCCAAATCGGAATCGTTGAAGGTATCGTCGGCCTAAAATGGTGGGAGGTCGAATTTACAGGTTTTGCCAACCATGCAGGAACAACACCCATGAACGCAAGACAAGATGCCTTGTTGGCAGCAGCAAAATTTATCGTTGCCGTAAATGAGGTAACTACTAGTTTTGATGGGGCCCAAGTAGGAACCGTTGGTATGATTACAGCAGAGCCAGGGGCACCTAATGTGATTCCGGGCAAGGTGTTGACTAGTTTGGAGATTAGAGACCTATCCTTGGAAAGGATTGAAAACGTTTATGACACCATCAAAACCAAGGCAACTGAAATCGCAAAGACTTCCAATGTGCAAATTGACTTCAGACCCTTGGACACCACAGCCGACCCGGCAATCATGACGGCCGCCATTCAAGATGAAATTGCTGCATCGGCAACTAAACTTGGACTTACAACGAAAAGATTGCCCAGTGGTGCCGGTCATGATGCACAAGATATGGCATTGATTGCTCCGACTGGAATGATCTTTGTGCCAAGCAGAGGTGGAATAAGCCATTCTCCAAAAGAGTTTACTTCTGCCGAGGACATGGCCAATGGGGCAAATGTTTTGTTACACACAATTTTAGCTTTGGATAAAAAATTAAACTAAAAATATCTGTGAAAAACGTATTAAAATTTCCATCCCTTTTACTTTTGTTACTATTCAGCTCTTGCCAACCAAACGGTGAGGTTTTTGAGGATGCCATCTGTATTCAAAATGTAAGCATTATTCATCCTGAAGACGGATTGATTAAAGATCAAACCGTCATTATTCACGGAGACAAGATCATGAAAGTAGCGCCATCGAAAGCGTTGCAACTATCCCCAAAAAACAAAATCATCGATGGTACTGGCAAATACTTGATGCCCGGCCTATGGGACGCACATGTACATTTTGCCTATATGGAAGATTTAGCACCAAGCATGTTCGATTTATTTTTAGGATATGGTATCACGAGTGTTCGAGATACCGGTGGTAAAATCGACTTTGTCAAAATTTGGAAAGACAAGGCATTGGCGAATCCAAACGATGCGCCTAGAGTAATGATAGCTGGTCCTTTACTTGATGGAACACCCAACGTATATGATGGAAGTACTCCGCAGCACCCTCCCCTATCTGTTGGCTTGCAAACCGTTGAGGCCGCGGCCAAGAAAGTAAACGAACTAGATAGTTTAGGTGTTGATTTGCTGAAAGCCTATGAAATGCTCTCTCCGGAACAGTTTGCCATCATTATAAAAATGGCAAAGGAAAAAGGACTCAAAGTAACGGGGCATGTTCCCTTAAGCATGGATGTCATTAGTGCTTCAAATGCAGGTCTTAATAGCATGGAGCACATGCGGAATTTGGAATTGTCCTGTGCATCGAATTCCGAAGAATTACTACAACAGCGATTAAAGCTGTTGCAAGCTGAAAAGGATAGTCCAGGAAGTACTTTAAGAAGTAAAATCCATGAACTTCAAAGGGAAACGGCCGTTAAGAACTATGACCCTTATAAAGCAGACGAGATTCTCGCAGTTTTGGCCAAAAACCAAACATGGCAAATTCCGACCCTTGCTTTAGCTACATTCTATACCAATCGCCATTTTGAAAACTCTGAATGGCAAGAAAGTATTGCCTATTTACCAGAAGGCACTGAAGAAAAATGGAAAAAAAATGCAGTATCCATAGCTAATATGCCAGTTACCCCATTTCAAATTCAGTACTCTGATTGGCTTATTGGTATGGTTAGAAAAATACACGAATCGAAAATTGAAATCATGGCTGGGACCGATTGCCCGATAGCCCTTTTAACTCCCGGCCTCAGTTTGCACGAGGAATTAGCAATGTTAGTCGAAGCTGGTCTCCCTCCGTTAGAAGCGTTAAAAACAGCCACTGTAAACCCGGCAAAATATTTTAATTTAGAACATGAGTTAGGATTGGTACAAGAAGGTATGTGGGCCGATTTGGTGTTACTGGATGCGAATCCGATTGATGATATCGCAAATACCAAAAGCATCAACGCCGTGATTAAGAATGGAAAATATTTTGATAAAAGGCAATTGAGTGCAATCCTTAAACGGGCCCGAAATCCTGAGCATTAAAAAAAGGAATTGATTTCACTTTCCTAAACCTTTCCTTTATTGTTATATTAGTCACCTATTTTAACCTAAGAACATTCAAAAATGAAAAAAATAGTTACTTCATTAATACTTGCACTGATGTTTAGTAGTGCCATCGCTTGGTCACAGACTACATTAGAAATATCCGATGTCGTAGGGGCCATAACAAAAGAGGCAAACGAAAATTCCCAATTAGAAAGGCTGGCGCATGAGCTCATGGATGTGAACGGACCTAGATTAGTGGGTACACCACAAATGAAAACTGCACACGATTGGGCGGTTAAGGAATACGATAAATGGGGTATTAGCGCAGAAAATCAGCAATGGGGAACATGGCGCGGCTGGGAAAGGGGCATCACCCACGTGGATATGGTTTCACCGAGAATCGCTTCGTTACATGCGACCCAATTGGCTTGGAATCCCAGTACAGGAAAAAAAGGAATTACTGCTGCGCTGATTACCTTACCAACAATAAGCGACTCCATCGCCTTTGCTAAATGGCTACCTAATGTAAAAGGAAAAATAGTCATGGTGAGTATGCTGCAGCCCACAGGTAGACCGGACTATAATTGGGAAGAATTTGCAACTGAGGAATCTTTCGAAAAAATGAAAACCGAACGTGAGGTACAAGAAAATACGTGGCGCGAAAACATGCGAAATACAGGATACACAAGTAGAACCTTAAACAAAGCCTTGGAGAAAGCAGGTGCTGCTGGGATTGCACAATCTCGCTGGTCTAACGGGTTCGGTGCTAACAAGATTTTTAGTGCGGGAACGGATAATATTCCGGTGGTTGATTTATCGCTGGAAGACTATGGAATGTTATATAGAATGGTAGAACACGGTTCAAAACCGGAAATACGGATAGTAGCAGAATCAAAAGAATTGGGTGAAGTACCTACTTTTAATACCATTGCTACGATACCGGGAACCGAGCTTCCGGATGAGTACGTGATACTTTCCGCACATTTTGATTCATGGGATGGAGCGACAGGAGCAACCGATAATGGTACTGGAACCATTACCATGATGGAAGCTGCACGTATCTTAAAAAAAGTATATCCAAATCCCAAAAGAACCATACTTATAGGACTATGGGGCAGCGAGGAACAAGGGCTTAACGGGTCTAGGGCCTTTGTAGAGGATAATCCTAATATTGTGGCCGGTGTACAGGCGGTTTTCAACCAGGATAATGGCACAGGGCGTGTTGTAAACTTATCAGGGCAAGGTTTTTTACATGCCTATGATTATTTAGGCAAATGGTTAGAATCAGTTCCAGAGGAAATAACTAAACATATAGAAACAACATTTCCAGGAAGTCCGGCTGGTGGAGGATCTGATTACGCCTCCTTCGTAGCAGCAGGAGCTCCGGCATTTTCCCTAAGCTCATTAAGTTGGAGTTATTGGAACTATACTTGGCATACGAATTTGGACACCTACGATAAAATTGTTTTTGATGATGTCCGAAGCAACGCAATCCTAACAGCTATTTTAGCTTATATGGCATCTGAAGATTCAGAGAAGACCTCAAGAGAGAAAGCAACTTTAATCGGAACAAGTCGTAGAACTGGTGAGCCATTGGTATGGCCAACACCTAGAAGTCCCAACAGAAAAGGTGGCTTGGATTAAAAACTAATTGTCACATGAGCGCAGTCGAAATGCATTTTAGCTGAATGGTTCTCGACTACGCTCGAACTGACGGAACAAGTACCACTAATTATCTAAAATTCATTGGTGTATTTTAAAAATATCCAAAGAGCTAGTATATCCCTTATTTTACGCATCGCTTTATTTGAAGAATACTACCAACTAAATTTATACTAAATGAAAACCATAAAACTACTGCTCCTTGCACTACTTATCCTTCCAATAACCATGCAATCTCAAAGGAGAAAAAAGAAATCGACGGAACCGGTAGTTACCGTACAAGATTCAATGTTTCACGGACTAAAATGGCGAAATATTGGTCCTTTTAGAGGTGGTAGAAGTGTTGCCTCTTCGGGAGTTGTAGGTGAGCCAATGACGTATTACCAAGGAACTGTTGGTGGTGGCGTCTGGAAAACAACGGATGACGGTATCAGTTGGAAAAACGTTTCAGACGGTTTCTTTAAAACCGCTACCGTAGGTTCCATTGCCGTCTCGGAGACCAATCCGAATATTGTCGTAGTAGGAATGGGAGAGCATGCAGCCCGCGGTGTTATGACCTCTATGGGTGATGGAATATACAAATCTACCGACGCAGGAAAAACTTGGAAGCATATGGGTCTGGACGAAACTAGACACATATCCGATGTGATTATTCATCCTACCAATCCGGATATCATTTTCGTAGCAGCACAAGGAGCTCAATATGGACCTAACGCACAACGCGGCATTTATCGTTCTACCGATGGTGGCGCTACCTGGGACAATGTATTATTTGTAGATAACAATACGGGAGCATCTGACCTAAGCATGGATATGAAAAATCCATTAATTTTATACGCTGCCCTTTGGCAGCATCGCAGGTACCCTTGGATTATGGAATCTGGAGGTTCAACATCAGGGCTGTATAAATCTACAGATGGTGGAACTACCTGGGACCAATTAAAAGAAGGTTTGCCTACAGCATTTGGAAAGGCAGGCATATCGGTATCCAGAGCCAATCCGGAACGTGTCTTTGCCGTTATTGAGGCAGAAGGTGAAAAAGGCGGTGTATACCGTTCCGACGACGCAGGAAAAAAATGGACGCAAGTAAACAAAGATCGCATCAACATTGCTAGGTCTTGGTATTACATGGAAATTTTTGCCGATACCCAAAATGAAAATACCGTGTATGTATTAAACGCACCGGTCACCAAATCCATTGATGGCGGAAAGACTTTTACACCCTTATCAACACCTCATGGAGACAACCATCATTTATGGATACATCCGAACAATAATCAGAAAATGATAAACTCCAATGACGGAGGCTCCAATGTTTCCAATAATGGAGGACAGAGTTGGAGTACCCAAGAAAATCAGAATACCGCACAATTCTACCGTGTAATTACAGATAATTTGGTTCCCTACAATGTCTATGGAGGTCAACAGGATAATTCTACAGTTGCTACCGCATCCCGTACGAACGGAAGAGGCATTGGATGGAAAGACTGGAACGCTACCGCAGGTGGGGAAAGTGCTTTTCTAGCCTTTGACCCTGACAATCCAATTATCGTTTACGGTGGCACCTATCAAGGGAATATTGATAAATGGGATGCCGCTACCGGTGAATCAAAATCTATAAAACAATATCCGGAATTGGGACTCAGCATAGCACCAAAGGATTCTAAATATAGGTATAACTGGAACGCCCCTATTATCACGTCTCCGCATGACCGAAATACGATATACCACGCCGGTAATGTCGTCTTCAAATCTACCGATGAAGGTCAGAGCTGGATTCCAATTAGTCCAGACCTGACCCGAAACGAAAAGGAAAAGCATGGGCCTGGTGGCGGACCCTTTACCAACGAAGCTGCAGGCGGGGAAAATTACAATACGATTACCTACTTGACCGAATCTCCCCTTGAGGAAGGCATATTATGGGCAGGGACAGATGATGGCATACTACAACTAACGCGTGACGGAGGGGACAACTGGACCAATGTTACACCTACAGGTATCACAGACGGTATTATCAATTCTATTGAGGTATCACCCCATGATGCTGCAACGGCCTATATTGTGGTTATGCGCTACAAATCAATGGATTTAGATTCTTATATTTTTAAGACCTCCGATTATGGCCAGACTTGGACAAAAATAACAAATGGAATCACAGGTGAACATACCTTTACCAGAGTAGTTCGTGAGGACAAAGTTCAAAAAGGACTCTTGTATGCAGGCACCGAAACAGGTCTATTTATCTCGCTAAACGATGGTGCTAACTGGCAGCCTTTTCAACTGAATCTGCCTGTTGTCCCCATCAATGATATAACGATTCAGGACAATGATTTAGTAATTGCAACATCGGGCCGTGCCTTTTGGATTTTGGATGATGTGGCAGCGATTCAAAACATAGTAACGACAAAAGAAGCCTTGACTATTTTTAAACCCAAGGACACTTACCTCTATTTTGGGGGGCATACGGAGAAACCAGTTCAAGGGTTAGGCCAAAACCCTAAAAGTGGTGTTACTTTCGATTATTACTTGGACAGTGCAGTAGATTCCATAAAGCTTAGCCTAGAAGTCGTTCAAAATGGAAAAGTGATACGCACCATCACCAATCAGAAACCGACGAAATTTTCATCTTGGCCAGGCGGACCATCAAAACCTGAATTACTCCCATCCAAACAAGGGTATAACCGATTTACATGGGATTTCAGAAGAGATGGCTTACCAAGTATAGATAAGGTGTTTTTATTTGGTGGACATGAAGGTTCTGCGGTTGGTCCTGGAACGTATACGTTAAGACTAAGTACGGAGAACGCCAGTTCAGAGACTAATGTGAACATTCTGCCGAATCCGAAGGTAAAGGGGAATATGACCGATTATAGGGAACAACAAGAAATGCTTACTACCATTGAAGAAACCGTACGTAGTATACATACCGCAGTAAATGCTATGCGTTCTGCTAAATCACAACTAAAACAATACAGCGAACTATTAAAAAACAACGAAGACGCCTCTGAACTGGTTAAAAAAGGAGATTCCTTGGTGAAGCGTATTACAGTATGGGAGGAAAACCTTATACAACCTAAACAGAAGACCTTCCAAGATGTCATTAATTTCACCAATAAGCTAAACGCCCAACTGCTGCATCTACGCGGCTATGTTGCTTCCGTAGAACCGAAGCTAACCGCTGGATCCAAAGAGCGCTTGCAAGACTTATTGCAACAATGGCAAGGATACAAGGCAACGCATGATGCTATTATTAATCAGGAAATGCGCGATTTTAATGACCTGTACAATGAATTGGACCTACCGGCTATTATCTTAACCGAAGAGTAAATTTAATCGCACGAATGACCAATTTCATATCTGATAAAACTTTTAAGGGAGTTGATTTTACCAAAAAACGCCTCCCTAGAGGTGAATTTGAGAATTGTACTTTTAAAACCTGCGATTTCTCCCAAGGTTATTTGGATGGACAGAATTTTATGGAATGTACCTTTATCGATTGTAACCTAAGTAATGCCAACTTAGCGAATACGACCTTTAAGGAAGTAGGATTTAATCAATGTAAAATGATGGGACTAAATTTTGAATCGTGTAACCAGTTTCTTATGGATTTCTCCTTTATAGATTGCAGGTTGAACCTGAGTTCTTTTACCAACATGGAACTTAAGACACAAAGATTTAAAGATTGCAAGCTTATCGCGGTAGATTTTTCTAACAGCATCCTTTCGCAAGCCATTTTTGATTATTGTGATTTGGATAAGGCCATATTTTCGAATACCGACCTACGCAAGGCAGATTTCAGGTCTGCATATAACATTGCTTTACATCCAGAACAAAATATGCTGACGGATGCATCCTTTCACCTCAAAAGTCTGCCTGGCCTATTGTTGCATCATAAAATAAAAGTAGAAGGCTCTTGAAATTCTTTTAAACATCCATAATTTGTATCTTATGCATATAAAGAGCTAAAAATGAAGTGTTTTCTTGTTTTTTTATTTGTGTCGGTCACCACTTTATCCGCACAAAACACCATGTCATTGAATGCGGGAGAAGCATCTCCGCCTGCATCCATATCACAAATAGAATGGATGACGGGTCATTGGAGAGGTGAGGCGTTTGGCGGCATAACCGAAGAAATTTGGAGTCCGCCTGAGGCTGGTGCTATGATGTTCGTTTTTAGGTTAATAGCGGACAACGAAATAAACTTTTATGAAATTGGACATGTAAGAGAAATCGAAGGTTCTTTGGTCTTTGAGCTCAAGCATTTTGGCTCAGACCTGAAAGGATGGGAGGAAAAGGACGAGGTACAAACCTTCAAATTTGTAAAAGCAGAAGAAAACCGTGTGTACTTTGAAGGATTTACTTTTGAACGTATTAGCGACCAAGAAATCAACATCTACGGGCTCATTGAAAACGAAGATACCTCCGCAGAGGAAGTGAAATTCAATTATAAAAGAAACTAAGTGGAAAAGCGAACCTGTTTGGAATGTGATACGGTCATTATGGGCCGTGTAGACAAAAAATTCTGCAATGATTACTGTCGTAACGCATACAACAATCGGGTGAACAAAGATAGTAAGAACCTTATCCGAAACATTAACAACCGTCTTCGTAAAAATTACCGGGTACTGGACAGTTACAAACTAACCGACGGCAAAACCAAAACCACCCGTACACGCCTATTGGACAAAGGCTTCGATTTTGATTTTATCACCAACCTCTACACCACCAAAAAAGGCACTACCTATTACTTCTGTTATGATTTGGGCTACTTGCCTTTGGATAATGATTTTTATATGATTGTGAAGCGGGAGTAGAAAAAAGGCTCCTCACCCCCAAAGGGGAAATACTACGCTTAGTGGTAATTGTTTGATGGTGCTCAAGAAATTTTGTATTAAGCCGCCGCTTCCCTGACTTACAATTTTTCAAACGATTTAAGAAAGTATCGGAATAAGGGATGTTTTGGCAGAGCCATAACGATTTGTAATCATTAATTGCTAAAGCTAACGTACGAGAAAAACTTCCGCCTTTGAGGACATGGGGGACTTTCTATTTATAATTATGTCCACTCAGTTTTAAAGCAGCGACAACGATATCCTTCCTACTAATCTGGCCTACAAGAACATCATTCTTCATAACGGGAAGTCTTCTTCTATTATGTTTAACAAAAATTCCCGCAGCATCGAATATAGAAATATCGTGTGGAATGGTCTCTACGTTTTTCGTCATAAAACGCTCCACACTTTTATCCAATATAGGCTGGTTAAAATAACGGCTTTCAGATATTTGCTTCATACAATCGGCTTCCGAGATAATACCTACCAAAAAACCATTGTTGTCCAAAACTGGGCCCCCAGAAATATGATTTTTTGCAAATTGCTCCATCACCTCCAATATGGACTGATCAGGACTAAACGTTACTAGTTTTTTGGTCATATAATCCTCGACCAAAATAGGAGCATCAAACTCTTTTTTAACTGCCTTACGAACGCCTTGAAAGCTCTTGATTCCCATATGTATTTGTTTTAAGGTTGATTACTAAAGATAACAAAAAATAACGGATGTTGTAAAAAAACCGATGAACCGCCATTGAAAGGGTAATATTTCCTAATTTTAGAACCTAAGCAAATGACTTATAACCAAGCCCAAGAGGTTTTTGTACAAGAGGAAACTTACAATTTTTAATAAAACTTCTGAGCAATAGAATCTCGATTATCAACTAACCCAATGAAAAAAACAACATCTGTACTTACCCTTCTCCTAATAATTCTCGCCATATATTGGAGTTTTAAATCTCAATTACCCGTTTATACCCAAGATGCAGATGCACCTAAAACCGAGTTCTCCACAGATAGGGCATTGACCCATGTAAAAGCAATCTCTCAAGAGCCCCATGGTGTCGGTTTTAATGGTCATCAAAAAGTAAAGCAATATATCGTTGACGAACTTACTAGTTTAGGTCTTGAAACTACAATACAAGAAGGATATACAGCAGGAGATTGGGCGAATTTAAGTAAAGCAGAAAACATACTCGCAAAAATAAAAGGAACAAATAAGGGGAAAGCACTGCTGTTACTCACACACTACGATAGTAGCCCCCATTCTTCTCTTGGAGCAAGTGATGCCGGCAGTGGTGTAGCCACTATCTTAGAGGGTGTAAGCGTGTTTTTAGCAAAAAACAAACAACCTAAAAATGACATCATCATTCTAATTACAGATGCAGAAGAACTAGGCCTAAATGGAGCTGGCCTGTTTGTGAAAAATCATCCTTGGACAAAAGATGTAGGACTGGTACTTAATTTTGAAGCGAGAGGTAGTGGCGGTGCAAGCTACATGCTGATGGAAACGAACCGTGGCAATGGGAATCTAATCAAAGAATTTATCGCTGCCAATCCAGAATTTCCTGTAACTAACTCCTTGGCATATAGCATTTACAAGATGCTCCCCAACGATACTGATCTAACAGTTTTTAGGGAGGATGCGGATATAGAAGGCTTCAACTTTGCCTTCATAGACGATCATTTTGACTACCATACCGTTCGGGATAATTATGACCGACTGGACCGCAACACACTTGCCCACCAAGGCAGCTATCTGATGCCCCTGCTATCTCATTTCAGCGATACAGACTTGAGTACCATGAAAAGTCTGAACGATTACGTCTACTTTAATGTACCTTTCTTTAAAATGGTTTCCTATCCTTTTGAATGGATATGGCCCATGTTGGCCCTCGCTGTTCTCCTCTGCGTTGTTTTTCTAATCCTTGGAATACGCAAAAAAGTACTCAATGGCAAGGATATACTCAAAGGCTTTTTACCCATGTTGATTGTGTTAGGAATTAATGGCCTAGTGGGTTATTTCAGCTGGACCTTTCTAACATGGCTATATCCCAGTTATGCAGATATACTTCATGGCTTTACGTATAACGGGCATGCATACATTCTGGCCTTTACCCTATTCTCTGTGGGTGTATGTTTTTATACCTATCATAAATTAAGAGTGGTTAAAACCCCTAACCTTCTTGTAGCCCCTATTTTTCTATGGCTTATTATTTGTGGCTTAGTTGCGCAATACCTTCAAGGAGCATCCTTTTTTATAATTCCGGTTTACGGAGCGTTAATAGCCTTATACATCCTTATCCATCAAAAAAATCCTAACGCCCTTCTTTTAGTATTTTTAGGTCTTCCAGCCTTATTCATATTTTCACCTTTGGTGGAGATGTTTCCTGTAGGTCTTGGACTAAAAATGTTAGTGGCGAGCACGATAATGACCACGCTGATGTTCTTCCTTTTGCTACCTATATTTACCAGGTTCAGAAATCAACTGGCACTTGCCATGCTTAGTTTTTTATTGTGTTTAGGTTTTTTGGTGTCCGCACATATGACATCAAATTTTACTGTAGACAATGCTAGGCCTACAAGCCTGTTATACGTGATGAATATGGATAATCAAACATCAAAATGGGCAACCTATGACAAAACTATTTCCGATTGGACCGCCCAATACATTGGTGAAAACAAAACAGTTCCCAAACAATTATCCGAAAACACCATCAGCAGTAAGTATGGTTCTGGGTTCACTTACATATCGGAGGCTCCCTTAAAAAATATACGAGGTCCAAAAATAGAAATATCTAGGGATACGGTGATAGGTGATAAACGAATACTGGACTTCTGTATAATACCTCAGCGTAAGGTAAACAGATTGGAACTTTTTACAAATGATATTACGATATCAAAAGCCATGGTAAATGGAATAGCACTATCCGATTATTTTCTTGCGAACCGAAATAGAGGGAAATTGGTTACTCACTACATTAGTAATAACGATTACACCGATATTGTTTTGGAACTTCCCAAGGATTCTGTTTTAGAACTCACCCTTTATGAGGCCTCTAACGACTTGTTGGAAAACGAACAATTTTCCATACCTAAAAGGCCTGAGGACAATATTCCAAAACCCTTTATCTTGAACGATGCCATTTTAACCACGCAAACCGTAACATTTGATTAAGACAATTGGTATCATAGGTTGTGGTTGGCTGGGATTGCCACTAGCAAAAAGCTTGAAAGTAGAAGGATATTCAATTTTTGGAACTACCACCTCCAAAGACAAAATGAATCTTTTAAAAAAGGTAGGAATACAGGCTTTTCAAATTGAATTATCCGATTCGGAAATAAAAGGCCCGATAACAGACTTTCTAAACAGTTGTGAAACGTTGATTATAAACGTACCTCCAAAATTGAGAGGGCCAGGTCCTAAAGCCTCTTATGTTGGAAAAATGCAACTGTTATTGGAGCAACTCCAAAACAGTACAATCACACACGTGGTTTTTGTGAGCAGCACATCGGTGTACAGTGATGCCCAAGGTACCGTTACGGAAAAAACAACTCCTAAACCGACCTCGGAATCAGGAAAACAACTGCTCCAGTGTGAACAGCTATTTAAAAAAAACAACAAAATCAAAACCACTATCGTTCGGTTTGGCGGACTCATTGGTCCGGATAGACATCCTATTACAATGCTTTCGGGAAAGGAAAATCTTAAGGACGGAAATGCTCCGGTAAACCTCATTCACCTAAATGACTGTATTCTTATAATAAAGGAAATTATTAATCAACGGCAATGGGGCAAAACATATAATGCAGTACATCCGGCACATCCAACAAAACGAGACTATTACACACAAAAAGCGATTGAAAAAGGTTTAGAACTACCCAATTACAGTTCCTCATTACCAAAAAAGTATAAAATTATTAATTTTTGTAGTGTTTTTCTTACTAAAATCAGTGTCAACTTTACATCATTGTAGTATTAGTTGACAACGGTTTTGGCACTTTTCACAACAGAACTGCTATATTCATGTTAATATATAGCTGATTTTTAAGTACTTATCGATGAAATACATACCTTTATGTAAACCTTAAATTGATATAGTATGGAAAAGTCAAGATTAAAAGGGAAGATATTATTAGAATTGGACAAGTTGATTTCCTTAAGTTGTAGAAGTCCTAAAAGCATTGATAAATATGAAGAGCTGCATATTGCGCTACTAAAAAAATACTATAACGCCGCAGATGTAACTATAGACTATCACAGGCACCGTGTCAAAATGGATATTGTAACCGATGATACCTTATATGACCCTAAGAAAGTAAATACACATTTACCAATCCTGTATACTAATCTGCTGTTCGCCAACCTTAAAAACTTTCTTAGTTCTTGTATAGATAGAGACGAAAAAAGTATTGGTTTTTATTCTCAGTTGTTAGCTAGTTTTACAGGTCAAAAACTTACTCATAGCGTAGCATAACATATCCAATAATCTAACAGATAAAAGTCGCCCTAAGTGGCGTCTTTTTCTTTTTAGCATATTTAAAGCTTTCCTTAACAAGTTCTTACAGATTATTTTAATAGTTTAGCCCACTTAAAAAAATAATCAGAATGAAAAA
This sequence comes from Maribacter sp. MS6, assembly GCF_056839185.1. NCBI lineage: Bacteria > Pseudomonadati > Bacteroidota > Flavobacteriia > Flavobacteriales > Flavobacteriaceae > Maribacter > Maribacter sp. MS6. Next base: position 1,911,099 of record NZ_CM166389.1, read on the forward strand.
ACTTTTTCTTGCGCTTACCATGCTATTTGGAATTGTACTTAGCGCGCAGACAACAACCGATCTTCAGAAACACTATGAGGCATTCTATAAAGAAATGCGTTTACAGGGCGATGTCACCGGTGTAATTAATGCACTTACCCATCTGAACATTCTAGCTCCAAGCCAAGAGCGAAGAGACACACTTGCCTATATTTACGCCAATGAAAATCAGCACATGCAGGCGTTGAATACCATTGGTATAGAAAAAGTAGCTACGGATTCTGACCTTGCAGTACAAGTAAAGGCTATTTCCTTGAAAGCCCTAAACCAGCCCAAACGAGCATTGGAGCATTTTGAAGTGTTGAACAGCAGAATGCCCAATCCATATCTGGCCTATGAACTGGCCGATCTTAAAATTCAATTAAGTGACCTACCTGGCGCGACCACGCACATAGAATATGGGATTGCAAACGCAAAAGATGACATGAAATATGCCTTCTATGAGCGCCAACAACCTTATGAAACATCTCTTAAAGCAGCATTTTTACACCTAAAAGCTCTGGTTGCATTTAACAAGGATCAAAACGATATAGATACGGCCATCGGTTTTATTGACCAAGCTTTGGCCATCGATCCTGATTTTAATCTCGCCAGTCTGAGCAAACAAGCATTGGAATCCAAAAAAACAACAGCTGCGGTACCTAAGGAGTAATCACCTTGTTGGGTTAGTACTTATTTATTTACCTAAAACCATTTATAATCACTGACCCTTAAACGTCAAAGATTGTAAATGGTTTTTTGTAATCATCACCGATATATACCATCTAAGTTACGGAAGAAAATTCGGGACTAATCCGTTTTATTAAGAATAAGATCTTCGGGAAGGGTATTGTTAACCTCTACGTTAAACTGATTGCGAAAGCTATTATAAGCAGCAATCATTTCAGTTAGGGAAACTTTAGGGTCCTGACGGTATTCCAAGTCTCCTTTCGTTTTCAATATAAAGGTTTTTAGAACTTTTTGTCGGCCTTTTACTTGTGGAATATCAAATTCAACCGGATACTTGGACGCTTCTAGCAATTTTTGGTTCTCCACCAAATCCTCTATAATTAAAACTAAATCTTCCCTATATGTTACATCATACATACGATCGAAACTAGCGTCAAAAGTTTTAAATTCCAACCAATCCGCAACAATAGCGTTTGATTTTCCATTTAAAGGTATTTTTACCGGAAGCTGGCTCGTCACTATTTCCCATTCGGTTTCTTGACCATCTTGAAGGTCCACAGGACCATCCTTGCAAGAAACAAAAACAAGAAACAGCACAAATAAATAATAGAATTTTGCCATGTGACGAATGTACAAATTTTAAGAAAAGGTATCTTTATACTCTAATTGTTTTAACTCATTGTTTAGATGCAGAAATATATATTGATAATAGGCGCTTGCGGACAAATAGGAACAGAGCTAACACTGGCTCTCCGCGAAAAACACGGTAAGGAACATGTGGTTGCTAGTGATATCCGCGAAGGTAATGACAGTTTAATGGAAAGTGGCCCGTTTGAAATATTAGATGCAACGGATTATGATGCCCTGGAAGAGGTTATAGCCTATTATGACATAAGTGAAGTTTATTTGATGGCAGCTATGTTAAGCGCAACCGCTGAAAAATTTCCTATGCGCGCTTGGAATCTGAACATGAACTCGCTCTTTAATGTGCTCAATCTTGGTAAGGAAAAAAAGATAGATACCATTTTTTGGCCATCAAGCATTGCCGTATTCGGACCTAACACGCCAAAAGAAGATACGCCTCAGAATACGATTATGGAACCGAGCACGGTTTATGGTATTAGCAAGCAGAGTGGCGAACGATGGTGCGAGTATTATTTTAATAAATTTAATGTGGATGTCCGCAGTATACGTTATCCAGGGCTCATTAGTTGGAAAACCATGCCAGGTGGTGGTACTACGGATTATGCCGTGGAAATATATCACAAAGCGCTTGCGGAAGGGGAATATACCTGTTTTCTAAAAGAGGACACCGCATTACCTATGATGTTTATGGACGATGCCATCCGTGCCACCTTACAGCTCATGGAGGCGGATGAAAAGAACATCAAAATACGCTCCTCCTACAACTTGTCCGGTATGAGTTTTACACCTAGAGAAATAGCCAAAAGTGTTCAAAATGAACTTCCAGACTTTAAAATTAAGTACGACCCTGACTTTAGACAGACTATTGCCGATTCATGGCCAAGTAGCATCGATGATACAAATGCGCAACAAGATTGGAGCTGGAAAGCAGCGTTTGATCTAGAAAAAACGACAAAAGAGATGTTAGAGAATTTGAAATAAAACAACCGTTTACGTGCACAAAACAGAGATGGTATTCTTAAACCTATAAATTGAAAGCGACCAAAAAATATTCCCAAGTACAAGAGTATATAAAGAAACGGATTCAGACAGGGGTTTATCCAGTAGGTAGTTACCTGCCCTCGGAAAACGAAATTTGCGAAAAATTCAAAACAACGCGAACTACGGTAAGAAAAGCATTGGACGAATTGTTACGGGAGGGATTTATAGAAAAAGAGCAGGGCAAAGGAAGTAAGGTCATTGAACGACGTAAAGCATTGGGACTTTTAACCGTAAAAGGATTCTCAGGAGCGATTGACTATGAGGTAAAAACGACAATCACCACAGTGCCTCAAATTACGTATTGGGACCCAGTTATTGTGTTTGGATTGACAAGTGAAGAACGCAAATCAAAATGTGTTTACTTTCAGCGGATACGCCACATTAACAATAAGCCCGTTGTTCTGGAGAATAACTGGTACGCCCTAAACGCTATGGAAATCATTAAACCGGCCGAATTCATTGAAGGCTCTTTCTTTAAAACGCTTAGTCAAAACTATCTTATTGAAATTATGGGTGCCGAGCAAGAATTAAGGTCCATTCCGGCTACCAAGGAAATTGCCAAATGCCTTGAACTTTCGGAAGGGGACCCAATTTTACATATATCCGTACGGTTTACCACCAGTAAGCCAGGTTTTAACCTCTATGGAGACCTGTACTGTAATACCAGTGAGTATCCTATCCGTAATGCTTACTTTTCGTAATTAGTAGCGAAAATCTAGAAATCAACTGCCAAATGTCGGTATGTTTAACCTTAAGTAAGACAAAGGATTTACCTAAAATGACCCTATCAAAAAAAGGAGTATAAGCATTTTGGATTATCGAAAAACAACTTTTGGTAATGTTCTTCCAATCCTTTTGATTTAAGGAATTCCGGAATAGTCTCTATTAAATAATTTAACCCTGGACTACCACCATAACTTTTCCAGTAGGCATTCTTGGCCATATCCATACCCATCGTAATCTGTTCTGGATAATCTGGCAGTAAATGGGTCAATAGGTTTAGCGTGTAATTGATATCATCCTTCTTCCATCTAAAAGCGCTATCATATTCCACCCGTACCCCAACATCTAGCACGGCGCGGTTATAGTCCACGCTTTTGGCCCTGTCCACATGGGATAACACCACATGCTCCAAATGTGCCCCTAATTTTTCAAATAACAACGCCTGCTCTAAAGCCTGCCGTCCAAAATTGGTGTGGGTGAGAATAGGTGCTCCGGTTTCTAAGTGAGCGTTTACCACAGCTCTGAAAATAAGCTCCTGATGCTTGGTAAAAGCGTCGTTTCCGGTAGCTAATTTAATAAGTCCTGCCTTATGCCTTGTTCGTTTCACGAAAGGTCCTGAATAGTCGAACGCATCAATTCCTTCTTCAATATCGGCAATAAATAGTCGGGTTAACTCGTCTTCGGAATACGAATAACGCCAATGGTTCTCTGGATAATACTGTTCTAAATGAATACCTGTTGGCACCACGATGTGCACACCACTTCTTTTACTTATCGCCACCGATTTTAATACATTACGGCCAGCATTTGCGGGCATAGTATCAATAACCGTTCTACCTCCCGCTTTAAAAAAATTGAGAAGCTCTTCGGATATCTTCTTTTCATCGTTCAATAAAAATTCTGGATGCTTTGCGGTTACATAGCAGTCATCTATAACAATATGTTCATGCGAATAGGTGAGCCCCATACTTATGCTAGGTACGTCTCCGCAAACCGTTCGAAAAAATTTCTCGTTCATATCGTCAATTGTTTGCCCATCCGTTACGCGTTATATCCGCAACGGTATTGGGTAGTTCCAACACTGCCCCTGTCTGAATAAGGCTGTCCTGTAGTATTTTTATATCGATATTCTTAGCATCTATGTCTTGCGTCAAAGAAACTACGGCAGCCAACCCTGCGGCCTGACCCATGCTCATGGTCTGTGCCATAGAACGACACGAAGCATGTGCATCATGAGTTGCAGAAAAACAGCGCCCTACGACCCAAGTATTATGACTTTCTTTGGGAACTATGGTACCGTACGGAACCCCGTAAATTCCTCCGTTCGGAACGTATTGCCAAAAGGTTTCCGATCCACCGTCTTGACTTTTACGGTGGTCCTCAATAGGGGCACCACAAAGAAAAATTTGGTCGTCAAAGGTTTTTGCTTGCATGCAATCTTCCTTGGTTAGTCGGTAATTACCATAGACCCTTCTCGTTTCGCGAACCCCTATCTGATTGGAAAGCCCGATAATTCGTGCATTTTGGTAACCTGGCACTTCTTTTCTAAAAAAATCTTCAAAAATAAATGCTTGGCGCCTACCCTCTATTTCGGCCTTGGTCATACCTTCTGCATCCAAGGGATCCAAATCGGCCACTTTAACGGCTACCGTAGATATACATTTTGGCTGACACATCTCATGTGCACTCCCCTCTTTTCTCGGTAATGGATGCGTTCCCTTGGCATAAGCTTCCGCCATCTTTTCCTTTAACATTTTCTTACCCCCTGCTGCGTCATAGATATCGTGTTCCACGTTGGACATCCGAAAGGTAGTCGTCATACTTTGTGCGGGTTCTTTTTCTCCCGCTTTTTCATAGGGAATATCCGCCCAATGGCAGTAATCTGCATCTCCTGAAGCATCTATGATACGTTTTGCGGTAATAGTGAAAAATCCAGTCCCTTTATTAAAAAATACGCAGGTAACGCTTTCTCCAACGTGCTCTACACCAACCAAGGTGGTGTGGTAGAAAAGTTCCACCCCATTTTTCAACAGAATATTGTCCCATACCTGTTTCAATTTTTCCGGATTATAGTTAACCCCGGTACCGGCGCCATAGGTATTTGGTCGTAAAAATATATCTCCGGTTTTGAGCAACTCGTTTACGATACCATCGGGTATGCCGCCCACAATCTTTTTAGGAGTTTCAGAAGGTGTAAAAAATCCATAGAAAGTATCTAGCATTTGCGTGGAGGTACCTCCAGGAAATCCGTAACGTTCTATCAAGGTAACCTTGTACTTGCTTTGAGCTGCAGCAATAGCTGCAGTAGACCCGGCGCTTCCACTACCAATAATAAGAATATCCGTAACGTATCTTTTCGCAATCGTCGTAGAAAATGTCATAGTGTTCCTATTTAGGTCCAACGTTAGCGTACAATTTGGCCATCAAATGCGCATGTTCATCATAAGCCGACTCAAAGAGGTCTACCGCACGCTGATCCCCTACAATCTTACCGCTACTCAATACTTTTGGCGATTTCCCGTTTTCGTGAAGAATCTTCGCTGTTTCCGCCTTTAAGCAATTGATAAGTAGTACACCTCCTAATGTAGAACCTGGTGCTACGGGAGAATCGAGTCCGTCTAGATAAATCATGGCATCGCCCAAGGGTGCTCCCGTATCCAGCACATAATCGGCATAATCAATCAATTTTTTACCATCGGATTTCTTTGAGGTACTCCCTTCCAAGTGAAGTTTACTTACCAAGGCGACGACTTTTACCTTTCTTCTTTGAAATTCTTCGGCCATTTCTATAGGCACCACATTGCATCCGCTGGAAGAAACCACCAATGCAGTATCCTGCTCGCTAGTATCAAAATTCCTAAGTATTCTTGTAGCGAATCCGGGAACGTTCTCCAAGAACATGGCCTGTCGCTGCCCATTAGCACCCACGACGAGATTATGAAATGAAAGAGAGAGCTCTACAATGGGGTTGAATCCGGGAAAAGAACCGTACCTAGGCCACATTTCCTCTACTAACATACGGCTGTGCCCCGAACCGAAAAGATGCACCATACGACCCGCCAAAATGGACTTGGCAAATAAGTTTGCTACCTCTTGTATAACCTGTTCTTGGGCGGCGACTACCGAAACAATATCCTTTCCTTTTGCTAAATATTCCTGTGTAACACTCATGCTGTATTTTTAGTTATGTTTTGTTCTTGCAAAAAATGCGGCACCCATGGCACCGGCAAAAGCCCCCAATTTGGCAGCGACTATTTTTGTATTATATCCTCCAGGCTTCCATTCATACCGTTCCATAAAGGTTTCCAAGGGCTGTAGTAGCGCTTCTTTGGCGCCTGCCGTAATTCCTCCGCCCAGTACAATGATCTCTGGCGATAGGATATTGGTCAACGAAGCGAGTCCTACCGCTAGTTTTTGGACGGACTCCAACCACCAAACCTTAGCTTTTTCATCTCCCTTTTCATAGGCATCCACAAGTTCCCTAACCGATGTGTACCTGCTCTCGGTTCTTTCCAATACCGAAAAATTACCGACGGCATGCTCCAAACTCCCCGGCATATTGGTCATGGTAGGCGCACCCAAATAGTCTACCGTCATATGCCCAACGTGACCCGCACGCTGCAGATTCCCTTGATACAGTGCACCATTAATAATAATACCTCCACCTACTCCGGTTCCTAGCGTAAGCATCAATAAATGCTGTATACCTTCTTTACGATAGAACGATTCGTATTCGGCCACACAAGCCGCATGGCCATCATTGATCACATGGATGCTTCTTCCCATATGTTCCGACCAATTAAAATGCTCTATTCCTTTTAACCTTTTGGGCATATGTAGAATCATTTTATTTTGAGAATCTACGAGACCCGGGGCGGAGATTCCGCATCGTAAGGCCTCCGGATTTTCTTTCACAAATTTTTCAGTTGTACTTTGGATAAGGTCGATGATTTTCTTTTTCCAAAGCTCCTTTTCGGGCGCTTCGTCTTCCGTCAGAACTTCATCCTGTTCAAGCACAAGGCCTTTTTCATCCAAAACGACCATTTTGATCTTCGTTCCTCCAACATCTATTCCCAAATAATAGTTGCCCATAACATTCAGCTATCAATATTGGCCTTCACTCAAGGTCCAACCTCCATCCACGGCCAAGACTTGACCCGTTATAAATTTAGAGTCCGGATGCAAAAACATCAGTACAGCGTTGTTAATGTCCTCCGATGCGCCTGGACGACCACCATCAAGTGGCTGTTTTGTTTCCAAAAACCGTAGGATTTCTTTGTCCTCCGCGGCTCTTTTTGCCATGGGCGTTAGGAACAGGCTTGGTGCTATGACGTTAATACGAATATTATTTTTAGCATAGTAGGCAGCGATGGATTTTGAAAACCCGATAATGGCCGATTTTGCCGCAGCATAGGCATGGGTTGTGAAATATTTTGGAGACGGGCTATACGCCAGTACAGAGCCCATATTCAATATAACCCCTTCCCGAACATGTTCTAAAAAGTAGTTGATCATGGCTTGGTTGGACAGCATCATGGAAGTAAGGTTCAGTTCCATAGTTTTATTCCATCCCTCTAGTGTCATTTTATCCAAAGGCCCATCTCCCCATTTCCTGCCGCTACCTCCAGCCACATGAAAAAGACCGGAAACAAAACCGAACGAATCGTGTGCGAGTGCGATGGCAGTTGTCATGGTTTCAGGATCTGTTGCATCTCCACTAAGGGAAAGAGCTCCAGTACCGAGGGTACGTTCAGCGGCCGAACAGCTTTCGCTACTCCTACCTACAACAAGGACCTTGGCTCCATTATCTTTTAAGGCAATGGCAGCTGCCAGACCCATCCCGGTAGTACCGCCCATAATAATATATACAGTGTTCTTAAAATTCATAGTGTTTAGGTTGCCCAGACTTTGGAGCCTTTATTATACGGTATACATGGTTCAAACTTTCCAGGCAAGGGAAGGTATTCCCTCGCTTTTGTCATCCCCATTTCAGATGTAAAATAGCCTGTCAAGGTCAAATCCTTCATCATCTGAAAATAATGTGGCGGTACCTCTTCTTGACTTTCCATTTGCAAATAATACGCTTCCGCTTCTGTCTGCAACACCGTCAATAATTTCAATTTTTCGTGGGGTTTAGCAGCTTCAAAAGAGTTTGAAAATAGTTGCGCCGCACGTGTATCCAAGTCATTTAAACCCTCCAAAAAAATCTGTTGTTCATCCGATGGCATGCAATCTTGGTACATCAACAGCATATATGCACCGATTTCAGTAGCTTTTGCTCCAGGGGAATCTGGGGTAGTCGGTATAATGGTTTCACCAATTTCATCCAACAAGGAAATATCGGTCTCGGAAAGGCTAGTCCTAAGCGTTGGCCTGTATTCACAGCTCTGCATCAAACTTAAAGATGGGACTACCGCTAGGGCACCAGTACCCAAGGTTAATCGATGTATAAACGTCTTTCTTTGCATAAGAAAAAAATTAAAGATTCATTTTCTTGAGTTCGTTCACGGCAAAATCCGCCGCCCTTGCCGTGAGTGCCATATATGTCAGCGACGGGTTCTGACATGCGCTGGAGGTCATGCAGGAACCATCGGTCACGAAAACATTCTCCGCCCCCCAAACTTGGTTGTTTCCGTTAAGCACCGAAGTTTTTGGGTCGCGGCCCATACGGGCGGTTCCCATTTCATGGATATTGAGACCAAAATTTCGGAATTCCTTTTTATCGGTAATATTCTTAAACTTCATGGTATCCAACATTTCCATGGCGGTCTGTACCATATCTTTGGTCATAGCAGTCTCGTTCTGTTTGTACTCTGCATCTATTTCCAAGAGCGGCATACCCCATTCATCCACTTTATCGTCACTTAAAGAAATATGATTCTCGTGGTAGGGAAGACATTCACCCATACCGCTGAGTCCAAATTTCCACGGACCCAATTGGGTCATATCTTCCTTCAACGTTTGGCCAATCGCGGTTTCGCTAATGTCACTTGAAGCACCGCGCGATGCACCGCCGGCATAGGCGTAGCCCCGTTTAAAATTTTCTTGTTGATCGTTACCTACATTTCTAAAACGGGCCAAATAAGTTCCCGTAGGCCTGCGACCGGAATAATACTCTTTCTTAAAACCGTCGTACTCGCCTTCTACTTTGCAGTTATAGTTATGATCCATGAGATTATGCCCTAATTCACCGGAATCGTTGCCCATGCCGTTGGGAAAACGATCGGATTTGGAATTCATTAACAACAGTGTAGAGTTTAGGGTAGAACCGTTTACAAAGACTATTTTGGCGTAGTATTCCCTAATTTCCTTGGTATTGGAATCGATGATTCTTACTCCAGTAGCTTTACCGGTGTCTTTGTCGTACATAATGGATTGCGCCACGGAAAAAGGCCTTATGGTCATATTTCCGGTTTTCTCGGCCGCTGGCAAGGTTGACGAATTACTGCTGAAATAAGCTCCAAACGGGCAGCCACGATTACATAAACTTCTATATTGGCAAGGTCCGCGACCGTTTATATGCTTTGTAAGATTTGCCGTCCTAGAAATGACCAAGTGCCGGTCGTCGTACTGTTTTTTTAAGGTCTCTTGAACGTGTTTTTCCAAGCAGTTCATCTCCATGGGCGGTAAGAATTCTCCATCTGGGATAACTGCGAGTCCGTCTCTATTTCCGCTAATACCGGCAAATTTTTCGACATAACTGTACCATGGAGCGATGTCGGAATAGCGGATGGGCCAATCGATACCGATACCATCCTTGGCATTGGCCTCAAAATCCATATTGCTCCATCGTTGTGTCCAACGGGCCCAAAGCAGGGATTTTCCACCTACTTGGTATCCACGAATCCAATCGAAGGGCTTTTTTTGTTCGTATGGGTGTTCGGTGTCCTTTACAAAGAAATGTTCCGTTCCCTCGTTAAAAGCATAGCAGCGGCTAACTACGGGATTCTCATCCTTTATTTTCTGTGGAATGGCTCCTCGGTGCTTAAATTCCCAAGGATGCATCGTTGCCGTTGGATAATCCTTTATATGTTCTACCATTCTACCCCGTTCCAGCACCAAGGTCTTCAAGCCCTTTTCACAAAGTTCCTTGGCTGCCCATCCGCCACTGATACCCGATCCTATTACTATAGCATCATAGGTGTTTTCAGCGGTTCCTTTTGCATTTATGTACATTTTTTTATGTGAAATTTGAGACTTTGTTATTCTGCTAGGGTAGTTTTTCTTGAAACCGCGCCCGTATTTTTGTTTTTTAGGATGACGGCAACATCACCATTGGGTAAAATTTCCTCTTTGACCAAGTAATGCTCCTTATCGTAAGATTCCCATTTTTTCTGAGATTCCTCGGGTTCGTCTCCGCGCCAATCCTCCAACACTACAGGCTCCCATAACTTGCTTTCGGCCGACTTGAACGCTGCATCCAAAATGGCATTTACCACATAGCCATCATAAAAGGTTTCCAAGGGCTCCCTGCCCTCCTCGATAGCAGAAAACATATCGGTAAACATGTGTGGATACCCTAATTCATGTGCCTCGTCCCCAACAGGAAACAGCCATCCGGTATTGGATTCCGCTTTTTCCGCAACATAACCCTCACCTCCTTTCCCGGTAGTAAACATTTCGAAACCGGTGCGGAGAAAACTATTGACCCAAATGGTACCTTCCGTACCCATAACCTCATCCCTAAGATCCATACCGCCCCTAAAGGTCCAACTAACCTCGAACTGACCAATAGCGCCATTGGCATATTTAACCAAGCCAATAGCGTGGTCTTCTGCATCGATGGGGTGCACTTGGGTATCTGCCCAGCACATGACTTCGATAGGCTTTATATTTTTTCCAATAAAATTTCGACTAATTTCCACACAATGGCAACCCAAATCTATAATGGCACCACCACCGGATTTTTCCTTATCCCAGAACCAATCACTATGCGGACCGGGATGTGTTTCCCTGGATTTTGCCCAAAGCACTTTACCTATAGCCCCTTTCTTGACACTTTCCATGGACTTCAAAAATTTAGGCGTATAGCACAAATCCTCTAGATACCCACCAAATATCCCTGCTTCTTCTACGGCATCCAGCATGCGCTTGGCCTCCTCTGCGGTCCTGCCCAAAGGCTTGGTACAGATAACATGTTTTTTAAATTTTGCACAAGAAAGTACGGCAGCTTCGTGCAAATGGTTAGGAAGTGATATCAGCACTACATCCACATCCGGATGTGCAATAGCTTCATCCATATCTGTACTGTAATGGGGCAAACCATAATCGGTTGCGAAACGTTTGGCATTATCCTCGTTTCTTGAATAGACCATTATTACCTCGTCCTTTCTGCGCTGTGCGTGTAAGGCTTCTGCATAAAATCTGGCAATAAAACCAGAACCTAACATTGCTATTTTCATCCTACTATTATATTTAGTTTTAAGACCATTGAAATGTTTGCTTTACAAATTCCCTACTCATTTTCCAATTCTCCTTAAGTTCGTTTTCGGGCGTAAAATCATTTGGGTAAGCCAACTCTATGGCAGCCTGTCCGTTAAAATTAGTTGCCTTTAGTACAGCGGCTATCGTTTTGAAATCAGTATCGCCTTGACCCACGTATTCGGACCAAGTACCATCCTTATATTCATCTCTTATATGAAGGTATACTATCTGTTCTCCGTAGGTGTTAATAAAGTCTACAGGATTTACTCCTGCGCGAATAAGCCAATTTATGTCGGGGCCCAGTTTAAAGTCGGGAATGCGCGCCAAGGTTCCTTTTAGATCATGTAAATCGTTTTCCACCTCGTAGGTGTGGTTGTGCAAATTGGCTACAATTCCGTTATCATCACAAATCTGTCTTATTTTTTTAAGAATATCCGCCTGTGCATCCAGCTCCGCTTCTGTCTTTAGCCCATCACTTTTACCACCTACGGAAATACCAAAGGTTTTACCACCTATTGCACCTAAACGTGGAACTACCAGATTAATATCCTCCAGAATCGCCTTATGCTCATCTTGTTTCCACATGTTAAAACCTACACCATAAGAAGACCCAGAAACAGGAAGGTCGTAGGTATCTATAAGACCATTTAATCGTTCTACGGAATCCTTGTGCCGCAACTGCCCTTCCATCAATTCCAATCCTTGGATTCCTGCATAACTTAAGTCAGAAAAAATAGTGTCCAACACAGGTGTACAGTCCCAACTGGGTGGAAACTTACTAGCGTATACCCATAAATGGGCGTTTATCGGAATTGTAACAGCATTGGTTTCGCAAGCTACCGCGTTCATTACTAATGATGGCGCTAAAAAAGAAGCAGTTATGCCTGCCGAAGTGTTCCGAATAAATTTTCTCCTACTCTTGTTTTTCTCGTGATTCATTCAGTATGCTTTGGTATAATAATACACTTGTCATATGAAATCTAAAGATAGTTGTTTCCACTTGTACGTACAAGTTTGATTTCTTTGCTAGTGTTTTTATAGAACGATTTCAACAATCCTGCTAGTCTATTGATAGCTTACTACCTGGTATTTTCAAAATGATTGCCGGTACAGGTAGCTTATCAGTCATCATATATTATTCTTTTACATTAAAACAGAACGATTAAACTAATTACAGTATTTCTTTAAAACGCTATTGTATGTTAACTATCCAGCACATATTTTTGATAACACTAAAGATTGGAACTATGAACAAACTAGGTAAACGAAGTCTTTTAACTTTAATGTTTGCTGTAATAACAGCATTTACTTCGGGTACATCCTTATCTGCTCAAAGTGATGCGAGTGCCATTGTTGGGGTTTGGATGCCCAGCGAGGGAACGGCCTATGTGAAAATTTTCAAGGAAAAAGGGAAAGATAAATATCATGGTAAAATCGTTTGGTTGAAGGAACCTAACGGCGAAGATGGTAAGCCAAAAAAAGATCCCGATGGCAAGCCCATATTGAACATGCTTAATTTAAGGGATTTTGTTTTTGAGGAGGATGAATGGGTAGATGGCACCATTTATGACCCAAAATCTGGCAATACCTATTATAGTACTATTGAAATGAAAAATAAGAACAAGCTAGAAGTCCGTGGTTCTGTAGATCCCTTTGGACTCGTAGGTCGGACGGATACATGGGTACGAATGAAAACGAAATAAACAAATTCCATGGCAAAACCAACTTGGCACCTCTTACTCTTGTGTTTTATAGTACCGTTAACTGTTTTAGCGCAAGACGACCCTCCTATAGAAGAGGAGGAAGAGGACAGTTTTGTCGATTATTCCAACTTGGTACAGACTACCGAAAACAAGGCTTTTGCCTCCAATAAAATTGTCGGTCAGACACCCACAAAACTTTTTTCTTTAGGTTATGATTTTCAAACAGCCCATACCTTGGAGACACAGCAACCTCCATTTGTAACACCCGGCCCATCGCCGGAAAATGAAATAAATAGTGCACAAGGTACTCGCGTTACCATTAACTATCCCGTATTTTCCAAAAACTATTTTTTGCTGAATCTTGGGTTTAACTATGCCGAAACCAACTATTCGTTTTCGAACCCTACCACTATGGCTAGCAATCCTTTGAGTCAGGCTTTGGAAAACAATGGCTTGCGGACCCTCGGTTTTACAGCGACCGCTTTTAAGCCCCTGAACATCAAACGTTTTTTGATCTTTCAATTTGGAGCGAACCTCAATGGAGATTATTCCTTCTCAAATATGCAATCGCTCAAATACACCCGTTTTTCCGGCGCCGCTATTTACGGTGTAAAACCAAATGACAGAAAAATGTGGGGTCTTGGTGTAAGCAGAACCTATCTTGGTGGTTCCCTGAACTATTTACCGGTGTATTATCTGATGTATACCGCATTGAGTAAAAATTGGGGACTGGAAATGTTGCTTCCCGCCCGTTTCCAATACCGTAGAAACGTAAATTCCAAAAATATTCTGCTGGCCGGTTGGGAAATTGAAGGAAATACCTACCGTATTAGCAATGATGACAATATTTATAATCTACCCTTTAACGACATGGAACTACGCCGGTCGGAACTGAGACTACGCATAAGCTGGGAACATGCAATTACACCACAAATATGGTTTTCAGCTCAAGCAGGTTATCGTTACAACTGGTCTTTCGATTTGGATAGAGGCGATTTTTTCCGACCTTTTGGGGATGATACGCCTTTTTTAGCTGAAAACAATTTAGGCAATCCTGCTTATTTTAATTTTTCTATTAATTGGGTGAGTCCTTAAGTGTAGTGTTTTGCGTAATATCTTTAGTTTCTTAGCTATCCAAATTTAGATGAATCCGTTATTCCCTAATAACTATTCCTCCTATCATTTCTGTATCCGTTGGCCTTTCAAACCAGGATTCCATAAAATCGAAATTCTCTTTACTTACTTCAAATTCAAATGTCTCCCCTTTTTCGGTATTTCTTTTCATCACTCTCTCTAGCCTAGTTTCCGTAGGTATATCTAAAAAGTGTGTTTTTAGTTCATAGTTATGCAACTTCGCAAATCTTCTGAACTTCTCGCGATGCTTAACTTTAGAGAGCCCTAAATCAAGAATGGTATCCGTTTTTGCCTCTTCAAGTTGTATGACCAAATCAAGAATAATACTTTCAGCACGCTCTATTCGTTCCAAAAACCAATCTAGCCCATCTGTAGGTTTTTTATCGGCCAGAAATAAAATGTTGTTCCATTTGTCGATTGAAAAGATAACTCCCTTAGTTTTCTCTTTCAATTCTTTCGAATATGTGGTTTTTCCAGAACCTGTGTTTCCAACGATAAGATGAATCATTTAATTTCTCTTACATTCGATTAAAAGAAGTACGTATTGCTAATTACTGAACTTCAACTTTTTCTCGATAGCAACAATCATTTCGTTAGCAATATCCTTTCCTGTTGCGTTCTCAATACCTTCAAGACCAGGTGAAGAGTTAACCTCTAACAGTAAAGGTCCTTTGTTGGAACGTATGATATCTACGCCGGCTACGGCCAAGTCTAATATTTTAGCAGCTTTTATGGCCAGCTTCTTCTCCTCTGAAGTGATTTTTATAATAGATGCCTTGCCACCCTGATGAATGTTGGCACGAAATTCTCCTTTTTGCGCCTGACGCTGCATGCTGGCCACCACTTTTCCGTTGATGACAAAACAGCGGATATCCTGCCCGTTGGCCTCTTTTATGAACTCTTGTACCAAGATATTGGTGTTTACGCTTTTAAAGGCATTGATCACACTTTCCGCCGCTTTATTGGTCTCGGCCAATACCACTCCTTTTCCCTGCGTACTTTCTAACAGTTTTATAATTAAGGGCGCGCCGTTTACCATTTTTATTAAATCTTTGGTGTCCATGGGCGACTTTGCAAAACCTGTGATGGGAATATGGATGTCGTTCTTGGAGAACAATTGGGATGCTAACAGTTTATCCCGCGACTGCGTAATGGCCTCCGACGAATTCTGACAATAGGCACCCAAGTTCGTGAATTGTCTGATCAATGCACAACCATAAAAAGTAACCGATGGTTTTATTCTTGGAATTACAGCATCAAAATCGGTTAATATATTCCCGCCTCGGTAACGTATCTCAGGGGAATTGGCATCCAGCTTCATATAGGCAAGCTCCACGTTCAAGAACTGAATTTCATGACCACGGGCTTCTGCTGCCTCTATGATACGCATATTACTATATAGGTTAGGGTTACTGGCCAGCAAGCCTAATTTTAATCCTGATTTCTCTTTTTTGAAAGGCGCGTATTTCGTCTCTATTTCTGTGTCGGAAAAATCTTTAGCGACATAGTTTAGTGCGGGATTAACAATGAATCGATCGTTAAGCGCTTCCCTTCCCAACAGCATACGAAATTCCATCGTATCCCTATTCGCCAAGGTCAATTCCACATCAAACGTATCATCACCAACGGTAACGGGTGTTTTCACGACTAGGCGTTCTTCCGATATACCGGAGGAACTTTTTACCATACGACGATCTACCAGTCTGGCCTGACATTCTATTGCGATACTTCTATTTTCTTGTAAAGGATTCACTTCAAACTTTACCCACTCCTGTGTCCCCTTGGTAATGATTTTTAAATTGGTTGCCTGTATAGAGGAGGTTTTTGCGCCTGAATCTACTCTTGCCTTTATCGCTGGTACACCCAAATTTTCAAAAACACACCACTCTTCACTCCCTATTATTTTTAAATCCTTCAAATCTTTTTTATTTTTTTCTTAGTTCAAAGATATCGGTTCTTCTGTCCTTAAGGTTGCGAACCGCTCCAAATTGATTTAATTCTCGCAATAAATCAATATCTACATCGGCAATTAATATCATTTCCGTATTTGGCGTGGCTTCCGCCTTTATCCCGTTCGTAGGGAAAGAAAAATCACAGGGCGTGAATACCATGGATTGGGCAAATTGAATATCCATGTTCTGTACATTGGGTAAATTCCCCACACTGCCGGCAATGGCAACATAACACTCGTTTTCTATAGCTCGTGCCTGTGCACAATGCCGTACCCTGGAGTAGCCGTTTTGAGTATCTGTTAAAAAGGGAATAAAAAGAATATCCATTCCCTCATCCGCAAGTAATCTGCTTAACTCCGGGAACTCGGAATCATAGCAGATAAGAATACCAATTTTACCACAATCGGTATCAAAGGCCTTTAATTGCGAACCTCCTTGCATGCCCCAAACCTTAGCCTCATCCGGGGTAACATGTAATTTTTCATACCGTTCCATACTCCCATCACGGCGACACAGATACCCTACGTTGTACAACCTACCGTCTATCATCTCCGGCATACTTCCAGAAATAATGTTGATATTATAGGATATTGAAAATTCGGAGAATTTCTGTACAATAGCCTCAGTATGCTTAGCGAGTTCTCGAATCGCATCAGGAGTGGACAAATGGTTGTCTTTGGCCATCAAGGGCGCGTTAAAGAACTCCGGAAAAAGAGCAAAATCCGAACGATAGCCGGAAACCGCATCTATAAAGTATTCCGCCTGCTGCAACAATTCCTCCAAATCCTTATAGGGTCGCATTTGCCATTGAATCAGGCCAAGACGGATAACCTTCTTTTTCGTAGCCGCTTTTTTGCTCGGTTTCTGGTAGTAGATATTATCCCATTCCATTAAAATGGCAAAGTCATTGGAAGCTTTATCGCCTGGCAAATATCCTTTCATCACCTTAGCAGGATGAAAATCGTTACTTATTTGAAAATTAAGCACAGGATCTTGAATCTCTTTTCGGCGCACCTTTGCAATGTATTCCTTGGGAGTTAATTCCTTGGAATGGCTATTGTAGTTTGGCATTCTTCCTCCAAATACAATACTCTTTAAATTTAACTTTTCACACAGCTCTTTGCGGTAATCGTATAACCTCCGTCCTAAACGAAGTCCTCTAAATTGGGGTTTTATAAAGACCTCAATACCATAAAGCACGTCCCCATCAGGGTTGTGGGTGCTAAACGAATAATCTCCCGTAATTTGCTCATAGGTATGTTCATCATCATATTTATCGTAATCTACAATGATAGAAAGTGCAACACCGGCCAACTGTCCGTTAATTTTTATGACCACCTGACCTTCTGGAAATTTTTTAATTAAAGAAGTAATATGCTCCTCTTTCCAATATGCACCGGGCATGTTTGTATATGCAGAAATCATTGCTGTTTTTAATTCTTGATAGTCATCAAGATCCAAAAACTTCAATTCTATATTTTCAATATCCTCTATTTTCATGTAGCATTAATTAAGTAGGTCTTTGATTGAGACCATAATAAAATAGTACCAAATAGTCTGGTACTACTTATAAGTTGATTAGTAAATAAGCTGAACACTAGTGCTTTCTTTAGCAAGATGAAAGGAAGCAGGATTGACGAAGTTGCTTATTCTTCTTCGTCCTCACCGTCTACCATATCCTCTGGAGATGGTTCAACTACGGCAGTTGGATCATCGTCCTCAAAATCCTCATAATCCGAGGCATCGTAATTTTCCATGGTATATTCCAGTTTCTCACTAATCTTAACCAAGTATTTGGTGTCTGCCGTTAAGACCTCAACAGCCTCAATACGTTCTCCTTTAGCGTTACGAAATGAAATGATATCTCGATCATCATACCCATCTGGATAGCGTTCGACCGTAAGCTTCAAAACCTCTGGTGTCAATTTTTTAAAATCAACTATTACTTTGTTTAAATGTGCGTGTTTATCCATAATTACATATCTAAAAGGTAAGCAAAAATTAGGGGAGCAACAATGGTCGCATCACTCTCTATAATAAATTTTGGTGTATTGATGTCCAATTTTCCCCAAGTAATTTTCTCATTAGGGACCGCTCCGGAATATGACCCATAACTGGTGGTACTATCGCTAATCTGACAAAAATAGCTCCAAAACGGCGTGTCCGTACGTTCCATATCTTGATACAACATAGGCACCACACAGATTGGAAAATCGCCAGCAATTCCGCCGCCTATTTGAAAGAACCCAATACCATTTTTAGAATTATTAGTATACCAATCGGCCAAATAAGTCATGTATTCAATACCGGATTTCATAGTACTTGCCTTTAACTCGCCCTTTAAGACATAGGAAGCAAAAATATTCCCCATGGTACTATCTTCCCAACCTGGGCAGATGATGGGTAAGTTTTTCTCTGCTGCGGCATACATCCAAGAATCTTTTAAATCGATTTCATAGTGCTCTTCCAAAACGCCAGAAAGTAACAGCTTGTACATATACTCATGTGGCAAATACCGTTCTCCTTTGGCTTCCGCATCCATCCATATTTTTACAATATGCTCTTGTATTCTTCTAAACGCCTCTTCTTCCGGAATACAGGTATCCGTTACACGGTTTAATCCTTTCTCCAATAAATCCCACTCATCTTGGGGAGTTAAATCCCGATAATTAGGAACACGTTTATAATGGGAATGTGCCACCAAGTTCATTATATCCTCTTCTAAATTGGCACCCGTACAGGAAACGATCTGGACTTTATCTTGCCGGATCATTTCTGCAAATATCTTACCCAGCTCCGCCGTACTCATGGCGCCCGCCAAAGAAACCAGCATTTTAGAGCCTTGCTTCAATTGTGCTTCATAGCCTTTAGCTGCATCAACTAAAGCCGCGGCATTAAAGTGTAAGTAGTACTTCTCTATAAAATTGGAAATTGTTCCTTTACTCTTCGTCATCTTCAAATTTTGAATTCGTATTTGATTTATAATCTACGTCATAGCTATTGTCATAATCCTCATCTGCATTTTGCCCCATGAACTTATAACTTAACATTTTATAATACAATTTTGCGGCTAAAAAATCCGATGACTTATCGGTTTCCTTTGGACACAGTTCCACAATATCAAAACCTACTACATTTTTCTCGGCAAAGACCTGCTTTAAAAATTCCAAGGTCTCGTACCAGAGCAATCCACCCGGTTCCGGTGTTCCGGTAGAGGGCATTATAGAAGGATCTAAAACATCCAAATCGAAGGTGATAAAAATAGTATCCGTGCAAGCCTCCACTACCTTATCTATCCAATACTCATCATTGACCATGTCATGAGCAAAAAAGGTCTTTTCCTCATCCATAAACGTCTTTTCTATAGCATCCATAGAACGTATTCCCACTTGAATCAAGTTGGTGGTCTGGCTGGCTTCATGAACTGCGCAAGCATGGTTGTAGGCCGTACCTTCATAGGACTCACGCAAATCTGCATGGGCATCTATGTGCAGCACTGTAAGATTATCAAAACATTCGTTAAAGGCGCGAATACTTCCTATCGAGACCGAATGCTCCCCACCAAAAAGGGTAACGAACTTGTTACGCTTTATAAAGTCCTTTGTGATGTTATGCACCTCGTTCACCATAGCTTCAGGAGAGCTGTTTTCTGTTACAGGGGCAGTAAGATGTATGCCTTGCTCATACACTTCTGTCGCTGTTTCTATGTCATACAACTCCATGTTTTCAGATGCATCTAAAAACGCTTTTGGGCCCTTATCGGCTCCTTTGCCCCAAGTACTTGTCCCATCATAAGGAACAGGGATTAAAACCACCTTAGCGGTTTCCAGTTGTGCGAATTCATCGGGGATACCGGCGTAATTCTTTAATGTGCTCATTGTAGTAATTGTTGTTTTTAATAATCCTTTGTTAATGTACTGCTTGTTTTACTTCTTCTGTATTTTCGACCGATGTTTCAGAAGAATTATATCCTAATATCTTAAGTAAATCTTCTGCTTTTTGTTGTGGGTTAAATAGGCTAGTCACCAGATTGCCATCTGCATCTCTATCAATTAATATATGCTTTGGCTGTGGGATTAAACAATGCTGCAATCCTCCATAACCCCCAATGGTTTCTTGATAGGCTCCCGTATTAAAAAAGCCAATATACAAAGGTTTATCACGCTTGTACTTAGGAAGATAAATAGCGTTCATATTTTGCTCACTGTTATAATAATCGTCGCTATCGCAGGTAAGTCCGCCCAACAAAACACGCTCGTACTCATCCTTCCACCGATTAATGGGCAACATGATAAAACGCTTATTTATTGCCCAAGTATCCGGTAAGGTAGTAATAAAAGAAGAATCTATCATATTCCATTTCTCCCTATCGTTCTGCTGTTTTTGGTAAAGAATTTCATAGATCGCTCCTCCACTCTCCCCAACGGTAAAGCTACCAAATTCGGTAAAAATATGTGGTACGGGAACATCTGCCTCGGCACAAGTAATGGTGATCTGGTTCAAAATTTCATCGATCATATATTGATAATCATACTCGAACGCCAAACTATTTTTTATAGGAAAGCCACCACCAATATTAAGACTATCCAAAGATGGGCATATCTTTTTTAGCCTAACGTATACCTTAAGACACTTTACCATCTCGTTCCAATAATACGCATTGTCCCGTATGCCCGTATTAATAAAGAAATGCAGCATTTTAAGTTCTACCTTGTCGTTGTCCTTAATCTGGTTCTCATAAAAGGGAACGATATTTTTATACCCTATTCCTAACCTAGAGGTATAAAACTCGAACTTAGGCTCCTCTTCCGACGCAATACGAATTCCAACTTTAAAGGTATCGTCTATAACATCTGACAACAAATCTATCTCTTCGTAGTTATCTATAATCGGAATGCAATTCCTATGCCCGCTGTTAATAAGCCTACCAATATTTTCAACATACTGTGCTCTTTTAAAACCATTGCAGATTACATAGGAATCATTGCTCAGCTTCCCATCTGCCTTTAATTTTTCAACAATATTGATATCAAATGCAGAGGAGGTCTCCATATGTATATCGTTCTTTAAAGCCTCATGTAATACATGCTGAAAATGGGAACTCTTGGTACAGTAGCAATAATGATACTTTCCTTTATAGTTATTCTTTTCGATAGCGTTTGCAAACCAGTTTTTTGCTCGTTTGATGTTATCGGAAATCTTTGGCAAATACGTAAACTTTAGCGGACTCCCGTACTGCGCCACTAACGCCTTTAAGTCTATTCCGTGAAAACGTAAGTATTCGTCGTCCAAGGTAAATTCTTCTTGGGGAAAATGATAGGTTTGATCTATTAGATCAATGTATTTGGTGTTCATTTTTGAATAAATTTTTGAAAATTGAAAATAACTAAAATTGCGTTCGCCTGCTAGCGCAATACATTAAGAAACTAATGTAATCGTATTTTTCAAATCAAAAATTTTTCCTCGGTAGTAGGAATAAAGAAGTAATCGTGCTGACTTTGCACAATTGTAGTATTGTAATCAGAAGTTAGCTTTAAAATTCGGTTACCCATCTGATGGGCCGCTAAAGGGTTTGACTTCTTAATTCCCCTTAGCCCGAACATAGAAACACGGTTCATGATGTTCAGCTACTGCCAAAAAAAGCAAATCGTTTTGTTTCGATTTGACGCGACAAATGAAATACAAAAAATTGGAAAAACAAGTTTTTTAAAAAACTTTATTAAAAATTAACGACGAAGGGACTATTCCTACTTCAATAGGTTGATTTATAGCGTATTGATTTCATATATTTATAACAAATTAAATACCTAAACCCTATGAAAATCCTTAATCACCTAATTTGCGCCACATTTTTTTTGGGAATACAAGTCATTATTGCCCAAATACCCTCTGGCGTCTATACGACTGACATAGAAAACGTGCGACACGAAATAAAAATAGATGGTGATTATTTCATCTATTCCGAATACAAAAGCAAGCCGGCCGAATTCGTGAGAACGCTAGGTGGCTTTACCCAGTTAGAAGATACAGGTGCTGGACAAACGCTTGTTGTTCTTTTAGAATTCAATTCGCACTATGAACAAGATTCTATACGACAGTTAACTATTCCAGTAAGCATGGAAGGTAATATATTGCACCTTAATTGGTTCGAAAAACTACAACTTACTCCCATTAAAAACACCAATCAAGATTTGGACGGGCAGTGGCTATTCGCCACAAGAGGGCCAGACGAGGGACAAGAACGTAGAGGTGAGGAGAACAGCAGAAAAACCCTAAAATTTTTGCAAAATGGTCGTTTTCAATGGATAGCTTATGATACAGATGGCATGCAGTTTAAGGGCTCCGGCGGTGGAAGTTATACCTCTAGTGATGGGGTTTATACAGAAAAAATCGAATACTTCTCCAGGGACAACGCTAGAGTTGGCGCTTCGCTAGCGTTTACGTATAAAGTACAAGAAGACGACTGGCACCATACAGGAAAGAATACTAAAGGTGAACCTATGTACGAGATTTGGAGTAGAAGACCTTTGGCTACTGAATAGGCTTCTAATTTTTTAGGGTAGCTAAATAAATAATTTTATTTTTGCGCTCTTGAAATAAAGAAAACGGTCTCGTAGTTCAATGGATAGAATAGAAGTTTCCTAAACTTTAGATGCAAGTTCGATTCTTGCCGAGATCACTTTTTGGCTATTAAATAGGATTACGAAAAACTTAATACATTTGATTATCAGTGTTTTAATTAATTTTGATATCAAGTGATATTGTTTAATATGCCCTATTGGAGTTCACAAATCGTCAACACTTTTATTGTGATTATTTTTATACCCTGTATGTTTCTCTGATTAAATTTAAATGAACATTTTACTTGTGATTTGACTTTCGTCCTTAATTAAGTTTAACTTAAAGACGTCCGTTATGCGCACAATTTCTACTTTTCCCATTTTATTTTGGATGTACTCCAAAAGAATGAAGAACCATCAAGCACCCCTTTACGCCAGAGTTACGATAAATGGCAAGAAACTCAATATTAGCCTAAAAAGAAGAGTAGATTGCAACTTGTGGAATCCTGAAACACAACGCATGAGAGGGAGCAGTGAAGTTTCTAAATGTATTAATCTATACTTAGGAGAAATATATGCCGACTTATTTCAATGCTACTAAGAACTTAGAACTGAAGGTAAATTAATATCTACTCATTCATTAAAATCGAAATTTTTTCGAGATGAAAAAGAGGAGGATTCCACCTTGACACATATTGTGAAGTACCACAATTCTAATATGTTCCACAAACTACACAAGAATATGTCGTTTATCTATACAGGTCATAAGGACATGAACGAAAGGCTTGTGGAACATACCAAAAATCCAGTCGGTCAGAAAGCGCAAGATGTGTCTTTGTTGCCACAAAGACAAACTTGCTTTACTCCCGGTGGTCTCAAAGAAGGAAAAAAATGAAAGAAAAGTGCTCCAAATCAAAACTAGCGTGCGCCCTATTTCGATTTTACTTTACGCTTATCTACCGGAATACTATAAAATCGAAACAGGACCCATGCGCATATAAGTTATGTTAAGATTTGGGGGATTCAAGTTAAAATGGAACTATGCGCTGATATTTAATAAGTATCAATTATAATTGGTATAATTCAGCTTGGTTCATTTAATGCAAAATACCTTTATTTAGCCGTTCACAAGTTTTCAATAGTGAAGTTAATCCTTTTTAGAAAAAGTGGTAAGCTCCAATTTTGAGATTATTTTAAAGTTGATTTCTATAAATGATCAACTTTAAAATCTATAAAATTCAAAAAGATAAACGCTACGTTTAAACCTCATTTTGTTTGAAAAGTACTTATTGTTATCAAAATGTTAGTTAAACTTTAATTGGGACCAGATGGTACTAAAACTTAAATAATACTTAAAATTTAGAAAACATGAATTTATAGTTTAAGTAATTTCTTTGGAGTCAACTAACGAACCCTTAGAAAATGAAAAAAGCTACACTCCTCTATTACTTTTTATTGGTACCATTTATCTTACTTGCGCAATCGGGAAATATTCAAGGAACGATTTCAGATGAAAATGGTATTTACCTCCCTGGAGCCAACGTTATGATTACTACTCTGTCCAAAGGAGCAATATCAGATTTTGATGGTAAATTTACCTTAGTAGGTATTCCAGAAGGCACCTATACTCTAAAAGTTTCTTATCTGGGTTATGAGGACACAGAACAAAAAGTTTCGGTCAATGCAAACGAAACAACCGAAATATCATTATTTATCGAACCTAAGAGTACCGAGCTTGATGGTGTTGAAGTTACTGCTTATGGTTTGGGCGGTCAATCCAAAGCATTGAATACCCAAAAGAACAACCTTAATATTACAAATGTAGTTTCTACTGACCAGATTGGTAAATTTCCCGATGCCAATATTGGTGATGCCGTAAAGCGTATTCCAGGTATTACCATGCAGGTCGACCAAGGAGAAGCTAGAAATGTTATTGTTCGTGGTCTTTCCCCACAACTGAATTCAGTTACCTTAAACGGTAGCAGAATACCTTCTGCTGAAGGCGATAATAGAAACGTACAGATGGATCTGATACCCTCAGATATGATTCAAACCATTGAGGTTAGCAAGGCGGTAACCCCTGATATGGATGCCGATGCTTTGGGCGGTTCCATCAATCTAATTACAAGGACATCGCCCCAGGGTTTCAGGCTATCGGCAACAATTGGCTCCGGAATCAATTTTATTACGGATAAACCCATTTTCAACGGGTCAATTTTGTTGGGGGATAGAAGTAAGAACGATAAGTTTGGATGGATGGTCTCCGTGTCCGGTAATGACAACGACTTTGGTTCGGACAATGTGGAAGCAGAGTGGACAGATGAGTTTGAGTTCAATACAGGTTTACAGGATGCGGATGGCGAGGATATCTTGGAAGCCGTAGACGTAAATCCGTACACGAACGTGAACGAGCAACGCACCTATTTGGTACAGCGGATAAGGAGAAGTTTCTCTGCTAACATGGATTATAAATTTGATGCGAACAATACCATCTTTTTAAAGACCATGTACAACTGGAGGGACGATCGTGAAAATAGATATGTACTGGCACAGGAAATTTTGGATGCGGAAGATATAGCGGCAGACGATTTTACTATTTCCAATGGTAATATAACCCGTTTTCCTGTTGAGGCGGTAAGAGAAACTAAGGGTGGGTTGGACGATAGACGTAGCAAGAACAGAAGACTGGAAGACCAACGTATGCAAAATTACAGTTTGGGGGGTAACCATCTGTTCGGTAACTTAAAAGTGGATTGGATGACTTCTTACGCACAGGCATCGGAAGAACGGTTAAACGAACGTTATGCCGTTTTTGCGTCAGAGTACATAGTGATCAATGATAATACTGATTCCCGATTTCCTTTAATGACGGCAGAAAATGACTCTGATGACAATAGTTTGGACGGTTTTGAATATGATGAAATTACCAACGAGAATCAATATACGGAAGAGGAAGACATCAATCTTTTTGTAAATTTTCAATTGCCGGCAGATATATTTGGTAACGGGGATGGTACCATTAAATTCGGTGCAAGGGGAAGGTTCAAAAACAAGTTTAGGGATAACGATTTTTTTGAAGTCGATTTGGAGGATGATTTCCCTACGCTAGCCAATGTACCAGTTACCGATCAGACGGATGCTGATTTTCTTGCTGGAAGCCAGTACAAAGCAGGTTTATATCCGGATGAAGTTTGGTTGGGACGTTTAGACCTGTCGAATGGTGAACTGTTACAGGACGAATTTTTGGCAGAAAATTATGATGTAAACGAAAATGTATGGGCAGGCTATTTGATGTTCAACCAAAAGCTTTCAGACAAGTTAAGTTTGCTTGCAGGTGTGCGTGTAGAAAATACGCAACTGGACTCAGAAGGGTTTAGTCTTACTTTTATAGAGGAAGATGAGGATAACGGTATTGAGGAAGCAATAGTTGTAGAAGAGGTAAGTGGTGAAAGTTCTTATACCAATATTCTACCCGGTATCCATTTGAAGTATGATATTTCGGATAGAACCATTTTGCGTCTCGCTTGGACGAATACCCTGGCACGACCTAATTACGTAGATCTCATTCCACGGGTAGAGATTATAAACGAGGATGACGAAATTGTAATAGGGAACCCAGAGTTGGAAGCCACAACATCTATGAACTTTGATGTAATGGCAGAGCATTATTTTGAAAGCGTAGGTTTGATTTCCGGTGGAGTATTCTATAAGGATATCAAGGATTTTATATTTACCAGTATCAGCGAGGTATCGGATAATTCGTTTGGTACGGAGTCGGTTGGTTATGATTTGTTTCAACCCTTGAATGGGGATGCTGCTACCATACTAGGTGCGGAGTTCGCATTTCAACGTCAACTGGATTTTCTACCTGGTTTTGCGAAAAATTTCAGCCTTTACTTTAATTACACGTTTCTGACTTCGAGCGCAGACGGTATTACGAATGAAGATGGAGATGTAAGAACGGATATAGATCTACCCAATACTGCACCCAATATGTTTAATGGTTCCCTGGGCTATGCTGATAGAAAATTTAGGGCACGTTTGTCCGCTAATTTTTCTGATTCCTATATTGATGAAATCGGGGGGAATTCGTTTGAAGACAGGCACTATGATGTGCAGTTTTTCCTAGATTTTAACGCCTCCTTTCAAGTGAATTCCAATCTAAGCTTATATGCAGATTTAAACAATATTACCAACCAGCCATTGCGTTATTTTCAAGGCATAAAGGAACGCACGCAGCAAGTAGAGTTTTATGGACAACGATTTACCTTTGGTTTAAAGTATGATCTGTTCAAAAAGTAAACACTAACCATTATTCCCTCTATAAAGCCGTCCTTTGGGTAAGAAGGGCGGTTTTGTTCTAAATATTCCAACATGATGAAAAGAATTCTATATTCCATTTTAGCACTTATAATTTATGCAGGGTGTAATCAAAGTAAATTGCCCCCGATTGAACCGGACATCATTACCGAATTTACCTTGAACGATACGGATGACCCCGCTATATGGGTACATCCATCCCACCCAGAAAAAAGCATTGTATTTGGAACGGACAAGGAAACTAACGGTGCTATTTATGCCTTTGATTTGGCAGGAAAAATAATAGCGGACAAGACCATAAGAAACATCGAACGACCAAACAATGTCGATGTGGAATATGGTTTTAAACTGAATGATTCCACAACAACCGACATACTCGTTTTCACAGAAAGGGAAAAACAACAGATTAGAATATTTTCCGTACCCGATATGGAGCCTTTGGACCTTGGCGGCTTTCCTGTTTTTATTGATGAGGAACTTTTGGAGAATCGATTGCCGATGGGAATAAGCTTATACAAATCCCCAAAAGATTCCGTAGTCTATGCCATTGTGGGTAGAAAAACAGGGCCTGTCAATGGGTATCTTTATCAGTATGCCTTAGTAGCCGATACTACTGGAATAAAAACAAATTTGGTACGTAAATTTGGTTCTTTTAGTGGTCAAAAAGAAATTGAGGCTATTGCGGTCGATGATGAAAATGGATTTGTTTATTATTCTGATGAAGGGGTCTGTATCAAAAAATACCATGCAGAACCCAAAATGGGCGATGAAGAAATTTCATGCTTTGGTGGAGGTTATTTTTCAGAAGATATTGAAGGTATTGCAATTGCTACTTATGCAGATGGCCATGGTTATCTTATTGTTTCCAATCAACAGAAGGGCGAATTCAATATTTTTTCCACAGAGGACAATTCCTTTATCAAAGCTGTTAACCTTATGACTACTGAAACGGATGGTTGTGAAGTTGTTACCGTACCACTAAATAATCAATTCCCCAATGGTCTTTTCGTTGCTATGAACGACGAAAAGAACTTTTATTTTTATGATTTGGAAAAGTTGGGGCTGAAGTAGTTCTGTGTAGAACAGGTTTATTCAACTAATTATGAGGAAGCCTACAGTTTCAGATAATGAAATTCATAGAATTGCTTTCCTAGAAACCTTGTTTACAATAAAAATACTAGGAACTTGTGTGTAAATCGACTGAAATACATTCATTTAGCTCCATTTGCCTACCTTTGTTATGACGGAAGAAAAATCACAAAAAAGTTCACAAATCGTCAACATTACGGTTAGTAAATAAGCGCAACATCAGCAAAATGAAGGCCTACCGTTTGTAGTTCGATTCTGAGGAAGCAAGTTCGCTCCGAATCTTAAGGGTTACCGAGGCGACAATATTTTAAGCGCGCACCTTGTCCGCTATCTACCCACCCCTATCTACTGAAATACTGCTAAACCGACCGGATTCTTTCACTGATGAATTACGCTAAGATTTTAGATGAGGATTGGGTCAGAATAAACATCATACCCTACCTCTTAAAACAGGTGATAAAATGTTAGTTAACAGTCTTTGATGTAATTGCCATTTTAGCGGTAATTAATTTGAGTATATTTAAGATGATAATTAAGGATTATTTTGAGATACTTAAAAAAACAGTAGAAATTTATTCAGTACGTTTTGGCGTGATAGTATTGAGTTTCTTTCTCTCTATTCTTCTTTTAGGCTGTATTGACCCAGTAGCACCAGATTTTCAAATTGAGGAGGGTTTGATTATAATCGAAGGTCAGGCAAGCTCAACACTGGGCGCTTCATTCGTTAATATTCAGAGAACCAGTAATGAATTCGGTATATACAGAAACATATTTCAAGATGGCGCTATGGTCACTTTTGACAATTTAGATTCTGGGGAATCGGTTACGTTACAAGAGCAAATAGATACCTATGTTACACCAGATGACTTTATGGTCGCCACAGGTGAAACTTGGGAACTGAACGTCACTTTAACTGATGGCAGCACTTACCAATCCTTGCCGGAAACAGCTATTGCCCCAGTGCCCATTGACGAAATATCCTCAACATATGAAAAAGAGTTATTTTTTAGGGAAAATTCGGGTAAATTTGTGCCAGGGCACCGTATAGCGGTGAGTTTTAATGAACCAGTAGAAACCAAGAATTATTATCTCTGGCGATTCCGGTCTTACGAAAAATTGATTTTATGCAAAGTTTGTGACAATGCTATTTTTAGAAATGGGGAATGTGAAGGCAATCCTATACCACCCGCAGTACTTCCTCCTGGTGTTCCTAGAAGAGCGCCATATTATACATACGGCTGCGAAGTGCCATGTTGGACCATTCGTTTTAACGAATCTATTGAAATTCTTGACGATAAATTTACAAATGGCGCAGTCATAAAGGATTATCCTGTGGCAACCGTCCCTTTATATACCAATGAAAACATTGTTATTTCGTTAGAACAGGTATCACTATCCTTTGATGCCTACCAGTACTATCGTAGATTACAGGATATAGTCGATAATAACGGGAATTTTGATGCACCACCACCTGCAGCTGTAATAGGAAACATGTTCAATACGATTGATGACAAAGAGGTGGTTTTAGGCCGATTCACGGCGACGTCCAACACTGTAAAAACCATTTTTATTGAACGAACGGATATATCGGAAGACGAAGTAGACCCGCCACCCATATTCAGTTTTGAAACTGATCCTCCAATCGGAAATCCTATTAGTTTCGCCCCTTGTGTAGAAAGTAGATTTAGAACTGGTATTGAACCCGAAGGGTGGATTGGAAATTGAAAAGTTAGATTTCAATTTCCTAAGTTTAGATTGAATAATTCAAACAGCAGCCAAAATTTATATGTATTTAGCAACTAGCAATTAATTTATTAACTACCTGATTTTATTAAAAATTAAGCCTAACCATATAATTAACAACAATCCAATAGTCAGAAAGATAGTTTTCAATTTTTTTGTTCAACTCCAATAGTCTAACTTTATTAGCATGGGTAACTGTCGTTTATCCTTTAATAATTGGACTCACAAAGCTTTAGCCTGGAACATAGTTCGCTAGTAGATATATCATGAATGTAAAGATCATTACAAAAGGATTTCAACTAGCCTGTCTTTTTAGCATTTTGTCTATAGTATTTCTTGGTTGTATAGACCCCGTTACTCCAGAATTTCAATTTGAGGAGGGTTTGATTATAATAGAAGGTCAGGCAAGCTCAACACTGGGCGCTTCATTCGTTAATATTCAGAGAACCAGTAATGAATTCGGTATATACAGAAACATATTTCAAGATGGCGCTATGGTCACTTTTGACAATTTAGATTCTGGGGAATCGGTTACGTTACGAGAGCAAATAGATACCTATGTTACACCAGATGACTTTATGGTCGCCACAGGTGAAACTTGGGAACTGAACGTCACTTTAACTGACGGCAGCACATATAAATCCTTGCCGGAAACAGTTATCCCCTCAGTACCTATTAATGATATATCCTCAACTTATGAAAAGGAGGTGTTTTTTAGGGAAAATTCGGGTAAATTTGTGCCAGGGCACCATATAGCGGTGAGTTTTAATGAACCAGCAGAAACCAAGAATTATTATCTCTGGCGATTCCGGTCTTACGAAAAATTGATTTTATGTAAGGTTTGTGATAATGGTATTTTTAGAAATGGGGAATGTGAAACAAATCCACCGACAGTATTCCCTCTTCCGCCTGGAGTTAATCCAAGACCACCATATTATACCTACGGCTGCGAAACACCCTGCTGGACTATACGGCTCAACGAGTCCATTGAAATTCTAGACGATAAATTTACCAATGGCACAATTATCGAGGAATATCCTGTGGCAACCGTACCGCTATATACCAATGAAAATATTGTTGTTTCGTTGGAACAATTATCCCTATCCTTTGATGCCTACCAGTACTATCGCAGATTACAGGATATAGTCGATAATAACGGGAATTTTGATGCACCACCACCTGCAGCTGTAATAGGAAACATGTTCAATACGATTGATGACAAAGAGGTGGTTTTAGGCCGATTCACGGCGACGTCCAACACTGTAAAAACCATTTTTATTGAACGGACAGATATATTGGAAGACGAGGTAGACCCTCCTCCGCAATTTAGTTTCGAAGATTTACAACCACCTGTTAGTTCTGCACCCTGTATTGAAAGTCGATTTAGAACTGGTATTGAACCCGAAGGGTGGATTGGAAATTGAAAAGTAAATAAAGTATAAATAACAGTTTATAAATGCATAAAAACTTCCGTATTATAGCAATAGTGATCCTATTTTACGGATACGTCTGCCAATCCCAAAACTTTGATCTCTCTTTTGAAATAACAGCAATGGGCAGACCGCTGGCAAACACCCAGATTTCCATTGACCCATGTTCCTGTGGCGGGCTTACCGACGACGATGGCCTGTTCGCTATTGCCTTGCCATCCGATAACTATCGCGCTACCATTACGTATATCGGTTTTGCGACCGAGGTTCGAGAAATTGAACTCAACAGAAGTATTTTTTTAGAAATTGAACTTAGGGAGCAACAAGAAATGCTTTCAGAGGTCATAGTCAAGGCCAAGACACGGAACGAAAACCTAACCGTGCCACAAATGGGCGTTGTGAGGTTAACATCGAAAGAGCTTAAAAAAATACCCTCTGCGGTAGGGGAATATGACGTGCTACGAGCAATGATTCTCCTTCCTGGTGTGAACAATGCGGGAGAAATCAGTAATGGTCTTTCCGTGCGTGGAGGTTCCCTAGACCAGAATCTGATTCTCTATGATTATGCCCCTGTTTTTAATCCGACCCATCTCTTCGGCCTTTTTTCCGTATTCACTCCCGATGTCATCTCTTCTTCGGATATTTACAGAGCCAATATTCCTTCCAGATACGGGGGGAGGGCGACCTCTGTGTTGGATGTCAAGGTAAAGAACCCCTATGTGGACAAGTTGAAACTTAGTGGCGGTATAGGTCTTGTATCCAGCCGATTAAATATAGAAACCCCCATTGTAAAGGATAAATTAATGTTATTGGCCGGAGTAAGGGCCGGAGTAACCGATTTTTTATTGCCCGTCTTTTCAGAACGTTTGAAAAATACCAAAGCCAGGTTCTACGATAGCACCGTGAAACTGCTTTACCTTCCTACCGAGAACGATCAAGTTACCTTTACCGGATTTTTTTCCAAGGATTTTTACCAATTGGATTTGGTAACACCTGTGGAGAATATAAATGCAGAGAGCAACCAATACGATTTCATCACCCTTAACGGAACGGTCAACTGGTCCCATAGTTTTAAGGACAATTCCAATCTAAGGACAATAGTTGTCGCAAGCGACTACAGTCCCAAAATTATATTTCCAGAGCGCGATAGCGATAATGAGGTAGAGTATAGCTCAAAAATCAATTACCTAAGTCTTATCTCGGAATTTTCAAAAAAGAAGAGTCCTGCTATGGAGTATTACCTTGGAGGGCAAGTCAACCGTTACAACATTGACCCTGGTGCGCTTGACCCTGGGTCGGCCGAAAATGTGCTTCCAATATCCTTGGAAAATGAAATCAGCTATGAATTCTCGGGCTATGGCAATGTCAATTGGACACCGATTGAAACACTTTCCATTTCCGCCGGACTACGTTTTAACCATTTTGTCCTTGTCGGTCCATATACACAAAATACGTTTGACGACTTCAGCGGGGAATTGTTAGGTACAACATCATTTGAAAAAGGGGCGGGAGTAAAAACCTATAACGGTCTTGAACCACGATTGGGACTCAACTTAAAATTGGACGAAACTACTTCATTGAAGGCAAGCTACGCTCGTCTAAACCAATATTTACAGAATATTTATAATAACACTACGCCAGTACCCACTTCTAGATGGAAGACTTCGGACCCCACGGTATTGCCACAGGTAAGCGATAGCTATGGCTTTGGAATATATAAGAATGTAAACAATAACGCCATACAACTTGGACTGGAAGGATATTATAGGGAGGTCGATAACATTTTGACCTATAAGCCCGGTGCCGATTTTTTTCTGAGCGAAACCATAAACAGGGATCTGGTACAAGGCGAAGGACAGGCGTATGGAGCTGAATTCAGCTTAAGAAAACCAGAGGGCACTATCAATGGTTGGATGAACTATACGTGGTCTAGAAGTCGCTTACGCTCCCAAATTGAGAAGCCCGGTGACAGAATTAATAATAATGAATGGTATGCCTCGGATTTTGACAGAACGCATGTCTTTAACGCTACAATGAATATAGAGTCCGACCCTTATAACACCCTTAGCTTTAATTTCACCGCACAGACCGGTAGACCGTATACTTCTCCCAATGGGGTAGTAGTAATAGAAGGAATAGATACACCGCTCTTTTTGGAGCGGAACAACGCTAGACTACCTACCTATCATAGACTCGATTTTTCTTGGAATATCAGGGGTGTTAAAAGTAAAAGTAAGAGATGGTCCGGTGATTGGACCTTTACCGTGTATAATCTATATGCAAGAAGAAACCCCTACAGTATTTATTATACACAAAGGAACGGTGGGGAGAACGGTGATATTTTTGGGGACAGTCCCCTAGGTGCTTTTGAGCTATCCATACTTAACAGTCCTCTTGTTTCACTGACCTATAACTTTGTCTTTGATTGAACTATATAATCATATTGGTTAACGCATTTATATCCCTTGAAAGAATTATATACGGTCCGGTAAAAATGTCGTTTTTCAAAACTTTTTCAAAAATCACAGATTAAATGAGTTTTGTATCCGTTTAGCTCCATTTGCCTACATTTGTTATGACGGAAGAAAAATCATGAAAAAGTTCACAAATCGTCAACATTACGATTAGTAAACAAGTGCAACATCAGTAAAATAAGGGCCTACCGTTTGTAGTTCGATTCTTGCCGAGATCACTTTTTTTGTAGAGATTCAAACATACCTTGACAACATTTATGGTCTTCCAACTTCACGAACAAATGGGAGCCAACGCTTACAAGCTATTTTGAGAAAACAGGAAGCTTGACTTTTGAATGAATCACAATGAGGTTAATTTATAACAAGATTCCTGAAATCTGTTTCAAAATAATAGTATCGCGGGAAGTTTCTTAATACACTAGGCTATTACCCTACAACTACTTTAACAAGGCATTTAAAGTCATGATAAAATGTAGTAACTTAATCCCTTTTAATGATGCTCAACTTAAAAACAAATCATGGTAAGATACCTTCTTGTATTGGCCCTATTATTTTTAAGCTCTAGTTTAGTTGCACAATGGAAACCAGCCGGAGATAAACTAAAAACAGCATGGGGACCAAACATCGACCACGAAAATGTTTTGTCCGAATATCCCCGTCCGATTATGGAACGGGAACAGTGGAAGAACCTGAACGGTCTTTGGGATTATGCCATAATCCCAAAAGACAAAACCCTGCCCTCAAGTTTCGATGGAAAAATCTTAGTCCCTTTTGCTGCGGAGTCAAGTTTATCGGGTGTAATGAAAGAAGTAGGGTCAAAAAATGAACTCTGGTACCAAACCCAGTTCGCGATCCCATCAGAATGGGAAGGCAAGGATATTCTGCTGCATTTTGGAGCTGTGGACTGGCGAGCTGAAATTTGGTTGAATACTGTTAAAATAGGGCAACACGAAGGCGGCTTCACGCCTTTTTCGTTCAATATTAGTCCTTTTCTTGAAGATGGAAAACAAACCATCATAGTAAAGGTTTGGGACCCAACCGATGAAGGCCCCCAGCCTAGGGGAAAGCAGGTAAAAAAACCTGAGGGCATATGGTATACACCGGTCACGGGCATTTGGCAAACCGTATGGTTGGAACCTGTATCTAAACAATACATTACCCAAATAAAGACAGTGCCAGATATCGATAACGGAACAATAAAGGTTTCCACTTTGGCAGAAGGTGCATCCTATGGAGACTTAATAGTCGTTTCGGTATTCGATGACGGCACCACAATAGCCACTGCCAAAGCAACCATAGGTGAAGACATAACAATCCCAATAGACAATCTAAAGTTATGGTCTCCAGAATCTCCTTTTCTTTATGACCTTTCCATTAGCTTGATATGTGATGGAAAAATGACAGATCAGGTCAGTAGTTATTTCGGTATGCGAAAAATAGCTATAAAAAAAGATGACTATGGGGTGATGAGGATGCAACTAAACAACCAAGATTATTTTCAGTTTGGCCCGTTAGATCAGGGTTGGTGGCCAGACGGACTCTATACCGCACCTACGGACGAAGCCCTAAAATACGATATAGAAAAAACTAAGGAACTTGGTTTTAACTTAATCCGTAAGCATGTTAAGGTGGAGCCAGCACGGTGGTACACGCACTGTGATCGATTGGGTGTTTTGGTTTGGCAGGACATGCCCAACGGGGATGATGGGCCACAATGGCAGATGCGGAAGTATTTCGACGGTCCCGAATTCAGAAGAACAGCGGAATCAGAGGCTATCTACCGCAAAGAATGGAAGGGTATTATAGATTACCTATATTCCAATCCAAGTATCGTATCATGGGTTCCTTTTAATGAGGCTTGGGGCCAATTCAAGACTGAAGAAATCGCTGATTGGACCAAGGCCTATGACCCGAGTCGACTTGTTAATGCTGCAAGTGGCGGTAACTTTTACCGAACGGGTGATATTGTAGACCTACATAATTACCCAGGACCGGCAATGTATCTCTATGACGCCGAGCGTACCAATGTGCTTGGCGAATACGGTGGCATAGGTTTGGCCGTAAAAAATCATCTATGGAAACCAGATAACAATTGGGGCTATGTGAAATTTAAAAACTCCAAAGAAACGACCGCTCAATATGTGGCTTATGCCAAGGAACTAAAAAAATTGGTCAAAGCGGGCTTTTCCGGTGCAATTTATACCCAAACTACCGATGTAGAAGGAGAGGTTAACGGCTTTATGACTTACGACAGAAAAGTGGATAAGATGGATATAGATACGGTTAAGAATATAAATCTAGAAGTAATCGGAGAAATAAATGAGTAGCTATGTTACGGTAGAGAAAAACTGAAATCGGAGTTCAACTCTGAAAAACTAACTTCGGATTTAAAAAATAAAGCTATTTGGCAAATTAATTGTAGTTACATTAAAACTTTTAGATAAAATAATTACTAATTATAAATTTCAATACGAATGCAAAAATCATACGTACTTCTTCTTTTTGTTCTTTTGGGTACAACCTGTATTTCTCAAGAAACCAACGAAAATAACAATCCTTTGTTCGAAGGTTGGTACGCCGATCCAGAAGGTATCGTCTTTGATGACACCTATTGGGTATTCCCAACCTTTTCCGATGATTATGACAAACAACTACACTTCGATGCTTTCTCTTCTAAGAATCTGGTAGACTGGGAAAAACACGAACGTATTTTGGATACCACGAAAATAAAATGGCTGCGACAAGCGTTATGGGCACCTTCAATTATTGAAAAAGAAGACAAATATTATCTCTTTTTTGGTGCCAATGACGTACAACGACCGAGTAGGGATGGCTACGACCCCAACAACGACATTAATCATTTTGGAGGTATTGGTATTGCCGTGGCGGATAATCCTAGCGGACCCTACCAGGATTATTTGGGCAAGCCCTTAGTATCCGATTTCTATAATGATGCCCAGCCAATAGACCAGTTTGTATTTAAGGACACCGATGGGACCCATTATTTTTTCTATGGCGGATGGAGTCATTGCAACCTTGGGAAACTGAACGATGACTTTACCGGGTTCATACCTTGGGAAGACGGCAATCCGTTCAAGGAAATTACACCAGAAGGTTATGTTGAAGGTCCGTTCATGTTTTTGAGAAACGGTATCTATTACTTTATGTGGTCCGAAGGCGGTTGGACAAACGGGAGCTATAAAGTAGCCTATGCCATGGCCGAAAAAGCAACTGGACCCTATAAACGCATAGGAACTATTTTAGAGTCGGGCGAGGGAGATATAGCAACTGGCGCGGGGCATCACTCGGTTATTAAAAGACAGGATTCTGACGAGTACATTATGGTGTACCACCGGAGACCAATCCCAAATGAAGATCGTGATCACCGTGTCACCTGTATGGATAAAATGGAGTTCAATGAAGATGGTACCATAAAACCAATCGTAATGACCTTTGAGGGAGTAGCCCCGGATACTTCAGAAAAATAGCTGTAACCAAAGTGCCGACTCAGTCAAAACTAGTATGACACCGAACATAAAAAACGCTAAACCATTTGAAATTCAGTTCAATGACAAACTAGGTTCTACAATACATGTAATTTGAGAACACATGAAAAACCACTACTATTGCGCTGCTATTTTGTACAGCGTTTATAGGAACGGCACAGGAAAAGGTCTTGGTAAAAATAAATGGTCGGTCGAGAAAGCCGAAAATTGGTATAAGAAATTCGATTGGATGACAGGTGCAAACTTTAACGCAGTACAGCGATAAATCAATTGGGGATAAGTGGCCGGGTAATCAAATACCAAATATATGTGGGATACGCCTATAGAGAATATTTCCGAGCCCGACGAATGGTTTCATGAAGTGTTCCAAAAAAACGGCACTCCCTACAGACAGGACGAAGCGGACCTCTTTAGAAAATTGAACGAAAAAAATAGAAACAAATACATTTCACAGTATGAAACCTAATAAACAACACTCTATCTTGTTTGTGCTCCTTGCTATAATAATGGTATTGCAATCGTGCAAGGAAGCGAAAAACAAAGATTCATTAAAAAAGGCGCAACCTAACGTGGAAACGAGTTTTGAATCTAATTTGAAGGCATCTGACTTCGATACGATATTAGACGGGAAACAGGTGAAGTTATATTGGCTTAAAAAAGGGTCGCTTCAAATGGCGATGACAAATTATGGCGGCAGAATAGTAGGCTTGTGGACACCCGACAAAAACGGAAAATTAGTGGATGTTTGTATAGGAAGGGAAAGTACCGAAGCGTACGTAAAGGGACCAGAATCCTACTTCGGAGCAACCATTGGTAGAGTTGGAAATCGTATTGCAGCAGGTAAATTCAAAATTGATGGAAAGAAATATACCATAGCCCCAAACAATAACGCCAACGCCTTGCACGGTGGCGAAAATGGTTTTCAAGATAAAGTTTGGGATGCAAACCAACCCAATGCGTATACCTTGGAATTACGTTACACCTCACCGGATATGGAAGAAGGATTCCCTGGCAACCTTAAGTCCGTAGTCGTTTACTCCCTAACGGAAGATAATAGTGTTAAAGTAGAGTATAAGGCAACTTCGGACAAGCCTACTATTGTTAATCTGACCAACCATGCTTATTTTAATCTCAATGGTGAAGGTAGCGGTACGATTCTAAATCATCGTTTACAGATAAATGCCGACGCGTTTACGCCTGTAGACCAAGGCCTGATTCCTCTAGGAGAGCTAAGACCGGTAGAGGGAACTCCCTTCGATTTTAGGGAACTGACTCCTATTGGGGAACATATCGGGGTTTCCGACGAACAACTAAGCTTTGGTGGAGGCTACGACCATAATTTTGTATTAAATGGACATGATGAATTGGAGCTTGCCCATGCTGCAAAGGTGGTCGGTGATATTTCTGGCATTGTAATGGATGTTTATACACAAGAACCTGGAATACAATTCTATTGTGGTAATTTTATGAACGCTGTGAATACCCTAAAATCTGGTGCCAAAGATGATTTTCGGTCCGCATTTTGTTTGGAGACCCAACATTTTCCGGATTCCCCTAATCAAAAGGATTTTCCGTCTATTGAATTAAGGCCGGGTGAAACTTATCATACGGTGTCTCAATACATGTTTTCGACGGAATGAGATACGTAATTCATCCATAAGATGTAGAGTCCAAGCATAAGGAGTTAAAGGATTATCATGCTATAAATTTAAAATAGAACCAGTAGTACTGTATACTCATCGTATAAGTCGAGTGTAATACATCTTTAAAACAATCCCAAAACTCGGATATGTTCCTATTAAATTTAGGTATAAAAAATAGGCTGAGATGTAAACTGTTACACGGTAGAACAGGATAGACTATACCGTTAAATTAATCACCTCTTTTAAAATCAACACTGCTATCCCGTCTTTACCCCGTAGAACTATCTTCCAAATAGGGCATAAATGTTAAATATTATACAATATAGTACCTTTTTATACATAGTACTGTAACAAAACAAACTCACCATCGTCTATTAGTTGTAAGTCAGTAACAAATAACTATTAGCAACACTAGTATACACTAGAAATTATGAAAGCATCGATCTCAGCAACAGCTACAGAATCTATTACAGGCCAGTGCTTTTCAACCTTTAGCAAAAGTAAAAGAGCACAATGGGCAGGATATAGAAAATTTAATCGATAAGTATTGACCTGGAATCGAATAACAACAGTTTGGAGAACTAAACCAACAATTAAGAAAAAGTAAATCCCAAGCGAAGCTAAAACAATACATATTTGTATCAACATAAAATTATTAATCAATTATAAATCATAAAATCATGAAAGCATCAATCACAGCAACAGCAACAGAATCTAGAACAGGACAGTACTTCTCATCCTTTAGTAAAAGTAAAAGAGCACAATGGGCGGGGTACAGACATTTTAATCGCTAATACGGTTTAAACAACATATCATTCATCAATTCAAAAACAATCATCAATTTAAAAACAACAATCATGAAAGCATCAATTACAGCAACAGCAACAGAATCTAGAACAGGACGGTATTTCTCTTCTTTTAGTAGTAGTAAACGAGCGCAATGGGCGCAATACCGAAACTTTAATCGCTAATCACGATTTGAACAACACATCAATCATCAAAAACAACGATCATGAATACCTTCATCAATCACAATCCAAAGACTTCGAGAAAATTTGTTCTCTTTTCTAATCAACAAGAAAACAAACGAATTCAATGGTCAAGACCACTACTTAACCTCTAATCAAGGTAACGGTAATCACACCAATAATGGGGATACATTTCATCAATGTATCCCCATTATTCATTTTAATCTAACCGCAACGTAAACTACCTTCTTCACTTTTGTACCTTACAGCTCTATATTTTCACTACCAATAGGGGAAATATTAACAACTTTTTTCTCAGATTCACAGAGTGAAAAACAACCGACGTCATCTAAACATTTCCTATCTTAGAAAATTCAAACTAATGCAACC
Organism: Maribacter sp. MS6; assembly: GCF_056839185.1. Classification (NCBI taxonomy): domain Bacteria; kingdom Pseudomonadati; phylum Bacteroidota; class Flavobacteriia; order Flavobacteriales; family Flavobacteriaceae; genus Maribacter; species Maribacter sp. MS6. Next base: position 1,951,552 of record NZ_CM166389.1, read on the forward strand.
AACCAAATGACACTCTCCCCTTGGGATATAGGAATCGTAATTGCCTATGTTGTTGGAGTTTTGGCACTTGGCTTTTACCTTTCCAAAAAATCTTCAAAAAATCTAGAATCCTACTTTTTAGGTGGCAACGAACTACCGTGGTACTATCTAGGACTTAGCAACGCATCGGGAATGTTCGATATTTCAGGCACCATGTGGTCCGTAGGTATTCTATTTGTTTATGGCTTAAAAAGTGCTTGGCTACCTTGGCTCTGGCCGGTATGGAACCAAGTATTTGTCTTCGTCTACCTCGCTATTTGGATGCGCCGCTCTAGTGTAATGACCGGCGCGGAATGGATTACCTTTCGTTTTGGAGATGGTCGTGGTGCTAAACTATCACATATTATCATTGTAATTTTTGCCGTTATTAGTGTTTTGGGTTTTATCGCCTATTTCTTTGAAGGGATTGGTAAGTATTGTACCTCTATCCTTCCTTGGGATATGGCTTTTGATTTCTTAGGCTATAAAATTTCCTCCGCAAGAAGCTATGCACTTATTATTTGTGGTCTCACGTCCTTATACACTGTAAAAGGAGGTATGCATAGTGTTGTCGCAACCGAAGTAATGCAGTTTGTTATAATGACAATCGCCTGCATTGGTGTGGGAATCGTTGCTTATAATAAGGTAACTGCAGAGCAGATTGCAGCGGTGGTGCCGAACACATGGGATACCCTTTGGTTTGGGTGGAACCTAGATTTGGACTGGAGCAACTCAGCCTTTCCCCAAGTAAACAACAAAATAGCATCCGACGGATTTGACCTATTTGGTATACTTTTCATATTGATGGTACTTAAAGGGGTCTTTGCCTCCATTGCAGGGCCAGTTCCTAGCTACGATATGCAACGAATTTTGGCCACAAAAACACCGGCTGAGGCTGCAAAGATGAGTTTTTTGACCATTTGTGTGCTGTATATCCCACGTTATTTTATGATTATCGGCTTTGCCGTTCTAGCGCTTGTATATTTGGGTCCGGAATTAGCTGCTATGGGCGATAATCTTGATTTTGAACAGGTACTACCGATGGCCATCAATAAATTTTTACCTGTAGGGTTAAAAGGTTTAATGCTTGCAGGTTTCTTAGCAGCCTTTATGGGAACCTTTGCAGCTTTCGTGAACTCCGCACCTGCATACATTGTAAACGACATCTATAAAAAATATATCAACCCAGGCGCACCAGATAAAAAACTAGTGCAACTAAGTATCATCTCATCTTTAGCTTTGGTGATGGTAGGAATAGGATTTGGTTTTAATGCAGGTTCTCTAAATAGTTTAATACTATGGCTTAGTTCCTCACTATATGGTGGTTATGTTGCAGCCAACGTTTTAAAATGGGTCTGGTGGCGTTTTTCTGGTAATGGCTATTTCTGGGGAATGCTATTTGGTTTAATCGCCTCAACAGTAAAATTTATCTTCTTCCCTGATTACGTAGATATTTTTGTATTTCCACTTATTTTTCTTTTCGCTCTACTTGGATGTATTGTTGGCACCTACATAGAACCACTACCCAATCGCGCACAAATAAAAACATTTTACAAACAAACAAAACCATGGGGTTTTTGGAAACCTATTAAAAAAGAGGTTATGGAAGAGGACCCTAGCTTTATCCCTAATATGGACTTTAAACGCGATAGTTTTAACGTGGTCATCGGTATTATTTGGCAGATGTCTCAAGTACTTATTCCAATGTATTTTATGTTGCGCCAAAATACGGAAATGGTGCTATGGAGTGCAGTATTGATTGTGACAAGTGTAGTACTAAAAAAATATTGGTGGGATCACCTTAAAAAATAAGTCCAGGCGAATGGCGTAACCTTGAACCTGAAATCTGAAACCATTTTTAATGCGAATAACAGGAACTTTTATAGACGAAATTAGTCACGATATTCCTCATCAAAACTGGGGGCCAAAAGAATGGGATACCGACTTCGCCCACATGAAGGCTATGGGTATCGATACCGTTATATTAATACGTTGCGGGTATCAACAATTCTTGACGTACCCTTCTGAATACCTCATCAAAGAACACAATTGCTTTGCTCCTCCGGTAGATTTAGTGAAGCTGTATCTAGAGTTGGCGGACAGGCATGGGATGACCTTTTACTTTGGCACCTACGACAGCGGAAAATACTGGAAAACAGGAGATATGCGACATGAAATCGACGTAAATCTTAACGTAATAGAAGAGGTTTATGATAGATACGGACATTACACTAGTTTTGGTGGCTGGTACTTAAGCTTGGAGCTCAGCCGAAAGACAAAAGGAGCCGTTGCCTCTATTGCCCAATTAGCTGATAAATGCAAAGCAGTAAGTAACGGCTTGCCCGTATTAATTTCACCGTGGATAGATGGTAAAAAAGCCGTCATCGCAGCATCGAATCAAATAACCAAAGAGGCTGGCATCTCTTTAAAGGAGCACGAAACGGAATGGGACGAAATCTTTGAGGGCATTAAAAATAGCGTGGATATAGTTGCCTTCCAAGACGGACATGTTGACTATAATGACTTAGAAGATTACCTGAAGCTTAACAAGCGCTTAGCAGATAAACATAAACTACAATCCTGGACCAACTCAGAATCCTTTGATCGCGATATGCCCATCAAATTTTTACCTATTAAGTGGGAAAAACTGCTATTTAAACTAAAGGCCGCAAAGAAAGCCGGCTGCGCAAAAGCGATTACGTTCGAATTCTCTCATTTTATGAGTCCACAATCGGCCTATTTACAAGCAGGTCACTTGTACAACAGGTATATGGAGAGTTCTTTATCACCAAATCAAAAAGAATTCAATAAAAATAATAAGTAGCACCTTGAAACACTACGCAGCACTTTATAAAAAAGAACTCCTAAATCAAATCTTACCCTTTTGGGAGAAGCATTCTTTAGATCAGGAATTTGGCGGGTATTTCACCTGTATTACACCAAAGGGAAAAGTTTATGATACGGATAAATTTATTTGGCTACAAGCACGACAAGTTTGGATGTTTTCTACTTTATTTCAGCAGGTAGAAGGGAAGCAAAACTGGAAAGACATCGCAAAACTCGGTGCTGATTTCCTTGTAAACCATGGCCGAGATCCACAGGGCGATTGGTACTTTTCCTTGAACCAAAAAGGAGTGCCCTTGGTACAGCCGTACAATATATTTTCAGACTGTTTTGCCGCCATGGCCTTTGGTAGGTTATATGAAATAGACCCGCAAGAGAAGTATGCTGAAATTGCCAAAACTACCTTTGAACATATCCTTCAAAGACGTCATAATCCTAAAGGCAAATACGATAAAACTTTCCCAGGCACCCGTTCTATGCAGAACTTTGCCCTGCCCATGATCTTATGTAATCTTTCCTTGGAGTTAGAACCTTTACTTGGTTTGGAGAAGGTTTCCGAGGTAACAGATAGCGTTATAAATTTGGTTATGAACACCTTTTATGACGAATCAACTGGATTAATACTGGAAAATGTTTCGGATACTGGAGAATTTGTAGATAGTTTTGAAGGCAGACTAATAAATCCTGGCCATGCGATAGAGGCCATGTGGTTTATCATGAACTTGGGTATTCGTAAAAACGATACTGCCCTCATCAACAAAGCAGAAAAAATAATGTTCCAACAACTGGAATACGGATGGGACAATAAACATGGAGGCATCCTATACTTTATGGACTGCAAGGGCTATCCACCACAACAGTTAGAACACGACCAAAAATTGTGGTGGGTGCATTTAGAAACCTTGGTAGCTTTGGCAAAAACTTACGCTTATAACCAAAATCCTAAAGCGGCGATATGGTTTAAAAAAGTGCACGACTATACATGGGAGCATTTTCGGGATATAGAAAATGGAGGCGAATGGTTCGGCTACCTCAACAAACAAGGAACGGTCTCATTAAATCTAAAAGGTGGGAAGTGGAAAGGCTGTTTTCATGTACCAAGAGCGTTACTAGAAGTTTGGAAAACCTTAGAAAATTTAAAAGACTAAAAACTTAACATCATAATTATACTAACAAAAAGCATGGGCATGATACGAAAGCTTCCCGTTAAAAATCTAAAATTCTTTTTTCTTTTCCTGTTTTGTGTTTCGATGAGCAGTGCTCAAAACCAAGTAGATATTTTGATTATCGGAGGCGGTGCCGGTGGAACTTCTGCGGGAATACAGGCGGCGCGAATGGGCGTAAGAGTTCAAATTATAGAGGCCACGCCCTGGTTAGGCGGCATGCTAACTTCGGCAGGTGTTTCTGCAATCGATGGCAATCATGAAATGCCTTCTGGTATATGGGGAGAATTTCGTCAAAAATTACGTGACCATTACGGTGGAGCGGCAGCACTGGCTACTGGCTGGGTAAGTCATACTTTATTTGAGCCGTCCATAGGAAACAAATTCCTTCAAGAAATGGCTGCTATTCCAAATTTAGACATTGCTTTTAATGCCGTATACACGGCAGTAAAAAAAGAAGGAGAAGGATGGCATGTAACCTATATAAAAAATAAAAAAACCTACACCACCTCCGCTAAACTACTGATTGATGCTACCGAAATTGGAGAATTGTTGCCTTTAGTAGGTGCCGATTTTAGATTAGGAATGGACGCGAAGAACGATACAGGCGAAACGGAGGCTCCGGAAACAAGAAATACTATTGTGCAGGATTTGACTTATGTTTTAATATTAGAGGATGTTTCAACAGATCCTGGCCGTTTTCAGGGTAAAAAAGGGCTAGTGAAGAAACCAAGAAACTACGACCCTGAAGCCTATGCTTGCGCCTGCAAAAGAGAAAATGGCGAGATGTTCGGTGGGGTGAGTAGCTGTGAGCAAATGCTGACTTACGGAAAACTACCCAACAATAAGTACATGATGAATTGGCCAAATTGTGGGAACGATTATTATGTTAACTGGCCAGATTTATCTATCAAGGAACGTCAAGAAAAACTAAAGGAAGCCAAAGCTTTTACCCAAGGATTTGTCTACTATATACAACATGAATTGGGCTTTAAAAACTTACGCATAGCGGAAGAATTCCCAACCAAAGACAACTTTCCTATGATTCCGTATGATCGAGAAGCTAGAAGGGCAAAGGGAAAAACCTTCTTAACCGTAGATCATGTAGAAAGACCTTATGATTTTAATTTTTACAGGACAGGAATTGCCGTAGGAGATTACCCCATAGACCATCATCACGATAAATTCCCAGACGCTCCAAAGATTGATTTCATTAATATAAAAGTTCCTAGCTACAATGTCCCTTTAGGAAGTTTGGTTCCAGAAAGCGTGGAGAATTTTATAGTAGCAGAAAAGAACATCAGCGTATCCAACATTGTTAACGGAGCTACAAGATTACAACCTGTAGTCTTAGGTATTGGTCAGGCTGCCGGTGCATTGGCGGCTACATCCATCTTAGAAAACAAGAACCCTTCAGAAATATCGATACGGAATGTTCAAAATACGCTGTTAAAAAGTAATGCGTACATCATGCCCTTTATCGATGTTAACAATAAGGACGCTGCGTTTACCGCCATCCAGCGCATAGGCGCTACAGGCATCCTAAAAGCTACCGGAATTCCCTTTAAATGGGCCAACCAGACTTGGTTTTACCCCAATAGAATCGTCTCTGAACACGAATGGAAAACCGGACTTTTACCCTATTTCCCAGAATTGGAAAAAATACCGGCCTCAGGCGCTGGAATCACCTTGCCCTTTATTACTTCCATAGTCCAGCTTGTAAGGCCCAACTATCCTATTGAAACGATTCAAGAAAAATGGAGTGATTGGTATATTGACCAAACATATGATGAACGTATAGAACTGAATAGGCGCAGTGTAAGTATTCTCACAGATGCCTTGTTGAACCCTTTTGAAATGGAAATAGATTGGGACGGGATAATTAAATAGTTCTTGGTTTGGGCTGTAGTTGGTAAAACAAGACTCAACTGCAATTGAAGTTTGTGTTTCGCTTAAAACTAACTACTACATACCCGTTTGTATTTGAACTTGTATTTGTGTTTGACTCTTGAGTTTATATTTAATGCTCATACACTTCAACAATCATCTCTACCTCCACGGCCATATTACCCGGTAAAGAACCCATACCTACCGCAGCTCTAGCGTGTTTGCCCGCCTCACCAAAAACAGCGACCATTAGGTCAGAATAACCATTGATTACCTTGGAATGGTCCTTGAAATCTGGTGATGCATTCACCATCCCCTTAACTTTCACTACTCTTTTTACCTTATTCAAATTTCCTAATTCAGCTTTCAATACCGATAGCTGATTAATACCTACCTCCCGAGCAGCGGCATAACCCTCTTCCACAGTTAAGTCAGCGCCTAATTTCCCAACTACATTCTCACCATTGGCTTGTTTAGGCCCTTTACCTGCCAAGAAAATAAGATTTCCGGTTCGTACGGCATGTACATAATTGGCAACAGGAGTTCCTTGGTCACGAAAAGTGATATTCAACTCCATCAGTTTCGCTTCTGGATCAAAGTCGGATGGTATTTTTTGTAAAGTACTTTCCGCTACGTCAAGTTTTGTTTCTCGGTCTGTATGCTCCCCGCAAGAAACCCCAAACAGTACGACAAGTCCAAGTAAAAATTTCTTCATCTCAGTATGCATTGACTTACAGCTATTGATAAATGTATATTTGATACAAAAATATGATAATATGTTAAGGTTTCATATCATAGAATAGGATTTACACTAAAAACCATAAAAATAATTTCATTTTTACTAGATTAGCATATTAACCAAACCAATAAAATTAATATAATATGGAAAATTCCAAAGTAAATGCGAACAGGCTGTTTTATGGGAGCTGTTTGGCGTTGATTACCACAGCATTCTCTTTTAGTATTAGGGCAGGTATTTTGCCACAATTAGGTGAAGAACTAAGCCTTTCTGGTGAGCAATTAGGATTTATTAATTCCATGTGGTTTTTAGGGTTTCCAATAGCTATGATTATTGGCGGCCTTATCTACCACAAAGTAGGTGGAAAAATAATTATGCAATTTGCCTTCTTTGCCCATGCAGTCGGAATTCTAATGACTATCTACTCCGGCAGCTATACGGGGTTGTTGATTTCCACGCTACTTATAGGACTAGGTAACGGATGTACCGAAGCAGCTTGTAATCCCATGATTGCCGATGCCTACGAAGGCACACGGATGAGCAAAATGTTGAACCGTTTTCACATGTGGTTTCCTGGTGGTATAGCAGTAGGGAGTCTGATTTCCGGATTTATGACGGATGGTATAAATCTTTCTGGAACTCAGCTTGGAGGAGGAATGAGTTGGGAAAGTCAAATTTGGATCATTATGATACCTACGGTAATCTACGCTGTCCTATTTTGGGGTCAACAATGGCCAAAAGCAAAAGTAGAAGAAGCAGCAACGCTATCCGGAAATTTCAAATCTGTATTTTCTCCCTTGTTCATATTCATAGCATTCTGTATGACGCTAACGGCGATATCCGAATTCGGCCCGAACCAATGGGTAGGATTAATATTATCCAAAAGTGGTGCTAACCCAATGATCATACTTGCCCTGACAGCAGGACTTATGGCGGTTACACGATTTTTTGGAGGTGATTTTGTTAAAAAATTCAATGTATCGGGAGTACTTTTGGGATCAGCTATTCTGGCTACCTTAGGTATATATTTATTTAGCACGCAAACCGGGGCAATGGCTTATGTAGCTGCAATCATCTTTGCTTTTGGTATCGCCCTGTTTTGGCCAAATATGATTGGTTTTGTTGCCGATAAAATTCCAAAGAGTGGTGCTTTAGGAATGTCGATTATTGGTGCAATTGGAATGTTTATGACCGGCGCGGTGCAACCTGTTATTGGAGGTTGGATAGATGCCGATAAAGCTGAAGCTATGGCGGCAGGGTTCACTGGTGATGAGTTGGAATTGATAGCGGGTCAGAATACGATGGAAAAACTGACTATTTTCCCCGGCCTTTTAATCATTCTTTTTACGATACTATACTTCTGGATGAAAAATAGAAAGAAAAGTGAGGTAGAAGTGGCTGCGGCCTAATCAAGGTTATTAATACTAAAAAGGCCCAAACAGAAAATTGTTTGGGCCTTTTTAATTTAAACTGTTTTATCTCTCAATTAACAGCTCTAATATTTCAATCGCCGCATCACTTATCTTAGTCCCAGGTCCAAATATCGCCGTAGCTCCGGCATCAATTAGGAATGGATAATCCTGTTTGGGCACTACGCCTCCAACAATGACCATAATATCTTCCCTACCGTACTTTTTGAGTTCTTCTATCACAGCAGGCACCAAAGTTTTGTGTCCCGCGGCCAAGGAAGAAACACCAAGAATATGCACATCGTTCTCCACCGCCTGTTTGGCGGCCTCCTGCGGGGTTTGGAACAAAGGACCAATATCCACATCAAAACCCAAGTCGGCATAACCTGTGGCTACTACTTTAGCGCCCCGGTCGTGCCCATCCTGACCCATTTTAGCAATCATAATGCGCGGCCTTCGGCCATCCTGCGCTGCAAAAACATCGGCGAGTTCTTGTGCTTTCTTAAAACTACTATCGTCCTTTATCGCTTTTGAATACACTCCTGTAAATGATTTTATTTCTGCTTTATGCCTTCCAAAAGCGACTTCTAGGGCGTCGCTGATCTCTCCCAAGGTTGCTCTGGCCCTCGCGGCTTCTACGGCTAAAGCTAACAAATTATCCGCAGTACCGCTCTCCATCATTTTATTTTTAGCTGCTTCGGTCAAGTTCTCCAAACAAGCGTTCACTTCCTTCGTATCCCTTTCTCGCTTTATAGTTTCCAATCGTTCTACCTGTTGTTTACGTACTGCTTGGTTGTCTACTTCCAAAATTTGTAGCGCGTCCTCTTCTTCCAATCGGTATTTATTCACCCCTACCAGTACATCCTGACCACTATCCAAACGCGCCTGTTTCCTGGCAGCTGCTTCCTCAATTCGCATTTTAGGAATCCCGGCCTCAATGGCTTTCGTCATTCCACCTAAATCCTCGACCTCGTCCATCAATTCCCATGCCTTATCCGCAAGCTCTTGGGTTAGGGTCTCCACATAAAAACTGCCCGCCCAGGGGTCCACGGTCCTAGTAATCTTGGTTTCTTCCTGCAAGTATATTTGTGTCTCCCGTGCAATTCGTGCGGAAAAATCCGTTGGTAGGGCTATGGCCTCGTCCAAAGCGTTAGTGTGTAAACTTTGTGTGCCGCCAAAAACGGCTGCCGTTGCTTCTATGGTGGTCCGGGCCACATTATTAAAGGGATCTTGTTCCGTAAGGCTCCATCCGCTGGTCTGGCAATGGGTCCGCAATGCCAAGGATTTTTCATTTTTAGGGTTAAACTGTTTTACCAATTTCGCCCATAGCATCCTTGCAGCGCGCATTTTGGCGATTTCCATAAAATGATTCATGCCAATACCCCAAAAGAAGGAAAGTCGAGGTGCAAAATCATCAATTTGTAACCCCGCTTTTATTCCAGTACGAATGTATTCTAGTCCGTCTGCCAAGGTATACGCCAATTCTATATGCGCTGGTGCACCAGCCTCGTGCATGTGATAGCCAGATATGCTGATACTGTTGAACTTGGGCATAAACTTGCTCGTATACTCAAAAATATCGGCTACCAGTTGCATGGAAGGTTTAGGTGGATAGATATAGGTGTTCCGCACCATAAACTCTTTTAGAATATCGTTCTGTATGGTACCTGACAGTAAATCCTGCGAAACGCCTTGCTCTTCTGCAGCCACAATATAAAATGCCATAATAGGCAGTACAGCACCGTTCATGGTCATGGAAACCGACATCTTATCCAAGGGAATACCATCGAAAAGGAGTTTCATATCCTCCACGGAATCAATGGCCACTCCGGCTTTTCCTACATCACCTACCACACGTTCGTGGTCACTATCATATCCTCTGTGGGTAGGCAGGTCAAAAGCAACGGATAATCCTTTTTGTCCGCCTTTTAAATTTCTTCTATAAAAGGCATTGCTCTCTTGTGCCGTGGAGAACCCGGCATATTGCCGAATTGTCCAAGGCCTTCTAACATACATCGTTGAATACGGCCCCCTTAAATAGGGTGGAATCCCTGCCGCAAAATTTAAGTGTTCAAGCGGTGCAATATCCGACTTGGAATAGGTCTTTTTTAGGTCGATGTTTTCCGCAGTAGCGTACCTTTCGTCCAGATTTGTGTAAGGCTTCTCTACGGAGCTTGTCCTCAACAAACCCGAAGGGCTGGAGGTGACAGTCTTCCTGCTTAAACTAAGATTATCTAGGCTTTTTCTACTCATCCTTCAATCTTTTTTGTTCCAAAGTTTCCGCCAAGCGTTTTTCTATAATAGGTTCTAACAAGGTTTTTCTCGCATTGGTTTTTACAAAAGGGTAAAGTTCCAAGTTCCCTTTCATTTTATCCGTCTCGTTTTGGAATTTATTGGTCCCGACCAACACTTCCTCTTGTTCATTGAAACGTTCTTGCTGTTTCTTGGCCGATTCCTTTATCTTTTCTTGGATGGTATGATCCTTTAATTGTTTTAAGAATCCACCTCCTTTTTCTATCGATTTTAAAAGTGCCAAGCTTTTTTCTGCCAGCTGCTCTGTCAGGGATTCTATATAATAGGAACCATCCGATGTATTGTTCACTTTATCAAAATAGCTTTCTTCTTTAAGGAGTACTAACTGATTCAGCGCAATACGCTCCCCAAAATTATTGGACTTGTGATACAGGGCATCATAAGGCATATTAATGACCGTGTTTGCACCTCCCAAAACTGCCGACATACATTCCGTAGTCGTCCGTAACATATTTACGTTATAATCGTAAAGCGTTTTATTTCGTTTGGAGGGATAGGCAATGATATGGCACTTCAACTGTACATCGTAAACCGAAAGCAGGTGTTCCCAAAGAATTCTCAAGGCCCTTAATTTTGCAATTTCAAAGAAATAATTTCCTCCAACGGATACTTTAAAAACCACTGATTTTATTTTGTTGAGGCTTTTGGACTGGTCCAGGTGATTTAAGTATTCATTGGCATGTGCCATGGCGTAAGCTAATTGTTGCACCATATTCGCACCTGCATTTTCATACAATGTAGCATCGACGCTCAAAACATGATCGGAATTCATTTTTAGTATCGTATCTAGAATTGTATGATCTTTCTCTAGACTGCTGTACCAGTTTCCGGTTCGCGCCAAATTTCCAATAATATCTATATTAAAATAAATGGCATCTTCATGACCCGAAGCAACCTGCAAAACCGATTGAATATAGGCCTGCGAAAGAAACTCCATCTTCAAATAAATGGAAGTGTGTTCCAGATTGATGTTCTTCAGCACCTCGGAAATAACAATCGCTTCTGACGGAATGATAAACTGTAACCGTTCTGCTCCGCTTTGTAGCGCTTTAATAGCTTTCTTATTGGCCATTGCAGCGTTACCTGCATAAATTTCTTGCCCAATAGACCAACTATGTGCTAAAATAGACGGTTCTGAACCGCTATCCGACATGGAATCGCTATGGTAAAAAGGCTTCACTTTTATCCCTTCTGGCGATTCCCAAACCAAAGTATCATTGTAATCTGCCCCTTTGAGGTCGTACTGGATTTTTTGTTTCCAGGCCTTTTCGGAGACTGATTCAAATTCGTTAAATAGTGTATTTTTCATATCCTTTACAAACATAGAGAAATATGTGGGCTTCGTAATTATTGAGTGTTGTTCAATATATTCATTCTATGGAATCTTGAAAACTTACACTGCTTATCTTAGCGTCCAAAGCTGTTTTATCCCTTAAACTGAGAGTGCCTAATCGTAATGCAAATGGCGTTATTTTTATGTTTTGCAAGTTACTTACTTATTCTGAAATCCTTTACCTAGATGTATCCGTTAAAAACGAAACATTCAGAGTTTTTTTACCCACAATTTAATTATACTATACTGCATTTATGAGCAATATCATTTTCTAGATTTAAATCCGTAACTACATTGCTATCCTAAAAACACCAAAACTATGCTTAACAGGGTTCTTCTGCTGTTCTTTCTTGGTATTATTTTCTCCTGTACAAAAGTCGAAGTAACAAGCATTTCTCACAACGATAATCCTATTTATCTTGCTTCCAACGGAATAACTATAGCATGTTACGATTGGGCCAATATTGGTGACCAAGGTGATATTAACGGTACAACATATATCATAGCAGATGAAATTACATTAAGAGAAGCCCTTGAGAATAACGAAGATGTAACAAGATTTTGTACCACTAGAGTAACAAGTATGAAAGGATTATTTAAAGGTTTTAAAATAAACCCTGATATTGGCAGTTGGGATACGAGCAATGTTACCAATATGAGCGAAATGTTCCTAGAATCAAGTTTTAACCAAAATATAGGTGATTGGGATGTAGGCAAGGTTAGCGACATGTCCTATATGTTCAGTTATTCGCCATTCAACCAAAAAATCTCAATGTGGAACGTGAACAAGGTAACCACTATGGAGCGCATGTTTGTTTTTACAACATTCAACCAAGCTATTGGCAATTGGGATGTAAGCGAAGTAACGGATATGACTGGTATGTTTAGGTATGCCGATTTTAATCAAGATATCGGCTCTTGGGATGTAAGTTCGGTGAAAAGCATGGCATACATGTTTTCCGAGTCCGATTTTAATCAAGATATCGGCTCTTGGGACGTAAGCAAGGTCACTTCGATGAATAGCATGTTTTATTCAACAGCTTTCAACCAAGATCTTAGTGGATGGAACGTGGAAAATGTGGTCAGTTGCTTTTGGTTTGACTTATACACAGAACCAACTTGGGTATTGCCCAAACCTAATTTTTCGAATTGCAATTTAAATTAGAAGAGCTGTTTTAAATTATTTCAGTATCCCTTTCGAGCAAGACCAACTATACTATTTACCGATAAATAACATCTTAATATAGTACAGGAAAACTATAATTTTATCTCGGATTTTTCTATGTTTCTTAATTATTATCTAAGGTTAAGACGTTAGAGTGGAATATTCCCATGCTTCTTTTTAGGCAAATACGTTACCTTATTTTCTAACAAGGTAAATGCCTTAATGAGTTTTCTTCGTGTATCCTTAGGAAGTATCACCTCATCTATGAAACCTCTTTCCGCAGCACTATACGGATTAGCGAATTTGTCAGCATACTCCTTTTCCTTTTCAGCCAGTTTCGCTTCCGAATCGGCTGCTTTTTGTATCTCTTTCTTGAATATAATTTCACTAGCGCCCTTTGCTCCCATAACAGCAATTTCTGCCCCTGGCCAAGCATAGTTCATGTCTGCACCAATGTGTTTGGAATTCATCACATCATAGGCACCACCATAGGCTTTTCTGGTAATCACCGTTATTTTAGGTACTGTGGCTTCGCTTAACGCGTATAACAACTTTGCGCCGTTGGTAATAATCCCGTTCCATTCTTGGTCGGTTCCAGGTAAGAAACCTGGCACATCTACCAAGACCAATAAAGGAAGATTAAAGCAGTCACAAAAACGCGTAAAACGGGCCGCTTTTTTTGAGGCATCCACATCCAGAACTCCCGCAAGACTATTGGGTTGGTTAGCAACGACACCAACGCTCCTACCCCCTATTCGTGAAAAACCGACAACGATGTTTTCTGCATAGTCTTTATGAATCTCAAAAAACGAGTTTTCGTCTATTATCCCTTTGATGACCAAGCGCATATCATAAGGCTGATTCGGGCTATCAGGAACGATATGCTCCAGCTCTTCCCGAATCTCGTTTCCAAATTCCATAGGTTTTAACGCCGGCAACTCTTCACAGTTTTGGGGCATATAGGATAGCATATCTTTTATTTGGGCAATACATTCCATATCATTCGCCGCTGTAAGGTGGGTAACTCCGGACTTTGTAGCATGGGTATTCGCACCTCCTAACTCTTCCGATGTTACTTCCTCGTTCGTCACCGTTTTAACCACATTAGGACCAGTGACGAACATATAGCTAGAATTTTCTACCATAAGCGTGAAATCTGTCATTGCCGGCGAATACACTGCCCCACCGGCACAAGGCCCCATGATTCCCGAGATTTGTGGAATGACCCCGGACGCCATTACGTTTTTATGAAAGATATCTGCATAGCCGCCCAAGGAACGTACCCCTTCCTGTATGCGGGCACCACCACTATCGTTTAGGCCGATCATGGGAACACCAATTTTGAGCGCCATATCCATCACCTTGCATATTTTCTCTGCGTGTGTTTCTGAAAGGGCACCTCCAAATACCGTAAAATCCTGAGCGAAAACACATACCTGCCTACCATTGATGGTTCCGTAACCAGTTACTACGCCATCACCGTAGAATTTTTGTTTGTCCATTCCAAAATCGGTTGTCCGATGGGTAACCAAAGCCCCTAGCTCTTCAAAAGAGCCCTCGTCCAATAAAAAATGGATGCGCTCCCTAGCCGTTAACTTCCCTTTAGCGTGTTGCTTTTTTATGCGTTCTTCTCCTCCGCCTGCTCTAGAAGCAGCTAGCTTGGCTTGCAAGTTTTTTATTTTATCGCTCATACTCCAACTCTTATCTTCTTTTAGCTTCTATTTCGTTTCCAATCTTGGGATGCAGTCGTTGGTATTTTTAGCATTTCTTTCTGCTCCAAGTACAGTTGCAAGCCTACCAAGGCAGCTATTCTCTTTTCTTCTTCATACTTGGAGGTCAATGCTTCCGGACGGTAATGGTGTTGAACAAAATGGGTGTCAAAATCACCTGATATAAACGCCTCATGTTCACATACAAATTTTCCAAAAGACAAGGTCGTTTCTACTCCTTCTACTTGGTAGGCATCAATGGCCTGTACCATTAACTGTATGGCTTCTTCTCGAGTTTTTCCGTACGTAATCAATTTTGAAATCATTGGGTCGTAAAACATTGGAACTGTCATCCCTTCCTCAAAACCATCATCTACCCGAATACCTTCCCCGCTTGGCGTTTTATAGGTGGACAGGGTTCCAATACTCGGCATAAAATTCTCTAGCGGGTC
This sequence comes from Maribacter sp. MS6, assembly GCF_056839185.1. Lineage (NCBI taxonomy): Bacteria > Pseudomonadati > Bacteroidota > Flavobacteriia > Flavobacteriales > Flavobacteriaceae > Maribacter > Maribacter sp. MS6. The sequence goes on from NZ_CM166389.1 coordinate 1,966,584, forward strand.
CTCTGCGTACACCCGCACTTCCAACGCATGTCCTTTTATCGTCAAATCGGATTGTGCAAAGGCTAACGCTTCCCCTCTCGCAATTTTTATCTGTTGCTCCACTAAATCCAATCCTGTAATTAGTTCCGTTACGGGATGTTCTACTTGTAACCGTGTGTTCATTTCCAAGAAGTAGAACTTTTTATTTTCATCCAACAAGAACTCAACCGTGCCCGCACCCACATAATCACATGCTTTTGCCACACGCACAGCTGCTGCTCCCATAGCAGAACGAATTTCTGGCGTTAGCACACAGGAAGGTGCTTCTTCTACAACTTTTTGGTGCCTACGTTGCACGCTACATTCCCGTTCAAAAAGATGAACGATCGTGCCATGTGTATCTGCCAGCACCTGAATTTCTATATGACGTGGGGAGCCTACATACTTTTCTATAAAAACAGCACCATCACCAAAAGCGGCCACGGCTTCACCAATAGCCCGATCCATTTGTTCGGGAAGTTCTTCCACATTAGCTACCACACGCATCCCTTTTCCTCCTCCTCCGGCAGCCGCTTTAATGAGAATAGGAAAGCCTATTTCTACCGCAACTTTCTTTGCAAGTTCTTTATCCATAATAGCTTCTTCTATACCGGGTACCATGGGAATATCATAGGACTTCACCGCTTCCTTTGCGGCCAGTTTATTCCCCATAACCTCAATCGCATGGGCTTTTGGACCAATAAATGTAATTCCATTATCTGCTACTAATTGTGCAAAGACCGCATTTTCACTTAAAAATCCGTAGCCTGGATGTATGCCATCTGCTCCTGTTTGTTTGGCGGCTTCAATTACCTTATCCATCACCAAATAGGATTCGGAAGAAGGCGCTTTACCTAACAGAACCGCTTCATCGGCAAATTTTACATGAGGTGCATTACGATCAGCGTCGGAATAAACGGCAACTGTTTTTATCCCCATCTTTCGAATGGTTTTCATTACTCTTAAGGCAATTTCGCCCCTATTGGCAACAAGTATTTTTTTCATGCTTCCCTTTACTTAATCCCCGCGAAGGCGAGGATTTATTTAATTCTTTCACTACTGTTGATTTGACGCTATAATCCTTGGGCAAGCTCTACTAAGAGTCCATCTCAATAATCAATTGTCCCTTATCTACGGTATCACCTACCTTTACTTCTATCGATTTAATGGTACCCGCCCCTTGGGCCAAAATTTGATTTTCCATTTTCATGGCAGAAAGCACTAATAAGGGAGTCCCTTCTACAATCTCTTGTCCACCTTCAACCAAAATATGCATAATCAACCCTGGCATCGGTGCCTTTATATTCCGTGCTTTTTGGGAAGCTCCGGATAAGAGCCCCATTTGGTCTACCAATTGGTCATAGCTATCACTGATTTTTATATCGTATGTATTACCGTTAATACGTAAACTTAACATTCGATTAGAAAAGTCTACATCGGTTAACGCTACGTCATAGGCGGTATGCTTGCTTAGCACATGAAATTCGTCAGCATTCAACCGCTGCAAATCCAAGTGGTCCAAATCGGCCTTACTTAGCTTAAATTCGCTATCATTGACCTTAATTACATACTTTTCCATAGGATAATTTTTATACGTACTACTATTTTTGGTTCATCACCATCCAAAATACCTAGCTACTTTTATATGGAGTACTTTTGACGTGTTTCGTGCTCTAATTTACGACTAGTAAATCGTTCCATCAAACCTTAATACATGGTTTTGATTTCAGTTTCATCTAAAAATTCTACTTCGGATCAAGCTCTGATGTAAAGGTAAATTCAACACAAGACTCAGGTATTTTAATAAACTCCCTGAAAACAGGGTGCTTTAGTGCTCCATAATATGTTAATTTTGACTTTAGGTATTGGTAAATAATATGTTCAATCGCCTTTATTAAACCTTGAAAACTAATTTTAATCTTGGGGATACCAAAATTACTTTGTAAAAATAACAACCTCATATGGGAGCAGCGCTTTTATGGGAGGCGATTACTATCTTATAGTAGACTTTTTGGTGTATTCGTATTTGCCTTGTCCTGCCAAACATTCCTAAATGCACAAGAACAAATTAATTTCAAGGCGTTCGGTTACATGCCCAATTTGGTAAACGATTCTTTATACACCTCCTTAAACAGCGCATATTCACCGGACCGGCAACTACCTATTTTATATGCCATTGGCCAACAACACCTCCTATATGGCAATGCGGATTCCATAGTGCACTACGCAAACCGTATACAAAATATTTCCAAAAACCAGAGCGAATTTGTATTGCCCGCCTTATATGCTGCAAAAGCAAATAAACTTTTAGGAGAAGGAAAATACCTAAACGGATTATACGACAAGGCACTTGAAGCGTTTATTACTGGATTGTCAGCCATAGAAGCATCTGAAAATGAAAGTATCACCAAAGGCCTAAAACTAGGTCTTGGCAAAATATACCTACAAAAACAACTATTTGAAAAGGCGGACGCTCTGTTTCTAGAGTTGGTGTCAATGAATAATGATCAGCTGATTGCAGCCGAGGCAAACCTTTTTTTGGGTCGTAGCTTTGTTAAACAAGGTAAATTACAAGATGCCAAGGAAGCCTATTTACATGCCAGTGATATGTTGGGCGATGTACCCGATTCTAAATTGGGTATGGAGATTCGTTTGGCACTAGCGGAACTTGAAATCCAACAAAAGAGATACAGTACTGCTATCCCCATCTATGAGGACATTGTAAAACGTGGATTGCAACAACATTATTTTGATGTCTATACCGAAGCCGTTTTAGGTTACGGAACTGCGTACCGGGCATTGGGTAATTTCGAAGTAGCGGAGATGACCTTGTCCATGGCCTACGCAAATGCCATGCAATGGAACCGTTTAGATCTGCAGAAAAAAATAGTAAACAGTCTAAGACGTACCTATGCTGCAAAAGGGGATTTTGAAAATGCCTACAATCTAATGACACAATATTCGTCGCTCTCCAATCAAATCATAAAACAGCAGAATAGCAAGGCTATTCAGGAACTGGAGTTTAAATATCAGACCCTACAAAAGGAAAACCAGATTTACGAACTGAAGGAGGAGCAGCTAGCAAAACAATCGGAAATTGAACGGCAAAAAACGATTAAAAAAGCAGTCCTTATCGGTTTTTTAGCCTTATTGATTCCCATTATTGCTTTGTTATATGTGTACTACCAAAAGCTACAGACCCAAAGTAAGCTGAGCCAACAACAAGAGGAACTTAATGCGCAACGGATTACGGGTCTTCTAAACGAACAGGAACTAAAACTGGCCAGAACTTCCCTAGAGGCACAGCAAGAAGAGCGTGCGCGCATTGCACAGCAACTACACGATAGCATTGGAGGGAATTTGGCCGGCATAAAACTACAAATGGCCAATATTGCAGACAAAAATGAACTGCAAAAGGGTATTATGGGCCAAATTAATGAAACCTATGAACTGGTACGTGAAATCTCACATGACCTTACCCCTAGAAAATTCAATGAAAATGCGTTTACGCTGCTCATTGCGGAGTATGTTGAAAAAATTAAAAACAGTTCGCAACTAGAAATTACCTTTCAGGCACATCCAAAAGAACGTATCAACAACTTAGGAGAACCTTTGAAGGTTGCGCTATACCAAATATTACAAGAACTATTTACAAACACCATAAAACACGCCGAAGCCAAACAAATTGAATTGCATTTAACGGTGCATAAGAACGTTTTTCAATTACTGTTCGAAGATGATGGATCGGGCTTTGAAGTAGCGGCTACCCAAAACGGTATTGGCCTTTATAACATAAAAAACAGCATACGACAGTGGAACGGAAGCTTGCTTCTTGATAGCGCATTGGGCAGAGGAACGGTTGTTACTATAGAAATACCAATAAAAAATGAACATGAGAAAGCATAAACTAATCATAGCCGATGACCATAAAATGTTCTTGGACGGTGTTATGAGCATTTTAGAACACAAGGATAATTATGAGGTAATCCTTACCGCAAACAACGGTAAGAATGTAGCCAAATATGTAGATATCAATGCAAAAGATGGCATAGACTTGGTCATCACCGACGTAAATATGCCGGAATACAATGGTATTGAACTCAACAAACACATCAAGCAAAACCATCCAAAAATTAAAACCTTGGTCGTAAGTATGCTTCATGATGCAACTACGGTACAGACATTGACAAAGGACAATGTAGATGGTTATATTCCTAAAAATGCTGAAAAAGAAGAGCTGTTGACCGCCATCGAGACCATACTAAATGGCGAAAAGTATTTTGCCCAATCTATTAAGGATGTCTACCTAAAAGGGATGTTCTCTAACGAGCAAAGCTTGGAAGAATCCTTATCCAAAAGAGAGAAGGAAGTTCTCACCCTAATTGCTAAAGAATTTACGACCCAGGAAATAGCGGACGAACTGTTCTTAAGCAAACACACCATAGAAAGTTACCGAAAGAACCTTATCTCCAAACTAGAAGTACGAAACCTTGCAGGGCTTACCAAATACGCTATTAAATTTGGATTGTTAGATTCGTAAGTACGGTACTGTATCCAAACGATTTCCACGCTAGTACTTAGCGTTTACAAAAGCTGTTTAAAACTATATTTAGTTCGTTTTAAACAGCTTTTATTTTTCTATGCTTCATATTACACCCCTGTTTTCAGGGAGTGAAATTCTACGGGAAACAGGGCAAAAAAGAAGCGTATTCCGCTGCATCTTTGCCTTATAAACGTATAAAAACTTGAATCATGATCAACGGAATTTTTTTAGTCTTATTAAGTATCATCGCAGTACCTTCCTTGGTACTGTCCAAAAAACCGAACGCTAAAGAATTATTAGAAAAAATAGAACCCTATCAAGGATGGATCGGGCTTGTGTTTTGCATACTAGGAGTATGGGGAATTATCACTAGTATTATCAACTTAGGTTGGATTACCACCGCTCCAATTTGGTGGGTTACGCTGGCCGCCGGTAGTTTAGTGCAAGCTACGTTAGGCTTTATGCTGGGTTCCGGGCTAATGAACAAACTTTTCATGGGGAAAAACCCAGAAGCCCAGGAAAAAGCGGCGGAACTTAGACGTAAAATTGCGCCAAAACAAGGGAAACTAGGTATGCTTGGCCTTATTGTAGGTGCTTGGATGATTGTTGCCTCTTTCCTATTCACTATATCTTAATTTTAAAACAAAAACGATGAAAAAAGTAATCTTCATTTCAATTTTACTTATTGGCTTACTAACCAACGCCCAAGAACAGCGCACTGTAACAACCTCCGGAAGTGGAGTTGTTAATAGGGAAACCACAATGTATAGGGTAAAAGTTACCTTGAACATGGATCAAGTGTATTACTCCGATCCACAGTGCAAAAGTTTGGAAGAGTTCAAGGAAAAATATTTTAAAACCTTAAGGGAAGAAGGGCTAAATCCCGATGATTTTGAAGAGTCAAAGATGTAATTCCTAACCATGGGGTATCAAAAAGAAGGTACAGTTCTAAAATTTGAAACTGCTGATAATGCCCTTGCGGAAAAACTACTGACCTTAAAAATGAACGGTGTTACCATGCAGTATCAATTTAAATCGGTTTTAAGTGATGAAAAAAGAAACGAACTACGCAAGACAGCTTTGGCGGATGCCCGTAAAAATGCGGAACAACTCTGCAAAATCTCAAATGGTACGTTGGGAGAAATAATGAGTATTAGCGAAACTACCCCAAGACCAGAAATTTGGAGTTCGTATTATGACTCCTATGATGAAATACTAACGCTAGTCGTTAGCTTTGAGCTAAAATAAAGTATTTAGTTGGTTTGGTTTGGACCCGGCTAGAAACGCTATCTGTTTCTTACCGGGTTCTTTGGTTTGCTAAAAACACTAACAATACCAAAACGGGTAGTCCTTACATTCTTATGGGCTCACGAGAAAATACATCCAATTAAACAAGAAATTGGGCTACAAATATTCCATAGAAAATAAAACTACCTGAAGGTGAGTATTGCAGTAATCTGACCAAAGTTGGCACTATATTACCTTTACTTACCTATTGTTTGAATCTTTCCATCAATATAAACTACATTTAGAATGAAGAACAATTTGTAGGACGAAAATTTTTCACTTATGAAATCGGTAAAAATAATTGGCTTGTTGATAGGAAGTTTCCTACTAACCTGTAGCCATGCACAAGAGAAAAGGAATGCACATTATATCAATAATAAAGCCCCTTTAGTAGTTCAGCCCTATACAGCGCTACCCTTAGGCGATATAAAACCCCAAGGCTGGTTGCTGAAAATGTTAGAAATTCAGCGCGATGGCCTTACCGGCAATATGGACGAAATATACGAGGTGGTCATGGGATCCAACAACGGCTGGCTGGGAGGAACGGGCGATAGTTGGGAAAGAGGGCCTTACTGGATAGATGGTTTAACACCATTGGCATATCTACTGAATGACGACGCATTAAAGACCAAGGTACAAGAATGGGTAGATTGGAGTATAGAGAACCAAAGGGAAAATGGCTATTTTGGACCCATACCTAACAAGGAAGGCACTCCTAAAATTAGCGGAACACTGCAAACCATGAGCAAAGATTGGTGGCCAAAAATAGTCATGCTTAAAGTACTGCAACAATACTACTCCGCAACATCGGATGAAAGGGTAATAACGTTAATGGACAAGTATTTTAGATATCAACTTAAAACGCTTCCTGAAATGCCTTTAGACAAGATAACCTATTGGGCCGGAAGAAGAGGCGGCGACAATCTGCAAATTGTCTATTGGTTATACAACATTACACAAGAACCCTATCTATTGGAGCTTGGGGAATTAATACAGGAACAGACCTATGATTGGACGGCAACCCTCTCCGGGAACACCCTGTTACAGGCAAATCCGTATGCTCCCTTGCACTGTGTGAATGTAGCCCAAGGCTTAAAAGAACCTGTTATCTATTTCCAAAAAAGCAAGGATTCCATACACCTTAATGCGCCTTATAAAGGACTGGAATCCTTAAAAAATACACATGGTTTTGCCAACGGAATGTACGGTGGAGACGAAGCACTTCATGGAAACGACCCTACACAAGGGTCTGAGTTATGTTCAGCTGTTGAAATCATGTACTCGTTTGAAAGTATGCTCCCCATTACTGGAAACATGTACTATGCGGATTATCTAGAAAAAGTAGCTTACAATGTACTGCCTACACAGCATGACGATGCCTTTATGAAAAAACAGTATTTTCAACAACCCAACCAAATTAAGGTTACGCACGAATATCGAAATTTCGATTGTGAATACGGCGGCAGTAGCACCTTGTTCGGCACCTTGACCGGATATCCTTGCTGTGTATCCAACATGCACCAAGGGTGGCCTAAACTGGTTCAAAATCTCTTTTATGCAACCGCCAACAATGGTATTGCCGCATTGGTGTATGGCCCTTCAATTGCTGAAGTTACGGTAGCGGACGGCACCAAGGTAAGCGTGACAGAAAAAACCGACTACCCCTTTGAAGATAGGATTGAATTTAACATTTATCCGGATAAAAAAACCAACTTTGATTTTGAATTCCGAATTCCAAACTGGTGCTCGGAGCCTAGAATAAGTGTGAACGGGAAAATGATGACCATAGCTCCTAAGAATCAAACGATAACCATAAACCGAAGCTGGAGCAAAAAAGATAAGGTAGTTTTAGAATTACCTATGGAAGTAAAAACCTCTAGATGGTTTGAAAGCTCCGTTGCCGTTGAAAGAGGCCCTTTGTTATATGCGCTAAAAATTGATGAAAAGTGGGTCGAGCAAAAGAAAGACGAATGGGAAGATACCTTTTTCGAAGTACTGCCGCAAACGCCATGGAATTATGGCCTTCCCAAACGCTATATAGATACAAATGATTTTACGGTAAAGAAAAATGCAAGGGTAGCAGACATGCCGTGGAACCTAGAAAATGCCCCTATTTCCATATTCACAATCGCTAAACAAGTTCCTTATTGGAAGGAGTACAACGGTAATACCGGAAAGTTACCTGAATCCCCCTGGCCGCATAGGGAATTGGGAACCGAGGAGGTTACGATAGAATTAATTCCCTACGGATGCACCACCCTTCGTATCTCACAGTTCCCTGTGGTAGATATCCATAAAAAATACGAATAATCTGTTTGATACGCCGATGACCTTTAATTATTTAGGTGGGGTAAGCTTGCCATTCTATAGCCCAAAACACAACACTATCCCCAAGACAAAATACGGACACGCCCTACATTTTCGGATTTGGATAATTGTCCGATTGATCTTCTACGGATTCATCCATACATATAAAGTCCTTCTCGACCAAAATCGCTAATTGATTTCCAGATTTTAGGTTAATAGTATAGCTATAACCCACTTGATCACTGTCATACCATTTTTTTTTGGCCTCCATGGGCATGTAGACTGTAATCCTATTAGCGGTATAACGTGCCTCAAGATTTTCGATTCCTTGCTTCGCTTCTAAGCTATAGGTTAAGCTGTTAGAGCCAAAATCAATGGTTTGGGCAACACTACCGGTCCTGCAAAATACAGCTACCTCGGATTTAGTTAAACGGAGGCGTACGGAATTTCCATTGATTCTGATTTTCATGGTATGGCAGCTTTTAATCGTATTCTTAGGAACTGGGTCCTTAGATTCACGATTTGGAGCTCAAATTTAATACAAAAAGGCTGTTTTAAATGGATGTATTGGTTGTTGATGAATACGTTTCCAGTTCAATGTGGTATTTTAGAGCAAAAGTTGCCGTTTTTTTCAAACAATAGAACTTCTAAATACCTATGGGCGTTTTTTCCAAAAGTGCAATTGCAACCGGTGATAATACTTTCCAAATAGACACCGTTTTGGTTTCAGAGCCAAAAGCGGATGAAGTGCTAGTACAACTAAAAGCGGCAGGGCTCTGCCATACAGATCATGATTCACTTTCTTGGGGCAAGCCTATAATTATGGGGCACGAAGGCGCTGGTATTGTGAACGCCATAGGAAAAGCCGTAAAGCATGTCGCCGTGGGTGATTCCGTAATCCTAAATTGGGCCACGCCTTGCCGGAACTGTTTTCAATGCAACCTAGGGAACGAGCATATCTGTGAAAATAATTCGCCCGTTGTTGCAGGAGGTAATGGCTATACAGAAGGACATGCGCATTTAAACGGAAGCCTATTCAATGGCCGTCCCATTGAGCGTTCGTTTAATATTGGCACCCTATCCGAGTATACCTTGGTCAAAGCATCGGCCGTAGTTAAAAACCCATTAAAGACTATTTCATTTGCTGCGGCCAGTATACTAAGTTGCGGGGTGATGACAGGCTATGGCTCAGTAGTAAATGTTGCGAAAGTCGGCGCTGGTAGCACTGTTGTAGTTTTAGGCACTGGAGGCGTGGGTCTTAGCGTAGTGCAAGGTGCTAAAATATGCAAGGCCACTAAAATTATTGCTATAGACATCAATGCAAAACGTTTGAAAATGGCGAAGCAATTCGGGGCTACGCATACCATCCTTGCCAACAAAGCCGACAAAGGATTGTTGCAGGCCGCATTGGTTGTCAAAAAACTTACGAATGGAAGAGGCGCCGACTATGCCTTTGAATGCACTGCCGTACCAGAATTGGGAGCTGCACCGCTCGCAATGGTGCGTAACGCAGGCACAGCCATACAGGTAAGCGGGATAGAACAGGAAATACCGTTTGATATGAACCTGTTTGAATGGGACAAAGTATATATTAATCCCTTATACGGCGGATGTAGTCCTCAAGAAGACTTTCCCAAAATCTTGGCGCATTATGCATCGGGCGATTTACAATTGGAAGAAATGATTACAAAAACCTATACTTTAGAAGAACTGCCCCAAGCTTTTGAAGACATGCTCTCCGGTAAAAATGCCAAGGGCGTAATTCTTTTTTAGATGGACAAGCAATTTAGAACAACAGAAATTTCAGACCCTGCTTTTGAGAGCAATCATCTCCGGTTTATTACGGTAAAAAGTGAACACTTAAAGGGAAGGGGCGATATCTGCGTATTTGTTCCTCCTTTGAAAGACCGCTCCAACGTTCCCCTAGTTATTTTACTGCATGGGGTTTATGGCAGTGCTTGGTCTTGGTCACAACAGGGAGGCGTGCACCTTACTGCTCTGGAATTAATGAAGAAGGGCGAAATTGAACCCATGGTAATCGCTATGCCTTCGGACGGACTTTGGGGAGACGGCTCCGGCTATATACCGCATCCGGATAAAAATTTTGAACAATGGATTGTGGATGACGTACCTGCAGCGGTCCGGGAAAATATTCCTTTCGTTAGCGAGGAATCTCCCTTATTTATATCAGGACTCTCCATGGGTGGATTCGGAGCCTTACGTTTGGGACTTAAATATCCAGATAAGTTCCAAGCCATTTCTGCACATTCGGCCATTACACATTTAGACCAGATGGCCCTTTTTGTGGAAGAAAATCCAGCAGATTATAGGCAAGAAGATAGGAATGAAGAATCTATTTTAGGAATCTTATCCAAAAGTGGTCATAAACTACCTAAAATCCGTTTTGACTGTGGCACCCAAGACCCCTTATTAGAACACAACCGAACACTGCATAAAGCAATGGATGACAGGAACATTGCCCATACCTACCAAGAGTTTAGCGGCAGCCATGATTGGCCCTATTGGCATACCCATGTGGCAGATACTTTGCTATTTTTCAATACGGTATAAGTCGTACCGCTTAAGCATGTGATTAAGCTTAGTAGCTACTCTATCCTCCAAGAAAAGAGCCCCTATACGCAGTAACCAAGAAAAAAATAAATATTTTTAAGCAACCAATAGGACCAAAATTTAAATCTTTATGATAGCATCCAAAGTACGTAGAAGCGTTTTCAGTAAAGTTTTAATCCTAGGTGCCCTCCTACTCCTTTCCTCTCTTTTTATCGTTTCCTGCTCCAAGAGTGAGAAATCTGTTTTAGTATATAGTAAAACCGAAGGGTATAGACATGGGGTTATTGAATCCGCAACGTCGGCAATAGAAAAAATGGGAGCTGAAAATGGATTTAACGTAACTGCTACCGAAGACCCGCGCTATTTTGTGGAAGATTCCTTGCACCAGTATGCGGCCATAGTTTTCCTGAATACGACCAAAGATGTGCTTACTGATGTTCAACAGGCCGATTTTGAACGCTATATACAAGCAGGCGGGGGATTTGTAGGAATTCATGCCGCTACCGACACCGAATACGATTGGCCTTGGTACACTAAATTAGTAGGTGCACAATTTGATAGCCATCCCAACATACAGGAAGCGGAACTGAAGGTAGTAGATACCAATCACCCATCAACGAAACATTTGGATTCCGTTTGGGTACGAAGTGATGAATGGTATAATTTTAAAAATATACATCCGGATATCAACGTCCTGATCCAAATTAACGAAGCTAGTTATGAAGGAGGCACCAACGGAGAAAATCACCCTATTTCTTGGCACCACGAGTATGACGGTGGCAGGGCATTCTATACCGAAATGGGCCATACCAAAGAGACGTTCGAGGATACTACCTTTTTAAGTCATCTCTTTGGCGGAATTACCTACGCCATGGGCACGGGCAAGCTCGATTACACCTTGGCAAAAACCGATCGTGTACCACCCGAAGATCGCTTTGTAAAGAAAATCCTGGATTTTAACCTCAACGAACCTATGGAGCTAGACGAACTTCCCGGTAAAGGAATCCTCTTTGTAGAACGCCGGGGCGCTCTGAAACTGTATGATTTCGCAACCGAAGCAACCGAAGTCATCGCGCAACTGGACTTATTTTATGGGAACGAGGACGGACTCCTAGGCTTGGCCGTTGATCCCAATTACGAAAATAACAATTGGATCTACCTCTTCTACTCAAAGGCGGGCGAAACCTCACAACAACATGTTTCCAGATTTGATTTGGTAGACAACAAACTCCTTCTGGATTCTGAAAAGATTCTTTTGGTGATTCCTACGGACAGGCATTGTTGCCATAGCGGTGGCGCCTTGGAATTTGGTCCGGACGGCAATTTATTTATTGCGGTTGGGGATAATACCAATCCCTTTGAATCCTCTGGTTTTGCACCAACGGATGAGCGCGAAGGGAGAAAAGCTTGGGATGCACAACGCTCGGCAGCGAACACAAACGACCTACGCGGTAAAATATTACGGATTGCCCCAACAGCGGATGGAAGCTATACCATACCCGAAGGCAATCTGTTCCCTGAAGGCACAGAAAAAACAAAACCCGAAATTTATGTCATGGGGAATCGAAATCCGTTTCGGCATTCCATTGATAGTGAAACGGGATACCTGTACTGGGGCGATGTAGGTCCCGATTCGGGAACCGCAGACCCTGATCGTGGACCAAGCGGCATGGGCGAATGGGACCAGGCAAGAAACGCAGGATTCTGGGGCTGGCCCTATACCCGAGGCTATAACGAAGCGTATAATGATTTTGATTTTACCACGAATACCTCTGGTCCTAAATTTGACCCGGAAAACCCAATTAACGATTCGCCCAATAACACAGGACTTCAAAACCTGCCACCTGCGCAAAAATCGATGATTCCCCAGACCTACTATCGATCCGAGGAATTTCCATGGTTGGGCGATGGCGGTATCAACCCCATGGCAGGACCGGTATACAGAGGTGCAGACAACCCCAATGCCGCAATCGCCTTTCCTGATTATTTTGAAGGCAAACTATTTGTCTATGAATGGATGCGCGATTGGGTGTACGTTGTTACGATGGATAATGATTATAAGTATGTAAAGGCAGATGCGTTTATGCCCAATACCGAATTTTCACACCCTATGGATATGATGTTTGCCTCTGACGGAAAGCTCTATGTATTGGAATACGGTCAAAAGTGGACCACACAGAACTTGGATGCCCGTTTAAGCAGTATTTCCTATGTCCCCGGTAACCGAAAACCCATAGCAAAAATAGTACAGGACAAAACCGTAGGGGCAACACCTTTGACCGTACAGTTTTCCGCGTCCGAATCCTTGGATTATGATAACGATGAATTAACCTATGCCTGGTTCTTTACCGAGAACACCGTACAAGCAACGGAAGAAAATGCGACATTCGCCTTTAAGGAAGATGGCGTCTATGATGTACGCCTTAAGGTTACCGATACCGAAGGGAATTCAACCATAAGCAATACGAAAATCTTGGTAGGTAACGACCCCCCTGCCTTAAGTATCACCATTCCAGAAAATGATTCCATTTATTGGGACGGCAAAACCATTCCCTATGAAATCATCGTAATAGACGCACAGGATGGGTCGACAGTAGACCAAACGATTGACCCAAAAAATGTAAAGGTCACTTTTGACTATATCGCAGAAGGAAAGGATATGGTAAAAGCCGCAATTGGCCACCAACGCAACATCATCCCAGAAGGAAAACAATTAATAGAGGCTTCGGATTGCAAGGCCTGCCATGCCGTAGGAGAAAAAGTAAACGGCCCTAGTTATACCGAAATTGCAGCGCGTTATGGGGAAGCGGATACCGGCTACCTCGTCTCCAAAATTATTAAGGGCGGTGGTGGCGTTTGGGGCGAAGGTGCTATGGCCGCGCACCCACAGTTAAATGTGGAAGCGGTAACCAAAATAGTGGACTATATCCTTACCCTAAAACCCAATAAAGAAGTTTCAGAAAAATCCCTGTCCCTAGCAGGCACCCTACGTTTTGATCAACATAGCAAAGAAAAAGGCGAAGGCACTTATGTGCTCATGGCCTCGTACAGGGACCGGGGCAATACCAACCAACCGGATTCCGAGTTAACCACCCAAGGGCAATTTGTATTCCGTAGTCAAAAAATAGAAGCGGAAGATGCAAACGAAATCAAGGAAGGGATAAACACCTGGAGTACCAATAACGCCAGAATTGTAGGCGGATTGGTACACGATTCCTTTCTTCGGTTTGATAACATCAACCTTAAAAACCTCAACCAGTTGAAGTTTACCGCCTTTTATGGTGGGGATTATAACTACCAAGGGGTGCTGGAAATACGAGAGGGAGCCTTGGACGGTCCTATGATAGGAACACAAATACTTGGGCATTACGGACCCCAAACCACAAAGTACTATCAAATACCCGTACAACCCAACAAGGATTCTGCCACCCTGTATCTGGTATTTAAAAACCCTGATGACGAAGTACAGTACATTGGCCATGCAGATTGGATTTCGTTTACTTATCAGCGGTAAATAGTACTATTTCGTTGTGAATTTTATTCTACTTGTCCAAAATAGTCGGTTCAAATGCCTGATTTATCTATTTCTTTTCGAAAATCAAGCGTATATGGAATAAAATCTATGTGCTATACCATCCTATTTGGCGAGCAGCCATTTTTCTTCCCATAAAGAACAAAAACACTTGAACCGATATTTGAAATGGGAGAAAAACTGTCATGTGTACAGCTGTTTATTAGTATCATTAGGCAAATAATAATTCCCTTATTCATCTAACAGTTAACCAATGGAACTCTAAGGATTTAACGCTTTGAAACGCTAAAAAGCTAGCGGGCTACACTACAGCCGCAATATCTACAGAAACATCCAATTTGCTTTGTCCACTGCCATACACAACACCTTTTAAGGGCGGTACATCGTAATAATCCCTACCCCAACCTACAACGATATGTTGGTCTTTTGGAATCATATTATTGGTGGGGTCAAAATCTACCCAACCAAAACCTGGGATAAAAATGGCAAACCACGCATGTGAAGCATCTGCTCCAACGAGCTTCACCTTACCTGGTGGTGGAACAGTTTCAATATACCCGCTAATGTACTTGGCGGGAAGACCTACCGAACGGATGCAGGCTATGGCGATCTGTGCAAAATCTTGGCACACCCCTTTCTTTTCACGCATTACCTCTTCTATAGGTGTAGCAACGGTAGAAAATTCAGCATCAAAATCAAAATCGGTATAAATTCGCTGCATTAATTCATAGGCAGCTTCGAATACGGACCGGTTTCCTTTAAAGGATACTTCTGCATATGCCTTTATTGCACTATCGGTTTTTCGAATAAAAATCGACTCCAATAAAAATTGCTTTTCGTCCAAAATTTCTGGATGGGTTCCCCTCAAAGCTATTAGGGCATCGTTCATAGTTACCGATTGGCAGGCAGCACTATAAAAAGATTCATGAAATTGTGCATAATTGCGCTGTATGGTACTCTTAGTGATCACCTTTAAGGTGGTATGCTCTGTTTGAATGGAAAACCTGGTAATGTAATTTCCGAAAAAATCGATTCTTTCCGATAGTTCGGATGGCTCGGGAGCTATTTCAATTTTATAATCCAGAAGTTCTTGTCCCTTTGATTTTCGGGGCCGAAGCGTTGCTATATTATGGCAATAACTAACCGGGGCGTTATACCTGTAGGTGGTGATATGTGTTACGTTGAAAATCATGCTCAGATAGGAAATGACTGGTTGAACATTTGATTTTGCTTATCCGTATGGTTAAAATAGGTATTGCTTATCGCCTGCGACGTCTTATATAACAATTCTGAGGACTGTTTTAAAAGCTGTTCTAAAGCCTCCCTATTAAAATCCTTATCGGATTTTGTTTTGGCAAGTTTGCTAGATTCTGCCAACCTTAGTTTTGAAAATACCTCAAAGACAAACTTCTGGTAATTGCTAAATTGTTGGTCATCCTCGGAATGGGGCAAACGGGCGATATCTTTTTGTAATCTATTTACCATAAAAGCAAGCGACCTAGAATAGTCCATATCCAATAAAAGCAACTCTAGCACATCTTCTAATTGAATGTGGGATCGATAGCTGTATCTATAAATATTAAGGCTTTCATGACTTGTGAGTAAATATTCCAACACATCGTATTCTACCTGTTCCTCATATTTGATAGACAGTAGCGCCCTACATTTGGTGATGGACAACATGCTCTGCTCCATCTGTAGACCAATAAAATACAATAATAGACCCTGCTGAACCATAATACTTTCCTCGATCAATCCCATAAAAGCAATTAACCGGGTAATCAATTGATTCAATACTTTTAAAATTCGATTTACAGAACGGTCCGTACCTTCTAAAAAGGTATTCCAAGTTTTTTGAATGTTCTCAAAAACACGCCACATATCCGAAGACCATAAATTACGAATGGAGTAATAGGAGTTGGTGAACATTTGAATGGTGTGCGCTAAACTACCTATTCTATCAACATCAAGAATGACGGAAAGCATTTCTTTCATGGGGTCGTCCATGGCATC
This sequence comes from Maribacter sp. MS6, assembly GCF_056839185.1. NCBI lineage: Bacteria > Pseudomonadati > Bacteroidota > Flavobacteriia > Flavobacteriales > Flavobacteriaceae > Maribacter > Maribacter sp. MS6. Next base: position 1,982,855 of record NZ_CM166389.1, read on the forward strand.
GGTACCATCTTTTGTTTTTTCGGTAAAACCCGGATAGGTATCCGTTAAATGTGTAACCGCTTTAAAAAGCACTCTAAGTTTTTCCGAATCGGGGCGCTCATGGGTATGTTGTATCAAGGCCATTTGGCGCATGACCACCCGTATAAATCTAGCTGTAACCAGCGTACGACCTACATAGCGACCAGCCCAAAAGAGGTTTTCAGCCGTTAGGCTGGGCAAATCGTTAAGTCCGGAAATAGCGACAGACGTTTTCCTTTGCCATTGCCTATTCAGCTCTTGTTTTACAGGTGTATCCTGCATAATCCAAAAATCCTTACTGGTACCACCACGCTGGTTGGACACCTGCATCGTGTCCGCATTCGGCGAAACACGCACCAAACCACCTTGCATTACCGAATAATCATTTTTGGAGGCGGTACAGAAAGCACGGGCCACAATATTTCTAGGTTCTAATGTGCTGTTGGAGAAATTAGGTGCCGTTGAAAAGTTGATCCGTTCCTGCGCCACAAAGCGATAAGGACGTTCTTGGATGACCTTTTTTAGGGCAACCAACTCTTCGGCATTCAGGAATTCCCCAAAATAGATACTTTCCCTGTTGGTACGGTCTATGCGCTTCACTACCAATTTTGAAAGGTTCTGTAAAACGTAATTTTTCTCTTTTTCCTGTCCGCACCACCAAGAGGCTATTTGAGGAAGAATTAAATCTTCCTTTAAAAAATACTTGGCGATTGCAGGCATAAAAGGAATTAAGCCCGGGTTTTCAATAACACCACTCCCTATGGGATTGATAACCGATACATTTTTTCTCCGAACCACATCCAAGAGTCCTGCGACCCCTAAATGTGAATCTTCCCTTAATTCTAACGGGTCTGTAAAAACATCGTCTACCCTTCTTAGAATAACATCTATACGTTTAAGGCCTTGCAAGGATTTCATCCAAACAAAACCGTCGCGAACAAGCAAATCATTTCCTCGAACTAAGGGGTAGCCTAAAAAAGAGGCCATATAGGCGTGCTCAAAATAGGTTTCGTTGTGCGAGCCTGGTGTAAGGATTACGATATTGGGATGCTCCCTTTTTCCAGGAGCGGCATCCACTAACATTTGATGCAGCTCCTGAAAAAATCCGGAATGCCTTTTCACGTTCATTTCAGTAAACATTTCTGGTAAGATCCTGTTAATGGTAGACCTGTTTTCGAGGGCATAGCCCATACCGGAAGGTGCTTCCGTGCGGTCGTTCACTACCCATAACCTGCCATCTGTACCCCGGCAAAGATCTGCAGCATAAATCGAAAGATATTTTTCGGTATTCACTTCCATACCGGCGCATTGTCTCAAAAATCCCCTGTGCCCGTAGATGACCTCGTAGGGAATAATGCCCTCTTTGATCAATTTGCCTTCGCCATATACATCTTTAAGTACCAAGTTCAGTATTTCCGCCCGTTGCTTAATGCCAAGGGTTACTTTATCCCACTCTTTTTGGTGTAAAACAAATGGTACTACGTTGAGGTTCCAAGGCCGATGCATGCCTTGGGGATCATTGTAGACATTATAGGTTACTCCATTTTCGGACAATAACCAATCAATATCCTTTTGGCGGGCCGTTAAACCGGAAACACCTAAAGTATCGAATTCCTTGAATAGCTTATTCCAGTAAGGTTTAACATCGTTATTCAAAGAAAAAAGCTCGTCATTTCCTTGATAGGTACTGTAGCTGCTTAACCAGTTTGTCTTTGTCGTCGGCATTATGTTCTAATATTACTTCTTGCGAAGGTCTGTAACATGCGGGTATTCCGGGTTTACGGGAATCTCCTTATATACAAAGGTATTTGAACCAGCCTTAGGTTCTACCATTCTCCCAACAAAATTAGTTGTAGCGACCATTTCTGTCGGCAGTATCTCTTCTTGGGTCTGCGAAATATCCCAAAAACGGTTGATGCGTCGCGATTCCGCCTCTAAACTATTTACGGGATAGGTATCGTACGAACGTCCACCGGGATGTGCTACAAAATAGGTGCAACCACCAATCGATTTTTGGTTCCAATCATCGACCACATCAAAAACCAAGGGTGTATCTACCCCAATCGTGGGATGTAAGGCAGACCAAGGTTCCCATGCTTTGAAACGCACTCCTGCAACATATTCCCCTTTGACCCCAGTGGGACTCAACTCTACTTTTATACCATTACAGGTCAAGGTATATCGTTCCTCTGTAAAATTAGTTACCTTTACCTGTACCCGTTCCAACGACGAATCTACGTAGCGTGCGGTACCCCTTCCCGACATTTCCTCGCCCAACACGTTCCAGGGTTCAATGGCCATTCGCAATTCCAATTGCATGGCATTGATTTCGACCATACCGTACAACGGAAAACGGAATTCAAAGAACGGATCGAACCAATCCAGTTTAAATGGATAACCCGCGTCGTTCAATTGGTTGACTATATCCTTGATGTCTTCTTTTACGTAATGCTCCAACAGGAATTTATCGTGTAATTCGGTGCCCCAGCGCACCAAATCATGTTTGTACGGTTTTTTCCAGAACCAGGAAACTAAGGTGCGTACCAATAACATTTGCATTAAACTCATTTGGGCATGCGGTGGCATATCAAAGGCACGGAGTTCCAGAATTCCCAATCGCCCTGAGGACGAATCCGGGGAGTATAATTTATCGATACAAAACTCCGCCCTGTGTGTGTTTCCCGTAATATCGGTCAGTAAATGACGGAACAAACGATCTGTTAACCAGAACGGAACTTCTTTATCCTCGGGAATCTGTGAAAAAGCGATTTCCAATTCGTACAGGTTTTCCAAGCGCGCTTCATCAACGCGTGGGGCCTGACTCGTGGGGCCGATAAACGCCCCGGAAAACAGATAGGAAAGTCCCGGATGGTGTTGCCAAAAGGTCAAGAGGCTTCGCAATAATTGCGGGTCGCGCAATAGGGGACTATCGGCAGGTGTTACACCGCCCAAGGTTACATGGTTACCACCTCCGGTACCGGTATGCTTGCCGTCCAACATAAATTTTTCAGTACCCAAACGTGCTTGTTTCGCTTCGGCATACAAGGTCAAGGTATTGTTGGTCAGCTCTTTCCAATTTTTTGCCGGATGTACGTTTACTTCAATAACTCCGGGGTCGGGCGTCACTTTCAGCACCTCCAATCGATTATCACGTGGAGGCTCGTAGCCTTCTAAAATCACGGGCACATTCAGTTCTTTTGCCGTAGCTTCTATGCTGGCTACCATATCTAGAAAGTCCTCCGCGCTATCCAATGGCGGTAGGTAGAGAAAAAGTTTTTCCTCTCGGACCTCGGCACATAAGGCCGTGCGCACAAAAGGTTGTTTCTTTTCTTTGGATGCAGCCGATGTTGAACTCAACCGTTCCTTCAAAGCTTCGCCATAAGCAGGTAAGGCAGGTCTTTTCTCAAAAAGTTCCGGTTCTGCGGTGGGTTCCGATGGCACCTCCGGATTTTTGGGTAATGATTCCAAGGGTAATCGTAAGCCAATGGCAGAATTCCCCGGAGTTAACAGCAAGTGTTTGCCCCTAAATTCCCAAGGATTGGTCAGCCAGTGTCCGTTTTTCTTGACTAGTGGAAACACATGGCCCACGGTCTTTCCTATACCTTGTTCTAAAATATCGCCTAATTTACGGCGTAAATGCGAGTCGTCCTTATCGTATTTTTTCGGGTCTATGTCTACGGGCAACTTGTTTTCCTCCCATAAAAAGTAAAAAGCATCCTCAAAAGCAGGCATGATACTTTTATCGGGACACCCTAAAAAGGTTGCCAAGGTTTTTAAAAAGGTTTCCGTTATGTTCGCGGGCAGTTTATAGTTCTCTGAAAACGATGCCAATAGCTTCGGGTCTTGCCAAATGCGTTCCCCATCCTTTCGCCAGTGTATACCTATTAGCCAGCGCGGTAAGGGTTCGCCGGGATACCATTTGCCCTGTGCATGATGCAGAACGCCTCCTTTTCCAAAAACATCCATAAGTCGCAACGACAGCTTACTGGCCAGTTCGCGTTTATGCTCTCCGTCAGCGGCGGTATTCCACTCTTCGGATTCCATATCGTCGATAGAAACAAATGTTGGTTCGCCGCCCATGGTGAGTCTCACATCATTGGCCTGTAATTCTTCCTCGACTACAAAGCCCAGATCATAGATGGCTTTCCATTGCGCTTCGGTATAGGGTTTGGTTACCCGTGGGGATTCAAATATTCTTGTGACGGAATTATCAAATTCAAAAGTTGTTTGAGTAGGTTCGGTAAAACCACTGACCGGAGCCGCACTTTCATAAGATGGCGTGCAGGCTAAAGGAATATGACCTTCCCCTGCCAACAACCCCGAAGTGGCATCCAGCCCGATCCAACCGGCACCGGGCAAATACACTTCTGCCCAAGCGTGGAGGTCGGTAAAGTCTTCTTCCGGCCCGGATGGACCGTCCAATGATTTTTCGTCCGACTTCAGTTGTACCAAATAACCCGAAACAAAACGAGCTGCCAATCCCAAATGTCTTAGGGTCTGTACCAACAACCAGGCAAAATCACGACAAGAACCCAATTTACTGTTCAAGGTCTCTTCGCAGGTCTGTACGCCAGGCTCCATCCGCAGCGTATAGTTTAAATGATTGTATAAATCGCTATTCAGCCCAATAAGGAAATCAATGGTACGCTTAGGGGTCAGGTCTATTTTAGATAACCAATCCTTTAGCAATGGACCATTATCAACCTTTTCCAAATAGGGTAATAATTCTTTCTTTAACGCTTCCGAATAGGTAAACGGAAAATTCTCTACGGCCTCCTCCACAAAAAAATCGAAAGGGTTTATGGTTTTTAAGTCCGCAATAATTTCGACATCTACGGAAAGTTCGGTGGTCTTATCCGGAAAAACGATACGCGCCAAGTAGTTGCCAAAAGGGTCTTGCTGCCAGTTAAAAAAATGGTTCTCCGGCTTTATTTTAATAGCATAGGATTCTATGGGCGTTCGGCTATGCGGGGCAGGGCGTAATCTAAAAATATGTGGAGATAGGCCTATTGCCTTGTCGTAAATGTATTTTGTCTTATGCCGTATTGCAACTTTTAATGCCATGAAGTGTTCGGATTAATTCTCGTTATAATATAGCTTACAATATTAGGAATATCTAGTTAACCAAGGAGAATAATACAACTAGTTATACATAAAATGCGAACAGTTTTTATTGAAAACGGACTCGCTAACTACGGTTCTGGAAAACTTGATTTTTCGGGTTTACGCTGTGCAACAAATAACTCAAAAAGCACTACAGGTCCATTTAATAACATAACGTAATGCTTACCTGTACAGGTTCCGTTCAAGCTAATAATGGTATTGCTTTCTTACCTAAAATGACAACGGCTTTGTGTTTTTAAGTAAGGTCTTAGGCTTATGTATACCCATACCCTATTTTCAATGTTTCAAAGCCACTCCTGCTAGAACGCTAAGTAAATGGTCTTTTTGTATCTGGTTCACTTCACGTATCCCTGCTTTTGCACACGATTAAGCTTCGTTGACAACAAAATGTAGGAATTTACTTATATAAATTGGATTTTTAGAGTGTAGCATTTTATGCTAATTAACCTAAACTAATACACGCTATGAAAGAATTTTCCCAACGTAGGGTAAAACTTGTACTTATACTTTCCCTTGTCACCACGGGTATTTCGGCCCTATGGTTTTTTCTGGCCAGAAGTGTAAATTTATATGAATTAAGCCTGTACATTGGAGCCACGGTGCCTTTTTTCATCTGTTCCGCTATCATCTCAAAGGTAGGCAACCTCACCCTGGCACGTTTTATTTATCTCATCGCCTTTAATATCAGCGTTGCCATCACTTCTTCTTTCATAGGCAAGGCAGGTAGTGTTGAATTTATACTACTATTTGCCATGGCATTGCCCTTTGTGTTTTTCTCATTCAGACGGGAAAAAAGCTATATCGTAATTTTTCCGTTACTATCTATGGTGCTTTGGTTTCTGCTCTATGGTACAGATTTTAATCTATTTACCGACACCAAGATGGATGCGACACTTGCAGACACCTATATTTATCCCGTATCTATTTTTACCACTGCGGTTCTGGTAACCTACCAATTGATATTTTTCTCCTTGATCAACGCGCGCTTCTATTCCAACATACAAGACCAACGGGAAGATGCCATTGAAGCATCCAATGCCAAATCACAATTTTTAAGCATGATGAGCCATGAGATTCGAACGCCCATGAATGCTATAATCGGACTCTCCCACATTCTAGGGGACACCAATCCAAGACCAGATCAAGAGGAGAATATAGAGGCCTTAAACTACTCGGGTAAAATACTATTGAACTTACTGAACAATGTGCTGGATTACAGCAAAATGGAATCAAGCGGCATAGCCCTAGACCCAATTCCTACAGATGTAATGACCGCTGTAAAGCAGATAAAAAAGATTCATGAACCGGGTTGCTTAGGGAAAGGAATCACGTTTACTGTACAGGTTGACGACAAACTTCCGAACATGTGGTTGGATATTGTTCGTTTTAATCAGGTCATAAACAATCTGGTTTCTAATGCCATAAAGTTTACAAAACAAGGAAGTGTCACCTTAAAAATTACAAAACAGGAAGACCGCGATGGAAATGTACGTATGCGCACCGAAATTATAGATACAGGAATTGGTATCACTAAAGAACAACAAGAAAAGATATGGCAGCCGTTTGCCCAGGCCTCTGTGAGCACAAATCGGTTATATGGTGGTACCGGATTGGGCCTTCCTATCGTAAAAAGTGTCGTAGAAGCCATGGGGTCTACGGTACAAATAGAGAGTGAAGTAGCACTGGGAAGTCGTTTTTATTTTGATTTAGAATTAAAGTCTATCACTAAAGAGACCTTGAACCAAGATGGCGGGAAAAAAGAGCGCAACCTAAAAGGCAGAAGAATACTACTGGTAGAGGATAATAAAATAAATGTCATGGTAGGCAAACAGATATTGGAGAAGGCCAACCTCGTAGTAGATGTCGCCTATGATGGTCTCATGGCGGTAAACATGGTCAAAGAAAATAACTACTGTGCCGTGCTTATGGATATTCAAATGCCCGTAATGGATGGCTATACCTCTTCCATGGAAATACGGAAATTCAATTCCACCTTACCTATTTTGGCACTATCTGCTTCGGTATTTATAGAAGTGAAGAGTAAAATAGAAAAAAGCGGGATGAACGGATTTATATTCAAACCGTTTGACCCCGAAGACCTGTACAACAGAATTGAAGAGGTGATGGATGTGCCGCTTGCCTCGTAAAATTTCGCATACGCCTACCGTACCCGAAAAGAAAATGGTGATCGATTTGAAACCCGATAGTGGGTTGCGCTCGTATGCTTGTGCATATCCTATGAAAACCATCCTGTTGCGCCTAACCATAACTTAGTCATAACCAATACGGTCGCGGATGGTTCCGTCTTCCCTATGGATAATCACATCTGCTTGATGTTTTCTTGCAATGGTTTTGGCTTTATTGATCGCAGTGGACTGTTTCCGGTGTTTGGAGGTAATGCGTTTGTTTCCCTCACGGCGTACCGCCCAAGCGTCCTCATAGGGCACCACATGTTGGTGCCAGGTTCTGGGTCTGTTTTGTGCTCGGGAGCTCTTAAAAAAAACATCTACCAGTTCTATTAGAACGGTAATCCAAGATTTGGAGGGGCTGTGCTTCGCCATAGCGTGTGTATTGTATGCTTCCCAAGATACTATTTTTGTAGCAATACGTATTTGTTGGCGCACGTAGCATACCCATGGCGCCTACAACCGAAATGGTATTTCGAGTGAATTTACGAGGTACGAGGATATTGGTAACGAGATGCAGGCGTGTACCAGAGGTTCTCGATACACTTTTTTCCTTGTTGCACTGCGGAACAAAGCACTCGAACTGACAAACGGACCCGTATAAAAATAAAAACGAAAAAACCACGATGTCACTTCGAGTGAATTTACGAGGCACGAGGAAATTAGTATCGAGAAGCAGGCGTGTACCAAAGGTTCTCGATACCTACCCGTTAAAAAACAACCCCATGCTCATCCTAGATAGTATCGCTTCTTCTTTTTTGCTAACTTCACGGAAACGAGACGATTATGGCTATGTATTCACTGAACATCAACGGAACCTCACATGAGGTTGATGTAGCGCCTGGCACCTCATTGCTCTGGGTGCTACGGGAACATCTGGGCCTCACCGGCACCAAATACGGCTGTGGAATCGCACAGTGCGGCACATGTACCATCCATGTGGACGGCAATCCCGTAAGAGCCTGCATTGTTCAGGTAGATGCGATGGCCAAAGGGCAACAGATCAAGACCATTGAAGGTCTTTCCGAAAAGGGTGACCACCCCGTGCAACAGGCATGGATAGCCGCACAGGCCCCCCAATGTGGCTATTGCCAATCCGGGCAGATTATGCAAGCGGCCGCGCTCTTAGAAACGAACCCAAATCCCTCACGGGAGGAAATCAAAAGCTATATGAACGGCGTGCTATGCCGCTGCGGTACCTATTTGCGTATCCTAGAAGCCATTGAAATGGCCAAAGAACAAACCACTAAAACCTCCTAAGGCCATGAAAAATACAAGCACCAAAACGATGTCCCCCATGGGCCGCAGGCAGTTCTTAAAATCCTCAGGAGGCGTAGCCCTTTTTATTACGGCTTCCGGCCTTTTGCCCAGTATACTTTCCTGTACGGACACCGAGGGGGTTCAGCGCCAACTCACAAAACACGACGTCACCGCCTGGGTACGCATAACAGAAGACGGACAAATCACCCTCTACAATCCCGCGGCCGAAATGGGCCAGGGATCTATGACCTCCCTACCCTTGGTCTTTGCAGAGGAGATGGATGCGGACTGGTCTAAGGTAAACGTTGAATTTTCGCCCCAGGAGGCGGACATCTATGGCTCCCCAGGCTGGCAACCCGGCACCAAGCTCATGTTCACCGTGGGCAGCCGCACTACCAATAGCTACTACGCCGTCATGCGAAAAGCAGGGGCACAGGCCCGGTATGTGCTATTGCACACTGCAGCGGCCCATTGGCAGGTACCGCTTGCTGAATTGACCACGGGTCCAAGTACCGTCATCCACGAAAAGAGCGGCCAAAAAATAGGCTATGGCGCCTTGGCGGACTATTTGGCCATGCCGGAAACCCTGCCCGATTTTAGTGAAACGGGCCTAAAGGACCCCAAGGATTTTCGATTGATCGGGAGCCAGATTCCCCGAACGGAAATCCCTGAAAAAGTCAACGGCAAGGCCCTCTTTGCGGTGGACCTTCGTTTGCCGGATATGGTCTATGGTGTTTTGGAACGGGGCGCCCTACACGGGGCAGCCCCCACCTTGACCAATGAAGAGGACATCCTAGCCATGGAAGGGGTACTTAAAGTGGTGCCCTTTGACTATGCCATTGGCATAGTGGCCAACACGCTGGAGGCCGCCTTAAAGGCCAAAAAGGCCCTTGCCATCCAGTGGGGCAATGCCGAGGCCAAGGGCTTCAATTCGCAGGACATCTACCCTAGCTATGCCAATAGGGCCAGTGCTCCCCAAAAGGGAAAGACCGTCAACGAATTGGGCGATGTGGACCGTGCATGGCGTACGGCCGCCAAAACCTACGAGGCCGATTTTAAGAACGATTACGTGTACCATGCCCAAATGGAACCCCTCAATGCCATCGTACAGGTGGCCCAAGATGGGCAGACTGCCGAAGTCTGGGTGGGAAGCCAGCAAGGCCCGGATACCAAATTGGGCATTCCCGGTCTCTTGGGCATTCCCCATGAGGCGGTGAACGTGCACCTGCAGTATTTGGGCGGTGGCTTTGGACGGCGGAGCATGAACGATTTTGTACTGGAATGCGGGAGCTTGGCACAGGCCATGGCCCCACAACCGGTGAAATTGGTATGGACGCGCGAAGATGATGTTACCTATGGCTGCTTTAGACCCTTGACCCTGCAACGGCTAAAAGTAAGTGTCGATGCCCAGGGTACCCTCACCGGTTTCTCCCATTGTGTGGTGGGCGATGGTGGCAATTTAGTGGCGAGTGGCGCACGTAACGACCATTACGCCATACCCAACCAATGGGTAGAATGGCGCGAGGCCTCCCACGGCATACGCTTAAAACACTGGCGTTCGGTAGGTCACGGTCCCAACAAATTTGCCATTGAGGCCATGTTGGACGAGGTGGCCCAAGATCAAGGGGTTGACCCCGTTGCCCTGCGCAGAAAACTAATGGTCAACGCCCCTAGGGCCTTGGCAACACTGAATAAAGTGGCCGAAATCTCGGAATGGGACGCCCCAATGCCCGAAGGCCGCGCCAAGGGGGTTGCCTTTGTGGAGCACGGTTCCTTGGGTACAGGGGTGTGCGAAATCTCGGTAGACCATACGACAGGCCAAATTAAAGTGCACCGTTTTTGGATTGCCTTGGATGCCGGGGTCATCGTACAACCGGATAATGTAAAAGCCCAAATGGAAGGCGGTGTAATCATGGGCATCAGTTCGGTGCTCAAAGAACAGATTACAGTGGTGGACGGCCAAGTGCAACAACGCAATTATGACGACTACCAACTCCTGCGTATGCAAGAGGTGCCCGATAGTATTGAAACGGTGCTCCTCGCCTCAGCGGAGCATCCGGAAGGGGTGGGCGAAACCGCGACTCCCATGGTGGCGGGAGCCATTGCCAATGCCTTTTTACGGCTAACGGGCAAACGCCTACGGCACCTGCCCTTTACCCCAGAACGGGTGTTGGACGTATTGAACAGTTAAAGTGTTGAATCCCGGAACACAGAAAAGCGGCAGATTTCCAACACCGTGGCGAGGCGTCAAAGCTTTACATATTCGAATTTTGGGCTATTCAGTGTTGTAAATTTCTTATCTTAAAGAAACTATACGGATGTACATCACATAGAACCGTTACATATTCCCCCATGACCAGGTATAGGAATCAAAAATCATGGTATTATGAATACAGGGAAAACTTCAATTCACACCATTGCCCTTTTCTTCATGGCAATTACACTAGTTCAGAGCTGTGTAGTCTATCAAAAGAATCCCGTCGGTCTTTTACAGGCGGAACAATCAGAACAACGCGTTAAGCTGAAAACCAGCGCAGAACAAACTTTCTATTTTGAACAGATTGTGTTGGAAGAAAATCAATTTTATGGTCTCAAAAAAGAAAAACGGGAACTCGTTCCCATAGTCATCACCGATGATGGGGCTACGGATGTCTTTTTACATAGTAAGCGCAAATCAACAATAACCACGATAGGGATTATTCTAGTGCCTTTGATTGGTCTTATTATTTATGGAAGAACAATGACTTTTGATTCAGGATTAGAATTTTGACAAGGCACCAAACGGGTTTGCAAAGCCGGCTATACCGAGCCCACTAACGATACACTACCTAGGCAGCAAAGTGCCAGGGTACTAAAGGTCAGCATTGGTTGCCTTTTAAAATATATCCTTAACTTACTGTAGTATAAAGAACGTAATTTCCCGTACCAACCGCCCTCAAAAGCAACGCTGGTGTAGCTACGTAGGAGAGTAGCTGTTTGCAGTACGATGTTTCAACTAAACCGACAACCTCGGAAAATTAAAAATAGGTATGAAATATAGCATTGGTCTCTGTACGATTTTGTTGTTGTCTTGTCTTTGTGTTCAAGGACAGGAGGATCGATATATCATGACGGTAAGAGGAAAGCTCGCCGTTGGCGAAATGGGGAAAACCTTGGTACATGAGCATATGGTTACCAATTTTGATGGCACCCTTAGCCCCAACCAATCTTTTAAAGACCAGGAACTGGCCATAAAAACAATCTTGCCGTATCTAAACCATCTTAAATCCTTGGGCTATAGCACCCTTTTTGAGTGTACGCCAAGCTATATAGGCAAAGATGTAAGGCTTCTACAAAAGCTTTCAGAACTGTCCGGCCTCCATATTGTCACGAATACGGGATACTATGCGGCGGTGGATAAAAAATATCTCCCGGAAATTGTCCAGGACGAAACCGTAAACTCCTTGGCAGCCCTATGGTATAAAGAATGGCAAGAAGGGATCGCAGATACAGGAATTAGGCCAGGCTTCATTAAGTTGGGGGTAGGCACGGGAACATTGGATGCCATAGAGCAAAAGATTTTCAGGGCCGGGCTGTTGTTAAGTAAAAAAACAGGAATGGCTGTTGCGGTCCATACTGGAGATGGCGCCAGTATGGCATCCCAAGCCCGTTTGGTCGAGGAGCACAATTTTGATTTTAATAGGCTTATTTGGGTCCATGCGCAAAATGGGGAAGAGGAGGAACGTATACGTATGGCCAAAAAAGGACTATGGATCAGCTTGGATGGGGTGAGTAAAACTAGGATCGACGACTATGTTGCCATGATTGTAACCCTTCGGGAACATGGGCTACTATTCAAACTGTTACTATCCCATGATGATGGTTGGGCCGTTGTGAACGATAACGGGGAACATTCCTTAGCGCCCTTTGAAAATGGTAACGATAGCCCCTACCGGACCATTTCGGAGGTATTGTTGCAAAAGCTTTACGAACGTGGATTTACCAAAGAACAGATCGATTTACTTTTTATCGAAAATCCTAAACTAGCGTTTGCACTACCCCATTGAACCTTCAACATAAGGGTTCATGTCGCTTACCAAAGAGGTATAAGCTTGGTACCGCCTAAATCCATATGATTTCTCTAATTACTATCTTTAAACAAGAAGTGTACTAGACTAGCGACTAAAATTTAACCCTTTAATTATCTAGGAATCGAATTCTTACTGACCTTGTAGTCGCGTTTCCCCTTTACGGGAAAAATCACTTCGCTGTAGGGGTCGTATTCAAGGCTTTTACTATTTTATCGAACACCGCTGTATTTTCAAATGTGCCTTGAAACGTATGTGATTGTGGCCCATAGGCAAAAAGAGGGACAAAAATACCGGTATGGTCATCTGTAGTGAAATCCGCTTCAATAATGCCGCTCGCTACATTCCCTTGCGGTAGGGTGAGTCCGCCTGTTTCGTGATCTGCTGTTATGATCACCAAGGTGTTCTTGTTTTTGTCCGCAAATTGTATGGCTTCGCCAACAGCCTTGTCAAAAGCGAGTGCTTCCTCAAGCAGGCCGCCAATGTTGTTGTCATGGCCATAAGAATCTATTTTTGCGCCCTCCACTAGGAGGAAAAAAGGGGCCTTTTTCTGTCCAAAATTAAAAAGTACGTTTTTCAAAGCTTTGTCCAATGGGGCCGGACGCGTATCCGTTGGGAAAAATGCACCCGTTTTTGTAGTGCTCGTGGTTTTAATGCTTTCCAGATCGGCTACCATGTTAAAACCGGAGAATGTATTTTGGGTTAACGTGTCGGCGCCTTTGGCCGCAACAAATATGTCCAGGCTACTATTTTTCAAATCCGTTAGAATGGCCTTGGTCATGGCCCTATCTTTTTGATGGGCATAAAACGAGCTTGGGGTGGCCCCGTCAATTTCATCTGTGGTAATTATTCCGGTCCTAAAACCGGCACCGGATAGCTGTTCTACGAGATTCGTTACAGGTACTCCGTCCGCGTTTACACCAATGGCCCTATTATGAGCTTTGACACCTGTGGCCATGGCAGTGGCCGCCCCAGCGGAGTCTGTTGTAAAATCATCCCCGGATTGTGTCTTTACCAAGCCTATATGCTTCAATTGTGTCAGGCTAAGGGACCCTCGGTTGGCTAAGGCCGTAGCGGAAATTTGGGCCAGACCGTTTCCGTCCCCTATCATAAGAATGATGTTTTTTGGGTGTTCCTCCGCACCATCTCTTTCAAACAAGGGAACATACACAGGGCGTTTCTTGGTGTTTTCATAGACCCGCTTCGGTAAGGAATGTACGTAGGTAACACAGGCATAAGGATGGTCTGTATTTACATAGTCCACCCCTAGGTCTACCATCGCCTTCCAAGCGGTCTTGGAGTCCGGGGTGGCCCAAAACCGAAATGGTTTACCAAAGGAATGCGCTTTTTTAACCGCAGCAGCGATAGGTCCCATATCCTCCGTTGTCAGTCTCCCTTTACCGTTCCAATCTGTAAAACGCCTAAAGGACAAACTGATCAAACCTACTTTCTTAAGGATACTAGCATCTTCAAGGGGTGCTAAACTTTGATAATCAAAAGAGATGAAATCCGGATAGGTCACATACTGCGAAGGTTCAGGCCGGTTACCGGAAATTACAAGGCGTAGGTTGGTACTTTGTATAATGCTTGGATATTCTCGTAATGCTGCAATCAGTGCATCTAAGGTGGGTACTGCCTCGGACTTAATATCAATCAAAACTTGTAGGGGGGCATTATTTAGCAGTCCTAGATCAAGCGCTTCTTTTAAGGGTTCCAGGTACAGTCTTTTCAAGGTCCTAGCATCGGTAGTGCTTTCTGGCTCATGGGCTACGAGTAGGTTTCCATGCTGCAAAAATACATCGGCCTCCAGCGAAGCCACACCGGCCGATACCGCTTTCCAAAAAGGTACATTTTGCTCATAATCATTATGGGAATGCACGTTATAGCCTTGGGAACTACCTACAAAAGTACCAATAAGCAACAGGAAAAGAATCGTTGAAAAGGTTGGTTTCATAGCATTGTGCTCACAAAAAGATTTTCCTCAAGGTAAGACTTAATTTTCATATGTGTTAGCGGGGATATCCCCTTAGGCACCTATTCCTTTGGCAGTTACCATTCGGTGTAACAGAAGAAAAAGCAATTTGTAAACAACTCGAAGGTAAATCCCTGAAAAATTTAGGTACCGCATATTAGGTCCCCTTAACAGCACGCCATGATGCAAAGCGTATTGAAGCTTTTACAAGCAAGTTAAGCCTGTGATGACCAGCTTAGATGCATAAGCGATCAAGATACTCTGTTTTTGTGATAAGTATTAATTGTATGACCATTTAGCCTAAGGCTTCCTAAAGCATACAGAAAATCTCTTATCTTAGTTCCGCACATAAAAGATACATAGATCATTAATGATCTATATACAGTTGTTATACGCCATGGAAGAGATGATAAGAAAACTAAAAAGTCCGACCTGGAAGACCTTCAAAAACCGTACTCGCTAATGGCGAGAGCGCTATTTGAGCAGTATAAGATTATTTTACTTGACAGTTACTAAAGCAAAAGGATGCAAAAGAACTATTTTTCGCAAATATGGGTGGTGGCAGGCTTACTGATGGCGATGCCCGTCACAGTCACAGCTCAGGAAGGTGAGCTCACGCTTAATGACCTGTTCGCAACGCCAAAATTGACGGGAACAACCCCCTCCCGACCCGAGTGGGCACCGAACAGCGAACACTTCGCCTTTTCCTGGAGTGAACCAGGAAATCCTGGGCGTGGCCTCTGGGTATCCACAAGCGATGGGAAGGAAATACGCCTCAGTTCCAATACGGCATCCGCGTCAGTTCGCGATATTGTCTGGACCGACGCGAACACAATCATCAGCCTCCGAGGTAACAACCTATGGCAGACCTCCCTAAGTCAAGGAGACGACATCCAGTTTATGCCCGTCAAGGCAGGTGCACATAACCTGGCTTTATCGCCAAGCGGCAACCAAGCGGCGTATATACAAAACGGTGACCTGTGGCTTGCTGACTTCCCTTCCAAACAGAATCGCCAACTCACCGAGATCGGCATCGCCAGTCTCTCGAGCTTACAGAAGGGGCGCTACAGCCGACCGGAACGTGAAATCGGTCCAGGCATCTGGAGTGGGCCAGAGTACAAGTGGTCCCCGGATGGAAAGACAATCGCGTTTCACGTCGTAGACCGACGAGAGATGCGAAAGGTACCGTTCCCGGATTACCTCGCTGCCGAAACTAATCCCAACGAGGTACGCCGAAGTTACCCGGGCGATCCAAACGAGATTCGCAGGGTTGGCCTACTCGATGTAGAAAACGGTAACATTATGTACCTCGATTTGCCAGACCCACACGCCAACCAGATCATCGACTTCAACTGGTCACCTGGCGGTGCGCTGCTGGTTGATACCGCATCGGACACGGCGGTTGAACGTAAGTTGTTTGTCGTGGCACCCGGAGAAAGCCAACTGCGCGAGATTTGGCGAGGTGTTCGTGAGAGCCGCATGTACACATCGTTTGGATCTACCTGGCATCCGGATGGTAAGAAGGTAGTTTTCTTAAGCGATATGGGTGACCGTTACGGCCTTTATACGATTGATGCCTCACCGTCTAGAAATAATCCACAGCTCCTGACAGATCCGTCCTACGATGTGCTGTCCTCCCCGACTGTTGCTGGTAATACACTGTTTTATGCAGGCAACGGCGTTAATCCTTACGAACAACACGTATATCGCCTGAATTTGTCCGGTGGCGACCCTGAGCAGGTGACGCGTCTTTCTGGCCGGAACGTTGGCTACCCCTCACCGGATGGCCGGACCTTGGTATTCATGCACAGCAACGACACATCACCGCCCGAGCTTTACGTGGTAAGCAGCGAGGGTGGTGTCGCTACGCGAGTAACCCACTCGCCGATGCCCGCCTTCACGGAGCAAACCTGGGAGGCTGCGGAATACGTTAGTTTCCCCAGTCTTGTAGATGACTACACGCTGCATGCCAGGATTCTGAAACCTACCAACATGCAGCCCGGCAAGAAGTATCCAGTGCTGTTTGGTCCCGTGTATTCGAATACAGCAAGGAACCGCTGGGCCGGTAACTACAGCCTAGTACAGCAGCTGTTGGCCAAGAAGGGATATATTATCGTGCAGGTGGATTCACGTGGTAGCAACGGTTATGGCCGGGCATTCCGTGAAGAGTTCCTGTTTGGCTTTGCCGGCGAGGATATTGAAGATTATGCAAGTGCCGTTGCCTACATGGAGTCACTGGATTATGTCGATCCCGATCGCATCGGCATCTGGGGCAGCAGTTACGGTGGCACACTCTCAGTTTATGCGCTGTTGATGAAGCCGGGCTTGTTCCAGGTGGGTGTTGCTGCAGCGGCAGCTGTTGACCCAATGTTCTTTGGCACGGACGACGTTGCGATTGTTCGTAGCCCACAGACACACCCAGAAATCTTCGAAAGAAAAGCGCTCAACTATGCATCGAATCTAGAGGATAAACTCCTTTTCATCCACGGCATGCAGGACCATGTGGTACCATTCAAGACGACGGCCGTGTTAGCTGAAGAACTGATTAAACAGGGCAAGGACTTCGACTTTGCCTTTGCACCAGGTGCGACACATGGATGGAGCCGTGAGCAGCATTACGATAGCTACCTTTTTGGCAAGATAATCGAATACTTTGATCGACACCTAGCTGAACCTTCTAAGTAGCTATTTGCAGGTGTCTTGTTACAAGGTGTTGAGGAACACCGTTCAGATTTTTAGAACGCCGCACACCAAACGATATACCTCATGCCTTACCTAAATTATCTGATAGTGAAACGCAACAAAAGAAACATTCCCGATATTTGAAAACCCAGAGGCACGTGCCATATCTGAGCGTTGTGTTTCATTATGAAAAACTAAAACATGAGTGACATAAAAGAAATAACTGAAGCCTTGATTAAATTCAGAAACGAAAGAGATTGGGAACAATTTCATAACCCTAAAGATCTCGCAGTAGCACTTAATATTGAAGCAGGTGAACTGTTAGAGAACTTCTTATGGAAATCTCATGAAGAAGCCGATAAAGAAAAAGTAAAAGAAGAATTAGCTGATGTACTAGCTTATTCTTTTCTCTTAGCTGAGAAATATGATTTTGATATTAAAGACATCATATTCGAAAAAATAAAAAAGAACGGCGAAAAATACCCAGTAGCGAAATCAAAAGGAACTGCTAAAAAATACAACGTCCTTTAAGGATGCTACGGTACCATACACGAACCGTTGTACTTTCCTAGACTAACAAAACATTGAAGAAGTTGAAAGTAATAAACGTGCTAAATCCACTACAAATAATCTAATCATAAAAAAATGAACCGACCGCTACTAGTCATCCTACTGCTACTACTTACTTTCAGCTGCAAGGAGGAAACATCCGCCCCGCAAACAACAGAAGGAATCCCGATTGATACCATTTTTAGCCAGTATCAAAGCTTCAAGAATCGCATCAATCCCATTGAAGCCACAAAAGGAGGGAATCGTGCATACGATGATCAGATAGCGAATTATATCTCCGATGCCTATCAACAAGACTTGAAGACGAACTACTCCCACTTTTTAGATCTGTTACAGGAAATTGACACCATCACACTATCTGAAGCAGACCTTATGAGCATGAAGGTGATGCAATGGGATTGTGAAGTAAAGCTAGAGGGCCTAAATAATGCCCTAGTAACCATGGCGTCCCCCATTTATAACTTACCCAGTTTTGAATTGATGCCGCTTTTTCAAATTCAGTCCTTGCATTTATACGTGGCCCAACTAGCGGCAGGTGGGAGCGTGCAGCCTTTTGCTACCGCAGCAGATTATGACAATTGGTTGCAACGCGTGGAGGACTACCTTGCCTTTCTGGATACGGCTATGGCCATGATAAAAGAAGGCATGTCCAAAAACATTGTCCTGCCCACCGTGCTCACCCAAAAAATGATACCACAATTAGATGAATTTATCTCCAACCCAGTGGAGGAGCATTTATTCTTCAAACCTATTTTAGCGCTTCCTGAAAAAATAAACGCAGCAGAGCGCCAGCGAATTGCTACGGCCTATCGTACCATGATCACTACGAAGTTAAAACCGAAATATACCGAGCTGCAGCAGTTTTTGGTGAATGAATACCTTCCCGCATGTAGAGCAACGGCAGGTATTGGGGTCTTGCCACATGGACCAGAAACCTATAGGTACCTTATTAAGTTACATACGACGACAAACATGACTGCCGATGAGATCCACGAATTAGGGAAAAGTGAAGTCGCCCGTATTTTAGTTGAAATGGAGGAAGCGAAAAATAAAATAGGGTTTACCGGAGATATCAAGGCATTTTTTGAATTTGTGCGCAACGACCCGGAACAAATGCCTTTTACTGACCCACAACAGGTACTCGGTAATTTTAATAGCATCAAGGAAAGAATTATGCCGACCTTAAATCAAGTGTTTGATTTGAAACCCAAGGCCGATTTTGTTGTCAAAAGAACCGAAGCGTTTCGAGAATCGTCGGCAAGTGCAGAGTATACGCCCGGAACCAAAGATGCGTCGCGGCCAGGTATATTTTATGTACCCATTCCTGATGTAAAAACGTATAACAAATATGCCGATGAAGCGCTATTTCTACATGAAGCCATTCCCGGACACCATTATCAATTAGCATTACAACAAGAAAACACCGCATTACCAGAATTCTTGCATCCGGAAAGCATGGGGGTTTTTGTTGAAGGATGGGCCTTATATGCGGAATCCTTAGGTAAGGAACTAGGGCTTTACGAAGACCCTATTCAATACTTTGGCATGCTAAGTATGGAAATGCACCGTGCCATACGATTGGTGGTAGATACCGGAATACACAGCAAAGGGTGGACACGAGAGGAAGCGATTCAATATTCCCTGGATAACGAGGCGGAATCCGAAGCGTCGGTAATCGCTGAAATTGAACGCTATATGGCGACTCCGGGACAGGCCTTATCCTATAAAATTGGTCAACTAAAAATTAGGGAATTACGGACTAGGGCAGAGACTAGACTAGGGGATGCATTTAGTGTTACCGAGTTTCATAATCAAGTCCTAAATTCCGGTAGCTTGCCCTTAGTATTGTTGGAAGAAAAAATTGATGCATGGATTACGTCGCAATTGGCTGCTGTTGAGTAACATGCAATACTGCTAAAAACGAAGGAAAGTGCCACAGTGAAGCAAAGGCATACTATTTTTTTAAATCCTTAGATATGAGTATCTTAGAGAGCACCCTATCGTATTCCGGTCTTTTTGTAACACTATACAAGTAGCAGATTACACCGGTGCAGGGATAAAAGCTATGTGCACCTAGGGCATACTGTAGGGTTTTGGCTTATCTGCGATGCGCGGAACAGCAACACGATCATTGTTTAACTAAATATATAGAACTATGAAATTAGGCGCCTTTTCAATAAGCCTTAGTGTTAAAGACATTAAAGCTTCCAAACAATTTTACGAGCAGCTCGGTTTTACGGTTTTTGCAGGGGATATGGAGAAAAACTATCTCATCATGAAAAATGAGGATTCCCTGATCGGCTTATTTCAAGGGATGTTC
Source organism: Maribacter sp. MS6 (assembly GCF_056839185.1). Classification (NCBI taxonomy): domain Bacteria; kingdom Pseudomonadati; phylum Bacteroidota; class Flavobacteriia; order Flavobacteriales; family Flavobacteriaceae; genus Maribacter; species Maribacter sp. MS6. Next base: position 2,003,054 of record NZ_CM166389.1, read on the forward strand.
GAAAACAACATCCTCACCTTTAATCCAGGATGGGACGTAAATGCACAAAAACTGGAAGATTTTGACGATGTAAGAGATATCCAAAAACGACTTAAAGACAACAAGATAGCCCTTGAACGCGAAGCGGACCCAACGACTACCGGGCCTGCAAGTATTACGATACTGGACCCGGATGGGAATGCCATCCTCATAGACCAACATGTATAGCGGAAACGACCTTCGTTTTGAAATGGGTGATCCGACTTGCCGTTTTTAACTATCTATGAACAGGATATGGCATCGCTAAACTTAAGCGATACAACCCCTTAGCCCTACGGTAACGCAACCTTTGTATCATTTCAACATCTATTTACATAGTACACCTGCTGTAACCTTCTTAGAAATCAGCATTTGGTGATTTCGCAGGAACGTACGGTTGTACTATACGTGTAGCACGTTGCCCCCAAGAAGAGCCGATGAGGTGTACTTGGCTTTTGTTTTAACCAAAGTACAGCTCGGTCCATTTAGAAAAATAATGGGCCTAGGAACAAAAAAGAGGTTATAGTGTTTTATCTCCTACCATATATAGGATGGCCTTAGGTTCCCGACGGTACCTTTACAGGGTCGGTAAAGCAGTCTTCCCCATGCCTATCCTACGGTAAGAAATAGCGCTGTGTAATTCTTAAAAAAATACGTTTACCTATGAAAACTATTGGAAAGTATGTGATGCGCCTAAAGAAAACGATGGTATTCGGGGTCCTGGCCCTGGGTCTTTTTACGGCCTGCGATGAGGGTTGTAACGATTGTTTAGATCTGGCGGCTAAAACAATTCTTGTAGTCGATGCCTCGGGCACCAATCTTTTATTTGGGAGTACGGCCGTTTATAATCCGGAAAATGTAGTGCTGAGAAGTGCAGATGGCGAAGAACAGGCCGTTTTTATTGATGAAAATACCAATACGCTGCAGTTTTTTTTACAACGGGGTATGGAGGAATATGAGTTGGTACTATCGGAAGATATGGTAGATACCTTAGCTTTTGAACTTACCGAACGTAAAAGTGAACGCTGTTGTGGCACACAGACGGTGTCGACCTCCACCAGTTTAAACGGAGCACGTATTGAAAACTCAGATTTGATTACCATCGTTAAATAAGAAATGTGCGATACAGCACAAATGCACGGTTGTTCGCCCAAAAAATTAGCAAGGAAACAGCGTAGGGCGAATGTCTCACTGGACTTCTTTGCTTCCCGTATGTGAAACCGATATCCACTGTAACCCTCTTTTTGAACCCAAATACTTTAGTTCTTCGCTAACTGCTCCCCCACTGCATCATAGGCTTCTTGGGAAAGCACTTCGGTCCAGACGGTGGTGCCGTTATAGATGGCCAAGTAGGTCACGTCACTTTCTTTACTGGAGGCATGCCAATGCTCCGTATCCTGGGCACAGGTGACCACATCGCCTTCTTTTATGCGTACGGGTTCTTTTCCCCGTTCCTGGTAATAGCCTTCCCCTTCTATGATTAGGAGTACCTGCTGCGCCGTGTGTTTGTGCCAATCCAAGGTAGAGTTTGCCTTAAATGTGGCTTTGGTAATGTTATAATTTTCGTCACTATCCGTTCGTAGTACGCTATGCAGCCAAGCCTCTCCTATATAATGGGTATTCGGGGCTTTGTTTCCTTCCTCCAAGTAGGAGTTTACCGTGTACTCGGATGTTTGGGCACAAAGTACCAGCGGTAGAAATACGAAGACTAGTGTTGTTAACTTTAGCATGATTTCGGTTTTGAGCTCCAAGATAAGATAAAATCCACTATTCCCATGTGCAAACCACTTCACCTGCTGACCTAGGTCATTTTCGGTGTTTTTCCAGCACCTTATATTTGGGACAAACATTACATACGAACCTAAAACAACACATGATGAACACTAAAACTAACAGCGTCTGGAACTTATCTACCTATCTACAGCTATTTCTTCTTCTATGTGCAGGCATCCTGTTAAGTAGTTGCAACGAAGAAGCACGTGGATTTGCCTTGCCCGAAGGCGATATAGAACGCGGAAAGGCCGCCTTTACCAACTTATCCTGTAACGAATGCCATAGCATTTCCGGAATTGAATGGAAGGGAGGACCCGATAACCTGAACATACAATTGGGAGGGGAACTTCCCAGCAAAAAAACCTACGGGGAGCTGGTGACCTCCGTGATTCACCCGTCACACAAAATAGCACAGCCCTACTCCCAAAATAATACGACCACAACCACCGATGCAGGCGCTTCCAAAATGAAGAATTACAACTATGTAATGACGGTACAGGAACTCATTGACCTGGTTACGTTTCTGCAATCGGAATACAAAATAAAGATTCCGAATAGGTATTCCTATCCCTACTATTAGTAGTGCAGGCGGGTAGCTGTTTCCAGTCCTTGACATTTGAAGTGAATTTACAAACTGCAGAATTCCAGTAGTATAACAGTCGCTCAACTATAGGGGCAGATGCTCCCCCGTAACATCGGTTCCGTTTTTCACAATGTAAAGACATAGACCCAGTGTGTCATACCTACCTAGCAAAAACAAAAAAGCCAGTCTTACGACCGGCTTTTGATGCTTCCCCACCGTTCCCGATAGGAATCGGGACAGCGTATAAGAAAAGTACACATGCTGTTATACGCTACAGATTCGCCAAAGAGTCTAATCAAACGCAAACCCGGTTGAAATTCTGTAAATGAATGCATAGAGCACGATGACAAACATGATAAAACTGAACCATGCGAAAAATTTGAAATATCGCTTTGCTATGTAGTGGCCAAGGTCTTTGAAACCTTCCGTATAAATTTCCTTTAATAGTAGAACTGTTTTCATAAACTAGGATTTTAAATTAAAACTAGGTTGCCGCTACTTACTTACGCGTCAACCACTTACCAACTATAAAGTCCCAACACTATGCCAAACCCTACCCCGCTAGGATGAACGGTACTTAATTGTAGACGAATTGTTAAAAAGCGATAATATGTAATCGAAAAACAAAGTTTCCTTGTACTAACTTAACTGCACTAAGGGGTACTATCCTTTCTTAAAAACTATTCAGCACTATTGCCAATGGTTTCTTCTAAAAACCCACGAGGCTTTATTCTAATAAGTCTAACACAATAGATTTAAATGTAATGAGGAACGGAATACTGAGGTTGAAGCATAGCTAAATACCCTTAAAACAGGAAAATACAGGATATAAGCCCTATATAAGTTGAAATACGAAGTAAAAAATAAGGTTTTTTGATGTTTAGAAGATCGCTACACTAAAGATGAACAAAGATCTCCCTTGTCCGCAATTCTTGTTGCCTAAGAAGATTCTGGAACATGGATACGGTTCTTTCCTGATATTGCTCAGGTATCTCTCCCCTAATGAACCAATCCCGATAAATAGGAGTAGTGGCATCCAATCTAAATTCTGTTTGTATATGCTCCATGGCGATATTTCTGGTAGGGTCGTTCATTTGACTGAACATCGATTTAAGATTCTCTATCATTCCTGCTGTGCTCTTATCCTATAAATATACTGTAAAATATGCTATGACGAAATCTTAAAAAATAGCGATAGCAAAAGTTATCTAAACTAGATTGGCAGAATACCATTTAAAAAAAAGTTTGTCGGTACCGTAACCAAAAAAAAGCTGCATTATTTCTGATATGGCTTTTGAATAGTCGGGGTTTCTAAACACCCTTACATCTTTCAAAGGACAGGCTTTTTCATTTCCACTCTTACGTTATTTAAATACTTAACGTGACCTTGGAATATGCTAACCGTTTTTAATTTTTCAGCTTTCCTGCATCTTTCAGCAATTGTACTACCTGTGCTTTAGGCAGTGCTTCAATCGTATGACCATCGCGGCCAACCATGGTTTCGGCTGCAAACAAGGAATTGAGAATAGCCTCTTCCGTGGCTTCAATAACGGCTAAAAAGAGTGGGGTCATAGCCTCGTTTCGTAAGGTCGTACCTGTTTGTAGTTGTTCTTCGGAACGATACGGAATACGGCAACTTTCAGCGGTAGATACGGCGATTACATAATCGCCACTGCCGTTGCTTGCAATGCCCCCTGTTTTTGCCAAGCCCAGCATTGCCCGTTTGGCAAGGCGTTCTAAATTGCGGCTTTCAAGTGGAGCATCGGTCATCACCACCATCATACAAGAACCATCGGCTTCGTATTTAAAACTATCGGAATAGCGGTTTAGTTTTTTACCAACGGCCACGCCGTTTACCTCAAGGACACCACCAAAATTAGTCTGTACCAAGACACCTAGGGTATACCCGCCCGCTTTTGTTGGCAATACTCTAGAGGCGGTGCCTATTCCGCCTTTATAACCAAAACAAACGGTGCCTGTACCAGCACCCACATTTCCTTCTTGAACGCGTCCACCACTACTATTAGCAATCGCATCTAAAACTGCTTTTTTAGTCACATGACGCCCTCGAATATTGTTCAAATACCCATCATTGGTTTCGCCAACCACCGCATTTATAGAACGAACGTTTTTATTCTCAGGTTGGTCCAGTGTATAGCCAACCACTGCATCAATTGCCGTGGCAACATTTAAGGTATTGGTCAAAACAATAGGTGTCTCTAGATTCCCAAGTTCTTTTACTTGGGAGTAGCCCGCAAGTTTTCCAAAGCCATTGCCAATATAAATGGCTGCAGGTACTTTTTGTTGAAAAATGTTGTCCGCATGGGGCAAAATAGCAGTGACTCCGGTTCTTATATCGTCTCCATCAATAAGCGTTGTATGCCCTACGCGTACTCCGGGCACATCGGTTATTGTATTGAAGTTTCCTTGTTTTAAAACACCGATCTCGATACCGTAATCACGGACTCGTTTTTGGTTCTGGGCATTACTTTGACTTACCATTGAAAAAAGAATAAAGCATAGGAAACATACTCTCATGGGGCTAAAAACTGATTAAGAATTAGTTTAAAGCTACATAAAAAATGTACAAGCACTATATTAATTGGGTTTAACCCGATAGGTAATACGCCTATTGGTGATAATAGTGGCGCTAATATCTAAGTTTACCATAGCGGTATCGCAAAGGACACTGCGATCATACATAAGAATACTACAGAAAGAGGCAAAATTACGGCCCCCATTATCCAATTGACGACCTACAGTTATATCAGTGGCCAGCCCTGCATTCAAAGGAGAGAAAGGAGGGGCCATTGGAAAGGTGGTTACCGTGCCATTGGCATCATAGACCACTTCCCCAGTAACTTCATTATAAATTACCGAATAGGAGTTATTGCCCGCTAAAAAAGGACCAAGATTTTGTGTGTAGGTTTGCTGTGCGCCGGTATCACCACGAATAACAGTTATAGACACGCCCAAATCATTAGGCCTTTCATGATAAAGTCTAAAATTACCACCTTCTATTAAGCTCGCCTGACTTTCTTGATCTCGGTACTCAAATGCAATTTCAAAACTGGTAAAATTAAAAATGCCCCCTGAATTGGGTATAATGAAATCGAGACCTACATTTCCACCTGTGGACCCGCTAGGTATATGTAACCCGCATTCTATGGGTACCGCATTGGGGTTTATTCCCGTAGCATTTGGCCCAACCGTTGCATCGGTAAGCGTAGGGGTATCAAAATCGAATTGTGAAATTAACTCGCTTGGCAGACCGTTATCACAAACTTGATAGGTAAACGAATCCGTGCCAATAAAATTGGTGTTTGGGGTATAGGTAAAGCTTCCATCGGTATTTAAAATCAAGTTGCCTGAACTCACGTCGGTTATTGGGGTCGTACGAACTTGTAAACTTGCGTTACCATCAACATCGGAATCATTGGCCAAAATGCCATTTGTGGCAGTGATGGTTCTTGTCACATTGTAACCTACCCTATACGTATCATCGGTGGCAATTGGAGCTGAATTTTGAGCATAACTAATGAGGCTGTTCAATAGTAAAACTATAACAGTCAGCATCTGTAGGGATATGTTAGTTTTCAATAGTTGCTTCATTCCACGCTAAAGGTAGTATATCAAAAAGAGGTCGCCATTAAATTGTTGTGAACGCTACGAAAAGTGATGTTAACCCAGGCCAGTGGTATCTTGAGATCTTTTGACATCTAAAAGACACCCTGTTTTTTATCTTAGGTTGTGCTTCCATTTAAGCAACTTTTAAGGTTGAGCATTTACTCAATGAAAAAGAAGTATGTGAGTTTACTAAAGTTTTAAAATTATGGATGACACCGTTTGCTAACCCTTAAATTCATTATGCGCACTAAAGCGCACCAACCATTTAGACAAAATCAGTTCAGCGTCAAATTTTAATCTTTTGCGAAATACCGATACCGATAAACTGTCTTCTACCAAAGGGTAGTTCACAGGAACCTACCAAAAACAAAAAAGCCGATCTAACGATCGGCTTTTGATGCTCCCCCTCTTGGGCTCGAACCAAGGACCCTCTGATTAACAGTCAGATGCTCTAACCAACTGAGCTAAGGAGGAAAATAACCCGCTTTAATCACTCAAAGCGGCTGCAAATATAATCGTTTTTTCAAATACGCCAAACAATTAAAAGTCATTTTCTATTTAAATATCATTTTATAAAGGTCATTGCCATTAGCGAACAATAACAAGGCAATCAATAAGAAGAATCCTATCATTTGTGCGTTCTCCAAAAATTTATCGCTAGGCTTTCTTCCCGTAATCATTTCGTACAGTAAAAAAGTAACATGTCCCCCGTCTAACGCCGGTATGGGGAGGATATTCATGAAAGCCAGAATAATGGAAATAAACGCTGTAGCACTCCAAAAGCCGGGCCAGTTCCACGTATCCGGGAACAACCCACCAATAGCTGCAAAACCACCTACCCCTTTGTATGCGCCTGTAGAAGGATTGAATATCTTCTTCATCTGCCCTACATAATTGGAAAGCGTAGAAACCCCCTTGTCTATACCTGCGGGAATCGACTCTAGAAAAGAATAGTTTACCTTTTCAATCTTAAGGAGTCCCTTTTCCTGCATAGCCTCAAAACTTAACACGCCAGGACGAACTCCGATGGTTGCCGTGTCGCTTATCATTACTGGGATCTGCATACGGGTATCCCCATCGCGCACAATGGTTAAATCTACTTTTTGCGATTTGTAATTTTCAAGAATCGACTTAGCTTCATCGAAATAGGAAATGCTCGTGCCACCAATGGCTACGACCTCATCTTCGGGCAGTAGTCCAGCATCCTTGTTTTCAGAGTCGGGCGACACCTCTCCGATCACAAAGGGAAACCTGTAAGAAATAAACCGCATTTTATCCTCATCCTCGATTAGCGTTGCAATAAAATCTACCGGTATCTCTTGTTCAAACGTGCGACCATCCCGGAGAACGGTCATGGTATTGCCCGTTACCAGTTCGGGAAGAATTTCCCCGAATTTTTTTATCTTTTCACCGTCTACCGCTAAAATTAAATCCCCGGTCTGTACGCCCAGTTTATCTCCAATGGTTTTCTCCGTCACCCAAAAACCATCCTTTAAACTATCTGCGGTCATATACTGGTCGCCGTAGGACCATGCCATGCCAATATATATAACGACTGCGAGAATAAAGTTCACGGTTACCCCGCCCAACATTATAATCAACCGTTGCCAGGTAGGCTTGCTACGAAACTCCCACTCTTTTGGTTCCTCTTTCATGGCTTCGGTATCCATGCTTTCATCTATCATTCCGGATATTTTCACATAACCGCCCAAGGGAAGCCAGCCGATACCGTACTCGGTACCACCAATCTTTTTCTTAAAGAGTGCAAATTTTACATCAAAAAAAAGGTAGAATTTCTCAACCCTTGTTTTAAATAGCTTTGCCGGTATAAAGTGACCAAGCTCGTGCAGCACGATAAGTAGGGAAAGACTTAAAAAGAATTGTATGATTTTTATAAAAATGGGATCCATTCTGTTGTAGTCAAAATTAAAAACGAACAAAAGTACATTTTTACGACCGCTTAAAAAAAGAAACCGATAACCGTTCTATTATTTTAAGAATAATTTGGCAGCGTTTAGTCGTATCTAACTTGAAAGAATCCCCTACCTGCCGTACCTTTACAACAAAAACAGATGCGCTCCTTTTTAAGTCAGTTTAAGTTGTTGGGGTTGGTACTTTTAGGTATCTCGGCAGTTATTGTTTATTTATTTTACAATGCACTTCAACCTAAAAAGATATTAAAAGTATATTCTCCAGCTATGGTGAACCAAGAGTTAGTGGCCCAAGAAATACAGCATGTTCGTAAATACCACACAATAGCCGATTTTTCCTTGACCAACCAAAACGGGGAGACCGTTACCCAAGATACGTACAAGGACAAAATTTATATTGCAGATTTCTTTTTTACCACCTGTCCTACCATTTGCCCTATTATGACCAAAAATATGGTGAGCGTACAAGAAAAAATCAAGAACGACCCTGAGGTGATGCTACTCTCCCATTCTGTAACCCCACAAATAGATTCTGTTGCCCAACTTAAGAGGTATGCACTTGAGAAAGGCGTAATAGATGCAAAATGGAACTTGGTTACCGGTGACAAAAAAGACATTTATGAACTTGCCAGAAAGTCTTATTTAGCGGTTAAAACAGATGGCGACGGAGGACCGTTTGATATGATACATACCGAGAACTTTATACTGGTAGATAAGCAAAAACGGATTAGGGGGTTTTATGATGGAACCAAAGAAGAGGATATTCAAAAACTCTTGGAAGATCTGTCCATATTAAAAAATAATAATGTGGACTGATGAAAATACACGATCACTTTATATGGATGACACTACTGCTCATAGGCCTTTGGAGCTGTGGTGAGCACCCCAAACCAGAACTTGAGCTTAAGTCTATCCTAGTAGAACAATTAAAAAATACCCATACAGACCAATCGTGGTTCGTACCCACCAAAAAAGCACTTGACGGACTTACCCTTGCACAAACCCAATGGAAAGATAGTACGGAGAATCATTCGATAGCGGAATTGGTTTCGCATTTGATTTTTTGGAACGAAATGAACCTAAAAGCATTTAAAGGTGAAGTAGTTACAGATTTTAGAGGAGAAAATAAGGAAACCTTTACCGTGTATAAAAACAAAGAGTGGGATACGCTGCGTTTAAAACTGGACAAGGTACAAACCGAATGGGAGCAGCTGACCACAAATGCAACGCAAGAGCAGCTGAGCGCTTGGGGTTCAGAGATTGCGAATATGGCGTCCCACACCGCTTATCACACAGGGCAAATCGTCTATATCAGGAAAAGAAATGGTTGGTGGGACTAACTAGCAACATTGAATTGTCGCATCCTAAAACGATACCTAACTATAAAATCCAACACTCCAAAATGCGACCTTCATTTTTCAATGTTTCCCTATTCACTTTAAAATATTTCCCTTATTTTTGCTCTTACTTAAAATCAATCTAAATAAAAATTGGAGTTTACCGTAGCACATCTTAGACGCGGACAGCGGGGAATTATAAAAGAATTTTCCGGAGATTTTATTCCCATAAAATTGCTGGAACTGGGCTGTTTACCGGGGAATGAGGTCGAATTGGTGCAAGTAGCTCCCCTTAACGACCCCATCTATATAAACGTAAACGGTTCGCATATTGCTATACGACGCGAAATGGCTTTTAAAATAGCCTTAGAACTCATTGACGAAAACCTAGTAGTATGAGCAAACAAATCAATGTAGCGCTCATTGGCAATCCCAATACAGGAAAAACATCGGTCTTTAACCAACTTACGGGACTCAACCAAAAAGTGGGAAACTACCCGGGCATAACGGTAGAGAAAAAGGAAGGCATTTGTAAGCTTCCAAGAGGCGTAAAAGCGCACATTTTGGATTTACCGGGAACCTATAGCCTCAACACCACGTCTTTGGACGAGAGTGTTGCTGTGGAATTACTGCTTAACAAAAACGACAAGGACCACCCAGATGTAGCCCTCGTCATAACAGATGTAGAAAACCTAAAGCGGAACCTGCTCTTATTTACCCAAATAAAAGATTTACGGATACCCACCATTCTGGTCATTAACATGGCCGATAGGATGTCGCGCAAAGGAATAAGCATAGACATTACACTCCTGGAAGAAAAGCTACAATCAAAAGTAGCCTTGGTAAGTACCCGAAAAGGGACAGGCATAGACAGACTTAAGGAGTTGATTATTGACTATAAAAGCCTATCCAAGAAACCAAATGTTGATATCAATGTTATAGCACCGGATTATTTTCAGAATTTAAAAAGTACGTTTCCGAACGAAGATCTTTATAAACTCTGGCTGGTGATTACACAGGACGTTAACTTTATGCCCGTTGAAAAGAAACTGATACAGGACACCTCAGCATTTAGCACCAAATCAAAATCGGAGCTTAAACGCCTGCAACAAAAAGAGACGATACTTAGGTATCAATTCATAAATGGCATCCTAAAACAAACCTATAGAGTAGATATCAACGCCGCAAAAGGGTTTAGGGCGAGTTTAGACAAAATCCTTACCCATAGGATCTTTGGCTATTTTATCTTTTTTATTATCCTATTAACCATCTTCCAAGCGATCTATGGATGGAGCGAATACCCTATGGAACTCATCGAAGGCTTTTTTGCATCGGCCACCGAATGGGTAAAAAACACACTTCCGGCAGGGGTTTTTACAAACTTGATTGCAGAGGGGATTCTTTCCGGTATTGGCGGGATCGTCATTTTTATTCCTCAAATTGCCTTTCTTTTTCTTTTTATCGCCCTGCTGGAAGAATCCGGATACATGAGCCGAGTCGTTTTTCTTATGGATCGCGTAATGCGCCCTTTTGGCCTTAGCGGTAAAAGTGTGGTGCCACTTATTTCGGGTACCGCATGTGCTATTCCTGCGGTGATGGCAACACGAACCATAGAGAATTGGAAAGAACGCCTCATCACCATATTGGTAACACCATTTACCACTTGTGCGGCCAGGCTTCCGGTATACCTGATCATCATTGCCCTTGTAATTCCAGAGGGGACATTTTTAGGACTAAGCTACAAGGCATTGACACTTATGCTGCTCTACCTAATAGGCTTTGGAACTGCCATACTTGCTGCAGTAATCCTCAACAAAATCCTAAAGATAAAAAGCAGGTCTTTCTTTGTGGTAGAAATGCCCAGCTATAAGTTACCGCTCTTAAAAAATGTGGGGTATACCGTTTTGGAAAAGACCAAAAGCTTTGTTTTTGGCGCCGGAAAGATTATTCTGGCGATTTCTATTGTATTATGGTTTTTGGGCTCCAATGGATTTTCGGAGGAATTCAAAAATGCGGAAAATATCGTGAGCCAAAGTGTTGCCGATAAGGGATTAAATCCCAATAGCGACACCTACGTTCAAAATAAGTTGGAAGAATATGCTAACGAATTAGCTGCTACAAATTCCCAATTAGGTAAACCACTGGCGCCTTCTGTATTTAGCGATTCGCTTGCCCGTAAAGAAGTGGAACTAAAAGAACGTGCACTTAACCAAGAAATAGCGAGTTATAAATTAGAACATTCCTATATGGGATATATGGGCAAGGGAATTGAACCCATTGTACGCCCGTTAGGTTATGATTGGAAAATTGGAATTGCCGTCTTAACCTCGTTTGCTGCTAGGGAAGTATTTGTTGGGACCTTGGCCACCATTTATAGTGTGGGCAGTGACGAAGATGAGACCATAAAATACAGAATGGCCGCTGAAATAAATCCGGTAACCCAAAAACCACTGTTTAATTTGGCATCGGGAATATCCCTTTTATTGTTTTATGCCTTTGCCATGCAATGTATGAGTACGTTAGCTGTCGTAAAACGCGAAACAAATTCTTGGAAATGGCCAGCAGGTCAACTAGTGTTCATGAGTATTTTCGCCTATATTGTAGCCTTAATCGCATACCAATTACTAAAATAAATCCATGGAGCTACTACAACAGGTTTTGGTTTACGTTACTGTCTTCTTGGCTGCTGCCTATCTGGCAACTAAATTCCTTATTCCCAAATCAGTTTTTAGCAACAAAAAATCCAGCTCTAAAAGTTGCGGACAGGACGATTGCGGCTGTCACTAATAATTCACTCACTTTTGAACATCGTATTCCGTTCGTAAGCTGTAACAGTTTTGCCATCTGTTCGTCTTTTTGGTGTATAAACCATGCTTTCGTTAAATAAAGAATAAATACCTCCTAAAGAAATCTAAAACCTGCTGCTTCTTTGGCGAGCTATTTGTTAGTTTGAAAATAATTAAGAACCACCCATGCAAAGAAAACTTATTCTTTTTAGCCTTATTTCTTTTCTGTTATCGACTATAAACACAAAAGCCCAGAGCCTTAGTTCTAGAATACTCGATAGCGTAACGCAAAAACCCATCCCTTATGCCACTGTTCAGCTAAAGAACAAAGGGGTAATCACAAACGAAGAGGGTCAATTTACATTTCTTTTGAACGAATCGATACAGGCGACCGACTCCCTGCTTATATCGAGTATCGGCTATGAATCCTTGGGCAAGCCAATTAGCGAATTTACCGAAAATGTGATTTTACTTAGCCCTAAGGCCATAGAATTAAGGGAGGTTATTGTGTCTAACAAGAATTTTACCGCAGAAGAAATTGTGGAGATAGCTCAGGAAAATCTTGAAAAAAATTATAGGAAGGAGCTCTCTAAAAAACGCTTATTTCTTAGGCAGTCCGATGAGAATAGGGTCCTTAAAACAGACTATAGCATTAAAGAATCTACTATTGACGCCTTAAATAAATCATTTTTGGACAGTGTATTGAGCACAGTACCAAAAAGTGATAGCTACTACTCTGAAATGTTGGGCGATTTCTATGGCAACCAAGAAGAAGGACAGCAGAAATTGAGCATAATCAAAGCATCCAAACTCTTTGATAAAAGTACGGAGATAGACTACGAGCAGCTAGAAAAGCGCTTTAACGATATCATCAAAAAGAATGTAAAAACAGATTCGTACTTTAAAGTGAAATCCGGTCTTATAGGTACTAAAGTAGAAGCAGAAGATTTTTATGATACAGATGAAGCTGCTATTGACACTACAGACGTAGCAGCGGTAAACAAACAACTGGAAGAAGCGAAAAAGAAAAAGGAAAGACAGAAAGAAAATTTTGCCAAATGGAAACGCTCCAGCCTTACCGACCTATACAATACACTACCGGTTTTTGAAGATACAGACTATAACGTAATATGGAAGCCAAACCGATACCACCTCACCTTAGAAGATTTTACCTATATAGGCGATAAGCCTCTATATGTAATTTCCTTTACCCCAAAAAGATCCGAGGAATATGAAGGCAAATTATACATAAACGCTGATGATTTTGCCTTGGTGAAAATGGAGTTCAAAAATGTGAAATCCATAAAAAACTTTAAGCTACTGGGAATCTCCTATAATGTGTACCTTAAAGAAGGCAGTATATTGTTCAACAAGTCTAATGACGGACTGTACGATTTACAATATCTAAATGTCTTATCGGCAGAGCGGTTTGGCTTTAAACGACCGGTGCAGATCATTGAAAAAAATAAAAATGTAAAAGGAAGAAGAAAACAGAACGAATTGCACCTAAAAATAGATGCAGCGTTCGGTGCCCGAAACCGATATGAAATTGTGGTTTTTGACGTTGAATCAATCAACAAGGAAACATTTACCAACTTCACCGAAAATAACGAAGTGCTTCCTACCTACATGGCCAACTACGATCCTGAATTCTGGAAAGGGTATACGATTATGGAGCCCAACACCGCTATCAAACAATTTACATCCGAGGTAAGCGCGAAATAAGAAACTCGTAACACCTGTAATAAAAGCCTATTTCATATTTACATCCCCCTATACAACTTAGGGGGACGTATCTATTTATACACCTCGAAATCATCTAGGCACTGGCATTGGGTAGCAAAAATCTGCTAGTATCATACAAATTTTTTATAGATACTTGTAACCTTTTGTACATTCCGGACTATATAGTATTGAACACCAACTAAAAGAGCTCCTTTTGAAGGAAATTACGAACGAGGAATTAATGGCAAACGTAGCCAAGGGCGACCTTGAATTGCTAAAGGTGCTTTTTGAAAGGCACCACATTCATGTATATAATTTTCTGTATAAAATGTGTGGAGATACAATGCTAAGCGAAGATCTTACGCAAGAGGTCTTTTATAAACTAATAAAATATAGAACCTCCTATAAAGGTGGAAATTTCATCTCTTGGATGTTCACGATAGCAAGAAATGGCTTGAAAACACATTTTAGAAAAAATAAGGAACAACATGACGATATAAGTAATGTAGCCTATAGGTTGACATTGGTAGAAGAGGAAAACCCGAGCGATTACTCCGACCTACAAAAAGCCTTGTCTGCCTTACCTTCTTCGGATCGAGAGCTAATCATATTGCATCGTTTTCACGGTGCTAAATATCAGGAAATAGCAGAAATAGTAGGTAGCACCCCTGGCGCTATAAAAACAAAGATGAGCAGGGCAATTCAAAAATTGAAAACAGTATATCTTAAAACCGTATAAACCATGCAACACGTAACCAACATACTACATGACTATTTGGACGATACGCTGGGTAAAGAGGAGCATGCCAAGGTAGCTTCCCATTTAAAAACCTGTGCCGAATGCCAAGAAGAACTTGAGCAATTGCAAGCACTTTTTGGGGCATTTGAAACAGAAGCTGTAGAACTGCCCTCTAAAAAAGTAAAAGAAACTTTTCTTGAGGCCTTAGCGGAGGAACAGCGTAAAACGCCAAGGTTGAAACCTTTACGATATACCAAACAGAAAGGGAAGACAGGTTATTCCTATTTCCTAAAGATAGCGGCAAGCGTTGCACTGCTTGCAGGAGCTTTTGCATTGGGCAGGTATGCAAATACGAAACAAGCCAATGATGCCCTGGTCGTACAGCAAAACAAAACTATGGAAGTACAACAAACCGCAATGATATCCTTGCTGGAAAATCAATCGGCAAGTAAGCGTATACAAGGGGCAAACCTCATTACAGCATTTGAAGAACCGGATGAAGAAATAATAAATGCCCTAGCCGATAGAATGTTCTTGGACGAAAACACCAATGTACGCCTAACGGCTGTGGAAGCACTTGCTGTTTTTGCACATTCAGAAACCGTGAAAACCGCATTTATAAAAGCCCTGGCAACCGAAAAAGATCCTAGTGTACAAATAGCCCTAATTCAAAATTTGGTTCGTATACAAGCAAGCAAAGCAGCAGGGCCATTGAAACGCCTATTACAACTAGAGGAAACACAGCCTTTTGTAAAAGAAGAAATCAACCGGGTATTGCCCGAATTAATCTAAGTATCAAATAAATAATTACAAACACATCAAAAAACAAACAATCATGAAACAAATTACAGTCATCCTTTTCGCCTTTTTTCTTACCTGGCATATGCAAGCACAATCCGATTACTCCAAATCACTTGAAGGTATAGAATGGGTGAAAATAGAATCCAAATCAAGTTTAACCGTACAAACGCACGACGAAAACGACATACGTATTGTTTTAAAAAATCCTAAAACGATCCCAGAAAAAGCAAAGGGCTTGCGACTCTTGGGAGATGCGGGAGAAGACAATACCAGTGTGGGCTTCAATGTTACGGTCTCTGGAAACAACCTCATTGTAAAAAATGTTCGTAAATCGGGCGAGGCCATTTTATACTTGCCAAAATCACAGAATATCTCGGTTACGAATACTTGGGGCGGAACAACAACCATAACAGGTTTCAGCGGCGAGGTAGAAGCCAATTCCAATCTTAATGGAGCACTGGTGTTAAGCAATCTTACGGGTGCCGTAACCGCCTACTCCCTAAATCATGGCATAACTGTAACCTTTGAAGAAATTAACCAAAACGCTCCCATAGATATTCGTACTACAAATGGAGAAATAGATGTTACGCTTCCAGCGAAAACGAATGCCAACCTAGCACTTAGCTCTTGGAACGGGGATATCTATTCCAATTTCGAAATCGAAAGAAAACAGAAAGAAGGCTTGATATCTTTCTCTGACCGGGATATAAAAGGAAGCATAAACAGCGGTGGGGTAGCTATCAAGTTAAAATCTACCAATGGCACCATTTATCTTAGAAAACAATAAATCCACATCAGAAAATTAAATTCATCATCAAAAAACGAACAATCATGAAAAAACAGATACTTATCGCACTGTTAAGCCTCATTGCAATGGCGAGCAATGCACAAAAAATAATCGAGAAAAATATAGATTATAAGGACCAGTATATAGTTATGGAGGTGAAATTTGCATCGGACATCAAAGTTGCTACTTGGGACAAAAACCAAGTCTATTTTAAGGCAGACATTAGCACTAAAGATGGAAAATTTCAAGACTCCTACGAAGTAAAGATTGAAGAAACCTCGAATAAAATCAGTATTGTTTCTGAACCGGAAGCGGTATTTAAAAAGTTCCAAGAGGAATGGAACAACAATAATCCGAACAAGAAAAAAAGATACTACAATACCGGTGACTGGTATGATTTCACCTATACCCTATATGTGCCCAAGAATGCTACATTTAAAATAAGCAGTATCAACGGCGACCTTTCCTCCGATAGTATTGAAGGTGATTTTACCGCGGATCTCATCAATGGAAACATAAGCATTAAAGCATATGAGGGGACGTTGAACCTAACAACAATAAACGGCGAAATAGATTTACGAATGGACAATACCAGCATCGTAGCCGAAACTATTCACGGAGATATTTATGCGGATAAAAAACTACAGTTTAATTTTAAGAATCGTCATGTTGGTCAGGAAATATCAGGTACCGTGGCAGAAGGGAAAAACACTTTACGGCTCAATACCATTAACGGGAACATGTACTTAAGGTATTAGAAATAATTCTGAATAAAAGAATACAACAGCATGGCCCAACCTACAACTAAGAAAAGGCCACCCAAGGGAGTAACTGGACCTAAAAATTTCCACTTACTCCCTTTTGCTCCACTAATGCAAAGGCCATAAATACTAAAAGAGAACAAAAAGGTTCCCAAAATAAAACAATACACCATGTATTTTTCTAAGGAGGTATCCAAATTCATATTGAAGCTGAGCATCAATAGCACCAAGGCATGGTACATTTGATATTTTACACCGGTCTCAAAACTGGACAACTGCTCTACCGTCATTATTTTCTTTAAGGCATGTGCTCCAAAAGCCCCGAATATAATTGCGGTCATTCCAAAAAGTGCGCCGATAAATTGTGCCAATAGAACCATCTTTCTTTTTCTTCAAATATACACTATCACCCCAAAACGGTCATAAATACAAACCCCCATTTGTTGGGTATGCCAAAAACAAATAACTAAACTCCTGGTAGGCTTACCACATCCAAGCCTTTCGCAACACCATTTTATTCAAAGGGAATGGTGATTTCGGTATCTTTTTTAATCTTAAAAGCGCATTCACTAAATTTTGGGGGACCAAAGGTTTTCATTTTTGCATTGGAAAACGCAACAGGTTCCTTTGGTATACCTAAGAAGTTGGTATCGAGTTTTCCATTCCCGTTTTTATCATGGAAAACGGCTACCGCATAGTCACCATCGGGGATATCTTCAACGATGAGCGTTGTAATACCTTTCACCGCCTTTGAAGAAACCGCCTTAAACACTTTATCAAACTTTAAAAAAGATTTTTGATCGGTATAGAGGGCGGCACTTACCTTTCCCTCGGCAGATGTAACTCCTTTAATTTCCATACGCAAGGTATGCTGGGCGGCGCCAGCCCCAACTGTTAACACGGCAATAATCATAAGCAAATTCTTTAATTTCATAGTACAAATTTAAATCCAATATAGCAATTAGTATACCAGATACAGGCAATCTTTTACAATTAATGATTTAGATAAAAGCCAAGGAATTTTGACTTCAATTGGGTGCTTCCAAACTGGTGCCAAGCGCAGGAACTAGACTGTTGTATAAATTCAACGTTTTAACCGAGTCTGCTAAGTTCAGGTATAACTTCACTGAATCTCGGTACACCAATTTTATTTTTTGTTGGGAAATATTATCTACAAAAACATATACTTTTTTGTCTGTTAGCGAGTCTTTAAATTCCCTAAAAACACCTTTTTCCTTTTCCAATGCAGAAAAACCATTTAACCGTTGCATAGGTGGCAATCGCGCTACAAAAACCACACTGTCCAGGTCCTTATAATTTACCGTTTGACTGTAAAAACCTGACTTTACCTGTATCTGATTCGCTTTTACGCTCACCCAATTTTTATAATGCATAACCAAGGCCCATGCGCATACGGTAACCGTTAAGATCACTAGCAAATTCCAAATCCAATGTCGTTTTTTGTTGTTCATTAGCACATTCTTTTGTGACAACCCTTTTGCTCAGAAACGTTCCACGTTCCTATTTGTTCGTTCCCAGTTGTTGTCACTTACTTTAAATAACTTATTTCGGCGTAAAATAGTACGTGCACTCGAATAGATTCTGAGATATCCCAATTGTTAGGGGCGCAAATTTCCAACCATAAGAAAAATTCCCCGTGGTTGTTATTCATCTTCCATGACTTCCAAAAACAGATTAGAAGCAATTTGGTCCGATATCTGAATTTCCTTATGATTGATTGCTATTTTCATAGAACCATCAAACTCTTCTCGTTCCAATACGTAAATCGTGTCTCCCAATGCAATTCCTTTCTTCTCCAAAAACTTTAAAAACCCGGTCGATGTATCATGTACACCAACACATATGCCTTTCATTTCCGGCGCTAGTTCATTTAGTAGTTTTTTGACTATTCTTTTGAATTTCCCATCCTTGTACGGAATGGATTGCCCAAAAAAGCCCCTTCTTGGGCTCCCTAAATACGCATCCAGTTTATCTAAAAGCTGTCCACCGTTTACATGTTTTAATTGTTCTGCCAATTCTGCTACTTCCTCCTTGGCAACATTCAACTTCTCCCCAAGAAACACCTCCCATAAGTGTTGTCTTCGAATAACGGATAAGGCACAAAGACTGCCGGCTTCCGTTAAGGAAACGCCCTTATATTTTTTGTAGGTTATAAGATTCTTAGCGGAAAGCTTTTTAACCATATCTGTAACAGAGGAAGGTTTGGTGTCCATTTTACCGGCAATCGCATTGGTCGAAATAGAAGCCTTCCTGTCCTTTCCTAAATGATATATCGCTTTTATATAGTCTTCCTCTGCGGGGGTCATAATACGAAATATTTTTGGCTAAAATACAAGCTTATTAGCGAAGTTGGACTCAAATACATAATAGAACGAACTATTTAAACGAGAGATATAAAATAGAATTTTTCGTAGATTGATGCTCAAATGAATTGCCGATCAAGGTGCCGAAACGAACAAAGAACCCTTTCGACTATAAAATCTATCAATGAGAAAAATAATAGTAGTACTTTTTTTAATCAATTTGGTCTTATTTTCCTGTTCCGACCAAACAGACAAAACAATCATAACATTGGCTACCCCTTCCTTAAAAATCGCTTTAAACGATAAAGGAGAATTCACAGAATTTACAGATGTAAAAAGAGAGAAAAATTATATTCTTAAAGATAGCTTGGTTCCCCTCTTGTCCATTAGGGTAGCAAATATGATTATAGCCCCAAAACATGCAAAAGCTATAGATGGCGGCATCATTTTAGATTTTGACAACGATATTAGCGCTACCGTTGAAATAACCCAAAAAGAAACACATCTTACATTTGAACTACAATCCATAACAAACATGGATAGCGTTGAACTAATTGTTTGGGGGCCATACCTTACGTCCATTGAAAAAACGATTAGCGAAACCGTTGGTGTAGTACGTGATGACGTTTTTGCCTTTGGCATTCAATCCTTGAATATCAAGACCCTAGGAGGGTTTCCTTGGAACGAAAGCGATCGCATGCCCGCTTTTGATATTTTCAAAGAAGAGAATCCCAACGATATGCACCCAAAATCTGACGGTAGCGTATTATATAGGGTTGAAGCGGCCATGCCTATAAAAAACGGGAGCAGTCTACAAGCCTATACCAGAAATAGAAGCAAAGAAAGGATTTATTCGGATGTTGGCCATGAAAAGATTATTGCACCTCCATACGACGACGGCGGTATCATAGGTTCTAAAATAGCGTTATTTGGCAGCGATGAAGCGGCCACCCTAGAAACCATAGGTGCCATTGAATTAGCGGAAGGACTACCGCATCCTGAGATAGATGGCGAATGGGTAAAAACCAACCGCAATGCCGCAGCAGCATACCTCATCACTTCATTTACAGAAACTACTATCGATGATGCGCTGGCATTGACTAAAAAAGCAGGCTTGGAATACCTATATCACTATGGTAAAACATTTGAGAGCTGGGGCCATTTTGAATTGTACAAAGAAGAGTTCCCAAACGGTATTGCCGGACTAAAAACCTGCGTGGAAAAAGCAGCAGCACAAGGCATAAAGTTAGGAACCCATTGTCTTTCTAATTTTGTGCATACCAACGACCCTTATGTTACTCCAGTGCCAGATAAAAGGCTTGCCAAAGTGGGTAGTTCAGTTATCCTTACCGATATTGATAAAAACGCTACCGAAATCCTCATTGCCTCGCCCGAGTATTTTAAACAAATGGAGAACAACAGTCTAAAAACGGTAATGTTAGGTGAAGAACTCATACGTTACGGAGGTATTTCAGAAACAGCTCCATGGCGCTTATTGGACTGCCAACGTGGGGCATTTGAGACCAAGGTGATGCCCCATAAAGCAGGTGATTCCATTTCCAAGCTATTGGACCATCCGTACAATGTGTTTTTAACCGATGCGGACCTAACTAAAGAAATGTCAATAACCTTGGCAGACCTGTACAACAAAACCGGATTACGGCAAATATCCTTTGATGGCCTAGAGGGCAATCGTTCTACGGGCTTAGGCACCTATGGGGAATCTTTAATGCCGTATACCTGGTATAATAACCTATCGGACGATTTAAAAAGCCACCTCATTATTGATGCCAGCCGAACCACACACTTTTTCTGGCACATTTATAGTCGTATGAATTGGGGAGAACCTTGGTATGCTGGTTTTCGTGAAAGTCAAGTCGAGTATCGCTTTAACAATCAAGCCTACTTTAAGCGAAATTTTATGCCCGGAATGTTGGGCTGGTTTAAAATGACCCCAGAAACAAGTATTGAAGACATGGAGTGGATGTTGGCCAGATCTGCCGGGTACGATGCTGGGTATGCCCTTGTGGCCGATTTAGAAATCGTAGCTGGAAATGCGAATTCAGATAAAATACTAGAGCTGATCGGAGATTGGGAAAAACTACGGATTTCAGATTCCTTTACCGAAGCGCAGAAAGAAGTAATGCGAGATAACACAAAAGAATTTTCAATTGAAAAAGTGGGTACTGACGAATGGAACTGGAAGGAGATACAATCAGAAATCTTTGAGCATACAAAAAAAGTCAGACAACCCGGAGAACCGCTATATTCAAAGTTTCAGTTCGATAATAAAGGAAAGGAGCAAACTGTAGATTTTAGTCTAACGGCAACCAATAGTAAAGTTACCGACATTGTCATAGAACTAAACAATTATAAGAAAATTGAAATTCCGTTTGCAT
The DNA here is from genome assembly GCF_056839185.1 of Maribacter sp. MS6. Taxonomy (NCBI): domain Bacteria; kingdom Pseudomonadati; phylum Bacteroidota; class Flavobacteriia; order Flavobacteriales; family Flavobacteriaceae; genus Maribacter; species Maribacter sp. MS6. The sequence goes on from NZ_CM166389.1 coordinate 2,024,645, forward strand.
TAAAAGAAGGACAAACCCTTTCCTATCGTAACGGTAACGAATTCATTTTATATAATGCTACTTGGAAAATAATAGATTCTGTAAAAGTAGATTTGTCAGATGCTATCCTAAGAACAGGAGAGAATACGATTACCCTGGATTGTGATTTTGATACCTCGAAAAAAGAAGCTAGCCTTAAACTAGAAATAAGAGCACATATACAAAACCAAAAAGTGGTTTTGAACCAATAGCGTCAGTTAATCGGTGGCGGGAAAATTAAATATTCCTAATTTGTAGTTGTATTCTAATATAAAGCTGAACTCTCTTTTAAAATACGAACAGTAATAGGAAACAAATTTTACTTTTCACCAAGATATAATACTTAGTTTTTCTATCTGATACGTATTAAATAACAGTAAAACCAACTATTAATCGCTATTTTTGATGGATGGCCGTATTACATTACGATTATATTATTGTTGGCGCCGGTGCAGCAGGTCTCATGTTACTAAACAGTATGATGGATGATGGTTTTTTTGCTGACAAGTCTATCCTAGTATTGGACAAAGATGTAAAACAAACCAATGACCGCACCTGGTGCTTTTGGGAAAAGGGAAAAGGACAGTTTGACGCCATTGTTCATAAAAAGTGGCACCATATTTACTTTGCAGGAAAGAAATTTGCAAAAAGGTATCCTATTGCGCCTTATTCCTATAAAATGATCCGTGGTATCGATTTTTACAATTCGATTCTCAACCGTATGGCAGGACACGATGGAATCACCTTTAAGCAAGCGCATGTTACTAATGTGGTGGATAACGGTACGCTCGTAAACATAACAACCACAAATGCTACATTTACCGGAAACAAGGTCTTTAATAGCTTGTTCAATTATAATATGGCAACGCACCAGACTACCTATCCTGTACTGCAACAACATTTTATAGGATGGTTCGTAAAGACGACCAAACCTGTTTTTGATGCCGATCAGGCTACCTATATGGATTTCTCCATACCACAAAAAGGGAATACCAGGTTTATGTACGTATTACCTACTTCCGAAAACGAAGCGCTTTTAGAATACACCTTGTTTTCGGAGCATTTATTGCCTAAAGCCGAGTATGAAACAGCAATCAAAGACTATTTGGAACATAATCTCGATTGTTCCGATTACGAAATAACGGATACCGAAATGGGAAGTATACCTATGACGGCCTATGACTTTAAAGAACACCATTCCAAAAACATGCGGTATATAGGTACCGCTGGTGGATGGGCAAAACCTAGCACCGGCTACACCTTTAGAAGTACAGCAAAAAAAACACCCAAATTGGTGGCACATATTAAATCCGGAAAACCGTTGGACAGTTTAAGCTATAAGAACAAATTCTGGTTTTACGACATGTTGTTTATAGACGTACTTTTTAAGGACAATGCCAAAGGTTATAATATTTTCGAAACCTTGTTCAAGAAAAGAACCCCGCAGCAAGTCTTTAAATTTTTGGACGAGGAAACCAATTTCGCAGAAGATGTAGGAAATATGATGGGAAGTCCAATACTACCGTTTATAAAAGCTTTGTTAAGGAGGGTTTTTTAAACCTTCCTGCGCATTAGATTCTCTCCAAAAACTTTTAGTAACTCCTTTTTATCCTCGGTAATCTTTAACCCTTCCAACACGGCAAAAGCCTTTTTGGTAAAAGCTTCGATTTCCTTTTTTGTTAATGCTGCCGAACCAGTTTCAACAAATAGGGCTTTAATGGTCTTGATTTTATCCGATGGGTCTTTTGGCTGGATGGAAAACAAATCAAAAAGCTCTTTGCGTTGCATTGGTGTTCCTTTTTCCAACGCTTTAAGGTATAAGAATGTTTTTTTGTTCTCAATGATATCACCACCCACTTGCTTTCCAAAGGTCTTGGGGTCACCAAAAGCATCTAAGTAATCGTCTTGGAGTTGAAAAGCGATTCCTAAATTACGTCCAAACTCATAAATACTGTTTTGGTCTTTTAATGAAGCATTGGCTACAATACCACCCATCTTTAAGGCAGCAGCAACTAAAACAGCTGTTTTGTATTCTATCATTTTTAGGTACTCCTCCTCGGTAACGTCTTCTCGTGTTTCAAAATCGACATCATATTGTTGCCCTTCGCACACTTCAAGCGCTGTTTTACTAAATAATTGAGCCAAATTTCGAAACGTATCCCCATCGTAATTCTCAAACAATTGATAGGCGTTAATAAGCATCGCATCGCCAGAAAGAATTCCTGTATTGATATCCCATTTTTCATGGACGGTGGCTTTTCCTCTTCGTAAAGGCGCATCATCCATAATATCATCATGAACCAGGGAAAAATTATGAAAAACTTCTACGGCCAACGCCGCATCCAAGGCTTTCTTATAGTCGGTTCCAAAAACCTCGGTAGCCATTAAAACCAATACAGGCCGTAAACGTTTGCCACCTAGTTCTAAAATATAGGTAATGGGGGCATATAGGTTTTTTGGTTCCTTAGTGCTGGTCTTGGACTCCAAATAAGAGATAAAATGGCTGCGATATTGTTCTATGGAATGCATAGCATGTTTTTTTCAAAAATACGTCCATTGTTACAAATAGCTGGTATAACCGTCTACCATATGGCTAAAAAAGTTAATTTATTGCAATAGATTATAAAATCATCGTCTTTAGTATTGAAGACAAACCAACAATCCCTAGCGGTGACCGAGCAACAAGGAAATAATCTCAGCCATTTTTTTAAACAAGAATACCAGGCTTTAAAGGGATACGTGCGCTCAAAAATTGAACATACCTCAGAGAGCGATGCAGAGGATATTATTCAAGACGTTGCCCTTAGGATCTTCTCGAGGCCTCCGGAATCGTTGCCCATTGCCAATATTGGTGGTTTTGTGTACCGGTCGATAAAAAATAAAATTATAGATACGATGCGGGCTAAAAAAGAACGGATTAATGATGCCGATGAGCTGGAAAAACTTTGGACAGAGTTCGCATCTATTTTTTATGAGTCGGATATAAATACGTATTCAACACAAGTAAAAAATAAGCTAAAAAATGCCATTATAGGCTTAAAACCCGTTTATCGTGATATTGTACTGGCCGTTGATTTTGAAGGTTATACGTACCGCGAAATATCTGAGGAAACCGGAATTTCTGCCGGCACCTTAATGTCTAGAAGACACAGGGCTATTGCAATATTATCAAAACAAATTGAAATTAATAAGGAACTATAAAATGTACAATTATGGATGACAAGGAAAATAGTAGAAAACAAGTCGAAAACAAAACTGCTGAATATGTGGCCAAAGGATTTAAAATATTCTTTTTTATCCTGCTGGGCATAGGCATCGCCTTTCTGGTAGGATATATTGTAATGCGTTTATGGAATTGGTTAATGCCAGAACTTTTTGGTTTGCCCTTGGTAAGTTATTGGCAAGCAGTAGGAGTACTCGTTCTTGCCAAAATTATTTTTGGTTTTGGCGGCGGCAACGGTCCCAGCAAAAACAAAAAATCTAACAAAACACCAAGAATGAGTAGCTGTAACCCGTTACGCAGCGATTTTTCCGAATGGAAACACTATGATCAATTTTGGAAAGAAGAAGGAGCGCAGGCATACTCTAATTATGTAGAGCGACGTAATAACCAGAGTGGCGAGCTATAACGCAGATTCCAGCTATAATGGTACTAATCGTAATGGTACCTTTTATGGTTTACAACGTTTTGCGAAAAATGAACGATATGATATTCGTCATAGGAAATACAAAACCTAATACTTTGTTAAATCGATAAAAAACTATGGAAACTTTTATTGTTTTCAACGTTTCCTATTGTACATTTGCCTCCCAATATGAAAGAGAACATTCTACATAAAGCCACCGAATTATTTTTGGAACAAGGTTTCAAGAGTGTGACTATGGACGATCTGGCCAATGAGATGGGTATTTCCAAGAAAACCATCTATTCCCACTTTAAGAATAAGACACAATTAGTAGAAGAGACGACGTCGACTCTATTTTGCACTATTTCTGAAGGCATAGCACATATTTGCGCATTGGGTCAAAATCCAATAGCAGAGCTTTATGAGATTAAAAAATTTGCCATGCTGCATCTAAAGGATGAAAAGTCTTCCCCCCAGTATCAACTCCAAAAATACTATCCTAAGATTCATAAGTCTATGCGCTTTAAACAGTTCGATTTAATGCAAGAATGTGTACTGGCCAATGTAAAAAAAGGTGTGCAGTTAGGTATTTACAGAGAGAACTTGAATATAGATTTCGTATCAAGGATTTATTTTTCGGGAGTTGTAAGTATTAAGGATCATACCATTTTTCCAATAGCTAAATTTCCGACGGCCCAACTAATGGATTCCTTCTTAGAATACCATCTTAGGGGCATTGTAACCCCATCCGGTAGAAAAATTTTAAATAACATCATCAACTCAAACCAAGAATAAATGCAATCAATGAAATTTTTGCTATTGGTAATTCTTATAGGTGCTTGGTCTTTTGGCCAAGAACAAACGTATACGTTTACCCTAGACGAAGCCATCGCCTTTGCCCTAGAGAACAACTACGGTGCCATCAACGCTGATAGAGATGTACTGGATGCCCAAAAACAAAAATGGGAAACCATAGCTACGGGCCTTCCACAGATAACAGGAGCTATTAGTTATCAAAACCAACTGATACAACCCGTTAGTCAGTTTCCTTCCATATTATTACCTCCGGAATTTTTACCTCCTGGAACCGTTCAAGGGCCTGATACCTTCGTGCCAATTGTGTTTGGACCGCCCCAATCAGCAAACGCTACGGCTACCTTAAGACAACAGATTTTTGATGGTTCTTACATTGTAGGTGTACAGGCTACAAAAGCATTTCTAAGTTACAGCGCCAACAATAAAGAGAAAACCCAATTGGAAGTTCGCAAAGCGGTTACGGAAGCCTATGGAAATGTGCTACTGGCAGTAGAGAGCGTTCAAATATTGGAGAAAAACATTGAAAATCTTGAAAAGAACCTTTTTGAAACTACCAAGATTTTTGAAAATGGTCTTGGAGACGAAGAAAGTGTGGAACAGTTACAAATTACCTTATCATCGGTACAGAACCAACTAAAAAATTCTATTCGATTAAAAGAAATTACCCAACAAATGTTGAATCTGGTAATGGGAATCGCTATTGACGCCCCTACCCAACTGACCGAAGACTTGGACGCATTGACTCAAAAACAAATCGATTTCACTTTGTTGGAGAGTGATTTTAAATTGGAGAACAATGTTGATTTTAAACTGGCATTGAACCAAAATGAACAACGTTATTTTGAATGGAAATTGGCCAGAAGTAGAGCCTTGCCAACATTAAACGCATTTGTAAACTACGGTGCAAATTCATTTGGAGATAGCTTTACTTTTCTGGATAACGGTCAGGATTGGTTTGAGCAATCCATCGTAGGGGTAGATCTTAGTATTCCCATATTCAGTTCAGGAAAAAGAAGTGCGAGTACGGCCCGTGCAAAAATAGCGTTGGAAAAAGCTAAAACCCAATTGACCGAAGCCGAGGAGCAGATACGATTACAATTGGAAAGCTCTAGAAGCAATTATACACTCGCCATTGAACAATACGGAACCGCGAAGGATAATCTTAACCTTGCAGAACGTATCGAAAATAAAAATCAAATCAAATATGCCGAAGGCCTTGCCAGTAGTTTTGAACTTAGACAGGCACAAACGCAGCTTTACGATGCCCAGCAAGGGTACCTGCAAAGCATGGTAGAGGTCATTAATAAGAAAACAGCATTACAAACCATACTAAATAACGAACTATAACATGGCAACCCTAAAACTATTTACATTGAAAAATACGAGTTACATATTCATCCTTACGTTGCTATTATCTTCTTGTGGAGACCAGACAGGCCAATCCGTAAGCGAATTAGTTGCTACAGGAAACCTAGAATCCCTTAGGGCAAAGAAAACTGAGATTGGGGAAAAACAGCGAGAATTTGAAAAGAATATAAAATTATTGGATTCTGCCATTGCTGCAAAATCCGGAGAGGAACGACTACCCTTGGTAACTACTATTAAGGTACAGGCAAAAAGATTCGAACATTTTCTAGAATTGCAGGGCGATGTGGCCACCAAACAAAATGTGCTTATATACCCAGAAATGCCGGGAACGCTTCAGCGTGTTTATGTGAGAGAGGGACAACAGGTAAGTAAAGGACAAATCTTAGCCAAAATTGATGATGGAGGTATGAGCAGTCAAGTATCCCAATTAAAGACACAAGCAGAACTGGCGAAAACTACGTACGAACGTCAGAAAAGATTATGGGAACAGAAAATTGGCTCGGAAATACAGTTTCTCCAAGCTAAATCTAGCTATGAAGCAACCGAAAATGCAGTGAATCAAGCACAGAGCCAACTTGGAAAATCTACCATAAGAGCGCCTTTTTCAGGGATTATAGATGATGTCATCAAAGATCAAGGCACTGTAGTAAGTCCTGGTCCTGGATCAGAGATTTTTAGAATTGTTAATCTTTCTGACATGTACATCACTGTAGATGTGCCTGAAAGCCATTTAAAGGGCATACAAAAAGGAAAAGCGGCCATAGTATATTTTCCTGTATTGGGAGACACCATTATATCCGAGGTTCGCCAAACCGGTAATTTCATTAACCCGGGCAATAGAGCGTTCTCCGTTGAAATAGCCGTACCCAATAAAAAAGGAAATATTAAACCTAATCTTACGGCAAGAGTAAACCTTAACGATTATACCAGTGAGAATGCCATCACCATCCCACAAAGTATAATTTCAGAAAACGCTGATGGAGAGCAGTATGTTTATGTTGCCACGACTATTAAAGGGGAAAACAAAGCGGTAGTAAAAAGAAATATCATAGTAACCGGAAAAACACAGGGAAGCATGGTTGAGATTTTATCAGGTGTCTCGGACGGCGATCAGTTGGTAAAAGAAGGTGCTAGGAGTGTAAAAGATGGTCAGAATGTTCAAATATTAAGCAATGAACTAACTACCAACTAAATCGATAAGCCTCTTCAAGAAACTAAGTTTTGGCCCGGTGATAACTTCACGAAGTTGGTTTCATACTTTACCCTGAAGAGGTTTGCCATAAGACGAGAATATCGTTTAAAAAAGAATAAGTGACGGGTATAAGACCCAACAACCACGAACAAAAACTACGAACTAAAAAATGAGCAAGCAAAAGAAAAACGCAGATAAAGAATTTGGATTATCCTCTTGGTCTATTGATAACCCATCGGTTATTTACGTGATGATCGCCATCTTTTTATGGATAGGATACCAGGGCTACCAAGCTATGCCTCGTGAAGATTTTCCGGAAATCGTAGAGACCAAAGTCTACATTAGTACGCCGTATCCCGGCAACACGGCAGAAGACGTGGAGCGCCTGCTAACAGACCCGCTAGAAGAGCGGTTAAAGAACGTAAGTAATGTGGTTGAAATTACTTCTACTTCCCAAGAGGACTACTCCATTATTACTGTGGAATTTGATGAAGAAATCTCGGTCGAATCGGCAAAATTAAAGGTAAAGGACGAAGTTGATGGGGAAAAAGCAAGTGAAGATTGGCCCACCTTTAACAACGCCAAAGTAGAACCTAATATTTTTGATCTAAACCTTTCCGAATCCTTTCCTATTATCAACGTAAACTTCACAGGAGATTATCCTGTAGAAAAGCTAAAGGAGTTCGCGGAATATATGCAGGACGAAATAGAAGATTTACCGCAAATAAAGGAGGTTAGCATCCGTGGAGCCCAAGAAAAAGAGGTAGAAGTTGCGGTAGATGTCTATAAAATGATGGCAGCCAAGGTGAGCTTTCAAGATGTTCTGGGCGCTATTAGCAATGGAAATATGACCATGTCCGCCGGGAATATTGAATCTGGAGGACAACGACGCACCATTCGTATTATCGGCGAAATCGAAGACCCTAAACAATTGAACGATTTTGTCGTGAAATCTGAACAAGGCGCCATTTACTTGAAAGACATTGCGAACATTACTTTCAGCGAAAAAGAAAAGACGACGTACGCACGTGAATTTGGCCAGAACGTAGTGATGTTGGATATTAAAAAACGTTCGGGGAAGAACATGATTGAAGCTGCCAACAACGTGCGCGAACTAGTGAAGGAGGCACAGGAGAATTACTATCCGGCCGATCTAAATATCACCATTGCCAACGACTCATCAGGGCGCACCCTTAACCAAGTAGATGACCTGGTAAACAATATTATTTTCGGTATTCTATTGGTTGTAACTGTATTAATGTTCTTTTTAGGTTTTAGAAATGCGCTTTTCGTAGGCTTTGCCATCCCAATGTCCATGTTCATGTCCTTTATGATCTTGAATTTATTGGGATATACGCTGAACACTATGATCTTGTTCGGGATGATTATGGGGCTAGGAATGTTGGTAGACAACGGTATTGTGGTAGTGGAGAACGTGTATCGTTTAATGAGTGAGGGGATGTCCCGCACGGAAGCGGCCAAAAAAGGTATTGGAGAGATTGCGTTTCCTATCATTATTTCTACCATAACCACGGTAGCGGCCTTCGTTCCACTTGGGCTATGGCCTGGAATATTTGGGCAGTTTATGAAATATTTCCCCATTACCTTGTCGGTGGTTTTAGGGTCGTCGCTTTTTGTGGCTATTTTTATGAACTCCATGTTGGTGTCTAAATTTATGGAAATAGGGGAAAAAGAACTGACCAAAAAACAATTGATCCGGTTGAGTATTATCCTTGGAGGTTTTGGCACAGTTATCCTAATATTTGGAGGTCCCTTACGTGGCTTGGGTACCGTAATGATTTTAACTGCACTGCTCTTCTGGGTATATAAATATGCGATTAAAAAATTAGCGGTAAGCTTTCAAAATAATGCTATGGTACGTTTTGAAAATTGGTATGAAAGACGCTTAAAACATGCGCTTAGAGGTGGGAACGTGTACTGGTATTTTGGAATTACATTTACCATGTTACTAGTTGTATTTGTACTCTTTGGTATGTCTGTTACTAGCGGTAGGACCAAAATAGAGTTCTTCCCAGATAACAAACCCAACGAAATATATGCATACATAGAGTACCCACAAGGAACGTCTATTGAAAAAACGAATACCTTAACAAAAGCAATAGAAGAACGTGTATATGCAGTAGCGAATCAAGATAAATATACCCGAGGAGAATACAATTACCTTGTAGAATCCGCGGTTTCCCAAGTAGGCGAAGGTGCAGGTAACCCAATGACAGACGGTGGATCCTCGGCAGAAATGCCACACCGAGGCAAAGTAACCTTGTCCATGCGGGAATACAAATACCGTAACGGGCTGGATACCGAAAATCTTAGGGCAGAAATCCAAAAGGAACTGACGGGTATTTATCCCGGAGTGGCCATATCCATTGAAAAAGAAGCTGCAGGACCACCAGCGGGGTATCCTATTAATATTGAATTAGAGGGAAAGGATTACTCAGAACTCATAAACACCGCTGAGGATATTAAAAACTTCATCAACACCAAGAATATTGCGGGTATTGAGGAATTAAAAATTGACGTAAACAAGGGCAAACCTTCTATGCAAGTAGTTGTAGATAGGGAAAAAGCGGGCGAACTAGGTATTTCGGTTGCTCAGGTAGGTCAACAATTACGTAGATCTGTATTCGGGGAAAAAGCAGGTGTATACAAAATAGATGGTGAGGATTACGATATTAATATTCGATTCAACGAGGACATCCGCTATGACAAAAGTGCGCTGTTCAATCAAAATATCATTTTCCGAGACCCCGCTAACGGACAGATAAAGGAAATCCCAATTTCTGCTGTGGCTTCTCAACAAAATTCATCCGGATTTAGCGCCATTAAACATAAGGATGCGAAAAGGGTGGTGACGGTATACTCTCAGTTAAAACCAGGATTTAGCGACGCAGGTGCCATTGTTGCCGAAATCCAAAAGGAAATGGAAAATTTCAAAAAGCTTCCAGCGGATATTAAACTGGATTTTACCGGACAGATAGAGGAGCAGAACAAGCAAATGCAATTCTTGGTAGGTGCCTTTTTCTCTGGGCTTGGATTAATTTTCTTGATTTTAATCTTTCAATTTGGAGGCATTTCCAAACCTTTCATCATTATGATTGCCATCTTCCTAAGCTTTATTGGTGTGTTTGGTGGATTGATGCTCACAGGCTGGTCCTTTGTTATTATGATGACCATGATGGGGATTATTTCCCTTGCCGGTATTGTAGTGAATAACGGCGTAGTGCTATTGGATTATACCCAGATTCTAATAGATCGTAAAAAAGTAGATTTGAATTTGGACGATAAAGACTTGGTCTCTATGGAACAAGTAACGGAAATCATTACCAGAGGAGGAAAGGCCAGATTACGACCCGTAATACTTACGGCCATCACAACGGTACTAGGATTAATTCCGTTAGCGATAGGGCTGAATATAGATTTCTTTTCCCTGTTTACGGAGTTTGACCCAAAAATTTATATTGGTGGTGATAATGTTATTTTCTGGGGACCCTTGGCCTGGACCGTAATCTTTGGCTTAATAGTCGCAACGTTCTTAACCTTGATTATTGTACCCGTCCTTTTTAACATAACATACCGTATTAAAACAGCAATAAAAGGAGGTAGCAAGAAAACGGAAACTAATAAGGAGGAATCCCTGGAAACAGCAGCTTAAGTATACCTATAATCAAAAAGGTTATCTAAAAAAGACCCTTGCAACGTGGAAAGCAATAGTTCCGAGTTGCAAGGGTCTTTTTTGTTAATAAGATAACAACAGAAGTTACCTATAGAATACGAATGGTTATCCTAGAACAAAGTTCCCCACCACGTTGGTAAGCAGTATACTTGGGCATGTACTTTTACGTATTATCCTAAAGAACGAACGTTGTATATCAGAAAACCTTGAACCAATTTCATCAATACACGTAAACCCAGTTCTAAAATCAGGGTAATAGGTTAAACCAAAATGGAGTCAAGGGCTTAGAACGTTTAAAGTTCCGAGCAACTCGACTCCATTTTTTATTACTAATGGCCATTATCAATATACAACCATTATTTTACAATCATACCCTACTCGTTTTCCGATAAAGGAATAGGAAGTTGATTAAATATCTGATCACCAGTCCTATCAATAGGTAAGGTGTTTGACAAACCATATCTTCTTAAATCGAAAAAACGATGATTCTCTGCCCATAGGGAATACCGGCGTTGGTTCAACATTTCCGTGGTCAACGCTTCAGCTGTTACAGGTCCGCTATAAGCAGGTAACGCAGCAGAAGTACGTATGACATTAAGTGCCGTCTCTGCCTCCCCTAAGTCGTCTGCCAAAATGTTTGCTTCGGCATACACCAATATCAACTCTTCATTTCTAATGATATCAATATCCGATACGTTAGTGGCATACAAGGTCGTTTCGTGTGTACCATTGAGGTCATCCTGGCTACTTGGATCTGGTCGTACGGCAGATTTGGCGGCTACCCTAGCATCACCAGCTTCTGCTTCTGTAATCCAGCTATTATGAACAATAATCTGATCTCCGTTATTTGGTAAATCGGGAGTTGAAGCTACCCTAAATAATGGATTGGCCTGATCACCGGCTCCTAATCCAAAGATATGTTTAGGCCCTACATCCAAGTCTCCGGCAAGGTCAAAGTAAGAGGCGTTCAATGCCGCTAATGACCCTGCGCTATCGCCATCATACAGAGCCGCTACAGCAGCTACCGCACGGTTAAATTGCGCAAACGTACTTGGCGTGTCAAATCCTTCAAAACCTCTGCTAAGGGAAAATGCAAAGGTGGCACCAGCGTTACCTAAATCTGTATTCGCCTCATCCAGCAAAGCTCTAATAGCATCCATAGCTGGGTCAAACTCTACTATTGGCCCTAAATTATCTGGATCAAGAACATCTATCCGCGCCCTTCCATGCGCTTTCAACAACTGCACTAGACGATAAGCTTTTACAGTTTTTGCAAAACCTAAATAGCCATTGCGTTCGGCATCGTTTACCAATTCTGTATTCCCAACGGCGTCGATTAATAGATTTACGTTCTTAATGTTCCGATAACTAGCATTCCATAATCCAGTAACATAAAACCCATTAGGGTCCAATGGTATTCCGTTCTTCCCAAGAACATCACCGGTATTTCTTGGATCTGCGTTAAAAACGTAGAGTTCGCGCGCCATGGATCCCATTTGGGTACTTGCACCACCCAAACCGTTTCTCAAGGTAGATTCAATGGCCGTAACCAATTCATTTAATTGTCCCTTAGACGCTCCTTCACCAACCCCATCTATACTAGGACCGTTAGGGTCCACAACAGGCTCTATTGAGCAAGAGATAGCCAATACCGCACATAACAATGTAAAGGCCGACCGTGTTATTATTTTAATACTATTTCTCATCATCAATTTTTTTAAAAGTTAACATTTAAGTGAAAGTACACCTGACGTGAACTTGGAAAAGGAGTTACCTCGATACCTGTTGATAGACCACTACTGCCGTTTACGGATACTTCAGGGTCATAACTCGTATAATCGGTAACCAAAAACAAATTTCTTCCTGAAAAGCCTAGTTTTACTGCTTCGACCGTATCACCAAAAATAGAGGCAATAGTGGCTGATGGTAATCTATAGTAAATTGCTGCCTCTCGTAATCTTAAATAACCGGCCGGCTCTAAGAAACGTTGTCCGTTTGCAGGTATAGACAACCGAGCCTGTCCGTCAGCCGTTTCCAAATCTGGTGTAACCCCACCTAGATCGGTTAAGAACTTGGAAAGGTTTAAGTTATCGCCTCCGACTTTCATCTGAAAAATAAAGGAAAGATCAAATTGCTTAAACAAGGTAATGTTGTTGTTCCATCCCATTTGATAATCAGGTTCTGCAACACCAATCTGTGTAGGTTCCGTAACCCCATCGCCATCTAAATCTAGATTGGTGGCAAATTGATTTACCGGTTTCCCTTCTTGGATAAAAATAGTCCCTAATCCCAATCCAAAACCTGCCCCTGGTTGCGGGAAGGCTGGCACTTCTAAACGAGTAATCTCTGATCGGTTTCTAAACCAGTTTAATCCTGTGTTCCATTTAAAGTTTTCGTTATCAACCACATCGGCACGCAAAGCAAGTTCCACCCCTTTATTAACCAAGTCACCAAGGTTTGTTGTCTCCGAGGTAAATCCGGATGATGCTGGTAACGCTCTCGTAAGGATAAGATCGTTTACGGCTTTGTTGTAATAGGTAGCTTCAAAAGCTACTCTGTTGTCAAAAAGGCCTAAGTCAAAACCGATTTCAAATTCTGCGGAGGTCTCTGGTTCTACATCTGGATCGCCTTTAGACCCTAAAACCGATTGCCCAATTGCACCACCGATATTGCTAGCTCCTAAACTCGTAAAGGTTGCCCCAAAATTTGCAGGGCTTCCAGTCTCACCATAGGCGGTTCTAAATTTCAACTGGCTTATTGCTTCTACGTTCCAAAAATCAAGATTAGCAACGTTTACAGCTAAAGAAGCTTTTGGAAAACCATAAAACTTATTTGGGTCACCATTTCTACTGGATTTATCCAAACGATACCCTATAGTAGCGATAAACTGATCTTTATAATTTGCTTCTACTTGACCAAAATACCCGAAATCCTCTTCGCTACTTAAAAATTGATCAATTTCTTGATTCACCGAGTTATCTACGTTGGTTTGCCCAGCTGCCAATAAAGCACCACGGCTATTTACCAAATTAGACTCTTGTGATAAATAGGTAATACCAGCTTGGGTAGTCAAACCTAAATCACCGCCCATAGCATCATGGTTCCAAAGCATGATGGCCTGGCCATTAAACTGTGTAAAGTTATTTTTTCCCTGTGCGATAAAGCCACCTTGGTTTCCTATCTGCGCCTGATGTGTTTCAGGAACATATACATACGTCTCGTTGGCCAAATAATCCAAACCGCCACTTAAAACTAATTTCACGCGGTTCCGTTCGGTTGTTAATATTTTTGTATTTAAAGTTAATCCCTGTACGACACGATTATTACTATCCTCATTTAAGGCATTGTCTCGAACAAAAATTGGATTTCCGGAATAGTTGGGGTTGTTGGGATAATTTCCATTCTCGTCCGGGAATTGGTTGTTCCATGGTCTTGTAAATGCCAAAGTGTAACCATAACTAAGTCCCCCCTCGTTTTCATTACCCGTAAAACTTCTGCTTGAATTACTTCGCGTAAAGTTAGTACTTGATGTAAAATCAAAGACATCGGAAATCTTATGTTCTATATTGGCACGCAAGGTCAAACGGTCGAATCCGGTATTTTTAATAATACCTTCTTCGTCCCTAAAACCACCACCAACATAAAATCTAGTTTTTTCATTACCACCAGTAGCATTTAATCTAGTGTCCGTGATAAAACCGGTTTCTCCATAAATAATATCCTCATAATCGTAGAGACTACCACGTTCAGCTATCGTTGCTTCATACTTGGCGCGTTCTGCTGCATTAAAGGTACTTTCAACAGAATCTGCGGTCCATGGACGCATACCCAAAGGATTGGCGAGCGTATTTGTACCTACGTCCTGGCTAAAGCTAATCTTGGTCTTACCTGCCTGGCCACGCTTGGTCGTAATTAAAATAACACCTGCTCCACCTCGTTGCCCATAAATTGCAGCTGCGGAAGAACCTTTTAGTATCTCGATATTCTGAATGTCGTTGGGATCTAAATCCGCTAACCTGTTTCCAGAGTTTTCTTCATTACCACGGTTTGCACCAGAGGCAAATCGAAGACCTGACGGAATCTCAACATTGTTATAATACACGCCATCAACAATAATCAAAGGTTGGTTGTTACCATTAATAGAAGAAATACCTCTAAGACGCAAGGCGAAGCCTCCACCCGGAGCACCGGAAGAGGAAGTAATATTAAGACCGGGAACTTTTCCGTAAAGGGCACCATCTACGGTGGTTTGACCTGTTGTACCCACCAATTCCTCTGCGGATACCGTAGCCACGGCATTGGCCAAATTTTCTCTTTTTACAGAAGAGGCCAATCCAGTAACCACAACCTCATCCAAGCCCGTTACGGACTCTGCCAAGGTCATGTTCAATGTAGACGCTCCCGTAACCCTAACTTCCTTGGTAGCGTAACCAATGGAAGAAAACACTAATGTAGCCGGAAAGTTGTCTACCGTTATGGTATAATTACCATCAAAATCTGAAATTGTTCCATTTGCGGTTCCTTTCACCACAATACTTGCCCCAGGTACAGGGACGTTGGTTTCATCAGAGACAACACCCTGTATTGTTCCTTGCGCCATCATCGTTAAAGGCAACAAAAACAAGACAAGCGCCATCGCTTGTTTGCATAAAGCTTTTCTCATGTTCATATAGATTTGAATTAGTCAATAAAAAACCAAGTTAAAGAAAGATTTATGGAAAACATTACTATTTTTTATGTTTTTTTTAAGATAGTACGGATAACCTAAAACCCACTTTTAGATGATACACACATTAGCAGCGTACCAAACAAAAACCTATGGTAATATGAAATGCATCATAAAATAGAAATACTACCTAAATGTAAGAATAGTATTAGTGGTTTTACTGAAGAACGAAAAAATGCAAACGCCAAGCTTTACATTGTAGGTAAGTAAAGATAAAATCCAAAATTGCAGATAGTTTGCGATAAATTATACAGCATAAAAAAACCCGCACTTTTTAAGTACGGGCCGTATGTTTAAAGATATGTTGATTTAGTTCTTCACCACGGGAGAAACCTTTTTCGCCTCCGTAACAGCGGCAATTCGGTTATCACTAAAACTTACTTCTTTCACTATATCACCTTCCCAGAACATCCAGGTACCTGTTTTTGCGCCCTTAGTGTAATTTCCCATAGCGATTTTATCACCTTCCTCGTTGAACATGTGCCATTGGCCTTCTAGCTTTTCGTTCATAAAATAGCCTTGTTGGGATATTTCACCATTGGCATGAAAATAAGTCGCTTTTACTTTATCGCCTTCCTTCTCGAACTTAGGTTCTACATCTTGCGCCATGGCTCCGAACGTAAAGGCCATAACCAAAATCATCATCAATTTTTTCATCACTACTAATTTAAATTCTTAACTCGTGCTTTACATTAACGTTACAAATATAGAATTATTTCAATATAAATCAATCTTTAGATAACATTTTATTTACATTAAATTTACATTAATCTTCCTAATCATTTAAAATCAGGCAATTATATTTCCTGTTTGGCTCCTATCCTATCCTTATCCGTTCTTATAAAAGCAGTTCTACATGAGTGGTTAATCCGTAAGACTTCTTAAATTTGCCCCTTAGTTAAAGAAGTCATCATGTATAGAAGTCATTCCTGCGGAGAACTAAGAGCATCACATATAACAATAGCAGTTACCTTATCCGGATGGGTATCCAAAACACGGGATAAAGGTTTTGTGGTATGGGTAGATCTTCGTGATCGCTATGGCATCACCCAATTGGTTTTTGATGCGGATAGAACCTCCCCGGAGTTATTAGAGAAAGCAAGAAGCCTTGGTCGGGAATTCGTAATCCAAGTGAAAGGACAAGTAATTGAACGTGCCTCTAAAAATCCGAACATCCCAACGGGAAATATAGAAGTACTCGTAGAAGAGCTAGTAGTTTTGAACACCTCCAAAACTCCCCCTTTTACCATAGAAAATGAAACCGATGGAGGCGATGATCTCCGCATGAAATATCGATATCTGGATATTCGTAGAAATCCAGTGAAGGAGAATCTCATCTTTAGAAGCAAAGTTGCAATGGAGGTACGCAAGTACCTTTCCGAACAGGAATTTATTGAGGTAGAAACGCCCTATTTAATAAAATCTACACCAGAAGGAGCCCGCGATTTTGTGGTTCCTAGTCGAATGAACGAAGGCCAATTTTACGCCTTACCCCAATCGCCACAGACCTTTAAACAATTGCTTATGGTAGGCGGATTGGACAAGTATTTTCAAATTGTAAAGTGTTTTAGAGACGAAGACCTACGTGCGGATAGGCAACCGGAATTTACTCAGATAGACTGTGAAATGGCATTTGTGGAGCAAGAAGACATTCTTAATGCTTTTGAAGGGCTTACCAAACATCTTTTGAAAACCATTAAAGGAATTGAAGTAGACAATTTCCCAAGAATGACCTATGACGAAGCCATGGCCAAATACGGTAACGACAAACCGGACATTCGCTTTGGAATGGAATTCGGGGAATTAAATGCAGTAGCACAACACAAGGAATTTAATGTGTTCAATACTGCCGAATTAGTTGTAGGTATCGCTGTACCTGGTGCCAACACCTATACGCGCAAGGAAATTGACAAACTAATCGATTGGGTAAGGCGACCACAAATAGGAGCCTTAGGAATGGTGTATTGCAGGTATAACGAAGACGGAAGCTTTAAATCTTCGGTAGATAAATTCTACGACCAAGAAGATTTGGCCAAATGGGCAGAAGCTACTGGAGCTAAACCCGGCGATTTAATTTGCATATTATCCGGGGACGCAAATAAAGTGAGAGCGCAATTGAGCGCCCTACGTATGGAATTAGCGACGAGATTAGGGTTACGGAAAAATACAGAATTTGCTCCGTTATGGGTTATAGACTTCCCATTATTGGAATTGGACGAAGAAACGGGCCATTATCATGCTATGCACCACCCGTTTACATCACCCAAACCTGGGCAGTTGGGATTGTTGGATACCGACCCGGCAGCGGTACGGGCAAATGCCTATGATTTGGTATTGAACGGAAACGAAATAGGTGGAGGCTCTATACGTATACACGATAAAGAAACACAGGCTACCATGTTCAAACATTTAGGTTTTACCCCAGAAGAGGCAAAGGCACAATTTGGTTTTCTAATGGATGCCTTCCAGTACGGATCACCACCACATGGCGGAATTGCTTTTGGCTTAGATAGATTGGTTGCTATTTTAGGCGGAAAAGAAACCATACGTGATTTTATAGCTTTTCCTAAAAACAATAGCGGTCGTGATGTGATGATAGATGCCCCTGCCCCAATTGATGCTGCGCAATTAAAAGAGCTTAATCTTAAACTAGACCTTTAATGTTTAGGTTGGTATTCTTTTTTAAGCTGCCTTGAATACGATTTAATCGTCTAATAATGTTAGTACCCTATGAAAAGATTACTGATTATCGTTGTTACCGTGCTTTTCATTTCTTGTAACAAAAATGAGGCGGAACCTGCTACACCTGAAATAAGAATAGAAAATCAGGGTTTTCTTTATACCATTAATGATGTCACAGACAATTCCATTACAATTCGTGTTACTCAAAACGGAGTTCGTGGTACCGGTGGAGTGTTAAAAACTGAGATATGGTTTAAAAAACCTAACGAATCCCAATGGACCCAACAAGAAATAAATCTTCCGCTCAATGTTGGTGTTGTAGAACATGTAATTGACGGATTAGAGCCAGCAACAAAGTATACAGTAAAACCTGTATTTAGTATAAATGAAATTTCTGATGAAGGTGCCCAACAAACCGCAACAACACTCCCGAATTTTAAATATACGATCAAAAAATGGGGATTAGAACGCTATTTAATAACTCCTTTAGATGAAACCGTCGATTTATCTGCATTGGAAATCCTACCCGCTTTTTATGCAAAATACCAAAACGACAGTATTCCTATGGCATTCGAAACAGTGTCAAATGACTCTTTAATTTTAAAAATTGAAGAAAGTACTTTACCCTTCTTCGAAGACAATGAATCCTACGTTGAAAAAATAGAAGCCGTCGTAAGCTATCAAATTAATGATTTTTACAGTGATACTATCCAATTAGATTTATTTAACAGAAAGCCTAGGTTAGACTCCCTTTATTACCAAACTGTTTTGGAATGTGATGGCTTAGATTATACTAAGCTTGTTTTTGAGGGACTATTTTGGACTGGGTCCATAGAACTTGATGAAAATTTTGAGAATACTCCAAGCGACTACCGTATCTCAATTAAAAATCTTGAAAACCCTTCTATTTCAACTCCAATCCTCACTTTTGATAGTTTAATTGAGCAAGCAGTCAATACATCCTGTGAAACAGGTTTTGATGTAGTTATAGATATACCAATAGAAAATATTTTCCATAAGGGTCGAATACTATGGGTCTCATTGCCAAAAGACTTACTCCCAGAAGGCGATTATCAATTACAATTTAGCGTCATTAAATACAATCAAATATATACCGCTGAACCACTTGATTTTGTATTATCTTATAACAATTAAAGAAATGTATACAGGAAAGGCCAAATTTTCTACCTAATAATTAATGAATCTACTTTTACTGGGTGCCACAGGAAGAACGGGAAAGCATGTTTTGGAACAGGCGTTGAAAAAAGGGTATCACGTTTCGTGCTTGATCCGAAAACCAGAGCGACTAATGCCTCAACAGTATTTGTCCATTTTTGAAGGCGACCCTAGAAATCCAATTGATTTACAAAAAGCGATAAAAGGCTGTCAAGCCATCATAAGCGTTCTGAATATATCACGAACATCGGATTTTCCGTGGTCTAGCCTCCGAACTCCGAAAACTTTTTTGTCGGATACCATGTCTGCCGTTGTGGAGGTCGCTGCTGAACATATGATAGAACAAATTATCCTCTGCTCGGCATGGGGCGTAGGCGAAACACAAAAAGATATTCCTTTTTGGTTCCGGTGGACCGTTGATTACAGCAATATAAAATATGCCTATCTGGACCATAAACGTCAAGAGGAAGTTCTAAAGCAATCCGGTCTTAACTACACCATTGTAAGACCTGTTGGACTGACCAATTTCAACAAGAAGCTTAGCGTAAGAGAAAGTGAGAACAACGTGCCAACACCCAATTTGTTGATATCAAGAAAGGCAGTGGCAAGTTTTATGGTAAAGTGCTTAACCCGTAGCGAAAAGCAATGCAAGACGGTGGTAATCTCGAACGGTTAATACATTAAATCAGAAATTTACCTATTTTTAAAGAAGATGAAAAAGTGGGTAAAAGTAGTGCTATTTAGTCTTTTGGGGCTTGCGTTATTAGTGGGAGTTGTCATCGGCTACTTTTATTTAAAATTTGAGAACGATTTTGACACTACGAACAAACCCTATAAAAAGTATGTAGGGTTTATAGACCAAGACAAAGCCTTGTTAAACGATAAGTATGAACTTTGTGACGACGGAAGGCTATACCACACCTATAGTAGCGCTAGCCTAAAAGCCTATTCTGGAACCAAAAAGCAATTTAGAGCGGCGTTAGCACAGGTATACTCAGGTGATTCCTATTCAGATTCCGGTTATTTGAACTTTCGTTTTTTGGTGAATTGTGACGGAAATGCAGGTTGGTTCGAAACTATAGAAATGAATTTGAATTTAGAAGAATCTTCCTTAAACCCTCAAATGGTAGATTCCTTGTTTACCTTCACGGCAGACCCAAAAAACTGGAATCCTTTAGAATTTAGCGATGGCCCAAGTAATTATTATATGTATGTCTCATACCGAATAGAAAATGGAAAAGTGGTTGAAATTATTCCCTAGCCTTCTTGTTTTTATTCTTTTAGCCAACTGCAGCAAAGAAATAGACAAAAGGAAATTAGCTGAACAAACCTATAAAAATGCTATATTTTATACGCAGGGTTCTACTGCATTTCAAAACGGTATTGCAGAAGCAGTAATGATTGACCCAAGTTATGAACCTGGTGTTTATGAACTTTCGGTTGCAGATTTAAAACGAGGCCTACCCCATAAATGGTTACCACAATACAACAAAGCAGTAGTATTAGACCCAAAGCAGCGCATTCCTTGGCGCGGCTACCTCTACCTCTGGTTCTACCGAGATTATGAAAAAGCCATCGCAGACTTCAACGCATCCGATACCTTAACACCCTATTTGGATTACCCTCAAGGCCACAGCGTAGATTTCTGGCGCGGCATTGCCTATTTAGGCTTAAAAGATTACGAAAATTCCATCGTTTTTTGGGATAAGCACATCACTAAAGAAACAGAAGATTCGGGAGAGGACTGGGTAGAATTGGAGGCTTTTTTATACCGTGGTATCGCATATTACGAAGCTGGCAATAACAAGAAGGCCGTAGAAAATTTTGATAAGGCTATTCAGTATTTCAAACACACCGCAGACAGTAAATTTTACAAAGCAAAAATTTTGAATGAACAAGTCGATACATCCGAAGCTTTACGTTTGGTTGACGATGCAATTGCAGACTTTAATGACGGGTATTATAATAATAGAGGGTATGTAGAGACCTTACGGCAGATTTATATGGAAGATTTGACCGATCTTAGAGATTCCCTTACGAATTAGCAAGGTAAAGTAATAGGTCATAGCTATTTTTTATACTTTTAATCTAGCAAAAACGGTTCATGCCTACCCAACAACAAAAACTCTTCACCAAATTCATAAAATGGCGGTATAAGAATATCTCCAACAAGACCTTTACGCACATCATGGCGGTGGTCGTGGGTTTACTTGCCGGGCTGGCCGCAGTTACCTTAAAGAACCTTACCTATTTTATAGAATCGTTTTTAGAGGATGGTATTATTATATCGGGAAATCAACTCTATTTTATACTTCCCATCATAGGGTTAACGCTTGTATATCTCTACGTGAAATTTGTTCATAGGGAAAGACTGGAACACGCTATTTCATCTATTCTGTTCGCCCTATCCAAAAAGAAAGGGATAATCAACTTGAAAAAAATATACACCCCTTTGATTACGGCGCCATTAACGGTAGGTTTTGGTGGTTCCGTAGGGCTTTTAGGACCTGCGGTGGCATCCGGTTCTGCTATAAGTTCCAACTTAGGTAAACTCGTTCACATCAACGCCAAAACGCGAAACCTATTGATTGCCTGTGCCTCTGCTGGTGCTATTTCCTCTATTTTTCAAGCTCCTATTGCGGCCATTATTTTTGCGGTAGAAGTTTTTAGTATGGATTTTACCATGCTTTCCATGTTACCCTTGTTATTGGCATCTATATCCGGTGTTCTTACGTCTTACTTTTTCCTTGGAAACGAAGTACTTTTCAACTTTTCCCTATCCGATAATTTTGAGGTCAACGACACCCTGTTCTACATCATTTTAGGGATAGGAACGGCAATAGCATCGGTCTATTTTACCAAAATGTATTTTGGGATTTTAAAATTGTTCGAACCGCTGAAAAGTCCGAAATACCGACTTTTAGTGGGTGGTCTGGCGATTGGCATCATGTTATATTTTATTCCCCCACTCTACGGAGAAGGATTTGGTTTTATTAATAATTTGCTCAAAGGAGATCATATTGCAGCCTTAGGCCGTACTCCTTTTGATGCACATATGAATAATATTTGGGTGGTTATAGCATTGCTTTTTGGCCTTACCATTTTTAAGGCGGTGGCCATGACCACCACCTTTGCCGCTGGTGGTGCTGGTGGTATATTCATCCCCACCATGGTGATGGGAAGTGCCCTAGGAAATGTAGTAGCTAAAGTGATTAATAATTTGGGCTTTGGATTTGAAGTATCTGAAAGTAATTTTACACTTATAGGTATGGCCGGCCTTATTGCGGGAGTGCTACACGCCCCATTAACCGCCATATTTCTTATCGCAGAAATTACAGGTGGCTATGAACTTTTTGTACCCTTGATGATCACGGCATCCATATCCTACCTCATCACCAAGAACATTTTGGACCATACCATATATACACGGGAATTGGCTGAACAGGGAGCCTTACTTACACACGATAAAGATAAAAACGTATTGACCGTAATGCAATTAGACGATGTGATAGAACAAGATTTTAAATGCATTACTCCGGAGATGACATTGGGCAAAATGCTACATGAGTCCGTATCCAAATCTACACGAAACCTATACCCAGTGGTGAACCAAGAAAATGTTTTGGTGGGTATTGTGCTATTAGATGATATCCGAGAGTTTATGTTCGATACCGCATTATATGACACTACTACAGTAGCAACCTTTATGCATCAACCACCAGATGTTATTTTCTATGGGGAAGATAGCATGGAAAAGGTCATGGCAAAATTCCAAAAAAGTGGTGCTTGGAATCTACCTGTCATCAAAAAAGGGGGGTATCTAGGCTTTGTCTCTAAATCTAAATTGCTTACGGCCTACCGTAGGGAACTAATCAACTTTACAGGAAATTGATTGTTACAATCCCCTAATATTTTTCCACGGTACTTTTTCAAACAGATAGCTCCATTAAGAATGTGAACTGCACATTACTTTATAATCAAAACTGAACTTTGTCCAATCCTACTAATTTTGTAACTTTAATATGTTGATTTTTAAATCCTTACTTAAAACCTTATGAACTATTATCTATTATTTACGATACTCATAATGGTTGCAGTTTTTGTTTTGTTGCCCTTTGTAGATAAGTGGACGAAATCTAAAAAGCGCAGGGGCGGTAGAAATCCTAGAAGAGGAAGGCGTAGATGATTCATATTATTACGTCAAATCATTTGTCCTATATGCCAGTAAAATTATTGGCACCTATTTTATGATAGGAATTTGGAAGGCATGAAAACTCAAGCTAAGTCGCAATGAGATGCTAGCGCCTACTTCCGCACATCTTCCTTTATAAATTAAGCATACTTTGTTTAACTTTGTGCTTATGAAATTGAAGCATCTCATTACTTTAATCGTCATAGCGTCTTTAGGGTCTATTATTTACGGTTATACACTAGATGCGGAAGAACAAGCGATAGCGCAAAAATTCATTGGCGCTGGAACACTGGCACTGTTTTTAATAGCGATGCCTTTATTTCTTTACAAGGAAAGCAAGCACAGAAAGTGGGACGACTACATGTTAAATGAAGAAAATGTGCGCAAAATGCAGGGAAAAGCTAAAGAAAAGAAATCTGATAGCCAATGAATTAAAGAGATGAGGTATTGCCTATCTACGACTAATGGCTAACCTTATTTCCTTTTTTTTTGAAAAAACCGCCTTAACAAATCAGCTGCTTCATTTTCCAAAACGCCACCGCTAACCGTGGTCTTCGGGTGCAGTTGCGTACCCATTACCCCACACCCCCGTTTTGGGTCGCTTGCGGCGAACACTATTTTATCTATCTGACTCCAATATAAAGCTCCCGCACACATCTGGCAGGGCTCCAAGGTAACATACAACGTACAACCTTTTAAGTATTTACCACCTAAAAAATTAGCTGCTGATGTAATGGCCTGCATCTCTGCATGGGCGGTAACATCGTTTAATTGTTCGGTGAGGTTGTGCCCCCTGGCAATAATACGATCTTGGATTACAATTACAGCACCTACAGGAATTTCTCCGCGCTCAAAAGCATATTCGGCTTCTTGCAAGGCTTTTTTCATAAAATAGGTGTCGTCATAAGGGAGTATCATAGTGTCCTTTTTGCAGCAATAGTACAGAATTTTCCTTTCCAACCCAAAACGGATTTCAAAGCAGCCCATAACCAGTTAGCTTACAAATATGTAGATCAAAACCTGAAAAATCGTAGCTTTGCCATTCCAAAAAAACAACATTGAAACGTATCCTAGATTCTATAACCGACCCTGACCAGTTGCGCAAGCTAGCACCTTCAGATTTACCTAAACTTGCCAGCGAACTTAGGGAATATATTATTGAAATCGTTTCTACCAAAGAAGGTCATTTAGGCGCAAGTCTTGGTGTTATTGAATTGACCATCGCTTTACACTATGTTTTTAACACTCCTGAAGATCGACTCATTTGGGACGTTGGGCACCAAGCCTACGGACACAAAATATTGACGGGCAGAAAAGCCCAATTTGAAACCAACCGACAGTTACATGGTCTTAGCGGTTTTCCTAAACGGGAAGAAAGTACGTATGATACCTTCGGAACCGGCCATAGTTCCACCTCTATATCGGCGATACTAGGAATGGCCATTGCCTCCAAGTTAAAAGATGATACAACAAGGCAACATGTAGCGGTTATAGGAGATGCTTCGATCGCCAGTGGAATGGCATTTGAAGGCCTAAACCATGCCGGTGTGACCGATGCGAATATCCTCATTATCCTTAACGACAACGCCATTGGGATAGACCCTAGCGTAGGCGCCTTAAAAAAGTACCTGACCAATGTTAAAAAAGGAACGGCCAAAGACGAGAACATTTTCGAATGCCTAAATATGGCTTATTCCGGCCCAATAGATGGTCACGACCTTGATTGTTTGGTGCAGGAGTTGGAGCGATTAAAATCCGTCTCCGGACCTAAGCTACTGCATATTATTACTACAAAAGGTAAAGGTCTTAAAAAAGCAGAGGAAAATCAGGTAGTATATCACGCTCCGGGTAAATTTGACAAATCAACAGGGGAACTACATGAAAAATCCAAAATACCACAACCACCAAAATTTCAGGATGTTTTTGGAAAAACCATCGTAGACCTTGCACAGAATAACAAAAAAATAATAGGGATCACACCCGCCATGCCCACCGGAAGCTCCTTGCGCTATATGATGGATACCTTCCCGGAACGTGCCTTTGATGTGGGAATAGCAGAACAACATGCCGTTACTTTTGCTGCTGGTATGGCAACGGAAGGTATGATTCCGTATTGTAACATATACTCTACCTTTTTACAACGCGCTTATGACCAAGTCATCCATGACGTGGCACTACAAAACCTGCCGGTTATCTTCTGTTTGGACCGTGCTGGTCTTGTGGGGGAAGACGGGCCAACCCATCATGGTGTTTTTGATATCACCTATTTACGTTGTATTCCCAATCTTATCGTTTTTGCTCCCAGAAACGCAATTCAACTACGGGATATCATGTACACCGCGCAACTTGGCCTAAATCAACCTATTGCTATAAGATACCCAAGAGGCAGAGGCCTTTTATTGGATTGGGAGAAACCGTACAGCAAGTTAGAAATAGGCATATCCTTTGAGCTAAAAAAAGGAAATAAAATTGCCGTATTAACTACAGGACATTTAGGTAGTATGATTTCTGAAATTATAGGGGAACTTGAAAATGACCCTAGAATTGGACATTATGATTTTCCATTTATAAAACCTTTGGATAAAACCAGGCTAAGAAGTATTTTCGCGAATTACGAGCAACTTATTACCTTAGAAGATGGTTGCGTTACCGGTGGTTTTGGAAGTGCAGTTCTTGAGTTTATTAATAAAGAGAACATCACTATAAATTGTAAGATTTTCGGTATTCCAGATCAATTTATTACTCATGGGCCAGTAAAGGACTTATACAGGATCGCAGGCATAGACAAGAACATGGTAAAATCTTATATAGAAGAAATTTTATGAGTAGAACGCTGACGTTTCATCAAGCCGTTTGGAGCATAATTTTGCTTATGTTTACGACGCTAGCTTTTAGCCAAGATTCTATTCCTAGACCAATAGTTAGGGATACCATGATGCTGGACACTACGGTGACAGATACCATAGTAATCAGAAAGACATTGACCAGGATAAAACACATACCAAGAGGTGTAAATCTTACCAATCCCGTTATTTCATTTAAAAAAACGAAACCACTAAAGGACAAATACAATAGATTTAGGGTACCTTCTTTTTGGACCAAAGAAAATACCTATGGACTAAACCTGAGCGAAGCAGCATTTGTTAATTGGAATGCCGGTGGTGACAATGCCATAAGTGGATTGAGTTTTTTTAGATTTGTTCGCAATTATAAATTTAGATATTTTAATTGGGACAACAACCTAGACCTAAGATACGGTCTCAATGCTCAAGAAGGAAGACAATTGCGCAAGACGGAGGATGTAATTCGATTAAACTCCAACTTAGGATATAGAAGGGATACGATAAGTAACTGGTACTATTCCGTGCAGCTTAACTTTAACACACAATTTTCCAACGGATACAAATATCCGGACAGAGAAAATCCTATATCTCGTTTTATGGCACCAGGATATTTCTTCCTAGGAGCGGGAACCTCGTACATAAGTGAGAATCAAAAATTCAACCTATACCTATCGCCACTTACCCAAAAATCTACTTTTGTACTTGATCAGCGTTTGGCGGATAGAGGGGCGTTCGGGGTAAAAGGTGCGCAAAGGGATAGTAACGGGAATATTATCCAAGAAGGAGAAAACCATTTTTTAGAGCTGGGTTTTCTTATTACCAATAATTTCGATTGGGATATAGCTGAAAACGTAAATCTAAAAAGCAGGCTAAACCTCTATACGGATTACTTAGCAAGTTTTGGAAACATAGATGTTGACTGGGAACTAAATATAAGGTTTAAGGTGAACAAATACATACTCACCACCATAGGAACCCACCTTATTTACGACGATGACATTCTGTTTGACGAGGTAAAGGATGCTAGTGGAACTATAACCGACGATGGGGAACCAAGAATCCAATTTAAGCAAGTATTGGGTATTGGTATTGCCTACGATTTTTAGAGTTGCCTTCCCTTAATTTTATTGTGAATATGTACCGCCGAACTATCCGATAAACTAGCAACATAACAACAGGTATTTAATAATATCTCATAGAGCGAAATATCCGTACGCCTGTAAAATTCAGGAAGTGTTTGGAGTATTAATTTATGGTAATTAGAGGCATTTCCTTTTTTCTTTTCTGCCAACGCATGTACGTACACGTCTAAAATATCAGCTATGATGGTATAGCCTGCAATTTCTTTTTCTATAACCTCTTGCGCCTGATATACATTTTGTACACTCAAAGCTATGATGTCCTTAATTTGGGCATCATACTTGCTCTTATCCAAAAGGGAAACATGAAAATTACCATTAAGTATAACGGTTTCGTTCTCCATAAAAATTGATACCGCATCTTGAATAAGGGTATTAATTGCCAAGGCGCGCAGGTAGCTTAACCTATCTTCCTTGTAGGCCAAAGAGTGGTATTTTTTTGTATTAATGGTATCCTTAACCAATTTAATGAGATATTCTAGCGCATAATCCTCCGAAATAAGCCCAAGATTTATCCCATCTTCAAAATCGATTATAGTATAACAAATATCATCTGCAGCCTCTACTAAAAAAGTAAGCGGATGCCTTGCAAAAGAAACAGAACTCCCGTTGGCCGTTTGCTTAAGGCCCAAATCGGCAGCTACATCCATAAAAGGCTGTTTTTCGGTCTGAAAAAATCCAAATTTTTTATCGGCAATATGTTTTGTAGGCTTTTGAGGTAGCGATTCCTTTGGATATTTCATAAAGGCACCAAGCGTTGCATAACTTAAACGGAGTCCGCCGGCAACTCCTTCTCTATCTTGTGTCATTAACTTAAAACCGTTCGCATTGCCTTCAAAGTCGATAATATCTTGATATTCCTTTTCGGAAAGTTGCTCCTTATAAGTTTTACCGTTTCCAGATTTAAAATATTCTCCAATAGACTTTTCCCCACTATGGCCAAAAGGTGGGTTTCCAATATCATGAGATAGCGCTGCAGCGGCAACAATGGCCCCAAAATCATTGAACTTATATCCGTGCACCTCTTTAAGATAGGGGTGTTTTTCCAAGATTTTTTTTCCTGCCAATCTTCCCAAACTTCTACCCACAACGGAAACTTCCAAACTATGGGTTAACCGGGTATGTACAAAATCTGTTTTGGAAAGTGGAATTACCTGTGTCTTGTCCTGTAAACTCCTAAATGCTGATGAAAAGATTATACGATCGTAATCTACATCAAAACCCAAGCGCGTCTCATCCTGTTCGTTTCGTAGTCTTTTATTGGTGTCTCCATTTCTACGTAAAGAAAGTAATTGTTCCCAGTTCATGGTAATTATTTAAGAGATGCAAGATACATTTTTTGACCGTTACAACTAGGTTTGATGCGATAGGCCAAAACTAAGGAAACTTAATAATAACCTTTACAATATATATAAATAACCACGGGTTAACTTTAACTTAACCTTGTATGGGTTTCTTTGTATAGTAAAGTTAAAATAACAATGAAATACTTAATCGCCCTATTTGCCATCCTATTCGCTTTTTCTTTACAAGCGCAAGACAAAGGAGTCGTTAGTGGTAAAATTCTGGATGCTGAACGTTACAACGAACCTTTATTAATGGCCAGTATTTCGTTAAAAGGAACAGCTTGGAGTACACAGACCAACTTTAACGGAAATTTTGAGATAACAGATGTTACGCCAGGTAAATACATAATGCAGATTCGTTTTTTGGGATACGAAGATGTATTCTTACCCATTGTTATTGGTCAAGATAACACTACTCAGATTAACCATAGTTTAAAAGCGAAAACCTTAACGCGGCCCGACATGGCTGAGACCAATTTAATCTCCAGCAAAACAAGTCCTGTTACTTCAAATCTTAAATAAGGGTTTCATTTGTTATTATTTCTATTTACACAGGTATCCTAATTACTATTGGTTTTTGATTACTAGCCGAAATCTTTATCGTTTCTGGATATAGCAACACAGGATTAGCCTACTTCGCCATTTAGCGTACTAATTTTAGCATTCACTTTTATTTACCGGTTGCTTTGGAAACCCACAGTTGTCTTTGGTCAAGGCGTCTTTTTTTACGCCATAAATCTCGGTACATTTGTGAATCTTGCGTTAAGCATAGATGTCATTAAGGCCTATGTTGTTGATAACTATGTAAAATGTATCAAGACTTAATGTTAAACAAACCTTAAGTTAGCACTGGTTTTACTTCTGAAAATCAACAAAAACTAACTATGTTTAAAACCAATCATTTAGGGCTATGGCTGCTTCTAGCCATACCTTTTTTATCACTTTCCCAAGAAACCAATGCACCTGCATTTGGCAAAGGTTTGTTTAACCTTGTGGGAAAGGATAGTAGTTGGACAATGAAAGTTGGAACAAGAATGCAGATTTTGGCTATTAACAGCTGGGATCAAGTAGCTAATTCCGGACTAACGAACCCAGAACAAAGCTTTCTTGTACGTAGGGCGCGGCTCAAATTTGATGGCTTTGCTTACGACCCTAGATTACAATACAAAATAGAATTGGGCCTTTCCAATCGTGATATTTCCGGTGGTTCGCAATTCACGGCAGACACGCCAAGGTTTATTTATGATGCGGTCGTAAAATGGAACTTTTATCAAAATTTTGTGCTTTGGTTTGGTCAAACAAAATTACCAGGAAATATAGAGCGTGTTATTTCTTCAGGTAATTTACAACAGGTAGATCGTTCGCTTTTGAACGCTAGGTTTAACATTGATCGTGATGTTGGCTTTCAATTGATGCATCATTTCAATTTATCCAAAAAATTCTTGGTCCGTGAAATTATTGCATTATCCCAAGGAGAAGGAAGGAACATAACAACGGGCAATCTCGGCGGACTTCAGTTTACCAGTCGATTGGAACTATTGCCCTTTGGCGAATTTTTAAGTAAAGGAGACTATAAAGGGAGTGATCTAAACCGTGAAACAACCCCCAAACTAATGTTGGCGGCTTCTTACGACATCAACCAAGATGCCGTGAAAACCAGAAGTAACCAAGGCGATTACATGGTAACCGATTCCGGTTTCTATGAAACCACTATTAAGACTGTTTTTGTTGACGCCATGTTTAAATATAATGGCTTTTCTTTTATGGGAGAGTATACGTATAGATCCGCAAAGGACGCCATAGCTAAAAATTTAGATGGTAGCCTTACAGGAGATGTTGTACAAGTGGGTAATGGACTTAACCTACAAACAGGGTATCTATTGACCAACAATTGGGAGATTTCAGGACGATATACCGGCATTCGATTAGATGAAGAGATAACGGGAATAAATCCCCAAACGCAATACACTTTAGGACTTTCTAAGTACATTGTGGGTCATAAATTAAAAGTTCAGTCAGATTTGAGCTATTTATCCGAGAATGATAGCTCTAACGGCTTGATGTACAGGTTACAGGTAGAAATTCATTTCTAGTAAAAAGATAACCTTAAGCTAACATTATAGCCGTGTGCGTTAATGATATTTGCAAGTTGATAGTATAGAATATGGATAACATTTATTTATTGATGATTATAGCCTTGGCTATCTTGGCGATAGCCGATTTAGTCGTAGGCGTTAGTAACGATGCGGTGAATTTTTTAAATTCCGCCATTGGGTCAAAAGCGATTTCGTTTAGAACCATTATGATCGTCGCAAGCTTGGGTATCGCGGCAGGTGCGGTTTTTTCTAGCGGTATGATGGAAGTTGCCAGAAAAGGGATTTTTAATCCTAGTGAGTTCTATTTTGATGAAATCATGTTCATTTTTATGGCCGTAATGATTACGGATATTTTATTATTAGACTTCTTTAACACCTTAGGCATGCCAACGTCTACAACCGTATCAATTGTATTTGAACTGTTGGGCGCCGCCGTTGCTATGTCATTTATAAAAATAGCAGCGGATAACGGAGGTTTTACGGACGTTATTAATTACATTAATAACGAGAAGGCAATTGAAATCATACTAGGTATTCTCCTTTCGGTCGTTGTTGCATTTACCATCGGGGCCGCAGTAC
Organism: Maribacter sp. MS6; assembly: GCF_056839185.1. Taxonomy (NCBI): domain Bacteria; kingdom Pseudomonadati; phylum Bacteroidota; class Flavobacteriia; order Flavobacteriales; family Flavobacteriaceae; genus Maribacter; species Maribacter sp. MS6. The sequence goes on from NZ_CM166389.1 coordinate 2,056,138, forward strand.
AATGGATTTCAAGATTGTTGTTATCCTATCAATATGAAAAAAAAGCGAAATGGGTAGGGGCGCTGTTTGGTGGTATTGCGCTATCTTCAATTACCTATTTTATATTAATGAAAGGTATCAAAGGAACGGCCTTTGCGAGCAACAGCTATGCTATTATTGAAGGTCTTACCATCGCAGATTTTCTAGAGGCGCACTGGATAAGTATCGCCGCTGCCAATTTTTTGATTTGGTCAATTCTATCCTATTTAGTAACCACCTTCTTTAGGACTAATATATATGTTTTAATTATTGGTGCGGGTACGTTTGCATTGGCACTGGCATTTGCCGGGAATGACCTTGTTAACTTTATTGGTGTTCCAATTGCCGCTTGGCAGTCTTATGAAGCATGGGTAGTGTCTGGTGTACCTGCAAGCGAGTTCAGTATGGAGATTTTAGCGGCAAAAGTAGCAACTCCTACCCTATTATTGTTCATAGCGGGTATGGTTATGGTGCTAACGCTTTGGTTCTCCAGTAAAGCAAAAAGTGTTGTCAAGACCTCTATTGACCTATCTAGTCAAGAAGCGACGAAAGAGCGCTTTCAACCTAATTTTCTATCTCGCGGATTTGTACGTTTGGCAATTTCCATGGCAGAGATGACTAATTACATTTTACCTGATTCTTGGCAGAAAAAAATAGATCAGCAGTTTGACAAACCTGTGATTACCCTATCAAAAAACCGAGTTCACGAGCTACCTGCTTTTGATATGGTACGTGCTGCCGTAAATCTTATGGTAGCAGGTATACTAATATCTATTGCAACCTCTTATAAATTGCCCTTGTCAACAACCTATGTTACTTTTATGGTGGCCATGGGAACTTCACTAGCAGATAGGGCCTGGGGTGCAGAAAGTGCAGTGTATCGCGTAGCAGGGGTGCTCAACGTAATTGGCGGATGGTTTGGAACCGCTATTATCGCATTTGTAGCGTCCGGTACCATACTTGCTATCATAAGTTTTGGTAAAGGAACAGCAATAGCCGTCCTATTGTTCGCGGCAATTTTATTATTGTCTAGAAGCTACATTTCGCATAACAAAAAAGCAAAGGAACTACGGGCCGAAGACTCCTTGAACAAAGCAGAAAGTAGCTCCATACAAGGAGTTATTATTGAGAGTGCCAAGAATATTTCAAACGTATTAAAAAGAACCAATAAAATCTATACCAACTCCATTAACGGACTCGCAAAACAAGATCTTAATTTATTGAAGAAGAATAAAAAGCAAGGAGAAAAACTGTCCAACGAAATAGATGAACTTCGTGATCATATCTTCTACTTTATTAAAAATTTGGATGAAAACAGTGTCGGCGCAAGTAATTTCTACATTAATACTTTGGGCTACTTAACGGATATATCCCAATCCTTGGACTACATTGGAAAGGTTAGCCTTAAACATGTAAACAACAACCATAAAAAATTAAAATACAACCAAATAAAAGAACTAAAGGAGATTGATTTAAAACTAGAAGAAGTATTGAATCAAACCCAAAATGCCTTTTCCAATCAATCCTTTGAGGAAATAGGAGTGGTCCTAAACCAAAAACAAGAGTTGTTCCATCTAGTTTCCGATAAAATTCAAACGCAAATCGCAAGAACCCGTAACGAGGAATCGAGTCCTAAGAACACTACTTTGTATTTTTCGCTTCTCCTTGAAACGAAAGATCTGATGACGGCTACCATGAACCTACTTCAACAATATCACGATGAGCATGACAGCTCTGTAGCGCCTGCCACCATAGAAACACAAATACCCGAAGAAGAAGAATAGGATTGCTTGGGCTATGAATTATAACCGTATCTTTTCATCTTAAAACTAAAGTATGACAAAGTACATTTGTTTTTTAATGTTGCTGCAGCTGCCCTTCGCTGCCTTTAGTCAAAATCTAAGCGGTCCGCAACTTTTGGATAATGCCATAGCATATCATGATCCAAAGGGAACCTGGAATACTTTTAAAGGAGCATTTAATGTTACCATGACCACACCAAATTCAAGTGAACGAACCACTACAATTATATTGGATTTTCCAGCTCAATTTTATAGTTCTACCGTGGAAAAAGATGGAAACACCATTAAATCTACCCTTGAAAAAGATTCCTGTACCCTAATGCTAAACGGAAGTACGGAAATTTCAAAAGCACAAAAGGACAGCCTCCGAATAACCTGTGACCGGGCCAAAATGATGCGAGACTATTATAGCTATCTCTATGGACTTCCCATGAAACTAAAAGATGCTGGAACCAATGTTTATGAAACGGTTCAAAAAAAGACCTTTAAAAATAAAGAATATTTAGTACTAAAGGTTGATTATGATAAAACCGTTGGAAAAGATACATGGTATTTCTACTTTGACCCGAAGACCTACGCAATGGAAGTCTATCAATTTTTCCATGACGAATCCCAAAACGATGGCGAATATATTATATTGACAGACACCATGATGGTGAACGATATAATTATGCCCAAAATAAGAGCATGGTACTACAATAAAGATGATGGTTACTTAGGAACCGACACCTTGAAAGAAGCCAAAATTTCGGAGTAAAAATCACTTATTTAGTCATAGTATACCTACTCTATGTAATGCTATTTAGCATTGAAAGTAAAGGAATGCGACTTTAACATTCTTTGTTTTATTATGACAGACGTTTTAGTTTTAATTGCAATAACCATACAATACTCAACATTCCACTGTTTGAGATACAAAAGTAGATAGGAAACGGCCTTCGTTTTGGATGTTTACTTAACGGGCTCTAATAACTGATCTATCCTGGCCAAAACATCATCGTAGTGATAGCTGGTAACCGTATTTACTCTTGCATTCTTAGCGGTCCTTATTTTTCTTATAAGTCGACTAAGCTCACCCCTAACCAAAGCCCTAACATCAGAGGTTTCTACATTATAGAACAATGCACTTTCAAATCCAGTTCTCGTTCTACCTCTAGAAGATTCATTGGTCATTAAATACTCCATTCGTTCGATATACGAACGTTGTAAATTTCTGCGATACAGATCTACATTGACCCTTCTACCGGTCTCCTTCCATATGCCATTGGAGAGGTCCTGCATCATTTCCAAGGCGCTATAATAGTCGTCATTAATCGTTTCAGCATCTATTAACCTTCCTATTCTATCAAAACTTAAAACCGAATTCAAATATCTTGTTTGCAACCTCCTGACTTTTTCAAAATATCCTGCATGGTCTATATTCTGCAAAATCCTTTTATCGACTAGCCACTCAGGGGTATCAAATAGATTCTCATGTAACCACAGCATCGACTCTTGCTGCGTTTTCTCGTTTAAATGGGTATACACAAAGCCTTCTTGTTCGGGGGTTCTAATATTTTCATAAACCCCACCAATATTATTCGTTACATGACCAACATATCTGCTGTAAACTCCCAACAACTCACCATATAACTCTTCCAAATCAGCATAGTTATTTGTGCTGTCAGAGGTCCAAGAAACTAAATTCTTAGCTACATACTTTAAATTATTTAACCCATAGTCGCTAGCAGCTATAGGGTTATCTCCAATAGCTTCCGTCTGTGATTGTGGATCAAACCTACTAGACTGGCGACCAAACTTATATTTGGCATCATTTGCTTTTTCTAGAATCCACTTGTTTAACGTCGATTTTTCTGCTTCCGGAGTATCGGCATCTTGCAAAAATCTATATCCCCAATTTGTCGCGTAATGATCATAAGGTCCCATTTGACGAATGAAACGAATATTTTCGTCTCCTGGTTGTGCAATATAATTATATCGCGCATAGTCCATAATACTAGCAGCGATTCCATTCTTTTGGGTAAATTCACCATCCCTGTAGGATTCTACAGGATAGGAATAACTAGCAGCCATATTGTGTGGAAAACCCAATGCGTGCCCTACTTCGTGGGCGATAACCATACGCATCATCTCCCCTATTTCTTCTTCTGGCGTATTCAACGTTCTTGCTGATGGATTGGCAGCACCCGTTTCCAATAGGTAGCGATTTCTATAGCTGCGTAAATGGTTATGATACCAAATAATATCACTTTCTATAATTTCTCCGCTACGTGGATCAGAAACACTTGGCCCAACCGCGTTTCTAGTGGTACTAGCAACGTATCTTACAACGGAGTATCTAATATCTTCTGGGCTAAATTCAGGATCTTCCTCTGGCGTTGGGGCGTCCTTGGCTATAATCGCATTTTTAAAACCTGCTGTTTCAAATGGTTTTTGCCAATCCTCAATTCCCTGTTTGATATACTTTTGGAGACTCTCAGGTGTTCCTGGATCTAAATAATATACGATTGGTTTCACTGGCTCTACCAATTCTCCTCTGGCATAGGCTTCTGGATCTTTGGGTTCTAATCGCCAACGACGGATAAAAGTCTTTCTGTCAGCTTTAAGCTCATCACTACCAAAATCATATTGACTAACAGTAAAAAACCCAACTCTCGGGTCATAAAACCTAGGTTGCATAGGTTTCTCCGGCAGTAAAATCATAGATTGATTCATTTGTAAACTAATAGCACCGGTAGCCGCTTGTGAAGGTGGTTCGGCCGCTTCGTAGGTAAAATCTTGTTTTACCTCTACATTTTCCGGAAAGCTTTTTGCGCTATTGATAAAGCTCCTTGTCTTATCCAGTTTACGAACCTTATATTGCTTTCTAAGTGATGGAGAAAGACCACTAATTGCAGGGATATCTTCTTGAAAAAAGTCAGTAACATTAATAACTACTGCTGTTGAATCTGGATTAAAAGCTTTAATATCGAAAGCGAACAATGTAGGCTCATAGTTATTTACACGAACCGAATTATTAATGGCCTTAGTGCTATCCGCAACATTGCTATATGATTTAACCTTAATTAATATTTTATTCTGAAAACGTTTCCACTGTACCACCTGCTGGTTGGTCTTGGAGCCTGCATTTACATAACCCCCGCCAAGACCATTGGGAATTTGTGCAATTCTGCTTACCCATAGCATATCCTTTTCTAATTTAGAAAACGGAATTTCATAGAAAAAATCTTCTTTGACTTTATGAACGTGAAAAAGCCCTTCATCGGTAATGGCCTCTTTTGTAATGACTTCACTGTACTTTTTTATTTCTCCTTTTTTACTTGACGACTTTTGAACCTGTTCCTTATCCGGTTTTCCCTTTTTCTTTTTTTTAAATAATTGTGCGGAACTTGAAAAGTTTATACAAAGAGTTGTTAGAAGTACTACAAGTAATTTTTTTCTCATGCTTGATTCTTAATTGATAATGCTTTAAAAATACAGATACGTCGTTGAAGAGACTCTCTTTTTTGTTAAATATTAACATTCGGTAAATAAATTCAAAAAATGTTAATTGATTAATCTTTTTGAATGTATCTCCTAGTTGTCTAAAGCGTTCAAAATGAATTAAAAATGTCCCTAAGATAATGTGTTTGACTAAGAACTAGTATGCCAACTCCATATTGGCGCTGCGGTAAATTACATATTCTTAGCCCCTAAATATCCGAATTGGATTTAACTGTGATACTTATGACTTCTAAATAATAATTCCATAGAAAATGATTAATTGACAAGTATGATAATCTTATGGTAATCAAATATGAGAGCTACCTGCGGTAGAAATTCATTTCGTCCATATACTTCCAAACGGGACCAGGGAGTAGAGGACGTACATTTTTTCCGTTCCCATGTTCCCTGCGTATAAAGGTGGATGAAATTTCCATGATAGGTGCATTTACCTTATGAATACGGGAGTGATTCTTAAAATGATGTTCTATTTTACCTTCTGAAATTCTAGGGTAAACAAAGAGGTCATAATGCTCTAAAATTACTTCGTAGTTCTTCCACTTATGAAAACTCTTTAGGTTATCCTCACCCATAATTAAACAAAACTGATATCCTTTTGGATACTTTTCAGACAAGTGCGCTAGCGTATTTACCGTATAATTAGGCTGCGCCAAGTTAAATTCAATCGTACTCGGCTTTAGTTTCGGATAGTCTTGGGTAGCTTCCAATACCATTTGGTATCTATGGTTATTATCTAAAAGAGATTTCTTTACCTTAAACGGACTTTGAGGAGTTACTACAAACCAAACCTCGTCCAAGTCCGAAAACTCCACCATATGGTTTGCAATGACCATATGGCCTATATGTATGGGGTTAAAAGTGCCAAAATAAAGACCTACCTTCTTCATTTTTATACCTTTTATTGTTGAATGCCGATAAAGTTGGCAACTAATTCTTCAGCTTCCTTTAGGGCAATATCCAAATCATAATTCTTAATAATTTTGTCAAATTGGGGCGCTGTTGCCAATTCTACAGAAGCTTTAGCAATTCGCATATTGATTTTATCATCGCTCTCCGTACTACGCTTTTTTAATCGAATTTTAAGCTCATCTATACTTGGAGGTTTTACAAATACAGCTAAAGTTTGTTCCGGAAATTTCTTCTTAATCCGTAATCCACCTGCAACATCAATATCAAAAATTACATTTTTACCCTCGGACCATAATCGCTCTACCTCACTCTTTAAGGTCCCGTAAAAATTATCGCGATACACCTCTTCCCACTCTAAAAAATCATTGTTCTTAATGTGGTTCTTGAACTCGGAAACCGACATAAAATAATAGTGTTCCTTGTTCTTTTCCTTTCCCCTTCTAGGTCTGGAAGTTGCAGATACGGAAAATGCCAGATTCAGCTCCGGCTGTTCTAAAAGGTGTCTCACGATAGTAGTCTTACCACTACCGGACGGAGCCGAAAAAATTATAAGTTTACCACCCTTCATAATTATTAATCTTATAATTAATGATAATTTTTTAGTAATTACCCGTGCCTTTAGCACTACCATTTATGACCAAAGTTCCAAATCTGTTATCACTGCACTAAAGCACGTTCAACATCTGTTCTTTTATTTTCTCCAATTCGTCCTTCATCTGAACGACTAATTGTTGCATTGGCGCATAGTTGGCCTTTGAGCCAATGGTGTTGATTTCACGACCTATCTCCTGAGAAATAAACCCTAGCTTTTTACCGTTACTTTGGTCGGACTGTAGGGTTTTGGTAAAATAATCAAGGTGATTTGCCAAGCGTACTTTTTCCTCGGTAATGTCATATTTCTCCAAGTAATAAATCAATTCTTGTTCAAACCGGTTGGCGTCCACTTCTGCTTTTACATCCTGTACCGCTTTTTCTAAACGCTCCCTTATCGTTGCTTGTCTGTCGGGATCCATTTCCAACACATCGGCCAATAGCTTTTGCAAAGAAGCTATACGCTCCAAAAAATCCTTTTCCAAAACACTGCCTTCTTCAGATCTAAAAGAGTTGATTTCGGCAAGAGCTCCTTGTAAGGCCTTTAAAATTTCGGCATACTCTTCTTCATCTATATCTTCCTTATCAGTTTTCATGGCATCAGGAAAACGCAATGCCATTTCTAATAACTTTAGCTCATCGCCGTCCGCTATCGCCTTTAATTGTTTCATGTATTGGCGTACCGCAATTTCGTTTACCTGTGAAGATGTTTCATTTGCGGTCAACTCTATATACAAGTTGAAATCTACCTTTCCACGTTGTAACGAGTTGGCAATAAGCTTACGCACCTCGAGTTCCTTTTCGCGATAACTTGATGGCATACGGGCATTAAGATCAATACTCTTACTATTGAGTGATTTGATTTCTATCGTTATTTTTTTTGTAGGAAGCTGTACTACATACTTCCCAAATCCGGTCATGGATTGAATCATAATTGCGCTTTAAATCCTGGCAAAGATAGCCAAATTAAGAGGTGTGCTTTTTGGGATGGCCATTTTTATCAAAACGCTTATTTAGCTGTGTTTCGCACCAATAGAATCCCACAGCCAACCCAAAAAGCAAAGTAAAAATGGTTATCAAGAAAATGGTTTCAATAGGAAGGAAAAAGTACAAAATCGTTCCTAAACTCAAAAGCGCCAAACTAGGATAAAATATCATTTTAGCTCCAAGTAAATTGGCGAAATCCCAAATTTTTTGATTGGCCATACTTCTTCTGGTACGATAGCCATACAGTTGGTTAATGCGTTTTAGGGGAAACTTCATATAAATCCACCCGAGACGGGTAATTAAGATTCCATTTAGATTAGCCTCCAAAAACACACCAACCTCCATCTTATAGTTCTCGTATCCAAATATTTCTATAGCTTACCCTACTATTATCCTGATGATCTTGTAGCATTAACGGACCTTTTCCATGTGCTGGATTTTTAGGCCAACCAATGTAGGGTGTCGTCCCTTTTAATTCAGCAACATCCTGAATCAAAACTCCGTTGTGCAATACGGTCATGGTGCCGGATTTTATCTTTTCTCCTGCATTATTAAACTCCGGTGAGTGATAGATGATATCATAGGTGTTCCATTCTCCAGAGGGAACAGATGCCATCGCCAGTGGGGTATGCTGCTTGTAGATAGAGCCCACTTGTCCGTTTACATAAGTGGGATTGTCGTTATTGTCCAAAATCTGTACTTCATAAAGTCCATTCAGAAAGACCCCACTATTAGCCCTGTTTTGACCATCTCGCTGCACCTCGGCAGGAGAACTCCATTCCAAATGCAATTGTACATCACCAAAGTTTTGTTTGGTCCGAATATTGCCCGTTTTATCTTTTACAGTCATACTGCCGTCATCGTTTAGGTTCCATTGAGCAGCGGTACTATCTTGGGTATGTATCCATCCGTCCAATGAAGTGCCATCGAACAAAACAAGGGCATCACTGGGAGCAGAACCGTTAACACCTGGTTTTACCACAGGTACTTTGGGTTCATAAAACTCAGTCCCCTCTGGTTCGGTTGGCTCTACACCACTATACTCCTCGTGTATAATTACATTGGATGTAGGTACTTCTTTATCGTCGGATACTTCTGGTTTAACCACCTCGTTACAAGAAGCTATACTTAATACCAAAACAACAAGCATTAAATTTTTCATACTACAATTCCTTTATTTTAATATTACGAAAAGAGACAACATCTCCGTGGTCCTGTAATGCAATTTTACCTGTTTTGTATGTTCCAAATCCTTCCCATCCATCGAACTTAGAACCCTTTAGCAAGGTTTGCAATGCTTCGCCATTAACGGGAAATTTAGCTACTTCTACGCCGTTTAGTACAGATGTTCCTTCGTTGGTTTCATGATTAATGGTAATTACCGCCGTATTCCATTCCCCAATCGGTTTCGTTACATCCGTTGGAGGAGGCACTAAATCATAGAGCGCACCAGCTTGGCGTGTAGGTCCGTTTTTTGCATCAGGATGCTTGTCATTATCCAATAGCTGAATCTCTAATCCTGTTTGATAGGGTTCCCCAAATTTATCATCTTCGCTTACTCCCCACATAATGCCACTATTACCCGTATCGGACATTTTCCATTCTAAAGAAAGTACAAAATTGGTATACTCTTTCTTGGTTACAATATTAAAAGATTGGCGACCGCCATCTGGTTTTTTTCGCTCTTCTGCCGTTGGTGGATAAAAAACGATGACGTCGTTCTCTTCTTTCCAAAAACTGGGTAATTCCCCACCTTTAAAGGCCTGCCAATGGTCCAAAGATAATTTAGTCCATTCATTTTGGGCAACTGCCTCTGTCTTTTCTTCCGCTATTTCAGTTGTTTCGGACGTAGATGTGTTCTTTGGATTTTCCTTGCAACTAAATGCCAGCACTACTGCCGCCGTTAACATAATTGTTTTTTTCATTACTCTAGTTTTTGGATCACTGTGTAAAGTAATCGGAGTTTTTAATTGATTATATAAAAGGGTTATCGTTGTAAAAACTGATAGTGAATCAGTATAAAATAATAGTATATCTTCTCTGTTTTATTCTACTCAAGGCTATGGAATATATCGGTTATTAAATTCCCAATATTTTCTTCAACACATCCTTATCAATATCCGCCCCGGCAAAATCATCAAAGGTCTTTTCTGTAGCTTCAATAATATGGTCTTGAATAAAAATGGCACCTTCGCGTGCACCCTGCTCCGGACTTTTAATGCAACATTCCCATTCCATTACCGCCCAAACATTACAGCCGTACTGCGTCAACTTAGAAAAAATAGTTTTAAAATCTATTTGGCCATCACCTAAGGAACGATACCGACCGGCCCTATCTCCCCAATCATTATAGCCGCCAAAGGAGCCTTTTTTGCCTGTTGGGTTAAACTCTGAATCCTTTACATGAAAAGATTTTATAAACTCATGGTAATGGTCTATGTAAGCAATATAGTCTAATTGCTGTAACACAAAGTGACTAGGATCGTATAAAATATTAACACGCTTATGGTTGCCTGTTGCCTTAAGAAAACGTTCAAAGGTATCGCCATCATGAAGATCCTCTCCCGGATGTATTTCATAACAAACATCTACCCCTTCATTATCAAAGTGATCTAAAATAGGGAGCCATCTTTTTGCCAATTCCTCAAAACCCATTTCTACCAATCCGGCAGGCCGTTGCGGCCAAGGATGCGCCGTATGCCAAAGCAAGGCGCCCGAAAAAGTAGCATGCGCAGAAATACCTAAGCGTCTACTTGCCGTAGCTGCTTTCTTCACAGTTTCTACAGCCCATTCCGTTCTCGCCTTAGGGTTGTTTCTGAGCGCTTCTGGCGCAAAACTATCGAACATAAGATCATAAGCGGGATTTACAGCAACCAACTGTCCCTGCAAATGCGTAGACAGTTCTGTTATTTCAAGTCCATAAGAATTTACTTTCCCTTTTAGCTCATCACAATACGTCTGACTCTCGGCGGCTTTGTCCAAATCGATTAAAAAGTGTTCCCATGTAGGTATTTGAATACCCTTATAGCCCAAATCTGATGCCCATTTACATATACCGTCCAAAGAATTAAACGGTGCCTTACTATCTACAAATTGTGCTAAAAATACAGCGGGTCCTTTAATTGTCTTCATTTTAAAGCGTTAATTGAACTTAATATGTTTGCTATTATTTTAAGAATTTAACCCTATATTTAGGACTAAAAATTCACTTTACATGTTCTCACCATGTTAGGACATAAATATAGGAAATACCATAAGAAATCCACAAAAAATCTAGAATGAATCAAAACGAACAATATGATGCCATTGTCGTTGGCACCGGTATCAGCGGTGGTTGGGCTGCCAAAGAGCTATGTGAAAAAGGTCTTAAAACATTGGTTTTGGAACGAGGTAGGATGGTAAAGCATATCGAAGATTACCCAACTATGAACGATGACCCTTGGGATATGCCATTAAAAGGGGAGTTATCTGTGCAAGAAAAGAAGCAACAGCATGTACAGACCAGAGTAAATTGGGCCCCCAAAGCGGACAATAAACATTTCTTCGTAAACGACCTAGAGCATCCTTATGTAGAAAAAAAACGATTTGATTGGATTCGAGGTTACCAAGTAGGCGGACGCTCCCTTACTTGGGGCAGGCAAAGCTACAGATGGAGCAATATTGATTTTGAAGCCAATAAAAAAGATGGTATTGGCGTAGATTGGCCCGTTAGGTATGAAGATATTTCTCCCTGGTATGATAAAATCGAAGAATATATTGGTGTAAGTGGTCAAAATTTAGGATTAAAACAACTTCCTGATGGTAAATTTCAACCTCCAATGGCGCTTAATTGTGTAGAGGAAGATTTTAAAACCAAAACTGCTGAGAAATTTGATGATGGTAGATTGATTACAATAGGGCGTGCAGCACATATAACCGACCCGAATGCTTCCTTTGAGGGACGCGGAGTTTGTCAAAATAGAAACAGATGCTCTAGAGGCTGCCCTTTTGGAGGTTATTTTAGCAGTAATTCCGTCACCCTACCCGCAGCGGAGCGTACCGGTAACATGACTTTAAGGGCCAACTCGATCGTACATGAAATCATGTACGATAATGAAACCAAGCAAGCGACGGGCGTACGCGTCATAGACTCAGAAACTAACGAAAAGATAGAATTTAAGGCGAAGGTAATTTTCCTGTGTGCTTCGGCAATGGCATCTGTGGGGATTTTGTTACAATCCAAATCCGAGCGTTTTCCAAATGGAATGGGCAATGATTCGGATGCCTTGGGACGCGGCATCATGGATCATCACTACAAATTAGGTGCAACCGCAAAAGTAGATGGGTATTTAGATAAATATTACAAAGGCCGAAGGGCCAACGGTTTCTATATTCCAAGATTTGTAAACTTGGACGAAAAAACAAAACGCGAAGGTTATTTAAGAGGCTTTGGATACCAAGGCACGGCAAGTAGGCAAGATTGGTCGGAATCGATTGCTGAAATGGGTTATGGTAAAACACTAAAGGATGAAATTCTTAAACCAGGCTCGTGGCAAATTGGCGTAACGGGTTTTGGAGAGTTCTTACCCTATGATGACAACAGAGTTCTCCTTAGTAAAACGGAAAAGGACAAGTGGGGACTACCCCAACTGGAGTTCGATGTAGAGTTTAAGGAGAACGAATACAATATGAGAAAGGATATTAAAACGGAAATCGTTGCTATGTTCGAAGCTGCCGGATTTAAAGATGTACAGCCCTACGAAGAATCCTCTGGACCTGGACTAGGCATACACGAAATGGGCGGCGCCAGAATGGGGCGTAATCCAAAAACTTCTGTATTGAACAAAAATAACCAAGTGCATTCCGTACTTAATGTATATGTTACGGACGGTGCGTTTATGAGTTCATCGAGCTGTGTAAACCCTTCCTTAACCTATATGGCGTTTACGGCAAGGGCGGTAGACCATGCCGCAGAACAATTGAAGAAAGGAGTCTTTGCTTAAAAAAGCTTATTTTAACTTTAATAGGACGTCATATACCGAATTTTAAGGCATACCCTATGGTACTCCTTTATATTGCACTATATTTTAAGATTGAAATTGTAACAATACACCATATGGAGAATGCTTCTGCTAGAAATATGTGGGGAGATTATTTGGATAAACACTTAGAACATGCCTTTCATGAAGCACCAAAAACAGTCATTTTCGGAGACAATGAAGAAGATGCCAACGCACTAGCCGACTTGGTGGTAAAAGGTATAAAAAAAGCAACTTCACATTCCCTTTTAGGACTACAATACAGGAAAGAATCACTCCCGAAAATTGGGGACTTCTTAGTTGTCACCAATTGGGCAGAGGAAGCACAATGTATCATACGAACAACCGGAGTGCAACTTATCCCATACTTTAATATTACCGAAGCACACGCCGCTTTAGAAGGTGAAGGCGACAAATCCTTGGCTCACTGGAAAAACGTACATTGGGACTACTACACTAGGGAACTAGAAGCTTTTGAACGGGTTCCAAGGGATAGTATGATTATTGTTTTTGAAGATTTTGAGCGGGTATTCTAAACGAAGATACTATTTGTTTTTACTCCTGAATTGTTTTCATAACGCTGTTGTATCCTTTTATTATGAAAGCTAGAAACAGTTTGTTCTAAAGTAAATTGATCAATTTATTATGTGATGATTGTCTTGTTCGATAATGAATTTACATCTGTAATCAACTTACCTTCAGCAAACACCTCTACATTCTTAAAACTAGTCTGGTATACCTATCAATAGCTTTGTCGCTATACTTATTTATCGTAATATTGCAATAAACAAATAAAAGAGCCATGGGAGTAACGAAATCCGAAATTTTCACAGACCAGCAAAATGAAATATCGCTATTCGCAAAAGCCCTAGGGCACCCGGCACGGGTAGCAATTTTACAATATTTGTTTGAGTTAAATACCTGCGTTTGCGGTGACCTCGTTAACGAAATAGGACTTGCACAACCTACTATTTCCCAACACCTAAAAGAACTGAAACAGCTAGGGCTAATTAAAGGAAATATTGAAGGAACAAGCGTTTGCTATTGCATACATCCAGAAAATTGGACCAAAATGAAGGTTGTCCTGATGCCATTTATACAACTGGATACTACCAAAGAAACATCCTGTTGCTAAACCTATAAACACAATACTATTTTAATCGTACTAAATAAGATATCATGAAAAACGAACAAGAACTAAAACAGGTAGTTAAAGAACGTTACGCTAAAATAGCGGAACAGGGAAAAGCTGAAAATGCAGCCTCGTGTTGTGGTGCCACCACCCCTTCTAATAAAGTGTATAATATCATGATGGATGATTATTCGGACACCGAAGGTTATCTTGAAGATGCCGATTTGGGCTTGGGCTGCGGACTTCCTACACAATTCGCCCAAATTAAAACAGGTGATACCGTTATTGACCTGGGCTCCGGTGCAGGAAATGATTGCTTTGTGGCACGACATGAAACCGGTAGTGAGGGTAAGGTCATCGGTATAGATTTTACACCCATCATGATCGAAAAGGCCCGTATAAATGCAGAAAAACTAGGCTATAACAATGTAGAGTTCAGAGAAGGTGATATTGATGCCATGCCCGTTAGCAATGATACTGCAGATGTCATTGTTAGCAATTGTGTATTAAACCTTGTTCCCAACAAACAAAAGGTGATCGGAGAAATTTATAGGGTATTAAAACCTGGCGGTCACTTTAGTATTTCCGATATCGTTTTAATCGGTGACCTGCCAAAAGCTTTAAAAGATGATGCCGAAATGTACGCTGGTTGTGTTGCAGGTGCTATTCAGAAAAAAGATTATCTACAATTGATGAAAAATCATGGTTTTAAGAATCTAAAAATCCAAAAAGAAAAACCTATTGTTATTCCAGATGATATCCTAAGCAAATACCTTTCACAAGAGGAAGTAAAAACCTTTAACCAAAAAGCAATAGGAATTTTCAGCATTACCGTTTATGCAGAAAAACCGGGCACAACGCTAGAAAAGCCAAAAGTGACCCTTTCAGAAATCTCAAATACCTGCGCTCCAGAAACTGGATGTTGTTAAAAATTAGACAGGTTCCGAAAACAGGACTGCTTTGGAAAGGGAACAGTTATAGTCCATAAATGAAAAAAGGGCCGAAAAACATTGTTTTTCGGCCCTTTTTATATTGATGATGTTTACCCTTATTCTTCCAAAGCAACCCAAGTATTCCCATCTTTATGGGACTTCACGGTAGCCTCAATAAAATCCATGCCACGAACACCGTCCGTCATGGTAGGGAATTCACCATCGTTATATTTCTCACCGCGTATGGCACGTGCTGCTCCTAAGTAAATATTTGCCATAGAATCAAAAATACCTTCTGGGTGGCCGGCAGGCAATTTAGTGCCATCCAAAGACAGTTCAGAGTTATAGGCGTGTCCGGGTTTGTAGACTTGCGTGGGCTCCGTATCGCTCATTTTGTAGAGGAAATTTGGCTTTTCCTGTTCCCATCTAAATGCTCCTTTTTCGCCATAAATTGCAATGGCAAGTCCGTTTTCCTCACCAGTTGCTACTTGACTTCCTCGGATAACTCCCTTTACATGATCTCCCATACGTATAAGTACCGTTCCATCTACATCCATTTGGTTGTCCTCGTAAAGATAATTGAAATCACATAACAAGGACTTCACTTTTAAGCCAGTGGTATATTCTACCATGTTAAACGCATGAACGCCAATATCGCCCATACAAGAACTGATTCCCGCTTTTTTAGGGTCTAGTCGCCAAACGGAGTTCCGCATGTCTTTATCATGGATAATGGTATTTATCCATCCTTGATAATATCTTGCATCTACCTTGTGGATTTTACCAAGCGCTCCCGCCTTAATCATTTCACGCATTTGACGCACCATAGGATAGCCCGTGTACGTATGGGTCAGGGCAAAAACAGTACCCGCTTCCTCATGGGCCTGCTGTAGTATTTTAGCTTCCTCCAAAGTGGTGGTCATTGGCTTTTCGCAGATGACATGAAAACCATTGTCCAATAACTTTTTGGCCATTGGAAAATGCAAAAAGTTAGGTGTAAGCACGGAACATACCTGAATACGCTCTTCTTTTGGAAGTTTCATTTCTTCGGCGATAAACGTTTCAAAATCCTTATAGATACGGTTTAACGGCACGTCTATCTCCGCGGCGAATGCTTTATTCGCTTCAAAATCTATATTAAATACCGCACCGGTAATTTGATAATTATCATTTATATGGGAAGCTACCCTGTGTAAAACTCCAATGAGGGAATCTCCTCCTCCTCCTAAAATTCCTAATCGTATTTTCTTTGGCATCTTGTAATCGTATTAAAATTAGTATAAATTATTTGCTAAACATAATCTTACATTACTAGCACATGGATTTCATAATAACAGGCAAGTAATAAATTTAAAGACTTTCGATGTATCTAAAAAATTAAGATTTGTAGTCGATTTTTTCTGGTTTGAAAAACAGGGCAAAAACAACCATCACAAATAAGGCAAAGCCGGCCGGATACAACCAAATGGTCTCCCAAATATGAGAACCATCGCTTAAAAGATAGCTATCGGATATTTTACCAGCTATCCAAAAACCTATCAACATACCAATGCCGTAGGTGGCCAATGTAATTAAACCCTGTGCCGAACTCTTATATTTTTCTCCAGCTTTGCTATCCGTATAAATTTGCCCGGAAACAAAGAAAAAATCATAACAGATACCATGTAGTGCGATACCTATGATGAGCATAAAACCGAGCTCACCTACATCTCCATAAGCAAATAACACATAGCGGACTACCCATGCCAGCATTGCTACCAAAATGGTTTTCTTAAAGCCAAATTTAGTAAAGAAATAAGGAAGCAAGAGCATAAAAAGTATCTCGGAAATTTGCCCTAAGGTCATTTTACCTGTAGGGTTCTCCATCCCTATCTCTACTAAAAAAGGATTAGCGTTTTGGTAGTAAAAAGCCAGAGGAATACAGATTAAAATAGAAGAGATAAAGAATATCAAAAAATTCCGATCCTTAAACAGTTCCAACGCATCTAAACCCATGAGTTCTTTTATACTTGGATTCTGGTTACTGGCTGCCGCCTTTGGTGGTGTTTTTGGCAGGCTAAAACTGAAAACCCCAAGTATGACAGATGCAATTGCCGTCATCAAAAACGTATTTTTGAGTAAACCTTCTTGTATGCCAGATTCAGAATCCCAACTAAACAAGTAACTAATCAGTAGCCCAGCTATGACCCAACCCAAAGTTCCAAAAACCCGTACCAAGGAAAACTCCTTTGCCGGATTTTTCATTTGATTGAAAGAAACAGAATTCACCAAAGCCAGTGTAGGCATATACAAAATCATATAACCAAGAACATAAGGGTAGAACACGTCAAAATTATCGGAGCCGTACATTAAATACAATAACAAGGCACCACCCAAATGTAGGATTCCTAATATTTTTTCGGCGTTAAAATACCTATCGGCAATAATACCGATAATAAAAGGAGCCAAAATTGCTCCCCATGATTGTGTAGAAAAAGCAAGTGCTATTTCACCATCAGTTGCATTAATGTTATTGCCCAAAAAAGTACCAAGGGTCACGAACCACCCGCCCCAAATAAAAAACTCCAAGAACATCATTATACATAGCTGTATCCGAATTCCAACGCTCATAAAAGTGTTTTATCGTTTATAATTCACATAATCCAGAACAATAGGGGCGATGCCATTATTTCTAAAATCCGTCGCTATTTGTCCACGATGGTTGGTAGAATGGTTAATAATATGAAAAAGCATATCCTGAAGGGTGTTGGTAAACAAACGTCCTTCAGAATTATCATAATCTATACGTTTTTCAAAATCCTCGGCATTCGTACAGATTTCAAAAGAGGTTCGTTGGTTCTCATAATGAATATCCTCCCAATCCTTTAAAGGATGTCTTTGCCACACCTTTAAATCAGGTACTTTACCTACAATTCTTGCATTCCAAATATGATGGGCGTTCAATAAGTGACTAAATAACTCCTCTGACTTGTCCAAGGTTTTATCCAAACCGGCACAGTGCTCAATAATCTTCTTATTACAATAAAAATTATAATCGAACAACTCATTAAAAAAAGGCTTCATAACACTGTGGCTTTTTGGTTATTTAATTTCTTCGTTCGCCTTTAGCAGTAAATCACGAGTAGCTATGATACCTTCTTCTTCGCTTAACTCGCTGCCTTCGTACTCCACACCAATAAATCCGGTATATCCGGCATCCTTTACCATTTGTACCATTTTCATATAATCTATTCCGGTATCGTAACCCTGATCATCAAAGTTATTGCTCTTTGCACTAACCGCCATGGCATAAGGCATTAGTTCCTTTACTCCTTTATACTTATCGTACTCCACGGCACATTCCCAACTATCCGGTTTTCTTGTAATACAAAAATTACCGAAATCCGGTAGGGTACCCACATTGTCCATATTAGTCATTTCCATAACCTCGGCATGTAAGGCACCGTTGGAAGATAATCCTCCGTGATTCTCGACCAAAACATTGATATTTTTAGTCTTGGCATACGTACCTAACTTGGTAAGGCCGTCTACAGAATTCTTTTTCCAAACTTCTGGGTCAGAACTTCCGTTAAGATTTACTCTAATGGCATGGCAGCCCATTGCTGCTGCGGCATCTACCCATTTTTTATGTTTTTCTACGGTTTCGTTACGCTCTGCTTCATCATCGGCGGCAAGGTTACCCTGACCGTCTATCATAATAAGTACATTCTTCATCCCATGCTTTTTCGCCTCTGCATTGCTCTTAGAAACGAAAGCGGCCATGGCTTCTTCTGAGTAATTGGCATCCGACAACTCAGGATTATAGAGTTGACTCACATATTCCAACCCCGTAAAGCCCCATTCCTTGGATTTTTGAGCAAATGAATATGGGTCTACACTATCATTACGGATCATTTTATGCATTGACCATTGTGCCAATGAAAGGTCAAAAAAGGGTTCCTTATTCGCCTCTAATGTAATTTCTTCCGATTTTTCATCCTTGTTTTCATTCGCTTCCTTGCAAGAATAAGTTGCAAAAAAGACGAATGCGGCGCAAAATGTAACTGATTTTTTAAAAGAAAAGATTGTTCTCATACGTAAAAAAATTTCATTATTTATTGGTTTAATATACATCCTTTGATCAACGATTCACTTGAAGATTATGAAAAAACATATTTGTAATTTACAAACGATGTTCATTAAGAATAAGCTTTAAATGTATTGAATTAATTTTATATTTAATAAATTTAGGAAATAAACAATCCCTATGAGTAAATTTTATTACAACGAAGAACAGGAATCCTATGACGCCATTGTGGTAGGAACGGGAATTAGCGGAGGCTGGGCCGCAAAAGAATTATGCGAAAAAGGATTAAAGACCTTAGTCCTTGAGCGGGGCAGGATGGTAACGCATATCGAAGATTATGAAACGGCCAATAAAGACCCTTGGGATTTTTCCAATGGTGGGGACATTACCAAAGAAATATTAGAGAAACAGCCAAAACAGAGTAGAACAGGATATACCACTAAACAAGCTAGCAGCATGTGGTTTGTAAACGACTTGGAACATCCCTATAACGAAACCAAGCGTTTTGATTGGATGCGTGGATACCATGTAGGCGGAAGATCGTTGCAATGGGGCAGACATAGCTACCGATGGAACGAAATGGATTTTGAAGCCAACAAAAAGGATGGTATAGCGGTAGATTGGCCTGTACGGTACAAGGATATTGCCCCTTGGTATGACAAAGTGGAGTCATATATTGGAGTAAGTGGCGAAAACTTAGGAATACCACAACATCCGGATGGTGATTTATTACCAATGATGGAACTTAATTGTCTGGAACAACATTTTAGGGAAAAAGTAGCGGATAATTTTGACGGCCGTGTAGTTACTGCAGGTCGCGTAGCACACCTTACGGGAGACAAAAAATTTGATGGTAGAAGCAAATGCCAGTTTAGAAATAGATGTATACGAGGTTGCCCTTTTGGCGCATATTTCAGTAGCCTTTCCTCTACGCTCCCCGCAGCGGAACGTACCGGAAATCTTACCTTAAGACCCGACTCGATTGTAAGTGAAGTTATATATGATGCGGATACAAAAAAAGCAACTGGAGTAAAGGTCATTGATCGTGTAACCAAAGAAACCTACGAATTTAAGGCCAAGGTAATCTTCCTTTGTGCTTCGGCAATTGCCTCTACATCAATACTAATGCAGTCAAAATCTGACCGTTTCCCTAACGGAATGGGCAACGACTCGGACCAACTGGGACGCAATATCATGGACCACCATTTAGGTGTTGGTGCTTCTGGTAAGTTTGATGGTTTTGAAGATAAATACTATAAAGGAAGAAAACCTAATGGTGTATACATTCCAAGGTTTAGAAACCTTGGAACGGATTCAGATAAAAGAGACTACATAAGAGGTTTTGGGTACCAAGGTGGTGCATCTAGGGGAAATTGGGAAGATACGGTAGCTGAATTATCACATGGTAAGAATTTAAAGGACGCTATCCTAAAACCAGGAGGTTGGCAATTTGGTATTGGTGGTTTTGGCGAGGTACTTCCTTATCAAGAAAATCGTTTCACGTTAGATTATGATAAATTAGACCAATGGGGGCTACCCACCGCTACGTTCGATGCTGAGTTTAAAGAAAATGAATGGAAAATGCGAGAGGACATGAAAGAATCTGCCGTAGCTATGCTTGAGGCTGCCGGACTTAGAGATGTTACACCCTACGACAATCCTGGAGCTTTAGGCCTAGGCATACATGAAATGGGAACTGCGCGCATGGGCCGGGACCGCAAGACTTCTGTATTGAACGGGAACAACGCACTACATGATGTACCTAACGTGTATGTAACCGATGGTTCTTTTATGACATCGGCCAGTTGCGTAAACCCATCATTAACCTACATGGCGTTTACGGCAAGAGCTGCCGACCATGCCGTAAATCAACTTAAAAAAGGAAACATATAATGAATAGAAGAAAAGCACTTAAAAATATGGGTTTGGCCTTAGGTTATACCGTGGCCACTCCTACGCTAATCAGTTTGGTTCAAGGTTGCAAAACGGAACCCGCTATCACATGGACGCCAGAGTTTTTTACAAAAGACCAAGGCGCAGTTCTTACAAAATTGGTAGATATTATCTTGCCTAAAACGGATACCCCTTCTGCCTCAGAGGTGCAAGTGGACATATTTATTGACCGTTTTGCAAAAGAAGTCATGGAAAAAGAGCAACAAGATTTTCTAAAAATGTCGATGTCAAAATTCATGGCCAAGGCCTTGGCAGATAGTTCTATCGAAAAAATAGAAGACCTTACTGCAGAAAACATGGAACCTGTTTTGGCGTCGGCCTTAAAAGTGACCCAAGATGACCAAGTACTATACATGGATAAAATCAACGCTTATAATGAAGCAATGGCCGAAGGGAAAGAAACCAGCCTAGAGGATGGTGTTTCTAGATATGCCTTTGCAAATAACCTAAGAGGATTGGCCATTTGGGGCTATAAAACCTCTGAATATGTCGGCGAAGAAGTATTGGCATACCTTCCGGTTCCAGGAGAATATATAGGTTGCGGAGAGGTGCAGGAACTCACCGGTGGAAAAGCTTGGTCCTTGTAGCGAAAATTTGATTGTTGCTATAACTTTCAATATTGCAAATGCCTAGACTTTGAATCCTTAATGGTAGACTCATGAAAAGAAGAAGTTTTATTCATAAAACCGCCCTTACCACAGGCGTGATTTCTCTTGGTGGGGCTTTTTCATATACGCAAACCGCTAACCCAAAAATAATACAGCATCCCTTTAATCTAAAATATGCCCCACATTTGGGCATGTTTAAAAATCTTGCTGGAGAAGACCCCATAGACCAATTAAACTTTATGGCCGACCAAGGCTTTAAAGCCTTTGAGGACAATGGCATGAAAGATCGCGATAGTGCGTTACAGGAAAGGATGGCGCAGACGATGCAAAAAAGAGGTTTGGAAATGGGCGTGTTTGTAGCGCACCAAATTTATTGGAAAGAGCCAAACTTAGCTTCTGGCGACACTACCAAAAGAAAAGAGTTCCTAAGCGATATTAAAGCATCTATCGCAGTTGCCAAACGGGTGAACGCAAAATGGATGACAGTTGTGCCAGGACATGTAGATCTTCGGCTAAACATGGGATACCAGACCGCCAACGTGGTAGAAGCATTAAAACAAGCTTCCGAAATGCTGGAACCGCACAACATAACAATGGTTCTGGAACCACTAAACTTTATGAACCATCCTGGACTATTCCTTACCGAATCACCACAAGCGTATGAAATTTGTAAGGCAGTAGATTCACCTTCCTGCAAAATTCTTTTTGATATTTATCATCAGCAAATCCAAGAAGGCAACCTTATCCCAAATATGGAAGCATGTTGGGACGAAATAGGATACATCCAAATAGGAGACAACCCAGGTCGCAATGAACCTACAACCGGCGAAATAAACTACAACAATGTATTTAAATTCATACATGGTAAAAAGTTCAACGGTATTTTAGGTATGGAACATGGAAATTCTAGACCCGATAAAGATGGGGAGCTAGCTGTAATTGATGCGTATAAGAAAGTGGATGACTTTCTATAACTCCAAGGATAAAGTCCTTATATAGAAGGTATTTGCAAATTACCTCTTCTCATGTTAAGTTTCCTTCATGATACCTAATATTGACCTTACCGGTATATTAATGTTTTAGCTTATACTATGGTTCAATTTAAGTAGTTTATCGAAAAAATATAACCTTTCGATGAACTGCATGTTCATAAGGTAAGGAATCTACTACTTTTTCGTTTATTTGTGTATGTCCCCATATATAAGCCTACTTATCGCATACATTACTTTATTTTGTTTATCCAAAATAATATTTCGATTATATGTAAATAGAAAAATACGTGTTAAAACTAGCGTTCTAAATGCGGAAAGCAATACGAGGACTAAAAACCATACATCATGGTTATTTAATTTGCTTACCAAAAATTTGATAAAGTTTCCGTAGCTCCAACCAGGTTATTCACTTCAATAAATAACTTCCCAGTTATATTATAATAAACAAGTACATGCAATTGTGTTGGTCTCTCAACTATTAACTTAAGTTACGGCATACTCAAACATTTTAGAGAATGCACCTAGATCTTTCTCATTTTTCTTCACTGCTATTCTAAAATAACTGCTATGTCTAGGATTCCATATTATACGGCTCCTCCCTATGTCTCATAAAATGAAAATGCCCGTCAAGCGCTAACGTAAGGTAGTTCCCCCGAAACCTATCATTAGACCAGTAATCGAATAAACAAGCTATCCGATTACCTTTTTGATTTGACGCTCAAAACATAGTTGCAGAGCCGTATTTCTTAATATGAACAACTTCTTATCTCGCATCAAAGTCACCTTTAATGTCTATAGTTTCTCCATTTTGATTTAAAAGAACCATTCTCATTGTACCCTTAACACTGGTATTACAAAAACGGATAATACGAACATTTCCCTTTTTTGTAAAAAATAGTTTCTCCCCCAGGGTGTCACTACTGAAAGCGCCAAATACCCCATTAGAAGGATTTAAAAAACTCTCTACAATTTTCACCTTATAATTTCCTAAAGGCAAATTATCAGTTGTATTCTCTTTACAAACTACAACCTCCATATTATGGGGCAACACGGCATTACTCCCATTAAAATGCAATTTCAAAACACTAAAAACAGCACCAGTTGAAGAGATTTTATCCATATAGCTAAAACTCATTTCTCCAGTTAGTTGATAATCAGAATTTCCTTCAACTTCCAATATGTAAGTCCCACTTAGCATTAAAGGCAATTTCTTTAAATCTTTTCCTGTACTTGAAATTAAAAGCAATGGCAAAAAACCTAAAAATATAATTCTTAATATTTTAAACCCTATCGCGTACATAACTACTCCGGACTAATTTGACTATTCTCATGATAACTAGCAACAGTATTTAGCTGCTCGTTGTTATCCATGCTATCTTCATTGGTTCCTCCAAAAACCATTGCCGTAAAAAGTGAGAGCAACAGGAAAACAAACATGATTAGACATTTTTTCATCTTACTATATTTTGGTCTATCGTTACGCTTTGAAACGTAATCTCCTAAACTTAAGTACCATTTAAACTTTGCTCTAAATTAACTGAAGAACTAACGCAAATGAGCGGCGATGTATAGTCTGTCAATTTTATTGTATAAACGGGTAACGACCCGAAAACCTTAACATCAAACATATTTATTTGTAATCTTTTACTTACAATTTTTAATGAAATAAATTCATATCCAATTGTATACTATACTTGCGAATTATACCAAATTAACTCCCATTGACACATAAATACGTTTCAACTAACACCTAAGAATTATTTTTAACTAACTTCCATTATTGATTTGCGTAGATTATGCTAGAAGCGGTACTTGTAGATGATGAAATAAAGGCCTTACAGAGTCTGTCCTGGGAGCTCACTAATTTTAGTGACGAGATAAGTGTATCGGCATCTTTTACGAATCCGTTTGAAGCTTTGGAATATCTCGAAAAAAACACGCCTGATTGCCTATTTTTAGATATTGAAATGCCCACAATGGATGGTTTTCAGTTTATTAAGAAATTGAGCAATAAAAATTTTCCGGTCGTAATTACGACCGCGTACAATCAATATGCCATAAAAGCACTAAAAAACGAAGCTATAGACTATCTTCTAAAACCTATAGATACAGATGACCTTCAGGAAACCATTGTAAAAATTAAAAAGTTTAATAGTCGAAATTTTACTGCCGATAAATTAGAGAAAATACTACTCAATTTTAATTCAAAATCCGTCAATAAAAAAATAATGCTGAATACGGACGGGAAACTTATCTTTTTGGAGAGCGACGATATTCTTTATGCGGAATCTGATGGCAACTACAGTACTATTTTCTTATCTGACGGTCATAAGATTGTACTTACTAAAAAATTAAAAGAAGTTAACACCATTCTACCTTCAGATTCGTTTTTTAGAATCCATAATTCATACATCATCAACCTTAATAAGATTAAAGAGTTTTTAAAAACCGATGGTTATGTTGTCTTAAAATCCAATCATAAAATACCGGTATCCAGACAAAAAAAATCAGATTTCTTAGACTTACTTTAAATGGTTTTCATATACTTACTTAAGGCCATTGTAAAATCCCATACCAGTTTCAAATTCAAAAAAAAAGGTAGGCAAATCTCCTTTTTCGTAACTCTTTACGTATTATTTGCTACACCGGCAGTTGCGCAAACTATACCAGAATCGTTCAAACAACTTGCCGATAGCGTGATTAACGCCGCACCTAAGTCGTTTACCGAAATACACAAGGCAATGCGCAAGCACAGAACCGATACTGTTAATATGCGGTTCTTTAGTGAATTATCAAAAGAGAAAGGATACTTGGAGGGTGAGTCCTATGCCTTAAGTGAATTAGGACGTACATATAGATATATTTCCAATTATAGCAAAGCGATACAACTACACGAAAAAGCACTAGAAATAGCCAATACGGCCAATAACCTAGAGCTTAAAATCTCTAGCCTCAACTACTTAGGAGTTGTATACAGGCGAACATCATCGGTGAGGACAGCGATGGACTTTAATCAACAAGCTTTAGTACTTGCAGAGGCAGTTACAAATCCATCGGAAGGTATAAAGCGGAGTATCAACGTTTCGTTGAATAGTATAGGCAATCTTTACATAGCACTTAACCAATATGACCTGGCAATCTCTTATTTTGAGCGTTCCTTAAAATTAGAGGCAGAACTAAACAATATTTTAGGGCTAGCGGTAAACCACCAAAATATTGGCCAATGCCAAGAAGAAATGGAAATGTTGGATCAGGCGCTGGAAAACTATTCTATATCCTTGTCCTATAACGAAATGTTAGATAACAATATGGGGCGCGTAATCTGCAAGAATAGTATTGCCAAAGTCTATATAAAAAAAACGCGATATGAAGAAGCTCTAAACTTAATAGAGGAAACGATACCTGTAGCCATGCAAATGGGAAATGGGTATTTAATAGCCCAATCCTATAACAATTTGGGTTGGGCACAGCTTCGAATGAAGCAAAACGCTAATGCTGAGCGGAGCTTGTTAAAAGGGTACTCTGTAGCGGAGAAACATAATCTTAAAGACGAATTATCGCAAGCAGGTCATTTATTATCTGAACTTTATGAAGTAAAAAAGAACTACCAAAAAGCATTGAACTATAAGACCAAAGCCATAGGTTTGGACCAAGAGATTTTAAACGATGGTACTATTCGCTATGTCAACGATATTCTTTTTAGGTACGACAATGAAAAAAAAGGGAATGAAATTGAAGTTTTAGCAAAACAAAATGAAATCGTAAGACTAAAGCTTAGAAAGAATAGAACTTTACTCCTCATTGGAGTTTTATCCCTTATTCTCTTAACGGGGATTCTTTACATTCTATACCGCCAATACCAATTGAGCAACGAAAAGAAGTTGTTAACCTTGGAACAGACGATGCTACGTAGTCAAATGAATCCCCATTTTCTGTTTAATTCTCTTAATTCCATAAAATTATACATCATTAACAATGAGAAAAAAAATGCGGTACACTACCTCAACAAATTTTCAAAGTTGGTGCGAAAAATTCTAGAAGCATCATCCCAACGCGAAATTCCATTGGCAGAAGAGCTAGAAACAGTTGAGCTTTATATGAACATAGAGAACATTCGATTTTCCAACGAAATCAATTTTAAAATAAATATCAGCGATGATATTGATGTTCATACTGTAAAAATTCCTTCGTTAATACTACAACCTTTTTTAGAAAACGCGCTATGGCATGGACTCTCCTCAAAAGAAGGAGCTAAAAACATTACATTAGACGTTACCTCTGGTGAAGACGGCTTCATTAACATAGCTGTCACAGATAATGGTGTTGGAAGGGATAAAGCAGAAAAAATTAAGGAAGGTAAAGTATTAAAACGAAAATCTATTGGTATCGATATTACCAAGGAACGCCTTGCAAACTTCTCCAAGGACTATCAAAATTCTTTTCATGTAGAGATTATTGATATTTACGACAACGCTAATCTACCATCAGGTACAAAAATATTACTTCACATACCTACTATTTAAGGTGTTCGCCTGCTACCGTTTCTAATTCTGAGTACCAATCGGCCCCAAATTTTCGTATTAAAGCCTCCTTAACGAATTTATATACCGGTACTTGTAATTCCTCGCCCAACGAACAGGCCGGATCGCAAATTTGCCATTTATGGTAATTAACCGCAGTTAATTCTGTATACTCCCGTATTCGAACGGGATACAGATGGCAGGAAACAGGTTTTTTCCACGTTATCTTACCTTCATTGTATGCCTCTTCTATACCGCATTTAGCGGTGTTCTTATCATCAAAAAACACATAGGCACAGGCACTACCGTCTATTAAGGGCGTTTCCCATTCCCCATCATCACCTTTTACAAAAGCGCCCACATCTTCTATAACCTTTATACCTTCTGGGCTCAAAAATGGTTTTACCTTGGTGTAGATATCTACCAGTATTTCCGTTTCCTTATCCTCTAATGGCGCACCTGCATCACCATCTACACAACAAGCGCCTTTACAAGCGGCTAAATTGCAAACAAAATCGTTTTCTATAATTTCTTCGGATACGATTGTCTTCCCTAGTTGGAACATTTCTTTTTTTTAGTCTCGCAAGATACACCATTTAAGGAGTACCGTCCAGGAAGATATTTTAAGAATAAAAATCCAAATGGCATTATTAAGCGTAAATTTGCAAAAAATTTGAAAGAATGACATTTAATTTTGACCTTAGACAAATTGCAACATCGGGCATGGTACTTTTTGCCGTGATAGATATTTTAGGTAGTCTCCCTATAATTATCGGACTTCGAAAAAAAGTTGGACATATACAATCCGAGAAAGCTTCTATAGTAGCTGCTTGCCTTATGGTAGCCTTTTTATTTATAGGCGAAGAACTCTTAAAACTTATAGGTATCGATGTAAACTCTTTTGCTGTAGCGGGAGCCTTTATTATCTTTTTCCTTGCCATTGAAATGATTTTAGGCATTACCTTGTATAAAGACGATCAACCGGAGAGTGCGTCTATCGTCCCTATAGCTTTCCCCTTGATTGCAGGCGCGGGAACTTTAACTACCTTACTGGCTATGCGCGCGGAGTATTATGTGGAGAATATTATTGTGGCGATTATCGTAAATATTATTTTTGTGTTCATCGTACTTAAATCATCGGCCAGGATAGAAAAATTCTTAGGGAAAAATGGCGTAAGCGTTATCCGAAAAGTATTTGGCGTAATTCTTTTGGCCATAGCTGTTAAATTATTCACAGCAAACATCAACGAGCTTTTTAACAAGTAAAAAAGGGCGTATTTTTACAACAATCCTTGATATTATGAACAGAATATTTTTGATTATATTAATTGTTCTCGCGATAGCGCTTATTGCCTATAACGTAACCCTAATAGATTTTGCTGCTCCTTTTCAAGGAGATAGCACCATCGCTCTTATTGGAATTGTGGCCTCCCTTTGTGCTATCATACTTATTTTGCTATACATGACAAGCAAAAAAGTACAGCAGAAAATAAATGAGGACTGACTTTTGGCTTTAGTGCAAAACACCCGTTATTACTTAAACAGGGGCGAACCAATGTTTTAAAATAGAAGGCTGCCTAATTACACTTCCGTAAATGCAATTGCCAGAGCCTCCTAGTTTGTTGCCTCAATAGCGTCTGCTTCTTCCTGTCTTACGGCAGGGTTGTCCAACTCAAGCACTTTTTGAAGCATCGCGTCCCGATTGCCCTTAATTTTACCATGTACATTGGCATCGAATAACTGCTCTCCCAACGCTGCCTTTAAATAGAGTTTAATACCTTCTTGATTGCCATAAAAATCCATGGACAGTTCTCTTTTTAGGGAATAGTCTACAAAGTTTTGAAACAAGATGTCGTCAACGGTATAGTCCGTTATAAATTCCTCTTCAGAATAGTGTTCGTATCGCTCTCTATCCTCATCCAAATGCTCAAAAACAAAGAAAGACAGAAAACCATAACTGTCCATACTTTGCACAGCTTCCTCTTCGTTGGAACCAATTGGCACAAAAACATCCGGTATAATACCACCACCACCATATACAACTTTCCCTTTTGGCGTCTTAAATTTTAGGGAGTCGGCTACCTTAATACTATCTACAGAAAAGAGCTCACCATTATGGTACCGCTCCGTAAAACGTTTGTAATAGTCTTTGTTTCCCTTTTGGTAATCCTTTTGAATACTCCGTCCGGTAGGGGTGTAGTATCTGGACACGGTTAACCGCACGGCAGAACCATCTCCCAATGCCATCTCGCGCTGTACCAATCCCTTGCCAAAGGAACGGCGGCCAACTATCGTACCTACATCATTATCCTGTAGGGCACCTGCGATTATTTCACTGGCCGAGGCGGAACGTTCGTTTATTAGTACGTATATAGGTTTGTTCTCAAAACTCCCTTTATCCGTAGCGTATGTTTTGTCTATATTTCCTTTTTTATTTTTAGTGAAGAGAATAAGCTTGTTATCCTGTAGAAATTCATCTGCCATTTTCTCCGCAACCCCCAAATACCCTCCCGGGTTGTCCCGTAGGTCCAGGACAAGTTTCTGTGCACCTTTTCGCTGTAGGGTATTTAAGGCGGATTTAAATTCTCTATACGTGGATTCTGCAAACCGATTGACTTTAATGTAGCCCATATCCGCTGTTAACATATAATAGGATTCTACACTTTTAAGGGGCACAATACCGCGTTTGACATCAAAGGTTATGGTTTTATCCTCGGATTTGCGATAGACCGTCAATTTCACATTGGTGCCTTTCTTTCCTTTTAATTTATCTACAATGACCGAGCTAGGCATACCCTTTCCAAAAAGAGTATCGTTATTTGCCATAAGAATTCGATCTCCTGCTTGTATCCCTTTTAAAAAGCTTGGTCCGCCTTTTACCGCTCTTATAACGGCAATAGAATCCTTATAGGGATAAAAATTGACCCCAATACCCACAAAATCGCCCTTCATACTCTCAGACACCCTCGCCATATCTTCCTCCGGAATATACACGGAGTGGGGATCTAGCTTCTCTAAAATACTGTTTACGGTAACATCTACAATACTATCGGTATCAATATCATCTACGTACTCATAATCGATATAATCTATGAGTCGGTTTAGTTTATCTTTTTTGGAGTTTGTAGTAAAAAGTCGCTCTGGTGTATCGTTAAAATGTAATTTACCCCCCACAAAAACACCTAATGCCAAAGCTGCGGCAATTAGGGAGGGTATTACGTAGGTATATTTCTTTTTCATGTACGTTCCTTTAGGTACTACCCATCTATTTTGGGCATGTGCACTAATTGCACCCCTGCTTTTTCCAAAAATTCCAATCCGGAATTATCCTTGTATCCTTTTTGATATACTACACGATTTATGCCAGACTGGTGTATTAACTTACTACATTCCCTACAAGGCGATAAGGTAATATATAAGGTAGCACCTTGGCAAGACTGTGTAGAACCTGCAACTTTTAATATAGCGTTGGCCTCTGCGTGCAATACGTACCACTTGGTATAGCCTTCGTCATCCTCACAAAAATTCTCAAATCCCGTTGGTGTACCGTTATAACCATCGGAAATAATCATTCGCCCCTTAACGATTATGGCACCAACCTGTTTGCGTTCACAGTAAGACAATTTGCCCCATTCCTGCGCCATTCTCAAATAGGCCTTATCATATTTTTCTTGCTTGTTTTTCTTCATCCAATTAGCTCCCGTAGGCCCATACACCTCTAAGATAAACGCTTTGCGAACCTCTTACAACCTATAGGCAATAATTTAACAAAACCATACTACCATGGAAACGTATCATACAGCAACGGTATTGTAATTAAAATAATAATTGTACTTGCCACCGTAATAAAAACAGCTTGTTTTAATTTTAAGACAGACTGGCATAGATACGCAAGTACCAGCACTAGGAACACAATAATAACTTGAGAAAGCTCTATTCCTAATGCAAAACCCAACAAGGGCCTTACTTTCTCGTCCAAATCGGCTACTAACATTTTAAAATAGTTAGAAAACCCAAAGCCATGTACCAAACCAAAGAACGCTGTAGCTACACTGTGCCAGACCATACTTTTATGTGCCGTTTGGTTTCGTAGTTTTAAGATGTTGTACAAAGCGGTGAGCAAAATTGTAACAGGTATCAAAAACTCGATTAAGGAAACGTCTACCGTGATAATTTCGAACGCAGATAGCCCTAAGGAAAAACAATGTGTTACCGTAAAGATAGTGGCCAGCCAAACTACGTTTGTCCAATTTTTAAAGGTAAATGGTATGGCCAGGGCCGATAAAAACAGAATGTGGTCGTAAGCGCTAAAATCCAACACGTGATCCAGTCCTAATTTTGTGTAAAACCAAAAATCTTGCATGGCAATTTGTTTAAATAAGTTTTTAATTAGCCTCGTTATCAACCAATCCCTCGTTCCTGCTGAATAGTCTCATAGGCCTTTTGTACTTCCTTGAATTTTTCCTCGGCTCCTTTTTTTATGGCTTCGTCTTGTGTATTTACGCGATCGGGATGGTATTTTTTTGCCATATCCCTGTACGCCTTTTTAACTTCCTGGTCCGTAGCTGATTTTTGAATATCCAGAATCTTATACGAATTATCGGCGGACTTGATGAACATCGCCATGATACTTTCAAAATCTCGTAGGCCTACACTCAAATAACCTGCAATTTCTCGTAGCTTGGACACTTCTGGGTTGCTGATACTACCATCGGCCTGTGCGATACCGAATAGAAAATGAAGCAATTGTAACCGCACTTCATAGCGTGTTCTATGGGTCAAAAAAGTACATATTCGCTGTGCAGAAATTTCCCTTTTTTTATTTACCTCATTAAAAGTTCTAAAAATAGCATTTGCTTTCTCCTTTCCATACGTACCCACAAAATACTGGCGAACATAATCCATCTCACGCTGACTCACCTGTCCGTCTGCCTTAATGACAATGGAGCAAAGCGACAGGAGATTCAATTCAAAGTCTGCTGGAGAAACGGACTGCCGTGTCATGTCTCCGAAAATACTTTGCGCACCTCCAGATTTAGATCCAAAAAGACTATCCAGCACACTCCCGGCAAAAAAACCCAAAAAAGCTCCACCAATTCCCCTAATAAAAAAACCAATAAAGGCTCCTACCCATTTAATCATAATCGTTTTTAACTAGTTGCCAAAGATAAAATATTAAGCATAGAACAAATGACTAATGAAACGTTAAGGTCTCTATAAGAAACAACACAAATTAGTTATCTTTGAAATTCGATTGATAATTTAAAAAATAGACTATGTATCCTGCGGAATTAGTAAAACCTATGAGAGAGGACTTGGCATCTGCCGGGTTTGAAGAATTACATACAGTAGAAGCGGTAGAAAATGCCATTAAAAAAGAAGGAACTACCTTGGTGGTAGTAAATTCTGTTTGTGGCTGCGCGGCCGCCAATGCTAGACCTGCTGCAAAAATGAGCTTGCAAAACGCCAAAAAACCTGACCATACCGTTACGGTATTCGCCGGGGTTGATACAGATGCGGTAACTGCGGCAAGAAACCTTATGGTTCCTTTCCCACCATCATCACCATCTATGGCCCTGTTCAAAGACGGTGAGTTGGTACACATGATAGAGCGACATCATATCGAAGGAAGGCCGGCAGAAATGATTGCCGAGAACTTGGTACAGGCATACGAGGAGTTTTGCTAGAAAATACCATACTGTGTTTCCTTTGAATATGAAAAACAAAAATTAAAACCACTTCAATCGGAGTGGTTTTTTATTTTTGCACTATGCAGAAGCTACTGTCCTATCCATTAACGATTCTTTTTTTCTTTGCCTTTGGCGGGACTTTATTGCTTTTCCATCCTATCATTTGGTTCTGCCATCACGTTTTTGGCTATGAAGGCATAAAACGTGCTATAAGCGTTCTCAACCTGACATTAATGCGTACCACAAATTTGTTGGGAACTACCTACCGATTTACTAACAACCACAACATTCCTCTTAACAGACCCCTTATTATTGTGACCAATCACCAGAGTATGTACGATATACCGCCTATTATCTGGTACATGCGCAATCACCACCCGAAATTCGTAAGCAAGAAAGAATTGGGAAGCGGTATCCCAAGCGTTTCCTACAACTTAAGACACGGCGGCGCAGCGCTGATTGATCGCAACGACGGGAAATCAGCAATTATGGAAATCGGTAGATTGGGGAGCTATGTTGAAGAACATAAAAGGGCAGCCGTAATTTTTCCCGAGGGTACGCGAAGCCGGGACGGACACCCAAAACCCTTTAAACCCATGGGCCTTAAGATGCTAATGAAAAAATCCCCATCGGCGTTAATAGTACCAATAAGCATTAATAACTCCTGGAAATTGGTGCGTTATGGCAAATTCCCCATGGGATTGGGCGCAAAAGTATCTTTTGATGTACACGAACCGATAGAAAACAAAGGGAATATTGATGAATTGATAACCCAAATAGAAACCGCCGTAAAATCTGGCATAACCTACTTTAAATGACCGATTCTGAACTTGTAGAAGAAACCATCACTTTTGTAAAAGAGACCTTACAAGATGCCGAAGGTGGACACGACTGGTTTCATATTCAACGGGTGTTCAATAATAGCATCCTTATTGCCAAGACAGAAAAAGTAAACCTCTTGGTCATAAGCCTTGGTGCGCTGCTGCACGATATTGCAGATGCTAAATTCCACGATGGGGACGAATCCGTTGGCCCAAAAATGGCCAAAGCTTTTTTAAAATCTTTGGAGGTCGATAAAAAGATCGTAGACCATGTGGTGAAAATCATCAAACATATTTCCTATAAAAATTCCTTGGATAAGGGAAACAAAAAGAAATTTAACTCACTGGAACTTCAAGTAGTTCAAGATGCGGACCGTTTAGATGCTATTGGGGCTATAGGAATTGCTAGGGCTTTTAACTACGGTGGCTATAAAAACAGGGCCATGCATAATCCGGATATTCCGCCAAACCTTAAAATGAGTAAAAGCGAATATAAGAAGTCGGATGCGCCTACCATCAATCATTTTTATGAAAAACTATTGCTACTCAAAGACAAAATGAATACCAAGACCGGAAAGCATCTGGCCGAGCAGCGACATCAATTTATGCTGGACTACTTAAAACAATTTTATAAGGAATGGAATCCTTTAGCCGTTAAACTGAACTTAAGTTAATCCTTTTCCTTTCAAAGTAATACATCGGTATCCAAACACTCTTGGATGTTGGTTTACAGTAGCTTGATTGGCTTAAAAACAATAAGTCAACACTTTTGACTTGTCGCTATTTATTTCGTTACCGCCTCCATAATGGCAATATAAAGATAGGTAGCACCAATAAAAGCGGTCGCAGTAACCGCTGCTACGCCCAATAAATTACCAATTGGTTTTTTTAGCTTAATATTTTCGACAATTTTATAGGCAATAATAAAAAGGACCACAACCTGAAAAACAATAGTTGCATACGGCAAACTGTATCTGAAAAAATCAATATCAAAAATATAGGCAACTATTCCATAGCAGATGACCAAAATAGAACTGCCGAGTATAATCATCAGTAGTTTATAGAGTAGCTTTGTTCTCATTACGTTTTGTTAGCTTATGCATTAAAAGGCCTTTCCCACAACTCTTTTTGTAAAATTACTGAAATCGAGACCAATGCTACCTACTTGATTAAAAACAATAAATAAAATACTATTATCCCAAACCTATAAATCATTTGATTACATTTAAAAAAAGCATTATTAAGTCATGAAAAAATCTCTTTCCATACTTGTTGTTGGTCTTGTTTTAATGGCCTTTGGTACCTCAAAAACTAGTATTACAGAAGTTTTGCACGAAACTTCTAGATTTGATAATCCAACACCAGTTGATACGACAGGAGCCAAACAATTCTGGGATAGTTTAAAAAGCCATTGCGGCAAGGCCTTTGAAGGAAAAATAATGGACGCACCAGCCGGAGACGATTTTTACGGTAAACGCTTGGTAATGCATGTGCTCTCATGTAATAAAGATGAAATTTTGATTCCCTTTAATGTGGGCGACAACCGCAGTAGAACATGGGTTTTAAAATACAAAAACGGTAGGATAGCACTAAAGCACGACCATAGGCATGAAGACGGAACATCGGACAAAGTGACCATGTACGGCGGAACGACCAGTAATAGTGGTCTCCCAGATCTAGCCGTTTTTCCAGCGGATGAACAAACGGCTGCTATAATTCCCGCAGCAGCCAATAATGTATGGTGGATTACCCTTGATGAAAAAGCATTTACCTACAATCTAAGACGTATAGGTACAGAACGTTTTTTCTCCGTATCCTTTGATTTAACTACAGAAATAGACAAGCCAAAACCATCTTGGGGTTGGGAAGGTTATGAATTATCAAATAAAAATTGAGATAGCTCCTTCGTCTTCCCGTCGAATGCAAAACCAACTATACTTTTGTTGACCAATATCCCAAGGAATACCTTTCAAAACCTCCTCCATGTTCCTTAAAACCTGAACAAAAGATTTAATTCTGCAATTATTGGCTAACTTTAAGTATGGCTGTAATTCAAACGCGTTTAAATCAACTGGAAAGGCTCTTTTTGTCCGAAAGTTCAAAAAAAGCTATCGAACGCGTTATATTAATACTTGCCATTGCCAGTTTTGTAGTACACCTGTTATTTATTTATTTTTCTGAATTGTTCCTATTCTTAAACCCGGAGAGTCCTTTACTAGGTAGTCCTATTGCCGCAGTATACACACCATTCTCCTTTATTTTAGTTTACGAGGTATACCTTTTGGTGTACTATTTGCCCCGATCTATAACCACTTACATCAGTAAGCAATACGAAATCATTAGTCTAATTATCATTAGAAGATTGTTCAAAGATTTGGCAAACCTTGAACTGAGTACCGACTGGTTTACCATCAAGGACGACTTACAATTTACCTACGACATCCTCGCCTCGGTAATGCTATTCTATCTACTATACTGGTTTTACCGTTTAAACAAGAGTCGAAAGATTTTACACCCCAATATATCCTCACTTGGGATTGCCATGGATAAGTTTGTTACCTTCAAAAAGGTAACCGCTGTGATTTTGGTGCCGCTTTTACTAGGTTTGGCCATGTATACGTTCGGTAAATGGGGCTATCTTGAATTTATGGATAATGACGGTAGTTTAAAGGAACTAAAAAACATCAATAATATCTTTTTTGATGAGTTTTTTACAGTGCTCATTGTTGTAGATGTATTACTGCTCTTAGTCTCCTTTTTCTATACGGACAAGTACCATAAGGTAATCCGAAACTCGGGGTTTGTTATTTCTACCATTCTCATCCGGATATCCTTTTCGGTAGATGGACTAGTGAATACCGTTTTAATTGTTTTCGCGGTTATTTTTGGGTTGACCATATTGGCCATACACAATCAGTTTGAAAGAGATTTAGAGAGCAAACAATAATAAATCATAAATCAACCTTTAGCGGTAAAAAATGTTTGATTGCAGTATTGCTTGTTGATAAGCTGCCTAAGGTTTAAACTCCCCAACAAGCGTTATAAAATTATCACGTAAGTTGCTTGTGGTCCCACTAGAAGTTTCAAACAAAAAACCAGCTGTATCCTGATCTGACACCGCTGGTTTTCTATTCCAATTACACTAATCAATGTATGTTTTATTTTCTTATCCCCTTGTCAACCACCCTCTTTTACTTGCGGTAGCTATGGCGTACGGCGTAATCCAAAACAGCCCGAACGTAAACAAAACGCTGTAGGAGTATGCCCAGAACGATTCGGCCAAACTATACCGTTTTGCATAGAAAAGTACAGGGAATGTTGATAGCACTAGAATACTCAAAAAGGTTGAACTTAGGAAAAGTAACGGATGTGTCAACACAAAAAATAACATAAAGAACATGAAGGGGTAGCTCATGATAATTTTTGTAGCCTGACTGAAAAACAATAACCGCGTACCTACTTTTGAACCTTCCCTGAAATTAGTGAATACATATTTAGACATTTGAATGTTCTCCCGAACATTACTTCTGCCCCATCTAATGAACATTTTATACAACCCTTGATACTGCTCTGGCACATTGGTATACGCATAAGCGTTTCTTTGGAACAGGACGTGATATCCTTGCCTTAAAATCATATTGGTCATCGCTCTATCCTCACCAATATCTGACGCTTGACCCATAAAAGTTTGGTTAATCCATTCCGGAAGACAGGCAAAAACAGCCTCGCTACGGTAGGCCGCCAAAGCACCTGGTGTACATAATACGGAATTTAAGCTACTTTCCGCGGAACGCACAAATTCAAAACTAAGTACAAAACTCACATCCAACATCTTGGGCAATAGTGCCTTTTCGTTGTTCAATACACGAATATTCCCTGCAACGGCGCCACATTTTTTATTGGTTACAAACGGACTAACCAAATTACGGAGCGTATCTTTCTTTACTATGGAATCGCTATCCACGGTTACAAAAACTTCTCCTGTACCTTCGTTAAATCCACGATATAACGCATGACGTTTTCCCATATTTTTTGGTTGTTGGCAAATAGAGACCCGATCTCCCAATTGCTTTTTGGCCTCTTGCATCCATTTCCAGGTATCGTCCTTACTGCCATCATCTATGGATAGTAACTGTAATTTTTCTTGTGGAAAATCACTCTCTGCCAAACTCTTTAATGTTGCCCAAACCTGTTTTCCTTCGTTATAAGCGGGAACGATTACAGTAACGGTTGGCAGTTCATCATCAGATACCGAGGCAATAGGCTTATACATGAAATAGCGCACCAAAGTGTACAAAAAGAACAAGGCCTTGTAAAGAAACAAACTAGATGCGATAGCCATAAAAATGAACCCAAAGGTGGAAGCCCTACGGTCTAGTCTAAACTGTGTAAAATCGTTCTGTAAAATAAAAACGAGATACGCCGCGCCTATCATTAATACGAAGGTGCTACCCAAAACGAAAACGCCCCAAGCGTTTGCCGTTGCAAAGAAGTTCTTGATATTACCAATAATTCCTTTGGAACCTTGCGCATCTAACGCTAAGTTAGATTCCTGTACTCTTTTAATCATTTTGTTTTCAAGTTTCATATGAGAAGTTTGCTCGTAAAAATGTTCTTAGGTTATACGTGTGGTTTGTAAGTTTAGATGTATGTTACCCTTAAATTAACATCATTAAAGGGTATTTAACTTTTTGCTTGCACTTACTCCGTTTTACAGAGGCAGTTCTAAGCAACTGTGTAGATTTCTAAATGAAAAATAAGGAATCTCAAAAAACGTGTCCCATGAATTTGAGACTTGTTGAAATACAATGGTTTCAACTCTGGTTTTACTTAAAATATACTGTTCTCGGAACAACCCTGTTCATGATTACTATTCTATTGATCAGTAATCTTATAAGAGAGATTTTGATAGCCAAGGCTGCCATCGGAAGCTATAGTTTCAACCAAAACACTATAATCACCAACAGCATCCCCATTATGAAAAGTAATAGTTGTAGGGTCAGAACCTATTGTAATACTAGGCTGCCAATAAATCAGAGTTCTCAAATCTGGTTTGTCTTGACCTTTTAGAATAGGTTTGTCATAATTTGGAGCATAAAATTCCTTTAAAGGAGAAAATACATCTAACATATAATTTAGGCTTCCGGACGGTTGCCTTTCGGTTGCCGACATACCTACACCACCTTTTGTGTAAATGGAAATGATATGGCCTAAATTTGGAGCTTCCAAAACATCGGTTTCTGGAAAAACGGTCAAATATTGGGACTTAAAACTTTTAGCATACTTTATCAATTCTAAGCTTTCTACAATACTTACATCCATGCCGGGCACGGTACTATACTCACCTCTGGTAATTAGTCTGCCGTTTACTGCAATTAAAGTAGGTTCACTTCCTGCATTAATATGCGCCATTGCAAACCCATCCGAAAACTGCTCTATGGTAATTTCATCGGAATAATTGGCCATAAGCACACTATACAAGCCAAAAGACCATTCTTTTTCTTTTTCCCGGATAGCATCCCCCGTAATAACAACATCAGGCTCACCGTACTGTTTATAAGCCGCTGCACGTTCAGGCGTTATGCGATAGCCATCTACAACCACCTCATCTAATTGGGTAACTCCATAAAGAGAGTCGAAAATTATATTTGCCTTGTCTCGCCATTTTTTTGCGGCGATTAATGCACGAGAAGCGTGGGTCGTTTTATTTTTTCCCGACAAGAAAGCAGGATTCATTTTTAGCACGTTAGTCCTATCCAAGGTTATTTTATACCGATTCTCTCCATCTTTCCGGTTTCGAGTGCTAAGGAGTAGTTTTATAGGTTCGCCATAAAGGTCATCCAGTAAAAACTCAAAACGTCCTATGGTATCTACCTCCTGCATATACACCTTAGCCTCTTGTCCAAATGTTCCCAAGGTTACATCCACATCGCTTACACTTGTTTTCTTTGGTGAAGTGGAACCTATACTGCCCTTAAGGGACAATCCTTTTTCGGGCAAAAAAAGTCTGTCACCATCCCGCTTTACGGGAAACTTATAATTACGCCAGCCTTGGGTCAACAAAAGAGCCTCCATATCCTCAAACCGATCAGGATTCTCGGGGTTAAAATAATAATCAATATCCTCTATTTCGCCACGCAGCTCAGAATCCAGTAAAAAATAAGACCTTATCGTACCATGTTTACCTTGGTTCCAATGCTGTTTATTGATAACCAAAACAGACATGTCATGAACTAGCGATGTGTTATCACGTTGCTTAATTTTGATGTCAAGTTGGACTTTTTCCCTTACTTGGTAACTGGGTTTATCCGTACTTAAAACAATAGCTGTTTTCTTATCCATAACTTCGTTATAAAATAAG
Source organism: Maribacter sp. MS6 (assembly GCF_056839185.1). Taxonomy (NCBI): domain Bacteria; kingdom Pseudomonadati; phylum Bacteroidota; class Flavobacteriia; order Flavobacteriales; family Flavobacteriaceae; genus Maribacter; species Maribacter sp. MS6. The sequence continues at coordinate 2,096,042 of NZ_CM166389.1, forward strand.
CGTTCCGCAATAGGATTATCAAACTTATCAAATAGGGTAAAGACCAAAATTCCTTCCGGTAAATCATAAGATATCAAGTCTTTAAGTAAATATCCATTGTGCAAAGGGCCTTCAATCGAAAAATAATCTACTCCCCTACAACTTACTTTAACGGTAACATCTTGTAGTTCATTGGAAATCACTTTTAAACCTATTTTATCATTTCTTTGTTCTATGGAAAGAACACTTCCCCTAGCCACCGGTTTGGGTAAGTCATAGCCAAAAATAACATCTCCATGTTCTGGAATGAAAGCTTTTAATACATACTGCTCGGTGCTATCTGGAGTAAACACAACCGTTCCCATTCCTAGGCGATTGCTCAATATAGGAACAATGGTATTTCCGGACATATCTTGAATTTCACCTTGCACCATCACACCTTTACCATCCCTACCAACAGCCTTAAAACCTAATTTGTTCTCAATGCCGTGTACCAGTTTTCCGCTTTCTGGAAAAACCTGTACATCTGGCCTTGCAGTGGCCATAAGTAAGGTTCTCGAGCTTTGAAATCCGTCATTGTTCAAACTCAGTGTTATCCAATCAACGCCTTTAGGAATAATGTAATCCAAAGGATAGTGGTCTTTATCCCATTTTAAGCTGAGTGTATCCCTGCCATCCTTCCAAGCCAAGGTTACTATCAACTGTTCTGGGAAGCTCTCCGTTGAACTTGTTTCCAAAATAGGACTTTTTAGTATAAATTGACCTTGCTCTTGTTCCATTAATGAAACTTTATCTAAAAACAAATTAGAATTTTCGCTTTCTCCTGAATAAATATGAACAGAGGCATTAAATGTAAAATCCTCACCAAAATTCCGGTTCCATTGGGTGTAAGCTCGTATGAGATAAGTACCAGCTGCTAGCCTAGGATGTAGCTGTAGCTCAAAAGCGCTGTTGGCTAAACCTTCGCTTAGTTTGATCGTTTTGTGGGATACTATTTGTCCGGTGGAATTAATCAAATCAACATACAATACTCCACTTTTGTGGGAAGGAAGATGATTTTGTGCATCTAGTACGACTGCTTTAAACCAAATGGTTTCATCCGTTGCAAAATGACTTGAACCAAGTTGCAGGTATACCTTCTCAGGAGCTGCAGTACCAAGCTTTTTGTGCAATTCTTGCGCAGTTACCTTTGTAAGGCTTAGCATGAAAACGGAAACAAAAAAAAGCCATCCTAATTTGAGGTATTTTAACCTATATGATTGAGCTGCACTCGGCCAAAGAATAAACTGTATGTATTTTGTTTTAAACATAAATGATACTTACCCATCGAAGTTTTGCTCAGCATAAACATTCATTAGCACAACACACATATGTTTTTTATACAGTTTCAGTCCAGACCTTTCTCAAAAGCTTCCTTACCACCTACAACAGGAATCGTAAGGCTGGTTTTATCCAAATCTATAGTCAACTCCGTTCCCGGTTCTGGCCATAAGGTAAACTCCCTGTCACTGGAAAAAATGAGGAGACCTATCTGTTGCCCTTTTGGGATAATCTGGTCGTCTGGCATCAGCTCAAAAGAAACCGTATAGGACTTACCGGGTACTAGCGGTTTACTTTTTGATAGCGATCTATAGTTTTGTGGATCTGCCCATCCTCTGGTAATGATGTTATCTGTAATTTTCGCATTTTTACCATCATTCCAAGGAAGAGACACCAACCAAACGGAAAGATTCGCCGCGGGCTTATTGCTTGCTAGGGTAACACTCACTTTCGGAGTTCCCGAGATATGAAGGTCCTTGTCTAATTTAGGCGTAACGTACATTAACCTGTGTTCGGTAATTTCGGCCTTGGCCAATGTTTCACCGGAAAAAGAATAGTTATCAACTAAGGTTTCGCTGGTTTTAGTAACCGATTTGTTCAAAAGTAATTGCCCTTGTCCTGGCGCGCCAGCTCTCAAATAAAGGGTGATGTTTTCTGCATCTGGGTTTGGGTAATCCGCATACGAAGTAGGGTTTTCCTGTGTATCATCTTCCCGAACGATCCACGCTTTCGCATCGTTTTCTACGCCATTTGCTATACCATGTAAGTAGCGGGTAAACCAGCGGTTCATCAATTTCATAGGTGGAGGACCTCCATGTCCGTTTTGATGGTAATATATCTGACTGGGAATCCCTTTTTCCTTGGCTGCCTTGTAAATTCTATAGCTATGCTCAGGCATAACGTTCCAATCGTTAAAACCATGTGACATCAATAAAGCGGCCTTCATAGGTTCTATGTCGTTTAAATAATCCCTACCTGCCCAAAAATCGTTGTAATCTCCAGTAATCCTATCCATACCATTTTTCATTTCGGTATCCCGTACCCTTGCATTATTACTTGCGCGCTTGGATTCGGCCCCGCTATGGATAAAATCATAAAGTACGTCTATATCTTCCCCTAAATAACCGCCCGGAGAGCGCACCAAACCATTGGATCTGTAATAGTGATAGTAGGATGTATTTGGGGCAATGGGTATAATAGCCTCCAGACCTTCTACTCCGGTAGTCGCGGCCGCCAAGGGAAGTGTTCCGTTGTAGGATGTTCCCGTCATACCCACTTTTCCTGTAGACCAGAATGCCGTAACTTCCTCACCACCATTCGGCTCGGTATATCCTTTTGCACGACCGCAGAGCCAGTCTATCACCGCTTTTGGCGCAAGTGACTCATTGTCTCCACCAACGGTAGGTGCTCCTTGGGACAAGCCCGTTCCGGGCGAAGATGAATGCACTACGATATACCCTCTAGGCACCCATTTTTTAATATGCGAATTTGAAATTATTGGGCGATTACCTGTACGTGTCACGGCTGCATGTACACGAGGGTTTGTAGTAGCACCCAGTTCGTGCTTCACGTTCCAAAAAAGTCCATCTACGAAAGGTGCCACACCAGCAAAATAGGGACTCGTAACATAAATAATTGGAAGTTTTAATTTTTCAGTCTCTGTTTGTTCCGGTCGGGTCACGCTGACGTGCATACGATCTGGTTTCCCATCGGAGTCGCTATCAAAATCAGTCTCCACCCACAAATCGTGACGTAGCCATGTACTAGCGTCCTCAAAAGCAGGAACTAGCTGTGCTTCGCCATCTATAAAAATAGGTTGTGCATCTGAGGTACTTTGCGCAAACGCAAAAAAGTGAGAAACTAAAACTAAGGCAAACGACAGGTATTTACTGTTTATTTTCATAACGATAAGTTGTTGCTGGAAGTAGCGTATTAATAAAACAATATAAGGTAAAAAAAATTCAACCACCTTTGATATACTTAGATTGCTAAAATTACCCAGATTCCAGGTATTTCTATCAGTAGTTAGTTATCAATTCTTTTAATTTCCGCTTCGGTTAAAAGTGGCTCGTTTCGTAGTCTAAGAAACACTTGTGCCGTGGTAATTACATCCAGCTCGCAATACCGTGCTATTCTGTTTAAATCATTATCCTTGTAATATACATCACGTACCATACTACCATCTATGTCTTCTTTTGGAGAGGCAATACCCAGTACATTAGCTAATAACTTTAAAGAGGTATAATTTTTATAGTCTCCAAATTTCCAGAGATCCATCGTATCCAGATGGTTGACCTCCCAGGGCTTCTTACCAAACAAATCTAAGTGATAAGGTAAGGAAATACTATTTACAATCATTCGCCTTGCGATATAAGGAAAATCAAACTCCTTACCATTATGTGCACATAGCATGTGTTTTGCCAAACCAAAATGATTTTCTAAAAGTTCCTTAAAGTCTTGAAGCAGTACTGATTCTTCACCTTTAAAGGTCGTTACTCTAAATGATTTGGTTTCTCCATCCAGTTTAAAATAGCCGACGGATATACAAACAATTTTACCGAACTCTGCCCAGATCCCAGCACGGTCATAAAATTCCTCGGGCGTAAGTCCATCTTTACGGTGGTAGTTCGATTTTTGTGCCCAAAGTTCTTTTGTTTCTGCATCGATAGCACCAAAATCCTGATGTTGCGGAACCGTTTCTATGTCTAGGAAAAGAATATACTCTAAGTTGATTTTGTAAAGCATAGGCTAGAATTATAGCTTTTAAATTATAACAATAATTTGATATGGCAAGAATCCAACCAACCAAAACGAAGTGCAATCGCAGCAAACTTTAGTAATCTTTTGTACTAAGATTACTTATTATATGGAACGATTCAAGGAAATGCAAACTAAATAACAAGCCTGTTGCGCTATAAGAGGAGATATGCTTAAGCTTTTTGATAAAAACCACAGTACCGACCTATCGGTCTATTTTGTTCTATGACCCCAAAGTTATCTAATGGAAAAGCGATGCTAGCAGGTTAGAAACAATCGATGAACTACCGTCTTTAAGGCTTGATTCTTTATTACGGCAGTCGCACAGACTAGCCGGTCGGTAAAATCTAAAAAAGGGACTGTTGTTTTGCAGGGCTTTCGTGTTCTAAAAGCCATTTTTTCCGTGATAATCCTCCTGCATAGCCGGTAAGTGAACCATCACTTCCAATAACCCTGTGGCACGGTACTACAATCCAAAGTGGATTTTTACCGTTGGCCGCTGCGACAGCTCTAATCGCCTTTGCATCGCCTAAGGTTTTTGATAGTTGCAGATAGGAGACCGTTTTACCATAGGGGATTTCCAACAAGCCCTTCCAAACCCTTTGCTGAAAATCGGTTCCAGTAGGATTGAGAAGTAAATCAAAGTCGGTGCGTTTGCCTTCAAAATATTCGTTGAGTTGATAAACCGCATCTTCCAAAACCTCTGGAACAATCTGGGTGATGACTTCATCGGTGTTCAAGACCGAGATAGAAGATACTCCCAAAGCATCGCCGGTTACTTTAGCAACACCAAGTGGTGTTTTTATGAACGCTTCCTCCATACTACCTACAATTACTCTTCTTTCGGTGTCTCAACGGTATTGTCTATTATGCCCGCTTGTTTGGCGCGGTTCTCCCAATTCTTGCGTGCTAAGACTTGAAGATCGGCAATGTTATCGCTTTCATCCATAATTTCTAGCCCCAGTAAAGTCTCAATAATATCCTCCATAGTTACCAGTCCGGCAACCGATCCGTACTCGTCCACCACCAAAGCAATATGAACTCTTTCCGCTATGAAGGTATCAAACAGTTTGGGAATAGGTGTATTGCGGCGTGTAATCAATATATCTCTTCGTAATTCAGCTAAAGGTTTATTTCCATTCTTATTTATAATTTCCTCGTACACATTATCTTTTAACACAAACCCTGTGATATTATCTACCTTCCCATTAAAAATCGGAATTCTAGAAAAACGAAGTTTTGGATTCTCTTCAAAAAACTGTTGAATAGAAATTGCATCTGAGGCTATCTTTACAACCGCTCGTGGTGTCATCACATCTTTAGCAAGCACTTCATCGAACCGTAATAGATTTTTAATAATCGTAGACTCCGATTTTTCAAAAACCCCTTCTTCATGTGCCATATCTGTCATTACCGTAAAATCCTCTCGGCTTAACACGCTGCCGTGATGCCCTTTCCCGCCTACCAATTTGGTAAAGAGTTGTAAAATCCAAAGTAAGCCTGTATACTTTAAAGCCAGTACCAGAACCTTTAGTGCTTTGGCCGTAAAGTTGGCCAATTGTCTCCAATAGGTGGCTCCAATGGTTTTGGGGATAATTTCAGAGGCTACTAAAATTAAGATTGTCATGATTGTGGAGACGATACCCACCATAAGCTCCTCTGAAAATGGAATTCCGAACAATGAACTTTGGGAGGACCCATATAACTCTACGTAGGCCACCTTGGCCTGTACACCTACTAAAATTGCGCCAACGGTATGTGCAATGGTATTTACCGTAAGAATGGCGATTAACGGCTTGTCTACATCCTTTTTAAGTTCTTCCAAAGTAACTGCATAGGCTTTTCCCTCTCTTTTTTTGACATTGACAAAAGTTGGGGTTATGCTAAGAAGAACAGCTTCTAGAATAGAACACAAAAAAGAAAAAAAGATTGATATAATAGCGTAAAAAACAAGTAATCCCATTAGTTTATTTTGAAGTTTAAAGATACCAATAAAAACTTATGCCTTACTTATTTAAGGCCGTTCCAATGTATCGGACATTTTATTTTGCTCAAGTGCTTTATAAAACACTTGTTGAACGGCAGAACGTATATTCAAGGTATACAAATTTCTATTCTCCCTTGTTGGATAGACCCTGTTTGAAAAAAAAATATATACCAATTGGTTTTCCGGGTCTGCCCAAACAAAGGTTCCCGTAAATCCGCTATGTCCAAAGCTTTGGGGGCTCACTTCCGGTGCAGGGTAAGCATCTTCCAATCTTAGTTCTTGGTTGTTTAATAATGGTTTGTCAAATCCAAGGCCTCTTCTATTTTCATTTTCCGGAAATTGTACGCTTGTGAACTCCTTCAGTACTTCTTGAGAAACTAACTGTTTGCCCCCGAAACTTCCATTTTGCACATAAAATTGCATCATTTTAGCCAAATCCTGAGCCGACCCAAAGAGTCCGGCGTTTCCTGATACACCACCCAAAAGTGAGGCATTTTCATCGTGTACCCAAGCCTTAGTCAAGTCATGCCTGTACAGGGTATCCATTTCTGTTGGTACAATAGCATTTGAAAAGTTTTTGGACATGGGCAAAAACCCTAAGGTATTTGCACCTATTGGTTTGTAAAACCTGTCTTCTATATAGCGTTCAAAGGATTGACCGGTTAATTGTGTTATCAATTCTGGAAAAATAAGAAAGGTTAGTCCGGAATACACATATGTTTTGTCTTCGGATACCTTAGATCTATTTATCATCCGGTACATTTTTCTATTGAATCTGTTTTTTACGTAAATCCCTGGATACGCTTCCCTAGCAAAGCCCTTTCTTTTATTTGATTTGATAAATCGCTTTTTGAGTCGCCCGTCTTTCTTAAGAATCTTGGTCAAAAATACGATGTAGGGCTTTAATCCGGCCTGATGCGCCAGTATTTCCCGAAGGGTAAGGTTACGTTTATCTTTAATTCTCCTCCACGGTTTCCAGTAGTTGCTAAACGGCAGGTCTAAATCTAACTTGCCTTGATCCACTAATTTCATGAGCGCAGGTAGCGGACCTAAAATTTTAGTTACGGAAGCCAGGTCATATATATCGTTCAAGGCCACGGGCTGAAGACTATCGTATGTATGAAACCCATAAGACTGATGAAAGATTACTGCTCCTTGTTGTGCCACCAAAACCTGTGCTCCCGGAAAGGCATGGTTTTTTATACCATTTGTTATAATAGAATCAACCTTTTTGTTCACCAACAAACTATCAATCGGTTTTGGAGTCAAAGCATTGACATTCAAGTGCTGTGCAGTTATTGTAACATAAAATAAACCAATTAGTATAGTGAAAAAATGTCTCATAATTAACTAAGCTATAATTAGCGACTACATGTATTTCAATAACTAGTAGACAAGTAAGTCATCGTTATCTATGAGCAAAATACACATTAAGCCTTAGGGTTTTTTTTACGAATCCGTTTGTATAGTTTTATCCCTATCATCAATAAAACTCCCAAAACGATAATGCCCAAAACACCAAAAATCCAGTTGAAGGTACTTTTTAAAATGACCAAAAATACCACGGCAAAGAGAATTAGGGTTGCGCCTTCATTCCAAATTCGCATGTAATTGGAAGTGTATGCTATCTCATCATTTTGGAATTTTTTAAATATGACGTGGTTACGTAAATGATATGCAATCAATAACAGAACAAAAGCTAATTTTATATGCATCCATGATTGTTGTAGCCAGACTGGTTGCAAAATCAAAAGCCAAATAGCAAAGATGGTAGCCAAAACTGCAGAGGGCCATGTTATAATATACCAGAGCCGCTTGGTCATTAATTTTAATTGTTCTGAAAGGATTTCCTTATCCGGCGAGGGTTTTTGCCAAGCTTCAATATGATAAATAAACAACCGAGGTATATAAAAAAGCCCAGCGAACCACGTGATTACAAAAATGAGGTGCAGGGCTTTTATATAATTGTAATATTCTGTCATTAAAAAGTATCAAGTCTTTCCGCCATAGGAGGATTCAAAACAAAAATCAAATCTAAGGTCTTTTTGACAATCGGAAATATCTATTTTAAAAAAGCTAACTTCTTCCCTCTGCCAACTTTTAATACCGAATAGCACCAATTCCAGCATTCCACAACTTCGTGTTGAATTCTGGTATGGTGGTTTTCATAAAAGTGCTTGCTTTACTTTTTAGGCCATTCCATTGCGCATCCAATTCAATTTTACGTTCTTTAGACCCCTGATTTACCCTAGGAATTGTACTGTTGGTTGCATCGACCAAGAACAAATATTCAGCCGTAAATTTATTTGGAAAATTCTCTACATCATCATATGCTTGTGACTTTCGTTGAATCATATCGTTGTCCCAAGTATCCAATTGTTCCAATAGCTTTTCACCTTCTGCCTTAACAGTCGGGTCCTTTACCTCTGCCAGCACTTTTTTAAGTTGCGTTTGAACTTTAAACAGGGTATTTACCATGGTGTGCATTTCTGTAACACGACCTTCCATTTCAGTCATGAACGAATGATATTCCGCATACTGCTCTGGCGTAGTCCTGTACGTTGGCATCGCTACAATTTTGCCTTCACTTGACATAGTTTCCGCACCAGCTTTTAAACGGATGGTATACGTTCCTGGAGGTACCACATGGCCACCAAAGCGCGATTCTATGTAGGTACTTGGAATTCCTGGAAGAATCGGTGTTTGCATATTCCACACAAACCTATTTAAACCTTCTTTCTTCGGCAGTGTTGGAGCCGGTCTTGGCCCACCCCCATTATGAGGAATGTACTCTTTGTCTTTTTCAGAAGAAAAACTACGAACCAAATTCCCAGAGGCATCTAAAATATCCATGGTGATTTCGGTAGAATCCTTTAGCTTAGTAAGTTCATAATAAATGACCATCCCGTTTGCAGGGTTCACTCCCGAGAGCGTATTTGTTCCGTCAAATTTATCTGTATTTCCACTCATAGGACTACCCCAAGAACCATTCATGGCGTCATTGGGCTGGTATAATTTCATCCCTTTCTTCGTAGCATCATATTTTGCCAGCATGGAAACATCGTCCAATATCCAAAAGGCCCTACCTGAAGTTGCTATAATCAGGTTCCCATGATTTATCTTTATATCTGTAATTGGTGTTTTAGGAAGATTGAGCTGAAACGGTTTCCAACTTTTCCCACCGTTCCAAGAAAGGTATAATCCTTTTTCGGTACCTGCATACAGCAGGTCTTTCCGAATTGGGTCTTCCCGAACTACTCTGGTAAAAGCGCCGTCTGGTATTCCGGTATTGATGCTAGCCCATGTTTTGCCGTAGTCCGTACTTTTATAGATTGCTGGTGTATGGTCGTTAAATTTATATTTTGTCGTAGCTATATAAACCGTTGCGGTATCATGCGGTGAAACCTCAATAGCATTCACCAACGATTCCCCTAAATTCTTAGGCGTAATATTCTGCCAGGTCACTCCGTTGTCTTTTGTGATATGTACAAAACCATCGTCGCTACCTGTATAAAAAACTCCTGCTTCATGCGGAGATTCCAACACGTAAGCAAGTGTTCCATAGTTTTCTGCTCCTACAGCTTCGTTGGTATACGGACCACCACCGTTACCTTGTTTGGCATCGATATCACGCGTAAGGTCGGGGGACATTTCTTCCCAAGTAACACCCATATCACGGGTGCGTAATAAAAGTTGTGCCCCATGATAATAGGTGTCGGGTTCGTGTTGTGATTTCAAGGTAGGGGCATTCCAATTATAGAGATATTTCATATTGCGTGCTTCCCTTCCCAGATATTGAATAGGCGCCGCCATTACTTGGGTAGATGCTTTCGATTCCATATCCAGAACATCAATAGTACCCAAATAACTACCGCCCATCACGTATCTAGGATTATCAGGATCAAAGGCCAAAAAAGCACTTTCGCCACCAGCAGACGGACTAAAATCGGACATTGTAATGCCTCTACTTCCAACGGACATATTGGCAACCATGGCTGAAGAATAATCCTGTTGCCCCGCATAAATATTATATGGGAAAAGATTATCTGTATTGATACGGTAAAATTGTCCGGTAGGCATATTCACTTGTGAAGACCATGTTTCCCCAAAATCAAAAGTAACTCCTGCGCCACCATCATCTGCAAGGATCATATTTTTTGAATTGGAAGGATTAATCCATAAATCATGGGTGTCTCCATGTGGCGCATCAACAACTTCCCACGTCTTTCCGCCATCCAAAGAGCGTAGGGCTGGAGCACTCAGCACGTAAACAATATTTTCGTCCTTAGGATCTGTAAACACTTCTATATAATACCATGCCCGTTGCACAAGGCGATTGTCTCCACTGACCATATTCCAAGTCTTTCCGGCATCGTTAGACACGAAAAGTCCACCTTTATCTTGATTACTATCACTTTCAATTAACGCGTATACCTTATTTGAATTCGCCGGACTCACAGAAATCGCCATTTTTCCCTTTTCTTCGGGAAGACCTTCGGTCATCTCTGTCCAAGTCTCGCCAGCATCGGTAGATTTATACAACCCGCTTCCTTCGCCACCACTTACGACCATATTTGGTAGGCGTTGGTGTTCCCACATGGCTGCATACATAATTTCAGGATAATTAGCATCCATAGATAGTTCAGCGACACCTGTCAATTCATTTACAAAAAGGGTATTCTTCCAAGTTTTTCCACCATCCGTAGATTTATATACACCACGTTCCTTATTAGGACCATACAATTGTCCTTGAGCGGCAACATATACAATGTCAGGATTGGTCGGATGAATAATAACGCGAGAAATATGCTGTGTTTCTGTAAGCCCCATATGCTTCCAGGTTTGCCCCGCATCGGTAGATTTGTAGACTCCATCTCCATAGGAACTCATCACCCCTCTTGGCGCATGCTCGCCCATACCCACATAAACAATATTGGTATTTAAGGTAGAAACGGCCACAGCGCCCACCGAACCCATTTCAAAATAACCATCTGAAATATTATTCCATCGCTGCCCAGCATCTTTAGTTTTCCATAAGCCACCTCCGGTTGTTCCCATATAGTAGGTCATTGGATCTCCAACCACTCCGGATGCCGTTACCGAACGGCCCCCTCTAAAAGGACCTATATTTCTAAATTTCAAGGGTTTGAAATACTCTTCAGCCGATTGGGCGAAGGTGATGACTGTCGCGAACAACAGCATTACGATTAAAATTGGATTTTTCATTTTTTATTGGTTAATGTTAAATAATGTGTTTTTCACGCATTACTTATGTTTTTATAAACTTTGACTTTTAAGATGCGTGCTCAACTACTTTTTATTTACTGAATATTTACTATATAACCACAATGCAAGTCCCGCAAAAACACCTGCGAAAATTGCCCTACCCCATTCAATGTCTGCCTTGAAGAATAAATCGTAGATAATAAACCCAGAAGTCATTGCAAGCGCAAATGTGATAATTTTCTTAAAGTTCCAATCTTTCATTTCGTTGCCATATGGTCGGTTTGTTTTGCATTATTTTCAAATTAAATAGCCTTGGTACGTAAAACCAGTCATCTCGATTTGGAGCATTCCACCAAAAATACGATTGAAGTATTTTTCAATTAAAAGGAACAACACGGATTAGTCTTGCAATTTAAAATAACACCTCCCTCATTGTCTCCTTGAAAAGAGAGAGGTGTTATGAATCAGCATATACACTGCAGAACTACTCCACAAACAAATAGTTCAATTTCATATCGTTAAAAGCAGCATTGAACTCTTTCAACTCGTTATCGAGCATCGCATCAAATGCTGTTAACTGTGTTTCAATTTTACCGGTAAGTTCTTTTTGAACCGCTATATCTTGATCTGTAGGTGGAAAATCACCTATACCCACCAAACGATTCAAATGCGCCAATTTATTCGTCAACCGAATAGGAAAATTCAAAGGATCTTGACCACTTCTATTTTGCGTTTGGTATAAGGCTTTCTCAATTTTGCTGAACTCTTCTTTCATTGCATTGGCCTTTTCTACCAAATCTTTTGTTTGCTCCTTGCCTTTGTATTGCTTTGCAAAAGCCTCTAATTGTGCATTTACGCCTCTTATTTTTTTGATGGATCCGTGTGCCTTGTTAATTGTGGCATTGATACTTGAAATAAAATCATGCTGCTTCTGCATATCGGCTATGGACACCTCAGCCCTTGGGTCAGGGATAATGTTGAACTCCTGCGTTTGATTCTCCCCGTTTACATTTAGGTGTACCTTATACTTTCCAGGTACCGCTTTTGGTCCGTTGAAGCCCGCTGCCCAGAAAATCATACCGTCTAAGGTCTCAGCTTCTTCACCTCGAGTATCCCATACGTGTGTATTTCCTCCTTTTTCAACTTTTAATTTTTTATCCTTTTCTTTAGCTGTAGAACTAAAAGATGCCAAGGTATCTCCGGCCATAGTGGTGTAAGTAATCGCAACATCATCCTTCTCTTCCAAATTTTTTAAATAAAAATTAGTGATTACCCCGTTTGGATGGTTCATCCCTTCTGTTTTTGAAGGTTCAGTACGTGCACGGCCTTGTGTTCGATAGCTGTCTTTTGGCTGGTACAAAATAGATGTCATATTTTTCTTTGCTTCATCTAATTGATGAAGAACCGTAAGGTCATCTAGAATCCATAAGCTCCTTCCCTGGGTTGCTACGATTAAGTTGTTGTCTTTGATTGCCAAATCGGTAATTGGAACTATAGGAAGGTTCATTTGAAAAGGACTCCAATTGGCTCCATCATCGAATGAAATATACATTCCTGTTTCTGTTCCGGCATAGAGCAAGCCTTTTCTTTTCGGGTCCTCGCGCACTACCCTAGTAAAATGCTCATCGGGTATACCGTTCGTAATTTTTGACCACGTCTTTCCATAATCGGTGGTTTTATATAGGTAAGGCGCAAAATCCCCTAACTTATATTTTGTTGCCGCTACGTAACAGGTTCCTTCATCAAAAGCGGAAGGCTCAATACTGTTAATCATATTCCATTCTGGCATTCCGGCAGGGGTTACATTTTCCCAATTAGCACCCCCATCTTTGGATACGTGAATCAATCCATCATCACTTCCTACCCATAACAAGCCTTCTTTTAAAGGACTCTCGTTGGCTGCGAATATGGTACAGTAATACTCTACTCCTGTGTTATCCTGTGTTATCGGACCACCACTGGACACCAATTTAGTAGGATCATTTCGTGTTAAATCATCAGAAAGCAAATCCCAACTTTGCCCTTCGTTCGTACTCATGTGTACGTGCTGAGAAAAAGTATATAATTTCTTTGGGTCGTGCTTACTGAACATGATTGGGAAGTTCCATTGGAAACGGTATTTCATTCCTTCTGCACCATATCCCATCGGGTTATCCGGCCAAACGTTTACACCTCTAACAGTTCCTGTTTCGTGATTTACGCGGGTAAGGAATCCTCCGTAAGAACCTCCGTAAACAATATCATTGTTCAAAGGGTCTACGGCAATATGGGCCGATTCGCCTCCTGCGGTTTCCTCCCAATCGTCCTCACTAATACTACTTCCATCACTTCTGTGGTTTACTCGCAAGGTTGAATTGTCTTGTTGCGCTACATAAATACGATAAGGGTGCGAATTATCCGTAGTAACTCGATAATATTGAGCCGTAGGTTGGTTATGGTACGTACTCCATGTCTCGCCAGCGTCATAAGAAATCTGGGCACCTCCGTCATCGCCAATAATCATACGTTTTGAATCCTCTGGTGCAATCCATAAATCGTGGTGGTCACCATGTGGCGCATTGAAGGTATTAAACGTCTTTCCACCATCGGTAGATCGGTGGTAGCGCACGTTCATTACATATACCGTATTTTCATCTTCCGTATCTGCGTACAATCTCGTATAGTACCAAGCGCGTTGGCGTAATTTCCGCTCGCTGTTTACTTGTGTCCAATCTTTACCTCCATTCTCGGAACGGTAGAGTCCGCCTTTTTCTTTGTTCTCTACCAAAGCCCAAACACGTTCAGAATTTTTGGGGGATACCGTTACACCAATAATTCCCAAGGTATCGGTAGGAAAACCATCGTTCTTTGAAATTTCTGTCCATGACTCACCGCTATCCGTACTCTTCCATAGAGCGGAACCATCGCCACCACTACTCAAACTATAAGGGGTACGTTGAGCGCGCCACGAAGAAGCATATAAAATACGTGGATTATTTGGGTCTAACGTCAGGTCTACAAAACCAGATTGGTCGTTAACAAACAGTTTTTTATCCCATGTCTTTCCACCATCTGTACTTTTATAGATGCCACGGTCTTCGGTAGGTTTGTATATGTTGCCTAATACGGCAGCATATACTATATCCGCATTGTTAGGATGTATACGAATACGCGGCACATGGCGACTGTTCTTTAATCCTGCAGAAGTCCACGTTTTACCTCCGTTTTCCGTTTTCCAAATACCGTAGCCCGAGGAAACATTACCCCGAAGCGTTTTTTCGCCACCGCCTACATAGATGACATTCGGGTCGCTATTTGCAACCTCAACAGCTCCTATACTACCTCCAAAATAACCATCGGAAATATTTTCCCAAGTACGGCCACCATCCAATGTTTTCCAAACACCACCACCTGCGGCACCAAAATAAAACAGATTGGGTTCGCCGGGAACACCTGTTACAGCTGCAGATCTACCACCACGATGGGGGCCAATAGAACGGTACTCCATACTGGAATAGAGTTCTTCGGCAAATGCTGTTTTTACGGGAGTTACCTTTTTTCTTCTTTGCGAGTTTACTGTTAGAGGAACAAACAATAAGGCCAAGATAACTAAGCCCAGTTGGGTGTAGAATTTTTTCATTTTTTAAGTGGATTAATTAGTCCCCCTAAAAGTAATGAAAATCACGAGAATTAATAACAATGATTTTTAAGAGGTCTCCCGGTCTTCTTTTTCCTTCATAAAGTCATCATATTTCTTTTTTGTCTTAACATACTCCTTAATACTGTATAGTAACAGTGCGAATGTTACAAAAAGAAGGGCAATGATTAGTATTTGCATATTAAAAAAAGGTTGGTATCTCTTGTAAGACACAAAATTTTTCAAAAAGTCACATTCGCCTATTTCATCAGCGAATTATAGCTACCATGAAGAAGCAATTTTGTAGGTAGTACAAATTTAAATACGAAGATTTTTCTTAATCTCTTTGCTCAAAAAGAATCCCGTTACCAAGGTGGCCAAAACATCGGAAATGGCAAAAGAAATCCATACGCCTAATTCCCCAAAAAACTGAGGTAAAAGAAGTACCAAAGGAATAAAAAAGAAGCCCTGCCTAGTTAAGGTCAATAATAATGCCGGCACCGCTTTTCCTATGGCCTGAAAATAGGCAGCGCCAATGAGTTGTATGGCTATGATAGGCGTGGCGGCAAACACCCAGCGCATCGCGGTCGGTGTTTGCTCCATCACGTAGGCGTTTATGGCCAACTCTTCTGCGGAAGCACCTTCTGCATTTCCTAAAAAAAGAAAGGCGATTTCAGCCGGAAAAAGAAACAAGCCTACGAATACGATAGTAGCCAATAGTGCCGCATATTTTATAGCAATATTGATAGATTCCCGGACCCGTCCGTAATTTTGCGCCCCATAATTATAACCGGCAATAGGCAAAAAGCCTTGGGTAACACCAAATACGGGAAACAAGGCGAACATAAGCATACGCCCAATTATGGCATATACGGTCACGGAGGCTTCCCCTCCCAAGCTAAACAGGATATTATTCAATAATAGATAGATTATGCTAACGACCGCTTGGCGCGATAGGGTTACAAAACCTAATGAACTAATTTCTTTTAGAATATCCTTGTCCAATCCAAAATGCTCCCAGCTGATTTTGAGCTCCGAATTTTTGGACAAGAAAAAATAAAGAATGTAGCTGAAAGAGAATGTATAAGCCAACGTTGTGGCCCATGCCGCACCGTGCATACCCCAATCGAACAAATAAATGAACACATAATCCATGGTAAGATTTGCCACCGATGGAACAATCATGGCCACCATCGCGAACTTAGGTTTTCCCTCGGCACGTATAACCGCGTTGCCCATCATACTCAGCGCCAAAAATGGCACACCATACAGGACAATGACATAATAAATCTTGGCATAGTCAAAAATAGCACCCTTACCGCCAAACGCAGGAATAAGACTATCTACAAAGTAGAGACCTAAAAGTACCATGGAGACGGTCACCAAAATCGTCAGGGTAATCTGGTTGCCAAAGGTTTTAAGGGCTTTACCCCTATTATCTGCACCTAATGCTCTTGACAATATACTAGCGCCACCGATGCCTATGGCCATTCCTAAAGCTCCAATAAAAAAGGAGACCGGAAGCACTACGTTAATGGCGGCAATGGCTACGGAACCGATCCAATTACCCACAAAAATAGAATCCACCAAAACATTAAGGGACATCACCAAAATTCCGATACTCGCAGGTACGGCCTGCTTTACCAGTAGATTCCCTACGGGCTCTGTACCCAATTGTTCCGATGAAAGCTTGGCCATGTTCCTATTTAAGACTGTTTACTTACTAATGCATTACTAATCTAGCCTATTTAAATAGGCAAATCTAGGGTGTTTATAGGCGATACAGGTGACATCCAAAAAAAGCCCCTTAATCCCTATCAAAAGAGGAAAACTATAGATAGAAAGAGCTATCCTCTACCAAAAAAAAGCTTTCAAATTCTTTTGCCCTTTTACACCTTTTTATAAAAAAGAAATCGAATTTTAATTTATGAAAAGTGAGCCAAATTAATGGTTGACCAGAGAATATTCATACCTCTAGCAGCTTAAAGGTATATCTACCACCCAAATAGTTACAACTATCAAAACATGATTTTCAAAAAACTCCCGTCTGCAAGAATATGCACGTTAATCACAGACCACTGCATCCAATTTTCCCGTACGCTCCCAATCGTTCGCCCATTTTGCCATTGTGGCTACCCAGGCATCGTTATCGTTTAAGCAAGGAATATGCTTGTAATTCTCACCTCCGGCTTCCTCAAACTCTTCTTTGCCTTCCATGGCAATCTCTTCCAGGGTTTCCAAACAATCACTTACGAATGCGGGTGTGATGACCGCTAAGTTCTTAACCCCTTCTTTTGCTAAACGCTCAAATTCGTAATCGGTATAGGGTTTTAACCATGGGTCACCCGCCAATCTGGACTGGAAAGAGGAACTTACTTGCTCCTCTGGCAGACCTAAATAAGCTTTTACCATTTCGGTAGTGTCGTACACTTGATGCCTGTAACAGGTGTTATGGGCCACAGAATTAATCTTACAGCAGCTCCCGTCAATTTTACAATGAAATTTTGTAGGATCGCTTTTACGGATATGCCGCTCCGGAATCCCGTGATATGAAAAGAGTATATGGTCGTAGTCAAAATCTTTGAGTCCGTCCCTTATGCTTTCGGAAAGAGCCTTAATATAATCCGGATGTTTATAAAAGGCCGGCAAGGTAGTCACCTTCATATTCGGAAATCCTTTTTGCTGCTCCTCCAAGGTCTTAACTACAACCGTTTCGTAAGAAGACATAGCATAATGTGGATATAAAGGAACCAAAAGCACATCGTCTACTCCTTGACCTTCCAATTCCTTCAGCGCATCTTTAATACTACTGCTACCGTAACGCATGCCCAAGGCAACGGGCATTTTGGTGTGCTTTTTTAGTTTTTCGGTAAACTTTTCCGAAAGTATAATCAGCGGCGAACCTTCGTCCCACCATATTTTGGCGTAGGCCTTTGCAGATTTTTTTGGGCGGGTCTGTAAGATGATGCCGCGAACCAAAATCGTCCGTAACCATTTGGGTGCATCAATGACCCTTTCATCCATTAAAAACTCATCTAAATAAGGCTTTACATCTTTAGCTGTGGGGCTGTCCGGAGAACCCAGATTAACCAATAAAACTCCCTTCATAGCGCATATATTTTGATGCAAAAATAAGCTATGTCAGCTATTTAAACCAGAGCAGTATACCTTACTTTTTTTGATTGCGATATAAGAAGTATCGATATTTATTAAAAATTACAATTCTTTGCTGTATTATAATATCTTAACTTAACGTGTATGGATAGTTTTTTTAATCATTTTTCGAATAAATCGGTGCTTGCTCTTTTTATAGCCTTTATAGTATTCTTAGCCCTGTATTGGACCGTTTTGCTTGTACTACGGAAATTAGGAAAAGACCCTAAATACATGCTTCCAAAAGGTGTAATGAAAAAAATAGCATTACCTATTTTTTTCATTTTCATATCAATTGTCATACGAATGGAGTCCTTACGAACGGTATTAGGACTTGGAAACGAAGCTTATCTTTTTAAGAAAGCAAGTACCCTGTTTTTCATATGCTCCATGACGTGGTTCATATTAGTGG
Source organism: Maribacter sp. MS6 (assembly GCF_056839185.1). NCBI lineage: Bacteria > Pseudomonadati > Bacteroidota > Flavobacteriia > Flavobacteriales > Flavobacteriaceae > Maribacter > Maribacter sp. MS6. The sequence goes on from NZ_CM166389.1 coordinate 2,114,492, forward strand.
TGCTCAAAGTAATAAAAAGAATTGTTATTAATAACTATAACATCAACGAGGCTAATAATTTAAGAGCCCGAAAAGTTTATACGCAATTTAACATTCTCGAACGGATTATAATTTTCATCGTTATCATTTTCGCAATTGGTTTGGCACTTATGACCTTTGAAGAAATCCGAGAAATTGGCATAAGTGTATTCGCATCTGCAGGGGTTGCAGGAATAATCATTGGATTCTCCGCACAAAAATTGATAGGCACCATATTAGCTGGTATTCAAATTGCTATTGCGCAACCTATAAAGATAGATGATGTAGTTATTGTAGAGGGGGAATGGGGACGTATAGAAGAAATTGCCTTGACCTATGTTGTGGTGAAAATATGGGACAAACGAAGATTAATTTTACCCACTCCTTATTTTATTGAAAAGCCTTTCCAAAACTGGACCAAGAGTTCTTCAGATATCTTAGGCACCGTTTTTTTACATATGGATTATAGAGTACCCTTCGATGAATTACGAACAGAATTGACAGCTATTTTGAAAAGCACAGATCTTTGGGACGGCGAGGCTAATAATATTCAAATAACGGATAGCAAAGCTGGTTTTGTAGAAGTAAGAGCCATGGTGAGTGCAAGGGATGCCTCGGACGCATGGGATTTAAGAGTACTTGTAAGGGAAAAGTTGATTACCTTTTTACAAAAGAATTATCCGGATAGTATCGCGCATAATCGGGTTATGTTGAAAGAGATATCAATAGATGACTAAGTTCCAATAGGAATAAATGCTTAAGTAAATCGAAAACCTAATGGTTTTTCACTTTCGGTTTTATTTATAGCTATTACCAGTTCTAAATACTTAAATGGAGTATTTAAGCCATTTCATCATTGAGGCTTCAACTACGCTCAGCCTGACATTAGACAAATTATTGGAACATGTAGTTATCCAACCCCTTTCTAAACGCTAAAATCTTATATCTTTACTGTCTTACCTATTAAGAATGAAACACCTCATCCTACTTTTTTTTATATTAATGCCCCTTTGTACGGTGCTATCCCAACAAATTACCTGTTCCCCTGAGGACAGAAATCTTGTTGAAGCTAAAATTTTAGAAGTTGATGGACTTTTAGATTCCGATTTTGGGATTACCCTAACGAATGTTGGTAAAACCTTTCTTCAAACCCCCTACGTAGCCAAAACCTTGGAAATTGGAGAAACCGAAACCTTGGTTGTTAATCTGCAAGGGTTGGACTGCACCACCTTTATAGAAAATGTGCTGGCATTTAGTTTGATGTTGAAAAACGACCAAACTACCTTTTTAGATTTCACGGAGACCCTAGAAACCATTCGGTATAAAGACAGGAAAATGCAGGGTTACGGCTCCCGATTACATTATTTTACAGAATGGATACGCAACAATGAAGAAAAGGGATTTCTAACTGATATAACTTCCGAAATAGGCGGTGTTATTCTAGAAAAGGACATCAACTTTATGGGTACGCACCGTGAGTTGTATCCTTTTTTAAAGGACGAGGGCAATTTTGAAAAAATCCTGGCAACGGAAAAGGAACTGGCGAAAGAACCCTTTTGCTACCTACCCCAAGACCAGATAGAAGCCAATGAGCATCTGATAAAAACAGGGGACATCATTGCTTTGGCAACCGCGATAAACGGATTGGATGTAACCCACACCGGTATTGCCACACGGGAAAAGAATGGTCGCATACATTTTTTGCATGCTTCAACCGGTTCTATGGAAGTAGAGGTAACGAAAAAGCCCTTAGCAGAGTATTTAAAGGGGGTACGGAAGAATATCGGAATTTTGGTAGCGCGACCTAAAATGCCTTAAAAAAAGTCCGATAATTAAAAAAATCTTACTACCCTAGCTCCTTCATATATTTTTTGGGTGTTGTGCCGTACTTTTTTCGAAAAGCGGCAATAAAGTGACTACTGGTGCTATACCCTATTCGCAGTCCAATTTCGTTAACGTTATACTGACCAGAATCTAGTAAGCGTCGGGCATACTCCATTTTATAGTCGAAAAGAAAACTGTAGACCGAGTCCCCATATATTTGCTTAAAACCTTCTTTTAAGCGTTTTAAGCTCAACCCTACTTCCTTCGCCAATTCATTTAGGGAAGGTGGCTCTGCCATATTTGCAATAATAAGTTCCTTGGCCCTACGAATACGTTTTACATTATCCTCATCTACCAAAAAGGGACATTGTTCTACATCGGCATCGGGGCTTTTGTTGAAGTAGAGTGATACCAACTCATACACCTTGCCTTTTATATATAACTTCTTAATAGTGGGGTGCAAGTTGTAGTTCATCATCTGGCTCAACACTACTGCTATCGCAGGAGAGACTGCCTCTTGGGCATAATATTTTTTCTCCTTATTCTCGCCGTCGAGAAAAGGAATATAACTGGCCTCCTCGGAAAATAGGGAATGAAATTTACGTATCGTCATTACTACAGAAACCATCCAAGAACCTGCCGACAAGGAAAGATTCAGTGGTAAATCTTGCTGGGTATTATATAACAAAAGGGAATTCTCTTCGGAGACATCAAGTGCATAATTGCCATCGTTGAACAAAAATTTACTACTTCCTTTTAAACAAAAGTGAAATTGAATGTATCGTTTGTTGATTTCACGCGTTATCTGGACATCTTCTGCCTTATCGTTCTGAATTTTAAGTACATAAAACCCGTCATCGATCAATATTTCCTCAAATGAACCTATAGCGACATTTTTTAATTTCATCTTAAAGTGATTTACAGGTAATCTATTTAGATTCTTTCTAAATAACTTAACTTGTATTGCTTGTTATCCTTATAAAAATAAGGTTGTTTAACGTAAAATTACTGAATTATGTCTAAAAACTCTTCAATCGATATTAATTGTTCCTCTAGCGTTACTTTTATAAAATACTTGCTCCTATTTTTGTCCCACTTTATGAAAGACTATCATCTCTCTAAACACAACTCCTTTTATACCATTGGCCTAAACTACAAAAAGGCTGATGAAGAAGTGCGAGGTATGTTCAGTCTTAGCGAAACATCAATACAACAACTTTTGCTAAGCGCCAAAGAACAAGGTTTGGATGGTCTTTTGGTTACCTCTACCTGCAACAGAACAGAACTTCATGGTTTTGCACAACATCCGTATCAACTTATAAAATTGCTTTGTGACCACTCCAAGGGTAATGTAGAAGAGTTTCAAGAAGTTGCCTATGTGTACAAAAACAATGAAGCCATTGCACATTTATTTCGGGTAGGTACTGGTTTAGACAGTCAGATTTTAGGGGATTTCGAGATTATTAGTCAACTAAAACAAAGCTTTAACCGCTCAAAAAAAATAGGTATTGCCAATCCGTTTCTGGAACGTTTATGTAACGCAATAATTCAGGCCAGTAAACGCATAAAAAACGAAACGGAAATTTCTTCAGGAGCTACATCGGTGGCTTTTGCATCGGTACAGTACATTCTAAAAAATGTATTGGATATAGCAACCAAAAATATTTTACTTTTTGGAACCGGAAAAATTGGACGTAATACTTGTGAGAATCTTATTAAGCACACCAAAAATCCGCATATTACCCTTATCAATAGGACCAAGGAAAAGGCAGATAAGGTTGGTGGTAAATTCAACCTTACTGTTAAAGATTATGGAGATTTACAGGCCGAAATACGGAAAACGGATATCTTGGTGGTGGCTACCGGAGCACAAAAGCCAACGGTATCTATAGATTTGATCCACACCAAAAAACACCTACTTATTTTAGATCTGTCCGTTCCTAAAAATGTGGATGAAAAAGTGTCCCAACTCGAAAACGTAACGGTGGTATATCTTGATCAGTTATCACAAATGACGGACGAGACCTTGGAAAGAAGAAAACAATTTATTCCAGAGGCAGAAGCGATCATAGAAGAAGCCAAGATAGATTTTACCCAATGGTTGGAAACGCGCAAATTTGCTCCTGTCATAAAAGCGCTAAAAATGAAGCTCAACACCATGAAGGTAGAAGAGCTAGACTATCAATCGAAAAAAACAGCTGGTTTTGATTCGGAACACGCAGAAATAATTTCCGACCGCATTATTCAAAAAATAACAAAACAGTTTGCAAATCACTTAAAGGACGACAACGTGGACTCGGATTCCAGTTTAGCACTTATCCAAAAAGTATTTCAAATAGAACTGGACCATAAATGAGTAAAACTATTAGAATAGGTACCCGCGACAGTGAATTGGCACTGTGGCAAGCAAACGAAGTAAAAGACCAACTCAAAGCCCTAGGACACAAAGCACAAATCGTAAAAGTAAAATCTACAGGCGACCTTATCCTGGATAAGCCACTTTACGAACTAGGTATTACAGGTATCTTTACAAAAACCTTAGATGTTGCCATGCTAAACGGTGATGTGGATATTGCCGTACACTCCATGAAGGACGTTCCCACAGCTTTACCCAAAGGAATTGTGCAAGCAGCTGTTTTAAAGCGAGCCAATTATCTGGATATTCTGGCGTACCACGACAACGAAGAATTTCTAGGGCAGCGCGAGGGCATCATTGCAACAGGTAGTCTTAGAAGAAAAGCGCAATGGTTAAACCGTTACCCTACACACACAGTTGTAGACCTAAGGGGAAATATAAACAGTAGGCTGGAAAAACTGAATACGAATAACTGGAATGCAGCAATATTTGCCGCTGCAGGCCTAGAACGCATAGGTCTGGAACCAGAAAACACAATTGGACTCACATGGATGCTACCCGCGCCCGCGCAAGGTGCCATTATGGTAGTAGCCATGGAAAATGATGAGGAGGTACGAGAAATCTGTGCACAGCTAAACCACGAAGAAACGGATACCTGTACGCGTTTAGAGCGTGAGTTCCTTAGGGAATTAGAAGGCGGCTGTTCGGCACCTATAGGTGCTTTAGCCTATATTGATAAAGAAAATGTAGTAAATCTTAAAGGGGTGCTACTCACAGTAGACGGCACCAAAAAACTGGAAGCGGCACTAACCGCTCCCCTGGGACAACACCAAAACTTGGGCATTGATTGTGCCAAGAGTATCTTGAGCCGCGGCGGGAAACGCTTAATGACCGAACTTTCCCAAAGCGCCCTTAAAACACAGGTGTTTTCCACCAAAAAACTTACCACTGCGCAACTTCAGCGTTTTGATAGTGTTATAAGGGTAGATTCAGAGGATTTTATTAAGATAAACCCTAATCGGGTATCGCCTATTGTGTTGAAAAAAAAGGTGAAAAATGCAATATTCACAAGCAAAAATGCAGTTGAAGGCCTATTAACCAATATAAGTGCAGATGAACTAGACTTTGAGAATATCTATTGCGTAGGGCGTAAAACAAGGCGACTTATTCAGAAAAAAATTGGTAAAGTAACCCACTTTGAAAACAATGCTGCGGCCTTGGCAAACCACTTGGTAGAATTTATTGAAGGTACGGAAGCGACACATTTCTGCGGAAACCTGAGTTTGGACGAAATTCCCAAAACCTTAGAAGCCTCCCATATTACCGTACATAGTGTTGAGACCTACAAAACAAAATTGTCCGGCCAAGAAATAGATGATGCCGTAGAAAGCGTACTGTTTTTTAGTCCGTCTGGGATAGAAAGCTATTTAAGCAACAACAAACCCAACAAAATTGCCTATTGCATTGGGGAAACTACCGCTAAGGCAGCTAGAGCACACTTTACCGATGTTAAGGTCGCTAAAATTCCAGATGTAGCGAGTGTGATAGATTTGGTGAACGAAGATTATAAATCCTCCTAACCCGATATCAGATGGGAAATATGAAAATATATTATGATTAAAAACGATTTATTCATTAGAGCCTTAAAGGGCGAAACTGTAGAAAGACCACCTGTTTGGATGATGCGCCAAGCGGGGCGGTATCTGCCAGAATTTATGGAAATAAAGGCGAAGTATGACTTCTTTACCCGCTGTCAAACACCAGAGTTGGCATCTGAAATTACAGTACAGCCTATTAGACGCTATGGTATGGATGCCGCCATACTATTTTCTGATATTTTGGTGATTCCACAAGCGATGAATATTGAGGTGGAAATGAAACCTAATTTTGGACCCTATCTACCCAATCCTATTCGCTCTCAAAAAGATTTGGATTCCGTCATCGTGCCCGATGTAAACGATGCCTTAAGCTATGTGATGGAAGCGATTAAGGCGACCAAAGAAAAACTGAACGAGGAGATTCCACTGATCGGTTTTGCCGGTTCCCCATGGACCATTCTTTGTTATTGTGTGCAAGGTCAAGGTAGCAAAAACTTTGATAAGGCCAAGGAACTTTGCTTTACTCAGCCCTTGGTGGCGCATGCCCTTTTGCAAAAAATAACCGATACCACTATTGCCTATTTGAAAGCAAAAGTAAAAGCCGGTGTAAATGCGGTACAGGTATTCGATTCTTGGGGCGGCATGCTCTCTCCTACGGATTATCAAGAATTTTCATTCCAATACATACAACAGATTATTGACGCCTTAAAGGATGATGCTCCTGTTATTGTGTTTGGCAAAGGATGCTGGTTCGCCTTGGGCGATATGGCCAAATCAGGCGCCAGTGCCTTAGGGGTAGACTGGACCTGTTCTCCACGAAATGCACGCTACCTCTCCGGTGGGAAAATTACCTTACAAGGAAACTTTGACCCTTCTCGACTACTATCGCCTCCGGAGGATATTAAAAAGATGGTTACGCAAATGATTCATGAATTTGGCAAGGACCAGTTTGTTGCCAATCTAGGACACGGAATTTTGCCTAATATTCCTTTAGATAATGCCAAGGCCTTTGTGGATGCGGTGAAGGAGTATAAGCCGCTTTCTTGAGTTGGTTTGGATTTGAGATGTTGGGTTGAAGCATTTTTTAAATGTATTGGTCAAATTATTGTGGTCCGATTTTTAGGTTCGAATTTTATAGGTTTGACAGATGGTGATAATCCCATAAAAACTATCAAACTTAATCAACCCTAACTAGTAAGAACTACCCCGCCTACAAAACGTTAAACTTCTTAAGGCCTAAAAGCCTGCGAAGATATTCGATATCATAATTGTTCAGTATCTTTATTGGCATGGACCGCGTACTCAGTATCAGGTCTAACACTAAAACATCCAAACATAATTACGAGCAATGAACAAAAAGGAGCTGTCAGAATTAACAGATCAAGAGCTACTGGATGAAGACAAAAAAATTAAACCAAGTCCTATCACAGATGCGGTACTGATTGGTTTTTTGGTTGGGATAATCCTATTCAGCGTTGTAAAGAATACTTGGGGTCTAGTTACCTTACTTCCTCTGTTTTTAATATACATATTCCTTAAAAAGGGGAAAAACAAAAGAGCTTTGCAAGAAGAACTAAAAAAGCGAAACTTAAATTAATGTGCATCTTTCAATTAACTTGATTTCAAATTGATACATCAAAAAGGCATCAAATACCCCCAATGAATTTCAAGCTAAATGGTTTCGAAATTGCGCCTATCCAAGAAAAGGATGCATGGCGGCTTTGTGACTTTATGGTCGCCAATAGCGAACGATTTAAAAACGATTTTCCGGGCACCTTAAAACAGAACTTAAATCCTACGCTGTCAAACCTATTCGTTCAGGAAAAAACAAGGCAATATAAGACCGGCGAGGAATTCCTATTTACCATAAAGGAAGAGGAACAGAGAACCATCATTGGGTTGATCTATTTAAAAGAACTTCAAAAGAAAAAAGGGCAAGGAGAATTAGCCTATTGTATCGGTTATGAATACGAAGGCAAGGGACTCACAACCCGTTTTGTAGATTATGTTATTCAATGGGCCTTTATAACCCTGGGACTAAATACACTTCAAATTATTGCACATAAAGACAATTTTGGTAGTATTCGCATTGCCGAAAAACTTGGTTTTACATGGAAAACAAGCCTACCTGATGCGCACACGAGATTCGACGGTAGCATTGTAACCATGGAGCTTTACGAAATATACCGTTCAGTACAATGAAGGTTTGGAATACCCTAAAACGTTTAAAAATCAAAAGCTTGTTCAAGCTACTAGTACTAAGTATTCAACATCCACTTTTCTTATATCCCACTTTCTTAGCCACAAAGGAGTGTATGCGGATTTCTACACTGTACTTTGACAGGGAACACTACAGAAATACTCCTGCAAATGCTTTTAGGCATGCGTTTTGGAATTACTTGATTGCCAATGAATGTTCTAAATGGAGCAACAAGCAATTAAAAATACTAAAATGGACAGAAGCTATAACCGACTGGCACGAAAACGCCTTTATCAATAAGGAACTCCCCCGGTTAATGGACTTTCACAACAACGAAATAGGAAGAACCGTATATCTTCAAAATACGGCCAATAACGTGGAGGCAGTTATCCAACGTTTACTGAACAAGACTCAGAATGCCATAAAGGTTAAAACGTTAGAGGATATTTCTTCCGCTTCGGAAAATCTAGTCTACCTCTACCCTGCTGTAAAAGCAACTACATAGACCCTATTCACTGCTTCATCTTAAAATTTTAAGATAATCTTAAAAACTTTATTTCCTATCTTGGGGCACACTAAAATATCATTATGAAAACAAAACACTATCTGGCAAGCCTACTCTTTATCGCTTGCATGGGAATCGCTGCTGCCCAAATGACAAAAGTAGCTTCTGTAGAAGGCATTACGGAATACAAAATGGATAATGGTCTAAAAGTATTGTTGTTCCCCGACAACTCTGCACAGACCATCACTGTAAATATCACCTATTTAGTAGGTTCTCGCCATGAGGGCTACGGCGAAAAAGGCATGGCGCACCTATTGGAACACATGGTTTTTAAAGGAACCCCTAACCATCCCGATATTCCAAAAGAACTGAGTTCGCGGGGAGCAAGACCCAATGGCACCACTTACTACGACCGCACCAATTATTATGAAACTTTTAATGCTACAGAAGATAATTTGGAGTGGGCCTTAGATTTGGAGGCAGACCGTATGATCAACTCCTACATAGCTAAAAAAGACCTGGAATCCGAGTTTTCAGTTGTAAGAAACGAATTTGAGAGTAGTGAGAACGACCCTTCAACAGTTTTAAGACAAAAAGTAATTAACAGTGCCTACTTGTGGCATAACTATGGTAACACAACCATTGGAAATCGATCGGATATCGAACGTGTTCCTATTGAAAATCTTAAGGCATTTTATAAAAAATTCTACCGCCCGGACAATGCCGTGTTGATGGTTACCGGAAAAATCGATGAAGAAAATACCTTGGCATTAATAGAAGAAAAATTTGGCAAAATAGCCAAACCTGCAACACCATTACGGGATTCCCACACCGTAGAACCAGCACAGGACGGTGAAAAAACAGTGTCCGTTAGTCGTGTAGGCGATTTACAAATTGTAAGTGCACTCTATCATACGCCGGCGGGTTCTAGTCCGGATTATGCCGCCTTGTCCGTTATTGAAGACGTACTGAGCAACGAACCTTCTGGCAGGTTATATAAAGATTTGGTAGAATCACAAAAAGCATCGTCCTTGTGGTCCTACGCCCCCTTTTCAAAAGAACCGGGCTTTTTCTATATCAATGTAGATGTTCCTTCGGACAAGAATGCAGATGAAGTACAAGAAATTTTAAAAAGCACCCTTGACAATCTTAAGGATAATCCCATTACCCAAGAAGAATTAGATCGTGCGAAATCAAATTTGCTAAAGGGAATTGACCAAATCAATAGAAATTCGGCCTATCTAGGAACTTACATGAGTGAATTTATTGGTGCTGGAGATTGGAGACTCTCTTTTCTTCATAGAGACCGTATTGAGGCAATGACCTTGGAACAGGCGAATATGGTTATGGAAAAATACTTCATACCCACTAATAGAACCTCCGGTCGTTTTTACCCTACCAAAGAACCTGTTCGGGTTTCTATTCCCCATACAGAAGATGTTTATGCGCTTGTGAAAGATTATAAAGGAAGGGAAGCGATGAGCACTGGCGAAGCTTTTGACGTAGCCTATGACGCCATAGCGAACAGATTAAAAAAAGGAACATTGGCCAATGGGGTCGAATATGGGTTCATTGAAAAAGAGAATCGTGGAAATACGGTAACATTAAGCTTTAGCGGAAGAAATGGAGATGTAAAATCATTGATGAACAAAGGTGTTATTCCCAGGTTTACAGCGCAAATGCTGGACAAAGGCACTACTTCTAAAACCCGGCAACAAATAGAGGACGAATTAAGTAGAATTAAATCTTCCGTAAGTTTTAGAGGGACCAACGGTAACATTTATGCAAATATTTCTTCTACCGAGGAATATTTAATGCCAGCCCTTGAATTAATGGCCGAAATACTTAAAAATCCTTCCTTTGACGCTGCCGAACTTGAAAAACTGAAGACCGAGGAATTGGCATACTTGGAAAGTAACAAAACCGAACCGCAGTTTTTAGCGCAACAACGGCTATCGGAAATCAATAATTCTTATCCTAAAGGGCATCCCTTATACAACATGAATATTGCCGAGCAGGAAGAGGCCATCAAAAATTTGACTGTGGAAGACCTTAAAACCTTTTACGAAGAATTTTATGGTTTAGGTAAATCCATATTGGTGAGTATAGGAAACCTTGACTCGGAAAAGGTATCTACCTTTATAGAGACGGAATTTTCCGATTTTAAAAGTAAACATCCGTACGCCAAGATTAGCGACCCACATAAAGTGGTTAAAGCGATTAATGAGAATGTACTCACACCGGACAAGCAAAATGCAATGACCTTTGGCTTAATGGACGTAAAAATCAGTGAGGATCATAAAGACTATGCAGCACTAAACATAGCTTCAACTATATTAGGAGGAGGTGTACTAAACTCAAGGATAACGGTAAGGTTAAGACAAAATGATGGTGTAAGTTACGGAGCTGGTGCAGGGTTTCAAGCCGATGGCGACAAAGAGGACCAAAACTCTCAAATGTATCTTTATGCAATTTATGCCCCAGCAAACTTTGACAAGGTACAACTAGGGTTTAAAGAAGAAATAGCTCGGTTTATCAGTGATGGAATCACCCAAGAGGAGCTTGAGGATGCAGTAAATGGTTGGACACAGGGGCAAAGTGTTTCTAGAGCTAAGGACAACGAACTATCCAGTCTGATCAATAACAATATTTTTTATGACAGAGATATGAGCTTTCATAAAGAATTAGAGGCAGCAGTGGCCAAACTTACGGTTGCTGATGTGAATGCAGCGATAAAAAAATATGTAAAACCTTATGAAAAATGGTCTGTAGTGAACGCAGGGGATTTTAAATAAGAACAAGATTTTTTTATGATTGAAAGCAGGAGCCAACAGGTTCCTGCTTTTTTTGATCAAAACCGAGTCTAATTAACTCTTTTTAAAAGCTTAATTTTGTGGCTGAACCTATCTAAGAATCGCAACTGACAGGTCTTTCCAAAGATGAAAATGAGGATAACCTAGTACCCAATCACAATACAATGAAAGATATATTCTTCTCCTATATTGAACAATTACAAGACAGCATTACTGCAAAACTGGAAGAAGTAGATGGCAAAGCTACTTTTAAGCAAGACATCTGGGAACGACCGGAAGGTGGTGGTGGAAGAACGCGAGTTATTGAAAACGGCAATGTATTCGAGAAGGGCGGTGTAAATATCTCAGGCGTTCACGGAGAACTACCTAAAAGTATGCAAGCTTATTTTGGCGTGGAAGATGCTGATTTTTTTGCCTGTGGATTGAGTTTGGTGCTCCACCCAAAAAACCCAATGGTGCCCACCGTACATGCAAACTGGAGGTATTTTGAAATGTACGATAAGAAAGGTAACATTGTAGACCAATGGTTTGGTGGCGGACAAGATTTAACGCCCTATTATCTATTTGATGAAGATGCTATTCATTTTCATACCGTTTGCAAAGATGCATGTGACAAACACCACCCGGAATTCTATTCTAATTATAAAGAGCGTTGCGATGAATACTTCTGGAACACCCATAGAAACGAGGCTAGGGGCATAGGCGGACTCTTTTTTGACTATTGTAAGGCTAATAAGGAAATGGGTATTACCGACTGGTATAAATTTGTGACCGAAGTAGGCAATAGTTTCCTGAACAGCTATGTTCCCATCGCGGAAAAAAGAAAGAATCTACCTTATAGTAAGGCGCAGCGCGATTGGCAAGAAATACGTCGTGGAAGGTATGTGGAGTTCAACTTGGTGCATGATAAAGGTACCTTGTTCGGGTTAAAGACGAATGGCCGTATAGAAAGTATTTTAATGAGTTTGCCACCACATGTACAGTGGCATTACGACCACCAGCCCGAAGAAGGAACTGAAGAAGAGCGACTTCTTGAAGTTTTAAAAGCGCCCAAAACCTGGGTGTAACCAAATGTAGCCATGGCAAAAAAGGGAAAAGCGAAAAATACGGTCAACAAAGCCAAACACACCAAACTTATGGACCGAAAGAAAAACAAGCTAAAAAAAGAAGCAGCGCTGCGTAAACAACGTTTAAAAGCAATTCTGGATAAATCCAAGGAAAAAGAATAGTTGAAAAACCAATTATAAATGAAACAGAAAATATACCAAATAGATGCGTTTACGGATACCGTTTTTGGCGGTAATCCTGCGGCAGTCTGCATCTTACAAGAATGGATCTCGGATAAATTGATGCAAAACATAGCAGCGGAAAACAACCTTGCGGAAACTGCTTTTGCGGTTCCTAAAGCAGATTTTTACGAATTGCGTTGGTTTACCCCGGAATTGGAGGTAGATCTCTGTGGGCATGCTACGCTAGCGACTGCTTATACGCTTTTCCAATACTACACATATGAAAAAAATACCATACGGTTCGTATCCCCTAGGAGCGGTGAATTACTGGTAGAGAAAAATCAGGACGGCAGTATGACGATGGACTTCCCTACCGACGATCTACAACCTATGGAAAATCAAGAAACCATAAATAAAGCCATTGGGAAGGTTCCTATCAAAACTTTTAAAGGAAAAACGGATTTTCTATTGATTTACGAATCGCAACAGGTGATTGAGGCGCTAGATCCCAACTTTCATCTTTTAGATCAATTGGACTGTCGTGGGGTTATTGTCAGCGCACCGGGAACAGAAGTGGATTTCGTATCCCGATTTTTTGCGCCCCAATGTGGCATCCCGGAAGACCCCGTTACCGGTTCCGCGCATACGTCACTTGCACCCTATTGGTCCGCCCAATTAGGAAAAACACGTATGACGGCAAAACAGCTTTCCCAACGTGGCGGAGATTTAAACTGTGAATACCTTGGAGAACGTGTAAAAATATCCGGGAAGGCAGTTTGTTATATGATTGGGGAATTAGACATGTTAGGTCCTGGCTTGATTGAAACATAGGCGTTCAAATGTCAGTTCGAGTGAAGACCTGGAAGTGAATGTGTATCGAGAACCTTTTGACATACGATTCCACCTCGATACTATTTTTACTTCCAAGTGACCGTCTTCTCAGAAACTTCCTCGAATTGATAGCGCATGTGGGCAAATCGTGCTTTTAGTAAGTGTTTTCTACCATCCAAATTACGAGTGAAAAGAATTTTAGACCCATCTACATACTTATTCCAATATTTTTTAAAAGCTAGTGCATCTTCCTTTCTCTTTGCAAACTGTGTTGGTACTACATAGTAATTTCGGAAACCCAATTTTCTTTTGAGCCAACTCTGGTTTACCAACAAGTATCTTGGATTTTCTATAGGTGCAATAATTTCATCCAATAGGCTTACGAACAAATTACAATCATGCTGATTGGCACCTTCTAGATATATCATAAAGGCACCATCGGTATTTTGCTCTGCTACAATACCAATATCTTCAGATGCAGTCGTCAGCGATTCTTGAGCAACAAGATGGGCGAATACGGCATTGGCAATTTTCTTGGTCTTTTTAAACTGGTTGCCAAAAAGAAAATACACCTTCAAAGCCTTGAACGTTTTTGGTCCAAATCCGACTATTAAGGCACTTCCTAAGAGGTAAATAACGGACAACCAACCCTTGTTAAGTAGTGCCCCAAAATTCTTGAGGAAGAACTCTGGCAAAAACAAGGAAAGACCCGTTACAATTTGAACCGATAAGTATTTTACCGCGTTAAGTCCTGCCAAGCGCTTGGTTTTCACAAAAGGCACTTCCTTCTCGTAAGGCACCTTTAAAGCGCGAATAAGCACATTTCCTTGCGCTATTGCAGTTTTCCATCGGTCTTTTAGTACCGAACGGTTCTGGGCTTCCTGTATCATATCCGCATTTAAAGCCTCTACGTCTAAATCGGTATTTAAGGTTTCAGGCAATCCCAAACGGGCGAGTCCATTCTCGATATAGGGCTCCCCTTTTAGCGAGACGCCGTTAAACGCTTGAAACCGTTGTTTCAATTTCTCCATTTCCTTGCCACCATCATCGGTAGTGGGATCTAGGCAAGCCAAATGCCAAATAGCTCCTGTCTTGTCCGCTACATCAGCGTCGACCCGCATGGCCCTTCCCCGCATCTGATTGGAAGACACAAAAGAACCCACGTAGGAGGCCAATATCAAGGTATTGATGCTAGGAGCATCCCAGCCTTCGCCCAATAAGGCCTTCGTACCAATTAGTATATTTATGGTTCCGCCTTCAAATAATTGGGTAACCGCAGCTACAATTCTGTTTTTTCCTTTTTCTGGAACCCTAGTATAATAGTAATCTTCAATAAAATTTAACCTCTCGGTTTTTAGATTGCTTTCCGGCATCAAAAGTTTTAATTCCTCTAGGGCCTTCCTATGTAAAATGATAAGCGAGCCCGTCAGTACACCAACCTGACTTGTGAACCCATCTTGGGCCATTAAATACTGAAAAATAGATACTACGCCAAGCTTGTTAAGTTTATTAAGGTCTTGTCCGTTAAAATCCAAAAACTCCTTACGGATATAGTCGGTAAGCACTACGGCCCTTATATTAGATTTTAAGGTTTTCGAGGTGTTTTTAAGGATATTCCGGATACTTTTGAGTTTACTAGGGCTATTGGCCAAATTGCGATATAAATCCTGATTTCCAATAAAATCGACGTTCTTCCGTTCCAATACCCCAATTCTACGCAATTCCTTTTCAATGGGCATCAGTACATCCTCGTGAAAAGCAAAATTCTCCCGTTGGTTTACAATCACCTCTTGCAACAAACACTCCGACCATTCATAGGTAAACGATGGAAATGCTACATCCTTTGTCCGGAATCCCAAAATGGCAAGCTTAGCTGGCTCAATTTCATGCCCTGCCGCCCTCAAGTATATCAATACAGAAGAGAAAAAGGAGGGATTTTCATAGATGTGTTCCAATGCAGTTTCCGAACTGCCATAGATTATCAAGCCCTTTAGAAATACTTGAAAAGCAGCGTTTTCAAGCAAGGTATTCGTGAAATTTATAATCTGCTCTCGGTAGTTTACAATATACTTTATCTGCGCATTGTCCGGTCTACTGAAGTAAATAAAATCCTGATGCGGGCACAGGTCGCCATTTTCTATAAGGTCAGGCACCGCAATTTCATCGTCTATGGGGCCGCATAAGTCAAAATAACGGTTAATTTCTAAAGTAGAACTATCGTAAGGTGGTGTTGCAGTTAAGGAAACAATAGTTAATCCATCGATTCCTTTTAGCTGAAAAAGGCAGTTCCACCATTCGTTTTTTAGATGATGTGCCTCGTCCAAAACCAAGGTTTCGATGTTGTTCTGCTTAACAAATTCCACTAAATGATTCCCAGCGTTGTCTCCAAACGATTTATGAAGTGCAAACAGGGATTGATAGGTAGAAAAGGTAAGAAGCGCAGGATTTTTTATAGAAAGAGAAAGCGTCTGTTTTTCAGGAATAGGCTCAAAAAAATCTACCAAACGGTCTCGCCATTGATTCCTGATTGTTAATGTAGGAGCTAACACCAACGTAGGCTTACCAATACGTAGCAGCATCTCTAAGCCAAGAATAGTCTTACCGGAACCTGGAGGAGCAATTACATGAAGGTGGTTATCCGTAATATGCTCCTGAAAACCATCCAGAAATTTACCTTGATACTCCCGCCATGGGAATTTAAAAATTAACGGGGTGGCGAATAAACTCAATGTCCTTCTATTGTTTTAAAACTATTTGAAAACGACTCCCTAATTAAAATTAAAAAAAGCGTTCCCAGTACAGGTGTTTCGTACTAAGAACGCATAGCTTTCTATTTTTATTTCAGAACTACTCCTCCACCGACTTCAAGTTATCATCAGAATTACGGTCTATTAACTTATTATAGGGGTCTATTCCTGCTTTTAAGGGCTTTTCATCTGTTGTGATTGTAAATGTATTATCCCCTGGACTTAACCACTTTAATTCAAAGAAAAATGGATTCTTGACCGTTACGCCGTCATCATTGGTTTCATCTTCTCCAAAAAGACCAACGTCTACCAAGTTCTTTTTTTCGTCTACCAACTTTTCTTTACCGGTATCGTCATAATATATCTTCTTAGAATTTACCGTAAACGTGGTTTCCCACTTCCCATTATCAAGTTCCTTAGTCTTAGCGTCCATGACCCTATTCTCATAAAGGACAATTTCCTTAAATCCGTCATCAACTTTGTACTTTAAGGAATCCGGTGTAACCGCATATAGTGCGTTATAAAGATCTTCCGAACTCGCATAACGTCCCTTTTCAAAATACTTAAATTCATCCATAAAATTCCTAAGCCCAGTATTCACAACGTTTTCACCCATTACATCCTGTAAGTCATACATAACCATGGAACCCTTCTCATACCAAATATACTGACCGGTTTCAACATCCATCAGGGAGCGTTCCGGTTTAAAGCTAAATTGCCTGCTTGAGAGGTAACTATCCAAAGACTCCTTTAAAAAGGACTTGATGCCGTTCTCGCCATATTCTTGCTTCATGGTCATTAGCGATACGTATTCTGCCAAAGTTTCGGAAATAATATTCGCTCCAGAAGTCTTGCTCGGCGTTACAATATGTCCCCACCATTGATGTGCTACTTCGTGCGATGTTACCCTAAAGGCATAATTGAAGTCCTCTGCTTTTGTAAAATCGGCTACAAAGCCAAAATCTTCTGAATAGGGAATGGTTGTGGCAAAGGATTGCGCAAAATTGGAATGTGCTGGAAACTCTATAACGCGAATGACAGAATAGGGATATTCTAAATAATTTTTAGAATTATAATCCAAGGATATCTTTATTCCTTTTATGAAATAAGCAAGGTTTTCCTTATGTTTTGGTGAGTGGTAGATTTCAATCTTCACTTTCTTACCACTTGGTGCTATCCACTCATCTGTTTCGATATCATACGCCGCTGAGACAAAATTGAAAAAATAATCGGACTTCTCCTCCAGTCTATAATTGTAATAACTACGCTCGCCCTCGTCCCATTTTTTAGTTAAAACTCCTGGAGCAATGGCTACTTGACCTTTTACCGTACTAACCGTTGCCTCAAAATTCATATAGTTGGCATCCTCGTTGAAAAGATTTTTCTTTAACGCCATTGTATCCGTGCGCGGTGGATATAAGAAATCCAATTCCTCTAAACCATACTTTTTACGGACTCCATTATCCGACAACGCCCTATCGTAATGAAAAGATGGAAATATGGCATCCCTAAAAAAGCTGCCATTTCCTAATACAGCCGTTTCCGTATCCATAGCGAATCCATGAGTACGTACCTTCGTTTCTATGACCAAATTTGCCGTGTCTTTGGGTTGCAGGGCTTTGGGCAACTTATAGATAAACAAGCGGTATAAACTGTCGCTAAGGAAGGGACTTATCTCCGTACCATTATAGACTACCTTGGTGATTTTAGTATCGGATATCGGAAACTTGATTTCCATTAGTAAGGTATCGATAGGCACTTCTGAGGGGTTCACTACCTTAAAAATACCTTGAGCATCCACTTTTCGTTCTTTGGGATAGATATCAATATTCGCTTTTAGGTCGATCACCTGTATGTGGGGTTTATCGATATACTTCCCATAGGCCTTTTCGGAGTCTGCAGACAATTTCTGGCTATAATCCCCATCTTCAAGTTGGTTCAACACCTTCAAATTATAAAAGCTATACGCCCCAACAGATACAAAGGCCAAAACAAAACACAGGGTGTACGCAATAGTTATACCATTCAAACGCTGTTTGGCTAACTTCAGTCGCTCCTTTGCGGACGAAAAGAAGCCCCTGTTCCAGAATATCTTACCAATAGCCGCAAGAATACAAGTGAACAAGATCCAATAGAGATTTAACCAAAACTCCCCGTATAAGTAATGACCAAAGCCATTTAAATCACTTAAAAAACTACCAGGCACTCCACCGAAAACAATTAGGGGATTACTGGATTTGAATGCCAGGTTTATCAATAATGGGAGACCAATATAAATAGCCACCACTATAAAATGACCTAAAAACTTATTGTTGACCAGCACATGTATAAAGAACGCTAGCAATAATGTGGTAAAATATCCAGGGAATATTTTAGCGAAGTTATAGGTAAAATACATGCCCAGCTCATAGTTAAAATAGCCATTAAACGTTTGGTATAATATACCTACAAGTATACCAAGCAAAGTTAGCACCACTGCCACTCCTGTAAGGGCAAGTATCTTAGAAAGGTATAACGTACTATTGCTTACCGGTAGGGCGTCATAGAATTCAAAGGTCTTGTTTTTGCGTGTTCTATGTACGGCCTCACCCGCATAAATAATAAGAATAATCACCGAAAAGAGTGAAATACCCCCAGCAATCTGAACCACCATATACCGAGTCAATGGCAATGAAGGTGTCCCATATATTTGATTGGATTGATAGGCTACAAAGCCGGCAATTAAGATCCCGATAACAATCAAAACAAGAAACACGGATTCTTTTACTATGGATAGAAACTCTATCTTACTTAACGACCAAAGATTCTCCCGCTGTGCTTTTTTTGAAAAAGACTGCACAATGGTTGTCAATCCGCTCGCTTGAAACACTTCGTTATCCTCTTTATTGGTCTTCTTCTTTTTGGATGCCAAAAACCCTTTATACGAGAACTTAAATAGCGTAAAAAAGAAGATTGCCATACCAATACCTAACCACAACATTCTATTGATCAAGAACTTTCCTGTTAGCGATAATTGCATGGTGTTCAATTCGTTGATGCTCGAATACTTTGTTAAGTAACCATGAGCACTTTCACCAAAAGGATCTACGTAAATACTCAGCCATTCGGTATCCAATTTTGATACCAGCTGACCGGAAACAATGGTGGCAATTAAAATAACAATACCACCCAAATACAGAATAGGCATCCGCTTAAAAAAGGTCATTAAGCTAAAGAACAAACTTCCAATAAAGAAAGCATTGAAGGTTAGTAGATAAACAAAGGGTAAAAAGTAGGACCAAAAATTAAAATCGGTATAGGTTCCGTAGTCTGGCCTATCTAAAAATCCACCGAACTGATACCCAATAATCGCACCCAAAACAGCGCCTAGATTCATAATCGTCACCAAGGTAAAGCTGCCCCAAAACCGACCAAGTATATAATTCTTTTCCGAGACCGGAAAGGTGAAATAGGTCTGCGCGGTGCCATGTTCCTGATCTCGGAACACCGGAACGCCCATCACCGCGGCATAAAAGAACAGGGATAAAATGCTCATCCCGCCTAATACGCCAACAATGGCATTTGGACTGTTGGTAAACTGCGCGGTAACCGATTTATCAAATACCGCTAATAATAACGGAATAAGGAACATTAGAAAAATATAGATATAGGTGGCAGGCCTGCGTAACCTATATTTTAGCTCAAACAGCAATATCTCTTTCATAATTATACGGTTTGAGGTTGGTTAATACTATAGAAGTAGAAATCTTCCAAATCGTTGTTTACCGGCTCAAAACCGTCTCCTGGATGGGAGTCGCTGTATACATTTAAATTAAAATTACCACTTCGTAAGTAGGTTGACAAAACAGTGTATTCCGATTGGTATTTTTCTGTTTCGTCCTTACTTATGTTTTTTCGGTATACCTTACCGTTCAGCGTATTGGATAGCTCTTGTGGATGTCCTTGTACAACCACACTACCCTCATTAAAAACAGCCATATTCGTGCATAAATTCACCACATCGTCTACAATATGGGTAGATAAAATTACTACGGCATCTTCGCCTAGTTCACTTAGTAAATTATGAAAGCGGTTTCGTTCCAAGGGATCCAAACCAGCAGTGGGCTCATCTACGATAATTAATTTTGGATTTCCGATCAAGGCCTGTGCTATTCCAAAACGCTGGCGCATCCCTCCAGAGTAATCACCAAGATTCCGTTTTCTAAACTTGTAAAGATTCACTTTATTAAGTAAATCTGACACATAGGAAGCGCGGTCGTTCTTACTTTGTATGCCCTTTATCTTTGCAATATGGTTCAGCATCATTTCTGCCGATACTTTTGGGTAGACTCCAAAATCCTGTGGCAAATACCCTAATACCTTACGAAGTTCGTCCGGAGCGTCAAAAACATCTATTCCATCAAAGACAATACTCCCGCCATCTGCATTTTGTAGGGTAGCAATGGTACGCATTAAGGTAGATTTACCTGCGCCGTTTGGTCCTAAAAGACCAAACATTCCTTTGCCGATTTCTAAATTTACGTTGTTTAATGCCTGTGTACCGTTGGGGTAGGTCTTGTTTAATTGAGTAATAGAAAGCATATAGTTAGTGTTTGTTGATTATCCTGTTTAGAAAATTAGTAGTTAAGATATCATTTTTGTTACGATAATTAGAAATAATACCATCATGAACCGAGAAGAAAGACGCTCCAAACAGAAAGAATTCTTAGGCTTAACCTATATTTGTAAGGGATTTAGGCAACGTATTAAAATTTATCGGAAAACAATAAAACATTAAAATCATGTATCCACTAATAAGAAACCGTAGACTAAGGAATTCAGATGCCATACGCCATTTGGTACGTGAAACCATTCTCACACCTAGCGATTTTTTGGTTCCTCTTTTTGTGGTAGAAGGCAAAAATGTAAAAGAGGAAATTGCCTCTATGCCCAACTATTACCGATTAAGCTTGGACAACTTGGAAAAAGAGGTGAAGGAACTCTGGAATATGGGGCTTTGCGCAGTTTTGCTTTTTGTAAAGGTTCCAGATAATTTAAAGGATAATGCAGGCTCCGAAGCCTTAAATGACCACGGATTAATGCAGCTTGCTATTAAAACGGTTAAAAATGCGTGTCCGGATATGTTGGTAATGACCGATGTTGCCATGGATCCCTACTCCTCTTATGGGCATGATGGTATTGTAGCAGACGGACAAATATTGAACGATGAAACCGTAGAAGTACTTGCGGAAATGAGTGTGTCGCATGCCAAAGCAGGTGCCGATTTTGTAGCGCCTAGCGATATGATGGATGGTCGAATTCTAAGTATTCGAGAAGCCTTGGAAGACGAAGGCTATCTAAATACAGGAATCATGAGCTATAGCGCCAAATATGCCAGTGCATTTTATGGTCCCTTCCGGGATGCCCTAGATTCGGCACCAGTAGCCCTTAAAAATATTCCAAAGGACAAAAAAACATACCAAATGGATTCTGCCAATAGGTTCGAGGCCATTCGCGAAACCCAACAGGACATAGATGAAGGTGCAGATATTGTAATGGTAAAACCGGGCCTATGCTATTTGGATATTGTTCGCGAAATTAAGAACGAAGTAGATGTACCTGTAGCAGTGTATCAGGTTTCCGGAGAATATGCCATGCTAAAGGCAGCTGCGGAAAGAGGCTGGTTAGACCATGACGCCGTAATGATGGAACAATTGATTTCGATAAAACGGGCTGGTGCCAATATCATCGCCAGTTACTTTGCAAAAGACGCCGTTAAACTGATGGGATAAAAACGTTTTATACTCCTTGTGTTACCTAAAACTGGTATCGTACAAGCATTACGATACAAGAATATAAATTCCTCCAAGAAATGATTTAAAGGGCAAAACCTGTCCCTATCTGAATCTACATACTACTTTGGTGCGATATTTGCTAACTTTGAACGAAATGCCATACCCTTGCTAAAGAAATTATCCTTACGGTCCCGGATCTTTATTTCAATGATCTTATTGGTATTGATAGCCTCTATCTTGATTTTAGGTATTACCATCTACCAATTTAGAGAAATAAATGAGGATTACCATCAAAACAGGATGGAGCGCAAGGAAGAACAAATACGGCAAAGCATAGATCTTACCATCGCAAAGACGACCTACCCGGTTACCGAGGAGAACTTGGGACTAATCTTTATGGAAGATATTTATGAGATTGCCGTGGTTCAGAACATGAACTTCAACCTATATACCTTGGATGGAGCTTTAATCAAGAGTTCCCGGCCCAAATTTGAAAACGACCCCATATCCCTCTGTATAGCACCAGAAATACTTAATACCCTTGAAGCTAGTGCCGACAAACGCTACGTTGAGGAAAATGCCGCTGCTGGAGACAACTATCAATCCTCCTACACCTATATTCTAGACCGAAAATTTAAGCCCATAGGTATTTTAAATCTGCCTTATTTTGAAGATAACTCCTTTAATGATAAAGAATTACGAGAGTTTTTAATGCGTTTGGGGGGTGTTTACTTTTTAATGCTGATAATGGCCATTGCGCTAGCCTTTATCATCTCCAAGTACATTACGCGATCTTTGGAAACAATTTCGAACATGATGGAACGCACCAACTTAAATCGTGCGAACGAAAAGATATTTATAGACAGCCCTGGTGAAGAGATTGAAAAACTGATATCCTCTTACAATGGAATGATAGACGAGTTAGGACAAAGTGCAGCAAAATTGGCCCGCAGCGAAAGAGAGCAAGCATGGCGGGAAATGGCAAAACAAGTAGCTTACGAAATCAAAAACCCGTTAACGCCTATGCGATTGACCGTACAAAGTTTTGAACGTAAGTTTGACCCTAAGGACCCTAACATAAAAGAAAAAGTAAAGGAATATTCCAATACGCTTATCCAACAGATAGATACCATGAGCAGTATTGCATCGGCATTTTCTAACTTTGCAGAAATGCCTGCGCAACAGAACGAAACCCTCGACGTAGTTAAAATCGTGAAACTGGCCTTGGACATCTTCAATGAAGACTATATTCACTTTAGTGCGGATAAAGAGGAAATTATCGCAAAACTAGATCGAACACAACTTATTCGAGTAGTTACCAATCTGGTTAAAAATGCAATTCAGGCCGTTCCAGACGTTCCTGAACCAAGGGTTTTGGTTTCCGTGGCTAGCGAAGGTAATTTCGTAAAAATATCAGTAGCCGATAACGGTATTGGCATACAGGAGGATAATCGGGAAAAAATATTTGAACCTAAGTTCACTACAAAGAACAGTGGTATGGGATTAGGTCTTGGAATGGTAAAGAATATCGTGGAAACCTATAAAGGAAGTATCGATTTTACCTCGCAACCCGATAAAGGCACCATATTTTTTGTAAAATTTCCAAAAGAAAAAAAGCTAATCTAAATTCGAATTTGAACTATGTCATACAACACCCTATTAACTGCGCAACAAGAATCGATAGCAACGGTTACCATTAACCGCCCAAACAAATTAAACGCCTTAAACAAGGAAACCATTGGGGAACTGCACGACGTTTTTGGCGAACTGGATGCCGATAAAAACATAAAGGTGATTATACTTACGGGTAGCGGGGAAAAGGCATTTGTTGCGGGTGCGGATATTTCTGAATTTGCGCAGTTCTCTGAAAAGGAAGGTGGAAAATTAGCAGCAAAAGGTCAAAAACTTCTCTTCGATTTTATTGATAATCTGTCTACTCCGGTTATTGCCGCTATAAATGGTTTTGCTTTGGGTGGAGGCCTAGAATTGGCTATGTCCTGTCATTTTAGAGTGGCGAGCGACAATGCCAAAATGGGACTGCCCGAAGTATCGTTAGGCGTAATACCGGGCTATGGTGGCACGCAAAGATTGCCTCAACTTGTTGGAAAGGGAAGGGCCATGGAGATGATTATGACTGCCGGGATGATCTCTGCGGAGCAGGCCCTGTCCTATGGTTTAATAAACCACCTTACCGCCCCGGAAGAACTGATGCCTTTATGCATAAAACTTGCAAAACGAATTTCCAATAACTCATCAGTTGCCATTTCTTATGCAATAAAAGCGGTAAATGCTGGTTTTAAGAATACTGTAAACGGTTACGAGCAGGAAATTAAGGCGTTTGGCGCTTGTTTTGGAACGGACGATTTTACCGAGGGTACATCGGCATTTTTAGAAAAACGTAAAGCAAATTTTCCTGGGTCGTGATATTAAAACGGTCTAATCATGTTCAGGAAACACCTATTTTTTATCCTATTAAGTATAGTGACATGGGATAGCTACGCCCAAGACACCGAGTTAAACTACACCATTGGCGAAACCATTAAGGATAGGCACCAATACTCTAATCTATTATCCATTGCAGAAGATGGAAAAGGGGGCACCGTTGTGGTGCGTTCCTATTTTAGTGGTATTGTACTAAAACCGAAAGGTTATCTTGTTGAGCACTACAATAAGGATTTAGAGTTGTTGTCCGAATACAACTACAAACTTAAAGACGCCAATTTTGTAGAAGCCTATGTAAAAAATGGTCAGGTGTATCTTTTGTTTTTGGAATATGATTACTCCAAGTTAGCTTACGAATATATTGTTCATCGCAGTCCGTTCACTGAATTTAATTTTACCAAAGAACTTCTATTGTCCATACCTTCGGATGCTGTTCAACAACCGTTGGACCGCAATTACTACAACCGTAATTTCTCATCTGGCTTTACCACATCGGTCCTGTTCAACGATGAAAAATCTGCCTTTGTGATTACGACTCATTATAAAAAAAGAAAGGAGAACAAACATGTCATACATGTATTCGATGGTAGTTTGCGAAAGTTAATGGAACATGATTTTTCAGATCAAGTAGAAGAAAAAAATTACGCCTTCGAAAACGTAGTATTCTCTGCCGATTTAACAAATGTGTACTTGGTAGGAAAAGCCTATTTTAAAAAGAAACGTTTTACGGCTATAGAGCGTAAGTATCAATACGAGTTGGTTCGTATATCGGGCACTACAAAAAGCATACAGGCATTTGATAGCCCTGGGAAGTTCCCGGAAGCCCTTAAACCCATTTTTAAGGGTAATAAGCTACTCTGCATAGGGTTTTATGCAGATCGGAAGGATAACCGTTATAATGGAATTGCTTATTATAAACTAGAGCCTAATTCTTTGGCAATTCAATCCGAGAAATTCAATCCATTTTCAGATCAGTTTATGATGGACAAGTTTGGAAGGGGAAACGAAACCACCATCAAGGACTTGGTGTTTAAGGGAATGGATTTTACAGATGATGGACATATCCTCTTTAACGCGGAAGAATATTTTACTAGTAACAGCATACAGTCCAATAGTAGCGGTGGCCGCCTTATGGTAAATCGCTATCATTACAATGATATTGTAAGCGTAAAGCTGGCTGCCGATGGCGATTTGGTATGGGCACGCAACATCAACAAAACAGAGGTGACCCAGGGTGATGGCGCCTATACCTCCTATTGCTCATACACCAAGGACAATAACACCTATTTCTTTATTAGCACCGCTTCGGAAAACCCACAACAAATGAGCGGGGAACGTATACAGTTCAAACAGGGACTGAGTAGAAATAGAAATATCTTTTTGATCAAACTTGATGAAGACGGACAAATGACATTCCAAAAAGCAATTGATAATAAGGAAGTCCGCTTACCGCTGATGGTCTCTAGACCATTAAAGGATACTACTGCGGATGCATTGTTGTTCTACGCAAAGCGTGGCGCTAAAAAACAACTGGTCCAGGTTAGTCTTTAATGCAAGCTTTTTTTATAAGTGAACCAGACATAAAAGATGCTCTGGCAACTGTTAATTTGATTAATTGAAGAAAAAGAATAATCCAGATTACAGGTATTTTTTAACTACATTCGCGCACCTTTTTAGCACTTTTTGAAAACAATTCATACCCTTGAAGATTGGCTTTCCTGGATGGATGTCCTTTCCGAAAAAGACTACGTCGTTATCGACGATTTTTTAGACGAAGACCTTTACCATACACTTCGGAGTTTTCTTTTTGAAAAAATTGATGCGTTCGACCAAGCTGGTATCGGCACATTGAACCAGCATGTAATCAAACGAAATATACGTGGGGACAATACCTATTGGCTCAATAAGATCAGGGATACTTCGTTAACACCTTTTTGGGAACTTTTGGAAGAGACTAAATTTATTCTCAACCGTTACTGTTATTTGAGCCTATCAGGTGAAGAATTTCATTTGGCACATTATCCTTCGGGTGGCCATTATGCGCGTCATTTAGATCAATTTGAAGGCCGTAACAACCGGATGATTTCTATGGTCATTTATTTAAACGAGGATTGGTTGCCTTCTCATGGAGGGCAATTAGAAATTCTAGATCAGAACAAACAGCTACAGTTAGTCGCCCCTTTGGCCAAGCGCTGTGTACTCTTTAAAAGTGCCGAGGTGCCGCATGCCGTTCTTACATCTTTTAAAGACCGTTATAGCTTAACCGGTTGGCTGCTCTACCAACCTGCCGGAGTTTCAACGATTTTAGGTTAATTAACCGTCCAAGCATTCCCATCTGACGCAGGTTTAACGTTTTTATGAATGCTTATGTACACTATTATACAATTTTGGCACTTAATTAAACGGTCACTATTACATTTGTTTTTTCCCAGATAAGATGTACCTCGGTTGTGCCCGACAGCTACTTAAAAAACTAGTTGACCTTCTCGTAGACTACCTCCCCATTAAAAATGGTCATGGCAATCTGGGTGTCCAATATATTGTTTTCCGCTACGGTCATTAAATCCTGATCATAAATAGTGAAATCGGCTAGTTTACCTGGCACAATTGAACCTTTAATATCCTCCTCAAAAGCTCCATAAGCAGCATCTAAGGTATAGGAACGTAGGGCCTGTTCCCGAGTCATTTTTTGTTTAGGTTCATAGCCACCCTCAGGCATGCCCTTTAAGGTTTTACGGCTCACACTCGCATAAAAACTGGCAATCGGGTTTAAGGGCTCCACAGGCACATCTGTCCCATTTACAATAGGAATTCCACTTTGCAATAAGTCCTGCCACATATAAGCGCCTTCCTTAATTCTTTTTTCACCTAGTCGATCTATTGCCCAAGGCCTGTCAGAAGACATGTGTACGGCCTGCATGGCCGGAATAACACCTAGCTCGGCAAATCTCGGAATATCATCTGGATGCAGGTGCTGTGCATGTTCAATTCGATACCTATTATCATTCGTTAAATCCGGCAGTTCTGTAAATGCCGCTTCATAACGGTCCAATATTTCCTTATTCGCACGATCTCCAATGGCGTGGGCACACACTTGAAAACCATGTTGCAAACCATTAAGTGCCGTTTCCTTTACAAATTCCATAGGAAGGGTCTCATGACCAAAATGTCCTGGCCTATCGGTATACTCATCCAATAACCAAGCACCTCGGGAACCTAAGGCACCATCGCAATTCAATTTTACGGAACGAATGGTAAATAAATGATCCGAATCTACCATAGGCCCTTGAGCGTACCATTTTTTCAATAGTTCTTTGTCCCAACCTGTAAGCATGGCATAGATACGTATGCCCATCTTTTTCTCTGCCTTCATTTTTTCAAATAAAGAAATGGTTTCCTGACCGATACCCGCATCATGGAATCCTGTAATCCCATTTCTATGGCATGCAGCTACCGCCAGTTCAAACGCTTTAGCATCCTTCTCAGGGGTCGTCTCGGGAATGTGTTTTGCAATAAGGGACATGGCACGTTCATTAAAAATTCCGGTAGGCTGGCCCAAATCATTTCGCATCACTTCCCCACCTTCAACCTCTAAGCCGTCTATACCTTCTTTGCCCATTACCTGTAACCCGGCAATTTCCATGGCCTTGGCATTGGCAAACGCGGCATGTCCACTGGCGTGTCTTAAAAAAACAGGGTTCTCTGGAGAAATACTACTCAATAATTCATGCGTTTGAAAACCGTTTACCAATTCCTTGGGCATTTCCGTCCATTTACTTTGGTGCCATCCACGACCGGTAATCCATTCCCCAGGTTTCGCTTTTTCGACAGCTAGGGCTACGGCATCCACAATTTCTTGATAGCTCGTGGTATTCATTAAATCTAAATTGAGCTCATTGTAACCCAATCCCATAAAATGACCATGACCTTCAATAAGACCAGGTGTCATTGTTTTTCCCTCTAGGTTTATCACTTTGGTTTCCTCGGTCTTAAATGCCTCTGCCTCCGCAAGGCTTCCTGCAAAAAGAATCTTATTGTCTTTGGTGGCTACAGCTTCTACGGTAGCCTGAACACTATCCACCGTATAAATAGTCCCTCCGTGAATAAGTAAGGTTGCTGCTTCTTTCTCATTTTTTGCACAAGAAGAAAAGACTAAAACACCCAGGGCGATAGTCCATAAAATAGATTTTTTAATTGGCATGAAATTATATTTAAATGGTTAAAAAGCAATACACTATTTAATTTGAAAAAGCTTTACCTATTTTTTCAAACGGAATATAGGAAAAATCGAGACAAGATAATAGGCATGTCAACGTAAGTATTATTTGAAAAATCCATGCCTGTTAACTAATTCATAGAGCTACTAAAGACAAGGTGGTAGATTATGGTTATAAAAATAGTATGAAGCAGCTACTTTGTTTTAGTCTAAAATTATCGAAATATGATAGTCTGGTTTTTGTTCACTTTTCAACAGACAAGGCAATTATATTTTCCCAAACACTGGAATAAACAGGAATCCCATCCTTTAAATTTTCAATTCTCGTTTGTGCACTTCTTTCTCCCGGGTAGTAGATTTTTTCTCCAGGCTGCATAGGTGCAACATCATGCGTATATCCAATAATTTCGTTTAGGAGTCTTTCTTGTAGGTCCTTATCCCCAAAAATTTCCGGATAAATACAAAGATAGACTTGTGAGATACCTGTTTCCATTACATTTTTACCTATTCTATAGGTTGAATTCCCGGCCGATAATACCGTTGCCAACATATCTAAGACCATAGAGAGTGCCGAACCTTTCCAATAACCGATGGGCAATCCCCGCTCTTTTATCAAAATCTTTTTCGGATCATTGGAAAGTTGATCCTTATCATCCCAGCCGCCTGCATAAGGTAGCTTTTCTCCTTTGAGCCTATAGGAATTGATTTTGCCGAATGCAAATTGGGAAAGTGACATATCCAACACAACGTGACCTTCTTTACGTGGTATGGAAACAACAAAGGGATTATTACCTATTCTGCTTTCTTTACCACCCCAAGGCGGCATGTTCGGTTGTGTATTCGTGAACATAATGGAAATGCAATCTGCATCTGCCGCTTGCCTACCATACGTTCCGCCCCTCATCCAATGATTGGTGTTGCGCAAGGCTACCAGTCCCATTCCGTGTAGTTTTGCCAATACTATAGCCCTATCCGTGCACTTTATTGCATTGATAATTCCAGGTCCTAGATGACCGTCCCAACGTTCTATATTTCCAAAAGATGCAATATTATTCGCTTCCTTATCGATTTCAACCAAACCTTTTTCTATATACTCAATAAAAAGCGGCACCCGGTTTATACCATGGGAGGACACACCTGCTAAAGTGCTTTCCGTATATACATTCGCCAACAACCGCGCTTTCTTTTCAGAAAAAGTATATCGCAGAAATATTTTATGTAACACTTCTTGCATTCGTTCTGGCGAAATTCGTACTTGTTTATCCATCATTTTATTGATTCGTTGAAATCGGTGTTGCTAAAACAGGTTTGTAAAGCGTTTTCAAGTACCTAGATTTTTTTATAAAAATAAAAAATAAGTCAACCCTCTTAATGTAAGTATATGGATTAGCGAACTAGACGATAAGAATAGTACCTGTAAGATTACTGTTTTTTACCAGTTTCCCTGCACCCAGGAGGTCATTATCTTGGTACTTCTTCTATTTTAAAACTTCTATCCTCTGCTTTAAAT
The DNA here is from genome assembly GCF_056839185.1 of Maribacter sp. MS6. Taxonomy (NCBI): domain Bacteria; kingdom Pseudomonadati; phylum Bacteroidota; class Flavobacteriia; order Flavobacteriales; family Flavobacteriaceae; genus Maribacter; species Maribacter sp. MS6. Next base: position 2,144,555 of record NZ_CM166389.1, read on the forward strand.
CCTCCGGTTTTTTAATCCGAATAGCTATGGATGTGTACCTCCATTGTTTGCCATTTCTATACGAAACAACGTCCATTTTACTGCGTACATCGCGCTCATGTTTAGTGCCATATACATCAAAAGTGATATTTAGCGTATCATAATTATTAGAATAGCGATGGGAACCTTCCAAAATGGCCAGAGAACTTAACGGGTGTAATTCTCCCAATAGTGCGAGTACCTTTTCATCTGCTCTCGCAATCTTCAAAGCACCATCGCACACCTCGGATTCTGAATAGACCTTTGCAATACCTACTATGTTCTCTCCTAATTTAGAACTGAATAGTACGGTGAAAAGGAAACAAAGGAATACGATTAAGGGAATACTCCATTTCCAATTACGTTGAAACCAGCTTTTATGTTCAGTTAAGTCGTTCATTCCCTTAGCACACGCTATTATGCAAAGATTCGTATTTAATCCAGTGCGTCATTTATTTGCTGTTCTCCTTTTATTTAAGACCCTCCAAATTCATGATACTTCTTTTTCTTATGTAAGCTGATATGTAAGTATATCAAATTGGCCATCAAAAGATTCCTTTTCGATTAAACGTCCAACCGCCGAAGTTTTGGAGTTTCCAAAAATCGGAATTCCCTCACCTAGTATAATCGGGTTCAGTTTTAACTTTAGCACATCAATTAATCCATGGTCCAGAAGCCACCCTGCAAATTGTCCTCCGCCACAAAGGTATATGTCGGTTTTAGCATTTTTGGTGATTTGTTTGATACGTTCAAGAGATGTTTTTTCAATTAGAACCTTATCCGAAAGTTCGTCTATCTTTAAGGTATCAGAAAAAATATGATGCATCATGTCCGGATAGGCTGGCTGACCGGGAACTAGTCCATATTGATATCCAAATTCATACGTTCTACGCCCCATGATAACCGTTTCAAAGCTTCTTAAATCTGACAGGTATTTGTCTACACCCGCGCCTTTGGGAACAAACTTACTAATGTCATCGTTCATGCCGGCAATAAATCCATCAAGTGAACTTGCCACATAATATACTATTCTTCGCATCTCTAAACTTACTGATAATACACGAGTTTTCCGCAATACACCTAGGTATCCAATAAATCTTAAGGATACTTTAAAGCAAGAAAGATACTTTAAAAACCCATGTGCGAACTAAAATATATAACTTGTAATACCCTTTAACTCCTATTGAATATGAAAAATGTAGTAGCGCTATTCCTAAGTATCCTTTGTGTCTTTGGAATGTTTGGACAAACCGAAATTACCCCAAAAACACCTTTTACCAAAGACTATATAGCTGTTTGGCTTACGGCCAGAGATCATTGTTTAAACATTGCCAAGACAATGCCAGGAGAGCTATATTCATACAAGCCAACACCTGTAAGCAAGTCTTTTGGCGAACAGATGGTGCATATTGGATATACCGTACCGCTACTTACCAAACGTTATGTGCAGGGCATGGAGGTGAAACCAAGTGTTCCGGACGCTTCCAAAATGACAAAAGCTGAAATCATAGACCTATTAGAAACCGGTTTTGCCTATACTACAAATGTTATTAATACTATTGAGCAGGAACAATTAGATGAAACTTGCGTGATGTATCATAGTGGGAATACCGTAAGCAGGGCATTTGCCTTGTTTTATGTACAAGACCATATGGCCAACCACAGGGCCAAGGCTAATTTATACCTTCGGATGAACAACATACAACCCCCGGAATATACGTGGTAATCTTAAGGGGAATTTTTAGCAAATTATTTTCTCCAAGAATACCAGAGGAACATCGTAAGTTTGGAAAGCTGGGTAGGAACACCTGATTTTAAGGTATTTGAGAAAAGGGTTGTGCAAAATCTGTTATCGGCTTTACCAAGGCATCGAAATTTGACTTTCCTATACTGACCCGATAAGAAAAAAGCCCAATAATGAGGCTTATAGTGATTCGTTTTTTCAGAAATCAATGATTTGTGTAAGGGTTATACTATTGTTGTGCATAGTTTTTATTCAAGCTCTAAATCAGACTTTTCATATTTCACAAATCCATTTTTTGTTGGCAGTTGCTTATTTAAGAACCAATATTTCCTAACATTTTTTATTTTTTCATTTGGATTATCTTCCATAAAATCCCTTGTATATTGGTTGAACAAATTGTTGTCTGCAATTTTCCTTTTAAAATCAGGGTTTTCTTTTCTTTTTTCAAGTTGATAGTATTCAAGAATTGCATGTTCTAACGTTTTTCCTACGTTAATTTTCACCCAATCCATGAAGTCACTATTACATGAAAAAGTGTTCCCTATTTGACTTTTCATAAATTTCCTGTAATTAGGACCAAAAGATACATTGTCTGTAATTTTAGTTTTTAAATTCAACTCTGATTTTGCCCAATTGAATTTAGATTTTTTCTTTTTCTTTTTAATTTCCGGTTTAATTTTTCCTTTATTATCTAGCGCAAACATTATTCTGTCGCGAAGTTCAAATTTCCGACCGTGTGACGGTAATTCTGACCGTTTACAGATTTCAACCAATTCTTTTTTCAGCCAATACCAATTATTGAATTCTGTTCCAGACTTTATGTTTTCAAAATCAGGTCTTTTCATTTAAGTTCTGATGTTTTTTCCAATTATGAACAACGTTTTGTGTATGGTGTGTATCCCGAAGGGTACGCATTATTCACCTTGTTAGCTGCAGTTTACTTCACAAAATACATTTCCAATTCCCCTTTCCCTTTTGCGTGGATTTTTCCACGAGAAAGACATGCAAAGTCGTTTTTAATCAGTTGAAAGGTGGATGAAGATATATTGATTTTACCTACCTCACCAGAGGATTCTATTCTACTAGCGGTATTTATGGTGTCTCCAAAGAGGTCGTATGCAAACTTCTTTTTGCCTACAACACCTGCTACTGCAGTTCCTGTATGTATCCCAACCCTCATTCTCCATCTTATTTCATGGCTTTTATTTCTCTCCTCAAGATAGGATAGCATCATTTGTGCTGCTCTAATACAGTTAACAGCATGATTTGTCGTTTCTTTTTCAAGGCCACATGCTGCCATATAAGCATCACCAATTGTTTCAATCTTTTCAACCTCCGTTTCTTCCATTATTTCATCGAATCGACCAAATATGTCATTGAGTTCATTGACCAAAGTGATTGCCGACATGGATGCTACTAGCTCCGTAAAACCTTCAAAATCAGTAAATAGGATAGTGATACTCTTATGTCTTTTAGGGATTGTATTACCACTTTCTTTTAAGTCCCTGATTATGTTTGCCGGTAGAATATTATGGAGAAGATCATCTGATTTTTTCTGTTCAGTCATTAAAGATTCCTCTGATTTATCAATTAGAACAGACATACTTGATATGAGTATGAGGCAAATAAATCCAGTTATGCTGATATTAACTATTTGTGATATGTAAGGATCTAATCCGTCAAAATGAGCTGTTATACTTGATTGAAATATTACAGTAACAATCAATGTCAGGCAAGCTATAATGCTAAAAACATGGGCTATATGCCTTGCCTTTCGGGGGAAAGTCATGTATGGTAGGATAATAATAAGGAAATAAACAACTGCAACCCCTGAGGAATATCCCAACAAATAAAGAAACACGAGAACGGACAGATTAGATGCCAGTACGAGCCATATAGAGGCCAGGATTCGCCACCCTTTCTTGTTGAATATTAACGCCATTAGAAACGTCAATACCAGCAAAGCATTGCTCCCGTAAATCACTAGTGCGTCTGTAAGAAAAAATACAATTAGCATCCAAATTGCATTATAAACCACTCCTAAACCGGACGCAATATTCGTTACACGCAAATATCTTATTTCAGCGATCGAAGAGTTGTAATTAGCACCAATATCAACCATTCTATGAAAGAATGTAGATTTGTTTTTATCAAAAGATGACATAAGCTTTTCTCAATTCCTATAGGTTATTAGTTTCTTTACTATTGTAGCTAGCGTACAGCTATAGATTATATAATCTATAGCTGCAATGTAGGGAAAAACGAGAGAACTGTTATTTTCAGCACTAAATCGGGCTTACGATACGCTTACAAACAAAATTTAAAATAAACTAAAAACGATTACTCCCAACCTAGTCTAGTAACCCTTCAAAAACAAAAAAAGTGACCTGTAAAAGGCCACTTTCATATACTACTTATTCATCACATTCGCTTACGCCAAATCAAAACGATCTAAGTTCATCACTTTCGTCCATGTTTTAATGAAGTCGTTTACGAATTTCTGCTCCGAATCGGAAGAACCGTACACCTCTGCATAGGCACGCAGCTCTGTATTGGAACCAAAAATAAGATCGGCACGTGTACCTGTCCATTTAATACTTCCCGTTTTACGGTCACGCCCAGAGAATAGGGTCTCATTATCCGATGCGTCTTCCCACTTCACACTTAAATCTAACAGATTTACAAAGAAATCATTGGTCAACACTCCACGGCGATCGGTGAGCACGCCATGTCTGCTTCCGTCAAAATTAGTGTCCAATACACGCATACCTCCCATTAAAACCGTCATTTCAGGAGCGGTCAACTTCATCAATTGTGCGCGGTCTACCAATAAAGCCTCAGCCGAAGCCTTATAATCTGGATTTTTGTAATTTCTAAATCCATCTGCAGAGGGTTCCAAGGCCTCAAATGAATAGACATCGGTTTGTTCCTGAGTAGCATCTGTACGACCCGCAGTAAAAGGAACTTCCACATCATGTCCTGCATGTCTTGCTGCTTCCTCTATTCCTGCACTACCGCCAAGCACGATCAAATCTGCCATGGATATTCTCTTGTTCCCGGATTGTGTGCTATTGAATTCTTTTTGAATACCCTCCAATATGTTTAAAACATCGTTCAAACCTTTTGGATTGTTTACTTCCCAACTGCGTTGTGGCTCCAAGCGGAGACGTGCGCCGTTGGCACCACCTCGTTTATCGGAATCTCTATACGTAGATGCAGAAGCCCATGCCGTAGATACCAATTGAGATACTGTTAAGCCAGAAGCCAATAAGCGCTTCTTAAGTTCAGCGACATCGGCATCGGAAACCAACTCGTAATCAACGGCTGGCACCGGATCTTGCCAAAGTAATTCTTCTTTGGGTACTTCTGGGCCTAAATATCGTTGTACCGGTCCCATATCCCTATGCGTTAGTTTAAACCAAGCACGTGCAAAAGCATCTTCTAACGCTTCAGGGTTTTCGTAGAAATGCTTTGATATTTTTAAATAATCAGGGTCCAATTTCAAGGCCATATCGGCATCGGTCATCATCAGATCCTGTGTCTTGGACGCATCTCCGGCACGGGGCGCTTGTTTCGCTTTAGATTCCGCTGTTGGTCTCCACTGGTTGGCACCGGCAGGACTCTTTGTTCGCTCCCAATCATAATCTAAAAGCACCTTAAAGTAATCATGATCCCATTTGGTGGGGTTGGGTGTCCATGCACCTTCAATACCGCTTGTAATGGCATCGTCCAACACACCTGTTCCAAAAGAATTCTTCCATCCCATACTTTGTTCTACGATACTGGCACCTGCGGGTTCTGCACCTACATATTCATCTGGATTAGCAGCACCGTGCGCTTTTCCAAAGGTATGCCCGCCAGCAGTCAAAGCTACGGTTTCCTCATCGTTCATCGCCATACGACCAAAGGTCTCCTTCATCAACTTAGCTGTTCCCAAAGGATCGGATTGGCCATTTGGTCCTTCTGGGTTTACATAAATAAGACCCATATGAGAAGCTCCTAAATTAGCTTCCAACACATATTCACCGTCGGAGAATCGCTCATCGTTCCCCATCCATTCTGTTTCAGAGCCCCAGTAAATGTCTTCTTCGGGCTGCCATATATCTTCACGGCCACCACCAAAACCAAAGGTTTTGAAGCCCATAGACTCCAAAGCACAGTTTCCTGTTAGGATCATTAAATCTGCCCAAGACAATTTTTTACCATATTTCTGCTTAATAGGCCATAGTAATAATCGTGCCTTGTCCAAGTTTCCGTTGTCCGGCCAACTGTTCAACGGTGCAAACCGTTGTGAACCCGAACCAGAACCACCTCTACCATCACCAATACGGTATGTTCCCGCGCTATGCCATGCCATACGAATCATAAAAGGCCCGTAATGACCGTAATCTGCAGGCCACCAATCTTGAGAAGTTGTTAGCGCTTCTACAATATCCTTTTTTACCTCGGCCAAGTCCAAGGACTTAAATTCCGCTGCGTAATCAAAATCCGGATCCATTGGGTTGGTCAAAGATGAGTTTTGACGCAGTACGTTTAAACGTAATTGATTTGGCCACCAATCTAAATTGTTGGTACCACCTCCTGCAGTCTCTTTTAGGGATCCCCCCAAATATGGGCATTTACTGGAATCATTAATGTCCCAAGCAGTGCCATTTGAATTTTTGTCGTTCGTATCCATTGTTCTGATTTTTATGCTTTAGTGCATAAAGTTATAAAATTGTTAGGCGTTTACGATAGTAAAACTCTTGTTTTGTCTTATTTTAATATCGATAGAACTTATATTAAAATTTTATTTTCATCATTAAAATCTATTAATGAAAAAACCTGTTGCATACTGTATGCAACAGGCCTTTAAAGTAGGGGTGTTTAGATTTCGGGGGAACGTTAGAATTAAGTGCTACTTACTGTTTGTAAAACTTAGCACTTCGTATACCTTGGACGTCTTGTATTTGGAGTATATAAAGACCCCCGGCCAAATCGGCTACATTGATTTTTGCGTTTTTTGCCGCACCACGCTTTACCGTGGTTCCTGACATACCTGTAATGGTATAGCGAGCACTTTCATTTGTTTCGTCATGCAGATTGATAAACGCTACGGCAGGATTCGGATAAATGGAAAAATTGATTTCGGCTGCTACATTTAAGGTTTCAAAAGAATTTAGAGGACCTACCTGCGTATCTTTGCCCAAGAAAGTAAATTGATACTCCATGCTATACTCTGACGCTACGTTCTGCGAGCAAAAAGTTCGCACACGAAAAACATAGTCTAGATCAGTTTCCATACCATTTAACGTAAAACTTGGTTCGGAAACATAGGCCGTTTCCCACATGGCAGCTGTCATCTTTTTATACTGAACTTCGTATAGTGCGTCTGTAATTGAATCCCATTGTATGGCTAGTGTCTCATTAGTAGCTTCGGCTAGCAGTAAACTTTCGGGCGCGTTAAGTGCACAGTCTGTAAGTGCAGCACCCGATACCAAAAGGGTGAAATCTTGTTTGCCTTCCTTTAAGGTGCCTTTATGTGTGACCGTAATGGTATAATCGCCTTCGGCTTTGGGTATCACTATCCGTTCAAACGGATCAACGTGGTTATCACCTTTTATAGCTGGTGCTGCAGGGTTAGTGGCACTTAACCTCCAAGGATAAAAATCTATACCGTTTTGCGTAATCCGTATATCCAAATCATTGACCAAAGCAGCGGTGGTATCATTTAGGTTTCCTCTATTAATGAAATCCGAGGCGGGATCGGTCCAAGAAATGGAAACATTCAAATCCTCTATTTCGTTTGCTGTAAGGATAATCGTGTACGTTTTATCTTGTTCCAAGCTAGTTTCTTCAATGAGGGAGCTGTACTCTTTATTTAAGAGTAGTTCCGCAGCTTTTTTAGCATTCATAACGCCCCAACCCAACTTATAGTCCGGTCCTGGTTGGTCCACGTCATCCGCCGTATGCAAGGCAAGGCCTTTTAGGGTCGCGGCACGCATATACGAACCATATAGCTGCTCGTTATACTGTTGTAAAAGTAAAAGTGCTCCCGTTACACCAGGGGTTGCCATAGAGGTTCCGGAAGATGTGCCATAGCTCTTGTCCGATTGGGAAGCAGTGGAAAAGATAGAGGACCCATCACCGGCAAGATCCGGTTTTATTCGACCATCATCTACGGGTCCAAAACTACTATAAGCAGAAACATTTGCCTTTTTTAAGTCCCCACTACGCGCTATGTTGGTATCGGCAGCTGCCACGGTAATACTGTTTTTTGTAAGTGTAAACCCTAGCATAACATCAAAACCGTCTGCAGCACTTCCCGCTATCGGATGCTGATTGTCCTTTCGTTTTTGAGCGTTGCCAGCAGCGTTCACCATTAAATAATATGGGGCGTTGTACATAATTCTGTCCCAATCCTGACTTACCTTAATATAGGAGCCAAAATACCAATCGGGCACACGATCCGTCTTTATTCCATAAGAATGGTTGGAAAGTAACAGCCCGTTCGCGGCAGCCTCGGCAACTTCAATCTTATCTCTAGACCAGTCGTTGGTCACCACATTGGCTCTGTATGCCACGCCTTGGGCATCCTTTTTAACTCCTGCAGAAATTAAACTACCTGTAACCATGGTGGCATGGTTGTCCACTTCCCCGCTACCATCTCCAATTATTGCACGGAGATCATATTCTTGATGCGTTATTAGCGCTACTCCAGAATCCCAAACCCCTAATTGCATACCTGAACCGTCTAAATTCAAGTCCAGCATTCCATTGGTGTGCAGCGTATTGGCTCTTGATACCTGACTCGCATTATCGGAGTAGGTTTCATAATACAAAGGACTCCCATCTGTTCCTACTTCTTGAAGGGCTACTTTTGTGCCATCAGCCATCGTTTCGGTAAGTTTCCAGTGATTACTCTTGGCAAGGGCCAAAGTTTTTTTCCTGTTTTCCTCAAAATCAAATTCGAGGTCTACGTGCATTGCCCCAATTTTAGAAAAATCATAGTCCTTCTTTATGATCTTCTTTAAGGCATCAGACTGTGCGGATATCGTAAATGTAACGCACAAAAGCAACATCGAGGTACACAAAAAGGAAGGTAGGAGATTCCTTGGTTGTTGATATTCCATAGGTAAGTAGGTTAAAATTGTAAGATTTGGACTACAATTATATAAACTTAACAGACCCAGTATGTAAAAAATTGCAATTATTCGATGAATAGCCTAGTGCAAGGATGCATCTTGTTGTGAAAGTGCTCTTTTTTGATGTTTGTAGGTTTTTTCCTATTTTATTATTTACCAATAAAAATTATCTGGGATTGAATTTCAGCACTACATACACTGGAAAGTGATCGCTGTAACCTCCCAAATATTTACGCCCCGCATAGGTGCGATGTGGATTACCCTTGTATTTACAAGACTTTTCCCGTAAAAAAGCTTTATCAAAAATGTCTGCCTTGGAGAAACTATGTGTCCCCTTTTCAAAATTTAAAAAGTTATGTGATATGATAATCTGATCAAAAAGACTCCATAAATTCTTGTAATTGGCACTGCCTCTTTGTTTAGGAAAATGTAATTTTTCCATCGGGTTATACAAGGTAGTATCTTGCAATAGACTTTGTATACTCTTGGAACTAGGGTCATCATTAAAGTCTCCCATAACCAGAAAATTAGGATATAGCTCTATCGCCGCTATTTCCTCCATTTTTTCCTTAATGAGTTTTGCTGCAACTAGGCGCTTATATTCTGTAACGTCTCCACCGTCCCTTCTCGAGGGCCAGTGGTTTACAAAAACATGTACTATTTCGGTATTCAAAGCACCTTTTACATACAATACATCCCTGGTGGTATCCCTATCTCCATTTAAGTTATCTACAATGAGGGGAAGCGCTTCCGAAGTAATCACGGTAAAATATTTAGGATTGTAAAGCAGGGCTGTATCAATACCCCTTTCATCCGGCGACTCGTAGTGCACATACTCATAGTTTAGCGTATCCAAAGGTTTCGTCTCTATCAAATCTCGAATCACGTGTTGATTCTCGACCTCGGAAATCCCTACGAGCACAGGAGGATATTTATTTTCCTTTTTGCCGATATCCCGTATAGTTCGTGCCAACTTCTTGCGTTTACTTTCGTATCGTTCTAATGTCCATTGTTTAAACCCTGTTGGCGTAAAATCATCATCCAAGGTGTGCTTGTTATTCTCCGCATCAAAAAAATTCTCAAGATTGTAAAACGCGATGGTGTATAATTGATCAGTGGATTTTCTTTTAAAAAAAGGGAAACGCATAGGTGCTTTTATTGAGTTAATAAAAATACTAAAATAGGCTGGGCGGTTTTGCTTAATTTTGCACTTTACCTTTATATGATAGAAAAGAAAACAGTAGATTACGAAAAAGCTGTCCTTATTGGTATTATCAATAGGGAACAGAGCGAAGATAAGGTCACTGAATATTTAGACGAACTAGAATTCCTTACCTATACCGCAGGTGGTGAGGTAGTAAAACGGTTTGTACAACGCATGGACCTACCGAATCCCAAAACACTTATCGGAAGCGGAAAGATGGAGGAAGTTGGCGCATTTGTAAAAGCAAACGATGTGGGTTCTGTAATTTTCGATGACGAACTTTCACCGGCACAACAACGGAATATAGAAAAAGAACTTAAGTGTAAGATTATAGACCGTACCAGCTTAATCTTGGATATTTTTGCGCAACGTGCCCAAACGAGCTACGCAAGAACGCAAGTAGAATTGGCACAGTATGAATATTTACTTCCCAGACTAACCGGACTGTGGACACACTTGGAGCGTCAAAAAGGAGGTATTGGTATGCGCGGACCTGGAGAAACAGAAATAGAAACGGATAGGCGGATTGTTCGTGATCGTATCAGCCTGCTAAAGAAGAAGCTCCTAAAGATTGACCGGCAAATGGAAACACAGCGCGGAAATCGTGGTGCGCTGGTTCGTGTGGCCCTTGTTGGGTATACCAACGTAGGAAAGTCTACCTTAATGAACGTTATTAGTAAAAGTGATGTCTTTGCAGAAAACAAGTTATTTGCTACCTTAGACACTACGGTTCGTAAAGTGGTCATTGGCAACCTGCCTTTTCTTTTAAGCGATACGGTAGGTTTCATAAGAAAGCTCCCTACACAATTGGTGGAAAGTTTTAAAAGCACGCTTGACGAAGTTCGTGAAGCTGACCTTTTGTTACATGTGGTAGATATTTCACACCCACAGTTTGAAGAACACATTGCTTCCGTGCACAAGATTTTAGATGAAATCAAAAGTGCTGACAAAAAGACCATTATGGTATTCAATAAAATTGACCAATACGAGCATGACACTATACCCGAGGACGATTTAATTACCGAACGTACTTCGCGCCATTTTACCATTGAAGAATGGAAACGCACCTGGATGGAAAAAGTAGGCGACCGCGCCTTGTTTATATCAGCCTTGAACAAAGAAAATCTGGACGAGTTTAGAAAACGAGTTTACGACGAAGTACGAGATATTCATGTTACCCGATTTCCTTACAATAACTTTCTTTACCCAGAACATTTAGACGAATACTAGCGATTGCGGTTTACCGTAAATAGCTAGTTGCCCTAGCTCACATATATTGATAGCGTATTTAACCTCCATTTTTAGTGGATACTGAATACGCTATTCGTATTTATGGAAATTTGTTTACATAGTGTTTCCTTTTTTAAAGACCAAAACCATTCGTTTTTAGATTTGATTTCTGCAAAGTGAGTCCAGTTTAAGAGCTCCGATTAAAATTTTATAAATCTAATTGTGTAGTTCATCGATCAATTTTAACCGTTGCTATTTTTCACCACATTATAGCATCCCTTCACAACATAAATTGCCCAATAAAAGATGTGATGTCATACCTTTGACATGTGTTTAAGCACTAGTGTTGACCCCAAATCGATACGGACTTATACCCAAAGTAAAACCCAAATTTTACGATAATAACTTAACCAAAAAAACCCCGCTCTAAGAGTAGGGTTTTTTGTTTATATCTGAACAGTCTATTCCTTTAGAAGGCGTAATTTAGGCCAAATAAGAAATATGTTTGTAAATCATTGTCTACACTTTCAAACGTTGTGGTAGGATCGTCCACTAGCGCAAAATTTAAAGCCTCTTGCTTATTGTTTCTTAAGCCAAACTCCAGACCAAGACCTATACCATTCCATAAAGTATACCCTAATGAGTTAATCCAAGTATAGTTAGATAAATCCCCGTCCTCATAACTCTGGAACATTGAGAAATTAGTTTTAAAATTCACGGCGCCAATCTTTCTCGTATAATCTGCAAGTATTTTTGCTCCTAAAGAAGATTGAAAAACGGCATCGTTATTACTGAACACAAAGTTGTAGTTCAATGGATGTACCACAACAACCAAATCGGTGATTGGGGTCCACGTTGCACCGACCCCAACATCAAGATATCCTGGGTCATTGAAGTTGTCTAAAATTGTAGTTCTGTACTCGCCTAAACCGGAGATAGCAAACTTATCGCTTATCTTACGGCCGTAAAGCGATGAAATTGTAAATACATCGGCAGCTTGTCTAAAACTATCGTCATCTGTGGCCAAGTCTTTGTCATCGAACTTTATCCACGAAAGGTTTATATTTCCTGAGTTTCTCCAGAAAAATTTCTCTTGATTCAGATTCGCAAAACCATTTACGGTAATACCAATGTTACCTGATGAATTGTTAGGAGAACCTTGCGCATACCAGTTGTTAAAGCTACTTAGATTAGCCCCAATGGTACCAAACGCACCTTTTTTCCATCCTGGAAGTGCATCTATTTTCCCCTGTATGGCGTCTACCCTAGATTGGATAGCCTTAAGCGAGTCCTTCTTAGCTCCTAATTGAGATGTGAGTTCCTCTTCTGTTTGCGAGAAACCAAAAGCACAAGTGAATACAAGTGCAATCGTTAAAAAAATGTTTTTCATGATGTAGTGTTTATTTCTTAGAAACGTAAAAGTACTAATAGTCACTATTTCAATAGAAATAAAAGTATTTTATTTTCTTTTGAAAAGTGGTACAGAAGAACAGGCCTCCCCGTACATAATAGACTTCGCTACTGGCATTAATTTTTCGGTAAGTAACAAATAAGCATTTGGAGGAACCGGTTTATGACTGCATCCTTTTATAATAACAGGAATATCTGCATAGGCCGTAACATCCAATTCAGATAGGATAGTTTGGTATAAACTAGTTTCCAAATCTACCAAACTGCCTTGCACTATTCTTTTGGCATAAGGTTGTAATTTCGTCGTTACCAACATATATGCCCAACCCGGAACAATGGCGTCTGTTGTGCAGGTAAGGGCTACAAAGGCACCTGAATACTGCTCCCAATCATGCTCCAAAAGAAATGCTCTGAACTCTTTTTCCCTTAGAATAATGCCTTCATACAACCAATCCTTTAGGTCTAGGACTTTTCGCTCTCCTTTGGGATAATAATCCTCTAAATCAAACGTGACCAGTTTGCTTTGGGCTACCTTATTTATGATTTCATCTGCCATAACCGATAATTATAGCATTCCCAATTCCAACTTTGCCTCGTCACTCATTAAATCCTGAGTCCACGGAGGGTCAAAGGTAATCTCTACCTCCGCATCCTTTATGGCATTTAAGGATTTTACCTTTTCCTCTACTTCTACAGGTAAGGTTTCTGCAACAGGGCAGTTCGGCGAGGTCAAGGTCATTAGTATTTTAACCTCGTTATCCTCGTTTACCAATACATCGTAGATAAGTCCCAATTCATAAATATCTACAGGAATTTCTGGATCGTAAATCGTTTTTAAAACCTTTACTATCTTCTCTCCTAGCTCCTCGCTATCGGCTGCTGTGTTTATATCGCTCATGTCTTACTTAGTTGTGTTTGATAGGCAACGGCATAAAGCTTGATCTGCTTGATCATGCTTACCAAACCGTTGGCCCGTGTTGCGGACAAATGTTCCTTTAATCCTATTTCGTCTATAAAATCTGTGTTGGCATCAATAATGTCCTGGGGTTTTTGATTGCTGAACGCGCGGATTAAAATCGCTATTATGCCTTTTGTGATGATAGCGTCGCTATCTGCGGTAAACACCAGTTTATCGGTTTCCAAATCTGCATGCACCCATACCTTGCTTTGGCATCCTTTTATAATGTTATCGTCTGTTTTAAATTCCTCGGCAATCAGCGGGAGCGATTTCCCCAAGTCTATCATATATTCATAGCGCTGCATCCAATCCTCGAACATGGCAAACTCTGCTACGATATCTTCCTGTATCTCTTTAATCTTCATCTCCATATTTTATACAAAAATACAATAACAAACGGTGGATTTCAATACTTTAAGAGAATGATAACGGGAGGCTTACACCAACATGGCGGCGGCGCGTTGTACCCCAGCTACCAGCACATCTACTTCTTCTTTGGTATTGTAAAAACTAAAACTAGCGCGCACCGTACCTGGAATTTTGTAAAAATCCATTATGGGTTGGGCGCAATGATGCCCGGTTCGTACCGCTATTCCCAGTTTATCCAAAATTGTTCCAATATCATAGGGATGTACTCCTTTGATATTAAAGGAAATTACCGATGTTTTCTGCTGTGCGGTTCCATAAATTTTAAGTCCGTCTATCTTTAAAAGCTCTTCCGTAGCATAATCCAATAATTCATGTTCATAGGCAGCAATCGCTTCAAAACCGATGGCATTCATATAATCCAACGCTGCACCAAAAGCGATACCGCCACAAATGTTAGGCGTTCCTGCTTCAAATTTATGTGGTAAACCGGCATAGGTAGTTTTTTCAAAAGTTACCTCGGCAATCATTTCTCCGCCTCCTTGGTAAGGAGGTAACTTATTCAACCATTCTTCTTTTCCGTACAGCATACCTACGCCCGTAGGCCCACATATTTTATGCGCAGAAACAGTATAAAAATCAACATCCAAGGCTTGCACATCCGCAATTAAATGGGGAGCGGCTTGCGCACCGTCTATCAATACGGCAGCGCCGACCTTGTGGGCTTTATCAATGATTTCCTCAATTGGATTAATGGTTCCCAAAGCGTTTGAAATATGGTTACAGAACACCAATTTTGTTTTATCGGAAAGTAGGGTATCGTACACCTCCATCAATAATTCCCCCTCTTGGTTCATAGGAATCACTTTTAAGGTAGCCCCGGTACGCTCGCAAAGCATTTGCCAAGGCACGATGTTGGAATGATGTTCCATGGCGGAAACCAAGACCTCATCACCTTTTTTAATAAAAGAGGAAAAACCATTGGCGACAATATTAATACTGTGCGTAGTGCCCGAGGTATAGATAATCTCATAAGCATGCTTGGCATTGAAATGCTTCTGGATTTTCTGACGCGCCTCCTCATATTTATCCGTTGCCTCTTGTGAAAGCGCGTGTACTCCTCTATGGATATTCGCATTGTAGTTGGAATAATAGTCTACAATCACATCGATGACCTGTTGCGGGGTTTGTGAGGTTGCCGCATTATCCAGATAAACCAGTGGTTTACCGTTGACTTCTCTTTTTAAAATGGGAAAGTCGGCTCTTATTTTTGTTACATCAAACATAGCAATTCAATTGAATTACAAAGATACTTACTGTGGAATTAACTACGGTGTTTTCATGGCATTGATTATGAATCTACAGGGTACAGCACACTGCTAGAAATAGGTTCCATTCAGCAAAGATAATTGGGTGCTGACATGAAAGACCCCAAAGGTTTTAGCAACCTTTGGGGACTGGCTTGGGTCTTAAGAGGTCCTATATTGCAAATATATCAGGTATCTCTCCTATTATACATAGCTTTTTAAAACCTAAAACCTACTCCTAACCTAAGAGTGTTTAAGCTTATAGTATCATCACTTTGAACTGCTTCACCCTGAAACATAAATTCATTATCAACATTCAAATTAATAAAGTCATATTGTGCCTGGATAAAGAATCGTTTGGTTATGTCGTAGGATAAACCAAGGTTCAAATTAAAACCACCGTTTGTTGTATTTATTTTAATCTCTTCACCAATTGATATTACATCTGTATCCTCATTTACTATACTGTAACCTAATGCTAAACTTGGTCTTAATTTCTGAATTCCAGGAATTCTAAACTCAGCAAACACTCTGGGTTGATAATAAAACCCCTTGTAGTTTCCTTCAACGTTTTCGAAATCATCGAAGCTTTCACTTGAAAATCCCACATTGGCACCCACTCCCAATTGCACAAATTCAAAATCAGCAAATCTATATTTTAAACCGAAATCCAAGATATTGTCATCTCCTCCAACACCGTCTGATGGTATGATTCCATAATTGGCCTCTACACTCCATTTTTTGTCTTGAGCGAACGCGGTTAAAGAAACTAGGAACAAAAGCACCAAAAGTAATTTTACATTCATATGATTCTAATTTTTTAGTTTCTCAAATGTAAACCATCACCAGTGTAGGAAAATCTAACAAAAGGTTAAATAGCAGCCAATAAGGTGCCAAAAAACAGTAAACCAATATGTAAAATCAAAAATTTGAAGCAATTACCGAAACATATAATTCATTGACAGTTGAATGGACGCATTGTAGTTTTGTGCGCCTGCCAGTGCATTAAGTCGGTTTCGTAGTCCTACATAAAACCGGGGAGAAATAGAAAGATCATCGGTTAACTTATAACCAAGTCCTACGGCAGCCCCATAGTCCAGCTGAAAATCACCGGAAACGGAAGATCTCCTATCTGCATTTACATTAGAATTCTGATCTAGGTCTTTAATCTTGGTTACTTGATTCAACAGGAAACCAAACTGTGGACCAAATTCCACATCCAGCTTATCGTTTAAAGCAAATTTTCCTAAAATGGGAACGGTAATAAAATTTAATTGTACGTTGGTCCTAAAGTCATTATCATCTCCCACAGCTCCGCCATTTTGGATAGCGGCCAAATCTGTACTAAACTGAAATCCCTGGGAAGAATACATCAGCTCTGGCTGTAACTTGAATTTTTCGGAAAAATCGATTTCCAAAAAAACACCACCATGACCAGAAAAGCGAAATTTTAAACCCTGCGTTAAATCGCCTACAATGGAAGAATAATTGACTCCGCCTTTGATTCCGAAACGCGTTTCTTGAGCCGTTCCTATTCGGTATATAAACATAAAAAGAGCCGCTATTAAAACGGCTCTTTTATATGCTATAATTTTAAATCTCATTTCTCTATAGATCAAATCCCAAATTTACCCCTAACTTTTTGGCTATCAGCTTATTGATTCTAGTCTTTACTTCTGGAATACGTACACTCTCCAACACATTGTTCGCAAAGGCATACATTAATAATGCTCTAGCTTCCTTTTTAGGAATTCCTCTACTCTGCATATAAAACAAAGCATCTTCATCCAATTGACCAATTGTGCAACCATGGGAACATTTTACATCATCGGCAAAAATTTCCAATTGTGGTTTTGTGTTTATGGTGGCCTTATCACTTATCAAAATATTATTATTCTTTTGAAAAGCGTTAGTTTTTTGGGCAATCTTATCTACGATAATTTTCCCGTTAAACACACCTGTTGAACTATCTCCGTAAATTCCTTTATAGTCCTGATGACTCTCACAGTTTGGTTCTATATGATGCACCAAAGTGTGGTGGTCTACATGTTGTTTTTCGCCAAGAATGGTCACTCCTTTCATGGTAGAGTCCATATACTCCCCATTTTGAAAGAAGTTGAGGTTATTACGCGTTAGTTTACCACCAAAAGAGAACGTATGCACTTTTACGTGACTTTTTCCTTTTTGATCCACATAGGTATTGTCTATAAGAGACGCACTAGCGGTATCGTTCTGTATCTTGTAATAATCAACAATAGCACTTTCTGCAGCAAATATTTCAGTAACAGAATTGGTAAGGACATCATTAGACGTTAGGCTTTGATGACGCTCTATAATTTGAACCTCAGCATTTTCCTCTACAATAATAAGGTTTCTTGGCTGTAACATTAATGATGCCTCGTTTCCTGTAGCGAAATGTAAGATTTCTACAGGCTTCTTTGGCATTTTATTCTTTGGTATATAGATATACGCTCCTTCTCTACTAAATGCTGTATTTAGTGTTGTTAAGGACTCATCTTTAGAAGCTACCTTATTAAAGTATACATCTATGATTTGCTTATACATAGGTTTGGTCAAGGCCGAGCTCATTAAACAGATATCTACACCATCGTGCGTTGTTTCTGAAAGATGAGAACTATAAACACCATCTATAAAAACAATCTTATACGTATCTATTTCATGAATAAAATACTTCTTTACGTCCTTGTATTCAATAGCACTGTCTTGCTTTGGAAAAATACTGAAATCTACTTTTTGCAGACTATTTAGCGAAGTGTATTTCCATGCCTCCTCTTTTTTAGAAGGAAAACCTTTATGTTCAAAATTCTTTATCGCCTCTGTACGTACATCGTGAACAGGATGTTCCACATCCACGTTGTTCTCGAACGCCATAAAAGAAGAAATTAATTTGTCTTTTAAATCCATATTTTTGATAACTATATGTAGGCAGTAAAAAGAAGTAGGGACCTAGCACCCACTTCTTTTTACTTCGTACTTTTTTAAACTACAGCTTCGTTCTTTAACCAATCGTATCCTTTTGCTTCTAACTCCATAGCCAACTCTTTGGTTCCGGATTTTACAATTTTTCCGTCGTGAATTACGTGCACAAAATCAGGTACGATATAATCCAATAGTCTTTGGTAGTGCGTAATTACGATAACTGCGTTATCCTTGCTTTTAAGCTTGTTTACGCCATTGGCTACAATACGAAGAGCATCAATATCAAGACCAGAGTCTGTTTCATCCAAAATAGCCACTTTTGGCTCTAACATAGCCATTTGAAAAATTTCATTACGCTTCTTTTCACCACCAGAAAATCCTTGATTTAAAGAACGAGATAAAAACTTACGATCTATCTCTAAAAGTTCTGATTTCTCACGAATCAATTTCAACATTTCATTCGCTGGCATATCCTCTAAACCTTTAGCTTTCCGCGTTTCGTTGATAGCCGTTTTCATAAAATTAGTTACAGATACACCTGGTATCTCAACTGGATATTGAAACGAAAGGAACACTCCTTTGTGTGCTCTTTCTTCTGGAGAAACCTCTTCTAGGTCTTCGCCTTCCAAGCTAACCGAACCTTTTGTAACTTCAAATTCTTCTTTTCCAGCAATCACAGATGCCAAGGTACTTTTACCAGAACCGTTAGGGCCCATAATAGCGTGAACCTCACCTGCATTCACCGTTAGGTTAATACCTTTTAAAATTTCTTTATCCTCTACTTGAGCGTGTAAATCCTTAATTGTCAACATTAGCTTCTACTTTAAATATTCTGGTGCCTTAGGCATTTTATTAAAATCTTCTTTTTGATGCTGTACGTATACTTTTGCATTTTTCTCCTTAGCGAACGCCTCAAAAGCATCCATGCTAGATAGGGTTTGTTCTACATTATAGTTAAAACTTGGAACCCTCTTATATTCTCTATTTTCATATAGGTGATACAAATCGCCAGTTAATAAAACAGGCCCGTGGTCTGCCAGTTCCAAATACAATACCTGATGCCCTGGTGTATGCCCTGGCATTGATTTGATAACGACAGTACCATCTCCAAAGACGTCATAATCTCCTTCCAATTTTTTTACGTTTTTGAGCTCCTTGATGGCTTCATATAATCCAACATTTTCCCCATTTTTAATTTCATCACTTGTAATCATTTCATATTCCGTACCCTGAACCAACCATGTTGATTTATGCAGTACATTGGCATGACCACTATGATCAAAATGAGTATGTGAGAGGGCTAAAAAATCGATGTCATCCGGAGTCATCCCAATTACCTTCAATTGATTCAATACAGAATCCTGCCTTGAAATAGTAAAGGCGCCTCCCTCTGGCGTAATTGGTCCAGGAGCCGCAACAAGTGCTTCCGGCAAACCTGCATCCCACATCAGATTCCCTTTTGGATGACTGATCACGTAAAAGGGATCAGCAAATTCCTTGGTCTGCCCTTGATAAGTGGTGTCTTGAGAAAATAATTCCAAATTATTCACGCCTACAGAACCACCGCTAAAGGTATAGAGCTTTACCTCAGATTTTTGAACCTCAACAACCGTCTCAACGGTTTCTTTTTTAGCTTCTTTACAAGAGAAAGCCAATACTGAGATTAAACCAATATATACTATTTTTTTCATTTTCGTTTTACAACTAATTTGGTACGTATCCCAAAACGCTTATCTAATCTTAATCAATCCTATGACTGCGATTAGGATAACTTTGCCTAATTCCTATGT
Source organism: Maribacter sp. MS6 (assembly GCF_056839185.1). NCBI lineage: Bacteria > Pseudomonadati > Bacteroidota > Flavobacteriia > Flavobacteriales > Flavobacteriaceae > Maribacter > Maribacter sp. MS6. The sequence continues at coordinate 2,164,646 of NZ_CM166389.1, forward strand.
TTTGCAACTCCTGTATTAGTTAGCGTCTTTTTTTTATCCTACAGAACCTTCTAAACTTATCTCTAACAGCTTTTGAGCTTCTACAGCAAACTCCATCGGCAACTTATTTAGTACTTCCTTACTAAAACCGTTAACGATCAAGGCAATAGCCTTTTCAGTATCGATACCTCTTTGGTTGCAATAAAAAATTTGGTCCTCGCCAATTTTACTGGTAGTTGCCTCGTGCTCTACTTGAGCCGTTTTATTTTTTGCTTCGATGTACGGGAATGTATGTGCACCACATTCATTACCCATTAATAGAGAATCACATTGCGAAAAGTTTCGTGCGTTTTCTGCCCTTGAGCTGATTTGAACCAATCCCCTATAACTATTCTGTGATTTTCCTGCTGATATTCCTTTGGAAATAATGGTGCTTCTTGTATTCTTTCCTAAGTGAATCATTTTAGTGCCCGTATCTGCTTGCTGATAATTATTCGTTACAGCAATAGAATAAAACTCCCCAATGGAATTATCACCTTTCAATACACAAGAAGGATACTTCCAAGTAACTGCAGACCCTGTTTCTACCTGAGTCCATGAGATTTTAGAACGGTTTTCACACAATCCTCTCTTGGTTACAAAATTGTACACCCCGCCTTTACCTTCCTTATTACCAGGATACCAGTTTTGAACGGTAGAGTATTTTATCTCTGCATCATCCAAGGCAATTAATTCTACAACAGCAGCATGTAATTGATTCTCATCTCGTGATGGCGCAGTACAGCCTTCCAAGTAACTTACATAACTACTTTCATCTGCAATGACCAAGGTACGCTCAAATTGCCCTGTTCCTCCTTCATTAATTCTAAAGTAGGTAGAAAGCTCCATGGGACAACGCACTCCTTTTGGAATATAACAGAAAGATCCATCTGTAAAAACAGCGGAATTCAACGCTGCATAAAAGTTGTCTTTTTTAGGGATTACCGTACCCATATATTTTTTGACCAAGTCTGGGTGTTTCTGAATTGCCTCGGAAATCGGCATAAAAATAATTCCCTTTTCGGCAAGTGTTTTTTGAAACGTAGTGGCTACAGAAACTGAATCTACAACGATATCTACAGCTACGTTTTGCAACTTCTTTTGCTCATCTACCGATATACCCAATTTTCTGTACATCTCCAGCAATTCTGGGTCAACATCGTCCAAGCTTTTATTTGGATCAGGTGGTTTTGGCGCAGAGTAATAGCTTATGGCTTGAAAATCTGGCTTTTCATAGTGTACGTTTGCCCATTCCGGCTCTTCCATTTTCTCCCAAATACGGTACGCATCCAATCGCCATTCCGTCATCCATTCCGGCTCCTCTTTCTTTTTAGAAATAGCCCTAACAATATCCTCGTTTAAGCCTTTAGGGAATGTTTCTGACTTTAGGTCTGTATAAAACCCGTATTCATACTCCTTCGTTTCCAGCTCTTTCTTTAATTCCTCTTCTGTATATGCCATGCTTAAGTGTATCTAATATTATAATGAAAAGCTCTCTCCGCAACCACAAGTACGCTGTGCGTTAGGGTTGTTAAAAACAAAGCCCTTACCGTTTAACCCTCCGGAATATTCCAACACCGTACCCACCAAGTATAAAAAACTCTTCTTATCTACGATGATACGTACGTTGTTATCTTCAAAAAGCTTATCAGTCTCTTCAACTTTATTGTCAAAATCGAGCTCGTAGGACAAACCGCTGCATCCGCCGCTTTTTACGCCTACACGAACATAATCCTTAGCTGCGTCAAAGCCGCCCTCGGTCATGAGGTCTATGACTTTCTTTTTTGCCGTTTCAGATACTTCTATCATCTCTTAATTGGATTTGGTCTAAATAGTTTACAAATATATAGGATAAGTAGTTCTATTCCATAAAACCTAACATTATTATAACATATAATAGCATAGGGTTTTTTTATGGACAGTATAAGGAGAACCCTTACTTCACTTTAATCATTACAATATCGGATTTTCCTTTGGAAATAGTATTTTGGAAATCATCACTAGAGGTTTCTCCCACGAGCACTATACCACCGTCTAAATTCTCTACAATATCGAAAGCAAAATCCAAACCACTACCTCCAAAAGATTTTTGCCAAACCAGATTACCTGCTTCATCCGTTTTAATGACCCATATATCATTTTCCCCATAATTAGCGTTGGCATCCTTGTCTGAACTTTTGGAATTGCCTACGACAAAATAACCTTCATCCTTACTAGCAATAACCGCTTGTGCAGCATCAAATCCAGAACCCCCATAAGCCTGCTCCCAAACTATACTGCCCGTGTCATTTACTTTTACCAACCAAAAATCAGACTCCCCATTTGTCTTAGAAACATCTCCATCAGTACTAAAAGTGTTGCCTGTTATTACATAACCTCCATCCGGCGTTTTAGCAATATCGTAAGAGATCTCTATTCCAGAACCTCCAAAGGAACGTTCCCAAAGCAAATACCCGTTACCATCAACCTTTACCATCCAAAAATCATAACTCCCTTGCGAGTTACTAATATCAAAATCATCGCTTTCAGTAAATCCAGCCATCACAAAACCACCATCTTCAGCCTCTACTACAGCATGTGCCCTATCATTGTTTGTACCTCCAAAATAACCCCTCCATTGTAGCCCACCAGTTGCATCGATTTTAGTCCCCCAAAATTCCCCAACGCCATGTCTCGTAAGTGTGTTTGATTTCTCTGTATTCCCATCTGCCCGTGCCGATGTAATATCCAAAAATCCGGTAAAAAACAAACCGCCATCCTGCGCCTCTATTATGTCATAAGAGTGGTCATGGCCCGAAAAACCAAAACTCTTTTCCCATTCTAATTCCCCTTGCGCATCTACTTTTAACACCCAATTATCGTGAAATCCATTATTTCTAGAGCCATCCCCATCATCGCTCATGGCATATCCGGTTAAGGCAAAACCACCATCCTTGGTTTGAACCAAGCTCTGACCTCTGTCATCCTTACTGCCACCATAGGTTTTGTTCCATTCAAGATTTCCAAGTCCATCGAATTTTAACAACCAATAATCGTTTACTGGATTTGCCTTATTCTGAACATCTCCGTCCATACTATTCGTAAAACCTAAAACTGCATAACCACCATCTGTGGTAGAAATTATTGCTTGTGCTGTTTCTTCTCCACTTCCACCAAACGTTTTTATCCACTCCACTTCGCCCAAAAAGTTAGTTTGCGTCTCCGTAAGTGAACCAACACTTTCATCCTTAGTACAGGCAAATAAGAGGATGGGAAAAAATAAAAAAAACGACTTCCGCATTTCTTACTCTGATTTTTTAATTACAAATAACCCACGGTTGATGTCGCTAACTAAAATCTTACCGCTATTTAAAAAGGGGTACACACTCCATACGCCATCAAACTGTGTATTATCATTAACAGGATAGGTGTCAAAAAAACCTGTTTCGAAAACTGATTTTTCTGCTATTCCGGAAATATCCAAAACACGAACCCCGGCAGTATAATTCGCAAGGAAAAATTCATCTCCTACAACATAACCATTATGATCTATAGCACTGGTTGGACCTAAATATGTATCGTGTAATACGGGATTGTCCAAATCTGTTACATCGAAAATTAGCGTCCTAGATCGGAACCCTGAATTTATTTCATCCAACTCATCTCCAAGAATAAAATAGCGTTGGTCTTCGGTAAACCAGCCTTGATGGGTATATCCTATAAATGGATATCCTAAAGTTGAAATTGTTAAGGGAGTATTTTTTTGGGAAACATCTACTATGACCACTTGATCTTCATTCGCTCCAACAAAAATTTCAGAGCCGACATAATCCGTATCCGGACCGGTGTAGTTAATCACTTGTGCATCATGCGTGTATCCATTGACCCCCCAACCGCCAGCTGAATTAGGTGTTCCGGGATTTTGTAAATCTAAAAAGTGTACGCCCCCATTAAATTGATCATTGCGATCTGTGCCTACTGGATATGCAAAACCTGTTTGCTCATTGATGACAATATTGTGGGCATTCCCAATATCCGTATAACGGTAGTTCGCAGAAAACACCTTAGGAAGGTTATTGGTATCCCTTAGCTTTTTTAAATCGAACACTTGAACACCGTGGTTATTTGCCTCCGCAACTATATAGGCGAAGTCTTTATAGACCTTTATATCTCGCCATGGGCTTGAAGTCGTTGCAGAAGGCAACTTGCCCAAATAAATCAAATTTTCGGTATCGGAAATATCCACAAAAGCAGTGCCATCATCCAAACCCATTAAGGCATATTCTTTTCCGGTGCTAGTATCCATCCACCCCCAAATGTCGTTTCCTGAATCAGACTCAAAATCTTCTAACGAAATTCTTCCCAACAAATCATAGCCTTCGCAGGGATATTCTCCGGCCATCCCATTTTCACATGGAACAAAAGAACTGGATGAGCCAACACTCTCGTCATCCGTCATGGATGCACTATCGTTAGCGGTAAATGCATCGTCACCACTGGAACAAGAAAATACTAAAGAAATAAGAATAGAGGTTAAAAGAACTTGTTTCATTTACTTTTATTTGCCGTGTACTTCTTGTAAAGATATGAAATACCCCAGCAGTCTATATAAATATCCAAAGGCTTAGTTAAGAGAATACAAAAAAATTAATTATATTCAACGCTCTTTTTAATTTCTACAACAAGCACTTTTATAATTATGGTAAAAAAACCTTCAATTCTTAAGAACGAGTCAAGAAGATCGTTCGTGAAAAAATCGACTGTCGCTGCTGCAGGATTTATGATCGTACCAAGACATGTATTGGGCGGCCAAGGATATGTAGCCCCTAGTGACAAACTGAACATCGCCGGTATTGGTGCAGGTGGTAAAGGAAAAAGTGATTTATCCTCTTTTGCCGAAAGTCCAAATGTGAACATTGTTTCGCTTTGTGATGTCGACGATCGCCAAGCGATTGATTCTAGAAAGGCATATCCAAAAGCGAGCTATTACCACGATTTTAGAGAAATGTTGGAGAAGGAAGGGAATACTATTGATGCCGTTTCCGTATCCACTCCAGACCACAACCATGCTGTTGCAGCCTACCAAGCAATGTCGATGGGGAAACATGTCTATGTTCAAAAGCCTTTGACACATGATATTTGGGAGGCTCGTATGCTTACAGAAGCTGCCAAAAAGTTCAAGGTGGTTACCCAAATGGGAAATCAGGGAGGTTCTGGAGATGGGGTGCGTAAAATGAAAGAGCTTTACAATGCCGGAATCATTGGAGATGTACATACAGTAAAATGTTGGACTAACCGTGCAATATGGCCGCAGGCACTGCAAACACCTACCAAAAAAGACAAAATTCCAAAAGGACTCAACTGGGACCTTTGGTTAGGCACTGCAGAAAAGAGAGATTATAACGATGCTTACCTTCCGTTCGATTGGAGGGGATGGTCGGATTTTGGAACTGGTGCATTAGGCGATATGGCCTGCCACATTATGGATCCTGTATATCGAATATTACCAATTTTGTATCCGGATACCTTTGAATGTAGTATTTCTGATTCATTCAGTGGGAATTTTGCCTATAGAGATTATCCAAAAAGCTTCCCGAGCTCAAGTAAAATACACCTAAGCTACCCTAGAACAGACGGTAATGGAAAGATAAAAGTTACTTGGATGGATGGTGGACTCTTACCTGAAAGACCGGAAGAACTTGGAGATGATGAAGCATTAGGAAACTGGGATGGTGGTGTCTTGTTCATTGGAGATAAAGGAAAATTATTGGCAGATTGTTATGGTGCCAATCCTAGACTACTACCACTAAGCCTTAACGAACAGTTTGAAGTAGAAGAAACTATTGCCCGTGTACCAGAAGGTCATTACCTGCAATGGGTTAACGCGTGTATGGCAGGATATGGAAACGCGGAGACCAGTTCTTCTTTTGATTATGCAGGGCCATTTACAGAGAGTATCCTTATCGGGAACCTGGCACTAAAAGCGTATTTTGAAATAGATCCTTCGGCGGAGAACAAAAGTTTCTGGGGTGGAGGAAAACAGTACTATGGCAGAAAACGTTTACAATGGGATGCTGAGAACATGAAGGTGACCAATTTTGAACCCGCGAACAAATATGTGAAACGTACCTACAGCGATGGTTATTCTTTAGGATAATAATAGCGTGTAAAATTCTTTATTAAAACCGAAGCATTACGTTTCGGTTTTTTTATGTCCAAGAATTTACGCTAACTCCGTACTTTTGCATCATGCTAGAAAACAAAAATAACGAACTTACCTCATTGGAAAAATTAGGTGAATTTGGCCTTATAGAACACTTGACCAAGGAGTTCACTATCACCCATAAATCCACTTTAAAAGGAATTGGTGATGATGCCGCAGTTTTAGACTTTACGAACAAGAAAACAATAGTAACTACCGATTTACTGATTGAAGGCATACATTTTGACCTCAGCTATATGCCTTTGAAGCACCTTGGATATAAGTCGGTCATGGTTAATCTGAGCGACGTATATGCCATGAACGCAACAGCAACCCAAATAACGGTGTCCATTGCAGTATCCAATCGATTTCCCTTAGAAGCTTTAGAAGAATTATATGCAGGCATCGCAACTGCTTGTAAAGCATTTGGCGTAGATTTAGTAGGTGGGGATACCACTTCGTCAAAGACCGGATTAATGATTAGTATTACGGCACTTGGCCAAGTAGATGAAGATAAAATCACCTATCGTTCGGGAGCAAAACCAAACGATTTATTAGTCGTTAGCGGAGACCTGGGAGGTGCCTACATGGGGCTACAAGTATTGGAGCGTGAAAAAGAAGTTTTTAAAGTTAATCCTAATAGCCAACCAGATCTTGAGCCGTATTCTTATATCGTAGAGCGACAATTAAAGCCAGAGGCAAGAAAGGATATCGTAGCCCTTCTTCAACAATTAGATGTACAACCTACGTCAATGATCGATATTAGTGACGGACTATCATCAGAAATCTTACACCTCTGTAAGAATAGTAATGTGGGCTGTAATTTGTTTGAGGACAAAATTCCGTTGGACCCGACGGTTATTTCTAGCTGTGAAGAATTTAAAGTAGATAGTACCATGATTGCCTTAAGTGGCGGTGAGGACTACGAATTACTATTTACCGTAGACCAGTCGGCTTTTCTTAAAATAAAGGGGAACCCAAGCTTATCCATCATTGGACACATGACACAGGCTACTGAAGGAGCGCACTTAATAACAAGGGGCGAAACAAAGATTCCGCTGACTGCGCAAGGGTGGAATTCTTTTTCGGAAAGCGAATAATTGCATAGCTTGTAACTTCGAGCGCAACAAACCTGTATGGAAATCATCTTAAATGCTGGCCTTGGAATCGGAGTTTTCATGTTTCTACTCCTCCTCTTCAAGAAAAACAAGAACCGGAGCGACTATCTTTTTTTAGGCTGGTTATTGGTGACCTTAGGGCAAATCGCTTTTTATGAAATTACCATTTACCAGTTTCCAATTGAAGGCTTTTGGGCCATTCTAAGCTTTTCATTGCCCTTATTGGGGGCGCCATTGCTATTTCTTTACATTTTATCCCTAACCGGACATCGAATTACGTGGAAAACGCTATCGCTACATTTAGGAGTTTATGTGCTCTATGTTATCTTCTTTTTTGTACTACAGCAAAAAGAAAGCCTTCTCCTGACAGCAACGAACGGCTTTATCGACCCCAACGAGAAATCCCTTTGGTGGATGCAATACTACGCCGTACCCCTTGCCATTTCAGGATTTGTCTATTGTACTTGGGATTTGATCCTGTTGAAAAGACACCAAGCAACTATTCTGGATTATTTTTCCTTTGAGGAAAAGGTCAACTTGAAATGGGTCAGTTATATCGTGAACTCCTATTTTCTTCTGTTCCTGGCTTCTTCGTTCTTAATTTTCGGGGCGGTGCAGTTTCAATTGCTTCCCGTCGAAAAAGCTTTTGCATTGGTTGGAATTTGTCTTAGTGTTATGGTCATAGCCTTCGGATTCTATGGGTTCCGTCAAACCGCTATTTTCTCCAATAGCGACTTGCAAAAAATCTCGGGCTTAAACACTACGGATACCTCGAATCAAAATGCCTCGTATTCCAAATCAGGACTTACCGTTGAAAAAATAGAACGTTTGGCTAGCCGACTCGTCGAACATATGGAAACCGAAAAACCTTTTTTAAACGAAAACCTGAACTTATCGCTACTTGCCGAAAAAAGCGAAATACCCCAATCTCATATCTCCCAAGTTATCAATCAACATTTTCAGATGCACTTTTATGATTTTGTAAATCAATATCGGGTCGAGGAGGCTAAAAAGATGTTGTCCTCACCTGAATTTGATCATCTATCCGTTTTAGGTATCGCCTTCGATTGTGGTTTCAAATCCAAATCTTCGTTCAACCGGTACTTCAAAAAATATACGGGGGTTTCTCCTTCCGAATTCAAGAAAAAATAGCCCCAATGGGTTTCAGCCGATGGGTTGGGTCGCGCATCTTTTTCATTATCAGGAGTTTTGTCCTAAACTTTTGAAATGGAAGACTACACATTCCTACACCGGAGCAATATTATTGTGCATGTCATTTTAGGAACGTTCGCTTTGCTACTTGGTCTATTTATCCTTTTGACAAAAAAGGGAGGAAAAAAACATCGAAAAATCGGAAGATGGTTCCTCGTACTTCTCACCATTGTGGTAACGACGGGATTGTTAGGCGTATTCTTTTTTAAGGCGAACCAATTTCTTTTAGTACTTACATTGTTGAGCGGGTATAATGCGTATTCCGGTTTTCGAATCATTAAGATGAAATCGAACACCTTTAAACCTTATGATGTTCTTGTCGCTTTGGCTACACTTGGTTCCGGTATATTCTTTCTGTATTACATTAAATCGATCGGTATGGTTTGGTCACCCGTTATCATCTATGCAACTCTTGGGTTCCTGTTCTTTTCGATTTCCTATGATCTCTTGCGCTATTTGATTCCCGAGAAGAAGTATGGGAAACTTTGGCTCTACGAACACATCTACAAGATGATAGCCGCTTTTACGGCACTTCTGGCAGCGGCCACAGGTACCATTTTACCGAATTTCAAACCGTACAGTCAATTTCTGCCTTCCGTTTTCGGAACATTCTTGGCGCTAGGTTTCGTCATTTTCTTCTATCAAAAAAAATTCTAAAGCTACAAAATCATGAATCTTTCAAAAAACAGAACCATCGTACTACTGTCACCCTTTGTTATAATTGCCGTCAACCTTTTGGCCGCTTATATTTTTGGGCAATTTATTGACAAATGGGCTTTTATTCCGATGATTTTATTTGGTTGGGCCTTGTGGCTCTTCTTTATAATGAAATATGGCGGTCAAAAATCGATTGAAAAATGGTTGAAAAAACCCGGGAGTTCTGTAGGATGGAGTATAGTGGCAATCGTAATCGGGTTGATTCCCTTGCCGATATTCCTTTTGCACTCTGAAACTTTAGCGGGTTGGCAAATTTGGTTGCCGTGGATTCTGTTGGCTCTTATTAATCCATGGATTGAAGAATTTTACTGGCGGGGCTTACTTACGGACTACACCAAAACTTGGCCAAATTGGGTATCGGTTTTATTCACAAGTAGCGTATTCGCCATAAATCATATTGCATTTGGTATCAATTCGGAAGTCAATAGTGGAATCGATTTGATCATTGCAACTTTCATTATGGGAATCGTATGGGCGACGATATACTTAAAAACAGGAAGTTTACGATGGGCCATTTTTTCACATTTTCTGGTCGACTTCCTGAATTTATCCGCAGCGGCATTTTTAGATCTTTTCGATAAGGGAAGTTGGTAAACAAAAAAATTCCCGAAAACAAGGGCAAACTTTACTTATCCATTGTGGGGCGTTACGACAGTTAAGATGAAAGCGGCTTACTTAATTTACGGGAATAACCATTAAACTCCTTTACCAGCCATGGGACTGGAGTTTATGTATATTGTATTTTTTTTAGGAGGGGAGGGAAGAATTATGCTACTTGTTGCGCAGCTTGATGTCTTCTCTGATAAATATGTTCTAAAGTCCTATTAATATCCTGAAGTTCAGGTGTCAATATAGATAGGTTACCGCTTACATCTGTAGTAACCTGTTTTTGACAGTGGATACATTTGTATTCTTTGATATGGGATGTAACCTTTTTTGATATGGAGTAATGGTGGCCAAAAATATTACAGAATATTTTTTTCATTTGGTAGGGTTTTTAAAGAGCATCGGCACGATTTGGGAATCTTTATAATGCTTTGTTCAACGTTTCGTTTTTAGGATAATAAACCAATGGTTAATTGGTGTGTTTATTAATTTTGGTTCAAGATATAGTATATTAATCATCTGAACCATAATTTGTTGTGATGTGTTCAATTCCTGTTGTCAACTTCCAAAAGTTATAGGTAAGGGATTTTTGTTGTTACGCTTTCCTATTTTTAAATTATCTTGCCGAGCAACTTTTACTATGCGCGAAACCAAAAAAATCCTCGTTACAGCCTTTGCTCTTTTCTCTCTATTTTTTGGGGCGGGTAATCTTATTTTACCTCCCTTATTGGGTTTTAATTCAGGTGGTGTTTGGTGGTTGGTTGCTCTAGGCTTTTGTCTTTCGGCAGTAATAATTCCAATTTTGGGGATTTTGGCACATGCCAAGCTTCAAGGAACTATTTTTGATTTTGGCAAAAAAGTATCGCCTTCCTTCGCCTTGGTGTATTCCGTTATTATTTATGCTATTTCAATTAGTCTACCGTCACCTAGAACAGCATCTGTGACTCACGAAATGGCCGTACAGCCTTTTTTTGACAGTCCATCTTGGCTTACAAGTATCCTTTATTTTGGCTTAGTATTTGTTTTTGTAATAAATAGGTCTAAAATTTTGAATATTATAGGTAAGTTATTGACTCCCGCAATCATTATCATACTTCTTTTATTAATTGGGAATATCCTGTTTTCATTTCCTTTTGATTTTTCAAACATGCAAATAGCGAGTGCTTTCACAGATGGTATTTTGGAAGGCTACCAAACCTTTGATGCCATCGGTGCCGTTGTTGTAGGTGGGGTTATCATTATATCAACTAATATAGAGAATAAAGAGGCTTCTTATTCAGATAAGAAAGCACTGATTCGCAAGGCGGGTTGGTTGGCAGGATTAGGTTTATTTCTTATTTATGCTGGTTTGATTCTTTCCGGCAGCCTGATGCATGGCTCGTTTAATGCAGAGGTGACTAGAACAGCATTGCTAAGCGGAATGGCGATTCTGAGTTTAGGGACCATTGGTAATCTAGGCCTTAGTATCTTGGTAAGTTTAGCTTGTTTTACTACGGCAGTTGGTATTGTAACAGGTACTTCGGATTTTGTAAGGGCACAATTCAAGAATTCCAAAATGGCATATACCCTAACCGCTATTTTAGGATGTATATTGGGGGTGGTAATGGGGCAGTTTAATGTAGCATACATCATTGCAGTTGCCTTACCCGCGCTCATGTTTATTTACCCCATTACCATAGTTCTTATACTATTAAATGTGGTTCCTGAGAAATATGGCTCTGCCAACGTTTTCAAGGCTGTTGTACTTACCACTATTATTTTTAGTGTTCCAGATTTTTTGGGATCGGTTGGTATCCCGCTAGCGGCAAAAGGCGAGTATCTTGAATGGATACCTTTACAAAAATATAGTTTGGGTTGGGTGTTACCGGCTTTAGTAGTTTTTTTATTGGGGAATGTTTTCAATGGGAAAACAGTGTCTAAAGCATAATATCATTTAAAAATGTTGCAGTCGCAATATGTAAGTAGTAGCATTTCTTACTCCTCTAGCCTCTTTCTTTTTTTAGAATAATAATAAAACAAATAGGCTATTAATACGAGTACCGCAAAAGGCAAATAAGTGCCAATGGCAACGCCAATTTCGTAGGCCCTATCCGGAGCTTCTTGTATCTTTTTTTCAATATCGGCCGCTTCTTGAAGCATTACTAGTAAAGGCATACTTTCTAAAATTTAAATTCAATACTGATAGGGCAATGATCGCTTCCCATAACCTGGTCATGAATTTCTGCGGAAGTTACTTTGGGCCAAAGCGATTCACTGACCAAAAAATAATCGATACGCCAACCTACGTTACGGCTTCTGGCACCACCCCGCATACTCCAGAACGAATATTTGTCAAACGTATGGGGATGTTTGGCCCTAAAGGTATCCACCAATTTCAGTTTTTGCAACATGTTGTCTAACCCGTCGATCTCGGCTTGGGTAAAACCTGCAGTTTTGTTGTAGTTGGATTTTGGGTTCGCTAAATCGTTTTCGGTATGCGCCACATTAAAATCGCCTGTAACCACCAAAGGCTTACTTTCCGATAGCTTTTTTAGGTACGCCGTAAAGTCCTTGTCCCACTGTTGACGATACTCCAAGCGCTTTAATCCGCTACCGCTGTTGGGCACATAAACATTTACGAAATGAAAGTACTCGTACTCGGCATGCGTAATACGCCCTTCCAGATCATGCTCGGGTACGCCCATATCTATAGAGAAGGCTATTGGTTTTGCCTTACTAAGAATAGCCGTACCGGAATATCCTTTGCGTTCTGCACTGTTTGAATACAGTTCGTAACCATCAAGTGCGTCCAAAGCCCCGGCCACTTGATCATCCTGTGCCTTGGTTTCCTGCACGCAGAACACATCGGCATCAAAATCGGACACCACATCTGCAAAACCCTTTTTTACCGCCGCACGAATACCGTTTACGTTCCAAGAGACTAGTTTCATATTTACTTGTTTTATTTTTAAAAATGATTCAAGCTTACCAAAGGAGGTGTGTAATTCGCCATTAAATAAATTGACCAGAATTCAAACCTGTCCTACGACTGCGCTCAGGATGACGACCATTTATATAACCGACCACAATCACTGACCACCTGTGACTCTTTACCGCAAACTATTTTGTCATCAAACTCTCTATCTCCTCCACCTCAATAGGAATATTCCCCATTAAATTAAAAGGTTCGCCTTTTTCCTGTAGCACCACATCGTCCTCCAAACGCACTCCAAATCCTTCTTCCGGAATATAGATACCTGGTTCTACGGTAAAGACCATATTCGCTTTCATAGGGGTTTTGAGTTCTCCGTAATCGTGGGTATTTAAACCAATATGGTGACTGGTACCGTGCATAAAGTACTTTTTATACGCTGGCCAATCCGGATTTTCGTTCTGTACATCGGCCCTGTCCAACAATCCAAGTCCTAACAGCTCAGAAGTCATCAATTTACCACATTCTTTATGATATTCCGCCCAAATTGTCCCTGGCACCAAAAGTTTGGTCGCATCGTTCTTCACGCGTAAAACAGCCTCGTACACCTCCTTTTGTCGTTTTGTAAATTTTCCATTTACCGGAATCGTACGTGTAAGGTCACTGGAGTAGTTGGCATATTCGGCGGCCACGTCCATCAAAATCAAATCGCCCTCCTTACATTGCTTATTATTTTCTAAATAATGTAATACGTTTGCGTTATTACCAGCTGCGATTATCGGCGGATAGGCGAAGCCTTTAGAGCGGTTACGAATGAATTCATGGATAAGTTCTGCCTCTATCTCATGTTCCCAAACGCCCGGTTTTACAAATCCTAGTAAGCGTCGAAATCCCTTTTCGGTAATGTTACAGGCCGTCTGCATCAAGTCTATTTCTTCCGGCTCTTTTATCCCTCGAATGTCCTGAAGGATGGGATTGCTCTTTGCTACGCGATGCGCAGGATACTGCGCCTTTGTCTTTTTAATAAAGCGGTCTTCCCTTGTTTCGTTCACCACGGCTTGGCGGTAGTGCTCGTTGGTATTAAAGTAAATGGTATCCGCCTCGGACATCAAATCAAAGAAAACCTTGTCAAAATCGGTTAACCAGTAAATGGTTTGAATTCCAGATACTTCAGTCGCCATTTCTTTGGTCAGTTTTGCGCCTTCCCAAACGGCAATATGGTCATTGGTTTCCCGAACGAACAAAATTTCGCGGTGTTTTTTATCCATCGCATCCGGAAAGAGCAACAAGATAGTTTCCTCTTGATCCGCACCGCTGAGGTAAAAAATATCGCGATGCTGCTCAAAGGGCATCACACTATCTGCACTAATAGGGTAAATATCATTGGAATTAAAGACCGCAATGCTTTTAGGCATCACGCGCTGCATGAATTTTTTACGGTTTTTTATAAAAAGGGAATTAGGAATTTGTTCGTATTTCATTGTTCTGGAATTTGAACCCCTAAATTAAGAATTCCGAATTTGCCCTGCGAACATTCGATAGCATTTAAGCCGTTATTCTTTTTTCATTCGCCATAACTTTAGTTCTACAACCGCAAAAATAAGTACTATTCCACTTAGGAAACTGGTTATAAATAAGTCGTCGCTATCCATAAATTTTAAGTCCTGGTTGATGTATAAAAGGACGCACATAAGTATGCTTACCCCTAAAAATAAGCGTGATGCCCATTTATTGGCTACCTCCCAATTCTCATCATTTTTTGTGGACGAGGGTGTTCTGTATCCGTAGACTGGATTAATACCTTTTGGAGGAACAAAAAAGTAAAACAAGCCCACAACTAAAAGAATAAATGCTCCTAGAAGAAAAAAATCTTGCATAGCTAATCTTATGTTAGTCTTCCTAAAATATAAAAAACCAGTAATAAATACAATACGCGTATTTCGTTTCATGTAAGGATGGTCAAACCAATTGTAAAGCTACATTCAGTTTCTAATTTTGGTTATCTTAGTAGACTTTCAAGTAGAACACTATCTCAACTTCGGCAAAATGAAAAGAAACTCATTACTCTCAATCTTACTTTTTTTTACAACCCTGATTTCCCAAGCGCAAACCGACCCCTCCGTTTTCGAAAACCTAGATTTTAGATTTATAGGTCCTGAAGGGAACCGTACCATTGCTATTGCAGGGGTTCCCGGAGACCCAATGATAAATTACATCGGTGCCGCCTCTGGAGGATTATGGAAAACTACGGATGGCGGACTCAATTGGGACCCTATTTTTGATGATCAGGATGTTTCTTCCATAGGTTCCCTGGCCATTACTCCCACAAATCCAGATATCGTTTGGGTAGGCACCGGAGAAACCTTTGTCATCCGACCAGCACATGCCATGGGTGACGGTATTTATAAGTCCGAAGACGGAGGAAAAACATGGAAAAATATGGGGCTCAAAAAAACGGGTCGCATTGGACGAATTATTGTACATCCTACCAATCCAGATATCGTCTATGCCGCAGCATTGGGTCACACCTACGGACCACAACAGGAACGGGGTGTTTACAAAACTACAGATGGTGGTAAAAACTGGAAACGTATCTTTTTCGTGGATGAAAATACTGGAGCGGCAGAATTGGCCTTGGATGCTAAAAATCCAGAAAGACTGCTAGTGGGTATGTGGTCTATTCATATTAATACTTGGGGATTGCGAAGTGGCGGTCCCGGAGGAGGGGTTTATAGAACTTTGGACAGTGGAGCGTCATGGGAGCCAATGAACGCAAACGGACTTCCCGGGGGAAAAGACAATCCCGTAGGCAAAACTGCGGTCGCCATCTCTCATTCAGAACCAGATATCGTGTATGCGCTGTTTGAAATTGATAGCCCGGCTTTATACCGATCAGAGGACTTTGGCGAAACCTGGACCTTACAGACCCGTAACCATGATATTGGGGAACGTGCTCCGTACTACATCCGTATGGCCGTTTCGCCAAGCGACCCCAACGAACTTTATTTTGCCAACGTAAAATTCAGCACTTCCAAAGACGGGGGCAAAACCATTAAAGGAGGCTACCGTGCCGGTGGTGACAACCATGATATTTGGTTAGACCCTACAAACGCCGATCGTTTAATGGTAGCGCATGATGGCGGTGCCAGTATCAGTCTTAACCACGGCAAAAGTTTTCAGCGTATCGTACTGCCCATTGCACAAATGTACCATGTGTCTGTAGATGATCAGATACCGTATAACGTTTATGGCAACCGGCAGGATGGCTATTCCTATAAAGGCCCCAGCAACAGTAGACAAGGCTATATTCCTTTAGGGCTTTGGGAAGGTGTGGGCGGATGCGAAAGTGGTTTTGCCCAACCCGACCCTTTTGATAACGACATTGTTTGGTCCGGGTGTTATGATGGCGGACTGCAACGCTATAATGCCAAAACCGGCCACGCAAGAGATGTACGGGTTTGGCCCGAAGCCGGTTACGGATGGGAACCGGGCAAACTAAAATATCGGTGGCATTGGAATTTCCCACTGGCCTTTTCTCCCCATACCAAGCACCGGGTTTATGTAGGTAGTCAATACGTGCATAAAAGTGATGACGGCGGACAAAGTTGGCAGGTGATCAGTCCAGATTTAACCTTAAATGATAAATCACACCAACAAAATTCCGGAGGTATCGCAGTAGATAACTTAATGACCTTTGATGGTTCCGTATTGTTCAGTATCGTAGAATCAAAACTAGAACCAGGATTGATATGGGCGGGAACCAACGACGGACAAGTACAAATAACAAAAGACGGCGGAACCAACTGGACCAACGTAACCGCAAACATTCCCGGTTTACCCGAGTGGGGCACCATTGCCAATATTGAAGTATCGCACTATAAGGAAGGAACGGCCTACATTACGGTAGACCTGCACCAAATGGGTGATTTTGAGGCCTACGCCTATAAAACGGAGGATTATGGAACTAGGTGGAAAAAGATAACGGATTCCATGCCTAAATCGGTGCACACCTTCGCGCACGTCATCAAAGAGGACCCCAAGAGAGAGGGGATGTTATACTTAGGCGTGGATAACGGACTATATATTAGTTATACTGATGGGGATACATGGATGCGCTTGCGGAACAACCTTCCCCCAGCACCCGTGTACTGGCTGGAAATTCAGGAACGTTTTGATGATTTGGTCGTAGGCACCTATGGTCGTGGCTATTATATCTTGGACAATGTAGCGCCGATACGGGAATTTGATGTCGACGCCAAAGACCAAAAAGCACATTTGTTCAGTATGCGGCCTGCGTATCGATTTATTGACAAACAAGCTATAAAGACAGATGGACCGAGCATGAACTCGGGCCGAAACCCGGGGTATGGAGCCGATATCCATTACTATCTTAAAGACAGCACAGATCAAAAAGTAGCCATAGAAATATTGACCATGGACGACCAATTAATAAGAAGTTTGGAAGGCAAACAAGATGCCGGTATCCATAGAGCCATGTGGGATTTAAGATACGAACCTACTTATAAACCAAAATTGCAGTCTACACCACCCGGAAGACCTTGGGTGCAATTGAACGGAGAAGGATGGCGACCGTTAGTAACTTGGGATTTGGACCTGTGGCGCGGACAATTCGGTCCCCGGGTGGTGCCACAGCGCTATAAAATAAAACTGATCGTAGGCGAAGAAGAATTTATACGTGAGGTTGATGTACTAAAAGATCCTGATTCCGAAAGCAGTTTGGAAGAATTAAAGGAACAAGTAGCCTTTTCCCTAGAACTAAGGGATGCTATGAACTTAGCCGTTACCATGATCAATGACATTGAAACCATACGGGCAGAACTCAATGAAATCATTCCAAAACTGACCAAAAACGGCGATCGTAAAAAAGCGGAGGAACTGCGAATACTTGCAGAATCCATTGCAGGCTCTTTGTATGACATTCATTTAACGGGAGCTCGTGAAGATGCTTTTAGATCTCCTATGAAACTTTATGGTCGGTTAAGTGCATTGGCCAGTGATATAGGCGGATTTGGGGCAGATTTTAAACCGACCGACCAACAACGTGAAGTATATGCTATCTTTAACAAACGTTTAAAAACTGTAGATGTGAAATTCAAAAAATTCATGGATGTCGAAGTCAATAAATTGAATATTCAACTGAAGAAAAGTGAACTCGAAATCCGAACGGACAAAAAACTGAAATCATAAAAACCCTTACCAAAACCATGAAAAAAATTATTCTATTTTCTTTAGCCATAGTTGTGCTAAGCGCATGTACAGAATCGAAAAAAGAAGAGACCCAAGCGGAACTGTTTGCACGTGTTGATACAGAAATACAACAGAATTCCAAAGCGTACAGCACCTTAAAAGAGGCCAGTGAGACCATTGGGCACCGCCTTACCGGATCAGAAAATGGGGCCAAGGCGGAAGAATACACCTATAACAAATTTAAAGAGTACGGATTTGAGGATGTGCAATACCAAACCTTTGAGGTAGAAGCTTGGGCACGAGGAACGGTCGCTTTGGAAATAGAAAGCGAACCTATGAAAGTAGTGACCTTGGGACATTCCCCCATTAAAGCAGATGTTACCGGCGAAATCGTAGATATGGGCAATGGACTGGAGGCCGATTATGCCGCAGCTCCGGATGCCGTAAAAGATAAAATCGCCTTGGTATACATTAATATTTTAGAAGGAAGTCCGGAAGGCTTGACCAACCTACACCGTAGTGAAAAAACAGCGTTGGCCATGAAATATGATGCAAAAGGTATCATCATTATCAATCAGGTTCCCAATGGTGTGTTATTGACAGGGACTGCCTCTGTAACAGGCGGACTTATTCCTATCCCGGCCGTTTGTATTGGAATGGAAGACGGGATGGCCTTGAAAGAAAAACTCAAAGAACAAGCTGTTTCGGCACACATAGAAATGACCAACACGAGCGATGTCATCAAAGCCAGAAATGTGATAGCCACCTTACCAGGTAGTGAATTACCGGAAGAGGTTATCGTCATTGGGGGGCATTTGGATTCTTGGGATTTGGCAACCGGAGCCATAGACAACGGCATCGGTTCTTTTGCGATCATCGATATAGCACGTGCCTTTAAGGCGAATAACCTACAACCCAAGCGGACTATTAAATTCATCATGTTCATGGGCGAGGAACAGGGATTATTGGGCTCCAAATACCTGGTAAACCAAGCCATTGCAAATAATACGATAGACAATATTAAATACATGATGAATCTGGATATGGCAGGAAATCCAATTGGGATGAACGCCGGTGGAAAACTGGAAAACGAGGCCTTCTTTACCGAACTAGGGGCAGCCATCCAAAAACAGGATACGATATATCAGAATAGCTTCTCCAACCGTTCCGGTCTGCATAGTGACCACCAACCCTTTATGTTGGAAGGTGTTCCCATTTTATCCGTACACAGCAATCTAGACCGATCTATTTACGGCTGCTACCATAGCGATTGTGATGATTTTCCTTTAGTAAACGAGGAACATATTACCAACACGGCCCGGTTTGGCACCATGATGCTGTACGGCCTAGCTAATGCGGAAACCCTACCTGCTACTAAGATGAACAGTGAAACAACAAAACAATTTATGATCGATAACAACCTTAAAGAGAAGTTGATTATTGGCGGAGATTGGAAATGGGGGGAGTAAACGTCTATAAAGAGTGTTAAGTGAATAGTAGACTTTAAAAAAACAAATTTATTGTATGAGAAAACAGCTCTTTTTTATTGGTTACTTATTCATCATTACCTTGGGCTGCTCACAAGTAAAAGAAACACCACCAAAATCCCAAGAGTATTTTGATATCATCCGACCTGCCTTTACCGGCGATTTGGCATATAAAACCACCGATTATGTAGCGAAATACTGGCGCGTGGCAGGGAATACCGGTTTTAACAAAAGTGTCTATTGGATTGCCGAACATTTGGAAAAAGCGGGCTATGTGCTAGAGAAAAAAGCCACCGCGAACGACCGACTTACGTATCGTATCGAAACACGTGAAATGGACCATCCTACTTGGGAGCCGGTTTCGGCCGCTGTGCAAATTATGGGGGAAGAAACCCCGTTGCTAATTTCAGAAAGCAATCGGAATATGACCTACCTCAATTCGGCCTCCACTCCCAAGGAAGGTGTTGTGGCGGAGGTTATCCATCTAAAAAATGAAGAAAATATTAATCAATATAATGTAAAAGGGAAGGTCGTTTACATCGCGGCGAGCGCACGGAGACTTGTTCAAAGATTAATAGACCAAGGCGCCTTAGGCATTATTACGTATAACAATCCATCCTATCTTCAACCGGAAAAGAATACGACCTCCATTCAGTTTCGGAGCTTACCTCCCCAAACGGATGCTTCGTTTTGGGGCATCGCGCTATCTTATGCGGCAAAAGAACGGTTGGAATCGGCCTTGGCCAAAGGAAAAGTAGAAGTCCAAGTAAACATTCAAACCAGGAGCTACACATCCGAAGAGCTTACCGTGGTAGCCGATATAAAAGGGGGCAAACTTCCCAAAGAACGCATGGTATTTAGCGCCCATATTCAGGAACCCGGAGCAAACGACAATGCCTCAGGAGTTGGTGCTCAATTAGAAATGGCCACTTTGGCAGCTCAGCTTTTTAACTCGGAAAAAATAGACTTGGATCGTACCTTGACCTTTCTTTGGGGCGATGAAATCATTTCTACGAGACGCTATATTGAAGAAGATTCCGAACGTGCAAAAAAAATAAAATGGGGCATTAGTTTGGATATGGTAGGCGAAAATACAGCAATTACGGGAGGTAGTTTCTTGATCGAAAAAATGCCGGACCCCAGTGCCGTTTGGACCCGTGGAAACGACAAACATACCGAATGGGGCGGAGAGGTTTTATCATTGGAAGACATGAAACCGCACTACCTCAACGATTTTATGATCGGAAATTTCGAAAATCAGGGTACGTTTGCCAATTGGGAAGTCAATTCCAATCCGTTTGAAGGGGGCAGCGATCATACGCCTTTTTTACATGCCGATATTCCCGGATTATTACTCTGGCATTTCACCGACCAGTTTTACCATACCGATAATGATAAAATTGATAAAGTTTCTCAAGAAACCCTTAAAAATGTAGGGACGGGTGCTTTGGCCAGTGCATTGACGCTCGTAAATGCGAATACACAAACTGCAGAAAATGTCCTGAAAAACATAGAAAAAGCAGCGACAGAGCGCTTAGAGGTAGAATATGAATTAAGTGCAAAAAGCATTCAGAACGGTGCAAATTATAAGGAAGAAAAGGCGATTCTAGATGCCTGGTCAGCTTGGTATTCCAAAACCTTCCAAACCGTGACCGATTTGGAACAGCAGCCTACCAAAATATTACAAGATAAGATTGTGACTGCTCAAAACAAACTCAAAACTCTCGTTAAGCAACAGCTGGATCAGCTTGAAAAAATTTAGTGAAAGTCGGTAAATCAAGCTTAAATGACCTAAAATACTCCTAGATTAAAAATTAGCCAATTGTATTTTACTTAAGTGTCGGTTAGAGTGCAATCGAGAACGTTCCATTGCTAAGTCGGACTTCGACTGCGCAAAGACTGCCATTTCTACATTAAATTGATTAGGAATTTAACAAATAAGCACTCCTCTTTTAATTTAATTCCACGTCATATTCCTTTAACTCTTCAACCGTCATCATCAGTACATTAACATCCATGGTAATTGGCGTTAGCGGCTCGTCCAAACTGTCCCTTTGAACACTAACCATAGCATCGACCACATCCATGCCTTTAATGACTTTTCCGTAGACGGTATAATCACCATCCAAACGGTGTTCCCCTTCTTTATTTTGAACAATATAAAATTGGCAACGTGCGGATAACTTATCCGGATTGCCATCCCTACCTGCTCCAAATGCCCCATACGTATGCGTGAGTTTTTCATGGAACTCGGGTTTTAATAAATATTCCAGATCATTAAAACCTTCTGGGGTATCCGGGCAACCGGCCTGTGCCACAAAATTGGGAATAACGCGATTAAAAGTAAGACTATCCCAATACCCTTTATTGGCAAGTTCGATAAAGCTTTTTTTATGGTTGGGCGTTTCATTGTAGAGCCAAACGAGTATTTCGCCCTGAGGGGTTAGTATCTGACCTACTTCATAGCTTTTAACGGCTGAACAAGCCTGCAAAAGGAGAACCAAAGCGCTAATGACTACTATGCGTTTCATAATCAAGATTTTAAAACTTAAACCTACAAAAAAAGATACCCTTTTAATGCTTTTTTTTTATTTAAAATTAGGTGTTGTTTCCTATCCCATGCCCATGGCTCCTTATATAATGTTATGAACCGCCATAAGAATGCTTTGGCCAAGGCTACCATAGGAAGCTGAAGCTGATCCGGCGCCAACAACAAGTATTCCAAGCAACTGTACCCAAAGCCCCAAACTAAGCGATTTACTGTAAGACGTCTGCATTCGTGAATTTTTCTTGTCACCGGAAAAACTTATTGTTACCTTCCGCTTAAGAACTTCAACATATTAAAATGAAAAAAATTCTCCTAATTACACTTATTAGTAGTAGTCTTGGATTTGCACAAGTCCAACCTAGCTTACCAGCAGAAGTACTCACATCATTGCAATCAAAACTGGAACTTACAGAAAATTCGATTCTGAAAAATATTCCCTTAAAAAACATAGGCCCTACTGTAATGAGTGGTCGTGTGGCCGATCTTGAAGTCAATCCAGATGATCCTACCGAGTTTTACGTAGGCTACGCCTCTGGCGGGGTGTGGCACACTATAAATAACGGCACTACGTTTACGCCAATTATGGACAATGCCAAGACCATTAATGTAGGCGATATTGGTATTCATTGGCCAACTAAAACTATTTATGTTGGTACAGGAGAAAACATTTCGTCCCGCTCCTCCTATTCGGGAATAGGGATGTTAAAGACCACAGATAATGGAAAAACTTGGCAAGATATCGGCCTACATGATGCCCATCATTTTGGTCGGATTCTAGTAAATCCAAATAATCCCAATGAAGTAAGCGTAGGTGTAACCGGTCACTTATATTCCCCCAACAAAGAACGCGGAATGTATAAAACTACCGATGGCGGTAACACATGGAAACAAACCCTATACATCAACGATGCTACCGGAATCATTGATGTAGCGCACGCACCCGATAATTTTGCTATACAATATGCCGCAGCATGGGAAAAAAATCGAAAAGCTTGGGATTTCACGGGTAACGGAAATGCATCTGGCATATATAAAAGTATAGATGCGGGAAGTTCATGGGTTAAAATTTCTACTGCTGGAAGTGGTTTCCCTACGGGCGAAGGCGTAGGTAGAATAGGATTTGCGGTGTACGATGAAAATACGGTGTACGCCGTTCATGACAATCAGTATAGAAGACCTAAAAAAGCGGATGAAAAAGATAAAAAAGAAGACATTGGGAAAAATAATTTTGTGTCGATGTCCAAAGTAGATTTTCAAAAACTGGACGACAAGAATTTGGACGCCTTTTTAAAGGAGAATCGATTTCCCAAAGCCTACACGGCAGCCACGGTAAAGGAAATGGTAGCTCAAAATGAAATTAAGCCCGCAGACATTGCGAGCTATTTGGGAGAAGACGATCCAGATGTTCCTACTACACCAGTAATTGGTGCAGTAGTATACCGAAGTGATAACGGAGGAAAAACATGGACAAAGCAGAACGAAGAATATATAGACGATTTGTTCTATAGTTATGGCTATGTATTCGCACAAGTACGTGTAGATGCGTCCAATAAAGAAAAAATCTATCTCTTGGGTGTGCCCATTATCAAGTCGGACGACGCAGGAAAAACCTATACCTCCATTCAAAAGGAAAACGTACACGTAGACCATCATTCACTTTGGGTAAATCCAAAACGTCCGGGGCATTTAATCAACGGCAACGATGGAGGTTTAAATATTTCCTATGACGATGGTGAAAACTGGACCAAAAACAACTCGGAATCCGTTGGTACTTTTTTTGCTGTAAATATAGACCATCAAGAACCCTACAATGTGTATGGTGGCTTGCAGGACAATGGCGTTTGGATGGGGCCACATAATGCGGAAAGCAACTTTGAGTGGTTACAGAGCGGCCATCATCCTTGGAAAGGAATTGCGGGAGGTGATGGAATGCAAATCCAAATCGACCGCAGAAATCCGAATATCATTTTTACGGGTTCCCAATTTGGCTATTATTCCCGGTTGGATATCGAAAATGACAAACGAACGTTTATAAAACCAGCTCACAAATTAGGCGAATCGCCGTATCGTTTCAACTGGGAATCGCCCATTCTGTTATCCTCCCATAATCAAGATATTCTTTATTTTGGAACGAACAAATTCATACGTTCCATGGACCAAGGAGATACTTGGGAGGCTATTTCCCCAGATATTACCGCTGGTGGCAAAAAAGGTAATGTTCCGTATGGTACGCTCACCACTATTTCAGAATCGCCCTTTCAATTTGGGCTGCTCTACGCGGGTAGCGATGACGGAATGATTCAAGTTTCAAAAAATGGAGGAAGTACTTGGGAAGAAATAGGGAAAAACATCAACGTAGAAGGGCTTAAAACTGACCAAGCCCTTTGGGTAGCACAAGTGCTCGCGTCCAAACACAAAAAGGAACGTGTGTATGCCGCCTTAAGCGGATACCGTTATGACGATTTTACGACCTATCTCTATCAGAGTGACGATTACGGTACCACTTGGAAATCTATTTCATCCAATATACCCCACTCGCCCATGAACGTTATCATTGAAGACCCTGTAAACGAGAACCTCCTGTTCGCCGGAACGGATAACGGACTATATGCAAGCATGGATCAAGGAACCTCTTGGGAAGCTTTCCAAAACGGGATGCCCTTCGTAGCGGTCCATGATCTGGTCATACAGCCCGAGGCAAAACATTTAATCGTTGCCACCCATGGCCGTGGCATCTACAAAGCGGATATTGCGCCACTACAACGAATGACCCGAGAGGTGATAAAAAAAGAATTGTACGCTTTTGATTTGGAAAATATAAAACACTCAAGCCGATGGGGAAGTTCTTGGAGCTCGTGGATGAAAGCTAATACCCCAGGCCTAGACCTTACTTTTTACACGGCTAAACCGGACACTTTTACCGCTATCGTAAAAACCGAAGATGGTATTGCGGTAAGCGCCACTGAAGTAAAAGCGGACAAAGGTCTTAATGTGCTTTCCTATGACGTAGCCTTCTCCAAAGCGGGAAAAATGGACTATCTTAAAAAACACAAGGCAAAATTAGAACCAGCGAAAGACGGTAAAACCTACCTTCCAAAAGGTACGTATACTGTAGAACTAAAAGGAAACGGATTAACAGAAACCAAATCTTTCACAATAAAATAAATCCAATGAATCGATATAAAACACTACTGGTAGTTCTTTGTTTACTAATGGTGATTTCCAGCTCGGCTCAAGCTCCGAAAAACGAAATAAAAGTATTAATCATTGATGGTCAAAACAATCATGTGCAATGGCCAAAAACTACCTATATGCTAAAATGCTACTTGGAGAAAAGCGGGCTTTTTAATGTGGATGTAATTCGCTCTGACTATACATGGAAAGGGGAGGAATTTATTGCCAATTTTCCTATTGACGGCCTGCCCCCAACCGTAGCCTTGGAAGAACCGAGAACAGATGCAGATTTTAATCCTAATTTCTCCGATTACGATGTCGTTATCTCCAATTTTGGATGGAATGCCTCAACCTGGCCAGAAAGCACACAAAAAGCCTTTGAAACCTATATGGAAAATGGAGGTGGATTGGTCGTTTTTCACGCAGCAAACAATTCGTTCCCGAAATGGGAGGCCTATAACCATATGATTGGACTCGGCGGTTGGGGCAACCGTACCGAAAAAAATGGTCCTTATGTCTATTACAACGATGCTGGGGACCTTATACGTGATACCTCGCCAGGAAAGGGTGGCGGACACGGTCCCCAAAGTGAATATCAAGTTCAAGTTCGAAATACAGAACACCCTATTACCAAAGGAATGCCAGAATTGTGGATGCACACCAAGGATGAACTTTACGACAAGTTGAGAGGCCCCGCGGAACACATGGAGATCTTAGCGACGGCGTACTCGGATCCAAATAACAAAGGAACTGGAAGACACGAGCCTGCACTCATGACACTAAACTATGGTAAAGGTCGTATTTTTCACAACATTATGGGGCATGCAGATTATTCGGTTGCCTGTGTAGGATTCATCACCACGATGCTCCGTGGTACGGAATGGGCCGCAACAGGGAACGTGACTCAAGAAATTCCTCAAGATTTTCCGACTGCCGCAACACCAAGCTCAAGAATATTTCAAAAATAATCCATGCAACTAACGTTAAGTATTCCCGCCCTGCTATTCCCAGCAATATCATTGACCATGTTGGCCTATAATGCCCGGTATCTGGCCATTGCGGCACTAATTCGTCAATTACATCAAAAATATCTGGAAACAGCATCTGAATCCGTGAAATTACAAGTAAGAAAACTAAGTAAACGATTAATAATTATCAAAAACATGCAGGGTTCCGCAATCTTTAGTTTTTTATTGGCAGTAATTACTATGGCATTGATATACATGGAATATTCCTTATTGGCCAAGGTAGTTTTTGGCATCAGTCTTTTGGCCTTGATGATTTCTTTGGTACTAAGCCTTATTGAGGTACAATTATCTACAAAGGCACTTTCCATTCAGCTGAAGGATATGGAATGATTTATAAACTTATTTCATTTTATGACATTGATTCGTCCAAGACATCAAAAAAGCATATAAAAAACCTGAGCTATATTAAATTTGGAAATGGCTATGATTTTGGAAGTTTAAAAACCTTCTTAAGTATCTACCTCCACTACTTAAATTAGCATACTATTTTAAAGCTCCCCTTACGCAATAACAGTTTGAACCAAGCAATGAAAGAAGCTATCTCATACAACAGCAACAAAAGTTACCCTAATTACGAACTAGAATCTCAAAGTTTGGGTTAGGTTTGGTCATTTTTTAAAATCACAAAAATTGCTTCCATAGAGTGAAAGACATCCTGTTTTTATACGTTTTTTCCGATATTATGTAGCTAAAACACTATTATTCTTATATTTAGTAAAAAGTTATAACTAAAGTTCAATTTATGAAAAGGGTAAAAGAACTGAGCTACTTTAAAAACATAAGAGAAGTACGGGAGTTCGAATTTGGTGTTTTCTACTTTTTCGATACATTAGTTATTTCAGAAATCAACAATGGCGTATTTTTTCAATGGGAAATGGCCAAAAAAGCCGTTAAAGCTTCCAAGGAGTTTTACGGAGAAAATCAACCTATTGTATATATTTCAAACCGTATAAACAATTATACGGTAGCACCAACGGATTGGTTAAAATTTTATAATAACAGACATGAATTAAAATATTACTCGGTCGTGGGAAGTACAAAAGGAAGCCTTCCCAGTACGCTATTGGAAAAAATGTTTTTTAAAGGTTCTTTGCGGCAGTTTGATGATTTGGAAGAAGCCATTGAATGGAGTTTAGAGGTAATTAAAGAAACAACACCTCAATCTTAGTAGTATAATTTTTTTAGTTACATGGATTTGGACTCCTTTTCAATTGTAATTTAATTAACTTTTCCCTTATTGTTCTCCTAAGGCTCCGATATGTAATAAAGCATCGCCTTGATTAACGACTGCTTGGTGATTTAAACAAATAATATACCCATCAAAAGGAGCCTTTACCTGCTTTGTTTTTTTTGCATAGGTATCGGATACCAGACCTAGTAAATCACCCTTTTCTACCTTACTTCCATTATTGATTTTTGACACAAAGATTCCTGCTGTGGGTGCACGAAGCCATTTTCGTATATTCAAATAAACCGATTGGTTTAATTTGGCATGGTCTTCGTCGCTTATGTCCATCATGTCTAAATGCCTAAATACGTTAAGGATTCCAGTTATGCCTTGCTTGATAGAAAATTCGTCAAAACGCATACTTTCACCGGCTTCAAAAACGACGGCCGGTATCTGCAAACGAAAAGCAGCATTCCTAAAAGATCCTTTAATCAGTTTAGAAGTAAAGGTAAACGGGGCATTAAACATCTTGGCCAATTCGGCACTTTTTTGATCTTCTTTGGTATATCTAATCTGCGGGAAATTATGTCGTTGCCCACCGCCGGTATGTAAATCTATGGCAACATCAATTTGGGGCAATATTTCGCGTAGGTAATGATAAGAAATCCTACTCGCCATTGACCCGGATTTTGTTCCTGGAAAACTTCTATTAACATCCTTCCCGTCGGGCACATCTCTAGAATAATGGATAAACCCAAATATATTAAGTATTGGCACTGCGATCACCGCCCCGGCATCTACCTTAAAGCTACCATTGTGCAACATACTGCGTACAATTTCCACGCCATTAACCTCATCCCCATGTAAACCCGCTTGCACTAGTACCACAGGCCCAGGTCTTTTGGCATTAAAGACGTAAACCGGAATATCAATTATAGTGCCTGTAGGCAACCGGTCTATCGTTATTTTTACAAATTTTGACTTACCCGGAGCAACAGCTTCACCACCAACTGTTATAGTTTTGTTTTCTCTTGTTATTTCCATAAACTAATTATGTACTTCTATTTCTTAAATCGCTAACTGCAAGTATTCTTTACAAGTGGTTCCTTTTAATAACCAGATTGCATGGTAAAATTACAGCTAAATAAACTCGGAATGGAAGTTAATGCCAAGACCATTTGAGTTTAGATTCAATTTCTTGATTTTTTATCGACGTTTTGTTAAACGGTAATTCTGATTTGTGTTTAATATTTCGTGGTAAACTACTGTATTTGAATGGTAAAATCTAAACAGGTTTTTTAACAAGATCAAAATGGGTCTAAATAATATACTAATAGCTGAATAAAGTTGTTAATAACTAAACCGTGCCGTAAATTTGGTATGCTAAATTTTGAACAAATGAGTGGATTGTTAACATCTTCAATAGCCCGAAAAGTAGTGATGGCGCTTTCCGGTCTTTTTTTGGTCTTTTTCTTGGGTCAACATTTTGTCATCAACATCACATCCGTTATTGCTCCGGAAACTTTTAATACATGGTCCCATTTTATGGGCTATAATCCTTTGGTTCAGTATATTCTTCAGCCTATTCTCATAGCCGGTGTTATTGTGCACTTTGTTATGGGCATTGCATTAGAAATACAGAATAACAGGGCACGTACGGTTAAATACGCGAAATACAAGGGTAGCGCCAATGCTTCATGGATTTCAAGAAACATGATTATTACTGGCTTGGTAGTATTAGCATTTTTAGGACTGCACATGTATGATTTCTGGGTTCATGAAATGGCTTACAAATATATTGAAGCACGACCCGAAGACCCGACGCGTTATTACGCAGAAACAGTAGAAAAATTTGAACCTGTACTTAGAACGATACTCTATGTTGTTTCTTTCGGGTTATTGGCCTTGCATTTACTGCACGGTTTTGCCTCTTCGTTTCAAACTATGGGTGTGAACAATAAGTATACTCCTGCGATAAAAACATTTACCAAGATATACGCTATTGGCATTCCATTAGGGTTTGCCTTTATTGCTATCTATCATCATCTTAACCCAATAACACATTAAGTATGGGCATATTGGATTCTAAAGTTCCTGCTGGGCCGCTGGCCGATAAATGGACTAAACATAAAAACGAAATTGACCTTGTTAACCCCGCCAATAAACGTAACATAGATGTTATCGTTGTAGGTACCGGATTGGCAGGAGGTTCTGCTGCCGCCACATTGGCGGAATTAGGCTATAACGTAAAAACTTTTTGCTACCAGGATTCCCCAAGACGTGCGCATTCAATTGCAGCACAAGGCGGAATAAATGCAGCAAAAAATTACCAAGGCGATGGTGATAGTAACTACCGTTTGTTCTACGATACCGTAAAAGGTGGCGATTACCGTTCACGGGAGGCAAACGTTTATCGGTTGGCGGAAGTATCCGGACAGATAATTGACCAATGTGTGGCACAAGGCGTTCCTTTTGCACGAGAATACGGAGGTCTTTTGGACAACCGTTCTTTTGGTGGTGTTTTAGTTTCTAGAACATTTTATGCAAAAGGGCAAACAGGACAACAATTGTTGTTAGGTGCATACTCCGCAATGAACCGTCAAATTAATAGAGGAAAGATACAGCCCTTTAACCGTCATGAAATGATGGATTTGGTTAAGGTTGATGGAAAAGCTCGCGGTATTATAGCACGTAATCTTGTTACGGGAGAAATAGAACGTCATTCAGCACATGCTGTGGTATTGGCAACAGGAGGATACGGAAACGTATTTTTTCTTTCTACCAACGCAATGGGAAGTAATGTGATGGCCGCTTGGAGGGCACACCGCAGAGGAGCTTTCATGGCTAATCCTTGCTTTACACAAATACATCCTACTTGTATTCCAGTTTCTGGAGATCATCAATCCAAGTTAACTTTAATGTCAGAATCCTTGCGGAACGATGGCCGTATTTGGGTTCCAGCAAAGGCAGAAGATGCACAAGCCATACGCGAAGGCAAACTAAAGCCTACGCAACTTAAGGAAGAGGATAGAGATTACTATTTAGAAAGACGCTACCCTGCTTTTGGAAACTTAGTTCCAAGAGATGTAGCCTCCAGAGCAGCAAAAGAACGTTGCGATGCTGGTTTTGGCGTAAACAAAACGGGCGAAGCGGTATACTTGGACTTTGATGCTGCTATTATGCGCTATGGTAAAGAAAAAGCGTTAACCTCTGGGATGAAAGATGCCGATGACAAAACCATACGGGCATTAGGAGAGGAAGTGATAGAGACAAAATACGGAAACCTCTTTCAGATGTACGAGAAAATCGTTGATGAAAATCCGTACAAGACTCCCATGATGATATATCCCGCAGTTCACTACACCATGGGTGGCCTATGGGTAGATTATAATCTGCAAACAACAGTAGAAGGGTGTTATGCTGCCGGTGAAGCTAATTTTAGTGACCACGGGGCAAACAGACTCGGTGCTTCGGCCTTGATGCAAGGTTTAGCCGATGGCTATTTTGTACTACCGTATACTATTGGTGATTACTTATCCAAGGACATTAGAACAGGAAAAATACCTACAGATTCTCCAGAATTCGAAGCTTCCGAAAAAGAAGTGCGTGATAGAATAGAAAAATTGATGAATGGGAAAGGAACACATTCCGTTGATTATTACCACAAGATACTTGGTAAAATCATGTGGAATAAATGTGGTATGTCCCGTAATGCTAAAGAATTACAGGAGGCGATAGACGAAATTTCAGCGTTGCGTGCGGATTTTTGGGAAAACGTTCGCGTGCCTGGCTCTCCTGATACCAAAAATCAGGAATTGGAGAAAGCTGGCCGCGTTGCAGATTTCTTAGAACTAGGAGAATTGTTCGCAAAAGATGCATTAACAAGAAATGAATCCTGTGGTGGTCACTTCCGTGAAGAATACCAAACGCCGGAAGGAGAAGCATTGCGAGACGATGAGAACTTTAAATTTGTATCCTCATGGGAATACAAAGGCGAACCTAAAGATGCCGTGCTTCATAAAGAAGAACTAAAATACGAGAATATAGAATTGAAAACGCGTTCTTATAAATAGTTTATAGTTGATACGTTAGAAGTTTGTTCATTTGAACTTGAACCATCAACAAAATACAAAATAAAAACTATGAAATTAACATTGAAAATCTGGCGTCAAAAAGACGCTAATTCCAAAGGAAAAATGATGGACTATACTATAGACGGTATAGATGGCGATATGTCCTTTTTGGAAATGATGGATGTTCTTAATGAAGATTTGATCAACAAGGGTGAAGAGCCTGTAGAATTTGACCATGATTGTCGTGAAGGTATTTGTGGATCTTGTTCATTACAAATTAATGGAGAACCTCACGGACCCGATAGATTGGTTACCACCTGCCAACTTCACATGCGCAAATTTAATGATGGCGATACCATTACCATAGAACCATTTAGAGCAAAAGCGTTTCCTGTAATCAAAGATTTGATCGTAGACCGAACGGCTTTTGATAGAATTCAACAAGCGGGAGGTTATATTTCCGTAAACACATCTGGAAATACGCAAGATGCGAACTCTATTCCTATCGATAAACATGATGCCGACGATGCTTTTTATTCAGCAGCGTGTATTGGATGTGGAGCCTGTGTTGCTGCTTGTAAAAATGCAAGTGCAATGCTCTTTACCTCAGCGAAAGTATCACAATATGCTTTGTTGCCACAAGGCCAAGTCGAGGCAGTTGATAGGGTACAGAACATGGTGCGTCAAATGGATTTGGAAGGTTTTGGAAACTGCACCAATACCGGAGCTTGCGAAATAGAATGCCCTAAAGGAATCTCATTAGAAAACATTGCGCGAATGAATCGTGAATATTTGAGCGCTAGCGTAAAAGGCTAATCGAATAACAATTAAAATAGATAAAAAATCCCATGCTCTTCAGCAAGGGATTTTTTATTTTTAAGCTATGTCCAATAATTATTCTGAAGAACGCATCAAAGTACCACGCTTTAACGAGGAATCGGGATTTTATACTACACCAGAGCGCTCCAAAATTATGAGTAAGATTCGTGGAAAAAACACGAAACCTGAACTCGCATTTAGGAAGGCTTTATATGCAGCCGGATATCGCTACAGGATAGATTATAAAAAACTAATTGGCAAACCGGACATCGTACTCAAAAAATACAGAACGGTAGTTTTTATTGATGGCGAGTATTGGCATGGCCACAATTGGGAGGAACGTAAACCAAAAGTAAAGACCAATAGGGAATTTTGGATTGCCAAAATAGAACGTAATATGCAACGGGATAGAGAAGTGAACCAAAAGCTTAGTGATTTAGACTATATGGTTTTTCGTTTTTGGGAAAGTGAGGTAAAAAAGAATTTAAAAAACTGTCTAAACCAAGTCATTCGCCATTTAGAAAATCAAACGAACTAAACTACCTTTAGGACAAATTGATATCCGCTATGCAGCATTCCTCCAAACTCCCCAATATTGAAACTACCATTTTTACCACGGTAGGCAATTTGGCAAGAAAACACCAGGCCATAGACCTTTCCCAAGGCTTTCCAAACTTTGAATCGGACCCAGAGCTCGTAAAGCTTGTTTGTGAAGCCATGCAGAAAGGCCACAACCAATATGCGCCTATGCAGGGCTACTATGGATTACGAGAAGCCATTTCAGAAAAAATTGTAAATACCCATACGTACGAGTATCTTCCAGAAACGGAAATAACCATTACAGTAGGTGCTACACAAGCAATTTTCACGGCGATTACCGCCTTTGTTCTCACAGGAGACGAAGTAATTGTAATAAAACCCGCGTATGACTGTTACGAACCGGCTATCCTCTTAAACGGTGGTGTTCCCGTGTACTTACAATTACCAGCTGAGAATTATAGTATAGACTGGGAAGCTTTTCAAAAATTGATTACCCCAAAAACAAAAATGGTAATTTTAAACACGCCCCATAATCCTACTGGGCGAATGCTATCTCGAAAAGATATGCTCGAATTAGAAGCCATTCTAAAACCTACCGACATCCTATTGTTAAGTGATGAAGTATATGAACACATTGCTTTCGATGGATCAGTCCACGAAAGCGCCTGTCGTTATCCAGACTTGGCCCAAAGAAGCTTTATTTGTGCTTCTTTTGGAAAGACGTTTCATGTAACCGGATGGAAAATGGGCTATTGTGCCGCTCCAGCATCTCTTATGGAAGAGTTTCGAAAAGTACATCAATTCGCCGTATTTTGTGTAGACCATCCCGTTCAACGTGCTTTGGCGGCGTATCTAAAGAATGAAAATCATTATTTGGAACTCAACGCTTTTTATCAACAAAAAAGAAACTACTTTATCAATGGCCTCTTGGACTCCAACTTCAAATGGAAACCTTCTGAAGGTACCTACTTTCAACTTTTAGACTATACAAATATCACCAATGAACCAGATGAGGTATTTGCTAAAAGACTAATTACCGAAATGGGCATAGCTAGCATTCCCATTTCATCCTTCAACGTAAATAAACGAGATGATAAGGTGCTGCGTTTTTGCTTTGCCAAAAAACAAGAAACCCTGGACAAAGCTATTTACATTCTTAATCAATTATAACGCAGCGCGGCATTTACCTTGGTCATAAACTCGCCGATCATAGCTGGCTCCAACCAACGTGTGACCACAACCAGATCATTTTCTTTATCTATCACGATGAAATTTCCTCCAAAACCGGCAGCATAGTAAATGTTTTCCGATAAGCCTTCCCAATGTCTATCTCCCTTTTTGTTCAACCACCACATATAGCCATAATTTACATTGGGCTTTGATGGAGCGATCGCCATCTTTATCCAATCTTCGCTGATCAATCGTTCTTGTTTCCATTTGCCGTTATTCAAAAATAATAACCCAAAACGCGCCATATCCTCGGTATTAATAAACAGGCCCGCGCCAGAATGTCCGCCCCCAGTTACCGATTTCACTTTAATTCCGTCTACCTCTGTCCATGCGTGGTCATAACCATACCATCGCCAAGTTGTCGACGCTCCAATTCTATCCATAATATATTCCTTTAGCACAAGTGGCATTGGCTTCCGCCAAACATGCGTAAGTGCGTAGGCCAGCACATTAACACGAACATCGTTATACTCCATGACCGTTCCAGGTTCTTTGGGCGCCTCAAACTTCCAATCATCAATACCACCTTCCTTGGGTGGTCTATCCGCCCAATCCTTACCTCCCCATAGTTCCCCGGACCAAGCCGAATTTTGCTGTAATAGATGTTCCCAAGTAATCTTTGAATTATGTGCACCATCGAAAGTTCCATCCCAGATATACTGCCCCACTTTGTCATTTGTACTAGAAATAAGTCCATTATCAAACGCTAGACCAGCCATCGTACTTAAAAAGCTTTTGGTTACACTAAAAGTCATATCTACGCGTTTAGTATCGCCCCATTGGGCAATGATGATTCCGTTTTTAAGAATCATACCGGCTGGTGCTCCGCGCTTTTTAGTGGGGCCTAGAATTTCGTGAAATGGCTCTCGTTCGAAACCTTTAAGGATAGCAATCCTTAAATCTCGAGACCCATTGTATTCATTGGACTCCGCGAATGATACAGCTTTCTGCAACATAGAAGTATCTATATTGTACTCCTTCGGGGACTTTTGTTCCCAAGCTGTATTGCGTTCCGGAAAATAATACGATTGTGACTGTCCCAATACGCTAAAGGAAATCAGTAGAAAAAGGCTTGTTAAAAATTTCATATCTTCTTTTAAATTTAGTCCTTTACTTTGGTTAAATCACACCTCATTAACCAATCCGTTTGTTTATCCGTTCCTATGTAATAAGGATGGGTTCCAAATTTACTAAAACCATGCGTTTGATAAAACTGTATGGCCTTTACATTCTTTTCCCAAACCCCTAGCCATAGGAAACACTTTTTAGCCTGTTTCCCTTTTTCCTTTAATATTTGAAGGAGTAATGTGCCGTAGCCTTGCCCTTGAAATTCATCTTTTATATAGAAACGCTCCAACTCCATACCATCCTCTGATTTAAGATCTGTCTGTGCTTGAAGTTGGTTTATCTTTACGTATCCTATCAATCGATTTTCCGAATACACAAAATAGAAAAAACTATCTGGGTTTTGTAGCTGCTGAAGTAATGTATCCCTATTAAAAGCGGAATTAATATACGATTTAAAGTCAAGTGGATTATTATCCTTCTCAAAAGCCTTTGAAAAGGTATCTCTGGAAAGCACAACCAGTGTGTCTATATCAATCTCTTTACAATGTCTTACATCCAACTCCACGAGCTAAAGATAAAATATTTATACGCAAATAATTCAAAAAGGATAAGCAAGCAAAAACATATTCCCCATAAAAAAATCGCATAAAAAAAGAGCAACTTGGGGAAGTCGCTCTTTTTACATCATTCTTTTAAAAAATACTAAAGCATAAATAACTTTTTGGTCAATCGGATGATACCGCTGAAGAAATCATTGTGATATACTTGTACGTTTTCTTGTGGTGCCATGAGGTTTGTTTTAGGTTAATTTTATGGTTCTATTTGGGTCGCATTATAGTTTTGACACTATAAATATAGCAGCTAACGTTTTTAAATTCCTTATTATTGTTGCCAACCTGTCATAAAATGTTGTGAAAATCTTTAGGTGCTTCCTTTTATCGATAAAACACACAGCTTTTTTAATCCAAAACCATCTCGGGCACTTTTCCTTTTATAATAAGCGTCCCTTCTGTTGCCGCCCTAATTTCTTCCACAGAAACACCAGGAGCACGCTCTAGCAATACAAATCCCGCAGGGGTTATGTCCAAAACCGCTAGGTTAGTTACTATTTTCTTCACACAACCTACTCCGGTTAAGGGAAGTGAACACGCTTTTAACAATTTTGAATCGCCAGCCCTATTGGTATGCATCATTGCTACGATAATCTGCTCGGCGGAAGCGACCAAATCCATAGCTCCTCCCATTCCTTTCACCATTTTGCCAGGGATCTTCCAATTGGCAATATCGCCATTTTCGGCAACCTCCATTGCACCCAAAATGGTAAGGTCTACATGCTTACCCCGTATCATGCCAAAACTGAGAGCGGAATCAAAAAACGATGCGCCAGGTAAGGTGGTAATCGTCTGTTTCCCAGCATTAATAATATCCGCGTCCTCCTCGCCCTCAAAAGGAAAAGGCCCCATACCCAAAACTCCATTTTCACTTTGGAACTCTACACTAATATCCTCCCTTACAAAATTGGCTACCAAAGTAGGTATGCCTATTCCAAGGTTCACATAGTATCCGTCCCTTACTTCCTGTGCAATTCTTTTTGCAATTCCATTTTTGTCCAACATCGCTTATATCCTTTGTCTTACGGTTCGTTGCTCAATTCTCTTTTCATAGGATTCTCCTTCAAATATGCGCTGAATGAAGATTCCAGGAATATGTACTTGATTAGGATCTAAACTACCAACAGGTACCAATTCTTCTACCTCTGCAACCGTAATTGTGGCCGCTCCGCACATGGCAGGATTAAAGTTTCTTGCGGTACCCTTAAAAATAAGATTTCCTGCCTCATCACCTTTCCACGCCTTTACAAAGGCAAAATCGGCCTTATAGGCCTCTTCCAACACATACATTTTACCATTAAATTCACGGGTTTCCTTTCCTTCGGCTACTTCCGTGCCAAAACCTGCCGGTGTAAAGAAAGCCGGGAAACCACCTTGGGCCGCCCTACACTTTTCCGCAAGGGTTCCCTGTGGAGTTAGCTCTACTTCCAATTCTCCACTTAACATTTGGCGCTCAAATTCATCGTTCTCTCCAACATAGGAGGAAATCATTTTTTTAATTTGACGTTTTTGCAATAGTAATCCTAGACCAAAGTCATCAACACCGGCATTGTTAGAAATGCAGGTAATATCTTTTACGCC
Organism: Maribacter sp. MS6; assembly: GCF_056839185.1. NCBI lineage: Bacteria > Pseudomonadati > Bacteroidota > Flavobacteriia > Flavobacteriales > Flavobacteriaceae > Maribacter > Maribacter sp. MS6. The sequence continues at coordinate 2,201,944 of NZ_CM166389.1, forward strand.
CAAAGCTACCAATTGTGCGATAGCCTTCTCCGGAATACCACATAGACCAAAACCGCCTAACATTAAGGTCATTCCATCTTTTACACCGGCTAAGGCTTCATGTACATCGGCGACAGTTTTTCGTATCATAACACCATTAATTATTGTCTGTCTAATTTACAGCTATTATTAATGTATTCCCAAAAAAAGACCCCGCATTCTGCGGGGTCATTACTTTAAATATATGCTATTACAGCATTTAGTCCATCAGCATTAAAAATCTAAATCATCTAAATCTTCTTCAATATCAACATCCTTTTGTTGGTCTTCATTGAATTCTACACAGTCTGTCTGAATTGACATATCCTCGGGTTTCTCAAAATCCTCTTTGGAAACACCCAACTCCTCATTTGCATAATTCTTTTTCATGTATAACCCCCAAATAGGTAAGGCCATGGTGGCGCCTTGACCATAAAGGATATTTTTAAAGTGGACGGAACGTTCTTCCCCACCTACCCAAACACCAGTCACCAAATTAGGTACCATGCCCATAAACCAACCATCACTATTATTCTGGGTAGTCCCGGTTTTACCGGCAATAGGGTTCGTAAGCTCATAAGGATATCCTGTAACTACCTCTTTATAGACGGTATTGTTCTTGTTGTAACTATGGCGTAGTCTGGTGCCCGATCCCCCTTGGGTAACGCCCTTCATTAAGTCTACCATAGCATATGAAACCTCCTTGCTCAATACATCTTTTGTTTCCGGCACATACTCATAAAGCACCGTCCCGTTTTTATCCTCTATTCTAGTAACCATTACTGGTTTTACATATACCCCTTGGTTGGCAAAGGCACCATACGCACCTACCATTTCGTAGACATTAACTAATTCTGTACCCAAAGCGATCGCAGGAACAGGTAGAATTTCATTGGTGAAGCCTAAGTTTTTTACAATGGATACGACCGACTTAGGCCCTACTTTATCTATTAATTGGGCTGTTACAGTATTCACCGAGTTCGCTAAGGCGTATTTTAAGGTCATGTCTTTCCCAGAAAATTTAAAATCTGAATTTCTTGGGCACCATGCTTCCATATTCCCGTGCCTACCTGGCTCAATACAATAAAGTATATCCGGCAAAGTCTCGCAAGGGGACAATCTCAATTGATCTATAGCTGCGGCATACACAAAAGGCTTAAAGGTTGAACCTGCCTGCCGTGCACCTTGTATCACATTATCGTATTGAAAATGTTTGTAATCTACACCTCCTACCCAAGCCTTTACATGACCGGATTGTGGTTCCATAGACATCATGGAAGCCCGCAGAAACGTCTTGTAGTACCGAATTGAATCCATAGGTGTAAGTATGGTATCTTTCTCACGTGTATCACTTTTCCAGTCAAAAACGGTCATCTCCGTTTTTTTGGTAAAGGACTCCCTAATTTCCTTTTCAGATTTTCCGGCATCCTTCATTTTACGCCACCGTTCCGAGGTTTTAACGGCACGTTCCATGATACCATCGGTTTCCTCGGTAGTCAAGTCTAAGAACGGGGTTGTAGGATTTCGTTCTTTCGTGTTCTGAACAAAAAATTCGGTCTGTAGGCGTTCCATGTGTTCTGAGACCGCTTCTTCTGCATTTAATTGCATCCTAGAATCTATAGTCGTATATATCTTCAATCCATCTAAATACAGATTGTAACGGTCTCGCTCTCCTTCTCTGGCAGGTTTTGGATTCTTATCTATCCAACCCTTCATAAAGCGTTGCAAGTACATTCTAAAATATGTAGCTAAACCTTCTCTATGGCTTTCTGGATTAAAATTGATATCCATTCTTAGGCCTTGTAGCGAATCTTTTTCCTGCTCGGTAATATAATCGTAACGTGCCAATTGTCCTAAAACGATATTTCGTTTGTTCAGGGTAATTTCCTCTCTTCGTAATGGGTTAAAAAGTGATGAATTCTGAAGCATTCCTACCAACATAGCAGATTCTTCTACCTTTAGGTCCTTTGGTTCTTTACCAAAGTAAATTCGGGATGCGGAACGAATACCATCAGCGTTGTTTCCAAAGTCATAAATGTTAAGGTACATGGCGATGATTTCCTCTTTGGTATAACTGCGTTCCAAACGCGTTGCCAAAACCCACTCCTTTAATTTTTGCTGAATGGTCTCAAATTTATTTCTTGATCTTACACCTACAAAAAGTTGACGTGCCAATTGTTGTGTAATGGTACTCGCTCCTCCACGTTTTCCTAAGAAGAAAGCAGCTCTTAGCGTTCCTCTGGCATCTATACCAGAATGCTCTCTAAAACGGATATCCTCACTTGCTATGAGTGTGTTGACCAGATTTTCTGGGAGCTCATCATAGGTTACATCTGTTCTATTATCATCCAAATAAAATTTACCAAGGAGCTCCCCATCAGAAGAAACTATCTGTGATGCTAAATTGGTTTGTGGATTTTCTAGATACTCGTAAGGAGGTAACTCCCCAAAGAAACCCCAAGAAGCCGATAAAAAAAGTAATGCGAAGAGCGCAATTCCTGAAACAAATAGTATCCAGAACCATTTTATATATTTAAAAAACCCTTTGGACTCTTCCTTTTTAACCGTTTTTGCCATTGAACTATGGATTGTTTTTTGTTATCTCAATGCCTACGTCCGTAATACCTTCTAGTCCTACGACCCCGGAAACGTTTCCATTTTTACGCATTGCATGTGAAAGCTCTAAGGTATATACGCCAGAAGTAGGGAAAACGATGTTTTCCTTATACCATAATTTATTCTCTTTAATACTACCACTACCCTTTCCAAGCCACGTCCCGTCTGGTAAGGCCATATTATATTCCAGGGTGTCTTGGACTACTTCACCTTCCGGTGTATTTAACGAAGCGATTAAAAAAAGATTGCTGTATGGGAAATTTTGGTCATTTCTAACATTGATGAAAACGTCGTAACCTTGTAGGGAATCCATTTTAGAAAAGGTAAATTCCTTAACATCGTCCTTGTTCCAAACTGCTCCACTTATACTTTTGTATTCGGAAACGACCGGCGTATCTGTGCAGGATATCAGCATACTTGTGCATACTAAAAGATAAATAAGCCTATTCATTTTTAGGCTTTGGATTTCTGTTCGTATTCTTCTTTCTTCTGTTGTTATTATTCCTATTTCTCCCTCCACTAGCAGCACTATTGGCTTTACTTTTACTTTTATTTTTATTCCGATTTCGGTTTCTGTTGTTTCGGTTGCCCTTGCTCTTTGGCTTATCAAAACGCGTAAGACTATCCTGCCCAACAACATTTTCAAAAACCACTTTTTCTTCTATTACATTGTCAACAGCGTATGCCTCTAAGCTGACTACCTTTTCCTTTTTCTTGTTTTTATCTAAAATTTCATTAACCTGGTCCTTGGAAAGCACATGCCAATTGGAAGGTTCATCTTTATAGGAGAACCATAATAATTGCTTAAAAATATCTGTTTTTTGACAAAAGGCAAGTCCTTTTTCTGTGAACAATCTGGTTTCTTGCGATGGGAAATCCTTTAAGGCATCCAAATAAACATCCAACTCATAATTTAGACAACATTTAAGCTTGCCACATTGTCCTGCCAGTTTTTGGGGATTTAAAGATAATTGCTGGTATCGCGCCGCAGAGGTACTAACAGACCTAAAATCATGAAGCCAGGTAGAACAACAGAGTTCTCTGCCACAAGAGCCAATACCCCCTAAGCGCTGTGCCTCCTGCCTGTAGCCTATTTGTCGCATTTCTATTCGAATCCCAAAAGCCTTGGCCATATCCTTGATAAGTTGGCGAAAGTCTACCCGATCTTCTGCAGTGTAATAAAAAGTAGCCTTCGAGCCATCACCCTGAAACTCCACATCAGAAATCTTCATTTGTAACTGCAGGATAATGGCGATTTCGCGCGCACGCTTTTTGATTTCCTCTTCCCTATCCCTGCATTTCTGCCAGATATCGATGTCTTTTTGGGAGGCCTTTCTGTATACTTTAGGAAAATCTTCTTTTTTAAAATCCTCCTTCTTTCGCTTCATCTGTACACGAACGAGCTCGCCTGTTAAGGTAACCATACCAATGTCATGACCAGATGTGGCCTGTGTAGCAACCACGTCTCCAATAGAAAGCGAAAGATTTTCTGTGTTTTTAAAGAACTCTTTTCTGCTATTTTTAAATCGTACCTCCACAAAATCAAAGGGTTTTTCCCCATTAGGAAGTGACATATTAGAAAGCCAATCGAAAACTGTTAATTTATTGCAACCATCCGTACCGCAAGTACCATTATTCTTGCATCCCTTAGGTTGTCCATCCGTACCGGTAGAACAACTGCTACACCCCATATTATATATATTGACTCCAAAAAACAAGTTGTTTTTTGGATTAAGGTTCGTAAAAAACTAAATCTTAAATGTAAAGATACTATTTTTTTAATGTGAAGTGAAAGTGAGGTTGAGGTGACTTTGGTCTTTAGGCAAAAGCTACTTCTTAAACTTTAGAACCTCGGAGCGTCCTTTTTTAAAGATCAAATTACTCACTGTTTTACCCCTTCGCAATGCTTTCTGTTCTTCAAAAGGTAACTCATGTACCGTCTTACAATCATCGGAACAACATTCGTTCATTTTATCGGCACAGGAAGGACATTGTATGAACAATAGATGACAGGCCTCGTTGGCACAATTCACATGTTCGTCACAGGGCGCGCCACATTGATGGCAACTGGCAATTATATCCTCCGAAATTCGCTCACCACGGCGGTGATCAAACACAAAATTTTTGCCTTTGAACTTGTTCTCTAACCGCTGGTTTTCTACCTGTCTGGCATACTCAATAATTCCACCCTCCAGTTGGTAAACCTGCTTAAACCCTTTATGCTTATAATAGGCACTGGCCTTTTCACAGCGGATGCCTCCGGTGCAGTACATGACCAATTTTTTATCTTCTTTACAATCTGCCAGATCATTTTCTATGATATCCAAAGAATCCCTAAAAGTATCTACATCTGGTGTAATGGCGTTTTTAAAATGACCTATTTCACTTTCATAGTGGTTTCGCATATCCACCAGTACGGTATCCGGATCTTCTATGAGTTGGTTAAACTCCAGAGCATTAACATGAACCCCCTTATCCGTAACGTCAAAAGAAGCATCATTAAGTCCGTCTGCAACAATCTTGTGTCGCACTTTTACCTTCAATTTTAAAAAAGACATATTGTCTTGTTCAATGGCAATATTCAGGCGTACACCTTGCAAAAAGGAGATGCTATCCAAATGCGTCTTAAACGTTTCAAAATTATCCGCAGGTACGGATAATTGAGCATTAACACCCTCATGTGCGACGTAAATACGTCCCAAAACCTCAAGGGCATTCCAATGAATAAATAAATGATTTCTGAATATGGATGTGTTTCCAATATGTGCGTATTGGTAAAAAGAGATCGTAAGACGTTCTTTGCCGGCTTCCGCTATTAAAGCAGCTCTTTCCTTCGCACTTAATGTATTGTACAGTTGCATGCTATACCAATGTTTAAGTTAAAGAATATTCTAAAGGGCAAAGGTAGTATAAATTGAACTTAAATATCATTTGTTGAACAATCATAGGCCCTAAACTAAAAAGAGTCTTGACTTCTCAAGACTCTTTATGGGCCATTCCATTTTTCTTCTTCATAGCAACATTTAGCCTACTTTAAAGGAGATGGCCACCAAACAGTGCGTTGTTTGTGAACAACAACACTAATGTCATTAACCAATACTATGCCTAATAGATGGCTATTGTACAAAAGGGTTGCGTAAGCTTAATTATATTTTCGAGCTTCTTAGAATTGGGACATTGTAATTTCTTGTTTTTATGTTAAAAAGCCTTTCTGCCCGTAGACCGATCAATCATTCCAAATTGTTTCACTAAATACTTGTCTAAAATCCCATATCGGGTCTTAAATCATATACCCGATAACAAATTTGACATTACAACAATCATTTAAAAAAAAGAAATGTTAATTTAGCAATCCATAAAATTCAAAGGCTTTTTGAAAGATAAGCTGTGTCGCCTTAAAAACGCACACTTGCTAAAAACTTTACAAAAGTTCTAATCTGTATAAGCCAATTGTTATCCTGAATATTTAAAAATCATACACTATGAGTTCTGAAAAAGAAGCAAAATTAAAAGCCCTTAAACTTACCCTTGACAAAATGGACAAAACCTATGGAAAAGGTGCTGTTATGAAAATGGGGGATAGCGTTGTTGCCGATGTAGAGGTAATTCCTTCAGGGTCCTTAGGACTTGATATTGCTTTGGGTGTTGGGGGATATCCTCGTGGAAGGGTCATCGAAATCTATGGTCCGGAATCATCAGGTAAAACAACATTAACGCTACATGCTATAGCAGAGGCTCAAAAAAATGGTGGAATAGCAGCATTTATTGATGCAGAACACGCCTTTGACCGTTTTTATGCCGAAAAATTAGGGGTAGATATCGATAATCTAATTATTTCCCAACCTGACAATGGAGAACAAGGATTGGAAATTGCGGATAATTTGATTCGGTCGGGAGCTATTGATATTGTAGTTATAGATTCAGTTGCCGCATTAACGCCTAAAAGTGAAATTGAAGGTGAAATGGGCGATTCTAAAATGGGATTACACGCACGTTTAATGTCACAGGCACTGCGAAAACTAACCGGTTCTATTAGCAAAACACATTGTACCGTAATTTTCATTAACCAACTAAGGGAAAAAATAGGTGTTATGTTCGGCAACCCGGAAACGACAACCGGTGGTAATGCACTTAAATTCTATGCTTCGGTTAGAATAGATATCAGAAGGTCTACACAAATAAAAGATACAGATGGTAATGTACAGGGAAACAAGACCAGGGTCAAAATTGTGAAGAATAAAGTAGCTCCACCTTTCCGTACTACCGAATTCGATATTATGTACGGTGAAGGCATTTCTAAAGTTGGGGAAATTATAGACCTTGGTGTTGAATATGAGATCATTAAAAAAGCAGGTTCTTGGTTTAGCTACGGAGACACCAAACTTGGTCAGGGTAGAGATGCCGTAAAGGCTCTACTGCTAGATAATCCAGAGCTATTTGAAGAATTGGAAGGTAAAATACGGGAAGCCATAAAAGCAATAAACTCTTAAATACCCTTATTTATTTTCTAATTTTTTAGTCCTGCACGCAACCCTTGCGCACAATTTTCATCTTAAAACTAAAAACAAAGTGCTATGATGAGGAAAAAACTGATGCTCCTGCTATTTTGTACAGGGGTTCTGTTAGGGGGTTGCTCTCTTGACGACGACGATGGTCAAAATTTTCATTTTGCCACGTTACGTATAAACAATGCCGTATTACCTGAGTCGTTTGACTTAAATGAAACCTATGAGGTTTTGGTAGACTATACCCTACCTAACAACTGTTCCTTTTTTGATGGTTTTGAAGTTACCCAAGAAGATACTACGGTAAGAAACGTTATTGCCGTTGGCTCTGTGAGAACAGATCAAGCAGGCTGTACGGAAGAAACAATTGAAGCACAAGCTTCTTTTAAATTTACCGTTATCCATGACCAACCCTATACCTTTAGATTTTATCAAGGGGAAAATAGTGAGGGCGAACTATTATTTCTAGAGGTAGATGTGCCCGTAAACTAAAATACCGAACCAACCCATTTTAAGTGAGTCAAGAGGAACTCATACTGCATTGTAAAAAAGGCGACAGACAGGCGCAAGCCCAACTGTATCATACTTATTCTAGTATACTCTACGGTATTTGCTTAAAATATTCAAACAATAAAACAGAAGCAGAAGATAGTCTGCACGATAGTTTTATGACCATATATGAAAAAATAGGTCAATTTTCCTCCAAAGGGTCTTTTGAAGGTTGGATGAAACGTATAACGGTAAACACGGTATTACAAAAATATAGGAAAGAAGAGTATTTGAGTGTGGTAAATGAAAATACGCAAGAAGCGGTAGAACTAGATACAAATGATGACGATATCCCTTTGCAGACTTTGTTAAAGTATATTCAAGAGCTTCCGAACAAGTATAGAACCACATTCAACCTTTATGTGTTAGATGGGCACACACATAAAGAGATTGGTGAATTATTAGGAACAACGGCAGGCACATCAAAATCGAATCTTGCACGTGCCAGAATGCTGTTGAAAGAAAAAATTGAAACAAAGATTTTCCAATCCATCATAGGCGTTGCCATGGTATTGGGAAATTGCTTTTGATTCTCAGGAATCGACAAAAGAATAAAGCTTAAAAAGATGAGCAAAAAGAAACTAGACGAACTGTTCCGAGACAAGTTCTTGGGTTTCAAAGAAGTTCCCGACGATAGGGTCTGGGCTTCTATTGAAGCCTCGCTGAACAAAAAGAAAAAGAAACGAATACTTCCGCTGTGGTGGTCACTTGGTGGTATCGCAGCTGCATTAGTGGTTGGACTCCTTATTTTTAACCCATTTAATCAAGAAGGCAACACGGATCAAATCATAACAGATATTGAGCAAAAAGAAACGGACACTATTAAAACATCCGGTGATGCCACTAAAGAATTGGATTTGAACCCACACAGCGAGGATTCCATTGAATTTGCTACTGATACGGAATCCCATTCCGTTTCCGAGCAACCCGAAGTACAGGTTGCAACCACCACGGATTCAAAAGACGACTCTTTAAAAGGTTCACGTAACCAAGGCCAAAAAAATAAAACTATTCCGGGTGTCAAATGGTCCAAAGAGAATGAAGCCATAGTGCACTCACCTCAAACGAGTAAAGATAAACGCGAAAAATATAAGGATATCAACAAGGCCAACTTAAAATCGGAAATCGACGTTGCCGATACTAAAGAAGCGGTACAACAATCATCCGAAAAATCGCTACCCGCACAAAATTTGAAGGGCAATAAAAAGATAGTAAAGGACAGCAACGAAACTGCAGTTGCAACGAACAATAGCGATTCCAAGCAAAATAAGGCTGTTGAAAACGAGTTGCCCAATGCAAACATTACTGGACAAATAGGCTCGGAAAAAACCGAAACTCAAGTAGCGTTGAACGAAAAAGAGCAAAAAAGTGATAGTATACTTTCAACTAACAAAAAATCAATTTTTGATGAAATAGAAATCCAAAAAGTGGAAGCTATTGCTGAAACACCCACGAAAAAATGGTCTGCCGGGCCAAGTGTAGCCCCAGTTTATTTCAATGCCATCGGTGAAGGCTCTTCCGTGCACTCCATTTTTGTACCAAATGCCAAGTCCGGTAATATCAATATGAGTTATGGGGTATCGGTTGGATACGAACTAAGTTCAAAACTTAGCGTACGCACAGGTATTCATAAGGTAGACTTTGGTTACGATACCAATGATATTGCATTTTCTTCCTCACCATTGGCTACTACAAATGGGCAAATAGATAACATAAATTACAGAGCAACCTCTAAAAACTTGGTTGTATCCAGTAAACCTGGAGGTAGTGCTCGCGAGCAGGCACCGACGAATTCGATCGACTTTTCTTCCTCCCAAAATATCGAAAGGGAAGGTTTCATGACACAACAGATGGGATATTTAGAAATACCCTTAGAATTAAATTATGCCCTTTTAGACAATAAGTTTGGTTTAAATGTGATTGGTGGTGTAAGCTCACTTTTTTTAGTGGATAATTCCGTAGCCTTAACCTCAGGTAACCTTACTACGGAAATGGGTGAAGCAAACAATGTAAACGACCTTAATTTTAGCGCTAATTTTGGTCTTGGCGTCAACTACAAGTTTTCTCGTAACATTCATTTGAACATTGAGCCGGTATTCAAATATCAGTTAAATACTTTTTCTGAAACGGATGGTACGTTTAACCCATATACCGTAGGGGTTTACAGCGGACTTAGTTTTAGGTTTTAAGACTTAAGATTAAATCCGATAAAATTACCTCCCGCACCTCTTCGCGTAAGGTAGATGTATCGCTCTGCGCCAAGATACCTGTTTCAAAAAACTCATGCACTTTTGCACGACTAATGCCCGGTCCTCCACTAAAAAAGGTAAAAGAAAACCGTTTTTTATTATCGTAAAAAGTTATGGGTACTACCGCTATATTATGAGCAATTGCCATTCTAAAAGCCCCATCCTTAAATTTGTCCAATAAAATATGTTCTTCCGGCACCCCTCCTTCCGGGAAAATACAGATGCTTAAGCCTTGATTGAGTCTTTTCTGTGCCCTGCGATACACACCAGTCCTACTGCGTGTGTCTTCTCTATCGACCAAAATACAGACCCGTTTATAGAAAAATCCGAATAACGGTATGTTGACCAACTCCTTCTTGCCAACGAATACAAAGGGGTTTTTACTCACATAGAGCATCAACATGATATCCAACATACTCGTATGATTTGCAACCAGCATATAACTCTGTCCGCTAACCAATCGCTGTTCATAAACTACTTTTGGCAGACAGCCCATACCGTATAGGATTGGCTTCGCCCACATATTGCGTGCCATCCAAAAAAACTGGGGATACCAAGTCTCTTTTGAGGCAAATACTAACAATATGGGAAAAAAAAGGAGAATAGGTATTGCCACCAAAACATAAAACCAAATGCGGTATAACACATGGCCTATACTTTTAATCATTTTGAGCATGAATCAAAAGTAGGGATTTTGATAGTTATTTTTTGATTTGTTTTACCTTTGCTTCCTTATTACAAAAAGCAAATGGCTAGAATATTAACAGGTATACAAAGTACAGGGACACCACATCTAGGTAACATCCTTGGTGCTATAATACCCGCCATACAGATGGCGCAAGACCCAAAAAACGAATCCTTTCTGTTTATTGCGGATATGCATTCCCTAACCCAAATAAAAGAAGGGGACGAACTTAGAAACAATACCTATGCCACCGCTGCCACTTGGTTGGCGTTTGGGTTGGATATTGAAAAGACCGTATTCTATCGCCAAAGTGATGTGCCGCAAGTAACGGAACTTTCTTGGTACCTCAGTTGCTTTTTTCCCTACCAACGATTGACCTTAGCACATTCTTTTAAGGACAAACAGAATCGTTTGGAGGACGTAAATGCCGGTCTTTTTACCTATCCTATGCTCATGGCGGCGGATATACTGTTATACGATGCCAATATTGTACCTGTAGGAAAGGATCAAATGCAACATATAGAAATGACACGCGACGTGGCCTCCCGATTCCATGCCCAATTAGGCGATACCTTTGTATTACCTGAAGGCAAGGTACAAGAAGAAACCATGTATGTTCCAGGAACCGATGGCGCTAAAATGAGTAAGAGTAAAGGAAATTTAATAAACCTTTTCCAAACAGATAAAAAACTGCGCAAACAGATCATGGGCATCCAAACCGATAGCACCCCCATGGAAGATGCCAAAGACCCGAATACCGACAACGTATTTGCACTTTACAAAATATTGGCGTCACAGCCACAGATAGAAGAAATGAGTGCCAATTACCTAGCGGGAAACTACGGCTACGGACATGCCAAACAAGCCTTATACGAGGTCATTCAGAACAAGTTTGATCAGCCTCGTGAAAGGTTCGAATATTATATGAATCATTTGAACGAAGTAGACGAAGCCTTGGCCTTAGGAGCCGAAAAAGCTAAAAAAATAGCTGATGGGGTTTTGGAACGCGTTCGGGAGAAGCTGGGATATTAAAATTGGTCGTAATTTCATTTGAAATAGATAATTGCGTCAAAACAGATGTTATAAATCAAAGTTAAAGTAACTGGATATTTATACTAAATAGTATAACTTGAATTTGCATTGTAAATTCTATTACCAGATGAAATATAACTACCTTATTACCTATATATCCTTTGTCTCCTTGCTGTTTCTTCACCTGAACTGCTACGGTCAAGAGAATCCAAGGTTCCAAAATATTCTTGGTAAACTTGCAACCTATAGTGCTAACAAAAGCCCAGAAAAAACATATATAAAAACGGACAAAGACTTGTACATAAATGGGGAAACTATCTGGTACAAGGTTTTTCTTCTTGATGGGGCGACCCTCACAGATTCCCAAAAAAGCAATGTTATTTACGTTGAATTATTAAATTCCCAAGATAGTGTCATAACCCAACAAAAATTATTTGTTAAGAATTCAGGGGGCGATGGAACTATTGAAATACCGGAGACCGCTAAAGGTGGGGATTACCGGCTACATGCGTTCACCAAATATATGCTAAATGAGAAAACCCCGATTTTCCATACCAAACAAATAAGCATTAAGACGGCAATAAATGCAAGCACGGTGCCTGAAACGTTAGAAAATGAAGTAGTGCCTATCGCAACGAATTCGGTCATAAAGGAAAGACCATTGATTTCCTTTTTTCCAGAGGGTGGTGACCTTGTTTCGGGTCTGATAAGTGTGATTGGAATCAAAGCAACCACGGCCAAAGGAAACGGCATCGCTCTGAAGGGGGACATACTGGATGAATCCGATCAGGTAGTTTCTACCTTTGAAACCTATGACTTTGGGTTGGGGAAGGGAACTTTTATTCCCGATATCAACAAAAACCATCGCGCGCGTGTGATTGTTAATGGTAAAGAAGAAATATATCCTTTACCAATTCCCGTCCCAAAGGGAAACACTTTAAGCAGCAGGGACACAGACAATTTTCTAGTAATCGATGTGGCTACCAATGTAGAGGAAGGACTTTACGGAAGTATGCTCGTAGGCCACGTAAAGGGCGAAGTCTTTTTTCAACGTATTGAAAAATCCAAGGGTAAAAAATATACCGTTAAACTTTTTACGGATAAAATGAAGGATGGTGTGGCTCATTTTACACTTTTTACTGCGACCGGAGAGCCTGTTTGCGAAAGATTGGTTTTTATCGATAACCCCTTAAACGATTTGAAGCTCTCAATAAATGCGAACAAGAGCAACTATTCACTAAGGGAAAAGGTATCGTTGAACCTGGCTATCGATCACAATGGAAAGGAGCCTGTTTTAGGGAACCTTACGGCAAGTGTTATTGCGGCGGAAAGTATTTCTGTAAATGCACCAAGTACCATTAAAAGCTGGCTATTATTAAACTCTGATATGGGAGGGACGGTTCCCGATGCCAATTTTTTCTTTGATGGTACAAATGCTAAAAAAAGATATCTTCTAGACGCTCTGATGCTCACCCATGGGTGGCGAAGATTTGTATGGGAAGATATGTTGGCCAATCGGGTAGACAAAGGATTAATGTTCAAACCTGAAAAGGGAATCATGGTAGAAGGTAAAATCACCAGTTTTAAAAACAAATATCAACCTAAGGAATCCGCTGTAAGTTTTAACGTTTTGGGGGAGGATATTTACCAGACAAAAAAAACGACGAATCGTCAAGGAGATTTTAGTTTTGGCCCATTTATCTTTCAGGATTCCGTAAAAGCTTTAGTCACAGCGGAACCCATAAACATATCAGCAAAAAAGAAAGAAAACGAACTGGCAATTTATCTAAAAGATAGTTTTCCTAAGCCTTCCTTAATCAATCAAAACATCTCTGGGAATACAATATCCAATACCACCTTTCCCGATACATACTTGGAACAGGCCTATAACCAAAAAGTTCAGAATTTAAAATACGACCCAGAGGTGATAAAACTGGACGAGGTCACCGTTGATGGTCAAAAAAAACAGACACGCAAACAGATTATTGAAGAAAGGATAAATAAGTTAACCATTCATAGAGAGCCTGACGCAAGAATTTTCGAGGATTCCATACCGGGATCGGATTATCTCAGTGCTTTTGATTTGATACGAAATGTGATTGGTGTTCAAGTCGTAGGAACATATCCTAATCAATCGGTAGTCATTAGGGGGGGGAGCTCAAGTTTGCTTGGATCTAACTCACCTCTTTTTCTTTTGGATGGCATGGAAATCGGAGCACCGGCTTCCGCCATGATGGCAAACGAAATTATGTTTATAGATGTACTTATGGGGGCAAATGCTGCCATGTATGGTGTAAGAGCCGCTAACGGGGTTGTTGCTATGTACTCCTATGTTGATTTGGGTATTGATGAATCTGTTCAGACACGTCGCCCCGGTATTACTAATTTTAAAATAAATGGATTTCATAAAAAAAGGGAGTTTTATAGCCCCGATTATGACAAGCCCGAGCCTAAACACCTGCAAAGGGACTATAGGACTACCCTACATTGGGAACCCAATTTTAGTTTTGACAAAAACCATAACTCCGATCTTAGTTTTTTCACTGGGGACGAGCCAGGCGTATATGCTATCCAAATTGAAGGACTCACCTTAGATGGCAGGATAGTCAGCGCTACCAAAAACTTTTTGATTGAGTAATCTATTAATTTAGACGTATTTAAAAAATAGGGGGATAAATTTACCTATTCCTCAATCCCTAACAGTTCCATCTCAAATATCAATGCAGCATAAGGGGGAATTTCACCTGCACCTCTTGGACCGTAGGCTAAATCTTGTGGGATAAACACCTTCCATTTAGAGCCTACAGGCATTAATAACAAGGCTTCGGTCCAGCCTTGAATTACTTGAGTAACTCCAAAAGTAGCAGGCTCGCCCCGTCTTATAGAACTATCAAATACAGTTCCATCGATGAGGGTTCCCAAGTAGTGCACTTTTATCCTGTCCGTTGAACTTGGAATGTCACCTTCTCCTTTAGTCAGAATTTCGTATTGCAGCCCACTTTTGGTAGTTACTACTTCAGGTCTTTTTCCGTTTTCTTCCAAGAAATTTTCACCTTCGGCGCTTTGCACTTTGGCCAATTCTTCCTGTTTTGCTTGAATTGTACGTTTTATAAGCATTTGCGCATCTTGGATTTGCATCTTTTCTTTGCCCTTAAACGCATCTTCCAACGCCATGGAAAAGGCATTATAGGATAGGGAATCAAAACCTACCGTTTTTAGGTTACTGCCAATACTAATGCCAAAAGCATAGCTAAAGTTTTGTAAAGTGTCCTGCAAGTCCAGCTCCTTCGCTTTGGCTATTGCATTTAGTTGTGCCTGCATTTCAACTGCATTTGCCTTTAGCTGTGCAACTTCTTCAATGAGGTCTTTTTTCTTTTGGGCAAAACTGAAAAAACCAGAAAGAAATACCATTAATACAATAATCGACTTATACATTTTACTCAAATTTTATTTGGATGCGAAAATAGTTAAAATCCTAAAGAATATGATTTGTTATCATTAACAATCACTTCCGAACAGGAACAAAATGACTACTACCAATTATAAAATGTATGTCGTCTTTAGGATATAAACCAAAAAATAACGACTCTGTGGTGCCGTTACCGTAATTTAACTTGATTGTCCTATTCTCAATTTTATAAGTGCCAGAACTATTTTTATTGACTAAAACCGGTCTCCAACCACCAATACCCCCTTTAGTAGTTTTCCATTCAAAACGTCCTTGAGCATCAAAATAAACAATACTGGAATTAATTATAGTACCTCCCGTGAAAGGGTCAGAGGTTTTAAATGTACCATTCAGTACAAAATTGTTTTTGGCAGGACGCACCTTGAACCAGTTTTTCCAATCGGAAACATCTCCATCCCCACTATCGGTTAAGTAAAAAACATTATTCTTTATTTCCCATGTGTCCCAATGCTTGGGGTTTTCCCTTTTTGAAGCAGCAACATCCAACGTTTCCAAAGGTTTAGATGGTTCGTATAAACATTCACCATTGGCAAAAAGGGCATACACCTTATTTGAAACATATACGCCCCCCAAACCGTAGGATGTTTTGGTTATCATCACCACGTCTTTTAAATTTTTGTTATTGAAATCAATGTTATTGACCGTTTTTGTAGGGATTGCAATCGCTTTTGGAGCTTGAACTAACGTGGTTGCATCTTTATTGACACTTGAAATCGCAGCTAAACTATAGGTTTCTAAAAGTTCGTTTGCCATTGCTTTGGCAACAGCGCTATTCTTTTTCTCAAGTTCATTGATGGACCCCAGCCAAATGGCTCTTAAAATCAATTCATCATACTTTTTTTGTTTTGCCGTGTTATCCAGATCCTCATCAATCCCGTTCGTTTTATAATAGGCTTTCATTTTATTAATATTCTCAACGGAGTTCCCGTCCCTAATTATGTTCCCTGTGCTTATTTCTGCACAAATATCTTCCACAACTCCTACTATTATTCCTATTTCGTACGGTTGCATGTCATACTTGGAGGTAAGATTTTCATATAACCGAAATAGTTCTTCGCTCTTAATCAATCGTTCCATCACGGTTAGCCCTATGGCAGGGGTTTTTGTTTTAAGTTCCTCCCAAAGGGCATTGGCAACCTCTTTTCGCACGGCGGCATCGGGAGTATAAGTTGTTTGACCATAAGACAAAAAACAAGTGAAGAAAAATAAAAGAAAAACACTTCTCATGATTAGGTTTTAAGCTAAAATTAAACAATTTTATGGTGTGATGTTGCCAAGTTTTACTGAAGATTAGTTGTTTTAAAGATATTAAAAGAGGCAATTAGGGACAGGATACCAAAAAAAGAGATATGAACTAGATAGTCGGTTTTTAGAATGATGACTTATTGGTACCATGCGTAAAATGGGGGTATCTGAAAGTATATCCTAGACAAACTACACAAACTGGTAATCCAATCAGGTAAAAGAAGAAATTTTTAGACCGATTAGTCTGTCAAAACGCTAAATCGCCTCAAACAATTTTCCAGGCAATGGGCGTATAAGCCCTTTCATTTCCATGGCTAACAAGGTAGAAGACGCCTTAAAGATTGGGATGTTACAAGAAAGCGCTATACTATCCAACATTTGCTTTCCATTTTGTTGCAGGTATGTATAAATGGACTGCTCGGTTTCGTCCAAATCTACGAACAACTGTTTTTGTACCGCAGTCGTTTTCTTTTCCTCCAAATCCCAATCAAGGATATAGATCATGTCGGCTGCGGATGTCAACATATGTGCTTTTTGATGTTTGATTAGATTGTTACAGCCTAGACTATACTTATCAGAAGTGCGACCGGGTACGGCAAAAACATCCCTATTATAGCTGTTGGCAATATCTGCTGTGACCAAGCTGCCCCCTTTTTCTGCCGATTCTACGACCAAGGTTGCTTCACTCATTCCCGCAATAATGCGGTTTCGTTTTAGAAAGTTCTCCCTTTCAGGATTACTGGTACTCCAAAATTCAGTGTAAAAGCCGCCATTAGTGCAAACATCGGCCTGATATTTAGCATGTGTTTTCGGATATATCTGATTAAGTCCGTGTGCCAAACAGCCTATGGTCTGCAAGCCATGTTTTATAGCTTCGCGTTGAATACAAATATCTACCCCGTAAGCAAATCCGCTTATGATAATCGGGTTCAAAGGAGCAATATCTGCAATAAAGCGTTCACAAAACGCGGTGCCATAACTCGTAATTTTTCGGGTACCCACAACACTGATAAGCTTTTGACCCTCTAAAGCTATCTTTCCCTTTTTGAAAAGTAGGATAGGGCTATCGATACAATGCTTTAAATAATGCGGATAGTCGGCATCCTCAAAGTATGTCCACTCCACATCGTTGGTAGTTATGAACAAACACTCTTTTTCGGCCGCCTTCAAATGCTCAGCGTCGAACAAATGTTTTATGGTATGGGTGCCAATACCATCGATTTGTAATAGATGGTTCCGTTTAGCCTTAAAAATAGCCGATGGACTACCGAAGTGTGCAATAAGTCGTTTTGCTATTACATCGCCAATATTGGTAACATGCTGCAGTCTTAAGATTGCAATGAGCTCATCCGTAGTGTGTTGGAATTTTATCATCAGGTAGTGCAAAATAACACAAATATTAATGTTAATAAAAAGTTAGGGGAAGGGTTTTTATCGCCCTTATTTTTTTTGATATTTGTTCTTAATGGTACTAGAACACTATATCAGCGAATTGCTTTACAGATACAGCTGTGTGGCAGTCCCCACATTTGGGGCCTTTCTTACACAGAAGACTTCTGCTCGAATCAACGATACCACCAATACCTTCTTTGCTCCAACTAAAACCATTGGTTTCAACCAACAGTTAACTTCAAACGATGGCCTTTTGGTTTCCCACATTGCAGAAGCAGAAAAAATTTCATTTGACATCGTACTTTCTAAGATAGAGGAAACGGCAAGCAAATGGAAAGAACAATTGACTGCCGGAGAGAAACTAAGTTTGGAGCGTATTGGCCTGTTATGGACAAATGCAGAAGGTAACATTCAGTTTCAACCGTATTTGGAAGTAAATTACCTTACTTCCTCCTTTGGTTTTGCCCCATTTAACGCCATTCCTGTAACGAGGGAGGTTTTAAAGCAAGAAGTAGTAGCTCTAGAAGAGAAAATACCCTTCATTATAAGTCCGGAACAACGCGAAACCAATTCTTTTAGACCCTATTTAAAATACGCTGCTATTTTTCTGCTGGCACTCTCTACCGGGCTTGCAGGATACCATGTGTATAACAATGGACTCGTAAATGAGCAATTAGCGCGGCAAGATGCCCAGGAACAAGTAACAAAACAGATACAGGAAGCTACGTTTTTTGACACTACTCCTTTAGAATTACCTACCGTAAAGGTTAATGCTGTTTCTATTCATAAAAAAATGTCCGCAACCGGGAAACATCATATCGTTGCAGGCGCGTTTCGAATTAAATCCAATGCAGATAGAAAAGTAAAGACATTACAAGACAAAGGTTACAATGCAGCCTATTATGGCACCAATGCTTACGGATTGCACATGGTTACGTATGACCGTAGTGATAATGCCCAAGAGGCACTGGAATCGTTACGAGAAATAAAACGTACCGAATCTTCGGATGCGTGGTTGCTTTCAGAAAAGTAAGAAAATCCGCTAGGCCATATATAGAGCGTCTTATTTTCTGCTCTTTTTACACTAATAGATTATACTTTTATTAGCTGCTTCAGTTTGGATTTACCTAAGGTCAGATACTGCTATAACTTCATTATAAACTACTGAACCATGGCAGTACCTGCCAACAAGTTGAACGAACGAATATGAAATACGCCTATACCATAATTTATGTAGCCGATGTTATGGAATCCATTGAATTCTATGAAAAAGCATTTGGGTTTACCAGGAAATTCATAACACCAGAAAACGACTATGGAGAGCTGCTCACAGGAGAAACTACCATCGCATTTGCTTCAACAGCATTAGGCAACGCTAACTTTAAACAAGGTTTTACAAAAATTACGAATTCTGGTAAGCCCGTTGGCGTGGAGTTGGCATTTGTAACAGAAAATATTGATGTCGACTTTAAAAAAGCTGTTGCTGCCGGAGCAACAGCTTTTGAAGCTATTATTGAAAAATCATGGGGGCAGAAAGTTGGCTATGTTCTTGACAACAACGGATTTCTAATTGAAATGTGTACGCCAATAAACATAAGATAATGTGCAAAGCTTAAATCAATGCCTTAATCTGGTATACGTTTCACAAAGTGCCTTTCTTACCTTAATACGTTCGGAACTGATAAAATATTCCAAAACGCTTACCCTTTCCCTTTTTAGCCCCGTATCTTTGCGGAAATATTTATGTTGATGGAATTGAAAACACCTTTAGGATCAAGAACTACGATGACGGATATGGTGCTCCCAAGCGAGACCAATCCCTTGAATAACCTATTTGGAGGAGAACTTTTGGCCCGTATGGACCGAGCAGCCAGCATTGCCGCGAGAAGGCACAGCAGACGTATTGTAGTAACAGCCTCCGTAAACCATGTTGCGTTTAATAGAGCCGTTCCAGTTGGTAGTGTTGTTACGGTAGAAGCGGCCGTTTCACGGGCTTTTAAAACGTCTATGGAGGTGTATATCGATGTTTGGATGGAAGATCGTTTTAGCGGGGAAAGAACCAAGGCCAACGAGGCAATTTATACGTTTGTAGCGGTAGATGATACCGGAAAACCTACAGATGTGCCACCATTAACTCCCGAAACCGATTTAGAAAAAGAACGTTTTGCCGGAGCCTTGCGAAGAAAACAACTCAGTCTAGTGCTAGCGGGTAAAATGAAACCGGATGATGCTACGGAATTAAAAGCTTTGTTTATGGGGTCCTAAAAATCAAAGTGGTCTGGATGTGCACCTGTACGTTCGTTTCTATCTAAACTATCTAAATACCTAACATCTTCTTGTGACAACTCAAAATCAAAAATATCGGCATTGGAAGCTATACGGTGTCCATGCACGGATTTTGGAATAGGTATCACTCCTTTTTGAAGATTCCAGCGAAGTATAATCTGAGCTACCGATTTTCTATATTTTTCAGCTAGCTGATTACAAAAATCCAACTCAAATACCTTACCGACCATGAAGGGCGACCAGGCTTCATACTGAATGGTATTTTTAGTGCAAAAATCGATTAAATCCTGCTGCACCAAGTATGGGTGAAATTCCATTTGATTGACCATGGGTACTATAGTAGCATCGGCCATTACGTCTTCCAAGTGGTGTTGAAGAAAATTACTTACCCCAATAGCCCTTACCTTTTTATTGGCGTATAAGTATTCCAATGCTTTCCAAGTTTCCTTGTATTTACCTTTCACGGGCCAATGAATTAGATATAAATCAAGATAGTCTAACTGCAAACGGTCCAAACTGTCTTGAAAAGCTTTTAAGGTGCTGTCATATCCTTGATCGGTATTCCAAACTTTAGAGACCACAAAAATGTCGGCTCTAGGTACATTACTCGCTTTTATGCCCTTGCCAACGCCTTCTTCATTGTTATACACAGCAGCAGTATCTATATGCCTATACCCTACATCAAGAGTCGTTTTAACAGCATTGACCACCTCATCTTCATTGTCCGCTTGATACGTGCCCAAACCTAAGTAAGGCATCCTAACTCCATTATGAAGCTTGAAACTTCCATCTATCCCGGTAATACTGCTCTCCTGCTTCATGCTATAAAATTATAATTGATATACCCAATCTTCTGGATTTAGTTTAGAGGTGTTCTGATATAAATAAAACTTTAACCGCGTTTGACCGTTGGACGTATTGGTAAACACCGTCCCCAAAGCCTCCTTGATAGCCACTTTGTCCCCTTTTTTAACGTACAATTGGTCTAGATTGTAATAGGTACTTATAAAGTTACCGTGCTTTATCTGCACTCCTTTGTTTCCACCTGGAACAGATAATATCGCAATTACCTCACCCTCAAAAATTGCTCTTGCCTTTGCTCCGGAATCGGTAGCTATGATTACACCATTGCTTTCGTGCTTAATACCAGGATATATGGGGTCCTTATAGATACCAAAACCCTGACTCTTTATCCCTTTTTCTACGGGCCAGATGAGTTTGCCCTTATTGGCCGAAAAATTATTCGCAATAATGGTTGCTTCGGGTGTTAGTAAAAACTCGCTGTTCGAAGCCTTCTCCTTTGTTTTAACCCCAGATTTTTTATTGGAGGCGGCAATGGCACTACGAATTAGTTTTTCTATTTGTTGATCTATCTTTTTAGCTTCCTGTTTCTTTTTCGAAATAGCAGTGGAATATTTAGATTCGTTCTTGCGTATGGTGCTCAAAAGAGCTTTTTGGTCTTGGATTTCACCAAACAGTGCATCCTTGGCTTTACGGTTTTGCGCCAATAGGACTTCTTTTACTTTTCGCTCTTCGTTCAAATCGCTGTTTAAACGGGCCAATTCTTCGGTCTTTACCGCTATTTGCTCTCCCTGTTCTCGCCTATAGTCGGTATACTGCTTCATATACTGCATCCGTTTAAATGCCTGAAAAAAACTTTCAGAGGACAACAAAAACATTAATCTGTTTTGTTTTGATTTGTTCTGATAGGATTTTTGAACCATGGTGGCGTACTCCTGTTTTATCTGTTCTAGATCGCTTTTTAACTTTCCTATGTTTCTAATATTTGTATTTATCTGCCGGTTAAGCAGATTGGATTGCTGATTGGTAACCCGTATCAATTCTTGACGCACAGTAATTTTTTTATCCAGCGCCTCCATCTGATCTAGAACATTTCCTTTTTCTTTCTTTTCGGCAAAAAGTAAACGGTTAATATCCCGTATTTCCTGTTGTAGTTTTTCGCGCTTTTCCTCAAGTGCTTTTTGTTCTGTTGTCTGTGCATGGGCGGTCTGGACCAAGCTGGTCATCAACACCAAAAAAAACAATTGAAAACCTGTTTTTAGACTCATGTTATTCTAGCACAATTTCTTTATAGCCGTTTGGTATAGTATATGGAAAATTAAGCTTTTGATTTAATTCTAAATTCCGATACTCCAAAGTTATTGTATTTTCGGTAGTACCATCTAGCGCACTAATAAAAATTTCATTTGGCCATACGGTAGGGCCTACATTTTGATAATTCTTATACTTGATTTGAAGCATCCTTCCTTTTTCAGGTTGAGACACTTGTTGTGTGGCCATTTTGAAATTCTTGGGTTCTATTTGAAACATCACTTTAAACAAGGTCCTGGCAGTTTTAGGAGTTAGTCTATAACTATTGTCTATTGTACTAACAACATATTTATCATTTTTTAAATCTAAGATGGCTTCTCCCAAGAGTAGATTTTGAACACTGTTAAAATCTACCTCCGTACCTAAGAGTTGACTGAGGTATGAAAAATTACCATCAAAATATTCATTTTGAAGTTTGTTGTAAAAGGAGACCCTATCTGGTGTAACATAGGCTTTTACAATCCCAAACGGTGCACTTATCCAGATGCCCTTATCCTTTTCCATACGTAAACTAACTGCGAAACTTTGGGCATCATCTCCGTTGGCATAGTCTATTTTTAACTTTCCTCTAAGCGTATTAAAATTTGTTTTATTCTGGTCATGTGATTTTATGATCGATTTTGCGGACAGCCGCTCATCTATACTGCCATCGGAAACAACTTTAGCACCTTTACAAGAGAAGATCAATACGGCTAAAAGCGCATAATTAATTGCCTTCAGGGACTGGGTTAAGCTAATTTTCATACCTAAAATCCGGGTTTTACCTTACGAAGGTACATATTTGCCTTTGAAGGATTGGAGATCGCGTTATATGCTATGGAAAGTTCGGTATAAATTTTGTTCGCTAGTGAAATATCACTGACCATATAATCTAAAGCTGTTTCCAATACATTAATAGCATCCCTATATTTCCCATTTTTATTTAAGGCATATCCATTAGCATAGTAAAAATAGGGTTGGGCCGGGTAATTTTCCAAGGCATCTTCTGAAACTCGCAGTAACATGGCATTTCCGGAGGTCATCATAAGTAAGCCTCTGATTCTCGCCTTATAACTTTCCATGGCATTTACAGCTGTGTTATTGGCTATGGTAGCGGATGTAAACGAGACGCTTGTACTGTTCCTTTGCTTAATAGCAATAGCATCCTTGATTTTTTGACCCAATATACTTACGCTCTTAGAGGGTTCCAACGAACCAACAAGCTTCAAAGCTTCATCGTAATTATCTTGTCCATAATATATTTTAGCCAAGTTTTCCCTGAGTATCATATGCTGCATTGGAATATCCTTTTCAACGCTTGAAAGGTTATTTCCTTGGGCCTTAAGACTAGTTATAAGGGTATACAAATACCAGTAATTATCTGGTTTTTTTGAAACAGCATCAACTGCGTAATCTAGGGATTCGATATAATTTTTGTCTAAGAAGTACAACTTAGCCAATTCATGGGTTACGGCCTCATTATCAGGCTGTAGGCGTTTACATTCCAGTAAGTAATTGATTGCCCTGTCGTAGTTTTGAATACCTTTTTGTTTAAGCCCTTCGAAGAAATTTTCTTGAAACTCGTCCGAATATTCCTCTAAAAACACCTCGGCGCTTTCTTCCACTTGGATTTCCTGTTCTTCTTGGGCATAACTATACCATGGAGTACAGCATACTCCTAAAAACAACAACAAGAGAACAAATTCTTTGTACATAACTCAATGCATATTCTTTTTTTGGGGTTAATGGACCTTTACTTTACCCCAGTACTACCAAAACCTCTTTCTCCCCTAGCGGTATCGGACAGTTCTTCAACTAGCTCCCACTCTGCACGTTCATGCTTGGCAATAACCATCTGGGCAACCCGCTCGCCGTTTTCAACGATAAACGCATCGTTTGACAGGTTAACCAAAATAACACCTACTTCACCTCTGTAATCTGCATCAATGGTACCCGGTGCATTTAAAACGGTGATTCCTTTTTTTGCCGCCAGTCCACTTCTTGGTCTTACCTGGGCTTCGTAACCCACGGGAAGCTCTATAAAAAGACCTGTTTTTATAATGGTTCTTTCTAAAGGTTCTAAGGTTATTGCCTCAGAAAGGTTTGCGCGCAAATCCATTCCCGCTGAAGCGTTTGTTTCGTAATGTGGCAATTGATGTGCCGATTTATTTATTATTTTAATTTTCATAGCTGTTTTAAGAATACTTTTTTAAGATTATCCGCCTCCAATTTATAGACCATTCCCAGAAAAAGAAGCAGCAAGACAATTCCAACGATTAAATTTCTGTCAAAAATATAAAATGAGAGGATTGAAAAGCCGATGGACACTCCTAAATAAAAACCAATTTTTCTGAAATTATATGGAATAGGATAGTACATACGACCAAAATAAAAGGAAAGCCCCATCATAGTGCCGTAGGCCACCAAAGTGGCAATTGCAGAAGCCATATAGCTAAAATACTGTATAAGGGCAAAATTAATGATAATCGTTAGTACTGCCCCAATCATCGAGATGTATGCACCGAACTTTGTACGGTCCGTTACCTTGTACCAGACGGACAGATTATGATAGATTCCCAAGAAAAAACTGGCCAACAATATAATGGGGACTACCGGCATGGCGTCCCAATAGGCTTCGTCCCGCACAAAAAGTTCCTTTAAAATATCTGCAAAGACCACCACCGCCAGCAAAATAATACTTCCCAATACCACAAAGTAATTGGTAATTTGTGCATAGGCCTTTTGGGGGTTCTTGGTATCCGAATGACTAAAGAAAAACGGTTCTATACCCATTCTAAAAGCAGTAGCAAATAGGGTCATAAAAACCGCCAGTTTAATACATGCTCCATATTTGCCTACTTCTGCAATGGCGATATCATCTGGCAGTAAACGTTCTAGCAAGATCTTGTCCAATACTTCGTTTACAGTGAAAGCGATACCGGCTACTAGCACGGGCATAGCGTAACGCATCATTCTTTTCCAAAGTGTTAAGTCAAACACATAAGGTCTTCTGAGGTAAACCGGCAATAAAAGCATTAGAGTGACCCCACTTGCGACCAAATTAGCAATGAGTATATACGATATCTCATAATTTTCGATGTAGATACTGTTCAAAAAACCCGTTCCGTCAGCGGAAACCCAGTTAGGCAATGCTACTAAGAAAAAAAGGGTTAGGCCTAAATTCAAACAAACATTTAGAATTTTAACCGTAGCGAAACGCATTGGCCGCTCATTGGCCCTTAGCCATACAAATGGGATTATTGCCAAGGCATCAAAGGCAAGGATTCCAAACACATAACCAATATACTGGGGTTTTATCTCTAGAAGCTGAGACAAACTACCCTTAAACAAAAACCCTATGGTCAAAAAAGAGAGGGTGGTAACTAAAATAGAAAGTAAGGCCGTGGTAACTACTTTTTTGCGTTGATCGGTTTCTTTGTAAAAACGGAAAAACGTAGTCTCCATACCGTAGGCCAAGAAGACATTAAAAATAGCGAAATACGCGAATATAACTATTACCTCTCCGTACAACCCTGGCAGCATTACCGCTGTGTAAATCGGAACCAATATCACATTGAGCATCCTAGGCAACACGGTTGCAAGGCCATATATCGCAGTTTGCTGGAAAAGTTTTTTAAGTGGATTCAATCCTGTTGTTTTGAAGCCTTAAAAGTACCTATTTACACCCTGTAAACAAACTTAGTTTTAAGGGAAACCAATTCAGAACATCTAAATATCGGTACGACATTCATATTCTTGTGGTTTCCCTGTAATGTGTCCCAAAGAAAATACGATGCTTTAATACCCCTTAAAAAGCAAACCAAAAGGGGTTTCTTATGAATGAAAAGAATACTTAATCCTGTCGCAATCGTTTCAGCTCTTTCATTTCTTTTCGTATCTGCTTGGCTATAAAAACTGAAAAAAAGATGAGCAGCACTATCGATGATATAACGATATAGGTATAAAATCCAGCAGATAAATTAGCTTTAAACAGCGGCAATAGTATTAGAAAACCTGCAACGTAACAACCAATGATTATAGGTGTCCATAGATAATGGACACGTTTTCTACGCTTATAATATGCTATCAAATCATTCTTAAAATCGGTTTGATTCGATAGGGTATTCATTTTACTAAGATTCCGAATACTCAAAACTTCCAGTAGAATACGCATGAGAAGACTCCCTATCATAAAAGTAATCCCTAGTACTACTTGTTGGTTGCTGTAGCCTGCTATATAAAAGAAAAAACCAATTAGTATAATTATGGTGCTTCCTAAAACTAAATAGGTAATCCGTTGTTTGTTTTTAATCATCCGCAAACTATCCAATAGGGTTTGAAACCCTTTTTCAGTGGCTTCTATTTCGGGTTGATTTTTCCAATTCGACTGTAGTTCTTCAAAATTATTCATGGGATACACATTTTATTAATTGACTTTTAATTCGATGTATTCGCGTTCGAATGGCATCATGCTTCATTCCGACAATTTCGGATATCTCGTTTTGCGGAAGGCCCTCCAACACGAGAAGAATAATGGCTCTATTTGTTTCGGTTAGCTTCTGTATACATTCGTACAACTGAACTAATTGATTTTCTCTGTCCTCATTTGTACGTTCTTCAACGATCTCGGAAACATCAGCAATCGCAACTGTTCTAGAACTCTTTTTTTCAGTTCTTAATTTAGACAAACAAGTGTTCACACTTATCCTGTAAATCCAAGTACTTATGCTGCTTTCACTTCTAAAGTTTTCTAAGTTCTCCCAAATCTTTATAAATATCTCTTGGGTCAGGTCTTTGGCTATTTCTTGGTCCCCTGCTACATAACCAAGGCATAGGCGCATCACTTTAGGATAATGTGCTGAATAAAGGGATTTATATCTTTTATCTTCGCTATTCATTAGTGTCCCAAACTAGTATTTAATTTTTCTTGAAACCATTGTGGACTGTCATACATTATAAAATGCGCGGCATCTACTGCGAATTTAATCTCATAATCCTTCAGGTTCTTATATTGTTCTGCGTAGGTGCGCTTTGCCATTTCCAAACCATACGGCTGTGCCGCTGCTAAAATACTCACCGGAATACTGATTTTAACAAGATCTTTCCTTAAATCGAGTTTTAAAAGGTCTGTATAGCCATAGACATAGGTTTCCCTATCTGCCTGAATCATCCATTCCTTTATCTGATTCTGTTTTCCTTTATTCAAGGTCATCCCAGTAGCCATTTGAGTAGCCATGGCATCAAATGCAACAGTATCCATTTCCAGTATTTGTTTGTTCCATGGACTTTCGTATACCACATCCTCACTTCTGAAATTTGGTATCATAAGTGCTCCAGTTGATGGCAAGGCGTCTACTACTATAATTCTTGAAAAGGGATGTTCTTCTTCAGTGGCCAACCAAAGCCCCAATGCACCGCCCAAACTATGCCCAATAACGATTGCATTGTGTATATTTTGGTCCTCTACATAAGCTTCTACACCTTTCTTAATCTTGGGAAGCCATGGTTTTTCGATTGGCGCTACATCGCCAAAACCAGCAAACGTAAAAACGTGACACTCATAATTGCTGGAAAGTTCAGCAACGGTTTCTTCCCAAACGGCATCAGTACAGGTAAAACCTGGAAAAAGTAATAATGGTTGTCCTGTCCCTTCTACGGTAACGGTAAACGGATAGTCTTGCGCGGTGCCAATATGGGAGATAATAAGTAGTAAAATTACATGGATGATTCTCAAGGTTTTCATGGTATCTAGTTTAAGGATTTTCCTTTTAGATACATATTCTTGAAAATGTTACATCTCAAACTAAAAAATTACTTGCCAACATAAATTAATGTGGCAAATCCTTATGAAAAGTGTAGACAGAGTTAAATGAATCCTATGAAACTAATTCACTTTCATTATCTGAAAGATTTATTCGTCGCATGGCTAAAGAAGCAAGCACTAAAGCCACTAAAAGAAATACCGATGCCAAAGCATAGGGCGCACCAGGAAAGTAGATATCACCTTCAGGACGGATGAAATAGTAGAAAACCGGAGAGAATATCAACTGACCCAAAATAGCCGTGACACTTACCAAGCCTGTAATTGCACCTTGCAGATTCCCTTGTTCCTTTTCAGAAACCTGATTGGAAATAACGCCTTGTACCGTTGGTCCTGCAACTCCACCTAAGGCATAGGGAACTAGAAAGGCATAGAGCATCCATGGTTCTTCCGCAAGGGAAAAAAGGAACATCCCAACTGTCCATAACAAAAAACCTGAAATCACCACGGTGTTACGGCCAAACTTTTTCACAGCAATTCCTACCAAAAAACCTTGGGCTATGGCAACCAATAAACCTACGACCATTAACGAGACACCTATGTCCCTTGGGCTCCAATCGTAACGTTCAATACCGTAATAAGACCATGTAGAGGGTAGCGCCTGACCTGCTAGATTAGCTAAAAAGAAGGCCGCTATAAGCAATAAGACCCCTTTGTAATTTCGAAGACTCACCAAAGAAACTCCTGGAATCATTTTTACTAAATTGATGGGTCTTCTATTTTCAGCAGCCAAGGATTCGGGCACAAAGAACCAGCCAAATAAAAAGTTGGCAAAGGTTAGTCCCGCGGCTATATAAAACGGCAAACGAATATCAATTTCACCAAAAAAACCACCTATGCCAGGTCCTATGATAAAACCAAGACCAAAAGCTGCACCAATAAGTCCAAAGTTCTTCGCCTTTTCCTGTTTTGTGCTGATATCTGCAATATATGCAGAAGCAACCGTGAAACTTGCCCCTGTAATTCCAGCTAAAAAACGACCTACAAACAGCCACATAATTGTCGGGGCCCAGGCGTGAATAAGGTAATCTATACTTAACCCTAACAAGGCCATCAATAGAATAGGACGCCTGCCATAGCGATCTGAAATCTCTCCTAGTACAGGCGAAAACAAGAACTGCATGCCAGCGAAAGCGGTGGTTAACCACATTCCATAAATTACAGCCATATGGGTTCCCTCTCCCGTAAGCTCCATAATCAATTCTGGAATTATGGGAAGTATGATTCCGATGCCGATAACATCAACAAGAATGGTAATAAAGATAAAAAGTAAGGCAGTTTTCTTTGCTTTCATGCGACTGCAAAAGTCGGTTAAAAATTGCAGCCTAAAAAAGAAAAAATATAAGTCCAGTATCAATTTTAGTATCTTAACAGAACAGATTATAACGTTATGAGAAAATTGCATCTTTCAAGTCTTTATGTGTTACTTGTTCTTGGTTTTATTTCTTGCAAGGACAAGATCATTAAAACCAAAGAGTCGGGTAAACCCAATATTCTCTTTATAATGGCCGACGACCATGCCTACCAAGCGATAAGTGCCTATTCTGACAAACTTATTGAGACGCCCAATATCGATAGGATCTCCAAAGAGGGTATTACCTTTACCAATGCCAGTGTCACCAACTCTATCTGTGCACCATCGAGAGCCACCATCTTAACCGGAAAGCATACGCACATCAATGGGAAAACAGATAATGCGCGTCCTTTTGACGACTCACAAATCACTTTTCCTCAATTGTTTCAAAAAGCAGGATACGAAACGGCAATGTTTGGTAAACTACATTTTGGCAATAGTCCTAAGGGGGTTGATGAATTCATGATATTACCGGGACAAGGGAATTATATTAATCCAGATTTTATCACTAAAACAGGCGATACGGTAAGCATAACCGGCTATGTAACCGACATTATTACAGACCTCACCCTAGATTGGCTAGACACCAAACGAAATGTTGAGAAGCCGTTTATGCTCATGTATCTTCATAAGGCACCCCACAGACCTTGGTGGCCTAGCCCAGAGAAATTTAAGGAATTTGTTGGGAAGCAATTTCCCGAACCTTCCAACCTTTTTGATGACTACAGCAATCGAGGTACAGCCGCCAAAACTGCGGAAATGAACCTATTGACTCACATGATGTACAACCACGACAGTAAAATACGGCCAGAAACTACAGAAAGAATGCCCAACCTAAGACCCAAGGTTTCTGAATTTAAAAATGGCTTTTACGGACCCTACGGAAGAGCCAATGCTGAGCAAAAAGCACTATACGATCCAATTTTGAACAAAATTAATCTAGAATTTGAACAAAATTGGCCAACTATGACAAAGGAAGAAAAAATGCGATGGAAATACCAACGCTATATGCAGGACTATTTGGCCTGTATCTCATCTGTAGACGATAATGTAGGCCGTGTACTGGATTACTTGGATGACAAGCAACTTTCAGACAACACCTTGGTCGTTTACACCTCTGATCAAGGTTTTTATTTGGGAGAACATGGCTGGTTCGATAAGCGTTTTATTTACGATGAATCCTTTAAAACACCGCTATTGGTAAAATGGCCCAACCAAATAAAACCCGGTATTACGAACGAGGAAATGGTTCAAAATCTGGATTTTGCCCAAACTCTTTTAGAAGCAGCACAAATTGAAGCACCAAACGATATGCAAGGTGAGAGTTTAATGCCTTTATTAACTTCTAATACGTCACAGTGGACACGGGACGCAGTGTACTATCATTATTATGAATATCCTGCGGTACATCAGGTAAAACGGCACTATGGTATCGTAACGATAGATTACAAACTAGCCCATTTTTACTACGATGTAGATGAATGGGAACTCTACGACCGTAAAAAAGACCCTAAAGAGATGCGCAATGTTTATGATGACCCTGAATATGCTAAAGTTGTAGTAGAATTAAAGGTGAAATTAGAGAAATTACGAACGCAATATGGAGATTCGGACGATCTCAATCAAAAGTATATTGATCTGCATCTTGAGAAGGAAATTAAATCACCACTTTGAATACCAACCTGGAGGAAGACCCCTAAGGTTTAATAAAACATATTTTCAACTATATTGAAAGTGGAATCTGTTTTCTTTAATGGCTAGAACTTGTAAAGCTAAAGTTATGTTTCAAATACAAGAAGAAGAAAGGCTCCCTAAAAAGGAGCCTTTAAATTGTTCTAAACTTTTAATATACAAGCCCTTCGACTACGCTTAGGATGACATTTTTACTTAGTTATTTAATGCCTCGGCACCACCAACTATCTCAAGGATTTCATTAGTAATGGCAGCTTGTCTTGCTTTGTTGTAAGTAAGCTTCAACTGATCTCTTAATTCTGTTGCGTTATCCGTTGCCTTATGCATTGCAGTCATACGTGCACCATGCTCACTTGCAAAAGAATCACGTATTCCTTTATACAATTGTGTTTTTAAGGATTTGGGTATCAGTTGTTCAATGATTTCCAACTTAGAGGGTTCAAAAGTATAATCCGTGCTCAAATTTTCATCACCTACCATAGGAACTATAGGTAAGAACTGTTCGGTCATTACAATTTGAGTCGCTGCATTTTTAAATTTATTGTATACAATTTCGATACGATCATAAGAACCGTTAGTGAATTGTTCCATTAGACTTTCCGCTATAGATG
Organism: Maribacter sp. MS6; assembly: GCF_056839185.1. Classification (NCBI taxonomy): domain Bacteria; kingdom Pseudomonadati; phylum Bacteroidota; class Flavobacteriia; order Flavobacteriales; family Flavobacteriaceae; genus Maribacter; species Maribacter sp. MS6. The sequence continues at coordinate 2,233,559 of NZ_CM166389.1, forward strand.
CTACATTGTCAAACGTAAGGTCCTCATAAATGCTGCTATGGTTAGCAATTACGGTATGCTTTTTTCCTAAGAAATCGTTCGCTTTCTTTCCTACAGCAAGAAAATCTACATGCTTACCTGCATGCACTGTATCGACCAAATTTGCGCATTGCTTTAATATATTGGTGTTAAAAGCACCGCATAAACCTCTATTGGAAGTAATAGCTACTACCAATACCTTATTTACGACTCTATTATCTGCATAAGTACTTCCAGAATCAGAATCCATACTGGCACTTAAGCCTTGTAATAATTCCGTTAGCTTATCTGCATACGGCCTCATCGCAGTAATGGCATCTTGAGCCTTCTTTAATTTAGCAGCAGAAACCATTTTCATGGCACTCGTAATCTGCATTGTAGAAGAAACCGATGCTATCCTATTCCGTATTTCCTTTAAATTGGCCATTTTTCTTAGTATTACGTAGCAAATACAAAGTAGTAAACAACATGGTGCTTACTACTTTGTGCTACCGCTTATTTTTACCCTACGTATTTTGATGAAAGCTCTTTACAAACAGTAGTCAAGGTATTTGTTACCTCATCCGTTAGCTTTCCTGCTTTTATCGTGTCTAGGATATCTCTATGCTTCGCATTTAAAAATTCGATGTAATCCCTTTCAAATTCCCTTACCTTTTCTACTGGAACATCTCTTAATAAGTTTTTAGATCCCGCGTAAATGATAGCCACCTGATCCTCTACAGTGAACGGATCGTTTTGTGCCTGCTTTAAGATTTCTACGTTTCTACGACCTTTCTCGATAACGTTCAAGGTAGCGGCATCCAAATCAGAACCAAACTTCGCAAAAGCTTCCAGTTCACGAAACTGAGCTTGATCCAATTTAAGTGTACCTGCTACTTTCTTCATAGCCTTAATCTGTGCGTTACCACCTACACGCGATACCGAAATCCCTACGTTAATTGCTGGACGAACTCCTTGATTAAATAAATCCTGTTCCAAGAAAATCTGACCATCCGTAATAGAAATTACGTTTGTTGGAATATAGGCCGATACATCACCTGCCTGAGTTTCGATAATTGGCAATGCCGTTAAAGACCCTCCACCTTTTACCAATGGCTTTAATACATCCGGTAGATCATTCATTTCCTTAGCAATAGCATCATTGTCGATGACCTTTGCCGCACGCTCCAATAATCTGGAGTGTAGGTAGAAAACATCTCCAGGATACGCCTCACGTCCCGGTGGTCTTCTTAATAACAACGAAACCTCACGGTATGCAACGGCTTGTTTAGATAAATCATCATATATAATCAGTGCTGGACGACCAGTGTCTCTAAAGTACTCTCCAATAGATGCGCCAGCAAAAGGAGCATATACCTGCATTGGTGCAGGATCGGAGGCATTAGCAGCGACTATAGTTGTGTATGCCATTGCGCCTTTATCTTCCAATACTTGTGCAATCCCTGCAACCGTAGAAGCTTTTTGTCCAATAGCAACATAGATACAATACACTGGCTCACCAGCATCGTAAAATTCTTTTTGATTTAATATGGTATCGATACAAACTGTAGTCTTACCAGTTTGACGGTCACCAATCACCAATTCTCGCTGGCCTCTACCAACAGGAATCATAGCATCAATTGCCTTAATACCAGTTTGCAAAGGTTCTGTAACCGGTTCTCTAAATATTACCCCAGGTGCCTTACGCTCCAATGGCATTTCATATGTTTTACCGGCAATTGGTCCTTTACCATCTATAGGTTGTCCTAAAGTATCTACAACTCTTCCTACAATACCTTCACCAACATTGATAGATGCGATACGTTGTGTTCGCTTTACCGTTGTTCCTTCTCCAATTGCTCTAGAGTGGCCCAATAAAACCACACCTACGTTGTCTTCTTCAAGGTTTAGAACGATTCCTTCCAGACCACCTTCGAATTCAACTAATTCTCCATACTGCACATTGGCCAAACCGAATACCCTTGCGATACCGTCACCTACCTGCAATACTGTTCCTACTTCATCCAAAGTAGCGGTTGCATCGAAACCTGATAATTGTTGCTTTAAAATTGCTGATACTTCAGCGGCTTTTACTCCTGCCATTTTCTAAGACGTTAGATGTTAGACACTAGACATTGGATGCCTATTTGTCTTCCTAATTTATTATAGACTATTTGTAAATTCTCTTTTTAAATTGTTCAATTTATTGGCAATACTAGCATCATACTGTAAATCGCCAACTCTTAGAACAAATCCACCAATGATATGCTCATCAACTGTATTCTCAATTGTAACCTCTTTCCCCGTTAGGGTAGTTACTTGCTTTAAAACCTTCTTTTCCATTGCGGCATCCATAGGAACGGCAGTAGTCACATAAGCGACGTCCTTTCCCTTTTGCTGCTCGTTAAGAATAATGAATTTTAAAGCTACTTCATTTAAAATGGATACTCGTTTGTTATCCACCAACATACTGATCAATCCTTCGGAAATAGCGTGACTCCCTTTGAATATCATTAGTAAAGTTTCCTTTTTAGTAGCACCGGAAATTACAGGGCTTGACAGCATTTGTCGTAGCTCCTTACTTTCGGAAATAGTAGCCACAATAGAACGCATGTCCTTCTCAACGGCATCTGTAGCCTTTTTGTCCACTGCCAAATCTAAGATGGCCTTGGCGTAACGTATCGCTGCTCTAGATTCGCTCATGCTTTCTTACTTCAATTTGATGTCTCCCAATAACTCGTCAACCAATTTCAATTGCTTGTCCTTGTTAGAAAGTTCTTGCTTTATTACCTTTTCAGCTATTGCAACGGAAAGTTCGGCAACTTGATTTTTTATATCGGCCATTGCTGCTTTCTTTTCGCTTTCGATAGCGGCTTGTGCCTGCAACACAATTTTATCTCCCTCTATCTTGGCCTGTTCTTTAGAATCGGAGATTAATTTATCCTTTATCTCCCTGGCTTCTTTAAGCATAGCTTCACGCTCAGCACGAGCTTCTTTTAACAACTTATCGTTGTCAGCTTGAAGGTTTTGCATTTCCTTACGAGCATTTTCTGCCGCATCCAAAGCATTAGTAATACCTTCCTCACGTTCGTTCAATGAACTTAATATAGGTTTCCAAGCGAATTTTACCAATAACAAAATTAACCCTAGCAAAAGGATTGTTTGTACTATGAATAACCCTGGAGAAAAATCGTTTATTAAAGTTTCCATAACTATAAATTCTACTTCTTATTTTTTATTTAAAACAATTCCCTGCAACCAACCGTTGCAGGAAAATGTCTATTCTAGTTTTTATTCTTATTTTCCTAAGAACAAGGCACCAAAAGCCAAACCTTCTAAAAGTGCAGCAATAATAATCATCGCAGTCTGAATTTTTCCAGTAGCCTCTGGCTGACGAGCAATACCTTCCATTGCTTTTCCACCAATTTGACCTAGACCAATACCTGCTCCGATTACGATTAAACCGGCTCCAATTAAGTTGTACATAGTAAATGAATTTATATTAAATTAAAAAAACTCTAAATAAAATTTTCACGAACATCCTCTGCATCTACAACTTCATGACTATGATCATCATGTTCGTGCTCATGATCATGTTCCGCAACAGCCATTCCTATAAATAGGGCCGAAAGCATCGTGAAAATATATGCCTGTAAAAAGGCAACTAAAACTTCTATTAATGTTATAAAGAAGGATAAAATGAACGACAAAGCGGTAGCTCCTGCAACACCCAAGGTATCCTTTAAAGTAAACATTATGGCAATTAAGCTCATTACGACAATATGACCCGCGGATATATTTGCAAAAAGACGTACCAACAAAGAAAAAGGCTTAATGATTAATGCCCCTGCTAATTCTATAATCGCAAGTACAGGCCTAATAAGAATGGGAACTCCAGGCATCCATAAAATATGCATCCAATAGTCTTTATTGCCACTTACGGTATAAATTATTAAAGTGAATATTGCAAGACATGCAGTTACCGCTAATTGTCCAGTAACATTAAAGCCAAATGGCGTTAACCCCAACAAGTTCAATATCCATATAAAAAAGAATACGGTTAACAGATAGCCTGTGAATTTTCTGTAATGCTTTTCTCCAATATTCGGTCTTGAAATCTCATCGCGGACGTAAAGCACTAGTGGCTCAAGTACGCGGCCAAATCCTGTAGGAACTTTTTTATTTTTATATTGCCGTGCCAAAGAAGAGAAAGCAAACAACATAAATAATCCTACTAACAAAACACCAACAACGCTTTTGGTAATAGAAAAATCTAATACCTTGCTAGCATTTGTAGGATGATTACCTTCATCAAGAGCAATTTCTGTAGCACCTTCGTTTAATTCGTAAATTTTGCTGTGCAGCTTTACGAATTGCGTACCGTTTTTTTCAACGACTACTTCTGCATCATCATCGTGATGAAAAGCTGAAGACATAAATGTTGTCAAACCCTCACTTGACCAAACTATTACAGGCAAAGGAAAACCCACGTGTTTGCGTTCACCTGCATCATTTGTATAGGAAAATAAATGAAAATCATGTGAATCCTTTATATGATGATTTATGTAGGCGCTTATCTCGTCCTTGGTGTCAACTTGTCCTGGCTCATCGGAGATTGGGTTAGAATAACCCATTGCCGCGCATAAAAACAAAATTGCGGAAGTAAATTTAATAAGGTATGTAGATGCTTTTTTCATTGCGATTCTTTCAAAATATGTCTTTCTAAAAGTCGCGCAAAGGTACTTATTAAAAAATAATTTTCTACACTTTTTTGGCTAATTCTTAATTGAGTCTATTTTCATTAAAATTTTAGAGATAAAATACACCTCTGGCACCAGAAAAATAAAGACAGGAATAAGTAGGGAAATTTTTTCTGTAAGGGTAAGCACTTCTTCCCCAAAAAGGGTAGAAGAGAAAATAACTGAAAACAAAAGCACCTTAAAAATTAACGCTCCAAGATATAGAAACCCCAACTGAGCTTGCCATTTCTCAGATGTTCCCAGGACTAAAAAAATACTGCACAATAAAAACGAAAAAATGGCATGAAATAGATAAACATAAACTAACGAGAAGCTTACATCATTAATCTTTTCACCTAACAGGTAAAGGTGAACACTTATGCTCAAACCCAAAAGCAGTCCAAAAAATAACAAATACACGGCCAATGTCTTTATCAAATCCTACTTATTAAGTTGATTTGCCTGAACTATTACGGAATACATAGATAAAAAAATAGCTAGAAGTGTACAGGTAGTCTCCCAAAAGGTTTTATCGAATTCACCATCTAACCAAGAACCCAGCAAGTTCCCTAGATATATAGTGGCTCCCATCTGTATTGCAATTCCCGATAGTTTTGCTGCGGTCCTTAGACCCTTGTTGTCTTTACGAGGCTTTTGCTGGCTCATTTTTACCTTTGAAACTTCCCGAACTTGAGCTGATAGCGCTTCCGCTCCCTTTCATGGTACATGAAGCGTTAAACGTGGCTCCTGGCTCTACGGCAAGTTTACTAACAGATACGGTTCCTTCTATGACGGCACTGGATTTTAAGGATAATAAATCGGACACTAAAAGTTCGCCGTTAAAGCTGCCTTCTATATCTGCATTTACGCATTCTACCTTGCCATGTATATAGCCATCCTTGCCGATTACTACTTTTCCGGATGTTTTTACATTACCGTCCAATTTACCGTCTATACGGAAATCTGCCTCGGAAATGATATCTCCTTTAATCTTCGTGTTTTTCTCTATTCTGTTGGGTTGTCCTCCTACTTCGTTCATAGCTCTAGGTTTTTGTTTATCTGAAAACATGGATTTAGGGTTTTGGGGTTATAAGCGTATTAAGGTAATCCTGTAAATTTTTGTGTATCTGAATTACCTTATAGTTATCCGATAAAATTACAAAATTCTTGTCAGCAACGCGGTAATCCCTGTTGTTTTTTAGTAGTTCGGCGTAACCAAGTGCAAATTCCTTGGATTTAAACCCGTGAACCACTACAAATTGATCTTCTAAATTGTAAATATCCTTGGATACACTATTTCTGTATTTAAGGTCTGTGATGGATTTCTCTAACAGCTCCATTAATTTTAAGGCTTTTTCATTGTTGCTTCGTTTAAATGGGAACATTACCTTCCAATTAGACGTTCCTTTAGAGTCGGTCTCCGGTGAAAATTCTTTTTGCTCCAATTTGGGCAACTGTTCGGATATCATCTGTTCCGCTTTCTTCCCCTCTGGATTGTTCGGATAGGTGAGCGCTACATAGTTTAAGGCCTCTTTAAAATCCTCATATCCTTGTAACCTACCAATAGCGTTGGCCTTTAACATCTCAAACTTGGGCACAATGGCATCACCCGTAAATCTATTTATGTTTTCTTCTGATGCGGTTATCACCTGAAGAAACTCCTGGTCATTAAACTTTGCATACAGCGCTTCATAGCGTTTATCCGGACTATCGGAATCGTTAGCTAATACCGCTTGTGGATTTAAGAGTATCTCTGCATAGCGGGAATCTGAATGATTTGCTATGATATCCGCTTTCATTGTAACCATTAACGGACTACCTTCCTCCTCGTATATTTTGTACAAATTATATTTAGATGGAAGAATCAAACGCTCCTCTGGGTTGGAGGCCAATACATTCTCCAACTTGCCCGACGCCAATAGATTTTCATTAAACTTCTCCTTATAAATTAACCCCAGTTGATAGTTTGCAAAATTGCGTTCTGTCCTTAGGCTATCGATAATCGAAACTTCTTTGGGAACACGATCCATGTAGAAATCCAAGGAAAATTTTTTGTCTTCGGTCAGTTCTGCATCGGTCGGCAATTCCGCGACCGGTTCTCCAATGGCCTCGGAAGCTCTAGCTACTGCTTTATTGGACCACCGCCAATCATCTGCCAATTCCCTATTGCCCCATCTGTTCTTAAATTCATTCTGACCGTAACCTAGGCTTGTAATGTTGTAAAAATAGAATTTACCCTTGTTCTGCTTGCCGCCCTTGCTCTTTGTAAATGCTGCAAAACCTTCGGTTATCTTGTCCTTTTCCTTTTTCTGTGCCTCTTCTTGGGCCATTTTAAGCTCAGCGATATAGTTTTCAAAATAAGCAATACGATCATCTATCGGTAATTCGTAGAGCGTAATGACACTGTCCGTGTATTGTACGATATCTTCATATTTTATTACGTCCTCTAGATTATCCAACTTCTTGCTTATGGTTCTGAATTTCTTGGTATTCTCATCTAGATTAGGTAAAACGCTATCGTAATACGCACCTGCATCCTTATAACTATTACGGTCGAAGTTATATTCTGCAAGGTTTTCATAGTTAAGGGCATTCAGCTTAGGCGTGTTTTGAGTTGCCCTAAGGGATTTGTTAAAATAAGCAACAGCCAAGCTGTCCGAGCCTTGTTCTAAATGAAATTCGGCCACTTGCCTAAAGATCTTATCCAAAAACGGTCGATTTTCACGATTTTCTTCAAGCCAAGTGAGGTATTCCAACACTTCCAACTTATTGTCATCGGTGATCACCGTATTCCTAATTTTCTGGATTTCGGCATTGATCATGTATACCCTTGGCGATTTTCGATTTAACTCAATCACTTTATCATAGGCATAGTTCGCACTGTCTTTATGGCCTAATTGATTGTACAACTGACCTATAATGTAATAGTACCTCCCTTTTTCGGGATTTTCTTTTGTGTAGTACGATGCTATTTTTAATTGCTGTATGGCCGTATCTGGCGCATTAAGATTAATATAGGCCTGAGCCAGCATAGCGCGGGCATCTGCATATTCCTGGTCTTTTAAGGTCTCATATTTCATGAGGCGCTTCAGGTTCTTTATGGCCAAGTCTTCGTTTTCCAGTCTAATATTGGTTTTCTCCCGCCAAATAGTGGCCTCATTTAGCTTATCGCTTTGCGAATACTTGTTTAGAATGTAATTGAATGCCTCCAGAGCCGGGATATAACGTTCATCAAAATAGCGTGCTTTTCCCAAGAGCAGAAAAGCTTCGTCGGTCTGGGGATTGCGCTCTTCGTCCTTGATATCCATACTATGCTTCTGAATTGCCTTAGTAGCCTTATCCTCTGCAAGTAAAAAATTTGGATTGTTATCTTCTGAATCTAACTTTACCTCCCCGGAAACTTCTAAACGTTCTATTGGTAAAACTTCCCAATAGTCGTCTTTATAGCTCTCGTTTAGCGTAACCCGACCTTCTTCAAAAGCAATATTGCCATTGTACAAGGTATTATACTTGGTGTTTAAAGCATGCCAGTTACGGTTTAACGCAGCGTCTTTTTTAGTGGAACACCCGTTTAAGATGATTGCTCCTAAAAGCAGGACCGAAATGTATTTGATTTGAAACTTCAAGATTATATCTATACGTATGTATGGTTAACTTAAAAATGGTCATATTATTATGTAGTTCATCGATAAAAAGATGATTTAAATACTCCAAAAATTCCGCAATACCCAGATAGGGTCGCATTCTAAATAAACCCTATGGTCTGTTTTGCTCTAAATTCTAAGTATCGGAAGGCTATTTAGCGTATTTTGTCGGTGCTTTTTGGTTAGCCATCCGAGCTAGGTTTCACATTATGAAATACATTGTAACAAAAAACCGACTGTACAGTCGGTTTAGCTTAGGTAAGGTACTTATCGATAAAGTGCATTTTTAAGAGTGAACACATAGGTGTTTATCCAGCAAAAAAGGATTCCAGTTCTTTTAAGGTTTCGGTAGAAGTCTGAATATCCTTTACTACTTCGCCTTTGTTCAAAACTACAATACGTTCACATACCTCAGTTACGTGAATTAGATCGTGACTGGAAACCAACACAGTTACATTATCCTTGGCCGCCAGGTCTTTGATAATACTTTTAAGCCTTATTTGTGTGGTGGGATCCAGATTGGCAAAAGGCTCATCCAAAACTATCACTTCCGGATTGCCAATAAAAGAGGCCACTATACCTGCTTTTTTCTGATTTCCTTTAGAAAGATCCCGTAGGTACTTCTTCTGACCTAAAATTTCGCCGTGGAAAAAGTCCTCATAGTTGGCCAATAAGGCATCCACATCGGCTTTATTCGCTCCTCTCAGGTCTCCAATGAAGTAGAAATACTCCTCTGGTGTTAAATATCCTATTAGAAAACTCTCATCTATAAAAGACGATGTAAAGGGTTTCCAAGCTTCACTGGTATTTACTTGTACCTCATTGGAGGTTATGTGGCCAGAGCTCGGTTGAATTAAATCCAACAAAAGGCTAAAAAACGTTGTTTTACCCGCTCCATTATTGCCCACCAAACCAAAACTCTGTCCTTTGGGAATTTCTAAATGTTCAATATCCAATACGGTTTGCTTTCCGTAGGTTTTGGTTAGTTTTTCAGTTCGTATCATTCTAGTAAAGTAAATGTTAGTAGTTGTTTTAATTAAATTCTTACTGCTTGATTATAGTATTAACTCGCCTTCTCTTTAAAACCGGCGATCATACCGTATTTCTTTTTTCGATACTGTTCCGTTATAAGATTTAGCAAGTAATTCTTCATGGCAAATCCTATGACACCCAAAACAGTTAAAATAATAATGGCAGCCTCGAAAGAAATCGCGTAGTAAAAAATAGAAAAGAGCACTATTGGGGCAACCAAAACAGGAAGCATAATCAAAAACTGCGTAGCGCTGGTGCCTTGCATATTCCCAAACGGACTCTGATCAAGTTCAATTCGTTTTTTATTAAAAGAACCGAAAAATAAAATGACCGGTATATTCACTCCCAAGTTATACATCGCACAAGCAAAATTAATAGCCAAGGCCTCCCAACCAAAGTATACATAAGGGATGGTCAATAAAAACATCACTACCACACTTACCGAAATTAAACTGGCTTTGGATTCCAAATACTTACGCAACGGAATATTTTGGGACATCATCATGGAATAATAACTACTATCCCAAGCTGGGATAAACTGTCCAAAATTGCTCAGGAAAATACCCGTCATAAAGACCCCTAAAAATACTTTCATAGGTACCATATCCGCATAGATGTCCTGTGTATAAAATATCAATCCGTAAAAAACGAACAATAAAGAAATAAACACTTGGCTCTTGGTGCGCTTGTTACGCCATATCATTTTCAAATCTAATTGCAAGAACGGTCCCATTTCACCGAATTTCTTGGCCCATGCCATGTCGCTCGTATTTGCTTCGACAGATTTCGGTTTTAAAGTGGCATCCAAATAGATTTTAGTATACAAGTACTTATAGTTGATATAGTAGATAAGTATGGCAAGCCCAACCGGAACCAAAGCGGCTATGGGATAGGCATACAAGGCATGGAAAATAGGAGCGAAAAACGTTTTAATGTCAAAAACCCCAAAATAATTAAGCGCATAGCCGAAGACAATAATACTACCAATGGCGATCAAGGCCTTATCATTCTTGTTGATGAGCAGGTTTATATAGTTCACACAAAGTACGATAGCAAAAATGGCTACGACCCACAATATCACGTTTAGTGCAGGATAGCCATGAAATAAAAGCACTATGGCAAAGGGCACAAAGAAAAATAGGGATAACAAGTTGTAAATAGACACTCCGGAGCGACCCAAAATATAATGCGCAATAGCACTTTTCTTTACAGGGGTGGTCAGGAAAGGCTTAATATCCATCACCGGTAGCTTTTGCATAAAGTAGCGCAAGAACAGTTCTATGAGCACCCAGTATATAAAATACTGACTAATGGTCCACATAGGACTTTGGTCCGGGAAAATCTTTTTAAGTATAAAATACATTCCGCCCCCTGCACCTGCCAAGGAAACAAGCATATACACACCAAAGAATCCCATTAAGATTTTAAGACCCAGGCTCTTCCCAAAGGTAGCGGATCTAAAAAATGACTTCCATTGAAGTCCGGTAAAAAGTTTGAACATAGTCGGTTGGTTTAACGTTCTTATGATTGGTAAGTAATAATTGAATTTTGTTACATTTTCTATTGAAATTTGTATTCTGGGTAGGTTTCTGCTAATAGTTCCTCGGCTTTTGAGGGGATGGTGTACCCGCAAATCTTTAAGGCAATTGCTATTATTACGATTAAAAAAGCCGCAAGTAATTGCCCGTATGTACTTTGCAGCAAACCCTGATTGTTAGCGAGATTTAGAAAATGAACTGGAAGAAAGAACAACTGCACCGCGAAACCTTGTTCATAAATCATCTGTTGCAACATCCACTTCCTCGAAATAACTTTTACTCGCTTTTTTAACCGATAGGCCCTAATGAACATATGCAGAGCTAATGCAAAAAATACACCTGCAACCGATCCAAATTTAATATCCCCTTTGGGAATAAAATTTAAAACCGTGAAAACTGCAGCTATCGCCAAAATTAATCCTACCATTTTAGGAAAAGACCACCATTGTTTAAAATAACGCCAAAGAATTGCCCTGTATTTTTTTCCATTGCCTTTTTTCGCTTCTCCACTACATCCATAAAACCAAAGATTCCGAACTTTTTAAATTCCAATTCCTTGGCCGTTTCAAAGCTTAAGTTTGTTTGTTGCTCCCATAGTTGCTCTATACCGTTAGCGAGATGGTCAACAAGTTCGGTCTGCAGGTCGTAGTGTTCTACATAATGGGCTCTTGTGAATTTATAGAGTTCTTGTATTTGGTATTTGGTAAGGGTCATTTAATTCTTAAGCAAATCGCTATAGTTTTTTATTATTTGATTTTTACATTTTAGCACTTCCTGTATGCCAGCAATATTGAAGACTATAGCTGCAAACCAATAAAAGAAAAACCATATCGTATTTTCTTTAAGTAATGGAATAGTTAACCCCAACAAGTACAAAAACATGGATGGGAAAGCCATAATAGAACCCATATATTTAGCTGATAATATTTTTTTATGCATACCTTTTGGCCTATATCCTAAATAAATATAAATTATTTGAGGTGTTATTAAACTCATAAAGAATAACAATTTGACAACAGTTTCTCCTAAACTTACAATTGAAAGTAATATTGAGAAACCAATCATCAGCACAATGAAAACGTTTTTAACAGAACTAAAATAACTCATTATCCTTTTCAGAAGTGATTTCTGATAGCCCCAATGTTTACTTCTATCCCATTGTTTTTCAAATTTTCTTGCAAAGTTTCCTTTTGTTTTTAAAAAATCACCTAATAAAACATACTCGGATTCCGTTTCAAATTCCGATGCAAGATGGTCTATAAGTTCGATTCGAACATCAATAAACTTAACCCCAATAAATTGAAGATAGTTGTCTATATATTGTATTTGTTCCTGGTTCAGTTTCATGCTATCCCCATTTTTTGAATTTTACGATGAGACTTATAAAACTGAACAAAAAACCAAGAAAAAGCGAGCGTAAAGGCATGGACAAATAAAGATACATATGCAATAGAACCTTCTTTTTCCAAACTTAAAATATCGCTAATAATGGGGTTGTATAGGACCAACAATAAACAAAAGGTAATGGCATTGATTTTAAAGAGAAAACTATACGACGTTTGATACCCCGAGTGCTTCATTTTATACTTTAAAATTAATAAGAGCAGAAAGAGACCTATATAAACAACTCCAATAAGGGAATTTACCAGCATTAACATTTGCTCAGACCAGAAATTTTTGGTGCTATAGAAAACCAGAAGGGCTAATACAGCGGGTAAGGCTGCTTTTAGATACATGATTTTAGTCTGTTTGACACATTTCTGAATCACGATCTTGGGACCCATCCACAAAAGACCAAGCCAATAGCTGGAATGACTTTGTAAGTCATTGCGCCATTTTTGTTTCTCTATGGCAAAGGCTTCTTCAAAAGTAAGCTGCTGACTAAACATGCCTTCAGAAATACCTGCAGACATATGGTCTAGAACTTCGTTCCTTAAATCAATTTGGGTAAGTTCCATTCGATTCAAAAATCCTTCTATATTAGCTAGTTGGCCTTGGTTCAGTTTCATATAACCTGTCTTTAATTAATACTCCATTTCGGGTTCACCAATTGCTGCATGCTGCGAATAAACTCCTCTAATTCTGCCAAACGGCTTACCGTTTCTTTTTGCCCCTGTTCCGTGAGTTTATAATATTTTCGAAGCCGATTGTCCACTTTCGCCACCTCAACATCCAACAAACCTTCGGCCTCCAACTTATGTAATGCCGGATACAGCGCGCCCTCGGTTATTTTCAGCTCCCCTTTTGTGAGTTCCTTCACCTTTTGAGTAATCTCGTACCCATACATCTTCCCCTCTTCATCCAACATCTTTAGGATTATGGTATTTAAACTGCCTTTATATAATTTTGAATTTGCCATGGCTATTGTCTGAAATCCAAATATACATAATTTCCCTATGCATAAGAGTTCTATGTATGTTTTTTTGAAATTTCCGTTTTGTATCGGTATCTCATTGCTTAATTTTGCATTCTACTTTAAAGAAGAAAGAAATTATGGCCGATTTTCATGCGCTAACCGTAAAAGCAATCAAAAAATTAACCCCAAGTTCCGTAGCAGTAACTTTTGAAATTCCAAAAAATCTTGCGCAAGACTTTGCATTTACTGCAGGACAATACATCACAATTAAAAAAGAGATAAAAGGAACCGAACTACGCAGAGCCTATTCCATAAGTTCTGCACCTTCTGCGGCAGATATCACCATAGGTATTAAAAAAGTAGATCGTGGCGGATTTTCTGATTATGCAAACACGAAGCTCCAAGTAGGGGACGTGCTGGAAGTAATGCCTCCAGAAGGCCGTTTTACCTTTAAATCGTCCAACGTAAAAAATATAGCTGCTTTTGCCGCTGGCAGTGGTATTACGCCAATTATGAGTATTGCCAAAACCGTGTTGGACAGTAATCCAAAAAATACTTTTGTGCTGGTGTACGGGAACAAATCTTATGAGGAGACCATGTTTTATACCGATTTGGTAAAACTAGAACTAGACTATACCAATCGGTTTTTTGTCTATTTCACAACTACTCAGGCGAGAGAAGACAAGGCTTTATTTGGGCGAATAGATACAGCAACCGTTAACTACGCTTTAAAGAATAAGCATAAGGATGTCAATTTTAACGACTACTATCTTTGCGGTCCGGAAGAAATGATTCATTTGGTTACGGATACACTGGTTGAAAATGATGTGCCGAAAGATAAAATACATTTTGAACTATTTACCGCCTCTGAAATAAAGGAGGAAATGCCTATTGAAGCTGAGGGGCAAACAAAGGTGAAAGTGATTGTGGACGATGAAGAGTTTGATATCATCATGGACAAAAAAATGTTGGTGTTGGATGCCGTCCTCAAGGAAAACATAGACGCACCCTATTCCTGCCAAGGTGGTGTATGCAGCAGTTGTATTGCCAAAGTAAAAGAAGGACACGCAGAAATGGTAAAAAACCAAATCCTTACCGATGGTGAAATTGCAGATGGATACATACTAACGTGCCAAGCACATCCTACTACAGCTACCTTAACGGTAGACTATGATGATGTTTAAAAAAGACGGCAGCCACCTAGCACCCAAAGGGGGTGTTGCTATAGGCTACATGGAACATTGTTGCCATTATTGGCAGTATTCAAATTCTTGACGAACAACTAAACATCCGAGTAAGCGTTCTCCCTCTTGCAGGGCTAGAGGGGACTGCCCTTTTCAAACTCCCTTACTGCAGTTTCATACCCTATTGCATAGGCTTTCTCTAAACCTTTTCTGTCTAGAATACCAATATGTTCCAGTTCCTGCGGCTCAAAGATTAAATTGCACCTATCAATTTTTTCCCTGTTAATGGCGTAAATCATTAAGCCAGTAACTCTTCCAGTTAGTTGGATAGAGTTATTAAGGTCTTTTTTTTGCGATTTGGATACGATGGATACATTACTCCCAATCACAAAATCGACTTTACCAACAACGGGTTCAGAAGGAAAATTGTTCATAATACCGCCATCAGCATACAACATATCCTTATAACTGACCGGGCTAAAAACCGGAGGTAATGCCGCTGATGCCAATAAAGGTTTTATAAGCTCCCCTTTCGTAATAAATTCTTCTTGGCCTAATTCTAGATTTGTAGCCACAACATGAAGTTCTTTTTTTAAGTCCTCAAAACTATCATGTGGGAAATAATCCTTGAAAATATCGATATAGCGTTCAGTATTTATCAAACCAGGTTTGGCCAGGGCAAAGAAATTATATTTAAACAACGGTGTTTCCTTGAAAAAACGCATCATATCCAATACAGAATTTCCATTAGCATACAACGCTCCTATCAAAGCACCTACGCTGCTTCCTGCAACAATTTTGGCATCCAATCCAAACTCCTCCATGGCCTTTATGACTCCGATATGAGCCATACCACGGACGCCACCACCGGATAATACAAGACCAATTGACTTAGATTGTAACGTTACGGGTTCCATAGGTTTTATTGTGCTGCAAAAGTAGAACGTTTAAGACGAAACAAGCTTGCTCTACATCAAATTAATTGGATAAACTTTGAACTAGTCAGTCGGTAATACCTCCGTATCCCTTAAATATAATTGATTTTCTGAATTTCAACGTTTCTTTTGTTTCATAAAACGATAATTCTGCCTGAACACCGTTCCGCCATAAAACGTTAAACAAACCAGTTCGTCGGTTCTGTAAAAAATACTAGTTCATAATTTGTAATGAACTTTTTAGGCCTACGACCAAACCCAAGTATCCTTTTTATCGTAAGTTTACCTAGACAAGCATAAATAAACCTGTTGTATCACACTAAGAATACCGCCATTCTGGTTTTTGCCAATTCCGCCCAAACAGAATTGGCACACAAAGCGATTCCAAAAGGCGAACTTTTATTTGAAGGGCTTACCCGAGATACCCTTCAAAAAGTAAAAGCAACAGGACTGCCCTTCTTCCATATTTCAGACAAAGAGCAACAAGGGTCTTCTTTTGGGGAGCGATTCACAAACGCTATACAAGAGGTTTTCCAAAACGGTTTTGAGAATATCATTACTATAGGTAATGACACGCCTCAACTACAAACAGCGCACTTGCTCAAAGCAAATGCTGCCTTAAACGAAGGAAAAACAGTATTAGGACCGTCTTTAGATGGTGGTTTTTACTTAATGGGTATCCATAAATCTAACTTTGACCAGGAAACCTTTAAAAGATTACCCTGGCAGCGATTTAGCCTATTTAATAGAGTTTCGACACTTTTAGACCTAGCGGATAGGATTCTACATCAATTACCTAAGCTTAGCGATATTGATACTTTTAAAGATGTAAAGCGACTCGCATCTTTCAGAAAATCCATTTCGTATACCCTATTATACTTGTTGACGCTATTGCTACAGCTAAAAAAGAAGCATCAAACGGTTATAATTTCTATTCTCTATATCATTTTTCTTCGACGATCTTTTAACAAAGGGTCACCACTACTACTTCATTATTAAGTTTTATTGAAACGATGGACAACTCCATCTAAAGAACTAACACATTCTATACGACTACATGAAGTATTCATTGTTGGCTATAACTATATTTATAGCGACTATTACAATTGCACAAGAAACTATTTCTGGTACCATTACGGAAGCCAATGGCGTACCGATTCCCTTTGTTAATGTACAATTGATTGGCACAAATAAAGGGACCCTATCAAATGATGAAGGAAAGTACAGCTTAAACATCCCCAACTCCTCAGGCGTTTTAAAATTTTCGGTTTTAGGTTATGAAACACAAAATGTTCCTATTAATGGCAAATCTGTTATAAACGTAAGCTTACTGGAATCCTCCGAACAATTAGATGAAGTTGTGTTAACAGCTTTAGGCCTAAAAAGAGAAACTAAAGAACTAGGTTATGTGGTACAAAGCCTCGATGCTAAAGGAGTAACCGAGGTAAAAGCGGTTAACTTTTTAGATAACTTGACTGGAAAATTAGCAGGTGTAACCATCAACCAAGGAGCAACTGGTGTAGGTTCATCATCTAAGATCACCATACGTGGGGAATCTTCTTTTTCCAACAACAACCCTTTGTTTATAGTAGATGGTGTGCCTATTAATAATAATTCCGTCTTCAACTTTACCAATGAGGCGGCAGCAGGTTTTCAAGCCATCGATTTTGGAAACGGTGCCATGGAAGTGAATCCTGATGATATTGCAGCAGTATCTGTTTTAAAAGGGCCCAGTGCCGCAGCACTCTACGGTACACGCGCATCTAACGGTGTTATCGTTATAGAAACCAAAAGCGGTAAAAATACGAAAGGCCTTGGTATTAGCTACAATACCAGTTTTTTTGTAGACTCTGCCTTCCGTTTACCCGATTTTCAAAATGAATATGGACAAGGACAATCTGGCGTATTCGAGTTTGTTGACGGACTTGGTGGTGGAACCAGTGATAACATTACCTACAGCTGGGGACCGCGATTGGACGCAGGCAACTTAATACCCCAATTTGACAGTCCGGTTACTTTAGCCGATGGTACTATGGTGCGTGGAGGAGATACCGCATTATATAGTGGTTTGCCCATTACCCCAACGGAGTTCCGTTCCAATCCTGATAATTTGAAGGATTTTTATAATACTGGGACTACATTCATAAACAATATTGCGATTTCCAACGGATTTGATAAAGGAAATTACCGGCTCTCTTTTACAGATTTACGAAGCGAGTCCATTATTCCCGGGGTAAACCTAGACCGGCAATCCGTAAGTGCGCGATTAGGGTTTATGCCAACAGATAAACTAAGTATCAACTCGGCTCTTAGTTATGTGAATTCGCAAAGCGATAACCGCCCTTCTAACGGGTATGGATCGGAAAACGTTAATTACTCCTTAGTAGCATGGGGGCCACGTTCCCTTAACATAGATAGCCTCCGTGATTATTGGCAACCAGGTTTAGAAGGCGTACAACAATATTCCTATAACTATACCTTTTTTGACAACCCTTTCTTTATATTAAATGAAAACCGTAATTCATTTAACCGAGATCGTGTTTTCGGAAATATATCCGCAAGTTATGACATTACAGACCAAATAACGGCAACCATACGCTCTGGAATGGATTACTCCAGTGAGTTACGTCAACTGCGCCGAGCATTCAGCTCTAATCGTTTTCAAAATGGGGGTTACGCGGAGCACAATGTGTTTTTTAGGGAAATAAACACGGATTTTTTATTAAACTATACCAATCAGTTCAATGATTTCAAGGTTGCTATTTCTGTAGGAGGGAATAGATTAGACCAGAAAGCTTTTACGTCACAGGCACAAACCACAAGTTTAGCACAACCAGGTATTTTTCGCCTCTCTAATGGTGCATCCCCAATTGAAGTCTTCGAGTTTGAATCTAATAAACGTATCAATAGTTTCTATGGCTTAGTAAAGTTTGGCTACAAGGATTTTCTGTTTTTAGACATCACAGGAAGAAATGATTGGTCTAGTGCTTTGGCCACCCCTTTTACGGTAGATAACACGTCATTTTTTTATCCGTCATTTTCCAGTAGTTTTATTGTATCCGAAATACTTAATCTACCTCAGGTAGTTTCTTTTGCAAAACTTAGGGCCAGTTGGGCCCAAGTAGGTAACGATACAAATCCATATCAAACCACAGGTGCTTTTGTGGCACAAACACCTTTTAACGGTCAGCCTACCTTTAGCAATCAAAACATTATTGCGAATCCCAATTTAGTACCAGAAACTACGTCTTCTTTTGAGATAGGTGCAGATTTACGATTTTTCAGTGACCAATTACGTTTTGATATTTCCTATTACAACGCCATAACGGAAGATCAAATTATTTCACTGCCCATTGGAATATCTTCTGGCTTTAACCAACAAGTTGTAAATGGCGGAAAGGTAAAAGCAAGGGGCATAGAAATCATAGCAGGCATTTCCCCTATAATTTCAGAAAATTTTCAGTGGAATAGCACCCTGAATTTCAGTACAAGCAGAGCCACCGTAGAGGATTTACCGCAAGACGATGGTAGACTTACATTGGCTTACTCCAGAATTTATGACAGCCAAAACCAAACGGTATTTTTACAGGTTGAAGAAGGAGGTCGTGTCGGAGACCTTTATGGAACGGGGTATTTAAAAAATGATGCTAGTGATTTTATCCTCACTGATGAGGGCAGATTCATTCCAGATAATACTCTTCAAAAATTAGGGAACTATAACCCTGATTTTATGTTAGGGTTTAGTAATCAATTTGCCTACAAAAATTGGAATTTAGGATTTCTATTAGACTGGCGTCAAGGCGGCATCGTTGTTTCGCGTACAAGAGCTTTAGGAAATGTGGGTGGTCAACTGGCAGAAACCTCTTTTAGACCAGAAGTCGGTATAGTTCCAGAAGGTGTTGTAAATATAGGTACAGTGGAAAATCCAGTTTTTACACCAAATACTGTTGCCGTAAGCGCAGAAAGTTATTACCGGCAATTTTATGATCGAAACCATGAGGAGAACAATACGTATGACGCATCCTTCCTTAAGCTAAGACAGTTTTCCATAGGGTACACATTTGATAACCTCAGCTTATTTAACCAAGATACAAGCTTAAGCGTATCAATCATTGGCAGAAACTTGTTCGCTATTACGGAGAATCCACATTTTGATCCTGAGCAATTAGCTGTTCAAGGCCAAGGGTTTATTAGTGGTGTAGAAGATATGTCTTACGCCACCACCCGTAGTTTTGGTTTTAAAGCAGGATTCAATTTTTAAGAGAAAGAAAATGAAATGTATATATAGTTTATTTGTTGTTTTACTTCTTACAAGTTGCACACAAGACTTTGAGGAAATAAACACGAACCCAAATTCACCTGTAACCATACAGCCAAGTCTATTAATACGGCAGGTCATTTATGATTACGGGGAACAAATGTCCTATGAAGGGTTTACCGCTGGGAATTTATTAGGTCAATATACCACGGCGTTGGATTTTAATCTTTTTGATAGGCATAATTTAAAATCTCCACAATTAGGAGGAAATCCGTGGCCCATTTTTTATAAAAACTTACGAGACAATGAAATCATTTTAAATCTATCCCAAGAAAACGAAACTTTTGCAGTGTATGAAGGACCTGCGCTTATTCTTAAAGCATACATGAGTGCCGGATTAACCGATTTATTTGGAGATGTACCCTATTCAGAAGCCTTTAAGGGAAATAACGGTACAGTAACTCCTGTTTATGACCCACAAGAATCTATTTATATGGATCAGGGTGGAATTCTAGATAATTTAGAAAAAGGAATAGCAGCAATTGAAAATTACAACGGTAGTATTTCTCTAGAAGGGGATATTCTTTTTGAGGGGGATTTACAGGGATGGATTCGCTTTGCAAATTCCTTACGCATTAAACATTTACTACGGATTTCCAATAAAATGGATGTTTCTTCTCAACTACAAGCCATCTTTGAAGCGGGAAACTTTATTGATGACAATACTGAAAACGCCATTTTTGATTTTTCAGATGGGGAACCAAATAACTTTAGGTTGGCCCGTTTGAGAGTTGGTGATTTCAACAACTTTGTGCTTTCTGAAACTATGGCGGAAATCCTTACGGATTTAGACGATACTAGAATTTCCACATTATTTAGGCCGTTCGGCAACAGTGATGCAGGAGAATTTAATGGTTTGTTGAATGGAATCGATGCAACACAAAATGCTGCTACCTTATCTGATTATTCTTTGGCAGGCACCATTTTCCGCGAAAACACGGGGGTTTTGGATGCCAATTTCATGACCAGCATGGAAACACACTTTTTACTCGCCGAAGCTGCACAGAAAGGTTTGATTGCTGCGGACGCCCAAACCCTTTATAACATTGGCGTTTCACAAGCTTTTGATTATTGGCAAGTAGAGCTTCCAACAGATTATCTGACAGGTACTGGAGCCTATACCAACGGTGATGCATTGGAAAACATCATTACCCAGAAATGGATTTCTAATATGATTAACGGATACGAAGGATGGATTGAGTTCCGTAGAACGGGGTTTCCTCAATTAAAAACTATTTCGGCAAGCTTAAATGATAATTTGATTCCAGTACGTATGCCCTATCCTGCAGAAGAAGAGGCGCTAAATAGCACGAATTATAGTGCTGCAGCAGCAAATACAGATGGCAACAGTATAAATATAGCAGTCTGGTGGGACTCGCAAAGCGAGGATTAAGTTATTAAATCGAGTATTGATTTACGAAGTTTTAAAAATGGTAGATATTAAAATTTGGCAATGGGGATTAGTAATAGCATCAAGTTTGGTGTTGTTCTTTATTTCTCCAATGGCCAAAAATACCAGTCAGTTTTTTAAGGCAGTTCAAAAGAGGAAAACCCCCAATACGGTTATGCTTATGGGGAGTTTAATCATCTCTTGGATATTTGCCAAAAGTATTACCAACGCTGCTAATTTAGGACTAGATTATGGGATTGTAGGAGGAGTGGCCTATGCAGGGTACTATGTTTCTTTTGCTGTAGCAGGCGTTATCATTTACAAAATGCGCTTACATGGTAATTACACCAGTATTCATCACTTTCTAAGCTCAAAATTTGGAAAGGGAGCCGTAGCAGTTTTTTCCATTCTTATTGCCATTCGGTTATTCAATGAAGTTTGGAGTAACACTATGGTCATTGGTTCTTATTTTGGGGATATAGGAACCAATTCTTATTACTGGTCCATTTTAGTTTTCACTACCCTTACCCTAGCCTATGTCCTTAAAGGAGGTATGAGCAGCTCTATATTTACAGATGTGTTGCAAATGGGCTTGTTTTCCATATTACTTCTCGTCATTTTAACTGTCATCTTTGGTTCAGAAACTGATTTTACGGTTCATACTGCAGTTCGCTCGGGAGTATGGTCCTTTGATATGGGATTAAATTTGCTTTTTGCCGCAGTCCTCCAATCCTTTAGTTATCCATTTCATGATCCTGTATTAACGGACAGGGGATTTTTAAGCAGTCCAAAAGTGACTTTAAAAAGCTTTGTATTGGCCAGTATTTTAGGAGGTTTTTGTATTATACTTTTCAGTATAATCGGAGTTTATGCGCAATCACAAGGAATGCAAGGCCAGGCCGCAGTTGAAGTTGGCAAAGCTTTTGGGGTAGTAATATTGTTGGTCATAAATTTTATTATGATTACCTCTGCTGCCTCTACTCTGGATTCCACATTTTCGTCCTTTTCAAAATTATTGGCTATCGATTTGAAATTAGGGGATTCGCTCCAATTTGGGCGATGGTCTATGGTCGTTATTGCAGTTTTAGGCACCATTCCCGTATTTTTGGATGCTGAAATACTTTCAGCTACGACCATCAGCGGAACTATGGTTATTGGATTGACCCCAGTTTTTCTGTTTTGGAAAGGAACTGCCCCTAAAATCAGTTTTCATCTCAGTGTTTTTTGTGGGATTTTATTCGGATTTTTGCTCGTTTTCAAAGGATTTCCAAACGCTTTAATATTTACTGATGGAAAATATGGAGATTTACTCTGGATCAATTTCTGGGGAATTCTCAGTTGTATCATACTTTATTTTATACCCAAATGGATGAGAGCATAAAACATATAGGTACTAAAAGCGGAAAGCTATTGCTCTTTGGAGGGGTATATAGTAATCTTCAAGCTTTAAAGCAACTTGTTTCTATCGCAAAGACAGAAGGTATATCACCCGAAAACTGCATTAGTACCGGAGATATTACCGGTTATTGCGCACAGCCAGAAGAAACGATACAACTGTTTCGAGAATGGGGAGCATTGAGCATAGCAGGTAATGTAGAGTTACAACTAGCAAATGATAGTGAAGATTGTGGTTGCGAATTTAAAGCAGGAAGTCGCTGCGATGGCTTCTCCAAAACCTGGTTTCCGTTTACTAAAGGTCATTTATCCCGTGAATCTTTAGACTGGATTTCTGAAATTCCAGAATATCTAAGTTTTGACTATGGTAATAAAAAAGTTACCGTGGTACATGGTAATTATGGAAATACCTCAGAATTTATCTTTAAATCTAACGCCAACAATAGTAAAGAAGAGTGCTTCTTAACTACCAAAAGCGATGTGATTATCGCAGGGCACTGCGGTCTACCTTTTCATCAAACCATAAAAGACAAGCTATGGTTAAACCCAGGCGTTATTGGTATGCCGGCAAATGATGGCACTGCCCGTGTCTGGTATATGCTATTGGAATTGGATAAGGGCAAACTAAATTATACTCATCGGTCTTTTGAATACGACCACTCCACAGCGCAGCAATTAATGTTCAAAAACCATCTACCCGAGGAATATGCCGACACCTTGGGCTCCGGGATATGGGACAATATGGAAATACTCCCTGAGTTAGAAAAAATGGGTCAAGGAATTCCCATTAATTTAGATCATTCACAAAAAGGAACTATAAAACCAAAAATACAGAATAAGATGGCAAATACATATTACGACCCAAAAGACCTAAGAAAATTTGGTAAAATAACCGAATGGAGTGAGGAGCTCGGAACTAAATTTTTCGACTATTATGGTAGCGTTTTCGAGGAAGGCGCACTAACTGCTCGGGAAAAGTCCTTGATTGCACTTGCAGTTTCGCATGTGGTCAAATGTCCTTATTGCATTGATGCCTATACCAAGGATGGCCTGCAAAAAGGAATAACCAAAGAAGAGATGATGGAAGCAGTTCATGTAGGTGCAGCCATTGAAAGTGGAGCGACCTTGGTACACGGAGTACAAATGATGAATAAGTATGATAAGTTGAGTATGTGAATCCCCCTTACTCCCAAAGGGGAGCTTTAAACCTTTCTTATGTTTAGACCTATCAGGTTCTAAAACCTGACGGATCTGAAGAACAAAGAGTTAGTAAAAAGAAAAAATGAATAGTATGCAGTTCAAAGTTGCAGTAGGCAAAAATATATTTTGCTAAAACTGCCCACCGATACTGCTGACTGAAAACTGAAAAAAATGGCTACAAAATCATTAAAAGCAACAGGAAACGAGCTTGCACAAAGCAATACACAGCTCGATATTTTGAACGGAGGTATATTCGCCGATGGTGAACTCCCTTATTTCAAAGACAAGATTTCTGAAATAGGACATTTCCCTTTACGTCCAAAAAAGTTGGAGATTCTACAGCTGAATCTAGGCTATATGTGTAATCAAGTCTGCGAGCACTGTCACGTAGATGCCGGTCCGGACCGTAAGGAAATAATGACCCGGGAAACAATGACCCAATGTTTGGAGGTCATTAAAAATACAGGCGCCCATACTTTAGATTTAACCGGTGGGGCGCCAGAAATGAACCCAGATTTTGAATGGTTTGTAGAAGAGGCCGCAAAAGCAGGTATTAAAGACTTTATCGTTCGTTCCAACCTTACTATTATTAGAGCTAATAAAAAGTACTATCACCTCCCGGATTTCTTTAAAAAACATAATGTGCATGTTATATCCTCCATGCCTCATTGGACAAGAGGTAAAACGGACAAGCAAAGAGGAGAAGGTGTTTTTGATAAATCAATTAAAGCATTACAAGAGCTAAATGAAAGAGGTTATGGCATGCCTGGTAGTTCATTGCGTTTAGATTTAGTTTATAATCCCTCGGGGGCTTATTTGCCAGGTAATCAAGCTGCTATGGAAAAGGACTTTAAAAAGGCATTGAAAGAAGATTTTAATATTCAATTCCATAACTTATTTGCAATTACCAACTTACCCATTGCCCGTTTCTTGGATTATTTGATTGCCTCGGAGAACTATGATGACTATATGTATGCGCTAGTTGATGCCTATAACCCATCTGCCGTTGCCAATGTGATGTGTACCAATACCATTTCCATTAGTTGGGACGGTTGGTTATACGATTGTGATTTTAACCAGATGCTAGATTTAAAAGTGGCCAGTAAGGTAAAACACATTAAAGACTATAATGAGGATTTGTTGAATGATAGGAATATTATCATTTCCCAACATTGTTATGGTTGTACGGCTGGAGCTGGTAGTAGTTGTCAAGGTACGGTGGCGTAAAAAAGCTCCCTAGTCCCAAAGGGGGGAACTTTTACTCCAGTATAAAAATCATATGAATAAACGTAGAACTGTAAATAAATTTCATCAAGAAGCTATCTAAAAACAATTTAACCGACAACGAGTAAAAGGTGGTTTACGTTTCACAAGAATTCCTATTGTCTAAAACTGTGTGTGAAACTTCATAGGAAATTGTACTGGTATTTCTTCCTTTGTTTCTCCTAAGTTTTGCCTTAGGTCAATTTCTATTCCCCGTGCAATGGTAGAAATTGGGACGTCATTCGCCGTTCCTTCAAATGGGTTTTCACCTGTTCTACCTATACGTTCCATGGTATGGAATATCCAAGCTACAATCACATAAAACGGAATAGTGGACCAAACAAAGAACTTTCCTATAAGCGGGCTTTTCTCCGCGATTTCAATACCTATTTCCCCAAATTGAGGGACTAGTGCCAAGGGTAATAAAAGCACGAATACCCACATAAAGAAATGGTTTAGGGTAGCAAATTGCCTGGGATATGGAAAATTCTTTATCCGCTCACTTTGCCCCTGTAACGTAAATAAGTCCTTAAGTACTGCTTCCAATTCCAAAAATGAAAATTCCCAAAGTATGCCCTGCTCCTTCAGCTTTTTTAAGTGATGGGACTGTAAATACAAAAGTGCCGTTTGCTTGTTATCTTTACTCATGACATATGCATAATCCTCTTTGGAGATATAATCTTTTATATCCTCCTCCAAAGTGGAACCTAATTCTGGCGGCTTGTTATCCCACTCCTTATTGGTTCTATGGTTTACAGCCGTTTCCCAAGTTTTTGGCATTCGCATAGCTCGTCTAAGAGCCGTTATCCAAGCAATATGTCTATATGTTAGGGTTTTCATTTCCTGACGTAGCAATTCATCCGACATAGGCTTATCGGTATATTCATTAGTTATCATATCCTGAACGAACATCCCAAAAGTGCGTGAGGTGTTTACAATACCTCCCCATATTTTTCGAGCTTCCCAAATTCTGCCATAAGCCGAGTTATTCTGAAATCCGACCACAAAAGCCACTGCAGTACCTATTAAAGCCAAAGGCGTCCAAGGAATTTTCAACCAGGTCAAATCAAAAAAATGATACAGCGCAACCCAAACAGAAATAATTACTATGAAAAGAAACGTTTCAAAACGGGTCCACCAGGCCAATTGAAAAGCAGAGTAGTTTTTTTTGGTATACATTAAGGTTAGCGTTAGGTATGATTATTCAATAACAAGAGTCCTCTTGCTGGAAAGTTACCCGATTTAGAGATAGAAATCAAACTAGAAAACCATTAACTACTATTTTTAGTCTCCCGTTGTCGTACAATTTTAGCACTTAAACCGACCACTTGGTCGGTTACTCTTTTCTAATTATAGGTAGTACGTCGATATTATACACTTTGACCGATAATTTACATGCATACGTCCAAATATCCTGTTCCAAAATACAATCTGAGGGTTCTTTGTATAGACCACATGGTCGGATTAACCCAAATCTTGAAATTATGGAAAAATCATTAAAACGCATGGCTACCATGCAACGGATGCAAACTAAAGGCTTAGAGTTATTCTATTCAAAAGGATATTATAATACTAGTGTAGATGATGTATTAAAAGAGCTCTCTATGAGCAAAGGAGCTTTCTACTATCACTTCGATTCCAAAGAGGACTTTTTTGTTCAAATTGTGCAAAACCTATTGGCTAGAAAAGTATATAGCACACTTATAGAACCTATAGAAGGTCATGACAACCCTATCCTAAAAATAAGTCAATGTTTTGAAGATGCGCTAGAAACAGCAGTACACAATGAAATGGACTTTGGTTGTGTTCTTAGCAATTTCTTATCCGAATTTAATGGAAGAAACGAAAACATAATGAAGCACTTGAACGATATTCTTTCTATATGGGAAGTGAACCTGGTTTCTACGCTACAAAAAGGAAAATTTAATGGTCACCTGGACCGTCACGTAGATTGCGAGGCAGTTGCCACCTACTTAATGAGCTCGTATTTTGGTATACGAACCCTAATGGCTGGAACATCGCCCAGCGCAAGAAAATATCGTTTTATGGGTCAACTTAAACAATACTTCAGGTTAATTGAGGCAAAACAAATTATGGCATAGATTTAGACGCATACAATACCTCCATGATTTTTTGAATTACTTTTTCCGGAGCTATGGTAACCATGGCCCTATCATAGCCCTCAGGGAATTTATTGCCATAAACTGAGGTCGGTATCAACGGATATTTCTCCCTATCCGATAACAACGCGTTGTTAGGGTCTTGCCCAAAAGGATAGAACCCTGCATATGGATGTGTTACGCCCCAGAGGGTTATCGTTGGAATACCATACATAGCTGCTAAATGTGAGTTTCCGCTATCCATGGCCACCATGAGTTTTAAGTTAGAAATAAGCGCTAATTCTTCCTTGAAACTAATTTTGCCAACTACGCTTATGCAGTTTTCCAGTTCTACTTCCCAGGATTCCAACACTTGTTGTTCCGTTGGTCCTCCTCCAAATAATAAGATTCGATGCGTTCCTAGGGTATTAAGTTCTTTTACGACGTTTTTCATGGACTCCAATGGATACATTTTCCCCTTAAATGCGGCAAAAGGTGCTATTCCAATGTACGGATCTTCAAAAGCGCCAAAAGTCCTTTTTAAGTTCAGCGAAAGATTCTTTTTTGGAAGGACATGTTTCTTACTAGGTTCGATAGGAAAACCCAAGGCTGTAAAAACATCAACATAGCGCAGATGCATTGATTTTAATGGTTTAAACACTTTATTGTTGGCAGCCGTGAGTGCTTTTTTTTCTTTTCTACCCTTGTTCAACTGTAAAACAGGGAAACCCTGAAACCTAAAAAATTGGGATAAAATACTACTTCTAAGGACATTGTGCAGGTCAGCCACGCCACCTAAATTCCTTGATTTCAATTCACGGTATAGTTTCCAAAGCCCTAAGATTCCTTTATGCTTTCCCTTTACCTCAGCTTTATGTACTGTGACATTAGGTATCTGAGCTAGGATAGGTGCAAAAAAAGGCTTGGTAAGTACCGTAAGTTTGAGGTGGGGATATTTTTGGGTCAAAGCAAGTAAAACAGGAACGGTCATGGCCACATCGCCCATAGCAGAGAGTCGGATGACTAAAAGTTCCCTAGCCCCAAAAGGGGGAATACTTACTTCATGTTTTGGCCCCTGTTTCAAAATTAATTATTTTTAAGTGTCAAATAAACTGACAAAACTGGACAGTTGTTTTGCAATCTTTAGGACTTAGGGATTTTTCTTAAAACAGGATTCAGCTCATCATCATTATACATTTTCATCTGCTTATAGACTTTCATGTATTTTTTACCTGATGCTATATCGGCTAACAATTGGTCTATAGCAGTAGATAAATCTACCCGCTGCTCTAATAGTATGTTTAGTTTTGCTTTACACTTTTCTAAATGTCCAGAAGAAGCATCCGTCCGTGTTGCCTCCTCATTCATGTGATAAATCTTCAAAGCCAAAATGGAAAGTCGGTCAATGGCCCAAGCGGGACTCTCTGTATTGATAGTCGCACCGGAAGTAATTTCTACCGATTGGTATTTATTAAGAAAATAGCTATCAATATACTCAACCAAATCTGTCCGGTCCTGATTGCTGAAGTCAATTTTTCGTTTTAAGGTCAACGCTGCATTAGGCTCAATTTCCGGATCACGAATTATATCCTCATAATGCCATTGTACGGTGTCTATCCAGTTTTTTCGATATAACAAATGTTCAATACTATCTGCTGGGTAGGGGTTGGAAAAAGACTGATATACATCATCCTTAACATGATACTTGTCTATACTTTCTTGAAAAATCTCAATTGCTAGTTTGCTGAACATAAGACTACTTTTTTACAAATATAATTCTAATTATCCAACCCAAAGTTTCACTAAAAACGCAAGCAAAGGCACTACAAGACTTAGTACAAGGGCCAATTCCAGAAGGTTTTTCCTTTTTATAGATTCTATATAGTTACAAATAAAAATCACAGACGGGAAGAAGGTAATCATGATGGCAAAAGTACTTTCTGTAAGAACCAATACATTCACCAGCAACCCTATAACAAACGACAACGCGACGAGCCTTATAGTTATAGTTTTACCCGTGCCCGCTTTCCCTAAGGCCAAAAAAGACCAAAATGACAGTATAAGGTTAATGATGATATATGCACTCACCTTAATACTAAAATCCCATCTCGGAAGATAAATAGCAGCATAATCAATAGTAAAAGTATAATGGGATTTTAGAAAATCAGGGTTATTAGCCAGTATCAAAACCATATATGTCACCATAAAATATGAGAAGGTGGCGGAAAAAATTACCAACCAGTTTCTTATGTTCTTTGGCTCGTAAATATAAATGGTCACAAAAGTAAGGAGCATATACAGTATGGCCCAATCATAAAATAGACTAGAAGCTAGAACCCAAAGCGTTGCGTCAAACACCTTTGACTTTATATCTTTTAAGGATTTGATACTTAAAAGTCTCCTGGTTGCCAGCAATAGAAACAGACTACAAAGGATAGCATTACTGTCTGCCAACGATTCTGGAAAAACAACGAACAATAGCGTGTAAAAAAAGATAGCGTAAGAATTTGCTCCTGTTAACTTATTCCTATTTACAATGAAATCAACAACAAAAACGCTGAACAATAGGACACATAAAATTCCTATTTCCAACACCAGTTGGTTGGTCGAAAAATCGGTTTGGAGCAGGTAAATTTGAACGGCCCAATAAAAAAGGAATAAAAAACCCAGTAAAATAATAAAGTTAATAGGTTTTGTTTTTCCAAAAATGCTTGAAATCATCTATGATTTTTATATTTTTGCTGTGTAAATATAGGAATAAGATGAAGTCATTTTTTGAAGGTATTGCCGATTTATTTGTAAATGTATTGTTTGCACCCTTAGATGTTTTACGTTTTATGGAAAGCTGGACACTCTCCAATAGCATCAACTGGTTTTTTATGTTGATAGGGTCCGTTGCCTTTATTTATTGGATGTTACAACTAAAAAAATATAATGATGCGGGTGAGGAAGATAAGTCTAGTACATCTCACTCTTATTTGTAAGGATTTTTATAGAAACTCAGAAGCACCGTTTATACTGGTCATTTATAACCAAGATAAACGGTGCTTTTGTTATTTAACGTTCTAATGGATTATAGGTCGAATCCGATATCTTTTCTGTAATTTATACCATCAAATGAAAGTTTACCTACATTCTTGTACGATAGCTCCAAAGCCGATTTGAAATCTTTCCCAAAGGAGGTGATTGCCATTACACGACCGCCATTTGTAACTGTTTTCCCATCTTTCTGTATTGTACCTGCATGAAATACTAAGGAATCGGTAATCGTGTCAATTCCCGTAATTTCCTTTCCTTTCTTATAACTTCCTGGATAGCCACCAGAAACGGTCATTACCGTTGCAGCAGTTCGTGGGTCTATCTCCAGGTCTACCTCATTCAACGTGCCGTTAGCAACAGCCTCAAACAACTCCACCATATCATTTTTAATACGCGGAAGCACCACCTCTGTCTCTGGATCACCTAAGCGAACATTGTATTCTATTACCTTCGGATTATCCCCAACTTTAATAAGGCCTATAAATATAAAACCCTTATAGGGTAATTTGTCCTTTTTAAGGCCTTCTACCGTAGGTTTTACTATTTGCTGCTCTATCTTGTACATTAGCGCGTTATCACCAAAGGGAACAGGGGAAATAGCGCCCATACCTCCTGTATTGAGTCCAGTGTCGCCCTCACCAATCCGTTTGTAGTCTTTTGCGGTAGGCAGTATTTTATAATTGACACCATCGGTCAGGACAAAAACACTTAACTCGATACCGTCTAAAAACTCTTCTATGACAACGGTTGCACTAGCCGTGCCAAACTTCTCATCTAACAGCATCGCTTTTAGCTCTGTCTTAGCCTCTTCTATGTTATTTAGGATTACTACGCCTTTGCCAGCAGCCAAACCGTCTGCCTTTAATACATAAGGCGGACTCAGCTTTTCCATGAACTTAAAACCTTCCGACAGGGTTGCAGCTGTAAAACTTTCGTACCGCGCCGTTGGAATACGGTGACGCATCATAAATTTCTTTGCAAATTCCTTACTACCTTCTAAGGTAGCGGCCATTTTTTGTGGGCCAATTACAGGAATTGATTGTAGCTGCTGATCCTCAAGAAAATAGTCATGTATTCCGTTGACCAAAGGGTCTTCTGGTCCAACAACTACCATACACACTTCATTGGTCAGCACAAACTGCTTTATCTCTTCAAAATCATTTACACCAATTGGTATGTTTTTTGCGATTTGGGCAGTACCGGCATTTCCTGGCGCTACAAAAAGCTCTTGTAGTTTTTTACTCTGCGTAAGTTTCCAAGCCAAGGCGTGTTCACGACCTCCAGCGCCTAAAATTAGAATATTCATTTGTTTTTTGGATTTTGGCAAAAGTTTTCTTGCCAAGCGTTAATAATTTATCTTTTCGAAAAATTTCTATGTTCTTTCCGTTGTAATTCTTCCTTACTCAACGACTTGAAATAATCGTATACGATTTTAAGTCCTTCTGAACGGTCTACTTTGGGCTCCCATCCCAGCAGTTCCTTTGCCTTTGTGATATCTGGTTGTCGTTGGGTAGGGTCATCTGTTGGCAACGGCTTAAAACTAATCTTTTGATCGGCCCCTGTTAATGCTAAAATCTCCTCTGCGAACTCTTTAATTGTTGTTTCATGGGGATTTCCAATATTCACTGGCTCTACATAGTCGCTAAATAACAATCGGTATATACCTTCTACCAAATCATCTATATAACAGAACGAGCGTGTTTGTACACCATCTCCAAAAACAGTTAAATCTTCCCCTCTTAAAGCCTGTCCCATAAATGCAGGAACCACCCTACCGTCATTAAGTCGCATTCTTGGCCCATACGTATTAAAAATACGTGCAATACGCGTTTCTAAACCATGAAACCTGTGGTAAGCCATGGTAATGGACTCCATGAATCTTTTGGCCTCGTCGTACACTCCTCTAGGCCCAACCGGGTTTACATTGCCAAAATACTCCTCGGTCTGTGGGTGCACTAATGGATCACCATAAACCTCAGAAGTAGACGCAACTAAAATTCGCGCACCCTTTTGCTTCGCTAATCCCAATAAATTGAGGGTTCCTAAAGACCCTACTTTTAATGTTTGTATTGGAATCTTCAGATAATCAATAGGACTTGCTGGAGAAGCGAAATGTAAAATGTAATCTAGATTTCCGGAAACATGAACAAACGTGGACACATCATGATGATGAAACTCAAAATGTTCCGAAGGGAAAAGGTGTGCTATATTCTTTAGGTCCCCTGTGATAAGATTGTCCATGCCAATAACATGATACCCTTCTTTTATGAATCTGTCACACAAATGTGAGCCTAAAAAACCTGCTGCGCCTGTTATTAATATTTTTTTCATCTTACATTCCTCTAGAAAACAGCACTGTTGTTACCGTTTTAAATACTATTCTAATGTCCAAGGTTATCGACCTATTCTTGATATAGTAAAGGTCGTACTCCAATTTTTTGATTGAATCGTCGAGGTTCTCACCATACTTATATTTTACCTGTGCCCAACCCGTAATACCAGGCCTAATTAAATGTCTAGCAGCATAGAAAGGCACACGGTCATTAAGTTGGTTTACAAATACTTTTCGCTCTGGCCTTGGCCCTATAAATTGCATATCACCTTTTACCACAGAAATAATTTGAGGTAACTCGTCTATCCTGAACGCCCTTAAAATTTTTCCAAAAGGTGTAATTCTTGTATCATTTTTTGTTGCCATTTTAGCACCAGTCTTTTCTGCATCCACAACCATGGACCTAAACTTGTAAATCTTAAACTCCTTCCCATGTAACCCTACTCTTTTTTGGGTGTAAAACAAAGGCCCCCTGTTAAACATTAAATTACATAGCCATACAAATGGCGTACATACTAAAAAAACAACCCCCACGACTAATGCTAAAGTAAAATTAATACCAAAGCCAAAAATAGTTTGCAAATACCTAATCTTTTTATTTCTAAGTTGAAGTATTTCATAAAAACTATCGTTATGGGATTGGATAGGCAATGCCTCATAGGTGTTTTCATAAAATGAGGTAAACGATATCACTTCTTTCCCTTTTAGAATACTTCTTAACATCATCTTCTCAATATCTTCTGGGAGATCATTATAGTTCTTAACATTAATAATCCAAGAGTCTATCTTGTCCGTTGCTTTTAAAAAATTCTTTCTTATAAGAATATGCTGATTGATATTATAGGTTAATTTTACCCTATAAAAAGTCTCCTCATCACCACCATCAATAATATTTGTGACATCCTTAACTTCTGACTGATTATCGATATCATATATAAACAAAACATTTTTAGTAGTAGGAAAAATTCTAAAAACATTTACGAAAAAAAGCCGCCATAACGCAACTTCGATAGGTGTCAACAATAAAAATATTAGCAAATATTTTATCCAAAAACTCGCGTCAAAAAGTATCAGAGTGAAGATAAATACAGTTAATACAAATAAAGCGGTAATATATAAAGCTTGAGATACTACGTACTTACGCTTTAATGTTCTTTGTAAATTATAAAAATCTAAAATATAGGATAACGCAAAGAAAGATAAGGTTCCAAAGCTAAATACTACAACATTTAGCTTAAGGGAAATAAATTGTATATCTATAACGTCTTGTACAAAAAAATTGAGACTAGCTATTACTATAAGCAAATCTCCTATTAAAAGAATGAATTTACGTTCTAGTGGGTTTAATATAGAGCGTCTAGCCATTTAAATTATTTTAAACTAATTGTTTCAAAAACGATTGTAATTATTTACGTTAAAAAACTACTAGGGGAATCAATTTTTAATTGAACCTTATCGATTGTGAAGTTTGAAACAACTCATCGAATTATCCTGTTTTACTGCGGTCGTTTTAGTATTTATTTTTATGATAAACACTTACGTTATAATTAAAAATCTAATGCCTGTTGAACGACTTGCTTATCTTTACCATTCCTGTCCTCGATTAGGACACCTATCGTTAGATGTATCTTCTTTTTAATAAATTATCGTCATCAAAGTTAAGTCTTATTTCAATAACAGCTCCATTGTTTCTCTAGTGTTTGGGGAGACTTCTCACGCCTTTCCACCAGATAACCTTATGAAATCATTACTTTCTAAAAAGAAAAATAAACTCTGGAAGAAAAAAAAGAAAACAATACCAAGTTGCCTGCTCAAGATATTTTCAGTTAACATACAAGTTAGCACTAAAATCAAAAACATCAAATATATCAAATTAGCGGTGTCAACAGCCTTTTTAACATAGGCGTAAAAGCAAAATACCAGTACGGCAAAACCAAACATTCCAAACTTAATCAAATAGTCTAAATATTGATTGTGGGTATTAGCATCTTTAGTAGCTAAATAGGGTTGATTATCAAATATGTACTGTTTGTTCAATTCATTACTTATGTCTCCAGTGCCTACACCAAATAAAAAATTAACTTTTAATATGGAGATACTTGAATTCCAAATATGTATCCTATTGGTCTTGTTCCAAGTATCTATGGAATAGGTTGTGCCGTATTGACCATAGTCAAATGCATTTTCCAAATCCCTCTCAAAAAAATAATCATAGTAATTCCCTATATCTTGCTTAATAGCATTAGGTACTTTGTAAACGTAAGTTCCAAAGATCACTATCCCTGCTATTAACAACGCTAAATATCGTTTCTTTCCTCTAACATCAGTTGTTTTATATACATGAAAAAACAACCCAAAAACAAGTGCAAAAATAGTAGCAACGAAAGGCATTTTTGAAGCTAAGGAAAGATTTAAAAAAAGAAATACAAACATGGATATGATCCAAAATACTTTTAGGCCAGAAGATTTTGTCATCCTAAAAAAGTAAAAACAAATAATCGAACAGAAACCTAAATACATAGAAAAATAAGATGGATGTAGCGCTTCTTCCTTGAAAAACTGATTAAACTGAATGAGAATTTCTTTCCAATAATCTAGAATGAATAGGAGCTCAAAATCAAGAAAGCCTACTAAAAAATAGAGATATCTAATAAAGCATGAAGACAAAAAGGCAAAAAAGATATATCGTAAGTCTAGTGCATAATACTTACCCACAAGCGAGAAGAGCAAAGGAAAGAACAATGCCGTTAAAATACGCTCTAAGTATGACCAGCCAGTACCTAGGTCATCCGAAAAAGGAAGCCAAGCAAGCGCAACAAAAAAAATACCGGCACCTATAAAAAATTTCGTCAAATCCAAGCTATACCTTTGCTTCCTAAAGGCAATATCCAACAAAACCCCGGTAAGAAGAACAATTATGCTAATCGTATTCCATTTCTCACTCCATGGTAAAAGGCAAATGCAAAATGCCATTGATAAACTCAATACATCCAATCTGCCTAATATCCCAACACTTTTCATTTTATAATTCTGTGCAAATTTTTAAAAAATACTAATCGATATAAGTGCTAAAAAGCACTGTAGGCTTTCCAGATTCTTCACGTAATAATGCCATTCGTTTGGCTTGCTTTGGAACTTTAATTTTTACTGCTGACACTTTATTGTTAGCTAAGTTTAAACTTAATGTGTTCTGGTTAAAGAGTGGTATTTCATCTAAAGCAAGACCGCCTTCCATTTCTTCAAAAAAACTAAGACTGTAGTTGTACTTGAAAAATTCGGCCTCTAGATTAAACGTAAGATACACCTCAAGACTCTCTTGGCTCAGAAATATATTCAAAGCATTTTTCTCGTTGAAAATAGGAATGGCATCCGTAACCACCAGATGGTTTATAAATGACATCTTATTAGCTGGTACGGCTATCTGCCCTTTGGCATTATTAGGTATTCTTACCTTGTTCTTTACTATTTCGGTGTTTTTTTGCGGGGCTGATTTAATTTGGTGCTTCGCATACCAGGTTCTCTTAGTGCCAATGTATTGTCCAGTACTAAAACCATCTAATTCCCCGTATGAGCCAAGGTCCTTTAGGATATAAAAATTTAAAGAATCCATAACTAGTATATCTTCGTTTTTGATTGAAAGGTTAATGAAGCCATGTTCCTTTCTCGATTCTGGCAAAAGGCCCGAGTCCTTTAAATAAAGGTGTAAGAATAAATCGCCATTTTTATTAAATATTTCCTTCTTCCAAAAACTATAAACCAAAGTTTTGGACTTAGGGAAAAAATTTACTCTTGTCCTTTGGATTTCACTTTTGTACACTTGAACAGATTTCTGGTTTAAAAAATCCGTAATAAATTGATTCGTGGTATCAGATGTTCTTTCACATCCCGAGACCAAAAGGATAGTCAGAAAAGAAACAACGGGACTTAGCCTAAATTTCATAGCACCTAGATTGAAAAACATGCTCCCATGTTAAAAACAATGGATTCATGATTGAATACATAAATCGAGTACGCTAAACTTAAGCCTATCATTACCAAGGTCG
The DNA here is from genome assembly GCF_056839185.1 of Maribacter sp. MS6. NCBI lineage: Bacteria > Pseudomonadati > Bacteroidota > Flavobacteriia > Flavobacteriales > Flavobacteriaceae > Maribacter > Maribacter sp. MS6. Next base: position 2,270,063 of record NZ_CM166389.1, read on the forward strand.
CAATCACTTTGTTCTTTTTTAGCGTAAACTGCTGTATGCATCCTACAGCGAGTATCGGAATAAAAATATCGGTATAAAGTACAAGTCGCGAAAACATACCATCAAATCTAAACAACAATAAGGCAGCAACGGAAAAAACAAAGAAAAATGAGTATGCTTTTTCATATGCTACATTGATATTCCTAAAAAACAAGAACAATATATTGAAGCAAATCAATAGTGCTAATTTTATCAAGGAATTTGAGGAAGCCCTTTCAAACGATGAATAAAACTCAAGCTTAGTTGCAATAAATTCAGGTAGCGGGAACAAATTAATGATGTGTACAAAAATCGAAAAGTATCCAATCAAGAGAGCTAGCGATAGAATTAAAATCCGCGTCTTATTCTTGTAATTCAAAAAAACTGATAAAAAAGAGAATAAACTTCCCTTGTGACTAAAAAAGGCCATTGCCTTAAAAAGGTTTGTTTTAGCCCCCGTATTAGCACAAATTCCCAATAACAAAAGTGAGGAGGATAGTCCTTGCCTAATTACATTACCCTGTATGAGATAAAAAGAGGAGCTGTTAAGCATAAAAAATAATGCTAAAAACACTAGGGCCCTTGAGTCTTTAAAAAATAAAAAATAAGCAAGGAAAGTAAGTGTGATACTTAGACTTAACTGAAATGTAATGTAGTCCTCTTTCCCTAAGCCCAAAATGTGGGATATAGGCATTAATCCAAAAAACAAAAAATCTCCTTTCCAAGCGGTCTTAGAGATGAATATGTCAGCGAAGGCAACATTATATTTATAAAAATCCATATAGAGCGGCAAATCAATATTTGCACCATAGTCTCTATTTATAAATACAACAAGTATTAAAATAAGTAATGTGCCTAAAGCAACTGCTTTTAGCACAAATGATTTTTTAAGGACAGAAAATATAAAGAACACCAATAAAGCGCAAGTTGAAATGCCTTGAAGTAGTATTGGTTTATAAATTTCCATTAAACCTTATGGTTTTAGGTTAGACTTGTAATCTTCTCACTAATTATTTCAAAAGGATGTTGTTCTTTATTCTCAAAATAATAGGATATCTCTTTGGAAGCAGAAGATGTTGTGTTTTGCGTTAAAGCGGAGACTAAATCTGACATCGTTGTGAAAATACCATCAGCAGAGTTTTTAAAATATTCAGGGATTTCCTCGTTGTTGATTTCTAGTAGAAACACTTTGCTATTTTCGTTTGCAGCTAATGCAAGTAAAGAAGAATAGTGACCTACATAGTAACCTGATATTGGAAAGTCATAGGTTATCTCACCCCCGTTTTCAATAACTTTTTCAAAAATAGTCTTATCGGATCTTGGGTGAAGTTTTATGACCAATTGTTTCTTAAAAGCATTTGCCAGCTCATCTATTACAGATTTATAATCGGTTTTTTCCATTCTGCCGTCTTCTACAAACGTCTGGGCAATATAACAAACCTGGTTCTTGTTTCTTTCTGCCTTTTTGTTTTTTATAAAAGTATGATAATCAGGGTTGCCTATGGTTGTAAAACTTTCTACAGCACTATAATAATGATTCTTAACAAACCATTCTTTCCAATAATCGCCCCAAACAAATACATGATCGGACTGTACCTCCTCTAATTGTTTCTTTTTATTGCTCTCCAAATACTCGTTAATCTTAAAGGATTTCAAAAAGTCCTTATTAAGCAAATACAAGAAAATAGCTGCTTTACCTTTGAACAAGAACGAAAACATATACTTCAAATAAACTAGCTTTCTATTCATAGCTGAAAAATAGCCTAAGAAGCTTCTTTCCAAAAACTCAGCATACATACCGTGTTGTAGTTGGTATGTACGTATCCCAATTTTTTTTGATCTATAGGTCCAATATAAATCTGTGATTCTATAACTGTAATTAAAAAAACTAGTATTTGAGTTGTCTCTGGCACTTAAGCCCTCGAATTCCTTAGTGACCTCTGCCAGTTGTATTCGCTCGTCGGCCACACTTTTAATTTTTTCATGTTCGGTGAAAGAATCATGAACCATAACAACGTGTTTGGCAATTTCGTTACCAACCAAATATTTAGCTAAGGGAATTACGTATCTATTAAAATTAGAATAATGAACCTCATATATTAAAACCCTATCTATCATAAAATCTTATTTCTTTTTAACAATGATACAAGAATAATCATATCCAACAATGCTTTTACAATAAATGCAATATAATGAAACTCTATTGCTCTATAAATGCCTAAAAAAAGAACAATAATAAGGTAAATAGATGTCGTGCCCAATAACCAAATACTCACTATTTTAATTTTTCCTATAGCTTGTAAAGGTCTAATTAAAAGAATTGTATAATTGATCATCAATGCTCCAAAAAGCAAGTGAAATGCATTTTTATATATAAAATCTGAAAAACTTGCTTTTAACCACCATTTTAAAATATCTTCTAAAAGGTAATTTGAAAACAACATAATAAGAATAAATAAGCCACCCACTCCAACCAACTGTAACCTTAAGCTCTTTTTTATTCTAATCAAATTCTTTTCTTGATACCATACCGAAATCGCGGAAAAATAAACCAAAGATATAGTACCTGTGATAATCGCGACCCTATTGAACAAATCCAACATTGTTACCTGATCTGAAATAATATTGGTGTCAAAGAAAATAGGGTAATAGAACCGATCAAAGAAAAGTACAAATGCTGATGCTAAAAAGAAAATACTAAACCAGAACGTTTCTTTTAGAAAGCCTACTTCAAACTTAAAGACCAGCTGTAATACATTCCAATTTAATGGCCCGTAGATTTCGAACGAGAGCTTTTTCTGATATTTCTTTATTCTATAAAAATATAAAAAACAAAGCAGTACGTATACCATGAAAAGTGACATTGCAATGCCGCTCAGTGAAATTTCGGAAAAGTAGACATAGGCGAAGGGTATTAAAAATAACATTGCCGCCGTTAGCGCCCTAGCAATTGCCAAAAAATAAAAGTCGCTGAAAGACTCCAACAGAGACCTGTAAGGAATAAGGATGAACGCCATTAAAAAAACGCTCAATATAATAAAGAAGAAAGTATAATCGGTGACACTTTGCAAAATACTAAAGCTTTGTGACTTGTACGCCACATACAATATGATTTGAAGAATTATAAAGAAAACAGAGCCCAAGAGATAAGAAAAGGAAACACACTCTTTTAATTCTTCCTTAATTCTATGGTTCTGCTTTAGTCCAATTATTTCGGAAACTCTTCTATTTAAGGTTGGGCCAATACCAAAAGAGAAATAATTGGATAAAAAAATTAAACTTATCCCTATCGAATATTTTGCCCAAGAATCCTTTCCCATAGTTTCTATCAGATATGGTGTGAGAATAAGGGCTGCCGCTATAGGCACTATTTGAAAGCCGATATTGAATAAAGCTTTTCTAAATACTATCTTAGATGTGTAACTATTATTGGACATGGACTAACTATACATATTGATTTAGCATATTTGCTTTTTACAATGTGGTTTCAAAATATTTCTTCCCTTTTGGTTTAAAATGTCCAACTTTTATGTATTTAACTTGATAATCAGGAATGATGTTATTACCGTAAAAAATAACCTTTCCGTTCTTGAACAAGGTAAGCTTCTTGCCCTTAACGTCTAAATTCTCAAAACCATGAACCCTCCTACTTGCAGGAAGATTGTTTATGTCTTCAGGGAACACATGAAAAAAGTACATACTTTCATTATCACTCAATGAATCGAATTCTTTACGAATAAAAATTCTCTTGCTTTTAAAATTGTATTCTAAATGGTAGCCCTTCTCGCTGATGGTGACATTACTCTCACTCATCCCCTGGTTAGTATTGGAAAAGTTAAACAAATCTTGGTGTATCGAAATTGGAGGTTGACTCCATTCTGTAGAGAAAATATTACCATTTACGATGTTATATTCTTCACCTAATCTTGCTCCTACACTTCTAGTTATATGATGTTTATCAAACAATGCAAACTGGTCATGGGACCATAGTTGACAATTAAGGTAATCGCACATTAAAGGTTTAAAATCGACCCATCTTACTTTGGCCCCGAACGTATCGAATAGTTTTTGAATATAAGACAAGTCTGTAATATTTGAATACAGCTTGCTTTTATTGCCTATTTCCTGTACCCTAGCGGTAAAAATCTTTTCTTGGTAAATATGTTTACGAGCTTCCTGTTCGTTCTCCATTTCCAATCCGGTTACATATATAATCGGTTGAACTCCTAATCTTAGTGCTTCGTTTACCATCCAAAAATGCCAATCAATCTCAGAATCGCCCAGTTTCATCATTTTTGGCCTTACCCATAACACTAAAAATTTCTTGTCCTTTAGTAACATCCTGTAAAAATCCTCGGCTCCTGAGTGGCTATATATTTTCGGATTACTTTCATGTAAAACATGACCTACTAGACTTTTATCTTTTAATTGATTATTTATAAATTTTTTAAATGCATGAAAATGTGAATTCGTCAAAATAAGCACCTCTGCGGATTTGATGTCCAGTTCGTTAACACCATGGCTTTTTAATCTTGAACGATAGTCCCCTACAAAATACTCGGAACCCTTATATTTTTTTCTTAATTCTTTAGAATGTGGGCTGTTTCTTATTCTTAAATGCGGGCTGTTTTCAAAACTGAACTTATAAGATGTGTTGTCTATTTCCGATTCATTATAAAAAAAAGAAGGAGTTGACTTCTGCGCCTCTAACAAAATAACCGAAGATAGTAACGGAAGTATTACCCAAAAAACTAATGATGGACCAAATTTGAGAACAAAACGATATCTAAATATATTTTCTACGTACCTCCAGCTCAAATAGGATAAAGGTATCATAACAATGACCAAAAGTGATATTTTGTCAAATAGCGAAAACGAATCCATATCGTATCCAATCTCTACTAATGTGGCAATAATAATCCAATGCCATAAGTACAAGCTATAAGATATTTTACCTATTAACCTAAGCCAATTTAGTTCTAAAACTGCCCTCGCCCTTGAAAATATATGATTGTCTTTACCTAGGTATAAAAGAAATGCCGTGACCAAGGAAACCATCAAGGCGTTAATCCCTGGCCATAAACTACTATCGCCGTAATAAAACGAAAGGTAAAAAATTGCCCCGATTGCAATAATGTAACTAAAGTTTACTTGAAATTTTGAAGGCAATGGAGGCAAGTCCCTGTAAAACACTGCTAGCATAGAGCCTGTAAAAATTTCAAAAAAACGAGTATGCAATAAGTAATAATTGGACTTGGCCTCCGTGGTAAATTCAACAAAGTAAATACTAACGGCAATAGAGGAAAGCCATATCATTATTATCAATATCTTCCTTGAATTAATACTTTTAATTTTCCAGATGAGAAAAAATAGAATCGGCACCACCAAATAAAATTGTTCCTCGACACCTAAAGACCACGTATGCAACAGTTGGTATCGCTCCGCCGAAGCATCAAAATAACCATGAGAAAGATTAGCTGCAGCATAATTTCCTAGACCAACAACAGCAAAAGGAAGAAAATCGAAATAATTCTTTAGTGCATCGGGAAGAAGTACAAATGCATTAAAAATCGATAATAACAGCAGTATAACAATCAGGACCGGTGCAATTCTCTTAATTCTATTAAGATAAAAACCTTTAAACGAAAAGGTGCTCTTAGTTAATTTTTCAGTGATGTTGAACGTAATCAGAAAGCCTGAGATTACAAAGAAAATGTCTACTCCCAAGAATCCTCCTGTAAAGCCATCTATATTCATATGGCAAAAGACTACCAAAAGCACGGCAATAGCCCGCAGACCATCAATGTCTTTTCTATACTTCATTTAATATATGGGCATCTATGGATGATTTGTTTTTATAAAAAGTAGTATGTTCTAATCAAGTAAAGGGCTTTTTTTAAAGTTCAAAAGTAATCAATAGTGATTACATATACCCTACTCGTTTATTTGAGTTAAAAAGTAAGTAATGACTGCAGTATATATTCAAAGATAGCTTCCCTTTAGAGTCTTTCTATTTATATATTTGCCTTTTAGCATTTATAACATGAAAAAACAACACCTTTTAATCCTATTACTGTTTCTTATTCTCGGAGTGTTCTTCTTTTTATATTTTGAATCTGATAGCTTAAGTCAAGCGGTAAGCAATGCTCAACGAAGGAAAATCAATAAGACTTCCCAAGAGTTTTTAGATTTAATACGTCCTACGGTCTTTAATATCGAAGACTTTGGTGCTTCCATTGACAGGGAAGACAACTCAGGTGCACTCCAAGCAGCTATAGATGCTGCCGTAGTAACAAGTACTGAATTACGGTCAGATAATAAATGGGATATTTATGTAGGTAAAGTCTACATTCCTTCTGGTAACTGGAGATTTGAAAAAGGGGTGTTATCAAGTATTGGTGTTGAAATCTACGGTGATGGTGTTGGAAAAACATATTTAGATTATCACGGTGATGGAACTTTCTTAGATTTTAGTTCTCCCGAAGAAAAGTTCGATTTGAAAATCAATGACCTATTTATAAGACAATATCATCCCAATTCTATTGCGTTGAATTTAAACCAAGTAAATAGGAACAGCGGTATATCAAACCTTATTATCGAAGGTGGAGGAATTGGAATACAACTGGAAAACTGTTATACTACCAGCTTTGATTCGTTTTTTATTTATAATGCCTCTCGTTTCGGAATCATAGGATACAACTCTACCAACACGGATTTTAAGAATTTTAAAATAGAAAACTGTACCGTAGGAGCAAAATTCACCAAAAGCAGTACAAATTCCTCCACAGGTTTAAAACTGTTCGGAGGTGTAATTCAAGGTTGCCGTAATGAGGGATTATTGTTGGAGGATTTAACAAATTTTTCGTCCTACTCTACTTTTTTTGAGGGAAATGGAAGAAATAGCGGAAAGTCTCAGATCCGAATCACAAGTGACTTAAGCGGTGATTTTGACAATGACCTTATCGCTTTTTACACCCCTTTTATAACCGGAGGTTTTAGTGCATCCGAAGGTCAAATCGCGGTGGATGTCGAAAACACAACGAATTTTGTTTTCAAAGAAAGTTTTATTAGAGCTAACAACAGGATTTTAACGGGTATTCGCGTTGGTAAAAATGTCATCAATGCCGAAATTATTAACTCTAAGTTCAGTGGCGTCAAAAATGATTTTGAGATAGTAGAGGCAAAAACAAATTTGATTCTTGATCCAGAGATGAAACTAGGCCGTGGATATGGACGGCAAACCTTAGGGCTTGGTTCAGAGAGCGGTAAAACCAACAATAGACACTATATGGAAAGTTACCAAGGTGTTTTTGGAAACCTAAACACTGGCAAAGTAGGTATTGGAAGTTTTAACGGAAAACCTAGTGTACAAGGTTTTGGCAGTGGAAGTGGCTATGATTTCTTTACCAATCCAAAGGTTGGAAACCACATATCCGCACAACAGGGTATTACACAAATGGCAGGAGTTAAATTTGGCACTACAATAACCTCTTCCAATGTAGAAACGAATAAAAAACTACGCAATGTGTTAGTTAATACCGATGAGGGAAAGCGCTTTGTGAAAATTAGCGCTGGTGAAGAGGAAATTAGCAGAGAATTGGTTATCAAAAATACGGGTGTAAATTCAAACGTTCTGGAAATACAGTCAACCTCAAAGATGATCAATAATAAGAAAACTTATGAATTATTAGATGGCGAAGCTATAACTGTCGTTTACGACGGCAATCAGTGGCAGGTTATTTCTAAATACAAGCCTTAATATAGCTTCAAATTTTATTTTAACAGATCGATAAGATTCTGTACCGCCATAGTTCCTTGTCTTTCTACACTCTGAAAGGTCCTAGAGCCTACATGAGGGGTTATAATAACATTCTCAACACCTTTTAGCACCTCGTTGTCCAACATGGGTTCGTGCGCTAGGACATCGGTCAAATAGCCTCTAACCTTCTCTTCCTGTAAGCCTCTAATTAATGCATTCGAATCTACCAGCCTACCCCTAGAGGTATTGATTAGTATTGGATTCCTTTTTAATTTATTGAAAATAACTTGTTCGTTAATCATATGTTCCGACTGCGCTGTGTGCGGTACATGCAAGCTAATTACATCTGCGTGTTCATAGATTTCGTCTAAACTGGACACAAAATTAATATCGCTATGGGAGGCTAGAAAATCCTTATCCTTGAAAATATCATAAGCCAACACGCGCATACCAAGTGCCATCGACTTTTTCGCGAGCTCCTTACCAACAGCGCCCAAACCAACGATACCTATTGTTTTTCCTTGAATCTCATGACCGACCCAGCGTTTCCAACTTCCTTCCTTTGTAGAATTATATTGTAAATGTACATTTTTCTCAAAGGTGAATAACAGTGCCAATACATGTTCGGAAACCGAAACTTGATTTACACCCGGACAATTGGTAACCGGTATACCAAGCTTTTTTGCAGCATCCAAATCAATCCTATCCAATCCTACGCCATACTTAGAAATATATCTGAGCTTTCCTTTAAATCCCGTTTGTAAAACTTTTTCCGTATACTCATCGTCACCGCAAATAACTGCATCATAGTTCCCTATTATCGGTAATAGCTCATCTTCCAATATTGGGCCTCTAAGAGTGTCCAATTCATAGCCTTGCGCCTTTAATAGTTCTTGGTGCTGTCCAGGGGTGTCCTGAAACGAAGTTGAGGTGAGTAAAACTTTCATTACTATAACATTTTTTGTTCTATCAAGACCTTTTCCAATTGTTCAAAACTTCTAAACTCTAAGCCCTTATAATCTGTAAAAAGATTTTTGTTCTCGTCGTTATGTCGCAATGCAAAGTGCAGTTTTGAGAATTGGGCTGCATCCATATCTGTTGTAGCATCACCCAAAAACAAGGTCTCCGCTCTATTTAAATCAAATCTGTCCAACAAATACTCGGACCAATATCTTTTATTTTCAGGAGAACCATGTACACCCTCAAAGAAATGGTCTATTGCTCTTGCTTTAGCTATTTTTTTTATTTCTGTTGTAGGAGTTCCTGTGATTATCCAAAATCGTAAGGTCTTGGCATACTTTGTCAAAAACCCTAAAGAACCGGGAACCTCTTTAGAATCTATAACTTTTTGCAATACCAGTTCAGAAAACCTATTGGCCATATCTTCCAGTTCAACATCACTCAGTTCCTTGTCGAAAAACTGTTTTTCCCAATGCCTAAACTTCTCAAATCTTGAAACTCCACCATGATTGATATGATAATCGACGACACTTTCCGCTATAGCATCGCCATGAGGAAGGTACATTTCGCGAAATGCATCCGTCTTTGCGCTCACCGATTCTGCCAAAACCCCATCAAAATCAAAAAAAATATTCCTTATTGGCATTCGTCCTTTTCTAAAAACTACTATTCATTATTATGTACCGCTCTAATGCATTCCAATAACCCTTGGCCCATGTCTATATGAGGATTGGCGGTCAATTTTTTACTAACACTAGGTTCAAATGAGTATGGTGTAAATTTATAATGATTTTGATATCCAGAATCTTCACAGTTTACGTCTACCTCACCATTTAATATTTCTTTTATCATTTGGAATAGCTCCAAACGTTTCATCCGTTCCGTTCCTGTAAGTATAACATGTAGGTTTAAAAACGAATCGGACTCTATAACATCTACAGACAGCTTTGCAGCATCAGCAGCATGTATATACTCTCGTATTTCCATACCATCACCATGATGGTCTATTTTTTTTTCCTTTACAGCTCCTTTAACAAGATTATAGATGTAATTATTATCATATGCCCTTTGAGAATAAACCGACCCATATCTAAGAATTACAAAAGGTAAATCATATTTTTTATTATACTCTTCAATGATTTTTTCGGATGCTAATTTACTTATCCCATAAAAGGAACCCTTGTTGCTCATTGCATAAGCGCTACTAGCATACACGAATTTTTCAATCTTATGCTTTACACATTGCTCTAGAATGTACATATTGCCGATTACGTTCAAGTTCATCGTTTTTAAAGGAAACCTAATCGCATTGTCTAAATTGGCAAAACCTGCTAAATTATAAACGATATCAAAATTTTCTTTTTCAAAAACAGATGCTACCTGTGTTTCGTCAAAAATATCACAAGATGTATAATTTACTTGGCCTTTAAGCTCCTTGTCTTCAGAAATATCCGCAACGGAGACGTCAAAACCCCTATTTAAAAGTTCTTTTACTAGATAATATCCTAAAAATCCGAAGCCTCCAAAAACCAGTACTTTTTTCATTATTTAAGATTAGACTTTAATAGTTCCATTTGCTCTCTAGCCTTGTCGCCTAAAAAGAAAAAATCCAAACTAAATGCGAGAAAATTATAGTGCATATCTAGCTTATCTATGACCTTTTTATAATCAGATTCAATAACATGGAAACCTAAGTTTTTGGATTTTTCTAAAGTAATCTTATCAATTTTTGCCAAAACCTCCTTAACATCATCATCATAAAACATTCCAGGTTTTCCCATGGATGCCGAAAGATCATAAGGTCCAACAATAATACCGTCAATACCTTCTACATCTAAAATCTCCGCTAAATTATTTACTCCTTCTATATGCTCTATTTGGGCTATCACAACAGATTCTTCTTGAACCCACTTATTATACTCATTAAAAGCAACACCGTAATGCTGTGCCCTTGAAAGACCCACACCTCTAGTGCCATGTGGTGGATATTTGACCCAAGAAACGGCTTGCTTTGCCTCTTCTGCATTCTTTACCATTGGAACTATAATGCCATTGGCACCTGCATCCATAACTCGTTTTATTATTACCTCTTCGTTTTTGCTTACCCTTACCAAGGCTTCCATTTGATTGGCCTGTACATGACCAACTAGGTTTTGTAAGGTAGAAATATCTATTGCGGAATGTTCTAAATCAATAGTAAGCCATTCGAAACCCGCAGATGACATTATCTCAACTATGGATTGATGGGGTATAGTTAACCATGACCCAAATGATAATTCTCTATTTTTAAGTTTCTGCTTTAGATTGCTCTTAGTGTGTAAAAAGTTTTTCATCTATTTTAATTACGATTTTCTTAATGGTTTCTGTTGTATTATCCAGAGCATATTGGCATCCGTGAATGTCCTGAGGAAAGAAAACGGCCATTTTACCTGGCCTTAAGCGCAAAGCTACATTTGATTGCTTTGTACCCTTGTAAAACTGGCAATCCTTTTTGCTGTCATACGGTGACGTGATTTCTACCTCTGCCCTATCGTATATGCCAATACCTTCTCCCCCTCTTAAAATTATCTGTATATCAACTTCTCTTTTATGCGATTCTATAATGGTTGGAGCAATCTTTGTTTCGTAACTCATTACTTTATAGTAGCACGAATCGTTTATTCGATATTCTCCATTAGGTGTATTCGTGGTAACTTTCGAAATCGTATCCAATACTTCCCCAAAGACTCCGGTACTTTTAAAATAGGTTGCCCAATTATCAATAGTGTCGAATATCATCGGAGTATTTTGTAAAGAGATTCGGCCATAATAAAATCGTGCAGTTCGTCTATATCGATTGCCTCTATCTTATCAATTTCGAACATAAGCGCATTTTTACCTATACGTTTACCCCCTGAGTTTTCAAACGATTCTTTGGAAAAAATATACAAATTGGAATTCTCTTCATAAATAGGAGGTAAATCTTGGGTCCTAATTAGTTTAACCGGATCATGGTTTAAGGGGGTGCCATCGCAACCATATAATCTTGTCTGCATTCTCGTTACCGAAAAAATAGAGTCATACGTGTCTTTTCTTTTCAACAACGTCTCTATTGCATTATCTATGGTTTCCGTTTTAAGTAAAGGATTGGTACTATGGGTCTGCAGGTAATAGTCCGAATCTACTTTATTAATATCATATGCGATAACCTTATTCATTGACACATGGTCGCCGATAATTTCTTGGGGCCTATCGATAACTATTACATTTTGATTGTAGTTATCGGTAATGTCTTTAATGATATTTTCACTATCAGTATTTACGACAACTTTTTCTATGTATTTTGAAGCTAGCAAACTATCTAAAACTCTATGGTACAATGGAGAACCATTAAAATTCTTAAGATTTTTATTTGGTACTCTTTCAGAATTACCCTTCATTGGCAATAGCGCAGTAATTTTCATTTAGTTGTATTTCTTAATTAGGTATAATCTTATCTCAAATGTAAACCTTAGAATTCGCTTAAAGCTATTCTAGCCCTTATTTTAAGGTTTTATTCAAAAATACAATAATTACTATTCTGAACAAGCTGAACATTTTACTCCAAGTCTATTTTTAGTTAATAAGCTAACTACTAAAATAATATGATCAAAAAACCCAAAATGTAAGTTGAACATCAAGTACCAGTTGGTTTTAATTTAATCAAGTTGCATCAAATATTCACCATATCCGCTCTTTAAAAGTGGCTTCGCCAACCTATGAAGCTGTTCTTTAGATATATAACCCATATTATAAGCTGCCTCCTCAATAGAGCCAATTTTTAATCCTTGGCGTTCTTCTATTAATTGTACAAATTGTGACGCTTGCATTAGAGAGCTGAACGTACCTGTGTCCAACCACGCAATTCCTTTGTCCAAAACACTTACATGAAGTCTTCCTTGGTTGAGGTATTCTCTGTTTATATCTGTAATCTCTAGTTCTCCCCTTTTACTTGGTTTTATCTTTTGGGCAATTTCTATTACTGAGTTATCATAAAAATAAATGCCTGGCACTGCATAATTTGTTTTGGGCTTAATGGGTTTTTCCTCTATGGAGATTACCCTTCCGTTTGTGTCGAAATCAACAACTCCATATCTATTTGGATTTTGAACATGATAACCAAAAACAACCCCTCCTTTTGGATTATTATTTGCCTGTAACAAAGCCGGAAGACCTGATCCATAAAACAAATTATCACCCAAAATTAAGGCAACTTTATCATTACCTATAAAATCACGCCCAATTAAAAAAGCTTCGGCGATACCGTTTGGTTTTTCCTGTATAGCATACTCCAATTTACATCCTAAAGAACTTCCATCTCCTAATAGTTTTTTAAATATCTCGGTATCGTTAGGTGTAGTTATAATTAAAATATTTCGTATTCCTGATATCAGCAATGTCGAAATAGGATAATAAATCATTGGTTTGTCATAAATTGGCATAAGCTGTTTACTTATTGCCAAAGTTAACGGCAATAATCTTGTTCCGGAGCCTCCCGCTAATACTATTCCTTTCATTATTCTATTTTAGCATATTTGTTAATATACCAATTAACCGTTTTGATTAGTGCGGTATTAAAATCTTTGCTAGGTGTCCATCCAATTTTTGATTTCGTTTTAGAGGAATCAATGGCGTACCTGAAATCATGCCCCTTCCTATCTTCTACGAAAGAAATCTGCTCTCTATAACTTCCAGATGCTTTTGGTTTCAAGCTGTCCAATAAAGTACAGATCCTGACAGCTATGCTTAAATTTGTATGTTCATTACCTCCGCCAAGCACATATGTTTCTCCGGATGTTCCTTTATGAAATATCTGATTAAGACCTTGACAGTGATCCTCAACGTAGAGCCAGTCCCTAATATTTTTGCCTTTTCCGTAAATAGGGATATCCTCGAGATTTAAAGCTTTCTTAATAACGGTAGGAATTAACTTTTCGTCATGTTGTTTGGGCCCAAAATTATTAGAGCAATTACTGGTAACCACATTAAGACCATAAGTATGATGATAACTTCTAACAAGAAAATCAGCAGAGGCCTTTGAAGCACTATATGGACTATTGGGAGCATATGCGGTCTTTTCGGTAAAAAAACCCGTATCACCTAGGCTACCAAATACTTCATCGGTAGAGATATGATGAAACCTTTTGTTTTTGTATTCCGATACCCAATATTTCCTAGCAACCTCTAAAAGAATAAATGTACCTTCTATATTGGTTTTAATAAAGCTGTCAGGTGTTTTTATAGAATTGTCAACATGGGACTCTGCTGCGAAATGAATTACCGAGTCTATCCCATACTCATCAAATATACTGCCAACTAAATTTTTGTCGCAAATATCGCCAATGATCAACTTATGTCTCGAAGACTCTGCTAGGTCAGCAAGATTAGATAAATCCGCCGCATAGGTAAGCTTGTCAAGATTAATCACTTTATACTCTTGATTGCGTTCCAGAAAATATGGAATGAAGTTGCTGCCTATAAAACCGGCTCCTCCAGTAACTAAAACCGTTTTCTTTGTTGGAGAAGCGTTCATTTTAAAGGAGTTCAAATACTTTTTTGTTCAAATACTTTACAAACGAAATAAGAAAGAATGCGCCTATTAATATTGCAGGAATAAGTACAATGTTCTTTCCGAAAAAAGCCTTTTGCACTTGTTGGGGTTTTCCAAAATTGATTACTTTAATCGGCTCTGTACGCTCCTCTAATTCTACTTTTTTGGTCTCGATATCCTTTATTAAGGTGTTTTTAAAGTTTAGAAGTCCTGTAATGTTTACTGTTTCTTGGTTATCAAGTATGATACGTTCACTACCGGAAACTTCATCTGTTTGTGCTAATTTTTTTGAGTAATTAACAATTATCTCATCTACTTGCGCCAACAAATTTTTATTTTGATTAATTCGAGACTCTGCATTAGCTCTATATATAGCGACAAGACCGTCAAAGTACTTGTTGGAGTTTATATATGCCATAACTTTTTCCGCGAAGTATTGCCCTTGTTCTAGGTTTTTGTAGTAAAAGGTTATTCTATGGTTAAAAGAGCTTTTATTTTGAAGTTCAGCCCTAACGATATCCGCAATAGCCTCTGTATCTTCAAATGATTGTAACAATTCTAAGTACTTTATGTCACTTTCGCCACTATCATCGCCGCTAACTCTACTTATGGTGATTTCTAGGCCATTATAATCCGTAAAACCAACTCCTAATGAATTGAAAAAAACAGTATCTTTTGCTTCTATATTTGCTTGTATTTCCGCGACAACATCGTAAAGGTAATTTTTGCTTTCCAATTGAGGTTTAACAATAACCTCAGTTTTAATTTTTTTAGAAATAATTTGATTAAGTCCATACCCTATTCCCGCGCCAAAAACAATTAGTAGTAAGAGAATAAGTACATTTTTTTTAAGATAAACGAAGACTTTTAAAAACCCCATAAACAGTCTGTTGAGACCATCTGCTATCATTCGGAACAATTGCCCCAAATCTATCTCATCCGAACTATTTTGGGGATTATTTGGTTGCTTATCTGCCATAACACTATGCGTTAAATATCTGTTTTAAAATTTTATCTGTTATCAAATACGTAGGTTTCACGCCCGTAGTTCCCAAGCCTCCGGAGGCCAATGTACTTCCGGTTTCCAAAGGATTGTCCGAAGCATAATAGGCATACCGTACTTTCACGTCTTCACGTATGCTTTTTCTAATTCTAGAAGCCGATTGTATTGCTTTTTGATAGTGTACCCCTTCCATTTCCAATCCAATTACGCTCCATGTAGACCTGTGAAAAAACTGTAAAATGTCCTTGTTCTGTAACGACGTACCCAACACGGTAACCATTGTGCCTTCAAAAACCTTTAGGCCATTTCCTTTAAAATCCGCTGCACATAACTCGTTCTTAAACGGATAATTATCTGCCGTACCCTCAAAAATATGCGCAGAGGGTATCATTAAATCTCCCTTTCCACCTTCGAGAATGCCTGCTTTTCCCATAATAGATATGGAAGCCACGTTCAGAAACACCGATTTTTCCTTTGCATCACCAAATGGCTTTAGCAATTCATCAATAGTTTCATAGGCCTGCTCCCCAAAGGCATAGTCCATGACAAATATAATTGGTTTTTTTTCATTCGGTTTTTCCTTTATATCGTAACAACATACACCAGAACCAAACTTAGCCGTATCAAAAATCTGCACATCTATATTAGTTCCAGATGTATCGTCCAAAGAAATCATCCCATTTTTATCAGCTACTTTTTTAACCTTGTTGCGTAGTTGCTCGTTCTCGGAGCTGCTTAACGCTTCATAAATGGCAAGTGAACTGGCGTCCTTAAACTCGGAGGAAAGCGCGTTCTTGGCAAATAGGGAATTCATAACACTGTGCATGTTGGCCGATATGATATGGATAGGCCTATCCAAAAGCTTATGCGCCTTTAATGTCTCCTTAATGTTGTCTGCCCAACGTTCTCCATGTATGTGATGGCCTAGTCTTTCTCGCAACAGAGAACTGAACGTAATCGTTCGTTTCTCACCTGTTATTTCCTCTTCTAACGATAGCTTACCTAGCCAGTATATTATTTTAAGGAAACGTTCGGGGTTTTCGTCCGTTCTGAACTTTCCATATATTTCAAGAATCTCCTGGAAAGACCTTCCTAAAATATTAGCAGTGTGAATTAAGGCTATTTCCCTTTCTTCCTGATTTATTTTGTCTTTTTGAATGGTTGCTTCCAGTTTGGACCAGTCACGTATAGTTCTTTCGGTATCTGGTATATGAACTCTCTTACAGATTTTATCGGACTCTATGAATAAAAAAGTTAAGTGAGTAAGTATGTCATAAATATCAGATCTGCCTCTGGTAATCTCAATATTCATCTGTTCGTCATCGATTCGGTAACAATTTCTTCTTCGCTTTGGGGGTATTATAGCTTCCATGTGCGAATTACCAAAGCCTTCATCTGTGGTAAGATTAATGAATTTGCACTGTTCTATACCGGCCGGCAATCGTTCCAATACATATACGAGTCCGTTTAGCTCCGCTTTCTCCTCTGCAACAGAACCATATATTTCTGGTCGTAAGGCTAATAATGCATTTTTAAGTGCTTCACCGGAAATACCGTTCGGTTTATAAAAACCTCTATTAAAAAGATGCCGCATGGTGATATACAATCGCTCAATAGCATTCGTAGATTCTTGCGCGCGAGATGGTGATGTTGTTTTTCCCATGTTAGGATTTCAAACGAAATTACGATTAAAATTTAAGTTTTATATGCTTGGTTTATTAAGCTAACCTGTAGTCTACTAATTTTTCTGCCACGTTCCTGTCATTGGAAAGGCGTTGTACTTTGTTTTGTCCACCCAACTTCCCAATCGATTTCATGTAATCCCTGAATCCTCCTGTTTTAATAGGGATGATTTTCAATGTTTGCAATATTTTTCCAGATATTAAGTCATTATAATAACTGTTCTGAAGCTGCATAGCTTTATCTAGTGTTTCTGCAAAAACAAGCATGTCTTCCGGCAACTTTTCAAATTCTATAAGCCATTCATGATAGGGTAGTTCATTGTTGTCCGGAGTTATTTGAGGCGCTACTGTGAACTCGTTTACCCTTGCATCGATTTTTTCTGTTGCTGTTAGCATGGCTTCTTCTACTTCTTTTGCAATAACATGTTCACCAAAAGCAGAGATAAAATGTTTTATTCTTCCTGAAACGATTATTTTAAAAGGACTCAAAGAAGTAAACCGAACGGTATCTCCTAAATTGTATGCCCATAATCCGGCGTTGGTTGATATAATCATCACATAATCAACATCTTTCATTACATTTTCTAACGTAATTCGATTTCTACTTTCTGAAAAAAATTCATCTGCCCTCACAAATTCATAAAATATACCTGAATTAAGAAGTAATAAAAGTCCTTTATCCTTTTGGGAGTTTTGATATGCGAAAAATCCCTCGCTGGCGGGAAATAATTCTATACTGGCCACCTTTCTTCCAATCAAGTTTTCAAACTTTTTTCGATAAGGCTCGTAGTTTACCCCGCCATAGATAAATAAATTAAAATTCTTAAACAGGTCTCCAATATTCCGGTTGGTTTTTTCTTGTAGCTTCTCAAAATACATTTGTACCCAAGAAGGAATTCCGGCAATTACCGTCATATCCTCATTAATGGTCTCTTCCACAATAGCATTTACCTTGGTTTCCCAATCGTCTATGCAGTTTGTTTCCCAACTGGGCAACCTGTTTTTTTGCAAATAATTAGGGATATAATGCGCAGCAATACCGGAAAGTCTGCCCAATTTGACCCCGTTCTTTTCTTGGAGCTCTGGACTACCCTGCAAAAAGATCATTTTTCCATCTACAAAACTTGCATTTCCGGTTTCATGAATATAATTGAGCATGGCATTTCTCGATGCTTCTATTTGATATTTAATGGATTCTTTGGTTATGGGTATATATTTAGCGCCAGAGGTAGTTCCCGATGTTTTAGCAAAATAGACTGGTTGCCCTGGCCAAAGAATGTCTCGTTTGCCTTCTACTACTAGTTCTACATAAGGCCGTAATTCTTCGTAATCCCTAATGGGCACCTGTTTTACAAAGTCCTCAAAAGAGCTAATCGTATTAAAATCATGGTCTTTTCCAAATTTGGTGCTTGCAGCCTTTTGCAGAAGGTTGCTGAAGACGTTTTGTTGTGTTTGTATTGGATTGTTGACCCACTTTTTGGTCTTGCCATATATATATCGTGCGAAAACTTTAGCAGCTAATGCTTTTAGGGACATAGTATTTAGTTAAAATCGATGAAGTCTAACGGATTTACAGGATTCCCGTTATCCCAAAGTTCAAAATGAAGGTGTGGTCCGGTTGTTAGTTCTCCTGTATTGCCTACAGAAGCAATGACTTCTCCTGCACGCACCACGACACCTTGTGTCTTGGCAAGGGACCCATTATGTTTATAAACAGTTAGCAGTCCATCTTCGTGCTCCAAGATAATCACATACCCAGTTTCCGCAGTCCATTCCGAAAAGATTACGGTACCGTTCGCCGCAGCCTTTACGGGCGTATCCATGGGAGCGGCAACATCTACTGCAAAGTGCTTCTGCTCTGCATCAAAAGCCATGGTAACGCTACCGGTAATTGGAGGGAAGAGGACCATATCTTTTTTGTCCGAATTTCGTTCGAACAAATTGTACTTGTCTTCCAAAGCCACCTCTGCTCGCAACAGGGAATCCTGTCTAGTAGGTGTTAAATCAATGGATGTGGGGTCTATTTTAAATTGTTGAAATAAGGAATCCCTGTTAACTTCATTATTCTCTATATCTCCTTTAAGAACCATTCTAATATTATCCAAATACTTATTGGTATAGTTTAAGGTTCTAACAAGCGAATCTGTTTTATATGTAAGGTCTGTTGCCTGTTTTTTAAGTTTTGTAGAGGAATAACCAGGGATGTACTCCCTTAAGGGAGTAAAGGCAATTAATAATATGGTTAAGCCTATTAGGGCAATCATGAAAAGAGAGCCTGTTACAAAAACGTTGAGCCTGCTTAATTTAAACGAAATTTTTTCCTCAAAAGTACTTTCATTAAGTATTACCAAACGGTACTTATGAAGCAGTTTTCGCTTAATTTCCTTTCTTTTTTTCTTCCTCCTGGCCATTGTAACAAAGATAAACTTAGAAATGATACTACGAGCAATTCACTAAAAAAATAAACATGTTGGGACCCCCATTGTACAATGGCATACCTAAAAGGACATTGAATTCCTTTGTCAATTTTCTATTTATTCCTGTGCGTGTTAATATTTAGTAACATAAATTAGTTTTTCATATCTTCGTAGTATTCTTAAAAGATAATGATATGACATTTTCAAATATAATGTTGGCTATTGGGCCTTGGCAAATAGCCATTGTGGTGTTGGTTGTGCTTTTGCTTTTCGGAGGAAAGAAAATTCCTGAATTAATGAGAGGGTTAGGCAGCGGCATAAAAGAATTCAAAGATGCTTCAAAAGAGGATGAGCAGCTAGACGAGAAGAAAAAAGAATAATCTTTTAAATATATTACCTCCAAAAATCTATACCATAATTTATAATTGTGGTTTTTTTTGCTCCAAAATTAGCGGTAAATGTTTTGCCTTTGTTTCAATTCCTTAAAAACGAATAGCATATTAGTGCTTTACAGGTCTACAATTCGTGTATCAAATTTAAACTTTTTAAAACTTTAAAATCACATTTTTCAATAGTGAAATCTCGCACCACAACAAATAATACCAAAAGGTATATAATTGGGTTAGCTTTGATTCTTCATGCCAATTCAATACTATTAAAATACCCATAAATCATTTTCACATAGGTACACTACAGTTTACATAGCTTTCACAACAAAATATAATCCGACTTCTACATAACTGGTATTTTCGTATAACAGTAGTATCAACAACCCAGCATAACCGACCATTGTTGACGTTACTTTTTAATGACAAGCCATTATCATGAGAAAATTTTTTAGCGCTTTTATCTTTGTTTTTTGCTTCGGTGCCGTTGCGCAAAGTTTTCAAAGTACAGAAGCTACACCCCAAAATCCAGTTAAAGACACTTCTGAAATAAACCAGGATGATAATGTTGCACCTAGCGACCACGATGCTTTTATTATTGAAGCTTTAGAAAGAGGTATTCCACAACGGACCTTTGAAAATCTGCCAAATGTAAAAAATGGTTATTACTTGGTGTCCGGTGTTTTTAGCAAACCCAACAAGCTGGATAAACAGGTAAGGAAGCTTACTAAAAAAGGATTTGGCTCTGGATATTTTAAAAATGAGGAAAATGGCTTACACTATCTTTATGTAAATAGTTATGACGCTTGGGAGAATGCAATAAAAGACCACCAGACTAAATTTGACAATAATTTTAAAGATGAAGTTTGGATTCTTTACATTACAAATAGTCTCCCTGTAGAGGAAGTGGCATCCGATAAAGCGGACGCAGAAACAAGCAGCCAAAAACAACAGAAGGTTTCTAAGTATGCAAATGCAACTTCATCGGCTAAGCTTATTAAAAGAGCAGATGAGTATTTTGACAAGATGTGGTATGCAGAAGCTTCTGAACTTTACGAACAGGCTTTGCAGGACAAGAGTAATTATTCTTTTGAAGTGTTGGAGAAGGCAGGTGATTCACACTATTTTAATACCAACATGGAGCAAGCGTATAAATGGTATACCATTTTGTACGAAGAA
Source organism: Maribacter sp. MS6 (assembly GCF_056839185.1). NCBI lineage: Bacteria > Pseudomonadati > Bacteroidota > Flavobacteriia > Flavobacteriales > Flavobacteriaceae > Maribacter > Maribacter sp. MS6. Next base: position 2,291,036 of record NZ_CM166389.1, read on the forward strand.
TATGAGGAAGAAATGTCCGCGGACAACATATTTAAATACGCACATTCCTTAAAGGGAAATGGGAAATACGCAAGGTCAAAAAGACTTATGCGATTATATAATAAAAAGGTAAAGAACCAAAGTGAAATCTCTTCCTTTGTTCAGAAAAATGAAGTTGTCCTAGATGAAATATTGAACAGCGCTAAAAATTTCGAGATTCAAAACCTAAGTATCAACTCTCAATATTCAGATTTTGCCCCTATGTTCCATAATGAAAACGAACTTGTTTTTGCTTCTGCAAACGACTCTTCCTTTTTGACTACCAGAAGATATAAGTGGGACAATCAACCATATTTAGATTTATATGTTGGAGAACTTAACGAAACTTCTACAGATATTAAAAATGCCGTAAAATTCTCCAAGGAAGTTAATACAAAATATCATGAGGCGGGAGTAACGTTCTCACCTGATAATAAAACGATGTATTTCACCAGAAACAATTATGGCAAAAAACTTAAAAGAGATAGTAAAGGAATTAACCATTTGAAAATTTACCAATCAAAAAAGGTGGAAGGCGAATGGACCATAGCCACCGAGCTTCCTTTTAATAGTGATTCATATTCTACCGGTCATCCAGCACTAAGTAAAGATGGCAATAAGCTTTATTTTGTTTCCGATATGCCAGGAAGCATTGGTGATTCGGATATTTTCGTGGTCGATGTTTTAGAGGATGGCAACTTTTCTTCTCCCAAAAACCTTGGGCCAGAAGTAAATACAGAGCAAAAAGAAATGTTCCCTTTTATCAATGGTGAAAAACTCTACTTTTCATCTAACGGCCACACTGGGCTGGGAGGGTTAGATATATATGAAGCTACCTATGATGAAGAGCGTGGGTTTTCTGAAGTAAAAAACCTTGGAAAGCCAATTAATAGTAATAAGGATGATTTCTCTTATATCATAAACGAAGAAACTAAAAAAGGGTTTTTTGCCTCCAACCGCGACGGTGGCAAAGGTTTTGATGACCTGTATTCCTTTAAACACCTTATGGTAGAAGAGATACCTGTAAATAATAATGCCATAGCCGGTATCGTAACAGAACTGGTTACCGGTGATGTTATGCCCAGAGCCCTAATAGAACTACTAGATGAAAACAATGTTAAGCTGAAAGAAATAGAGACAGGTGAAAACGGTAGCTTTATTTTTGAAGACCTAGATGCGGATACCAAATACATTTTAAAGACGAACAAGGAAACCTATTTTGCGAACGGACTAGAAGTTGCAACTCTCGAAAATGACACTATTAATGTTAACGTTGCCCTTAAGAAACTTAAGCAGATGATCGCGGTAGAAGATGGCATACGTAAGTTGAAGACTGAAATGATTCATTTTGATTTTGACAAATCATATATTAGAAAGGATGCAAGTAAAGAATTGGACAAGCTCGTGGAGGTAATGACCGAATATCCAAGTATGGTTATAAAAATCGAGTCGCATACGGATTCTAGAGGTAGTGCAGTCTATAACGAATACCTCTCCGATAAAAGAGCTAAGTCTACCAGAGCCTATATTATTTCGCAAGGCATTGATGCAAAACGTATAGAAAGCGCTATAGGCTATGGAGAACAAAAATTACTAAATGAATGCAATGGAAGGGTTGCCTGCCCTGAGGAAAAGCACTACCTGAACCGTAGATCTGAATTCATTATAGTTAGCATGTAAAATAATAAAATTTTCAAGTTTTAAAACCGTCGATGTCTACACCGGCGGTTTTTTCATTTAAAAAACTCGCTAAACTGCGCCAAACTAAAAACAATTATTTTGTCTAGAATAAAGAATCGCGAAGAATTCTATATTTCCTTTCAAAACTAAAATATAAAAGGAACGAAGTAGTAGTTAATCGAATAAAATAGCAATTCAAGGATTCTTAAAAATACGCATTGCGCTACATAGAAGAAATATGGGTTTTGTCTAATCTATTCACGGCCTTCCTAAATTAAATTGATATTTGGTTCTTAAGAACATAAAACCCTCGATTATGGAAAGAATTCTACTTATCAAAGAAATTTATATTGAAGCATTTAAAAATTGGAAGTACATCATTTTAAAAAATTATTTTAAAATATTCGCGGCTGTTTGTTTTGCCCTAATTGCAATCACGATTTACGCTTTCGTTTTTAGGGTGTCTACTGGATTTGCATTCGGTAATCTTTAAAACGATAGAACAAATAAAAAAAGCTTTAGGGAGTTCCTAAAGCTTTTTTTTATGTAATTGATATGGCCCCTTATCAGGGGTTGTTGAATTTCAAAGTTTTGAGTATGGCCTCCAACTCAAACATATAATCCCTTTTCTCAGTCGCAGGAGCAAATGTAAAGCCCTCTAGTACTAATTTTCTATTGTTGGGCTTGTCGTTGATTATATAGGTTAAAAAAGGACCTGCCATTGGATATCCAGACATTTCCCAAATTCCCCTAACCTCAGCTGCTTTGTTACCAGAAACCTGTGCAGGGAAGACATAAGGCGAAAATGCTTTCTCGGTAATCATATAATTTTCCTTACCCGGTATTGGCTCTCCCGGTATAAAAAGCTTGCCGATCGAATCTCGCATTTTTATAATGTCCTGTACAAATGTACTATCGTTATCAAAAGTATCCCAAGGAACACTATACGCGATAATATTCATCGTTCCCTTTTGTATTTGCCTATCGATCCAAACAAAATTATCCTCTTCTCTTCCTACTTTATAAATTGATGGAACGTTTAGCGTAATACCTAAGTGTTGTTCTAAGGCCTTCTCTTTATTTAAAGACTGTAAAAATCGTCTCTGGGCTTCTTCTATCTCTTGTTTCTTAAATGTCTCAATAAACTCTGGGGCTTTTTCATTAAGGTTTTCTATAATCTCTGCTTTGTTTCTCCCTTTAAGTACTCCCACTTTTTGCGGTTTTGCGTACATATTGGACTTCATGTGCGCTATATCCAAAGAGTCTTCCATTACATAAAGCACATTTCGGGTAGTTCTCACGGCTCCGTTAAATACCTGGGGCGGTACTTGAGTAATACTAAAAAGCGCTTCGTCCCAAGTAAGTCCCAAGGCGGGTGCTGCAAAATTTTCACGGAGTCTGTCCCCTACTTCGCTCTTCCATAATTCATTTTCTATAACTATGGTAAGCGTATTATAAGCTCCTATGGAATTGGGTAAATAGTCTTGCTTTTTTTCTTCCTTACAAGACGATAAAACAAGACCTGCAACTAAGCTTAATGTGAATAACTTTTTCATTTTTGGACTTTGGTTTAAGATGAACAATCGCACAATTTTAATTTTGTACCTGGTTTTAGATTGTTACCGCTAATACCGTTCCATTTTCGTAAATTATCTATACTAATTCCAGGATATTTTCTAGAAATCGTCCAAAGAGAATCTCCGGTCCGTACCTCATGTATCCTACTGTTGCTGGCTACAGCCGTTTTAGAAGGGGTACTTTTGGGTTTTACAGGAGCATTTACATTCCTTTTGGGATATATAGTTAAACGCTGTCCGATTCGGAGATTATTACTCCTAAGACCGTTCCATCGCTTTATTTGACTAACTCCTACTCCGTAACGTTCGGCTATTTTTCCTAAAAAATCTCCACTGCGTACTTTATAACGTATCCTGTTCTCTTCGGCTTGCTGTGCAAGTTGCGGCAAAGGGCTTTCCTTACTTTTCAACTCTTTTTCTACATGCGCATAAATAGCTTCTTCATTTGCAACGAATTTACCCATAACATCCCAAGGCAAACGCAACGCATTCGTTTCCCCTTCTATATAGGGTATGGCATCCAGCTTATATGACGGATTCAAAAGAGCAACCTGTTCTTTCTCGATTCCTGTTAATTTAGATATCTGATCGAAGGTTATTAGACTTTTCACATGTATCGTGTCCGTTTCAAAATAATTTCGTTCCGCCTTTTTTCCACGTATTCCATGCTCCTCGGCATATTCAAAAATATACATAGTAGCCAAAAATGCAGGTACATAACCAGCAGTTTCCCTTGGCAAATAGCTTCTTAAGTTCCAATAATTTCTGTATCCGCCAGACCGTCGGATTGCTTTGTTGACATTGCCAGGCCCTGAGTTATAGGCGGCCAATGCCAAATCCCAATCTTCGTAAATACTGTATAGCCTATTTAAATATTTGCAAGCGGCCTCTGTAGATTTTATAGGGTCACTGCGCTCATCAACATAGCTGTCTATTTTCAGTTTCATCTCTCGGCCGGTACCATACATAAACTGCCATAGCCCGGTTGCACCTACACGTGACCTAGCTTTGGGATTTAGGGCAGACTCTACAATGGCTAAATATTTCATTTCCAAAGGAATATCATGATTATCCAATTCTTGTTCAAAAAGCGGAAAATAAAATTGGCTCGCTGTCATCATGCGCTCCATTAGCCCGCGCCTTCTTGTCAAAAACGACTTAATAACGCTTTCCAAGGAAGGATTGTAGGCAACGTTAAAAGGTGTTTTCCTATTTAGTCTTTCCAAACGGAGTTTAAGTGTATCCGTGTTTAATTCCACTAAAGGGACTTCGGTAGTAACCGTATCGAGATGAACCACGTCTTCGTACATTTCGTCAAAAAGAGAAGCGTTCTGTAGTAGCTCCTTCATCCAAAGACTATCGAACTTAGCAGCTGCCTTGTGATCTCTTAAATCATACTGTGTAGAGTCATTTCTCTTAAAAAGCGATACCGGTGCGTCAGGCAAAAAACTAGTCTCTAGTTTCAGTAGCTGCTTGGATACATCAGCCTGAGAAAGGCTATCTGTTATTGTCTGGGATATAGGCTCAACAGGTGAGGTTACTGGAACGGAATCCTGTTGCTGGGCGTTAACGCCTAGAATTACCGAAAATAAACCTACTAAAACTGTATTTTTTGATATTGGGTTGTACATAGCTGACGAAAGTTTACTAGCGGGGACTAACGAAAATCGTACATTTTATCGATAGAATAAAATATTATTCCTTAAAATATATAAAATTCGGAAAGCCCCGTTTATCGATAACGTCCCTACTATGCTAATATTGCCGCGATACCCGGTAGAGTTTTACCCTCTAAGCTCTCTAGCATTGCGCCACCACCCGTAGATACATAACTTACCTTATTTTCAAATCCGAACTGTTTTACTGCAGCTACGGAATCTCCACCGCCTACCAATGAAAAAGCACCATTTTGCGTAGCTTGGTCTATAAAGTTGCCTACTGCGATAGTGCCTTTGGCAAAACTTTCCATTTCAAAGACGCCAACAGGGCCGTTCCAAAGAATTGTCTTGGCACCAAGAATAACGTTTTTAAAATTCTCTAATGTTCTAGGGCCAGCGTCAAGTCCTTGCCAGCCATCTTCAATCTTGTCAACATCTACAATTTTAGTGTTTGCCGTATTACTAAAATCATCCGCAGCAATCACATCCACAGGAATATGAATATTTACCCCTTTATCCTTAGCCTGCTTTAAAATCTCCATCGCCAATTCCATTTTATCATCCTCGCAAATAGAATCTCCCACCTGGCCTCCTTGAGCCTTGATAAACGTGTAGGTCATTCCACCACCAATAATTAGGTCATCTACCTTGTCTAAAATGTTTTCTATAATCGTAATCTTTGAAGATACCTTTGCGCCGCCCAATATAGCCAAAACAGGTTTTTCACCAGTACGCATGACCTTTTCTATTGCTTTGATTTCTTTGGCTAACAAATACCCAAAACACTTTGCATCTTTAAAGTATTTTGCAATAATGGTAGTTGAAGCGTGTGCCCTGTGCGCCGTACCAAAAGCATCATTTACGTATATATCCCCTAATCTTGATAATTGCTCAGCGAACGCCTCATCTCCTTTTTCCTCTTCGGCATGGTATCTTAGATTCTCCAACAACAATACTTCTCCGCTTTGAAGTTCTGCAACCGCCTTTTCTGCATTCTCTCCAACACAATCATCCACAAACTTTACTGCAACCCCAATCACATCGGAAACCGCTGCACAAATATGTTTTAAGGACAACTCTGGGTTTTTTTCGCCTTTTGGCCTTCCTAAATGACTCATAAGTACTGCGCTACCCCCATCTTCCAATACCTTTATAATCGTAGGTTTTGCAGCCTCTATCCTATTCATATCGGCAACTTCAAAATTCTCGTTTAACGGGACATTAAAATCTACACGTATCAATGCCTTTTTGTTTTCGAAATTATAATCGTCCAGTTCTTTCATGAGGTTTTCCTTTTAAATAAGGCACAAATGTAAAGATTAATAGAGTGGGTATACAACTCTGTTACTGTAAATTTGTAGTAAGAACCTTAATTCTCCACTGCATTAAAAACACTTATATTTGAAATTATGTTTTTTAAGGATATTCTAGGACTTTCCCATATTAAGAATCATTTGACCATGAGTGCCGATGCCGGCAGAACACCTCACGCCCAATTATTCGTAGGACCAGAAGGTTCCGGCCTTTTGCCTATGGCCTTGGCCTACGCACAATATATAATTTGCAACAACACTAACAGTGAAAACGAAGGTGGAGAGATTGCGTGTAACCTAAAATTTAATTCATTTTCGCACCCGGATATGCATTTTGCGTTTCCTGTCGCAAACTCGGACAAGGCAAAATCGCATGCCGTAAGTGATAATTATATTCAAGAATGGCGCAAATTCATGTCAGAGCAGCCTTATGGAAATCTATTCGATTGGTACAGGCTTATAGAGATTGAAAAAAAACAGGGACAAATAGGGGTAGACGAAGCGCAGAATATTTTAAAAAAACTCTCCTTAAAATCCTATGAAGGGGGTTACAAAGTAATGGTTATCTGGATGGCTGAGCGCATGAATATCGCTGCTTCAAACAAACTTTTGAAGCTTATCGAAGAGCCGCCCGACAAAACTATTTTTTTGCTTCTGTGCCAAGATGAAGAACAAATTATCCAAACCATAAAATCTCGTTGCCAGGTGTTACATTTTCCACCGTTGGCCGAAGAAGCCATAGTTTCTGGTCTAATTGATAAAGGTGCTACCAAAGAAGAAGCAATGCGTATTTCACAAGAAGCCAATGGGAATTTCAATAAAGCACTGGACCTGTTTCATAACGACTCCGAGGATCTGGTCTTTGAAAAATGGTTCGTACAATGGGTGCGAAGTGCATTTAAGGCAAAAGGTAACAAAGCGGCCATACACGAACTCATTCTTTGGAGCGAGGAACTGGCAAAGACTGGCAGGGAAACACAGAAAAAATTCTTGCACTATTGCATTATGGTGATGCGCCAAGCGTTATTGCTGAACTATGGTACAGGAGAGCTGGCCTACATGAAAATACACGTAGATGGTTTTCAATTGAAAAAATTTGCGCCATTCGTACACGAAAACAATATTTTGCCTATTGTTGAAGAGTTGGAAAATGCTATATACCATATAGAAAGAAATGGTAATGCCAAAATCATCTTTACAGATCTGTCTATTAAATTAACCAGGCTGCTACATAAAAAAACCAGTCCGTTGCAACCCAATGGACAATAACAAACAATCCTTTTTTTACTAAAAATATTTGATATGGAAAATCTCTTAAAACATGCCACAGAACTACTATTGTTGTTGTTTCTTGTCATTACCTTCTTACAAAGCGGTATAGATAAGGTAACAGACTGGGGCGGAAACCTAGGTTGGCTACAAGGACATTTTTCCGAAACGCCTTTGAAAAATTTGGTTCCCGTTCTTTTAGGGACTGTTCTTGTTATCGAAGTTGCCGCTGGTGTACTTTGTCTTATGGGAATAGTTCAACTCTTGCTGTCACAAGACCCTACCTTGGCCTTTTATGGTGCCATTCTTTCCTGTATTGCGCTTCTAATGTTGCTATTTGGGCAGCGGATAGCCAAAGATTATGAAGGTGCTAAAACCATTGCTGTTTACTTTATTCCAGCTATTTTCTTAGTTTTTCTTTTGCAGCGCTAATATAAAAGTATATCTGCCAAACTACCGGACTAATAAAGCCGTTATTCCCGGCATTCTGAGGTAATCTAAATTCTTTTTAAGAAATCTAGCAAGCTACTCCATGGCAAAAACAAAAAATACCGAAAAAAAGGTATTGGAGGTATGGAGTGCCCAGAAGCTTCTGGGCAACCGTTGTACAAAAAATACCAATACCAAAAAAACCCTCCTAAAAGGAGGGTTTTGGAGGCATCGAGCGGATTCGAACCGCTGTACAAGCTTTTGCAGAGCTGCGCCTAGCCACTCGGCCACGATGCCAAAATTGATTGCAAAGGTACTGCCTTATTTCAAAGTTTCAAAAAGATATAATCACCTTCTTTTCGATTTCAGTACAATAGTCACTTTATCAACATCTCCGTTAATGGGAGGGTTTATTTTAGAGACCGCTATCGTTGATTTTTTCACCATTGGAATTTCAGAAAAAATTCTATCGCTTATCCGTTTCGCTACATGTTCTAGAAGTTTCGATGGTATGGCCATCTCTTCCTCCACTATTTTATTGATGTGAACGTAGTCCACGGTATCAATAAGCGCATCGCTTACAGCGGCTTTGGAAAGGTTTGTTTTTACAAGAACATTAACAAGGTAATCGCTCCCAATGGTAGTTTCTTCGGAAAGGCAGCCATGATGGGCATATACCCTAATATCTTCAACTCGTACAATTCCCATTTATCAATCTAAATTTTGGCAAAACTAAAGGAAAGAAACCAAAATCTAATAGGTACACCTACAATTACTTATCCCTTGGAACAAATCAACGCCTAAAGTCACTACGTGTGTTCCGCTACTGTAACCTAAAATTTCATTTAGAATAACTTGATAAGAGTAGCCGAAGTAAAAGTTATTTTTCTTAAGCCCTACGATGGGTGCAATGTATAAAGGGTCACCAATTTGATCATTAAGAAAACGATAAGTTACCCCAGCGTAATAATAATCCTCAAAATCGTACCAACGGAACTTTACGTTCAAATCCGTTACCGACCTACCATCACTTTCAAATAGTTGAAAGAAAATAGACGGCTCTATCTCTAGGTTGCTGTTTTTACTTTTACTGTATCTATAACCTGTATACAAATAATAATTTCGCAATGTGTTTGGCTCAAAGATTGGATTGAACGCCGAAAGATCTTTCTCCAATAGGTTGGATGCGTTAGCACTAATATAGAATTTATCATACCGGTAAAGCAATCCAACATCAAAGTTATGATTTGTAGTTGCCCTATCGTCGGTTACGCTGGGATCTAACGCATCAAAATTTTCTATGTCAATTCTAAACTGGTTAAAATTATAAGATATACCAAACGATAAAAACTCGTCTTCATACCGGTCTAAGGTTAAATGGTGCGCAAACGAAATTCTAGCACCGCGCTGTTTGGTCTGTCCGTTACTGTCATTATACAACAAAGCACCAACACCAGATTTTTCGCCAACACGCATATCTGCCGCCAAGGACTGGGTGTCCGGAGCATCCTTAACACCAACCCATTGTGTAAGTCCGTTAACCCTTATTTTTACATGATCTCCGATACCTGCATAGGTAGGTGACATCACAAAAGGGTTATCTGCTAGATATTGAGACAACTGGGGAATGGTAAGTTCCTGGCCCCTTAGTGCAAAAGCTCCTATAAACAAAGCAAGCACCAATATTTGTTTACGCATATTCTTTAGGTTAAGCATTATCTATATAATGTAAAATGTCCTATTAATTCTCTATTGTCTTCAATGCCATTGAGCCTTACCGTATACCAATAATCACCTGTAGGCAACTCGGAATCATTGTATAAACCGTCCCAACCCGAATCATTGGCACCCATTCGGTATACCTCCCTACCATAACGATCAAATATTATGATTAGTATTTCAGGGAAGGTTTCCATGTTTCTAGGTATCCAAAAGTCATTTTGACCTGTACCGTCCGGTGTAAAGAAGTTGGGGAATTCGACGTCTATAAATTCCATAAAAATACTCGCTTGCACTTCGCATCCATTCTCGTCGACTACAGTAACTACATAAGTATCTGTCCTATAAATCGTGAAAATATTATCGGCTCCTATTTCCCTGTCACCTAGGTAGTAAGTATATCCTGGCCTACCACCAATAACATTGGCCGTTATCTGATTGATGCCGTTTTGTTCCAAGGTTAAGGTCAATGGATCAAAGGCTTCTATTTCAAATTCAAATGTTTGAATACAACCATTGGAATGTGCAATAGCTATGTAATGCGTCCCAGGAGCCGTATTTCTAAAATCTGGGTTCAATTGCATATCCGCTGGGTCTGTTGAATTCAAAGCGTACAGCACATCCCCTAGCACTGTTTGATCTTCTAAGGTGATGTTTACGTAGTTATCTGGAGTATCTCCGTTGCATTCATATATCGGTGTAACAGTCGCATTAAGGTTAACCCCGGGCTCAATATCTACAACAAGATTAATTTCACAATCGTTTGCGTCTCTTACAAATACCAAATAATTGCCACTTGCCAACCCAATAAATTCCAATTGGCCTTCTACGAAATCTGCTTCGATATTGGAATTTAAAGAGGTGCGATAAGGAGCGGTTCCACCTGAAACAGTAAGGTTTATATACCCATCGGCACTACCTGCACACACTTCTGGTGTGGTTGTCGCCAAAACTTCAAGCATCGTGGGTTCGGTAATGGTATATGTTAATTGTTCAAAACAACCGTTGGTGTCCTGTGCTATCACCGTGTAATCACCGGGGCTTAAATCTGTAAATGTATTTACACTATCAAATTGATTTAAGTTTGGTGATATCGCATATTGATATCCTCCGGCACCACCACTTAATGTTACTGTTATACTAGCATTGTTTTCTCCAAAGCAGGAAACATTAACAACATCGTCGGTATAGCTTAACGGAACTGGTTCCGCAATAACCACTTCTTGTGGTGCTACTGTACAATCTTCACTGGTCACCTCTACATAATACGTTCCTGCTGGTAATCCATTAAAAATTCCTTGTGATTGTGGTCCGCCAATTCTAGATGCCAAACTCAAAGAAACATCGGTGTAAAGCGCATATTGATAATTTCCTAATCCGCCATCTGCTGTTGCTGTAATGCCCGCAGTACTGTCACCTGTGCAGTTTACATAGGCAGCTGTGTCATCAACCGTTAAAGTCAATGGCATTATAGGATCTTCCGTAATTTCATTCGAAGCGATAGAGGCACAACTAAAATTATCCCGTACAAAATAGCTATACGTTCCTGCCACTATATTGTCGAAAACATGTGTGTTCGGTCCGTTCAACATATTCATTGGAAAGAAGGTAATACCGTCTTCACTATAACTATACGGTCCGGTTCCCCCAATAGCCCTAAGTTCTAGTTGTGCCAAATTAGTACAGGTCAATTCGCCTGTCCTAAACAATTGAGCAAAAACTTCTGTAGGTTCAATTATTTGTACTCTTGGCGTCTCGGCACTACAGCCATTGTCGTCATCCAAAACGGTAATGCTGTAATAGCCCGCTCCTAGATCGGTAAACGTATCTGAAGCTTGTCTCGGTGTCGTCTGTAAAGGTATAGTCGAAATCATATCGGCATACACATTCAATCTATAGCCGTATGTTGCAATAGCAATTCTAGGAGCTATTGTAGCTGTAACAGATGCCGTATTGTCCCCAAAACAGGATAGCGTTGTAGCAGCAATAGTTGCCACGATGTCATCTGGTCTTATAAGGGTTATGGAGGCCGTTTCGGTACAACTGAAAGAATCGGTTACCGTAAAGGTGTAATCTCCTGCAGCCAGTCCGTTGAAAATATAAGCAGATACATTCGCCTGTGTTCCGGATTGACCTGTTGTTGTGTTAATCCAATCTAGAGTGTACGGCCCCTCACCTCCTGTTGGAACAACAGAGATGCTACCCTGATTATTTGAACAGCTTACTCCTAAAACTTCAACTGGAACAACCGCTATTGGAGCAGTAGGTGCTAAAACTGTAATTACATTAGAATTCTCTACACAGAATGGTGCCTGAGTCTGCGTAATTCTAACATAATAGACACCTCCTTGCAAATTGGTAATCGGAGGTAATGCCGTAGCGGTGTTTCCAGTCCCAGATTGACCTACTACCGGGTTGTTTGCATTATCAAATACTTGATAATTATAAGTGCCCGTATAGTTTGAGATTCCCACACTAAAACTACCATCATCCACGCCATTGTTCAAGCATTCTTCGTCCGTTAGCTTTGTTGCCGTTATTTCCATTAATTCGGGCGCATCAATCGTATGTACTATTTCAATAATACAATTGGTGTCCAGATTTGTAACGGTAACTCTATAGTTACCGGCTTCTAGTGCAGTGAACAATCCATTTGTATTCGTTGATGTATACGTCACATTCATCCCATTTAGCACAAATTCCAAATTTGGCGTGGCAGTTGAAGGATTCACGGTTACTCCAACTTGGATGCTGGCATCATTCCCTGGGTTGCAAGTAAGTTCTGTTACGCTTGTTACAGTTGCATCGGATATTTCAACAAATGGGTTGATGGTTTCCGTTAGGACGGGACTTGCACATCCCATGTCATCAAACGCCGTTATTTCATAAACACCACCAGCATAGTTACTTTCTAAGTAAGTATTATTAGCACCATCTTGAACCGTTGTACCGGTCGTGGTATTTACGAATCTAAATCTCACAAAATTATTGGAACCACCTGTTAAACTTGGCATATCTACAGAAATACTTGCCGAATTATCGTTGTTTCCTATGGTGCATGCGAACTGTTCCGTGGTTGCAGTAAAGTTTGAAATCACGTTTGGTTCAGTAATTACCTGGGTAATATCCCTTGTGCACCCGTTTGGAGAAGATACTCTAATCGTATATGTTATTCCCGCAACCGTACCTTCTAAGCCTGAGAAAACTGCTGTTGCATTTGTGCTGCTAGTTGCCACCATTGGGAATGTTGCACTACTTCCAGGTCCGGATATAATGGTAAAGGTGTAGGGGCCAATTCCGTTATCGGGACTTGCACTTACCCTAATAGTTCCGTCGTCGGCACTGTTACAAGTGACATTCGTAAAATCATCAATGTTTATGTTCGGAAGAACGCTGGGTTCCAAACGTTGGGTGACCATTGTACTACACGTATGACCCGTGGCCGTATCCGTTACCGTAAATACATAATCCCCCGGCGTGATAAGGCCAACAAAAACACCTGTCGTGTTTGTATCATCGGCTGGGACTGCCATCAAGGTGCCGGGATATCTAACCTCATAATCAAATGTACCGGAACCACCTGTTTGGCTTATGGTGATTTCGCCACCGGAATTACAATCTATAGTTTTAACGATATCCGCTCTTGGCGCTATCACATCATATAAAATTTCTGCTGACGTTGTCACCGCACACGCCCATTGATCTGTAACCCTAACTTCATAGGAACCGGCACCCAAGCCTGAAAAAATTCTAGTTGGCTGTGGCACTCCAAAATCAACGCCATTCAGTATTAATTGATAGGTATAGTTGCTGCCTTGACCTCCGGCAACGTTGATTACCTCTATCTCTCCAGAGAAGTCGGTACAGTTACCTTGGTTTATTTGGAGGTCTGCCGTTATTGGGTTTGGATCGCTTAGGTTCACATCTGGCAAGCGCTGCATACAATCGTTCTGGTCTTTTATCCAAACTTGATAATCCGTTCCTGGAGTCGGAACACCTGATAAGCCAACAAATCGTGGGTTCGTTACAAAACTCCCTGCCACTGGTGCAGGATCTGTAGCCGGAGCCACAAAATATGTATATGTACCCCAACCGCCTTGCGCGTCTATGATCTCGATTACGCCATCATTAAAGGCACATGTAATTGGTTCGATCTGTGTATTCCCTGTTATTGGACCGTTTGGACCAGCAATGCTAAAGAAATCGGTTACCGTACAATTAGGATTACTATCCTGAACTATATCTACCCTATACTCACCTTCCCCTAAAGCAAATGGTGTCGTTGGGCCTACATTCGCTGAAACACCGTTTGCACCTACTAGAAGAACGTCGTCTCCTGTAGCCACTGTGCCTTGAGAATTGTATACCTGCCATGAGAACCCACCTGTATAAGGGTTGACAGGGTCATTTATAGTAAAGCTCACTGAACCATCGGTTCCGTCACAAACAACATTTTCTACGGTTGCCGTAATCTCAAAATTATTAGGTTCGCCCACGGTATGGGAAATGGACACCACACAATTGGTATTTACATTTCTCACTTCAAACGTATGGTTGCCCATAGGTAATCCTGTAAATACATTCGTTGCCGCAAAAGCATTTGGCAATAGCCTGAACTCGTAGTTGGCCAATCCAGCAGGCGTGCTTGAATCTGTAAGTGATCCAAAAGCGTTTATGGTGATATTTTCCCCTGCGATACAAGAAATAACCTGATCTACGTTAATCGTTGCCGGTAATATCTCATCAAACGGAGCTATGCTAGCGGCAGCTGTTCCTTGACAACCATTGTCATCAAAAACCACAACGGTGTAATTGCCGCCTACCGTATTTGTCTCGATATAGGTGTCATTTGAACCATCTTGTACGGGTGTCACCAAATCTAAATTATTAAAGAACTGGTAACGTACAAACGTGTTTGAACCTCCCGTTACGCTTTGTACCGAAATACTGGCGTTATTGGTATTGTTTCCTGCGGTACATGCAAATTCTACGGTAGGATTCATGGTAACCGCTATCGCTGCAGGTTCTGCTATTACAATAGGAGCACTTGTAGTGCTACAAGCATTTGTAGCGTTTGCCGTAACTGTAACTACGTATCCTACTCCTGTTGAAGCCGAAAGCCCTGTGAACGTTGCACTTGTATTTGTCGTACTTGTTGGGTTAATGCTAATTACCGCACCGTCTAAAGAAGTAATTTCAAACGTATAAGGACCAATAGCATTATCTAACGCTGATATTGTGATTGTCCCATCATTATCGCCGATACAAGTTACATCGGTACTATCAACAGTGCTAATAATAGGCTGCACCACGTCCGGCACATTAATAATAAATTCTCTATTACAAGCCGCGGTATTAGGCGAATTGGAATCGTAAATAGTAATGGTATAATCTCCAGGTAAAGGCGCTAAATAGTCGAAATTGGTGCTAGGCACGCCAGTTTGTACAACTGCAGGTACGCCAGCCGTATTTGTAATACTATATTCGTAGTTACCGGAACCATCCAAAATCTCAATGCTGATGATGGCCTCGGGCGTTGGTGTACAATCCAGTACTTTTGTCAAGGTAGCACGAGCGGATAAAACAGGGTCAACCGTAAATGCAGTCATGGTGGCGATACAACCATTGGCATCGGTCACATAAAAATCATAGTCTCCCGGGGTAACGTTCGTAAACAGACCTGCATTGTCCAAGAACGTTGTCGGGGCAGGGTTTCCTATTGCCACCATTGCATATCGTAGGCCTCCGGCAAGGGAATTGCCTACAACAGTTACACTGATCGGTGACGAACAGTTGTCCTGTGTTACCGAGGTAATGGTTGGATTGGGCGATAAAGACAAGTTTACCGGGTTTAATACTAACGGACAGCTAAATTGATCGTAAAGCGTTACCGTGTAACTTCCTGCTGGGGAGTTTACGGGAATTTCAATAGGGTTGTCCGTAGTTCCTGTTTGGGTAAAACCTGAAGGCCCCGAAACATCATAGGTATATGGTGCGCCACCACCACCGGTGATGTTATTAACACTAATTAGACCGGGCAGATTACAGGAAATATTCCTCGTAGCAACTGCTGTAGCAGAAATTGGAGGTAATTCGGGAACATACACATTTTCGCTCGCACCCCTACAGGCATCGACATTTGAAGCATCCACTTGGATAACATCTATAAAATAATCACCTTCGGTAAGCGGAACTATTGTTGTAACCGCATTGTTGAACGGAACAATACCACCACTAGTTTCCACAGGTGTACCATTTCCTAGTTCATAGATTTCCCAACGCATTTGCGGCTGTGGTGCATCTGGAGTAATATTAAAGGTTAATACGCCCGTTGTAGCTCCGTTACATGTAGGTGTTACATCAACATTGATATCTATCGGTAAATTAGGGACTACATTATTAACATTAACACTACTTTCACGAATACATCCGGAGCCATCCCTTACATAAAACACATACGTTCTACCGGGAACCAATAATGGAAGTAAGGCGTTCTGTGGTGTGGTAGGATTTACATTAGCAAATGTATGTGACGTTCCAGCCGCAATGGCGGCTGTCCATATTCCAGGGTTTGCCGAAAATGTACTAAAGTTTGCCGGATCGTCTGTATACGTATATTCATAACCGGGCACAGGATTACCTTGGCTACCTTGTACGGTAACCTGTAAATCATTACAATTTAAGATGATAGGGTTGATGGTAATGTCAAGATCATCAAGAGGGAATGGTATGATATACCTATCAAAATCTATTTGACAAATAGTTCCGCTTGCCAAAGTAACTCTAATTGAAGGGAATACCTCGGTTCCAGACAAACTACCTCTAAGTTCGTTGGATGCTTGCCATGTGGCACCCCAATCATCACTATATTCTACCGTTCCTGTTGGTGTAACAACATTGTCAAACTCAAAACCATAATCTGCGGCCGTATTGCTTGGGTCATCGCAATTAGCAGGTAAAATAGGAACGATATCTGCTGTGATTTCCGTTGCATTAGCAATAGTTACCATAGCAGAAGTTATTGTACAACCGTTCTCATCGCTTATTACAACTTCGTAATCGCCTACACCTATACCATTAAAGGCCAGGGGCGTGGTTGAAATATTGTTGCTGGTGCTTCCATAATCTATTCCGTCCGCTGGGGAAAGGTCTACCAAGGTATAATCATAGGGAATGGTACCTCCGCCAACGTTAACATCAATAGAGCCAAGACCATTGAAACATTCTGGATCTGTTGGGACTGCGTTAACTGTCAGCGCTGGAACGGGCGTCAATATAATATCTTCCTGAAGGAAAGAACAGGTTGGTGCCGCGCCATTGTTATCTTGCACATATACATCATAACCGGCAGGGTTGGCGGTTGCCATGGCCTCGGTTATGGTCAACGTACTTGTTGTGGTATATAATCCGGTAGGACTGGTATTTGCAGGAACAATAGCATATAACAACGTTCCGTTTCCTCCAGATGCATTTACGGTTATAGAACCATCGCCACAAGCACTTAATGCAGTAACATCTACAGCTGCAATCAATTGTGGGTGTATGATTACTGTTTGTGTGTTGGACGCCAATGGACAACCGAATTGATCTCTTACCTCAACATCATAAGCGCCATTGGACAAACCTTGGAAGGTGTATGTGGTAGCGTTGGCCGGTACTGGAGCTCTCCAAGGCCCTCCGTCCAACCTAAACTGATATCCCCCATTTCCTCCTGTAACATTTACAACTATAGAACCATCGTTATTTCCTGAGTAACAAGCGGTTGGCGTTGCGTCAAATACAATAAGCTCTGGTCCTGTTACGGTAATGGCCGTATCGATAACATCTTCACAAGAATTGGTGTCCCTTACGCGAACCACATAGCTCTCTCCTACACTACTTGCAGGGACATTAGTGAAAATTGGAGAATTCTGAAAAGCTCTTTCGACTGAAATAATATTGACATAAGGCACTGTTAAATCCGTGTCATCGCTAATTTCCAACTGATATTGATAGGTGGGTGTGCCACCGGTTCCTGTGGCCGTAATGGTTGCGCCCGTATTATCACATGTGAATTGTGCAGTTATGGCAGCATTGACTGCAACTACAGCAGGTTCTGTTAAAACCTGACTCAGCGGAATGCTACATGATGTAGGATCGTTTACATCTTGAACTATAATATTGTGCGTTTGTGCATTAAGTCCCGTAATAGTCTGGGCAGCTGTAAACGGTCCAACAAAAGCCCCTCCGTTTATATTGTATTGAAATCCTCCTGCACCATAATTGGCCGCATCTATAGTAATACTGCCGGTACTATCACCGTTACAATCAAGGTTGTCAAATGCAGTGATTGATGCTTCAAAGGCGTTTCCGTCTTGTATGATAACCGTAGAATCTACAAAACAGTCTGGGCTATATTCTACCCGCAATGATTGTGTTCCAATAGCTATATTGTTAAAAGTATTTGCTCCTGCACCTGGGCCCTGGACAGTTCCATCTAGTGTATAGATAAATGAAGCGTCGAAAGGAGTAACGGTTACATTTCCGGTACCATCACAATTATAGACTACCGAGTAATCTACTATTGGTGCAATAGGTAACGGTGCAATGATTACATCGCTTACTACGATTTCACAACCTAATGCATTGGCATCCCTAACACGTATCGAATACGTTCCATCCGACAAATCCGTGAATGTATGGCCACCGGTAGTTGATGCGGTCCATGAACCACCATTAATGCTGTACTGGTAATCTCCTGAACCACCTGTTGTTGGAGTCACACTACCTACCGTAATCTGGCCTAACTGGGCACAGGTGTAGTCTTGGGTCTGTATGGCTTCCGCTACTAATTGGTCCGGTTGATCAACAACTACATCTATCGCAGGAGATACGCACAAGTTGGCATCCCTAACGACCACTGGATAAGTACCAGCAGTTAAATTTGGAAAATTTGTTCCGTTACTAAAACTTACACCATTATCAATACTATAGGTGAAAGGAGCTTGTCCGCCAGAATTTATTGCTATTGAAATAGCGCCGTTCGCACCTCCAAAACATGTGACATCTGTCGGTGTTGGAGTAAAGTTGATCGGTGCGTCTTGTGTTATGGTCAACGGAAAACTATCAGAACAATATCCGGTATTACCATCATTGTCCCGCACATACACATCATAATTTCCGGCTACAAAACCAAGAACTGGGTTTGTAGTATTGAAATCACCATCAACAGGCGTAGCTCCGCTAGCTACTACTGCGAACGTATAGTTACCATCACCGCCACTAGCCGTAACCGTAATATCCGAATCCGTATCACAGGCCGAAATATTAGGTGCCGTTGCGCTTACAGATAAAGCAGGGTCAATCACTACCGTTTGGGTAGCCAAAGTCAATGGGCAACCGTTTTGATCCCGCACATCAATATCATAAGATCCGCTAGATAGATTTTGAAAGGTATATGTTGTAGCATTTGCCGATGTAGGTGTCAACCATGGACCTGCATTGATTCTAAATTGATAGCCTTCATTTCCATCGGTAACATTTACTTGAATAGTGGCATTGTTGGTGCCGTCGTAACAAGTGGTTGGAATCGTTGTAAATACGACTGGATTTAATGGGGCTATTGTCACTGTAACGTCCGCTTCGCAATTATTGAGGTCTCTTGTTCTTATTACATAATTTCCTGCTGTAAGTCCAGAAAATGTCCTGTTATTACCGTTGTTTAGAAAGTCAAAGCCTCCTGTAACATTTCCTAAATCATCTTCTAACTGATACACATAGCTTGGTGAGCCTCCGCTGGAGGTGGCTCTAATGGTTGCGCCGGAAGTACAGGTAAGTGCGCTACTGATGTTCGCGGAAATGCCCAAAGTAGTGGGTTGCGTTATTACTCTTGATATTGAAGTGCCACAGGTAATTTCATCTGCTTTACGAATTAAAATCGTTTGGTTTCCTGCTCCAAAAACAGGAGCTGTGGTTACGGGAGAAGTAATTGATGTAATCCAAGAAGTCCCGCCATCTACCGAGTACTGAAATCCTGCAACAGTGTCAAAATTTTCAACCTCAAAAGTTATTGTGCCATCGCTTAACCCGTTACAGGAAACATTAGTGGAATTTTGAATAGAAGAAGTAAATACTTGTCCTGCAGCCACCGTTACCGGTGTTTCTACAAATAGTTCACATACTTCTGGAATCTGATAAATCTCAATATCATCCAATGCAAGGTCGTTGCCATTATTTCCTGAGATTTCCGAACGTATGACAAAGTCCAAGTTTGTATTCATTCCTGGATCAAAGTCGGTTGTAAACAATACCCAATCATCCGGTCCTGTATTCTTTGGAATTTCTCCGGTTCTAATGGACTGTATAACCGTACCTCCCGCATCAACTATTTCTATGGTCAAATCCGGATTTAAAATGGTTGCGGTAGATCGCACCACATTAAAGATGTTCAAAGAAATCCGTAAGGGTCTATTTGGAATAATATCCTGAATTGGTTTTGTATAAATAATCTGGCCTGGACTCGGAGTGCCCACATTAATGACCAAAAAACGCCCATTGGGATCGGAGGGGTCGGTGTGGTCGTTTGGACTTAACCAAGTTCCAAAAGGAGCCACAATCCTATTGGTTACGCTATATTGAAAGTCGTTAATATTGCTGTTGGCATCTCCGCCCGCTACTGTACTTGTAGTTTGGTCTTCATAGGCATAACCTCTAGTATCGGGACTAGGGATAGTTCCATTTCCTATACCAAAATCCTCAGAAAGAAGTAGGCTTGGACTTGGTGGGGTTTGTGACGTGTAATACGTGGTAACCGTATATGTTCCAGGAGCAACATTATTAAATACATTGCTTGTGGGGTCTGGTGCGTTAGGTACGCCGTCTAATTCATATCTATAATCGTATCCTGTAATACTTGGTGATGCCGTAATAGTACCCGTACCGTCACAATTATAATCTACCTCAGGAGTCAAGGCCACGTCCGGCGGAGCAGGAAGGCCTTCTACGGTGACGTTCATAGGAAAGGAACAAAAAGCATCCCTAACCAATACCGTATAATCTCCTGGTGTCAATAGCTCCGTAGATGAGCTTCCCCATGTACCACCGCCATCAAAACTATATTCGTATGGAGCCACACCACCAAGTACATTGGTAATACGGACTTCAGCACCGTTAGGGTCGCAACTGGCATCCCTTGATACTCCAGCAGAAGCACTTAATGGAAAAGGCTCTGTTAAGTTATAGGGAAGCGTAACGTCACAACCACTGCTGTCGAGAACTCTTATTTCATATGGCCCAGCGACCAGTCCAACAAAATTAGGTGTTAGCTGATAGGTTGCACCGTTATTGATGCTATATTGAAAAGGAGCTATGCCCCCCAATACATTTATAGTCAATTGACCATTGGCATCGCCACTACAAGCAGGTTGTACCTCGTCTACAGAATCGATAGTCAAAGAACCTACATCGTTTATCGTAACCGGGTTGGAAAGCGCATAACAATTGTTGGCATCCAGAAGTACAAAAATATAGGTGCCTTCTTCACCTGGAAAGTATTCGTCGATGCCATCGCCATCGCCATCCCTCCAGCCAAAAGAAAACGTGCTTTCGGTCTGATATGCGTTTGGATCTATATTATTCACGATTTGCTGTTCCGTAGCCGACCCTCCTGGATCATGCAGCAACACCCCGTCTTTGCTCCATATGGTATAGAGGAAATCTGGATTCCCTAATCCGCCGGTTCTAGTAAGTTCTATTGTACCGGCACTACAACCTATGTCTGCAGTGGTCAAAGCAGACAATATTGGGTCGGGAATTCTATCTACACGAACCGATTGTACATCCAAACAGTCATCATCTGAACGGGTGATAACAAAATAATCGCCTGCGTTCACATTAAAAGTGTAACTATTAACGGGCTGTGCGGTTTCCGAATCTATAAGTGTCCCACCTGGATGGGCAGGGTAATAATCTGGACTCCCTATACTAGGTGCAGGTGTGCCATCGTCCAATCTCAGCTCATAGCTGTAATTAGGAAAAACATCCAGAGCATCCACTTGAATAGTCCCTTGAGCATTACAATTAGCTTGTGTAGTGGTTATGTCTACTTGCATATCCCGATCAAGAATCCCTATTCCCGGAGTGCTGAAGATACAGGCTCCGTCAATAGGTAGCCCAGTATTAACATCTAACTGTGTGACCTCAACCCTGTACGCTCCATTAGAGGTAAAATTAAATATAGGCCCATTATTTGCACTGAAAGGAATTTCAATGGTGTTCGTCGCTATATCAACCAACTGAAAACCATATCCACTGCCAATATTGGTTACAGTTATATTTCCTTCGGTTTCACAAACCACGTCTCTAGTCGTGTATTGAATGTCAAGGGTGTTTTGAAAAACATTAAAGTAAAACCTGTTGAAGCAGCCATTTTGATAGGTAACAACCAGTCTATACATCCCTTCTGTATTGGCAGAAAAGGAATTTCCTGTAGCAACCTCGTTCCAGGTACAGGTAAGGTTTTTATTTGCACAATCGTCCCCTGAAGATGCACAACTCCCCTCATCCAACTGCTCCCATACAATACTTTGAGCATCGATAATGTTAACTTGAATAGGTTGCGAATCGTTAGTTCCACATAGGAAAATTTTGGGCAATAAATCGCCATCGACCGAACAGCTTACTATTTCGCCTTGTATGTCGTTTGTAGGGTCTGCATCAGAATTTGAATCATTGAAAAATGCTATAATAGGATTCTCTGTATTATCCCCAAAACGCTCTACGGTAATAATTTCCATAAATCCTTTACAAGGGTCTGCAATCTGTTTATCTACAATATACATTCCAGATGAAGTTACCACTGTAGTGCTTGGGTCATTATCTGGATTTCCGTCTAAGCCAGTAATATCTATATCACCAGAATCTATTTGGCCATTCTCATTTATATCTTGATACCAGACATAATTATCAAAACCATCTCCGGAATCTAGTACTACAAAATCCCCGCAAAGTTGGGCGGTTCTAGAAAAATTACAGTTAGCAAGGTCGTCTAAAAGAAAGTTTGTGGCTCCTGGGGTTACGAACCCACAATTATCAAAATCGGACACGCTGGGGTCATCCGTAATTATGGCATTATTTATAACCCCACTATAGGTAGAATAAGCTATATTTTGTATCAGGTCTGTACATGCATCGACAAAATCAAAACAATTCTCCGCTACTCGTACGGTCAAACGAATATTGCTTGTAGGGGTACCAATCGCTACCAAATTGTCCGGTATCGTAAATACGACTTCGTTTGTTGTTGTGTCTACCGTATGGGTTACTCCAGGTGCCCCTGCAACATCAACGTTTAAGAATGTTGTGTTTACGGGAAGAACATCCCTGATCGTGTATCCAGAAGCGGAATCGTTACCTAAATTTCTAAAAGAAAGAACGTAATCAATAGTTTGACCAAGATTTACGCCCGCACCTGTGATATCATTACCCGCTATATCCTCTACCCTTTTCTCCAGTACAATGTTCGGTTCTATTATCTCAACGGAAAAAGTGGCCAAGAATGGGCCATAACCATCACCGCTGGAAGTAAATCGAAGCGTGGCGCCACTTTCTGAATTAGGCAATACATTTTGGCTGGGATTATTTAAATTGAACAGGTCCAAATCTGTTCCCAACGTATTGGTTCCATAAGGTGTTCTTGTAGGCACTTCGGCACCGTTAGTGGTAATTGTTGAATTAAAAAAGTTATTGTTGGGATTCAAACCGGTTGCAAGGTTGGTAAATGTGGATCCCGAGTTCATATCGGCCCTAAGGAAAAAACGGTCGTTCCTTATACCTCTATCGCCTTCCAAAGCGCCTACCCCAATTCTAGCCCTTACTGGAAATGGAGCTGGCAAAGTCCTAAATCCATTCACATCCACGTCCACGTTGCCTACTGATCCGGAAAGGCCGGCATAGCCGTCAAAAGTAGAGATGAATTTACCCGATTCGTTCGGGTTTTCATAAATGATTACCATCACCCATCCGGCCGAACTAGAACCATTTCTTCTACCTCTTGTGGCCCTAATATTTGCTGCTGTATATTCCCCATTGGGATTGGCACTTGACCGAACAAGATTGGTTATATTCTTATAACATATTACGGGACCGTCCTTTGCAAAAGTAGTAGGATTTAAAGGCTGATAACCGTTCATTATAATGTCGTCTTCCTCTCCAAGTAGATCAGGATCATTATCAGCTACAAGGTCTACGTAGGAACCACCCGGAACCATAAACTTTATCTGGTTCCATTCCTCGCTTCGCGGTGTACCGGAAAACTGTTGGCCGCCATCGGTGCTTCGCTCGTTGGGATACGTACTGGCCCAATATAATCCTGCATACCTAATTTGAGAGCATGAAGGGTCGTTAAGGTTAAGTTCCGCGCTACTGGAGCTGAAGGTTGTGGGATCAGCATCAATATCAATATACTCCATCCATAAGGAGTTATTGTTCTGTGTGCCATTATAAGGGGTGTTCGCTTCTTCAGGATTTGACTGTGAGGCCCGGTTCAAGATGTTGTTGCCAACGAAAATAATATCGCCTCGAATCTCTATGTTACCACCTTCCAGCCTTGGAGTGAACGGCACATATTCCTGAGCGTTAGTAAATTGTATGCCAGCTATCAAAAAATAAAAAAGGAGTGCTAGCTTTGTAAGAATAGTCAGTTTGTTCATCTTTTCCAAGACTATAGGTTTTGGTAATCAGTTTTGCTTATTTTGGTGTTCGTTCTTAGAATATCAATAAATACATAGGAGCGGAGTCCACCAATTACAAATATTCATTTAAGTAATTCCTTGTAAAACTTAATGTTGTGGCAACCCGTTTTTATGTTGTGAAACGAGTATTTGATATAGTATGTTAAATAGAGGGTCCTTGGATTTAAGCCAAAAAATATGGGTGATGACCGTTGTGCATACTGAATCTAAAACGTAAATGAGCTTGTAATAAAACATTTTGTAAAACCCCGTTATGTTGCTTCATATGTAATTTCCCTAATATTCAAGGAACTCAGGAATGCCTCAAGATATTTTTTTATAAAGAATAGGTTTTAAGTAAATCTGTACCTAACTCCATTGTGCCCTTATTTTGTGCTGCTAATAAATAGGTGTCACTTTTGGCGAGTTTTACAACTTTTTTTTAAAACGAACGTTGCTCGAGAAGTTATGGGTGCGTATGCTATTTTACTTAAAAAGACATTTTCCAAAAGAAGTCGAGGCGTTTTCGTTACGCTCCATTTTACTATGAAGTATTGCTGAAATTAAAAAGCCATTTTACGCAGTTATTGATATTGCATAACGGATACTACTATTTTATAGGGAAGGAACTATAGAACAACATACGTGTTCCAAATATCGGAGGTTGGTCCTTGAGCTTGTTTTCTCTAAAAATAATATCGTCAATGAATCTAAAATTAAGAATACATGTAGAAGAACACGAGCAATGTATCGGAAACCAATTTAAATTTCGAGGTAAGCCTAATGACAATTAAACACCCCATAATTTCGGAGCTAGGATTAAAATTGTAGTATGTTCAGAGTTGGTGGATAAAATGGCTCCGGATTGATACGAGCATGAACAGACGTCTTTTTTTAATTCACCAATTTCAGACTACACATATTGATAGTTTTAAGGCGTAATTAGCTGCTTTCTATATCAGCTGAATTTATTTTAGGTAAAATTCACTTAGCGTAGTACTGTTGTTTTACTATTTAAATAGGGTTCTCTATACCTAAGCTATATGGCCAGAATTAACCCGCATAATCCACATCTTATCATTATAGGCATCATTAAGTTTAGAGTAATAAGAAATCAATGCATTACTCCAATCATCATGACGCTTTAGGTATACATACCGATAGTTATTTTTTGGATTAATAAAATAGCTGGCACTAAGCCCTATTGAGTTGAGCAAGGCCACGAAACGATTGGCATTCTGAGGAACGGCAAAGACATTGGCAATAAGGTAATATCCAGAACCAAGCCCATTAATTTCATAGGTGTCATTCTCCGACGTGTTTGCAACCACTTTATCCTTTACAATAACATTTTTTTGCAATACATCACTATCGTATTTAGAGGACTTCTTTTTTAGTTTGCTTACGTTGTCCGCATATGCCT
Source organism: Maribacter sp. MS6 (assembly GCF_056839185.1). NCBI lineage: Bacteria > Pseudomonadati > Bacteroidota > Flavobacteriia > Flavobacteriales > Flavobacteriaceae > Maribacter > Maribacter sp. MS6. Next base: position 2,316,830 of record NZ_CM166389.1, read on the forward strand.
CATTGGTATATTTATTATCAACGTTCATAATCCACGTAGGGCCATCGTATTTACCGTTTAGATTGCTTTCTGCGGCAGTTTTAGCTTCGGCAAAGGTGTCATACCTGTTCAAGTATACATATTTGAGTCCGTTGTTAGGGTTATCGACATAATTCGCATTGATGCCTTTATCGTTTAGTTTGTTCAAAAAATTATCCATATACTGCCCACCTTTGTACACATTGGCCACAACATAATAGCCGTCGGTCACATCGGGGAGGTCCTTAAATCGTCTACTTTTAATCTTGTCTTGAACGACTGCCGTTCTTTTCTGAGAATTTGAACTATTAACCCTATCGGATCTAGAAGCCACTTCATCGTTAGCACTATTAGGCGCGGTAGTCCTTACCGGTTTTATTGTTTGGGTTGCTACGGCATCCTTTGAGGATTCTTTACGTACGGGCTCTATATATCCCTTTCCGCCATCCATACTGGTATTCTCCTTAGATGGGTTTGCAGAAGCCATCTTTGAGGTAGTATCCCCTCCCTTAAACAGTGCTTCCGCCTTGCGCTCCAGCTCCGGATTATTTCCATTGGTTTCATTACGTACCATACGCATCACCATACTAAAACGACGTTCTAAATCTGACTGCCGAGAGGATTCAAGTGAATCTTGACGAAACATCAATTCTTGAATAATAGCATCGTTTTCTGCCAATCTGCGTTTTAACTCCGCTATCTCCTCATTACTGGCTAATGTATCAGTATCCAGTTCAAAATCGTTCTGCACGCTATCCATATCGTCCTCTTCAAACAACACCCTATCTTCTGTAAGGTTAGGTGTGAACGAATAGGCAAAAGATATTTCGTGGGTAAGTCCAAAATTGTCAAAATTACTAGATAGCCCTTTTTCCATGGTATACCCTAAAGATATACGCCTGTTAAGATTAAAGCCTGCGCCGGCAGCAGCTCCGTAAAAACTATCGTATCCAGCCTGCACCCAACCCAATTTAGGTAAGTCTAAGATTAAGCTTCCACCCAAGGTAAGGTCTTGCTCTCCAATTTTTCTAGCCCGTGCCAATGGCATAAGCCTACCTTCTTCAAAAATTCCAGAAGCATTTTTAAACTGATGAGTATATTGTAGGTGTCCGGAAAACGTCTTGTCTCTGAACTCCGTTACGGATTCACTTGTCTTTAAATTATAATCAAAAAGGTTTTCGGCAAAAACCCCTACATCAAAATTACCATAGGATAAATTTAATCCAGGTTGAATAGACAATAAGCTCTGGTCTTGTAACCCAGCCAATAAAGGGTCTATTTCTATTGTACTGGCTCTGCCCTCATCAAAGCCACTGTTATAATAGGACATGTTTGCCCCAAAAGTTAAATTGCTTTTATCATTTAACTTTACTCCATATGCATAATTGGCCAATACCCCAAAGTTACTTAAGAGACCTTGTCGTTGTGTATACAAACTTAATCCTAAACCTGTTCTGTCGCTTACACGACCACTATAGCTTAAAAAGTAGTTTTGGTTATTATCATCGAACTGTACCGATTGGTTTCTATGCAAAAGGTTAACATATGATTTATCTTCCCTTACCGTAGAAAAAGTAGGATTGATCAAGAACCTATTGTATTTTAAAAGGTTCTGCGCGGGCACATCGTAAGAGATAAAAGGATTCTCTTCCTGTGCGCTTACGTTGGCTAGCGCAAGAAATAATAATAACAGGTATAAAATATTTTTCTTTAGCATGGTAAGTTTATCGTATTACGGTAATGGTACCTTGTTTAAGTACCTCGTTGGCATTCCTTATCTTATAGTAGAATACCATATTTTGTTTTTGAAATGCCGTGGATGACTGTGGCCAGTTATTGTTGTAGTTAAACTCGTTTACTATTTCTGCTCCTTGTTCATTGTAGATGATAATGTTTACATCCGCTTTATTGGAGTACAGGTTGGGAATGATCCACTGGTCGTTAATGCCGTCTCCGTTCACCGTAATGACATTAGGCACTTTAAACGTATCCAAAATACTTACCGTGACCTGTCTTACAATCTCACAATTATCTATGCTTGCTACTAGTGTATAAGTGCCTGGCTCCGTAATCGTAACGCTATCAGACGTACTCATCTCTACATTCGACGCATCCATCCACCGGTAAGCCGTTGCTCCATTTGCTCTTATGGTTCTGGAGCTTCCTTCTGGTAATACTATATCACCGGCAGGGTCTAGCGTTATAAGATTTTCGTCCAGAGGAGCTATAGTAATCTCATTGGAAATCAAAGAACAACCATCTCTTTCTAACACCAATCGGTATGTTCCTGGTTCGGCAATGTTCAATACTTCATCACTAGCCGATACTGCTGCACCATCTCTTTGCCACTCATAGCTAGCAGAAGTCAAATCGGTGGTAGTGCTTAGCGTGACGGTATCGCTTGCGCTACAATATACTGTGCTGGTACTGGAAATCGCTATTGTTTCGTTGGTAAGCAACTGTAACGGCAAAATATTCGAACTCTCGTTATATCCTGCCAATGTTCCCGAAAGTACATAGTCCCCATTCTCTGTATTAGAAACAAGACTTATGGACTTCCCGCTTTGCCCGGCTGCATCTACTCCGTTCCACTGCCACTGGTAAGAAAATGAATCTTCCAAGTCTGCTGTTACATCTGTGCTTGTGCCATCGGCCGCAATTGCATTTATAGTTTGTAACTCCAAAACCATACTTGTGCTTACACAGCTGGTATAAGCAGAAGCGTAATCAATGATAAATTCAAAAGAAGCTGGCGATACGGCAAGCGTCGTTTCTGAATTCTTTGCAGAGCTAGCGCAAGCACCTCCGGATTGAGTTACTTCTGCATAATATGCTCCTTCTTGGGTAATGTTCAATGTGCTATTTGTTTCCCCTAAAATTTCAACTGAATTACGAAACCATTTATAGGTTGGTGCATTGGCCGTGGTACTTACGCTCAATGTCTGCGCTTGGGAGGGCAGTATCACCACATTCGTAGGATTGTCCACGATTACACTGTAATTATCGGCATTTGTTATACTCACAGCATCAGAACGTTCTGTACAAACGCCTGGAGCGGATATCTCAACCGCATAGTCCGCTTCAAAGCCAGCAGTTGCAGCATTTATTGTGTAACTAGTTCCTATGGCCCCAGGAATTACTACATCATTTTTATACCACTGGTAGCTCCAGCTTGGGTCCATAAGATTTATGGAGAGCGTTTCCGTATCCCCAGCACACAAGGCTGTCTGTGAGGGAGCGTTTACGGCAATACCAGAACCGCCGGCACCTATGGTTACATCCACAATATTGGAATCGGTATTACCGGAACCGGTACAGATGGGTCCGTAATCTATAAACACACTATACATTCCACTTTGGTTAATGTTCAAGGTAGGTCCGGTCTCCCCTGTTAAAAGGGTTCCGCTTCTATACCAAGAATATTGATACGTTTCCGGATTCGTAATATTATCTACTTGTAACGTTATTGCATTGGTGCTGCAAATACTTCCTGGAGGAACGCCGTCTCCTGTTTCACTAATGTTAAGGTTAGATGTAACATCCATATAATACATGCTATAGGCATCGGATTCCGCACCTATTCTCACCGGATCTGTACTTCGGACCCTCATTTTATATCCTTGACCTCTGGTGGTCAATGGAATTGAGAAACTTGTATCGAAATCTGTATTTGCATTTTGGTCCGTAACGGTTGCCAGTGTTTCAGGAGCTACAAAACTACCGTTAGCATCTGAAAGTTCTAGAATAAACTCGTTGCCAGCGTTGGTAGTGCCTGCCCAAGTAATGTTAACAAAGTACTCGTTGAAACCTCCATTACCGGCGCAAATGGCTGGCCAAGGTGAGTTACCTGCAAGATTGGGGTTGTCGGCCGGCTCAGGTGCGTTGATTACAATAGCTTGTGCGCTAATATGTACAACTGCAAAAAGCATAAAAAAGGCGGTTAAGATGTAGATTTTGGAATAATTTTTCATAATGATCTGTAGTTTTGGGCCCCTACTCGTATATGAACATCGAAGGCATATCTTCACAAACCTTCTATTCAACGACAAATATGTTCCTTTTAGCGTAGTCTGGGAATTTATTGTTGTAGTATCCCTTAAAACTGTTGTGAAAATCGTTTAATACAAGGTCAGCCTATTTTAAACCCTGTTCTTGTTGCATTTTTGCTACTTTTGTAACCTGAAAAAATAGCATATGAGCGAGACACCAAAATCGTTGAATTTTATTGAGCAAATCGTTGCCGAAGATCTTCAAAGTGGATATACCGAAAAGGAACTTCGATTCCGGTTTCCTCCGGAGCCAAATGGCTATTTGCATATAGGGCATGCCAGTTCCATCTGTCTCAATTTTGGGCTTGGTCTACGCCATAATGCACCGGTAAATTTGCGTTTTGACGATACGAACCCGGCAAAAGAAGAACAGGAGTTCGTAGACGCCATAAAACGAGATGTAGAATGGTTAGGGTTTTCATGGGATACCGAACGGTATGCCTCTGATTATTTTCAGCAACTCTATGATTGGGCGGTAGATTTAATCAAAGAGGGTAAGGCTTACGTAGATAATCAGTCTTCGGAAGAAATGGCTTTACAAAAAGGCACCCCTACAGAAGCTGGAACAAATAGTCCAAATAGAAATAGGTCCGTTGAAGAAAATCTTGCCCTTTTCGAAGCAATGAAGAATGGTGACTTTAAAGAAGGGACCCATGTGCTGCGTGCCAAGATAGATATGGCCTCTTCAAACATGCTGATGCGAGATCCCATTATGTACCGTGTCTTGCACAAGGCACACCACAGAACAAATACCGATTGGTGTATTTACCCAATGTATGACTGGACACACGGTGAGAGTGATTACATAGAGCAAGTATCGCATTCTTTTTGTACGCTTGAATTTGCGATGCACAGAGAATTATATAACTGGTTTTTAGACCAAGTATATGATTCCAATAAAATACGTCCAAAACAGCGAGAATTTGCTAGACGTAATTTAAGCCATACCGTTGTTAGTAAACGGAAGTTAGCACAACTCGTAGAACAGAACATAGTAAATGGCTGGGACGATCCGCGGATGCCTACGATATCCGGGCTCAGAAGAAGAGGCTACACTCCAGAGAGCATTCGAAATTTTGTGGACACTATAGGTATTGCAAAGCGAGATAATTTAATCGATGTGTCCTTACTTGAGTTTCACGTGCGGGAACATCTAAATAAATTGGCTCCAAGGGTTATGGGTGTTTTAGACCCCTTGAAAGTTGTGATTACCAACTATCCGGAAGGTGAAGAAGAGTGGTTAACGGCAGAAAATAGTCCTGAAGACGAAGCATTAGGCACCCGAGAAGTACCCTTTTCCAGAGAACTTTATATTGAAAAGGCCGATTTTAGAGAAGAAGCCAATAAAAAATTCTTCAGATTGAAGTTGGGTCACGAAGTTCGGCTGAAAAACGGATACATCATTAAAGCGGAAACATGTACGAAAGATAATGAAGGCAATATCATAGAGGTACAATGTACATACGATCCAAAAAGCAAAAGTGGCAGTGGTAGCGAAGAAAGCCTTAGAAAAGTAAAGGGCACCTTACACTGGGTATCCATAAAACATGCGATTGCTGCAGAAATTCGCCTTTATGACCGATTATTTACGGACGAAAGTCCGGATACTCATAAAGACAAGGATTTCATGGAGTTTATAAACCCAAATTCGCTAGAGGTTATCACTGGCTATGTTGAACCTAGTTTGGCATCAGCGAAACCAGAAGATCGTTTTCAATTCCAGCGCATGGGCTATTTTTGTGTAGATCCTGATAGTACGAACGAACACCTGGTATTCAACAGAACAGTAGGCCTTAGGGATTCCTGGGCCAAGATTCAAGAAAAAAATTGATACCTATTGGTCGATATATGTTGAGTGCATAAAAAAAGCCCGAAACACATCCTGTGTTTCGGGCTTTTTAAATGGTTCATTTTTGTTATTCCTTCTTTTTCAGTTTATCTAGTTTTGTCTGTTTCATAGATTCCCCGATCATGTTGCTTGCTGTAAAGGAGGCGACCATATTATTCAACATATCACTACCTGCTTGCGGCGAGTTAGGCAACAGTATCAGGTTCGTGTTGGTTTCCTCTCCTATAGATTGTAAGGTGTCATAATGCTGCGTAACAACAATTAGGGCAGAGGCCTCTTGGGAATTAATACCTACTTTGTTCAGCACCTCCACGGATTCTTCCAAACCACGGGCAATTTCACGACGCTGATCGGCAATACCCATTCCTTGCAAACGCTTGCTTTCCGCTTCGGCCTTTGCCTTTTCTACGATTAGAATACGTGCGGCATCACCTTCAAACTGCGCGGCGATCTTTTCTCGCTCAGATGCGTTAATTCGGTTCATGGCTTGTTTCACTTGTCCGTCTGGATCAATATCAGTTACCAAGGTTTTTATAATATCAAAACCATAGTCCGCCATTGCATCGTTAAGTTCGGCTTTTACCGCTAACGCAATATCATCTTTTTTAACAAAAACATCGTCTAACTTCATTTTGGGTACTTCGGCACGTACCACATCAAAAACATAGGACGTGATTTGATCGTGCGGATAATCCAATTGGTAAAAAGCATCGTACACCTTTTCCCGAATTACCCTGTACTGCACGGAAACCTTAAGCTTTACAAATACATCGTCCAAGGTTTTCGTTTCAATGATAACGTCCAGTTGTTGGATTTTTAAACTCAGGCGACCAGCAATTTTCTGCACAAAAGGAATCTTGAATTGAAGACCCGAATGTCTAATACTACTAAACTTACCGAAAGTTTCAATAATGGCTGCGGTCTTTTGCTTTACAATAAAAATACACGAAAAGAGCACAAGGACTAAAAATATTACAATTGGTATAAAAAAGAAATTTCCCATGGTTTAACTAATTTAAAGATTTATACCAAAATACGAAAGCTTACGCTAATGTTCCGTGTTTTATGAGTAATTGTTGTAGGATTTAGGGAAAAGGAAGTGAGAAAGCAAAAAGAGCGCTTTTGTTTATGCTTTTCAAATTGAATTTTAAATACTCCAAATAATACTTATTTTTTAGTACGCGGCTCGACAGGCATTTTATAAACCGGTTGCCAACAACGTTCTTTTCGTAAGGAACCCTTAAACACACTTATTGCAAAATACTTGTAAATTAGCATAACGGTTGTTGACCACGTGATAGATAGAATAATATTTTTAATTATATATGATGTTTTCGTATTTATGTTCAACTAACCGGTATCTAGCGGATTCAGGGTTTAATCAAACATAACACCAATGGGATATGAAACATAGTATTTTTGTCTTGAGTATCCTCCTACTCATTTCTTGCCAAACTCAGAAAACAGAATCGTCGGAAGCTATCGAGGAATCCCTTAAAGCGGTCGTTGTTGGAGAAACCAGCGCTTATATGGAAAAGGACTATCAAAAATGGGCGTCGTATTGGGACCATAGCGAAGATGTCTTGCGCTTAGATATTTCCGAAGCTGGGTTCGCCCAAACAAGAGGATGGGATAAGGGTGGGGTGAATTTAGAATCCTTTTTTAAGGAAAACCCAGAACCCATAACTTCTATGTTTGAAAACTCCAACTATCTTATTTTTCATGACGCCAAGTTGGCTTGGGTGGCATTTGACCAATCTTGGACGACTCCTATAGGGGAAAAAAGTGTTGCAAAAGCAGCGGTTACCTTGGTGAAAAAAGCTAGTGATTGGAAAATCATTTCCTACACAGCCATACAATACCAGGAGGAAAACAAAAAAGCAACCAAATTAGAGAGGGAATAATGATTTTTAATCCAAGGTGTCCTGCAACCTAGCTTAACAGTAGCATTTTCCGCTATCTTTGACTCCTTCAATAATTTACAATGTCCTACTTTTTACTTTCCTCTCCATTACAAGGTTTTACAGACGCTATATTCCGTAATGCCCAACAGAAATTCTTCGGTGGAATAGACACTTATTATGCGCCCTATATACGTTATAATAGAAAGATGGTGATAAAGGGTTCTTATCAGCGCGACCTAAACCCTGATGCAAATACAAACATCACCTTAATCCCGCAAGTAATGACAGCGGATGCAGATGAATTTATATATACCATAAAGTATATTCAATCCTTAGGGTATAGCGAGCTTAATTGGAATTTGGGCTGCCCCTATCCTATGGTAACGAATAGCGGTATGGGGTCAGGTCTTATTTGTAATACCGAAAAGATAGACCACATATTACACCGAGCACATAACGAAACCGATGTCACGATTTCCATGAAAATGCGCCTTGGATATGAAAATAGCGACGAAATATTACGTGCGATACCCATACTTGAAAAGTACCCGCTAAAAAATATAGCGATTCATGCGCGCCTTGGAAAGCAATTATACAAAGGAGGTGTTGACCTCGAGGGGTTTCAAAAATGTTTGGATATCGCAAAACATACCCTGTATTATAATGGCGACATTACCTCAGTAAGCGCGTTCAATAAAATGCGAGCGCAATTTCCTTCTGTTGAATATTTTATGATTGGCAGAGGTCTTATAGCGGACCCATTTTTACCAAGTATGATAAAAGCTGGCAGGGCAGAATATCCGGCTGACCGTTGGGAAATTTTTAGAGAATTTCACGATACACTTTACGCACAGTATGACGCTATACTTTCTGGACCAACACCTATAAAAATGAAAATGATTGGTTTTTGGGAGTTTTTTGCGCAGTCTACCCACAATCCACAAAAAGTGTACAAGGCCATTAAGAAGGCGGGGAACCCCTATAAATACAAGCAGGCGGTGGGTACTATTCTTGCTGCTCAAAAAAACATATAGGTCATTCAACCGTAAACGCATTTATTTTGCTAAAACCGTTCTTTGAGCTTATAGAAAAACTTTTTTAAATTGAAAATTTTGTGCGCGACTTGGAATGTGAATGGTATTATTTGTACATAAAACAGACCAAAAATGATCAATTTATAAGCAACTCCCAGCTTTTGCTTACTTTTAAGATGTTTCCCCAGTTTTCATTTATGCGATAGCGATATTCCTTTTGGGTTGGAACAGGCGGCCCAAGAAGCCTTCGTTTCTAATTCCTAACCATCGTTATTCCTTATGGCTAAAAACCAACCCGTGATAAAGTTTTTTAGAAAAATCAGGCGCAGGCTCCTTGAACAGCAACAGACTACAAAATATTTCAAGTACGCCCTGGGAGAAATAGTTCTGGTGGTCATTGGAATTCTAATTGCGCTTCAGATTAACAATTGGAACGAGGAAAAGATTCAAAAAGCTGAATTGAATGATGTTTTAATGAGCATAGCTAACGGAGTGAAATCAGATATTAGAGAGCTAAGCTTATTGTCAACGGCAAGGGCTAACGTAGTAACAAAAGTGGATTCTATTCAAAGCTATTATGTCCCTTCAGCTAAAACATCAATTGAGCTTGTAGAGGCTGCATACATAAACTTTACGTATCAAAATATTTTGAACACCATACAATTCAATTCCAATCTAAATGCATTCGAGTCATTAAAAAACTCAGCCTACTTTGGAAAGATACAGGGCACCGATTTGGCTTTATTACTAAGCACATACTTCACAAATGCCGAGAAAATAAAAACCAAAGAAACGGAATACAATCAAACCTGCAAAAAGTTAGAGCAAGATTGGAACTCTAACCTAAAAAACAATGGTGGAAGGATTTTCATAGAGCCCTGGATGGCTGGCGATTTTACTGTGGTAGCTGATAAATTCTTAGAAATTTTAAGGAACGATCGCTCCCTTGCTATTTTAGAATTGGCAGAGAATGAGGCGTTCTTCATAAAACCCTATGAAGAACAAATTTTAATGGGAGAAAAGCTCGTAGAAATGATACAAAATACAACGACCGTATTTGACCAAAAAACTAAGCTTGAATTAAGTAGCGTGTTATTTTCCTTTGGAGATGCAGATCTTGTAAGCCTTTTAACAAATGGCGAGGTGCCCACGGCATTTAGCCTAAATTATGCAGCCTCTGGCGTCTTCACCAATCATTTCTCAACGCAAAAGGATTACTTAACTATTATGTACCCTGAAAACCAATATGATTGGGGGTCTTGTTATTTTCTAGTAGACGCTTTATACGGCAGGGTTAACGAAATGGATTTCTCTACTTATTCAACCGTTTTTCTTGAAATGAAGGGTGAAGTTGGGGGTGAGGTTTTTGAGATAGCAATGAAAGACACAAACGACCCTCCTGATGGCAGCGAATCAAGAGTTAGCGTAGACCTAACAACGGACTGGAAACTCTTTGAAATTAAAACAAATCAGTTTAAAACAGCAAATATGAATAGAATTATGGTTCCGATGGCATTCGTCTTTGAAGGATCAGAAGGTAAAAAAATACACGTGCGATCTATCCAATTTAAAAAAGACTAGTTTTAATCCTCGAGGAGGTAAATAACGAAATTTCCTGAAACCAACCGAAATCATGTCTTCCAAATCACTAAAAGAAGAAAAATCCAGATTACACCTTCGTAATAAGAACCGAGAGCGTTATGACCTATCTGCATTAGTTGCCGTTGTGCCTGAATTAAAAAACTATGTGCGTCCTAATAAATTTGGCATGGAATCTATCGATTTTTCAAATCCAAAGGGGGTAAAGCTTTTAAACAAAGCACTCCTAAACCATTATTACGGAATTACAGTATGGGAGTTTCCGAATGACAACCTATGTCCGCCCATCCCGGGTAGAGCAGATTACATTCATTATGTAGCGGATTTACTGGCAGAAACCAATGCTGGTAATATCCCCACCGGACAAAACATCAGATGTTTAGATGTTGGTATTGGCGCTAGTTGTATATATCCAATTCTAGGTGTTGTGGAATATGGTTGGCGTTTTATAGGCTCTGATATTAACTCAAAATCGATTGCATCGGCACAGCTCATCATCAATTCAAATGAAGTTTTAAAAGACAAGGTTGACTGTAGATTACAAAAAGACCCAGCCCATATTTTTGAAGGGGTGCTCCACACAGAAGATAAAATTGATATCACCGTATGCAACCCTCCTTTTCATACTTCTATAGAGGAAGCACAAAAAGGAAGCAGAAGGAAAATAAAAAATCTGTCTGGGAAGAAAGTGAAAAACCCTGAACTCAATTTTTCGGGAGTTAGCAATGAGCTGGTGTATGACGGTGGAGAGTATCAATTTATTCAGAACATGATCAGAGAAAGTGCACAGTTCTCTAAACACTGCTTTTGGTTTTCAACCTTAGTTTCCGCAGCGTCGAATCTAAAGAGAATTTATAAAAGTTTAAAAAATGCCCAAACAACCGAATTCAAAACAATACCCATGGGAACTGGTAATAAATCTAGTCGTATAGTAGTCTGGACATTCCTTTCGAAAACAGAGCAATCGACTTGGCGAGCAACAAGGTGGTCGTCTTAATTTAATTATAATCGGTAATAAAAATCGTGTAACCCATAGAACTATGTTAATAGAAAACCACCGAATTTCTTCTATCGACATTATGAGAGGGCTTACCCTTTTTTTAATGCTATTTGTAAACGATTTGTATACCCCTGGCGTGCCAAAGTGGTTAGTTCACACCAGTATAGGGGAGGATGGGATGGGATTAGCCGATTGGGTTTTTCCTGGGTTTTTATTTATGGTGGGGCTTTCTATTCCTTTTGCATTTATGGCGAGAGAAAAACTGGGTCAGTCGAATATGAAGTTGTTTGCCCATATCCTCATTAGAGCCTTTAGTTTACTATTGATTGGAGTTTTTATCGTCAATGGAACCGACTATAATGAAGAGTTAACGGGAATTAATAAGAATTTGTGGCTTGTTTTAGTCTACGTTTCTGTTTTCCTAATTTGGAACAAGTACCCAAGAAAGTCCGCCTATGCTTTCCTTTTTAAAATATTAAAAGTCATTGGTGTTTTAGGCCTTGTGGTACTAGCCATACTATACCGTTCTGGAACGCTGGAAAACCCGGGATGGATGAGTACGAGTTGGTGGGGCATACTTGGATTAATTGGATGGGCCTATTTGGTGTCGGCACTTACCTATTTCTGGTTCAAAGATCGTATATGGGAAATTGTGGGCGTTTGGTTTGTGTTTATTGTCTTAAATATTCTAGCACAAACATCCTATACTGTTTTTCTAAACCCCCTGAATCCCATTCTAGGGGTCCTAGTAAGTGGAAATGTGCCTTCTATTGTGCTCTCTGGCCTGCTCATTGGGGTACTATTAAAGAAAAACAAAGCAGATTATAAGCGCTTTTTAAGCTTCAGTATACCTATTGGTTTGGGTGCTATCGCACTGGGTTTCATTTTAAGGAAGTGGTTCATAATTTCTAAGCTTATGGGCACGCCATCCTGGGTAATGCTGTGCAACGGTATAAGTATATTGGTGTTTGCCCTCTTGTTTTATATGCTCGACGTTAAAAAATGGCATCGTTGGAGTAGTCCGTTTCTTCCCGCAGGAAAAAATTCCTTAACCACCTATTTGGCCCCCGATATTTTGTATTATACTATTTGGGGGCTTAACCTGAACATACTGTTTTACAAGCAGGGCGAAATGCCTTGGCTTGCCGTTTCTGGGTCTTTGCTTTGGGCTTTTGCAATGATAGGTTTCGCCACCTTATTATCTAAATCACATGTTCGACTTAAACTATAAACCAAAATGAAAAAAACACTTCTTAGCATTGCCGCCATCTCTATCTGTTTTTTTTCCATTGCACAGCATGATGTTCTCCCTTTAAGAGGACTCGCCATTTCTGCACCAGATAATGGAAATGTAGACCGCTTCGTAAAATTTATAGATAAAGAGCTGGCACCAAGGGCCATTAATACATTAGTACTGCGCGTAGATTATAACTATCAGTATAGGTCTCACCCAGAATTGGCAAGGAAAAATGGACTTTCTCAAGATGAGGTAAACAAGCTAGTAGCCGCATGCCAAAAACATAATATTCGTATTGTACCACAAATAAATTTGCTAGGACATCAATCTTGGCACTCTGAATTGGAAATGTTGCTTCAAGTCTATCCTGAATTTGATGAAACGCCTAGCGTACAATTACCAGAAGCATATAAATGGCCTAACGAAGATGGGCTTTACTGCAAAAGTTATTGCCCCTTACACCCAAAAGTACATGATGTTGTTTTTGACTTGGTAGATGAAATTGTTGCTGCTTTTCAAGCGAAAGATTTCCATGCCGGAATGGATGAGGTTTTTTACATTGGAGAAGAAGAATGTCCTCGTTGTAGCGGCAGGGATAAGGCAGAACTGTTTGCAGGGGAACTCACTAAAATAAGAAACCACTTGGAAGAAACCAATACAAAATTATGGGTTTGGGGCGATCGTTTGCTCAATGGCAAATCTACGGGGCTTGGAATGTGGGAAGCCAGTATGAACAACACACACCGTGCTATTGACATGATTCCCAAGGATATTATGATTTGCGACTGGCACTACGAACGTGCAGAGCCCACTGCGGCTTATTTTGCTTTAAAAGGGTTTGATGTCGCCACTTCTTCCTGGCGCAATGGGGCTGTTGCCAAAGAACAAATGGCGCTTCTTAAAAACCTAAGAAAAAATTCAAATGAACAAACGGCTCAACATATTAAAGGCATGATGCATACCTCATGGAGTTCTGCAGCCTCATTTCTTGATCGGTTCTATGCTCCCATAGAAAGGGACAAGCTAGATGATGCCGCATGCTTTAAAATGCTATTTGGCGAATAATGATGACGCCCTTAGTTGACAAAATCAGTACCTAGGTCAAAGAAGTTCATCAAAAAAGAAATTTTAGATATACTGAAACCTACTCTTAAACCAATTCGTGGTTTTTTAAACTATTGAAATTTCATAAATTGCGCGCTAGAATACCATAGTTATCGTAATTAGAAAAAACGACCATGAAAAAAATCGTTCTTTTATTCCTTGGAGCAACCCTACTTCTTAATTGTAAGCAGCAAACAAAAAAAGTGGATTCAGGCTTATCTGAACCAATGGGGTCAGAAAACCTTGCCTACCAATGGGGTCAAATGGCATTAACAGCTACTGCCAATGATACGGAAAGGTTTCAGCCGAGACCCACTATAACATCGCGGTATTTGGGGTTAATCTCTGTTTCTGTTTTTGATGCGTGGGCTATGTATGATGAAAAAGCAACACCCGTCTATTTAGCTGGGGTCACCAAACGTCCTGCCAAAGAACACACCTTAAAAAACAAAGAAATAGCCATTAGCTTTGCTGCGTTTAGGGCGATGAGTGAATACTATTATTCCGACACCGAATTGTTTGCTAATTTCATGAAAGAACTAGGGTTTGACCCCAACAATAACAGTTTAGACCCAACAACACCGGAGGGAATTGGAAACTTAGCTGCCAAAGCAGTAATAGCAGCACGGAAAAATGACGGTGCAAATCAGTATGGAGAAGAAGAGGGCTCCAATGGGGAGGCTTATTTTAACTATGTGGGCTACGAACCGGTAAATTCTGCAGATTCCAATGTTGACATCAATAGATGGCAACCCAAATATTTCTCGGACGGGAAAGGCGGTACCTTTGCCCCAGCATGTCTTACGCCTTTTTGGGATAAAGTTACGCCGATTGCCCTAAAAACGGGTGCCCAGTTTAGACCCGGGCCACCACCCATGCTAGGTTCCAAGCAACTAGAAGAAGAAGTTAAGGAAGTGGTTGAAATGCAAGGCAACCTAACCGATTACCAAAAAGCGCTCGTAGAGTTTATGCGAGATGGGCCACAGTCCGTGCAGCAAGCGGGGCACTGGCTAAAATTCGCACAAGATGTTTCTAGGCGTGATAATCATACCTTAAATCAGGATGTAAAAATGTATTTCTATAATCAAGTAGTGGCCATGGATGCGTTTATAGCTTCTTGGGACTCCAAAATGTACTATGACTATGCAAGACCCTATGCTTTGGTACACGAGTACTATGAAGGGAAAACGATAACTGCATGGGGAGGCCCGGACAAAGGCATGATAGAAATGGACGGTTCGCAGTGGAGACCCTATTCTCCTGACACCTTTTTATGTCCGCCATTTCCAAGTTATACTTCTGGTCATAGCACTATTAGCGGTGGCTGTGCAGAGGCATTAAAATTATGGACCGGAAGTGAAATCTTTGGTTCGGAAGCGGAATTAGTTGCCGGAGCCATGACGGAACCTAATCAACTAGGCGATACCATTACCCTTAGCTTTCCAACTTTTACCGAAACAGCCGAAATGGCCGGTATTTCAAGGGTTTTAGGTGGGTATCATATTCAGGCCGATAACGTAGCGGGATTAAAGTTGGGTAGAGATGTGGCGCACGAAGTTTGGGGTTTTTATAAAAAGCACGTTGGAGAAGAGTAGGGGTTTTTGATTTTATTTACCTAAAGCAGCTATTGCTTTCTCTATTCGATCCAAGGTTTCTTCTTTGCCAATCATCGCCATAATGTCAAAAATATGAGGGCCCTTCATATCTCCAACAAGTACTAAACGTAAAGGAGGCATTACTTTTCCAAAAGAGAGTTCTGCATCCGTTATCCAAGATTTTACATTGATTTCAAGCGCTTTAGATGTGAAATCAGTCTGTGTTTTTAATACCTCTGATAATTGAGTCATAATAGTTGTTGTTCCCTTTTTCCATTGCTTCTTGGCGGCCTTTTCATTGTATGACGTCGGTGAAACAAAGAAATAATCGCTTAGCTCCCAAAAATCAGAAACGAACGTAGCTCTTTCCTTTATCAAACCAACTACTTGCTCTACATAATCAGTGCCCCTCTTGTTCTCATCTATGTTAGAACGCTTCTTTAATTCGATTAAAAATGAAGCGGCCAACTCGTCGTCGTTTTTAGACTGCATATACTGTTGGTTATACCACTTGGTCTTTTCTGGGTCAAAACGCGCTCCGGACCTGTTTACCCGCTCTAAGGAGAAGTTTTCTACTAGTTCCGTTAAACTAAATAGTTCCTGTTCTGTTCCTGGGTTCCACCCTAAAAGGGCTAAAAAGTTAACAACCGCTTCTGGAAAAAAACCTGTCTCTTTATATCCTATAGACTCATTCCAAGACAATGGAAATACAGGGAAGCCTCCTTTTTCGCCATCGCGCTTGCTCAATTTTCCTTTACCAACAGGTTTCATAATCAAAGGTAAGTGCGCAAATTTAGGTGCCTCCCAGCCAAAAGCATCATATAATTGCTGGTGAAGTGCCAAGGATGGAAGCCATTCTTCTCCCCGTATTACATGGGAAATTTCCATTAAATGGTCATCTACTATATTTGCTAAATGATAGGTGGGCATACCATCACTCTTGAACAAAACTTTATCGTCCAACACATTAGAGTCTATTTCCATATCTCCTCTAATAATATCTTTAAGGTGGACTTTCTCATCCGGAGGTGTCAAAAAACGAATCACATAATCTTCTCCGGAGGCCAAACGTTTTTCAACTTCCTCTGGCATTAGTGAAAGTGAATTGTCCAACTTCAGTCGGTTATGCCAATTATAGATAAACGTTTTGCCTTTTGCCTCATGGTCTTTTCTATGAAAATCGAGCTTTTCTGAAGTGTCAAAAGCGTAATATGCTTTTCCTTTTCCTATCAACTCATCAGCAAACGCCTTATATAAATGCTTACGTTCGCTTTGGCGGTAAGGTCCAAATTTTTCCTGAGGTTTTTCCGGGCTTTCATCAAAAGGAATCCCACACCACTCCAAAGCATCTACAATGTACCTTTCGGCGCCTTCAACATATCTGTTTTGATCGGTATCTTCTATTCTTAAAATAAAATCCCCGCCATGCCTCTTGGCAAATAAATAATTAAACAGGGCGGTGCGAACCCCACCAATATGTAGGGGTCCCGTTGGACTCGGTGCAAAACGAACACGAACTTTTTGACTCATAGCTAAAAATTAAAACACAAAGATAGCATATGCACTAGGAGTAGAAAAGTGTGTGTCTATCAGATAGTAATGAAGACTAGAAACAAATGTACTATGTAGTCAACACCATTTCCTTAGGAATGCGCGGGTTCATCAGCTTAAACCACAAAGGAGGAACAAAAGATAGGACCATGGACGTTGGATATCCATAGGGCATTTGTGGCGAAATATCATGATAGTCCAATACCTGATATTTTTTGGAAGATTTAAAATGATGATCGCTATGACGCGTTAACTCGTACAATACAATGCGTCCAATTACATGGTTACTGTTCCACGAATGTACTTCACGTACGCGTTCATATCTACCAGACGGTAATTTTTTTCGCATAAGACCATAGTGCTCAATATAATTGACGGTTTCCAGCATCAAAAACCCAACAACGCCAGAACAAAAAGCAATTAAAAGTCCTAGAGCACCAAAAATAGAAAACACCGCTATTAAATAGCCAATCTGTATTAGGGTATACCAGAACATATCATTCTTAAAGGACAAAAAAGACAGATTGTCTCGTTGTAACAATTGCTGTTGAAGCCGCCAAGCACTAGCATATTGTCTAAACGTAGAGCTAATCCAAAAAGAATATACGGACTGGTTATATCTTGCTGTGGCCGGATCTTCTGCAGTTGCAGCATGCGCATGATGTCCAAAATTGTGTTCAATGTAAAAATGCATATAATGAGAGGGCAGTAGTAGTGCTTTTGCAAACGTCCGTTGCAACATGTTGTCGCGGTGACCCAACTCATGCGCTACATTAATTCCGTTGGTCCCCAAAACAATTCCCATAGAAAGCACCAAGCCTACCAATTCGTAAGTTTGATAGGTATAGGTAGAAACATCATATAACAAATACCCTAGAAGACCAAAAACTAAGGGAAGATTAAAATACAGCATCCAATCAAAGAGCTTGCTTTTCTTTTTTTTCTCCCGTTCATCCCCTTCTAAATTACTGGTGTCATGAGGTAGGAGGAGCTCTAAAATTGGTATAATAACAAAAGCATAGAAGGGTGTAAAAAAACTCCATTGTTCTTTAAAATAGAAGCTAACGATAGCTGAAAGCGGCAATGTCAATGCGGCTAGGTACTTTAAATCTCTCATAACATCGCTTTTAACAGTATTTTCTAATTCAAAAAATTCAATATGAAGTATCTTGGTAATAAATATAGTTCAAATTGGGCACTTACAACAACATACTGGACAAACTTAACGCGTTCATTAACAAGCATTATACCCAAAAATTAATAAAGGGCGCACTTTTATTTCTAGCTTTTGGCTTACTTTTCTTTTTAACCGTTATGGGTGTTGAGTACTTCCTTTGGTTAAATTCTACAGGTAGATTAATACTCCTCCTGCTCTTTATATGCACCGAGCTTTTTTTGCTTTTTACCTACATTCTTACCCCGCTGTTTTATCTGTTCAAGGTAAAAAAGGGAATTACTCCCAAAGATGCAGCTATCTTGATCGGAACACATTTTCCAAACGTTGGTGACAAGCTTTACAACTTGTTAGATCTTGCAGATAATCCGGAAAAATCGGAATTACTACTAGCCAGTATAGACCAGCGTTCAGAACAATTAAGGCCTATTCCGTTTTCCAATGCCATCACTTATAAAGATGCAATACGTTACGGAAAATACACAATTATTCCTTTGGTTTTTGTCGGTATACTATGGGTCACCGGTAATTGGAATTCCTTTTTTGGATCCTATAAGCGTGTGGTGAACTATGACCTAGCCTATGAACCGCCCGCACCTTTTCAATTCGAGTTGCTATCAAACGACCTTACCGTTATGGAAAGTGAATCCTTTACCTTTAAAGTGGTCACTAAAGGGGCAGTTAAACCTGAAAATGTTTATCTCTTATTGGACGACAAACAAATTCTGCTACAAGAAAATAACGGAACTTATCAATACACACTTTCCCCACCGGTAAGCTCATCGGTATTTAGTTTTAACGCAAACGATGTGAACTCGCGCGCATACAACCTTGTTGCCTTAAAGGCTCCTGCTATTGTAGATTTCAACATCAAACTAGACTACCCAACATACTTGAAGAAACCCAACGAGACCTTGAAAAGTACAGGGAATGCCTTGATGCCAGAAGGGACCACGGTGACTTGGGAAATTATGGGTGCAGATACAGAAAACATAAGTTTAGTTACCTCCGATACCGCCCTATATTTTTCAAAAAACGCAAATGCATTTAATCTATCCAAGCGCGTGTATAAAAATCTAGAGTATCAACTTACCACTTCTAACAAAAACGTAACCGATTATGAAAAATTAGACTACACGTTTAAGGTTATTAAAGATGGATATCCAACGGTAAACGTTGTTCAGGTTGTGGACTCGTTAAATCCAAATGTTTCTTATTATTCAGGCGAAGCCGCAGACGATTATGGCGTTGCCAAAGTAGAGTTAGTGTATTACAACACTGAAGATGAGGCTTCTAAATCCAGCATATCCATAACAGAAGGAGAAAATAATTTTACTCAGTTCTATTACACGTTTCCTTCTGGGTTGGCGCTTGATGCAAGTAAAGACTATGCGTTCTACTTTTTAGTAACTGATAATGATGGTATACGGAAAGGTAAAAGCACAAAAAGTCAGGTGTTTAGGCAAGTTCTTTTTGATGATAAACAACTGAAAAACAAAGAGTTAGAGTCCCAACAGAATTTAATCGATAATCTAGATAAGACCTTGGAAAAGGCTAAGGAACAGAACGATGCGCTTCAAGAACTAAACACGCAACAGAAAGAAAAAAACAGTCTAAATTTTAACGATAAGAATCAGGTTAAGGATTTTCTTAAGAAACAGGAACGCCAAGAGGAGCTGATGCAAAAGTTTAGTAAAGAGCTAAAAGAAAACTTGAATAAAACCGACCAGGACGATAAATTAAACCAACTCTTACGGGAGCGGCTGGAGCGCCAAGAACTAGAAGCCCGTAAGAACGAAAAGCTATTAGAGGAGCTGAACAAAATTGCGGATAAAATAAACAAAGAGGAGCTCTCTAAAAAATTAGAAGATGTTGCAAAAAAACAAAAGAATTCTCAACGCAGTTTGGAGCAATTAGTGGAGCTTACCAAACGGTATTATATTACCGAAAAAGCAGCACAATTGGCCAAGGATTTGGAGAAGTTGGCAGAGCTACAAGAAATACTTTCAGAACTTAACATAAGTCAAGATTTTTCAGAAAAAGAGCAAGGAAAATTAAACAAAGACTTTGAAAATCTAGCCAAAGAATTACAGGAGTTGCAAAAAGATAACCAAGAGCTTAAAAAACCTGTTGATTTAAACCTTAGTGAAGAGAAAAAAGAAGGTGTAAAAGAGAACCAAGAAAAGGCCTTGGAAGAAATTAAAAAACACCAAGGTAATGAACAGTCCTCGGATTCGGAAAAGATGGAAAAAAATGCGTCAAACGCAAAGAAGAACCAAAAGTCTGCGGCGCAGAAAATGAAGGAAATGAGCGAAGCGCTGAGTGAGTCTTCCGCTGGCGGTGGCAGCAGTTCCTCTGTGGCAGAAGACGCGGAGATGCTGCGACAAATTTTAGACAACCTAGTTATTTTCTCCTTTAATCAAGAAAGCCTCTTTGACAAGCTTAGCGAGCAAGACCCAGACGATGTTTCGCAATATGGGGCTACTGTTCGTGATCAAAAAGAACTTAGGGGCTTGTTCGAGCATGTAGATGATAGTTTGTTTAGTCTATCTCTTAGGCAAGCTGAACTTTCTGAATTTGTAAACGAACAAATTAACGAGGTCTACTATAATATAGATAAATCCTTGGAGAGCATGGCAGAAGGGCAAATGTACCAAGGAGTCTCCTATCAAAAATACGTCCTAACCGCGTCCAATAGTTTGGCAGATTTTTTAGCGAAAATATTGGAGAACATGAACCAAAGCATGCAGCCTGGGCAAGGAGAGGGAGATGGTGAGCAAGGATTTCAATTACCCGACATTATTAAAGGACAGCAGTCTCTTGGCGAAAAAATGGGAAAGGAAGGGCAAGAGGGACAAGAGGGAAAGCAAGGCAAAGAGGGGCAATCTGGCCAACAAGGGGAAAACGGAAAAGAAGGAAAGGAAGGACAGAATGGCCAAGACGGTGAAAGTGTTGAAGGAACGAGTGAACAGAGTGGAAAAGGTAAAGAAGGAAAAAATGGCGAGAATGGTGAGGGGCAAGGTAAAGGGAACGGTGAGGGTGAAAACGGAAGGACCGGACAAGGAATGTCAGAATCTGAACTTCAGGAAATTTATGAAATTTATCAAGAACAACAACGCATACGGCAAGAGTTGGAAAAGCAATTGGAAAACATGCTTAACAATGGCGACCGTAAATTAGGAGAAAAGCTCATACGGCAGATGGAAGATTTTGAAAACGACCTTTTGGAAAATGGCATCACCCAACGCACCATCAACAAAGCGAACACGATACAGTATGAACTTTTAAAGCTGGAAAACGCTGCGTTAAAGCAAGGGAAAAAACAGGAGCGGGAGAGTGAAGCCAATGAAAAAGACTTTACAAATCCTATATCGACTAAGCCCTCATTATTAGAGAATTATCGAAATGAAGTCGAGATTTTAAATAAGCAAGCCTTACCTTTGCGGCAAAATTTTCAAAACAAGGTAAAAGCGTACTTTAAGAGCAATGACTGAATTTCATTACGAAACCGAATTTAAACTAAAAGACGAAAGAAAACACGGAGCCTGGATAGCCAATATATGTGTTTCGGAAGGGTACACCCTTGGTGATTTGAATTATATTTTTTGTGACGACGCTTATTTACTTAACATCAATCAGCGGTATTTGCAGCATGATGATTATACAGATATCATCACGTTTGATTATACGGTTGGAAAAATGCTTTCTGGAGATATTTATATTTCTGTAGAACGTGTTTTAGAAAATAGCGTAAGCTATAATGAATCTTTCCAAAAGGAACTGCTCCGCGTAATGAGCCATGGGTTGTTACATTTAATGCAATACAAAGACAAAAAGAAAGATCAGATTGTTGAGATGCGCGCTAAAGAAAACGAAAAAATAAAAATGTTCCACGTGGAACAATAACGCTTATGTTCGGAGAAAATTATGATGTTATAGTGGTAGGAGGGGGTCATGCAGGGGCAGAAGCTGCCGCTGCTGCCGCAAATATGGGTTCTAAAACCCTTTTGGTTACCATGAACCTGCAAACCATTGGCCAGATGTCCTGTAATCCTGCTATGGGGGGAATAGCCAAGGGACAGATAATACGAGAAATTGATGCCTTAGGTGGTTATAGCGGAATAGTGACCGACAAATCTGCCATTCAATTTAAAATGCTTAACAAATCAAAAGGGCCGGCAATGTGGAGCCCGAGAGCACAAAGCGATCGTATGCGCTTTGCAGAAGAATGGCGATTAATGCTAGAACGAACTCCTAATGTAGATTTTTATCAAGAAATGGTGTCTGGTCTCTTGGTGGAGCAGGACTGTATTGTAGGTGTCCGTACATCTTTAGGAATAGATATAAAAGCCAAAGCTGTAGTTTTAACTAACGGAACTTTTTTAAACGGTTTAATTCATATAGGGGAGAAACAATTTGGTGGCGGTCGGGCCGGCGAGAAGGCCGCTACAGGAATTACAGAGCAACTGGTGTCATTCGGCTTTAAAAGTGGTCGGATGAAAACAGGAACCCCGCCACGTGTTGATGGTAGGTCGTTGGACTACTCCAAAATGATAATTCAACCAGGGGATGCAAAACCAGAAAAATTCTCCTACACGAACACTACAGTTTTAGAAACTCAGCGTGATTGTCATATGACCCATACTAGCGCGTTAGTTCATGATTTACTAAGAGAGGGATTCGACCGTTCGCCAATGTTCAATGGTAGAATACAGAGTATTGGCCCTAGGTACTGTCCGTCTATTGAAGATAAAATACACCGATTTGCAGACAAGGACAGTCATCAAATGTTCATAGAGCCCGAAGGATGGAATACAGTGGAGGTATATGTCAACGGTTTTTCAACGTCTTTGCCTGAAGATATTCAATTTAAAGCACTCCGTTCTGTAGTGGGTTTTGAGGGGGTTAAATTCTTTAGGCCAGGCTACGCCATAGAGTACGATTACTTTCCGCCAACCCAATTAAAACATACCTTAGAAACAAAACTTATTCAAAACCTATATTTTGCAGGACAAATAAACGGTACTACAGGTTATGAAGAAGCGGCCTCACAAGGGCTTATGGCGGGGATAAACGCCCATCTTAAAATAACGGAAAAGGCTCCGTTTATTCTGAAACGTGATGAAGCCTATATTGGCGTGCTTATTGATGACCTTATCACCAAAGGTACAGAAGAGCCTTATAGAATGTTTACTTCAAGAGCAGAATATAGAACCTTACTACGCCAAGATAATGCCGACCTACGCTTAACTCCTATGGGGCATGCAATTGGACTTGCCTGCGATGATCGCTTAAAACGTATGGAAGAAAAGCGCTCTAAATCTCACGCCTTTGTCGACTTTTTCAAACAGACAAGCGTACTCCCAGATGATATCAATCCTATTTTAGAAAGTGTAGGTTCTGCCCTTGTGAGTCAGTCCGATAAAATGTTCAAATCCTTTTCTCGACCTAAGGTAACTATGGAACACATGCTTACCCTAGACTCCGTTTCATCTTATGTAGAAAGTCAAAATATAGACAGTGAAGTTTTAGAGCAGACAGAGGTACAAGTCAAATATTCAGGATATATTGCAAAGGAGCGCGTTAACGCAGATAAACTCCAGCGATTAGAAAACGTTAAGATTCCAGAAAACTTTGATTATTCCCAACTAAAATCCCTATCCTTTGAGGCACGAGAAAAAATGACTGCGATACAGCCAGTAACCATATCACAAGCTTCTAGGATTAGTGGTGTAACCCCAAGCGATATAAGTGTTCTATTGGTTTACCTTGGAAGATAAATAAAACATGTTCCACGTGGAACATGCAATCCTTTTCTTTTAGTGGAGACGTTATAATCAACTAAGTTTATAGTTAAATATAGCCTCTGCTATTAACTGTTCTTCATATTTCTAATAATACCTACCGCATACCCCATACAGCCCAGCCATAACTTCGTTACTAACATTTACAATTATTGTTTTATTCTTCTATCTTAGCATCCTTAAAAAGTGAGTTAACAACAAATCATGGAACCCTATCTTCATACGAAAGACTACTTCTATTCCAATGAAGCATTTAACCTTATTCATGATCCTACCTATGACATGTTAGTCACGCAACCAGTACCCACTAAACTGGAATCCTACTACCATAGTAGTAAATACATATCACACTCAGACACTCCTACATCCTTTATTGATCGTTTATACCTACTGGTTAAGAACTTTAGTTTACAACGTAAAATAAAGCTGCTAAATACACTACATCCAAGCAAAGGAACCCTATTAGATATTGGGGCGGGCACTGGAGATTTTTTAGTAGCCGCAAAACAATCCAACTGGAAAGTCACTGGTATTGAACCAAGCCAAACAGCACTAAATAAGGCCCGTTTAAAATCTATTGACCTCTATTCTAACATTACACAACTTCCCGACGGCACTTTCGATGTTATTACATTATGGCACGTACTAGAGCACCTACCAGAACTTGACAAACAAATCTCCTCTATATGTAACCTACTTAATTCCAATGGAACACTTATAGTAGCAGTACCTAACTTCAAATCCTATGACGCCAAATTTTATAAACAGCATTGGGCCGCGTATGACGTACCAAGACATCTTTGGCATTTTTCTAAAACATCCATTACCAAACTTTTTAAACCCTACAACTTAAAACTAGTGCGTACCAAACCAATGTGGTTCGATTCTTTTTATGTCTCCCTTTTATCCGAGAAATATAAAAATGGCAAGAACCACTATGTCTCCGGATTTTTTAGGGGATTAGCATCAAACCTTTCCGGTTTACGAACAAAAGAATATTCCTCACATATTTATATCCTCAAAAAGAGCTAATTACAACAATAAGCGCTTTTAATAGATTTAATCCTATTTAGTAATGTTATTGGTATATAAATATTTAAAAATTGTTTAGATCGCTCTATTATACCCTCTAAATTATCATTAAACCCTATGTTAAACAAAATTTACATCAATAATACTTATAGTCTCGTAAAAAATAAAAACTTCAATTGTTCATATAAAAAACAAAAATAAACCAGTACCTAATAAAAGCTTTGTTATTTTTGCGCTACTCTAAAATTAAGAACATGAAAAAAATTATCCTTGGACTGGTATTTCTTACTGTTATATCATGTCAACAAGAAAAGATAGGTTACGTAGACAACGTTAAATTGATGAACGAATATCAAGAAAAAATTGATGTTGAGGCCCAGTTTAAAATTAAGGCAGACGCGTTAACGAAAAAACGAGATAGCATATCTCAAGCTTTTCAATTAGAAGCACAGGCTTTCCAAGCCAAAGCGCAGAGCATGCCCCAACAAAAGGCACAGGAAGAATACGCTGCTTTCCAACAAAAAGGTCAAATTATTGGACAACAATTACAACAAGAAGACCAACAACTACAATCTGAAGGTCAGGTTCAGATGGATAGTGTTGTAAACCATGTTAAAAGAGAAGTCGAAGCCTACGGCAAGGCTAATGGTTATAGTTATATTCTTGGTGGTGGTGAAGGCGGAAGTGTCCTTTACGGCAAAGAAGCCAACAACCTTACCGATGAAGTCGTTAAGATGTTAAATGACAAATATAAAAATTAGAAGAAGCTTTTCATATTTTAAAAACCCAGCAATATTGCTGGGTTTTTTATTCCGTAATTCCCTCAATCTTTTCTATTCCCTTTTCAATAGTAAACTGATCTTTGGGTAAGAAGCCTTTAACGATCAATACAACACCGCAAATTACCAAAATAATTCCTACTCCCTTTTTGACCAAACGTATACGATCATAGGTTAATTTTCTTTTTAATTGCTTAGCTAGCAGTATTTTAAATAAATCGGTTATGAAATAAGATGCCAACATAGCGCCAAAAAACACTCTAATTCTTGAAGGTTGATTATCCAAGGATGGCCCTACAATAATGATTACTCCTAACCAAAAAATAAGTACGCCAATATTAATGAAATTTAATAGAAAGCCTTTTAACAGCAGTCCTAAATAATCGCCTTTGGTCGTTTTTATAGGAGTGTTTGCTCTTGTTTTAAGGCCTTTCTTAAAAAATGTAGTGATTCCGTAAACCAGCAGAATAGCACCACCAAATACATATAAACCAGGTTGATTGCTTAGGTTTTCAAGCAATTGATAACTACTAAAATAAGCAGCTAAAATAAAAAGTATATCTGCTATAATCACTCCAACATCAAAACTAAGTGCAGCCCTAAACCCCTTTAGCGCACTAGTTTCTAGCAAAACAAAAAATACAGGGCCAATCATAAAGCTTAATAAAAAGCCTAAGGGTATTGCCGCCTGTATATCCTCAAACATAATCGCTTACATTCTCTTTATATTCCCACCAAACACAGTTTTCTCATCAACCTTAGCTGGTTTACCATATAACAACACCTCGCCCCCAGCTTTAACATTTACCTTTACGTAATTACTCGCATAAACCTCTGCCCGGCTACCCGCATTAACATTGATAGTAGAAAATTCAGTTTTCATTTCTTTGCCTTGATAAATACCTCCGGTATTAATCTGAACATCTTGCACCTCTGCAGTACCCTTAGTTTCAATTACACCTCCGGAAACAGACTTAATTAGCATTTGCTCCACGTTTGCAGATATACTAATTTCACCACCTTCCTGTGCCTTTAGTTCTAGAATATCCTGATTTAAATATTCTTCACTAGTAATCCGCGCATCCTCATTGACATCTATAACCACCAATTTACTTTTGTAGTAAATACTGACAAAAGTACGGTAGCCACTAAAAATTTTACCAATTTGCATTCGTACTTTAAGTACCCCGTCATTATTCACAATAGCGACTTTATTGGTATTTTCCCCAGTGATGATCGCTTTATTCTCCGTAGACTTTATCAAACTAATGGATAGTCCATCAAATCCCTTAATTTCCTTGAAATCATCTAAGGTTATGGTTACCTCGTTTTCCTGAGCAACACCACATTGAATTCCAAAAAGAAAACAAAGAATTAAAAATTGTTTCATTTCGTATGTTTACTTGAAAAAATACCCCACTTACCTCATTATAAGTACAGTTCTTTTCATTTGGTTACATTAAAATTTAAATCAAATTCTATTCCAAAGACAACTATTCGTTTTTACCAATCAACGCAAAATCTAAGTGACGTTTAACTAAATCTGTATTCTTAACCATAACAATTACCTCATCTCCAAGTTGATAGGTTTTTTTTGTTCGTTCCCCTACGATGGCATACTCTTTCTCATCAAATATATAATAATCTCCTTTGATGTCGCTGATACGAACCATTCCTTCGCATTTATTCTCTATAATCTCCACATACACACCCCATTCTGTAACACCACTAATTACACCAACAAATTCCTTGTCATCGTGATCTTGCATGAATTTTATTTGCATATACTTGATAGAGTCTCGTTCTGCACTTGATGCTAAGTATTCCATGTCAGAAGAATGTTTACATTTCTGCTCATACACTTCTTCCTTAACACTGTTACCACCATCTAAATAATGCTGTAAGAGGCGATGTACCATAACATCTGGATATCTACGTATTGGTGAAGTAAAGTGACTATAATAATCAAATGCCAAACCATAGTGGCCAATATTGTTCACAGTATAAATTGCTTTACTCATACTTCTAATAGCCAGGGTATCAACAAGATTTTGCTCCTTTTTACCCTTTACATCCTCTAATAATTTATTTAGGGAAGCACTTATAGATTTTTTATCCTTAAAATCAAGTTTATGACCAAACCGTGATACAATGCCATTCAAGGCTATTAACTTATCCTCGTTTGGATCATCATGAATGCGATAGATAAAAGTCTTTTTTTGTTTTCCAATGAACTCGGCCACTTTTCTATTGGCCAACAACATAAACTCTTCAATTAACTTATTAGCATCCTTTCCTTCTTTAAAATAAACACTGACAGGTTCATTATTTTCATTTAAGTTAAAGCGAACCTCAACTTTATCAAAAGATAATGCACCTTGGTTCATTCGCTTTTCACGCATTATTTTTGCTAACCTATCCATTACAAGTATAGCTTCTACAACATTTTCATTTACCGTATAGGTATTACCTCTTATGCTTATATCTGCAGGGATAGTAGCACTACCCGTTTCTATAATATGTTGCGCTTCTTCATAAGCAAAACGTTCATTGGAATTTATAACCGTTCTCCCGTACCATTGCTCAACTATATTTGATTTTTTATCCAATTCAAAAATTGCAGAAAAGGTGTACTTTTCTTCGTTAGGTCGTAAAGAACATGCATTATTAGATAATACCTCAGGTAACATAGGTACTACCCTATCTACCAAGTATACCGAGGTTGCCCTTTCATATGCTTCATCATCCAATACCGTACCTTCTTTAAGATAATGAGATACATCGGCAATATGTATTCCTATTTCATAATTTCCGTTAGGTAACAGTTGAAAAGAAAGTGCATCATCAAAATCTTTAGCATCTCTTGGGTCTATCGTAAAGGTTAAAACCTCTCGCATATCCCTACGCTTATTAATCTCTTCCTCTTTTATGCTTGTATCTAAGGCATCGGCAAATCGTTCCACCTCTACCGGAAACTCATATGGCAGTCCATATTCGGCCAAAATGGAATGTATCTCGGTATTGTGTTCACCTGGTTTACCTAAAACTTCTGTTATTTTCCCAAAAGGAGAGCCAACATCATCTGGCCAATCGGTAATTTCTACGATTACTTTATCTCCATTTTGAGCTCCACCTAGTTTATCATTAGATACAAAAATATCAGTATACATTCTATAATCGGTCGCTCTTACAAAAGCAAAAGTTTTTTGCATGTCAACAATACCAACAAAAGCGGTTTTGTTTCTTTCGATAATCTTATGCACTTCCCCTTCTAATTTTTTTCCTTTTTTATTAGGGTATATATAGACTTCAACAATATCCTTATGAAATGCCTTGTTTATTTTATTATTTGAAACAAAAACGTCATCGTCAATTCCCTCAACAACAATGTATGCATTGCCTCTACCAGTTATATCCACTTTACCTTCATGGTATGTTTTGGTATCCTCTAGCACCTGATAGTTACCTCTATCTACCTCTCTAATTCGTCTTTTTTCCTTTAACTGTACTAAGCGCTTTATTAATGTATTCCTATCTTGGGTATCCGTAACACCTATCTTTGCCGCAATCTGTTTATAATTAAAGGATTTAGTTGGTTCTTTTTCTAAAACTGTAAAAATTCCTTTGGTAATTTCATTTGTTTTATGATTTCTTGCTTTTTTATTTCTTTTTGACATTAAAATTTTTATTTGTCGGAAAATTACGAATTATATTCCACTACCATTATTTCAAATCTTTAAGCTCACCTTATTATTTGCAAGCTTATCAACAGTAATATCATATTATTCATTTTTTTTTGAAATTAATTTAAATTATTGATGGTTATTATAGTTTGTTAATAGTAACTATAACTAAAGTTGAATTTACTTGGTTTTATGAGATATCAGCACTTGTTCACAGACTACCAATACCAAAATAGTTTGATAATCAGAAATTTAAAATAGTTATCAGTATTGGTTAATAACCCGTTTAAACATAGAATTACTGATAAGTTTATCCGTAAATTATGTTCACTAGTGTTGTTAATTTCTTTAGAAGTACTTGATTAGTTCTTAAAGGTTTTTTGGTTTTTGAAGTGGAAACATTGTAAGCAGAACAGAATAGAATTTAGCAAATATAAAATTCTTTAGTTATTAACACTTGTTCACATAGTTAACAGGAACTTGATAGGACTAATTAACAATCTTTAAAGTTGCATGTAAATATAATGTTGTGAATAGTCTATTTCTTGTGGTGAACTATTGGAAATCGTACATTTGATACCGGTTACCCCATCTGACTGAACTAAAACGTGTTAATATGAAAATAGCTATTGGTAATGATCACGCAGGCACAGAGTATAAACTAGCGATTATTGGTTTATTGAAATCTATGAACGTAGAATTAACCAATTATGGTACCGATGGGTCCGATAGTGTAGATTATCCAGATTTTGTACATCCTGTTGCAAAAGATGTGGAAGCAGGTAGGGTAGCCTTTGGTATCATTATATGTGGTAGTGGTAATGGCGCTTCTATGACAGCGAACAAACATCAAAAAGTACGTTCTGCATTATGTTGGACAAAGGAAATAGTAGAATTAGCTCGTTCTCATAACGATGCTAATATTTTAAGCCTCCCTGCACGTTTTATTTCACTACCACAAGCTTTGGAAATGGTTACTACTTTTTTAAATACTGAATTTGAAGGCGGAAGACACGAAAGGCGTATAGAAAAAATGGCTTGTAATTAGATGAAATGTACCAAGAATCAGAACACATATTGTTGGCCAGTGCAAATATAGCACCAACACCAAATAGAGTTTTAGTTCTTCGTTTATTTTTGGAACATAAGAATGCCTTTTCATTAAATGCGGTTGTAAATAGACTTTTTTTTACAGAAAAATCTACTGTTTTTAGAACACTACAATTACTAGAATCAAAAGGAATATTACACAGTGTAGTCACGGATGATGGAATTAAAAATTATGCATTATGTGCAGAAGACTGCGCTAAGGATAATCATGCCCATCTACACGCTCATTTAAAATGTATCAATTGTAAACTTCTTTACTGTGTTCCTATAACTTCTTTACCTGTGTTCAAAGCCACAAATAGTATACAGATAGATAATCTTTATATTTTGGCCAACGGGACTTGTAAAGAATGCAACCGGGTTGCATACTAATCTACCTATTTTTATAAAAAAATATGGAACACTCACATTCTGGTCATAACCACGGACATTCACATCCAGATTTAAAAGGTAGAAATCTAGTCATTTCCATTGTATTGAATATTGTTATTACCGTAGCGCAGGTAATAGGAGGCTTATTATCTGGAAGCCTTTCCCTTTTATCCGATGCTCTCCATAATTTTAGTGATGTTATTTCGCTTATGGTGAGTTATGTAGCTACGGTGCTTTCTAAAAAAGAAGCTTCGACCAATAAAACGTTTGGTTATAAGCGGGCAGAGATTATTGCGGCTTTTGTTAATGCTGCTTCTTTAATTGTTGTGGCCGTTATTTTGATAAAAGAGGCCATAGAACGTTTTATTAATCCGCAGGAAATAGAATCCACTCTTGTTATCTGGCTCTCCTTAATTGCTATAGCAGGTAATGGTTTCAGTGTATTGTTATTAAAAAAGGAAGCCAAAAGCAATATGAATATGAAATCTGCGTATCTGCATTTATTAACAGATATGATGGCTTCGGTTGCAGTTTTTGTTGGAGGATTGTTAATGCTTTATTTAAAATGGTATTGGGTAGATCCAACACTAACGCTGGCTATTGCTATTTACTTAATCTACATGGGATACGATCTTTTAAAAAACGCAACAAGAGTATTGATGTTGTTTACCCCTAATAGTATAGAGGTAAAGCACATTGTTGAATCTATAAAAAAGATGAAATTTATTAAAAATGTACATCACGTACATATTTGGCAATTGAACGAAGACGAGGTACATTTAGAGGCGCACATCGATTTCAAAGAAGATATACGGCTTTCACAGTTCGATATTATTTTGGAAGAAATAGAAGAAGAATTGTTCCATAGCCATGGAATAAACCACGTAAACATTCAACCGGAATTTGGTAAATGTGACAACAAACAGATAATTGTACAGGATTAGAGATGGATATAACTGTAAAAACTTTTGAAGAACTCAATACAACCGAACTTTACAACATTCTTCAATTGCGTTCAGCGGTTTTTGTTGTGGAACAGGATTGTGTATATCAAGATTTAGATGGTAAAGACCAAAAGGCATTACATGTAATTGGCACTAAAAACAAAAACGTATTTGCCTATACCCGAATTTTTAAATCAGGGGATTATTTTAAAGTAGCTAGCATTGGAAGGGTTGTCGTTGCCGAAGGCGAAAGACGTTATGGTTATGGAAAAGTGATTATGGATGCATCTATACAGGCAGTCAAACAAAGACTAGGAGAAACAGTTATTAAAATTTCTGCGCAGACCTATCTTACATCTTTTTACAATAGCTTAGGATTTAAAGAAACAGGAGAGGGATATTTGGAAGATGGCATACCCCATATCGCTATGATTCTAAAAGAGACATAAACAATTACATTAGTTTGCTTTATTAAGTTGTTTTAAGGGTAGGCGCTTAGTTAAAAACACGTCTAAATCTTAATGGGTGTTTTGTTGCTTAGATTAATGTCTTCCAACATCATATCGGTAAACTTATAATGACCTCTGGTAGTTATAATCCTGAAACGATTAGATCGCATTCTGCTTAAGGTGTCCAAGAACAACCATTTTGACTTGAGCAAACTGGGTTTTTCTGATTTTAAACTGATTTCAAAAAAATATTTTCTACCGTTTTTCATCGCTACGATATCCGGAGTTATTTTAGAATCGGCTCCTTTTCTAGTGAAAGATTTTGGGGTTTCGTATCCTTCCATATCCGCTTTTATGTTTTCAAATCCAGTAGCTTCTAAATGATGAATTGATTTTTCTAAAAACTCTGTATTTTCCGTTTTGTCTACTTGTACCATAGCGAATAATATAATAATAAAAAACTAAAAAATCAAATATTAGTGCTGATTTACAATAACTTAACTTTTGTAATCCTATAAAATTTACGTTTTAGAGTTCATACATACCTTATTCACGCACCAATTATTGCAACAAGTCCGTTCTATAAATATAATTAGGAAACAGAACAACACATTAAACCATATAGTCGGTTTAAGCAGCTTATCTTTTTAAATTATATAGCTGTAATTCCGTCCAAAAGCTTCATAATACCTATAGCTAGCAAAATAGGGCATGGAAATCAGATTTACTTGTAATAAACAGACTATCTGGTTTATAAGGACATTTAAGCAAGACGCTTCGCCAAGCCGTTTTGCAGTAAAAAACTCAATCGCAGAACTAGATTAATTGGTTGTTCTGCCTTATTGTTTGATGATAGATAAAGATAGCCCTCTGTTCTATCGTCAAGTTCATTTAGTTTTAGTTTTCCGTGTCCTGTTTCATGGTTATTAACTATACTTTTTAGGTGTAGCTCTGTAACTCCTTTCCTGTTTAAATAGGTAATTAGTTTTGCTCGGTTGACCAAGGTTATTTTGCAGCTAGTAAATGCATTGGGTGCATCAGCATAAATTCCGGTGATAAGCGAATAAAATTCCGTTTGCTTGGATGGGTCATAAAACCATCCTTTTTTTAAGACATTTGTTTTCATGTATGACAACTCAAAAGCAAATGTTGGCAAGTCTTCGTTGATGTAATCTAATTGGGCTTTTTCGTCTATCGCATAGCTAAGACCTTTTTCTTTATGGGTAAAGAGGAGGTCAATACCCTCAAACTGTCGCTTCCGGTCATGTACTCTTTTAAAATTATAGTGTTTTAGGTTTTTAGCGTAATACTGGTCTAAAAGCATCGCAAGCTTCTGCTCCTTTTTTAAATCGGTTTTAAAATTGCTTTTTAAAGACAAGGGATTAAGAATTAATTCTTTTAAACAGGGCATTTCCAATTTGCTCTACCACGCCAACAACTAAGGCATTTCCCATAAAAAAGGCACGCTTAGTAGCAGTGATACCCTCTAATTTAGTGTGGTTGTCAGGAAACATGTTTAGCCTTTCCAATTCTACCGGTGTTAAACGTCGTAAACGTTTGTTATAGTGAACAACATGTTTAAAACGGGAAGGTGATTTACCGCCCTCCCCTGTTATAATGGTTCTGGAGGCGTTGTCCAAGGCGTCTGGAAAAATCATTCCCCCTTCACTATAGTTGTACGTGAATCCACTTTTAGCAGTCCGCACTTCTTTTTTAGCTCCCTTTAAATAGTCCCACTTGGGGTAATCATTGGGAGAAATATAGAATTCTTCCTGCACCCCCCCTGTTTCAAGAATATCTCCTAAAACCGTACGTTTTCCGTCAAAGGCCGCGCTTGTTTTTTCTGTATATACCGTACCGTTAATAAATACGCCACTATTTTGAAATGGGGACAGCTTTTGTCCCACATTAAAGGATTTTGAAAGTTCCACTAAATCATCGG
Source organism: Maribacter sp. MS6 (assembly GCF_056839185.1). Lineage (NCBI taxonomy): Bacteria > Pseudomonadati > Bacteroidota > Flavobacteriia > Flavobacteriales > Flavobacteriaceae > Maribacter > Maribacter sp. MS6. The sequence goes on from NZ_CM166389.1 coordinate 2,351,059, forward strand.
TGATGAAAAACGTATTTACATTGGAGGAAACAGTCTGGACCGGAAAAGCGGCTGCCAATGTTCCTTTCTTATGAATCCAATCTTCTTTCTCGGATTTCTTTAAGGCTTTATAGGCTTGGGTGGTATTATGATAGCCAATAAAAAAAACACGTCTTCTTCGTTGCGGCATTCCGTAATCTGCCGCGTTGATAACACGCCATTCAACGGCATAACCTAGTTCATCCAAGCTTTTTAGCATTATCGCAAAATCTCGTCCACGTTGGTTGGAGGGTGATTTTAACAAGCGGTCTACATTTTCCAAAAACAAATACTTTGGCGGGTTCTTATGTTCCGATAATATACGATGAATACTCCACCATAACACCCCTTTTTTTCCTATTAGGCCTTTGGAGTTTTGCAACGTGGTTGCCACGGAATAATCTTGACAAGGAAATCCGCCAACTAGTATATCGGCATCGGGAATATGGGTGGTTGGCACTTGCGAAATATCTTCGTTACTGTGATTATCACTTCCAAATCGCGCCTCGTAGACCATTGAAGCATGTTGTGCTTTTGTACTGGGCTCCCATTGGTTGCTCCATATGACCTCATAGTTTTTAGCTTGCTCCAGTCCCAATCTAAACCCGCCTACACCGGCAAAAAGTTCAATAACCCTTAGTTTCTTCATCAACTGCTAAAGTAAGAAAATTTTTAGGCGGAGCTCAAGCCTAACATTCAATACCTAGGGGGATTATGTATTTTTACTCAAAATAAAAATCAAGGATATGAAATTTGGATATACACTGTTGGTTTTGATACTATGCATGGGTTGCAAGAACGAAATTATTTCAGAAAACCTAGCTCAAAAACACATAGATGCATTGCAGAAAGAAATTGCTCCGGATAAAAGAGTGGCAGTTTTTCAAATTGAAGCACGACAAAAAGCAGACACCTACACCTTAAAAGGGGAGACCGACCAACGTAAAGGCCTACAAGCATTGCGCGATTCCCTAACTAGTAACAATATTTCGTTTATAGATAGTGTTACGGTGTTACCAACGTCGGAGCTAGGGGATAAAACTTGGGGTATAATCAAAATATCCGTAGCCAATCTTAGAAGCAATCCCAAACACAGTGCGGAGCTGGCCACGCAAGCAACCTTGGGTACTAATGTAAAGGTATTAAAAAAGGAAGGCGATTGGTATTACATACAAACACCGGACAAGTATTTGGCATGGGTAGACGCCGGAGGTATTGAATTGTTTACGAATCAAGAGATTAAAAACTGGGAATCTAACCCTAAGATTATCTACACTAAAACGTATGGCCATGCATATTTTGGACCAGACAGGAAGGAAATTGTATCCGACTTAGTAGCGGGAAACGTTTTAGAGGTACTTAAATATGCCGATAAATTTTATATTGTTCGATTTCCCGATGGAAGGCAAGCCTATGTAGGCCATGAGGAATCGTCAACTTATGAGGACTGGTTGGCTGGCCTTAATAGTAGTACCAATTCCTTGGTGGAAACTTCCAAACGTTTTATGGGCGTGCCTTATTTATGGGGCGGCACCTCAACAAAAGGAATGGACTGCAGCGGGTTTACAAAAACGATTTATTTTTTAAACGGAATGATTATTCCAAGAGATGCGTCACAGCAAGTACATACAGGAAAACCAATCGACGATACCGGAAATTTTGAATTGTTAGAACCTGGTGATTTACTTTTTTTTGGGAGCGAAGCAACAGATTCTAAGAAAGAGAAAGTAGTACATGTAGGAATGTGGATCGGTAATAATGAATTTATTCATGCTTCAGACATGGTCAGGGTTAGTAGTGTAGATACAGAAGCTACCAATTATGACGAATACAATGTGAACCGATACTTAAGAACCAAACGCATATTAAAAGAACAGGATAAGGATTTGATTGATTTGAGGCAAGTTCCTATGTTCAAGCAAGATATTTAGAAAACATCATATTATGCGCAGACCAATGATTGAATAAAAAGTTAATTAGATAGCTTTTAATTTATAAAAGTAGCGATGATTTATGGAGCTTCCAACGCAAAAGCAATAATCACGTTTCCCTTTTCAGTTCCTAATTTTTCCCCTCCGCACGCGATGGCAACATATTGTTTGCTATTAACTTCGTACATGGCAGGAGTGGCGAAAGCAGCGGCAGGCAGTTTGTATTCCCATAGGATGTCTCCCGTATGCTTGTTAAAAACGCGAAAAAAGCCATCGCGCGTGGCTCCAATGAACAACAATCCATTTTCTGTTACTACTGGGCCACCGTAGTTTTCTGTGCCAGTTCCTTTTCCTTTTTCGCCCAATTCCGGGGTATCTCCCAAAGCAATGGACCAAATGTAATCGCCCGTGTTCAAATCTATGGCGTGCATAGTGCCCCAAGGTGGCGCAATGGCCGGCAGTCCTTTGTTGTCCAAGAACTTGGTGTAGCCGGTATGTCTGTATTTGGTTGTGCCAGATACTGCATTCGATGAGCTTGTAATTTCGTTTTTCCCTGAATTGTCTATGATTGTATTTGAGGACTCCTCCTCCAATAAAAAGTGTAACAGGGCGTTTAGTTCATCTTCTTTGATTTGGGGAAAGCCAGTCATCATACCTTTTCCTTTTGTAATGATAGTTGCTACATCCTCTTTGTCTTGGCGAAGCTTCAAACCTATCAAAGAAGGAAAACCACTGGCCCCCAATCCCTTTCTGTCGGCCTGATGGCAAGCCACACAATACTTTTGGTAGGTGGCCGCACCTAGAGGGGTATTGTCGGGTATAGTGTTTTCCTCACCAAGCTGTAAAACCCAGGGCATTTCGTTGGAGTTTATATAAATAATACCATCGTTTGGGTCGGTTGCCGCCCCACCCCATTCTGCGGCCCCATCATAACCAGGAAGCAATAAGGTTGGCGTAAGCGCAGGTGGTGCGTATTGTCTTTTGTCGGCTGATTTGAAATAGGCCAACAATGAATCGCGGTTTTCTGCAAACGGACTTATATCTTCTTCTATTAGATTTTGTGACATCCGTGCAAAGGGTTTGGGTTTCACAGGTATGGGCTGGGAGGGCCAAGCCTTTTCGCCAGGAACACTAGAGGACGGAAAAGGCACTTCTTCAATATCGAATAAAGGTTCGCCCGTTATCCTATCAAAAACATACACATACCCTTGTTTTGTTATTTGTGCTACGGCGGGTATTTTTTTACCGTCCCGCTCCACCAGCAAGAGATTTGGTGGTGCTGGTGGATCACGGTCCCAAAGATCATGATGTGTAAATTGGAAATGCCATTTGTATTCGCCCGTATCCGCATTCAGAGCCAATAGACTATTTGCATATAAATTGCTTCCTAAACGATTTCCTCCATAAAAATCTGGCGCAGCAGAACCTGTAGGCACATAAATAACACCAGCCTCTTCATCCACCGCCATTCCTGCCCAATTATTGGCAGCACCTACAATGGGACTTTTATAAGCGGTAGAATCCACCCAAGTTTCGTGCCCTTTTTCTCCAGGATGGGGAATAGTATGGAACACCCATTCCAACCCTCCGGTAAGTACGTTAAAAGCCATAATATCTCCAGGGGCGGCGTCTTCCCCCTCGGACAAACGAAGCGGCATTATAATGAGGTCTTTGTAAATACTGCCCGGCGTATTGGAACTAACGAACTTATCCTTGGCAGCGTCTGGCATGCCAGACCGCAGGTCTATTTTTCCTTTATCGCCAAAAGAAGTTATAGGAGTACCATTAAGGGCGTGCAGCGCATATAAATTGGAACCTGCAACGTAAAGGATACGTTTGTCCGCTCCTTTTTCCCAATAGGTGACACCCCTACTAGAAGCCCCCGCGATTTGTAAGGAATCTCCAAAAGCCCAAAGCTCTTCTCCTGTTACGGCATTCAAGGCAACCGCCCGCAAAGCTGCGGTTACACCATATAAAATGGAATCTACTACCAATGGGTTCATTTGCATTTGACCCCAATCGGAAGCTTCATAGGTCCAAACAGGTTTTAGGTTTTTTACGTTTTCCTTGGTTATTTGTGATAGGGTAGAATAGTGGCTTCTGCCAGAATCACCTAAATACGAAGACCATGTAGTATAGTCTTTTCTATGAAACAGTTCTTTTTGGTTGTCAGCACATGATAGGATTGCTAGGCCACTGATTATAATGACAAGGCTAAGGGACATATATTTTTTCAAGGCTGATATTTTTCGAAGTGAATTTTTTAAAATTAGTAAAAAAGATAAGGATTAGATAACTCTTGTTGTGTTTTGCATGTGCAGACCTTTATATTGTTAAAACCCTGGTATAGTTTTTATGCATCTAGGCAAAATACTTTTGGAGAATCGCATTGCATTTATCGCGATATGACACCCCAAATAAATTTAAATGTACAAGAAGAAAGTACAATTGATAAATATCGTTTCGTTCCATTTCACCCCCTATCTTTTTAAAATGTTCTGCATAGGCCCGATAAAAAGAAGTGTTGAATCCTCCAAAAAGTCTGGTCATGGCCATATCCACTTCATGATGGCCATAATATACCGCGGGGTCGATTAAATAAGGAGCGCCATTCTGGTCAATGAGGTAATTCCCATTCCATAAATCGCCATGGAGTAGGCATGGTTTTATTTCTGGGAAATGGTGTTCACAGGTTTTTGATAATATTGTTTCCGATGGAATTTGGGCCGACGAAAGCAGTCCTGAATCCTGTGCCATTTTCAATTGGGGCAACAGCCGTTCAGAAGCAAAGAATTCGGTCCAATCAGCATGTGTTTTATTTGATTGCGGAAGACTTCCGATAAAATTATCCGCTTCCCATCCAAAGGGTTCCCTAGTAGAAAGTTTGTGAAGTGCCGCCAGTTGACGCCCTAACAGCGCCATGTCTTTTGGCGATGGTCTTTTTGCAGCTATGTATTCCATCAACAAAAAGCTTCCTGTTTCCCATTTTTCACATACGAAAACTTTGGGTGTGGCAATGCTTTTCGTTTTAGCGATAGCGTTCAGCCCTGCTTTTTCCGCTTGGAACATAGCAAAGGTAGAGGGACTCAAATTTACCTTACAAAAAAACTGCTCGCTTTCGGTCGTCAGCAAATAAGCCTTTGAAATATCACCTCCTGAAACCGGCTGAACCTGTTCGATTTTGATACATAGTAAATATTCTATATGGTTTTTTAGGTCATTATCCATGAATATTATAGCTCAAAGTGCTGCCCCTTTCGCGCTATTTGAAACCCGTTTGCTATGACAGCCGCCGACTGTTCACTTTCTTTGTCCAATAAGGGATTGGTATGATTAAAATGTATAAAATGAACCTTGTTTTTTTGCTCCGGAGGCAACTTTTCAAATAAGGCGATGCTTTCGATTACGAATGGATGTGGAATCTCGGAAATGTCACGATTGTTAATTTCCGCACCATCGTAGAAAGTAGCATCCAAAAAAGCATAATCTACTTTTTTGATTTCGGAAACGACAGCTGTTTCCCATTTCTCCCACTTATCAATATCTGGAATAAACAGCGCACTTTTGTTAGGCCCGATAATTTTATAACCCACTGTCTCCGAATATTCATCTCTGTGCGGCACCGTAAACGGAATCACCCTTAAATTTGAAGTAAGCTGGGTTTCTTGCTTATTTTGCAAGGGTTTTAGAACGATGTTCTGATTGGAAACAAGTTGGCTCCAAGGGCCATTACTCTTTAAAAAGCCCTCCATTTTTAGCATGGTAAACACAGGAACCTTAGCAGCATTAGTTGCCTCCTTGCCCAAATACATCAATCCGGTATAATGGCCAATGTGGGCATGCGTTAGGAAAATGCCATCGGGAATATCGGTGTTCGTAAATTCGGAATGGTTGCGTAAATCGCGAAGTTGCACAGCAATATCTGGAGTGGCTTCAAAGAGAAATGATTTCTGAGCTTTTGAATCGATTACTCCTAAAGAAACCACGTTCCGAGAGGTGTCTTGATTTTTGAACAAGTTGGCACAACATGCCTTTTGGCAACCGATATGTGGTGAACCTGCATCTTGCACCGTTCCCAAAATAAAGATAGACACACCATTTTTACCCATAGTAGCGGTTGGTGTATTTTGTTCATCCGCTTGTTGTCCAAATGATGAAATCATCATGCCAATGGTAAAATAGGAAAACAAGAGATGTTTTAAATAGCGCATTACTCCACTGTTAAAAATTTCCGGATATCCTTGGAAAGCTTAATTAAGTCCGGTTCATGGGCGTACATCATGTGTCCCGCTTCGTAATAGGTCATTTCAACTTTATCCGTTACAATACCATTGCGAGCAAAGGTATATTCAGCATCAAAAAAAGGTGTAATTAAATCATAATATCCGCTAGCTACCAAGACTTTCATAGCAGGATTCCGACGCATGGTTTCACCTAAATGGGGTGCGGTATTTACAGGCATTGGTTCCCAATATTGCCCGTCGGGAACTGTTCTCCAGCGCCAGTTGCTCCCTCCGCCGGAAGTGATATAGGGCCTGTCCATTTTTACTTTTAGTTCCGATGCAAAGTAATGGTTCAAAGAAGCGGTATAGGCAGAACTGATTTGATAGCTCGCTGCATCACCCAAATTTGGACGTTCAGAAAATTTATCGCCCTCATCGCCCATAAATCTACCATCTAAGCGACCAATGGCCAAGCCCTGGTCTTCCAATAATTTCTTTTGAAACCTGCCCATAAGGATTCTAAGGTTAGATTGTAGGATGTATTTAGTGTCGAGCCCCGTAAAGTAAGCCAGTTTCTCCGCGATGGTTTGCTTTTCGGCTTCGCTCAAAAGGTTTCCTTTATACAAGGCTGGTGTATAGATATCGTAAGTGAATTTTCTACTTTCTTCTACAAAGGCTTCCAAGGTCTTTCCTTGCCCTGCTTTTTTGTGGTACCACGCCGTAGCTGCCATACTGGGTAAATAGGTGATATAAGAGGTCATGTTGTGGTGTGAAGAGGTAGAACCTGCATAATCAAGTGCTTGCGAAATCAAAATCATACCGTTAAGTGCCATATTCTGACCGGAACCTTCCAAGGCCTTGCCCAAGGCAGCAGCTCGGGTAGTTCCGTAGCTTTCACCAGCTAAGTATTTTGGAGAAAACCAACGTTCGTTTTCCGTAACCCAAGTGCGAATAAATTGCGCAAAGGAATCTACATCCTCCTTAAGTCCATAAAAATCGCTCTCTTTCCCCTTCCCTACCATACGGCTATAACCTGTGCCTACGGGATCTATAAAGACTAAATCGGTAAGGTCTAACAAACCGTGTTGGTTGTCAACTAAATTGTAGGGAGCGGCGCCATCGTCCTGTTTGGCATCGGAATCTGTACGCACCAATTTAGGACCAAAAAAACCTAAATGCAACCACATAGATGCCGAGCCTGGCCCACCATTAAATACAAAGGTTACAGGTCTCGTTCCTACTTCGCCCATTGGAGTTTTGGTATATGCCACGGACCAAAACGTAGCAATAGAATCACCTTTATCGTTGGTTAGAAAGGTTTCTTTTGCCGTTGCCGTGTAGTTGATGGTCTTTCCACCAAAAACGCCTTGATGTTTGGTTACAAATGATTGTGCTTTGGAAATTGGATTAATTTCCTCCTTTTTATCTTCTTTTTGTGCCTGTGTAATAGCGCCATTTAAAATTAGCACGGCTAGGAAAACTATTTTTTTCATAAAACAATTGATTAACAAATACATGTGGAAGGTAATTATTAAATTAAAAATAACCGTACTTTGAGTGCGGAATAGTAAGCAACCAAAGTTCAATGTCAGAATATTCAGCGAACACGGCGAAGCGTTTTTTTCTTCGGATGTATTCCGGAGGCACCATAATGTTCTTGTTGATTGCCACCATGAAATGTATATAAGCATTACAACACCTCCTGTTTAGAAATGGTAAATAAATCTAATGCAATTGGAAAACAAGGCTAAAAACAACAATTATAAAAGGTCTCTTTTTGTGAGAGACAACCATGTTGTAAGAATGGTTTTTGTTTTACAACAGCACTAGAAAGGTTGGTTTATTTTTGATTAGGTAGAATATATTGTATATTTCCTAGTCTTCAAATAAAACCAACCAACATCTAGCTTATGAATTCAAAAAAAATACTCTTGTGGTCTATTACTGTTGCCTTCGGGGGTTTCATTTTTGGTTTTGACACAGCTGTTATATCTGGTGCGGAGCAAACCATACAAAAACTCTGGGGCTTAAGTGATACAATGATTGGCCAAACAGTTGCAATGGCTTTATACGGCACGGTTATAGGGGCTCTATTTGGTGGATTTCCAGCGGATAGGTTTGGACGAAAAAGAACCCTTTTTTGGATTTCTATCCTATACTTTGTTTCTGCTGTTGGATCAGCAATGTCCCCAGAGGTTTACACCTTAATGTTTTTTAGGTTTATTGGCGGCTTGGGCGTAGGAGCATCGTCGGTTGTGGCTCCAATGTATATATCTGAAATTTCACCAGCAAACAAAAGAGGTCAGTTAACCGCTCTCTTCCAATTCAACATTGTTGTTGGGATTATGATTGCTTATTTGTCAAATTACTTTATTGGTGGTGCTGGTGGCGACAATTGGCGTTGGATGCTTGGTGTTGAGGCTTTTCCCGCCCTAGCATTTGTTATAATGATATTATTTGTTCCTAGAAGCCCAAGGTGGTTGATTGTTAAAAGGGGCTTAGTAGAAGAGGCAAAAGCTGTTTTAGAGATAATAGACCCTTTAACTGCACAAGAGCAGCTAAAGTCTATTCAATTGCACCAAGATAGCAATGACCATGTTGGCTTAAAAAAATTCTTTTCCGGCAAATTCAACAGGCCTATCCTATTGGCTTTTCTTATTGCGTTTTTTAATCAATTATCGGGTATTAATGCGATTATATATTATTCTCCAAGAATTTTTGCAGAGACAGGAATGGAAGAGAGTTCCGCATTACTGTCTTCCGTAGGTGTTGGCGTAGTAAACCTAGTAAGCACTGTGATTGGGATGGTCTTGATCGATAGAATGGGCCGTAAATTTCTAATGTATATATGTTCAATAGGGTATATCGTAACTTTAGGCCTAATATCTATCGCTTTTTATACAGGTATAGGCACTGGTACGATGTTGGTACCTATTTTAATTTTTATGTTTATAGCTTCACATGCCGTAGGTCAAGGTGCGGTAATTTGGGTGTTTATCTCCGAGATTTTCCCCAATAGCGTAAGGTCGTATGGCAACTCTTTAGGAAGTGGAACACATTGGGTGTTCGCAGCGCTAATTGCAGCTACATTTCCATATATAGCTAGCACTTTGGGCGGAGGCACCACGTTTGCCATATTTGCATTCATTATGGTCTTTCAATTACTATTTGTATGGAAAATGATGCCGGAAACGAAAAATAAATCTTTGGAAGCGATAGAAGAAATGCTAATAGATTCAAAATAAAAATAATACAAGCGTAGCTATGAGAGATAGATTTTTAGACAAAGTTGTTTTAATTACGGGCAGTAGTTCTGGCATAGGAAAAGGTGCGGCCCTTCGTTTTGCCGCAGAGGGTGCAAAGATTGTTTTAGCATCTAGATCTGTTGGACCAAACGAGGAATTATTGAAAGAGATTCAAGCGAATGGAGGGGAAGCCATTTTTGTAAAAGCGGATATCACAGATACAGATCATATTAAGAATTTAATAGCAAAAACGATAGAAACTTATGGTCGTCTGGACATTGCAGTAAACAATGCAGGAATAGAAGGAACGCCCGACATAAAAGTTGCCGATTATGAAGAGAAGGTGTGGGATGATGTTATTGCTATCAATCTAAAAGGTGTTTGGCTTTCCATGAAATACGAAATACCCGAGATGTTAAAAACAGGAGGAGGAGCCATTGTAAACATTTCTTCATTGGCAGGTCTTCAAGCAGGGGGTGCCGGTATTGCTTACCACGCTTCAAAGTTTGGAGTTGTTGGTATGACAAAAGCCGCAGCCCTTGATTATGCAAAGGATAACATAAGGGTTAATACTGTGTGTCCTGCAGTTATTGAGACACCAATGGCAGATAGGGCGTTTGATACCGCTGATAAAAGACAGTCGGCAATTGAGATGCATCCGGTAGGTAGATTGGGAACCGTTGAAGAAGTAGTGAATACAATATGCTGGCTTGCTTCTAATGAAGCTTCCTTTGTAACAGGTTCTGCCATTGCTGTTGATGGAGGCGCAAGTCTGTAATTTATGAAAAATATTGAAGGAAAAATTATTCCCGGTCACGGGGTTGCCTCTGGAAAAGGGAAAGACCCAAGATATCCAAAAGGGACACTAAGACTCCAGGCTCCTTACTTTAAAGAAAGGGGTTTGGATTTGGAGGGCTATTATTTAGGTACGTTAAATGTGGATATAGCACCTAAAAGTTTTAAGATAGGGGAGGCCAAGTATTTTTTTGAAGGAATAGCATGGTCCGACCATATACCCCCTGAAAATTTTTATTTTTTTGAAGCCACTTTGATTTACAACAATAGGCGGTACGATGGGTTAATTTATATGCCGGACCCAAAGACCAAGGTAGACCATGAGCAATTAGCTACGGTGCTGGAGTTGATATTGCCGCCAATAGATGGCATAAGTACAAATGACCTTGTTTATTTGGAAATTGATGAGAAAAGTCTTCAAATAGTTTAGAGCCTTTTCAAACTTACTTTAGTATTCCATTGTATTTACCGGTATTCCCTAAAAGTTCCGTTGCCGCCATTATTGCATCATCATGGTTTAGATAGTAGGCGTAAAGCCCTTTTCGGTAGAAATAGCGCTTAACGATTTCATCTTCCAGATTTTTTTGAATTTGATCCTGGTACTTGTCCAAAGCCGCCAACTTGCCCTTTTCAATATGAGCCAACAGCGTCTTGTAGCTTTCGTTCACTTCTGAACCCAGGAAATCGTTTTCGTCTCCGGAAAGCGCTTTTTTAATAGCTTCTTCAGCCTTTGTCTCAAAAGTAAAATCACTCGCTTTGACGAAATTTTTAAAATTGTTGAAATCATTATTTGAAAACTTAAAGCTATCAACGGAAGCTAGTTCGTTGTTGTAGTGGTAATTGGTTGCATAATCAAATATGACATTATTCTGTAGCAGGGACTTCGTAAGATCGTTGGTCTTTGAGGCTGCTACTTCAATATCGGGCAATACGCCACCACCATCTTTCACCTTGCGGCCGTTACGAGTGGTAAAGTCGTTGAATTGTGTGTTACGAACCGCTTTCCCTTGATCGTCCCTGTTCCAATAGTCAAGTGATTGTATGCAGCGCCCCGACGCGGTATAATATCTGGAAATCGTTACTTTTAATTGGGTACCATAAGTGAGTTTTAAAGGACGCTGCACGAGTCCTTTTCCAAAACTACGCGCGCCCATAATTACCGCACGGTCCAAGTCCTGTAAGCTGCCCGAAACAATTTCACTTGCCGAAGCGCTTCTCCCGTTAACCAGCACCACTAGGGGAATTTCTGTGTCTATGGCTTTGTTTTTCGTTTTATACTCTCTGTTGAATTTTTTTACTTTTGATTTTGTTGTAACTATAAGCTCTCCCTCTGGCACGAAAAGGTTGGTTACGTTGATTGCCTCCGATAAGAGTCCACCCGGATTGTCCCTAAGGTCCAATATAATCTTTTCCGCACCCTTTCCTTTAAGGTCTAATAAGGCCGATTTGGTCTGTTCAGATGCTTTTGCGTTGAATTTAGAGAGCACAATGTAGCCGGTTTTGTCGTCTATCATATTGTGAAAAGGAACGGCATCTACCTCTATCCCTTTCCGTTCTATGGTAGTGCTGCTTATCTTACCTTGACGCTTATAGGTGATAAAGACAGATGTATTATTGGCTCCTTTTAATAGCTCACTGGCGTTGTCTTCAAAATCTGCCACTTTAATATCACCAATTTGAATAATTTCGTCTCCCGCCTTAAGACCGGCATCATCTGCTGGATAGCCCTCATAGGGTTCAACGATAAGCAACCTATCTTTATAAGAACGCACAAGGGCTCCTATTCCAGAATATTCGCCTGCATTGTTTATGCGATAAGCTTCTACATCCTGTTCATTTAGAAACTTGGTGTAGGGATCTAAACCTTCCAACATGTTCTTTATTGCAGTATCCATCAACTCCGCAGGATTTGTTTCATCCACATAGTTCATGTTTAATTCCTTAAAAAGGGTGGTAAAGATTTCTATCTGCTTGGCAATTTCAAAAAAGTCGCTTTTAAAACTACTGCCTACAACAAGAAATGTGATTGCTATGATAGGCACTAAAACTCTCTTTTTAATTGTTCTTTTCATGCGTCTTTTTATTTTATGAACTATGAATCAATACAGTAATGGCAGATCCTGTCCTTTTTACTTGTTCCGAACGGGTATTTTAACAACACGTTCTATCAAGAGTGTCCCTACTTTTTACGTTCGTTAAATTTACACAACAAAAGGGTCATTTTTTGCTGCACAACATCAAAAGGCAACGTTTCCTTGCCAATGTATAAAAATAGAAACGCAAAGGTGTCCTTCGTATTGTTGTCAACAAGACCTTTGTTTAGCCTATAGGACTCCCGTAGCAGTCGTTTGATGTGATTTCTTTTCACGGCACTTTTAAAGTTCTTTTTGGGTACGGCTACACCGGCCCGTATGAAGGCTTTTTGGTCAGTGTTTTTAAGGTAGATTAATTTGATAGGATATTGGGAGATACTGTTCCCATCAACAAAAAGTTGTTTGATCAACTTTTTACTCTTTAGTTTTTCTTTTTTTGGAAAAGTGAACGGCATAGCGTGGTAAAAATACATCAAAATCAACGTATCGGCTTCATGATATTTGTCATTGTTCTTAATTCTTGAAATTTTTAATTTGGTAGCTAAGCACTATCGAAGGTCAATCAGCACAACACGGCAGGTATCATGGGAGAACTTAAAGTAGAAAAACTAGCAGGAAGTAAAGCGAAGGCACACTATATCAAGCATCTTTTAAGCGACATTGAGGCTTTGGAAACAATGCTAGAAAAAGGCATGTTCGCAAACGATGTTATTCGCATTGGTGCGGAACAAGAGTTTTGTTTGGTAGACCTCAACTGGGAACCTTCAAATAAAGCAATGGAAGTGCTAAAAACGATTGACGATGACCATTTTACGACAGAGATTGCAAAATACAATCTGGAAGCCAATCTAGACCCGCTAGTTTTAACGGGCACCTGTTTTTCGGAATTGCACTCACAACTGAGAGAGCTTATGGCAAATGCCACCGCAACAGCGGATAAAGAAGGGTTAAAAATTATTCTTACCGGCATCTTGCCAACGATAGATTTAAGGCACCTTAAAATCGACTATATGACGCCGATAAAGCGCTACGAGGTGCTTAATAAGATTATCTGCGATTTAAGGGGAGACGATCTCTATTTACACTTAAAAGGGGTAGATGAGCTAAACCTTAGACACGATTCCATTCTCTTGGAAGGTTGCAACACCAGTTTTCAAGGGCACCTACAGCTGGAAACAGAGGATTTTGCCGATAGTTATAATTGGGCCCAGGCCATTGCTGGACCGGTACTTTCTGTTTGCGCCAACTCACCCTTGCTTATCGGCAGGGAATTATGGCAAGAATCGCGTATCGCTCTTTTTACACAAAGTGTTGACACTAGGGCTAGTGCTTATTTGCCCAATGAAAACGATGCCAGGGTAGGCTTCGGAAAAGATTGGGTGCAGGGGTCTATTGTAGATTTTTATCGCGATAGCGTTGTAAACTTTCCGAGTTTGATCACAACCGAGCTGACCACGAATAGCCTGAACGAATTGGATAGCGGTAAAATTCCGAAACTAAAAGCCCTACAGCTACATAATGGTACGGTCTATAAATGGAACAGGCTTTGTTATGGCATTACACAAAACAAGCCACATGTGAGGATCGAGAACCGATACCTTCCCGCAGGGCCAACCACTGATGACGAAATTGCCAATTTTATGTTTTGGGCCGGTCTTATGTGCGGGCGTACCAAGGCCTACGATAGTATACATGAAAAAATGGATTTTAGAGATGCTAAAAGTAATTTTTATAATGCTGCCAGATACGGCAGCTCAGCCCAGTTTTATTGGAACCACAAGGTAATCCCCTACAAAGAACTATTGCTTGACGAACTGCTTCCCTTGGCCTACAAGGGACTTTACGCTATGAAGGTTACACCCAAAGACGTAGAGCACTATTTAGGAATCATAAAGAACAGAATTAACGGAAGAAATGGCGCTCGCTGGATGGTGGAAAGCCTTAGGGCCCTAAAAAAGAAGCACAAAACGCCAGAGGCTGTACGCATATTAACCGCGAGTATGCACGAGAACGAACGAAAAGGTTATACCGTAGATGCGTGGCAATTGGCAAGGGGGCACGAATACGTACTGGAGGAAGAAGAAAAAACGGTGCGCTTGTTTATGAACACAAAGGTGGTTACAGCAGAAGAAAATGACAGTGCCGCTTTGGTACTAAAAATGATGGAGTGGAAAAACATTCACCATCTGCCCATCGTTAACCAACGGAGCGAACTAACTGGATTGTTCACTTGGACAGATGTTAAGCACTATGCCGATAATGACATAAGGCGTAATTGCTCCGCGGCCGATTTGATGCGCACCAAATTAATTACCGTTGCCGAAAACATTACTATAGGAGAGGCCAGGCATATCATGGACACCCATAAGATCAATTGTCTTCCAGTGGTTGCCGGAAAGATCTTGAGGGGAATTATAACTACAAAAGACCTTTAAAATTTAATGGAAGTATTAAATCAGATTTCAAAAGAAACAAGATGTATTGGGCAATTGGAAGGCAAATCAAAAGGGCCTACTCTCGTTTTCTTTGGCGGAATTCACGGAAACGAACCAGCCGGGGTAACTGCATTGGAGCAGGTTTTTACGCATTTACAACAAGTACGGCCGGAAATTAAAGGATCGGTTTTTGGAATACGGGGAAACACGCCTGCTTTGTTTCAAAAGAAACGATATATAGAGAATGATTTGAACCGTCTTTGGTCCGAGGAACAAATAAAGCTGATCAAGAACAAGCCGCGGTCCGAACTTGGGCCCGAGGAATTGGAGCTTCTTGAATTAAAACAGACTATTGAAGACGTCTTACAAAAGCAGGCCCCGCCTTTTTATTTTATCGATTTTCATACGACCAGTAGTGCTACCTTACCCTTTATCACCATTAATGACGCCCTTATTAACAGGAAGTTTTCGAAACAATTTCCCGTGCCTACTATTTTGGGGATAGAAGAGTATTTGACCGGGCCGCTTTTGAGCCACATGAACCAATTGGGCTATGTCTCTTTGGGATTTGAATCTGGCCAGCATGATCAGGAGGTCGCCATAGTTAATAGTATTGCTTTTTTTTGGCTCACATTGGTTTTTGCAGGAGTTTTAGAAAAAGAGGATGTTCCCGATTTTGAGCAGTCGTATAGACAATTAAGCGAATCGGCATTGAATAAAAGCGATTTCTACGAAGTGGCGTATCGCCATGTACTGCATCCTACGGACGAGTTTAAGATGCTTTCGGGTTTTGAGAATTTTCAAAAAGTGTCCAAAGGAAAACTTTTGGCGTGGCAAAATGAAAAGAAAATAATTGCGAAAAAAAACATCTTGTTGTTTATGCCATTATATCAAGAACAAGGCGGCGAAGGTTTTTTCCTGATCAATAAAATATCTAAATGGGCCTTGGCCTTGTCTATAGCCTTTAGAAAAATCAAGGTAGACAATCTTTTGGTTTACCTACCGGGCATATCATGGCAGGGTCCAGAAAAAAAAGCGTTATTGGTTAATTTGACCGTTGCACGCTTTTTTGCGAAGTCCTTTTTTCATTTGTTGGGTTATCGCGCTGCCGAGAAAGACAACACCCATGTGTTAATGCATAACAGGGAGTTGACGGCAAAAAATGAGATGTACCGCAATGAAATTTGGTATAGGGCGTAGGGGATGCTATTTCTAAAAACTACTTATAGTGTATTCTTGAGTAAAGAATCACAAGAGCTAAGGGACTGTCTTTGGGTTGTTACTATTAATCGTTCCCATTAAATAAGACCACTTCATAATCAAAATTTTTTAGTTCCTCGCCAACACCTACATTTTCAATGCTAACCGTGAAAACGGTGTCTTCTGTTAGCGCATTCGTATTGATTGAAGGCACCCATACAATGGTTCTATCTCCATAACTGTTGTCCAGCTCCTCAATGGTAAGTTCTACTGATTGATTATTTTCATTTTTCATGCTTACGCTGGCAGCTGTAAAATCGGCGTTTGCGATTGAAAAAGACCATCGTTGATAGGCAAGTTGCTTGGGAGTATAACCTTTGGGAGGCCAGGAAATGAACTCAGGAGCGTCAGATGGTGGTGTTCCGGCGTTGCCCAACACCCAAATGGCGTTTGTAGCATCGGTGTTTCCTATACCTATCTCCTGTAGTTTAGGCCAAAGCAGCCATCTTCTATGACCCACAGGACCATTCGCAGAACCGGCATCCCGCATATAGGAATCTACTGCTTCAGCGTTTTTGGATTGTGTCAAAAGGGAATTACCTGCACCATCCTTTCCCGCTACCGTATAACATTTCCAGCTATTCGGAGGGGAATGGTCCAAAGCGCCATTTGACTTCATCATCAAAGCGGCATGTTGCGCTTTTTCGCTTTTGGTTTCATTTTCTAAAATTGAATTGTTGAGGCCCGCCGCCCTTCTAAAATATTCGATACGCGCAACTATTTTTTCTATAGTTTTTTGCGGTACTGTACCAGGGTCGCAGGAAGGCTCATCTCCAGACCAGGCCACATCGGGAGATTCGGTTTTAGAGGCAATGTAATAATCCTTATATAGCTTTTTGGCGGCATTACGGGCTGTTAAATCTACCGGAATAGCTTCTTCTTTCCCTTCTTCTTCTTCAACATCAAGAATAGAATCTTCTTTTGAACAGGAGCCTAGGAAAAAAGCAAGACCAATGGCAAGAGCAGGAATTAAAGGGAAGCGCATATGTATAAAGTTTTGGAACTCTTTAAACGTAAAATTTTAAAAATGGGTATAAACTTTTCGATGAACCGTATACATTCAATGCTTCTCACTTGTAATCTTCAACCGAAATTAAGCCACGGTTGTTAGCTTATGGTTGTGGAGCATATGATTTTTATGTAAAAAAATGAGCAGCAATTAATGCTACGATTTTATATAAATTCTGGCTATGATTGACCACAGGAAAACAAGGGTTATGACCGCGCAGAAGGGGGAATGAAAATGTGCTCTTTAATTAGCGTATTTATTAAAGAATTGTTCTGTATCCTCTATGTTTTTAACCAACAAAATCCAGCAAACTTCGGAGAAGTCCGAGAAATCCAATCCGCCAGCAGAAATTGCTTTGTTATTATAACGCCCTTCCTTGCCATTGTATTTATTAGACAAATCCATTGCAAGTTGCCATATTTCAATCAACTTTGGATTGGTGATTTTATCTTTCCAAAACGTATAATTTGGGTCACGAAATCCCGGTGTTCCGTTTCCAACAGCATTTCCATCGGGAATTTTGTAATAGTTAGCGTTTTCTTTAACAAATTTAAGGTCATTAATAGAAGTTACTTCTTCGTTCCAATCGCTATGTTGCACAACATGAATGCGCTTCGAAATATTTAGTTTAGGCAAATCTGATTGAATTTCTTTTAATAATCCGGCCGTAAAATTAGATTGACCCGCTTCTGCAATCCAGACATCGCCTTGGCCCATGAGGGTTTCTAGGGCTATAACCTTAACCTGTTCAATGGCGAGTTGAAAATTTTCATTGGCGTCTGTCCAGTTATCTTCAAATGCAAGTTGAAATAAAGGATTGGGAGGAACATATAAGCCTTTTTGGTTGCCGTAGGTGCCGGCAACCGCATGGTGCCTTATCCCAGAGAACTTAGGATTAGACATTAAAGTCGCAACCGCAGCTACTGAATGAAGATCATCTACATCCGTTTTACAATCATAGTGTAATAACAATAGATCTTTTTTGAGATTGAAACTACCTTTTTTTGAAGTTCTCAAAGGTGTTGCATTACTTTTGAAAGCAAATAAAATAGTTGCTACTACGATGAATATTTGTGTATGATATTTCATAGTGTTGCTTTAATGCAGTCTTTTTTGCAAAGGTTTTTTCATTTGTTAGCGTTATTGTCCATTTTGTACCGAACACGATTTTTTCGTTAAAAACGGACGGTAGCTAATGCCACTATTGAAAACATGCTCTTGCGCTGACTCTTGATATGCTAATACGAGGGGTCACGCTCGTATTAGCAGAAATAACATATAAATATGACCAACAAAATTCCTGCTACTCCCCGGCCTGCCAAACGTTATTTTCCGCATTAATATCTGCCATCAACAAAGAAGGGTCAATAACTACGGCTTTAATTTCAGATACAGGTTTCCCAATAGTAAAAGAATAGCTTGGGTTGGTCCAAGGCCAATCTTCCAATACAGTGCGTGTAATGGCAGGGTACGGATTGTCCTTTTCACCACGCATCATGCGTAGCGGTGCGTAAAACGTTTCGCGTGTATCATCTGCATAGACCACAAGAACATCCATAGGCATGGGCATGAGGCCAATGCGCTCTAAAGTAACAGTAGTTTCAGAACCATTTCCTACAACCTCTTTTATGCCATAGTCAATGGTGTTGGTGGTCTGTGTCCAATCCATTAAGTACCAATCCAATTCTAGACCGGATACTTTTTCAGCACTTCGCTTGATATCATTAGGCACAGGATGTTTGAATTTAAAATCGGCATAGTACTTCTTTAAGGTTTCCATCAGTTTATCCTGACCTATAATATAACCTAACTGCGCTAGAAAAACAGCTCCTTTGCTATATGCCGCAACACCGTAGGCAAAATTGACATCATAACGATCGGCGTGCGTAGTCTGTGGCTGTTCCTTTCCAGAAGCTACTAAGTTAAAATAGCCCCTATAGGAACCTTCAAATGGGTTGGCCTTATTCTGTTCCATGATTTCGTTCATAGCAAGGCTAGAAATAAAAGAGGTAAAGCCTTCGTCCATCCATTCGTGTTTGGCCTCGTTTGTGGCCAGCACAAACTGAAACCACGAATGCGCCATTTCGTGTGCCATAACACCCACTAGACTGCCAAATTTACGCTCTCCGGTAATCAAGGTGCTCATGCCATATTCCATACCGCCGTCACCACCTTGGATAACAGAGTACTGCTCATAAGGATATTCGCCTACGGCTTTGTTAAAAAAGTCCATGGCCGCTGCCGTTTTTGGCTGTAGGTTCTTCCAGTTTTCTTTGATTTCCGGATCGTCCTTGTACAAAAAGTGTAGGGTAGGACCATTTTCCATCTGCAAGGTGTCGTGAAGGTATTCTGGATCCGCTGCCCACATGAAATCATGCACCATTGGGGCTTTAAAATGCCAAGTCAGTGTTTTTCCTTTTTGTTTTTTTACCTTGGTTCCTTCTGCCTCATAGCCGTGTCCAATTTCTTGCGGATTTTGTAAATATCCCGTACCGCCCACGGTATAGTCCTTATTCAAAGTAAGCTTCACGTCAAAATCTCCCCAAACACCATGGAATTCGCGCGCTATGTAGGGGTCTGCATGCCAACCTTCAAAATCGTATTCTGCCATTTTTGGATACCATTGCGCCATAGAAAGGGCAACGCCTTCCTCGTTATTACGACCAGACCTTCTAATTTGAAGGGGAACCTGACCTTTAAAAGCCATCTCAAACGTAGTTTTTGCACCAGGGGCAATCGGTTTTGCCAACTCTACTACCAAAACGGTACCTTCTTCATTAAAAGTAACGGCTTGTCCGTCTTGGGTTAAGCTTCCCACTCGTAAATAACCCATTTCCGTTTCGGATAATAGAGAAATACGACTTTTTTTATCTTCGGTAATCATTCTTTTATCCGGATCAGCTATGGTCTGTAATCGCATGTCCATTTCGCTTCCTGGTTGAAAGGCGTTAAAATATAAGTGATAGTAAACCCGTTTAAGTTCATCTGGCGAATTGTTGGTATAGATCAATTTTTGAGTACCTGTGTACAGAAAAGTCTCTACATCCATGTCCACTTCCATCGTATAATCTACATGTTGCTGCCAATAGGAAGTTGTGTTTTGCGCCAAGGCCGAAAAAACGAATCCCTGAATTAAAAGTAGTGTTGTTAATAATCGCATGGTTTTCATTTTTTTAATTTATAATTGAAGTGTACCGTTAGCAACTTTGGATGCCATAATCAATGCATTGTAAGCATTTACAATCTTACCCGATACGGAAATAGATTGAAGCGTCGCTGTTTTTGAATTATCGCCACCTAAGACCACTTTCGCCTTTATAGGCAAGCCAGATTGTAAAATTACCTTTTTTACCTGTGAAGCCTTAAGATCTGGATACTGTGAAAACAACAGGGCAGCAACACCAGCAACTGCAGGGGCGGCCATAGAGGTGCCTGGCGAAAACTGATATTCATTATTTGGATATGTGGAATAGATATCAGTTCCAGGGGCAAAAATATCAACATTGATCTTTCCATAGTTGGAGTAGGACGCTAAAAGTTCGGAACCATACTTTGGGTCCAATGCGCCAACTGTAATCACATTGTCTGAAAATTCGGCCCCGTTGTTTACTTGGTCGTTTGGAAAGTTGGGATTTGCAGGGTCATCTAAATCAGCACCATCGTTGCCCGCAGCATGCACAAAAAGAACATCGTTCTCTGCGGCATATTTTATAGCGTCGTACACCCATTGGGCATTTGGGGAGAAAGATTTTCCGAAACTGCCATTAATTACTTTAGCACCGTTATCTACCGCATAGCGTATGCCTAAAGCAATATCTTTATCGTATTCATCTCCGTTTGGTACGGCACGGATACTCATTAGGGCTACATTGTTTGCAACTCCGTTGGCGCCTTTTCCGTTATTTCTTTCGGCACCAATAATGCCAGCTACGTGTGTTCCGTGGCTTTCGTCATCCACGCGATTGTCAGGGTTTCCGTTCCCGTAGTTGGTATCGTTCCAATCATAAGGGTTATCACCAACGATTTCCCTACCGTTAAAATCTTTATTGAGGTTGTAGTTTAAGCGCTCTGTAAAGTACTTAATACCATCACCCAATTCTTCCAAGACCTCGGGAATGGTATCCTTTATGCCGAACATTTGAGCTAAGATTGCTTTGTTCCTAAGCATTCCTTCGTCCGTTGTTTTTATTGCTGCTACCTCTTGTTTTGTATAGCTTTCCTTTCCGAGCTGTTTCTTAACCGCAGCATCTGCATCCTTTACCGCCTGTAAAATTTGTTCATATTGCTGTTTGTTCTGTAACGCTTCTTGATAATCGGCATCCAATTTGGTCTTCGCTTTTGCCAAAGTGGCCGCATCACCAATATTGAGCCTTAGCATACGTGCGTATTCTAACTGTTCGTTATAGGATTCCCCTAAAAAGTTATAGCCGTGGATATCGTCCACATATCCATTGCCATCATCGTCTTTGTTGTTTCCGGGCTTTTCACCTTTGTTGGTCCAAAGTACATCGTCCAAATCTTCATGGCTCAAATCCATACCCGAATCTAATACGGCAACGATGACCTTTTTTCCTTTTTTGTTTTTAATGATTTCCGAATATGCCTTGTCCACACTCATTCCGGGAATGGTATCCGACACCAAGTCTAAATGACCCCAGTTTTCTTTTTCGGCTTTACTAAGGTCTGAAATCTTTAATGGGGTTGTGTCTATGTTTTCAACGGGGGTAAGAACTAATCCTCCTGTACTGCCACAACCCACTAGGGTAAGTAGCGAGAGAAGGAAAACGGACTTTGAAATACTGTTCATCATATTTTATGTGTTAATGTTAATCGAATGTGTGTTCAAATTGATTCTTAAGAATTGTTCAGGACAAGGATGTTTTTAGCCCAAGGCTGACAAATATATTAATTAAAGAGTTCATCAAAAGTGTAAATAGTATCTAATCGCACACCTTTTTCTGTATGTTTCACAGTGCACAATTCGTTATGGGCATCATGCTCAAAACAGAGATAAATTTCCTTGTCCGCTGCATAGTTCAGAAAAACTTCTTTTTCCTTTAAGGTAATCAGTGGTCGCGTATCGTATCCAATCACATATACTAGAGGTATATGGCCAACAGTAGGTATCAGATCGGCCACAAAAACGATAGTTTTGCCCTTGTAGGTGATCTGTGGTAGCATTTGTTTGTCCGTATGTCCGTCTACAAAATGAATACCAAACCCTAATTCGGAAGTTTCCATATATGGCAGTTGGTTCAATGGTAAAAAGTGGAGTTGACCACTTTCTTGCATGGGAAGTAGGTTTTCCTTTAAGAAAGACGCTTTTTCCCTTGCATTAGGATCTGTGGCCCACCTCCAATGGTCTTGGTTTGTCCAAAATTTAGCATTCTTAAAAGCGGGTTCATAACCCGTGCGGCCTTTGTTCCATTGTATACATCCACCACAATGGTCAAAATGTAAATGGGTCATGAAGACATCGGTAATATCGTCTCTATGAAACCCATGTGCCGCCAGTGAAGCGTCTAAACTAAAATCGCCCCACAAATGATAGTACCCAAAAAACTTGTCGGATTGTTTATCACCTAGTCCGGTGTCTATAAGGATACGCTTGTTGCCATCTTCTATTAAAAGGCTCCGGGCCGCAATATCTATTAGGTTGTTGGCATCTGCCGGATTTGTTCGCTGCCAAATGGTCTTGGGAACTACCCCGAACATGGCACCACCGTCCAGCTTAAAGTTGCCGGTTTCTATAGGGTAGATTTTCATGAGGGCAAAATAATAAAACCTAGCGAAACCGGTACCTTATTAAGAATAGTTTATCATTTATCCCGTCCTTAGAAATCTTAGGTTTCAACATTTTTAACATTTGTTGACAAATAATAGCGTAATGTTTTTATGGGGATACATTATTTTGATTGCCAACTACCAGCTTAGGCACACAGCCTTGTCACATCAACCTAGTTGACCTTACGGAAAATATTGCTCTTTTTGGTTCGGGTAAGGGCAATTCTAGCTTCATAAATTATTATTTTTACCCAAAACGGATATTATGGTAGAACTGGCAGGAATCATTATTCTCGGCATTGTTGCACAATGGGTGGCTTGGCGCTTAAAATTGCCCGCTATCCTACCCTTAATATTAATTGGGTTAATTGTAGGGCCTTTAGCTACGTTATATACAGAAGATGGAGGAAAGCTCATTGAACCCATATGGACCGGTGAAAAAGGGTTGTTTCCTGGAGATGGACTTTATTATTTTGTGTCCTTGGCCATAGCCGTAATTTTATTTGAAGGCGGCCTTACCTTAAAACGGTCCGAGATAAAGAACGTGGGACCGGTGATTACGAAACTTATCACCTTAGGTTCCTTGGTCACTTTTTTGGCAGCGGGCTTGGCCGCACATTTTATTTTTGGGCTTAGCTGGCAAATTTCGTTTTTATTTTCTGCCTTGATTATTGTAACCGGCCCCACGGTAATCACCCCAATTCTCAGAAATATCCCCCTTAAAAAGGATGTTTCTGCTATTTTGAAATGGGAGGGCATTTTAATTGACCCTATTGGTGCCTTGGCTGCCGTATTGGTTTTTGAGTTTATTAGTGTTGGGGGAGGAGAAGGCTATACGCTAACTGCGTTGATTGAATTTGGAAAAATTCTACTCTTCGGGTTCACTTTTGGCTTTACTTTTGCCCACGGTCTTGCTTTTGCAATTAAAAAGAGCTTTATACCGCATTATTTGTTAAACGTAGTTTCCTTATCTGTGGTGCTTTTGGTATTTGTGGAGTCAGAAGTCTTCGCGCACGAGTCTGGACTATTGGCCGTTGTGGTCATGGGAATGGTTATGGGAAATATGGACCTACCTAATAGAAAGGAACTTTTGTATTTCAAGGAGTCGCTTAGTGTATTGTTGATATCTATATTATTTATACTCTTAGCTGCCAACATCAATATTTCGGATCTTGAATTAATTCTCACTTGGAAAACTGTTGGACTATTTGCTGTAATTGTTTTCCTTATAAGGCCCTTGGGCGTTTTTCTAAGCTCGGCAGGGTCCAGTTTACTATTGAAGGAGAAGTTCTTTATTAGTTGGGTAGGCCCTAGAGGTATCGTTGCTGCTGGTATTGCTTCGCTGTTTGGCTCAAAATTATTGGCTAGGGGTGTACCCGGGGCCGAATATATTACGCCTTTGGTGTTTATGATCGTATTGGGCACGGTCTTGCTTAATGCTACAACTGCGCGTTTATTTGCCAAATTGGTTAAGGTGTTTTTAAATAAATCCGAGGGTATTCTTATCATTGGGGCTTCCAAGGTCTCTCGGCTTATCGCTAACTACCTGCAAAAAAATAACCGGCATGTGGTCGTCATAGATAATAATGAGACGAACGTAAGTAAAGCGACCAAGCTTGGATTAGAGGCCTTCGCTGCTAATATATATTCCGATTCTCTCACGGATTTTATAGAGTTGAGCGATGTAGGCTATTTAATGGCCTTGACCGGAAATTCTGATATTAACAAATATTCTATTGATAAGTTCCAGAAAGATTTTGGGGAAAACGGATCTTTTAGATTGGTGGATGCAGACGAAATGAACGACCCCGAAAACAATCCAAAAGAAGGACTTTTTTCGCATACCGATGATTTTATAAAACTAACGGAAGCGTCAAGAAAAAACCCAAACATTCACGAGATTGCATTAAATGGGGCAGAGCATTACCAAGGTCTAATAGAAATTACCAAGGCAGATGAGGACATTGTGCCGCTATTCTTAAAAACACCAGATGGAGAACTGAAGATTATTTCAGCGTTTAGCGAACAATTTAAAGATATCCAGGAAGGCTATAAATTGGCTTATTTAGGAAAAATGTTTCCTAACGATACCGAAAAAGCCCCTGTTAAAAAGTAGAAAGAAGCTGAAAGAGCCTAATCTGGTTTAGAAGTGACTCAAAACTAAATGGTGTTGGGGTCAATATCTTTTTCTAGTTTTAGATTTATTGGGGAAGAGATTTTCTTACCGGTAGAAATCGATTCACTTTTTAAACGCTTAAATACAAGGATTTTACGCACACATCTTATTTTCCTACATTCACAACAATTGTTATTGCAATAGTACTAACTACTATACATTTGGTTTCGTAATAATAAAAAACAATCAAATGAAGAAGTTAGTGTTTAGTTTAATGGCAGTTGCCAGTCTAGTATTTGTAGGATGTTCGGATGATGATGATGAGAACAAATGTGCCTCATGTGACCTTTTAGGGGTGTCTATTGAAGCTTGTGATAATGGTGATGGAACCGTTACAGTTTCTGGAGCAGGAGAATCAGAAGTATTATCCGGAGATGATCTGGAAGGACAAACTGCCGCAGAATATGTGGAGGCTTTGGAACAAGGTTGTGGACTGTTATCAAATTAAACCTCACAAGTCTTATATTTAGGCTTATAAAATTATTAAAACCAGAAATTCGTCTTAAAAAGATGGGTTTCTGGTTTTTTGTTATGTCTAATAAAAAAGATAAGTTGCCCAGTGCAACGTTATTATGATGCATTAATGGTTGCCTTTGTTAGGGTTATTACTGCCAAGATAAGTGAGCTAAAAAGAATAACTACTCTTAAATACCTAATCGTTCAATTTTAACACTGCCATAAAGGCTTCTTGAGGCACCTCAACATTGCCCACTTGGCGCATACGTTTTTTCCCTTTTTTCTGCTTTTCCAATAGCTTACGCTTTCTTGAAATATCACCGCCGTAACATTTTGCGGTAACATCTTTACGAAGTGCTTTTGTGGTTTCGCGAGAAATAATTTTTGCGCCAATAGCGGCTTGTATAGGAATATCGAACTGTTGTCTTGGGATGAGTTCCTTTAATTTTTCACACATCTTTTTACCAATGTGAACTGCATTATCTGCATGGATTAAGGCAGAAAGGGCATCTACAGGTTGTGCGTTCAATAAAATATCTACGCGTACCAGTTTAGAAACCCGCATTCCTATAGGTGTATAATCAAAAGAGGCATAACCTTTGGAGACAGTCTTTAACCGATCGTAGAAGTCAAAAACGATTTCCGCTAAGGGCATATCAAAATTCAGCTCAACACGCTCGGTAGTCAAGTAGGTTTGATTGGTTATCTGGCCTCGTTTTTCGATACATAAGGACATCACATTTCCCACAAAATCGGATTTTGTTATAATGGTAGCTTTGATATAAGGTTCTTCAACACGATCAATACTAGAGGGATCGGGTAAATCTGTAGGATTATTAACAATTACAGGAGTGTCCGGATTTTTTCGGGTAAACGCGTGATACGATACGTTGGGAACGGTTGTTATGACCGTCATATTAAATTCCCGCTCTAAACGTTCTTGTATAATTTCCATGTGTAGCATACCCAAAAATCCACAACGGAAGCCAAAGCCCAATGCCGCACTACTTTCAGGTGCAAACACCAAAGAAGCATCGTTCAATTGTAGTTTTTCCATAGAGTTTCGAAGCTCCTCAAACTCTTCTGTATCAACAGGATAGATTCCTGCAAAAACCATAGGTTTAACATCCTCAAATCCCGCAATAGGATTAACTGTAGGTTTAGCGGCATCCGTAATGGTATCGCCTACCTTTACCTCTCGCGCGTCTTTGATACCCGTTATCAAATAGCCAACATCGCCTGCTTTAATGCTTTTCTTTGGATGTTGCGTTAATTTTAAGGTACCCACTTCATCGGCGAAGTAATCTTTGTCCGTAGCAACGAATTTAATTTTCTGTCCTTTTTTTATTTCCCCGTTGATGACTCTAAAATAGGTCTCTACGCCACGAAACGGGTTATATACCGAATCGAATACTAACGCTTGCAGGGATTCGTCCACATTTCCTTTGGGTGCTGGTATACGTTCAATAATGGCCGCCAGTATTTCTTCGATTCCGATTCCGGTCTTCGCGCTCGCGGGAATTACTTCCTCTGCTTTGCAGCCCAATAAATCGACGATGTCATCGGTTACTTCTTCCGGATTGGCGCTGGGCAAATCTACCTTGTTGAGTACGGGGATTATCTCCAAATCGTTCTCTAGCGCTAGGTAAAGGTTAGAAATTGTCTGTGCCTGTATGCTCTGGGCAGCATCTACTACCAAAAGGGCGCCTTCACACGCAGCAATGGAGCGCGATACTTCATAAGAGAAATCAACATGGCCGGGCGTGTCTATAAGGTTAAGAATATACGCTTCGCCCTTATAGGTATATTCCATTTGTATGGCATGGCTTTTTATGGTAATACCCCTCTCGCGTTCCAAGTCCATACTATCTAAGAGTTGTTCTTTCTTCTCACGGTCCGTAACAGAACCCGTGAATTCCAATAAGCGATCCGCCAAGGTGCTTTTACCATGGTCTATGTGGGCAATGATGCAAAAATTTCGAATGTTTTTCATAGCAATAGGTACAATGTCTGTTGGTAAATGCCACAAACAGTATAGAATCGTAGCAAAACCAATTGCAAATATACTCTAATTTACAGCGCAATTTTAAGCAACTATGCTGAAAATATGGTCTATTTGAGCGAATAGCATCGTAGGAAGGGATTACAAAATTTATACAGAAAAGCCATAATTATTTATTAGTTTTGGAAGCCAACCCAAATGTAAAGTGAAATCCTTGCCCTTCATTCTTTTTATGGCCTTGTTTTGTGGTCACATAGTCGTAGGGCAATCCTACGAACTTAAGGGAAAGGTACGGGACCAAAAAAATGAAGCGATTCCTTTTGCCTCTGTTTTTTTATTGCGTTCGGCTGATTCTGTTTTGGTAAAAGGAACTTCGGCAGATGAATTTGGAGGTTTTGAAATAAGCGGTATACCTGAAGGCCTCTATCTTTTGCAGGCAAGCTATATTGGGTGGGCCTCCACAAATATGGTATTGGATATTTCAAAGGACATCACTATCGGGGCCGTTATCATAACACAAGAATCCGAAGCTTTGGATGAGGTAGTGGTAACGGCGAATAGGCCAAAAGTAGAGCGCAAAGTAGACCGTTTGGTTTTTAACGTTGAGAACACAGTGCTATCACAAAGCAGTTCTTGGGATATCTTAAAACAAACACCGGGTGTCATTGCCATGCAGGACGAATTACAGATTAGAAACCAAGCTGCCACCGTTTATATCAACGACCGGAAGGTACAGCTCTCTGAAGAGGAAGTTAGAAATTTATTAGAAAATTATCAAGGTGAAAACATTAAATCCGTAGAGGTAATCAGTAATCCTCCCGCACGGTATGACGCCGAGGGCGGTGCGGTGCTTAATATCATTACTAGCAAAAATATTTCTTTAGGCTATAAGGGCAACGTTAACTCTACGTATACACAGGGGGTTTTTGCTAAGTATAATTTTGGCACTTCACATTTTTACAAGACCGAAAAATTAAACCTGAACCTTAGTTATGGGTTTGCGCCCAGAAAGGAATTTTACGATGTGAAAACTGAAATAAATTTTATAAACGATACTGGTATTTTTTCTAGGTGGACAACAGATTTCGATAACACAAACAGGTTGCGTAGCCATGTTGCCGGGATGGCAGTGGATTATGAGTTTGATGACAGAAATGAACTGAACATTACGGCAAACGCACAGTTATCTCCTTACCGAAAATATGACAACCGACAAACTACCGTTATGCGCAACAGATTTAATGCTGTTGATTCAACGTTTACAACCTTAAGCCCAGAGGACGAGAGAAAGAACAACCTGTCCGGAGATATTACGTATAAGCATAAATTTAAGGAAAACGGTTCGGTTTCGATGAACGGGCATTACACAAAATTTGATCTCTCCAGAACACAGAATGTGAATTCCGATTACTTTGATCCAGAGGGTTCATTTTTAAGGGAGTTCAATTTTTTTACGGATGCGGAACAAGATATACAAATTGCCACGGCACAAGTAGACTATACAGGGATGTTAGGCAGCACTAGTATGGCGGCTGGAATGAAAGGTTCTTTTATAGCGTCTGAAAGCACCTTGGATTATTTTTCGGCAAATAACGGATTGGAATTGGACCCGGCCTTGTCCGATCGTTTTTTATATGACGAAAATGTATATGCTGCCTATACCAGCATATCGCATGACTGGGAAAAATGGAGTCTTAAAGCGGGGCTAAGAGCAGAGCACACCCAAAGCACGGGAACTTCTATAGCCCTGTCAACGAGTAATGATTTAGAATATTTTGAGTTGTTTCCTAGTTTTTATCTATTGCACAATAGAAATGAAAACCATAGTTTTTCCTTTGATTATTCCAGAAAGTTGAGACGACCAAGGTACCAAGACCTAAATCCTTTTCGCACGTTTATCAATGAAAACAATTTTGTAGAGGGAAATCCCAATTTAGCACCTAATTTCAGTCATAATTTTAATTTGAACTATACGCTAAAGCAAGAATTCTTTTTTGATTTTTATTATCGTGATAACGGTAATTTTATTTCTAGACTTACTTTCCAGGACAATGAAAACCAAATCTTAAGGGATATTACCCAAAACGTTTTGGAAAGTAACTCGTATGGGTTGGACTTTAACTATGGGAAATCTATTAGCAATAATTGGTATGTGTACAGTTATATTTCTATTTTTCATGAAGATGAGACTTTTTTAGCCCTAGAGAGTGGTAATGTTCCCGTTAAAAATGAAATAGATGGTATTTATGTTGATATTAGTAATTACCTAACACTTTCTAAGGACGGTACGTTCCAAGGCGAGTTCGGCCTTGTCTACCTGTCTGGTTTTTTACAGGGTTCTTATATTCAGTCAGAAACCACAAATCTTACGTTTGGAGTGCGAAAATCTTTTTGGAACAAAAGAGCCTTGGTAAGTCTCGCCGTAAATGATGCGTTAGGAAAGGCCAATGGGAAGATTACCTCTAGGTATCTAAATCAGGACAATAGTTATTTAGCCATTCCTGAAACGCAATATGTTCGTTTTGGGTTTACCTACAACTTCGGAAACTTTAGATTGGAAGATAACGATCGTGAAATAGACAAGAAGGAACGTGACCGTTTGAATTCGGAGTAAGCCATGAAGAGTAAAAGGCTTAAAATTCCTGAACACATGTAGGATAATTCTACATAGTTTGTTTATTTTAGCTCTTATAGCACCAACCTATTTTAATGATCACCAAATTAAGATTTTTTTTATTCTTATTCCTTTCAATTTCGTTTGTAACCGCACAGGATTTTAGTATTAAGGGCGCGGTTTTGGATGCAGACCAAGAGCCGTTAACCTTTGCCAATTTGCTCTTACAAACAAAAGAAGGCAAACTTATAAAGGGTGTAACCACAGATACCAACGGGCTATTTGAACTGAAAGGCGTACAGACTGGAGACTATCTTTTGTTCGCCAGTTATATAGAAAGCACCTCGGATACCTTATCGATTTCGCTTACCGCAGACTTGGATATAGGTAACTTAATTATTTCAAATGAAGCACAAACCTTGGATGAAGTGGTGGTCACTTCCCAAAAGCCGAGCTTGGTAGAGTTGGCAGACCGTTACGTTTTTACTATATCAAATACGGCCCTGGCCGATGGTGATATTTGGAACGTATTAAAACGTACGCCCGGCGTTGTTATCGTTAATAATAAACTTACCGTAAACAATACTGGTAATGTTGGTATTCTTATAAATGGGAGAAAAGTAAATATTCCAGAAAGTGATATTATTGATTTGTTATCAGGCAGCTCAGCTAGCAATGTAGAGGCTATAGATGTCATCACCTCGCCACCCGCAAAATATAGTGCAGAGGGCGGCCTTCTTATAGATATTAAAATGAAGACTAATCTGGTGGCCGGTTATAATGGAGCGGTCTATAATAGATATACCCAAGGTGTTTTTGCAAAGCATACGCTAGGAACCGATCATTTTTTTAAAGGAAAAAAGACAGATTTTTCATTGGCCTATTCGTATAGTAATGACAAGGATTTGGTTCGTTATACTGACATCACTAATTTTTTTGAGAATGGGCTGCCCAACGAAATTTGGACAGCCGAACAAAATGTAATCAGCAAACGTAAACAGCACAATGTCAACGCTTTTTTTGATTACGCGCTAGATGAAAGAAACACCATAAGCTTATCTACCATTAATTCCCTTGCGCCAAACGTAAGCCGGTTTTCCTTTTCGGAAACCGATATTGCTGAGAATCAAGGAGCTTCCAACGGAGGTTTTGATACGTCAAACGATTCAGACTTTAGCCTTTATAATACCTCATTGTATTTAGACTGGGTACACAAGCTAAGTAAAGAAGGTTCCCAATTGTCTTTTAATACACATTATACCTCTTATACTTATGATCGTAACCAAGATATAGACACCGATTTCTTTGATATTAATGGTGCTGTTACGGGAGAAAACGATTTTATTACTCAGACCGTTCAAAATACTGGATTGTTTAGCATTCAGGGGGATTATAGCGCTAATATGGGCAAATCTTCGCAGTTGGAAACAGGTCTTAGGTATGCCTCCATAAATTCGGACAATACTATTGACCAAGAGGGTTTTGACCGAAACCAACCAGGTATAGATCCTACGGAAACCGGTGAATTTATTTATAAGGAAGATATTACCGCGGCCTATGCGAGCTTAAACAATACTTGGAACGATTGGAAGCTGAATTTAGGTCTGCGGGCGGAATATACCGAGACGGAAAGTAAGTTGGATACCGATGAGGAAAATAACGAATTCAATTATTTAGAACTCTTCCCTTCCATATCCTTACTGTACACGCACAAAGAGAAGCATGCTTTTAAACTTAATTACTATCGTCGTATCACCAGGCCTAGGTACGGCTGGTTGAATCCTTTTCAATTCTTTCAGAACAATAACACAGTCGTAGAAGGAAATCCGGACCTGCTACCTACGATTCGCAACTTTGTAACGGTATCGTATACCTTTAATAGAAATCTTACCCTGAGGCCGTTTTATGACATTCAAAACAATGGGTTTTTACAACAGGTTACACAAGATAACGAGGGTAACCTACTAAGGTTCATAGCCACCAACCAAAATGAGAATACAAGTTATGGATTGGATATTATTTATAACAGAAGTATAACCAACAGGTGGTCTACCTATGTGCTGTTCAACTACTACTATAAGGAGAATATTTTTACGGATTTGGAAACCGGACAGCTACAAGATAATAATGCTTGGATAACCTATGTAAGAACGACCCAAAGTTATACCTTTTTAGGGGACAGGTCTTTATTTGCGGATGCTACCTTTAGTTACATGTCACCCACTGTTATTGGAAATTCTGAAAGGGATGCTGTTAGTCAATTAGGATTTTATGTGCGTAAAACTTTATGGAACAAAAAAGCAAGCATATCTCTTACCTTAGATGATATTTTTAACCAAGGCAATCAGTTTTTTACGCGGCAATATCTCAGTCAAGATAATTCTTCTTCCGTACGGCAAGAAAATCGGTTGGTCGTACTTGGGTTCAGATATTCCTTTGGAAACACTAAAATAAGAAACAATAAAAAGCGAAAAAGCACAGATGAACGTGATAGGATATAGACCTAAGCTAAGAAGCGTTTTTATAATTGAGCGGTGTACACCCATGAGCTTTTTTAAATGCCCTGTAAAAGGCGTTCTTTGAATTGAACCCAGAGGTCTCTGATAGAGCGTCTACCGAATATTTGGTAAGGTAGCCATCGTTTATTTTATCCACGGCATACGCTATCCTAAGGTGATTAATATAGTCGTTAAAGTTGCTGAATTTTGAATCTCCAATACTATTGGATATTCTTCGAGAAGGCACGCCTATTGCTTTAGAAAGCGAATGAAGTGTTAGTTCCGGACTCAAAAAAGTTTTCTGTTCTTGAATCACGGCATGAATTCTATTTGATGGCAGCGCGTTTTCCGTTTGGGGTAATTTTAGATGCAGTTTTGGTAGGCCAACAAGTACATGTGGATTCCATAAGAGATAACATGCAACTAGGAGAAAACTGACGTTCACTAGAAATGATACTATATATACATAACTACCAAAACTAGGGATACTATCCAATACCAATAATGCATTATAAATATAAAGAAGCAGTAAAGCCACACTATATATGGTTTGAATAGTTGTTAAATGGAACACCCATTTTTTAACCCTAGTAAACTGGCGGGAACTTTGATTAGGATGTTTTTTAAAAAATGAAACAATCAAATGCCATTGTAGTGCAAGGTAGAAAACAGAGGAAATACTCCTTACGAGAATATTCAACCATTCTGGAAATATACCGTCCTGTCCTCTGTAACTAAGCTCAAAATTTTCAGTTATATTGAAAACATATAACGCTTTGTCGTTGAGGTCCATCATATAGAAAGGGAAGTAATTTATAGTGAAGAACAGAAATGGAACAAGGTGGAGCACATCCCAAATTTTTAGTCTGTTTTCTCCAAAAAGCACGGTCCTTATGTATAAATATGCTAGAGGGAAAATCAAAAAATTAAGGGGAGCGGGAACTTTATATAAGTAGGGAAAATGATTGATTAGACCGTATATAATAAGTAAATAAAAGGAGTGACAAAGCCCAATTAGAAAAAGCATTGCGCCCAACAAAATTCCCGATAAAGAATTATTCTTATTAAACCGAAACCAAATGAGAAAAGATGTAAACAGGCAAAGAATGATTCCGGTAAGCTGTAAAATATCAAAAAACATAAATCTCTAGTGGTTACGTTGTTTTAATTTTTCTGTGGTTTTCTAAGCTTAATATAGTGTTTTTACAGTATTAATTGGCCGTCATTAAGACCCCACAAGTGCCGAGGCTAATTAATAAATAGACACCGGCAAGTATCATAAAAATTTTTCCTCCTTTTTTTTTGTCTTTTGCAAAAAGCACAATGCCTACAAGCAAGAATAATAGTGCTGGCCCAAACATAATCAAGGCCAATACAACTACAAGTCCGTCTAAATTTCCAACTTCCAATATCATAGCGCTTCTCTTTGTAGTTCTTTGAGGCGTTTTATTTTATCGTCTCTATAAAACAAATTCATAGTCTCAAAAGGTATGATTTTATAATCCTTGTTTACAATGTGCACACAGGATTTTTTTATCGCCCTCACATCAAAATTATGAGCGTCTATAAATTGCATAATTATGATACGGAACAGATTATCGTATCCTAGTTCGGGAGCATCTATTTTGGGCAGGCAGCACATAATGCTCTTTAAGTTTTCAGATGCTTTTTCTACGGAATTCCCGGTACTGAACAATTCGACCATCTTGCCGTGTAAATGCTCGTCTTGTTCGTAGATGATCGTATTTTTTCCTTCGTTCAATAAATCGTCCGGATTTATATAGCGCGTCAACGGACTTACATTGTCCCCTAGTTTTAAGGCATAGGCCATGACTAAAGCATCCGGGTTACAGGGAACAGGAATTAGGTCATCTGCTTTAAAAATGGGAGATTGCTCCAATATTTTGCGTCGTACCTCGGTGAGCGTAATCCTATTTTCATCTACTTCAAAATTCTCCAAACGTCCTGCAATTTGAGTAGGTTGAAAAGTAACACCCCTAATACACTTCTGTTTTAACGCGAAATCTATGGTTTTGCCCATCTCATGGTCATTCAATCCTTTCTGAAGGGTAACCACCAAGGTGGTCGAAAGATTTAATTTGTTAAGATGCTCTATGGCTTTTAGGCGCATATCCGCTAAATCTGCACCCCTCAGGGTTTGCAACACTTTATTATCGAGGGAATCGAATTGTAGGTATATTTCAAAATCGGGCGCATAGGTGGCCAATCGTTGTGCGAAATCAAAATCTTTCGCAATTCTTATGCCGTTGGTGTTTACCATCAAATGTTTGATGGGAAGAGTCTTCGCATAATCCAAAAGCTCAAAAAATTGTGGGTGTATAGTAGGCTCTCCGCCACTTAGTTGCACCACGTCCGGTTCGCCCTCGTTTTTAACAATGACATCTAACATTTTTTTCATCTCTTCCAAGGTTCTATGTCGCCCATAAGTAGGCGAAGAACCGGCATAACAAGTAGGACACGTAAGGTTGCAACGGTCGGTCATTTCTATAACCGTTAGGCAAGAATGTTGTTCGTGATCTGGGCAGAGGCCACAGTCGTACGGGCAGCCGTATAATGTTTCTGTATTAAAGCTTTTAGGATATTCAGATGCTTTGTTATAGTTGCGAATGTTTTTGTAGTATTCAATATCATCTGCAATGAGCACTTTGCTGTTACCATGCTCCTTACATTTCTTTAACATGTAGACCTTTTCGTTTTCAAAAACGATTTTGGCATCTACGCGTCGCAAACATTCTGGACAAAGGCTTAGGGTGAAATCATAGTAGGTATACTTACTGTCGGGCATTGATGATCAATTGAAGAATGAATTTATAGTAATATCCCCAACAAATTAAGCATAATAGTTGAATGCTGCTTAGCCTTAAAACAAAAAAAGTGTTTGGCTTTATAAACTCAACACAAAATCGAAATCCAAAATAGCTTACCATAAATAATTTGAAGTAGCTCCCGCTCTTAAGCTTTATTGTCCTTTTCTGTAACCGTTTGATGAAGATAAAAAGAAACATTAGAAATACTACTTCATATAATGCTATCGGATGTCTTAACGAGCCATCGCCCAAATCCATTCCCAAAAAAAGAGAAGTTGTTTTGCCATAGGTAAATTCAGTAGTGCCTGCCAAAAAACAACCAACACGGCCAATGATAATTCCAAGGATTATGGGTAAGGTAAACAGGTCTCCGGAAGACTGTTTTTCACCTATTACTTTCTTAACAAGCTCTACCCCTAGTAGACCACCAAAAAGACCGCCCATAATGGTCTTGTTATTTACAAGTGTCACCCACCCCTCGTTATAGTGCGTGATTGGATTTTCTAGAAATGCTACAAGCCTAGATACTAAAAGGGCCCCAAAAATAGCACCGATGATAATGGAAAGTCTGTTAGTCGATGAAATGTTGTCCTCGCTCTGTTTCCGAAGATAAACGTAGTACCGGAACGCCACAAAGAAAGCTGCATATTCTAATATAAGGTGCATGTTAAGAGTAACTCCGAATAATTGTGGCTCAAAAGGGAGGCTCATCCTTTGAAAAGAATTAGCACAAGAGGGATTGCAACAATAAGAAATACATATAAACCTCCTAAATAAAAGAACACCTTGGCAGCCTTTCGTTTTTCGGCAGCTATACACAACCAGCCCAAAACCAACAGAATAGCTAATGGGACAAAGAGAACAAGCCCTAAAAGGAACATATTAGTACTTGAAAATATTTCTATGTCCGACATGCTAACAATATACTGAATCTTCCTCTGAGACCCGTGATATTTTCTATACCAGACAGGTCTTGTACTGCCTGCAACGAACTAGTTATTTGGGTCCTCCTGCCATTCGGCAATAAACAAGTTGGTGTCTCTCGTACCTCCATTATTACGATTACTGGAAAAAGCCAAATATTTGCCGTCATTGGAGAATACGGGAAAGGCATCAAAGGTTTCGCCATGGGTAACACGCTCTAAATTCTTACCATCAATATCTATAAAATAAAGATTGAAGGGAAATCCTTTTTCGGCCTCAAAATTACTAGAGAACAGTATTTTTTCTCCTGAAGGATGAAAAAACGGACTCCAATTCGCGTTACCTAAAAAGGTTAATTGTTTTAAATTAGAACCATCGGCGTTACATATGAACAATTCCATATCTGTGGGTTCTACCAAACCTTCTGCCAAAAGGTCTTTATATTCCTTAATGGCTTCAGGTGTTTTAGGACGCGATGCCCTAAAAATTAATTTACTCCCATCGGGCGAGAAGAATGCGCCACCATCGTAGCCAAGCTCATCGGTAATCTGTTTTACATCGGATCCATCTAAATTCATGGTGTAGAGCTCTAAATCACCACTTCTGTCGGAAGTAAATACAATTTTATCGCCTTTTGGAGAAACAGTAGCCTCTGCGTCATATCCAGGTTCATTGGTCAATTGTGCTGTAATATTCCCTTTAAGGTCAGCTACAAAAATATCAAAGGAGTCATAGACTGGCCAAACGTAATTACCGTTCTTTCGTAAGGGAACGTCTGGACATTCTTTGTCTACTAAATGCGTGGAACCGTATACGTAATGTTTATTATCAGGTAGAAAATAAGCACAAGTGGTACGTCCCATTCCAGTGCTTACCATGGGCGGTTTTTTATCCTTAAAGCTCTCCTCAATATTCATTAGGAACATTTGATCACATTCCATACCCCAGTCCTTGTTGTTGGATTGAAAAATCATTTGCTTATCGTCCCAGCTCCAATAGGCCTCTGCATTGTCGCCACCAAAGGTGATTTGACGGATGCTTTTAAAATACTTTTCCTCGGGATAAATAAGGGTATCACTACCTGCCATTAAAGAAGTAGCCTCTTTTGGAGTTTCAACCACAGGTTTGGTTTCGGTTTTACAGCTTGTGACCATAAATAGAAGGAACAAAACAAAAAGAATTCTCATTTGATGTGTATTTTTGAGTAAAAATAAAGGCTATGGCTCGTATAATTACAATTTTACTCGTGATTTTTACTATTTCACTTTCTTGTAAAAAAGAAGTGCCTAGAAAAATAAGCTTAGAAGAGGATGTTTCTTTTTTGGCCAATGATAGTTTAAGAGGTCGTGAAACGGGTACTCCGGAAGAGCTGGTTGCAGCAAATTATATACAGCAACGTATGGAAAATATAGGGTTGGTTCCAAAAGGGAATTCGGGTACCTATTTCCAGACCTTTACATTTAAACCAAAAACAGACCCGCATACCGAGGCTCAGTTTGTTTCTGGAGACGGCACCATTACAGGCACTAACGTTGTAGGATACATTGATAATAAAGCTGCTAAAACAGTAATCATTGGGGCGCATTACGATCATTTGGGAATGGGTGGCGAGGGTTCGCTTTATGCAGAAGGAGATGCCATACACAATGGCGCGGACGATAATGCCAGTGGTGTGGGTATAATGCTGCAATTGGCAGAACGCCTACAGGACAGCCTTATGGGCAGTAATTATCTTTTTATTGGGTTTTCGGGAGAGGAAATGGGACTTTTGGGCAGTAACTATTTTTGTAAAAATCCTACTATCGATTTTGAAGAAGCCAACTACATGATCAATATGGATATGGTGGGTCGCTTACGGAAAGACAACACCCTCTCGATAACAGGAACGGGAACGGCGCCGGTATGGAACCAAGTATTGAACAGCACCAATCCAGGTTTTAAATTGGTATTGGGAGAATCGGGTATGGGGCCTAGCGACCATACTTCTTTTTACTTACAGAATATTCCTGCCTTACATTTTTTTACCGGACAGCATAAGGATTATCACAAACCTTCGGACGACTCGAATAAATTGAACTACGAAGGCATGAAAATGATTGAAAACTACATTGTTGCGGTTATTGCAGAATTGGACGATGACCCAAAACTTTCTTTTAGAACTACCAAGAACGAAAGTGAGGAAGTACCCCGTTTTAAAGTAGGATTAGGCGTTATGCCCGATTATCTTTTCGATGGCGAAGGCATGCGAATAGACGGTGTGTCTGAGGATAGGCCTGCTTTTAATGCGGGACTACAAAAAGGGGATGTTGTTATACAATTAGGCGACAGTACAGTAGTTGATATGATGAGTTATATGCGGGCCTTATCCGCTCTTGAGGAAGGTAGTACAGCAAGGGTTATTGTAGAAAGGGACGGAAAGAAGGT
Organism: Maribacter sp. MS6; assembly: GCF_056839185.1. NCBI lineage: Bacteria > Pseudomonadati > Bacteroidota > Flavobacteriia > Flavobacteriales > Flavobacteriaceae > Maribacter > Maribacter sp. MS6. The sequence goes on from NZ_CM166389.1 coordinate 2,389,774, forward strand.
AGAGGCCGAGGTGAAATTTTGATACGTTAATCTAACAGAATTCAGATTAGGCGCAACTTTTTTCAATAAGTTCACACATTAGTCTATGTGGCTACTATCTGTAATAAAAACAGTAATAGTGCTAGGCAATTAAATCAGTTTTAGCGAAATCATCATTGCTGTTTTGATGATAATAGCGCTGCATTAAACATAGCCCATGCTCAATTCTACTATGTTGCGATTTTAATAGTACTGCCGAACGGGAAGAAAGGTCTTTAATTGTCATTACTTCTTCATAGCTTATAAGCGAACTTTTTGAGTTTAAAATGGTATGTTTTAATATTTTAAGGTCAAGATTGCTTGTATTTACTATTTCCGTATCAAATTCGGTGAAACCTAAAAATCTTTTTAATGTGATTATATCGTGAAAAAAGCCCTCCATAGTAACAAGTTCTTCCCTTAACTGTAAGGTGAACCTATTTTTTTCCCATGCCAAATCTATAAGAAGCCCAGAAAGATGATCTTGCTCTACTAGATTTGAAGCGCTGGCTAGCGATTGTTCTAAACGATTATTGCAACGGATTAAGCTAAAAAAATGCTGTTCTATGCTATAATTCATAATTTTCACATTACAATTAATAAATCTTTTGAAGCTTTTTATATCCAATGGTACTATTTAAAACATAGGGTTGTTTTACGTTGTAATCTATTCAAAAGCAAAACCAGTTGAAACTCTAAATACAAAAGCATATAAAACAACTGCATACATGGAAAATCCAAACCAAGCGAATATTTTGAAATAACTTTTTACGAAATGGTTTCCTAATTTCCTGAAACCTTCATGGTATATGTCTTTTACTAAATTTAATGTATTCATAAGTAGGGTTTTTAAAATTGTTGTTAAACGGAATTGATGTAATTGTTTCTGACAACTATACTAAAAAGGAAAAACTGGTTAAAACCAAAGTTGAAAGTAGAATCGTCGTTGACTTAATGATTTTTAAATTTTTCATAATAAAAAGGGTTGTTGCTATTAACACTGTAAACTTAGCCCGAATACTCGGTGAAAGGTTTCGTTTTTCGGTGAATGGCGCTTTAATGTAGACGAGTAGGAATATACTTACAAATAATACATTATTGATATATGCAAATTCATTAAAACCAAGAATTGAATTGATGCGATTTGGAGTGTTGTCTCAAACAAGCGATATAAGGAGCAAGGAAGGTTTTGGTAGCACATAACATTTGATGAGAATAGTATGTAAATGCACTTAAAAGTTAAGATATAACCAGGATTTAGTTTACCTTTTTTAAAAATAACAGCACATTATACTTGTAACTCTTGAAGTACATCAACGGTTAGCGGTTTGCTTATAAATTGATCAATACTAGCATTAATTTCAGAGTTTAACTTATCTGCGGGAAGTAGTGATGTAGACAGAAGCACAACCATCATCTTGCATTTGAGGCTTTCGTCTAGTTCTGCATAAAAATCTAGAAACTCCCATCCGTCCATTATAGGCATGTTTACGTCAAGGAATATAATATCTGGCCTAATATATGTGGTGTTGTCGGTTGCAATTAGGAAGTCTAATGCTTCCTGTCCGTTCTCTACAACAATAACATGTTCCGCAAAATTCGCTTCCTTGATCACATGCTTATGTATGTAGTTAGTGGCATAGTCGTCATCTACAAGTAATACACAATTTACTTTTTCCTTCATAAGAGTATGTTTCTAGATACAAGTTAGCGTTTATAATTTTATAATTTGAGCTATGCGTTAACCCATAAACTGGATTGGGCACATGACCCCAATCCAGTTCATCAAAATGAATCCCAAATAACCCAATAGCTAAGGTGTAACCGGCACCAAATTAGGGGAATTACGTAGTTATAATTACAGAAACATAGCTAACGCAACACATGCCAAAGCCTTACAATAGCTTTTTACATAATGATTCTTTAAGTACTTCCTGTATTTTATTTTTATAGTTTTCATAAGCTTGTATTGTTAAAAGGTAGTCTACTATCTATCGAACAACCATAATTTTAAAACATAGGGTTGTTTTACGTTGTAATCTATTCAAAAGCAAAACCAGTTGAAACTCTAAATACAAAAGCATATAAAACAACTGCATACATGGAAAATCCAAACCAAGCGAATATTTTGAAATAACTTTTTACGAAATGGTTTCCTAATTTCCTGAAACCTTCATGGTATATGTCTTTTACTAAATTTAATGTATTCATAAGTAGGGTTTTTAAAATTGTTGTTAAACGGAATTGATGTAATTGTTTCTGACAACTATACTAAAAAGGAAAAACTGGTTAAAACCAAAGTTGAAAGTAGAATCGTCGTTGACTTAATGATTTTTAAATTTTTCATAATAAAAAGGGTTGTTGCTATTAACACTGTAAACTTAGCCCGAATACTCGGTGAAAGGTTTCGTTTTTCGGTGAATGGCGCTTTAATGTAGACGAGTAGGAATAAACCTACAAATAATTACGTTGCGTACTTTCATAAACAACAATAGCTTAGGCATGCCTAAGCTATTGTTGTTTATGAAAGAGCACGGAGAACTGTTCTCTATTGCACGGTAATTTCTAAAGTAGGTTTAAATGTTTCAGTAGTCCTTCCCTATGGGAACGACTAACGGGTACTACATCCTTATCAATCAATACACTGCTATCTTCAATATCTATTATTTTTTTGGTATTGATAACATAAGACCTATGAACTTTAAGAAAAATGTCTTGGGGTAGTTTATCCTTAATCTTTTTAAGTGTAGAATGTACCGTATAATTTGTGTCTGCGGTTTTAAGCAAAATATAATCTCCCCTAGCTTCTATTAAGTTTATACTGGGTATATCTATTTTAACAAGTCTCCGATCTATACTTACGTACAGGTCGTCGGCAGACAAATCTGGGTTTGGATTCCCAAGTATTGGCACAATATTTTTTCCAGTAGAAAGAACCTTTGTCACACTTTTATCAAAACGCTCTTGAGTAATTGGTTTCACTAAATAGTCCACAACACAGTTATAATTAAAAGCATCAAGAGCGAATCCTTTATCTAGAGAGGTTAATATAATAGGAGGCAAACTTTTAATGGATTTAATAAAGTCAAACCCATTAAACAAAGGCATATGAATGTTAAGAAAAATAAGATCTATCTCATTCTCGTTCAAATATTTAATAGCGCTGGTAGCGTTGGGAAAGCTATCTAACATTATAATGTTTTGGTTATTATCGGCTAAGTATTCAATAATAACTCTCGATGTTTCCTCGTCATCAATTATGATACTCTTCATAATCGTACGCTTTTAATAAAGCTCATTAAGCCGGGTAAGATAACTTCAAAATCTACTTTAAGTACTATGCTCTTCTCTAATAAGTTGGCTCTATAATTTTCTGCAATTTTAAAACCATCATTTAATCCTAAAATTTTAAACTTATGATTTATTTTATGAACGTATCCTGCTGTTTTATGGTAATCCTTTTCCTTAAGATGTAATTGGTAGGCTTCTATCTCTTTTGGAAGTTCTCTTTCTATAATACCCAAAAGGGTTTTTGTAAAAATCTTATTTCCTTTTGAGAGTTGCGAGATATAGGTAATATTTGGAGCTTCGGTCATGATCTATATTGTAAATCTTATTAGTCACAGGGATTAATTTTAACCTTCTATAGGACAAAACCCCACCCTACAAATATTATGTAAGAAAAAACCCGTTAATTAATTCGGTTATATATAGTATAACTTCCAACTGCTATACCTATTGTAATTTTTAGACAATATGTTGTGAACACAATAAAAATCGATGTAAAATACAGAAATTACTTATATTTTATTGTGAAACAAGATCTAAGTCTAATCAAATAAAGAAAGTTGCAAGCACCTCTTATTACTAAATCTTGCCGATGTAGCTTTCTGTTCAGACTACTATTTCTTTTTACTTATGTAGTTGCTTTTACCGTTCAAGCCTATTTCAGGTTCCAGTACTCGCCATTGGTAGAATCTTTAAAAAATAGACTGCTTAACCTGTATGCCCCTTAAAGTAGGGCATAAAAGGCTTAAAACTTAAATTCAGACACTTGATATACCATAAGATATCAATCTAGTCGTACGGTATATCATTTAAAATATAACTTTTCAAGCTAACGTTGGGCTTGAATATTTAAACACTATGATTCAGCCACTGTCATAAGATTCTGTACAGATTCAGAACCCCTATCAAGCGAAACTATAGGCGTTATAAATTATATCAGCAGCAAAATCATAATAATGATGTATTTTCTTACGTTAATTACTCTATCACGTAAATTTTATTTCAAAAACTGATTATGCAAACATACCAAACAAATGTATTGATGAGGGATTCACCCGCTCCCATAATGATATTGGATAAGGATTTGGAGATTATAAACCATTCGGATGAATGGTTAAAAGAACACCGAATCGAGCAGGATTCACTCGTCGGGCAATCAATTTATAATATTCAACCAGAATTACCTTTGGGTTTTTTAAAGATTCTTAAACAATCGCTTCATCAAACTAAAAATAACAGTGCAGGTGAAAAATTTCACCTTTCTGATGGTGGAGTTGTATGGTTAAGCTGGAGAATAAAGCCTTGGCGGGACGCTGATGGTGCTGCGCTAGGACTTATAGTAATCTTGGATAATATTACGATTGCAAAACGAAAGGAGGAGTTGCTTAAAAAAGCACAGGCAGTTGCCAAAATTGGGGGATGGGAGGTAGATTTGATTGCCAATGAAGTGTTTTGGACGGACACCACTAGGAAAATTCACGAATTACCAAAGGAGTATATGCCAAAACTTCAGGAAGGGATCAATTTCTATAAGGCAGGAGAACACCGTGATAGAATTTCACTATTGGTCAGTGAGGCCATCAGTTCGGGAACTCCATGGGATACCGAGTCTATTATAATTACAGGTAAAAACAATGAAATATGGATTCGATCTAAGGGCGAAGTAGAAATCGTAAACGGAAAATGTGTGCGTATTTTTGGAACCTTCCAAGATATAAACGAACAGAAGAAGGCAGACCTTAGGTATAGAGAAATATCCGATAGGCTAACCATAGCAACGAAAGCCGCAGGGTTTGGAATTTGGGAGTATAACGTATTGGACAATTCCTTAATATGGGACGATAATATGTATTGGCTATACGGCATCAAAAAGAAGGATTTCTCTGGGGTTCTGGAAGCTTGGGAATCTTCAATTCACCCCAAGGATAAAGAACGTATGCTAAAGGAGTTGGAGATGGCCATTGCCGGCGAAAAGGAATTTAAGACAGAATTTCGTGTAGTAAGTGCTAACGGAAGAGTCCGGTTCATTAAGGCAGAAGCCGTGATACAGCGAGACACGAGAGGTGAACCCCTAAAAATGATAGGTATTAATTGGGATATTAGCGAAATACGAAAAGCCGATATAAAACTAAAAAAATTGTGGAATACGACACGAGAACAAAATGAAGGACTAACAAATTTTGCCTATATCGTTTCACATAACCTTAGAACACATGCAACCAATTTATCTGCTCTGTCCGGTATATTGGTTCAATCAGAACACGGTGGTTTCCAACCCGAAGATGAGGAAAGGAAAAATATTGTTAAAATGATTAATGATGGAGCAGAAAGTCTAACGGAGACGATTACACATTTGAACGAAGTGGTTCAAATACGGTCTGATGTTAAAGAAAAAATTGAAAAAATAAACCTGCGTCAATCAATACAGGGAGTGTTAAGCAATATTGGCAAAGTCATCGCTGATCAAAATGCAATTTATGATATCGACGTAGATGAAAACGTAGAAATAAAAGCAATCCCTGCATATTTAGACAGTATTTTACTTAACCTTTTCACAAATAGTCTTAGATATTCACATCCAGAAAGGAGGCTTAAAATCAATGTTTCCGCAACAAAAATAAAGAATAAAGTTGTCGTAAAATTCTGGGATAATGGCCAAGGAATAGATTTAAAAAGATATGGCAAAAAGATATTTGGCATGTATAAGACTTTTCATAAGCACAAAGATTCTAAAGGAATTGGACTTTTTATAACCAAAAACCAAATCGAGGCTATGGGCGGCAAAATAGACGTGAAAAGCGTGGTAGGGGAATGGACGGAATTCAACTTGTTCTTTAAACACTAATAAATCTAAATGTATGAGTGCTATTAAAAACACCTACATTATCGATGACGATTCATCCTTCACTTATATCATTAAGCTTCAGCTTAAGGGTTTGGGTAAGTTCGGAAAAATTCTGACATATAAGAATGGCCAGGAAGGAATAAGATCTTTGACTAAACAGGTTAATGCCAATGAGGCAATACCCGAAGTAATTTTCCTAGATCTTAATATGCCTATAATGGATGGATGGGAGTTTCTAGATGATTTTGTAAAATTTTCAAATAAAGTTCGTCAAAGAATTTCACTCTATATAGTGAGCTCCTCGATTGATCCTCGTGATTTAGAAAGAATACATAAATTGGATAATGTAAAGGGTTATATTCTAAAACCTATAACTGTAGATGATCTTAACTCCGTAATTAATAAAATTACCTAAGCGCATTAGTGTTGCTTATTGTGTTTATAACCTAAATTTTAATAGCCCCTAAATCAACGGTTCATTTCCATATACACCTAACTATTAATCAAAAAAATAAAAAATTCGATTACTAATTGATAGCACGACGTTTCCTAGTCTAGGAAAGCTAACTCTTGACTAGTAGGATATTTATCTTCATTCATTTTTTCTTAATTTTGACAACTCCAAAAAAGAAAAAACAGATATGCCTAAAATTGGCGACATTCAATTACCGGATTTTCCTTTATTATTGGCTCCCATGGAAGACGTCAGCGACCCTCCTTTTCGTGCTTTGTGCAAGGAGCAGGGAGCAGATGTGGTATATACGGAATTTATTTCTTCGGAGGGACTCATTCGCGATGCTGCTAAAAGCGTAATGAAACTGGACATTTATGAAAAGGAGCGCCCGGTAGGGATTCAGATTTTTGGAGCCAATTTGGATTCTATGCTGCAATCTGTTGAAATTGTAGAAAAATCAGGACCGGATATAATTGATATTAACTTTGGCTGTCCTGTTAAAAAGGTGGTTTCCAAAGGTGCCGGAGCAGGTATTTTAAAAGATATAGATTTAATGGTTTCTTTGACCAAGGCCATGGTAGAGCATACTAAACTCCCCATCACCGTAAAGACCCGTTTGGGTTGGGACGACGATTCCATAAAGATTGTTGAGGTTGCCGAACGCTTGCAGGATGTAGGTTGTAAGGCGATCGCTATTCACGGTCGCACCCGTGCACAGATGTACAAGGGAAACGCCGATTGGAAACCTATAGCGGAAGTTAAAAACAATCAGAGAATGCATATTCCCATTTTTGGCAATGGTGATGTGAACACCCCGGAAGCCGCTGTAAAAATGCGAGATGAATATGGTTTAGACGGTGCAATGATAGGTCGTGCCAGCATTGGATATCCTTGGTTTTTCAGGGAAGTAAAACACTTTTTTGAAACGGGAAGGCATTTAGCTCCACCAACCATGATGGAACGCGTAGATGCCGCACGAAGACATTTACAGATGTCCATAGCCTGGAAAGGAGAAAAACTTGGTGTTTTTGAAACACGTAGGCATTACACGAATTACTTCAAGGGTATCCCGGACTTTAAACCGTATCGAATGAAAATGGTTACCAGCGACGAATCTGTTGATGTTTTTGCGGTCTTTGATGAAGTCTTACAAAAGTTTGGCGATTTTGAGTTTGTGTATTAGATTCGTTAACCGCATTCTAACGTTCATTGCTTTTGTATATAAACCCAATGCTCCTTGTTAAAATTCCATTCGCAGATGTACTTAGGTTCAACCAAAAAATCAAGGATTATTTTAAATTGAATTACGACAGAATAATCTGTATTGGCATCAGAATAGTTTATACCTATTTTGAAGAATTAGCAATACAATTTTTGAAGACTCATTCAAATACAGAGTCGCAATCCTTAGTTGGACCTTCAAATTTTCTTAGGTAAACGTACATGCCATTTTTCGTTTTTCCTTTCTCAAAACCTTCTTGTGTCATCTTTGGGTCTATTTGACTGTAATGACATTTGATTGATTGGAATGCATTGTCCAAATCCTGTTGGGAATATGGAATTTTAGTTTTTAAATACCTGCTAGATTGCCCTCTCAATATTTTGGATTCACTGTCTTCGATACTCTCCGAAGGTGTGCCGTAGTAAAATAGAGACATGGGTTTTCCCCAATCGTTACTTAGAAATACCTGTGTTACGGAGGCACCTACTAAACGATGGTCCATATGGGTAGAACCACCATCTGGCCCCCAGGTAATTATAACGTCGGGCTGCTCTTTTTCAACAATGCCATAAAGTTCTTTTATCATTGCTCTGGCATGTGGCACATGTCCATCATATCCTTCAGCAGCTCTTAATTGGTCATGATAGTCCAAATGGGTGAGCGTTACCCCTAATTTTTCTGCAGCGCATTTCATCTCTTCCTTTCTTGTGGCTACCAAGGTTTCACCAGCTTTATGGTCATGGTAGTCATTTGTACCTAACCTGCCATCGGTAGCGATGACCAGATGTACTTTTGTACCCTCCCGAACGTACTTGGCCAATATTGGGGCTACGGTACTTTCATCATCAGGATGCGCAAATACAGCAAGAATAACCTTGCCTTCATGGGGTTTCTGGCTCCATACCCCGCTGGATTGAAAAAGAAAGATAAAGGACATGGAAAATAGAAGGACGGATCGGATATTTGATGTAAATAAATAATCTGAAATTTTCATAAGGGTCTTATTTTGGGTTATGGAACCGGTGTATTACAGTTTCTAGCTTTAGAGTTTCATTTTAAAGATAGTAAATGATATCTAAATTTTATATTGAATTGCATCGAGTATTAGTGGGGTAAAAATGAAATTCTTTTAGCAAATAATAAAGGAAGCAATTATGGGCAAAACAACCCTATAAATTCGTTTTTATCAAGAAACGAAAAAAAGAGTTCGAAGATTAAAATAGCAAATTGTACCTTACATTTGAATTTTAACTGATTTTAATAGGATGAGCAATAGAGGTTTAGCAGGTGCACTACTACTGTTTTTTCTTGTCATTAACCTAGGTAATGCGCAAATAGAGTTTAAGCTTTGGGAAGACGAAAAAAAACCGTTTTATAAGGAAAACAATCTAATTGAGTTCGAAAAAGAGGCTTGGGGAACAACCGCGCTGGGGAATATTACCGAACCAACACTCACGATCTACCAAGCTGAAGGGCAAAATACAGGCAAGGCAGTGGTAATAATACCTGGAGGAGGTTATGAGTTGGTAGCCATGTATCATGAGGGATATGAATTAGCAGAACTACTTGCCAAGAATGGAATAACAGCCGCGGTATTGAAATACAGAATACCTAATCCCAAATCATCCAATAAACCGCACTTGGTGCCATTGTCCGACGCCAGAAAAGCACTTAAAATTATGCACGAAAAAGCGGACGTTTATGGTATGCGCACCAATGAAATAGGGGTTGTTGGTTTTTCTGCTGGAAGCCATTTAGCAACGGTTCTGGCGCTTTGGAAAAGTGATGATCAAACCGAAAATCCAGACTTCACCGGCTTGATATACGGCGTTACCGATTTAAATGAAGGGAATAGAGGCTGGTTGGAAAGCAACTTGTACCATAGAAAGATGACAGAAGAGGAGGCAGAACAAAACACCTTACTTAAATTGGTAAACAAGGATACTCCACAGGCTTTTTTAGTGCATGCTGTTGATGATGATTCGTGCAGGGTAGAAGAAACTACCATGTATGCTCAAAAGCTTTTGACGCAAGGAGTTTTGGTCGAAACACATATTTTTCCAAAAGGAGGGCACGGCTTTGGTGTTGGTTCTGCATCAGATGGTACTGATCAATGGGTGGGTTTGTTTGTGAATTGGTTAAAGCATAGTACATTTTAGGAAGTATAACCCAGTAGTTATTTGTTCTTATTCAGTAGCTACAGCATATAGATACCTAAAAACAAACGGCAAAACCTAAAAGGGATTGCCGTTTGTTTAGCGTTTGGCTAATTCAAATGAGTGAGTATTGATTTGGGTTTACAATACAGGAGTCAGCACAATATTTCTATAGGCTACATTGCCATGATCTCCTTGCAGGTAAAGTGGGCCTGGCGCAAATACGTCAGGGCTCATTGCTCCGCCAGTTGGACCATGCACCGCTTTGTTATCAATGATTTTTTTACCGTTCAAAATAACGGTTACGTGACGTTCTACCAAGGTTATATCTAGTGTTTGCCATTCACCACCTTGTTTTTCTGCAGCTTCCGTTGGCGTAATTCGACTGTAAAGCGCCCCCATATTATGGCTGTCCAATGGAGAACCATAAGAATCCACTACTTGTATTTCATATAGCCCTCTAAGAAAAATTCCGCTATTATGTCCTTTAGGAACGTTCACCTCCAATTTTAAGTTAAAATCGCTAAATTCTGCTTCAGTCCTTAGATTTCCGTAGGATAGGTAGGTGCCATCTTCTGGTTGTACTGGATCATTCTGTAGGGTGCCGTTCACTATTTTAAAGCCATTGGCTTTTTTCGGATCAATAGGTCGCCACCCTTGGGTATCCTTACCATTAAAAAGAGTGATAGGTTTTCCATATTTAATGCTATCCAAATTGGGGGCAGGGCCCACTGGCGGCATCCGTTTACCGCTAAAAACACTAACTTGTTCTCCCGTTCCATCCCAAGCCGGTCCGGTCATGGTGCCTGTAATGTTATCTCCTGTTCTGGTCATACGCATGGTCCAAGTCCTTATATGGGTACGTTTTTTATCCGTATCTTCCTTATCATGCACCTTTTCACCGGTGCGTGTAACTACTAGGGTATTGTCATCCACAAGATAAATATCGGAAATAGGCAAAACACTACCGCCAATCCATAATAGTTCTCCGTCCAAATACCCTTGATTTTCATGCACGTGTAACCACGCAACGCCACCACTTTCTATAGACATGCCCCACATACCAATAAAGCTGTTTTCTATTTCAACTTTAGGGCAAGAGGTTGTAGCAAAAACGATAGTACTGGATAACAAAAGCGTTAAAAAGAAAAGTGATAATTTTTTCATGGTTTTAGTTCGTTTACTGGTTTTGAAAAAAATATGTATTGATGATGCCTAGTACTATAAAAGTAAGCTTTTAATTTATTTTTACATACTCAGCTTTAAAATTGGTTAAGTATGGTTCATTAGTATCGTAAAGCTTAAGTTCGATCATGCCATATCCTTTATGATATGTAACGGTACTTCAAGTGGGATGAATACATCTGTCCAAACGTTACAATTAAATAGAATGTCTTACTTGATAAATTAATTCATTAATACGAATTTCATTTTTCCCCTGGCACAACTGGAAATTCTGTAATTCTAAGCGTAGTACAGCCGTATGGAATCAGCGTAATCTCCTCTATTTCCATTGTTTTGGAATCGTTAACACCATGTTGTTCTGGGATTTTTGGAGCTCCATTTATAAGTTTCCATTCCTGTAACCGCGAAGCTTTCATTTTAAGCGCTATAGGTGCATTCTTAAGATTCCATGGATACGTATTATCTTGCAAATCACTTTCGATAATTTGAACAACGGATGGTAATGCATCAAGTTCGGATTGAATCAATGCATAATTCCAGTTGTCTTTGGGATATATTTCGGTAAAGGAGCCATAACCGTCATTCCTGTTTTTTGTCCTTTCTTCCCCTTCTATTTTTAGGGCGTATACTAATGGACCTCTTTCAATTGCTGTTGAACCCTTATGCCATTGAGATGTGCGGATATGCATAGGCAATTCAAGCACAAGGCTATCTCCGTTTTTCCATTGGCGATCAATAATTGCGATACCATTATTTACGCTTACCGCTACACTTGTACCGTTAATACTAATTTTAGGGTTGGTGGTCCATTCGGGAATTCGTAAGTGAAATGGAAAATGAGCCGTACGAGATAATTCTAACTTAAATTGAACAGCTTCTCTAAATGGAAATATGGTACTTTCGGTAAGTTGTAAGTCTACTCCATTGGCTACTTTCATTTGGGCTTGGCCAGGACCATATAGTAAAGCGGCCACCCCTCCATCTGGAGTTGCATAAAATAAATTCTGAACAAATTTAGGCCAAGATTGGTGCATGTTGGTGGTGCAACAGGGATAGCCTGTTAGTACTCCAAAGACAAAATCTGTTCCTTTATGGTTCTCAGTTTCGTATGATTCGTGTAGTTGGTCGGTAAGCTCAACTTGATTAGCAGCTTGAAAATACTGTCGTGAAGTAAAATCATCAGATGCTTGGGTAGGGAGTGCATTATACGCGATGCGTTCTAATAGGTCGGCAAATTGAATATCTCCCGTAATCTGAAGGATACTTTCCAAGGAGAACATCTTCTCCGATACAGAACAGAATTCTACGCCCTTTACGGGATCTGTACCATGTAAGGGCTCATCCCCTCCGTACATGCCCTGGGGCTGTCCATGGAATGTTCTGATATCTGCTAAAGCTTTCTTGGTGGCTATAATAAATTTTTCGTCCGCTTCCTTTTGATACCGGACAATGGGCTGTTTTAATCCTTGCGCTAAGTTTACGGTGTGCATACTACCAATTTGAGCAATACTTGTGTTTTTGATTTCAGTAGTATCAAATGGATACCCTTTCATCTTAAAAAACTGATAGGGTACAACGGAATCCATAATTTTGGTATCATTTAAAAAAATAGACGTCCAAGGAAAGGTTTGTTCATCAATAACATCTCCAAGCTCCAATAAAAATGCGTCTCCGGTAATGTTGTATAGCCAATAGACCACCTGAAGATTATCTGCGCCCCTGCGCCCAGCCCAAAACGTATTGGTGTCCAAGGGCCTGGTATGAAGTTCTTTAAGTTGGTATTTAAAATACTTCGTTAATGTTTTAATGACTCGCTCATCCCCTGTAGCGCTGTAGTGTTGCCGTAGGATTTTTAACATGACCATTTTAGGCCACCAGTCCTTTCTGTTGCCACGTTGGAGCCCAGGCTCGTATTGCGGCTCAATTTCAAAAGGTATTGGACCTATATATCCCTCGGCGGTTTGATTGTTCAACGTCCATTCTATCCAAGGTTTTACCTTGGATTTTAGTTCGGCATCATCTAATAAATAGGCCAACGGAAGTAAGCCATCAATCCAATAAGGTCCTCGTTCCCAACCGTCCCCATCACCACCCAGCCATCCGTTTCTGGAGCCTACTACTTCTGGATAAATACTGTCCAGGTTTCCTGTAAGGCCGGTTGCCATAGCTAGTAACTGACTACGGAGCCATCCTTTTGGCTGTATTGCCCCCAAAGGAAGTTCTAAATACGCCCTAGGTTGTAAAGGTGTTCTGTTCTGGATATAATTTGAACTTGCTATTTGGTGCTTTTCCTTGTTTTTATTTTCAACTTGATTGCAAGAAGAGAAGATAGAAGCGATAATTGCTAGTAGCAGTGTTTTTTTCATTTTTGAAAGTGAATTTCAGCCAAAATTAATGACCTAGTAAGAATCTGATATGGGGTATTTCTGCCCATCAACATTCTAAATTGTTTTTTCTTTTCTGCTAGTTCAACACTAACTCCTTCAAAGGTTATTCTTAATGGTTTTGCGCTGTCATCTATGATAAACTCCATAACGTCCTGGTTTCGTGCTATGAAACTCTTAAAATAAAACTAGCTACAAAATAAAAGGACAGCTTTAGGCTTTATGTGAAAAGATAAATATAGCTAAAAATTCAAAAAAGTTAGAAATGTCGTTTAATGAAAAGTTTTGCATTAAAAAGACAACAAGAATACGACATCATTGATTTCAGTTGTTTTAAAAGGTTCGTGTGTTAGATACTTGAGGCAATTGATTAAATTAGAGTTTTAGGAAAAGATTGCGTAACGCATTCTGGAATTTGTAACAAACAAAATCATTGGTAACTTTAGAAATAGTCTACTAAAACTACATCCATGAAACATACCTTTTTTATTCTGATGGCCCTATTGTTTGTCAATATCAACGTAATGGCGCAATCGATTAACACAAAGGTTGTTTTGATTACGTTGGATGGGCTGCGCTGGCAAGAATTATTCTCAGGGGCCGACCCAATGTTGGTCACTAACGAAGCCTTTGTAAACGACACAACCGCTTTGAAACAAGCATTCTGGAGGGAGAGTGCCACAGAACGGCGAAACGTTCTTTTTCCATTCCTATGGAAGGAAGTTTCGGAAATCGGCCAATTACACGGAAATAGAAATTTAGGCAGCAAGATGGATTTGACCAATACCTTATGGTTCAGCTACCCCGGTTACAGTGAAATCCTAACAGGCCATGCAGACGACATTCGAATTACCAGCAACGATAAATTTCCCAACCCGAATACAACAGTGCTGGAGCTGGCCAACAAAGACCCAAGATATAGGAATAAGGTAGCGGCTTTTGGCAGTTGGGATGTATTTCCTTACATCATAAACGAAGATCGTTCAGGGGTACCTGTCAATGCAGGGTTTGGATTAGCAAAGGGTGATGCGCTTACGGAGCGTGAAAAATTCCTGAACCAATTGCAACCTAGGGTGCCAAGCCCATGGGGAACTGTTCGGCTGGACGCGTTTACTCACTATTATGCCATGGAGCATCTGAAAAAGCACCATCCCGAATTCGTCTATATTGCTTATGGAGAAACGGATGATTTTGCCCATGATGGCGATTATGCAGCTTATTTGAAATCTGCGCAAAACACAGATACATTAATAAAAGAACTTTGGGAATTGACTCAAAATGATCCTTTTTATAAGGATAACACGCTTTTTCTCATTACCACAGATCACGGTCGTGGTACGGAACCCTTAGAAACATGGAAAGGGCACGGCGATTCGGTAATCGGTGCCGGTTCTGTTTGGCTTGTTGCTTTCGGGAAAGATGTTTCTGTTAAAGGTGAAGCGGCCAGAACCGAGCAATTATATAGCAATCAAATTGCGCCTACTATTCTTAAAATCTTGAATTTGAAGAATGGTTCGACGAAAATGAAAGGGAAACCGCTACAATTGGAAACAAATTAATTTACCTCAGGTTTTATGTATAGTTTGTTTTGGTCAAAAGAAGGCAATATTTGAATTCTTTATATGGGTAGCTATTATTTACTTTTATATAATGGCCCAACATCGCCCTAGGAATCTAAATGGAACATTGGCCAACGCAATCATTTGCTTAGTAGCGATTAGATAAGAGTAGACCTTCTTATTTAGAAATCACACCACTGATCGCTTCTCCAATAGCCATAAGTTCTTGAGTCTCTGCCGCTGTAAAATCATAGGGCACACGTTTTCCTATTCCTATTACGCCGTATAGGTTGTCATCCATTAGCAGGGGAGCGGCAATGGAACCTTCTACTTTAGTCTCCTTGGCAGCTGGCCTTGCTACGCCACTATCATCGGTCTGGAGGTTACACATTTCTACCGGTTCTTTTCGTTCAGCGGCAATCCCGGCCATACCTTTCCCTATGGGAATCGTAGCTAGTTTAGGGAGTAAAAAATCAGGAACACCAACATGGGCCTGTACGTTCAAGAGTTCTGTTTCTTGGTCTAAAAAATGTAAGGTGCCGGTAGTACAATCAAAACTGGAAACGACGGTTGCTAGTAGGTTTTGCCAATCTGTATTCTCGTTTTTTAATAGCGTACGTACTTTATTAAGTATAGAAAAGTTTATGGAATTCATGAGGTATGGTTTTGATGTTTCTAATTGCTGCTTAAAGTTTTATAGTAACAGCATAAAGATACTACTTTGCCTTATTGTTTTTTAACACCTTGTCTAAGCACGATATGCTATATGATATAAAAGCTATTTTAGTCTTTAGTAAGCTTACTTCCCCACCAGTCGTCATTGGGTTGAAAATCTGGAGATAGAAATTGGAGGCGTTGGGCTTCCAATTGAGGTAGCAGAACATCTATTTTTTGTTGCTTTAGTATTTTAGCCAGTTTTGGGTCAAAGGTACTATCAGGTAACGGTTTGTTGGCGTTTACATCTTTTAGGAATCTAGTTAGTTTGTTGGCCATGGCTTCCCCTCGCTCGGCAAACTGACTCAATACGTTGTTTTGTTCTCTTGGGTCGGAGGATAATTTGTATAGCTCGTAACGGTTATCTTCCCAATAATGAATAAATTTCCAATCGCCTTCACGCATCATAGATGCAGGTTCTCCACCTTGATTTCCGTAATGGGGATAGTGCCAAAATAAGGCTCTGTCTTCAATTTTGGCTCCCTCCAAAAGGGGTTTTAAACTAACGCCGTCTATGTGCTGTTTTGGTTTCAACGGTAAATTAGCCAAATCCAACAAAGTGGGGTAAAAATCGGTTCCTATGGCGGGATAATCTACCTGTTTCACATCTTTTAACCAAGGCACTTTAATGAAATAAGGTTCGCGAATGCCACCCTCCCATTGGTAGCCTTTTCCTCCGCGTAAAGGAAAATTAGTGGTGGAAAATGCGTCCCCTGAAACCACGCCACCATTGTCAGAAGTAAAAACGACGATGGTATTTTCCTCCAGTCCTAGCGCAATTAATTTATCCAATACGATTCCCACGGCGTCATCCATTTGTTGTACCAATCCGGCATATATTGGATTGTCCTGTACGGTGCGGATGGGCAAAACCCGTTCCATGTCGTAACCAGCATCTTTTATCCCTTGCTTTTCGGCTTTAGCGCGATATTTAGCCCAAGTCCGTTCGCTTGTTTGTATGGGGCCATGCACAGCATAAAAGGAGAGGTAGGCCAAAAAGGGGGTGTCCTTGTGCTGTTCAATAAAGTCTGCCGTTTCTTTTCCAAGTCGCAACGAAAGGTTTTCGCCTGGGGTAGTATTCTCTAGATTTGGATTTTCCCATGGAGAAAAGAAACCTCCGATTGGGCTCCCCTTATCCCAGCCACCTTTATTTATTTGGAAACCATGGTCTGTTGGCCAGCTTCCTTTCGAGCCCAAATGCCACTTTCCGGCAAAAAAAGTTTTATAACCGTTTGAGGCAAAGGCTTCCGCTAAGGTCGTATCGTTTTTAGGGAGTACATGGTTATAGGCAGCGGGCAGCAATTTGTCGTTTCTGTTCAAGGCCCTCCAACTTGTTCCGGATTTAGCACCTATCCAATCGGTAATTTGATGCCTTGCGGTGAACTGTCCCAGCATAATACTGGCACGGGATGGGCTACAAACTCGACTCGCAGCATAACCCTGTGTAAAAATAGTGCCTTCCTTGGCAATACGGTCCACGTTCGGCGTTTCGTAAAAGGTGCTTCCAGTAGCGCTGAGGTCATGTAGGCCAAGATCATCGACTAATATAAAAACGATGTTTGGCTTTTTCTTTACTAGTTTTTTCTCTTTTGGGTTACAGGAAACCAGAATGACACTAAAAAAACTAAGGAGTGTAAAGTTCAGGATTTTCATATTCGCTTAGGATTATGCTAATTTTTGGGAGGCAGACCAATTTAAGTACCCTCAATAATAAGAAATATATAGCCGTAAACATAGTCGCCAATAGGTGATAGATACCAAACGTATTTCCAATACTTTTTTTTGGTCAAATAGATTTTGTGTTAAATAAATCTTAGCAACAAAGTATATTGTCTTAAGAAAAGCATAATTGACAACAGATAAATTCATTGCCTTTAATTTTTTAGTACCTTGAAAATAAAAATTTATGAAAGATTCTGCAATGTTTTGGGTAGGGGCAACCACGTTGGTGCTACTAACAGTAACGGTTATGGCAGCTATGAACTTCCCTTTTAACTGGGTATTCTATGTAACGGTTTTAGGACAAGTGATGATTGTTTTTATGGTATACCGGGTGTTAACGGACAACTACAAAACCGAGAAAACCTTTGCCGATTTTTATGAGGACAACCCTATTGGGAGGGAGGAACGGTACAGATAAAATGTTACGGCATCAATTCATCTCAACGCCACCTAATACACCTCAAAATTAAAACCTGCTGTAATAATGCTGGAAGTGAATGTAGTATCCCTGTCGTATTTATAGAATTTTAAATCTATACGTTTTAAACCGAATTTCCAGAGTTTGGCTTTGGTAAAAATGTCAGTGTAGGAAACACCCAAACCTAATTGGTTGGCCACATACTCCGACAAATCATAGTCCGAGGTATAGAATTCTTCCGTTGACAGTGCTTTTTCAAAGGGGCGAAAATAATCTGCCGCACTTTGGCGGTAGTACCGGTAGGAAGGGTATATCGTAAACTTGTTCGATAGTTTTATGGGGAGCTCAACATTTGCGGTGTGGGAGACTATTCCCCAAGTATCATTATAGTATCGGTAAAAGGTTCGGAGTACAAATCGGTCGCTTACAAACCAATTTAATCGTCCACCTAGCGCTACTTTTAAACGGGTATCGGGAAGTTGTTCCATGGCATCCGCTAACTGAAAATCACCAACAAAGGAGTCCGCAATATCTGCAAAATAGACACGCTGAAAAGGAGTGGAAAGCAATCCTTGCTGTTGCACAAAATCTAGGGATAATGACCCTTGTACATTTTTATGCAGTATCTGCGAAAAACCAAAACCTAGATTATAGGAGTTTCTATTTTCATTTTCAAAGGGAACAAATTGCGGACTGTAACTGGTATTCCCGGTAATTGTATTGTCCAAGAAAAATCCATTATTAAGGCCGTTTCCGTTGGGGGCGAAGGGCCTTAATTCAAATGGATAAATTGCGGTCCAAGAATCTAGATATACGGTTCCGTTAACACTAATTTCGGTATTTCGTTCATTGAACAACCTTGTGTAACTACCGCCAAAACCTACCGAAAAGTAATCATATTCCGAAGATACCGAAGCTAAAGCTGACCAAATTTTGTTCCGGTCGTCCGAAGCGTGGCTATAGGACGCGGTTAGGTTTGTCCAAACATCGTTGCTTGAAGCGCCCGAACTGGCTACGAACGGATCTGCTTGCCGGGTACCATCAAAAGGGTCCACATTACTGGATGAGGCAGAAGTGTATGCAGAGACCCCCGCGTCAATAGTCAACACATCATCGTCGTTAAGCGGAATAGCTATAATTATGGTTCCGGTAGCGTCCGTTAGTTCTTCCGTTCCAAGACCTCCTGTTACCGCTGCATTATCACCATCTTGATTGTAGTAGCTAGATAATAGGTCCACTTCCACGGTTTCCAATACGCGTTTTTTGTAGCTCTTTTCATCCTCTAGCTGCTGCTGTGAAAACGTCATGAACGAAGTCAGGAAAAAGAGCAGTAGTATGTTTTCTTTAATTCTATTCATAACTAAAATGGAAAGCCTTTTATTTATAACGGCGCGATATCAACGTCAATTTAAGATGTACAACTATAAGCGTACAGTGCAAAACCTAATTACATCCGCATCCACCACCTGTTTTCCCTCCATTTGCCCCGGCCGCCCCTTCTCTGTACGTATGCGCAATAGTGACATTACGGTCGCAAGGTAGGTCGGACAGTTGCATATCCGGATCGTTAATAGCCACCTTTTCATATTCTTTTACCACGACACAGCTATTGAAGCAACATGCCAGCACTAGTAAAATGACCAATGGTTTACTCATAAGGTGTTTATTTTAATATTCTTTGATTTGAAAACTTTCCCGTCTTCGTCTATAATAATACATTCCACATCTGGGAGCTGATTAATACGGTCCAAACCGGTTTCTACGCCCATAACAAAAACGGATGTTGCCAACGCATCGGCAAGCTCCGCTTTTGGTGCAAAAACAGTAACACTTAAAATACCAGTGGATGGGTATCCCGTCCTTGGGTCAATAATGTGGGAATATCGTCTTCCATTTAAGACGACCTGTTTTTCATAATTCCCAGAGGTGACTACGGCCTTGTCTACAACCGGAAGCAAGCCAAACCCCTTGTTTTTATCCATAGGGTTGGTAAGTGCCACTTTCCATTCGCTACCATCGCGTTGTTTTCCCCAGGTGTTCATGTCTCCTGAAGCGTTTATAATCCCTGCTGGAACACCTTTTTTTAGCAATAGCTCTTTTGCCTTATCTGCAGCATAGCCTTTTCCAATGGCGCCGAAACCTATTTTCATACCAGGGAACTTAAGAAAAACTGAAGTATGCTGTTCGTCTAAGAGTATGTTTTGAAAACCTACCATTGAAACTGATTTTTGAATTTCTGCTTTGCTCGGTATTGTTTTCATGCTTCCATCAAATTTCCAGATACGGTCCATAGACGCATAGGAAATGTCGAACGCGCCATCTGTTAGTTTAGAAATTTTCAAGCATCGATCTATTAAATCAAAAAGTTCTTGGGAAACTACGACCGCTGTTTTTCCAGCCGCATCATTAATTTTGGATGTTTCTGAATCTGGGGTCCATGAAGATATTAGTTTTTCTATCCGATCAATTTCCGAAATAGCCAGTTGTATATAATGGTCTCCTTCAATTGCGTTTTGTGCAACAACAGTTATCTCAAAACGACTCCCCATTAATTTCAACGTTTGTTTGTAGGAGTTTTGAGCACTTACCATGCAACAAAAACCTCCAAGGAGAAAAAGTAGGATAGTTTTCAAATTCAGTTCAAATAACGATTAAGTTCTCTTATATACTCTTTGGGCGCAAGTCTTTTATAACTAGTCTGCCCCAGTTCTTTACCATCTGCATTTAGCACGACAACTAAGGGAAATATACCTTTTTGGTTATACTTTTCGGCTAATAATTTATTGGCCAAAGTCTGTTGTTCGGAAAGTTGATTTGTTTTTTTTCTAGGAAAATCTGCTCGTAGCATCACATAGTTTTCAGCGGCATACTTTTGAAACGTTGGGGTACTCCAAACCTCATGATCTAATTTTATACAGGGCGCACACCAATCCGAACCTTGAAAAACCAGAATAATAGGTTTCTTGGACTCCTTAGCGGCAGTCTTTGCCATCTCAATATCGGTTTGCCAATCTTGGGATATTCCGTGTAAAGAGAATAAACAAAGAATTATAACTAAAATAAGATGTTTGCTCATTTATAACTTCTAATGGCCAATTGTTTAAAATATAAACCAAAATTTTTAATATAAATTGTTTGCAAGAGGTAATAAAGCTAGTAAAAACTACTGTTGAAAAGGTTTTGTGTTGTTGGTAAAACGTAACAGCGGGTAGTTCATTTGAAGTTTCTTTCACTAAATCAGCAATCTGTAAATTTCTCGGACTTGGATTGGTTAGTAAATGAATTATCAGTAATTGGCACGCTAACTAGTTGCAAATGCAGTAATCAGGACAATCTTTTGCAGAAAAATCCATGAATTTTACGGTACTTTAAAAAGAGAAAGAATCGTTATTTAGATTATAAGGCCGAAATTGTGATAAAACGAATTGAAGAAGAACTAGCATTAAAACTACGGCAATGGGGGACCGAACAAGCTGGCATATCTTGTATACTTCAAATGGATATTGACTATAATGAAACTTCCGTTAGTACTAGAAACCGCTACCTAAAATTCATGATTGTGACCCAATCGGCGGAGCAACTTATGAGTGAAGCCGTTTGGTTAGAAAATTTTGGATGCTATTCAAAATGTCATAAAGCAAACCATGGTTTTTTTCAAATTATTAAGGCTACTTATGAAAGCGGAATTACTATTAACTTTGTACTGATTGAAGGTGAAGACAAAAATGATGCCTACAAGTTCTGCGAAATAGAAGACTTGGAAAAGAGTGTAAAAATATTGCTGTGTAAAAATTAGGGCATTTGATGTTTGAGCGAATTTTTGTTAGATTGTTTTCGAGAAAATCAAGATTTAGATGTTCCAAGGCCTTTCCAAATAATTTTAAGTCTGGACTTATGAATGACTGAGGGCCCTGACCCTAGCTAATTTACCTGCCTCATTTAGCTGAATTGGCCAAGCTATTGTTTAAATCCTCCACAGAGTTCATTAAAATTGCGCTTGCCTCATTTTGTATTTGATTATAATGTTCTACGTATAGTAAACAGCACACGATAATAGCCAAGACAACGACAACATCCATTATTAATCTGGACCTTTGAGAGATTTCCTTTTTTTTCATAAAATCTAAACTTTTGATTTTCAGTAGGAAAGATACCATAAAATAATAGAATTAACAAACATTTAAGAAAATTACCATTTCTTTGTTTTCGGCCTATTGAAACATAATGAGAACGGCTCCTAAAGCTGTAAGCACTAATATCATTTTTCTAAAGAAGGATTCCTTAATCAATTTGATGATTTTTATTCCCAAGAAGAAACCTAGCAAAATACCAGGTAGCAGTTTAAGATTAAGGATTAAGGTTTCTTCCGAGATAGTTTCCCAAACAAAAATATGAAAGGGAAGTTTTATAATATTTACAATTAAAAATAGCCAAGCAGCGGTACCAATAAAGTGATTTTTTGGCAATCGCATTGCTAAAAAGTAAATATTGGAAAACGCACCGGCCAAGTTTCCTACCATCGTCGTTATTCCTGCGACAACACCAATTGCGCTGGAAAATGACCAATGCCTAGGTACAGTTTTAATTTTTTTCCTATCCCACCAATACATCATAAAAACAGTAATTAGTATAATGATGGCCATACCTATTTTAAACAGGGATTCTGGAAGGTCCTTGCCTACGTAAACGCCGATTAAAACCCCCAGCGTCATCCAGGGCAATAGTCGGAAAACATAGCGCCACTGTGTATGACGATTGTAGTATATGACTGCAAAAACATCGGCAAGGACCAGTAATGGCACTACCATTCCCGTAGATTCCTTAGCGCCAAAAGCCAAGGCCATAAAAGTGACGTTAATGACAGCAATCCCTTTAATTCCTGCCTTGGAAAGTCCAATCACAAAGGCCGCCAAAATAGCGAGAATCCAAGATGTTAGGGAAATTTCCATAGTCGTTAATATGAGTGCAAAGGCTATTGGGCGAACAAAGCGCAAAAGTATTCTAATTTATTTTATCTTTAGGCGTTAACCAACAGCCAAACCATGGAATTAAGCACCCTTGACTATAGTTTTATCATAGTTTTCTTCGCTATTATTTTAGGGATAGGAATTTATGTCTCTAAAAAATCTGGTAAAAATTCCACTGAATTTTTTCTCTCTGGCAGAACAATGCCTTGGTGGCTTTTGGGTCTATCCATGGTCGCTACTACATTTTCAACAGACACGCCCAATCTAGTTACAGATATAGTGCGTACAACTGGAGTTTCTGGAAACTGGGTGTGGTGGTGTTTTTTACTTACCGGAATGTTGACCGTTTTTGTCTATGCCAAACTTTGGCGTAAATCCAATGTAAATACAGACCTAGAGTTTTATGAGATGCGTTATGGTGGCAAACCCGCCAGTTTTCTTAGAAAATTCCGAGCGATTTATCTGGGCGGACTTTTCAATATTATCACCATGGCCTCTGTTACTTTGGCAGCCATAAAAATAGGAGGTATTATGTTGGGTCTTGAGCCTTGGCAAACTGTGGTTGGAGCAGGATTGATTACGGTAACCTTTAGTGCTCTTGGTGGATTTAAAGGTGTTGTCTATACAGATTTCCTGTTGTTCTTTGTGGCAATGTCAGGGGCAATTGGAGCTGCTTACTATTTGGTAAACATACCAGAAGTTGGTGGGATTGCTGCGCTTATGGCAAATGAAAACGTAACTGAAAAACTATCAATCTTACCTGATTTTAGTAACCAAAAAGCGCTCATAACCTTATTAATTATTCCATTGGCAGTACAATGGTGGAGTTCTTGGTATCCTGGAGCCGAGCCTGGCGGAGGCGGCTATATCGCCCAACGTATGTTGGCGGCAAAAGATGAGAACCATGCCATTGGAGCCACCTTCTTTTTCAATATCATGCATTACGCACTAAGACCGTGGCCTTGGATTTTAGTGGCTTTGGCATCTTTGGTCGTGTACCCGGATATTGCAAGTATAGCTACGGCCTTTCCGAATATCGAGGAAAGCAAATTAGGTCATGACCTTGCCTATTCTGCCATGTTGACAAAGTTACCTAGCGGCCTTTTAGGGGTCGTACTTGCGTCTTTAATAGCCGCTTATATGAGTACAATTTCTACCCAATTAAACTGGGGGTCTTCCTATATCGTTTTTGATTTTTACAAAAGACAGATTAACCCGGATGCCACTGAAAAACAAATGGTAGCGGTGGGTAGATTAGCTACGGTTTTGCTTATGGTGCTTAGCGCATTGTTCGCTTTAACCTTACAAAATGCTATTGAGGTATTTGATTTGTTAATACAGTTTGGCGCGGGTACGGGATTGGTTTTTATTCTACGTTGGTTTTGGTGGCGTATAAATGCCTGGAGCGAGATAACGGCCATGTTCGCCTCTGGTATTTTGGTTATTAGTCTGGCAAAAACAAGTTTAGGGGATATGCTCTTCGACCCCACAACAGGTGTTTTTCCAGATTGGGCGAATTACCCGTTCATTGTGGTGGTAACTACCACTATTTGGATGGCGGTCACTTTGATGACCAAGCCAGAATCCGATGAAACCTTACGAAGCTTTTATAGAAGAATTCAACCGGGAGGACCAGGTTGGGCTAAAGTGGTTGGGAAAGCCAAGGAAGATAAAGTCGAGATTATTACTACGGACGAAAAATGGAGTGTTCCCGCTGGTATTACCGCCATGCTTCTGGGTGTATTATTGATATACACCATCATGTTCGCCACCGGATACTGGATTTATGGTGAAACACTACATGCTTCTGTATTAACTGGCGTTGCTGTAATTGCCGCTATCTTACTTGTAAAGGCGTGGAATAGGTTAAAAGGTAATTTGCTATAATTATGAAGGACCGAATTCTTTCTGTTGATATTTTTAGGGGAATGACCATAATCCTTATGGTATTGGTGAATACACCAGGAACTTGGTCTAACGTATATGCTCCTTTTTTACATGCACCTTGGCATGGTTATACCCCAACAGATTTGGTGTTTCCATTTTTCTTGTTTATCGTAGGAACGTCTATAGCATTCGCCTATCAAAACAAAGAGATAGATGCAGGTGTTTACAAGAAGATTACCATTAGGACTTTAAAGCTGATAGGATTGGGACTTTTTTTAGGTGCTTTTACGATAAGTTTTCCATTTATTAAGGATTTTGCCGACATTCGGTTTCCAGGGGTTTTGCAGCGTATTGGGGTCGTATTCTTTTTTGCGGCTATTTTATTTATCAATGTAAAATGGAGAACACTTTTAGGAATTACAATAGCCCTGCTGGTAGGGTATTGGCTTTTAATGACTTTAGTGCCCGTAAACGGAATAGCCTCCACTTTGGATAGAGCGCCTAACAATATTGCGAACTGGTTGGATGTCCAGGTTTTTGGTTCCCATAACTACAAACCGGATTATGACCCAGAAGGCTTGTTGAGTACCGTACCATCGATAGCGAGCGCTTTGTTGGGTATTTTTACAGGATTGATTTTGACTTCTAAACAGGTAAAAAAAACCACCCTGTTAGTTGGAATAGGTGGTAGTTTATTAATTATTGGCCACCTATGGGACATGGTTTTTCCAATAAATAAAGCCTTGTGGACAAGCAGTTTTGTGTTGGTCACCGCCGGATGGGCAAACCTCATATTGGCGTTGATTTATTACCTTACTGATGTACGAAAAATTGAGTTCGGCACTATCTTTAAATATGTTGGTGCCAATCCAATTATCGTGTATTTCCTGTCCAGTTTTATTGCTAAAATTATGGGGCAAATACAAGTAGCCGACACTTCACTACATGGTTGGCTCTTTCAAAATATTTACGTCCATGATGTTATATCTATGGAGCTATCCTCTTTGTTGTATGCCCTATCCGTTGTGGCGTTTTACTGCTTTTTGGCATATTTCTTGTACAAAAGAAAGCTGTTCTTTAAAGTATGATGGCACATAGGTTTTTATTAGGCAACTGTTTTATAGTTCTTTTTCTATTCATTTTTGGCAACAACTCTTCAGTTTTTGGCCAGGAAGATTATCGTGAAGGGTATATCGTTAGAGCCAAAAACGACACACTGTTTGGAAGGGTAAGCAATCGTAGGCTTGGACCTTGGGGAGGTCTGCATAATAAAATAAAGTTTAAGGGCAAGGGCTTAAAAAAACGGTATGCCCCTAAAGATTTGATGGCTTATAAAAAGGGAGATTCCATTTATAGGACCCTAATGTTGGGAAGTAGTCCTCAATTTTTACTGTTAAAGACAGAAGGTCCTGTTTCGCATTATTCCTATTACTTTGAACCGGAACCAAATTCACGTTTAATTCTGGATGTAGATTATATTAAAAAAGGAAACGGTCCTTTAATACGTTCCTCTGAAGGTGTTTTTGGACTCAGAAGAAAAAGGCTTTCATCATTTTTTAGTGATTGCCCCGAGCTGGTCAAAAAAATTCAAAGCAAGGAGTTTAAGTACGTTTTTGAAGTCGTTGATTTTTATAATGATTGGATTACAAATCAACAAAAATAGAATAATAGTATGATCCTACTTTTTAGTTCCACGGATGCCCCACCAAAAAATGTTCTAGGTACACCCCTATGTTCCTGTTGCTTTGAACCTAAAACTGGGTTTTATAGGGATGGTTTTTGTAAAACTGGGCAAGAAGATTATGGCACACACGTGGTGTGCGCTATTATGACCAACGAGTTTTTGGAATACACAAAATCGAAAGGGAACGACCTATCTACGCCTATCCCGCAATGGTCCTTTCCAGGTTTGATTGCAGGCGATAAATGGTGCCTCTGTATACTTCGATGGTTAGAGGCTGTAAAGGCTGGCAAAGCACCTAAAATTGTTTTGGAATCCACCCATGAAAAGGCACTGGAGTATACCACTTTAGAGTTGTTGAAAAGCTATGAATTATCCTAGCGTTTAAATGCCCACTTCAAGAATTCAGGAAAGGCATTGGCCCAGGTAGGTAAATCGTGCTTACCACCATTAACTTCCAGATAGGTGATGTCTCCTGGATAAGAATACCCTTTTTTCTTCAATTCTTTAATCACATCTTGCGTGTCATCAATAGCATCTATGACTCCATTGTTATTTCGATCTGCTGTTTCATCCGCAGTACCGCATTGAAACCAGAACTTCTGTCCGGTTATATGAGGCCTATTTTTAATGATATCTAAAATAATTCTACTTCTATCTAATTTGTCTCCTTTCACATACGCTTTATTACGCCACCAAAAGGAACCGCTGAAAACGCCTGCTTTATGAAAATAAGTAGGGTGTTTATAAGCAATATCCAACGCAGACAAACCACCTAAGGACATTCCGCAAAACACCCAGTCGGCTTGTTTTTTGGACAACTTGAACTCCGACTTTAAAAAAGGAAGAAATTCTTCGATTATAAATTTCGAATACTGCGTAGCTTTATTACCCCTGTTTTTAAAATCAGGAGTACCACTGGTACCGTATTCATTGATTCTATTTTCATTACAGGAAATACCAACGTAACAAAACGGTTTAATTGTGTCATTAGAAAAAGCATCTGTTAGCGTTTTTTCCAATTGCATGGCCTGATAATCCTGCCCATCGTTCATCAGCAATACAGGAAAGGCGTGCGCACTTTTTCGGTAGTTACCAGGTGCCACGAATCTAAAAACTACCTTTCTATTCAAGTTTTTTGAATAAAACGAACCTTTTGCACTTATAAAATCAATCTGAAATCCCATCTTTTACGCTTAGTGAATGCAAGTATAACGCTAAGTGAAAAATAAAATTCATTATGTCAAAAAATAAATTACTTTTGCCCCCCTTAAATAGTTGGTTATTAATCTATTTGCGTAATTTAAGACAATGGCAAAAGTTGAACACATATCGTATTACTCCAACACCCTTGGGCGTAATATTATGGTAGAAGTAACAGGGCATTGGGGGCAGCCTATTTTAATGTTCCCATCCTCTGGGGGACAGTATACCCAAAATACGGATTTTGGACTAAACGCTTCCGTTGCCCACTTAGTGGAGGAAGGAAGGGTGAAACTTTACAATGTAGAGACCATAGATATGTTGTCTTTTTACGATGATAATATGGATTCTGAGACCAAAATCCATAATTATGAATTGTACATGCAATTTTTAAAGGATGAATTCATTCCGTATATTCAAAAAGAATGTAACACGCATAGAATTGGGGTTGCGGGAGTGAGCTTTGGAGGGTTTCATGCAGCTAATGTTGCCTTTCGTTTTCCGGATGTAGTTTCTCATTTGATTGCCATGAGCGCAGCGTTCAGCATCAGAAACATGACACCATATTCCGAGGATATGCGTATTTATTTCAATTGTCCGGCAGAGTTTATGGAGAACGAAGAGGGCTGGAAATACAATCACATGAAAATAGTTTTGGGCACTTCGGATTGGGATATCTGTTTGGATAAGAACAAGCACATGTCCGGAATCTTAAACAGGAAAGAAATTGCGCATTGGTACGATGAAAAAAAATGGCAAGATCACGATTGGCCTTTATGGAGAATGATGTTTCCGGAATATTTAGGAAAGTACTTTTAAATTTGAATAAATAATGTTCAATAATTCGGGTAAAATAAGAATTCCAGTAATTATAGTTATACTGGGTCTGACACTTCTTGAAAGCTGTGATAAAGAAGAATGTACTAGAATTGATAAAATTGGGGGAGGTATTCTTCCTGAACAGGAAATAGAGGTTCCCTGTGATTTTCCCGAACCAAAACCTTTAGGATTGTTAACCGATAAAAAAATAGAATAAGGTTTCTGTATTCGCAGGAATGAAAAATAGATGATTTAATTATGGTAAAAAAAGTAGGTATTTTATTTGGGATGGAAGACACCTTTCCATGGGCCTTTATAGATAAGGTAAACGAAATGGGCAAAGGTGAAGTTGTCGCTGAAGCCGTTCAAATTGACAAATTACAACAAGGGATTGACTATGGGTATCATGTAATCATAGACCGTATCTCTCAGAGCGTTCCTTTTTATCGTGCGTATTTAAAGAACGCCTCTTTAATGGGAACTGCGGTCATCAACAATCCATTCTGGTGGAGTGCGGATGAAAAGTTTTTTAATAACTGTTTGGCAATGGAATTGGGTGTTCCCGTTCCTAAAACGGTATTATTACCCTCAAAAGAAAGACCGGACGATACGTCGGAAACTTCTTTTAGAAATCTAAAAGCACCTTTGGATTGGGAATACATGTTTAACTACATTGGATTTCCAGCGTATATGAAACCACATGACGGTGGTGGATGGAAAAACGTATACAAAGTAGAAAGTGCAGACAATCTTTTTGAGTGCTTGGAAGAAACCGGACAGTTGGTGATGATGCTTCAAGAAGAAATACAGTTCGATGATTATTATAGAGTATACTGTTTGGGTCAGAAATATGTACATATTATGCCTTATGAGCCAAGAAATGAGTTTCACGCCCGCTATGCTACCGAGCCAAAAACTACTGGCGCTGAACATACGAAATTGATGAAGACAATAACGGAGTATACCTTAAAGCTGAATAAGGCTTTGGGTTATGATTTTAATACTGTCGAGTTCGCTATTCGTAACGGTATTCCATATGCCATTGATTTCTGTAACCCCGCTCCAGATGCGGATATCAACTCAGTAGGACAAGAAAATTTTGATTGGATCGTAGAGCATTCCGCAAAATTGGCCGTTGAAAAAGCAAAGGCACACAAGCCAAAGAAGAACGGAACCTCCTGGGGTTCATACGTTACCAATGCGGCTACACCGGTAAAAGCCATAACAAAAAAAGTGACTTTAAAAACAGCAGCGCAGGCTAAGAAAACAGCTGTTATGAAAGCTGTTACACCAGTTAAAAAAGTAGCTGAGAAAAAGGTAACAGCAAAGAAAAACGTCGCAAAACCAGCAGCAGTTAAAAAAACTGTTTCAAAACCAAAAACAACAGTAAAAAAAGCTCCGGCAAAGGCGACAGCTAAAAAATCGAAATAGAAAAACGTATTAAAAGCACACACGATTATGCATAAGTTCACACTGGGAATAGAAGAAGAATTTCAAATTCTCGATAGCGATAGCTTAAAACTTCATTCCCAGATGTCGAAAATTATCGATGGTGGAAAAGTGTTTCTAAAGGAGCGTATCAAAGAGGAAATGCATCAATCCATGGTAGAAATGGGAACTAATATTTGCGAGAATATTGGCCAGGCCAGGGATGAAGTTTCTTATTTAAGACAACAAATTTTTGAATTGGCTGCAAAAGAAGGATTAACTGTTGCCGCTGCCGGAACACACCCTTTTTCGCACTGGAGCGAACAGTTGATTACTCCGGACCCAAGGTACGATCAACTTATTGCAGAAATGAAAGATGTGGCACGTTCAAATCTCATCTTTGGCATGCATGTACACGTTGCTATTCCCAACAGGGAAGAAGGCTTACATGTTATGAATACAGCCCGTTACTTTTTGCCACACTTATACGCACTGTCTACAAACTCCCCTTTTTGGGAAGGACGGGAAACTGGTTTTAAATCGTTCCGTTCCAAGGTTTTTGACAAATTTCCAAGAACAGGTATTCCACCCTATTTTAGCAGTGTCTCTGAATATGATGAGTTTGTGAATTTATTGGTAAAGACCAACTGTATTGACAATGGCAAAAAAATCTGGTGGGATATTCGGTTACATCCATTTTATCCAACGGTAGAGTTTAGGATCTGTGATATGATCATGACCGTAGATGAGGTACTATGTATTGCATCGTTAATGCAGTGTATTATTGCCAAGCTAAGTAAGCTACATCAAAAAAACCAGAGTTTTAGATCGTATAGACGAATTTTGATCAATGAAAATAAGTGGCGCGCCGCACGTTGGGGCGTAGAATCCAAACTTATCGATTTTGGCAGACAGGAAGAGGTAGCTTTCCCGGTATTGATAAATGAACTTTTGGAATTTATCGATGATGTAGTGGATGAACTCGGCTGTCGTACAGAGGTAAACTATGTGTACCAAATGCTAGAACAAGGTTCTGGCGCAGATAGGCAGCTAAAAGTATATGAAGACACCAAGGACCTTAAAAAGGTAATGGAATATGTGGTGGCTCAAACGCGTAAGGGCCTTTAAAGTATATCGTCTATGAAATTAAATAAAGATTAATCAAATTTCTTACGATAGGTAGATAATCTATAGATGCAGACAAAATATAAAATTGCAGTTTTAGACATGAATGCAGGGCATGCCAACGAGGGTATGCGGTGTATAAAGATGCTGGTAGAACAGTTTTTAGGTCAGAAACACATTAAGGGAAACTATGATGTTTTTGATGTTCGTGTAAACAACGAAATACCCAAGATAAAGGATTACGATATGTTTATATCGTCCGGCGGTCCAGGGACACCTTTGATTGTGGGTGAGCTATGGGAAAACAACTATTTTAATTTTTTGGATGCGGTACTGTTACATAATCTTTCCAAACCCAATAAAAAACACCTTTTTTTAATCTGTCATTCTTTTCAAATGGCTTGTTTGCATTGGGACTTGGCTAAAGTCACAAAACGCAGGTCTACTTCATTTGGCGTCTTACCTATGCATAAGACCAAAAGTGGAGAGCACGAGGTATTGTTCCAAGACTTAGACGATCCTTTCTATGCCGTAGATTCAAGGGATTATCAGGTAGTAGGGCCTAAGGAATGGAAGTTAGACAGTTTGGACGGAAAGGTATTGTGTATTGAGAAAGACAGGCCAAACGTTGCCTTGGAGCGCGCTGTAATGGCTATCCGTTTTTCAAATGAAATATTTGGCACCCAGTTTCACCCAGAGGCAGATGCAGAAGGGATGACCCGTTATTTTAAACGTGAGGACAAAAAAGCGGTAGTGATAAAAAAATATGGAAAAAGAAAATATAAAAATATGTTGGAGCATCTTAACGATGATGATAAAATTATGAAAACCAATGCTGTAATTATTCCTAGATTTTTAAAATTAGCCGCTGAATCCATTGAGCGGATAAAACTTCAGAACGTATGATCTCCAAAATTAGAGAACAGTTCAATACTGGTTTTAAAGAAGAGTATTACGAAAATCTAAAAAAAGAAATTGTAGACACTTATGGTGAGGGAACTGGTTTCCGATTGTCGGAGAGTCCAATTTTTGTTAGCAAAAAATTAAAGGAAGAACTATTTGATGCGTGTGAAAGCATCATAGATCAATTGTGGCAAATGGATTTTGAAAAAATCCGTAAACAGTTTGTGCCTAAACATATTCAATCTCCATCAACATTAGGCAGACCACACTTTTTAGCCATAGATTTTGGGCTATGTGAGGATGGACAAGGCGGCATTACCCCAAAATTAATTGAATTACAAGCCTTCCCAACCTTGTTTTTTTATCAGCCATTTTTAGGAAAAGCCTTTCTAAATAATTACCCGGCCATACCAAAAAAGGGACTTCATTATTTTTTTAGCGATCTGGACGAAGCTCAGTATGTTAAGGAAGTAAGAGATGTAATCATTGCAGATGAGAAGCCTGAAAATGTTATTTTAATGGAGTTATATCCAGAAAAACAGAAAACTCGTATCGATTTTTGGGCCACTAAAAAAGCTTTGGGAATAGAGGTCGTTTGTATGACTAAAATTTCAAAAGAAGGCAAAAAATTATTCTATGTTAGGGACGGAGTTAAAACTCAAATTAACAGAATATACAACAGGGTGATTTTTGATGAATTTGAGCGTACAAAGGACTTAAAGACCGAATTTAATCTTAACGATGAGGTAGATGTGGAGTGGGTGACGCATCCAGATTGGTTTTTTATGATATCAAAATGTGTAATGCCCAAATTGAAGCACAAAAACATACCCAACTCGTTCTATTTGAATGATTTTCCTTCGGATATTCAGCTTGAACATTATGTGTTGAAACCTTTGTTTTCATTCGCTGGATTAGGGATAGACCTATATCCGACCAAGGAAAAAATAGCAAGTATCTCCGATAAGCAAAATTATATCCTTCAGAAAAAGGTCACGTATGCATCGGCCATTAAAACGAAAACAGAAAAAAATTCCAAGTGCGAAATACGCATCCTTTATATTTGGGACGAAAAGAACAATCGCCTAAAACCGGTAACTAATCTTGGCCGTATGAGCAAAGGGGAACTGATTAGTGTTTCCCACAATACAGAAGAAACTTGGATAGGCTCTTCTATTGGTTTTTTTGAGGAGTAATTTGCGTTTTCGAAAACTTTCTAAAGGGGATAACAATTTACAAATTTGCTTTCGCTTAAAGTGGCCTAAGCCCAAAACGATATAATGGTCACACCCGAATCGTCTCGACTCCGTTCAATATCACACAAGGCTTAGAAGCAACTGTTTTAGGGCTTATTTACGCCGTGAAATTTTGTCTAACGCCTAACGTCCATCAACTTCGCTACATATTTTCCGATTACATCAAATTCAAGGTTTACAATAGATCCCTTTTTGTAGGAATTGAATCTCGTATGCTCATACGTATAGGGGATAATGGCCACTTGAAAAGAATTAACGCCAGAATTTACGACGGTAAGACTGGTGCCATCAATAGTGACGGACCCTTTTTCAATGGTTGGGTTGCCTTTGGCGGCATCATATTCAAAGGAAAAAAACCAGCTACCATCTTTTTCGGTAACCTGCGTACAAGTTCCGGTTTGGTCTACATGGCCTTGAACAATATGGCCATCTAAACGAGAGCCTAAAATCATGGCTCTTTCAAGATTTACCCGATCCCCGATTTTTAAATTGTTTAAGTTGGTTTTTTGTAATGTTTCGTCAATTGCCGTTACCGTATATTCATCTCCTTTGACCGCTACTACGGTAAGGCAAACACCGTTATGTGCCACGCTTTGGTCAATCTTTAATTCTGAAGTTATATTGGATTTTATTGTAATATCCAAGTTGGTTGCGGTGGCATCCAGACCAATAACCTCGCCTAAGGTTTCAATAATTCCAGTAAACATGTATCGTTTTTATTAAGTAGTTTTGTGCTTGCTTTTAGATAGCACGTTAAATTGTTTTATATAACCCTTTCGCCGCTCTTTTTGGGCGGAGGAAACTTTAAAAATGGTTTTGTAAAGAGATACAAAGGTAAAGAATATCATGGAGGAAAATAGGAAAATTAGGTTGGGGATATCGATAGGGGATTTGAATGGCATTGGTTGTGAGGTTGCGCTAAAAACGTTTGAAGACAGTAGAATGTTGGATTTTTGCACCCCAATTTTTTTTGCTTCCAACAAGACTATTTCCCACCAAATGAAAGTTCTGAACATAAACATTGTTTTTCATGGG
This sequence comes from Maribacter sp. MS6, assembly GCF_056839185.1. NCBI lineage: Bacteria > Pseudomonadati > Bacteroidota > Flavobacteriia > Flavobacteriales > Flavobacteriaceae > Maribacter > Maribacter sp. MS6. Next base: position 2,424,043 of record NZ_CM166389.1, read on the forward strand.
GTACCGGATGCAGACAAGGCAATAGACGGGAAAGTAAATATCGTAAACGTTTGGAAGGAGATACCCAACATACAGTTTGGAGAGGCAACCGAGGAGGCTGGAAAATTTGCCATACAATCTTTAAAAGCTGCCGTAGCTGCCCTAAAGGAAGACGTTATAGATGTTTTGGTTACTGCCCCCATCAATAAGAACAATATTCAATCAGAAGAATTTAAGTTTCCAGGTCATACAGATTACCTAGCACAAGAACTAGAAGGCGAAAGCCTTATGTTTATGGTCACGGATGACCTTAAAGTTGGACTGTTAACGGATCATGTTGCAGTTAAGGACGTTGCTTCGGCAATTATTCCTAGACTGATAAGGGACAAGGTAAATACGATTGAAAAGTCGCTCATGATGGATTTTGGCATACGAAAGCCAAAAATTGCGCTTTTGGGAATAAATCCGCATAGTGGCGATAATGGAGTAATAGGAAAAGAAGATGATGAGGTTTTGAAACCTGTTATCCAGGAAATGGCGAACAATGGTCATTTGGTCTACGGACCTTATTCGGCCGATAGTTTTTTTGGCTCTGATGGATATAAGAAATTCGATGCTATTTTAGCTGCCTACCACGACCAAGGTCTTATTCCGTTCAAAACCTTGTCTTTTGGAAAAGGGGTGAATTTTACCGCGGGCTTGGATAAGGTAAGAACCTCTCCGGATCATGGTACAGCTTATGAAATAGCCGGTAAAGGCAAGGCTGATTATAGTTCGTTTAAAGAGGCAGTATTTACGGGAATTTCTATATTTAAGAACAGAACCGAGTATAAAGAGCTCACCGAGAATGTCCTTAAAAAGCAGCGAATGAAACGTTAGTGACTTCGTTTTTTAAGACCACAGGGCCTAAAGATAAATAGTTGATAACTATTGGCATTTATGAAAATAATAGTATCTTTGCACCCGCCTTTTAAGGTAAAGGTGATAATTTAAGTTGTACACAATGAAGCAAAAGGAGTATCGTATTCCTTTCTCTGGATTGAAGCAAGGAAAGCACAACTTTAATTTTGAAATTGATAAAACGTTCTTTGATTCTTTTGAATATGATGATTTTAACGATGCTAACATCAGTGTGGGTGTTCTTTTAAATAAGACCTCTACAATGATGGAGTTGGATTTTGACGCTACTGGCACCGTAAATGTAAATTGTGATATCACAAGCGAACCATACGACCAACCTATAGCTTCTGAGCTAAGGCTAATCGTTAAATTTGGAGAGGAATATAATGATGAGGACGATGTAATCCTTATTCTTCCCCATGGCGCGCATGAATTGGATACGGCTCAATTTATTTATGAAATGTCGGTATTGGCAGTGCCTCAGAAAAGAGTTCATCCCGGTATTGCAGATGGCACCTTAAAGTCTGACGTATTGGATAGGCTTCAAGAGCTGCAGCCAAAAGGAAAAGAAGAGAATACAGAAGAAAACGACCCAAGATGGGACGAATTGAAAAAACTATTAACGGATAAATAAAGTTTTATAATGGCACATCCTAAAAGAAAAATTTCCAGAACTAGGAGAGATAAGAGAAGAACACATTACAAAGCGGTTGCACCTACATTGGCTACCGATTCCACGACTGGAGAAATGCACTTGTTTCACCGGGCGCACTGGCACGAAGGAAAATTATACTACAGAGGCCAAGTATTAGTTGATAAAACAGAAGAGGTAGAGGCATAAAATGCTTTGACCCAATGATAGAACTCCCACCTTTAAACAGGGTAGGGAGTTTTTTTTCGTTTTATAGTATTGTCAAAGCTTTGCTCATGAAAGCAGTAGCGCCCTACCGACTTTAGTTCTAGGCAGTATTTTTTTAAAAACCGACCCGTTATGTATCAGAAGTCAGCTAAAATCATTAATTTTCACAACTTTTGACCTGTTTTTGAACGGTTTTTACACAAAAGCAATTTAAATATGACCAAAATAACAGCAGCTATTACCGCTGTGGGTGGCTATGTTCCCCAATTCGTTCTCACCAATAAAATGTTGGAGGGTATGGTAGACACCAATGATGAGTGGATTACCAGTAGAACAGGAATAAAGGAAAGAAGGGTCTTAAAACCGGAGGAAGGGGAAGGAACCTCTTATCTGGCCATTAAGGCGGCCAACGACCTTATAGAAAAAGGAAACGTAGACCCTGCGGAAATAGATTTGATTATTGTGGCAACGGCAACGCCAGACAGCATGGTGGCATCCACGGCTGCTTTTGTAGCTTCTGAGATTGGAGCCAAAAATGCTTTTGCGTATGACCTGTTGGCAGCTTGTTCCAGTTTTCTGTTTGGGATGTCAACGGTAGCTTCCTATATAGAAAGTGGTCGTTATAAAAAGATACTGTTGATCGGGGCGGACAAAATGTCCTCTATTTTGGACTACACAGACCGTACTACATGTATCATTTTTGGAGACGGTGCCGGTGCGGTTCTTTTTGAGCCAAACACGGAAGGATTGGGATTACAAGATGAATATTTGCGTGCAGATGGTTCTGGAAGACAATTTTTGGGTATGGAAGGCGGCGGTTCCCTTATGCCAGCGACTATAGAGTCCGTAACGAATAAAAAACACTATATATTTCAGGAAGGAAAAACGGTATTTAAATTTGCCGTTTCCAATATGGCCGATGTAGCCGAACGTATCATGAACCAGAACAACCTAAGCAGTGAGGATGTAACTTGGTTAGTGCCCCATCAAGCAAACAAACGAATTATTGACGCTACTGCGAACAGAATGGGCGTGGATCACACCAAAGTAATGATGAACATTCAACGTTACGGGAATACCACCTCTGGAACCTTACCTTTGTTATTGCACGATTATGAAAAGCAATTAAAAAAAGGAGACAATCTTGTATTTGCTGCTTTTGGCGGCGGATTTACCTGGGGCTCAATTTATTTAAAATGGGCATACTAATTTATTAAACTACCAACTAAACATATTGTTACACTATGGATATTAAAGAAATACAAAGCCTTATTAAGTTCGTTGCCAAATCTGGCGCAAGTGAAGTAAAACTGGAAACAGACGATATTAAAATCACTATCCGTACAGGTAGCCTTGGTTCCAATGAGCCTACCTATGTACAGTCCATGCCTATGGCACAAGCACCAATGGTGCAATCTGTACCTGTACAGTCGGAAACGCCTGCTGCCCCTGCTGCACCGGGCAAAGAAGTAGCGGCGGCAGATGACGATGCCAAATATATTACCATCAAGTCTCCTATTATAGGAACATTCTACAGAAAACCGGCACCGGATAAGCCCTTGTTCGTGGAGGTTGGCGATACCATTGCAGTTGGTGATGTGTTATGTGTTATAGAAGCAATGAAACTGTTTAACGATATAGAATCCGAGGTTTCTGGAAAAATCGTTAAGGTACTGGTAGATGATTCTTCTCCGGTAGAATTTGACCAGCCTTTATTCTTGGTAGATCCATCTTAATTTTAAGTTTAGAAGTTTTACAGTTTGAGGTTGAACGCCAAGGCATTTGAACCAACAGACTACTAAACCATAAACTCTTAAACTAAAATACTATGTTCAAAAAAATACTAATAGCAAATAGGGGAGAGATTGCCTTACGCGTCATACGTACCTGCAAGGAAATGGGTATTAAGACGGTGGCCGTCTACTCCAAGGCAGACGAAGAAAGCTTGCATGTGCGTTTTGCAGATGAAGCGGTTTGTATTGGTCCGGCTCCAAGCAGCGAATCTTATCTTAAAATACCGAATATTATAGCCGCTGCCGAAATCACTAATGCAGATGCCATACATCCAGGATATGGTTTCTTATCTGAAAACTCTAAGTTTTCCCGGATATGTGCAGAGCACGATATTAAGTTTATTGGTGCGTCGGGTGATCAAATAGACCGTATGGGAGACAAGGCTACGGCCAAAGCGACCATGAAAGAGGCGGGCGTACCATGCGTTCCAGGTTCTGCAGGGTTGTTGAAAGATGTTGATGATGCCAAAAAAATAGCCAAGAAGATGGGCTATCCGGTCATGATCAAAGCGACTGCCGGTGGTGGTGGTAAGGGAATGCGTGCCGTTTGGAAAGAGGAGAAAATGGAGGAGCTTTTTGAAAGTGCCGTACAGGAATCTACCGCCGCTTTTGGGAATGGCGGTATGTATATGGAAAAACTTATCGAAGAACCTAGGCATATCGAAATTCAGATTGTTGGGGATCAATATGGCAAAGCCTGTCATTTATCCGAGCGGGACTGTTCCGTACAACGAAGACACCAGAAATTAACGGAAGAAACACCGTCCCCGTTTATGACGGACAAGCTTCGTGATGCTATGGGCGATGCTGCCGTAAAAGCAGCGGAATATATTAAATACGAAGGTGCAGGTACTGTGGAGTTTTTGGTAGACAAACACCGCAAGTTCTATTTTATGGAAATGAATACGCGTATTCAGGTAGAGCATCCGATTACGGAACAGGTCATTGACTATGACCTTATCCGAGAGCAAATTTTAGTGGCGGCAGGAGTTCCGATTTCTGGTAAAAACTATTATCCTAAGTTGCATTCCATAGAGTGTAGGATAAATGCCGAGGATCCTTACAATAACTTTAGACCTTCCCCTGGAAGAATAACCACCTTGCACACACCTGGCGGACATGGAGTGCGTATGGATACTCACGTATATAGTGGCTATAGCATACCGCCTAACTACGACTCCATGATAGCGAAGTTGATTACTACGGCGCAAACACGGGAAGAGGCTATTAACAAGATGAAACGTGCTTTGGACGAGTTTGTTATCGAAGGCATTAAAACCACGATACCGTTTCACCGACAGTTAATGGAGCATCCGGATTATTTGGCGGGAAATTATACCACAGCGTTCATGGACGATTTTGTCATGGATCCTGAACCAAAGGAATAGATAGCATAAAACTCCGGCTCTAAGGTCGGAGTTTTTTTATGCCCCGAATTCGAAAGTGGTAAAGTGTACTGAAATTTAACAGGAGAAGCCTAGGGATGTTCAAAAGCTTGTTTTTTTCGGTTTCGGCAATAGTTTTGGTAAAACTATAGAAATGCATGCCCATGTTACCACAAATACTTTTGAAAGTATAAAAAATCCATTAGATTAGGTGTTCACAAAAAAGATATAAGAGTACACGGGTACTCTTAGCGAATTGTTGGCTGATATTTTAAAAACAACATAGAATAAATGAATTTTATAGATATATCTGATTTAAACATATCAACATATCTTGACGTTTTAAAACGAGATACCCAACGTAATAGCTTTCTGTTATACCAGCATAAAGGCGACTTTTTTGCTGATAATAATAGGATTGGCAATGTTAATCAAGAAGGTGCTCATACGAAGTTTTTAATGGTATTAGAAAAAGCAAGACAAGATAATATAGCCCTAGTTTTATCTCCTGAATACTCTTGTCCTAAAAGCGTTATTGATTTAATCATTGATAATGAAAATATGCAACCTCCATCAAATAAAGTATGGGTACTAGGAGGAGAATCAGTTAACAAAGAGGAAATAGCACAGTTACTTGCTGTTAATCAAGATGGTGTTTTTATACATTGCGAGGACGTAATTTCAAAAACGGATAAAAGTTACTCTGACCCACTATATTACATCTTTAGAGGAGTTCATAAAGGTCTAACTAAATTGATTGTTCTAATTCAGTTCAAAACAAGACATATGGGAGTTTGGTCAGGTGATGTAGAAAGGAACAATTTAATAGAAGGAAATAATATTTACATTATCAAAAATAGCAATACATCTGTTAGGCTAATGTCTTTTATATGTTCTGAAGCAATGAATGTAAGAACAGATTTAAACCAACAAGTTAAAAATGAAATTTTATGGGATGATATGCCATTTCTAATACTCCATCCTCAAATCAATCCAGACCCTTCACATCAAAGCTTTGTAGACTTTAGGAAGTTTATTTTAGAAGGAGAAAAAAAGGAAGTTGTCTCACTTAATTGGGGAGTGAACACTTATTTTAATGGAAACAATTGGTATTCTGCAAGAGGAAATACAGCAAGAAGCGGAATCTTTTTCAAAACAGATGAATTAAACTACGAAAATACTCGTGTAATTAGAAATCATAGAAAAGGATTGTATTTTTTACATATCAATAAGAATAAGTTTGTTTATTATTTCGATGGTATCCCTGAATTATTTCATTTAGAAAATCCACCTGTACACATTAATGAAGGACAAGCTCCGCAACGAAGAAGAGAAGGTCCCGAAGTTATTGAAATATATTGTTTTGATATTGCTACATCAACTTTTAATTTGATTCAAGCTACTGATGATAATCATTTACAGTTTTTTATAGATAGAGGGATCGCTAATGATTTTCTACTTAATGCGGATAATTCAATTGTGGATAAGGAAAGACTAATAAATATTTCAATTGGCAAAGTCATTGGTAAGCTTGAAAACAAGTGGTGTGAAGTTATATATTTGAATAGCTTCAACCTGAAAGAAGCAGATGAGTGTAATTGTAGAATGACTTATGTGGAAGATACATATGCATCAAGTGAAACGATTAGAACCCTTAATTGCACTAATTTAATAGAATTGGATCAGAAAATTCTACCAGATAAATCCAAATATCCAGAAAGTATAAAAGATCTTGCTTATAATAATATTATTCTTTCGTATTCTCAGGATGCATCTAACTACAAATACAAGTTTAATTTAACGAATGAAAATGGTGATACAAAAATGGCAACAGTTTGTTATTTAGGTAATGTTTCAGCTAGTCAGGTTAAAAACACCTATGATGAACTACAAAAACTATTTGACGAAGGGACAGAAAGTAAACGTAGAATAGTTGTTTTTTATAAAAATGGAACAGATTTACGTTCTAAATATGATGAAACTGCAGGCAGTATTACCACTCCCTCTAATGATAATAGTTCAATTCTTTAAAAATTATGGATACTTCCCAAATTATAGAGAAATCGAGAGATTTTTTTACTCATTTTGAGCCGATTAATGACACTTTGTATAAGGGCAACTATCAAATAAACGATAAGTTAGCTGGAGTCTATTTTTTAAACTTCAGTGCAAACATAAGCGAACAGGATTTTGAGGAACTTCAATATAAATATTTGGCTGAAGAATTTTACAAAAATGAAGACAGCCTTCAATGGAATATATATTTACTCTTCATTAACAGTACTATTGATGAAGAACTAAAGTCAAAGATATTATCTAACGATAAATATGCTCGTAAGCTAATCTTCCAAGAAAGTGAGTTTCTGGACTATTTTGAGTTGGAAAAATCAATTAAAACCTCTTTGCCCGATATAGTTTCTGAATGGAAAAAGGAGCTGGAGAGTGTAGATTTACAGGAAGTTTATAGTGAATCTTCCTATGTAGATGCTGTTGCCAACTTTCTTGAAAATTCAACAATTAAGGAAGTAAACGAAGGAGCTTCAAGAGACTTATCAAGTATTCCAACAATAGAAAGAATTGCAAATATTAATCTTAAAGATAATTACAGAGGCTTTCCTTTAGTCAGAAATTTTGATTTTGGCGCAGTAAATCTAATTAATGGAGCAAATGGAACAGGAAAAACAAGTTTACTCGAATCAATTGAACTCATTTTAACTGGTAAAACAAATAGAAATAGCGATAAAGATGAGGAAGCAGGATCTATAAGCGCTATTTTAAATAATGATATTGAAGAAGTATACACCCCATACGATAATGGTAAGTATAAGGCCAGAGATATCAAGTGGTATAGTCGTAATCATCTTGTAAGAGGAAACAATTGCTATCAATCATTTAATCAGTTTAATTTTTTTAATACTGATGCTGCATATCAGTTCGCATCTTCCGATCACGAGGATCAGATTAATGAATCTTTAAAACAAATTGTTCTTGGTGCTGAATATACATTTTTGAGAGATAGAATTCAGGGTTTTGAAGGTAGACTAAGACCCGAGCTAAATAGTTTAGAAAAAGGATTAAAAGAGCAAAACGAATTAGTAACCCATCACTTACAATTAATTAAAGATTTAAATTCTGATAAAAATCTTGAAGATATCAAGAAAAATATAGGAGATAATATCCTAACCCTGAAGTATAAAAACACATTATCTATAGATAATTATTCAATTTCAAACTTGTATATCAATGAAATAAAGACGGAAATCGAATACATTCTTAATCAAAATCTTGTTTTTAACCAAAACACCCTTAATAAATTAAGAAGCCAGATTGATGAACAATTAGATACGGTAAGTACTCTAAAGGATAAGTATGATGAAAGAATTGCTCAACGAATAGATTTTCTTAACCAGCAAAAGACTTTAGAAGTAAATCGTGATAAAATAAAATCAATACTTAAATATTTTGCCATTGAAGACCTTAGAAGCATAGAAGATATTGAGGAGCAAATTCAAAAGCATAATTTGAAAATCTCAAAATCTGAAAAGATTAGAAAGGACTTTTCTATATTAAATCTTGATTCTTTTTTGAATGAGAAAAAAGGATTTGAGGATTTGCAAAACTCCAAAAACGAAGATTTTCAAAAGGTTAATACCGATAGAAAAGAGATAGAAAATGAAATAAGAATATTAAGTGAAAATTTCTCAGCTGTTGAAGACATACTCAATAAAATCAAATTATTGGGTAAAGATTTTTTATCGCACAATGAACATTCCCAAAACTGTCCTCTATGTGAGCAGCAAATTTCCCATAATGAGTTGTCTGATAAATTAGATGAAGATTTCAAAAATAATGTGGATAAGAGCATATTGGAGGGAAAATCAAAAAAATTATCGGAGCTAAAAACCAAGGAGGCAAACTTAACCACTGAATTAAAAATGTTAAATGCCTTGAAATTTATAGCTCAGGAAGAAGTGTTGGGTTATGGGACATTGTCTGTAAAGGAAATTGCCGTCCGCTTAAATTCTATTTTGGATGAAGAAGCATCAGTAATTCAGAGTAAAACAAAAATAGAAAAAACTTTAGCCCAAGTAACGGCTATTGGAGGTTCTGTTTCGGAGTTCAAATCATTAAGGGAAGAAATCGGTACATATTTGAATACTAATACTTCTTTTGAAAAAATTGATATAGATAATCTTTTATTACAATTAGAAGATGACATTAAAAAAATAGTTAATACTATCGAAAAACTAAGTCAAGAGAATGATTTACTTATTTCGGACTTAAATAAGTCGCTCCAACAAAAGGAAACCAAAAACGATATTTCAGAAATATTAGATGAAATAAAATCCCAGGACGAAAAGGTAAAAGCTGTAGAGCGTAGCTTTATTAAGATTAAAACATATTTAAACCTTCAAGATGATTTGTCTATTTCAGAGTTAAGTAAAGATTTATACGTTTTAGAAGAAAATATCAAATCTCTCAGAGACTCTGAGAATAGGCAAAAAGAGCTACAAAGAGTTACAAAAGAATTGGAAGATGCAAAGTCTTTCATTACAGAAAACACACTTAAACATACTCGTCTTGAAAAGGCTGTAAAGGTACTTCAAGAACTAAAATCAAACGATGGAGAAAGTGTCTTAGCAGATTATTTTGATAAAAATTTGAAAGAAATAAAAGATATATTTAAGACGATTCACGCACCGCAGGAATTTACAGATTTAAAATTTGAGAATAAGAGATTAGTTTTATACAAAAATGAGGATAAGTACTCAGTAAATCAAATAAGTACTGGACAAAGAGCCGCACTAGTAATATCAATTTTTATTAGTCTTAACCGAAAGCTGAAGAATGGTCCGAATATTATAATATTTGATGACCCAGTTACTTTTATTGATGATTTTAATGCTTTATCTTTTTTGGATTTCATAAGATATTTTATTGTCAAGGAGAATAAACAGATATTCTTTGCAACAGCTAATAAGAAATTTTCAACATTATTTAAGAAGAAATTTGAATTTTTAGGTGAAGGATTTTTTAAGGAATTCGAATTAAAAAGATAAAAAACATCAGCTAACAACACCTATACGCAATACCCTTCGGGATACTGCGCATAGCCAATCCGTTGTGCTAAATTAAATGCTAGTTTTGGAATCAGTTTTTAGTAAACAACGACATCAAACCAAACACACAACATGAACCTAAGCTACTGGGAATATAAAACTTGGTTTTCCAATATAGATTTTACAATCGTCGGGAGCGGCATCGTAGGCCTAAATTGTGCCTTAAGGTTGCGACAACAGTTTCCTAATGCCAATATAGTGGTATTGGAGAAAGGGCTGTTGCCCCAAGGGGCCAGTACCAAGAATGCTGGTTTCGCTTGTTTTGGTAGTATTTCCGAGATTTTATCGGATTTAAAAACCCATTCAGAGGAAGAAGTGCTACAATTGGTACAAGACCGTTGGGACGGTGTAGCGGCCTTAAAGCAGACCTTGGGCACTACAGCAATGGATTTGCAAGTACACGGAGGGCATGAACTATTTTTGAAGGAGGATAAAAGTCTTTATGAGGAATGCATCGCAGCGTTGGATACCGTAAATGAACTACTAGAGCCTGTTTTTGGAGAAGCGGCTTTTGAGATAAAATCTAATTATTTTAAGTTCAAAGGCATAGAGCCAAACTATATATCCCAGTGTTTTGAAGGGCAGATCGATACCGGAAAAATGATGCAAGGCTTATTACAGAAAGCAAATTCGGAAGGGATTCGAATTTTAAACGGAGTCACCGTAACGTCTTTCCAAGACAATGGTGATGCCGTAGCCATTGAGACAAACGAGTTTACCCTTTCATCAAAGAAGTTGTGTATTGCCGTTAACGGATTTGCAACCGACCTGATACCTGAAAACGTAAAACCGGCAAGAGCTCAGGTAATCATTACCAAGCCTATTGATAATCTTGGTATAAAAGGAACGTTTCATTTACAGGAAGGCTATTATTATTTTAGGAACATAGATAATCGAATTTTATTGGGTGGCGGTCGTAATCTAGATTTTAGCGCAGAGGAGACGACCGAGTTCGGCACAACAAAACTAGTACAAGACAAACTTGCCGAAATTCTACATCATGTTATTTTACCCGATACCCCTTTTGAAATAGATTACGCTTGGAGCGGAATCATGGGTGTGGGCGAACAAAAGAAACCCATAGTAAAATTACAATCCGACAATATTGCGTGCGGTGTACGCTTAGGAGGCATGGGTATCGCGATTGGCACCACGGTAGGAAGGCAATTGGCAGATATGTTTCAACAGTGATTCCATTTTCATATGAAATTAATTTGCTAGCATTGCATACGATGGGATATTCTTTATATATTGTCATCCCCATAATATCTTCACCTTAGGTAATTTGACACATCCTTAACCTTTCGATTGTAGTTCGCTGCACTATGGTATACACATAGCTGAACACTATAATATGAAAATAGATTTTAAAAATTACGGGATATATGCCTTGTTGTCTTTATTGATGTCCACTGCTTTTGGATGCTCTAGTATACAAACCCGCTATCAGCGAGAATATAATAGGATTTGGAGAGAAATGGTTAAGAGCGAAGCATGGCAAAAATCATTGGAAAAACAGGCACAAGAACAGGAGCTATATGCCAGTACGGACAATGACATGATACTCGTAGAAGAAGTACCTGAGGTCAAAAGCAATACCTTGTTTGAAAAAGACTATCAATTTTTAGTGTCGAGGGCTTATTTTAAAATCATAACAGAAGCGGAAAAAGCAGATGCGAGCATATCTTCTGAATATAAAATGTTAAAGGAACAGGAGGAAAATAACTCCGTAGGAATCGACAAACAATTTATAAGGAGAATGGATGAAGTCACCAAAAAGTACAATGCGCATAAGGCGATGCTGGGCGGACTAAAGTCTTGGAATATCTTTAGTGAGAATAGATCTGGAGATCTTGATTATTTTAAGGCCGAAAACCGCGAAGCAGTAGCTAAAATGAAACATGAGGGAGAGGGTAACGATCAAATCGTAAATTATCTCATTTATAAAATGGCAGACCTATACCATCTTGAAGAATAGCGACCATTTTCAGAAGCTCAAAAAAACTGCATTTAACCATTGCGCAATATATGTTGCAGAGCGGTTAGAACGATTGAACCGCCAGGCCAAGGAGATTTCGGATGCCCTTACTTCCGAAACTAAAAGTAGTGCTGGAGATAAGCACGAAACGGGAAGGGCGATGCTCCAACTGGAACGTGAAAAATTAGGGGCACAACTTGCCGAAGCCGAAAAAATGCAAGCCTTGTTGCATAAAATTCCTAGAAATACAGCGTTTACCTGTGTTGGCTTAGGTGCCTTGGTAATTACAAATACGAACTCCTATTTTATTTCTGTTTCCGCAGGAGAAACTACCCACGAAAACGAGAAAGTATACTGCATTTCGCCAGCTACCCCAATAGGAAAACTACTCATGGGAAAACAGGAAGGAGATAGCTTTCGTTTTCAATCCAAGGACACTACCTTGTTGACAGTCATTTAATTAAGGGTTAATGGTATTGCTTTTCTTCGTACCTTATAACCACTAATCAAAATATATAATCATGACAACAGAACAAGTAGCTCAGAAATTGGTGCACCTTTGTAAAGAGGGCAAGTATCCGGAAGCTTACGATTTGTATGCAGACGATGCAGTAAGTGTAGAAATGGACGGCTGGGCAGCCGGAGAACAGATTACCAAAGGGAAAGCGAATATTTTAGAAGGATTCAACCAATGGCAGAGTAATATCCAAGAAATGCACGGCGGCAGCGTGGGTGATGCTGTGGTGGCCGGTAATCATTTTGTAGTCCCTATGACAAGCGATGTGACTTTTAAACAAGGAGGTCGCGTTCAAATGGATGAACTATGCGTTTATGAAGTGGCAAACGGACAAATTAAAAAAGCACAATTTTTCTACGAATTGCCTCCGCAGTAGTTTTTAAAGTTTAATCAAGACGGGGTTTGCTTCGATTAGCCTTTTTAAGTGCAGCTTTCTTTTTGGATTTCAGCCGTTTTTCTATGGATGATCTAGACGGTTTGGTAGGCTTCCTTTTTTTAGGGGTTACAAGTGCTGTTTTGAGTACGTCTAACAAGCGCTTTATAACTATGGATTTATTCGTGTGCTGACTTCTGGATTCATCACACTGCACTACCAGTAATCCGTTTTTGGATAATTTGGACTGTAGTTTTAAATAGAGTCGACTTTTTTCTCTTTCGGATAATCCATTGGAATTCTGGACATCAAATGCTACTTCAACTTTAGAGGATACCTTATTTGCATGCTGACCACCAGGGCCACTGCTACGTATGGCCTTAAATTGAAGTTCCGATATAATTACATCACGATCCAAAATAATAGTTTGGGTAAAAATAAGCAAAGCTAGTAAATACCAGTTTTGAGAAAGCACTAAAGGTAAACAGATGACCCTATAAGCTATGTTTTATAAGCCTATTTAAAGGCTGTAATTCCAACAAAATCAGAGACACTATCGTATGCGCTGGTTGATGGTGTTTAAGGAAATATTCAGATACAATTCTTTTCCTTTTGGCAAAACAGTAGAATGCTGAAAATAAATTGATTCACCATTTTCCATAGTTCCTATATTAAGATAATAATTGCCCATGGGATAACTTTCCTTAACCGTAACGGCTAGTCCTGAAGTATCTGAAGCCTTTAGTTCATGTGCATATACGATTATGGTTTTATCCGATTGGGCGTATGATTTTAATTGTGACATGGAAATGCTGTTGGCTTCTCCAAATAGTGACGCGACGTATAGATTTCTTGGATTTCTGTATAGCTCCATAGGCCGACCTTCCGTAATAATACCTGCATCCCGTAATACAATCATGCGGTCCATAAAAGGCAATACATCGTTATGATCATGCGTAGCGACGATACAGGTAATCTCGTTATCCTTTGCGTACTTAAATATGTTTCTACGTAGGTTATTTTTTAGGAAGTTATCAATATGTCCAAAAGGTTCGTCCAATAGCAGCACTTCAGGTTTTTGCGCTAGCACTCTTGCTAATGCCACGCGCTGTTGCTGGCCACCACTTAGGGTGTTTACTTTTTTATTTGCAAAATCTGTTAGCGCTATCATTTCCAACAAGGCCGTTGTTCTTTCTTTTAATTCGGCTGGATAGAACACGGATAAGTATTGCGCTATGTTTTCTGCCACGGAAATGAAGGGCATCAAATCAAAATCTTGGGATAGGTATTTCATAAACGGCGCTCCCGGGACTAGATTATAAGCAGGGCCTAATACGGGTTCATCTTTCCAAAGTACAGACCCCTCTTTTAAATCCATCAATCCGTACATGATTTTCAATAACGTACTTTTTCCACAGCCACTTTCTCCAATCAAGGCCAAATGTTCCCCTTTGGCAATTTTAAGATTTATGTTTTTTAGAACTAATCCTTTGTCATAGGCATAAGAAACGTTCTTTACTCTGAGCATACTTTAAGTTTTATATAGTAGTATAAAAAAATCCGTCCTAACAAAAGAACGGATTTACAACTATTTTATTGATGTAATCTTCTACTCTTTAAATTCTTTTAAAACCGCTTGGTTAGGTAGTTCGTTAAAGCCCATGTTGTATAGGGTAAATCCAAAAATGTCGGCATATTGTTCAATAGTCTTACTTACGGGTGTACCTGCGCCATGACCTGCATTGGTCTCTATTCGAATTAAGGTGGGATTATCACCCATTTGTTTCTCTTGCAGTTCTGCCGCAAATTTAAAACTGTGGGCTGGTACTACACGGTCATCGTGATCTCCGGTAGTGACTAAAGTAGCAGGATAGGAAGTTCCTGCTTTCACGTTGTGTACGGGAGAATAGTTTTTCAAATAACTGAACATTTCTGCATCGTCTTCAGAGGTGCCGTAATCGTAGGCCCAGCCTGCACCAGAGGTGAAGGTATGGTAGCGGAGCATATCCAATACGCCCACTGCAGGTAAGGCTACTTGCATCAAATCTGGTCTTTGGGTCATGGTGGCACCAACTAGCAAACCACCATTAGAGCCACCACGGATAGCTAGGTATTCTTTAGAGGTATACTTGTTGTCAATGAGGTATTCCGCTGCTGCGATAAAATCGTCAAATACATTTTGTTTTTTTGTTTTGATACCGGCATCGTGCCACTTCTTGCCATATTCGCCACCGCCTCTTAAATTGGGTACGGCATAAACGCCACCTTGCTCCATCCAAACGGCATTTACAATACTAAAAGAAGGGGTGAGGCTAATGTTAAAGCCACCATAGCCATATAGGATGGTGGGGTTCTTGCCATTTAATTCCAAGCCTTTTTTGTGCGTTATAATCATAGGCACTTTAGTGCCGTCCTTGGAGGCGTAGAACACTTGTGTGGATTCGTAATCGGCAGGGTTAAAATCGATTTCCGGTTTCCAATACTGCTCGTATTCACCTGTTTCTACATTGTATTTAAAGGAAGAACCTGGGGTGTTGTAGTTGGTAAAGGAGAAATAGAACTCTTTATCCTCTTTTTTTCCTCCAAAACCGCTCGCACTTCCCAGCCCGGGAAGCTGTACCTCCCGTATCTGTTTTCCATCGTAATCGTATTGATATACCTTGGAAATAGCATCAACCATGTATTCTGCAAAGAAATAGCCTCCACCAGTACTAGGGCTTAATACATTTTCAGTCTCCGGAATAAAATCCACCCAATTTTCAAGACTTGGATTAGCTGCATCTACGGTTACTATTTTCTGGTTCGGGGCATTCCGGTTCGTTACAAGATATAGTTTGGAACCTACGTTTTCGATGAGGTAAACGTCAGATTCCGTATCGTCTACAATCGGAATCAATAGTCCATTAGGGTCTTCTAAATCTCTAAGAAATAATTTATTGCCAGAAGTAGATGTCGAGGCCGAAATGGTAAGGTACCGATTGTCTTCTGTTACCCTTGCGCCTACATATCTATGTTTTTCCAAGGGGGTTCCGCCGTAGATAAGAGCATCCTCTTTTTGATCGGTTCCGAGTTTGTGGTAATATACTTTATGTTGGTCTGTTTTTGCGGATAGTTCGCTGCCTTCGGGTTTGTCATAGCTGGAATAATAGAAACCTTCGTTTCCTTTCCATGAAAGGCCGCTAAACTTTATATCTACCAAGGTATCGGCAATAATTTCCCGGGTTTCGGTTTCCATAACAATGGCCTTGCGCCAGTCGCTGCCACCTTCAGAGATGAGGTATGCTGCAAGAGAACCGTCTTTTGTAAAGCTGAGTCCGGCCAGGGATGTAGTTCCGTCTTCGGAAAAAGTATTGGGGTCTAAAAATACTTCGGCTTCGGCATCTCCTTTTTTGCGGTACACCACATATTGGTTCTGTAGCCCGTTATTCTTATAAAAATAGGTGTACTCGCCTTCTTTAAAGGGAGAACCTAATTTTTCATAGTTCCATAATTTTTCTAAGCGATTTTTAAGATCGTTCCTAAAAGGAATATTCTCCAGATAGCCAAACGTAGTTTCGTTTTGGTCTTTTACCCATGCTTCGGTTTCCTCGCTTCGGTCATCCTCTAGCCAACGATACGGGTCTGGTACATCGGTTCCGAAATAGGTATCAACGGTATCAACTTTTTGTGTAGTAGGATAGGTCACGGCTATGGTTTCTCTTTTGGTTTCTGTTTGGCACGCTGTAAATGTAAGAAGTGTTGCTAGGCCTAGAATTGATTTTTTCATGTTTTTAGATGAATTTGTCTCGTTAAAATTACCATAAAAAAACCTTCAAAACAGTACTGTTTTGAAGGTTTTAACATTCTACTCGGACTTTGATTAAACCAGTTTGTTTTCGACTAGGTACTCTGCAATCTGTACCGCGTTCGTGGCAGCACCTTTTCGGAGGTTGTCTGCCACGATCCACATATTTAAGGTATTTCGTTGTGTTTCATCCCTACGAATCCGCCCAACGAATACCTCATCCTTGTCATGCGCGTAAATAGGCATGGGATAGGTATTGGTGTCGGGATTGTCCTGGACGGTAACGCCAGGGGTATCGTTTAGGATTCGGCGGACTTCATTCAATTCAAAATCATTTAAAAATTCTACGTTTACCGATTCCGAGTGCCCTCCTGCCGTTGGAATACGCACTGCTGTTGCGGAAATAGAAAAAGAGCGATCATCCAATATTTTTTGTGGTTCGCGTGCTAGTTTCATTTCTTCCTTGGTATATCCGTTTTCTAGAAATACATCACAATGAGGTAGAGCGTTTCGGCCTATAGGATAGGGATAGGCCATTTCGCCTTGTATCCCCGCTATTTCGTTTTCTAGTTGCTTAACTGCTTTTACACCAGTCCCCGAAACAGATTGATAGGTAGAAATAACTACCCGTTTCATTTTATATTTTTTGTGTAAGGGTGCCAGGGCCATAACAAGTTGAATGGTAGAACAGTTGGGATTGGCAATAATTTTGTCCGTTACGGTAAGTTCGTTTGCGTTAATTTCTGGAACCACTAATTTTTTAGTAGCATCCATACGCCATGCGGATGAATTGTCTATAACCGTAGTACCTACCTCTGCAAACTTAGGAGCCCACTCCAAAGAGGTATCTCCACCAGCAGAAAAAATGGCAATTTGCGGTTTTTGTGAAACCGCGTCTGCCAAACCTATAATGGCATATTCTTGATTTTTATAGGTGAGTTTTTTACCTACCGATCGCTCCGAGGCCACCAACAACAGTTCGGTTATAGGAAAATTCCGTTCTGCCAATACTTTCAACATTACTTCGCCTACCATACCTGTGGCTCCTACTACTGCTATTTTCATTTTGTATTCATTACAATTGAGCGACAAAAATAGGTATTCTCTAATGTTGCGCCATCAAAATAGTAAAGAATATTAAAAATATAACAATATGTTTATTTTAAAACACTTTATGAAGTTAAGCGTGCGTATTAGGGTCATCTTATACTAACAATATATTGATGTAATCATAAAAAAACCGCTACCAGTGTTAGCGAAACAACTGGTAACGGTTTACATAGTTAAACTGCAAGAGTGCAGCGGCACGTCCCGAATTTGTTCAGGAAATACGTTCTATCCTTATTTCTTTAAGGCATCTCTAATCTCAGCAAGCAATTCTTCTGCCGTAGGTCCTTTTGGTGCGGCTGGAGCTTCTTCAACTGGTGTTTTTGTTTTGTTGTAGGCTTTTACAATCATGAATAATACAAATCCAACGATAATCAAGTTAATAATGGCATTTACCCATTTCCCGTACATGATGGCATTCTCTGGTTTTGTAACCGTACCGTCTGCTGCAATAACCGCTTCGTCTAATATTATTTTCATATCGGCAAAGTCTACGCCCCCTGCAAAATGACCAATAATGGGCATCATAATGTCGGATACAAATCCGCTTACAACCAATCCTACGGCACCTGCCAAGATTACGGCAACCGCCAGGTCAATGACATTACCTGTCATTATAAAATTCTTGAATTCTTTTAACATGATTTAGTGTTTTTAAAATGGTTAATGATTAGGCTGCAATGTACTAAAAAAAAACCTTCTTAATAAAACGTTAATTATTAATCACGAAACTATGCAACGTTTTACGCGCTGTGAAATACCGGTCAGCAGTTCATAAGTAATGGTATTTGCTGTTTCGGCAAATGCTTGTGCAGATAATCCTTTGCCAAAAATAAGCACTTCATCCCCCTCCTTGCAGTCGATTCCCGTAATATCGACCATAATCATATCCATACATACATTACCAATAATAGGTGCTTTTTTTCCGTGAACGCTTACCACAGTTTTTCCGTGACCATAATGTCTTCCAATACCATCTGCATGGCCTAGCGGTAAGGTTGCGGTAACCATTGGACTGTTAGTGCTAAAACCTCTATTATAGCCCACACTTTCGTTTGCACCAAGATGATGTATTTGTGCAATAATCGTTTTTAGACTGGCAACGGGTTTTAATGCTTTGTCAATTTTAGCTTCGTTTCCATAGCCGTAAAGTGCAATACCGCTCCGTACCATATCATATTGTGCTTCTGGGTAATTAATGATTCCAGAGGTGTTTAATAGATGGCAAAATGTTTTGTAATGGAGTAGTTCGTCCAACTGTTCGGCAATGGTATGAAATAGGTTGATCTGTTTTGTTGTAAACTCTTTTTCCGAATGGTCTTCTGAGGCCGCTAGATGTGAAAACAATGATAGCGCTTTAATCTGCTTAGCATCATTCAGTTTGGTTGCTATCTGCTGTATGTCCTCTTTTTTAAATCCAAGCCGATTAAGGCCTGTATTAAATTTGAGATGCACGGGATATTGGTTTTGGCCGTGCTTTTTTGCAGTACTTAAGAACCCGTCCAAAATATGCATGGCGTAGATACTAGGTTCAAGGCAGTGTTCTATAATGGCATCAAAACTCACTTCCTGCGGATGCAATACAAGAATAGGTTTCGTAATGCCTGCCTCTCTTAAGGCGACACCTTCGTTGGTATAGGCAACTGCAAAGTAGTCGGTTCCCAGCTCCTGAAGCTTTTTGGCTATTATCTGGGCGTCGCTTCCGTATGCAAAAGCTTTCACTACCGACAAGAATTTGGTTTCTGGCCGTAATTTGGAGCGTAAATAATGGTAATTGTGTGCCAAGGCCTTTAAGTCCAGCTCTAGGACGGTCTCTCTTGCCTTAGCCATTAGCGAGTTTGTCTTTATGGTCTATTTCTTCTGAGCTCACATCCATTGTTTTAACCCGTTCCCTTAGCATCGCTTTATAAAATGCACCTCTACTCAGCGGTTCGTATTCTTCAGTTTCACCTAACATGACCAATTTGTCGTTACTTGATTTTCTAAAACTGTAATTTGCCAAGTTCCCGGTTCGGGTGCAAATGGCATGTACTTTGGTAACATATTCTGCAGTGGCCATTAGGGCGGGCATAGGGCCAAAGGGATTTCCCTTGAAATCCATATCCAAACCGGCCACGATAACGCGTATGCCTTTATTGGCCAGATCGTTACAAACGGTTACAATTTCGTCATCAAAAAATTGAGCTTCATCTATTCCTATAACATCACATGTATCTGCAAGAATACGAATATTTGCTGCCGCCGGGACTGGTGTAGAGCGTATTTCATTATCATCATGAGACACCACCATTTGATCATCATAACGCGTATCTACCATCGGTTTAAAGATTTCGGTCTTTAATTTTGCGAACTGGGCGCGCTTAAGTCGCCGAATTAGTTCCTCGGTCTTACCGGAAAACATAGATCCGGCAATTACTTCGATCCAGCCGAACTGTTCTTTGTGGTTAACGGTATTTTCGAGAAACATTTTGTAATTTTAGACGAAAATAAGAGGTTTTTTCGTTGTTATTTATAGAATGATAAAGTTATTAAAAAAAGAGATGGTTTGAAGGGGATATAAATAGCTTTGCTATCAGAGTACAATATAGAATCGAAAAAGAAAACATAAGAGTATACTATTATATCCGGTTTTAGCACTGGAATAGAAAGAAAAAGCAAGAGATGAAACAGAAGTTGAAAGAGGAGTTGATTAGAATGTCTACAGACATCATTACGTCCAAGGACATGAATAGTCTTCCAGAATTGTATGAGGCGGCAAAAGGATTGTACGAAAAATTAGCCGTGCTTAAGTTTATCGAGGAGGAGTTGAACGAAATCCAGGTTGATGTATCTAAAAACGTCATCGCGGAGAAATTTGAAAAAATGGCCAATGCGGTATTGAGTGCCAACTCTTCTGTGCCGGAAAGTAATCCGCACCAAGAAGATATTATTATTCCTGGAATGGATACCATCAAGGATATGGTTTCAGAAATGCCGAGTTCCGAAAATTTGGAAGAGGTATTGAACGAATTTATGACACAGCCTAATTTGATGAAAAACGATATGGAACTGTTTATGCCTACTGAGAAACAAAAGGCAGAAACTCCAAAATCATTGAATGATCGTTTGTCCAATAGCGAACTCAAGGTAGATTTAAACAATAGGTTAGCGTTTGTTAAACACCTGTTCAAAGGCAGTACAGAGGACTATAACCGGGTACTTTCACAGTTGAGTACTATTGACACTGAAGAACGTTCCATTGCGTTTATTACGAACATGGTAAAACCCGATTATAAAAATTGGGAAGGAAAAGAGGAATATGAACAACGGTTCATGGACCTGATTGCGCGAAGGTTCGCATAGGTAAAATAATTGGACAACTGTATAAAAGACCTGGCATTTTGCTGGGTCTTTTGTGTTAGAACTAAACTTCATATTCATTACTTTTGGAGCGACTACAAGATGAGCATGATATGGGAAAACTGTACTTGGTACCTACGCCAATTGGAAATTTAGAGGATATGACGCTCAGGGCAATCCGCATTCTAAAAGAAGTTGATTTAATTCTTGCAGAGGATACACGAACAAGTGGAAAATTGCTACAGCATTTTGAGATTGGGACCCAAATGTATAGCCATCATATGCACAACGAGCATCGATCTATAGATGGGATTATAAACCGATTGAAGAACGGGGAGACTATAGCCCTTATATCCGATGCCGGAACACCAGCCATATCCGACCCCGGATTTTTGTTAACACGCGCATGCATAGAACAGGATATAGCGGTAGAATGTTTGCCCGGTGCAACGGCCTTTGTTCCAGCTTTGGTCAATAGTGGATTGCCAAATGATAAGTTTGTTTTTGAAGGATTTTTGCCTGTAAAAAAGGGAAGACAAACCCGATTAAAAATATTGGCAGACGAAACCAGAACCCTAATTTTTTACGAATCGCCACATAAACTACTAAAAACACTGTCTAATTTTGTCGAGTATTTTGGTGCCGATAGACCGGTATCGGTTTCCCGGGAACTTACCAAATTATACGAAGAAACCGTCCGCGGTACTGCCGAGGAAGTTTTGAAACAGTATACGGATAAACCTCCCAAAGGTGAAATTGTTATCGTTGTTGGTGGAAAGAAATGAAGCAACTACTAACCGAAATAAGAAAATGTACTGTTTGTGAGGATTGCTTACCTCTGGAACCACGTCCAATAATTTCGGCAACCCTGAATTCGAAAATAATACTGGTAAGTCAGGCGCCAGGGAAAAAGGCACATGATAATAATAGGGCTTGGGACGACCCTAGTGGCAAGAAGTTGCGTGAGTGGTTGGGCGTAACTGAGGAACAGTTTTATAATCCGGATAATTTTGCCGTGCTGCCTATGGGATTCTGTTATCCGGGCAAGGGAAAAACAGGAGATTTACCTCCAAGAAAAGAATGTGCACCTCTGTGGCATCAATCGGTTTGGGAACAATTTAAGGATGTGAAATTGATATTGCTGATAGGGAAGTATGCCCAAGACCAGTATTTAGGCGCTAGTTCCAAAAAGAATTTGACGGAAAATGTAGCTAGTTACCCTGATTTTCTTCCAAAATATTTTCCATTACCGCATCCGTCTCCTGTGAATCATTTTTGGCGCGGTAAGAATCCCTGGTTCGAGGGGGATGTTGTTGGGGAGTTGGTCCAGATAGTGAAAAAAATATTAAAATCTACCCCGTAATAAAAAGCCTAAGCAACCAACGATAATATATCCAAGGGTTTGCCTTAGGCTTTCCGATATTCTATTATCCAAATGAATCAATGTAATAAGACAGATTAAAACTAAAGTAAATGCAATAAAGTCTTTATAATTTTCAACTATGAATTCTTTCATGATTTTTTGCTTTATTTCCTTAGTAATTTCCAAAATCTATTTTTCTTTATTTGTAACATGAAAAACTACCACTTTTCCAGGGCTAATTCTTTTGAATTTATTTCAGGTAAAAGACCGTGTGAATAATAATCACGGAGAAAAAATTGGTTTTACACATCAACTACTGTAAAAGTATATTTTAAAGTGTGGAAAAATTTGTCACAAATTACTTTATCAATACAGCAAATTTCCTTGTGGTAATGGATGACGAGTTATTCAAAGTATCAGATTAAATAAAGGACAGCAGCTAAGTAGTTAAATTAGCCGAAAATCAATTTTCAAGACAACTATGTCTTGATAAAACCAAATAAATAACTGAAAATCATAGAGTTGCGAATAGAAATAAAGGAGAAATCTGTAAAAATCTTATTTGCCCTTAATTTACACTGTAATATATTGTAAAGGAGAGTTCTAGCGAGTATAAACAGGGCAATCACCAAAGCTATTTCTAAATGATAGGTTAAATTCAAATTCACCATTAATTAAAGAAGAATTTTAAACGTTATTGCCAGGCATGAAGCAATCTGCTTACTACATTTTCCAAACTTTGAGATTGCTTCGTCGTTCCTCCTCGCAATGACGGTTTAACTAAAAAACTATCTGAGAACTGACATCAAAAATCTCACATCTAATAAGCAGAACCATCATGCTTCCCTTTCTCCCATCCGTGTTTCCCTAAATAATGCTTGCCGCTATCTACGGCATCATCTTCAATAGAAGTTCCCATAGAATCGTTCCATCGGTTGAGGTAGCCAAAGAGGGAAATAACCCCTAACATTTCCACAACTTCCCCCTCGTTCCAGTGTTGGTACAATCGTTCTTTTATTTTGGCATCTACTGCGTTGGGGACTTGGGAAGCTTGTAATGAAAAGTCGAGTGCTACCCTTTCTGCTTCGGAAAAGGCTGGGTGGGTTTGGTATTCCCAAATATTATCCAGTTGTTCTTGCTCTGCACCATAACGTTCCGCAGCGCGGATGGCGTGTGCTTGGCAATAGCGGCAGCCCGTGGCGTTGCTACTTACCCAAGCGATCATTCTTTTTAGAGCAGAAGTTACCCTCCCTTCATTAGCCATAACGGCCTTGTTCAAGTTTATAAAAGCCTTGGAAATGGCAGGTCTGTGTTGCATGGTCAATACAGAATTAGGGCAAAAACCTAGGGTCTCGTTGAAAAATTTAGCCAGTTCGGCAGTTTCTGGACTGTGACTGGCATCTAGCGGATTTACTAAGGGCATATTTGGAAATTAGAAGTTAAAAATCTGAAATACGAATTTATAGTTTTTAAAGCGTTTTCTTCTTAAATACATCATAACCAACATCAAATAGGTTAATTGCGCTCTTGAGGGATAAATTATTTATGTGATATCGAGCCCAGTCGATATTGATAGGTGTGCCTAACTTCTCTTCTGGGCTCGAAATGACATTCTAGATTATTGTATTTTTGAACACATACAAGAAACATAAAAATTATGGCGACAACAAATCATATTACAACGAAATGGAAAGGCGGAATGGCCTTTGAATCTACGAACCCATCCGGGCATACCGTAAACATAGACGTAGCCCCTGAAGATGGCGGCGAAGGAAGCGGGTTTAGACCTAAAGCCTTGATGCTATCCGGACTCGCAGGTTGTTCTGGATTGGATGTCGCCATGCTCATAAAAAAAATGAAGTTAGAAGTGGATGATTTTCAAATTGAAACAATCGCTAACTTAACAGACGAGCATCCAAAGTATTACGATAAAGTAACCATAGAATACCATTTTCACGGTGCCAATCTTAACGAGGAGAAACTACAGCGTGCTGTAGATTTATCGGTAGAAAAATATTGCGGCGTCATGGAAATGTTCAGAAGATTTGCGGAGTTGGAAATCAAGACCATATTTCATAAATAACGTCTTTGCGAGGCACGAAGCAAAATGTTCATTCGATGTTCCCAAGCAACAGATTGCTTCACTTTGTTCGCAATGACGTATAAAACAACCACATGCGCTGGACCATAAAACCAAAACCCGAATCAGAACAGATGGACGCGTTAGCCGAAGCGCTAAAGGTCGATGGTTTGGTTGCGCAATTATTACTACAACGGGGAATAAATACCTATGAAGAGGCGAAGAACTTTTTTAGACCGCAATTAGAGGATTTGCACGATCCTTTTTTGATGAAGGATATGGATATTGCCGTTAGAAGAATTAAGACAGCAATAGCCAACAACGAGAATATTTTGGTCTTTGGGGATTACGATGTGGATGGGACAACAGCCGTAGCTTTGGTTTCTTCCTATTTATTAAGCTATTATCCCAATGTCGCTACGTATATTCCGGATCGGTATGCAGAAGGTTACGGAGTGTCATACAAAGGAATAGACTTTGCGGAAGACAATGGGTTCACTTTGATTATTGCTTTAGATTGCGGCGTAAAGGCAATTGATAAAGTGGCTTATGCAAAAGAAAAAGGGGTTGATTTTATCATCTGCGACCACCACAGACCCGGAGAAAAGCTACCCGATGCCGTTGCTGTTTTAGATCCAAAAAGGTCCGATTGCGAATATCCTTATGACGAATTATGTGGTTGCGGGGTAGGTTTTAAGCTGATACAAGCATTAGGTTCCCAAAAAGGAGAAACAATCTATGACCTAACACAATACCTTGATTTAGTGGCTACTGCGATTGGGGCCGATATTGTTCCAATAACTGGGGAGAATCGAATTTTGGCTTTTTATGGTCTACAGGTTATCAATGAAGCACCGCGAATCGGTTTTAGAGCCATTATCGACCAAGTAAACAAAGCAACCTTGACCATTACCGATGTGGTATTTATTATTGCTCCAAGAATCAACGCGGCCGGCCGAATGAAGCACGGACAACATGCGGTAACTTTGCTTACGGAAACCAACATAGAACAGGCTGCAACATTTGCAGCTGAAATAGAGCGATTTAATACGGATCGTAGAGGCCTGGATCAAGAAATCACTCAAGAAGCACTTGTTCAGATTCAGGAAAATCAAGAGGAAGAAGGCTTCACCTCTGTGGTGTATAAAGAGACTTGGCATAAAGGGGTAATTGGAATTGTGGCGTCAAGATTAACGGAAACGTATTATAGACCCACATTGGTCTTTACGAAAAGCGGTGATAAGTTGGCTGCATCTGCAAGATCGGTAAAGGGTTTTGATGTCTACAATGCTTTAGAAGGTTGTTCCGATTATATTGAACAGTTTGGAGGGCATAAATATGCAGCTGGACTTACTTTATTGGAAGAACAGTATAATAACTTTAAACATCAATTTGAAAAAGTAGTCAAGGAATCTATAGACCCACAATTATTGGTGCCGGAGATAACGGTTGATGCCATCATCCAATTAAGTGATATCACCCCAAAATTGATGCGTATTTTGAAGCAGTTTGCACCATTTGGCCCAGGAAATATGAGTCCTACGTTTATGGCAGAAAACTTGGTAGATACAGGATACGCTAAAGAAGTTGGAGCCGAAGGGGCGCACCTCAAAATTTCAGTGGCACAAAACGATCGATATAAGATAGGGGGAATAGGCTTTAATTTAGGGGATAAATTACCACTGGTAACCAGTAGAAAACCCTTTAGCGCAGTGTTTTCTATTGATGAGAACGAGTGGAAAGGGAATATAAGTCTTCAATTAAAATTAAAAGATATCAAATGAAAATAGAGCATATAGCTATTTGGGTGTCTGATTTAGAATTGATGCGTCAATTTTATAAGACCTATTTTGGTGCTGCTTCAGGAGAAAAATATCACAATCCTATAAAGAATTTCACTTCTTATTTTTTGAGTTTTGGTACGGGTTGCCGATTAGAATTGATGCAGAAACCCGAGATCACTTTTGTTGAAAACCGAGCAATGGAATATTTAGGAATAAGTCATTTCGCAGTATCTGTTGGCTCCAAAGAACAAGTTAATACACTTACCGAAAAACTGAGAACGGATGGATTTACAGTAGTTGGAAATCCAAGGACAACAGGGGACGGCTACTATGAAAGCGTGGTTTTAGACCCAGAAAAAAATAGAATAGAAATTACCGTATAGCGCATGAACATCGGAAAAGATTCAAATGAGGCATTGCTATAAGAAGTTCCATGTTCTTTAGAAGTATGTTTTGCTAGGGAATATACCATTTATTCGGGTTACTAATTGCTGCACTACAGTTCTACAACCATCTGTATATTACAACGCTCGTATGGAGTAGGTAAACCGGATACTTTTTTGAACCCTAGTTTTCGATATAGTTTTATGGCCGGAGTCAAAATGGTGTTACTTTCCAGGTACACATGGTCCGCGCCCAGTTCTTTTGCTTTGTTAAGAATTGCCTTTCCCAGCAGGTACCCTATTCCCCTGCCGTGTGACGCTGGGGAAACGGCCATTTTTGCCAGTTCATAGGAATATGGATGATTTTCCAGTTTTTGCAAGGCACAAACCCCTACTACTTGCTTGTTATCAAGCGCTACAAGAATTGCCCCACTTTTATTCAAGATATAATCCTTTGGAAAATCCAAGGCTTTGTAATCGGAATCTTCCATTTTAAAGTATCGTCGTATCCAAGCTTCATTGAGCAGTTTAAAATCGGCTTGGTAGTTATCGGTATAGGGTATAATTTTAATGCTCGCGGATTCCCGTAATTTTTTCTGTTCCAATACCCTATCGAACAAGGTTTTATCATTCAGTAAATATTCCAGCTCTAGGATACCCTGCCAAATGTTATGGGTGCTTTGTTGGAATAAATCCATGATGGCACTATTAACATCGAGATACTGTTTTTGGATATCTTTGGCTATCTGTTGTCCGGTTTTTGTTAAACAAATGAGTTGTTTTCTTTTGTCCGATCTATCTTTTGTTTTCGCAATTAGGTTTGCTTTTTCCATATCGCGAACAATTTTTACGACCGATGGATGGGAATGTCCTATCTGATCGGCGATAGCCGTTATGGACTTTTCTGTTGTTTCTTGTGTTAGCACATAAAAAACCGGGAACCAATTCGGTTTTAAATCTACGCCATATAGTGCATAGAGTTTTGTCGCATCTTTTGTCACCGTTTCGCTCAACATGCGTAATCGTGTGCCCAAGGCCATTTCGCCCAAAGAATCATAAATCATATAAGTTTCTATTTACGTAACTGGTTACGAATATAGTATATTATTGCAAACCATACTTCTTAATATTTAGTTTTTATTGATAAACTAAAGTTCTCCCTGTTTAATTGGGTATAAACCCAAAAGCAAGTATGATTAAAAGGTATTCAGCCAGAATTTTAGCTTTGGTAGAATACCCGAGCAACTACAGTGACCATAAAACGCAGATTTTCATTTGGTTTTTTTACATAAAAAAATCAGCGCCCTATCGCTCAAAACGTATATTTGGCAAACTTTTATCAAAGAAATGGACCCCTACGCTGCATTACGCTTTAAGGAATTCAATATATTTTTAGGTGTACGTTTTGCCATGGTTTTCGCATGGTCTATGCAGTTTATTGTTATAGAATGGCAGGTATATACTATGACCAAGGACCCACTTTCTTTGGGTATCATAGGTTTAATGGAGGTGATTCCTGCCGTAGGCATGGCATTATTTGCCGGACATATTGTTGACCAAAAGGAGAAACGAAACTTGTTGATTAAATGTATCCTAGGATTTTCGGTCATCAGTTTAGGACTTTTTTTATTAAGCTGGCCTGGGCTAGAAAGCGAGTGGGAAGCCAAAAGTATACTGTACGGAATTTATGGTTTGGTATTTTTGGGCGGCTTGGTACGCGCCTTTTTAGGTCCAACGATATTCTCTTTAATTGCGCTACTGGTGCCAAAGAAAATTTATCCCAATGCTGCTACTTGGAGCAGCTCTACCTGGCAAATGGCTTCTGTCTTAGGTCCTGCATTGGCAGGATTTTCAATAAGTATTATTGGCGTGCATTGGTCTATGTGCGTTATCGTCGGGTTCTCTATATTGGCCTTGCTATTATTATTTCAAATCGATAAAAAACCCATTTTAAATCCTAAAATTGGCGAACCTGTTTTTGATAGCTTAAAAGAAGGCTTACAATTTGTCTTTAAAACAAAGGCGGTATTTGGGGCATTGACCTTGGATATGATTGCGGTACTTTTTGGTGGTGCGGTTGCCTTATTGCCCATTTTCGCACAAGATATTTTACAGGTAGGTTCGGAAGGATTCGGTATCCTACGGGCGGCTCCTGCGGTAGGAGCCGCCATAACCATGTTGGGTGCAACACGTTTCCCCTTACATAAGAAGGCGGGTAAAAAATTACTCTGGGCGGTAGCTGCTTTTGGTGTTTGTATTATTGTTTTTGGACTTTCTACTTACTTCTGGCTGTCAGTAATTGCACTGTTCTTAAGTGGAGCCGTTGATGGCGTTTCTATGATTATTCGCCAGACCATTTTACAATTAAAGACACCGGATAATATGCGGGGAAGGGTAGCGTCTGTCAACTCTATGTTTGTAGGGTCGTCCAATGAGTTAGGTGCATTTGAGAGTGGGGCAACGGCCAAACTTATGGGTACCGTAACTGCAGTCGTATTTGGAGGGTCAATGACCTTACTTACGGTTGGGATTACCGCTTTGGTCTCCCCAACATTTAGGAAATTGGACTTGTCAAAAGATATAGCGGTTCATGAGCGTGATTAATGCTGTCTACGGGTGATATATCCGAGGCATTTTTTAACCATGTTACGTATAAAAATTAGTATCTTAGTAGCTCGTTTTAAATATAAGAATCACGTTTAAAAGATAGTAAAAATGCGAAAATTACTCATGTTAGTCGCAGTAGGTACCTTAATGGTAAGCTGTGGAGAAAAGAAAGAAGAAAAAAAGGAAGGTTTTGAAATGAACCGTGCCAAAAAAGAAGTAAAAAAAGAAGCTGTTTCTGAAACTGTTCCGGTAGACATGGACAATAAAGGAGTAGGTCCCTTTACCTCGGTTAGCTTTGATGCGGACATTAATACAGATATGGCGGCTGCGGGTGAAGCGAAATTTCAAGCGATTTGTACTGCTTGTCACATGGCGGAACAACGTATGATTGGCCCGGCGCTCAAAGGTGTGTATGACAGAAGAAGTCCGGAATGGGTAATGAATATGATTATCAATCCTGATGGCATGTTGAAGGAGGACCCGATTGCAAAAGCTTTATTAAAGGAATATAACAATGCGATAATGCTCAACCAAAACCTTACCGAGGAAGAAACAAGGAATGTTGCAGAATATCTGAGAACGTTGTAAACGAACTTTATATATGTAATCTAACCCTTTCAATGTAATTGGAAGGGTTTTTTTATGCCAATTGCGTTGCTTTTTAGCAAAGCATCTTGTCTGTCTTTTTGTTAGTTTTGTTATAAATACACGACTAAAAATCCAGTTTAAACTATAAATAATGCAAACAAAACCAATTACGGTAGCTGTGGTATCCGACGTGGCCTGCCCATGGTGTTATATCGGCAAAAGAAGGCTAGAGTCTGCGCTGGAGCAATGGCAAGGTGCACCGGTAGAAATTACGTGGCATCCGTTTCAATTGGACCCTACTATTCCCCCTTCTGGTTTTGATAGGGATACCTATTTAAGATCAAAATTTGGCGATTTAGATAAAACCAAGGCTATGACAGACCGGCTTATGGATGTGGGTGCAGAATTGAATATCGAATTTAATTTTGGCGAAAATTGGTTGGCGGTAAATACCTTGTCTTTGCATCAATTACTTCATGTAGCCGGGGAAGAAGGATTTAAGCCCCAACTAAAAGAACGCTTCTTGTATGCTTATTTCACCGAAAATTTACACCTAAATACAACTGAAGTTCTCATCGCAATTATGGCAGAATTCGGCTGGACCCGCAAGAAAACGAAGGAAGTACTAGCCGATGATACCATTGCTTATGCCGTAAAACAGGAAATCGCCCATTATCAGAACCTCGGTGTCTCCGGCGTACCATTTTTTATTATTAATGATAAATACGGCATCAGTGGAGCGCAACCGAGCTCGGTTTTTTTAGAGGTTTTTGAACAAGTTGCTCCATTGAAAAATATTGAGTCTGGTGAAAGTTGTGATTTGGATGGTGATAATTGCTAAATAAGATGTATGCTGGTTTTTAATCAACCGTCACTTTATTTTCTGTATATTTTTTTAACCGTAAAGTTTCGCCATCAAATTCGGCGTAGGTATAATATTTTATCCAATCGCCCAAGTTGGTGTATTTTGATTTCTGATTTAATTCAATTTCAAGAGGAAGATGTCTATGGCCAAAGATAAAATGATCGTAGTGCTTTGTTTCTAGCTTTCGCTTGCAGTATTGCACCAACCATTCCTTGTCCGCTCCCAAAAATTGAGCATCGTCATCTCCAGATATAAGTTTGTTTTTTACAGATAAATAGTGTGCTAGCCGGACCCCAATATCAGGATGCAACCAACGAAATAACCATTTACAAAACGGATTTGTAAATACTTTTTTCATGCGTTTATAGCCTTTGTCTTCCGGACCAAGACCATCGCCATGGCCTATAAAAAAAGAGGTACCGTTAATGGTATACTGTTGCGGTTTATGAAATACGGGAATATTAAGTTCTTTTTCAAAATAATCGTTCATCCAAAGGTCATGGTTGCCTACAAAGAAATAAATGGGAATTCCAGCATCAGAGATTTCTGCTAGTTTCCCTAAGGTTCTAGTAAATCCTTTGGGAACAACGGTTTTGTATTCCATCCAAAAGTCGAAAAGGTCACCAAGTAAAAAAATAGCTGCTGCATCTTTCTTGATTTCATCCAACCAGGCTACAAATTTTTTCTCGCGCGGTAAACTTTCGGACATGGTAGGAGCTCCCAAGTGATTATCACTTGAGAAATATACTTTTTTGCCTTTGGGTACGGGTATAGCTTTCATTTAGGCTACAAATATAGCAGAATCGCGTTTTGCTTTGGCAAATGAATCAATAATCATTTGATACGTGTCAATATCAGGCATTCTTAAATTGTATATTGAAATGAGAGCGGTAAGAGTTACCGTTATTAATTTAAACAATACCAAATGAACGACGATATTAAGAATATTGAGAATAGAATAAAACAGATAATCGAGAAAAATGAAGATTCTGTTAAGGGCTTTGAAAAAGCAGCTGAAAATGCAAAAGAACGTGGAATCAAAAATTATTTTGAGCAACGTGCGCAAAAGCGCAAGCTATTTATAAAAACACTACATAATGCCACACCGGCATTGCAGACTGGAACTATGGAAATAGATGGTTCGGTAAAAGGAACAATGCATAGGATGTGGATGGACACGAAAACCTTTTTTACTAGCGATACAGATGAAGCTATGCTAGAAGAATCGGTTAGAGGAGATAAGTCTGCCATTTCTGAGTATAATGAACTTTTGACAGATACAATGGTACCGCATCGCATACGTGAAATCATCCGCGAGCAGCGCGATGAGATTAAAAATGATTTGGAAACCCAGCAGATTTTGGAAGAAATTGCCTAAGGATTTTTAGTACTTCTGACGGTATAGCATTTAATTAAAGTGCCCGGACGTTTAAACGTCCGGGCACTTTAATTTTTGGCAAACTATGGTATTAGTGATTATCGCTAGCGAACCACTCTGCAAAAGAGGTCTCTGTTTCTTGAAGTTTTAAGGAATGCAGTTTAATATTCTCAGGTAGTCTGTCTGCTATTTTTTTAGAGAAATCTATGACCATATTCTCACTAGTGGGCTGGTAATTGGCAAGTATTACATTATGCCCGCGATCAATGAGTTCCTTTGCCAACTCTATATGTGGTGTGTTTTTATTGAATACTGTGGCGTGATCAAATTTGTCAACTATTTCTTCTTTTACAATTTTTTTCAGATCGGTAAAATCTATGACCATTCCCAATTTCACATGGGTAGTATCGGTTATAGGCTTGCCGATAACCGTAACAGAAAGTTTATAGCTATGTCCGTGAACATTACGGCATTTGCCATCATAACCATAAAGGGCGTGACCGGTTTCAAAATTAAACTGTTTGGTAATACGTATGTTGCCCATGAAATTCGATTAAAAAGCAAAGGTAGTAAATCTTTGAACGGATCTACAGGGGAGGTATCAATCTAAAACAATGTCGGTATTTCCAGGAAGTAATAGCACATGGCAACAGTCGGCACCAACTTTGAATTGTGATGTAACGACAGCTTTATCGGCAATGAAACCCCTGAACTCAATAGTGGCGGACTTATTTTGGTATTTTAAGCGGTAGCTATCATTGAAAATAGGATAAAAACCAGAATCGCTAAAGTTGCCGTATGTATTTGAATCGAGGTCCAGTGTTAAATCTTCACCTGAATCAACTACTATAACCCGAAAACGATCAAGCGGTATTTTAATACCAGATGCATCTTTAACGGTTACAGAAAGGGTGACAAAATTTTAAGTACACACATCGGCTTCACAATCGCGTACGGTTGAATCATCTTCGTTCGTGCAACCAAATTGAAGAAAAACTAGTAAGATAAGAAACGATTTTGACCACATAAATCTATCTGCTTAAGAGATGTACTATGAACAAAACGTTGCGTAAAAGATGTATTTATCTTTTATACTTTTTTTGGGACCTTACCTTTTTTCCAAAATAGATTATCAAAACAAATAAGGCAAGAATAGGAAATACTAGATTTCCGTTTAATAATCGAAAAAATCCCATCAGGTTAAATACTTAAAAAAGAAGAAATGAAATTTAATACGTATTAGTATGTGATGATTTTACTTCTTAAGAGGTTAGAAATGGATATTAGGTTTTCTTCTTTTGGTAACCTTGTATGACAGTGTCAGTTCATTTTGTTTTCACCCTTTCCAAGCCATTCAATTAGCTTTCATTCTTAAAAATAGGATTTTTTAATTCTGCCTATATTACATTTGCACCCCTTTTATTGGTAATTATAGCTAAGCGTGCTGACATTTCTTGAAGAATAATTGTGGTTATATTATAATAATGGCATTTCCTGAAGTAAAGCATAGCTAGAACCTACACTAACCAAAGTGCATGTTGAAACCTTTCTTGGGCCAACAAATGCAGGAGCAACTAAAAGCCCAGAGCTCATTTTTTTTTGACCAAACTATTCTTCTGATTTGTTTAAGCTATAAATAGCAAAACTACCAAGCCAATGTGTACCTCCATAATTTTCATCTACTATGTTAGGTAATGAATATATTAAATGACTAGCAGCAATATTCTTCAAATGTTCTAATTCGGGTAATTTTTTAGTAATACCATACAAACACCAAGCCCTACTAAAATTTAACCCATCTAAATGTACTAATTTTCCATCGGTGCGGTCTTTTATTTTTCCCGGCACTAAACTAAAATTTGGTTTTAGCAATTTTGGTAAAAAGGCTTGTAGCCATATTTTATACTTATCTGCAGGCAACACTTTACTCACTAAGTTGGCTTCTTCTAAACATGGTGATAAAAAGTCAAAACCACTTGGCTCCCATTCTAATGGGCAACCTCCAACAATCTCGGTATCTTTAATATAAAAACGTTCTACGCACGTTAGAATAGCTTCTTCTAATTCTTTATTATTTAAAAGCCGTGCATAATCTAGGGCGAAAGAAAGGGCAAATGCTGTGTTTGTATGTTCACCTACACGAATGGGATAACTTAGTTTAGGTAAAAAATCAATAAAAGATTCGGTCATCAAGGTGGTTAGGGGATTCATATTTTCTTCTAGAGCTCTTGCCAACGGGTCGTCCCAATTATGAAGTTCTTCAGCCAACTTAAGTACCCATGCCCAACCATAAGTGCGTTCGTATGAAGCATTACCTTCAATTTTAAAATAGGCTACTTCAATTGCTATATTCTCTTTTGTGATGGATCGACTAAGTTTTTCACGAATTTCTGAAGCGTTGTTAAGTTTTGGAAATTGCTTAAGTAACCTAACAAGCGACCAGTGACCGTGTACCGCGGAGTGCCAGTCGTAACAACCATAAAATGCAGGGTGTAGTTCTTTTGGTGTTCCATAGGCCGTCGAATCTTGTAATGATTGATTTAATTTATTCGGATATTCTATATCCATACATGTTAAGGGCAGCAATGCCAATCTGTTAGCTTCTTCTATTGTTAATTGCGGCGGCGTAATTAATTCTGTCGCTGCTTTTATGGTTGCAGCGTTATTATTTTCACCTTTACAGGATAAAAACAGGATAACACATAAGAGCGCGATTATTTTTTTTATTTTCATTTAACTTATCGTTACTGTTTTTAGTATAAGGCAACTAATCAGGTTAAGTTCAAATTTAGCGATTAGATTCAATGCTTGAGTGCCATTCAGCCCATTTTTCAAACCAGTATTAACTATCCTACGAATTTTAGTAAAATATTGAGCCTATTTTGGGTTTTCAAAGTACACCGATATTTTCTGTTTGTTGGTTCTCGAAGACTTTGATGCTTCTTTAGGCAATGTTCGTCCTTTGAAAGAAAGGATGCAACTGTTGTGACTTTCTTTAAGGATTGTAGTTAGCTAAACGTTCTGGTAGCATAAAATTTTCTCTCTAGTCGATTTAAAATGGACATTATCTACAAAAGGCTATTCTTCTAGATAACGCTATACTTTTAGCCACTAATAAAAAGTAAGTACGAACCACCAATAACGAGCAACGGACTGGCAACCATGAGTAGGATAACGCTCGCAGCATACAGGCCCCAAAATGAAACGATTTTAACATCTTGGGGATTTCTAGTATTATATACAATGTTTACTTGTTCACCAATATCATAGGCAGGCGGACTACTCTTAACCGAACTGGTGAAATTGACTAACTCTTGTGAGCGATTTTGAAACTCGAATACTGGCGCGTATAAGGTTGAGTTTTTACCTCGAGAGGTCTCGTAAGCCACTACATTTGCCTCAGCACGGATACCTTTGTTCAATAAATCTTGGGTTTTTTGGTACTGCTGCCAGGATAAATACCCCAGAAAAGATCCCAGTGCGAACAGTAGGAAATAAAAGAGTATCCAAAGTTGCATTCTTTTACGGATCATTTAGGGTTAACGTTTGTACCGTCTGTTGTTGCGTATTCTGCCACCTATATAAAAAACAATGGCAATAAGCATTCCAATGGGGAGAATCAGGTCGCTGTTTAAAAAGTTTAAAAGTTCCATACTATTAAAATATTTTCTGATTTAAGAACGATGCTGCCTTATGTTTAGTATCTGAATAAAGCCATATGTTTAAGGCCTTAGTCGTGTAAAAAGTCATTTCTTAACTACTTTTTCTTAAATTTTTCCAATGCTTTTTTAGTAAACTCAGATAGCACCAGACTACCTGTAATTTTAGCTCTTTCCGTTAATAATGTATCCCAATGTTCTGTATTGTTCCAAAGTGCCTTTTTCCACGCTAATAAAGCAGCCGGATTGTAAGTCGATAGTTTGTGTGTGAAATAATCAGCTTCCTTGTCCAAGTCCTCTAGATTGTCAAGAACCTTGGCGTACAGGCCTTTTTCTTGTGCCCAATATGCGGTTTTCCATTCCGTAGCAGCTAGTGACAGCTCGGAAATTGCGGCAGTTCCTATTTTACGTTCCACTGCTGGAGCAATAACTAAAGGTGCTATGCCAATAGATAGTTCAGATAGTTTTACGGACGCAGCTTCAAGAGCGAAAGCGTAATCACAAGCGGAAATTAAACCTACCCCACCACCTACGGCTTTGCCCTGAATACGACCAATGATTACCTTTTTGCAACGGCGCATTGCATTGATAACGTTGGCAAATCCACTAAAAAAAACCACGCCCTCTTGCAGATTTGATACCTGCAATAATTCATCAAAGGAAGCACCTGCACAAAATGCTTTCTTACCTTCGGATTTGAGTAAGATTACGCTGACCGTATCGTTATCGGAAAGAGAATCTAATTCTGCCGTTAGCCTATCCAAAAGGTCTGAGGTAAACGAGTTACTTGCAGGGTGTCCAAACTCTATTGTTGCAATTTGGTTTTCTATTTTTGTATACAAGCTTCCGTTAGGTCTATTCGTTGTCATATGCTTAGGATTCAATGTTTAAAATTCAAGGTTTGGGTTTAAAGGTAAGGACTTGTTAGGTAAGTTAACGTGCAACAGTAATTGTATAATTTAGGAAGAAAGTTCAATAGGTATTGTTTTGGACCCTTCTCATTCTGCATGTAACAATGGTCTAAATTTTTTCCGAAACTTCCAGACTAGGGCACCGCCTCTAATCAACATCCAAACGGAAAAAGCTATCCATATTCCGGTAAGGTTCCAACCCATGAATTTTCCTAGAAACAGCATAGGGATAAAGCCTATAAATGTAGCTATAAGTAGGGTATTCCTGAGATAGCGCATTTCTCCTAGTCCTTTGAACAAACCGTCAAGAACAAAGGCTACGGTATTGATGGGGAGACCAAGGATAACAATAAAAAATACACCATAAAAGGCTTCCAATACTACATTTTCTTTAGAAAAAATAAAACCGATTGGGTAGTAGAAAGCAAATGCCAATACCATAAGCACTAAGCTTACGCAACTACCATAAAGCACAATTTTTTTAGATAGGCCCC
The DNA here is from genome assembly GCF_056839185.1 of Maribacter sp. MS6. Lineage (NCBI taxonomy): Bacteria > Pseudomonadati > Bacteroidota > Flavobacteriia > Flavobacteriales > Flavobacteriaceae > Maribacter > Maribacter sp. MS6. Next base: position 2,461,289 of record NZ_CM166389.1, read on the forward strand.
AAAGGCCGTTATAGTCTTTCGCGCCTAATAGTCTACCTCCCATGATGTTTCCAGCAGCACCATATCCGTCTATAAAAAAGGCGGAAAAGAGCCATATATTAATAGCGATCGTATGCGCTCCAATATATTTGTCTCCCATAGCGGTAGCCTCTCGCACAGCAAGTATCATGGCTGTATTCAGAGCTATGGCACGCACAAAAAGATTAAGGCTCATGATAACTAATCGACCTAGTTGCGGATGTATGGGAAATGTAAACTTAAGGCTTATTTTTGTTTTCGTAACTAACAGCACGAACGCCATAATCGCCATTACTCCTTGTGCTGTTAAACTGGCATAGGCGGCACCTTCCAAGTACAACGGCTCTATCCAGCCTTCTATGCCAAAAACAAGGATAAAATCTAAAACCACATTCACAACAGCACCAACAATAGCGATCATCATGGGCCAATATGTGTTTTGAAGCCCTCTGAAAATCCCCATTATGGCAAAAACGAATAAAGTCAACGGAAATCCCCAAACGCGAATAGAATAGTAACTGATACAATACTGTAGTATTTTACCCGATGCATTTAACAGTCTAAAAATGTCTTCCACTATAAAAATGGTGGATATTAAAATAAGTATGCTTAGCCCAATGTTTAAATAGATGGCCTGTGCCGGTAAGGATTTTACATCTTCTAGTTTTCCGGCTCCGAGGTATTGGGAGATAATGGCCGAAATAGCGCTACGGGTCTGTCCTAAAATCCAAATGAGCATAGATAAAAAGGAACCTACGATTCCTGCAGCGGCTAAAGATTCTAGGCCGTCTACGGGTATATTCCCAACAATGGCCGTATCGGTAATAGACAATAGGGGTTCAGCTATCCCGGCAATAGTGGCTGGAATAGCCAATTTATTTATATTCTTAAGATTGATAGTAGTTTTCAACTAAGGTATTTAAAGGAGGAGTTCATAACAATGAAACGGGTGTTCGCTTTGATCGGGAAAATAGATATCCTCTAATTTTTGATATCCGCGTTTTTCGTAAAAATATTGGTTTCGTTTATTTTGGCTAAAGGTATCCAATCGTACCGAAGTAAACTGCTTGCTTCTCGCGTGATTTTCTCCAAAATCCATTAATTGTTGCGCAAAACCCTTTCCTTGATAGTTCGGGTGAATTGCTAACCGATGTATATATAAATGGGAGCTATTTTTGGTTAACCATGTTACAGCGGCATATTCTTCGTCCATAAGAAATGACAGTACTATGCAGCCAATAATAATATGCTGTTGCTTCAATACAAATAACTCCTTTCGTTGGATATCTTTTATAAATTGCCTTTCATTGGGATAGTCAACGGTCCATTGAAAGATGCCTTTCGCCTCCATATCCAGGCGACAGGCATCGCATAGAGTAAGAATATCTGGAATTTCCGATATCTTTGCAGGCTCAATCATAAAATAAATTTAATTTAATTGTAAATTTAGAGTAATAATCAATATATCAGTTATGACCAATATCCTTGTTCCTATCGGTACTTCTTCAGATGCTCACGAAACTCTGCAATATGCAGTAGATTTTGCTTCGGATTTCGGAGCCCGTATTTATGTAATGGAAGTGTTTAGCGCAGTAGCTAAGGCAGGTACATTAGCTAATGTTTCAGAAAAAATTGCTGAAAAAGGAAAGGAGCGTCTAAAAGGGGTCATTTCTCAAATAGAAAACAAAGGTGTTGAGATTAAAGTGGTCACCTACAAAGGAGAACTGGTAGATGGCTTAAACGATATTGATAAAGAAATTGGGATTGATCTTATTATTCTCGCTCCGCGTAGTAATGATATACAGGAAGAACTTTACTTAGGAAGTACTTCTGGGGGTATTATAAAACGGACAGACATCCCAACATTGGTGGTGCCTAAGGGAACCAAATATAAGAGTTTTAGAAGTGTTTTAGTAGCATTCAAATCGGGTATCGTAAAGCGTAAAAGAATCTTGGACCCCTTGGTTAATATCTGCAATAAGCATCGGTCTAATGTAAACCTGTTATTGGTAAAGACTCCGGGTTATTCCGACGATGATTTGAAAGTCAATACGGCTTTAATGGATATAAGCTCTCAGCTAACAATCACCGAAAATGCCACCACGTATCTTGGTGTTTTAGAGCATTTTCAATCCAAACATCCAGATTTGTTATGCGTTTTTAGGCGAAAAAGAGGTTTTTTTAAAAAGTTATGGGAAAAGAGTACCATCTTAAAATCAGAATTCGCTGCTCCGATTCCTGTCTTAATTTTAAGTGTGAAGAAAGATTAAGATTTCTTTGATAGCGTGTTAAAAAGTAGTTCCTTTGCCGCTCTTTGGGGGATTAGCTCAGTTGGCTAGAGCGCTTGCCTGGCAGGCAAGAGGTCACCGGTTCGAATCCGGTATTCTCCACCAGTAAACAAAGGGCTTCACAGAGTTTTATCTTGTGAAGCTTTTTTATTTGCACGCAATTTGCACTCAAAACCGGGTTTAAATTAGGCTCGGTATTGTTTGATACAAATTGGTCTGTTTTGATACTCCTTCATTCTTTTACAGAACATTTCTATTTATGGGTTGCTTTAACTTCAATATTATATTAAGGTATCTAAGCTCCATAAAATCTTATCCACTCAATTGTTGAACACCTTTTTGTTAAGCATGCGGGGAACGCCCTACATGTATTACGGCGACGAGCTGGGTATGACGAACATGGATATGCCCACTATTGAAGAATATGTAGACATCGATGCAAAAGGAAAATACAAAGGTGCCTAGGCGGCCAATGAAAATATAGAAGCCCTCATGAAAGTTCTGAACTATAGTTCTCGTGAAAACGGTCGTACCCCAATGCAATGGGACGCTACAGAACATGCAGGATTCATGACCGGTACCCCTTGGAAAAGAGTCAATCCAAACTATAAAGAAATCAATGTAGCATTACAAGAAGGTGATCCAAATTCGGTGCTTACCCATTTCAAAAAGATGACGGCTCTTCGCACAGAAAACCCCGTTTTAGTCTATGGGTCCTATACGTTACTACAACCCGAACATGAAGAAATATATGCATATACACGAGAGCTGGATGGAAAGAAATTCTTGGTGCTGCTTAATTTCTCGGAAACCGAATCTGACATCGAACTAGAGGAACTCAAAGGAATTAACTCAGAAAATGTCATTATTAACAATTATACCGAAACCTCCATTAAAGGTATTAGCATTTTTCTGAAACCTTACCAAGCAATTATCTACAGCATATAAATAAAAATAAATATGGCAATATTGTAAAAGATTGTAATATAGGCAGCAGGTTAATCCATATCCTTTCGAACAACTGAAAAAATCCGACCTAAGAACTATGGTATCAATCGGTAGTGCATGAAATGAGGATTTATAAAAGTACTACCTAAGCCTTAAAACTATTCTAAATTCGTTTGATGATTTTTCATAATCAAGGCACTAATTGAGTAATCTAAATTCCTGTGGCGAATGCCCCACTTTTTGTTTGAACAATCGGCTAAAATGTTGCGGATATTTAAAGCCTAACTCGTAAGCGATTTCACTGACCGATTTATTGGGGTCGAAGATCTTTTCCTTGGCCACGTCAATGAGTTTGTTCTGTATGTATTCTTGGGCGGAATAGCCCGTTTCCTTTTTGACCAGATCCCCAAAGTAGTTTGCGCTCAAATGCAAATGTTCGGCAAAATGGCTTACAGAAGGAAGTCCGTGTTTCTGGGGTTTTTCAGAGTTGAAATATTCATTCAGCAGCGTTTCGAAATTTTCCAAGGAACTTTGGTGTGCTACTTCGCGTGTCAAAAACTGGCGATCATAAAATCGCAGGCAATAATCTAAAAACAGTTCTATGTTGGCAACAATCAATTTCTTGCTGTGTTTGTCTAGGTTTTGCTCCAGTTCATATTGAATTTTATCGATCAAGCTTAAAAGGATCTTGCGCTCTTTGGCAGACAAATGTAACGCCTCATGGCTGGCATAGGAGAAAAAACTATACTGATTCATTTTTCTGGCCAAATCCGTACCTAACAATAAATCAGGATGAATAATCATGGCATAGCCTTTGGGCATATAATCGGGGTCGTAGTCGCCAAATTTCACATTTTGGCCTGGGGCCATAAAAACAAGGGTGCCTTCATCATAATCATAGTCTTTGCCGCCATATTTCAATTTGCATCCCTCGGCATCCTTTAAAAAAATTGCGAAGCATTTAAAATGAAAACCATCATATTCGGGTTTTGTAGAGCCGGATTTATCCACCTTGTTAAAATCGACAATACCGACCAATGGATGCAATACCCCATAATTACGTAATTTCAAATAATCGGCAACTGTATTGATTTCTAAAATGTTCTGCATGACCTTCTAAATTTTCAGTTAAAGATAAGTTACTGATTACCAGAACAGCAAACGAATCTCTTTCAATCCGTAATAATGGTACGAACATCCGTAATTTGGGTATTACAATTCCTATTTTCTTTAGGTATTTTTGGATTGAGTAAAATTAAAGTAAGATCAGAATGATTTTATTTAGCACGCTTCTGACTTCAGTTTTGGAAGCAGTAGTAAACGAATCAATAAAAGGAGAAAATTATAAATGAGTTCTTTAATAGTAAACTAAATAAAGTATCGAAAAAATGAAAAATCTAATTACAACAATACTTATTATTATCCCCCTAGTCACTTTCGCCCAACAAGAAGATTATGCTATCTCATCCTATCAAGACGAGGGCTTTAAGGCTCCAAATACACATTATATTGGTGAGGCCTGGTTAAATGGAGTACTAGAGGTAGAAGGAGATTTAAACTTTCATATAACCAAAGCCAACTTTAAGGCAAATTCTACGCTAGACTGGCACAAGCACGACTCCGCTCAAGTCTTGATTTATGTTGAGGGCCAAGGGTACTATCAGGAACGCGGAAAAGACCCAATCATTCTTAAAGAAGGCGATGTCCTTAGATGTGAAAAAGATATAGAGCATTGGCATTCTTCCACCAAAGAAAGTGATGTTACTTATTTAGCCATATATGGAGGAGAAAATCCGACCACTTGGACCGAGGTGCTTACGCAAGAATATTATGATGAAGTCGCTGAAAACCTCAGTAATTAAGTACGGTTACACTTTCAAGACTTTTTAAATTAATTTTCTAAGAATAAAGTAAGCATGTTTCGTAAAAAGCTTTTAGTCACTTTGCTAATTTTTTGTAGTCTAAGTTTAGAAGCGCAAGAGACCAACAGGACTATCATTGTCTATCTATCGCGGACAAAAAACACTAAGGCCGTTGCCGAAATGATACACATGGAAGTAGGCGGGGATTTGATTCCTTTAGAACTTCAAAACCCCTATCCCGCAGATTATAACGCCATTGTAAAACAAGTTTCTGAAGAAAACGAAAGTGGTTTTCTACCTCCTTTGAATACTAAAATAGAACTAGCTAAATATGACACTATATTTTTGGGTTTTCCTACGTGGGGGATGCAGTTGCCGCCCCCTGTACAAAGTTTTTTAAATGATTACGATTTAACGGGTAGGACGGTTGTTCCCTTTAATACTCACGCAGGATACGGGTTGGGAAGCAGCTTACAAACAATAGGAAAATTGTGCCCTAACAGCACCATGTTGGAAGTATTCTCGATTAAGGGAGGAATAGGACGCGATGGCGTTTATTTGTACATTAAGGAGGACAGGGCGGTAGAAGTAAAATCTGAAGTGAAAAATTGGCTTCAAAAGATTGGTGTGCTACGGTAGTATTTAACGGTGCCATATCATGCCGAGAACAATAAATTTTGTATATTCTATATATTCACATACTTACACGAAAATCATGGCAAACTTCAATCTAAAAATCAATGGAAAAACCCAAGAAGTAGATATAGATCCTACTACTCCTATGCTTTGGGTTTTACGAGATCATCTAAAATTAGTAGGCACAAAATACGGCTGCGGTATTGCCCAATGTGGTGCCTGTACGGTACATTTGGGTGACAATGCGGTTCGCTCCTGTCAACTTCCAGTTTCAGCGGTTGGTGAACAAGAAATCACAACCATTGAAGGTTTGTCTGACAACGGCGATCATCCAGTTCAAAATGCTTGGTTAGAAATTGATGTACCTCAATGTGGTTATTGCCAAGCAGGACAGATAATGTCAGCCTCCGCCTTGTTGAAAAGAAATCCTAATCCTTCAGATGAAGAGATTGAAGATGCCATGAACGGTAACATCTGTCGCTGTGGAACGTATACAAGAATAAAAAAGGCCATTAAAACAGCCGCTAATTCCGAAAACGTTTAGACAACCTTAAAAAAAGAAAAAATGACACTTATAAAAACACAGATAGGAAGACGGGCTTTCATTAAAAATACCAGTTTGGCCGGAGGCGGACTTGTTCTTGGCTTTAGTTTCCTGAATTCCTGTAAGCAGAAGGATATTGAAAAAATAGCGGTTCGGGAAATGCCCAAAGAATGGTTCGAGATGAACTCTTATCTTAAAATTGGTGATAACGGGCTCGTAACCATCTACACGCCCAATCCGGAATTCGGTCAGAATATCAGAACATCCATGCCTATGTTGGTGGCAGAAGAGTTAGATGTGGACTGGAAAAACGTAATAGTTGAACAGGCACCTTATCATGCAGAGAAGTACGGATTTCAATTCACAGGTGGCAGTAGGGGAATAAGTGCTAGATGGCAACCCCTTAGAATGGCCGGTGCAACCGCTAGGCAAATGTTAAAAGAAGCGGCTGCACAAACCTGGCAGGTTCCTGTAGAAGAAATTACTGCAGAGGCCGGGGTATTGCAACATGCAGCCACGAAAAAATCGGCGGGTTACGGCGCAATGGCATCGGTTGCAGCGACAATCGATGTCCCGGAAGAAGTGCAATTGAAAGAAGTAAAAGATTTTAAACTTATAAGTAGCTCACAAAAAAATGTAGATGCGAAAAGCATTGTTACCGGTGCGCCTTTGTTTGGAATGGATATGCAAAAGGAAGGAATGTTAATCGCCATGATCGTACATCCGCCCGCTTTTGGCATGACCTTAAAATCGGTTGATGGCGAAACGGCCAAAGCCATGCCGGGCATAAAGGATGTTGTTACAATAAAAAGCTTCAAAGACGGGTTTGAAAAGGGCGGGTTCGATACGAACGCTTTTCCCGAATTGGTGGCAATCGTGGGTAACTCTACTTGGGAAGTGATGCAGGCGAAGAAAAAGTTAAATGTGGAATGGCAACCTACTTCTGCCTTTTCAGAAACAATCGCGGGGTTTAGAGGAAAAGAAACGAGAAATGTACCTGCGGGATTGGAATCTACGACCGCCCATATAGCACAAATGGAAATAATGGCGGCCAAGCCGGGGAAGATTGTCCGAAAGGATGGGAATCCTGAGACGGCGTTTAAAAATGCTGCAAAAATAGTGGAAAGAAGCTATTCGGCCCCTTTTCTTGCACACAATAATATGGAGCCTTTAAATGCTTATGCCCATGTAGAGGGCAATAAAGTAAAAATTGCTGCGCCTATTCAGATTCCGTCTTTGATTATCCCTACGATTGCAAGTAGTCTGGGAATACCGAAAGAGAATATTGAAATGGAACTACCCAGAATGGGTGGTGGTTTTGGACGTAAGGCCTATGCCCACTTTGTGGTAGAAGCAGCCCTAATATCCCAAAAAGTAAATGCTCCGATCAAGTTGGTATACAGCCGTGAAGACGATATGACAAACGGTATTTATCGACCAGCGTATCAAGCTACCTATCGCGCCGCTTTTGATGAAAATAATACCTTGACGGCATTACATGTGAAGGCAGGTGGCGTACCAGAGAGTCCATTGTTCGCAAATCGTTTTCCTGCCGGTTCTATTGATAATTATTTGGCTGAAGAGTGGACGATTGATTCTAACATTACCATAGGTGCTTTTAGAGCTCCTCGATCGAATTTTATGGCCGGTGCCGAACAGGCGTTCTTAGATGAAGTTTCGGAAGCCATGGGCAAAGACCCGATTCAATTCCGATTGGACTTATTAAAACGTGCTAAAGATAATCCGGTTGGAGAGGCAAATGACTATGATGCCGATCGCTATGCCGGAGTTTTGGAACTGGTACGGGAAAAATCGGCTTGGAACGAAAAAGATGAAACGAAACATCGAGGGGTGTCTGCCTATTTTTGCCATAACTCCTATGCGGCCCATGTACTGGATATACGAATGGAGAATGGCAAACCTGTTGTCGAAAAAGTGGTTTGCGCCATTGATTGTGGGGTCGTGGTAAACCCTGATGCGGCTACGAACATGGCGGAAGGCGCCATAACCGATGGTGTCGGAAATGCTCTTTTTGGAGAATTGACCTTTGAAAACGGGGTGCCCCACAAAAATAATTTTCACCAATATAAAATGATCCGTATGAAGGAAGCACCAAATGAAATCGATGTGCATTTTGTGCAGAATGAAATTGATCCAACAGGTATGGGGGAACCTCCGTTTCCTCCCGTTTTTGGAGCTATGGCAAATGCATTGTATAAAGCAACGGGTACAAGGTATTATAAACAACCTTTCGTAACTGACAAACCCCCTCTGGTCGGGTAACTTTATCTATCTAATTTATGGGATATCAAAAAGTAATTTTATCCTTTGTAACAACATTGATCTTCTCGTTTTCGGGGCTAGCACAAGCAGGTAACGATGCAACAAGACATGAAAACATGATGGTCAGGATTGCAGCATTAGAAATATATCCTGAATATTTAGAGGAATATAAGGCCATTTTAAAGGAAGAGTCCGAAGCCTCGGTACGCTTAGAACCGGGTGTAATCTGCATTTTTCCCATGCACCAGAAAGAGCATCCCAACCAAATTCGTTTACTGGAAATCTATGCGGATTCTAATGCATACCAATCGCATTTAAAAACCCCGCATTTTTTAAAGTATAAAACCTCCACCCTAAAAATGGTGAAGTCCTTGGAACTGATCGATATGGAAGCGATGGACCTGGAATCCATGCCAGCTATCTTTAACAAATTAGAATAAAAACTTTAAAATTAAATTTCATGTCTACTGTAAAAACTAAAATAGGGAGAAGGTCCTTTATCAAAAGTTCGGCGCTGGCCGGTGGTGGCATGATGCTCGGTTTTAGCTGGTTGGCTTCGTGTAAAATGTCCCCAGAAGAGGTGAACGATTTACCGAAGGAATGGTTTAAGATCAATGGTTATTTAAAGATTGCCGATAATGGACAAGTGACTATTTTATCTCCAAATCCGGAGGGCGGTCAGAATGTAAAAACGTCCATGCCCATGATCGTGGCTGATGAACTGGGCGTTGATTGGGCAGCTGTTAGTGTAGAACAAGCACCTTTAAATACGGATGCTTTTACCTTTCAATATCTTGGAGGTAGCCAATCCATTCGAAGAGGATGGGAAGGTCTTCGAATGGCAGGTGCTTCTGCGAGGGCGATGCTCATCGCAGCTGCTGCAGAAACTTGGCAAGTTCCCCGGGAAGAAATTACCACGGAGGGTGGATTTTTATATCATAAGAAAAGTGGTGCCTCGGCAAGTTATGGGGAATTGGCCTCTGCTGCTGCAAAACTTGAAATACCCGAAGAAGTTCAATTAAAGGAAATTGGGGATTTTAACATCATAGGTACTTCTCAAAAGAATGTAGATGGACAAAAAATAGTGACCGGAAAACCGTTGTTCGGAATCGATACCCATCGCGAGGGCATGCTCATAGCTATGATTGTACATCCTCCTGCATTTGGATTAAAGCTAAAGTCCATTGACGATACCGAGGCAAGCAAGATGCCCGGAATCAAGGATGTTTTCACCATCAACGTGTTTAACGACGGATACGAAAAGGCTTTTTTTGATACACGGACCTTTAATGAAGTGGCGGTTATTGTCGGTGATTCCACCTGGGAGGTCATGAATGCCAAGAAAGCCTTAAAATTGGAATGCGAACCCATTGAAAGTTCCACGGATTCCCGGGACCGATTTGGCCGAAAATGGAAAGAGCATACTCCGGCCGGATTAGAAAATACAAGCGCACATTATGCTCAAATGGATGCCATAACCTCACAAAAAGTAGAAGTAAGACGCCGAGACGGTGATCCCGACACCGCCTTTAAAAGAGCTACGAAAATTATAGAGGCCACGTATACTGCACCATTTTTGGCACACAATTGCATGGAATCCATGAATTTCTTTGCCGATGTGACTGCGGAAAAGGCGGAACTTATCGGCCCCTTGCAAAAACCAGAATTGACGGAGCAAACCCTCTCGACACGTTTAGGAATGCCGCTCGAAAATATCGATATTCAAATGACCCGTTTGGGTGGGGGCTATGGTCGAAGATCTTATGCCCATTGGCTGGTAGAGGCCGCTCTCATATCACAAAAGATGAAGGCACCGGTAAAACTAGTCTACAGCCGTGAAGACGATATGACCGATGGTATCTACAGACCCGCTTATCAGGCAAAATATCGTGCGGGTCTAGATGCGAACAACAAATTGATTGCTTTTCATGTGAATACTGGGGGTATTCCTCAAAGTCCATTGCACCAAGACCGTTTTCCGGCAGGTGCTGTTGACAATTATCTGGCGGAGGATTGGACCATTGATACCAATCTTACCGTGGGATCCTTTAGGGCACCCAGTTCCAACTTTATGGCCTGTGCGGAACAGTCCTTTTTGGATGAAGTTGCTGAAGCGGCCGGGAAAGACCCCATTGATTTCCGATTGGAACTATTGGACCGCGCCATCACCAATCCCCTAGAAGGAAAAACCAATGATTATGATGCTTTACGGTATGCCGGCGTTTTAAAATTAGTTAAGGAAAAATCAAATTGGGGGAATTCGGATAACGGCTTTTCGAAAGGAGTGGCTGCCTATTTTTGTCACAACTCCTATGCCGCTCAAGTGTTGGAAATGCGTTGGGAGAACAATCAACCCATTATCGAAAAGGTTACCTGTGCTGTCGATTGTGGTATCGTCGTAAATCCTGATGCAGCTATTAATTTGGCCGAAGGAGGAATCGTTGATGGTATTGGTACCGCTCTCTATGGGGAACTGACTTTTGAGGATGGGGTACCGCAAAAGAACAACTTCGACACCTACCGTATGATACGTATGGGTGAAGCACCAAAAGAAATCGATGTGCATTTTGTAAAAAGTGAGGTGAGCCCTACCGGCCTCGGAGAACCCACCTATCCGCCAATTTTTGCAGCGTTGGCCAATGCACTATACAAGGCTACCGGAAAACGCCACAATCATCAACCATTTCTTACAAAGGAAAATATAATCGGATAGTATATTTGTTAGAAAATAGATAGTTTCAAATTAGGAACCTTTTTTGGGACAATACAATGAAACTATTTTTAGATGACTAGCTTTTTGCCTTTTAATTACCCTTATTTTCTTGATAGTTAATTTGTCAATTGTTGATAACTCAAAATTCTTCCTTTTTCAAGAAATTTCAAATTGTATCATTTGAATCGTTTTGAAACCAAATGAAATTATCCAAATTTTATTTGGTTCGATTTGTACTGATTTAACATAAGTAATTGTTTTTCAATTTTTTGTGAATAAAAATATGTACATAATTGAGTTTTTACACCTCTCTTCAATTACCTTTATCCAAAGTATTCTACAAAGGAAAACAAAAAACCTTTTGTTTATAGCTCTCTGTAGTATAGTATTGTCCTGTTCGGACGATAACGAACCTGAAATAGATTGCAGGCTTTTTGACCCTGCCTTTCCGTCCTTATTTATAAGTCTGGTAGATGTAAATGGAGCGAACCTATTTGAAAATGGGACTATAGATTCAGATAGTTTGCGCGTAACAGGAGATTTTGAAGGTGCTGGGTTTGTTTTTAACCCAGCAAACGAGTTTGCTGTTCCAGATGCGGAAATTCGAAAATTGGACAATACCATTGGGCTTGCCGTTCCAAACCTAGCCACGTTTGAACATACAATTTTTTGGAGTCAAAACGATTCTATTGTAGTTGGCGTTACCGGAGCGTTAACAAGAATTCCTTGTAACATCAGTTATTTTACACCCGTAAATGCTAGCTACGAAGGTAGCCAGATAACTTTAACAGAAGTGCCTCCGCTTCAATTTTTGGTAGTATTGGAACTTGCCAAGGGGTCATGATTCCTTGGGAACAATGTCCCAATCCCTATAAGGTTGTTGAGATAATTGCGAATTGTAATATTTTATATCTCCCGTAACCTCCTCGCCTAACCAATCCGGTTTTTCAAAAGGTTCGTCCTCGTGCTGTAGTTCTATTTCGGCCACGGTAAGTCCTTTGTTTTCTCCCAAGAATTCATCGACCTCATAAATATGTTTGCCTATTGGAATTTCATAACGAATTTTTTCTACAATGACGGCCTCGCAGAGGTCTACCAAATCCGTGGCATCGGAAAAGGAAATTTCTTGTTCCCATTCAAAACGGGTGGTTCCGGAGTCGTTTCCCTTGCCTTTAATGGTCAAAAAGCCTTTGTCGTTTTTTATACGGACACGCACTGTACGCTCTGGATCTGTATTTAGAAAACCTTGTACGATTCGCATCTGGGTTTTGGCTTCGTTTTTATACCCCTGGGATTTCACCAAAAATTTACGTTCAACTTCTAGCATGTTATTTATTTTCTGCGATTTTGATGATAATATCTGATGTCAGTCTGTTTTCTGCGTAGGGATTGTTGGCCAACCAGACCATGGTCTGCGCAATGCTTTCGGGTGCAATGGTTCTGTATTTTCTTAAAGAACCGATCAGAAAAATACTTAAAATTTTCATCAGCTGTTTTCCAAAATACTCCGCAGGCCTACTTTCATTTCTATCGCCTCCAATAAGGCTGGGTTGTAAGATATGGGTTTTTGGCAGACCTAAATCTAAAACGGCAGTTTCCATCTCTCCTTTTACCTTGTTATAAAAAACGCTGCTATTGGGGTCTGCACCCATTGCGGAAATAACCAAAAAAGTAGTAATATTATTTTTCTTACAAAGCTGGGCCGCACTTACTGGAATACCAAAATCTATGGATTTATACAGTTCCTTGTTGGGTGTTTTAGCCTTTGTGGTGCCGATACAGCAGAACACCTCGTCTGCCGTAAAGGCTGCTTGTTGTTCTTCAAGTTTCAAAAGATCGCATTGTATTTCGCTGAGTTTAGGGTGGGTTAAACCTAATGGATTTCGGGTAAATACCGTAACACTGTTATAGCGGTCATCGGCAAGGAGCAGTTGCAGCAATATACCGCCCGTTAATCCTGTTGCCCCTAAAATAATGGCTTTTTTGTCCGATAATTTCATCCTTATAAATATAATGGAAAGCGGACACCTAAGGTTTAAAGTTTTGCTAAAGTTGTGTGCTTCAGTTTTAAAATTACTGTTGCCGCAGCTCTTGTCTCCCACTTTTTATTTGGTGCTAATGCCGCAACTTTCGTAGTAAATGAAAAACCCGCTTGTCGTAAATGGAGGGAAATATATGAACAATCGGGCTTCTAAGTACCAAAGTACAGGTCTTCTTAAGTTGCGAGAGGGTCAGGGAGCATATTTTTTCAACGAATTCTACATCAATCCTTACGAATACTAAAGCGGTACAAAAACCACTACAACGCACCGCTACATTTGGTCAAGAAAACAAATCGAACATAAAAAAACAATAACATGAAAAATCTAATCACACTTGCCATCTGCTGTTTTACTACCCTATGTTTTGCCCAACAGCCTAGCGGACCTTATTTGCTAGTATCTACGCAGAATGCTCAAATTCCCCTAAAAGAAACAAAAACCGAGGTAGCGATATCCGGTACTATTGTTCACGTGAAAACCACCCAAGTCTATCAGAATTTGGGAACGGAACCTATAGAGGCGAAATACGTGTTTCCCTTATCTATAAGGGCAGCGGTGCATAAAATGCAGATGAGTATTGGCGATAGAACCATAAATGCTAAGATATTTGAACGACAAGAAGCCCAGAATGTGTATGAAACTGCAATGAACGAAGGCAAACGCGCCGCCAAACTGGACCAAGATCGGCCCAATGTGTTTCAAATGGCGGTGGGCAATATTATGCCCAAGGATGAAATTAGAATTGATATCTACCACACGGAACTTTTGGAGCCGGTAAACGGTCAATACCAATTTGTGGCACCGGCTGTTGTGGGGCCAAGGTTTACCGGCGAAAGTACCGTAAATGAAAATGCATTTGCTACGCCGTACTCCGCCAAGGGAATTTCGGACTCTTTCGATTATGATATGACAGTAAGCATTAATACGGGAATGCCCATCCAAAACGTAAGCAGTAGTAGCCACAAAGTAAATGTGAAGTATCCCGATATAAAAACCGCCGAGGTATTTTTGTCCAAAAGCAACGAAAATCCATCAAATAGGGATTTTATCCTAAATTATAGCTTACGGGGAAAGCAGATTCAATCCGGATTATTGCTTTACGAACATGGCGATGAAAACTTCTTTTCTTTTCAAATGGAGCCCATGGAAAATGTTACGCTACAGGATATTTCGTCTCGCGAGTATATTTTTATTGTAGATGTTTCCGGTTCTATGAACGGATATCCGCTGGAAGTTTCCAAGGAATTGATGCGAAATCTATTATGTAACCTTAGGTTGACAGACACTTTTAATGTACAATTATTTGCTTCCAGTTCTACTGTTTTTAACCCGGTATCGGTAGAAGCCAACGAACAGAATATTGAAGCTGCCATTCGGTTTCTTTCGGAAGGCCAAGGCGGTGGCGGCACCCAATTGCTCAGTGCTTTGTCCGAGGCCTATAAATTGCCTAGAAAAGACGCCAGTAGTTCGCGTTCTATGGTGGTCATTACCGATGGATACATCAGCGTAGAAAAAGAAGCTTTTGAATTGATTCGGAATAATCTTAATACTGCCAACGTATTTACGTTTGGAATCGGTTCCAGTGTTAATCGCTATTTGATCGAAGGTATGGCAAAGGTGTCCAATAGCGAATCTTTTGTCGCCACCACCAAAGCCAGCGCACAATACGCGGCCGAAGATTTTAAGGAATATATTGATAGTCCGCTACTTTCACAGATTAGTCTAGAAGCTGAGGGCTTTGAAATCTATGATGTTTATCCCCAAACCGTCCCTGATGTTTTTGCATCGCGACCCATAACCATTTTCGGAAAATACCGGGGTGCTCCAAAAGGAAAACTTATCTTGAAGGGCTATCAGGGAAAAGAAGAAATTCGTCAAGTATTTAAAGTGTCCAACGGTAAATTGAGCATAAAAAATAAAGCACTACGCTATTTGTGGGCGCGGAAGAAAATAGAAGAACTGGACGATTATAAAAAACTATTTAGTGACGATGTAAAGGATAGCGTAATCTCCTTGGGTTTAAAATACAACCTAGCCACCAATTATACTTCTTTTGTTGCGGTAGATGAAATGGTGGTAAATAAAGATGGTTCATTGAAAACCATAAAACAACCTTTGCCTATGCCACAGAACATGAACAACTCCGCTGTTGGGGCAGAGGCTGCGGTAAGCGCCAAATCCGCTTATAACAAGTCCTTTGAGATTCAGTTTTTGGACGCTATATCAAAGTCGGAACAACGGCAGATTACTATGACTTTTAAAGCATTATACACCAAATTAGTTGAGAAAACTTTGGAGAAGAATGAAAAGCTACGCATCAGTTTTGATAAAACAGGAACGCTTATTGGGGTAGAAATTTTGGAAGATGGAAAATGGGTTTTGTCTAAAAATTTGACCAAGGAGTTCTTGGAATTCGTAACAACGAGTTTAAAACTAAATCATAATAGGAGTTTTATTATTGAGAAATAGGCGGGTTGGTGTTTCTCTTTTTGGTAGAAAAGGCCTGCAAGGATATCTTATTCTTGCAGGCTTTTATCTTGTTGTTAATAATGTTCCTTCCCCAGAATGGGTAAGGAACACCCCAGATTTCTATTTGGGCTAGATGCACAAAAGCTATAAAACACCATAATCTATCTTTTTTAATAACAGTTTCCCTCCTTGGGAGGGATTAAGGGATACTTCTTTTTCAACGAATTCTAATCGGATGCTTACGAATACTAAAACAGCCCATAAATAGGGATAAAACGGCTCTATCTTGGCTGTAACAAGCAAAACAACTAAAATCAACACCATGAAAAATAACATCTTAATTATCGCTTTTAGCCTCGGATTTTTCGCTGTGAATGCCCAGGATTTTAAGGAAACGAGAAAATACATAGTTACCATCGAAACGGCTACAAAACAACAGGAATATGAAACGACCAAAACCCATATTCTAGCTCCTGGCCCAGGCATGCAAAAAGTAGCAACCTTGGAAATTCCAAAGTCAGAAGCCTTTCACGAAATGCGGATTTCTGTTTTGGAAAAACCTCAACTGAACCAAATTAAAGAAGTGATAAAGGTAGAGTTTGAATATAGCGGGTATAGCCTGTCCATTAATACCTACTATTTTTTAGTTACCGAGAATGGGAACTATATCACCTTGCCAAAAGTCACTAAAATTTATGATGACATCACCGAACCCATTGTAGATTATGTATTCCCCACACAAAAACACGGGAAGGAAGAAACAATTATGAAGGCCATATTCCATTACACGAATAATTACAGCACCGAAGAAATCGAAGTAATCCAAAGCATTGTTTGGAACGATGACGACTTTGGTACGCAAGGGGCAATTGCAGGTTTAGAGAATCAATAAAAATTAATAGTAATCTAAAATTCAAAATTATGAAAAATGTAAAAAGAAGCATCCAAGTGTTAAGTCTGTTCGCCATGGCAAACCTATTTGCCCAAACAGCGCCCGAAGTCCAATTTGCAGTAAACAGCGACTCAACAGCTGTGGAAGACCGCTCCCACGAGTATTTGTTGGCCCACAGGGTACATTTGCGCGAAACTCCATCTTTAAAAGCGAAAAAAGTGACCGTTTTGGACATTGGCACAAAGCTGACCCTTTGGGAAGAAAGCCCAAACCAAGATGAATTGAACGGAATAAAGAGCAACTGGTACAAGACCAGAATAGGAACCTCGGAAGGTTGGGTCTGGGGCGGAATGATTGCACAAAAGACCTTTGGCAGCCAAGCCAATTACGATGTAAAATTCGTCTACGGACTGGAAAGTGTCACAGTAAATGAAGCGGGCGCGTCCGAAGTAAAACATCAGCTAAGGGCCTTTAAAAATGGTAGGCAAATAGATAAAATTGTTTTTGATGGATATGAGGCTACTCCATTGGAAATCAAAAATATCGGAAACAAGGGGCTGTTTAATGTGGAGGATATTTTGACCCTTACCATTCCAAATTCAGAAAACGGAAATCCTATTGGAGCGCACTATATTTTTTGGAACAACGGAAAATTTACGAACGTAGCCAGTTTGATCGATTATTCTGATGCTAAGTACGCTAAGAGCGAACAGTTTGTTTTTCCATCGGATATGGAAGGCATCAAAAGCACGATTGTTCTAGAGACCCTAATTACCGATTATCAAGTAGCCGCTGCAAATGATTTAAGCACAGAAAATACTAAAATGATCGTTAGTTTTTATACTTGGGACGGTTATAAATTGTCACAGAAAGAGTCGTTACCTCCAATTTCTACCGATTTGGTGAGTAATACGAAGGGGTAGGAACAATGTCAGTTTGAGCGCGGTCGAGATATAATGCAGGAACAATGGTTTTCTCCCGGGTGTTCGGGAGCGCTCAAACTGACAAATCCTAATGTATTTCAGCGCTTTAAAGTAGCAAAAAAACTACCTCCGCTCAGACGAGGGGAGGTAGTTTTTCTACATCGCAGGCAGTTAGAAAAATCGGAGAGGTGTAAAGCCCAAGCCATAATCTCATAGTACAACAACAAATCTTAACACCAAAATTTAAAAAAAAACCCATGAAAACCCTAATAAGAACAATATCATTTTTAGTGTTGGTGGTAGGTTGCAAGCAGTCGTTTCCGCAGATGTCGGAAACGGCTCTTGCTGTACCTAAGATTAATGAGACAGCATCAAAATCCGTTGTGTTTATCGCTGGCTTTGATGAAGGCGACAATACCTATTACAGCAATGCAAAAAAGTATTATGAAACCAAAGGTATGACGGTGGTGGATAATTTGTTTTCCCTAGAAGAGCTACTACAATGGCTGAATCAACATTCAAATCAGGAAATAGTTTTCGATGAAATCCATATCGTTGCCCACAGTAATCCGTGGTTGGGAATGTCCTTAAGAACGAATTATAACGGAGAACGAATTACCCTTAAAACTTTAAAACAGGCTACCGACAACAATGAAATACCAAAGCCTACTAACGCAATCAATCAAGAAACTAAAATTATTTTTCATTCCTGCGGATTGGGTCAAAACAAAGCACTGCTGCAGAAGTTGAAAACTGTTTTTACCACTACTGTAGCCCCAATTGTACACGCATCTGACTTTTTTAATGTCTATGGTGGAAAATATGCACCACATTATCTGGCAAAACCTTACTACAATTTTTACCCAACCGCACAATCGGAAGGGCCAGCAGCGCTGGCAGCCGAGTTTAAACAACTGTATGATATAACTGATATTGATTGGCGAAGTGCAATAGATAACCGACAGGAAACGCGTATTGGGGAAGCGTACAGCTATAAATTTAATATTCCAGTTGAATGGGAAGTCACTTTTGATGCCGAAACGGAAATCCCAGAGCTAAATGATAGGGAGGCAATTATGGATTTTGTAGCGCAATATCCCGAAATGGCGGAAGCGTTATACCAGTTAAATATCCCTTTGGAAAAGTACCGTTGGAGGAGCAAAATACAGGGGAACACCCTAATTATTAAAGGAAAAACCACAGTACTTTGTGTTTTGGAACCCATTTTACAGGAGAAAGATGAAAACGAATACCGAGAAACTGATGTGAACGATAGGTTTTTATATCAAATATTATAATAATATTTTCGTTAAAATGAGGAGCAAACTACACATGATATGGGTTTGTATAGAACAAAATCAGGCTCGATATTTGATTATCGTACAATACTAAGCGTGCTAATTGAACATTAAACGAACATGTCTATTTCTTTTTCTACTTTGTTTTTTAACGAATCACATTGATGCGCAAAACAGTCAACTTAGACCATACACTATTGAAGACGGCCTACCGCAGTCCCAAGTATATGACATCATACAAGATGAAATAGGATATCTTTGGTTGGGCACACAAGGTGGCGGACTCGCAAGCTTTGACGGCGCCAATTTTACGGTATGGAACGAGGCAGACGGACTCGCATCCAACTACATCCATGCTTTATATTCCCAAAACGATACGCTTTTTATTGGAAGTAAACGCGGCCTTTCCATCAAGATAAAAGAGCGTATTCTTAATATTAAAGGGCCACAGATACAGCAGTTCTATTCCAAAGCCAAGGTGCTTTATGTGGCTACAGAGAAAGGCGTGTATCGGTTTTCTAAAGCGGCGGGATTAGAAAAAATCAGCATCAACCCAGAAATAGATAACAGTGGCATAAACGAGATATATTTTGATGGGGCTTTTTACTGGTTGGCGACCAATAACGGACTTTGGAAACTTACGGAACTAAGCGGAGATGCAAGTGAAATATCAAAATTGGAAACCAATAATTTCACATCAATACTACATCATGCCAATGTTGTTTTTGCCGCAACCTTTAATGACGGTATTCGGGCAATCGACATAAAAAACCAAGATAAAACCATACTCATACGAGAACCACAACGGATCAATTCCATGTCCATCCAAAATCAAGATCAACTGTGGGTAGTTACTGATAACAGGGGTATTACGGTCATAAACACCGAAAGTTATGATGAGATAAAAAGTATTGATACAAGAAACGGCCTAAGCGTGCCCCACGTGAGGAAAGTCATAAAGGATAAAGATTCCAATATCTGGATCGCAACATCGGGCGGAGGGTTTTACAAGTATTTTCAGAATAATTTTAACCACTATGACAAAGATTCGGGCTTAAAGGGAGACCGCATCTACGCGGTACATAACGCTAATAATAATATTTGGATTTCCAGTTCGGAAAAGGGGCTTACGCGAATAGATTCACTTGGTATCCATCCTATAAAAATACCTGTGGATTTTACCGATGTAAAAATAAAAACCCTCGCGAGTGATGCTAAGGGAAATATCTGGGTAGGTTCGGATGGCATGGGACTTATGTTCCGAGAATCTAAAATGGTAGATAGTGTAATGGTAAGCATTGATGATCAACTTCAAGTTGAATTTGATACGCTGTCCATCACACGAATCAAAAATCACGTTCTGACTATGGATACCGGTTTTCCAGACAATTGGATTCGGAAAATCATAGTAGGGAAAGATCATATCTGGGCGGCGACCTATGCTAGCGGAATTGTAAAATTTAACTATTACCCCGAGAATGATAGTCTGGTTCTAAGAAAGACTTTTGGTAAAGCAGATGGTATTTCCGATTTGTTAATACAGGATATGGCAACCGATACTCAAGAGCGTATTTGGTATGCCACTAGAAATGGCGCTATAGGTTTTATAGAAAAGGATACGGTTGCGGACTTCCCTTCGGTGCTCCTTGGTCAAACTTCTATTGGAACCCTTCTTTTTCATAAAAATCAGCTGTTTTTAGGAACTGCGGGGCGTGGTATTTGGTATTCGGAAATAAGTGAAACACCTACTTTTCAGAAATTAAAAGGAAGTAAAAAAGGGTCTTCCGAAAATATATACCAACTCATTTTTGACGACCAAGGCTATTTATGGGCAGGGTCCGAGCGCGGCGTGGATAAAATAGAACTTAACGAGGCCAATGAGATTGTAGATGTGTATCATTTTGGTAGAAACGACGGATTTTTGACAATAGAAACCTGCCTAAATGCGGTGGATAAGGATAAGGCTGGAAACCTATGGTTTGGTGGTATTTATGGATTAACGCAATACACGCCAAGCGAGAATACCGTACAAACGCAAAAGCCGCAAATCAGGTTTACGTCCGTTGCCGTAGATTATAAGGTTTTGGATTCCGTACTTACCGATACCTGGACTATGAAGGATAAGGTTTTAGAACTGAACCCTGACCAAACCCAATTGGCATTTACCTACAGAACGGTAGATATCAGCCACCCCAACGAGGTGCAATACCGTAACAAACTCAATGAAACGGAATGGAGCCCTTGGTCTAAGGAGAACAGGCAAAACTTGGTAGGTCTTGCCTATGGCACGCACCAGTTTACGGTACAGTCCAGAAACTACCGCTGGCAGGAAAGTGAGCCGATACAATTCGCTTTTTTCATCGATAGTCCCTTACATAAAAAACCAGGGTTTCAATGGGCGATGCTCGCTTTTGCGGTTGTGCTGTTAGGACTTTTGGCCTTGTTCTATATCCGAAGGATAAAAGCAAAAAACAGACGCGAACAGGAGCGTTTGCGGTTGCAGAACCACTTGCTTACCTTGGAGCAAAAAGCCCTGCGCCTGCAAATGAATCCACATTTTATTTTTAATGTCCTCAACGGGATAAAGGCCATGGGAAACAGCAATCCCCAGAAAATGGACACGACCATTAATAGTTTTGCCGTTTTGTTGCGCGAAACGCTGAACAACAGCAGAACGGACAGTATTAGCCTAAGTCAGGAACTGAAGACCTTGACCCATTATATCGAGGTAGAAAAGTTGATGAGCCCTAAGCCGTTTACCCATCAGCTTATTGTAGAAACAACGCCCGATGCAGAGGAGATTTTGATTCCGCCCATGTTGATACAGCCTTTTGTGGAAAACGCTATTAGGCACGGTATTTTAAAAGGGCCACGGAAGGGCGAACTTTCCATTAAATTCTATACGGAAAATGACTTCCTTCATTGCTCCATTACGGATAATGGACTCGGTATTTTTGAATCTCAAAAAGCCAAAACGAAGACCGACCATCAATCCATGGCACTTACCGTAACACAGGAACGGCTGGAGTCCATCTCTGGAAAAGACGCCTTGGAAATTACAGAACTGAAGAATGCGGACAGTAGCGTTGCAGGAACCCGAATACACCTTAAAATTCCCTTACAAACTGATTATTAGAACCCTATGCTTACAGCCATTATTGTAGAAGACATGCCCGACGCCTTGCAGTTATTGCAGCGGGATATTCAAGCGAACCATCAAGATATTGAAATCATGGGCACCGCCCAAAGCGTGGTGGAAGCCGCTAAATTATTGCGTAAAAACCAGCCAGATATCCTTTTTTTGGATATTATGCTCGGCGATGGTACAGGCTTTGATATTTTAGAAATCGTGCCCGATTTAACATCGAAGATCATTTTCGTAACTGCCAGCGATGAATTTGCCATACGCGCCTTTAAATTCGCGGCCATCGATTACGTGTTAAAACCCTATTCCCAAGAAGATTTGGCATTGGCCATACAAAGGGCAAAAGAGCAGCTAAAACCCAATAAAGAGCGTTTGGATATTTTAAAGGACACCCTGGCGGCTCCAGAAAGAAAGCCCGACAAGATTTCCTTGCATACCTTGGACAAAATCATCATTGTAGGCTTAAATGATATTGTGCGTTGTGAATCTGACAGTAACAACACCATGTTTCACTTAAAGGACAAACGCAAAATTTTTGTAACCAAGACCCTAAAGTATTTTTCGGATATGTTGAAGGGTTATGAATTTCTGCGCATACATCAAAGTCACTTGGTGAACCTGCAATATATCAGCGAATACATAAAGACCGACGGTGGCTATTTAATGCTAAAAAATGGTGAAAACGTACCTGTATCCGTGCGTAAAAAGGTGGAGGTCATGGAAATTTTGGACGGGATGCATAGGTAGGTTATCTGCTTTGTAATGATGCTAAATAAATTAAGTTACTAGCTTAAAAAACCATTTGTATTTATTTTTAAAATTGAAGTCATTCATACTTCAAGTTGGGATATCAACTATTTTCGATTACTTCAAAAATATATCAAAACAATAATTTGTAAAGTATCGGTAGAAATACTTTAGTATAATTTAGTTGTTGATATCCGCGTTTTTAGATACTTTCATTGTGAAATGGCTAGACTTTTTCATGTGTCAAAGCGTATACCATTCCATTCGTAAAACCTTCCTTATGAGACATCTACTACTTATCCTATTTTTATCCGTAAATCCCCAAGCCTTTGCCCAAGGCACACAGTTGCTTCGAGAGCCCACAGTTTTTGGTTCCGAGGTAGTATTTGTTTATGCAGATGATCTTTGGAAGACTTCCAGCAATGGAGGAGATGCCATCCGCCTAACAAGCAATGAGGGTTCGGAATTTTCGCCACATTTTTCCCCAGATGGAACATTAATAGCCTTTACCGCAGAATATGATGGGAATATAGATGTTTATGTAATAGCTGCAGGTGGTGGAGAGGCTAAACGCCTGACTTTTCACCCAAGTAATGACATTGTGCAGGGATGGACGCCTACCGGAGAAGTCTTATTCAGTTCAGGGAGGGAGGCCGTTCCCACATTTACCGATAGGTTTTATAGTGTTGCCGTAGATGGAAGTTTTCCAACAGCCATAGAACTATCCAATGCGGCATTTGGCGAAATATCTCCCGACGGCAAGTACATCGCTTATGTACCCTTACGTGCGTGGGATGCCGAATGGCGAAATTATAGGGGCGGGCAGGCTGTTCCGATTTGGATCTTGAATACCGAAACCAAGGAATTAACCACTGTTCCTCAACCCACTAAAGAAAGACATTTAGACCCCGTTTGGTTGAATACTAAAGTATATTATATTTCTGAAAGAGATTATACTAGCAATATTTGGTCTTTTGATATCGTAACGAAAATGGAGGAACAAATAACCTTTCATAAGAAATTCGATGTTAAAAGTCTTGATTCCGACAGCGAAAAGATCATCTATGAGCAAGGAGGTTATCTTCATTTACTAAATCCTGAAACAAGTTCGGTAAAGCAGCTGAACATTCTTGTAAACGGCGATATGAACTTTGCGAGATCCCGTTGGGAAGATGTAAAGTCGATGCAATTAACGAATCCGAATATATCACCCACGGGGAAACGAGCCATTTTTGAACATAGGGGCGAAATTTTTACGATACCTAAAGAAAATGGTACTTGGCAAAACGTAACCAATTCTCCAGGGATTGCCGATAGAACTCCCGTATGGTCTCCTAAAGGTGATAAAATAGCTTGGTTTTCAGATAAGAGCGGTGAATATGAGCTAGTGGTCGCTGATCAGGATGGGGCAAATCAAAAGTATTACACGCTGCCTAACCATACTTTTTATTTTCAGCCAGATTGGTCGCCCGACGGAAATCATATTGCCTATTCGGACACCGATTATACTATTTGGACCATAAATCTGGAAAACGGAAATGTAGATAAGGTAGCCGCTGATACGTACGCACACCCTAACCGTACATTAAATCCCGTTTGGTCTCCCGACAGTGAATGGATTGCCTACCCAAAGCAACTGAAAAGTCATTTCAAGACTATCTTTGCCTACAATATAACCACAAAACAAACCGAGCAATTAACAGATGGTATGGCCGATGCCATAAGTCCCGTGTGGGACATAAACGGCAAATACCTCTATTTTCTTGCAAGTACCAATTATGGGCTACAATCTGGTTGGTTGGACATGAGTTCCTACGATACAAACCTCACAAGAAACTTATACGCGATTGTTTTATCCAAAACAGATAAAGCCCCCACGCTTCCTAAAAGCGATAAAGAGGAATTAAAAAAAGAATTACCGGACGATAAGGATAAAAAGAAGGGCAAAAAGAAGGAAAAAGAAACCGAGGAAGACACCAAAGCTGTAACCGTTACATTGGATGCCGATGGTATTTTCAACAGGATAGTGGCCTTAGATTTGGAAGACCGTAATTATATGGCCCTAGCCAAAGGGCCGGAGAATACTATTTTTATAGCGGAAAGTATTCCCAACGCAACAGCGCTTACACTACATAAGTACGATATAGAAAAAATGGAAGCTGAAGTTTATGCTACTGGAGTATCTGAAATGGTAGTTTCAGCGGACAGAAAAAACATACTTTTAAACCAAAATGGGGCTTGGCTGCTGTCCGGAACCGATGCAAAACCCGATGGCCTAAAGGACAAACTGAATATCGATATTAAAATAAAAATTGATCCTACTCAGGAGTACAAGCAAATTTTCAAAGAAGGGTGGCGTTTTATGCGCGACTTTTTGTATGTAGATAATGTTCACGGCGCACCATGGGACACGGTTTATGAGTGGTACGCCCCTTGGGTAGCACATGTACGCCATCGTACTGACCTCAACTATCTAGTTGATATTTTAAGCGGAGAGGTTTCCGTTGGGCATTCTTTTGTATATGGTGGCGACTTCCCTGACCTTACGGAGGTACCGGTAGGGCTGTTGGGCGCGGATCTATCATTGGAAAATGGATTTTATAAAATAGAAAAGATTTATAGTGGCGAAAATTGGAACCCTGATTTGTACGCACCGCTCGCCCAACCAGGTAATGAAGTGAGCCCAGGAAACTATATAATAAAAATTAACGGGAAGGAATTGGCCGAAGGGCAGAATCCATATGATTTATTGGAGCAAACTGCCGGCAGGGAGATAACCATAACCGTTAATTCTAAACCCAGTACATTGGGCGGTAGTGATATTTTAGTTAAACCCGTAGATAGTGAACGCGGCCTGCGCACCTATGATTGGATGGAAGGTAACCGAAGAAAGGTAGATGAACTTTCCAATGGTAAGCTGGCCTATGTGTATGTGCCCAACACCGCGGGAGGCGGCTTCACTTCATTTAATCGTTATTATTTTTCGCAACAGGATAAAAAAGGAGTCATTGTAGATGAACGAAACAACGGTGGTGGCTCTGCCGCAGATTATATGATCGATATTATGTCGCGCGAACTTTTTGGCTATTTCAATAGTCGCTCTGAAAGTAAACGTCCATGGACTACACCCATTGCCGGTATATGGGGACCAAAAGTGATGTTGATAAACGAGAACGCTGGATCTGGTGGGGACTTGTTACCCTATATGTTCCATGCTAAACAAATCGGTCCGTTGGTAGGCACACGAACTTGGGGAGGCCTGGTAGGTACTTGGGATACGCCATTTTTTATTGATGGAGGAAAGATGGTAGCGCCACGAGGTGGGTTTTTTGATGTGGACGGAAATTGGGCCGTGGAAGGTGAAGGTATTTCACCGGACATCGAGGTAATCCAAGAACCAAAATTGATATTGGAAGGCAAGGACCCTCAATTGGAAAAAGGAGTTCAAGAGGCCATGCGCTTGTTAGAAAAGGAAGAATTTAGACTAAAACCAGAGCCTGCTGCCCCAAAAAGATGGAAACGCCCAGATGGTTGGGAGAAGTCTGAAAACTAATTGGCTTGGTGTAGTTAATCTCAAGGTTGTAAAGGGAAGAGTACGTGTTTTTAATTTCTTTATGGGCATCAAAATTTATTACTTACATGCTTTTCCTAGTTCGCCACCCAAGTCTTAAAATCGGGAGCTTTTGCCTTACTTACGATAATCTGCTCGGAAGCAACTGGCGTAACCTCTACAATAAGCTTTCCGTTAAAATATTGTTTTATTTTGGATAGGGCATCGCGCCTTAAAATACATTGGCGATTAATTCGGTAAAAATTATTGGGGTCCAACTCTTCTTCCAGCTCTTCTAATTTCTCATCAACGGTGTAGGTTTTGCGATCAAAAGTAGTGGCCTTTACAAGTCCGTTATCGATTATAAAATAAGCAATATCTGCCGTTTTTAATGGAATGAGCTGGTCTCTGTGGCTAATAAGGTAGGTGGTCTTGTAACTGCGCTCTTTTTCTTTTACCAAATCCAGCAAACCCTTTATTTGGTCGTTCGCAATGTTTGCTTCCGGCTTTTGTTCTTTAAATTGCTGAAGGGCATCGGAGAGCTCATCTTGGTCCAAGGGTTTTAAAAGATAATCTATACTGTTTACTTTAAACGCCTTGAGGGTATACTGGTTGTAAGCTGTGGTAAAGATAACTGGAATAGTAATTGAAATCTGTTCAAAAATCTCAAAGGAAAGACCATCAGCCAAATGAATGTCCATAAATACAAGTTCTGCGGTCTGATTTTTAGAAAAATAGGCTACCGAAGCCTTTACCGAATCCAATACCTTAACTACTTTGATAGTACTGTCGATATGCTCTAATAAATAGGTAAGATTATCGCTTGCCGCTAGCTCGTCTTCTACGATTACTACGTTCATAGAGGTTTAATTAAAGGAAGTTGTACGCTAAAGATATCATTTTCCGTGCGTACTGTAAGTTCTTTACGCAACAATAAGATATATCGTTTTTTTAGGTTTAATAGCCCGTTCTTGGTACCCTCCGTAAAGGTTTTCCTTAGCCTTATCGGGTTGTCAACAAAAAGTGATCCGTCTTTAGAGTAAACACTAACTTTTAAGGGATTGGTTTCCGAAATTTCATTATGCTTTACCGAGTTTTCCACCAATAGCTGTAGCGCTAAAGGGGGAATTTCCTGCTCCAAATAGTGAGGTTCTATATTGATGTCTATGGTAAAACGATCTCGGTACCTGGTTTGCATTAAATAGGTGTAGCTTTCCAAAAATTTAAGTTCGTCCTTAACACTAACCAGATCACTATCGCCACTCTGTAAAATATAGCGGTACATATAGGATAGTTTTTTTACAAATTGGGTGGCTGGTTCGTTGTCCCTAATAAGGGAGGTTAAGGAGTTAAGAGAGTTGAACAGAAAATGAGGGTCTACTTGGTTTTTAAGCGCGATTAGCTCGTTCTGTAGACTTTGTTGTTTCAGGTGTTCGTTCTCTATTCTCGTTTCCTGTTTTTCTACCTGTAAGCGTAGTATCCTACCAATAAAGACTAGGGCCAAGAGTAAAATCGTATAAGTAAAGGCTAAGAAACCCTTATCCCTTGGATTCATTTCTATCTGAATCACGTGGGGGTATAAGAATTCAAAAAAGCTTAGCGTCCCTATTAATACTGCTATGTTGATGAGTACCATGACGCTTAAACGAACAGAGGTAGACCATTTGTATTTGGAGTATCCCACATTGGCATTGATCTGTAAAATGGTCCAAGAGAACAAAAAGAAAAAAACAAGGCGGTAGACCAGATCTGCGATCCACGCCCCCAAAAACGCTTCGTCTTTACTCACCATATCATAAATGAATATGGTTTTGGGTACGGAAACCAAAATAGCCAATAAAATAGCAATTTTAATTATAGAGGATTGTTTAACGTGTCTTACGGCCATATGGGACAATGCTTGTGCATATTTCAAAAATACATCAATTTTAAGGGAAATAGCGTACTAAAAATTAAGGTTCTGCCTTGTGTTTAAAATCAATTCGGGCGGGGCCGAGAATAAAACATTCTCCACTCCGCCCGAAGATACTATGGGTTCAAAACGGTCAGCTATCCAATACAAGATGCTAACTAAATTGAAATTACTTGGCTAAGGCATCAAAGCTTCTTGGAAGATATTTCTTAGTATTGAAATCCAAAATAAACTCTTCCTCTTCTTCTATGACAACAATATCTTCTATTGCGAATATCATACCCTTGTATGGATTAAAACCTTCTGGTAAATAGTCCTTTGCATTAAAACCTAGTTCTATTTCCTCCTCAACCTCAATTAATCCTAAATCCTCATGAGCAGTAAACATACCTGCATACGGGTCAAAACCTTTTGGTAAGTACTGAGCGGTGTCGAAACCTAATTCAATTTCTTCTTCAACTTCTATTAGATCGATATCTTTTATATCAATATTATTGCATTCTGTCTGGCACTGAGGGCTTGCTTTAAAAGAAACCATTGTAGCACCCAAGAGTAATAAACTTAGAATTGTTGATGCTTTTTTCATACTATTATATTTTTGTTATTAATTTTCTTTGATTTGTTAAACAAAAGTACAATGGATAACCACCTAAAACCGAAGCTTTTTAACTGAAACGTCTAAAATTGAAGATGAAACGACTTTTTAGCGAAGCGAACTATTTCAATAAGCTTTCTTTGCGATAAAACGGTTCGGGTTTTGTTAGACGGTAGTTCTAAATGGCTGATTATTCGCTACGGCTAATCTTTACGCTTTGCTTTGATGCTTATCTTTGAAGGGTAGAAAATACCTACCCTTATGAAAGTACGTGAATATTTTATTCTAATTTCTTTATTCCTTATTACATTAATAATTGGCATTTCGTTTTTTCAATTATCGATTTTATGGGCTTTTGTAGTCGTATTTCCGTTAATCATCATGGGTATTTTTGATATGCTGCAGACCGAGCATACGATTCGGCGTAATTTTCCGGTATTAGGTAGGATGAGGTATGTACTGGAATCTATACGCCCGGAAATCATGCAGTATTTTGTGGAGACCGATACGGAAGGCAAACCCTTGAACCGTATTTTAAGATCTACCGTATATCGCAGGGCGAAGGGAGAAACGGATACCGAACCTTTTGGTACACAAATGGACCTGTACCAATCTGGTTATGAGTGGATGGAACATTCTATGTACGCTAAGAGCAATCCTCAGAATCTAGGAGAATTTCCTAGAATAGTTAATTGGAGGGAAAGATTGCAAACAACCTTACACTTCCAGTCTTTTAAATATTTCCGCAATGAGTTATGGTTCCTTGAGCAAGAACGCGGTTTTAGCCATGAACCAAGGTGCCAAGATGGGAAATTTTGCTCATAATACAGGAGAAGGCGCCATTAGCGATTATCATTTACAACCAGGAGGAGATTTGATTTGGCAAATAGGAACCGGTTATTTTGGCTGTAGAAAGGATGACGGGACTTTTAATGAGGTGACTTTTCGTGAAAATGCGATAAGGCCCGAAGTAAAGATGATAGAAATTAAACTTTCCCAAGGTGCAAAACCGGGACACGGTGGCATTTTGCCGGCTATTAAGAATACGCCTGAAATAGCAAAGATTAGACACGTGCAACCGGGAGTTGCGGTACATTCACCGCCATCCCATAGTGCGTTTAGCGACCCAATTCAGTTTATGTATTTTATTGAAAAATTACGGAAATTGTCAGGCGGAAAGCCTGTCGGATTTAAGCTATGTATTGGTAGAAAGCAAGAATTCATGGACTTTTGCGAGGCTATGGTATTCACAGGCATTACACCGGATTTCATTACCGTAGATGGTGGCGAGGGAGGTACTGGTGCCGCCCCTGTTGAATTTTCCAATACCATGGGAATGCCAATGCGCGAAGGATTAATCTTTGTGCATGACACCTTGGTAGGCTTTAACCTTAGAAAGGAAATTAAGGTTATTGCGGCCGGTAAGATTATTACAGGTTTTGATATGGCTAGAGCAATGGCACTTGGTGCGGACGGTTGTAATAGTGCGCGTGCCATGATGTTGGCCGTTGGCTGCATACAGGCCTTGCAGTGTAATACCAATGCATGCCCTGTGGGTGTAGCGACCCAGAACAAGTCGCTGATGAAAGGTCTTGTGGTTTCCGATAAGGCCCCTAGGGTCAAAAACTTTCATAACGCAACCGTAAAAAGTTGTTTGGAGCTTATTGCCGCGGCCGGTTTAAACGGCCCCGAGGAACTAAGGCGCGAACACATAAGTAAGCGAATGGGTATGTTTGAAGTGAAGAACTATGACGAAATATATCCTTATATACCTGAAGGAAGCCTATTGGATATTGCGCAAATTCCCGATAGCTACGCGCGCTATTTTCAACTTACGAGAATTATGAATTAGGAATACAAGTGCCCAAGTCCGGCAGTTTAAGGAAGTCGGCCAGTGTGCCGTTGCTGGTAGTAATTTTTTGTATGGCTATAAACCTATGCACTGCCATTATCTAAAGTAGGGAATATTTAGGCTTTTTTTATCTCCATTTATGGTTTATGTGCCGATACTGTAAAAAAGCAACAATCTGAGCAATCAGGTATGATTTTACAACTAATTTAAGCCTTATGGCCATTAAATGATGTATTCTAACCCAATAGAAAAATCAACGCTAAACCCTATTCTAGAATATCGTAAGATATTTCGCCCCGTCCTATTCCAACTCCGCTAGTGGAGATGCCTTCACAAATAATGATCACTTTTCCCGCAATGTCGCCATTGAAAAATTTCACGGTTGCATTTCCTTGGGCGTCGGTTTTAATATTGGGTTGCCAATGTATCAATGTTCTTAAATCTGGGATATTTCCGTTATCGTCCGGACTATCATAGATTGGGCTATAGAACTCCCTTTTTGGAGAAAACGCAGGAGTGAAAGCTTGCAACAAATTTGTTTTGCTTGGAAAAGCCCCAAAAAGCCCTTTGCCCGCATAGGTGTAAATTGCCAATATTGCGGGAGATTTTGGAGGTGGAATAGTATGACAGGTAAAAGGAAATACCTCACAATAATAGCTGTTGTTGGCAGTACCCGAATTTCTAATCAACTCAACACTTTTGACGGCGTGTATAGGAATGTTTGGAATTATGCTGTAGTTTTCTTGATTTACGGGTTTACCGTCAATTACCACATATGTAAAATCTGCGCCAAAAACGTCGGCATACAAAAAACCCGAAGGATCTTCTTCTATTATAACATTAACTTCTAGTACCCTTCTAACATTAAGCTCTAGAGGGAAATTGTACAATAGCCATGAATGAAGCCTACCGGTCCAATTTTTTTCCTTGGCCAGAAGTTCCTTGGCATTAACGACAAATTCTGGCATACCGTGCAATTTTTTCATTTCTTCCCTTTCCGGAGTCAAAATATAGTCACTTACTACTACTTCGTTCAAAGCTATGGTATTAGGCAGTAAATAGGGGTCTCTGGCGATTTCTCTTACAATTCTATCGGTCATCGTTTTTTCTATTACGCTATCAACGGGAGCTATAATCGCCTCAATTTTATATTCGATCTCGGGGATTTTTCTTTCGTTTATGTTTACTTTAAAGGAAGTATTTTCACGAGCAGAAGATGCCGGTTGAATTAGGAATTTCTCACCTTCCTCATGGCTATCCGGCAAACTAAAATTAAAATACCCCGTTCTATCAATTTCTTGTTGGTATACATTGCTATTTTCCCCGTAGGTCATCAAGGTCAAATCAAACTTTTCATCTTCAAAACGCTTTTTCTTTTTTAAATTCTGGACGCCCCCTACATAGCCCGAAAGTCTCAGTCCCTTTTCAGGTTGGTTTAGTTTGGGTGTATAGGGCTTGTCGTATTTATAGTTTGTCCAGCCTTGGGTAAGCATCAGATAGTCCAAATCATTAAGATTCTGTTCATTTTCAAAATAATAAGCGGAATCCTCGATTTTGCCCCTGATATCCGATTCCAACATAAAATAGGAAGTTATGTTATTTTGAACAGGATTGGTTAGTTCAAAATAATTTTTATTTACTGCCATTAGAGAGATAGAGGCCGGTTTGGGTGCGCTTCCTTTAGTCGAACGAATGCGAACGATTACACTATCACGGGTTTCATATTCGCTTTGGCTGACTTCAATTTTGATATCCAAATGATCTTCTGGTTTATGATTGTAAAAATGGCGTTCGGCTATCGGCCTATGCTCTGAATCATATAAAGTTGCGCCTATAAGTCCGCCTGGCAAGCTGCTGCTAGCGAAAGGATAATTAAATGTTCCATTTTTCATCAATGCCTTTAGAATGTAAATATCCTTGCCTCGGTGGTACAATTTTATGAAAATGCTATCGGTTATAGCCGGTTTCGCATTTAAAACAATAAGTTTCAATTGATTTATAGAAATTACACGCATAACTGAACCCACGGGTTTGGCCTTTGGAATAGGATATTTATACGAAGTGCCATCGTTAGACTTAATTATCCCAAAATAGCTTTTACCTATTTCTGGCAGCAAGACTACTTTGCCCATGCCTAGGGGATTACTTTCAAAAGTGGTCAACTCGTTATCATCTTGATCTACTATAATCCCCTTTACTTCTGCTCCCTTCCCTTTATAGTTTAGATACTTAAAACCTATGGTACTTTTTATATCGTTTACCAACGCCCCTCCTTCGGGGAAAAAGTTTAAGGAACCCTCGTTTGTATCCAAAACAATGGATTTGGAATAGCTTTTATTTCCGGTTTTTAAACGATAACCAATAATCTTTACATCATTTGGTATCTTATACTCCACAGGAACGGATCTACCTCTTTTTTGTTTGATATCAATAGAATCGGTTCCATCTTCCCAATTTAAATAAAGCATAGCGTTGCCTTTATACAGACTGTCAACTTCGTTCGGAAACAGTAGTGCAGCTACGGAAATTGTTTCACCATTTAATTCTTTGTTAACTGTAATATTCCGAATAGGGTCGATTTTATCTTCCGGTCTTTGGAAATGGAAGACATCCACATAGGTTGAAAAGATGAAATCGGCACCGAAGTTTTTGTTCCATTCGGTATACGCCCGTATCAAATATTTGCCTTCCTGATAATTGGCATGCAGCTGAAAAAAGCTTTCGGCTACACCGTTTTTTAACTTCAGTACTTTATGGTCTACAATTTGTTCGTCGATGGGGTCAATCAATTCTACGTGTAGAACACCGCTAATTTTGGAGAGGGAGTTATCAAAAGCATTTGTAACGACCGCTTTGAACCATATTATCTCCGATGTGTTGAACGCATTGCCTGTCAACTGTAAATAGATTTTTTCGGCATCAATGGCGTTCGCGGGAATAGCGTTACCGGTTGCGAACGGTTTTTGGGCAGCGCACCAAGAGATGGCGAAAAGAAAAATATATGTGTAATATCGGCGGATAAACATGTTCTTCTAAAATTAAGTAAAAAAATGAATCTCATTGTACAAGAAAACGGTCGTTTTATGGAATTCTAAAACTATTCCTTGCTTTTAACAACAATGTATCCAGATGTTTATGGTGTCTATTCCTTAATGTTTTGGTATTCCAAAAACTGGTACGAAGCTTGATTTTTTTCAAGAAAAAAGGATGTCAGGATACTTTATATGTAAATTTAACGTTAATTAATTGTAAATATAATGAGCTAATTTGTAGCTTTATGAAATGTTTAAAGGAAAAATATTATGAAGAGAGATAAAAATATATTAACAAGCTTAAGGGATTTTCATAGAAACTGTGTTAAAAATCTAAGGTCTTACGGAACCAAAATAAGAAATTTTCACGCGTTGATTTATAGCGTTTAACTTCAATCTTGAAGTTCAGTGAGCTTCGTGTGGCATTGCTTCTTTACAAATATTAATAAGCGATTATTATGTTTTGTTGCTTTGGATTACCGCGTAAACACAACTCCTTACTTTTCATTTTATTCTGCTCTATAATCGTTCTACACTTTTAGATTTGAGGATGAATAAAGTCATTTTAATGTTAGCAATAGTTTATCGTAATGCTTTTACTACAGCTAAAAAAGTTTCTATCCAATTACTAAGTGGGTGTTAAAACCACCAAATTATTGCTCTAAAACATACCACTCAATTTCGCTTAGGGCTTTTCGTCTTCCGCTTGTTTTTTGAGGATAGTTTTCTACCAAATAATTGATAATTACATCTTCGTTTTTACCTAAATCCCATAAGTTTTGGGTCTCTTGCATCCAACGGATGGTAGCTTTCCAACGTTCTGCGCTCATACGGTTCTGCGTTACCAGTTTGGAGGAATGGCAGTTGGTACAATTAGTAACCGTCTCCATGAGTCCAGGAGCATCTATTAGCCCTGTACGCACATGTATACCATTCTCAATTTTATCGTAATCATCTTCTTGGGGAACCGCTACTATAGTTTCATCTGGTTCTTGATTGCTAAACACCGATGCCTTGGGATTGATCATAACGTAAATACCCATAATGGCGATTACTCCTAAACAACAGAACAGTATGAGCATCAGCCTATAAACACCATGCACACCTTTCCTAAATTTAGTATTCTTGTCCTCCATACGATTAGGTAACTTTTATAGCTATTCGTTGGCATGCGTTGTTAAGGTATCCTTTTGGGTTCCACCCAGGAATGAGCATAGGTTGCGCTATTCCTTGGCTATCGGTGGCCCGAGACCATATTTCGTAATACCCTTTTTTAGGAAAATCTACTTCTGCAGTAAAATGTTGCCATGCCAAACGGTTTGCAGGCTTCTCTATAGGACATTCCTTCCAGGTAGCTCCGAAATCGATGGAATATTCCATTTTAGAAACTTCCAGTTCCCCAGCCCATGCATGGCCTCTTATATTTAACTTAGTTCCTTCACTAATCATTGCCCCCGTTTTGGGATATGTAATTAACGATTTAACAGGCATCGACTCTATAATGCACATATCTTCATTAGAAACTTTTTCTCCTGGCGCTACAGGGTTACATGGGACCCGATAGGCATCTCCCTGCATTTTAGAGCCGTCGTGTTCTTTGTTGCGAACACTAATGCGCTGTACCCATTTACCCGAAACCGAAGCAGGCCAACCTCCTGCAACCAATCGCAGTGGATACCCATGCACTAAAGGAATATCCTCTCCGTTCATCTGAAAGGCGAGCAGGGTTTCATCCTGCAATGCTTTAGTCATTGGAGCACCGCGAGAAATAGGTTCTTTTTTTAGATCTCTACTAAGATGTTGGTCAATGGCATGGTAACCTATATATACTGCATCGTTTTTTATGCCTACATCTTCCAAAACATCGCGCAACCTAATGCCGGTCCATTCTGCACAATAAACAGCACCTATAGTCCATTGGTTTCCTTTTGCCGGAGGGTTATATTCTGAGCGACCGTTACCGCCGCATTCTAGCGTAAGTTGATAGGTATGTTGCTGAAATTTTGATTTTAGCTCTGCCAAACTATAAGTCTTTGTCTTGCCAACCGATTCACCGTCTATAGTCAAAGTCCACTTATCCGCATCTATGTTTTCGGGAACCAAGCCATTGTTCCTAATAAAAATATACTTGTTGGGCGTTATCTTGTCATCCAAAAGATGTGCCTGCGCCTCCATATTCCATGGCCGATCGTTCAGGAGTACCATGCTACTATCTTTATTGAACAAAGCAAACGGATCTGGATCTTGTAAACCTACCGGAATGTAGCGGTCTGGCAGATGATTGCCAAATACGATTTCTGTACCCAAGGCACTACATAAAGCAGCTAAAGCGGTTTGGCCAATGAACTTTCTTCTTTCCATGGTACATTATTTACAGTTCCAAGATAGGACTTTTTCAAATTTTCAACCGTTAGATGTTCTGATTTTAAGTTTCTAAGGTCGTTGGCAACTCAAAAACCTTTAATTTAAAAAAGGGTAGCGCTGCAAAGAGATGGTCAAAAATATCGGCCATCACATATTCATAGTTTTCCCAACGTTTATCAGCGCTAAAGGCATATATTTCCAAAGGAATGCCCTGTGGGGTAGGGGCGAGTTGCCTCACCATCAGTGTCATTCCTTTGTTTACAGCTGAGTGATTCTCTAGATACTCGGTAATATATTTTCTAAATACACCTAAATTGGTGAGATTTCTTCCGTTTATAGCTAATTCCTTGTTGGCGTTATTTAGGGTATTATACTCCTTAATTTGTTGATTTCTATTCTTAAGATAGGGAGTTACCAATTCAATTTTTTGCAGATTGTTGATATCATCATCGGAAAGAAAGCTAATACTTTTTTGACTAATGATCAAGGCTCTTTTGATTCGTCTTCCTCCAGAATCCTGCATCCCACGCCAATTTTTGAAAGAATCGGAAATCAGGGCATAGGTTGGAATGGTGGTAATGGTCTTGTCAAAGTTCTGAACTTTCACCGTAGCCAGGGTAATCTCTACTACATCTCCATCTGCACCATATTTCTCAAATGTAATCCAATCACCAATGCGTACCATGTCATTGATACTTACCTGCATACTAGCTACAAACCCTAGGATAGAATCTTTAAATAGCAATAGGATTATAGCGGAACCGGCTCCTAAGGCGGTAAAGAATTTAAAGATACTCACTTCCGTTATTATGGCAAATATGGTGAGTATACCAATAATCCAGATGAATATCATGAACACTTGAATGTAACTGTCCATTGGCTTATCCCGGAACCTTGACTTGGTTTTTAGATAATCGTTCGTACTTCGAAGTACCTTTTTTACTATGGTAATAGCGAGTACCACAAATAGGACCTGAAGTGCTTTTTCTGCAATAGTTGCTGCGTACTTAAAATCGGTCAATGCCAAGGGAACCAAGTCAAATAGCAAAATTAAAGGTAAGAGGTGGGCTACATAACGCGGCACTTTATGGTTGACCAAAAAATTATCAAAATTGGTCTTTGATTTTCTTGCTAACTTAATGGATAAGGAACGCAGTATTTTCCAAGCAATAATATCCAGAATATAGGCAAAAATGAGAATGGCAAGTAAAAATATACCCATGTTCAGGTACTCGGCCACGCTTTCGCTCATGCCGGTTTTTAATAAATAATTATATAGTATTCTGTCTGCTCCGTCTTTCATACGTAAGTTTTACGACACTTATTATTTTAGGTCGATTATCATGTGGATATTACAAAAGTAACTTAGGAATACTGTTTGTAAAAACTTCTACAGGATTGTTTTGTCATATTCAGGTCGCTCTCGTATTATGTTCTAGATATTGTACTTGATGTGTTCACTTTTTTAACGGAATTTATCTGAGAATAAAGAAATGGGATTAATGCATCATCACCTTATTAAACAGTATGGAAAGGGTATCTATTGGATATATATATATTCTTAATATTTAAAGGTATCTGTTAAGAAAGATAATCTACACCTATGCAAACCAACTGAGTGATATTACCTTGGAATCTGCACTATTTTAGAAAACACTTTTGCTTTAATGCTTCTATATTTATTCAAGTGGGTAAGGAAATTTGTTCGCGTTTTTTTATGGTTAGAAAGACAAAAGGCGTCACACTCCGAGGTGTCGCATTCGCGTGTACTTCTAACAGTGCCTTCGTATTAGTATAACTCTCCTAATCGCAATTGATTTTCCTTTTTTAACCCATATAAATGTTGATATAACTCGGTATTGTTACGTATGCAACCTTCTATATCTAAAAGATACTCTAGGTCTTCATTTATGTATTCTAAATCATCGGTCCAGTTTATAATTTCTAAAAGGTTCTTTTTTATCATAATCTTATCATCCGTTTCATGACTATAAAATGGTTATATAGCGTTCATAACATCACGTTTACGTTGGGTTGAATATTTTCCTGCTCTACTTTTTTTATAGTAAGCGTTTGTTCCCCAGATGGAAACTCCCAGATTAGGGAATCACCCTCGGCGTAACCCATTACGGCAGCTCCCATTGGGCTTAATAAGGATATTTTGTTGTTCTTTACATCGCTTGATTTTGGTAATACCAATTGAAATTTTTTTTGCCACCCGTTTTCTGAAACAATAGTAACTTCGGAATTAAAGCGCACTACATTTGACGACATGTCTATCTCGTCACATATTTTTGCCGATTCCAATTCCCTTGATAATTTGCCCACAGCTTTACGTAGCGTTAGGTCTTGCTGGTAGCCAGATATGTTGAGTACGCGTTTTAGAATTACGTATTCTTTTTTTTCTACAATTAGATTTTTGTATTTCATTTTTAGAATTTTTGCTGTTTTCATTACTTACAACTCAAAGACTTAGATTTCTTAAATCAGCACTATTTATAAGACAAAGAATTAGGCTTGTAATTGCTACTTTTTAGAATACATTTTGAAATTGAGTTCTCATTTTCAGGTTTACTTCTTAATAGTATATCCTTTTCAAAGTAACTGGTGTACAAGCCTAATGGTTCTGCCCTTTTTTCATGTTATTATGATGTAAGAAAAAATACCATGTTGAATATATGTGTCTTCCAACCAATCCCAATATTCATTAAAAGAACGTATGGCATCTTTATTTATTAATGAGGGAGCAATCCATATAAATTGTAGATGTTATACAGATTCTTTTGTATGTTCTGTCATAGCACTATTTTTTTTGAATCTTTAAATTAGTCTTTTGTGTTGGTGTCCTTCTTTTTGATGGGATAAAAGATGAGTGCCATCATGGCGATACCGATAACAATCATTAAGCCTAATTCCAATCTTGACATTAATACGTTCATACCCAAGGATTTATTTGAAAGTTCTGTCAGTTGTTCACTTTCTTCTAGCTGTATTTTGGCCAGACCATCTAGCTGTTGCCTCATTGAATTAAGAGCTGTTAGCACCTCTGTTTTTTGATGCGCAGTTACTTGGGGGCTAATCATTTTTTTTTCTAGAGTTAAAAAATGGTCAAAATCTTCACTTAATTCAAGAAGTAGATTGTACTCTTTTGAAGTTAATTCTGTTTTCCTGAATGCGGTAAGAATAGTAGCTACTTCGTTATTTTCAATGGTGAACGCTTCGTAATTTGTTTGATCCAAACTGAACCGTAATGCTTTTTTGTGTAAAATAGTACTTAGTTCGTATATTAAATTCTGTACCACAACCCTATCCTTGTATACCGAGTTTACCGTGTTTTGAATGGTTTCAAAGTGTCTATTATCCAATCGGTTGGAAAACAACACCAAAAGAAAGGCAATAGCTAAGATTAGGCCTACTGAAATTCGTTGTAACACTGTAAGTTTTGTGAACATTTTCTATTTTTTAGAATTCATGATTATATTATGTTAGCATGTTAATATTATATAACAAAATCCACCCGGTCATTGTCTTTGTTTTGAGCAAAACAAAATAATTTATAGACCGAGTAGATTATATCAACCAACCAAAATTTTTACTAGAACTGTAATTCTCCTGCCTCCAGTGCTTCCTCAAAATTTGCGGATATGAAGGTATGGCTTCCAAAAAAACGACCACCGTCTTCTCGTTTTATCGTTACTTGATTAGTTCCATCCTTTTTTTTCTTAACCGAGGTTACGATTACTTTTTTCCCTACTGCACGTT
Organism: Maribacter sp. MS6; assembly: GCF_056839185.1. NCBI lineage: Bacteria > Pseudomonadati > Bacteroidota > Flavobacteriia > Flavobacteriales > Flavobacteriaceae > Maribacter > Maribacter sp. MS6. The sequence goes on from NZ_CM166389.1 coordinate 2,501,164, forward strand.
TGTAATTGGCAACGCCACCTTTCTTAATAATGAAGTTTGGGTTGGGGAAATTAATGTGTCTGTAGGTCCTTGTTTCAGGTTTTCCAATTTCATAAATATCGCCTACCTGTGGGTTTTGCTGATTAGGTTTTGAATTGTTTTTAGCGGTTAGCAGGCTTAATGCTAGGAACAGGGTCATAATTAATTTCATCATAGTTATGTTTTTAAAGTTAAAATTCTTGAATCTTGGGAAACACTAGTGCTCGCTTCTGCTTTTGAAGGCGATAGATTAGCTTTTATTTTAGTAGTTACCACAGTTTCTATTTTTAAAAATATAGTGCTTCCGGGCAGACCATACTTTATACTATCTCCTTCTGAGATTCCGATGAGAGAAGCTCCCAAGGTGCTCATCACCGATGTTTTGTTCTTTTTGATGTTTTCTTCGGATGGAGCCACCAAGGTAAATTCTTCCTGCCATTGTGAGTTGCATGTGACCGTAATCTTAGAATACAGTTGTATAACGTCCGATGGCATTCGTTCTGCCTCTAAGATTATAGCGTTGGACATTAAATTTTTTAAGGTATCCAAGGTGTTCTTATGGGCGTAGTCCTCGTAGGTAAGGTTTGTGCGTTCATATTGCTTTATCAACGCGAAATCACTTTTTTCTAGTACGAGCTTTCCATATTTCATCTATAATCTTATAACCGGTTTCTAAGTTTCATATGTTTTCTCCTAGTAAAGCAAAATTTGTTCCTATTAAATAGCTAGCTACATCAAATTATTTTAGTTATTTGAAAATCAGATTGATAGGTTAAAAAATATAATATAAAGTAATATCCAAAGTGGGGAGAAACTCCTCAACCGGGGAAATTTTACCCATCTGTTTACAGTAACAAGTAATGTCGTGAAGAAACCTATGGGCTGGATTCAATTGAGTTTGTCGCGCAAGGTTTTGCGATCTATTTGAAGTAGTTCTGCGGCTTTGGTTTTGTTTCCTTTCGTGTGTAGTAAAACCCGTTTTATATATTCTTTTTCCATCTCCCTAAGTGGAAGTAGTTTAGAGTCGGGGAAATTTATTTCAAATTTTAAAAAGTCAGGAAGGTCTTTTATTTCAATTGGTCCATCTGCCATAATTACTGCCCGTTGTATAACATTTTCTAGCTCTCTAATATTTCCGGGCCAGTTGTAGCGCTTTAAAATACTAATCGCTTCTGGGGAAATTCTCAAAAGACGGTCCTTATATTCTACACCATATTTACGAAGAAATTTTTCTACTAATAATGGAATATCCAATTTACGTTCCCTAAGGGGAGGTACCATTATTTCTACAACGGTTAGCCTATAATAGAGGTCTTCCCTAAACGTCTTGTTTTTAATTCCTTCAACAAGATCGGCATTTGTGGCTGCAATAATGCGTATGTCTACTTTTTCTACTTTTCTTGAGCCAACTCTGGAAATTTCTTTTTCTTGTAAGGCACGTAATAATTTTGTTTGTACTGCAAGGGATGCCGTCCCAATTTCGTCTAAGAACAGCGTACCCCCTTGCGCCGCTTGAAAGAAACCGTTTCTGTTTTCGTTTGCTCCCGTAAAGGCACCTTTTTGATAGCCAAAAAGTTCGGCTTCTTGTAGATTCTCAGGGATGGCTCCACAGTTTACCGCAACGAAAGGTGCACGGGAGTATTTGCCCGAATAATGAATAGCTCTTGCTACTAGTTCTTTTCCGGTACCACTTTCTCCTTTTATAAGTACGGTTGCCTTATTATCCTTTACTCTATCTATTATTGTGGCAACCTGGCAAAAACCCTCCGAGGCGCCAACCATATCTCCGTATAAAACGGTAGTCGGTTTTTCTCTTAAGTTGGCTCTGGATTCCTTGCTTTTTTCAAATGCTTTTGAAACAGCTTCCCTTAGCTCCGCTTTAGTAAACGGCTTTGTTAAGTAGTCTGTTGCACCGGATTTCATCACGGCTAAGGTGCCACTTACCGAGGGATAGCCCGTAACCATAAGTTTGGGCATATCTGGGTAGTGCTCGTTGGTATACTTCAGTAATTGTAAGCCGTCTACCTCCGGCATTTGGATGTCTGTAATTAATAAATCTATAAAGGTGTCCTTTAAAATGAAAAGTGCCTCTTTTACAGATACAGCCTTGTAGGTATGGTAATTCATAGAATGTAAGTGCCGCTGTAGCAGTTCTAATATGTTGATATCATCATCAACAAGTAGTATGTTTTCTTTGCGAAAGGCCATGTTTACAATTTAGGGAAATCAATCGTAAAAATAGTGCCATTTGGTGTATTGGGTTTGTGTAAAATAGTGCCCTTGTGGCTATCGATAATTCCATGAACGACACTGAGACCCAGTCCCGACCCTTCGCCTAAGGGCTTGGTAGTGAAAAATGGTTCAAAAACCTTATCGTTATATTTTGATGCTATTCCTTTTCCTTGGTCAGCAATATAGATTTGGACCGTTTCGTTTTTCTCTGTGAGCACAAGCTCTATTTCTCCGCCTATTGGAGAATAATAAATTGCGTTCATAATCAGATTAAAGAGAACTTGTGTCAATTGAACTGAATCTGCACGTAGAAGAATATTGGCATTACTGAATTGTTTTTTAAGTACTATGTTTTTATCCTTAAAGGATGGAGAGAGCAGTTTCAAGGAATTTTCAACTAGGGCATTAAGTTCTATTTCATCTTTTTTATGTGGCATTTCACAGGCAAAAAACATTAATTTTTTTACAATTTCACGACTAAAGACCGCATTTTCCATGATTTTTTCAAGATCTCTACTATTTTCTTTGAGTTTTACCTTTTCTTTCAATAATTCGGCAAAACCTAAAATGTTAGCCAAAGGTGTATTTAATTCATGTGCTATACCGGCTGTAATTTCACCTAGAATATGCAAACGATCTGCACGTTCCATTTGCATTTTTGCGGCAACTTCGCTATCGCGTATCTGTTTACGTTCCATTAGATTGCCCACGGCCAAGCTTACATTGTGCAATAACGTATGTTCTTCTGGTAAAAAATCTGATTTCGAGTAACGGTCCAGTGGATAACCTATTTGGATTTGCCCGTCTACTCGGTTAAAGATTTTAATGTCTTGCTGCATAAAGGCCATGTTATGCTGGTAGTTCTTTGTTTTAGTTTCATAGTCGCACACTTTTAGATATACCTCGGTATCATTTTCAAATTGCCATGCTTTTTTTAAACAATACACGATTGCTTCAAGAGAAGTCTCTAATTCATCATAATCAGAATTTACGATAATGGAAGTTACCTCATATAAACAAGTAAGTTCTTTAACACGTTCTTTTAACTTGGCTTCTATTGTACTCATTATCTTTAGCGTTTATAAAATCGGCTAAAAGGAATAGCTAAACGTAATTAAAGATAGCCAAAATCACCAAATATAATGGGAGTTTTATATACTGTAGTAGGTAGTTGATTTTAACTTTCAGTCAGTTTTTTACTTAATTCCTCCAAGGATATACCTTTTGTTTCAGGCATTTTTGTTATTGCCCAAATGAGTTGTAGCACCATCATACCGCCAAAGAAATAATAGATATACCAAACTGCATTTCTTAGAACTCCTTCTGTGGCATCCAAGAAAAATGGCGTGATTAATGTAATTACCGCTGCGAAAACCCAATGTACGCTCACACCCCATGATTGACCGTACGCACGAACGCTATTGGGATATATTTCTGAGATAAAGACCCAGATAACGGCACCTTGACCAATAGCATGGGAGGCTACGAAGGAACAGATGAAAATTAGGGTTAGCGTAGAACCGAGTTCCATTTGAAAACATAAGCCTACCATCACCAAACTGATAATATATCCAACGGAGCCAATGATGATCAGTTGTCGTCTTCCTAACTTGTCCAATAATCGAACACCAATAATGGTAAACAATAAGTTTATGATGCCAATAGCAATGGAGTTAAAAAGAGATTCCTTGCCGCCTAGTCCGGCCTGCTCCAGAATTTCGGGTGCATAGTAGAGTACAAAGTTAATGCCGGATAGCTGATTAAAAAATGCAATTAAGAAACCTAACCATAGAATTTTAGAATATTTCTTTTGAAAAAGATTTTCACTTATTTCAGAATGATTATAATCCAGCTTTATCTCCTGTAATTGCTCGGTTGCTTTTTCCTTACTGTGTATGAGTTCCAACACCTTTAGCGCTGTATCATCGTCTTTCTTGTGCAGCACTAACCATCTTGGACTGTTTGGTACTTTAAGTACCATAATCGTGTAAATAAAGGCAGGTATTGCCTCTACCCCGAGCATCCATCGCCAGTCATTTGCACCATCAAAACCTTTTAACAACCAGTTGGATACGAAGGCAATTAGAATTCCGAATACCAACCAAAATTGATAGAGTCCACCCATTTTACCACGGTTTTCCTTAGATGTTATCTCAGAGATATAAATGGGGGCAGCTACAGAAGATATTCCAACACCCACACCACCTATAAAGCGGAAAAATGAAAAGGAATATGGGTCTTGTGCTAGCGCAGAACCTATTGCCGAAATAAAGAATAGAATCCCTATCCAAAACAAGGTTTTTTTACGGCCTATCTTTTTTGTAGGAATTCCTCCAAAGAGTGATCCAAATACAGTTCCCCAGAGTGCCATACTCATTATAAACGTACCATGAAACAAAGGCGATGTATCCCACAATTGTTTTATAGGCTCGTTAGCCCCGCTGATGACAACGGTATCAAAGCCAAACAAAAAACCTGCAAGTGCTACAGTGATAGACCAAATTACAATTTTGTTCATGTACATAGTTTTAACAACTTCTAAATATAACAAAACAAAACTTTAACATATGGCACATTCTGGATAAGTATCTTTGAAATAGTTATTAATTAAATGAATTATAGGATGAGCATGGAAGGAAAAGTAGCATATATTACAGGAGGAACAAAAGGAATTGGTTATGGGATTGCACAATGCTTGTTGGATATTGGAATGAAGGTAGCTATTAGTGGAAGAACACAAGATAGTGTGGATACTGCTTTAAAAAGTTTGAATAGGGATAATGTTATTGGTGTAGTTTCAGATGTTTCTGTGCTGAAGGACGAGACAGAAGCAGTGCGGTATATTCTTGATACTTGGGGACAATTGGATGTGGTTTTGGCCAATGCAGGGCTTGGACATTTTGCCCCTGTGGACAAACTTACGGAAGCTGACTGGCACCAGATGATAAATGTAAACCTTAACGGTGTTTTCCATACCTTAAAAGCATCAGTAGAGGCATTAAAGCAATCCGAAGGTTATTACATGACGGTTGCTAGTCTTGCTGGAACCAATTTTTTTGCTTCTGGGGCCGGATATAACGCAACAAAATTTGGAGTAGTAGGTTTTACACAAGCTGTAATGTTGGATTTGCGAAAATACGGAATCAAGGTAACCACTATAATGCCAGGATCAGTAGCTACTCATTTTAATAGTAATAAACCCGACGAAAGTGATGCCTGGAAAATCCAACCAGAGGATATAGGAGCATTGGTGGTTGACTTATTGCAAATGAACCCTAGGACATTGCCCAGTAAAGTAGAAGTGAGGCCGACACGCCCAGATAAGAAATAGTTACACCTTTTTTTCTGTGAATGGTTGCTCTACGTCATGTATTTCGAGGATAAGTTCGTGTAAAACCGTTTCAAAATTAGAAAGGGTTTCTGAATTTATTACATGGTTTTTAGGTCCCCTGGGTGCTTCTTTTTGAGCAAAAAGAAGGGTTCCTTCTCTTAAATTTTTAAGAGAAATAATACCAGCCACAATGGGTTGGTTTATGTGTTCCTTTGAGTACATATATGCGTAACAAAGCAACTGAAACGCTTTACTATATTTATAATCAACTATCATGTTCTCCCATGACATTATTTCAACGTGCTTTCTTTCTACCCTACCTGTTTTATAATCAATAATTCGCGTCATACCATCTACTTCATCTATACGGTCTAGTTTTCCTTTTAGTATTATAGGATGATCTATTCCTTTAACATTCAATTTTATACTCATCGTTTGCTCCAAGGCTATTATTCTTACCTGGTGATGTTCTAATTGTTGTAGTTCTAAATCCAAAAAATTGGAAATATACTTTTGTATAACATGAAAAGACAAGTAGTTTTTACCTGTACTAATATCGCCATCAAAATAGGTTTTAAGAAAGTTACTGTGTATGGCTTCATTAAGTTTTGTTTTGGCGGAAATGAGATTTTCTTTGGATAGAACTGCTCCAATAAACGGCATGTATAGTTCCTCTAAAGTGTCATGTACGATGGTGCCAAAGGTATTTGCAGCAATGGTCTCTTCTACTGCAAGGCTATCCTTAATCCCCAATAAATTTTGTTTGTAAAAGTCGATGGGATTTCTAATATAGTTACTTAATGAACTAGGGGAGAAACCTTTGGCAGAATAGCTAGTAATCAAATCTAGTAAAGCGTCAGATTTGATAATGGAATCCAAGTTGGCCACAACGGGTTGTAAGGTAGGGGAAGCTATTTTTTCAATGATAGAGCCCCTATTTTCCTCTGTGAGTAGTTGAGTGATAAGCCTACTTTTTTCACCTCCTTCTAAAACATCTGGTTCCGTATTGTATAAGAGATAAATGGTCTTAGCCCTTTGTAGTAAACGATAAAAATGATAGGTATACACAGCATCTTTTTCTTTGTAGGTTGGAAGCCCGTGTGCTATTTTCAAATCAAATGGAATAAATGAGTTGTTGGATTTACCGGAGGGAAGGATGCCTTCATTTACAGAGGTCAATACCACCGTTTCAAAATCTAAATTTCTGCTTTCTAACATCCCCATAAGCTGTAATCCTTCTAATGGATCTCCTTGAAAGTCTAGGGTTTCTTTGGATAGTAGTTGTTTTACTAGATTTTTAAGAGCTTTTAGGTTGGTTATATAATTGTACTTGGTTATTAGCTGTTCAATTTGCGAAAATAACGTGTGATATTTGTAAAGCTGTTCTAAAACTAAATTATTGTTATCAGTCAGAAAGGTTTCTTTGAGAACTGTGACGAGTGCCTGACATTTTTTTAGAAAGTGCGAAGGGCTGTTATTTTCTTTAGAAAATAACAGTGGTAGAATGGGATGATTATTTCCTATTAGTTTTTCTAATTCTTCGAGTTTTACAAATGTCCAGTTTCTATTCTTTATAGTATTTAGTATCGCTGTTAAGTTAATCTCATGGTGGTTTAACAATGCTGTGCAAAAGGGGTGGGTAACAAAACTTATAAAATCCTTAAAAAACCAACCTTTGGTACTTGTTATCTCATGTAAGTCAAAAAATCCGATAAATAGGCCAGCCAACGGACTTAGTTCCAGTTTTTGTCCCATGGTAATATTTACGAAAGGTATGGAATTGGGTATAGCGTTGAGCAAAGGTGTTAACAATGATTCATCGCCCAAAATTAACGCTGTATCCTTTAAAGCTTTGGGGTTATGCTGATGAATATTAGCAAGTAAGTTTCCTGCATATTTAGCCTGGGATACCGCTTTAGGAACACCTATAATTTCTATATGTTTTTGCTGGCGGTAGTAATTACTGGTTCCTTTTAAGTGGGTGTCTTCAAAATAAGACCAATTTTCTTTGTGTTGCCTTATGAATAAGCCTGCATCATGTATGTGATCTGCTAAGAAATAAGGGTCAATATCCCAATAGATATCTGAATGCGTCTCTTTTAATATGCTTTGTATGATGTGGCTTTCTGCTTTATTAAGCGCGTTAAAACCCAAAAAGATATGGGTAATAGACTGTTTTTTTAAATATTCATTTAGATTTTTCGAGGCGTATCTGTATACCAAGCCTTGATGACCTATTCCTTGATCTACTAGATTTTTATTGAATCTGGAATATATAGGAAAAATATTCTTCCAGAAGTTCAAGTAGTTTTCAACAAGAACGGTCTGTTCGGTATTTGTAGACCAGTGATTTATTTCCTGTATATCGCTTAGATTGGAGAAGAGCGCTTTTGGATTAATGAGATAACGATCTACTTCATTAAAGTCTTGGAGTAATGTTTCGCCCCAAGTGAGAAATGTGTCAAACGTTTCCTTTTCATAGTCACCTGTCTGAAGATACGCAGTGTAAAGCTCAAAAAGTTGTTGGGTATTTGTTGCGTATTCCAATCCGGATACTTTTTCAACAAACTCCTCTATGCTGTAAACAACAGGAGCAAATATGGTTTTACCTGCTTTTCTGGATATGGCTTCTTTTAAGAAGGTGCCGGCTCGTTTACTAGGGAGTACGAAGATAATATTCGAAATGGAAGCATATTCCTCCCATACCTTATCAACTACATCTTCTATGAAAGTTTGCATATGGTAAAAATAAAAAAGCTCCGCGAGTTGCGGAGCTTTTTAAATATTAAAACACTTAGTTTTTAGAAACTTATTTTACTAAGTTAATTTCAACTCTTCTGTTTTGTGTTCTACCAGTTCTTGTGTTGTTAGTAGCGATTGGCTTGTCTTCACCATATCCAACAGCAGATAATCTGAATTCTTCAATTCCTTTGTCAACTAAAAATTCTTTAACAGAAAGAGCTCTTGACTCAGAAAGACTCTGGTTTAATTTAGCACTACCTACACTGTCCGTGTGACCTTCAACTGTAAATTTAGCAGTTGGGTACTCTTTAAGTATAGTAATGATATCTACCATAACTGAAGTAGATTCTGCCTTGATTGAAGATTTACCAGTGTCGAACAAGATAGTTCTAGCATAGTCGTTCAATTGTTTTTGAACTTCTTCCGTTACTTCAGGACAACCAGCGTTAGCTACAGTTCCAGCAACATCAACACATTGATCATCTTTGTCAAGTACACCGTCACCATCTGTATCTGGCCATGGGCATCCTTTATTTGCAGAAGGACCAGCTTCGTTAGGACAAGCATCATCTTTGTCAGCAACACCATCGCTATCCGCATCTGGACAACCTGCTAGAGCAGCAAGACCAGCTTCGTTAGGACAGGCATCATCTTTGTCGGCAACACCGTCACCATCAGCATCTGGACATCCGTTCATCTCTTTAGATCCAGCTTCATTAGGACAGCTATCTTTGCTGTCTTCGATGCCATCACCATCAGCATCTGGACAACCGTTGAAAGCTTCTAAACCAGCAACTTCTGGACAAGCATCATCTTTATCATATATACCGTCACCATCAGTATCCGTTCCACCAAATTTGATAGAAAGACCTGCTAAATGCTGGAAATGAGTAACACCATAATCTTCGAAAGCATTTTTGTATGAAGACTGTAAAGTAAGACCAACATTTTCAGTAAACCAGAAATTTACACCAACACCACCATTTACGGTACCAGCACCTATTTCATCTACCCAAGTATAACCACCGCCAATTTCAACGAATGGGTCAACTACAGTATTTTTAATAAAGTTATATTTAATTGTACCATCTAATGCATAATGAGACAAATCATCAACAGATACATCTCCAAGTTTGCTTATTTTGTTCAATGAACCTCTTGCTCCAACAGAGAAACCGCCTCCTACAGATTTAGATAAGCCGATGAAAGAGATAGATGGAAGAATATTCCAGTGGTCGTTGGCATTAAAGAATTCATTACCAAAAGAACTTACATCCCCAGTAGGATATACGTCGATTGCGTTAACCCCGAACTGTACTTGCCAAGGATTGTTCTCGTCTTGCGCTTGTACGTTGTTAAAACCTACAACAAGTAGGGCAACAAGCATTAATTTGCTAAGATGTTTCATGTTCAAATTTTTAAGTTTAAGTGTTTATTAGCTGCAAATGTAACTTGTTAAATATTATTAACAAAATCAATTTCCTATTTTTTTTAACGCATTTGAAGGATTAAATGACGCGTTTAAACGATTTTTAACTCCTGTCCGACTTCTGTAAAGGCTTTTATGGCATTATCTAATTGCTCTTTCGTATGCGCCGCCGATAGCTGCACACGTATTCGTGCTTTGCCTTTAGGTACTACAGGATAAAAGAATCCTATAACATAGATTCCTTTCTCTAGAAGTTTATTTGCCATTACCTGTGAAAGTTTAGCATCGTATAGCATAACTGGAACTATGGCAGACTCCCCATCTATAATGTCAAATCCAGCATCTTTGATTCCTTTTTTAAAATAAGCCGTATTTTCTTGCAGGGCGTCTCTTAAACTAGTATCATTTTTTAACATATCAAAAACCTTAATGGAGGCTCCTACGATAGCTGGAGCTAGGGAGTTAGAAAACAGATAGGGTCTAGATCTTTGTCGCAATAGTTCTATAATCTCTTTCTTGCCAGTAGTGTAACCCCCCATGGCGCCGCCTAGCGCTTTCCCTAAGGTGCCGGTAATGATGTCTATACGACCCATGACATTCTTTTCTTCTAAGGTGCCTATTCCTTTTGTACCAATAAAACCGGTCGCATGACATTCATCTATCATAACTAGTGCGTCATATTTATCTGCTAAGTCACATATTTTATCCAAAGGAGCCACCAAGCCATCCATGGAAAACACACCGTCTGTAACAATTATTTTAAATCTAGCACCGTCCTTGTTAGCTTGTTGTAATTGTTTTTCAAGATCTGCCATGTCGCTATTGGCATACCTATAGCGCTTTGCCTTGCATAACCGAACACCATCAATAATAGAAGCGTGATTTAATGAATCGGAGATAATGGCATCTTCGGAGGTTAGTAAAGGCTCAAAAACTCCCCCGTTGGCATCAAATGCAGCTGCGTATAATATGGTATCCTCTGTTTCATAAAAATCAGCAATTTTGGCTTCCAGTGTTTTGTGTATGTCTTGGGTGCCACAAATAAAACGTACCGAAGACATTCCAAAACCATGGGAATCCAGTGTGTCTTTCGCTGCTTGCACAACATCTGGATGAGACGACAAACCCAAATAGTTGTTCGCACAGAAGTTTATAACTTCTTGTCCTGTAGCTATTTTTATAGAAGTATCTTGGGGTGATACGATAATACGCTCCTCCTTAAATAACCCATCTTCTTTAATTTGTTGAATCTCAGCTTCTAAATGTTCTTTGATTTTTCCGTACATAATAATGTTAAATAAATTCTGCAGTTATAGTATTGTCAATATATACAATGATTTTTTCATCTATGGTATAACCCAAATCGGTTAAGGCGTTGGCATAAGCTAATACTTGATTCTTGTATTTTGGGTTTTTACTACCCGTTTTGTAATCTACTACAGAGGCATGATTGTTCCTTATGACCACTCTGTCCGGGATTAACTTTTGCCCGGTGGCCAAGAGGATTTCCCTCTCATTGTAAACCTGGTTCTCTTGATTAAACAAAGGTATTAGTTTTGGATGGGTAACAACCTGTAACACCTTATCTTTTATTTGTGATATTTCGTCCGGGAGTATTATACCTTGTTGTAAGGCTCGTTTCACGGCGGTATTAATATCTTTATCGGTATGGATAAGGCCCAAAATATAGTGTATTGCGTTTCCTTTTTTTATAGCTTCTTCCTGTGCTGTATCCCATAGCATACCTGCTGTTGTCAGTATGTTAAAGCTAGGTCTGTTCTTGTGAGTATAACCAAAAGGAATTTCTAAATGTTCGTATTCTTCGGTGTTTTTAACCTCTAAGTTTTTTGGAAGTGTGCCAAAGCTATAGTCTTCGGTGTTATCGTTCCAGAGCCCTTTGGATTGTAGGTAGTGAATAAAAAGACCAGAGAAATAACTGGGTTTGTGGGAGCCGTCCCTATTCAGATCTTTTTCACTAATGATATAAAGGGATGCCTCTGCCCTTGTGAGGGCTACATATAAAAGGTTAAAAGCGTCTAAGTGTAATTTTTGCTGTTCCTCATCGAATAGTAAAGCTTCTTGCTCCCCATATTCCCTAATCTCCTGTTTTTTGGATAGTAGAAGTTCTTGAAAACCTGAAAAAGATTCGGGAGCTACCGTTGTCCATATTTTCGGTTCTATTTCCTCAAAAATATAGGTATTAGCATACGGGAAAATAACCACCGGAAATTCTAAGCCCTTAGATTTATGAATGGTCATTATCTGCACAGCATTTGTGGTCTCTGGTGTGCTAATGCTCAACTTGTTACCTTTTTTGTCCCAATACGTTAGAAAAGATTGGATGTCCGCACCATGTTTTTGTTGCACTTCGAAAATAGCATCCATAAAAGCGGTAAGATGGGCGTCGGATTTTGGGATAAGATCAAATACTTTAATCGCATGCTCCATACCATCATAAATAGCAGTTTCTCTAAAAAGTTTTATATTAAAACCATAAGAATTTTGAAGGAGGATGTCCAGCTTATTCAAGTTAGTCGTTATGAAGGTATGCTTATCCCTTAGCGTCGTTGCAAAAAATTGTAGTACTTCATAACTAAGTTCTGATTCGTTTGGCTGCATGGTATATTTTGCCAAGGATACTAAGAATTTAACCTTGGCACTGCTGGAAAGTAAAAGCGATTCGGAGGAAACTACTGGAACATTTTCTTGCATGAGATAGTTTGCCAGCGAGACCCCATGTTTTTTTTTGCGAATTAGGATACAGATATCTTTGTAATCAAACCCTTGCGCTAAGGATGTTGAAATGTGATGCATTGTTTTGTGTCCGTAAAGGGAATCATCTGCATCGTTCAAAAAGGACAAATGCACATAACCACCTTCTTTATGGTTGGTTTCTTGCCGGTTTCCTTCTTCAAAAAATATCCGATACTTTGGGTGTTCCAAGAAGGAACTTATACTTTGAAAAAAGGAGTTGTTGAAACGAACGATTTCATGATAACTACGATAGTTTTTAGGAAGTATTCGGGTTTCGCTCGCAATGGAAAATGGGTTGGAAAGAGAGGTGGCCAATTCTAGAAATTGTTCTGCTTCACCTCCGCGCCATCGGTAAATTGCCTGTTTGGCATCGCCAACTAAAAAAAGAGATCCTGTTTGTCCTTGTTCGTCCTCGCTTTCCAAAGCATTTCCTATCAATGGAATTAGATTATCCCATTGCATTTTAGAGGTGTCTTGAAACTCATCTATAAAGTAATGGCGATACTTCTCTCCCAAACGTTCATAAATAAAAGGAGCAGGCTGGTTCTTTATTTCGTTGGATATAATGGTGTTGAACTCAGAAATGGATAGCTGATCTTTTTCTTTTTGAATGTTCTTTATCTCTCTTTGTATCGCATTAAGCAATGTAAGCGGGACAAGGTTTCTGTAGGCATTCTGTAAAAAGTTAAATCGCATCAATTTCGACTCTAGTTCTCTAAAAAGCTTAATGAACTGGGCGTGAAGACCATCCAAGATAGATTTTGTAGGCTCTTTACAAGATTTATTGTAAAGAGGCTTCGTTTCAAAATTTTGTTTCCATCCGCTTTTGAAATCCTGTTTTAAATCGCCCTCCGCTATTTTCATCATGAATTTTGGAAAGTAACTAGAAGTAAAATCACTAAAAACCAAGCCATGGTTTTCAATGAGATTCAGACTCTCATTTGCGTTTGAAATTATTTCTTTTTTATAGTTTGCTAGGGTGTTAGAAATATTTCTTTGTAAGGTTAAAAAATCGCTAATCGATTTGTTTTCGAGTTTTTTTATATGGGAAACATTATTTTCGTTGAACAATAATTTGCCAATTTTAGTTAGGTCAAATGCGATATCCCAACTTCTATCGTCATCTATTTTTTCCAAAGCAAAGTCCATCAAGACCTTGGTAAGTTCCATATCTTCTCCAGCCTTTGAGATAACTCGAGAAACGGCTTCGTCCAAAAGCAAATCGGTATCAAGGACTACTTCAAAGTTTTGAGGAATTTTAAGGTCTTTGGCAAAAGTTCGTATCAGCCTATGGGTAAACTTATCTATGGTAGAAATATCAAAGAACGCATAATTATGAAGTAACTCCTTAAGACTTTTTTTACTTAGTGCAGTAAGCGATTCTTGAGTCATGCCTAACTCCTGCATGACATCTTTAAACAAGGAGGAGGCTTCCTTAATTGAGGAAGTTTTGCTAAAAGCAAAGAGACTGTCCAAAATTCGTTTCTTCATTTCGTTCACCGCTTTGTTGGTGAACGTTATGGCTAAAATACGCTTGAAGCTGCGTGGCGAAGAAAGAACAATTTTTAAATACGCTTTAGAGAGTGCATAGGTTTTTCCGGAACCTGCGGAGGCGTTATATATTTTAAAAGAGCTTTTCTGCACTTGCTTTTAGGTGCAAAATAAGCATAATCAAACAGTTCTTAACAAATTATTAGGGGAATGTAAATGTTAAAAACTGTAAATTTGAGTAGAAAATAATATTAACAACAAAACAAAAAAATTATGGCTTTTGAATTACCAAAATTGCCCTATGCCTATGATGCCTTAGAGCCCCATATTGATGCAAGGACAATGGAAATACACTATACGAAACATCATAACGGATATACTACAAAACTAAATGGTGCAATTGAAGGGACCGATTTAGAAAGTAAATCGATAGAAGAGATCCTAAGCTCTTTGGATATGGATAATGGTGCAGTACGTAACAATGGTGGTGGATTTTATAACCATGCCTTATTTTGGAATGTTTTATCCCCTAACGGAGGTGGGAAACCTACAGGAGCAATAGCAGACGCTATTAATGATGCTTTTGGCACATTTGAAGAGTTTAAGGATAAATTTAGTACCGCAGCTGGAACTAGATTTGGTTCTGGGTGGGCTTGGCTTTGTGTACAAAAAGGAGGAAAACTAGAAATTTGTTCTACACCAAATCAAGATAACCCATTGATGCCCGGAGTAGGATGTGGCGGATTTCCTATTTTAGGCCTAGATGTATGGGAGCATGCGTATTACCTGAATTATCAAAATAGAAGACCAGATTATGTAAATGCATTCTTCAATGTTATTAATTGGCAAGAAGTTGCTAAACTATACGCTGAAAATAAATAACAAGAGATAAGAAAAAACTTGTTAAAGTATATATCTACAACCACTTAGGAATTTTCTTAAGTGGTTTTTTGTATAAAATAGAAATAGAAAAGGGCGGAGAAGTCTCCACCCTTTTCGTCCCAAATCTTACCATAAACTTAACCTACTTATGCTATGGCAAGACTAAATTACTGGTATTGTGGGAAATAAAAAAAGAAATGTTAAAAAAAATGTAGTTTCTTTTTACTGTTGCAAATTCATTTATTGTAAAGTAGGAGAATAAGTTAAATAAAAAAGGCAGAGCATTGCTCCACCTTTTTTCCCCAAATCTTACCATGAACTTAACCTACTTATGCTATGGTTTTTCAAATGTATTGCACACGGTCACCATAAAAAAAGGAAATGGACAAACATCCAATTCCTTGGTTGAAATACCTTTGGGAGAAATCCTTTACGATAATAGTAACGTTATAAAGTGTGTCGTCAGCGTTTTGGGGCAATTATTGCTTTAGGGCATCTTTGGGTCTTTGTATCTTCTGTTAAATTTCTAATGACTGAGAAAGTAAGGACTACCAAGGAAAGAAAATTCAGATGGAAATACATAAACAGGGTAAAAATAAAAAGACGGAGCATTGCCCCGTCTTTTCCCCAAATCTTACCATGAACTTAACCTACTTATGCTATGGTTCTTCAAAGGTATGGCGCATGGTTATATTAAAAAAAGGTATCGGTCAAACACCCCAATTATCAGGTTCAAAAGTAATTAGGGATAAATGGCGTAGTAGACTTATTGAGTTTGAAACTGGTTATATTCTCCAAATCAAATATATGCGTACATATAACTGAAAAGGGGTAATACTGGTTTAAGGTTCGGATGTTCTAAGGTATAAGGGGAGTGCCATTGCGGATTGCCAGTGGCGGATGTCGCGGAAGGCTAAGAGAGCTTAAAGCGATGCACTATGGACTGAAAATAAAAAAGGTGGAGAAGTCTCCACCTTTTTTGCCCCAAATCTTACCATGAACTTAACCTACTTATGCTATGGTAAGCTCAAAACTAATTTTGTTTCGTTCAAACTACCTATTGTAACGTTAAAGCGCTAATTTCATCGACGAAATGCTTAAATAAACGTTTTTTATCGATTAAATTAATAGGCACGTTCATTTTTACCCTCATAAAAGTTGATAAACGCCTTATTTACTACTCGGTTTCCGCCAGGGGTAGGATAGTTACCTGTAAAGTACCAATCTCCTAAGTTTTTAGGACATGCTAAGTGTAAATTAGATATTGTTTGGTAAATGATCTGGACCTCTGCATTTATGGCATCGGAACTTAAAAGCTCGCCTATTTTGCTTGAAATTTGATTAGCGGAGAATGGAGCATAAAATTCTTTAACGTAATTAATGACATCCTTATCCTTGTTTTGCACCTGTTCTACACACTTTTTATAAATAGTATCAATCAAGTTCATAGTGCCATGGTCTTGATGCAAGGCCAATGCTGCTTTAAAGGCAATAAAGTCTTCTAGTTTTGCCATGTCTATACCATAACAGTCAGGATATCGAATTTGGGGAGCTGACGAAACAACAATTATTTTTTTGGGAGCCAACCGATCCAAAATACGCAAAATACTTTTTTTAAGTGTTGTTCCCCGTACAATACTATCATCAATAATAACAAGGTTATCACCTTTATTTACTGAACCATAGGAGATATCGTAAACGTGCGCCACCAAATCGTCCCTACTATCATCTTGTGTAATAAACGTTCTTAATTTGGCATCCTTTATTGCTACTTTTTCTATTCTTGGACGAACCTCTAGAATAGCATGAAGCTGTTCACTTGTTATTTTTGTTCCAATGGCAAGTATCTCTTCTTCCTTTTTTTTGTTCAGGTAATTTTGGGCTTCTTTAACCATGCCAAAGAACGAAGTCTCTGCCGTATTTGGAATATAAGAGAACACTGTGTTCTTAATATCATGATCTATTGCTGCTAGAATTTGAGGAAAAACTAATTTGCCCAATTCTTTTCGTTCCTGATAAATTTCTTTGTCACTACCTCGTGAAAAATAAATTCGCTCAAAGGAACAAGCCTTTCGCTCAGTAGGCTCTAGTACCCTTTTTATACTAGAGGTACCGTTTTTCTTAATTATTAATGCATGTCCAGGATCAAGCTCTACAACTTCTTCATAAGGTACGTTGAAAACCGTTTGAATAGCAGGTCTTTCAGAAGCTACGACTACCACTTCATCATCCCTGTAATAATATGCGGGCCGTATTCCTGCAGGATCTCTAAGGACGAATGCATCACCATGGCCTAATAGGCCCGCCATAGCATATCCACCATCAAAATTCTTAGCGGCCCTACGAAGTATCTTACCCACTTTTAACCGATCTGCAATAATAGCGGAAGCTTCTTGCTTGGTATAGCCTTCCTTTTTTATCTCTTTGTATAGTTTGGCAACGGCATCATCCAAGAAATGGCCAATTTTTTCCATAACCGTAACCGTATCCGCCATTTCTTTAGGGTGCTGACCTAATTGAATTAGATTATCAAATAGTTCGTGCACATTAGTCATATTGAAGTTTCCGGCTACAATAAGGTTACGATGCATCCAGTTGTTTTGTCTTAGGAACGGATGCACACTTTCTATACTGTTCTTTCCAAACGTACCGTAACGAACATGTCCCAAAAGTAATTCTCCTATATAAGGGATATTCTTTTTTTGTAATGCTACGTCATTTTCATATTCGGGATGATCTTTAAGCTCTTTGTTGATTCGATCGTTTATTTGTGCAAAAATATCTTGTATTGGTTGTTGTTCACACGATCGAACACGGCTCATATATCTTTGACCTGCTTCTACGTCTAATTTTATGCTGGCAAAACCAGCTCCGTCTTGACCACGGTTGTGCTGCTTTTCCATCATTAAGTACATTTTATTTACTCCATAAAATGCAGACCCATATTTCTCCTTGTAATATTCAAGAGGCTTAAGTAAACGGATTACAGAAATGCCACATTCGTGCTTAATAGCGTCACTCATTGTTACTTTTGTTTGATAAGCTTTATAGTTCTAAATCAAAATTTATTTTCTATCGGTATTTTTGCAAGACTATTTTTATATTCTAGGTACTAACAAAAAAACCCCAATTATGGGGCTTGTTTATTGTAATTCAATTTCAAACTGTGTCAATGCCTTAAACTGATGTAATCGACCGTTAACCTCTTTTTTTTCTAGGTTCACCATTCGTTCCGTACCAAAACGTTCTACGCAGAACGATGCCAAATTGGAACCATGTATTACCGCGTTCTTCATGTTTTCAAAGGATGTGTCGCCTGTTGCGGCAAGATAACCGGAAAACCCTCCTGCAAAGGTGTCACCGGCACCTGTAGGATCAAAAACTTCTTCTAAGGGCAAAGCCGGAGCAAAAAATATCTGTTCGCGGTTAAACAATAAAGCACCATGCTCCCCTTTTTTAATCACCACATATTTAGGTCCCATGTCGTAAATTTTACGAGCTGCTTTTACTAAGGAATACTCTCCGGTTAGCTGCCGAGCTTCCTCATCGTTAATAGTAATAACATCAATATGTTTTATGGTTTCCAGTAAAGTGTCCAAGGCATTGTCCATCCAAAAATTCATAGTATCCAGTACTATCAATTTTGGTCGTTTTGTCATTTGATTAATTACACTCATTTGTACTCCTGGATGTAAATTGCCCAACATTACCACGGCTGCGTCTGTGTAATCGCTTGGCACCACAGGGTTAAAATCGGCCAAGGTGTTCAGTTCGGTTATTAGTGTGTCTCTAGAATTAAGGTCGTTGTGGTATAGACCCTTCCAGTAAAAGGTTTTTCCACCTTCTACTATTTCTAGTTGAGATATATCTATGTTTTTAGCACTAAGCAAATCCAAATATTCCTGTGGAAAGTCCTCTCCAACCACGGAAACAATAGCGGAATCTACGTCAAACTGAGAAGCCGAAAGGCCAATAAACGTAGCTGCACCACCCAATATTTTATCTGTTTTCCCGAACGGAGTTTCAATCTCATCAAATGCCACCGTCCCTACAATCACCAACTTGCCCATATACCTATTCAAATTTGCTTGCAAATATACAGTTTTCATTACCCATTATAAACTGGTATTTGATAGATTGATAGTTTTTGAAAGAGATGCTTATACTTGTTTGTTAAACGGTTGAGTATCATACCAAACTATTGGAGTTTTCACTTTCTCCCAAAGTCAGCCGGAATTTCGCCCCAGGCCTTCGTCTCCCATTTTACGATAGGCGTGGAATATTGGTTATTCTTTAGCCAGGAAACTGCACGCCGAATTAAGTCAAACAGGTCTTTATTTTTAGTTGTTTCTGGCAATTTTGTGTTGCATTTTTTCTTTCGTACCCAGCTCATGGCGGTGCGAGAATCGGTATAAATAATACGTTCGCTGTTACGCTCTTTCAAAAAAGCAAGTCCGTGTACGATAGCCAAAAATTCCCCGATGTTATTGGTACCTTCCGGGAAAGGCCCTTGCCTAAATAATTTTTTACCGGTTTTGGTGTCTACGCCCTGGTATTCCATAATACCGGGATTTCCGCTGGACGCTGCATCTACTGAAATGGAGTTATAGTTGGGTTGTCCTATTTTTAAAAGTTCTTGTGGCGATAAACTGGACTCTCTTTTTTTCTTCCCCTTAAAATCTTCATAGTTGCCGTTAAACGCTTTTTGCGCTAGGGCAAGGTTCTCAAAAGATTTGTATTCTGCACCTTTGTAGCCTTCAATAGCCTTTTTGCAAGCGGCCCAGGTTTTATGGATACCAGGTTGCTGTCCCTTCCAAACCACATAGAATTTTACTTTTTTTGCCATTTGTTTGCTTTGATCACGTTGCGGGGGGAGAAATACATACTGATAAAATGGTCTTGGACTGCGCTGAGACCGACAGCTTTGGATTCTCTAATTATTATTGGATAACAACTTTTTTATCACGCTAGGAAAATGGTTAAACTCTAGTTCGTGTATTTTCTCCGCAATAATTTCTGGTGTGTCTTCTGGTAAAACAGTGGTTTTGGCCTGATGTATAATTGCGCCTTCATCATAGTTTTCGTTAACATAATGTATCGTAATACCAGTTTCGGTTTCGTTATTATCTTTAACTGCTTTATGAACATGTTTACCGTACATACCTTTCCCACCGTATTTTGGTAAAAGTGCAGGATGAATGTTAATAATTTTATTCGGAAAGGCATGTACTAGTTCTTGTGGAATCTTCCAAAGAAAACCTGCCAATACAATGAGGTCTGGCGAAAGCGCTGCCAGGATGTTGATGATAAAATTACTATCTGTGAACGCATGTTTGTTAAAACACAATGTATTTATTTTCAATCTATTACATCTATCTAAAACTTTGGCATCCCTTTTGTTAGTTAATACAGCGGCAATGATAACGTTTGGGTCATGGTCAAAATATCGAACTATGTTTTCTACATTAGAACCGGAACCAGAGGCAAGTAATACTATTTGTTTGGGTTTCAAAAGAAAAGGATTTAGTGTAAAGATAAAGTGATATTTGGCAAGGACATTGGAAACTGAACAAAGTAAAAGAATAAAGAGCTCACCATATTATTTAGTAAATTTCTCTATTTCAACTACTTCTTTTTAAACCCACAAACCTTGTTATAACGAAATAATTATTCGGGTAAAATTACTACTCTTGTATTTAATTTGATTAAATTACATCACATTTTAACGACAAAACGTGTTATTAAACCAAAGTTTTTTATTTTTGCCATCAATTTAAATTTTTAAAACCAATATTATTATGTCAGACATTGCATCAAGAGTTAAAGCTATCATCGTTGATAAGTTAGGAGTTGATGAAAACGAAGTGGTAACGGAAGCTAGCTTTACTAACGATTTAGGGGCAGATTCATTGGATACTGTTGAGTTGATCATGGAGTTCGAAAAGGAATTTGATATTCAAATTCCAGACGACCAAGCTGAGAACATCGCAACAGTTGGTCAAGCAATCAGCTATATAGAAGAAGCGAAGTAATTTATGATTTCTCTTAGATAGAATTTCAAATTATCCATGTGGTAAATGCTCCACATGGATAATTTTTTTTAATTTACATTGGTTTATAGGTTAAACTAAAATAATATTCAATGCAATTAAAGCGAGTTGTGGTTACGGGGTTGGGTGCGCTTACGCCGATAGGAAATAACATTGAGGAATATTGGGACGGTCTTGTAAATGGTAAAAGCGGTGCAGCACCTATTACCCATTATGATTCGGAAAAATTCAAGGTAAAATTTGCCTGTGAACTCAAAAACTACAATATAGAAGACCATTTTGATAGAAAGGAAGGCCGTAAGCTAGATAAGTTTGCGCAATATGCCTTAATTTCTTCAGACGAAGCTATTTTAGACTCGAAACTTGATTTGGATAAGGTAGATAAGTTCCGTGTTGGAGTTATCTGGGGAGCCGGAATAGGTGGATTGGAAACTTTCCAGAACGAAGTATTGAATTTTGCCGCAGGGGATGGGACACCGCGTTTTAACCCGTTCTTCATTCCTAAGATGATAGCGGATATCGCTCCTGGCAATATTTCTATAAAACATGGATTTATGGGTCCTAACTATACGACAGTTTCTGCCTGTGCTTCGGCGGCAAACGCTATGATAGATGCGCTTAACTATATTCGTTTAGGTCACTGTGACGTCATTGTCACGGGTGGGAGCGAGGCTGCGGTTACGATTGCCGGCATGGGAGGTTTCGGAGCCATGCATGCCTTGTCTACAAGGAATGATAGTCCAGAGACCGCTTCTAGGCCTTTTGATGCAACTAGAGACGGATTTGTTTTAGGAGAAGGTTCTGGAGCACTTGTATTAGAAGAATATGAGCATGCCAAGGCAAGAGGTGCTAAAATATATGCAGAGGTTGCAGGTGGCGGACTTTCGAGCGATGCGTATCATATGACCGCACCGCATCCAGATGGTATAGGTGTTGTAAAGGTGATGGAAAATTGTCTACGTGATGCAGGTCTTAAACGAGAAGAGGTAGATGCAATTAATACCCATGGTACTTCAACGCCACTTGGAGATGTTGCGGAACTTAAAGCTATTTCCGAAGTGTTCGGGGATCATGCCAAAAATATAAACATCAATTCTACAAAATCCATGACAGGACATTTGCTGGGAGCGGCGGGAGCAATCGAGGCCATAGCATCGATTTTATCTATGGAGCATGGGATTGTGCCTCCTACAATTAACCATACTACAGTAGATGAAAATATAGACCCTAGTTTAAACTTAACGTTGAACAAAGCACAAAAACGGGAAGTCAATGTTGCTATGAGCAATACTTTTGGCTTCGGAGGACATAATGCCTGTGTGGTCTTCAAGAAAATAAAGTAATATAGTTAATGGGATTTCCTAAGAACATATTTAATTCCCATCCCAAAGAGGATGGGGATTTTTTTTTAGGGATAACACATATATTGGGCTTTAAGCCAAAACACCTAAACTATTATAAGAAAGCCTTTCTTCATAGATCGATGAACAAACGAGACAAAGGGGGCAATCCTATGAATTATGAACGATTAGAGTTCTTAGGAGACTCTATGTTGGGGACTATTATTTCTAGGCATCTTTACAACGAAGTACCCAACGGAGATGAAGGCTATCTAACTAAAATGCGCTCTAAGGTGGTAAGTAGGGAGCATCTAAACGAATTGGGGAAAGACCTAGGACTAATAGATTTTCTGGAAAGCAGGATTCCCAAAACCCATTTTGGAGAGAATATTCACGGTAATGTATTTGAAGCATTAGTTGGAGCGATATACTTGGATCGAGGTTACCCTTATTGTGAAAAATTCATTAAAAAAAGAGTTATTGAACCCTATGTAGACATTGAGCAGTTAGAGGGAAGGGTGATTAGTTACAAGAGTTTGATAATCGAATGGTGCCAAAAGAAAAAAAAGACCTTTGATTTTAACGTGTACGATGACACGGGAAAAGATTCCCTAAAGCATTTTGCGGTTAAGTTATCTATAGGGGGATCAGTAGTGGCAAAAGCAAGGGCAACCTCAAAAAAGAAAGCAGAGGAGCGTGCATCTAAAAGAGCATTTTTTGCGCTTCAGGACAAAATAGGGAAGTAAATGCCTATTTTGTAACAAAACACTAACGTTTTAGTAACATTTATTATAGCTTTTAGGACTTTTGTTCTTAGGCTTTATTCTTTAATAATCCTATATTTACGTCTTGTTTAAACTATGGCAGCAGTCTACAAAATAAACGAGGACTTTTACGACGATTCATTTCTTTTGATTGCAATTCATAGTCCTTTAGAGGATTATGCTATCGTTTATAGTTTAAACAAAACACTTAAGGCAAAATTCAAAAGGTCTGGTAAGGATTTTGACTTATCGGAAAATAGTTCCTTTCCTTGGTTTGAATGGGTAGACAAATTCAATGACCGGTATTGGCTTCTTATTGCAAACCAAAGCTCCAAACAAGAAGTACAGGTAAGCAATGATTTGTTTCAGAACGAAACTACATATAGCAGACCGCGACTTGTCCCAGAATATAAAGATGTAGATTATTTTCTTAAAATAGAAGAAGATGAAGGTTTGGAAAGTGATGAAATAGTAAAAGTGTTGAGCAAGATGCCCAAAGTAATTATGGCATATGCGGTACCAATAGATAAATTAAAATCAAAAAAAAATCTAATATTTTAAGTATGCCAACTAATAAAAAAACAAAAATAGTAGCCACTTTAGGGCCGGCCACCAGCAAAAAAGATGTGCTTAGAAGTATGATGTTAGCGGGAGTCGATGTCTTTAGGATTAACTTCTCTCATGCAGATTATGAAGATGTTAAAGAGCGAGTAGCCATGATTCGTGAGTTAAACGAAGAATTGGAAATCAATACTTCCATACTTGCAGATTTACAGGGCCCAAAGTTGCGTGTAGGCGTAATGGCAGGAGAAGTTGTTGTAAGTCCGGGGGACGAAATCACCTTTGTTACCGGAACTCCTTTTGAGGGTACTGCCGAACGCGTATACATGAACTACAAGGAATTCCCTAGAGATGTAAAGCCAGGAGAACGCATACTTTTAGATGATGGTAAGTTAATGTTCGAGGTACTTACCACTAATGGAGAGACTGAGGTTAAGGCTAAAGTGATACAAGGTGGCCCGTTGAAATCCAAAAAAGGGGTAAATCTTCCTAATACGAATATATCCCTGCCAGCTCTTACCGAAAAGGATATCAAGGATGCGGAGTATGCCATTTCACTGGAGGTCGACTGGATAGCGCTCTCTTTTGTCCGTTTTAGTCAAGACCTTATCGATTTACAAAATATCATAAGTAAGCATTCTAAGCATAAAATTCCGATTATAGCTAAAATCGAAAAACCGGAAGCCGTAGATAATATAGACAAAATAGTAGCCTATTGCGATGGTTTAATGGTAGCTCGCGGAGATTTAGGAGTTGAAGTTCCTGCCCACGAAGTTCCTTTGATTCAGAAAAAATTAGTTTTGAGGGCAAAGAAAGCAAGAATACCTGTAATTATTGCTACCCAGATGATGGAAACCATGATTACGAGTCTTACACCAACAAGAGCTGAGGTAAACGATGTTGCAAATTCCGTTATGGACGGTGCCGATGCGGTAATGCTTTCAGGAGAAACTTCGGTAGGAAATTATCCGGTCCAAGTTATAGAAAAGATGACGAGCATTTTAAAAAGTGTTGAAGGAAGTGAACTGATAAAAGTTCCGCACGAGCCACCGCATATTAGAACAAAGCGCTTTATTACGAAATCTGTTTGTTACCACGCAGCGCTAATGGCCAATGAGATAAAGGCTAAAGCTATATCTACATTGACTAACAGTGGTTACACGGCATTCCAAATTTCTGCTTGGAGACCAAGTGCACATATACTTGTGTTTACATCCAATAAACGTATACTTACCCAGTTAAATTTGTTATGGGGGGTTAAGTCATTTTATTATGACAAGTATGTTTCTACGGATGAAACAATAGATGACGTGAATAGCATAGCCTGTAAAAAAGGATTTTTAGAAGTCGGAGATATGCTCGTAAGTTTGGCGGCCATGCCCATTAAGGATAAAGGAATGGTCAATACGTTGCGTGTTACAGAAATAGAAAGTTGTAATTTCTAGTTTACAGCCCAAACTAATAGAAAAACCCGCTACTAGCGGGTTTTTTGTTTCTAAAAAACCTTGGTGTTTTAAGCTACCTCTTTTTCAAAAGCTATAAAATTGATAACCTTACCTGTTTTGTTAAATACCGGTTGACCATGTATCCAACACTTATAGGTAGTACCATCTTGTCTATAATTGGTTACTATTGTTTCAAATGATCGTTCTTCCTTAATCGCGTTTGAAATAAGTGCTAAAGACTTTTTACAGGTTTTTTCACCTTGGAACATCTTTGGTTTGTTCCCAATAATCTGTTCTGGTCTGTAACCGTTCATTTTCCAAATGTTATTTGTAGCGTAAACAATATCAAGTTTGGAATCCGTAACAACGATTACATGGTCTTTTTCTTGTAGTTGTTCTTGCAATATGTTCTGGTCAAATGCCCATGAACTTTCTTTGGCGATTTTGAATAAGGATGAAAGGTCATTCGCCGTTTCACATACCTTATCAAAATTTAAGGCATAAAAATCCCATGAAGACACAGGTAGGGGGGTAATTTTTAATGTTTTGTAAAACTTCCGTACGGCATCGTCGTAATTTCCAATATCCATAATAATTAAATAATATTAATAATCTTTTTCATAGCAATAGCTGATAAAGCTATTAAAACGGTTTATAGTCGTCAAATTAATAGGAATCATTAACAGTATTGTTTAATAATTTATTCGATTTATTTTCTTTAGTCCCTGTAAAGAATGAACAAAAAAACAGACTAAACCGGTATTATTAAGCTATTTTATATCATATTTCTTATGCATTACGAATATTACAACCGTAAGTTAGGTTCACTTCTAGGCTTTACCAACAACGTTCACAACGATAAGAAGATGTTCTCCCTGAGTTCTGGGAATATTGCCATTTTATGGAATAGAAATGAAACAATTGCACGTTTTAGTCTAGACGGTACGGTAATAACCTTGCTCCCCAACCAACTAGTGACCACAACTTATTTGCAGCATATTTCTTATTATAAGGAAGAACCACCATTAACTGCCTTTCTTTTTAATAGGGCGTTCTACTGTATTAACGATCATGATAGCGAAGTATCCTGCAATGGGATCTTATTTTTTGGCACCCAGGATGTACCAATTATTACGATTCCTGAAAATCAGCTTTTAAAGTTTAATTTGTTACATGATATTTTTATCGAAGAATTTTCCACATCCGATCAAATTCAAGGAGATATGCTGCAGATGCTTTTAAAGCGTCTCATTATTATATGTACTAGACTTGCAAAAGAACAACATATAATAAAAGCTATGGACAACGACCAAATAGAGGTGGTGCGCAAGTTTAATGTTTTGGTAGACACCCATTTTAGAACAAAACGAAAGGTTAGGGATTATGCGGATCTTTTATTTAAAAGCCCAAAAACGCTTTCTAATTTATTTGCATTGTACAACCAAAAATCACCACAACAGATTATTTTGGAACGTTTGGCACTTGAGGCCAAGCGGCTAATAACCTTCACGGATAAACAAAATCAGGAAATAGCTTACGACCTTGGTTTTAACGACCCAGCCCATTTTAGTCGCTTCTTTAAGAAAATGACGGGGTTTTCTCCTTCCCAATACAAGCAAAATAGTAGTTTGTCCGCTTAAAAGGAAATTTGTGCAAGTAGTCGGGCAATAGCTCCTAACAAAAAGCTTGGTTCTCATCGCATCTTTGTAGTGTACTTTAAAAACAAAGAAAGATGAAACTAAAACAACCTTCCATTTTTAATCTGATAGAAATTTTCAGTCAGTCTAGAACAAGACAATCTAACATAATTCATACAGAATCGCATTGCGAGCAAAAGCATCATCATGATTTCTATTGTGATGCGGAGAAACCATTTATATCCTTATAGCCAACATTAATATCAGGTTTAAAACGAGACACCTGAGAATAAGTCTCGTGGAGAAAACACCAAATTTAAATAACATAGTAATCTCTGCAATTGCAGTGATAGAACAAAAACAAATAATTATGAATAATTTTAATGTACCCACAAGAGAAGAAGTCAGTGAAAGCAACCAAGCTATTTTTGATAATCTAAAAAATACATTGGGTTTTGTACCCAATCTCTACGCCACCTATGCCCATTCAAAAAATGCCCTTGGTAATTACTTAGCACTTAGTGGAGCAAAAACGTCCCTAAATGCAAAACAGAAAGAAGTGGTAAACTTGGCCGTTAGTCAAGTGAACGAATGTCTGTACTGCTTAGCTGCCCACACAGCTATAGGTAAAATGAACGGTTTCAACGACTCACAAATATTGGAACTTAGAGCAGGGAAAGCCTCTTTTGACGTGAAATTGGACGCTTTGGCCAAATTGGCCAAAAACATGACCGAAAACAGAGGTAGTACTGACACTGCGGTGGTAGCGGATTTCTTAAACGCAGGTTGGACCAAGGAAAATTTAATAGACACCATTGTTTTGGTGGGGGATAAGACCATATCCAACTACCTGCACAAAACTACCAACGTGCCAGTAGACTTTCCAGCAGCACAACCTTTGGAAGCGGTAACAGCTTAAATATAAAACGTAGACCTTCGGTTGATAGCAAGGTCATCTAATAATAATTAAAACTTCCGTGTAACGGAAAATTAAATTCAGTACTTATGAAAAAATTAATAGCAGTAGCAGTAGTCGTATTTGGAACAGTATTTAATATAAATGCGCAGGAAAATACGATGAAGAAGACTAAAATGACCAATCAGGATACTAAAGTGGTTGCCTTGGAACAGATTCCTGGCGAATTTACCACCAAAGAGCTAACGTTAAACGAGGGTATCTATGTGTTCGAAATTTTCAACAATGCAGTAGGACATAATATTGGCTTTGTATTGGCTAAAAAAGGTGTGGACTTGTCCAATCCTGAAAACCATATTGAAACGGCATACGTAACCGAGCAAGTGGCCGATGGTCAAAAGCAAATGTCCCTTCCTACAGCCTTAACAAAAGGGGAGTATGTGTATTTTTGTCCTTTAAACCCAACAGCCACCGACAATACGTTGACCGTTAAATGATAATGCGTATAAAAATGGCATTGCAACTCCCATAAGGATAACTTCCTTATGGGAGTTTTTATTAAAAATCAAATTTTAACTGTACCAAAATAGCTTCCTCCGTCGTCTTTACCGTTTTGTTTTTATCGGTATTAAGGTTGGCAAGTGAAAGACCTAATAAGCGTACGGAGTTTTGAAGTTCTTCTTGATACAATAATTGCTTGGCCGTTTCTAGAATAAGGTCTTTGTCTGCTATGTAGTAGGGTAGGGTTTTACTTCGGGTAATTAGAGTAAAATCGCTGTACTTTATTTTTAGTGTAATTGTTTTTCCAGCGATATCGGCTTTTTTTAATCTACGTTCCAATTCGCTAGCTATTTGATCCAAACGTTCGAGCATAAAAATTTCACTACTTAGATTTTCATTAAAGGTGCGTTCTGCACCAACTGATTTTGGAATCCTATGGGGTTTTACCTCGCTGTTATGGATACCTCGCACCACATCATAGTAGTATTGGCCGCTTTTTCCGAAATGCTCGCTTAAAAACTCCACCGATTTTGTTTTTAAATCCCTTCCAGTGAAAATACCCTGTTGATACATTTTCTCTGCGGTAACTTTTCCTACCCCGTAGAATTTTCGGATATCCAGGTCTTCTAAGAACTCCAGTACCTCCTCCGGATTCACTGTTTTTTGTCCATTGGGCTTATTCACATCGCTCGCTACTTTCGCAATGAATTTGTTGATAGAAATCCCAGCGGAGGCATTTAACCCTGTTTCTTCTAAAATACGTTGACGTATTTCTTTAGCGATTAAAGTAGCGGAAGGATTACCTTTTTTATTGGTGGTGACATCTAAATAAGCTTCATCCAGGGAAAGAGGTTCCACTAGATTTGTGTATTCATGAAATACGGAGCGTATTTTTTGTGAGATTTCTTTGTATCGGTCAAACCGAGCCTTTACGAATATTAGTTCAGGACAATTCCGTTTGGCTAAAATGCTACTCATGGCACTGCGCACCCCAAATTTTCTTGCTTCATAACTGGCTGCCGCCACAACTCCTCGTTGCGAACTTCCGCCTACTGCAATAGGCTTTCCTTTAAGTTCAGGATTATCCAGTTGCTCCACGGATGCGTAAAAGGCATCCATATCTACATGGATTATTTTTCTTTGTGGTATGCGCGTTCTATTCTCCATCCTAACCTTACAAAGTTAGGAATCTGTTTTGGCTTGTGGTGTTTTTGAGGTATTTAATACAATTTTAGATGAATTGTCTTAACTAAAATTCGCTTTAGTATAATACCATATTTTACAACTTGTATTTAGTCTAGCATTCCTTAATTTTTAATAATTTGAATTGGCTTGCTATTGTATTTCGCACCGATAAAAAAATGGCCCGTACCATTCACTAACATCATTTTCTTCTTTTAAGGTTAAGACCAACGCGTCGGTTTGATTATTAAATAGCATAGGTATTCGCTCCTTTACTGCCGTTAAGAAAATTGTAATAGCCGAGTCTGTCGTATTTGAAGATGTATTTTCTTGCCGGTTAACTATAGAAACAATAACACAGGCTAAAGAAGATGTTCCATTGTTACTACAGTTGGTTCCTGATGCATCTATTAATTCAATCTAAAAATTTTTGAACTGCACACCGTACCGCAGCAAAATTTGGTGGTAAAGCATCTTTTTCTTTGTTGCTTTCACACGTTCTAAAGAGCAGTAGAAAAAATCAGTAAACAACTAATTTATTTCCCACATTCAATAGGTGAAAATCTATAAAAACGGTTGCGTAGTGCAAATTAACTTTAACATGGCCATACTATTTACAATGAGGCTAGCCCTTTTTTGGTATTCAGCCTCTTAAGTCATTAGCTACCCAATCAAAACTAGTTTCTATGGTATCAAAAACTTGAGTTTCTGGGACTAGATCGGGTATTACATCAATAGAGATCAGTAAATCCTTTGGTTGTTCTTGTAAGCCCGTAATCACTACTTTAATATCTTTCAACGCCAAATCCAATATGGCATTTTCGAGTGCATAAATACCGGATTGGTCTATGTAGGGAACCCTATCCATTCGTATTATAAGTGTTTTTACCCCTTCGTCTATATTTTTTACTTGATCTTGAAAATGCGAGGTAAAGCCAAAGAATAAAGGGCCATATAAATGCTTAATATAAATTTGGTCTTTAAATTTTTCAAAGAATTCAATTTCGTCTTCCCAGGGTTTTTCTCCGTCAAACCCAGCAAGGGTGCCTACTTGCATACCTTCCTCACCAATATCACTAGCTTTTTTCATAAACAATAAGGCTGCAAGGGTCACCCCTATGCCTACCGCCTGAATCAAACTTCCAAACGTAGTCCATAGTAGAACCAAAATAAGCACTGCCGCATCAGCTTTGGGCACTACTTTTAAATGCCGGAGACCTTTCATGTCCACAATCTTAAATCCGATTGGAATCAAAATTCCTGCTAATACTGCCAAAGGAATGTAAGCGGCCAAAGAACTTAATCCCAATAAAATAGCCAACAGAAAAGCGCCGTGCAACGCACCTGATAATCGGGTTTTGCCACCAGAATTAATATTTACAACAGTTCCCTTGGTAGCACCAGCGCCAGGAATACCACCAATAAGTGCCGCCACCATATTTCCAATCCCTTGACCTATTAGTTCACGGTTACTGTTGTGTTTTGTTTTGGTCATATTATCAGCAATAACCGAAGTCAATAAAGAATCTATGGAACCTAATACAGCCAAGACCATACCATATTCCAATATTAAAAAGTATGCGCTACTCTCTACGTTGAATAAACCTTCTAACTGTAAAGAAGGGAGTCCAGAAGGGATTTCACCTATAATAGGCACATCCCATTTTATGAAGTAGGCAAATATGGAGACAACGATCAATGCGACCAAGGGGCTTGGAACTGTTTTGTTGATTTTGGGAAATACGTAATAAATAGCAACGGTCATAGCACCCAAAGCAAGGGCTTGCCAATTAAAATCACTGAATAGTCTCGGTAGGTCTGCCATAACCTTAAGGGTCGATTTTGCAGAATCCAAACCAACAAAGGGGAAAATCTGAAGAATGATAATAATAAGACCAACGCCACTCATGAAACCAGAAATTACCGGATAGGGAAAATACTTGATATACCCAGCAATGTTGATCAAACCAAATATAATCTGTAGTGCTCCACCGACTAAAAAGCTAAGCAGTATAATACCCATGGCATCCTGTAAACTTCCCGCTACTTCAATTGCGTTTGCTACTAACGCTGCAGACACCACTGTCATGGGGCCTGTAGGTCCACTAGCTTGGGTAGCCGTGCCGCCAAAAAGCGCGGCCAAGATACCAACGGCAATTGCACCGTAAAGTCCGGCAATTGCACCAAGACCAGATTGAACGCCAAACGCCAATGCCAAAGGAAGCGCTACAACACCCGCAACTAAACCACCGGTTATGTCTCCCTTGATATTACTAAAATCGAAAATATTCTTAAACATGGATAGGAATTAAAGATGGATTGTGGGATATTAAAGGAAAGCTACCTTTCCGGTATCCATATCATAAACACCGCCTATTATTTTTATTTCACCTTTATCCTCCATTTCTTTAAGAATAGGGCTGTTATTTCGTATATCCTGTATTGTTTTATTCACATTGCTCTCACATACCATGTGTACAAATCCTTCGTTTTTTGAGCTTCTATCCCCGTCATACTCTACCGACTCTACCGCAGGCCTTATCTTGGAAAGCATAGCTGTAATATTTCCAAGTTTCACATTGTCCACAGCAGCTTTTACAGCGCCACAATGTTCATGTCCTAAAACCAAGATTACCTTTGAGCCAGATACTTTACAACCAAACTCCATGCTGCCTAGAATATCTTCATTTACAAAGTTGCCTGCAACACGTGCTACAAAAATATCCCCTATTCCTTTGTCAAAAACATCTTCCACAGGTACGCGACTATCTACACATGATAAAATAACAGCTTTTGGAAATTGACCGTCCACTGTTTTACGTATTTGTTCCGTATGGTCTCGTGCCGTGAGTTCTCCCATTACAAATCGTTCGTTACCATCTTTCAGGTTCTGAATTACTATGTTAGGGGTTAAGGCCGCTTGTTCATCAGCGGTCAGTACTTTTTCAACCAAAGGGGTTATTTCCCTTGTGCTAATCTCTCCTGTTTCAGACTCAACATATATGGTCAGCTTTTTAAATGGGCTCATTTACTTGTATTAATGGTTTACGTGAGTTAAAAGTAAACGTGGTATAGGCTTTTTTAAAATTTAAGCCATAACAAATGATTATGTCATACATAAGTAAAACTAAATGTATTTTAATAAAACCATAAAAACACAGGGTCTAACACCTTTATTAATAGAAGGACAGTTTCTAAAAAAATTACAGCTATACGTAAGACAAGGACTAATCCATCTGTCTGGGTTATTCGCTATTGGAGACGGCGTTCATTTTAAAAATTACTATTAAACGAACTCGATAGGAAAGCTATGAGATGGGGTTCTCCTTTATTTCCTCAGAATACCATCCTGTTCGAGTATAGGAATAGGGCTTAGATTGCCAATTGATACGCTACCACTCTCGAAGATAAAACGTTTTTCATATAGTTTGCTATCGGCGTAATAAGTAACGAAGAACTCATTGTTAAGCCTTAGGACATCTTCTTGAACTACTTCTATTTTTTTAAAGGATTTAGCGGCAAGTTCTCCTATGACGTGACGCATAGTAGAGGTTTTTCGTTCTGTATCAAAACCATTAGAAACAACCATAACCATGTCAATAGCCGTAGCTCTGTTATTAAGAATATATGCGTTCCATTCCCTATCTAAAAACTCTTCGTTCGCTTCATGAATAAGCGCTACATAAACTTCTTTGGCAATGGGTATCTCTATATCCTTTTTCATAAAAATATATTGTACTTGTAAAGATGGGGCCTAACGTGTTTTATAAGGCGCTTTTGAATTGCTCTAAAAAGCGAATATCGTTTTCACTCAACAAGCGTATATCAGAAATTTGATGCAATAATAAGGCGATACGGTCAATTCCCATTCCAAATGCGAATCCAGAGTATTCTTCTGAATCTATGCCACAGTTTTTTAAGACATTAGGGTCTACCATACCGCATCCCATAATTTCTAGCCAACCCGTACCTTTGGTCATTTTATAGTCTGTTTCGGTTTCTAATCCCCAATAGACATCTACCTCTGCACTAGGCTCTGTAAACGGAAAATAAGAAGGTCTTAAACGTATTTTAGATTTCCCAAACAGCTCCGTAGTAAAGAATTGAAGTGTTTGCTTTAAATCAGCAAAGGAAACATCCTTATCAATATATAAACCTTCTACTTGATGAAAAAAGCAATGCGAACGCGCCGAAATGGCTTCGTTCCGATATACCCTTCCAGGAGAGATGGTGCGAATGGGAGGTTTGTTATTTTCCATATAGCGCACTTGAACAGATGATGTATGGGTGCGCAATAAAATGTCAGGATCGGTTTGTACAAAAAAGGTGTCCTGCATATCCCGTGCAGGATGATATTCCGGTAAGTTCAAGGCAGTAAAATTATGCCAATCATCCTCTATTTCAGGCCCTTCTGATACGTTGAAACCGATACGTGAAAAGATTTCTATGATTTGGTTTTTTACTATAGAAATAGGATGTCTTGCCCCTAATTCAATAGGATTTCCCGGTCTTGTCAAGTCTCCGTAGCTTCCTGGTTCTTCTTTTGTGCTTTCCAAGGCACTTTTAAGTTCATTTACCTTGTTGGTTGCGGCCTGCTTTAATTCATTGATTGTTTGTCCAAATTCTTTTTTCTGATCATTGGGCACATTTTTAAATTCAGCGAAATAATGGTTTAACAAACCCTTTTTACCTAGATATTTTATACGAAAGGTTTCAATGCCCTCTTTCGTATCTGCAGAGAATTTTTCTACCGCTGCAATATGCTCTTTTAGTGTATTGATCATGGAGTTCTATAAGGCGGTAAATTTAATACATTTTCCTGAACCTCGTTTTTGTTTTTTATAACATTTAGTACCGCAAGAAGCCAATAATTTATTTGGCGGCCAGTGCTTTTACTTTTAGGAGGGGAGTATAATAATGTGAGCTAATTCGCCTATGGCACTATGGGCGGGATATCATCTTTAACATTCCCTTTGATCCATATCGTACAATCTTCAAAGGTTTCAAAAATATGTTCTTCCGGAATAAAATCTGGAATTATATCGATACGTTCCATCATGTATCTTGGTTGGGGCAATAGGCCTACAAATAGAGCTTTTATATCATTTTTGTTCAATTCTTGAAGTGTATCTTCTATGGCATAAAGACCGGATTGGTCTATATAGGGCATGCGGTCTAACCGTATTACCGCATACGATGCAGTTTTGGGAATTTGATTCGTTAGTATTTGGAATTCGCTTGTAGTGCCAAAGAACAAAGGTCCTTTTACATGTTTGATAAATACTTCTTCTTTTAGTGCAGCAGGGAATTGTTGTTCGTCTGTCCAAGCTTTCTCCTCCGTTAACGATTTTACATTAGAACTTAAAGACATGAGGTCCCCCATTTTTTTCATAAACATCAAAGAGGCGATGATTAAACCTATACCTACAGCGTATACAAGGTTCCAAAAAGTAGACAAGACCAATACAACCATCATAATTAAAACCTCCGAGCTTAATTTCAATGGTCCAATTTTAATGTCTTTTGGCAGATTGGGAATCGCTTTTAGTCCCTTATAATCCATTACGGCTATACCTACCGTGATAAGGATACCGGCAAGTACCGCAGCCGGAATCTGTGAGGCAATCGGACCTAGGGCCAATAGTATAATCAAAAGCAGCACACCTGCAACCATCCCTGATAAGCGGGTCTTGCCTCCGGCATTTATATTTACTACTGTTCGTATAGTGGCGCCTGCTCCGGGAAGACCTCCAAAAAATGCAGCAATACTATTTCCTATTCCTTGGCCTATAAGTTCTTGGTTAGGCTTGTGTTTGGTTTTGGTCATGTTATCTGCAACTACAGATGTTAATAGTGAATCTATGGCACCAAGGAGAGCGAGCGTAAGCGCGGTAAAAATATATGGAGCTACCGTTCCAATCTTGAATTCAGTGAAAATTTCGAAATTTGGTATTGGGAAGCCTTGTGGGATTTCTTCTATGGTACGGTAGTCAAGTTGTAAGGCATATGCCGCCACAGACACCAAAAGTAAAGCGACCAGTGTGCTGGGTACCGTTGTAGTAATACGTTTAAACCCGTATATGATGATAATTGTAATGAGAGCTAAAGCCAACTCCAGCCAGTTTATGTTACGCAGCGCTTTTGGCAGTACCTTTAATGCTCCTAAAACACCTGAAGCCTCTTTTGCGGCCAATGTTTCTGCTTCTGCCATTACGGTAGCTTCGGTAATCTCTCCAGAACGTGCGATGGTCTGCTCAAAATTTTCTAAAACCAATATACCTTCGTTAGCCTCTTCTTTTAATATGTTTTCCAATATTAGTTCCTCTGCCTGTGGTTTGAAAGGCGTTACCCAGGACAAATCTTCTTTTGGATAATACCCCAAAGCAGGTAGTATCTGAGTGACAAGAATAATGACACCTATAGCGGTCATGAAACCCGATACTACGGGGTAGGGAATATATCTAATGTACTTACCTACACCAATGATTCCTAACCCAACTTGCATTAACCCTGCCAATAAAAAAACGGTTAATATAGCTGGCATTGCTTTTTCTACACTACCATCAAATGTGGCGATAATACCCGCAATAATTACCATACTTACAGCAGTCATTGGTGCCGTTGGGCCTGAAATTTGAGTGTTGGTACCGCCAAAAAGCGCTGCGAAGAAACTAATAAATATGGCACCATAGAGACCTGCCGTAGGGCCTAGGCCAGAGCTTACACCAAAGGCGAGTGCTAAAGGCAAGGCAACGATACCAGCTGTGATACCTCCTAGAAGATCTCCTTTAAAGTGCTTGAAAAGGTCTTTCATGAATGTTTTTGGTTCGGAATATGTTTACATACGAATCTGGTAGATATCCTCTAAATTGGAATTATCTTTCATGCTTACTTCAAGATCTTTGGCTATGCCACTTTTTATATCGTAGACCCAGCCATGTATGTGCAGGAATTGGCCTTCTTCCCAAGCGCTTTGCACAATGGAGGTTTTTGCTAAATCGGCAACTTGTTCCTGAACGTTTAATTCCACCAACCTGTCCCATTTATCATTTTCATCGGTTATGGTGTCCAGTTGATTTTTATACTTGCTGTATATGTCCTTGATGTGTCTAATCCATTTTCCAACAAATCCCACGGTGCTATGACCCATTGCTGCTTTAACCCCCCCACAACCATAATGACCACAAACAATAATATGTCTAACTTTTAAAGCATCTACTGCATACTCTAATACACTTAACATGTTTATGTCCGTATGAATAGCCATATTTGCGATATTTCGATGTGTAAAAACCTCACCAGGTTCTGCCCCAATTATTTCAGAGGCAGGCACCCGACTATCTGCACAGCCTAGCCATAATAAAGGAGGGTGTTGCCCTTTGGCCATTTCGTCAAAATAGGCCGGATTCTGCTTTAATTTTTTGGAAGCCCATTGTTTATTCTTCTCAAGAATATCTTTGTAGTATAGCATCGTTGAAGTATTAAGACTTGAAGTTAGGTATAAAAGTAACACTATTAAAAGAAAAGTGTAATATACTAAAATTCTTTAACCGACTTTAAATGTTTAGATGCTATCCAACCGGTTTTGCCATCAGGGAGTTGTATTTTTTTCCAGTCATTAAGCTTTTCCAGCTCTTGAACTTTTGTGCCTGCATGAAGTATAAATACTTCAGTACTGCCCGCGTTGGGCTCGGATTGTATTCCGATTTCGTCTGCAAAAATAATCGCAGGTCGGTTGGCTTTATAAGCGCTATATTGAATATAAGCAAATAGTACAGCAATAACTGCTATGGCTAAGGAAACAAGACTTCCTATAAATGCCCATCTTTTTTTGGAGGAATACTGTGCGTAATAAAATACGATATAAAGAAGTACAAATAGCATCATGAAGGCAACTCCTAAGTATGCCCATTGGTCAAACGTAAGTACACTCGTAACGTTCTTGTATAGTTTGGACAACCCCGTTTCTGGTAGTACGTCAATAGCATCTAGCGTCATTTTTTGTGCATAACCTAAATTGTTTTGTATTTCTAGGTCGTTTGGCGCCAAGAGAAGTGCTTTCTCGTAGAAATAGATACTATTTGCTACATCGTTTAATTTGTAATAGGAGTTTCCTAAATTATAATAAAGTTCCGCCGAGTGCTGGCCATTGTCTAAGATAGTTTTATAAAGAGCAATACACTTTTCATACGACCCCTCGTTGTAGGCAACCGTGGCTTGATCAAAAATAGATTCGTTTTGAGCCGTTCCCGTGATACCTAACAAAAGTAAAACTATAATGATACTGTTTCTCACGATATTATAATTGCTTGTCTATTAATGAAATAACTTCGCTTGCTTTCTCATAATCCTGTTGCATCTGTACATTGGAAAAAGGACTATATCTTGCTGCCTCACAATTTTTTAGTAATGCTAAAAAGCCATCCACGGTTTCTTCGTTTATCTGTTTTTTTAGTAGTAGTTCTGAAATTTTGTCTTTACTAAATTCTGAGGTCTCTATTTTTAATTTGGCTTTTAAATAATTATGTAATGCTTTTTCCAATGCTACATAAAAAGATTCCTTGTTGCCCAATTCTTTTTTGGCCTTAGAAAGGTATTTTCTTGCAAGTCTATTGGCTTTTTTTACCTTGTTACCAACTACGTCGTTGGCTATCTCATCTCTTTTTTTGCGGAACAGAATAGCAATCGGAATCAGTAATAACGGTGCAAAAAATAAAAGATAAAAACGATTGGATGTAAAGAAATAGGTAGTACCAACCCTTTTTAAGTTGGCGTTCAACTTTATGAAATTAAATTGATTGTTAGCGGCAACTACACTTTGTTTGTTTGGGGCGTTGGGGTTAGCCGCCATATTGGACCCGCTATTAGGCCCTTCTAAAACATTAATGACGATTTCTTCTGAATTTAGGGTGGTATAGGTCTCGGTCTTGGGGTTAAAAAAGCTAAACGAGACAGAAGGCATAGGGTATTTGCCCCTGAACGCTGGCACCACTGTATAACTATTACTTACTTTACCCTGCATGCCACCAAGTGTTGTGCGCACGCTTTCGGTAAATTCTGGCTCGTAGACTTCTAAGGAGCTCGGAAGGTCTAGTTCTGGAAGCTTAAATAGTTTTAGGTTTCCTTTTCCCGTAACCTCAACGATGGCCTGTAAGGATTCGGAAGCGTTTAGGCTTGTTTTACTTGTTGTGACCGAAAAATCAAAATCGCCAACAGCACCATTAAAATTTTCAGGTTGGTTTGTAACCGGCAGTGGCTTCACATTAATTGTTCTGTTTCCTGCAGAAACGGTTTTATTGGTCTGTGCATAAACCCTGCCCCCAAAAAAATCTCGTTTGTTTGTGGGAACATCTACAGTAACATCTAACGAAAGTGGTTCTATTTCCAACTTGCCCGATTTCTGAGGATAAAGAACGACTCGCTTTAAAATTACATAACGGTATGGTTTTCCTTTATAGGTTCCGTTTTTCGCATTTAGGCTGGTAACCTTAATATCCTGACTCCAAAAATTATTGTATTTGGGATTATCCAAAGGCTGATAGTTGGACACACTGATAGATGGACTCACATACAATTT
Organism: Maribacter sp. MS6; assembly: GCF_056839185.1. Taxonomy (NCBI): domain Bacteria; kingdom Pseudomonadati; phylum Bacteroidota; class Flavobacteriia; order Flavobacteriales; family Flavobacteriaceae; genus Maribacter; species Maribacter sp. MS6. Next base: position 2,540,016 of record NZ_CM166389.1, read on the forward strand.
GTAAACAACCGTAATGGCTTCGTTCATGTAGGGATTGCCCTTTGAGACCTCCGCAACCAAATGAAGGTTTTCATCTGCAATATCGTCGGCGGTCATTTGGTCGCTGGGCTTATCTACAGCAGCTGTAACTTCAACAATTTCAGGGAGCGACTTATATGTCTGTCCAGCGATGACTATGGTGGCCTGTTTTATAGTGAACTTGCCCTTGGCCGTTGGAGCCAAGGTATAAGAGTAGGACTTGGAATAACTACGTACTCCATTTATCCAAGAAGAACTTATAGACTGTGATGGGCCCATGAGCACCTTGAAACCAACGAAGTCTGGCGGGTTAAAATTATCCCCATCCTTGTTCATGGTAAAATCTACGCGTAAACGTTCGTTGAGTCCGAGCTTGGATTTGCTCAATTTCATTTCAAACGTAACGGCATCGGCATCCTGTGCCTGTAAGCAAAAGGTAAACAGGAATACGCTAAAAAATATAATACCTTTCTTAAAATCCATCTTTGCTATTACCAGTCCTTTTCTGTTTTTACTTTCGCTCCCTGTACTTTCTTTGCATCAATTTTTTCTTGTACTTTCTTTTCTGCATTTTGCATGGCGCGCAACAGATTTTCTATTTGTTGCTTGGACAGTTGATTTGGTCTAGGTGCGGGTTGTTCTTTTGGATTGTCTCCTTGTTCTGGTTTTTTGTTTTGTTCTTTTTTCTCGTCGCCATCTCCTTCTTTATTTTCATCTTCCTTTTGGTCTCCCTTATCCTCTTTGTCACCCTCATCACCTTTATCGCCATCGTCTTTTTGATCTTTGTCCTGCTCTTTGTCGTTCTCTCCCTCTTTATCTTGGTCCTTTTTGTCGTCCTTGTTTTCCTCGTCTTTATTATCCTCGTTTTGGTCTTTGTTTTCCTCGTCGTTTTTTAGGAGTTCCTTTGCAAGTGCCAGATTATAGCGCGTTTCCTCGTCAGTAGGATCGTTTCTTAATGCCTCTTTGTATGCTTCAACTGCTTTGGCATAATCTTTACGTTTCATAAATACATTACCCATATTATGGTAAGCGTTGTGCTTTTCTGTTTTGGCCGTCGCAGTTTCGCCAGCTTCCTTAAATCTTCCAAAAGCTTCGCTGTACGTTTCATTGTTATAATAGGCGTTGCCCAGGTTAAATGGGGCTGCTGCGTTTTCAGGACTTTCAGAAATAGCTACCCTATAGTCTGCCTCTGCAGCTATGAAATTATCCTCGGATAGTTTTTTGTTTCCTTCCCAGGTATAGTTTTTGGATTCTCTTAGGCTTTTTTCTTTTGCCTTTAGGTCATCGTCTTGCGCAGCTAATGGTATTGCCGCAAAAAACACTAGAAGTAGACACACTATTTTTCTCATCTTAATCTATCTATTTTCGTTGAACAAATTCAATTTTTTCAACCATTTGGTTTTTCGGTCCAGAACAAAAATTTCTAAGAAAAGAAATAAAAGTCCAGCACCAAGAAACCATTGAAATTGGTCTTTATATTCAGCAAATTGTTTGGCCTCAAATTCTTTTTTGTCCATTTGAAGCAATTCTTCTTTAATTACTTCCACGGCAGCTTCGGTATTGGAACCATCAATATATTTACCATTGCCTTCATCTGAAATATCAACAAGTATTTCTTCGTTTAATTTGGTAATGACAACTTCTCCTTGTGAATCTTTTTTTAAGCTCTCTACAACTCCCCGTCGTTTTAGCGGTATTGGAGCTCCTTTTGATTTGCCTACTCCTATAGTGTAAATGCGTATTCCTTCGTCAACAGCGTCTTCTACCGAGTTTAGGGTTGTACCTTCCGAATGGTCTTCCCCGTCCGAAATAATAAAAAGCACCCTATTGGTCTGTTCCTCATCATCATAAAAGGTGGTCGCTAACTCAATAGCCTCATTTATGGCCGTGCCTTGGGAACTCAGCATATCCGTGTTCATGCTCTGTAAGAACATTTTCGCTGCCCCATAATCGGTGGTAATCGGTAATTGCGGAAATGCCTGTCCTGCGTATGCAATAATTCCAATCCGGTCACTTGCTAATTGATTAATGATTTCCGATACTAGGCGTTTTGCCTTTTCGATTCTGTTGGGTGCAATGTCTTCCGCGAGCATACTTTTAGACACGTCTATGGCAAAAACGATATCGACGCCCTCTCTTTTTACCGTTTCTAGCTTGGTTCCGATTTTGGGATTTACAAGGCCTATTATTAATCCGCTTAGCCCTAAGGTAAAAAGGACAAGTTTTAATGTGCCTTTGTACATAGAACGGTTTGGCGTTAGCCTTTTTAATAGTAAGGAATCTGCGAATTTTCTTTGTGTCTTTTTTTTCCAGACAAGTAAAAGTAAAAACAACACGATGATCACCGGGATGATGAACAGTAAATAAAAATATATTTTCTCGTCTAACTGTATCATGTCTTATACAAAACTTCTAAAAATAGTGTTTCTTAAAAACCATTCAAAAAGAAGTAAAATACCAGCAATCCATATCCAAGGTCTAAATTTTTCCTCGTAACGGTAGTATTTGAATTCTTCTATTTCCGTTTTTTCCAATTTGTTTATTTCCTCATAAATTGCTTCTAAGGTTTCGTTATTGGTAGCCCTAAAATAGGTGCCCCCCGTAGCGCTTGCTATATCTTTTAATAATTCCTCATCAATTTCTACCTGTCGCATACCATATCTAAACGAACCGTCCGCATTATAGCTAACGGGCGTAAGGGCATTGCCATTAGTACCTAAGCCTATAGTATAGGTCTTAATTCCGAATTCTACGGCTAAATCTGCAGCGGTCTGTGGTTCAATAAAGCCAGAATTATTGACACCGTCCGTTAAAAGAATTATAATTTTACTTTTCGCCTTACTTTCTTTTAGCCTATTTACTGAGGTTGCCAGTCCCATTCCTATGGCAGTGCCGTCTTCTAACTGGCCGTAGGTAATATCTTTTAATGAATTAAGTACAATAGACTTGTCTGTGGTAATCGGTGTTTTGGTATATGCCTCTGCGGCGTAGGCCACCAATCCAATACGATCGTTGGGTCTTTGTTTAATAAAATCTGCCGCTACTTCTTTAAGTGCTACCAACCTATTTGGTTTAAGGTCTCTGGCCAACATACTTGAGGAGACATCTATGGCCATTATAATATCGATTCCTTTCGTGGTTTTTGTTCTGGTAGAAATATCCTCTGTCTGAGGTCTTGCCATAGCTATGATAATAGCGCTCAACGCTAAGAGCCGAAAAACAAAAAGTAAAGGTTTAAGTTTTGGCAACCAACTATTGTAACTGAAACCTTCTAGACTGGATATGCGAACCGCTGCGGTTTCTTCTTTCCGCTTAAAGAAATACCATGCAATTGCGAATGGCAGTAACAGAAAAAGCCAAAAGAAATCTGGATTTGCGAATGTGATATTCTCTAACATCTAAATTTCTGTTTTTACCTCAACAGTGGTTAATATTCTTTCTACCATTTCTTCGGCATATGAATCATCATCCAACCAAGTTAGAATAACATATTGCTGAAATCCTTTTCCCCCAAATAGTAACACCGCATACTTTCCTTTCGTTAATTCCTGGGATTCCGGCACGGAAAACTTACCGCTCCCATATACTTTTAAGCCTTTTACGCCGCTAACGGTATTAAATTCTTCCTGCTTCGTAATGATGTTTTTTGCACCTTGGTCTTCAAAATTCTTTAAGATCTGTTCTATGGTTTGATTAAAATCCGGTTCTACCTGTTCGGTAAATGTAATCGAAGTCGTGCCTATCGTAAAAAGACCCGCCGTGTTTCTATAGGCAAAGGATTGCATCTCGTTAATCGCAGCTTTCGCCTCTGGCGGAAGTTTAACTTCTTGTCGTATCAAAACCTTAGGCGATTCTACCAGTATTGGAGGAAATCCATATTGGCTAGATACCCAATCTCCCTCTAGCAATTCCATAGTAGGATTGCCAAACAAGGAATCTTTAAGGTAGGTGAAACCATATTTGAATCCAGCACTAGTAACACCAATAATCAATAAAGCTGCAAGGGACACTGCACCTAATATCAATTTTTTCTTTTGATTCTTACGTTCTAGTTCCTCTTGGTATTCCGCTAACTGCATCAACTCTTCCTCAGTAGGTTCCGGGATTGCTTCATGCGTTTTTTCTACAATTTGTGCTACCACTTTACGGTCTTGCTCCGCTACAGACATAGAGGGTTTAGACTTTGCAAACTTTACTAAATCTGCCGTCTGTAGAATATTCTTAAACTGATCAATTGTATCTTTTTCTAACTCTAAAGCTCCAGAATCACTTAAGAGCTCTAGTTTTTCTATCAATTGCCCTGTAGTGCTTTCCATTGCAGAAATCTTGGCGTCTTCTTCTAAATAAGAACGCACAATATCAGTTAGTTCGGAGTAGTATTCCTTAAATTCATCCTGAATTAAATATTTGGAGTTCTCCAGTTTTTTTAATTCCAAAAGGGCCCGGTCATAAGGCGGTAAAAGGGCTACTTTTTCTTCTTCGGTCATCGGTTTCTTACGCAGTACGAACCAATAAAATAGTCCGCCCAAGATTACCAAGATTAATATTCCGCCAAGAAGATACTTCCACCAATCGGAATTTGTTTTTTCAACCGCAATTAAAGGTTTTATATCGTACATCTTCTGAGCCAATGTATCCACTGGAATTGTTTCTACATCGATTCGTAGCGAATCGGTAAAATAACCTATGCCGTTTATTTCTATTCGCTGCGTGGGAAGTTTATAGGAGCCAGAATCAAATTGTGTGAGGGCATAAATTTTTTGTAACGTAATTCGGTCTTTTTTTCTGGTAGTGTCCGTAGCATAGGCTTCTACCGTTTCTAAAGGTGAAAAGGTCTGCCCTTCTGGAAAAATGACTTGATCAGTAGAATCTACCTCCACGGATATCTTCCATTGTACCTGTTCGCCAATTCGAATATAGGTGGTATCAATTTGGGTGGTAATATTTGGCTTAGATTGCGAAAACCCTTGAAAACCAAACATTAGAAGTGCAATAAGAATACCAACCGATAATTTTATGGTCATCGGCACGTAACTAAGGCCAACTAGCCTTATGTATGTATGGTTTTTGCGCTCTAGCATCATCTTCGTTTAAAATACCCCAATAGTTTTTTAACGTAACTCTCGTCTACACGACAATCTAGCACGCCACAACCAGATTTTTTAAACGTCTCTTTAAAATAGGCAATGCTTTCTCTGTGGGATTCTGCGTAGGCATTTCGTACTTTTTTGGAACCAGTATCTACTAATTTTAAAGCACCGGTTTCTGCATCCATCATTTGTACCATTCCTAAATTCGGAATACTTTCTTCTCGTTCATCATAAACACGTATACCTGTTACATCATGCTTATTTCCGGTAATCTTTAGACTGCGTTCGTAATCGGAATCTATAAAATCTGAAAGCACAAAAACTATGGCCTTCTTCTTCATTACATTGGTCAAGTATTTTAAGGCCTGGGCTATATCTGTTTTGTTACTTTTTGGTTTAAACTCCAGTAATTCGCGAATGATGCGCAGCACGTGGGTCTTTCCTTTTTTTGGGGGAATGAAAAGTTCTACTTGATCGGAAAACAGAATAAGACCTACTTTGTCGTTGTTTTGAAGTGCACTAAATGCCAACGTAGCTGAGATTTCCGTAATTATTTCATTTTTAAATTGATTAGCCGTTCCAAAAACTTCGGAACCACTAATATCTGCCACCAGCATCATGGTAAGTTCACGTTCTTCCTCAAAGATTTTAACATAGGGCTCGTTGTACCTTGCAGTAACATTCCAGTCTATGCTGCGTACATCGTCTCCAAATTGGTACTGCCTAACTTCACTAAAGGTCATACCCCTGCCCTTGAACGTAGAGTGATATTCCCCACCAAAAATATGGTCGGAAAGACGCCTTGTCTTTATCTCTATTTTACGAACTTTTTTGAGTAATTCTTTAGTATCCATGCTATTAGTTGGCGGTATTCAGTATCGGTTGGCAGAAGTTATAAACAGTACGATACTGCTTACTGCTTTTGCCAAATGAGAGCTGATCTCTAGGGTACTTCGATTTCGTTTACGATTTTATTAATGATTTCCTCCGAAGTAATATTTTCTGCCTCGGCTTCATACGTAATCCCTACTCTATGTCTAAGCACATCGAGGACTACGGCCCTGACATCCTCTGGCACAACATATCCTCTTCGTTTTATAAAGGCATAGCATTTTGCCGCTACCCCAAGATTGATGCTTCCTCTTGGGGAAGCTCCAAAGCTAATCAGGGGTTTTAGATTTTCGAGATTGTATTTCTCAGGATATCGCGTGGCAAAAACGATATCCAAAATGTATTTTTCTATTTTTTCGTCCATGTACACTTCTCGAACTGCTTGTTGAGCACTTAGGATTTGCTTTACGGACACCACTGGGTTGACGGTTTCATATTTGCCCAGAAGATTCTGGCGCATCACCATTTGTTCCTCGTTCATCTTTGGGTAATCTATTACCGTTTTTAACATAAAACGATCCACCTGTGCTTCCGGTAAGGGATAGGTTCCTTCCTGTTCTACAGGGTTTTGTGTGGCCATAACCAAGAAAGGTTTGTCCAAAACAAAGGTTTCATCGCCTATAGTGACCTGTTTTTCTTGCATCGCCTCCAAAAGTGCGGATTGTACCTTAGCGGGAGCCCGATTAATTTCATCTGCTAATACGAAATTTGCAAAAATCGGACCTTTTTTAATAGAGAAATCATTTTCCTTCATGTTGTAGATCATGGTACCTACAACATCGGCAGGTAAAAGATCCGGAGTAAATTGTATTCTACTAAAACTCCCTTTTACCGCTTTTGATAAGGTGTTGATGGCCAAGGTTTTTGCCAATCCGGGAACACCTTCCAATAAAATATGTCCTTGCCCCAGTAATCCAATAAGCAACCTTTCGACCATGTGTTTTTGACCTACGATTACTTTGTTCATTTCAAGGATAAGCAAATCTATAAAAGCGCTCTCCTGAGCTATTTTCTCATTTACGGCACTAATGTCTACTGGTGTATTTTCTTCCATGTACGGGCTTGTGTTTTTTGGTAATGACAGGTTACTATTTTAACAGTTGTGCAAATTGAAAATTTATTAGCTGAGTAGCTGTTAACGATTGGTTAAAAAATCTGAAAAGCCCCTATTTTTATGAAGTATTTAAGGGATTTCTTTTTAATTTCACTTGCCTATAAAATTCAGTGCCGGCAATATAGGTAACAATCACCTTTCCTGCACTCATAATGATAGAAATATTAATGGTAAGTCAAATTTTATTAAGATGAAAAACGCCATCGATTATTCTAGAATAATAGCAGGAACCATGACTTGGGGCAATTGGGGCAAACAGCTTTCCGAAAAGGGAATGCAGCAACTTATGTACGATTGCTTGGAGCAAAATATCAGCACTTTTGACCATGCGGATATTTACGGGGGGTACACCAATGAGGAAAAGTTCGGTGCGGCTTTTGCCAATAGTGGCATCAAACGGGAAGACATACAGCTGATAAGTAAATGTGGGATACAGTTCAATGCAAAAGGCAGAAACAATAAAGTAAAACACTATGCCTACGGAAAAGACTATATCATCTGGTCCGTGGAGCGTTCCCTTACTGCATTGCAGACCGGATATTTAGATTTACTATTGTTGCATAGACCTAGTCCGCTCATGGATGCTAATGAAATTGCCGAGGCAATTTTACAGTTAAAAAAAGAGGGTAAAATAAGGCAATTTGGGGTTTCTAATTTCAATTCTTCCCAGGTTGAACTCATAGAAACGAAAATACATGTAGAGGCCAACCAAGTAGAATTTTCGCTTACTTCCAATAAGGCAATGGAAGACGGTACGTTTGATGATTGTATAATAAATAGTAGAATGGCCATGTCTTGGAGTCCCTTGGGCACTTATTTTAAAGAAAACACAGTACAGACCCAACGAATCCAAAAGGTGATGAAATCACTGTGTAGAAAGTATGCAGTTACACAGGATCAGGTACTATTAAGTTGGGTGTTGAAACATCCTGCCAAGATACATCCTGTTCTGGGCACTACAACACCGGAGAGGCTGGCATTGGCAATGAAAGCGTTGGAGGTAGAAATGGAATTGGAAGATTGGTTTCTGCTTTTAGAAGCCAGTAAAGGACATGAAGTGGCATAGTAATTAAAAAGATAATAGTTATGACAAAAGATACAAGTAAATCTTCTCTCCAAGGGGGAGACCGAGAGCAGCCTACAGTATTTATAACTGGAGCTACAAGTGGAATCGGAAAAGCAACTGCAGAACTTTTTGCAAAACATAGGTATGGTTTGGTACTCTGCGGACGCAGGCAGGAACGGTTAGACGAACTGAAGAAGAATTTAGAAACCAACACCAAGGTACACTTACTTAATTTTGACGTTAGGGATAAATCTGCGGTGCAAAACGCAATTACCTCGCTTCCCGAAGCTTTTTCAGATATTTCTATTTTAGTCAATAATGCGGGTAACGCGCATGGGATGGATACCATCCAAGAAGGTAGCATTGAGGATTGGGACGCCATGTTGGATATTAACGTTAAAGGTTTGCTTTATGTATCCAAGGCCATTTTACCCGGTATGATTGCAAATAAAAACGGCCACATCATTAACATAGGATCCACTGCGGGCAAGGAAGTATATCCTAAAGGAAACGTATACTGCGCCAGTAAACATGCCGTAGATGCCATAAACCAAGGCATGCGGATGGATTTGAACCAACATGGTATCCGAGTGGGCGCGGTTAACCCAGGATTGGTAGAAACCGAGTTTAGTAACGTACGTTTTAAAGGCGATGAGCAACGAGCAGAAAATGTGTACAAAGGCTACCAGGCATTAAAGCCCGAAGATATTGCGGAAATCATCCATTTTGTGGTTACAAGGCCTTATCATGTAAATATTGCCGATTTGGTGGTAATGCCAACGGCACAGGCTTCATCAACCATCATCAATAAGAATTTATGATCAATAAACGCTTGTTGGTCAAAAACTTGCTCGCCCATAACGACGAGAACAGTTTCTATGACAAAAAGCGATTTATTGCCATTAACCATAAAGAAGGAAAGGCAAAATTCTTAAAACATGTCTGTGCCTTGGCGAACAGTAATCCCAAGAACAATTCCTTTATTGTTGTTGGCGTTGAGGATGAAGACAATAAAATCGTTGGCGTCGATTTTTTTGACGATAGCAAAATCCAAAACCTAGTTAATGCCTATTTAGACAATCCGCCCTTAATTGCGTATGAAAACATTCCTTTTCCGCACCTGCCAGAAGGCAAAGTAGTAGGGTTGGTTACTATAACATCCAATGGTAAGGTTTGTTCCCTTCGTAAGAATATATGGAAGTACTACGGAGGCTCCGTTTTTTTTAGGGACGGGAGCATCAGTATGCCAAAGGCTTATGGGGTTGAGCTCCAAGATATCAATTCCCAAACGGTAGCTACCATAAAACAACACGCCCGTAATAATATAGAATTGACTTTAGATGGGGTTATCGATTTTATAAACCATCGTCATAAAGACTTGGAAAGCGACTATAAAGTATTTAAAGAACAGTTTGTAGTTTGCTGGGCCGGTAATAAAAAGGTAGTAAAAGGACAAACCTATTACAATAGGGTAGATATTGAATTGATCAATGAGCAGGTAAAGCTGTTCTATTCTAATTTAGATGAGGTAACGATACAGTACAGCAATGATTCTTTTACCACTATGGAATATGTAAAATTGGGGCTGATCGGGAAACAGCGCTTTTATCCATTGGAAGAATTAACCATCACTTTTCAAGAAAACGGCACTTACCAAATACAGACCAACCTTGTTTTTAATCCGCCACAATACGATAAAAAGGTATTGCACCATACCTATAATAGCAACAATAGTATATTAGCGAAAGTTAAAAGTAGGATTGGTTTAAACACCAATGAGAAAGAGGATTTAAAATATTTGCCGGATACATATTTGATATGCTACCTCAACGGATTTGAGGAGGCAAGGGAACAAATGGAACTTGCCCGAGCACTCGTAAAAGAGGATTTTCCCAAGGTATACTTAGCGCTTAAAGCGGCTTTACGTATTTTGAGGAAGGTAGATTATAATTGAATTTTCAAGTCTTAAATTTATTGACAGCAAGGTGGTTTTTATATTTCAAATGAAGCATTTGAAAGTGAAAAAACGTATGATTTTATGTTAAAGGGTAACCAACGAAAATTTTATCTTGTTTCTGAAATATTCCTAGTGAAGGTTTTATAATACAGAAACAAAAAGATAATTGTGTATTATTGTGATGCGTAATCCTTGCTTTTAAAGCTAAACGGTATTATTAGTAAGTACTAATAATAAGGCTTAAAATTGCATCGAATATAATTTTTGTTCGTGTTTTTACTTTCTTTATCTTATATGCGTACATAAATATTATACTTAAAAAAACAGAATATCATGGCTTGCGAGAGTAGTTATAGTATAATAAAAGGCGTGTTTACTGCTTTTTTAGAAAATAATGGACATCGGAAAACACCCGAACGCTATGCTATTCTAGAGGAAATGTACAGTTTAGATGAGCACATGGATGTAGATTCGCTTTATGTGCACATGAAGAACAAAGGCTTTAGGGTCAGTAGGGCTACATTGTACAACACCATGGAACTTTTATTGGAGGCGGGTCTTGCTCGAAAACATCAATTTGGCGATAAGCAGGCACATTACGAAAAATCTTTTTTTGATGGAGGACACGACCATATTATTTTGACCGATACGAACGAAGTGGTAGAGTTTTCTGACCCTCGCATACAAGCTATCAAAAAAAGCATAGAAGAAATCTTCGATATCAAAATCGAGAAGCACTCCCTTTATTTTTATGGAACTCGTAACACTAAAAACCTGGTAACGAACGAATCGGTGAAATAAGCCTTTTTTTGATTTCAGCAATACTTAACTGGCAGTTATCCATAAATGCTGATATGCACCCAATTTCAAACGATTATTCTGTATCACTACGTTCTTATCAGCGATAAGATCTACTAGGTCATTTTCAACTGTCATTCCTATAGAAAATAACCAAGAACTATCTAAAAACTGAGTGTTTTCATCAAAATTAGAAAGTACCCAAAGTTTAGTTTTACCGTTATTTCGTTCAAAAACGAATAAATGAGTATTTGGACTTGGATGTATAACAATCGAGTGGCTATCGGCAAAAATTGGCAGCTTTTTACGCAGTTGAATCATGTGTTTTAATCCATTAAAAATTGCCGTGCTATGGTTGGAGGTTTTGTGGAGTTTGGCAACGGTTTTCCAATCTTGCATAGGCCTGTTCACCCAACGGTTGTCGTTTTTGTGATCTATGTGTTTCGTAAACGAATAGTCGTTTAATGTACCAATTTCGTCTCCAGCATAAATCAAGGGTATTCCGCCATAGCTAAAAATAACTCCGTGCATTAACAGAATTTTGTCAACGGCTTTGTCAATTTGTTGTTGGTTGCCTTGTTTTAAAGCACTTTCTAGCCCCAGTAAAGACGCTGCACTCCCTGTTATTCTACCGTCCCCATTTTTTGGATTGTACATAAACAATAGTCCCTTGGCAGGTGACCATTCCAAACCTCTTGCATAATAGTCCAGTAGAAAGTTTCGATGATCTCTAGGAGACCAACCTATTTCCCTGATAAAATCGTCATCGTACCCAAGACCAATATCATCATGGCATCTAATGTAATTTATCCAGGTACCGTCTTCAGGTTTAGGCGGAATTTCTAGCAAGCTCTTGTGAAGTAAAGCGGTCTGCTTAGTGGCAATAGAGTTCCACAGTAAGGCCATTAGTGACGCATTATAAGCAATTTCACATTCGTTTCCCTCCAAAATTCCCTCACCAAAATATTTTATAATATTTCTTGGGGCCACTATCGCTTCGGCCAATAGAATTACACCAGGAGCAATAACTTGTAAGCACATTCGGAACAAAGCAATTAATTGATGCGCTTCTGGAAGATTTTGTGATATAGTACCAATTTTTTTCCATAAAAATGCTAGGGCATCAAAACGGATAACATCTACGCCCATGTTGGCTAATTTTACCAGATGGTCCAACATTTCTATGAATACTTCTGGATTTGTATAGTTTAAATCCCATTGGTAGGTGTTAAAGCAGGTCATAACCCATTTGTTCATTTCCTTGTCATAGGTAAAGCTTCCTGGGGCCGACTCTGGGAATACTTCCGGTAAGGTTTTTTCAAATTCATCTGGTACTTGCCTATCCGGATAGGTGTAATAATAATTTTGATATTTTTTGTCTCCCGCTTTGGCTTTTAATGCCCATTCAAATTCGTCTGAAGTATGATTTACCACAAAATCGAGCATAAGGATGATATTTTTCTCCCTTCCTGTTTTTGTAAAGGCTAAAAACTCATCTTTAGTTCCGTATTTCGAATCTATTTCGTGATAATTATTTACCGCATACCCACCGTCGTTTTCTCCCGAGGGTCTTGTGGTAATGGGCATAAGATGTAAAAAATTCACCCCAAGTTCTTCAAAATAAGGCAGTTTTTCCTGTAGTCCCTTTATGTCATTGTTAAACCTATCTACATACAACTGCATACCCACCAGTTCTTGATTTTGATACCAGTTTCCTGCCTCTAAACGGCTTAAGTCTATCGTTTTTAGTTCTGCTGTCCTTTCAGCGAACAACTTTTCTATACGGTCTAACAGTCTATGAAAGAAAACCTCATTTTCTTTCCGTGGATATAATGAAAAAAAAAGGGAGCTAATGAGAGATAGATTTGTGGTTAGCCGTAACCGAAATAAATCTTCGGGACTGTCTGCCTCTTGTGTTAACCTTCTGGAGTGCAATAAGCGATGCAAAGCTGCTTGATTCATACTACTAAACTAATTGGTGTAGATAAGGAAGTGCTTCAATGGCGCCGAAATTTGTTGTGGTAATAGCACCTGCCTTATTGGCCATGGTAACCATTTGGGCTAATTCAGCTTCATGTTTTAAAAGATTTTTAATATTTGGGTGGGCCGCTATTTGCTGTAATAAACAGCCAATAAAGGCATCTCCCGCTCCTGTGGTATCAATTGGTTTTACTTCTATACTTGGAATTATTTTGTTGTATTCTTTAGTGCTTAACAAGGTTCCTTTTGCACCAAGCGTAATGACTATAGTTTCAGTGCCTATAGTATGTAGTACCTCACAAGCTTCTGTTAAACCTGTTTTTCCAGAAAGTAATTGAGCTTCCTCTAAGCTGAATTTGCAGAGATGAGCCTTTTGCACAAACGGCATACATTTTTTTATAAATTGTTCTTCCTTGTTTTTCCAAAGGTCTACTCTGTAATTAGGATCAAAACTAATAAAGGATTCTTGGGTAAGGGCATCGAAAAAATAGCGTCCGTATGCATCTTCCAAGTTTCCTCCCAACAAAGCGGTGGCAGCACCAAAATGGACTAAATTTCCGTTAAAGTCTTTTTTTAGGGAAGAGTTGTATTTTAAATCACGGTCTGCCCCACGACTAAATACAAAATCGCGTTCTCCATCGCTATCAATAGAAACAAAAGCAAGTGTTGTAAAGATTTCGGATTGTTGTGTTTGTGAGATATCCACGTTTGCATTGTCCAAAATATTTAATAGAAACCTACCAAAGGGATCGTTGCCAACACAACCAACAAAGGTACTTTTGCCTTCCAATTTACTTATTGCACAAGCTACGTTTGCTGGCGCACCACCAGCTTTTTTTGTGAATTCTTTGGCTATGGATAAATCACTTCCTTGATTTTCAGCAACAAAATCAATCAATAATTCACCGATACAAAATACTTTTTTCATTCGTTTTTATTTTTATGCACCCGAATATATTTCCTTGTGGTTCTAAGGTAAATAGAAAAAGTAGGGCGGTCTATATTTTGTTGAGAATTGTTCGTTTATAGAGGTTTTTATTCCAACGAAAACGATATAATAGATGACCATTACCAATCTAAGCTTCCATATCCTTGTTGGACGTTTGCAAATTCCCTACCTTTTTGCTTCAATTTTAACACACCATATTATGAGCTTATTTGATGAAATAAAGAAAAAACTTAGCCATGAGTTTATAGATATCGTAGAATGGTTGGATGCCTCTAACGATACTATTGTTCATAGGTTTGAGCGTTATCAAAATGAAATAAAGAACAACGCTAAGTTAATCGTACGTGAAGGGCAAACCGCTGTATTTATAAATGAAGGCCAATTGGCAGACGTTTTTACCGCGGGAACTTATACTTTAAACACTCAAAACCTACCTATTTTAACTACGCTGAAAGGCTGGAAATACGGTTTTGATAGTCCCTTTAAAGCAGAGGTTTATTTTGTGAATACAAGACTATTTACCGATGAAAAATGGGGAACAAAAAATCCGTTCATGCTTAGCGATGAACGTTTTGGGCTTGTAGAAATCCGTGCCTTTGGCACGTACAGTTTCAGGATAAATGATCCAGGAAAATTTGTAGTCGATGTTGTAGGTACCGATGGTAATTTTACCAACTATGAGATCAATGAACATTTAAAAAGTTTGATTGTTACCCGGTTTACCGATACGGTAGGGGAGGCTAACCTTCCTATAGAATTGTACGCTGCAAATACCACGGAACTCTCGGAAACTTGTCAAACGGTAATGCAACCGGAATTTGACCGTGTGGGTATTGAGCTAGAAAAATTCTACATTGAGAATGTCTCCATGCCCGAAGAGCTGAAAAAAGAAATTTTCGAATACAGCCGATTAGACAAGTTGGATATGACCAAACTTACCCAGTTTAAGGCAGCCAAAGCGATGGAATTAGCGGCCGCCAATGAAGGCGGTACGGCCGGTGCAGGTATGGGCATGGGTATGGGCTTTGTTTTGGCACAGCAAATGGGCGGACTAATGGGCCAACCAACTGGGCAGCCTTTTGGAGCACAGCCCCAACAAACACAGCAGCCCGCACCGCCACCTATTCCGGTTCAAGTGAGTTATTTTTATGCCGCTAACGGTCAACAAACCGGGCCGGTTCCTTTTGATAGGCTAAAGGAGTTGTTTGCCAATCGTACCATCAACAGAGATTCTTTAATATGGAAGCAGGGAATGGCCAATTGGAGCCCCTTGAAAGATATTGATGAGTTAAAGTCCTTTTTGGGAGGTAATACACCACCACCATTACCTACGGCCTAATTTATATAGTACCCTTATAAGGCGAAAAACTGGGATATTAGACCCAGCTTTAGCATATTTTCTATGGAAGAAATCCAAGCATCCGAACATAAAAAAGCATGCGCCAGCTGTGGTGCTGAACTAAAGTTTAAACCAGGTTCCCATCAGCTCAATTGTGAGTATTGTGGTTATGAGGAGTTTATTGCTGCCTCCAAGAGTAGTTTTGAGGAGTTGGAACTGGACCATTATTTAAAAATAGTTGGTGAAAATGCCTATACGGAAACCATTGAGCTTTTACATTGTAAAAGCTGTGGTGCCAACCAGCATGTGGAGGAGCACTATAAATCTTTAGCCTGTGTTTATTGTGGCGAACCCCTGATCCGAGAGGATATTGAGCAAGAAGGCTGGATATTGCCCGGTGCCTTGGTTCCTTTTCAGTTAGATGTGAAAAAAGCAAGAGGTATTTTCAAAGGTTGGGTTAGCAGTTTGTGGTTTGCTCCAAATAATTTAAAACGAGCAGCCTTAGACCCTGAAGGTCTTCACGGGCTGTATGTGCCTTATTGGACCTTTGATGCGAATTTACTTGCAACATATCAAGGACAAAGGGGAGACTATTATTATGAAACTCAAACGTACAAGACTAGTAAAGGAAAGCAAACACGCCAGGTGCGTAAAACTAAATGGTCCTACGCGTCAGGTAGTGTAGACGGCTTTATAGATGACATACTTATAAATGCCTCGCAGAAAAAGAGAAGGGATATCCCTGCATCGGTTGCCTTTTGGAACTTAAAGGAACTAGTAGTATTTAATTCTAAATACTTATCGGGTTTTGTTACAGAAAAGTATACCGTATCGCTTAAGGAAGGACATCATAAATCTTTTCAAGAAGCCAAACATAGGGCCTATAATTGGATCCGTAGGGATATTGGAGGTGATACTCAGCGCATATCCAATGCAGACATAAAGCTATCCAAAGAGACTTTTAAGCACATACTGCTTCCAATATACATTAGTTCATATCGATACAACGGAAAAGAATATCAGTTCTATGTGAACGGACAAACTGGGGTGTTGAGTGGCACTAGACCTTATTCTTTTTGGAAAATTTTCTTTTTGGTCCTATTTATCCTTCTTGTCATTGGTGTAATTACGATTTTTGCAAAATGAGAAACACAAGAACTTTGGTCATAGGAGATATTCATTCTGGACTAAAAGGATTACAACAAGTCTTGGAAAAAGCAAAGGTTTCTACTAACGACACGCTAATTTTTTTAGGCGATTATGTAGACGGTTGGAGTCAGGCGGTGGAAACGATCAACTTTTTGTTGGAATTGGACAAGACCCATAATTGTGTATTCCTTAGAGGAAACCATGACGCCTTGTGTTATGAATGGTTGGTTGGCCAAGCAGATAATCCTATGTGGTTTAAACACGGAGGTGAGGCTACGGTTAATTCCTATAAAAACTTGGATAAAGCAACAGCGGATAAACATATCCAATTCTATGAAAGCCTAAAAAATTACTATCTTGATGATACAAATCGACTTTTTCTGCATGCTGGGTTCACCAATTTAAAGGGAGTGGAATTTGAATATTCCGAGGTTACTTTTTATTGGGATCGTACCTTGTGGGAGTTGGTACTTTCGCTAAACCCTAAGTTAGTTAAAGATGATGCGCTTTTCCCCAAACGCTTGTCCCATTATAAGGAGATTTACATTGGGCATACCCCAGTTACACGAATTGGGGAAACAACACCGCAATGCGCGGCCAATGTTTGGAATATTGATACGGGAGCAGCCTTTAAAGGTCCTCTAACGCTTATAGATGTCGAATCAAAAAAGTACTGGCAAAGCAGTCCTGTACATACTTTGTATCCTAACGAGCGGGGTAGAAATTGAAAATTGATAAAGATTTAATTACAATTTGGTTAATAATAACGAACTTTGATAAAAAAGGGATAGATGTCAGAAAAGAATATACGATTAGAAGTAATGCAGGCGATAGAACCAGAGGTAGAAGGTTTTATGGAGAATTTCCTAATTCAGCCCGAGGATATTTGGCAGCCTACCGATTTTTTGCCAGACCCTCAAAGTGATGGATTTTTAGATCATGTAGAGCAGTTGCGCGAGGAATCTAAGGAGTTGGGGTACGATTTCTGGGTAACTATGGTAGCTGATACTATTACAGAGGAAGCTTTGCCTACCTACGAGTCTTGGTTAATGGATGTCGTAGGTATAGACCAACACGGAGAAAATAAAACCAACGGATGGGCAAAATGGGTACGGGCCTGGACGGCAGAAGAGAACAGACATGGTGATGTCCTTAATAAATATTTGTACTTATCCGGAAGGGTAAACATGCGAGAAATTGAAATTACCACGCAACATTTGATTTCTGATGGATTTGATATAGGAACGGACAGAGATCCTTATAAAAACTTTGTATACACCTCTTTTCAAGAATTGGCAACTAATATTTCACATAAACGTGTGGGACAAATGGCAAAGAAAAAAGGTAATGTGCTGTTAGGGAAAATGTGTACTATTATAGCTGGTGATGAAATGCGTCATCATTTGGCCTATCGGGAGTTTGTAAAAACAATTCTTGGGCACGATCCTAGCGGAATGATGTTGGCTTTTGCCGATATGATGAAACAGAAAATTGTAATGCCTGCACATTTCCTAAGAGAATCTGGAGGGACCATCGGAACGGCATTTGAGAATTTTTCAAACTGTGCGCAACGACTGGGTGTGTATACTGCACAAGATTATATAGAAATCTTAAAAAAACTAAATACCTTTTGGGAAATAGATGCTGTTAGGGGTCTCAATGATGATGCTCAGAAGGCACGCGATTACCTGATGAAGTTACCAGAACGATTAGAGCGTATTGCTACAAGAATGAAGTTTCCGGAGGATCAGTATCATTTTAAATGGGTAGAAGCTAACGGTAGGTTATAACCTGATAAAAAATAGATAATTAAAAACCCCGATTCTTGTTGAATCGGGGTTTTTGGTTTAGGTTGATTAGTGTACTATAATTTTCCGTGATCGTGCTCGTCTTGCCATTTCAAGAGTTCTTTCCACTTCCCTTCATAAGCCATTTTTGATTGCATTGGCCATGAGGCGGGATCATGAACTTGATATCGTCTTCCACCTGTGTCGAGTACTTTTTGACAGTCGGCTACCGATGAGTCGGAAAGCGCTTTCCATGTTTTGATACCGGCATCTTTAAGCATGCCCTCTATCTTGGGACCTATACCCTCTACAACTTTTAGATCATCCTGCTTGATTGTTTTGCCAAATATCGCTTTCGCTGCAGAAGCATCAAAAGGAATAGAAGCTATCGCTGTACTAGCGGTAACAGATGCGGCTGATGCTCCTAAGTTAGCACTAGCACTTAGCTTTTTGTTACAGGCATCTAAATCTGCCTGTAATGTCGCATTTCTATCTTGTAATAATTTTAAATCCGCAGAGTTGTCTATAACCGTTTCACCACCTTTACCAAGGAGGTAGCCAACAATTCCGCAAATCACTCCTACTAACAGGGGAATTAGCCAGCACCAAATATTCATATTTTCAAAATCCATATTTTATCTTCTTTAAAAGTTAGTGTTTATTTAATTTAAGGTTACTACGGTCCGTCGGTTTTTAGATTTGCCCTCTTCGGTTGCATTGCTTTCTATAGGGTCGGTTTGTCCTTTGGAAAAAGTATTTATTTTCGCTTCGGAAATACCATTTCTAATAAAATAGGCCTTCGCAAAATCTGCTCTATTTTGTCCAAGTCTCATATTCGTTGCTGCAACTCCGGTGTTATCGGTATGTCCTACGATATTTACTTTGGCACCTTCTACTTTATCCAAATATCTAGAGATATCGGCAACTTTTTGGCGTTGTACCGAAGATAGATTTATCGAAGCTTCCGCTGAGTCAAAATACAGCACAAGAGGGTCTGCCTTAATTTCCTCATACAATGCTTTAAGGTCATCGCCAGCTGTTTCTGATTCTCCAGAAATACCGTAAGCTATAGGTCCAAGGTAAACACCTTCATTAGGAACCATAGTATCCATAAGTTGCCCCATGGTATTAGTTCTTGTTGATGGGATCCCGTTTTCTACCAAATGATTTTTAACGGCGTTGGCACGGGCCAGCCCTAAATTAGGAAATGCGGAATCGTTTGTTTCATCACTTTTGTAGTAGCCAGTTACATTTAGAACCTTACCGGTATTTTCGGATAAAAAGTTTTTCAAGCTGCTTATCCCAACATCCATACTTGTAGCTAAAGGCATCAAAATAGCCGATGACGATACGTTAAAATTATAGTTGTCATTTTCATTGTAAGTATAATCTCCATCACTAAAGGCAAAGGGGTAAGAAGTTGGCTCAGGTGCTATGGGAATTGCTACTTCTTCTGGGGGCTCCTCTTGTGTACTGGCTCCACACTCGCTGCAATAGGAAATATACAGGTAAGTCCCAAGCAGAATGGTTAGGAGCATCAGTAGTAGATACTTTGTTGTTCTTGTCATTGTGGTTAGTGGTTTTGGTGTTTGCCTACAATGTATTAAAAAAATCTTAAAATTGTTAAGATTCTAAGCGTTAATTACTAGTAATCAGTGTGTAGGGAATTTCACAATCATACAGAATTTATTTCCATTGGTACATAGTAGGGTGTGAACTATGTAAACTTCAATCTAAATAAAAGGTATTCTTAGTAACTTTAAATATATTGATAGATACCTATATCACTCCCGACAATGATTCGGCATTGTGATATGGTACTATCAAATATTTGAGTTAGTTGGTTTACTAAAAAGCCCTTTTGCGGATTAGCAAAAGGGCTTCGTTTTTTTGTAATG
The DNA here is from genome assembly GCF_056839185.1 of Maribacter sp. MS6. Lineage (NCBI taxonomy): Bacteria > Pseudomonadati > Bacteroidota > Flavobacteriia > Flavobacteriales > Flavobacteriaceae > Maribacter > Maribacter sp. MS6. The sequence continues at coordinate 2,560,052 of NZ_CM166389.1, forward strand.
GTTTCCATTTATACAAAAACAATATCCAAGTGTACAGAAATAATAATAATCCGCTGAAGGTTCCTGTATCTTCATCTTGAATAGAAAAAATGAAATGAAACAGGTAGTAAAACAACTTTTAGGCTTGTTTACCCTTTTATTGATGATTGTGATATTGGGAACACAAGCGTTATTAAAAGGTAGTTGGACCTCAGAAAATAGAGATCAAACTACCGTTTAATTTACTTATTGTAAAAATGTCGATTTACAAGTCGAACTTAATCCCTTGTGCTAGAGGCAATTCATCAGAGTAATTAACGGTATTTGTTTGTCTTCTCATATAGACTTTCCAAGCGTCGGAACCTGATTCACGTCCGCCACCAGTTTCTTTTTCACCTCCAAAAGCACCGCCAATTTCTGCACCAGAAGTTCCGATGTTAACGTTAGCTATTCCACAATCTGAACCCGCATAAGACAAAAATTTCTCAGCTTCCTTAAGGTCGTTGGTCATTATTGATGACGACAAACCTTGTGCAACCCCATTTTGTGTTTCAATAGCATTTTCTACTTCACCAGAGTATTTTAAAAGGTATAAGATTGGAGCAAAGGTTTCGTGCTGTACGATTTCAAAATGATTTTCTGCCTCAATAATTGCTGGTTTCACGTAGCAGCCACTTTCGTAACCATCACCTTTTAGAACACCACCTTCAACTAAAACGTTTCCACCTTCAGCTTTTGCTTTAGTAATAGCCGCTAAATATGTTTTAACGGAGTCTTTGTCGATTAAAGGGCCAATATGATTTTTTCATCCAAAGGGTTGCCAATAGTTAATTGTCCGTAAGCACCAACTATAGCATCCCGTACCTTATCATAAACCGATTCATGTATAATCAAGCGACGTGTTGATGTGCAACGTTGCCCGCATGTTCCTACAGCACCAAATACAGCACCAGGAACAACAACTTTTAAATCGGCCGTTGGTGTAATAATAATTGCGTTGTTCCCACCTAATTCCAATAAAGATTTACCAAAACGCTCCGCAACTGTTTTTCCAACAATACGCCCCATTCGTGTTGAACCTGTAGCAGATACTAACGCAACTCTAGTATCGGTTGTCATCATTTCGCCAACTTTATAATCTCCATTGATGATACAAGAAATACCTTCTGGTAAATTATTATCTTTTAAAATTTCTGAAATAATATTTTGACAGGCAATGGTACATAAAGGTGCTTTTTCAGAACCTTTCCAAACACAAACATCACCACAAATCCAAGCTAAAGCCGTATTCCAAGCCCATACAGCAACCGGAAAATTAAACGCTGAAATAATACCGACAACGCCTATGGGGTGCCATTGTTCCCTCATAACGTGGAATGGACGTTCCGATGGAATTACTTTTCCGTTTAATTGTCTTGATAAACCAACAGCAAAATCACAGATATCAATCATTTCTTGCACTTCGCCATAACCTTCTTGTAAAGACTTCCCCATTTCATAGGAGACTAATTTCCCTAAAGGTTCTTTTAAATCTCTTAGTTTATTTCCAAACTGGCGCACAATTTCACCACGTTGTGGAGCTGGCATTTCTCTCCAAGATAAAAATGCATTAGTGGCCGCATCCATTACTTTGTCGTAATCTGCGCGCGTCGTAGATTTTACTTTACCTATTAATCGACCATCGACTGGCGAATAACTCTCAATTATTGCTCCGTTAGAAAAGTTAGTTGATCCCGTTGAGGTCCCCTCATTTATATCTTTAATCCCAAGTACTTTCAAGGCATCAATAATTCCAAATTCTGTAGCTATTTTTGACATTTTATAACTTTTTAAATATGTATTGTTAGATTTTTACAAAGTTACGAATAATCCTTTTGATCAGGATTATTTCCGAAGAACGGTAACCTTTACTATTTTTTCATTTTCTACTTCGTAAATAAGTACTAGTTCTATAGCTTCCTTACTACCGTTTCTACCAACTATATATTCGTGGTCTATGATTTTGTTCCCGAAAACGGTACGGGTTAGAACCGTAGAATTGAGTTTCGGAGAAGCATCGAATAGGGCACTATAGAATTCCATGCATGCCGCTGCACCTTGCATGGTGATGTTACCATCGGAAAAATTATGGAAGGTCACATTCGAATCCATAACCGACATAAATGCTACTATATTTCTACTATTATAGCTTTCCATTGATTTTTGAACAACTTGTTCTGGTGTCATTTCTTGTGCATTTAATGTAGGTGTGAAAAATAATAAGGATAGAAAAAAAAGAGCAGGGAATGAAATTGCTTTCATGTTAGAAGTATTAGGATAATGGCAAGGATAGCCGGGAGCGCTTGTACATAAAATATCTTTTTACTCACCGTAAATGCCCCATATATTCCTGCAATAGAAACACACCCCAAAAAGAATAACGAGATGTTCGTAATCCAATCCGTGTTATCTAAAAAAAATGTCCAAAGTAATCCTGCGGCTAAAAACCCATTATACAAACCTTGATTCGCAGCCATAGCTTTAGTTTGCGCAAAAAGCTCCTTAGGAAATTTTCTAAAAATTTTAGGCCCTCTACTAGTCCATGCGAACATTTCGAACCAAAGAAAGTAGATATGGAGTAGCGAGATAAACGCTATGGTAATTTTAATAGTAATTCCCATCTAGCCTTCTTTGGTAAAACGTTCATCAATTGGCATTACCGTTCCACAGTTGTCGCATGTTCTAAGGTCTTTTGAACCGTAGAAATGTTTAAAGTGCGCTAAAAAATCTTTCTCGATGTCGTTAAGTGTAAAATAAGCCTCGTATAGTTTGTGATTGCAGTTGTCACAAAACCACAGCAGACCATCATCCACATTGATGTGGTTTCGCTTACGTTCTATCACTAAACCTATCGAGTTTTCACGCCTAACCGGGGAATGGGGAATTTTTGCGGGATGCAGGTACATATCTCCAGGTCCTAATGTCATGGTTTTTTTTTGTCCATCTTCTTGTATATGCACTTCAATCGTACCTTCTAACTGATAGAATAACTCTTCGGTTTCGTTATAATGATAATCTTTCCTAGCATTGGGCCCTGCAACGACCATGACTATATAATCCCCTGCATCCTTGTAAAGATTTTTATTACCCACAGGTGGTTTTAGGGTATGTCGGTTCTCGGCTACCCATTTGGTTAAGTTAAACGGTGGTCTGATAGACATAAGGTATATATTTTACCGTAAGGTAAAAAATCGCATCAATTGTACCTAGAAACAAAGCGATAAAAATCCCATAGGGATTATCTAAGCCTTTTTAACTTGGCTACATTGTGCTGTTAGCTAAAAAGATGGTTTAATTACTCCTTATAAAAAAGTTGTGTATAGTAAAATTGGCCATTCTCATCTTTTTTTACACTTACGGCAGTATGTGTAAAATCACCTTCCATTGTTTTTTTGTGACTAGAACTGTCATACCAACCCAAAAAGGCTTCTTGGGCCGTGTTATAGTCTTTTGCTACATTTTCTGCCACCATTTGCACTTCTACTTTTGAAGCTATGCTTGAAGCACGTGCGCTAAAGTTATCATGGCTAAGACTTCCTTTTGCAATCATGTAATCTGTATGCTTATTGGCATATTCGTATGCAATAGGACTAAATTCAAGTGTAGCGGCACCAAGATCGGACCTATGCGAATTTACAATATCCAATACCTCATTTTCTAAGGCTACTGCATTTACAGCTTCAATGTTTGGTGTATCATTAATAGATTCTTTTGAACAGGATCCTAAAATAAATACAAACAAAACAAGGAAAGCGTATTGCGCTCTCATTTTCATATAATGTTCTATTTGTAAGCAGGTCGCTCAATGCAGGGAAGTAGGTCTATAAGAAATGGGTACTCGTTGTTCTCGTGCCGATAGGGGATAACGACTTTGTAATGATAATTAAAATTTAGATGGCTACGTTCAAAATTATTTTTTATTCGATGAAAGGACATGATTTTGGGTGAATATACCGATTAACGCTGTTTTATGTATTTTATCGACTACGGTATTTCCTCTGTATCCGAAACTTCTTCTCGCAATATAGTATTGAAAATGACTGCACCAATTTCCTTTATAGGGTTAAAAAGAATAGATTCATTTTGTGCTTCCTCGGAAATGAATCTAAGGTTTTTGTTTGCGCGACTTAGAAATATAAGTATAGCACCTACAATTACAGCTACCTTCAGCGCTCCAAAAGCCGCCCCCGCTATTTTGTTCAAAAGTCCCAATAGGGCAACATTGGCTATTTTGGTAAGTAACTTACCCGCGAAATGAACGGCTATTACGATAATAAGAAATGTGACAACGAATGCCATAATTGTAACATAACGTTCCTCCCAATTCAATTGCGCTGTAAGATATTCTCCAGCGATGTAGGAGAAATGGATTGCACCATAGATACCTGCAATGAGTGCCACTATAGAGGCAAGCTCTATTAGAAGTCCGTTATTGAATCCTTTCCACAGTCCTAAGAGAAGGAGAATTCCTAAAATGATATCTAAAAGTGCCATTTGAAAACAGTTTGCAACAAATATAGAACATTGATTAGTACCTTTACTTTTAAAAATTAGTATCAGTTTCAAACGTATAAAATGGCTAGAGATACACAATTAAGGGATAGGTGGAAGATTTTGGTTGGTAAACTATCCGCTCAATTTGCGGATGGTGATTCGTTAGAACTCGATGCCATAATCTATTTAGTAGGTATACAGGAGTTAGGGCAGTATCATAGGAAATATAAGAAAGATGATAAGTTAGATCTAATGCATATTGCCATTTGCAGATTGTTGGAACCCTACGGCTATTATGAATTTGATTTTTTTGACGAAGATGGATGGCCGCATTATTCCATAAAAGAAGAGTTGCCCACGTTAAAAGCTGGTGAACAATCTGTTTTAATGAAACAAGCTATTGTAGATTATTTTTTAGAACGGGAATTCATCAGCTAAACCTATGAATAAGCCCTACTACGCCGTAATTTTCACTTCTACAAAGAAGACAAAAAACCAAGGGTATGCCCAAATGGCCAAAACGATGGAAACCTTAGCAGCGCAACAACCCGGTTTTTTGGGTTTGGAAACCGCTAGGGAAAAAATTGGAATTACCATAAGTTATTGGGAGAGTTTGGAGGCCATTGCCAATTGGAAGCAAAACACGGATCATTTAGTAGCTCAAACAAAAGGAAAAGAGAAATGGTATAAGACGTATAGTGTTCGTATTTGCAAAGTAGAACGAGAGTATCATTTTTCTAAAGAGTAATCTACTTTTATTTTTATGCTACGCTATCGTTTGCGTAAAATTTCTCTTTTGAATTCGGGTTTTTTAAGGGTATATTTAAGTTCTTATCCTTAAAAGTTATGTCAAAAAAATACATTGTTTCTTTAGATCAAGGCACCACGAGTTCCCGAGCACTTCTTGTAGATGAAGCTGGGAACATTCAAGGAATGGTACAGCAAGAGTTTCAACAGATTTTTCCGAAACCAGGTTGGGTAGAGCATGATGCTAATGAAATAGTAGCGTCCCAATTGGGTGTTTTAAAAGAATTATTGTCCGAACAAAAGGTAAATGCTTCGGAAATTAAAGCTATTGGCATCACCAACCAGCGCGAGACTGCCGTCGTTTGGAACAAACATACCGGTGAACCAATATACAACGCCATAGTGTGGCAGGATAAACGTACGGCAGATATCTGTGAGCATTTAAAAAGCGAAGGTCTCACGGAGCATGTAAGACAAACAACAGGATTGGTCATTGACTCCTATTTTTCAGCTACTAAGGTGAAATGGATTTTAGACAATGTTTCCGGTGCAAGGGCTAAGGCCAAAAACGGAGACCTATTAATGGGTACCATAGATTGTTGGCTGGTATGGAATATGACCAAGGGAGAAAAACATGTTACGGATTATACCAACGCCTCGCGTACTATGATTTATGATATAGTAGACTTGGAATGGGACCAACGCTTATTAAAAGAACTTGAAATTCCAGAACGGATGCTACCAGAGGTGAAACCTTCTGCCTATCATTTTGGAGATTACGAAATAGATGGTGTAAAAATACCTATTACAGGAATTGCAGGAGATCAGCAGGCCGCTTTATTCGGTCAAGCTTGTTTTAAAAAAGGTATGGCGAAGAATACCTATGGTACCGGTTGTTTTATGTTAATGAACACAGGAGAAGAACCTCAATTTTCCAAAAATGGATTGTTGACGACCATTGCCTACGGATTGGATGGTAAGGTCCACTATGCGCTGGAAGGCAGTGTTTTTATTGCTGGCGCTGCGATACAATGGCTTAGGGACGGACTAGAAATAATTAAGGATGCGAAAGAAACCGAAGCTTTGGCTGATTCTGTTCATGGTGAAAGTTCTGTTTATGTGGTCCCGGCTTTTGCAGGTCTTGGAGCACCGCATTGGGATATGTATGCCCGTGGGGCTATTTTTGGACTTACCCGCGATACAGGAAAGGCACATTTGGCAAAGGCGACCCTCGAATCCTTGGCCTATCAGACAAAGGATATTTTAAAGGCAATGGAAGATGATTCGGGACTTCCCTTACAAAACCTGAGGGTAGATGGTGGTGCCTGCGCAAACAACCACTTAATGCAGTTTCAGGCCGATATTTTGGATACTGAAGTACACCGCCCAGAAGTGATTGAATCCACCGCTATGGGGGCTGCATTTTTAGCAGGTATTCAGGTGGGTTTATGGAAACAGGAAGACATTGATCAAACTAGACCCATGAACAAAATCTTCAAACCTACTTTTGACCGGGTAAAAAGAAAACGCTTGTATAAGAAATGGAAGAAAGCCGTAGAACGGTGCAAAGGCTGGGAAGAGAACTAATCGGAAGAAGAGTAAATTAAGGGGGAAGAAAGGGTAGATGAAGAATCGCCCAGAGAATGAACAAAAAAGCTATGAAGAATATTGAATTTACAAATCTAAAAAGAACAAAAGCAATCACGAACCTCTCTAAAGAGGAGTTTGATTTGGTGGTCATTGGCGGCGGAATAACCGGTGGAGGCATTGCTTTGGACGCAGCATCGAGAGGACTCAAAGTAGCGTTGGTAGAAAAGAATGATTTTGCTTCGGGTACCAGTAGTAAATCTACCAAACTCATACATGGTGGATTGCGCTATTTAAAACAGTTTGATTTTTGGTTGGTAAAAGAGGTGGGTTCAGAGCGTGCCATTGTCCACAAATTAGCACCACACTTGGTACTGCCGGAAAAAATGTTGTTGCCCCTCATAGAAAATGGTTCCTATGGGAAATGGCTAACTTCAGTAGGACTCAAGGTATACGATATTTTGGCTCAGGTAACTGGAGATGACAAACGTCAAATGTTGGAAAAAAAGGAGGCATTAAAACTGGAGCCCTTATTACCAAAAAAGATTCTAAAGGGCGCCGGCTATTATGCGGAATATAGAACAGATGATGCACGGCTTACCATAGAAAATATTAAAACCAGCCTTCAATTTGGAGCAACAGCGTTAAATTATGCCTCGGTTACGGATTTTTTATATACTGATAAAAAAATATCTGGGGTCGTCGTGAAGGATGAACTTTCCGGAGATGACTTTAAAATCAAAACTAAATATGTCATCAGTGCTGCGGGACCTTGGGTAGATGAACTGAGAACAGTAAACAACTCTAAAAAAGGAAAACGTTTACATTTGACAAAAGGCGTTCACTTAGTATTCCCGTATGAAAAACTGCCTGTAAAGCAATCTGTTTATTTTGATGTTCCTGACGGTAGAATGATGTTCGCCATTCCTCGTGGAAAAGTAACTTATGTAGGCACAACGGATACCAATTACAATAATGATAAGGATAAGGTGCAGACCGATTTGGCCGATGCTATCTACCTGCTTTCTGCGGTAAATAATATGTTTCCAAAAATCAATTTGGAAATGGAGGATATTGTCTCCTCTTGGGCTGGCCTGCGACCCTTGATTCATGAAGAGGGTAAATCTGCCTCAGAGCTTTCACGAAAAGACGAGATTTTTACTTCAGATACAGGCTTAATTAGTATTGCGGGCGGCAAGCTCACGGGTTATCGTAAGATGGCAGAGCGCGTAGTAGACCGTATAGCCAAAAAAATGGATGAGGAATATGAGACTAAGTTAAAACCCTGTGCCACCGAGGCTATTCCACTATGCGGTAATGAATTTAAAAAATACAAACACGTTAAAAAGTACATAACTGAGGTATTTGACCGCATTAAAAATGACGGTTTTACAGAACACGATGCTTGGTTTTTGGTTACGAATTATGGAAAGCAGACAGAAACAATTTTAGAGCTTTATCAAAATAGAAAAGAAGGCGATAAACCTACAAAGCTTCTTTTGGCAGAACTACAGTTTGGTGTCGCACATGAAATGGTGCAGGACCCTATGGATTTCTTTATCCGAAGAACGGGTAGATTATATTTTGATATTGAAAGTGTACGCACCTATATGGAACCCGTATTAAAAGAATTCAAGACTATTTTTAAAACCGACGATGCGCAAATTTTAAAATGGAAAGAAGCCTTAGAAACAGAGCTAATAGAACATTCAGATTTTTCTATGGAACGGGTTTAATCTAATTTATCCGTCAATTCCTTAAAAAGCTGTTTGGCATTTCCATTTTTATAGAGAATCTGGTATACGGTATTTATAATTGGTGTTTTAGATTTTTTCTTGAGTTTCGCCATGAGGTCATGGGCGCTTTTAGTGGCGTAATACCCTTCGGCTACCATACTCATTTCCATTTGGGCGCTTTTAACGGTGTAGCCTTTTCCTATCATGTTTCCAAACATGCGATTACGGCTAAAGGTAGAATAACCAGTAACCAAAAGATCTCCTAAATAGGCTGAATTGTTTATATTACGCTTCATTTTATGCACTTTCTTTATAAAGCGTTTCATCTCGCGTATAGCGTTGCTCATCAATACACTTTGGAAGTTGTCACCATATCCTAATCCATGTGCAATGCCGGCGGCAATCGCATAAATATTTTTGAGCATGGCGGCATACTCGGTGCCAATAATGTCGTCTGAAATTTTAGTTTTGATATAATCACTATTTAAGGCGTTGGCTACCAGTTCTGCCTTTTTAGGATCGGCACATGCCAAAGTCAAATAAGAAAGTCGTTCCAAGGCTACTTCCTCTGCGTGACAAGGCCCTGTAAGTACGCCAATAGAATCAAAAGGTACGTCATAGGTTCTATGAAAGTGTTCACCTACAATAAGTCCAGATTCTGGAACAATACCCTTAATAGCAGAAAAGATGATTTTACCATCAAAGGAAGCCGTCAACTTTTCAAGTTCAGTATTCAAAAAAGCGGAAGGAATAGCAAAAATGAGCACGTCGTAAGATGTTATGGTACTATTGATATCCGAGGACAAATCTAAAAGTGAACTAGGAAATTCTACCGAGCTAAGGTAGTTGGGATTATGTCTTTGGGTCTTAATGTGCTGAATAGCATCGGTATTACGCATATACCAACCAACTTTATGTCCGTTGCCAGTCAACATTTTTACAATAGCGGTTGCCCAACTTCCTCCTCCTAAAACGGCAAATGTCTTTTCGTTATCCATAGGATAAAAGTAAGTATTCAAAAGCATAGGTAAAACAAAAGAATATGAACTATTGAAAATCAGCAATATACATAATTTGGCATGGTGCTTGTTTTATGTTTAACATAATACTAAAACCAAATATCATGAAAACAATAAAACTACTTTTTGGATATGTTCTAATGGCGACCTTGTTAGTTTCATGCTACTCGGAGGTCATTATAGAAGATCAATTTATAGAACAATCTGCTTTTAATACCGATCAAGTATTGCAATCTTTTGACCTATGGTATGTAGATATTAATGAGACCCGTGGAAACGGAGAAGTTCCTTTTTTACAACGAGCATTTACCGTTTCTTTTGATAGGGGTGTGTTAATTGCTAATAACAACATTGTAGGTATTGGAAAAACAGGAAATGGCTTAGGGATAGATGTTGGTTTTTATAGTACACTTAGGGGAGTTGTGGAAATAGACCATGATGCAGACGGACTATGGTTATTAGAGGTATATGCCTTAAACAATAACACGATCGAATTATTAGACGTTCGTTCCAATACATCGTATGTTTTACGTGGATTTCAACGGAACAGATTTGATTACGATATGGTGTTTTATGATAATATCAATTACTTTATGCAGGAATACGATGCATGGGAAAAATCCTATACGAGCGAGGAAGGAGCTTTGAACGATTTTGACGAAGAGAATTTTTTACAGTTTTTACCTTCATTTTTTCGTTCTTCTATAGATCCTTCTGGGACTGCCCTAGGAGCGATACGTTGGGATTTTGAAGGTGACTACCAAGTGTACGATGTTGCAGGAGATGCTAGTTTAAAAACCTTGACTCTGGACTATGATTTTATGGGGAGCGATTATTTTGAACTCTATGTAATTAATGATAGCACAATAGAATTATTTCATCCTGATAGCGGAACAGTCTATGAGTTTAAAGGAAGGGGATACCAGCAATATCTTAAATCTGGTAAAGGCACTGTCGCTAAGAAAAGAACAAAATCGGCGAATCCGATTATGGACGTTAAGCGAAAAAGAAAATAGAATTAGTTTTTAGGTTGGTTGAAAAATGTCTTTGTTCTTTGAATAAAGGCATTTTTATTTTAAAAGATCATTATCGCAATACTTTAAAATGATCCAGCTTTATATCATCTAAGCCTTTGTCATCAAAAGGATATTCTAAATCATCTTGTATGTTATACAATGAAATAAGTATAAATTCAGTAAGTACCACTATAAAATAAACAGTTAAATGATTATAGTTTTCCCCGATATTGAATATAATGGTAGGCGTGTATATAAGAGGAAAAATGTAGATAAATACCTTGCAATAGGCTTTTAAACTTGCCGGAGTTCGATGCACATGAATTCCGTTTAAATTATCAATGGCCTCATGAAGATCACACATATATTTAAACAGTTTATCCTTTAGGTTTTTTGGAATAGTTTCTCTCCTATCAAATATAAATTCGTAAATTTTATCAATTTCATCATCAAGATATCTAATATTCCCGCTGTGGCTTTTAAGATGGGTCAAGGTTTTGTCTTCAATGTTTTGCAATAGTTTTTTCAAAGTAATTTCTTCTTCGGGCAATAATTTGCTCGTGGTAACAAAATAAAAGATTGTTTTCATAGCACTCCGGTACTGGCTCAAATGTTCTAATGCTTTTTCTCTTCTTCTAAATGATCCTCTAATGGTAAAAACCAATGGAAAAATTATTGCAATACTCAATAGGGTTAAATCTACTTTGAAATAAATTTTATAGCGATAACAAACAAAAACTGATAGCAATGAAATCACCGCCACTATAAGGGTACGATGATTTAAAGATGAGAGATAGAGTTTAATAGTTTTATTTTTAATACTTTACGAGTAAAGTTAAACGAATATGGGAAATATACAAACTTATGTAAGTCTTCTAGTAATATCCGTTTTTATATCTACATATGGCTTCGGTCAAAAGAACAAGACGAACAAAAAACTTGGTAAAGTTTCAAAATTGTTTAGAACTTCAACGGCATTGCCAATTCAGATGTCTTATAGTAACAAAGACCTTAAAAAACTCACTAATGACAGTACGTATCTTAATCTTGTTGTTACTTATTCTGATATTGAGGAAAACGACACCCTTAAAACCTTACCGGTACGGGTGCGGGCACGTGGAAATTTTAGACGTAAAAATTGCTATTTTACTCCTATTAAGATTAGGGTCAAAAAAGATGATGCCAAAGGAACCTTGTTTAAGGGGAATAAAGAGCTAAAACTTGTTGTCCCGTGTTTGAAGGAAAACAGTGCCAACGATAATATTGTTAAAGAATTATTAGCTTATAAGCTTTTTGAAATTATTTCCCCATACCATTTTAAAACAAGGCAATTGGATTTAACATTGAAAGAGCAGAAAGGGAAAAAGGTAATAGAACATAAACTAAAAGCATTTTTCATAGAGGATATTGACGAACTGGAAGACAGGTTCGGGGGCAAAGAACAAAAGAGAGATATACATCCTTTACAGCAAGATTCTTTAAGTTCTGTTCGTAATGCATTTTTTCAGTTCATGATAGGTAACACTGACTTTTCTACAGGATACCAGCATAACCAAAAAATTTTGTTCGTAGATGGGTTTTCCATACCAATTCCCTATGATTTTGATATGTCCGGATTATGTGATGTAAGTTATGCCGTTGTTTCTCAAATAGAAGGAGAGGTGTTGCATGTAGAAAAAATTACAGATCGCTTGTATCGAGGATTCAAGAGATCCGATGAAACTATGCAATTGATAAGGGAGGAGTTTTTGAATAATCAATCTGAAATGATGTCTTTATTGGAAGACTATAAAACGTATTTTGAAAACCCGAAAGAATTTCAAACATGTAAAAACTATCTATTGAGTTTCTTTACGGTTATTGGAAATGAAAGCACTTTCAAATCTGAAATTTTGGATAAGAGAAGAGTCAAGTAATTGTAATTACTTCTCGAATAATTCGAACAGTGGTTTGCCTTGAGAAGCACTTGTTAACGGTATATTCAGCAGCATAGACAGACTTGGTGCTATGTCTATAGGATGTACTTCCCTTACTGATTCTCCCTTAGGAATTCCTGCGCCCATCCAGAGCATGGGGACCTGCGTGTCGTACGTATAACCGGATCCATGTACGGTGCCGTTTACGTCCATTAAATCAATATATGGATTGGGGTGTATAATGGTGCCAGAGGTGTAACTTACGATTACATCCCCTGACCTTGTTACATGATAACCGTTCTGTATGGTTTTTCGCAATCCTTCTTCATACACTTGGGTTTTAAGGTCATCTGCCGTAAGCGCAAGGAATACTTCAGGAGAGCTCATTAGAAAATCAGCAGCCTCTTTTTCTACCATAGGCATACTAAGTTTTTTTTCATCAACGGTCTCTTTTTTAAGGTATAGGTTATTTCCATTTACCGCACGTATCCATGACCCATCTCCAAATTTGCTGTCCAGAAAAACTTCTAGTTTCCTAGCATCCCCAGTGGTCCTTGCAACGGCAGCATGAAGTTTATGGTCCTTTAAATAAGCTACATTTTGAATAGCACCGTGGTCTGAGGTGAGAAACAAGGTATAGTTGTCATTACCAATAAAGGCATCTAACTGGGCAAATAGTGTCGCCAAATCTTTATCCAGTCTTAAGTAAATATCTTCCATTTCTACAGACTGCGGCCCAAAAGTATGACCAACTACATCTGGTACGGAATAACTAATACTGAGAAAATCGGTATGTTCATCCTTTCCTAAATTTTCTTCTTTTAAAGCGGTAATTGCAAATTCGGTCAGCAGCTTATTTCCTTTTGGCGAAATCCATAAAAGTTGGTATTCCTTGCCTTTTGATTGTAATCTCATGTCCTTAAAATTATAAGGAAATGTAGGACTTGTTTTACCGCTTAAAGCAGGTTCATAAGTACTATCGTCCGCATTGCTTTCGGTATATGTTTCTATTGGATATAAGGTGTTCCAAGTTTCGTTTAGATAGTTATCAGATTTCTCTTCTTTGTTAAATTCTTTTACCCAATTCGGTAGACTTTTCATATAGTAGGAACTACTTACGAAATAGCCGGGGCTAGATTCCCAGTCGTGCCAATACGCGGCATCCGCAGCCTTACCCCCAGGTAGAATAGCACCCCTGTCCTTTATAGAGACACTTATGACCTTGGATTTAAAATTACTTGTTTGTTTTAGTTCATCCGTAATTGTTGAGGTCATTAAATTTTTTGGAGAACTACCCAGAAGGTTTTCTTTTACGGAACCTATCAGTTTTTGCTGAGTATCGGAGACACTTCCGGTAATTGATTTTGTTGTTGGATCGTACCAACTATTGCCTATAATACCATGATAGGAAGGTGTTGTTCCTGTATATATTGATGCATGGCCTGGAGCCGTTTCTGAAGGTATGTAGTTTACATTGGTATTTTTGAAATTATACCCTTCCTTTAGCAATCTTTTGAATCCATCTTCCCCAAATCTGTTTTGATATTTATATAGATAGTCAGAGCGCATTTGATCAACTATAATACCTACTACTAGTTTTGGTTTCTTGTTGGTTTGTGCAGAAGTAGTGAACACAGAACAGTTTAGAAAAAAAAGAAATGGGCAAAGTAGTTTATACATTAATTTATTTAAATTTAGAAGGCGTATCATTTAATATATCCGTCAGATAAAATAGGTTAATAAGTAGTAAGATAGTGAAAGAAAAGAACAATAGCGGATTACATATATGTGATGGCAAATTGAAAACGACCTACTTTTTTTGAGGCAGTTGAAAGGGCAGTTAAGCTAGTTTTACCAAAGTTTCTAACTTTATAAAAAACTGGAGAGTAACTAAGATTTTAGTATCCTGGAAAGTAAGCACATAAACAATAATTAAAGAATAAGTGGATATAGAGCAACGCAGACCCGTTTGGATTGCCTTATCAAGCTTTTATTTGGATACGGAATTGCAATCCTACGAGTTTAGACACATAGCAAGGGTAATTAAAGAAAGCCCATATACACTTGAACAAATAAAAAAAATTAATAGTTATGAGGTATTTCCTGTGCTAGGCCTCAACCTAATAAGCGTTGCTGGGGTATGGTCCGGTTTTGACGAGGAATGGATGATTGAGAAAATGATTCACTCCTTAAAAAGGCGAACTAAATTAAAGGACCTAAGATTAAAATTGACATTTAGACTGTTCAAAGGTGGGTTTAATAGCTACTGGGATGCTGTGGAAGCTTATTTAAACGAATAGTGCTTCGTTAAATGAGAGTTACCAATATAGCTTTGCCCGCCGCCAAAATATTGGCGATCAATGATATATTTTTGTGATAAAACATTTATGTTCATTTTCCGGAATGTTTACTCCTAAAGTAAGACGGGTTTTCACCAACTATCTTTTTAAAACTTCTATTAAAGTAAGACAAGCTTTCAAATCCGCAGGAGAAACAAGTTTCGGTTACGTTTTTACCCAAAAGCAAATAACGTTTGGCCTGGCTTACACGGTATTGGTTTAAAAACTGGACAAAGGTACTGCCTGTATTCTTTTTAAAATAACGACAAAAAGCAGGTTTGGTGAGATTACAAAGGCTTGCCACTTCATCTAGGGTGATTTTGCTTTCATAACGCTCGTCTATAAATGCATAAATACTACGTAAGCGTTTTTGCTCCTTTTCATTGTGCTTATTTACAAAAGGTGTTTTGTGAAGTAATGTAAATTCATTGCTTGCAGACAATCGTTTTAGAATATTTAGTACCGCCATAAAAAAGGCAAATGGCTCCAAAGTATGAAGTTCTTTTAAGAGTAAACCTACTTCGGTCTTTGTTGTACCCGAGAATGCAATACCATATCTGGAGAGTTCTAACAAACGGTCTATTTGTTTCAATTCTGGAAGTGCATTAAGGATGTCTTCCTTGAAATTTGGTTTTATGTGTAGCACTTCTTTTCTGTAGGTGGTGTTAATACCATGATCAAAATTGAGATGGGGGATGTTAGGGCCGATTAGTACCAAGTCACTTCCTTCAAATTGTGAAATATGATTGCCTACATGTCTTTTTGCGCTTGCGCCTTCAATATAAACAAGCTCCAGTTCGGGATGAAAATGCCAATAAAAAAGATGACTAAGTTTTGGGTCGTGGAGTAACCTAAATGGACTTTTTGTAACCTGTGAAATGGTCTCTAGGGCAATCTTCATCATAGGTTACTTTAGATATTTTATTTTCGATTTATACTAAAATAAAACAAAATTGACTTAAAAATAGGCATTTAATACCTTATAATGATAATATTGTTCAAATATATATCAATATCAAGGAAGTATCGAGTTTTGCTTCATACTAGTTTTGCTTTGTTGATAAGAACGATACCTTTAAATTACATACCATGAAGCAAAAAGAAACGAAGATTGAAATGGCCAATAAAGGTCATGAAGAAATTCCTGGAAATCCGTCAACTGCCACTAGCAGTAAACAGAAATTAAACGACCGGTCAAACCAAAAACCATTACGTGTTTTAAGTGAGGAAGATTGGGAATTTTGGATTCATAATGGATACATTGTAATTAAAAACGCAGTTCCTAAGGCACAAGTAAAACGAACTGCAGATTTTTTATGGGAGTTTGATGAAAAGGACCCTAAGGATAAAACTACTTGGTATGCGCCGCCAAGGGCAGAAATGCAAATGAAAGAACTGACCGGTACCGGAATGGTAGAAGTATATAACCATCAATATTTATGGGATAATAGACAAACCCAACGTGTTTATGATGCTTTTGTAGATGTATGGGGTACGGAGAAATTATGGGTCACCATAGACAGGGCCAACCTAAATTTCCCCTTACCGCCCGGGGTGGATAAAAAAGGATTTATTCACTGGGATTACGATCCAGAAACACGTCCACAAAATGTACAAGGGGTTTTGGCATTGGCGGATCAGGATGATGAAAATATGGGTGGATTTCAATGTATTCCCTGGCTTTATCGAAACTATGATTCTTGGAAATTAACGCAACCGGAAGATAGAGATCGTTTTCAACCGGACATATCGGATTTGGAAGATAAAATAGTCAAGGTTAAAATGAACGCAGGAGATCTATTGATTTTTAATAGCACAGAACCCCACGGTATACGTCCAAATAAATCTGAAGATAAAGTACGTATTGCACAATATATTTCCATGATGCCAGCGGAAGAAGACAATAAAGCTTTGAAAGAATGGCGCATTAATTCTTGGAAAAATAGAATTGCACCGGAAGGTTACGCTTTTCCTGGCGATCCAAGAAAATGGGAACAGAACAAATATAATACTGCAAAATTATCGCCTTTGGGAGAGCAATTATTGGGATTAAAGCCATGGTAAAAATGCTAAATCGTTAATAATCATCAGCTTTCTGTCAGTCTCAACAAATAATACTATTTTTGCGCCCTTAAATTCATAAGGCGTGCGTAAGTATTTTAATTTGTTCGATTTCAAACAAAAAGTAGATTATAAGACCGAAATTCTTTCCGGTCTTACGGTAGCTCTGGCTTTGGTTCCAGAAGCGATTGCCTTTGCCTTAATACCGGGTTTCTCTCCGTTAACAGGATTGTACGCTGCATTTATTTTAGCATTGGTTACCTCTATTCTTGGAGGTAGACCAGGAATGATTTCTGGGGCAACAGGAGCTGTGGCTGTTATTTTTGTTGGATTGATTTTAGAATTGAAACGAAATTTCCCCGGAATAGAACCGGAAACTATTCTGAACTATGTTTTTGCAACCGTAATTTTAGCGGGGGTACTTCAAATTATAGCGGGTGTTTTGCGCTTAGGAAAATTCATCCGTTTGGTACCGCATCCGGTAATGTTCGGCTTTGTAAACGGATTGGCGATTATCATTTTTATGGCGCAGTTTCCTAATTTTTATCAAAAAGGAACAGAAGAGTTGTTGAGCGGTAGCGCCATGTACGTGATGCTTGGGCTTACATTATTAACGATGTTGATTATTTGGGGACTTCCCAAACTTACCAAGGCCGTACCTTCTTCGTTAGTGGCTATTGTCGTGGTTTCTGCTATCGTAATTGGTTTTAGTGTAGATACACTTACTGTTGCAGACACCATGCGCGAAGGTGAAACGATTAAAGGCGGTTTCCCACCACTTTCTATTCCACAATTACCGTTTACCTGGGAGACCTTTAAAATTATCGTTCCTTATGCGGGAATTGTTGCTGGAGTTGGCCTCATAGAAAGTCTTCTGACCCTAAATATAATAGATGAAATTACAGATACCCGTGGTAGAAGCAACAAAGAGTGCGTAGCGCAAGGAACTGCTAATATCCTTTCTGGATTTTTATCCGGTATGGGTGGTTGCGCTATGATTGGTCAAAGTTTGATCAATACGTCTTCGGGAGCCAGGGCTCGTTTGTCAGGAATTACGGCAGCCATAATGCTTTTGGTATTTATCATGTTCGGTTCCAGCCTTATTGAGCAATTGCCAATGGCGGCCTTAGTGGGATTAATGTTCATGGTAGCTATTGGCACTTTCGAATGGGCGAGCTTTAAAACCTTCGGTAAAATGCCTAAATCTGACGTAGTGGTCATGGTCTTGGTTACCTTGATTACTGCAATCACTCATAATTTAGCCGTAGCTGTTTTATTGGGTGTTATTATTTCTGCCTTGGCCTATTCTTGGGAAAATGCAAAACGGATTCGGGCAAGAAAATATATAGACGATAATGGAGTAAAGCACTATGAAATATATGGCCCGTTGTTTTTTGGCTCTACCACGTTGTTCACAGAAAAATTTGATATTCCCAATGACCCGGATGAGGTAATTATAGATTTTAAGGAAAGCCGTGTGGCGGACATGTCTGGCATAGAAGCCTTGAACAAGATTACGGAGCGTTATGCTAAAGTGGGCAAAAAGGTACATTTACGCCATTTGAGTAAGGATTGTATTCGATTACTGGCAAGTGCTGAAGATATTATAGATGTAAATGTTATCGAAGATCCAACCTATAAGGTAATGGTAGACAAGATTTAGCAAGCAACTTTTTTATTTTCGATTGTGCTCGTTTTCGCTTTTATAAATTTTAGGCATTATAGTTTTTTCGTTCAATCCAATCACTATTTATCTTGGATAAATTACTTCAAAGAATTGAAATAGACTTATTTTTAGTTGCTGAAAGTTGAAAATTATGAACAAACTAAAATGGATATGGGTAGTTGTAAGTGGTCTATTTTTAATTGGACTTAGCAGCTGTAAAAAAGAAAAAATGGATATAACATACCGCTTATTTGTAGGCACCTATACCGATAAGGGTGGTGAAGGTATATATAGCTATAGTTTTAATGCAGAGACAGGGAAATTGACGCAAAAGACTTTAGCCGCTGCTATTGGCAATCCGTCCTTTGTAAAAATTTCACCAGATAAGAAATATCTGTATGCCGTAAATGAAACCGACACCGTTGATGGCAATAGTGGCGCGGTGACCTCTTTCAAGATTAATGATGGACAGTTAACACAGCTGAATACCCAATCTAGTTTTGGCGCTCATCCATGTCATATCGGTATTTCGGAAGATGGGGCTATGGTAGCCGTTTCAAATTACACTGGTGGAACAGTTTCTATTTTTAAGACCGATGAAAATGGTAGTTTGGGAGAGCCGGAAGTCATTGATCACACAAAATTGGATACCACCAAAACCTCCCATGCGCACTCTGCGTTATTTTCAAATGGTACCCTTTTTGTCGCCGATTTGGGTTTGGATGTGGTCAATGCATACCCCTTTTTGGATAGTGGGATAGCTGCTTCCAAAAAAGAAACACTCCAATTACCAGAAAAAGCTGGCCCTAGACATTTTGTGTTTAGCAAGGACGCTACTTTTTTATATGTAATCAATGAACTGAATTCCACAATCTCTGTTTTCAAACGAACGGACGAGGGTACTTTTAGTTTGTTGGAAACCAAATCTACCCTAGCAGAGGGCTTTAGTGGGGAAAGTTATTGTGCGGATATTCGCTTGTCGCCAGATGGCAAGTTTTTATACGGTTCTAATAGGGGAGAGAATACGATTGTTATTTTTGGTATTGATAAAGATACAGGCGACATATCTTTAATAGGGAGAGAAGACGTTAGGGGCGATTGGCCTCGTAATTTTAATATAGACCCAAGTGGTAACTTTTTGTTGGTTGCCAACCAGCGTAGTAACAATATTACCATCTATAAAAGAAACAAGGAAAACGGGACGTTAGTTTATGTCCATGAGCAAGAACTATCTACACCTTCTTGCTTGGAGTTTTTGTAGAAGTCAGACTAGTTTATAATTTGTTGTTGACTTCAAATCGGGATCAATCTATCTCATCAAAAAAAGAGACCGCCCTACGTTCCGAATACGTAGAATTATCGGTACCATAGAAACCAACATGGCCACCATATTTGGGAACCTCTAAATAAACATTTTTATTTTCTTCTGCTTCCTTTGTCGGATAACATGCTAGGCCCAAAAAAGAATCATTTTGGGCGTTAATAATTAAGGAAGGCACAGAAATACCCGTTAAAAATTGGCGAGAGCTACATTGGGTGTAATAGTCCATCGCATCTTTAAAACCATGAGCCTTGCTGGTATAAACGTCATCAAAATCCTTAAGGGTTTTAATATTCTTGATGTCGTTATCGCTTATTTTCGTTGGGAATAATTCTTGTTTGGCTCTTAGTTTTTCAATCAGATTTTTTTTGAATCGTGCTGCATAAGCTATATTTTTAAAAGAGAGCAATTGACGTAAAGAATCATCCAATCGGCAAGGTACGGAAATTGCCACGGCACCTTTAAGTGCTGTTGGGATGGAATTACCTTCGCCTAAATATTTTAATAATAGATTCCCTCCAAGACTAAAACCCTTAAGATAAATTTTGTTGTATTCTTTATTTTTTACAATATGCTCCAATACCACCTTCAGATCTTCAGTAGCTCCCGAATGATAGGAGCGGTAGGTAGTATTGGGTTCCCCACTACATCCTCTAAAGTTTACTGCACAAACATCATAGCCACTTTCTGTTAAAGCTTTTGCACTGCCCTGTATATAGGCACGCTGTGCATTTCCTTCTAGGCCATGTAGAAGGATTGTTACTTTTTTAGAGGCTTGTTTAGCATAGCTCCAATCCAAATCCATAAAATCGCCATCAGGTAAATGTATTCTTTCCCGTGATTGAACAAGACCGTTTATTTCTCTTAAAAGTCCAGCGTACATTGTTGACAAATGGCCATTTTTAAAAAAGAAAGGTGGCTTATAATTGGAGGGCACAAGTGGCATTAATAGGCTAATTTTAAATTACAAAATGGATAAAAGTACCTAATTTCTGTTTTGAAGTGGATTTTTGACAAGTTAAAAACTTTGAACCTTGAACTTAATTTTTCGGATAGGTTGCTAGAAGTTTCGCTTGCTCTTCTACGGCAGTTTTAAACTCAGTTTTTAAGCTGGCTACAAGATTAGCTACCGGGAGGCTGTTGTTTATTAGCGCTGAACCTTGGCCTGCAGACCATATTGTTTTCCATGCTTTTGCCTCGGTATCCAATTCTTTTCCAAAATCTATTTTCACATCCTTTTTTAGGTCCTCTTTCGTGATGCCGGCAGCCTGTAAACTTGCTCCCAAAAAGTTGGCGTGTACACCCGATATGGATGCCGTATAGACCACATCACTGGCACCGGCATCGATGATCATCTTTCTATATTCAGGGGATGCTTTGCTTTCTTCGGTGTTAATGAAACGAGTCCCCATATAAGCCAGATCAGCTCCCATTTGCATTGCGGAGGCAATATCGCGCCCGGTACTTATGCATCCGGAAAGGATAATCGTCTTGTGAAATATTTTTTTGATTTCGGCAACTAGCGTCATTGGGTTTATGGTCCCTGCATGTCCGCCAGCTCCTGCCGCCACTAATATGAGTCCGTCTACTCCGGCTTCTGCTGCTTTTTCCGCATGTCTTTTTTTAATAATGTCGTGAAATACGAGTCCACCGTAACTATGTATGGCATCAACAACGGTTGATACTGCGCCCAAGGAAGTTATGATAACTGGAACTTTGTGCTTTATACAAAGTTTTACATCGGCTTCCAATCTGGGATTGGTGGCATGCACGATAAGGTTTACACCAAATGGAGCAGCCTTTTTACCTGTTTCCTGCTCAAATTTCCGAAGGGCCGTTTTTATTTCTATCAACCATTCCTCAAAACCTTCGCTAGTACGTTGGTTTAATGCGGGGAAGGTACCAACGATTCCGTTTTTGCAACATTCAATAACCAGTTTGGGCCCCGATATTAAAAACATGGGAGCTGCGATAGCTGGTAAGGAAAGTTCCTGGATAAAAGCCGGTTTTGTGGACATAAAATTATGGTTTAACTTGAAATTTCAAAAAGCAGATTTTAAGAGAATTCTCTCCTGTTCTTTCAAAACTATACTATTTTTACCAACTATTATGCGTGCATAGCAAAAAAATATAAA
The DNA here is from genome assembly GCF_056839185.1 of Maribacter sp. MS6. NCBI lineage: Bacteria > Pseudomonadati > Bacteroidota > Flavobacteriia > Flavobacteriales > Flavobacteriaceae > Maribacter > Maribacter sp. MS6. Next base: position 2,582,107 of record NZ_CM166389.1, read on the forward strand.
ATGTACTTTAAGGAATTTGAAATTAGATGGAGTGATGTTGATGCGAACCGTCATTTGGCAAACTCTGCCTATGTGAACTTTATGGGCCATACGCGAATGGCATTTTTAATGGAAATGGGTTTTGATGAAAAAGCGTTGGCCAGATATAATATTGGTCCTGTAGTATTTTATGAGCACATCTATTATTTCAAGGAAGTATTTCTTGGTCAACCTGTAAGGCTATCCCTGGAGGTTGTAGGTTTGAGCGAGGATGCAAAGTTTTTTGAATTTCATCATAATTTTTATACTGTAAAAGGAGATAATTTTGCGCGTGGCGAAATGATGGGCTCTTGGATCGATTTAAAAACAAGAAAATTGACGGGATTGAATTCAACTTTTTTGAAACGTTTTGATGCGGTAGAAAAGGCTAATGGGTATAGAATACTATCAAAAGCGGATACACGTAGGTTTGCCAAAAACCCAAAGCACCTTTAAGGAGTATAAAAGCTATAATATAATTTCTATATTTAGGGAATGAATGTAATGCCTAGCTTATCTGTGCAGTCTGCATATCTTGAGATAAAAAATATGATTGCCTCCAAAGTGCTAATTGGTGGAGAAAAGATAGATCATGCCAGTTTAATCGAAAAGCTTCAAACAGACGCTAAAGTGGTGAAGAAGGCTTTAAAACTATTACAGGTAAATGGTTTGCTTATAGCAGTACCTGGAGAAGGTTTTGTGATTCGGAATTTTTGTTATCAGGATGTTTTAGACATTTTTGATTGTAGGATAGCTTTGGAGACCATGGCAATTAAATCCTTTGCCAAACATGCAGACCAGGCAAGAATTGATGATTTACGTAATTTATTGGTTCCTTTTGAGAAAGGGCCTTTGAGTGCTAAGGTTTTTCAGAAAATAAACTTTCATTTCCATGACATTATTTTGGCAAATTGTGGAAATACATTTGCTTATGAACTGTTTAATCAGGCCCATATTTGGGTATGTATGGAAGTTATTGGACTTAAAAGACCGTTAAAAGAAATTCTAAACGAACATCTGGATATGATATCTGCCATTCATAATAGAGATTCGGCAAAAGCAGTGCTATTGATGCGAAACCATTTAGAAAACTCCAAACAGGCGTTTTTGCCCTAAGTTAGACCTTCTTAATTTTAGGCTTTTTACTTGCCAAATAAACACCCAATAATACGAAACAGGCAGCGATTATTTTAACCGTCGTTAAGCGATCTTGTCCGGTACCAATAGCATAGCTTATACCTATTAATGGCTGAACGTAAACAAAAGCACTTAAAGTAGATGCTTTTAATTGGGTTAATGCAAAGATGTTAAAGAGGTAGGTGCAGAATGTAGTTCCTATGATTACGAACGCTATGCGCCAAAGTGCCTCGATTGGAAGCTCCACCCATTTTATTTCCGTAAATTCTTGGTAGCCAAATGGCAAACAAATAAGTATACCCAAAGTAAATAGCCATTTCATGAAAGTAAACGGATGGTATTTTGTAATCAAGGTTTTGGCTACGATCAAATAGGAACCATAAAAAACTGAATTACACAAAATTAGAAAATTACCTAAAGGAATATTGGGTGCGTCTTGGCGTAATTCCGAACCAAAAAGAATAAGTCCCAAAGCACCAACAAGCCCTATTCCAATTCCAAATACTTTACGCCCTATAATCTTTTCCTTTATCACAAGTGCCGATAAAATAAGCACAATAATTGGTGTGGTCGTAATCAGAACCGCACTATTGATAGGTGTAGAAAGCGATAGACCTTTAAAGAACACCAACATGTTTAATCCCATACCCAACAAGGCACAAAGCCCCATTCGTAGATAGTCTTTTTTATCTATTTTTTCCTTAGGGCCCCAAAAAGAAATAAACCAAAACAAAATTGAGGCTCCTAAAACCCTAAGGATAATAAAACCTAAGGGCTGCACATAAGTGGGCATAACCTCTTTTGCAATAGTATGGTTTACCCCATAAATGGTAGTGGCACCAATGGCTGCAAAAATTGCAAGTGTTCTTTTGTTCACGAATGAATGGCTTCTTTGGCGAGCGCAGTCGTTTTTTTGCTATTCCCTATAAAAATAGATTCTTCAAAGAGAATTACAGGTCGCTTTAAAAAAGTATAATGATCTAGAATCAGGTTTTTATAATCTTCCTCACCCAAGGTTTGCTCATGAAGTCCCCGTTGTCTAAAAAGCATGGCCCTTTTACTAAATAATGAAAGATAACTATCCGTGCGTTTTCGCATTTCTTTTAGTTGCGCTTGGGTAATGGGCTCTGTCTTGATATCCTGTAACGTAAAGTCTTCTAAAGGTTGCAGTTCTTTTAGGATGCGTTGGCATGTAGTGCAACTACTAAGGTGATATATTTTTTTCATTTCAATCTTTAAAACTATCAGCAATACAAAGAAACTTAAATATCATTAATTGTACTATTTTTAGCGTTCATTTAAATTGATGTCCATTGAAGAACGAACTGGCGATTACCCTACAGAATAGAAAAAACCTATTGGAAATTTTAGAAAATACCCCTAGAGAGGATTTATTGCGTATACCACCACAGTTTCGTAACAATATATGGTGGAATATTGCCCACGTTGTGGTAACGCAGCAACTATTGGTCTATAAGTTCAGTGGGGTGCCAATGCTTGTTTCGGGCGAACTAGTAGCCAAGTATATGAAAGGAACCGTCCCGGATGGTACCGCTACCGCTACCGAGATAAAAGAGATTTCAGATGTGCTGGTGTCAAGCATAGAAGGTACAATGGAAGATTATGAATCAGGTCTTTTTAAAGAATTTAAACCCTATACGACGAGTGCCAAGGTTACCTTGAGCAATGTAGAGGATGCCATATGTTTCAATAATTTTCATGAAGGCATTCACCTTGGGGCAATTTTTGCTTTAAGAAAAATGCTATAGCATTACTTTTGCTTGGGATGATGTACCAAGTACGTTTGGAGTTCCGAGTAGGGAAACGTGAGTACAATAGGGCCATCTGCATACGAGGCTATTTCGTACTGCTCATAAAAAAGTTGTATACCTTTTTGGGTATACCCTATATTTTGCGGCAAATAAAAAGACCCTGTTTCGAACATAAAGCCAGTACTGTTGATATCGCCTTTTTTAGGAATACCTTCTTGCGCTCTGAACTTGGTTTCGGCATATTCCTCAAAAGTGGTTACATTTTTAAAAAGTTTCTCCGTATCTAGTTCTATTGCCTTCACTTTATCAAAATTTAAGTAGTGCGTTGTGTTATAGCCATGTGCTCCTCCTGTAAAAAGATAGGAATCTAGCTTTATGGTTAATATTTCCTTATCCTCGTAGGATATTAATGCGCTAACACTAGCCTCCCAAGGGGTAGCTTCTTCTGTAAATTGGTTTTTCAGATTATTGTAACCAGTGGTAAAAGAATCTATGGCGCTTTTAATATCTGTAGCATTAACGTCTTCGTCAAAGTTGAGCAGATAAATAATCTCCTCTTGTATGGCAGTATTAATTACCTTATTAATCTTGGTATTGCCCAAAGCTTTTGGAACTGTGATTTGTATCTTGGGGCAATCTCCACATTCATCTCCAGAATAGGTGATAGGCTCAAACGTAAGCGTATTGTCTTTTTTACAACTAAAAGAGAGTAATAAAACAAAGAGATAGATTAAACGGATTTTCATAGGACATTTTGTATCCGACAAAAATACACCTTCATTGTATTCCTCAAAAGATAACAATACATTTGAAGGAAGAATAATAGATGTGAACGATAAAAAATTACGATTCAATAGTAAAACCATACATGGAGGTCAACAACCTGATAAAGGATACGGCGCTGTAATGCCTCCAATTTACCAAACTTCTACCTATGCGCAATCTACACCTGGCGGTCATAAGGGATATGCCTACTCCAGAAGTGCCAATCCTACGCGAACTGCACTGGAGAATTCCTTGGCCAGTATAGAAAATGGCACATACGGACTCGCATTTGGCAGCGGTCTTGCTGCCATCGATGCTGTGTTGAAGTTGTTAAATTCAGGAGATGAAGTGGTTTCTACTAACGATTTATATGGTGGTAGTTACCGGTTGTTTAAGCAGCTGTTTGAAAATTTTGGTATCAACTTTCGTTTTGTGGACATGCAAAATGCAGCTACTATTGAGGAAACTATTACGGTAAATACAAAGCTCATTTGGGTAGAAACACCTACCAATCCAATGATGAACATTATTGATATTGAAGCGGTTGCTAAAATTGCAAAAAAACATGGCGTGCTTTTGGCCGTAGATAATACGTTTGCAACCCCTTATTTGCAGTTGCCACTTGATTTGGGAGCTGATATTGTAATGCACTCTGCTACAAAATACTTAGGCGGACATTCAGATGTTGTACTAGGAGGCTTGGTGGTAAAAAACAAGGAATTAGCGAACAAACTGTATTTTATACAAAATGCAAGTGGTGCAATTTGTGGTCCTATGGACAGCTTTTTGGTGTTACGGGGTATTAAAACCTTACATGTTCGAATGCAGCGCCATTGCGAGAATGGCAGCGCCATTGCAGAATACCTTAGAAATCACCCTAAGATAGACAAGGTGTATTGGCCAGGTTTCGAGGACCATCCAAACCATACTATAGCCAAACGTCAGATGAAGGATTTTGGGGGTATGATTTCTTTTGTACCGAAAGGAAGTAGTTATGAGTCCGCCATTAGTTTGGTGCAGAAACTTACCATTTTTACTTTGGCCGAATCTTTAGGAGGTGTAGAAAGTTTAGCAGGCCATCCGGCGAGTATGACCCACGGTAGTATCCCAAAAGAAGAACGTGAAAAAGTTGGTGTCGTAGATGCCTTGATCCGTTTAAGTGTAGGTATTGAAGATAAGGCAGATCTTATTGCCGATTTGGAACAGGCCATAGGCTAATACAACGTGGAACCCATCAAATAAGGGAGCAGAACACCTGATAATTTTTAGAAACAAGGTAGGCTTGGTTAATAAAAAAATATTAATTTATCAATTTGTAAAATAATCAGTAGATAAATTATAATAATATCATAATTTTGCCGATATATTTGGAATTCACTAACATCAACAGATATCTAATAGTTCTATGGAAGCAAAAATAAATCAGTTTATGGATGAGGTAAGGACCCGTAACGGTCACGAGCCAGAGTTCATACAAGCGGTGCAGGAAGTGGCCGAAACGGTAATTCCTTACATCGCAAAACATGAAATCTATAACGGTAAGAACATCCTTCTTAGAATGGTAGAGCCAGAACGGCTTATCTCTTTTAGGGTTGCCTGGGTCGACGATGACGGTGAGATTCATGTAAACCGTGGGTACCGTATACAAATGAATTCTGCCATAGGCCCGTACAAAGGTGGTCTTCGTTTTCACCCAACGGTAAACGCGAGTATTTTAAAGTTCTTGGCATTTGAGCAGGTGTTCAAAAATAGCTTAACTACCCTTCCCATGGGTGGTGGTAAGGGAGGTTCGGATTTTGACCCTAAAGGAAAATCAGATGATGAGGTCATGCGTTTTTGCCACGCCTTTATGTTGGAACTGAACCGGCATATTGGTCCAAATACAGATGTACCTGCAGGAGATATCGGTGTGGGTGCAAGAGAAATTGGCTTTCTTTTTGGAATGTACAAGAAAATCAGAAATGAGTTTACTGGTGTACTTACCGGTAAAGGAAGGTCCTGGGGAGGGTCTTTAATTCGCCCGGAAGCAACTGGTTATGGCACCGTTTATTTTGCCCAGAGTATGATGAAGACCAATGGAATGGATTTTAAAGGTAAAAATGTGACTATATCCGGATCAGGGAACGTTGCACAGTTTGCCGCGGAAAAGGCCTTGCATCTCGGAGCTAAAGTATTGACCTTATCCGATTCCCAAGGTTATATTTATGACAAAGAGGGTATTGACGAGGAGAAGTTGGCCTATGTAATGGATCTTAAAAATAACAAACGTGGGCGTATCTCAGAATACACGGATAAATATAGCTCTGCTACCTTCCATAAAGGTGAAACACCATGGGATGTAAAATGTGATATCGCTTTACCATGTGCCACCCAGAATGAATTAGATGGAGAGCATGCGAAAGCCTTGATTAAAAATGGTTGTACCTGTGTTGCCGAAGGCGCAAATATGCCTTCTACGCCAGAAGCGATTCATGAATTCCATAAAGCGAAAATTCTTTTTGCTCCTGGTAAGGCATCTAATGCAGGTGGTGTTGCTACCTCTGGTCTCGAAATGTCACAAAACTCCTTGCGTATAAGTTGGAGCCGTGAAGAAGTAGATGATAGATTGCGCAATATTATGGAAGATATACACGATTCCTGTATTGAGTACGGAAAAGATGAAGATGGGTATTGCAACTATGTAAAAGGTGCAAATATTGCAGGGTTCGTTAAAGTTGCCGATGCAATGTTGGCGCAAGGCGTTATTTAATTTAGAATTAGACAATAGTTTAAGACCCATCAAGTTTTTGAAACTTGATGGGTCTTTTGCGTTTTACTGCTGTAATCTTTGATATCTTAGAGTACCGGGTTTAGTTTTGAGAAGTAATCTATGGTAATCTGGAAGTTTAAAAGTTTAGATAGCTTCTGTGATTTTGCTTGTACGCTCTATGGTTAATTTGACTTATCGCTACTAATTCCTCCTATATTTGCAGTTGTTCAAAACAACTGTTTAAAATGCAAGTGACCACCAACGCCATTATTCTTACCTCCCTTAAATATGGCGATACTAGTCTTATAGTAAAAGCTTTTACGTTGTCCGATGGGCTTAAATCCTATTTGTTGAAAGGTGTTTTGTCGGTTAAAAAGGGAAAATTGAAAGCTGCCTATTTTCAGCCGTTGACCCAATTAGAAATAGTAGCCAGTCATAGGAATAAAGGCACTTTAGAAAGTATTCGCGAAGCAAAGGTTAATTACCACTATCAAACGCTCCATACTCAAGTCTTGAAAAATGCACTTACCTTGTTCTTAGCTGAAGTGTTGAGCAACGCAATTTATGAGGAAGAGGTGAACATACCTCTTTTTAATTATCTGGAAACGACCTTACAATGGTTGGATATACATGACGATGTCGCTAATTTTCATCTATACTTTTTGGTTGTGCTTACGAAGTATTTGGGCTTCTATCCAGATACGCAAAACCAGGATGCCGGTTACTTTGATCTTGTGGAGGGAGAATTTGTCTCTATGCCTGGGTTAAACCCAATGATTCAAGGACAGAATCTAGTTTTTTTTAAGAAAATTTTAGGCACAAATTTTGATGAGTTAGGGAGTATTAAAATGGGTAAGAATAATCGTCAAGAGTTATTGAAATCTATGGTTCTTTTTTACGAGTTACACTTACAGGGGTTTAGGATGCCCAAGTCGCTCGCTATTTTAAACGAAGTTTTTAATTAGCATGTATAAAAGTAGTCTTTTTTTATTTTTTCTTTTTGTTGTGGTCGTTAGATCTCAACAAGTAACCGTTTTAGATGCTGATAATGGAGATGCTATTTCTAATGTAGCGATTTATAATGCTGACAAATCCAAAGTTGCGCTTACAGATTTTGATGGCTTTTTCGACATATCCATATTCTCTAAAAATGAGCGTATAGTTCTCAGACATTTAAGTTATGAACTACTAAAAACATCAAAGTCGCAATTACGTAAACAAGGCAATAAGGTATTTTTGATTATGCGGCCGGAGCAATTGGACGAAGTGGTAATGTCGGTATCCAAATGGGAGCAGCAAAAAAAGGATATACCTAATAAAATAGCCACAATAGCGGCTAGGGATATTGTCTTCACCGCACCACAAACCTCGGCTGATGTCCTGCAAAGCACTGGGAAGGTATTTGTTCAAAAAAGTCAATTAGGTGGCGGGAGCCCCATGATTAGGGGTTTTTCAACTAATAGGCTGGTATTGTCTGTTGACGGGGTTCGAATGAACAATGCTATTTTTAGAGGAGGTAATTTACAGAATGTAATTTCTATAGACCCCTTTTCATTAAAAAACACCGAAATTATTTTTGGTCCTGGATCTGTTATTTATGGGAGTGATGCCATAGGTGGCGTCATGAATTTTTATACGCAAATACCGGAGTTAAGTGATACGGACAGTCTTAGGATAAACGGAGGTGCAAATTATAGGTTTTCGTCCGCTAATTCTGAAAATACAGTGCATGCCAAAGTGGGGTTGGGTAAAAAGGAATGGGCCGCATTAACTAGCTTTACTTTTAATAGTTTTCAGGATTTGGTGATGGGAAGTCACGGTCCAGATTCTTACTTAAGAAATTCTTTCGTTAGAACAGTTAATGGAGTAGATGAATTGGTCGCTAACGAAAATCCTAGAAAGCAGGTTTCTACTGGTTATGACCAGGTAAATTTCATGCAAAAAGTACGGTTTAAGCCTAATACAAAATGGGATGTTCGTACCGGAATCTTTTATTCGGAAACTACCGATTATTCAAGGTACGACAGATTAATTCGTCCTTCTAGTGATGAATCAGGTCTGCGATCTGCGGAATGGTTTTACGGTCCCCAAAAGTGGTTTATGGGTAATGTACAGGTAAATAAAAAAGGAAGTGGTAAAGGCTATGATGGACTAAAACTAACAACGGCTTATCAGCGTTTTGAAGAAAGCCGGAATAATCGTGATTTTCAAGATGTCAGCTTGAATACTACCAAAGAAAAAGTAGACGCTTTTAACTTTAATATTGATTTTGAAAACAAAAAGAAAGGAGATTTTAGATTGTATTACGGAGCGGAATACATATTTAATAGGGTACATTCAGAAGCTACAAATAAGAATATTGTCACTGATATGATTTCGGATGCACCAACAAGATATCCAGATGGCTCTTCGTGGCAGAGTTTAGCGGGTTATGCAAATAGTGAATATAGGGCCAAGCCAAATTTTACGCTAATGTCAGGATTACGATATAGCCATGTGTGGATAGATGCTATTTTTGATCAAACCTTTTATTCTTTTCCTTTCGATGATGCCAACTTAAGTACGGGAGCCCTAACAGGAAGCATAGGTTTTAGTTGGTTTCCAAAGTCAGATGTGCAGGTTACCTTCAATGGTTCTACCGGATTTAGAGCACCTAATATAGATGATGTTGGAAAAATATTCGATTCAGAACCAGGGTCTATTGTTGTACCTAACCCAAACTTAGAACCTGAATATGCTTATAATGTGGAGTTGGGCATACAAAAGAATTTTGGTGATAAACTAGTTTTAAAAGGGGCTACCTATTATACATATCTAGTAGACGCATTAGTTAGAAGGGATTTCTCGTTTAACGGCAATGATGAACTTCGCTACCAAGGAGAACTTAGTAGGGTACAGGCCATACAAAACGCGGCTAAAGCATACGTGTACGGCTTTGAATTTGGAATGGAGGCTTTTCTCTCCGATCACTGGTCCTTCTCTTCAAATCTTACAATAACCGAGGGTATAGAAGAGGAAGCAAATGGTACAGACACACCAGCAAGACATGCAGCACCTACTTTCGGTGATTTTCATGTGATATGGAAAAATCAGAAACTTAGAGCGAACGTGTTTTTAAACTATAACGGTGAAATAGCTTTCAACGATTTAGCGGTTACAGAAATCTCCAAGGATTTTATGTACGCAGCAGATAGCAACGGGAATCCGTATTCACCTTCTTGGTACACGTTAAATTTCCGATCTCAGTATACTTTTGGTAAGAACCTTATTACCTCCTTAAACCTTGAAAATATCACCAATCAGCGTTACAGAACTTATTCTTCTGGTATTTCGGCTCCTGGCATTAATCTCATTTTAGGGTTTGCATATAGCTTCTAAACAATAAAGGCCCGATATAATCGGGCCTCTTAAACATTTAAATAGGTTTAGGTTAATTTTTGACCGCTTCCTTTACTTCTTTTGCTTTGTCAGAAACCTTGTCAGCAGCTTCTTTAGCCGCATCCTTTACATCCGCACCAGCTTCTTTTGCTTTGTCCATAGCATCGGAACCAGCTTCTTTCGCCTTGTCCATAGCATCTGTCCCAGCTTCTTTTGCACCATCAATGGCTTCAGAACCAGCCTCTGCCGCACTGTCTACAGCTTCACCAGCAGCATCCATTGCGCTTTCGCCAACTTCTTTTAAATCTTCTCCGGCTGCTTCAACCGCATCGCCTGCTTGTTCCGCTGCATCTTTTGCCTTATCAGCAGTTTCTCTGCAAGAAACAAAAGAAACGCTTAGTGCTAACATCAAAACTGAACTTAAAATTACTTTTCTCATTTTTTTAATTTATTAGTGTTTGTTTAAATCGTATAGATATACGCACACAATCGTTTTTTAGATCTTAACCTTAAAAATTATAGGTTTAATTGAATTTATATTCTTGGTTTTGAGCATAATAAGAAAAACAATTGGTCGTAGTTTGTTTAAGTTAGAAGTGTTTGGTTGCCCCTGTTCATCTGTTTTTCCTGCAGATTTTTTTATAATGATGATTCTAGCTTGGGTGCGGTTGTGGTTTAAGATTATTATGCGTTAACCAAACTTCAACTTTTTTATGAACCAATTTCTTATGCCAACACAAAACGAAGTGATTAGAACCAACTCATTGGGTTTGGGTTCTTCCTTAGTTTTAACCATATACGCAGAGCCTAACGAATAAAACCTTTTGAAACTTCGTTGGTGGCATTAAAATGCATAATCCTACCGGCTTATTTACTAAATTTGCAACCTTAAATTAGTGACTTAGAAGCATTTCTTATGAAGTTTGCAGAATATAAAGGCTTGGATTTACCAAAAGTAGGAACAGAAGTACTAGCCTATTGGAAAGCCAATTCGATTTTTGATAAAAGTATTTCTTCGCGAGAAGGAAAGGAAAGCTATGTCTTTTTTGAAGGTCCACCTTCCGCTAATGGTATGCCCGGAATACACCATGTCATGGCACGTACCATAAAGGATATTTTCCCGAGGTATAAGACAATGAAAGGGTTTCAGGTAAAACGAAAGGCCGGATGGGATACACACGGACTTCCGATAGAACTTGGTGTTGAAAAAGAGTTGGGAATTACCAAAGAGGATATCGGAACTAAAATTTCTGTAGAGGAATATAATGCAGCTTGTAAAAAAGCGGTAATGCGATACACTGATGTTTGGAATGCAATGACCGAGCAAGTGGGCTATTGGGTAGATATGGACGATCCGTACATAACCTATAAGTCTAAATATATGGAGTCTGTTTGGTGGTTGTTAAAGGAGATTTATGATAAAGGGCTTATATATAAGGGTTATACCATACAACCCTATTCTCCTAAAGCAGGAACGGGATTGAGTTCGCACGAGCTTAACCAGCCTGGAACCTATCAAGATGTTACCGATACTACGGTTACCGCACAGTTCAAAGCTGTAGAAGAAACCCTACCTGTTTTTTTACAGAATGAAGGTACCATCTATTTCTTGGCTTGGACCACCACGCCTTGGACATTACCTTCGAATACAGCTCTTACGGTAGGTCCTAAAATAGACTATGTCCTTGTAGAAACGTATAACCAATATACGTTTGAGCCTATGAATGCCATTCTTGCCAAAAACTTGGTGGGGAAGCAATTTTCAGGTAGGTTTTTTGAGGTAGATGAGAAATCTGCCTTGTTGGAATATACTGCAGGAGATAAAAAAATTCCGTTTTATCAGGTAAAGGAGTTTAAAGGACAAGACCTAATCAATATTAAATACGAACAACTAATTGATTATGTATTGCCCTACGAAAATGCAGAAAACGCATTTAGAGTTATTGCTGGGGATTTTGTTACTACAGAAGATGGTACAGGTATTGTTCATACAGCCCCTACCTTTGGTGCAGACGATGCTTTGGTAGCTAAACAGGCCGTACCAGAAATACCACCTATGTTGGTGTTGGACGAAAACGGAAATACGGTTCCGTTGGTAGATTTACAAGGAAAATTTAGGCCCGAGCTAAAAGAGTTTGGAGGTAAGTATGTTAAAAATGAGTACTACGCAGAAGGAGAAGCTCCAGAAAGGTCAATAGACGTTGAAATTGCCATAAAATTAAAGGAAGAGAATAAGGCCTTTAAGGTAGAGAAGTATGTTCACAGTTATCCTAATTGCTGGCGTACGGACAAACCTATCTTATATTATCCATTGGATTCTTGGTTTATAAAGGTAACAGACGTAAAAGACCGTATGTTTCAATTGAACGAAACCATTAACTGGAAACCAAAATCTACGGGAGATGGCAGATTTGGTAATTGGTTGGCTAATGCGAACGATTGGAACTTATCCAGATCTAGATATTGGGGAATACCTTTGCCCATTTGGAGAACTGAAGATGGTACGGAGCAATTGATGATCGGTTCCGTTGCAGAATTAAAGGCGGAAATGCAAAAAGCAGTTACAGCTGGAGTTTTGGAAAAGGATATTTTTGAAGATTTTGTTGTAGGAGATATGTCCGAGGACAATTATGATAGAATCGATTTACATAAGAATATAGTTGACCAGATAACCTTGGTTTCCCCTTCAGGAAAACCTATGAAGCGAGAGGCAGATTTAATAGATGTTTGGTTCGATAGCGGTTCCATGCCCTATGCGCAATGGCATTATCCATTTGAAAATAAAAACTTAATTGATAATGGGGAAGCCTTTCCTGCAGACTTTATCGCAGAAGGCGTTGACCAAACACGAGGATGGTTCTACACACTGCACGCCATTGGTACTATGGTTTTTGATTCTGTAGCGTATAAAAACGTTGTTTCCAACGGGCTAGTTTTGGATAAGGAAGGTAAAAAAATGTCCAAACGTTTGGGAAATGCTGCCGATCCTTTCGAAACCATGGACCAGCACGGGGCAGATGCCACAAGATGGTATATGATAAGCAATGCGAACCCATGGGATAATCTAAAGTTCGACTCTGACGGTATCGTAGAAGTCAAGCGAAAGTTCTTTGGTACCCTTTATAATACGTATTCCTTTTTTGCGCTCTATGCGAATATAGACGCCTTTGCATTTAATGAGAAATCTGTTCCGGTTGCGGAACGAACAGAGATCGATCGGTGGGTTTTGTCAGAATTGAATTCATTAATACAGGAAGTAGATGACGCGTATGCAGATTACGAGCCAACAAAAGCTACTAGAGCAATTTCTAATTTTGTTCAAGAAAACCTGAGTAACTGGTATGTGCGGTTGTGCAGAAGACGTTTCTGGAAAGGCGAATACGAGCAGGATAAGATAGCGGCCTACCAAACACTATATACCTGTTTGGTCACCGTGGCAAAATTATCTGCGCCGGTGGCACCTTTTTTTATGGATCAATTGTATCGTGATTTGATAGCTGCCACTAAAGCGGAATCTTTTGAGAGCGTACATTTGGCAGATTTTCCTGTTGCAGATACTAGCTTGATAGATAAAGGTTTGGAGGCTAAGATGTACAAAGCTCAGATTGTTTCCTCTTTGGTGCTTTCCATAAGGCAAAAGGAGAAAATAAAGGTAAGACAACCTTTACAGAAAATAATGATACCGGTGCTGGATGAACAGGACAGAATGGATATTCTAGCAGTTTCCGACCTTATTAAGTCGGAGGTAAACGTTAAGGAAATTCAATTGTTGGACGATGCATCCGGTGTGCTGGTGAAGCGGATCAAACCAAATTTTAAGACCTTAGGGCCTAAATACGGAAAGGACATGAAGTTGGTAGCGGCTGCGGTAAACCAGTTTACACAGGAGGATATCCAAAAAATTGAACGGGAGGGCGAAATATCCATCCAAATAGAAAATAAAAATAGTATTTTACAGTTACAGGATGTAGAAATCACTTCTCAGGATATAGAGGGTTGGTTGGTTGCAAGTTCAGGAAAAATTACGGTAGCATTGGATGTTACGATTAATGAAGAACTAAGGAAAGAGGGAATAGCAAGGGAATTGGTAAACCGCATACAGAACCTAAGAAAAGAGTCAGGTTTTGAGGTTACTGATAAAATTGTTATTAAGTTACAGAAAGATGGCTTTGTAGAACAAGCTGTTGAAAGTAATTTAGCATATATAAAGACAGAAACACTTACTGCGGATCTTCAGTTAAAAGACGATGTAGAAAATGGTACGGAAGTTGTTTTTGACGAAGTGAACACTAAATTGTTTATTATAAAACATTAAAAAAATGGGACAAGATTTAAATATAAGATTTCCCGATAAGGATTTGGCCGAATTCAAAAAGCTTATCGAAGAAAAAATAGTAAAAGCAAACGGTCATCTAGAGTTACTTAAAAGTTCCTATATGAACGACGGTAATAATGGCACTGATGATACCTCGCCTACATTTAAGGCATTTGAAGAAGGATCGCAAACAATGAGTAAGGAGGCAAATACGCAATTGGCGATCCGTCAAGAAAAATTCATTAGAGATCTTAAAAATGCGTTGTTGCGTATAGAGAACAAAACCTATGGTGTTTGCAGGGTAACTGGAAAGCTCATCAATAAAGAGCGGTTAAAACTGGTGCCACATGCAACCTTAAGTATAGAAGCAAAAAATATGCAGTCATAACCAAAACGCCTTTCGGGGCGTTTTTTATTTTTAGGTGGTGAGAAGATTGTTATTTGTTATGATATGTTTTGTTGGGGTATCCTGCTTGGCCCAGAAACAATTAGAAAGAAAGATTAATGCATCTGCTATTTCATTGTTGCAGATAGATGCCGCTAATATTTTTGAGGTACGGTTACAAACGGGCAATACGGATGAAATAGTGGTTACGGCACAATTAGAGGGTGAATACACGAAAGACCTTGCGCTAGGGGTTTATGAAAACGGCGGCACTTTGGCTGTAAATGCTGGTTTCAGGGAGACATTTATAACACCAAACGATAAGCTTAGCGCACATAAAGTAGTCTCCATAGCCTTACATGTGTTTTTGCCAAGTTGGAAGAAGGTTCAAGTATATGGTACTAATGCCAGAGTAATAGCACAGGGCGAATATACCGATTTGAACATTGTATTGGCAGATGGGAACTGCGAGTTGATGGAAGTTTCTCAAAATATATCGGTCAGAACACAGAGTGGCAATATCATGGTTAAGGCAAAAGAAGGACGCATAGTTGCTTCTAGCAAATACGGGCGCGTCGGAAAATTTATTCTTCCTACTGGTTCGAATCATTATGATTTATCTACGGTGACAGGTGATATTGAGCTAAGGAAACCCGAATAATATTTCTATTTTTGTTCCTTATTAAAATTGTATGAGTTTAAAAAAGTCGGCCTTGTTTATTATATTGATTCTTATAATAGATCAATGGAGTAAAATTTATATCAAGACTAATTTTGTGTTGGGTGAGTCCGTAGAGGTCTTTAATTGGTTCAAAATTCTCTTTATAGAAAACGAGGGTGCTGCTTGGGGCGCAAAACTCAGCGACCTTTTACCTATTTCTGATAAAATCGGGAAGTTGGTACTCACCGTTTTTAGGTTGTTTGCCATTTGTGGTATTGGTTATTGGTTGTATGATGTAATTCGTAAAAATACATCTAAGACATTAATAGTGGCCGTCTCGTTAATTTTCGCTGGAGCTTTAGGTAATATTATAGACTCCGTTTTTTATGGTATGATTTTTAACGAAAGTTATAATGAGATTGCGACTTTGTTTTCAGACGAACCCTATGGTGGCGTTTTTTACGGAAAAGTTGTGGATATGCTGTATTTTCCAATGATAGATACTACGTGGCCTGAATGGTTACCCTATTTGGGCGGTAGAAATTTTAGGTTTTTTGAACCTGTCTTCAATATTGCAGATACAGCTATAAGTACTGGTGTTGGTATTCTGCTGGTGTTCAACAAGAGTGCTTTTAAGGAAAAGGTAGAAAAAGATGATGTGATTTCGGAAGAACAAGCTATTCAAGAAGCATCAAAAGAATAAACATGGTCAGGGGTAACGCAATAGCTTAATTTTATATCTGCTTTGTGCACATCTGTTATTTTGTTTTCGGCCTCAAAAAAAGAGATACCAACTTTTATAACGTCTTTGCGGCACTCGGATAAAAACTTGTCATAGAAGCCCTTTCCATATCCAACCCGGTTACCATAACGATCAAATGCCAAAAGGGGAACAAAAACTACATCTAGTTTTTGTGGGGAAACAGGGATACCGTCCAAAGGTTCTGGAACACCCCATGTGCTAAGCTTAAATTTGGTGCTATCCGTTAAAAGAAAGTGATTTAAATGATCGGAGTCAATGACTTTTGGTACTATTACATGTTTGTCCTTGCCTTGCAAAATAGAGAGGATAGAAGAAGTGTCTATTTCTTTTTTGTTTGTTATCGGTAAGAATAAATGATAATAATCGAAATGCCAGATAGGCAATTCTAAAAGTCGGTTAGCGATTGAAATACTGTCTGAACTAAGTTTTGCTGTTGTAAGGGAGTTGCGTTTTGTGAGGTATGTCGAACGTAGTATTTTCTTCAACATAGTTGGAGAACTGATTCTGATAGTTTCAAAGAGTGACGTTACTCTTTTCCTGCCACTGCAAAAAATACTTTAAAGAAAAGCATTAAAATGAGATAAGTACCTAATGTGATAATATAACTTTCCATAGTCGAGGGTTTATGAACATGCTAAAAGTAAGTAAAATAATTCTTAATAATCCTTAAAGTGTTCTTTTTTATCGATTAAATGCACAATTTTGACAAAAGATTAACAAATGAGCTATACGAAGCTTTATGTTTAAGTACATAACATATTGATAATCAGCATGCTGAATTTTTTTTTGAATTCGTTATTAATTTCGAGGTTTTATTTCAATATGGTTGGTTTATGAATTTAATAATAGTAAGTATCGTTTTTTACGATGTAGATGATTAGGTGGTGTTAAAAATTAGGAGTTTGCAATGTGGGAATTAGTGGAATTACAGATAGTTGTTATTTGAGCTTAGGCTTGTCGCGTATGACCTTATCGAAAATTTGGATTTGTTGCGTTAAAATCTATAAAATCAGCCCAAATTTTACAAAAAGAAGGTAATTTCAACTATATTCTCAATTCAACATAGACCAGTTTGTATCATGTCTCAAATTCCAATTGAAGTTCAATTACGTTCGTTGCCAACTGGGCCTGGAGTATATCAATTTTATGACACAAACGATGTTATTCTGTACGTAGGTAAGGCAAAGAATTTAAAAAAACGGGTTTCGTCTTATTTTACAAAAAATCACGAGTATGGGAAGACTCGGGTAATGGTAAAAAAAATTGATATCATCAAACATATTGTTGTACCTACAGAGTCAGATGCACTTCTGTTAGAGAACAATTTGATAAAGGAATATCGCCCACGTTACAATGTTTTGCTTAAAGATGATAAGTCGTATCCTTGGCTTTGTTTGAAAAACGAACGCTTTCCAAGACTTTTCCCTACACGAAGAGTGATTAAGGACGGTTCTGAATATTACGGACCATACACCAGCATGAAAACAGTTAGAACTTTATTGGACCTGGTAAAAAGTGTCTATCCCCTACGCACATGTAATTATGACCTTTCAAGCGAAAAAATACAAAATGGAAAATATAAGGTTTGTTTGGAGTATCATTTGGGAAACTGTAAAGGACCTTGTGAAGATTTACAATCTAAGGAAGAGTATGATCGCCAGATAGCGGATATTAGGGAGATCATAAAAGGAAACTTTAAATCTTCTTTACATTATTTTAAGGGACAAATGAAACAATTGGCCGACGAGATGCGGTATGAAGAAGCACAACAAATAAAGGATAAGATAGATGTTTTGGAAAACTACCAAGTTAAATCAACCGTAGTGAACCCTAAAATTAGTAATGTAGATGTGTTTTCGATCATATCGGATGAAGCTTTTGCTTATGTGAATTTTCTTCAGTTGTCACATGGTTCCATAGTAAGGTCCCATACGATGGAAATCAAAAAGAAATTAGCTGAAAAAGATAGCGAACTGTTACAATTAGCGATTGTAGAAATTCGGAGCCGCTTTAATTCTCAATCCAAGGAATTATACGTTCCGTTTAGGGTGGCCGTGCCAGAAGGTCTCTTGGTTTCCATTCCTAAATTAGGAGATAAAAAAAGGATATTGGAAATGTCTGAACGTAATGCGAAGTTTTTCAGACAAGAGCGTTTTAATCAAATTAGGATTATTGACCCCGATAGGCATACCAAGAGGATAATGGGCCAAATGCAAAAAGATTTAAGACTTACTTCCGAACCAAGGCATATAGAGTGTTTTGACAACAGTAACATCCAGGGAACACATCCTGTGGCCGCATGTGTGGTTTTTAGGGATGGTAAACCTTCTAAAAAAGAGTACAGGCACTACAATATTAAAACCGTTGAGGGTCCTGATGATTTTGCCTCTATGGAAGAGGTGGTTTTTAGAAGGTACAAACGCTTGTTAGAGGAAGAAACCCCGCTACCACAACTAATTGTAATAGATGGCGGTAAAGGCCAATTGTCTTCTGCATTAAAAAGTCTGGATATGTTAGGGCTAAGGGGTAAAATAGCTATTATTGGTATCGCTAAAAGGTTGGAGGAAATCTATTTTCCGGAGGACCCTATTCCTTTGTATCTGGATAAGAAATCTGAAAGTTTAAAGATTATACAGCAATTGAGAAATGAGGCGCACCGTTTTGGAATCACCTTTCATAGAAACAAAAGAAGTAAGACGGCCATAAGTTCGGAATTAGAAGCTATAAACGGGGTAGGAGAAAAAACGGCAAAGGAGCTTTTAAAACGTTTTAAATCGGTAAAAAGAATAAAGGAAGCTACCTTAGAAAATCTTGAGAAGGTAGTTGGGCACTCAAAAGCGATGAAAATACATGAGTCGTTTAACAAAACAAAAGAATAGTATGAGGCACTTAGTTGTGAAGGGTTTACTTGTTTTGGCGTTATGCTTTGTTCGGTCGGCGCGGTCACAGGACACGAGCCTTTCAACCAACAAAAAAATTGGACTTGTATTGAGTGGTGGCGGCGCAAAGGGCTTGGCGCATATCGGTGCATTAAAGGTTATAGAAGAAGCAGGAGTTAAAATAGACTATATAGGAGGTACTAGTATGGGGGCAATTATTGGCGCATTATACGCCTCTGGTTATACCGCAGACCAATTAGATTCCATATTCCGGGTTACCAATTTCAGTAAACTTATACAAGATAACCTTCCAAGAAGTGCAAAAACGTTTTATGAAAAAGAAGATTCGGAAAGGTATGCATTAACGCTTCCTTTCGATGGCTTTAAAGTATCTGTGCCTCCTGCTTACTCTGGAGGGCAAAATATCTATAACGAGATGGTACGTATGTTGTACCATGTACGGAATGTTAATGATTTTTCTAAATTACCCATCCCCTTTGTTTGCATTGCTACCGATATCGAAACTGGAAAAGAAGTGGTTTTCAACTCGGGATATTTACCCGAAGTTATTATGGCAAGCGGCACATTTCCATCACTTTTTGAGCCTGTAACCATAGACGGTAAAGTATTGATAGATGGTGGTGTGGTCAATAATTATCCCATAGAAAAAGTACGGGCAATGGGTGCAGATATTATCATAGGTGTTGATGTACAACACGGACTTGCCGATAGGGAATCCTTACTCTCCGCAACAGAAATTCTTTTGCAAATAAATAATTACCAGACCGTTGCAGATATGGTAGAAAAAGCAGCCGATACGGATATTTATATCAAACCAAAAATTGAGAAATATACGGTCATCGAATTTAACAAAGCCGATGAAATAGTAAAGACTGGTGAACTGGCAGCTATTGCCAAGTATAACGAGCTACAACAAATATCATCTGTGGTTCAAAGAAAAACACCGATTGTAGTGCCGTTCAGGGAAACGGATTCCTTGACCATTAATAGACTTCTGATCAGTGGCGATTCGATTCATACTAGGGGTTATGTTAAAGGGAAGCTCAGGTTTAAACTGGGAACGCCCATTACGTTTAACAAACTTAAACAAGGAATGAGTAACCTAAGTGCCACAGGTAACTTTAAAACAAACCATTATAAATTAATGTCCAATGGTATTGGAGAAGATTTGAATTTACGGTTAGATGAATCTAAAAACACTGCTTTTTTTAGAGTAGGAGCCCACTATGATGATTTATACAAGAGTGCCGCTATTTTAAATTTTACAAAGAAAAATTTGTTGATAAGGGATGACAGGGCTTCAATAGATTTTATTTTGGGAGATAATCCACGATATAATTTTGAGTATTATATAGATAAGGGTAGCTATTGGAGTTTTGGGATAAACTCTAGATATAACGATTTTGAACAAGAGATAGCATTTGGAATAATTGAAGATAATTTTGAAGTACCATCCGGAATAAGCCTTAACAACATAAACTTAGACTTGACGGATATTACAAATCAGGTTTATATACAGACCGTTTTAAGGGAAGAGTTTGCTTTTACCATAGGTGCGGAGCATAAGTTTTTGAAGTTTAGCACAAGAACATTAGGTGATTTAACACAGCCGAACGCCATAGAAACTCCATCCATAGTGCCAACAAATGATTCGAAAGGTAGAACCTTTTTTGAGAAAAGTAATTTTTACAGCGTTTATGGAGGATTAAAGTTGGATACCTACGATGACAAATATTTTCCTACCAGTGGATTATTTTTCGACGGAGATTTTCATTATTACCTACTATCTTCCGATTTTAACGAAAATTTTAAAGATTTTTCTGTTTCAAAGGCAAGAATGGGCGCTGCCTTTGCGGTGACTAAAAACCTTTCGCTAAACTTGGAAACCGAGGGAGGATTTAAACTGGGAACGTCCAATGTTACTTCTTTTGACTTTGTACTTGGCGGGTTTGGAACCAATTTAATAAATAATCTAGTTCCTTTTTATGGCTATGATTTTTTAAGTTTACCCGGTAACAGTTATGTGAAGGCCTATGGCAGATTAGATTACGAACTTGCTCCAAAACACCACTTTTTAGGTGCAGCAAATTTTGCAAACGTCGCTGATGATATCTTTAGAACGGGAGAATGGTTTACAGCGCCAAATTTTTCTGGGTATGCTCTGGGTTATGGTTGGGAATCGTTTTTAGGCCCCGTACAATTCATGTACTCTTGGTCACCAGAAATAGATCGCTCCAATGTATTTTTTAGTGTTGGGTATTGGTTTTAAATATTCACATCCCAATGAAACAAATCACTTAGTTGTTTATAGCGTACTTTTAGCGATGTCGTTTCAGATTATCATCAGTTTTTTCTTAAGGAATTCACAATTAATTTAAAGAAGTATAAATTAGTGTTAAGGTAAGCGTAAAAGTAAGTTAAAGCCTATTACCATTAGTTATATATGATGTAATTTTACTTCAGTAAGGGGTGGTTCCCTTACAACTTTAAGTATTGGTTTTTCATAATTTAAAGTTTGGTTGGTTATTTAGGAAAAGCCCGGTTTATTAACCGGGCTTTTTTTGTGCTGTTGCTTCATCAAAACCCAGAAATTTTAATCATATTATTTTTATTTGCTATTAAAAATTATAAAATATGGTCCTAGTTACGGTTTAAAATTTTAACGACGGCTAAGGAGAAAATAAGGAGACCAAATCTCGGGATATCATTAGACAGCGGTGAATACAATACTTTGGAATAAAATTTGTTTACATTAATGTTAAAGGTATATGAGATAGCACACATATTTCTAACTTTAATTTAAAATGCTGGTCATGAATAGAGTTTTGATACTTGTTTTTATAATAATTTGTACTACTGTCTCGGCACAGGAGACAACGCAGGCTTTTGAACCGGGAGAATGGCTTAAATTTCGATTGCACTATGGTTTTTTAAATGCTAGTTATGCAACTCTCCATGTAAAAAATGCCAAAATTATGGATAAGGATGTCTATCACGTAGTTGGTCATGGAGAAACAACGGGCTTTGCTAGTTTATTTTTTAAGGTTGATGACAATTATGAAAGTTATTTTGATAAACTAAGCGGTAAGCCTTATAGATTTATAAGGAAAATTAATGAAGGAGGATACACAAAGGATATCGAAATAAATTTTGATCATCAACAAGACAATGCTGTGCTAAATGACAAGAAAAACAAGAAAAAGCTTAATTTTGAAATTGAAGACGAGGTGCAAGATTTAATTTCAGCATTTTATTTTTTACGAAATAATTATGATGCCAAAGACTTAGTGAAAGGTGAAAGTATAGGGATGAAACTGCTATACGACGATGATGGCGTTTTTGATTTTAAATTGAAATACTTAGGAAAAGAGGTGTTAAAAACTAAATTTGGCAAGGTAGAGTGCCACAAGTTTAGACCTTTGGTGCAATCGGGTAGAGTCTTTAAGGAAGAGGAAAGCCTATCGTTATGGGTTTCCAACGACGATAATAAGATTCCAATACGCATTAAGGCAGATTTGGCCGTAGGAGCTATAAAAGCAGATTTGGACGGCTATAATGGTCTAAGGCATCAGTTTAAAATAATAATGGACTAAATTACAATGGAGGAAAAAGAGCGGATTGGAGCCCAAATAGAAAAGCTTGCCGATAAATACAAGGATTCCGGTCAAGATTTAAGCTCTTATTTAGATGGTCTTTTATATCAACGATATCTCACGTATTGGGATTACATCCATTTAGACACCTTATTAAGTCTACAAGTACCCAGAACTCATTTTCCGGATGAGGAAATATTTATCATGTATCACCAGATTACCGAACTGTACTTTAAACTCATTCTTCACGAACAGAAGCAACTGGTAGATGACAAAACTCAAAAACTCGATTTTTTTATCGAAAAGGTCAGGCGTATAAACAGTTACTTAACAGCGTTGATTTCTTCCTTTGGTATTATGATCAAAGGAATGGAACGTAAACAATTTCTTCAATATCGAATGGCTTTGTTGCCTGCAAGTGGCTTTCAGTCCGTACAATATAGAATGATAGAAATTTATGCTACGGCAATGCAAAATTTGGTTCATCATACCAAACGAGATTCTTTTTCATCAGAAAATACGTTAGAAGAACTTTATGAAAATATATATTGGAAAAAAGGCGCAACAGACATTGTTACGGGAGAGAAAACCTTAACCTTAAAGCAGTTTGAATACAGGTACACGCCTAGATTAATACGTATTGCAAGACAAACAAAAGATGCTAATGTTTATGCCAAATACTTGGCGCTACCAAAAGCGCTAAAGGAAAGCCCAGAGCTTATCTCGGCCCTAAAAGCAATGGACATGAATGCTAATGTAAATTGGCCTTTGATGCATATGGGCTCTGCACATCGGTATCTTGCTAAAGAAGGAGCTACTATTGAAGCTACGGGAGGAACCAATTGGAAGGAATATTTACCTCCAAGTTTTCAGAAAGTAATATTTTTTCCATCATTGTATACAAATAAGGAGTTAAATGAGTGGGGTAAACAGTGGGTAGACCATATCTTTAACCCTGAAAAAAGTAAATAGAGGGAATGCAGAAATATTGGGGCGCATTATTGGCACTTGTAGTGCTTTTTTCGTGTAAAACGGAACAAAAGCAAAATACTGAGGAGATAGCACAGATACCGATTATAGAAAAACCTGTTCTAAAATCGTATGGGTTTAATTTAGAGGATTATAAAGTTATCCGCGATACCATTCGGAGAGGGGACAGTTTTGGTGAGTTAATGATAGACCATGCGGTTGATTATCCTAAAATAATAAAAATAGCAGAGGAGTTCAAGGACACTTTTGATGTAAAGCGTGTTAAAGTTGGAAAACCCTATGTTATTTTAAAAACAAAGGATACTGCAGAGACAACGCAATTCTTTATATATGAAAATGATCGAATCAATTATACGGTAGTAGATTTAAGAGATTCGGTAAATGCTTACAAGAGTAGAAAAAAAATTAAATACGTACAACGGGAAATTGCAGGTGTAATTAAGAACAACCTTTCCGAATCATTGGATACGCTGGGGGTAGATTACGCAGTAACGATATCCTTGTCAGAAATTTACGCATGGACTATCGATTTTTTTAGTCTTGAAAAAGGAGATAAGTTTAAAATACTTTATAAAGAACGATATATAAACGACAGTATCTATGCAGGATTTGAGCCTATAGAAGCCGCCTATTTCGAACACAAGGGCAAACCAATCTATGCTTTTGCTTATGAGACCGATTCCTTAAAACAGATTACGGATTACTTTGATCAAGATGCGAATAATCTACGGAGTACCTTTTTAAAGGCACCCATTAAATTTGGTTACAGGGTGTCATCAAGATATAATTTAAAAAGGCGAATTGCCTATTATGGTTATAAGGTGCGGCCCCATAAAGGGACCGACTATGCTGCGGCTATCGGAACGCCTATTATTGCTACCGCAGATGGGACCGTTACGGAATCTACCAGAAGGGGAGGTAACGGTAGGTATGTGAAAATAAAGCATAATGGAACGTATAGCACCCAATATTTGCACATGAAAAAGCAGAAAGTCAAAAAAGGGGAATACGTACGCCAGGGCGATGTTATCGGTTGGGTAGGTATGACAGGAAATACCGGAGGCCCACATGTGTGTTATCGTTTTTGGAAAAACGGGAGGCAGGTGGATCCCTTGCGTGAAAAATTACCGGCTGCGGAACCAATCGCAGATTCCCTCCGAGCCACATATTTGGCTCATGTTACGCCCTTGAAGGAACAACTGGATTGCATTGAATACACTGTTTTCGAGAATGAAGAAGAAGATTTAATAACCCTTAACGAATAATATGTCCCTACCTAAAATTGACCCTACAATGACAAAAGCTTGGGGGAAATTAAAAGCACATTATACGAGCACACATTCGGACGAAGTCAAACATCAATTTCGTAAAGACGCTGGGAGAGCGGCAAAATTTACAGTAAAGTGGAACGATTTTATATTCGATTATTCCAAAAACCGTATTTCAGAAGAAACCCTATCCTTGTTGTTGGATTTGGCGAATGAAGTGAAGTTAAAGGATGCTATTTCTGCCAGTTTTAATGGCAATATTATAAATAAAACCGAAGGTAGGGCAGTTTTACATACTGCGTTAAGAGCGCAAAAGGATGAGATAATAAAAGTTGACGGTGAGAACGTTGTTTCTGAAGTGTATGAAGTAAAGCAACGGATAAAAAATTTTACAGATGCAATAATAGATGGCCAAAGAAAAGGCTTCACAGGTAAGGCATTCACAGATGTTGTCAATATTGGAATAGGAGGTTCCGACCTTGGCCCTGCCATGGTAACTGAAGCTTTGGCCTTTTATAAGAATCATCTAAAAGTTCATTTTGTAAGCAATGTAGATGGTGATCATGTAGCCGAGGTGTTGAAAGAACTAAATCCGGAAACAACACTGTTCGTTGTAGTATCCAAAACATTTACGACACAAGAAACGCTAAGTAATGCCACCACCATTAAAAAATGGTTTTTATCCTCGAATTTTGGAACCAAACAGGAAGATATTGCAACGCATTTCGCTGCGGTATCTACGAATACCAAGAAGATAAGTGAATTTGGAATATCTTCAGATAATGTATTTCCTATGTGGGATTGGGTCGGAGGTCGTTTTTCCTTGTGGAGCGCTGTAGGTCTTTCTATTGCATTAGCGGTGGGTTACGATAATTTCAATCATCTTTTAAAAGGAGCCAATCAAACGGACAGGCATTTTAGGGAAGCCGATTTTTCTGAAAACATACCGGTAATCATGGCACTGTTAAGTATTTGGTATAATAATTTTTATGGTGCAGAGACAGAGGCTATCATACCTTATACGCAGTATTTAGGTAGATTTTCGGCCTACTTGCAGCAAGGGATTATGGAGAGTAACGGAAAAAGTGTTGATAGGAACGGAAAAAGAACAAGCTACGAAACTGGAACTATAATTTGGGGAGAGCCAGGTACTAATGCCCAACATGCCTTTTTTCAATTAATACATCAGGGGACAAAATTAATTCCCGTGGATTTTATCGGTTTTAAAGATTCGCTGCACGGAAATACTAATCATCATAATAAGCTCATGGCTAATTTCTTCGCCCAGACCGAAGCATTGATGAACGGAAAGTCGAAAGAAGAGGTGGTATCAGAACTAAAGGCCAAAGTCAATACAACGGAAGAAATTGAAGCACTTGCGCCTTACAAGGTTTTTGAGGGAAATAAACCTACCAGCACCTTTTTGATAGCGAAGCTTACGCCTACTTCTCTAGGTTCATTAATTGCCCTTTACGAGCATAAAATTTTTATTCAAGGCGTCATTTGGAACATATTTAGTTATGACCAATGGGGTGTAGAGCTTGGAAAACAATTGGCAGGAACTATTTTAAAGGATATAGAGGGTTCTGATATTGCTAAACATGACGGGTCTACATTGCAGCTTCTTCAATATTTTAAGAGTTAACACAGCTTGTTTGTAGTTTTTTTGGTTTTCTTGATAACTTCTTCATTTTCAGGATGTATTTTTTATTTTTTAACTTAATTTTAGGGATGCTGATTTAACGTTCTCTTAACGTTGGGATTTTAAAAATAGAGGACTTTTGCAGCAAGTTAAAAACTAACAAAACACTTAAAAAATGAAAAAGATTTATTTTGCATTTGTTGCTCTTTTAATGGCTGCAAGTGCTTTCTCGCAAGGGGTAACTACCTCGAGTATGCAAGGAACAATTGCCGATGAATCGGGAGAATCCCTTTTTGGTGCCAACATTGTTGCCACGCATACGCCTTCAGGATCTGTTTACGGAGCCATTTCTAATGAAGATGGCAGGTTTTATTTACCCAATATTAGAGTAGGGGGTCCTTATTCGGTTAAGGTAACGTATGTAGGTTTTCAGGACAGAACTTTTGAAGGAATTGTTTTAGGGTTGGGACAAAGTTATAACCTTAAAGTAGTCTTGAGTGAAGGAATGGAACTGGAAGAGGTTGTTGTTACATCAACTAGGGGTAACGTTATAGATCCAGATAGGACTGGTGCATCTGTTAACCTTTCAAGGGATAAAATAGATGCGTTGCCAACAGTAAACAGAAGTATCGAAGATTTCACGAGACTTACACCGCAAAGTAACGGAAGTTCATTTGCAGGTACATCAAGCAGATTTAACAACTACACCATTGATGGGAATATCTACAATAACAACTTTGGTCTGGGTTCTGGACAGTTCGCAGGTGGAAACCCAATTTCTTTGGATGCTATTGAAGAAGTTCAGGTGAATTTAGCACCAATGGATGTTAGATTGGCCGGTTTTACTGGTGCATCGGTTAATGCCATTACCAAATCTGGAACGAATGAGTTTAAAGGTTCTGTTTATTATTTGTTTAGAAACGAACAAATGGTTGGAGATAGGCTTCGTAATTTGGAGTTGAATCGTGGGGACTCGCAAAATGATATTAAAGGAATTACTATAGGCGGACCTGTAATTAAAGATAAACTTTTCTTCTTTGTAAGTTATGAAGAGGAGCTAACTGCAGTTCCTGGTTTTCAACGTGAAGCGGCTAGGCCAGGTCTTACTCCAGATGGTTTAACTATTTCAAGAGTACCTGCTTCGGACTTGGATTTTATTCAGGAAAGCATGCGTAATTTGTATGGGTATGAAACAGGACCTTACGAGAATTATCCGTTTGCCTCCGAACAAACGCGTTTTAATGCCCGTTTGGATTATAATTTAAACCAGAACAACAAGTTCTCTCTACGTTACAATAGATACAATCAGTCTCAAGACATTAGAATTAATGGAAACTCAAATAGGTTTTTGCCTACGCGTTATAGAAATACCAGCAGACAAGGTATAGAGGCTGTAACTTTTGCCAATGCGAATTATACCAATGATCGTTTGGTAGAGTCAATTGTTGGGGAATGGAACTCCAAAGTATCGGATAACATGTCTAACCAATTAAATATTGGCTATACGGCTATACAAGATCCAAAGAGAGGTATTCCTGGAGGTCAAGCCTTCCCGTTCATCGAAGTATTGGAGCCAGATGCTTCTGGAAATTTATTGTACTATACTGCGCTAGGTAACGAACTGTTTACCGTAGGGAATTTGTTAGAAAACAATGTATTTAATATTACTAACAACTTCTCGATCTACTCTGGTAAACATACCTATACAATTGGTGCCAATTTAGAATTGATGACTTTTAAGAACGCGTTTAACCCTGTATTTAATGGTTTTTATCGTTTTACGAGTCGTGATAGTTTTGTGGAAACAGTTATCAATCAGACGCCAGGAGCATATCCTGATGCCTTTGCCAAAAGTTTTGCTTTGGATGGATCAACAACACCGCCTGTAGATGAAACTAATTTTGGTCAGTTCGGTATTTATTTCCAAGATGAGTACCAAGTAAATGATAATTTTAAATTAACAGCGGGACTAAGAATTGATTTACCATTCTATACTACCGATATTCCAAGAAACACCTTGTTGGACGATTTGAACAAAACTTTTGTTGACGGTAACGGTGATAGCTTTACACCGGATGTGAGTCAGTTCCCTAAGGTTAGACCCTTATGGTCTCCAAGAATTGGTTTCAACTGGGACGTAAACGGTGAAGGTAAGACCCAAGTGAGGGGTGGTACCGGTATATTTTCTGGTCGTATTCCTTTTGTATGGATGAGTAACCAAGTAAACGGTTCAGGTGTTGTTCGTGGTGGTCTTGGTTTCGAAGGTGCTGAAGTTGAGGCTGAATTCGGCCCAAACTATGTATTTAATCCTGATATTGCCTTTGGTGCTCCGGCAGACCCAGGTCAAACGCTATCTAATGAGCTGAACTTATCAGATCGTGATTTTAAATTACCACAAACGTGGAGAACCAATATTGGCGTAGACCATGAATTACCTTGGGGTATTACAGGTACTGTAGATTTTATTTACTCAAGAGAAACAACTGCCGTTAACGTGTATAATCCTGTTCTTAGAGAAGCAGATGGTGTTCTTGCGGGACCTGATGCCAGACCTTATTGGGATGGTGGTTATTCTAACGATCCGGACTTTAGGAATGTGTTCTTGTTAACGAATTCAGACAGAACCCCGTATTCGTACTCGTTGGCAACTACGCTATCAAAGCAATTTAATAATGGGTTCTTTGGTTCTATTTCTTACGTGACTTCAAGAGCTTTTGACTTAGGAGCTACCGGTGGATCTCAGGCAGGATCTTTATGGTCCGCTGTCGTACAGGAAGATAGGAACGACCCAGAACTTGGTTTTTCTGGTCAGAATCAACCAAACCGTTTTATTGCCAACCTTAATTACCAGAAAAACGGTACCACAATCGGTGTGTTTTGGCAAGGCGGGGAGAATGGAAGATATAGCTATACCTATTCTGGTAATTTTGGAGACAATGCAGACCGTTTATTTTACGTGCCCAACGATGCCGCTGAACTTAATTTCGAAGAGTTCACCTTGGACGGTAATTTGATTACAGAGCAGGCTCAGATTAATTTTCTTAACAATTATATTGAGCAGGACGAATATTTAAGTGAAATTAGAGGAGAAGTCTCTGAACGTAATGGTGCAGTCTTACCATGGGTAAATACCTACGATCTTAGAATAACTCAGGATATTGAATTGACTAAAGACGAGAAGAATACAATTCAATTATCAATGGACTTCTTGAATGTGGGTAATATGTTAAATTCGGACTGGGGCGTACCACAATTCGCATTTCAGGAAAATATATTGAATTACAGGGGAAGAAATGCTGCGAATGAGCCAATATATAGGCTGAACACGAGAAGCGGAACATCTGATTTGCCCAGGGAATCTTTCATACAGGGCACTAGTTTAAATAATACATGGAGGTTACAAGTAGGTATTCGATATATGTTTAACTAGGTAGTTATATAATTATTTTAAAACGGCTCTGTAATTTTACAGGGCCTTTTTTTATGCCTAAAATTCCCTATTTTTAAAAGCTAAAATAAAAACCATGTACGAAACCATTCAAATGCTACATTCCTACTTAGCCTATGTAGCCCTCGCTGTGCTGTTTTTGGCCGTTGCCAATGCCATTACCGGCTTAGTCTCAAAGCGTATGTTCACCATGACCAAAGACCTAAGAATAAGTCTTTTTGCTTTAATTATGTGCCATATTCAATTATTGATAGGGCTTATACTCTATTTTGTTTCTCCAAGCGGACTCAGTGCCATACAAGAATTTGGTATGGGAGGATTAACAGCTGCAGCTAGACTATTGGCCGTAGAACATCCTTTTATTAATATCGTTGCCATCGTATTGATAACGGTTGGCTGGTCCCGTCATAAAAAGTTTGTAGAGGGAGAAAAAAAGTTTAAGAGTATAGCTATTTTTTATGGTCTTGGGCT
Organism: Maribacter sp. MS6; assembly: GCF_056839185.1. Taxonomy (NCBI): domain Bacteria; kingdom Pseudomonadati; phylum Bacteroidota; class Flavobacteriia; order Flavobacteriales; family Flavobacteriaceae; genus Maribacter; species Maribacter sp. MS6. The sequence continues at coordinate 2,612,362 of NZ_CM166389.1, forward strand.
ACTACTTATTTTAAGTAGGATTCCATGGGGCCAGTGGTTTAGTTGATCAGTTTTAGTTCCAATCCCGCCTTGGTTTAAATTCTGTCTGGCAAAGACATATATAATTATATTAAGCTAAGAATTATCATTTAAAGGTGATGCATCCTACGCATAATTCATAAACTAAAATCAATGAAAAAAATACTAGTACAGCTACTTATACTTTTTACCCTAACTATTTCAGCACAAAAAAAATCATTGTTTAATGGTGAAAATTTGGAAGGATGGACCATCTATGGAACGGAAAAATGGTATGTTGAAGACGGACTCCTAGTGTGTGAAAGTGGCCCTGATAAGGGTTATGGATACCTTGGAACCAATGATTACTATAAGAATTTTGTTTTGGAACTAGAATTTAAACAAGAAGCAGATGGCAATAGTGGGGTATTTATACGCTCTACTGTAGACGGAACTACCGTGAGTGGTTGGCAAGTAGAAATAGCCCCACCAGGAAAGCATACCGGTGGTGTATATGAATCTTATGGCAGAAATTGGCTCATACAACCTGATCCTGAAAAAGATACCGCCTTAAAAATGGGCGAATGGAACAAAATGAAAATTAAGGTAAATGGGGATAGGCTCACCTCTTGGCTTAATGGCACAGAGATGGTTTCGTTGGATGATACCATAATAGGCGCTGGTGATGGTGCCGTTTTGTTACAGATTCATGATGGTGGTGGTATAAAGGTAAAATGGAGAGAGATTACGATAAAGACCTTGGATTAAGAAATCACGTTTTAGCGTAAGGCCTTAGAATTCTCCTCGCGAAACACCCAGACTAAATTACTAGTTACCGGTGCTAGCTTCTCGCACTAAATATATGTATACCGGAAAATGGTCACTATAGCCTCCAATATAGCTCCCACCAGCATAGGTGCGTAGTGGATAGCCCTTGTATTTTCCTTTTGGATCAATAACGTAGTTCGGCGTAAATATCCCAGCTTTCCAAAAGGTATACGTTGCTGTTTCGCTTTTAACAAGATTAGCGGTCATATACATCTGGTCAAAAAGGTTCCATTTATCTCTATAGGCCAAGGAGCCTTCTCCTTTTCTAAACAGTTTTTCCATAGGACCAAAAAGGCTCATAGAATCAAGTCGTTTCTTTTTTCCTTTTACGTCTAAAATTCTTTTGAAGCTGGGGTCTACAGGATCGTCGTTAAAATCGCCCATACTAATTATTTTTGCCAATGAATTGTTACGTTGTATAGAATCAATTATCCGTTTGTTCAATTTTGCTGCGGCTAGTCTAAAGGGTCTACTTCTTGCCTCACCACCACTTCTAGAGGGCCAATGATTTACAATAAAATAAATTTTTTCATTATCCAAGGCTCCTTCTATAACGAGCTGATCTCTTGTGTAGTCGCGAAATCCGTTATCCTTTGAGAGTAAGAGCCTTCTACTATCAAAAGAAATGGGTACAAATACCGATGTTCTGTATAAAAGGGCAACGTCGATGCCACGTTCATCCGGAGAATCAAAATGTACGATTCCGTAATCATATTTTCTAAGGTTGGGGTGGTTGACCAAATCCTCTAGAACCTGTTTGTTTTCTACTTCGCAAACGCCGATAACATCTGGCGGGGTGTTACTTACGTTCGAACCTATCTTGGAAATAACCTTGGAGAGTTGTACTAACTTGTGCTCGTAGCGTTCTTGCGTCCAATTATCCTTACCCTCCGGAGTTCTATCATCATCATATACTAAAGTGTCATTTTTAGTATCGAAAAGATTCTCCAAATTGTAAAAGGCAACAGTCCTTAGCTGGTATTCATTTTTATCTTGGCTATGAGCCCCAAAAACCAGTAGAAGTAAAAAAAATAACAGTTTTATCCTCATTTACAATTAATTACATCCTAAAATATACTGTATTAATCGGAAACTTCTTACCTGATTGCCCTTTTTTAGATATATTGTAGTACCATTAACCTAATACACTAACCATCAGGTATGTATAGAGATTTTCTATTTATACTACTTTTTTTATGCGTACACGTATTGTCTGCACAAACGGAAACGGTTGTCTCTGGCACTCTATTTAGCGCTATGGACCAATCTGTTGTTGTTGGGGCAACGGTATCTTTGGAAGGGGAACAGCTTTTTGGAGAAAGCAATACATCGGGAGAGTTTAAACTTAACGTTTCTTTAAACGGAGATTACATTTTAAGAATTGAATTTCAAGACTTGGTAACCAAAAGAATTCCGGTTTCCCTTGACGGCACTCCTTTGGCCTTGGGCAATATTTTACTGGATAAAGATTTGACGCTTGACAAACAGGACAATCTCATTACGTTGACTGACGCCGAGTTGTTGGATGATGAAACCAACGGAAGTTCTTTGGGCTTATTACAGGCTACACGGGATATTTTCTTGAACAGGGCTGCTTTTGATTTTGGACAGGCCTTTTTCAGGGTAAGGGGTTATGATTCCCAAAACGGAGAAGTACTATTAAACGGTATTCCCATGAACAAGTTATTTGATGGTAGGCCGCAATGGAACAATTGGGGCGGTCTCAATGATGTCATCAGAAATCAAGAATTTACGAACGGTCTAGGGGCAACAAACTACACGTTCGGCGGTATTTTGGGCAATACCAATATAGATTTGAGGCCTTCTGGTCTACGGTCCGGATTTCGTTTATCTACGTCCGCATCTAATAGAACCTATACGGGTCGCCTTATGGCAACTTATAATTCGGGAGTGCAGAAAAACGGACTCGCCTATACGGTGTCCGGCTCTAGAAGGTGGGCAAAAGAAGGGTTTATAGATGGTACACTTTACGATGCTTATTCCTTTTACGGTGCTTTGGAATATCAATTCGATTCCCAAAATAGTATAGCTGTAACTGCTTTTTCTGCTACAAACAGAAGAGGAAGGTCTTCTGCCATTACAGAAGAAGTTTATGAACTAGTAGGGAATCGTTATAATCCTTATTGGGGAATCCAAAACGGAAAAATTAGAAATTCTAGAGAACGCCGTATATCCGAACCTATGGTGCTTTTGAACTATTTTCACGATTCCAAAAAGTGGAATCTTAACGCCGGATTGGCTTTCCAAACAGGAAGCCATGCAAGGAGTAGGGTAGGGTACTACAACGCCCCTAATCCAGACCCGAGTTTCTATAGGTATCTACCAAGCTTTTATGTGAATAGTCCAATAGGAGCTAATTTCATAAGTGCAGAAAGGGCCCGCACGAGTTTTGTCAATGATCCGCAATGGAATTGGCAAAATCTTTATACAGCGAACAGGAGCCCATCGAACAATGGAAAAGCAGCTTATGTATTTTATGATGATGTTATAGATGATACGCAGCTTACGGCACGGATAAATGGTAACTACACGATAAACGAAAGGTTACGATTGGATTTTGGGTTGACAAATAAAAACCTGAATTCAAAGAATTACGCCCGAATAGCCGATTTATTGGGCGCTGAATATCATGAAGACATAGATCCGTTTTCAGATACAAGAAATAATATTGATGGAGACGCAAACCGTTTACAAGACCAAAAATTTAATTATAACTATGAATTTTTGGCCAACCACACAGATGGTTTTATCCAATTGAATATGGATTATACTAAATGGAAAGGTTTTGTAGCAGGGCAGTATTCCAACGTTTCCTATCAGCGTAAAGGGTTTTTTCAAAATGAACGTTTTCTAGAAAACTCATTGGGAGAAAGTGAAAAAATCACTTTCTCCAACCTTGGTGTCAAGGGCGGACTATCGTACAAAATTACGGGTCGGCATTGGGTTACGGGGAATGCTGCAAAATTACAAAGAGCTCCCGTCTTACAGAATATTTTTGTGAACCCTAGAGAGTCAAATACCGTGGTGCCAAACCTGCAAAAGGAATCTGTTAGCGCTATAGACTTAAATTATTATATTCGAATGCCAAAATTAACAGGGAGGTTGAGTGGTTTTTATACTCGTTTCCAGAATACAACGGATGTCAATTTTTTCTTTGTGAATAGTGGCTTGGGCTCAGATTTTGTACAAGAGGTACTTTCAGACTTAGATCGTTTGCATAAGGGGCTGGAGCTGGGTTTGGAATATGAGTTGTCGGCATTTGTAAAAGTATCCGCAGTGGCGGCAATCGGCGAGTATACCTTTGCAAGTGATCCATTGGTAAACATCAATTTTGATACGGCTGCGGCAGACGAAGAGTTAATTGATGTAAGTGGTTCTAAAGATTTGGGTATTGCGAATATAAAAGGACTACGACTTGCTCAGGGTCCGCAAACAGCAATAGCCTTAGGTATGGAATATCGTGACCCAAAATATTGGTGGGTGGGCATGACCGCCAACTATTTGGCAAATAATTACGCGAATATTTCTACGATAACGAGAACAAATAGTTTTTATCTAGACCCTGAAACCGGACAAGAATTCCCTGAGGCGACCTTAGAGAATGTAGATAGGCTGTTGGCTCAAAAGCCTTTAGATAATTTTTATCTGTTAAATCTGGTCGGCGGCAAATCATGGTTAAAAAACGGCAAGTATATCGGTGTCTTCGCGAGTGTGAACAACCTATTCGATACCCGATTTAGAACGGGTGGTTATGAGCAAAGCAGGAATGGTAATTTTGGACAGTTACAACGAGATAACCTTAGTGGATCGCCCACTTTTGCACCAAAATATTGGTATGGCTTTGGCCGTACTTATTTTCTGAATTTAGCCATAAGCTTTTAGGATATGCGGCAAATAAAAGAACATATAATTGGAATTAAGGGCTATTTGGGCATGTTGCTACTCTTTTTGCAAGTATTAAATAGTTGTGTTGACAACAGGGATTTTGAGCCCTTGGACACTGCATGTAACGATGGTTTAGTAGCGAATATTAGTTATTTAGATGTACAGAATTTTTATGACGGGGAAACGATACAAATACAAGAAGATTGGATAATTGAGGGATATGTTGTTTCTTCCGATGTTGCAGGTAATTTTTTTGGAGTACTCCATTTTCAGGATTCACCGTCCAATCCTACGCAGGGATTTCAAATTGAAATAGATTTGCGGGATTCTCATTTGTTTTTTGCAATCGGAGATAAAATACGGATTAAGCTCAAAGGACTCTATTTGGGCAAATCCAAAGAAGTATATAAACTAGGCGGTGTATTTCTTTCTTTTGGGAATACATCCGTAGGAAGATTACCCTCCAATGCCGTGTTCGAACATGTGTTCGTTTCTTGTGAAGATAAACAGATGATTTTACCCACTCTGGTCAATCTATCTGAGTTGTCTGAAAATCTTGCCGGTACACTTGTACAGATTGATGATATTGAATTCTCCAAAGATGATTTAGGAGAATCCTTTGCGGAAGAAAGGGAGGAGACTTCACGCCTGTTGATCGATTGTGACGATAATGAAGTAGAAATAAGAAACAGTGGGTTTTCTGATTTTCAGTCGGAAATATTGCCCTCAGGTAGCGGTGCTATCACAGGCTTATTGATCAAGGAAAACAACGATTTCTATTTTCAGATTCGTGATTTGGATGATATCGATTTTATCAACGAGAGATGCCAAGATGTAATTGATGAATTTACATCCCAAGAAGTTTTCTTTTCTGAGCTGGCAGACCCGGATAATAATGCCAAGGCCAGATTCATAGAAATTTATAACGCATCCGATGCTACTTTGTCCTTAAACGGATGGCAAATAGCCAGATATACCAACGCATCTGTTGAAATAAGTTCTAGTTTGGATTTGTCAGCTTTTAGTATAGATGGTAAAGCTACTTTGGTAATTGCCGCAGATGCCGAAGAATTTTTAAATAGTTATGGTTTTTCTCCCGATGTTGTTGCGGGCAGCAATTCTCCGGCCGATTCCAACGGAGATGATAATTTAGAACTTATAGATCCCTTTGGAACAGTAATCGATGTCTTTGGCATAATAGGGGAAGACGGCTCTGGAACTAACCATGAATTCGAAGATGGCAGGGCATTTAGAAAACTTGAGGTGAATAGCGGGAATAATTCCTATACGTTTGCAGAATGGCAAATATATAACGATACGGGTAGTGCCGGAACTACTAATGAGCCGAAAATAGCTCCTCAGGATTTTACGCCTAACTTTAGGGATTAGTTACTAGGGATTCTGCTGGAAGGCCCAAATTTTCTGTAAAGACACTTCGGTTAATGGTTTTACTATATAATCTTGTATGAGATTATAACTTTTTGATTTTTCAATGAGTTCGGGACTTACAAAAGAGCTTGCAATAAAAAGACGAACATGTTCTCTTTGTTTAATAGGTAGTGCAGCGAACTCGTTAAGAAATTCCCAACCATTTTTATTGGGCATATTTAAATCTAACAGAATAATTTGTGGAAGATTAATATTCTCTATCATTAAGCCAATAAGTCCATCTATGGCACGCTGACCGTCTGAATACCAAAGCACATTATCTGCAAAATTAGATTCGATCATAAGTCTCTTTGCATTGAAGGCAAAAAATTCGTCATCATCAATTATGCAACAGGTATGGTATGAATCCATATTTACTGGCTAATTTAAGCTTATACTCTTATTAATAACTTAAGATAGCAAAATTAGAGAAAACGGTTACGAAGTTAAAGTGGAATACTGATTTTGTTGAATTTTAGTTCAAATATTCAGTTTTTTACCCTTTAAAAGTTAAACAGTATGTAGTTGGTTCTTTTTTTATTAGCTGTAAAAGACTGCAAATTTAAACAAGCTGTGACTTCAGAATTGTTTCAAAATCGTTAGGAGTTATAGGTTTTAGAATATAATTGCTTATCTGTTCATACTTTACAACTTTATCAATATCCTTGGGGTCAACAGAAGAGCTAACCACATAGATTAATGTATTGTTTAAAGAATTATTTGGTAGTTGCATAAATTCATCCAAAAATTCCCAACCATTCATTATAGGCATATTTAAGTCTAAAAAGATCACTTGAGGAAGTTCTCGCGTTACTTCATACATTTCTTTTAATCCAGCCAATGCATCTTCACCATTGTTAAAAACTGTGATGTTATCACAAAAGTCCGTTTCTTTCATCATACGTTTAGTCCCATATATAAAAATAGGGTCGTCATCTATAATGCAGCAACTTCTTATTTTACTCATATGTATCTATTTATCCTTGTTCTAAAGTTATTGTAAATGTGGTACCAACATTTACAGTGCTATCCACAGAAATTGTACCATTCATGGCCTCTATTTGATTTTTTGTTATGAATAGTCCTATACCTTTTGCTTCTTTATGTTTATGGAAGGTTTTATACATCCCAAAAAGCTTGTGTCCGTGCCGTTTCAAATCTATTCCTAGCCCATTATCACGGAATTTGATTATAATTTTATCTCCTTTTTTGGATGAGGATACGTGCAGTATGGGATCCCTTGTAGGAAATCTATATTTTAATGAATTCGTATATAGATTTAGAAGGATACTATCTAGATACGCCGGAACAACCCTAACATTATGTGTTTTTGAAACCTTAATATTTGTTATCACGTTTTCTTTGGTCAAAATACCTTGAATACTATTTTCTATATGGTTAAGGCCATCTAAAAGGTTCATGGATCTCATGTTTTGCGAAGCGTCTGTTTTTACCTGCACTACGTCATTTAGGTGTTGTATTGTTTCAGATAGGCTTTTTGTTGCACCTATAAGCATGGTTTGTAAATTTTGACGTTCTTGTTCGTCATTTTCTTGGAATAGAAATTTTGTCAACATAGACATGTTGCTAGAATGTGATCTAAGATTATGGGAGACAATATGTGCAAAATTAAGTAGGCTTTCATTTTGAACCTCGGTTACTTCCAATAAGGATTTCAGCTGTTTTTCAGCCTCTTTTTGTGGGGTAACATCCATAACTTGAGCTACTAAATGGGACAGTTTTCCATAGATATCTTTTACGACCGTAACATTTACTATGGCGTAAACTATACTCCCATTTTTATGGCAATATCTTTTTTCTAATTGATAACTGTCTCTCTTTCCAGCTAAGCTCTCATGGAATAGTTTAAGCCCTATTTCTAAATCTTCTTTATAGGTGATGTCGGTAAATGTGGTGCTAGAAAGTTCTTCTTTGGTATACCCAAAACTCTGGCAGATGGTTTTGTTTACCCTAAGCCATGTGCCATCTAATCCTATAAGGGCCATTCCTATTGCTGAGTTTTTAAACGTGTCTAGAAAGGATTCCTTGTTTCGTTCGAGCTTTAGTTGTGTGCTTTTTAGTTCTGTAATATCCCAATTGGCACCAATAATTTTTACTATTTTACCGAAAGAATTTCTTTGGGCCGCTCCAAATGCTACTAAATGGATAATTTCACCATTTGGGCGTACCCCTCTAAATTGAGTATTAAATGGATAGCCCTCAGCAATGGTGGCTCCCAAATCTTCTTGCACCCGCTCTTGGTCTTCGGGATGAATTCTTTTTATCCATTCCTCCAATACATCAGAAGCGTCCCTAGGGATGCCGTATATGTCATACATATTATCGTTACAAACGACTAGCTTTTCATTGATTTCTAAATCCCAAATTCCAATATTGGCTGTTGTTGTAGCTACGTATAAGCGTTCGGCACTTTCCCTAAGTCTTTGTTCTGCCTCTTTTGAATCGGTAATATCCCAATTGGCACCAATCATCTTAATAGCATTGCCATTCGAATCTCTTTGCGTCTCTGCAATTGCTCTAATGTATTTAACGGCTCCATTAGGCCAAAGAACCCTAAATTCTGTATCAAATTCTTTTTCTCCAGAGATGGCTTGCGCAATTTCAATACGTCCATTTTCCTTATCATCAGGATGAACACCTGCCTCCCATGCATTATAGACTCCAGAAAACGTTTCTTTTTTTATGCCATAAAGATTGTACATATTATCGTCCCAGATAAGTTTGTTTTCAGAAATTTCATATTCCCAAATACCAATATTGGCTTTATTTGTGGCAACTTTTAAGCGTTCGGTCGTTTCTTTATACTTAAGCTCAATTTTCTTTTTTTCATCTATATCCTGGAAGGTCCCAGAAATTCGAATACATATACCATTATGAAATTCTGCTTCTCCTTTTGCCCTAACCCAAACCTCCCTTCCTTTAGTAGTAATGATGATAAGCTCTGTATCCCAAGGTGTACCGTCTACCATGGCATTGTTTACTAATTCTGATATAAGGTCTCTGTAAAACCCTTCTTTATAAAAGTTTATACCTGTTTCAATAGTTGGGGAGTAATTTGAAGGAACTTCGTGGATAACTTTGGTCATTGGACTCCAGTATACTTTATTTTGTAATAAGTCTACTTCCCAACTACCAGTTCTGGATACCAGTTCTGCGCGCAGTAGCAATTCGTTTTCCTTTTTATGGTTGGTAATATCTTCCAATACCACCATTAATCCCGTTGGTTTACCTCTGTCCTCAGACAAACACTGTATTTTCCACTTTAACCATAGAACGTTTCCATTGGAAAGCACAAATCTTTCGCCTGAGTTTACCTGAGCGGTGCCTTTTAGGCTTATCTCTAAAGCATGCTGAAAACTAGTTGGCAGATTATCGAAAACCTTAAGAAGTTTTTTCCCTTTTACGTCTTTATTTGTTGTTGTGAATTTTTTTAAAAATACATCAGAACAGGTTACGAGCCTAAGCTCAGTATCTAAAATAAGTAAGGCGTCAAGGGAATCTTCTACTAGAAGACTGATGGGAATGGTTTCCAAATAATAGATTTAAATTCGCTTATATTAAATGTAGGAAAATATATACAAATATATATAAATTGAATTACTAATCTTAGTTTAAGAAGAGTGCAATGCAAGACTGCCATTAGTATTATAGATTATATAGAGAAGCTAAGTTGGATATTGTTATGGTTTATAGGATGTTTTTAGATTTCTAAGAGGTATTAAGGAATAATCATGCAAAAATGATAAGGGCCGTTAACAGAACTTAAATTGGTTACTAGCCCGCATTTATTGTTAATTAGGAAATTGATTCCTTTGCAATTATAATCTGTACGATTGGACTTGTAAGAAGAAAATACTTCGGAAATTCGTGATAGTTTTATATCTTGATTCCATGAAAAATACAATACAGTTTTTTGAAGAAATTAGAAAAGGAAACCTTCAAGGAATTAAATCGCTAATTGATGTTGAACCTAAATTGTTAAATACACGGGATTCTCGCGGTAGTACCCCTTTGATATTAGCTAGTTACTACGATTTTTCGGAGATAACGGATTTTTTTATTGAAAGAGGCGCTCCCCTAGATGAGAAGGATGGTACCGGTAATACCGCTTTAATGGGTGTTTGTTTCAAGGGGTTTATTACAATTGCTAAGATGCTAATTGACCATGGGGCTAACGTGAATGCGCGAAATACCATGGGTGCAACTCCGCTAATTTATGCGGTAACCTTCAATAAACCGGAAATTGTAAAAATGCTTTTGCAAAAAGGAGCAGATAAAACCGTTAAAGATGCAAGGGGGAATACTGCCCTGGACCATGCAAAGCTTCAAGGTTCCGCTTCGTTGATTGATTTATTGGAAGCTAATGCATAATTGATGTTGCTAAGGCTCTTAATAAAACCGAATACGGTTCCTTTTGTAGCAGACAGTAATTCAATACTAAATCTATCACTTATATTGTAAATGCAAGAAATTATAAAAATAGCAATAATACAAGCACCTCTCGTCTGGGAAAATCCATCGAAAAACAGAGCCCTGTTTGCTGAAAAAATTCAAGCAACGGCAGTAGATGTGGATGTCATCATACTTCCCGAGATGTTTACCACGGGTTTTACTATGACTCCCGATAACATTGCTTTATCCGAGGATACAGTTACCCTAAAATGGATGCGGCAAATGTCTAAAGAATCAAACGCCGCTATTGTTGGAAGCGTTGTATATAGAGAACAAGAACAGAATTATAATAGGTTGTTTTTCGTTAAACCAGATGGTAGTACTTCCAGTTATGATAAACGACATACGTTTACCTTGGCAGGAGAGGATAAGGAGTATACCGCAGGAACCAAGCAGTTATTGGTAACGTATAAAGGATTTAAATTTTCTCCCTTCATCTGTTACGACCTTCGTTTTCCAATTTGGAGCAGAAATACTATGGATTATGATATACTGCTTTATGTGGCCAACTGGCCTGAAACTAGGGTAGAGGCGTGGGATACTTTGCTAAAGGCCAGAGCTATTGAAAACATGGCCTACTGCATAGGTGTTAATAGGATTGGAAATGATGCCAACGGGCTTTCCTACTCAGGTCATTCGGCAGTGTATGATACTTTGGGAAAACAATTAACATTTTCTAAAAGTGAGGAGGTTTTAGAAGTAAGCCTATCCAAGAAGCACGTCACCGAAACCCGACAAAAACTAGGTTTCCTTAACGATAGGGATGCTTTTAGTTTTTTAAAATAAAGGTTTCAATTTTTTCCCAGTTAGCGCGCATTTCAATAACGCTCGGATAGTAGCTTATTTTTTCAGGTTGTGTTCTTTTTAAGTAGTTTCCCGTGTCCCATTGCCTATTTTTATTCTCATCGAAGATTACCCGGACCAAATAATTTTTTGGATCAAGATTATTAAATTCAAATAGTTGTGACTCTTCTGCATATATTTCCCGTTGTATTTCCTCTTTTTCATTTAGTAGCTGCACAATAATGGGATAAGAAATAGAATCTCCTGCTACGTTCAATTGTAAATTACCGTAGTCACCAGGACTTTTAGTGCCAAACGTATATATGAGTGTGTCGTTCGTATTCCCAAAAAAATCTAAGACCGTACCCGGTAGAAGTCGCATTTTATAGCTTTCGTTGGTCTCTAAGTCAAACAGTACATCTAACTTATTTTCTGTACTATCCAGCACAAGTGTATAGGGAACGTCTATAGAATCTTTGTTTATAAAATCTATTTTAGAGCTATCGGATTTCACTAAAGGAGTATTGGCGAGAATACTTAAGGTTTTATCAAATTCTAGACTTCCTCTTTGGTTCAGATTTAATAATAGCGAATCCAAGCCTACTTTTCTGGCTTTAACAACAAATGTATCTTTTACTTTTAGTTTTTCGTTGGTTAAGCTAAAAATGATAGAATCCATTTCAAACGGCGTAAACCAAAAGTTTAAGGTGTCCTTATCCCGTTCTTTTAAAACAATGGATGTTACGGTGTCCGGTAATTTGGTCAATGTTTGTATAGTGATGTCCTCCCCGTTTCCAAAATATCCGAAACTAATTCTGTTTTTCGCCACCATGGAAGGAACAATTACGCCATAATCTGGTTCTTCTTTAAATAAATTAAGTAAATAAATAGAATCTGTAGGTAGGGTTATCGTGTCCTTTATAAAACCAATTTTATCTACTTTTTGGTTAAAGATATTGTCTTTCGCAGCGTCTTTTATACCAATAAGGGCATACGTCGCTTCCTTAAGATTTCGTAGTTTAAAAACAACCGCGCTATCCAAGGTATTTGTGATATAGTTTGGAGGTTTTTGGTACACCGTAGAATCGGTATAGGTAGAATCTATCTTGTACAACATTACGCTTACAAAATCATCTGCTGCCTTGTTAAAAGCATCCTTTACAGCACCCGTTAGCTCCAATGAATCTATATAGCTTCCCGTAGAAAAGACATAGGTTAGGAAACTATTGGGATTACCTTCGTTATTGTCCGTAATACTCTGTCCAAAGTTAAGAGTATAGGTGGTATTTTCTAAAAGCGTATCCTTGATTGTAACATCAATAAACTTGCTTGCCCCTCCTTGTGGTGTTAGTAGGGGTTGGTATTTTAAAGGAGGTGAGACAATAAGCTGTTCCTGGACATCTTTTAGTTTAACAAGCTCATCAAAATACAATCTTATTTTCTGTGTATTAAAATTGATGGTCATGTTTTCGGGCTCCGCTTTTATCAAAACAGGGGGTGTAACATCCTTTGGGCCACCAGTAGGGGTTCCTTTTCTAGCACATTGATTAAAGGCCAATGCTATAAAAGAAACAAAAATTAAAGCTAATACTCGTCTTAACATCTGCATAAATCTCTCACAAAGAAACAACATATTTAATAGATACTGAACCAAGCTAGTCCTAAAAAAACATAGGTCTTTACGCTATATGAAGTTTAGTTTTGCCAAGCAAGATATAATTAAACTACTACAGCCATACTGGCTAGATATACCGTTGTTCCAGGTATTTTTTTAAGTTCTGTTGCACAAAGTTCCATGGTGGCACCGGTAGTAATTACATCGTCTACCAACAATATTTTAGCATTTTTTAGTAATGCAGTATTTGTGATTTCGTAAAGAGACCTATTATCGTACCAACGGCTTAATCGGGTTTTCTTTGTTTGCGTTCTTGTATTGGCCGTTTTTATGAGTAGTTGGTCGTTATAGGTGCTATTAAGGTGAAATGCCAACTGTTTGGCAAAAAGGGCACTTTGATTATAACCTCTTTTTTTAAGCTTTTTTCTATGTAAAGGCACAGGAATAATATAATCTATGCTAGGTAGATTATCGTTTTCTTTAAGAATTTGGCCAAACCAATCCCCTAAAAACATGCCAATTTCCTCTTGACCCTTATATTTTAGGTGATGTATTAAGTTCTTTACAATGCCATGGTCCGTGAAAAACAGAAAGGAATTAGCCTTTTTTATGTTAATTCGTCCATAAAAAATACGGTCTATTGGGTTTTGAACGTTAAAGGTGTAATCGGTGAGTGGCAGCTGGTGTCGACAAACGGTACACAGATGTTGCTCTCCTCTGTATAATTGCGCATTACATCCAAAACACACCAATGGTAGTAGGAGGTTGTTTATATCGTTTATTATATTTGTTAGCTTGTTGCGGGTCAAATCCTGTAATATTTGTTAACCTACTTAACGGCCAAATTTTTAATGGATAGTCAAGATAACAAATTCAATTATAACATCATCCTCGCTGCTTTGGTTGCCGTTGTAATAGGTATTCTTATTGCTTTTTACTATAGTCATGCGCAGTCTGCTTCACAAATAGATTTTCTGGAAAAAGAAAAGAAAATATTGATAAGCGACCTTACCCTTATGAAAGCAGATGTAGATCGTTTGTCTACGCAGAACGAAGTAAACGACATTGAACTGCAGGATGCGAAATATCAGGTTCAGCAGCTCTTAGATTCTGTGGGGAGATTAACGTTTACTATTGATAAGTTACGAGAGTTTAAGACCGAATTAAGAAGGTTGGAGGCCAAGAATGATAGTCTAAAGTTGAAAAACAATTTCTTGCGATATAACAATATGTTATTGACCGAAAAGTACGAAGAAACCAGGAGCCAAGTAGAAATTTTACGTTCTAACAGTAGTTCACTTGCAGAAGCGGAAGCGTTACAACGTAGAAAAATATTAGAATTGAACCAAAAACTAAAGACCAAAAGCTATTTGAAGATGGACTTCTCCGAAGGTCGTGGTTTCAGGATGCGAAGTTCTAGGCCTGTTGGAACTAACAAGGCTTCTACGATAGAGAAGCTAAGAGGTTGTGTCACCATTCTCAAGGATCCAACCGAGGTTGAATCCGAAAAAGTTATTTACTTTCAATTTTTAAATCCTGACAAACAAATTATAGAGGATAATGCCAATACAATTACCGTAAACGGCAATGTGTACAGTAAGCGCGTAGAGTTTGTGTTTTTGGGTAGCGAAACCTCTGTTTGTGAGGCAATAACAGTTCCTGAAGGTTCACTCAAAGAAGGTACGTATACACTTAATGTTTTTGAGGATGAACGTTTGATTACCTCTTCTGAATTTCAATTAAAATAATACTACTTCGTTCTAGCTAAAAATTCTATTTTTGCCACATGGCAAATCAAGAAGACAGTTTTAAAAAGGTTATATCCCACGCAAAAGAGTACGGATACGTATTCCAATCTAGTGAAATTTACGACGGGCTAAGTGCCGTTTATGACTACGGTCAGAACGGGGTGGAGCTAAAGAAAAATATACGGGAGTATTGGTGGAAAGCCATGGTCCAGCTCAATGATAATATTGTTGGGTTGGATTCGGCGATTTTTATGCACCCTACTATTTGGAAGGCCTCAGGCCACGTTGATGCTTTCAACGATCCATTGATAGACAATAAGGATTCCAAAAAAAGATACCGAGCAGATGTTTTAATCGAAGATTATGTAGGTAAACTGGATTCTAAAATAGAGAAGGAAGTAAAAAAAGCTGCCAAGCGCTTTGGAGATAAATTTGATAAAGAACAATTTTTGGCAACGAATCCTCGCGTGGTAGAGTATACCGAGCAAGGTGCCGCTATTTTGAAACGAATGGGGCAATCCTTGGAGAAAGAGGATTTAGCAGATGTAAAGGCATTGATTGAAGAATTGGATATTGCCTGTCCTATGTCCGGATCCAAAAACTGGACAGATGTAAAGCAGTTTAACTTAATGTTCGGCACAAAATTAGGTGCCAATGCAGAAAGTGCTATGGATTTATACCTTAGACCGGAAACTGCCCAAGGTATCTTTGTGAACTTTTTGAATGTACAAAAAAGCGGACGTATGAAGATTCCGTTCGGCATCGCTCAGACAGGAAAAGCCTTTAGAAATGAAATTGTGGCGCGACAATTTATCTTTAGAATGCGCGAGTTTGAACAAATGGAGTTGCAATTTTTCATTCAGCCCGGCACACAGAAGGAGTGGTACGATACCTGGAAGAAAAAACGGATGCAGTGGCACCTTTCTTTAGGTTTGGGCCAGGATAATTACCGTTTTCATGACCATGAAAAGTTAGCACATTATGCCGATGCGGCCTCAGATATAGAGTTTCGTTTTCCATTCGGATTTAAAGAGCTGGAAGGCATTCACTCTAGAACTGATTTTGATTTGGGAAGCCATGAGGAATTTTCTAGCAAAAAGCTTCAGTATTTTGATCATGAGACCAATAAGAACTTTATACCTTATGTTTTAGAAACATCAATAGGATTGGATCGGATGTTTTTGGCCGTGTTTGCAAATTCATTACAGGAAGAAGAATTGGAAAATGGGACCACCAGAATTGTTTTAAAACTGCCAGCTGTGTTGGCACCCACCAAAGCCGCTATTTTACCGTTGGTCAAAAAAGATGGCCTTCCTGATGTAGCCCATGCCATTGTAGATGATTTAAAGTGGGATTTTAATATTAGTTATGATGAGAAAGATGCTGTAGGCCGAAGGTACCGAAGGCAAGATGCCAATGGTACACCATTTTGTATAACGGTTGACCATCAAACTTTAGAAGACCAAACGGTTACCATTCGTCATCGCGATTCTATGGAACAAGAACGCGTTGCTATTAACGATTTAAAAGAGATTATTCACGAAGCGGTAGATATGAAATCCTGGTTGAAGAAGATGGGATAGGTTAGAGCGTATACCCCAACCTTACACTCCCATAATAATTACGAGCATCGCCAGGGTAAAAATAGCGCGGTTCGGCACTGCCAAAAGCTTGGGTGTTTATTAATACGGATTGGGCATAAACTGTATCAAAAATATTATTGATACCAAAATCGATGCCCAGTGTGAATTTATCGTTTAGTTTTTTATGATAGCCCATCCGTGTTGTAAAGACATTAAAGGAATCGCTATCCAAATCACCGGCATCGGTAAGGGGTATACTGCTAACATACTGGTGGGTGGTATTCCAATAAAAATATTGGAATAAACGTAATTGAACTCCGGCTACCCCAGTTATTTTAGGTACTCCGGTAAGGGCATTACCAGAATAATCTACCCCTTCATCATCAAAGTCTATAAAACTATGTTCGTTAAAGGTATAGTTTATAAAAGGCGCAATTTGTAGGCTTTTCGATACGTTCCAAGTGTAGTTTAAACCCAGTTCCAGACCATTATGTCTAGTTTTTCCTGCGTTTCTACCTACAAATCTATCTTCTTGTATGCGTTCGCCGACCAACAGATTTTTTATTCTCATTTGGTATAACGAGAGGTCTATCTTTAATCTGCGGTCATCAAATAATAGTTGTGTGCCCAGTTCATAATTCATTCCCGTTTCCTGGGCAATATCTGGATTAATGACACCATCCGGTGTCAAGGTTTCCTCCACACTTGGGTTGGAAAATCCGCGGCTAATATTCGCATAGATTTTGTGGTTATCCGAAAGCGTGTAATCTAGAAGTATGTTGGGTAAGACAATAGCCTTGAAATTTCTATCTGCACTCTTGTTGTCTGCACCGGTATTGAATAAATCTCGATAATCGTATTGTGTTTTGTTGATATTAAGCCCTAATTGAGTTGAAAATTTATCGGATAATGGGAGTAAAAGCGTTCCAAAAGCATTCCATTGACTTCTAAATTCTTTATTTCGTGCAAATTGATCACCCTTTAAACTTCCGTTGCCGTTATTTTCTTGATAAAGGTTTCTAAATTCGTCCCAATCATATTCATCTTTAAAGAGTTCCCCTCCAAAGTCATAGCTGGCAGACTGCTCATTAAATCCAAAACTTCCTGTAAAGCGGGTCCTAAGACCATAACCTTTGGTTATTTCCTCTAAAATCCCAAAAGGTCGCGCTTCCTCTTTATCCAAGTAGGAGTAGAAAATACTAGTAGAATTTTTAAAATTCGAATTGAATTTATGCTCAAGATTAAGTCCAACTAGGGTATAGTTATTGGCCTCAAAACCTTGTGATGCGCGCCAAGTAAACGTAGCCTGTTGTGGGTCTTCTGCAAACGCTGTCTCACCGAGTGAACTAGGAATCTGTGCGGTAAAATCAATGTGGTTTACAAGTAAGGAGATGTTGTTTTTTTTATTGATTTGATAGGAGGTGTTCAACAATAGGCCATCACGTTCAAAATTACTGTTTTCGCGATAGCCATTTGTTTCCAAGTGGCCATATTGCATCCCCAAACGTAATTTTCCATCGTAATGATTAAAGGAGAGATTATTCTTAAAAAGGCCAAAAGAGCCGAATGTGCTGT
Source organism: Maribacter sp. MS6 (assembly GCF_056839185.1). Lineage (NCBI taxonomy): Bacteria > Pseudomonadati > Bacteroidota > Flavobacteriia > Flavobacteriales > Flavobacteriaceae > Maribacter > Maribacter sp. MS6. Next base: position 2,630,298 of record NZ_CM166389.1, read on the forward strand.
TGTTGGAAAAATTAGTAGAAATACCTAAGGCTTCCTTAGCTTCTAATAATATTGCCCCGCCTAGATTAGCCCCGTAGGAAGTGCCCTTTGGGCCTTTAACTACTTCGATTTGACTCAGGTTTTCCAAGTCAAATGCTTCGATAGAGGAGAAACCGGACCCATCGGTTATGGGAATATCGGTGTAGTACATACGTAGTTTATCCGTTCCAAAAAGTGTTCTTGAACCAATACCTCGAATGGTAATTCTATTGGTGTTCAATGCGCCAGAAAAAACAAAAACACCGGGAATTTGATTCATGGCAGGCACCATTGAAACCGGACTGTAGTTCTGAAACGTACGTGCCGATATAATTTCGGACGGAGTTACGCCCGCCGTATTTTTTTTCGTAGGGCATCCAATAGGATAACCTCGTCCAATTGTGTTACACTATCCTTACCAACAGGCTCTTGTCCCCAGGCTGGAAATCCTAAAATAATTAGTAAAAATACTATAAATTTCATGCCTTAAAACTAAGGTCACAAAAATAAGAATTAAAAGCGAAAGCCCAGTGAAATACCACCACGACCAACAAAATCTACCGTATTGTTGGAATTCAAAAGATTACGTCCGATACCTCCATAAACTTCGGCTATAAAACCTCTTTTGGAAATGAATTTTCCTCCCAAGGAAATACCAAGGGCAAGATCGGTGTACTTGTCTTGTGTGCTTGCGTCGTCAAAGTCAAAAAAAAGGATGTCGGATGTTTGGTTGAGCATACCAAAACCTTCCACAAAAAAACCTTTTGCATAGCCCTTAGAGAAATATCTCCGGTAATATGGGGTTATAGAAAATTCTCTAAGTAAATCGAAGGTGTCACTTGAATCCCCTAAATTTACGAGAGCGCCAACACCAAAGGAAGATTCCTCGTCTATAACGCGTTCATAGGAACCATCTAAATATTCAAAGACTAAGAGGTTAAATACATTTAGTTTTATTTCATCTCTGTCAACATTTGTGTCTGTAACATCTTGCGCATATACAAAAGTGCAAAAAAGGTACAGGAAAGTAAGTAATGGGTATATCTTTTTCATTTTCTGAAGAATTCAATTTTTAGTGAAAGGTAATGACAATTTTTATACTAAAATGATAAGTTTATAGATTTGAGGATGAATATTATTTAGAAAATTTATACTGTGAAATACATTTAGTTAATGGATTAAATTGAATTTAACCGTCGTAGAAGAAAGGAACAATGTCTATTTTAGTGAAAAATTAGAAAAGTGAAAATAGTTTCATACAATGTAAACGGTATTAGAGCTGCATTGAAAAAGGGATTTTTAGATTGGTTAAAAGCTGTTGATCCAGATGTAGTATGCTTACAGGAGATAAAAGCGCAGGAGAACCAATTGGACCTCACTGTTTTTGAAGATTCGGGATACAAGTACACCTATTGGTATAGTGCTCAGAAAAAAGGATATAGCGGGGTTGCTATCCTATCAAAAAAGGAACCAGATCACGTTCAGTTCGGTACCGGAATCGAAACAATGGATTTTGAAGGACGCAACTTACGAGCAGATTTTGGTGATTTATCGGTAATGAGCATGTACCTCCCTTCGGGAACCAATATGGAACGTTTGGAATTTAAGCTTAATTACATGGATGAGATTCGGGATTATGTTGATGTGCTCAAAAAGGATAGGCCTAATTTAATCGTTCTAGGCGACTATAACATCTGTCATGAAGCCATAGATATACACAATCCAGTGGGACTAAAAAATGTTTCCGGTTTTTTACCCGTAGAACGCGAGTGGATAGGTGATTTTATGCAGAGTGGTTTTATTGATAGTTTCAGGCATTTTAATAAAGAACCTGAAAATTATACCTGGTGGAGTTATAGGGCAAATGCCAGGAACAATAACAAAGGATGGCGTTTGGATTATGCCATGGTAGCCAAACCCTTAAAAGATAGATTAAAGCGATCTATTATTTTATCCGAAGCCAAACATAGCGATCATTGCCCAATTTTGGTGGAGATCGAATAATCTTTGGTTATGACAAAGAAATTTCTTTTGCTTTTTGGACTTCCCATATTTATTGTTGGGCTACTATCCTATAAATACAATTTTTATAAGGAGTATACTGCTGTGGCTCCAGTTATTGGAAATCAAGGTAAAGGAAAGAAGTTAGCTACTGTTTATTGTGCTACCTGTCATAAATTACCCGACCCAAAATCGCTAGATCGGCGTACATGGAAAAATAGTGTTCTTCCTAACATGGGTCTGAGACTTGGTCTTAGTATAAACGGCAAACGTTGGGATGAGGATATGGACGCTACCGAAGCAGATCTGGTACGCCAATTAAAAGTTTACCCGGAGTTTCCATTACTATCAGAAGCAGATTGGGAACTGGTACAAGAGTATTACTTGGACAATGCTCCCGACAATCTACCAGATGTAGTAAGAGCTGTTGAGGCTTCCAAAACGGCTTTCCCATTTAATGCACAGACTATTCGTATTGGTGATTCTAAACTACCACAGGTAAGTCTATTACGTTACGATAGTATTTCTTCTAGTTTGTACGTGGGTGATTTTAAAAGTCTTTTTGTATTGGACAATAAGGGTGGTATTAGGAATACCTATACGATGGACAGTCCCGCTTCGCATTTAGATTTTAATGCTAACGGAAATCCATTGTTGTTGACCTTGGGTAAACTTTCACCATCTGATCAATCATTAGGCAACCTGTATAATTTAGGCGATGATTCTAAAAAAGGTACCGAGTTGATTTTTTCTGATATAAAACGTCCAGTTAATTTTGAAGTCGAGGACCTTAATCTTGATGGAAAATCAGATTTGATTTTATGCAGTTTTGGACACTATGGTGGTAAACTTTCGTGGTTTGATGATTTTGACCCTGCTAAAGAACATGTCCTAAATACGTTGCCGGGAACTAGAAAGGTAGAAATAAGAGATATGAATAAAGACGGTAAACCAGATATTATCGGCTTAATGACTCAAGCTAGGGAACAAATAACTATTTATTATAATCGTGGCAATAATTTATTTAAGGAAAAAACGGTACTGGATTTTGATGCGGTAAACGGAACTAGTTATTTTGAACTGGCCGACTTTAATTCAGACGGATTTCTAGATATTATGGTCACAAACGGGGATAATAGAGATTATTCTGCAATTGATAAACCGTATCATGGCATTCGCGTGTTTTTGAACGATGGCAAGGATACGTTTGATGAAGCTTTTTTTTATCCCATGTACGATTGTGGTAAGGCTATGGTTCGCGATTTTGACAATGATGGGGATTTGGATATTATAGGCGCCTCCCTTTATTCTGAGTATACAAAGAACCGAACTGCGGTAGAGAGTATTGTTTATTTGCGGAACAATGGAAATATGAATTTTACGCCATCATATATGGAAGTGCCTATTCATGGAAATTGGCTAACGATGGAGGTGGCAGATTTCAACGGAGATAAGAAGTTGGATGTCCTCTTGGGAACGTTTATCTATAACATACAGGAAATGATGTCTATATCTACCAATACTGGTGTTACCAGCTTTCCACAGGTTTTATTATTGACTAATAGTATGCCATAGGTGCTTAGTATGGCAGTAATCTATTTTGGCATGTTCTAAGCGTATTTTATTTGTTAATTTTGCAACTTCAAAAATCGATAATTTTTATAGCCTATGAAATATACCCAACTTCCCCATACTACCATCGAAGTTAGTAAGATATGCCTTGGGACTATGACTTGGGGCAGGCAAAATACCGAGCAAGAGGGACAAGAACAAATGGACTATGCCTTTGACCAAGGTGTCAACTTTTTTGATGCGGCAGAGTTGTATCCAGTTCCTGCCAAAGCAGAGCTTTACGGCCATACGGAGCAAATTATAGGTAACTGGTTCAAGAAAACTGGGAATCGTGATAAAGTGGTATTGGCATCTAAAATTGCGGGTAACGGAGATTATACCAAATTTATACGTACTACTGGTTTTTCTAGGGAATCCATTATTAGTGCGGTTGAAGGCAGCTTGGAACGTTTACAAACCGATTATATAGATTTATATCAATTACATTGGCCGGAACGAAGCACTAATTATTTTGGTAAGCGAGGTTATGAGCACGATATTTCCGATCATTGGGAGGATAATTTTCATCAGGTTTTAGAAACTTTGCGCGATTTGATTCGCGAGGGGAAATTACGACACGTCGGAATTTCTAATGAAACGCCTTGGGGAACTATGCGTTATTTGGAGGAGAGCAAAGTACATGCAACTTTACCTAGAACAATTACCATTCAAAATCCGTATAATTTATTGAATCGGTTATTTGAAGTGGGCCTTTCTGAAATTGCAATAAGAGAAAAAATAGGACTATTGGCCTATTCGCCTTTGGGTTTTGGCGCGCTAAGCGGAAAATATCTAGGCGGTAGAATGCCAGAAGGGTCTAGAGTAGCCTTATTTCCCAACTATAATCGGTACAATGGAGAAATAGCAACCCAAGCCACACAAAAGTACTATGAATTGGCTCAGGCAAATAACCTTTCTTTAGCACAAATGTCACTTGCTTTTGTAAATACCAGGCCTTTTGTTACCAGTAATATCGTAGGTGCAACCTCGGTAAAACAACTAAGGGAAAATATCGCTAGTATTGACGTAGACCTGTCAGAGGAGGTTCTAAAAGGTATCGAGGCCATTCATAATCAAATTCCAAATCCGGCACCTTAAAATGACTCAGCTTGTTTTTTTAAAGGTAGGGTTCGGTCAAATCGTATTGATTATAGCCGTTATTCTTATCATTTTGGTAATGGCCAGGATTATGAGAGATAAACGTTAACCAAATAAGTTTTGGACCATATCTTCAATTTTGGATGCTAACAATACTTTTATTTTAGTCTTTTTGAGTCCTATCTTATTGCTTTTGGATACAATAATGGTGTGATAGCCTAATTTTTCGGCTTCTAGAATACGCTGGTCTACCCGCTGTACCGGTCTAACCTCCCCCGCAAGGCCTACTTCTGCCGCAAAGCATATACCTTTCTCTATAGGAATATCTTCGTTGCTGGACAGTATTGCAGCAATTACGGCTAAATCAATTGCTGGGTCATCTACCGAAATACCGCCTGTAATATTAAGGAATACATCTTTTGCACCTAATTTAAAACCTGCGCGTTTTTCCAGTACGGCCAATAACATATTTAAACGCTTGGCGTTGTAGCCAGTAGTAGAGCGTTGAGGTGTTCCATAAACAGCGGTACTTACCAAGGCTTGTATTTCTATCAGTAAGGGTCGCATACCTTCTACGGTGGAGGCGATTGCCGTGCCGCTTAGGCCTTCGTCATTCTTGGAAATTAGGACTTCAGAGGGGTTGTTTACTTCTCGCAAACCGCTTCCCTGCATTTCGTAAATACCAAGTTCAGCGGTAGAACCAAAACGATTCTTTAAGGATCTAAGGATTCGATATACATAGTTTCTATCCCCTTCGAACTGCAAAACGGTGTCTACCATATGTTCCAAGATCTTGGGGCCTGCTATGGAGCCATCTTTGGTGATGTGACCTATCAAAATAACGGGGGTATTGGTCTCCTTTGCATATTTGATGAGCTCAGCGGTACATTCGCGTATTTGGGATATACTTCCCGCGGCCGATTCTATATAATCGGAGTGCAACGTTTGTATAGAATCAATAACCACGATATCCGGTTGGGTCGCTGCTATTTGTTTGAAGATATTTTGGGTTTTGGTTTCCGTCAGGATAAAACAGGACTCGCTATTGGGATGAATCCTATCCGCACGCATTTTAATCTGTTTTTGGCTTTCCTCACCAGATACGTACAAAGTTCTATATGGTAATTTTAGGGCAATTTGTAAAAGCAAGGTGCTTTTTCCTACGCCGGGCTCACCACCTATAAGTACTAAAGCGCCTGGTACTAATCCACCACCGAGAACCCGGTTGAATTCTAAGTTGTACGTGTTTAAACGAAGTTCTTTTTCGGTGCTTATCTGATTGACCAACAACGGTGTAGAAACCCTTTTCGCGGTGTTTGTTGGTGTTTTCCAAGCTACTTTATCCTCTTTTTGGACAACTTCCTCTACTACGGTGTTCCACTCCTTACATGCCGCACACTGTCCTACCCATTTTGCATATTGCGTACCACAGTTTTGGCAAAAAAATGCTGTTTTTGTCTTGGCCATCTTTAGTATTTCCCGATGGGCTAAAGGTAGCAAGAAGTTTGAATATGGCAGTTATATGTTACTTACAAAGACATCCTATTTCTTACTCTTGTGTAGTTCACTAAAGGCTATAAAAAACGAGGCCCATGCCATAAGAAGGGACAAGCCGTTGTAAACTAGCACAAATTCTCCTTTAAGTCCAAAATAGGTAAAAAGGATGCCCGAGACAATGAAGTACTTGGAGTCGATTTTTATCATAAGCGGTAGGTATTAAGATTTGGGATGCAGTCATCGGTGTAGGCTTAGTAGCCGAAATCGGCTTTAAGAGCGTCTATTTTTTCGAGAGCAAGATCTTTGGTCAGAAAATCTATCTCATCCATTAAAAAGGCTTTTTCAAAGGTTTTTAGGGCTTTTTTGGGTTCGCCCATTTGTTCGTAATATTCTGCTTCAAAATAAAAGCCCAACATGGTTTTTGGATATTGTTTCTTGCATAGGTCCGAGAGTGGTTTCAAGGATTCAAAATCCTCTTTCTTTCTACTGCCGGCATAAATAGCCATAATATCGTTCAGGGCTACAGGTTTGCTAAAACCAAAAAGGTCTTCTATATCTTGGTATTTGGATTCTAAGTAATTAAATACAGGTTCTTCTGATGTCAGAATCTGAGTCCTGTATTCATCTGGACTAATGGGTTTGAACATGCCAAAGATATTGTCAAAGGCCTTTCCCATACCATAGGTCGCAACAGATATATGGTCTGCATCTTCATAGTGATCAAAGAAGTAATGCAAATTTTCTTTCTTAATGGCTTTTATGCCTTTATCCATTGCTAATATGGCTTCCGTACTTTTGGTTTTTTCTCCTGATGTAATGAGCTGATAAAAGATTTGCTTATCAAAAACACCCAAACGACTAGGTACACGACTTTCCATTTCTGGCGCTAGGGTTGGAGAGATATTTATGTAGGCGTTAAACAGGGAGTTGTCCTTGAACAACCAATAATTTTGAAAGTTGGCGCTTATATCATACCCTACAATAATCTTAAAAGGTGCCGTACTGTAGTTGAGGTCTAAGTATGGGATTATCTCCATTCCTAAGAATTCAAAAAACTTTTTTGCTTTTTCTTTTGGCAGACCTGTTTCCGTATCAAATGCGCAATCCTCGAAACGGATATCATTTTTGCTTTGATCGATACCAACAACAATACTTTCTGGAGCACCATGAAATTTACTGTAAAACTTAGATGTGGCTACTACCTGTTCAAAAAGATATTCTGCATCTAATACTAGAATGAGGGGATATTTTTTAGTGTCATCAAGATTTTCAGGAAAATAGTAATGTACATCGCGTCGTTCCTGCAGTTTAAAGGATTCAAATATTTCTTGCGTGGTTTGGGCGCTGGAAAGGAAACCCAAGAAAAGGGTAGTAATTAATAAAATATGACGCATTTTGCAGTTTTCCAACAGTAGAATTACTGTTTGTTTCTGTTCAATAACGGTAATATCAGAAAAGATATTGCACCAAAAACAATGTTCATGAGCGTTTGTGCTATCCACATAATCCAACCAAATGCATCACCGTGCACTTCTTGTATACCAAACAGGGCTAATGCTTTGCTTACCAGTATGGGAAAAAGCCCAACACCACCATTGGTAGTAGCCATAGCAAATGCCCCAAAAACAAAGGCTACCAGAATTTCGCTTAATGTCAGTTCGGCCGTTGCCGGAACAGTGAATTTTATAACCCACATCATTCCAATATAGCAACTCCAAATAAATAGGGTATGAAATGCAAATGACCATTTACGTTTCATTTTAAAAATACTTAAAACCCCATCGAATAAACCCAAAACAAAGTTTTTGATTTTCAGCGCTATGCCGGATCTTGATTTTCTAATGAATAATATAAAAACTAAAAAGCCAATCAATCCAAGGCCCAATAGGATGAAAATGCCGTTGAGGTTAAGGCCGCGATCCATAAAAAAGCTGATGATTATATCGGTTTGAAGCAAAAGTGTAATCAATACCACGATAAGCAACATAAAAAGGTCAATTACCCGTTCCGTAACAATGGTGCCAAACCCTTTTTCGAACGGCACTCCTTCATAGGTTGCAAGTGCCGTTGCCCTCAAAATTTCACCCGTTCTAGGAACGCCTAAATTGGCCAAATAGGCCATGAAAATCATTAAAATATTATTGGCCAATTTTGGTTTATACCCTAAAGGTTCTAGAAGATAATTCCAACGTATGGCCCTTGATATATGACCTAAAAGACCAAGAAGGAGCGATAAGCTTACCCAAAAAATATCAGCTTCCTTAATATAAAATAAAATTTGCTCGCGATTGGACGGCGCAGTTTTGTAGTACCAATATAAAACCAAAAAAACACCGATAGCAATCGGAACAACTGTTTTAAGTGTCTTTTTTAAAGTGGTTGTCAAAATTTAGTTTAACAAGTTGTTTGCTTCGTTGGGAAACACCAGAGATGGATTAAAGGTCTTTGCTTTTTCCATGTCCATGGTACCATAGCATATGAGGATAAGTACATCGCCAACGGCAACTTTTCTAGAGGCGGCACCATTTAAAGTAATTTCACCACTTTTTCTTGGCCCAGGTATAGCGTATGTTTCTAATCGTTCGCCGTTATTGTTGTTGACAATCTGTACTTTTTCACCTCTAATAATATTTGCAGCGTCCATAAGGTCTTCGTCAATGGTAATACTGCCAATATAATTCAAATCGGCCCCAGTAACCTTTACACGGTGTATTTTGGATTTTACAACTTCAATTTGCATAGTTCAAAGGTATTTAATTAAGCGCTATATTATCTATTAGCCTCACGTCATCTGCAAAAACGGCTATGAACGCTCTATATTTTGTGTTTTTTATTTTTTGTTGAATAGGTGTTAACGTGGCAACATCGGTTATTTCAAAATACTCTAATTTAAAATTCGGATGTTTTCTATATTCCTCTGCCACCCATTCCCTTATTTTTATTGCATTTTCTATGCCAAATTTTTGTTTGGCAGTTTTAAGTGTTTCGAAAATAAAAGAGGCCTTTTTTCGTACTACGGGATTTAGTCTTTCGTTTCTGGAACTCATCGCCAAACCATGGGGTTCACGAACTATGGGGCACCCTATTATGTTAATAGGTAGTTTTTGTAGTTCAGTCAATTTCTCAATGATACGTAATTGTTGAAAATCCTTTTCTCCGAAATAAGCGTTTTCCGGTTCAATTAGGATAAAAAAAGCTTCCACTATGGTTCCTACTCCGTTAAAATGACCTCCTCTAAAGGCGCCCTCCATTACTTTTTCCAAGCCGTTAAATGCGTAGGTTTTTGATTCTGTGGCAGTATTGTAAATCTCGGCTACAGAAGGAGCAAAGACAATGATTTCTGGCGAAATATTTTTGATTAATGCAATATCCTCCGTTAATGTCTTAGGATATTTTATAAGGTCTTCCGGATTATTGAATTGAGTGGGGTTAACAAAGATACTCACCACTACGTATTCGTTTTCCGCAACAGCTTTTTCTATTAGTGATGCATGGCCTAAATGCAATGCGCCCATTGTGGGAACAAGACCTAAACTACCAGTTTTTTTTAAGCTTCTTAATTTGTTGTGAAGCGCTTTTTTTGTTTTTATAGGTACCATGTAAAAGTGTCATTGGCGAGCAAACTTACTATAAATACTGGTAATCTCTATATTTTTTGTAATTTTGCATTCGCCTTTGCGCAAAAAATTAAAAACAACTTTTATGAATGGTAAAAAGATATTGTTTGTATCTTCTGAATTAGTACCCTATCTACCAGAAAACGAAGTTTCACTAATGTCTTACGAAACGCCGAGAATGGTCAATAGCAATGGGGGTCAGATTAGGATTTTTATGCCAAGATATGGCAATATCAATGAAAGGCGGCACCAACTACATGAAGTAATTCGCTTGTCAGGGATGAATCTGGTCATCAATGACATGGACATGCCTTTGATTATTAAAGTGGCATCTATTCCAAAAGAACGAATACAAGTATATTTTATTGATAACGACGAGTACTTCAAAAGAAAGGCAACATTTACCGACAAAGAAGGGAACCTCTTTCCAGACAACGACCAACGTGCTATCTTTTTTGCAAAAGGCGTCATGGAAACGGTTAAAAAATTAAATTGGTCTCCAGATATTATCCACGTGCATGGTTGGATGGCAAGCTTGTTGCCTCTATATCTAAAAAAGTACTATGCGGACGAACCACTTTTCGCAGACAGTAAAATAGTTTTGTCCGTATACGGTAAAACCTTTGAAGGGGAGCTTGATAAGGACATGTTAAAGAAGATAACTTTTGATGGAATTCCTGAAGACGAGATTAAATCTTTGGGTACCCCTACCTATAATAATTTGTTAAAAGTAGCTGTTGATTTTTCAGATGCAGTTATTTTAGCCTCGGAAGATATTCCCGAAGAATTAAATTCTCATATTGCCAACCTTCAAAAACCAGTATTGTCCTATGTTCCTGTGCAAGAGTTCGAGGAAGCGTATGCCAATTTTTATAACACTGAAGTTTTAAAATAATCTGAATGAATTTTTTTAAGAAATGCACTTTTCCCATCGTTTTGGGTCTTGCGCTAACTGTGGGGTTTTTTAGCTCCTGTGAAGAAGATTTAACCACAATCGGTGCCGGTGTTGTTGGAGCCGAGGCTTTTACTACCGGCAAAGAGGTTTATGATGTTTTTACCTACAACAAGAACATAAAAGCTATAAGGACCAATAAGCTTCCGTTATACCAATTAGGTAGATATGACCATGGCGTATACGGCAGTACAACGGGGAGTATAACTTCACAACTTCAGTTATCCACACCCAATCCTATTTTTGGCACGTTTACACAAAGCACCGAGGATACCGCTGATTCAGATGAATCAATTAGCACTATTGAAGAGAATGAGACTGTTAAGGAAGTATATTTGTATATTCCTTATTTAACAGTTGCTTCACGTGATACTGACAGTGATGGCGTAGACGATGCGTTTGATTCATTACCTGAAGATCCGGAAAATGACAGTGATGGAGATGGGGTTTCTAATCGACTGGAGCGTGCAGCAAACACGGATCCACTGGATAGTCAGAGTATTGACGCAGATGGCAATGGTTTAAACGATACGGACGACAAGCCTATTGTAGCTAATAATTTTGCTAAACGTTTGGAGCTAGATAGTATCTATGGGGCCATTGATGCTGCGTTTAAACTAAAAGTAGAGCGCAGCACTTTTTTTCTTAGGGATTTAGACCCGAACACAAACTTTCAAGAAGCTCAAGCTTACTTTTCTTCCCAAGAATTTTCACCAAACTTTGTTTCGGATGTTTTGTACGATTCCGAGATTTCTGGAGAGTTATTTATTGATGATAAGGAAATCCTAATAGCGCGCGAGGATAACGAAACGACCGAAGATGTAGATGAATCATTATCGTTTCGTAAACTTAACCCGGGAATAAGGATTCCCTTGAATAAGGAATTTTTTCAAGACAATTTATTGGATATGGAAGGGAGTACGGAACTCTTTAGTCAGTCTAATTTTAGCGCCTTTTTAAGAGGTATTCACTTATCGTTAGATAGTACAGTTCCAGAAGGTTTAATGCTATTGTTGAATTTAAGAGCGGCTAACATCGAGGTTACCTACACGCATGATTCTTATAATACTAATGGAACAGTTGCAGATATTTCGGACGATACTATTGATGTATTGGAAAAGAGCTACCTCCTCAACTTGATAACCCAAAATCCTCAAACAGGAGCAATACTTGGTAACGCCATCAACACATTTATAAATGATGAGTATCCTTCGAGTATAACAGAAAGACTGGATACCAATGAACCTACGTCTAGGATATATCTAAAGGGTGGTGCTGGAACATTTGCTGAAATAGATCTTTTTGAAATAGGAAACGGTAGAGATGCCATCAATCAAATAAAAGCGGAAAATTGGATCATAAATGAAGCTAATTTGGTTTTTTATGTGGATAGAGATCAGCTGAATATGGTTGGAGGTATTATTGAGCCGCCTAGATTATATCTTTATAATTCTGAGACTAATGCCCCTCTCTTTAACCCATTCACAGATCCTGGGCCTGCACAAACAGACCCTTTTCCATTATTGACTGCTTACCCTAATTACGACGGGGTATTGGAAAAATCTGGAGACGAAGGAGTTAAATATTCGGTTAAGATTACTGATTACATTAATAATTTGGTATTGAGGGATTCAACCAACGTAACGCTGGGCTTAACCCTAACCACCGATGTCAGAACTACTGGAGCTAATAATGCTATGCTTGCAAATGGCGAGGAACGATTAATTCCTGTAACTTCAAATTTAACTCCTTTGGGGACTGTACTGTTTGGAAGTAATATCCCTGTCACAGATCCAGATTTCGACAAACGAATACGGTTAGAAATATCGTATACTAAAGTAGACTAGTATTTCTTTTTCGGACTTTTTAGCCATCGTGTATACCACTTTATAGAATAAACACGTTTTATATCTGCAAATGGGTATGAAATGTTAGGCAATCACCTAGTTTTGCGTAAGAATTTACAACACAAACCATAAAATAGTTTAAGAATATGTGCGGAATCGTAGGTTATATAGGTCATAGGGAAGCTTTTCCTATTATTATTAAGGGATTACAGCGCCTAGAATATAGAGGTTATGACAGTGCAGGCATCGCCTTGTTCGATGGCAACGATATCAACCTTGCCAAAACCAAAGGAAAAGTTGAAGATTTAAATAATAAGACGAAGGAAATTTCTCAAAAGGGAAGTTTGGGAATTGGCCATACCCGTTGGGCTACCCATGGTGTGCCCAATGATGTAAATTCCCATCCACATTATTCCAATTCCGGCGACTTGGTTATTATCCACAACGGAATTATTGAAAACTACGAATCTATTAAGAAGGAACTCTCCAAAAGAGGATATGTTTTTCATTCGGATACCGACACAGAAGTTTTGGTAAATCTCATAGAAGAAGTCAAAAAAACCGAGGACGTAATGCTTGGCAAGGCGGTTCAGATTGCATTGAACCAAGTAGTTGGCGCCTATGCCATAGCTGTTTTCGATAAAAGAAAACCTGATGAGATTGTGGTTGCCAAGTTGGGAAGCCCCTTAGCTATTGGAATTGGCGAGGATGAATTTTTTATTGCGTCGGATGCTTCCCCTTTTATTGAGTTTACAAACAATGCAGTGTACTTGGAAGATGAGGAAATGGCGATCATACGACTTGGTAAAGAGATTAAGCTAAGAAAGATTAAGGATGATGCCGTAGCCTATCCAAGGATTCTGGAATTGCAGATGAATTTGGAGGAAATAGAAAAAGGGGGTTACGAGCATTTCATGTTAAAAGAGATATACGAGCAACCCAGGGCGATAAAAGATACCTATAGAGGAAGACTGCTCGCTGATCAGGGATTGATTAGAATGGCCGGAATTGATCAGAATTTGGAGAAATTTACGAACGCTAATCGCATAATCATAGTTGCCTGTGGCACCTCTTGGCATGCCGGTCTAGTAGCGGAATATATTTTTGAAGACCTTGCCAGAATACCGGTCGAAGTCGAATATGCATCAGAGTTTAGATACAGAAATCCTGTAATTACGGATAAAGATGTTTTAATCGCCATATCACAATCAGGTGAAACGGCAGACACCTTGGCCGCCATTAAGCTAGCCAAGGAAAGAGGGGCTTTTGTATTTGGTGTTTGCAATGTGGTAGGTTCTTCTATAGCAAGGGAATCGGATGCAGGAGCATACACTCATGCAGGTCCGGAAATCGGTGTTGCTTCTACCAAAGCCTTTACTACGCAGATTACTGTTTTAACTTTGATTGCGTTAAAATTGGCGAAAGCAAAAGGAATATTTTCTGAAAGCAAATTTCATGAGTATTTATCTGAATTAGAGACTATCCCGGCTAAGGTTGAAAAAGCACTAGAATCTAATCCGTTGATAGAGATTATATCCGATGTATATAAGGACTCTACCAATTGTTTGTATTTAGGGAGGGGGTATAACTTTCCTGTAGCATTGGAAGGTGCTTTAAAGTTAAAGGAAATCAGCTACATTCATGCGGAAGGGTATCCCGCCGCAGAAATGAAGCACGGCCCTATTGCTTTGATCGATGAACATATGCCTGTTTTTGTAATAGCCACCAAAAAAGGACATTATGAAAAAGTCGTTAGTAATATTCAGGAAATAAAATCTAGGAAGGGTAAAATAATAGCCATTGTAACAGAAGGCGATGAGCAAGTTAGAGATCTTGCCGATCATGTAATCGAAGTGCCTGAAACTTTGGAAAGTCTTACGCCGCTTTTGACGACAATTCCTTTGCAATTGTTATCGTACCATATCGCGGTAATGAGAGGGTGTAACGTAGATCAGCCTCGAAATTTAGCAAAGTCGGTTACAGTAGAATAAAAATTTAAAAAAAATAGTGTTAAAAAGAGGTCCTTACTGTTAGGGACCTCTTTCTTCTTTTATGAAATTCATAAAAGAAGTAGTCTTATTTTGCCATAGTAATACTATGCATGCATAATTTTTTTTGTTTTGTTATTATGCGTTTAAAATAATCTGTATCTTCATCCCAACTAATTTAAACTCAAATAAAAGAATGAAAACGATACAGTTTTTAGCATTGATGTTGTTTGGAGTATTTGGATTCTCTCAAACGACTATTAGTGGAACCGTTGTTGATGAAAACAACCAGCCTATTCCAGCGGCCAATATTGTAATTGCTGGGACCACAATAGGTACCACCGCAGATTTTGACGGTAATTTTGTTTTAGAAACCTCAGAAGCTCCCCCCTTTACAATTGTTATTTCCAGTTTAGGGTATTCAGAAGTACGTGAAAACATAACTACTCCAAATCAAACGGTAAATGTAGTGCTACAGGAGGCGCAGACATTCTTGGACGAGGTAGTGTTGTCTGCTTCCAGAACGCCTGAACGTATTTTCGAATCCCCTGTAACGGTGGAGCGTATTGGCCTTGAAGCTATCAAGAATACTGCTTCTGCAGACTTCTATGGTAGTTTAGAAAATTTGAAAGGTGTTGATGTAAACACTAACAGTTTAACCTTTAAATCTGTAAACACCAGAGGTTTTGCCACCTTTGCCAACACGCGTTTTATGCAATTGGTAGACGGTATGGACAATTCTACGCCGGCCTTGAACTTCCCCATTGGGAACTTGGCAGGTTTGATAGAGCCAGACGTGTTGAGTGTGGAATTATTGCCGGGTGCAGCTTCTGCGCTGTATGGTGCAAATGCTTTTAACGGAATTCTTTTTATGCGTAGTAAAAGTCCTTTTGATTACCAAGGGATAAGTGCTTCTGTAAAGCAGGGAGTTACTTCGCAAGAGGCAGCAGGAACCAACTCCTATACCGACGTTGGTATTAGGGCCGCGCACAAGTTTAGCGATAAATTTGCCGTAAAATGGAACTTTGGATATTTGGATGGTACCGATTGGGCCGCTACTAGTGAAGTAGATCGATTCAATCCTGGACAAACCAGGGCAGATTTGGACTATGATGGCACAAACGTGTATGGCGATTTGGTTTCTACCAATATTAAAGGAGTAGCTGTCACCCTAGAGGGTTTGGGGGTTTTGCCAGCGGGCGCCAATGCTTTAGTCCCTTCGGTAAATGTAAGTAGAACTGGGTATAATGAACGTGATTTGACAGATTATACAGCCAGAAGTATCAAATCGGATTGGGGCCTTTATTACCGTCCCATTGAAGGGAATAGTCTAGAATTGTCCTATGTAGGAAAAGTGGGAACGGGTAATACCATTTACCAAGGTACTAACCGATATAACATCCGGAACTTTTTTCAGGAGCAGCATAAGATTGAGATTAAGAACGATAACTTCTTTGTTAGGGGATATATGGTAGGAGACAAGGCAGGTGATTCGTATGACATGGTCTTTACTGCGGTAAACATTAATCGTTCATGGAAGGGTGACCAACAGTGGTTTGGAGAATATACAGGGGCATTCGTTCAGGCCACGTTAGGGGGTGCCACAGAAGCGCAGGCACATGCCGCAGCTAGAGCACAAGCCGAGACGGGACGCTTATTACCTGGAACCCCCGAATTTCAGGCCGCATTTGACCGCGTAACACAAGATCCTGATTTGACTACAGGTTCCAGATTTGCAGATGCATCAAAATACTACCACGCGGATGCAAATTATAACTTTGGGCATTTGTGGGATTGGGCCGAAGTACAGGTGGGAGGTTCCTTTCGCGAATTTCAGCTAAATTCCTTTGGCACTATTTATACCGATGTAGATGGACCTATTGAATATAATGAGTTTGGATTGTATACGCAGATTCAAAAAAACATTGAATTGGCAGGAGAACAAAGCTTAAAGCTTACCGGATCGGTGCGTTACGATAAAAATGAATTTTTTGATGGATTCTTTTCACCTAGGATATCCGCAGGATATACCATTAATAGAAACCATAATGTTAGAGCCTCTGTACAAACAGGTTTTAGAAACCCAACCACACAGGATTTGTTCATTGGCCTTAATGCAGGTAGAGCTATTTTGGTGGGTGCCGCACCCGATAACTTGGACCGCTATACCGATTCCTACGATGTGAGTGGTGGAGGGCAGTTGTTAGGACAACCGGCCACCATTACACAGACCGGTAGGGCGGCCTATGAAAATTCTTTTTCAGCAGCTTCGTTACAACGCTTTGCTGCAAGTGGAAACCCTGCAGATATTGAAGTGGGTAATCCTAGCGTAGTTCAGCCAGAACAGGTCACCTCTTATGAGATAGGCTACCGTGGAAAAGTAGATAAATTGGTTATAGATTTTAGTACCTATTTCAATCAATATCAAGATTTTCTTTCTCCCGAGAACGTTGTTGCGCCGTTGTATGGTACAGTTGGCGACAACTCACTTTCTTTGGCTGCTTTAGCCAACGACGATACAGTAGTATACCAAGCCTATACGAATTCTGATGCCGATATAGCTTCTTACGGGGCTTCCTTAGGATTAAGCGCCAAGGTATTCGGTGATTTTGATTTAAGTGGTAGTTATACCTTCACAAAACTGGATTTTGACCGTGCGGCAAATCCTGATTTTCAGGTACAGTTCAATACGCCGGAACATCAGTTTAAGGCATCCTTTGGAAATGACGAGTTGTTCAATAACTTTGGCTTTAATGTAAACTATCGTTTCAGTGATGATTACTACTGGGAGGCAACCTTTGGTAACGGAATCATACCTGAATTTCATGTAGTGGACGCGCAAATAAACTACCGTGTTCCTAGTATCAAATCTACCTTTAAGGTAGGTGGTAATAACTTATTGGGTGATGAATACTTTACGGCATTCGGAACTGGCTTCATAGGTTCTATTTACTATGTGTCTTGGATTATCAACAACTAAAAAATCAAATCATATTTGACATGAAAAATTTTAAATATATATTTTTTGCTTCCTCACTGATTTTCTTGACGAATTGCAACGACCCTGAGGATGTAGACTTAGATCCGATTATAGAAGAAGTCTTGCCAGATTTAACTGCTGGTTCTGCTGATTTTTCTAATTATGTTGCGTTAGGTAACTCGCTTACTGCTGGCTTTACGGACGGGGCGCTTTTTATAGCTTCTCAAGAGAATTCCTTGCCAAATATTTTGTCACAGAAATTTGCCTTGGCCGGTGGAGGTGCTTTTACCCAGCCTTTGACAAACGATAATTTTGGTGGTCTTGCTGCAGGTGGAGCACGTATACAGAGTCCTAGACTTGTTTTTGGTGGTGCTGGTCCAGTTCCATTGGAGAGTATTATCGGTAATGTAACGGTTACTACGGATATCGTTTTAAATAATCCAACAGGGCCTTTCAATAATATGGGTGTACCTGGTGCCAAAAGTTTTCATTTACTTTTTGATGGGTATGGTAATCCTGCAAATTTAGCCTTGCCCGTACCACTGGCCAATCCATTCTTTGTGCGAATGGCTTCTAGTCCTACGGCAACAATGCTGAATGATGCTCTTGTTCAAGCGCCAACCTTCTTTTCGTTATGGATTGGAAACAATGATGTTTTAGGCTATGCTACCACTGGTGGTGATGGTACGAATCCTATAACGCCGGTGGATGGTCCTCCAGGAGTTGGCTTTACAAATACGTATAATGCCTTGATTGGTGCATTAAGTGCCAATGGTACAGGTGGCGTGGTCGCCAATATACCTAATGTAACCGATGTGCCTCATTTTACAACGGTACCTCATAACCCTTTAGAGCTTACTAACGAAGACTTTGCAGCTCAAATACCCACGTTAAATGGGATTTTTGGTCAATTGAATCAAGTTTATGCATTTTTAGGAGTTCCGGAACGTTCTATTGTTTTTTCTACGACCGCGGATAGCGAAGTGGTAATTAAAGATGAAACCTTACCCGATTTGTCCGCCCAGATTGCAGGGGTACTATTGCAAAGTCCAACATTCCCTGCCTTTGTGCAATCTTTTGGTTTGCCAGCGCAAGCGGCACCTTTAGTTGCCGGATTATTGGGAAGTACCTATGGACAAACGAGAGAAGCTACCCCCGAAGATTTATTTGTTTTGCCTTCTGCTTCGGTAATTGGCACAGTGAATTTGGAAGTAGCAGGTGCGTTAGCAGCACAAGGATTGCCAGCAGGGTTAGCTGGGCAGTTTGCTGTAGAAGGTATCTCATTGCCATTGGAAGACAAATGGGTGTTGCTGCCTAGTGAACAAGAAGAAATTGCAGTAGCAACTGCTGCTTTTAATAATGTCATTGAGGCGGCTGCCAGTGCGGCAGGTTTGGCTTTTGTTGATGCGAACGCTCTTTTAAACCAACTCGCGGATAGTGGCATTACCAGTGGGCAGTATACCATAGCCTCTAATTTGGTTACGGGGAGCGCTTTTTCTTTAGATGGTATACACCCAACAGCTAGAGGATACGCATTTATAGCGAACGAATTTATGAAGTCGATAGATGCTACCTATGGCAGTAATTTTGAAGCATCAGGTAATTTTGTGAATATTGGTAATTATCCAACGAATTATTCTCCTGCACTGCAATAGAAGCTATTGAATCAAAACATATTTTTAAGGCGCCCATAGGGCGCCTTTCTTGTTTTTAAAAAAGCCAAAAAAACAGTTTTGGTTTAAATTGAAAACACATATCTTTGCAGCCTGAAAATGACAGCATTTTCAAGCTTAGTTTAAACGAATATATAAACAGAATAGTAATGTCAAAAGTTACAGGTAAAGTTTCGCAAATCATTGGCCCCGTGGTTGATGTAGAGTTTCAATCAGGAGCAGACCTTCCAAAAATATATGATTCTTTGGAAATCGTCAATAAGGACAAGTCCATATTGGTATTGGAGGTACAGTCTCATGTTGGGGAGAATACAGTACGGACCATATCTATGGATTCTACTGATGGTCTAAGCAGAGGGACTGAAGTTGTTGCCACTGGAGCTGCGATACAAATGCCCGTAGGGGACGATGTATATGGTCGTTTATTTAACGTAATCGGAGATGCTATCGATGGTTTGGGTGATTTACCTAAAGCTGGCAAGGATGGACTACCAATTCACCGTGAAGCACCAAAATTTGAGGATTTAACAACTTCTACAGAAGTCTTGTTCACGGGTATCAAGGTAATTGATTTAATTGAGCCCTATGCAAAAGGAGGTAAGATTGGATTGTTCGGTGGTGCAGGTGTTGGTAAAACGGTACTAATTCAAGAGCTGATTAATAACATTGCTAAAGGTCACGGTGGTCTTTCTGTATTCGCAGGAGTAGGGGAACGGACTCGTGAAGGAAACGATTTACTTCGTGAGATGTTAGAGTCGGGTATTATAAAATATGGAGACGATTTCATGCATTCTATGGAAGAAGGCGGATGGGATTTATCTAAAGTAGATAAAGAAGCGATGAAAGGCTCT
Source organism: Maribacter sp. MS6 (assembly GCF_056839185.1). NCBI lineage: Bacteria > Pseudomonadati > Bacteroidota > Flavobacteriia > Flavobacteriales > Flavobacteriaceae > Maribacter > Maribacter sp. MS6. The sequence goes on from NZ_CM166389.1 coordinate 2,650,431, forward strand.
AAAGCTACCTTCGTTTTTGGACAAATGAACGAACCACCAGGAGCACGTGCACGTGTTGCCCTTTCTGGATTGACTATTGCAGAGTTTTTCCGTGATGGTGCTGGTGAAGGTCAAGGAAAAGATGTATTATTCTTTGTAGATAACATATTCCGTTTTACACAAGCAGGATCAGAGGTATCGGCACTTTTAGGTCGTATGCCATCAGCGGTAGGATATCAACCAACTCTGGCAACGGAGATGGGCGCCATGCAAGAGCGTATCACATCAACAAAGAGAGGTTCTATTACATCTGTACAGGCGGTTTACGTACCTGCGGATGATTTAACGGATCCGGCACCGGCAACTACGTTTGCTCACTTGGATGCCACAACGGTTTTATCCCGTAAGATTGCTGAGCTAGGTATTTATCCAGCGGTAGATCCTTTGGATTCTACATCGAGAATTTTAACAGCAGAGATTTTAGGTAAAGATCACTACGCATGTGCTCAAAGAGTGAAAGAGTTGTTACAACGATATAAAGAGTTACAGGATATCATTGCCATCCTTGGTATGGAAGAATTATCCGAAGAAGATAAGTTAGCTGTAGGTAGAGCAAGACGTGTACAACGTTTCTTGTCTCAACCTTTCCACGTAGCGGAGCAGTTTACAGGTCTTAAAGGTGTTCTTGTTGATATCAAGGAAACTATCAAAGGCTTTAATATGATTATGGATGGTGAGCTTGATCATTTACCAGAATCAGCTTTTAATCTTAAAGGAACTATCGAGGAAGCTATTGAAGCGGGTGAGAAAATGTTGGCCGAAGCTTAAATTTTAGTAATAAGTGCAAAGTAATGAGTATGTAGTACTTTTTACTTTTTACTAGTTACTTAATACTATAAGAAAATGTATTTAGAAATCGTATCGCCAGAAGCAACCTTATTTGCAGGAGAAGTCAAATCGGTAACCGTTCCAGGAATTAATGGGGAGTTTCAAATGTTACAGGGCCATGCACCTATAGTTTCCTTGTTGCAAAAAGGGAAAGTAAAGGTTGAGGGTAATGTGATTATTGAAGAAGAGCACGAGGACAAGTTTACGAAAGATGCTAATGGTAAAACTATATTGGCAATTTCAAGCGGTACCATTGAATTAAAAGACAATAAAGTAATCGTGTTGGCTGATTAAATCTGCCTCATGTTCACAACAATCAAAAAAAGCCATACATTATGTATGGCTTTTTTTGATGAATTTTAGTGAGAGATAAAAACGTTATTTGAATGCGCTAACTTTTAATAATCTCTTTTTAACCATGCAGTTCTCTTTTGAAGGGTTTTTTTACTGGGTGTTTTCCCTTCTTTTTCCATTAGTGTTATTTTGTATTCAGGGTCTGTCTCCAATATGACCAGTGTACTCTTTTTGACACCATAACGCTCAAATGCGAGGTTCAGCGTATCCCCTATTTTTTGAGTTTTGATAAAAGCATCAAAAGACTGCTCGTTAGGAAAAGGGCTATTGTTAATGCTACTTAAGATGTCTCCCTTATCTAAACCGGCACTGTAGGCCGGACTTCCAATGTTGGGATTGCTAACAAGAACACCATTCAACTCATCATTTATTTTTACCGCAGCACCAAAGTAGGCCAGGTCTGTATTTTGTTTTAAGAGGACTCCATGTGAGGCAAGAAGTTCTTTGTAGTCGGGCATTCCACTACTGTGGATGTATGTGTTGAAAAAGTCATCTCCAAAATTATTTCCAGCGTAAGTATTTAAACTTCCTTGAAGGTCCGCTATAGTATACGGTGTTTCGCCCTTGCCATAAGTATTCCAGACTAACTTCATATAATCATCAAGATTTAACCCCTTTTCTCTTAGGGATAAGTCTAGCGCTAAGCCAAGGACACTGCCATAGGAGTAATACGAAATAAATGTATTTTCCCTATTTACAGGATCTACGGAAGTTGCTGCATCTACAAAGGGTGCCTGAAAGCTCATTTCAATAGGATTGAAGAATTGCCTTGCTGGGGAATTCCAAACATAGTTAAAGGTTCCTGACAAACCTTCTACATATTCCTCAGCAGAAATAAGTCCGGCTCTACAAAGAATAAGATTGGTGTAATAGCTGGTAAAACCTTCGGCAAACCAAAGCGCTCCGCTCATATTTGCGGCACCAAAATTGAAGGGTTCCAAAGATTTGGGACGAATACGTTCTACGTTCCAGGCATGAAAGAATTCGTGGGATACCGTACCTATATTTCGGTCCATACCACCTTCAGCTAAACTTCGAGTACTGGTTAGGATAGTAGAGTTTCTATGCTCCATACCGTCACCCGAGGCATTGGGAATATAACATGCTAAAAAGGTATAGGAGCCATAATCAAAATTGGGTAATTCACCGTATACTTTTTCTTGTTCCAATACAACTTTTTTGACTTTTTCAAAATAGGTGTTTAATTCTTCGGCAGTACCATTGTGGTGTAGCGCTAAACGTACGTTCTGCCCATTTACATCGAATTCCTGTAATCCAAAGTTGCTTATTTCCGTAGGGGAATCCATAAAATAATACAGGTTGGGAGCAGAATATGTAGTACCAGAAACAAGGGGTAATTGGGTAGCGATCTTCCAATTTAAGTCCTCTCTAACCTTATAATCCACTTCTATTTTCCTGTCTTTCAAAGCGGGTGCATACATAAACGTTGCCGGGATGTTTAAGTGTGCATGGGTTTCATCTATTTGTGAGTAGGTTCCATCACCACGGTTTCCAAAGAGGGTATATGCAATATTTACAGTGCCGTTGTGATTATAAACAAACCAAGAGTACGGGTCTTTTCTATATATTTTTAAAGGGTCTCCTTTACCATCCGTTGCTATAAAATTGTATACATTTTTTGCAAATTCATGCAATGCATAACGGCCGGGAGAAGAACGGCTCATACGCACCTCCAGAGTATCGCTAATGACGTTTGGGAAATTGACTGTTATGTTGGCTTCATGGTGTGCTGCATTCTCAAACGAAATACTGTAGGTATTGGTTTGTGCTACCAGGGATAAAACAGATAAAAAAAGTACAGGAATAAATAGTAAAGATCGCATGGAAATAATTTTTGGCTAAGATACTAAAGCCCTATGATTTAAAAATATTCACGTTTTGAATCCTTTATTACTCGCGATGGTTTAAACAATGGTTTTATTTCCAAATTTTTCTTCTATGAGTTCTTTTAAACTTTTAATAATTGTCTCGCTAATAGGTTTGGTAATATACCTTGCCACAAACGGATTGCTTTTAAAAATATCAATATCACTTTGACTTCTAGAAGAGGTAAGGATAAAGACCATAGTATTCTCTGTATGTGCCATTTCCTTGAAAACGTTCATGAATTCATACCCGTCCATTGTAGGCATATTTAGGTCTAGGAAAATAACGTAGTTATGTTCTAAGGTATAATTGTGTTTAAAATACTCTACAGCGAGAAGGCCATTGGAGAAATTCAAAATAGTGCCTTGCAATCCTACGCCTTTTATAGCTTTTTCTAATAGAAAAGTAAATATTGGGTCGTCTTCGACCAGCACTAATTCATACTTCATTTTAAAATTTATAAATCTGTTATTTTTGTGGTTTGCTCCACGTTTTTCTTGATAACATTATCTATTTCTTCTGCCGAGCTTACTATAAAGTTAAGAATTTTTTCTTTTTCTTCCGTTTCCGTACCCCCTTCTTTAATTAGGTTTATTAAGCCCATTAAACGGGCTACCGGGGCCCTCACGACATGTGATTGGTTCCAAGAAATTTCACGTAATACTTTGTTTTGTTCCTCAATTGCCTTTAGATGTAATATGCGATCTGTAACATCTCTAGTGTTTACCACGATACCGTTTATAGTTGGTTCCTCTGTTTTATTTGTAGCAATGGTTTCTAACCAGGTCCATTCCCCATCTCCGTTTTTAAACCTAAAAGGTTTAATATATACTTGTGGGTTTTTTAAGGTCTCTAAAAACTGTGCATATACCTCATCATGATCATCAGGATGTATATGTTCAAATGCATTGGTTCCTACGAGTAATTCCGGAGAGATATTTAGTGTCCTATTGGACGTGGGACTTACATAGGTAAAGTTGGCTTCTTGATCAAAAATGGCTATGAGCTCCGTTCCTTCCTGTACCAGGGTTTTAAAACGACGTTCACTTTGCACTAACTGCTCTGCAGTTGTTTTTCTCTCCGTTATGTCACGCGTATTTAGAACAATACCTCTAATATGGGGTTCATCTAATTGGTTGGTAGCAATTGTCTCGAGCCACCGCCATTCTCCTTCCTTATTTTTAAATCTATAGGAAGTTGTTACCGTTTGTTTCTTGTCTACTATTTCTACAAGCTCTGATTGTAGCCTCTTTTGGTCGTCAGGATGAATGTATTCGAAAGCATTAGTACCAATAAACGTATCCGGGTCGATATTCAGCACCTTAGTGGAGCTTGGACTTACATAGATATAATTTCCATGCTCGTCAATAATGCCAAACATCTCGGTGCCTTCTTGAACGAGGGCTTTAAAGCGAAGCTCACTTTTTGCTAACTGCTCAGCTGCTCTTTTTATTTCTGTATTGTCCCTCGCAATACAGTACATAATTTCTTCTTCATCATCCCAGTTAGCAGACCAAATCATAGGTACTAAATAATTGCCCTTATGCAAATATCTATTTTCAAAATAGCGTATTTTTTCTCCGCGAACCACTTGTTTTTCTACTTCTAAAGATGCGTTTATATCATCTGGGCAAACAAAATCTGTATATTTTTTACCTATGAGTTCCTGAGGGGTATAACCCCAAATACTATAACAAGCCTTATTAATAGTTAAAAAATAGCCATTCTTATCAACGGTACAGATTATATCAAGAGAGGTGTTCAAAATCTTATCCGTTTCTTCTTTTGCTTTAAGCGTAACCTGCTGTAACAGCACTTCTGCGGTGATGTCTTTTGAAAAACAGGAGACTCCTAACAATTCGTTATCGTCATCATAAATTGGATTTAACGAAATTAGCCCATAGGCAGTTTTAGGATTAGATGAATCTTCTAGTTTTTCTTTTATGGAAAACTGCTCGCCGCTTAGGGCTCTGTCATAATAGGATTTCCACTTTATAAGGTTTTCTTTATCAAATTCCTTAATAAGGGCAGACTCACCTGGATAAAGCTTACGTCCCAAGTTTGCCCGCATCATCTGTTCAAAAGCTTTGTTTGCTATTATAAAGTTGTATTGGGTATCTACAGACCATAAAAGATCTTTGGTACTATTAATAAGGGATTCTTGATTTTTTTTTGCCATTTCAAGTTCAGCAGTGCGGTCTACCTCCTCTGTAATATTAAAAAAGGTTCCTTGTATAATTAGGGGTTCGAGGTTTTGGTTCCATTCAAGAACCTTACCTGTCTCCTTTACCCATAGTACATTTTTTTGATGGTCAAAAATTCTATAGGAAATGGTGTACACCTTATTTTTTTTTGCAAAACAGTTATCCAGTTTGTTAAGCGTCTGTTCGAGATCCTTCGGATGAATTCTACTCTTCCAATCTTCTATGGTCAACTGTTTTGATCCCTTTGTGTATTCCCCGATAATCTCGGCTCCCTCGGTATTTAGTTGTATAAAATCAGATGTTTTTTCCCATTTCCAAATCCCTATTTCAGTAGATTCTATGATACTATTTAAGAGCGTTTCTTTGGATTTTAGTTCAGCTTTTGTTTTTTCAAACCTTATCGTTGTTTTTCGAAGTTCAAAAAGTTGAAGAATTTGTTGGGCTAAGGTATGAAGTGCTTTACGTTGATAGTTATTAAGTTTTTGAGGTTTGGAGTCCATTATGCTCAAGACCCCGAAGGGTATATCCTCTGGATTCATTAACAACACACCAGCGAAAAAATTGATGTTTGGATGTGATACCACCCAAGAATCCTTCATGAATCTTGGATCCTTGGTCGTATCTGCTATAATTAGTTCTCGTATGTTGTTGGTAATCATGTATTGGAAAAACCTTGTGCCTACAGGGATATTGTCAAGTGTAACACCAAAATGCGATTTATAGCATTCTTTGGAGTTGCTTACAAGGGTAATTAGGCATATTTCTGCATTGCAGATACTTGCGCCTAGGCTTGTAATATTATCGTATAGTTCTTCTTGTGTGCTGTCTAACAACCCGTAGGATTCAAGAATATCCGGTCTTGTTGTATTGTTGTTTTTATTATCTTTCATAGCATCCTCAAGAAATCATTTCTACAAATAGTAGTAAAAAAGTAGGAAAATTCATAAATAAGACACGAATTTAAATTTTCTCCTAAACATAGCCGATTTTTTAAACTTGTTTTAATCAAATTTTAGTGTTTGTCGCTATTTCTAAGTTGTTAAATATCAAATTATTAATTCGATATTTTCATTGAGAGTTTAAACAACTGTTGAAGTATTTAATCAATCTCTCCAAAAAATTAATTTCTGCCATCAATTCGATACTAATTATAATAATGATGCAATAGAAATATTATTTTTGTGGGATGATTCAATTTCCAGAAAAACTGGCTAAGATGCTGGATGTGCGCAAAAGTCAAGGGACATTGCGTAAATTATCGGCAACGGATGGCACTATAGATTTTTTGTCCAACGATTATTTAGGTTTTGCGAAAAATGATGCCCTATTTTCCAAGACCTTTCAGTTACTCCTAAATGAAGGTGTGGCATCTAATGGGTCGGGAGGTTCGCGACTACTATCAGGAAATCATAAATTGTATAGAATTTTAGAACCATTGTTGGCTACCTTTTATACGTCCGAAGCAGCACTCGTCTTCAATTCTGGCTATGATGCCAATATGGGTATTTTTAGTGCGGTGCCACAGCGTGGGGATTTAATTTTATATGACGAACTTATACACGCCAGTATTCGTGAGGGTATACGAATGAGTAACGCAAAGGCCTATCATTTTAAACATAATAGTATAGATAGTTTAAAGGAAAAGATAGCGCTGAACAAAACTCAAATGGGAGTAGATACAACTATTTATGTGGTAACGGAGAGTGTTTTTTCCATGGATGGCGATACGCCAGATTTAAAAGCTTTTGCGGCTTATACGACCAAAAATGGGTATCATTTAATTGTTGATGAAGCTCATGCGGTAGGATGCAACGGGACAAATGGAGACGGAATTATACCCCAGCTTAATCTGGAAAATAAGGTTTTTGCTAGAACGGTTACTTTTGGTAAAGGGTATGGATGCCATGGAGCAGCCGTTCTTGGGTCTACTGAGTTAGTCGATTTTTTGGTGAATTTTGCCAAACCTTTTATTTACACCACGGCACTTTCCCCACATGCATTGGCTACCATTATTGCAGCACATGAATTTTTCAAAGAATCCGGTAAGGAAGAAGTGGAAAAGTTGAGAGGAAATATTACCTATTTTAAAAAAGAACTAAAAGCGCAAGGACTACAAAAGCATTTTATTACAAGTGAGTCTGCTATTCAGTCTTGCATCATAACGGGCTCGGGCAAAGCAAAAACCGTTTCTGGAAAGCTTGTAGATAAGGGGTTTGGAGTAAAAGCGATACTTTCACCAACCGTACCGGAGGGGCAGGAGCGACTGCGTTTCTGTATACATAGCTATAATTCCAAAGAAGAATTAGGATTAATCTTAAAATTATTATCATCCTATTTATAATGCTATGGAAGAAACTTTTTATCGACTAGCTTCTTTTGAATATGCGGCTGACGTCCAGATAATTAAGGGTAAATTAGAGTCCGAGGGCATTCCTGTCTTTCTTAGGGACGAAAATACGTTAAATTCCGACCCGCTTATCAGCAATGCTATTGGTGGCGTAAAATTGCAGGTGTATTATAAGGATAAAGAACGGGCTATCGCTATATACAATGAGGTACGTGCCTATGCGCTAGATGACGATAACAATCCCATAGTTTGTCCTAATTGCAAGGCTACAAAATCCGAAGTGTATTATACCAGAAAGGGTATTTTTAATAAACTTTTCCCATTTTTTGAAAAAAGAAAATATAAGTGTTTAAATTGTGGAATAATCACCAAACCCAGTTGAACATGCAGAAAATATTTGTTACAGGAATATCAACCGAAGTGGGCAAAACAATTGCTTCTGCTATAATTACAGAGGCTTTAGAGGCAGATTATTGGAAGCCAGTGCAAGCTGGAGACTTGGATAATACAGACAGTCATAAAGTAGCGGGTCTTATCTCAAATACAAAAACGGTAATTCATCCAAGTAGTTATGAGCTAAAAACACCTATGAGTCCTCATGCTGCTGCGGAAATAGATGGCGTTCGCATAGATCGTTTCCATATAAACGAGCCGGCGACCAATAATCATTTGGTCATTGAAGGTGCTGGTGGTATTTTGGTTCCCTTGAACGAAGAGGATACTATATTTGATATTATCATGCCCAGCTACAAGGTTGTTGTGGTTTCTAGACATTATTTAGGCAGTATAAACCATACTTTGTTAACCATTGGCTGGTTGCAACAAAAGGGTTATGATGTGTCGGTCTTATTTAGTGGGAATGCCAACCCACATACGGAGAACATCATTTTACATAAAACCGGGGTTTCGTTACTAGGTAGGATTCAAGAGGAGGAAAGTTTTGATAAATCTGTGATCAAACGCTACGCAGAGAAGTTTAAGCACATTTTAGAGACCCTCTAAACGCTGTAATATTTCTGCGTTTTCGACTACCGCATGTAGTTTGTAGTGTTTTTCCAAATATGCCTCTATATAGGTATTTTCCTCTACTTCTTTTTTATCAAAAATTCGTTTGTCCTTTCTAAGTATAACTGTTTTCGGCCTAAGTTCTTCCATAATATATTCTAGTTCTTCTACCGATGTTTTTCTAGGGTTGTCAAAGAACTCGAACATTTCGTCTTTGCACAAATTACTTGGATGGGTAGCTATCTTTGTAGGTGGATTTACATTGAGAAACCAGTACCCGATATGGTATTCTAAAAACAGAATATTCTTTTTATCCAGATTATTTTCAACGATAAAGGCAGGGACTGAGATTCCCTCCCCATTGTAGAAAGTTCCTTTGTCTATTTTGTTTTTGATGATATTACCATATTCCAGATAGCTTTCCATGGGTATCAATACCATCAATAATAGTATTAGGTTTCTAATTTTTGGATTAAAATGCCATCGTATGTGGGAAAGGGTAATGCCAACAAAAACTATCAATAATGGATGTAATTGAATTAAATAGTGTCCGTTTACCCTACCACCTTTAACGAAGGACAATACCACACCTATAATAGTTATAAAAAGGATTTGAATCGCGGGTTGTTTAAAATCAACAGATCCTTTTTTCCACACAAACCCAAAAAAGGCACTTAGAATAATCAGAATGGGCATCAATTTAAAAATTGAATAACGTCTCGATTCGGAATAGGCAAGTGGAGCTTTTACCACGGAATTATACCAAAGGTCCAATTGGTCTGCCAAAAAGTAGGGGAGTATGGTTAGTCCAATGATAGAAAGTATTCCCAATCCGTAGGCCATCGTTTTCCATATACCATTTCGATAGTCTTTCTCCATGATATGGTTATATAGCTGGTACAGTCCTATAAAAAGAACGGCATACGCCATATTTAACTTTACCATGAGCGCAATACCCATAAGAATACCGGCAAGGAACACCATTAAAAACTTTCGATTTTTTAAAAGAATATAAACGGCAGGCATAAAAAAGGCCATGGTAATATGTTCGGACATAACGCCTTGCAAGCTTCCGAATAAACTTTGAAGGAGAACGGCAGCGATTGCGCACCAAAAACCTATCTTTTTAGTGGCAATATGAGCGCCAATTTTATAGGTAAAAAATGAACTTATGGTAACCAATAACACCCCAAAAAGACGAATGGTAAAAATGCTCTTGCCAAATGCATAAATAATACTAGCAAAAAAGAAAAAGGTAAGCGGGGGCTTTACATCCCAAAGTTCGGTAAAGGGTAAATTACCTTCTACCCAAGATTGGGCAACCAATATAAATGTACTTTCATCACGATCTACATAATCCCGAAAAAAAAACGGAAACCGAATAAAGAGGGAAACTAAAAAGAGTATCAGAAATACAGCCCTGCTGTTAAGAATCTTGCATTTAGCCAGAATTGTATTTATAACCTGATTAGCCATGTACCTTTAAATTTTGTTGATGGCTCTGCCAAATACGATACAAATCTACCCATAAGCGAAAGAAATAGGAGAGTTTAACCTTGGAATCGCCTTTGTCTACCCATCTTTTAACGGGAATTTCATCCATGAGCTCCAGTGCATTTGATTTGCCGTAATGATTGAGTATTCTGCTGAAAATCTCCACATCAAATAGCCATTTAGATATAAACGGTTTCTTGAACGCCAGGACCGCAATTTCTTTAGTAAATACTTTGCACCCGCATTGGGTATCATACACTTTAATATCCAAAATATTGGAAATAAAAGAGGCGATTATCCTCCCGGACAAAAACCGGGAAAATTTTCGTTCCACAATAGAGCCTATTTTAAGTATTCTAGAGGCAAAAACAAATGTCTTTCCATCTTGCAAATAGTGTAAATAAGAGTAACATTCCTCTAAAGAGGTAGCTAAATCTGCATCTAAATAGGCAAAGTTTTCACCTATGTTTTCCTCTAAACAGTGTAAGACAACCTTTCTGATAGATTCTGCCTTGCCTAAATTTATGGTATTTGATACTTTTAATACTTGATTCGGAAACTCTTTTTCTAAGGTCAGTAGTCTGTCAATGGTATTGTCTGTAGAAGCGTCATCTACAAAAAAAAGGGTCGTGTTCAGTTCTTTTCCAAGGAAATTCTGAATCTCGGAAAGTGGAAGTCTGCTATATTCGTTGTAGCAGGGAACAATAATCACCACCTTTCCAAAATTTTTATTTCCCATCTTTGCAAAATACGTAAAACCTTGTGCAACAAAATAGCTTCAATTGAAAAATCTTCCTGAAAGAGATAAAAAACACCTATGGCATCCGTTGACACAGCATAAAACGGCAGCAGCGCCCTTGGGCATTGTTAAGGCCGAAGGAGCCTTGTTTTGGGATGAAGCAGGAAACGAATATATAGATGGCATCGCATCGTGGTACACCAGTATGTACGGCCATGGTAATCCATACATTATTGAAGCCATGACCGCCCAGATGAAGCAATTGGATTTTGTTCTGTTCAGCGGGTTTACCCATGAGCCAGCTGTACAGTTATCCGAAAGGTTATTGCCGCTACTTCCAAAGAACCAAGCTAGGATATTTTTTAATGATAATGGCTCCACTGCAGTGGAAGCAGCGATAAAAATGGCCTTACAGTACCATCATAATCACGGCGATAAACGCGATACCTTAATTGCGTTTGAAGATGGGTTTCATGGCGATACCTTTGGTGCGATGAGTGCTTCGGGGCTCTCTTCCTACAACGGACCATTTGAGGATTTTCTGTTAAAAGTAGAACGCATTCCAGTGCCGCAAAATCATAATTTGGAAGCAATTATTTCAAAGCTCCAAGATGTTATTAAAAAAAATGAATGTGCGGCCTTTGTTTATGAACCTTTGGTACAAGGCGCGGCGGGAATGAAATTTCATTCTGCAGCCGGATTGGATGCGCTTTTGGAAGTGTGCAAGAATGCCGGAATTCTTTGTATTGCCGATGAAATTATGACCGGTTTTGGAAAAACAGGTAAAAATTTCGCTTCGGAGAATATGCAGCACAAACCGGATATCATGTGTTTAAGCAAGGCACTAACGGCCGGGATGTTTCCTTTGAGTATTACCAGTTGCTCCCAGGAAGTGTACGATCGCTTTCTAAGCGATGAGATTTCAAAAGGTTTTTTTCATGCCCATACCTTTAGCGCGCACCCCATTGGATGTGCTGCGGTATTGGCTGGCTTAGATTTATTGGAATCACCCCAAATAGTGGAACGGCGTAATGTTATAAAAAACGCTCATGAACGCTTTGTGGCTGAGGTTAGGGGCAATCCAAAAGTGGAGAATGCACGCTGCATGGGTGTTATTTTGGCACTAGATTTGAATATAGAGATGGAGCGTTATGGAAACCTGCGCGATAAATTGTACCAATTTTTTATGGAAAGGGGAGTTATTTTGAGGCCACTTGGGAATACAGTGTACGTGCTTCCGCCTTTTGTGATGACGGATGGGCAGTTGAACAAAATCTATGATACTATTAGAAGCGCGCTAAAAGTCTTCTGAAGTTTCCTCTAACAGATCAATATGTTCATCATCCTTGATTTCTACCCTAATTTCATCGTATGTCCAGTTATCATCTTTCCCAGTGGCTTTTACAAACAAGGTTCCGGAATCCTTAGGGCCTGAAATAGGAATTTTCATATCTGCTGTTTTGTTTCCATTGATACTGTTGTAACTACCTTGTATCATCCCGTTCTTTACAATGGGCGAACCTAAAGCACTTATGATTTCTTCGTCTTGGTTTATTTTTTCGAGCGCATATTCGTAGGGTTGAGATTCTTCTAATACTGCCGTTACTCCATAGAACAATGACCCAATAAATAGGATAAATACAGTTAGTAAGCTCAAACAACCACCTAAAGGTACTGCCCATTTCCAGTTTCTTTTCCACCAATTTGGGTATTCAACCAATTCGTTGTTCATTGTTTTTTATATGGTTTTGCTTTCATGAAGATAAGAACTTTTACTTTTGTCCAATAATTCATTTTTCGTGATTCAACCTATTTCAATTACTGCTATTGGTTCTATTTCTGCTTTGGGGACTTCCCTTGAAGAGGTGTGGTCCAGTTACAAGAAACCAGAACATTTTTTTCAACAACGAATGTTTGATGTTCATAAGGAGTGGTTGGCACCATTGACCAAAGGTGGGAGGAAGGAAATAGAAACACTTCGAAAGTCGGATACGAAGTATAAAAAATTGGATGATTCCGTTTTGTTCGCTTTGGTTGCATCAAGAAAAGTGATTGTACAAGCCGGTTGGAAAGCGGCTGATAACTTTGGAATCAATATCGGGTCCTCGCGTGGTGCTACTTCTTTATTTGAACAGTACCACAAGGAATTTTTAGAGTACAAAAAGACGGCCACACTAGCTTCGCCCACAACTACCCTTGGTAATATATCTTCTTGGGTAGCGCACGATTTACAAACGAAGGGACCGGAAATTTCCCATTCCATTACTTGTTCTACGGCATTACATTCAGTTTTAAACGGAATCGCTTGGCTACAAAGCGGTATGGCCGATAAATTTTTGGTAGGAGGTAGCGAAGCACCTTTAACTCCCTTTACCATCGCTCAAATGAAAGCTTTAAAAATTTATTCTAAATATGGAGATACGGATAAGTACCCCTGTAAGGCACTGGATTTAGAAAAGTCCGTCAACAGTATGGTTTTGGGAGAAGGAGCTGCTATGGCATGTTTAGAACGTGAAATAGTACCTAATGCTTTGGCCACGATAGTTGGGGTTGGCTATGCCACAGAACCTTTGGAACATAATGTGTCTATCTCAACGGATGCCCTGTGTTTTCAACGTTCCATGACAATGGCATTAGGGAATATTTCACCAGAAGAAGTAGATGTAGTGGTGATGCACGCACCAGGTACGATAAAAGGAGATGAGACCGAATACTGTGCTATAGAAAAAATATTCTGTAACAAAACTCCATTTTTAACTACTAATAAGTGGAAAATGGGTCACACATTTGGCGCATCGGGAATGTTAAATATAGAATTGGCAGTTTTAATGCTGCGCCATCAAAAAGCTATTCAAGTCCCATTTATTAAACAGCAACAAGATCCTAAAAGCATTAAAAAAGTATTGGTAAACGCTGTAGGGTTTGGCGGTAATGCAGTAAGTGTTTTATTGGAAGCCCCTATCCATGAGTAATTTCAGTAGTTCTTAATCTGACCTTTTTATTACAAAACATATTACAAGAAAACAGTATCTTTCAAGTTGCCAACTAAACCAAAAATTATGGAACAATGGTTCGAGACCTTATCGCTTTTTGAAAAAATTTATTGGGTCGTTGCCCTTATCTCATCTGCTATATTTGTAGTGCTAATTGTCATGACCTTAGCAGGTGGTGATGCCGATGATTTTGGGGGAGATGTGGATGTTGAGATAGAGGGCGATACCGGAATAGGTTTTCAATTCTTATCCTTTAAAAATTTAATGGGCTTTTTGACCATCTTTGGCTGGTCCGGTATAGCATGTATAGATGGCGGACTTTCAAAAACAGTTACGGTACTCATTTCCGTAATATGTGGTCTTTTAATGATGACAGCTATGGCAGCTTTGTTTTACTACTTGGCCAAATTACAAAGTAGCGGCACGCTTAAACTCAAAAATGCTTTAAATCAGATTGGCGAAGTATACTTGACTATCGGTGCAAATAGATCCAGTATTGGAAAAGTAAGTATCAATGTACAAGGAACGTTACGCGAATTGGAAGCTTTGACTGATGAGGCCCACGACCTTAACCAAAGCAATGTTGTTCGTGTCAAAGAAATTACCGCCAACGGAATATTAATTGTTGAACTCTTAAATAAATAACCCTATGCTATTACCATTACAACTTGGTGGCGGAGCCTCATTATTGGCTGTTGGTTTCGCTATTCTCTTCTTTTTTATCATTATTATCTCCTTCATAAGGCGGTATAAACGGTGTCCGTCCGATCGTATTTTAGTAGTCTATGGTAAAGTAGGCACGGGTAATTCCGCCAAATGTATCCATGGTGGTGCTGCATTTATTTGGCCTGTAATCCAAGACTATGAATATTTAGATTTGACACCCATTTCTATTGAGGTAGATTTGGCAAACGCCTTGAGCAAGCAGAATATAAGGGTGAATGTTCCTTCAAGATTTACCATAGGGGTTTCTACAGAGCCAGGGGTAATGCAAAATGCTGCAGAACGTCTCTTGGGCTTGGGTGCGCAAGAGGTACAGGACTTGGCAAAAGAAATTATTTTCGGACAGCTACGTTTGGTAGTAGCTTCCATGGATATTGAAGAAATAAATTCGGATAGGGATAAATTTCTAACGAATATCTCGCAAAGCGTAGAGTCAGAATTAAAGAAAGTAGGTCTTAAACTAATAAACGTAAATATTACGGATATTGTTGACGAGTCTGGCTATATCGAAGCTTTGGGTAAAGAAGCTGCAGCGCACGCCATTAACGCGGCACGTAAATCCGTTGCGGAGAAAAATAGGGATGGGTCTATCGGTGAGGCCAATGCCGTACAGGACGAGCGTACCCAAGTGGCCGCTGCAAATGCAAAAGCGGTTGAAGGCGAAAATATTGCAAAAATTAATGTTGCCAATTCAGATTCTTTACGAAGACAGCGAGAGGCAGAGGCCGAACGTACTGCAATAGCTGCTGAGAAGGTACAAAGCGCAAAGGCGCTACAGGAATCCTACGCTGCGGAACGTGATGCGGAAATGGCAAGGGCAGATCGAGAGCGTAGTTCACAAATGGCAGATATTGTTGTACCTGCGGAAATTGATAAAAAGAAGGTAGAGATTGATGCAGAGGCAGATGCAGAACGTACCAGACGTATTGCCAAAGGACAGGCCGATGCTATTTTATTTAAGGCACAAGCCGAGGCCCAAGGTATCTTAGAAGTTTTAACCAAGCAGGCAGAAGGTTTGGATAAAATTGTACGCGCAGCGGGCGATAGTCCAAAAGATGCCGTATTACTATTGGTAGCTGATAAATTACCGGAATTGGTAAAAACACAAGCCGAGGCTATCAAGAACATAAAAATCGATAAAGTAACCGTTTGGGATTCTGGCGCAAAAACGGAAGATGGTAAAAACTCTACCGCAAACTTTATTTCGGGAATGTACAAATCCGTTCCTCCTTTACAGGATATGTTCAATATGGCAGGGATGCAGTTGCCTGAGTATTTGAAAGGCAAAGATACCGTGGAAGATAAATCAGATGAGATAAAGAAAACGAATTCTCCCAAGAAAAAGGAGGAGTAGTTTAGTTTTTAAAGGGTGACAGCAGAAATTGGCCATTGAACTATTGTTCTTTGGCCTTTTTTCTAAAATAGATAAGTATCTAATAGCTTTGGAAGTAACGACTTTTAAGATTTAGTATATTAGGCATAATGAATAAAATCGATATTCGCACCGTAGATGTAGTTCAGTATATAAAACCGCTGCGGGAAGGAGGTTCGCTTCCTGCAATCGTAAAAGCAGATGACGGATTTTTATATGTGTTGAAGTTTCGTGGTGCAGGTCAAGGCAAAAAGGCACTTATTGCTGAATTTATTGGAGGAGAACTAGCACGTTCTATTGGATTAAAAGTGCCGGAACTGGTGTTTATGAACTTAGACGACTCGTTCAGTAAAACCGAACCTGACGAGGAAATTCAGGATTTACTTAAATTTAGTGTGGGTTTAAACTTAGGATTACATTTCTTGTCAAGTGCAATCACTTTTGAGCCTTTGGCATCTAAAGTAGATGGTAGAACAGCGTCGAAAGTGGTGTTATTGGACAGTATCATCAGCAACATAGACCGGACAGCTAAAAATACAAACCTGTTAAAATGGAATGAAGAATTATGGATTATAGATAATGGTGCCAGTTTTTATTTTCATCATAACTGGGAAACTTGGGAAAGCCATTTAACGAGGACTTTTCCACTTATAAAGGATCATGTACTATTAGCTCAGGCAACTAATTTACAAGAAGCTGCGCTTGCAATAAAAGAGTCGTTAAATGAAAGGAGGATTGCTGAGATTGTATCGAACATACCCGAGGAATGGCTAATTAACGAAACGGATAACATGTCATCTAAAGAGATTAAGGAGGCCTATGTGCGTTTTATTACAGTACGGTTAGCTATGATAGATTTACTTGTTAAAGAAGCTGAGGATGCAAGATAGATGCACATTTGAATATGCGATTATTAGAGTTGTTCCTAAAGTGGAACGCGAAGAATTTTTTAACGTAGGGGTGATACTTTTTTCAAAACAAAAAAAATTTCTTAAGGTACTATATCAAATAAACCAAAAACTTTTAGAGGCATTTACCAACGAAATAGAACTGGAACATTTATTGGAATATCTAAAAGCATGGGAATTAATTTGTAAAGGCGCACCTTCTGGAGGAGCTATTGGAAAGCTAGAATTGTCAGATAGGTTTCGTTGGTTAACTGCAACTAGAAGTACTATTATCCAAAGCTCTGAAACCCACCCAGGACTATGTGAAGATCCTGAAAGAGAGCTTCAGGATATTTTTAAGAAGATGGTCTTATGAAGATTTATGTTATCGTGCTATATAAACGTGTGGTATGTTTGAGGTGTAGTTTTAGAAGTTTTGTATAGAAATAGTGCAATAAAGCATACTATTGAAAGCACTTTTCAATTCGTTTAATTATTATATCTACCCTAATTCAGCTATTTTTGAAACCTAGAACAAGCAATTAATTTATGAGCGCAGCCAGACATAATTGGACCAAACAAGAAATTCTCGATATATATAACAGACCTCTGATGGAGCTACTTTACGATGCCGCTACCATTCACAGGAAAAATCATGACCCTAATACAGTTCAAGTGTCCACCTTGCTTTCTATCAAAACAGGAGGTTGTCCAGAAGATTGTGGCTACTGTCCGCAAGCGGCACGTTACCATACGGATATTGAAGGAAATGACTTAATGACCGTGCCTCATGTGAAGGCACAGGCACTTCGTGCAAAAGCATCCGGTAGCTCTAGAGTTTGTATGGGCGCGGCATGGCGTAATGTTAAGGATGGTCCTGAGTTTGACCAGGTGTTGGAAATGGTACGCACTATTAATAAATTGGATATGGAGGTTTGCTGTACCTTGGGGATGATTACAGAAAATCAGGCAAAGCGTTTGGCGGAAGCCGGTTTGTATGCCTATAACCATAATTTGGATACTTCTGAGGATTATTATAAAGATGTAATTTCAACTCGTGCCTTTGAAGACCGTTTGGATACGATAGAAAACGTTCGTAAGAGTAATGTTACCGTCTGTAGCGGCGGAATTATAGGTATGGGTGAGGCCTTGGAAGACCGCGCCGGTATGTTGGTAGCGTTATCTTCGTTGAGCCCGCAACCCGAATCTACGCCTATTAATGCGCTGGTAGCTGTGGAAGGTACACCTATGGAGGATATAGAGCCCATTGCCATTTGGGATATGGTGCGTATGGTGGCAACCACACGGATTGTATTGCCGGAAACCCAGGTAAGACTATCTGCCGGCCGTACTCAAATGAGCAGGGAAGGGCAGGCAATGTGTTTCTTTGCAGGTGCAAATTCTATTTTTGCAGGTGATAAGTTGTTGACTACCCCAAATCCGGATGTGAACGACGATATGGAACTATTTAAGCTGTTAGGACTTAATCCTCAAAAGCCTTTCAGCAAAATTTCTCAGCCCAAAACGGTAGAGGCCTCGGATTCTGAGTTTCAAACCTTAGGTGAAAAACCAAAATGGACTAGGCCAGGGCATAAAATAGAACGTAATGAGTTGGCGAAACAAAAGGCCAAATTGACGGACTAAACTTACATTATTCCCTTTTTTAAGAAATTGTTATAAGCGGGTTGATTAAATTTGTTCTTCCTAAACAAACCGAGCACCATTGAATCTAGTCGAAATTCCTAGGGTAAAATCGATTTCTAAGCAAGACTTTGTTTCTTCCTATTTGAAACCACAGCTTCCTGTAGTGATAGAGTCCTTTGACGGTGGCTGGGAAGCACATTCAAAGTGGTCCTTGGACTATATTAAGGATATTGCGGGAGATAAGATGGTTCCCCTTTACGATGACCGGCCTGTGCAACATGAAGATGGTTTTAATGAGCCACATGCTACCATGAAAATGTCGGATTATATTGATTTGCTTAAGAGAGAGCCTACCAAATACCGTATTTTTCTTTGGAACATATTAAAGGAGGTCCCGGAACTGCAAAAGGATTTTAGCTATCCAGATTTTGGTATTCGATTGTTAAAGCAGGTACCTATGCTATTTTTTGGTGGCAGGGATTCCCATACTTTTATGCATTATGATATTGATTTAGCCAATATTTTTCACTTTCATTTTGAAGGAGAGAAGGAATGTATTCTGTTTTCACAATCCCAGAATAAACATCTTTATAAGGTACCACATTCCCTCATAACCCATGAGAGTATTAATTTTTCAAATCCAGATTTGGGGCAATGGCCCGCGCTAAGAAAGGTCAAAGGGTTTAGGACCACACTTAAACATGGCGAGGTTCTATATATGCCAGAAGGCTATTGGCACTATATGAAATATAAGACTCCTGGTTTTTCCATGAGCCTTCGTGCTTTGGCCAGAAACC
This sequence comes from Maribacter sp. MS6, assembly GCF_056839185.1. Classification (NCBI taxonomy): domain Bacteria; kingdom Pseudomonadati; phylum Bacteroidota; class Flavobacteriia; order Flavobacteriales; family Flavobacteriaceae; genus Maribacter; species Maribacter sp. MS6. Next base: position 2,669,744 of record NZ_CM166389.1, read on the forward strand.
CTAAAAATCTTGGTCATGCGGCATATAATATTGTGATTATGCGTCATTTTGATGTATTGATGCGAAAATTAAAAGGTCAAAAATGGATCGACTGGAAAAATAAACGTGCCATAGAACGAACTACCGTTTAGTTTATCTAGTTGTTGTGGGGTAATTAAATATATTTGCACCCTTAAAACGCGAATCATTAAGTTTTAGATATGAAAAATATAATAGTAGGGATAGTATTAGTTTTTGGAATAGCCACCATGAATGCTCAGCCGTTTGATGGTAAAGGAGATTCAAAATTTCAGGTCGGTGCAAGCTTTCAGGATAACGGAACGGGAATAACCGCAACCTATGATTATGGACTTGGTGAGAACTTCTCGATTGGAGTTTCAACAGGTTATGTTTTAGGTGTAGACGAAACGATTGGAGCTGATTTTGCCGACCGTATTAACGTGGTCGCTCGTTTTAATGCAAATATCGGAAGTGTGCTAAATATAAGCGATGCCGTGGATATTTACCCTGGCCTTAATCTATCTATGAAACAATTTGGGGGTCACTTAGGTGGGCGTTATTTCTTTAGTGACGGGTTCGGCATTTTTACGGAATTTTCCGTTCCTTTTGCAAAGTATAATAACGATACCTTGTCTGATGCAGAATTGCTGAACAATCAGTTTGTATTTGGTCTGGGTGCTGTCTTTAATCTATAGATTAAAACTTTGAAAAGTTAGGGAATAAGCCTTTTGGTTATTTCGTAGACCAAAGGGCTTTCCCATCCTCTGTATAAAAGGTAATCGGCCAGCTTTTTTCGTTTTTGGAAGATATTGGTCTCGGTAAGCTGTCTGAAGCGCTTTTCTGCAAGCTGCTCTAAGGTTTCCAAATAATCGGTTTCGTCAAGTTCCTTAAGCGCTAGATTGATGTTGTATTTCGTGATATCGCGCTGCTTAAGTTCGTTAACGATTCTATTCTTGCCCCACTTTTTTATCTTGAATTTACCACGGGCAAAACTGCGGGCAAAACGCTCTTCATTTAGAAAATTCTCTTTTATAAGATGTCCTAGGATTTCGTCAATAGCTACTGGAATCATTCCCATTTCCCTTAATTTGGAAGTAACTTCTTTGTGACAGCGGTCTTGATAGGCACAGTAGCTTTCCAGTTTTTTGGTGGCTTCTATCAAGGAGTAGGAGGTATTATTTTTTATCTCTTTGTTCAAGTGCTTTTTTGTATTTTTTAATTTTAATATACTCTAATTCAGCAGTAATGCCAGTTAGCACCGGCATCATCATAATAACATCAAAGGTGTCGCTTCGTACGAAATCCCTTCCCATAAATCCACCTAGGAGTATGCTCAGTACAATTAATATCCAAAACGTGTTCTTCGTTTGTTTCAACTTTGTTCTTCATGCCGGAGATTCCAATTTTATTAATTCTTCTGTTTTCAAAAGCTGAGGTTAAGATGTCTTAGCAAGTTAAGAAATAAGGTCCTAATGGTGCCAAACAAAAAAAGCGACTCCGGTTAGAAGTCGCTTTTTATTAATAAATTGTTTTACCGTCTTTATTCTTAAAACGGTAGTCGAGATACGTATACGCATCCCTTGGTTGTATTTTGATCCATCTTTTATGCTCCAAGAACCACTTGGTGCGTATAGAAGGAAATCCTTTTGTGATGTAGGCCGCAATAAACGGATGCAAATTCAAAGTAATACTTTTACTTTCCTTTGCAGGGCCTTTTAAAAGCCGCTCTAGATCTACGTTTATTTTGTCTATTAAAACTATGGGAGCTTCTACTTCCTTTCCTTTTTGGTTTGGATTTTCCTCTGTGGTCTTAATATTCATTTCTGGTCTCACACGCTGCCTTGTAATTTGAATGAGTCCAAATTTACTTGGCGGTAAAATTTTGTGTTTGGCACGGTCGTCCTTCATCTCATCTCTTAGATGTTCAAAAAGCTTTTTTCTGTGCTGCGCCTTTACCATGTCAATGAAGTCAACCACGATAATACCACCCATATCTCTAAGTCGCAACTGTCTTGCGATTTCGGAAGCGGATATCAGATTCACCTCTAACGCGGTATCTTCTTGATTTTTTGCCTTATTGGAACGGTTACCGCTGTTCACGTCTATTACGTGTAAAGCTTCGGTATGTTCAATAATCAAATAGGCACCTCTGCTCATTACCGCTGTACGGCCGAACGAAGTTTTTATTTGCCGGTCTATTCCAAATTTTTCAAAAATCGGAACTTGGGAGTCATAGTGTTTTACGATAGACTCCTTGTTAGGGGCAATCTCTGCTACATAATCCTTTACTTGATTATATAGGTCAGCGTCATCAACATGTATTCCTGTAAAGCTGTCGTTGAAGACATCCCTTAAAATGGAGGAAGCCCTGTTAAGCTCTACTAATACTTTAGAAGGTGTTTGTGCACGCTGTAATTTTTTACACATGGTGGACCATTTGTCCAACAAGTTTTGTAAATCTTTGTCTAATTCTGCTACTTTTTTGCCTTCTGCAACTGTTCTGATAATAATTCCAAATCCTTTTGGTTTTATACTCTTTACAAGTCTTTTAAGCCTATCTTTTTCCTCATTGCTGCCTATCTTTTGAGATACGGAAACACGATCGGAGAAAGGAACCATGACCAAATAACGACCTGCTATAGATAGCTCGGAGCTAATTCTTGGTCCCTTGGTGGATATGGGTTCTTTAACAATTTGCACTAAAAGGGACTGATTGGCCTTAACAACATCTGTTATTACGCCATTTTTATCAATATCTTTTTCGAAAGGGAAATCCTTTAAGGAGTACTCTTTTAATCTTCCAGAGCTCACCTGTTTTATGAACTTAAGCATAGAGGATAACTGTGGCCCCAGGTCGTGATAATGCAAAAAAGCATCTTTCTCGTACCCAACGTTGACGAATGCAGCGTTAAGGCCCGTTACCGGCTTCCGTATTTTGGCTAAAAAAATATCGCCTACGGAAAAGTCGTTATTGTCCTCTTCTTTATGCAGTTCAGTGAGTTTTCCGTCCTTTAATAAGGCAAAATCGACGGCATCGGAACTAGATCTTACGATTAATTCTCTATTCACCTGAATGTATTTATACTTACCTAAAGCTTACAATGGCATGTAAGCCAGATAAATTGATTAAACAATATCGTAAACAGATTTATATAAATCTGCCGAAGTTCATCTTTGGAACCTCTCTGTCAAAGAACGTTATAAAATGAAAAAGTAGTTGTAACAACTACTTTTTCTTGTGTCGGTTAGCTCTTCTGCGCTTCTTGCGCTTGTGTGTAGCTACCTTATGTCTTTTTCTTTTCTTACCACTCGGCATAAAGTTCTATTTTTAAGATTATTATTTAACTTGTACGTTGCTCTTTACTCCTTCTACAAAAACCTTTGCAGGTTTGAATGCAGGTATATTATGGGCCGGTATTTTAATTGTTGTGTTCTTGGAAATATTTCTTCCGGTTTTTTCTGCCCTAGTTTTAATAATAAAACTTCCAAAACCTCTAAGGTACACATTGTCTCCGCTTTCTAAAGAAGTTTTTACCTCTTCCATGAAGGATTCAACCGTTGCCTGTACATCTCCTTTTTCAATTCCCAGCTTGTCTGAGATTTTAGATACAATTTCCGCTTTCGTCATTAGATTTTCTGTATTTTTTTCGGGTTGCAAATATATAAATTAAATTCAATCTTTCTTTCTAAAGGGTTAATTTTAAGTATTTAAACTGCTACTTTTAACGCTTAGTACAATAGTTAATGGTTTTTTCGGATAAAATTCTAGGTTGGTATCAGAAAAACAAGCGCGATTTACCGTGGCGTTCATCTACTGATCCTTATAATATTTGGCTATCGGAAATTATCTTACAACAGACTAGGGTAGCGCAAGGAACGCCATATTATGTAAGCTTCATAGAAGCCTTTCCCAAGGTAACGGATTTAGCTAAGGCAAAAGAAGAAACCATATTAAAATTATGGCAAGGTCTCGGGTATTATTCTAGGGCTCGTAATTTACACGCCGCGGCTAAAATGGTGGTAGAGGAATATAATGGTCAGTTTCCGGAGAACTATAAAGAACTTTTAAAGCTTAAAGGCGTTGGTGATTACACCGCAAGTGCTATTTCATCTATATGTTTTAATGAAAGGCAGGCGGTTGTAGATGGGAATGTATTTCGTGTGTTGTCCCGTTATTTTGGGGTGGCAACGCCTATCAACAGCACGGCTGGTATTAAATATTTTAAAGATTTGGCGCAACAGGTGTTGCATGTTAGCAATGTGAGGGACTACAATCAGGGTATCATGGAATTTGGGGCAATACAGTGCATTCCAAAAAATCCAATTTGTGCCGAATGTCCGCTGAAAGACGGTTGTGTAGCTTTAAAAGAAAAGAAAACTGAGATTTTACCGGTAAAACTAAAAAAGACCAAGGTCAAAAATCGTTTTTTTAATTATTTAGTGCCCATATACATTGCTGAAGATGGTAGAAAACATACCTTGTTGAGACAACGCACAGGAAAGGGGATTTGGCAGAAGCTTTGGGAGTTCCCCTTATTGGAATCTGACAAGAACATGGATTTGGATGGAGTAGAACAAGGCTATGGAAAAGTTTTAGAACTAAAATATACACCAAATGTTAGCCTATTTAACACTAATGTAGTGGTGCATAAATTGTCGCATCAGCATTTACATACGAAATTTTGGATTTTGGAAGTTGATGAGATGGTACTGGATGCTATACCGATTACGGAATTAGAAAGATATCCTGTTCCTGTTTTAATATCGAGCTTCTTGAATGCATTTAAATTTTAGTATTTTTGTACTTCAGAAACTAGTATTATGAGCGGTACATTAAATAAGGTTATGCTAATTGGGCATTTAGGCGATGAGGTAAAGATGCATTACTTTGAAGGCGGTGGGAGCATTGGCAGGTTTCCAATAGCTACTAATGAAACGTACACAAACAAGCAAACAGGCGAACGTGTGACCAATACGGATTGGCACAATATTGTGGTGCGGAACAAGGCTGCAGAGATTTGTGAGAAATATTTGAGCAAAGGTGACAAGGTATATGTTGAGGGTAGGCTAAAAAACAGACAGTGGCAAGGAGAAGATGGCAACACTAGGTACACTACTGAGGTACATGTACAGGAATTCACCTTCCTTTCTACCAAAAAGGAAAGTATGGCCAATAATCAAGCACAGTCTGCGGGTAACATCGCGACTGCGCCCGTTAACGCACCGGCGCAACAAACAACCCCTACAGGAGTTAGTGAACCCGAACAGGAAGATGACCTTCCCTTTTAAAACCAAACAACTGACCATTGGATCCTGACCCTTTAAGTGATACGTTAAGTTTTTTGGTGATGGATGGCGCTTTTGCGTTAAACATTGGTGTACTTGTAATATTGCTCTGTTGTTCTGCACTAATCTCTGGTGCAGAAGTGGCACTTTTCGGTTTGTCGATTACAGAGGTGAATACGATTAGTGAGCAAAAAACACCTCGAGGATCTATTCTTATCTCTCTTTTGGAAAGGCCAAAAAAATTATTAGCTACCATCCTTATTGCCAATAATGCCATAAATATTGGTATCGTACTCTTATTTAATATAATAGGCGATACCTTGTTTTCTGATATTACACAAGTCCTTTTAGGATTGGTTTCGCTACGTTTTCTGTTAGAAGTGGTAGTAGCTACCTTTTTAATATTGATGTTTGGAGAGATATTACCCAAAGTATATGCTAACCGAAATAGAATGAGCTTTTCCCATTTTATGGCTTACCCGTTAAGGGTGTTGGATTTTCTGTTTTCACCTTTGAGTTTGCCTATGCGTTCCGGGACCATTTTCTTATATAATAAATTGGGAAAGGAAAAATCTAGCCTTAGTGTGGATCATTTGTCCCAGGCCTTAGAGCTTACATCCGAAGGAGACACAACTAAAGAGGAGCAGAAGATATTGGAAGGAATTGTAAGCTTCGGTAATACCGACACCAAACAAGTAATGCGACCCAGAATAGATATCTTTTCCTTAAACGATCAAATGAAATTTTTGGAAGTTTTAGAAGAGATTAAAAAAAACGGATATTCCCGAATTCCAGTTTTTGCAGATAATATAGACAACGTTTTAGGAGTTTTATACGTTAAGGATGTTTTGCCTTATTTAGAGCGTAAATCCTTTAATTGGTTAAGCTTGATACGGGAACCTTATTTCGTACCCGAAAATAAAAAGTTGGATGATTTGCTTACTGAATTTCAAGCTAAGAAGAACCATTTGGCGGTGGTTGTTGATGAGTATGGTGGCACTTCCGGTATCGTTACCTTGGAGGATATCATAGAGGAAATTGTTGGGGATATAAGCGATGAGTTTGATGACGAAGATCTTATTTATTCCAAATTGGACGACTTCAATTATGTGTTTGAAGGCAAAACCACGCTAAAGGATTTTTACAGGGTTATAAAGATTGCTGATGAAACCCATTTTGAGGAAAATAAAGGAGAGTCGGAAACAATTGCAGGTTTTGTACTGGAAATAGCTGGCAGTTTTCCAAAAAGAGGAGAGGAAGTGCTTTTTGGTGATTATAAATTTATAGTTGAAAGTTTAGATAAAAAAAGGCTAAAACAAATTAAGGTCACATTGCCAAATGAATAATAACTATTTTATTTTGTGTTTTTTCTGCCTCTTTGGTATGGCAGCTTGTAATGACGAATCGCCAATTCCCAAGCCAAAAGCGCAAATAAGATTGGAATATCCCCAAGGAGAATTGGCTACATTAGAGACGGCTAATTTTTCTATTAGCTACAATAAGTTGGCAAATCCGAAAGAAAATAATGAAATGGCGTATACCTTAGAATACCCTGAAATGAAAGGGGCTATTTTCTTAAGCTATAGAAGGCTGGATAACGATTTAGATAAATTGACAAGGGATGCGAAGCGATTGAGCTATGAGCATGCGGTAAAGGCACACAACATTGTAGAACAGCCTTTCTTAAACCCAGACGCAAATGTATACGGTTCCTTATTCGAAGTTCATGGCGATGCTGCTTCACAGACACAGTTTTTTGTAACCGACAGCACAGATCACTTTCTTACAGGCTCGGTGTATTTCTATACCAAACCTAACTACGATTCTATTCTGCCTGCCGCAGCCTATTTGCAGAATGATATTCGTAATATTATGGAAACGCTTCGTTGGAAGTAATATAATTTGAGACCGGTCATGTTTTCAAAACCTTACGGTTCTCGTTTGCCAATTTATCATAAGTGCTTTTTGATATGAAAAACCAAACGCTATTAGATTGCCATGTTAGAATTGCTCCCTATATTCATAACACGCCCGTTATGACTTCTAGGTTAATTAACAAAATAGCGGGAACATCAATATTCTTCAAGTGCGAAAATTTTCAGCGCGCTGGAGCTTACAAAATAAGGGGCGCTACAAACGCCATATTGCTCTTATCGGATGAACAGCGAAAAAATGGAGTAGTCACCCATTCCTCCGGAAACTTTGCCCAAGCTGTTGCTTTGGCAGCAAAGAGCTTAGGTATTATGGCACATATAGTTATGCCATCATCCGCTCCCGAGATTAAGAAAATAGGGGTAAGGGAGTATGGTGGTATTGTGTATGAGTGCGAACCTACTTTGGAGGCAAGGCAAGCTATGGCGGATAAAATTGGAAATGAAACCGGTGCTACTTTTTTACATCCTTCTAATAGCAAAAACGTAATTGTGGGCCAGGGTACGGCTGCTTTGGAACTTTTAAAAGAGATACCCGATTTGAATGTGATTTTTTGTCCCGTTGGTGGTGGCGGACTCATTGCAGGGTCTTCCTTGGCTGCGACTTATTTTGGTGATAACTGCATCGTTATGGGAGGTGAACCTTTTGAAGCCGATGATGCCTACCGATCCTTGCTCAGTGGAAAAATAGAAGGAAACGACACTGTAAATACAATTGCAGACGGACTAAAAACTACCCTTGGCGATAAGAATTTTCCCATTATTAAAGAACACGTATCCAAAATTATTCGGGTTACGGAGAACGAAATTGTCGCCGCCATGCGCTTGGTCTGGGAGCGTATGAAAATCATTATAGAACCTTCTAGTGCAGTAACTGTTGCTGCCTTATTGCGAGATGCAAAAGAAAATCCTAATATGTACTTGGACAAAAAAGTAGGTATTATTATTTCTGGGGGCAATGTTGATTTGGGTAATTTGCCTTTTTAAATGCAAAAATTCAAAAAAGTAGCTTGGAAAATGATTCTAATTCTAATTGGCCTATTATCTCTCGTAGCTATAGCTGGTATCGTATTCTTAAATAGTAGCCCAGAATTTGGAGGTACTATCTCAAAAGTGGAACGGGAAAAACACGAACGTTCCCAGAATTTTAAAAATGGTGCCTTTGTAAATTTAGGCGGAGTTTCAATGAGTCTTGGCTTTAGCGATTTCATTAAAAGTTTTAAAGGTTATTTGAGTAAGCAGCCCAATGCTATTCCTGATAATAATATTGAAGTGGTTTCTTTGGATTCATCTGCTGTTGCCAATTATAGCGGTGCTACACGACTAGTTTGGTTCGGTCATTCAGCCTTTCTAATTCAAACCAATGGAAAGCATATTCTCATAGACCCAATGTTCGGGAATGTTCCGGCTCCGCACCCCATATTTGGTGGTTCGCGGTTTAGTAAGGAATTTCCAATTTCCCTTGCCCAGTTGCCACGTTTGGATGCGGTTATTTTTTCACATGATCATTACGACCATTTAGATTATGGCTCCGTAGTAGCTTTAAAAGCCAAGGTAGATCGCTTCTTCACACCGCTGGGGTTAGGAACGCATTTAAGGAAGTGGGGCGTTGCAGCGGATTGTATCACCGAATTGGATTGGTGGGATGCAATTACTACGGACGGACTCACATTTACCTGCACGCCCGCCCAGCATTTCTCTGGACGAGGCCTTATGGATAAAGGCAAGACCTTGTGGAGCGGTTGGGCGATTACTTCTCGGACAGAGAATCTTTTTTTTAGCGGCGATAGTGGTTATGGTCAACATTTTAAGGAAATAGGCGAACGTTTGGGACCATTTGATTTCGCTATGATGGAATGTGGACAGTACAACGAACTTTGGAAGGAGATTCATATGATGCCAGAAGAAACAGCCCAAGCAGGTCTGGATATCAAAGCAACTGTAATAATGCCCATCCACTGGGGCTCTTTTAAGTTGGCTATGCATCCATGGACAGAACCGGTAGAACGCCTCTCCAAAAAGGCAGAGGAACTGGGCTTGCCAATCATAGTTCCAAGAATTGGCGCCCCTATCTATACCAACAAGTTGGAAAGGGTCTCAAATAACTGGTGGAAAGAAGTTAATTAGTGCTGTTCAGAATTTTGTCAGCATTCGAGATACTACTATTTATTTTTTCCCTTACAATTTTAACCTTTTCTTCCTCCTCGTCCAACCATTTTTGTTTTTCCTCGGTAAGTGCTTTTCCTTTCATAATTTCATCGGCATCGAATCGTTTTCCGATACCTTGCATCCAATCCATCATAGACTTGCTGGCGTCTTGCAAATCTCGCATAGCTTTGCCTTGCGGAGAATCTATTCCAAGCGAATCTGCCATGGGTTTTAATTGCCCAACAAGTTTTCCAATTTGGCTCATTTTTGGCATAACTTCATCATGTATTGCCATTACCTCTTGCATTTGAGTAGTACCTTCTTGCTTCTTTTCATCTTTACATGAAGAAAGAAAGATCAAGCAGGTTGATACGAATAAAAAAAGTATTTTTTTCATATTATTATTCTTTTACGGTAATAGTTTTGATTGTATAAACATAGGTTTTCACCTTAGTATTGGTAATGATGTTCTTTAGCTTTTCTGTGGTTATACTTTCTTTGTCATATAGTATGACGGCCTCTTTTTTTTCATAACTTACAACAGCCGAAACCACCCCATACGCATCCTCTAGATTACTACTTATTTTATCCGCGCATCCTTCTTGGCAGGCCATACCTTCTATACCAATGACAGCTGTACTCATATTTTTTTTCTCGAAACTCATTGTATCTCGTGGACTTTCTTGAGCAAATGAAATGTTGACTAAAACAATAAAGCTGATTAGGGTTAAAAGTGACTTCATAATACAGGTTGTTTTGGTGTATTGAATAATTAATCCCTAACGGTGGCAATTAAATTCCAACAACCATGTAAAGATACTAAAAGTTCAAAAAAATGATTCGGTTTTAATTGTAGATAAAACACACCTTTGGTAGCTGATTGCCAGCAGGTATCTACAGGTTTAAAACGGTGAAAGGGTATTAATTATCAATCCAAATACCAGGAATTATTGGGCGGATAGTTTTTTCCTCCTCACTTTAAATCAGAAAAAAGCATCACTTTTGCAAAAAAAATAGCTTTGAGTCATCAACAACGAAAATGGTTTTACCTGATTGTACTCTCGTTTATTTGGGGAACATCATATATATTGATAAAAAAGGGATTGGAAGGCTTCGCTCCTTTACAGTTAGGTGCTTTACGTATTGTGATAGCAGGAGGTCTTTTAATGTTGATAGGTTTTAGATCACTAAAAACGGTTGAGAAGAACGATTGGAAATGGCTAGCGTTGTCCGGTTTTGTGGGTAGCTTTTTGCCCATGTTTCTGTTTGCTTTTGCTCAAACGGAGATAGACAGCGGTGTAACTGCGGTTTTAAATTCTTTAGTGCCCCTGTTTACATTGTTCGTTGGTTTATTGGCCTTTGGTATTTCATTTACCCGTAATCAACTTCTAGGCGTTCTTGTAGGTCTGTCAGGTGCTTGTTTATTGGTTGTTTTTGGAAGTAGTATACATCCTGGACAAAATTATTGGTATGCCGGGTTGGTTGTCATTGCTACGATTTGTTATGCCAGCAATGCCAATATAATTAAGAGCAAGTTACAAAATGTAAGTCCCATGGGAATTGCGGTGGGTAATTTTATATGTATTTTAATTCCGGGAATGATTTTATTGCCATTGTCTGGAACACTAACTACCGAGGTTATTGGCGGAGAATTTTTTTGGAGTTCTTTGGGATATATTACATTGTTATGCATTATCGGGACTTGTATCGCCAAGGTCTTATTTAATAAATTGATACAGATTTCCTCACCTGTTTTTTCAGTCTCGGTAACGTATTTAATTCCAATCGTTGGAATATTTTGGGGAATTATAGATGGAGAAGTGTTTACGCTAAAACAGCTTGGGGCTTCACTTTTAATACTGGCGGGGGTTTATTTGGTCAATCAAAAAAAGAAAAAGGTAGTTTAAGAGCATTTGTTACTGTAACAATCAAAAACAATTGTAGTCTTTTAGTGGAAATCAATTTTAAAAAGAGCCAAAATGAAATTAGTAAGCATTACACTTTTAGGTATATTTTTCACCATCACATCAAGCATTGCGCAGGAGCAAACTTTTCAGGTCAAGGATTTTAATAAGATTATTATAAGTCCACATGTAGAAGTAAACCTTATAGCGGGTGACGAAACTTCCGTTGTTATAGAAAATGCAAAGGTGCCTATCCATAAAATCAATGTAGGTGTAGAAGGAAGTACATTAAGGGTTTATTTGGACGGCGCAAAGACGGTTACAAAATCTGAGAGAGTTTCTTCGGATAATTGGAACGGTAAACGACCAATTTACAATGGTACTATGGTAACGGCTACGATTACTTACAAAACCTTGAAAAATCTATCGGTAAGAGGAGAGGAAATAGTGCGTTGCAAGAGCGCGCTGGACCAGGACGAACTAAAGATGACCCTTTATGGAGAAACAAAGGTATATTTAGAGGATTTGGTATTGAATGAACTAACGGTCGCTATCTATGGTTCTTCCTATTTAGAAATAGCCAAAGGGAACGTTGGGCGCCAAGTGTTCCGCGCTTACGGAGAAAGTGAAGTAAATACTATTGGCATGGGAAATAAGGAGACTAAAATTACCGCGTATGGCGAAAGTAATTTTAGGGTTAAAGTATCGGACCGTTTAAAGGTTACCTGCTACGGGGAGACAACGATCAACTATGAAGGTAGCCCGGATGTGGATAATGGAATTATAATTGGAGAGGCTAAGGTTAGAAAAATCGGATAAATATTTATGGACGAAAGTCCTAGATTGTTACAACATTTTTAACGGTAATTAACGGACAACTGCGACTCATGAGGCTTCAGTTGTTTTTTTATGCTTTTTCTGTAGCGTGTATCTCACTCTTGCCGCACATATCGCTTAATATCGTTTACATCAAAGTTTAAATCGTTTGCGCAGTTTATAGTTAAATATTGAATTTAAATTTGATTTTTAAGTTATGGAGTTATAACTTATAACGAAACCAAAAAAACAGCCATGAAAAATTTCACATTGCCAATTCGTTTTGGGATTGCCACTAGTGGTAGTCTAATTGCATATTTTCTAATTCTCTCTCTTTTGGGGTTGCATACCAACGTGTTTTTCAGTCTTTTTAATGCTGTGATAACAGGCTTTGGAATATATGAAGCTATTAAATATTATAAATTACAAGAGGGGCAATCATTTAGGTACAGCACGGGTTTTACTACAGGGTTAACCACTGGTGGTATGGCTACAATCGTTTTTACTATATTTTTTGCTTTGTATTCCACGGAGCTGAACCCAGGATTTTTAGAAATTCTATCTTCTCAGTGGGCCAGTGAATACGAAAGTTTTGAGGCCATTGTTTTCTTTGTAGTTGCCGTAATGGGTTTTAGTACCACCGTCGTTCTTACGCTTACCTTTATGCAATTATTTAAGAGCTCTAATAATCTAAAGAAAAATCAAAACTAAATTCCGAAAAAAGCCTTGTAGATTAAGCAATAAAAAGTATATTTGCAGCCGCCTTTGGAAAAAATCCACTAGGTTTTAATTATACATTTTTAACGATATGTACGCAATTGTAGAGATGGCAGGGCAGCAATTTAAAGTTGCAAAAGACCAGAAAGTGTACGTTCACCGTTTACAAACAGAAGAAGGAAAAAAGGTAACTTTTGACAATGTTCTTCTTTTGGATGATGGTACGAACGTTACTGTAGGCGCCCCAGCTATAGACGGAGCCGCTGTTGAGGCTAAAGTCATTAAGCACCTAAGAGGTGATAAAGTAATTGTCTTTCACAAGAAAAGACGTAAGGGTTACAGAAAGAAAAATGGACACCGACAGTCTTTGACTGAAATCGTAATCGAAAGTATCGTTGCGAAGGGTGCCAAGAAAACGAAGGCAGCAGAACCTAAAAAGGCTGCTCCCAAAAAAGAAACTGCGCCCAAAGCTGCAGCTCCTAAGAAAGAAGCTGCACCCAAAAAGGCTGCTGCTCCAAAGACCACTAAAGCAGATGACTTAAAAAAGGTTGAAGGGATCGGTCCTAAGATTGCAGAGACTTTAGCAGCTGCCGGAATTTCAACTTTTGCGGAATTAGCGAAAACGAAATCGGAAAAAATTGCAGAAATTATTGCGGATGTTCGTGGGAATCACGTGACGGATACCTGGCCAGCACAAGCTAAAATGGCTGCTGAAGGTAAATGGGACGAATTAAAAAAATGGCAAGACGAATTAGACGGTGGTAAGGCATAATTGCCTAGCACTATAAGTATAACTTTTTTTCCATGATAACATGGGAGTAAAAACCGTAAAAAAATGGCACATAAAAAAGGTGTAGGTAGTTCTAAAAACGGTAGGGAATCAGAATCGAAACGTTTAGGTGTGAAGATTTTTGGTGGACAAGCTGCCATCGCTGGCAACATTCTAGTAAGACAGCGAGGAACAAGACATAATCCAGGTGAAAATGTTTATGCTGGAAAAGACCACACGTTGCACGCTCGTGTAGACGGTCTGGTTAAGTTTGAAAAGAAAGCTGGTGGTAAATCTTATGTTTCCATTGAGCCTTTTGAAGCTTAGAATTAAGAACATTAATTATAAAACCCCGCCTCATGGCGGGGTTTTTTGGTTTTAGCTATTGTACGAAACCGGATAGCGTTAAGAATCCATGGTTTAGAATCAATGGGCTATTAGACAACATGCTACTTTTGGAATAATTAAAAATTTAAAGTATCATGAAAAAATCTATTGTTTGTATTACAATGTCAAGCTTACTCCTTTTTTCTAGCTGTTTAGGCTCTTTTAGTGCCTTCAATAACTTAAAAGAATGGAATCAGGAAGTATCGGACAGTAAATTCGTAAATAACCTTGTCTTTTGGGGTTTGAACATCATTCCGGTTTATGGGTTATTTTTTCTTGGTGATGCTATCATTTTTAATGTAATCGAGTTTTGGGATGGTACAAATCCCGTAGCGATGGAGGAAGGTGATGAAGAACTGCAAATGGTAGAAAAGGATGGTAATACTTTTGAAATGATAGCTACTAAAAACCGTATTGAGGTAACCGTAGTAGATGGGCCTAAAAAAGGAAATAAGATAGATTTAGTGTACAAGCCAAGTGAAAAATCATGGAATGCTGTACGACCAAATGGAGAAATTATTAAGCTGTCGTCATTCGAGGAAGGATTCTATATCGTATATATGCCAAACGGAGAAGAAGTAAAGATAAATCCATATGAATCTAGAGAACAAGGTTTGGCTGTGCTAAATGAACATTCCGATTGCTATTATCTAGAGGGAATGTTAGCTGAGAACTAAAATGTAATCAGAATAAAATAAGCACCTTTATATTGGATAAAGGTGCTTTTCTATTTTAAAATTAGTTGGATTAACGACTGAAAGAATTCATTTAATTTGTTACCCATAAGTAGTTTTTTTTAAAAAATTGTCCATCGATGTTTGATAATTTGGATATATTGGCATGATTTAATGAACGTTTTTTAAATCGTTGTCACATCAATATTTAAGCTTAGAAAAGAATTAATTAATTATTAAGGGTTAACTTTAAAGCAAGAACGCTAACTTTTACTGCTATGGAATACATCACTTTTGCATTACAACTAATTGTTGGATTAAGTATTTTAAATGTTTGGTTAATTCAGCCAACTAAAAACACGCAATGGCGTGGTGGTAATGCGACAACTATAAAAGAGGAATTTAAAGTTTACGGGTTACCGGAATGGAGTTGTTATCTTATTGGATTTTTAAAAGTGGCTCTTGCTCTGGCTCTGATTGCCGCTTTTTGGTTCCCTCAACTTCTACAACCCTCGGCTATGGGTCTTGGCCTGCTGCTAGCAGGGTCTATCTTAATGCACATCAAAATAAAGGACCCTATTAAGAAATCTTTTCCTGCCTTTTTGTTCCTATGTATTTGTGCTTATCTAGCCTTTTTTGCCTAACAAAGCGTTGACTCATAAATTTTGAAGAAGTAGTAAAGCGATATAGCCATTGACTACCGCGTACAAAAATGCCGGGGTTGATTGTAAAATAGAATCTCGGATTTTTAGGCGTACCCCAAAACCTAACAGCATTAGTAAGCTAAGTCCTAAGGCCGAAAATAGACAGACCAAAGGACTATAAAAATAGCCAAGTATAAGGCCAAGTGCTCCCGCAAGCTGTAAGGTACCCACCAGTGTTCGTTGGTCGTCAAGGCCGTAGCGTTTAAACTCAGTATTCATTCTGGGTGACAAAAAACAGCCCATTCCAAAAAAGAGAAAAGAGCACGCCGAAAAAAATATTAGGAATATCTGTAAATTCATACCTAAAGTAAAGATAGACTAACCACGGTTGATACAGGGCTCAATTATTTTAAATGCCTTCTTTCGGTGTAAAAAGCTAAATAGAAGCTCATAAATTTGTTGTTTATTCGTCTTGAGGTTACATCAGTTTCTCCGCTATTTGAAGCCACGTATCTGCCCGTTCAAATCCTCTGGTATGTACGTTGTGCGGTGAGGTAAATAATATTCCCTTGTTCTCAAAATGCTGAAGATTATAGCTTCGGTCGTCTATCAATACATCGCCATTAAGAATGTGCTTATGCCCACATAATATTCTGTTTTGCCAAGGTATAAATGGAAAATGCTCATCTAGCCATTCGCTTTTTTCCTCTAAGGAATTAGGAAATTGCATGGCAGCCGAGGCAATATAGATGTCGTGCTTTTTGGAAAGTTCCGTTAAGACCCTAATGCTGTTAGGTATAACCTTTAAATCTCTAAAAAATCCCCTTCGTCTAGCATGTTGGCGAACACTATCTTGGTGGGCTTCAGGCACCATGTGCCAAACTTCTTTTCCGGCACATGTTTCTGGCGAAAGCTGGCCGTTGAACTCGGCATTGTACATTTCTATATGCGCGCCGTAGGTGTCCGCTATTACCTCGTCCATATCCACAAATATTCTCATAGTTTTTGTTTTTATGCTAAGTTCGTAAATGCCAGTAAATTCTGGAAATTATTATAGTCTGATAATGTTGAATATTCGCTAAACCTTAATGATTCTGTTAGTAAGACTATATTTGTAGATTAGGATGTTGTCGTTTTTAGATATGGATCAACTAGATAGCAAAACTTGGAATATTTTCTATAAAATGTTTATTTTAGAGCAAACTACATACCAATGACAGTAAATAAATTACCTAATTCAAAAATAATCTACCTCCTTGCGTTACTAAGCATATTTATTTTCTGTTTTGGGGGAATAGGGCTTATACCCGCCATAATTTCTTATGTTTTAGCAATAAAATCTGAAAAATTATATATGGCCAATTCAGATTTGTATACTAATCTGGCAACAATTAAGAAAGGGAAAATTATCGCTATTATAGGTATAGTGCTTAATTTAATAATCGTTGGAATTACTATTTGGACCTTAAGTACCATAGGCTGGGATGCATGGTCCGATGAATTTGTGAGAAAATGGAATGAAGGCTTAGAAAGTGGAGGAAGTTATTAAGAGTAAAATTTTCTATTCGTTGATTTAAAATCTGCTAAAGGGCAGCAATTACCATTGCTGCCCTTTAAAGCCTTGTGTTTTTGCATATTGAATAGTATCGCCCAAGTATTCCTCTAGATTATAGGTAGGCATGGGTAAAATACTTTCGAGTACCTCGGTGTCCCATTCGCAAGGTTTAGAGGTAAGATATGGCGTTAGGTGTATGCCTATCGTATCATAATAAAATTGCTCCAACTTTGATTCAAAGCCTGAAGTGGCCGAAATTACAGTATTGGTAAGCTTAAAGTTTTTAAAATCTACCGTTTCCAAAATTTTTGAGATACCACTATTAATTTTTGTTGTTTTGGCGTGTACAATATTTAACTGTTGAATTTGGGTATCGAATACGGCTACAATTACCCTAGCTGCATAATCCGTTGGTATAATGTTCAAGCCACTTTCGGCATTTGAGGTTATCCGAATACTGTCTTCAGAGTTGTTTCTGTGGAAAAACTTAGCAAACAGATAGAAAACCATGTATTTGGAAATAAAGAAATCTGGGCTATCCATAATATTACCGCCGAGTACACTTGGCCTTAAAATTTGTACGGGAATACCCGATGCCTTACCGGCTTGTATCACATATTTTTCAGTCGCATATTTAGAAGCTTCGTAATGGTTTCTATGTGTTTTTGGTTCGTCGGACAGATAATCGTTAGTAATAAGCCCTTCCTTATTCCCTACGGAAAAAGCGGTACTGATGTAAATGAATTTGTCTATCAGCTCTTTATAGGTATAAAAAATACGTTGGGTAAACTCCAAGTTTTCCTTAAAAATTTGATGCTTTGCCTCCGGTGCGGTCGAGAGGTTTACCAATCCGGCCGAGTGTATAAAATGACTAATTCTATGGTTCCCTAAGAATCCATTAGGATGTAAAAGCATGTTTGCAGCTACGACGGTTATTTTGGCTTTTATTGCTTCGCTATTGGTTTTTATAAAATCTGGGGCAAAATTGCTTGTTAGCATTTTGGTAATCCTGCTTGATGGTGTTTTGGATTTGCGTTCCCGTACTGGTAGGTAAATCTGCTCTATATCTGCCCATTTATCTTCCAAAAGTGAGAATAGAATTCTGGAACCTAAGGTTCCGGTCGCACCTGTGAGGAGTATAATCATATACCGAAGTTAAAAAGAAAACCCTTATCTAGAGGTGAGATAAGGGTTTTATAAGTTTTTAAATAACTATTAATATCTATAATAATCTGGTTTAAACGGGCCTTCTACGGTAACACCAATATATTCTGCTTGGTAGTCTTTTAACTCTGTCAATTCTGCGCCCAAGCGCGACAGGTGTAATTTAGCCACTTTTTCGTCCAAGTGTTTTGGTAGCATATATACATCGTTCTCGTAGTTGTCCTTATGCTTCCATAGTTCTATCTGTGCCAATGTCTGGTTGGTAAAGGAGTTGCTCATTACAAAACTTGGGTGTCCTGTAGCACATCCTAGGTTTACCAATCGACCTTCGGCCAAAACAATAATATCCTTGCCGTTAACAGTGTATTTATCTACTTGCGGTTTAATTTCATCCTTGGTGGCACCATGGGTTTTGTTCAGCCAACCCATATCTATCTCATTATCAAAATGACCGATATTACAAACAATGGCTTTGTCTTTTAGAGCTTCAAAATGTTCTGCACGGATAATATCCTTGTTTCCTGTGGTAGTAATTACGATATCGGCATTACCAATCACGTTCTCCAATTTTTTTACTTCAAAACCGTCCATACAAGCCTGTAAGGCACAAATGGGGTCAATCTCCGTAACAGTTACTATAGAACCAGCTCCCTTAAAAGATGCCGCGGTACCTTTCCCCACATCGCCGTAGCCTGCAACTACAACTTTTTTGCCGGCCAACATGGTATCTGTTGCCCTTCGGATAGCATCTACCGCACTCTCGCGACAACCGTATTTATTATCGAATTTGGATTTAGTAACAGAATCATTAACATTGATTGCAGGCATAGGTAAAGTGCCATTTTTTACGCGCTCGTACAATCTATGGACTCCCGTAGTTGTTTCTTCGGATAGTCCGTTTATACCTGCGGCCAGTTCAGGATACCTGTCCAATACCATATTGGTCAAATCGCCACCATCGTCCAAAATCATGTTCAAAGGCTTACGGTCTTCGCCAAAAAATAAGGTTTGTTCAATACACCAGTCAAACTCTTCTTCGTTCATTCCTTTCCAGGCATAAACTGCTATTCCTGCATCTGCCATTGCCGCAGCAGCTTGATCTTGTGTAGAAAAAATGTTACAAGAACTCCAAGTTACCTCTGCTCCCAAGGCTACCAATGTTTCTATTAGTACCGCTGTTTGTATGGTCATGTGAAGGCAACCTGCGATACGTGCCCCTTTTAAGGGTTGCTCGTTATGGTACTCTTCACGTAAAGCCATTAATCCTGGCATTTCCGCTTCTGCTAAATTAATTTCTTTACGCCCCCATCCAGCTAAACTAATATCTTTAACTTTGAAAGGTACGAATGGAATAGTTTTGGTGCTCATATTTTATTTGTTTTATCTTTAACTCTTAAGTATAATTGCTTTAAATCTATAAAAAGGAGAGGGCAAAAGTGCCATTTCGCATCTCTAAATTTACTGATGCGAAAGTACAAAAAAGACAAGAAATGTCATGCCGTTACACAAAACAATAGCTGTAAGTCATTATATATCCGTTGTAATTTGGAAGGTAGAGGAAACTGAGGAACAACTAGCATCAGGTATACAATTAAGTCAGCATTGCCAAACTCGTTTCAATGGCATGAAATCCGAAATGCATCGAAGGGCATTTTTGAGCATACGACATTTATTGGCTATTTATGGATATGTTGACCAAGATTTGTTCTATAATGAAGCAGGGAAACCTCATCTAAAGGACGGCACTCATATTTCTATTACCCATTCCCATAATTTTACGGCTATTATTATTGGTAAACGAGATGAGGTAGGTATCGATATTGAGAAGCAACGGGATAAAATTCTAAGAATAGCCCATAAATTTACCCCTGTACATGAATATAGAACCTTGGCTAATACCGAAGCTGTGGTGCGAAAACTGACCATAGTTTGGGGCGCAAAGGAATCCCTATATAAAATTTATGGCCAAAAGGGACTTAGTTTTTTACAACACATAAACGTCAGTGATTTCTTATTTGATGATGCACAAACCACAGCCATAATCCAGTATGAAGGCGGTACGGCTACCTACCATATTTCTTTTTTGGAGTTTGAAGGCTTTACCTGTGTGTATGCGTTTGGGGTGGATGTAGCTGAATTTGAAAACTAAACAGGTTATGGGAACAAAGAATCTAGAGAAGAATTTCTGAAAATAAATAGGATTAACGAACTAAGAAAAAGATTTTCTAAAATTAGTTTTGCGATAAAAATAGAATGCAGAACATTTAAATTCAGAAAGTATAAATTCCTTAAACCTTAAACCTTAAACCTTAAACCTTAAACCTTAAACCTTAAACCTTAAACCTTAAACCTTAAACCTTATAATGAACATATCCGTAGAACTAACATTTTCTCCCTTACAGGACGATTTTGAGGAACACATTATCAATTTTATCAAAAAATTGAGAGCTTCAGGACTAATTATTCTCGAAAACCCCCTAAGTACCCAGGTTTACGGCGACTATGACACGGTCATGAAAGTACTCCAATCCGAAATAAAAATAGCGTTCGAGTTAATGGACAAAGGCTTGTTGTACATGAAACTGGTAAAATCCGATAGGAGCGACTATGAACCCCATTTCTGATTTTTTTCTAGACCCTTACAAAACTAAGGAAACCTATATTATTGTATTGGAGGCCATAGTCTTTGTCTTTGGTATACTGAGTGTTTGGTTCGCCAAAAAGGAAAATATTTGGGTGTACCCTACGGGACTTATCGCTACGATACTTACGGTTTATCTTTTGTTTAGGGACGGACTTATGGGAGACATGACGATGAATTTCTATTTTTCCATTATGAGTATCTACGGCTGGTGGAACTGGTCGCGCACCAAAAACAGTAAGAAACTGGTGCAGATTTCAAGAACTACGACAAGGGAAAAAGGGATTGGTTTTGTACTTTTTACATTCACTATGTTGGTCACTTATGGTGTGTATACTGTATTTGATGTTGAAGTCACAACCAGTAATTACATCGATATATTTACTTCGGGCATCTTTTTTACGGCAATGTGGTATATGGCACTTAAAAAATTGGAAAATTGGACATTATGGATATTCGCGGATATCATTACCGTGCCATTGTATGCCTATAGAGGTTGGGGTATGCTTTCCCTGCAATACCTTATATTTACAATTCTCGCCATACAGGCCTATTTCGCATGGAAGAAAAGTATAGACAACAACCTTCAGACATTATAAAGGTGGTTCTTTTTGGACCCGAATCTACCGGAAAAACAACATTGTCAGAACAATTGGCACGGCATTACCATACCGTTTGGGTGCCGGAATATGCCCGCGAATACCTACAGCGAAAATGGAATAATGAACGCAAGACCTGTGAACCCCATGATCTGTTGCCCATTGCGGAGGGACAGATGAAACTGGAAAACGACTTGACCAAAAAAGCTACGAATTTGCTCGTTTGCGATACCGATCTCTTGGAAACCAAGGTATATTCCGAAGCCTATTATATTGGAATTTGCGACCCAATTTTAGAGAAATATGCTTTAGAAAACACCTATGACCTATATTTTCTTACATATATAGATATCCCTTGGGAGGCAGATGATTTAAGGGACAAGCCTGGTGAAAGAGAAGAAATGTTTTCTTATTTTCAAAAAACATTGGAGAAATACAATCGCAATTTTATTATCTTAAAGGGCGATAAAAAAAAGCGTTTACATACCGCTATCGAACACATAGAAAAGCTACTTAAAAAATGATGGAACTCACCGAAAAAGATAAAGAACAACTGGCTGCCAAAGGAATTAGCGCTAAAAAAGTAGAAGGGCAAATAGCAACTTTTAAAGAGGGTATTCCCTTTGTAGAACTCAAAAGAGCTGCCGTTGTAGGAGATGGAATTTATAAGTTTTCCGAAGTAGAAGAAAAGGAGCTGGTAGCTACTTATGATAAAAATTTAAAAAAATTGGACGTTCTTAAATTTGTACCGGCCTCGGGAGCCGCTTCTCGCATGTTCAAGGCGTTGTTCAATTTTTTAGAGGCTTATAATCCAAAGAACGAAACTTTAGAAGCCTATTTGGAAAGAACGAATGACAAGGATATCAAGGTTTTTGCGAACGGGTTGGAAAAGTTTGCTTTTTATGCCGATGTCAAAAGTCGCTTAAAGACAGACGGCCTTAGCAAGGGTAGCAAAGTACATGCCTTTGTAAACGAACTTTTGGATGAAAATGCACTGAATTACGGATTTTACCCTAAAGGGCTATTGCCTTTTCATAAATACGGAAGTGAAACTGTAACCCCTTTTCAAGAACATTTAAAGGAGGGTGCCTTGTATGCTAGTTCCCAAGGAAAATCGCTATTGCATTTCACTATATCCGAACAGCACGAGGCCATGTTTAATTTTGAACTGAATGACATACGCGAAAAGATATCCGAGGAAACACAAACCGATTTCCATGTAGCATATTCCTTCCAAAAATCGGCTACGGATACTATAGCAGTGGATATGGATAATAATCCATTTCGAAATCCGGATGGTACACTACTATTTCGTCCAGGAGGTCACGGGGCGCTTATAGAGAATTTAAATGACCAAGATGCAGATATTATTTTTATTAAAAATATTGATAATGTAGCAGTTAGCCGTGATGTGGATGCAGTGGCACAAAGTAAAAAAATATTGGCCGGTGTACTTTTAGATGTTCAAAATAAGACCTTTGCCTATATCAGGACATTGGAGAATAAAACCACCGAAGCCTTTAGTGAAATAAAGCAGTTTTTGGAAACAAAGTTGAATGCCAGATTGCCGGAGGGATATCAAAAGATGTCAGCTGAAAATCAAAAAGAAGCGCTTTTGTCAAAACTTAAACGTCCCATTCGTGTTTGTGGAATGGTAAAGAACGAAGGGGAACCAGGCGGAGGCCCGTTTTGGATTATCAATGCCAAAGGAGATCTTTCCTTACAGATTATAGAGTCTGCCCAAATAGATATGGCAAATACGGAGCAAGTTGCTATTCTAAAAAATTCGACTCACTTTAATCCCGTAGATTTGGTTTGTGGCGTTCGTAATCATAAAGGTGAAAAGTATAATTTATTGGATTTTGTAGATCATAAGCAAGGTTTTATTACCGGTAAAACAAAGGACGGTAAGGAATTAAAAGCCTTGGAACTTCCGGGACTTTGGAACGGAGCCATGGCCTATTGGAACACAATTTTTGTTGAGGTTCCTTTGGTAACGTTCAATCCTGTAAAAACGGTCAACGACTTGTTGAAGCCATCTCATCAAGGATAAATCAAATTATTTTTGCTCTGGTCTAAAATCCAAAATCATTTTTCTTCCGTAAATAAATCACGATACAAATAGTAACGATGAAATTTTATAGTATGAAAAAATACATAGTAGTTGGACTTATGGTAATTGGAACAATGGTTGCCGCAAAAGCGAGCGAACCTATAAATCTCATAAGTAATGAAGTGCTATTCTTGACTGCAGAAGAGTTCAAAAAGGTTAATTCAAAAGAATTGACCCCAAGGATAGTAGAGGAGTTGATAAAAGAATATCCAACGTCCAAACTAGGTGGGGTATATAAAAACGATAAAGGGGAATTTAAGCTTATTATGGTTTTGAAGAGTGGTACCAGAAGAACAGTGTATATAGATTCGAATGGTAACTGGTTCAATAGAAGGTAGTTAATTTAAAGAATTTAAAAAAAAGCCGCTTTTTAGCGGTTTTTTTATTCTCAAAAGTGACTTTTTAAAAATACCGGTGTCTTAAACAATAGAACACAAGAAGTTAAAATATGATATCTATAGTATTTACGGCAATAGGCATTCTAGTCTTTGTAACCTCTCTTTGTGTGATGGCCAAGATTTATTTGGAAAAGAATTAAGATTAATATTACGAAGCATGAATGAAATTATAAAATCAATTGTTTTAGGAGTATTGACCGTTACAATCTGGTTATTTGCCTCCGTAATATTAAATGATATCGGAAATACGGATTCCTCTGGAAATGAAAGTATTAAAGAACAAACAACCTTCGTGGAAACACTAACCATTGACTATGAAGGCGACACCAGAAAAATTTAAAACTTTAACCCCCGTTCAAATACTTTCGTTTGATAGTGTTTATTATGACGTAACAAAGTTTTAAGACTGATTTTTTTTGGTTGGTTGTGAGGGAGTTACTTCGGTAACTCCTTTACTTTTTTAATTGTTATGTATTTTTTTCTTTTATAGTATGAAAGATTAAAAATGTGTATTACATTTGCGACATCTCAAAGGGGTGCTAAGTCCCGAACAAGAATCAGGCTGGTCCTGAAACGAGTTCAGGACGAAGCTGAGATTATACCCAAAGAACCTGGGCAGTTAATGCTGCCAAGGGACAGACGAATACAAAGGTCTGGTAGACCTTTGTATGAGGAGTGAGATGGTGCGCTGGCTAAGGTTTAATTTTGCACCATGTCTCAAGTAGGGTAGCGTAATTGCTAACAAAAATCAAACTTTAATTTAGAATAATAGCCCCTTTTATTCGTAACTAAATTGTAGTACGAATGAAGCTATCTATTTTTACAATTGCCGCAGCTCTTGCGATGAACATGGGGCTACAGGCCCAACAACAACCAACGGATTCTTTACAGGGTAAAAAAGTAGACTTGGACGAGGTCTTTGTCTCTGCCATACGAGTTACAAAGGCATCTCCCGTTACCTTTTCAAATCTTACCAAAGAAGAGATTGCACCCAGAAATCTTGGGCAAGACATTCCCATTTTAATGAACTTTCTACCCTCTGTAGTCACTACCTCCGATGCGGGTGCCGGAGTCGGCTATACTGGAATACGTGTACGTGGTAGTGATGCAACTAGAGTTAACGTAACCATTAATGGAATTCCATATAACGATGCAGAATCCCAGGGAACGTTTTGGGTAAACATGCCCGATTTTGCCTCATCAACGGAGAGTTTGCAGTTACAACGTGGCGTAGGTACATCCACAAACGGTGCAGGAGCTTTTGGTGCGAGTCTAAATTTGTTAACCGATGGTTTTTCGGAGAATGCCTACGCTCAAGTAGGATCTTCTATAGGTAGTTTTAATACCATGCGCAACAACATAAAGTTTAGTACAGGGATGTTGAACAATTACGTTGAAATTTCAGGGCGTTTGTCCCAGTTGAATTCTGACGGGTATATCGATCGGGCACGTGCCGATATGGATTCCTACTTTCTGCAAGGTGCCTATAAAGATGACAATACAGTTATAAAGGCATTACTTTTTGGCGGACATGAAATTACCTACCAAGCTTGGTATGGTATTGATGTGGAAACATTGGAGCGAGATAGGACTTTTAACCCGTCCGGGATCTACACCGACGAGAATGGAGTCACACAATTCTATGATAACGAGGTAGATAACTACAAACAAGACCATGCCCAACTGTTATGGAACGAGCAAATAAGTGCCTATTGGAGTACTAACATTGCTTTGCATTATACTAGAGGTAGAGGCTTTTTTGAACAATTTAGGGAAGATGACGATTTTGCCACTTATGGTTTTGAACCGCTTACCGTAAATGGAGCCGAGGTAAACACAACGGATCTTATCCGTAGAAGATGGCTAGATAATGATTTCTACGGCACGGTCTTTTCTGCCAATTATAAAAGGGATAAGCTAGACCTGATCATGGGTGGTGGTTGGAATAAATACGAAGGCGATCATTTTGGGGAGGTCATATGGGCACGTTTTGCCAGCGACAGTGAAATTAGAGACCGCTATTACGAGGATAACTCTGTAAAGACCGACTTTAATTTTTACACCAAAGCCAATTATCGGTTGGACGAACAATGGTCATTTTATGGAGATTTGCAGTACAGGACCGTTGGATATCAGGCCAATGCTATTGAGACCGGTCTGGTAGACGATACCTTCAACTTTTTTAACCCAAAAGCGGGTTTAACTTTTGATTTGAACCGGAACAATAATTTATATTTTTCTTATGCCATAGCCAATAGGGAGCCCAATAGGAACGATTACGAAGGTGGTAATCCTAAACCAGAACGGTTACAGGATTACGAGCTGGGCTGGCGCTATGTTTCCCCAAGTGTACAGGTAAATACCAACATGTACTATATGCAATACCAAGATCAGTTGGTTCTTACCGGTGCACTAAATGATGTAGGTGCACCTCTGCGCGAAAATGTGGGCGATAGCTATCGATTAGGTCTGGAAATAGATGCGAACATAAGTCTTGGAGACAAGTTTGCCCTAAGACCCAATGCAGCATTGAGCATCAACCAGAACAGGGACTTTGTTTTTGAACGGGATGGGGAACTAGAAGAATTGGGAAATACCAATATTGCGTTTTCGCCAAATTTGGTATTGGGAAATATCTTTGTTTACAGTCCTACTGCAAACTTTCAGATGTCATTGTTATCCAAATATGTGGGAAAACAATATATGGGAAATATAGATTCTGACACCTCCGTTCTCGATGCCTATTCCCAAACCGATTTCAACATCCAGTACGAACTAAAATGCAATGGATTTTTAAAAAGCATTGTGTTTTCTGGTCTGGTCAATAATATTTTTGATGCAAAATTTGAATCAAACGGGTATTTTTTTACGTTCGACGATGATTTTTCAACGCCAAATACTATAACAACGATAGAAGGGGCAGGATTCTATCCACAGGCAGGTACTAATTTCTTGTTGGGTGCCATCCTTAATTTCTAAACAAAACAAAAATTATGGAGGAATTTAGGATTGCGTTGGATTGGACTGCAAATACGAACCATACCGGTTTTTATGTGGCCAAAGAAAAAGGCTTTTATGCAGAGCTGGGACTGGAAGTTGATTTGACTACTCCAGATAGGGATGATTATGCAGTAACTCCCGCTAAAAAAGTAGAACTGGGACAGGCAGATATGGCACTTTGTCCTTTTGAAAGCGTTGTCAGTTACCGTTCTAAAACCAATGTATTTGATGCTGTGGCAATCGCTACTATTTTTCAGGAAGATGTGAGCGCCATTGCAAGTTTGGACATTAGCGAAATTAAACGTCCAGCCGATTTGGATGGCAAGGTATACGCTTCCTACAAAGCGCGTTATGAAGATGAAATAGTGCGAAAAATGATACAGAACGATGGTGCTAGTGGCGATTTTAAAATAACGTATCCACAAAAGTTGGGTATTTGGAATACTATTTTAACGGGGAAGTCCCACGCTACTTGGATTTTTAGAAACTGGGAAGGAATACAGGCCAAAAATGAAGGCATCGCCTTGAACCTTTTTAAAATGGCGGACTACGGAATACCCTATGGGTACTCCCCAATAATACTTGCCAGCGAAAAAGAGGTAGACGAACGAAAGGATGCCTATACCCGTTTTCTGGCAGCTACTAAAAAAGGCTATTTATTTGCCCAAGAAAACCCGGCAGAAGCGGTCTCCTGTTTTACCCCTTTTGTAGCGGAACAGGACAAGAGTATCAATTTACTGCAAAGTCAGCTATTTACGTCTCCTTTTTATGGTACTGCTGAGAATTGGGGTGTTTTGGATAAGCAAAAAGTTAAAGAGTACTTGGATTGGTTGTTAGAAAGCAAGTTGGAGGAGCAGCCTTTTAGGGCAGCCGAGTTGGTGGTTTTTGGTTTGGTTAATTAGAAATCCGAACAGAATTTCCTCCAAAATTAGCTCTATATTCTAACATGTCGTAATAACGGTTGCCGTCGTCCGGTCTGTTTAACTGTTGGCCTGTAAACAAACTGTATTCATAGTCTTCGCAAGCGCAGGTGGCTACTTGGCCGGTAAAGGACATGGTAGAGCACTCGTTAGGAACGTGGTTGGGGCAACTGGCCTCAAAAGCACGGTATTGGTTAAAACCGGTATTGATGACAAACACACCTCGTGTTCCAACACCGTCTTGCCGTATTAATATCGCAGTTCCTGTATTTGTAAGCGGACTGTACAGCGGAAGTCTTAAGTTGAGTTCAAAACTAAAACCTATCTCCTGTAAGTACGGATTTCTATTCGTTCTTTCATCATCGCAGGCACATAAAAGACCTATAACCAAAAGGAATAAAATACGTTTCATTTGTAACTATGGTTTTAACAAATTCGAAGCAAAATTGCGTAAAAAATATGTATATTTGCGTTAAATCCTCTTTAAAAACGCCTGTGAATAAGGCATATACGGAGGATTTTTTTATTTATTAAATATTGTTGTCATGAGTAACGTATCTTACTACACTGCAGAAGGGCTTAAAAAGTTAAAAGCGGAACTAAATCAGTTACGGGATATTGAACGCCCAAAGGCCTCACAGGCTATTGCCGAAGCCCGAGACAAGGGAGATCTTTCCGAAAATGCGGAATACGACGCCGCCAAAGAGGCACAGGGGCTTTTGGAGATGAAAATCTCTAAAATGGAGGCCGTTGTTGCCAATGCCAGATTAATAGACGAATCCCAATTGGATACCTCCAAGGTGTTGGTCTTGTCTACCGTAAAACTTAAAAACCAGAATAACGGTATGGAAGTAAAATACAAACTGGTTGCCGAAAGCGAGTCGGATATAAAGACGGGCAAGATATCTGTTAGCTCTCCTATTGGTAAAGGATTATTGGGTAAAAAAGTAGGCGAGGTAGCAGAAATTGCCGTTCCTAGCGGTACTTTAAAATTAGAGATTATAGAAATCACAAGAGAATAATAAATTTTAATACGGTATATTTAATCCCATTCAAAATTGAATGGGATTTTTAGTTTTAAACATTCACCTTCTTTTTTAGACTCGAAACCTGAAAACCCTTACCCTATGCCAACCATTTTCACAAAAATTATAAACGGAGAAATACCTTGTTACAAGATTGCAGAGGATGATGACTTTTTTGCCTTCTTGGATAGTAACCCGAACGCCAAAGGGCATACTTTATGTATTCCTAAAATTGAAGTAGACAAAATTTTGGATATGGAAGAAGATCATTTTATAGGATTAATGGCTTTTTCTAGAAAGGTGGGTAAGGCTATCGGTGCGGCCATTGATTGTAAGCGTGTAGGTATTACTGTTATTGGGCTTGAGGTTCCGCATGCACATGTGCACTTAATTCCGTTACATACGATGGAAGATGCTAGATTTCAGCATAAGGAAATACTTACGCCCGAGGAATTCGAAGCAATAGCAGCAAGTATTCGCACTAATATTCAATAGGACCTGCTAAGAAAATATAAATAGCACCGGCGACCAAGGTTATCAATAGCAATAGTAGTACATAAAAGAAAACGGTCGCTTTTGACGATTTTGGCTCCGGGACTACCGTTTTTTGATAATAGCTGAACATCCGTTCTATATCCTCTGTCCAACTTACAGGATAGATATTGCATTTGCATTTGTTGCAGACCAATTTATTTGAAACCTCCGAAGTAGTTTTGTGAAAAAAACGGCCGTAGGTGTGTTTTTGAAAAAAGGTAAGGGTTAAGTCCTGATTGAAACACTCTGGACAGTTATTGGTGAGGCCGGCCTCCTTTATAACTACTAACTTTTCTTTTGCCATGATTATGCTGCTACTTTTAGGGATATCTGCATTATTGTGCCCTCTTTGCCCGACGAAAGTACTTTTATTTTTCCATTATGGTATTCTTCAACTATTCTTTTAACAAGAGATAAGCCTAATCCCCAACCTCTTTTTTTTGACGTTACCCCTGGATTAAAGATTGTGGCGTAATTACTTTTTGAAATTCCGGAACCTGTATCCGCTATAAGGATATTTACAAATTTCCCATCGGGAACAATCTCAATAACAATGCTGCCTTTACCTCTCATAGCATCTATTCCGTTTTTAACGAGATTCTCTATAGTCCAATTATATAAAGAACTATTAAGTAGTACCGGCAGGGTTTCTATTTTACTGGTGAAGGAAAAATGGATGAGCTTGGAACTACGTTTTTTTAAGTACTCATAGGCTTTTTCGGTTTCATCAACAATGTCCAATTTGTCCAGCTTAGGTAAGGAGCCAATCTTAGAGAAACGCTCTGTAATGGTTTGTAAACGATCAATATCTTTTTCTATCTCTTTGGTGATGTCAGGATTTATGTGTTCCGTCTTTAATAACTCGTTCCACCCCAACAAGGATGATAAAGGCGTGCCTATTTGGTGAGCGGTTTCTTTTGCCATACCTGCCCATAGCTTATTCTGCTCCGAAGATTTGTTGGTCTTAAAGAGGAAATAAATGACCGTACCGAACAATAAAATAATTAATAAAAGAGCAATGGGGTAATATTTTAATTTGTTAAGCACTTCGGAATTCCCATAATATAAGGTAGCCAAATGTTCGCCTTGCTGATCTACTGAAATAGGTGTGTTCTCGCTTCGGAATTGTTTTAATTTTTTTTGAATATAAATAGAGTCCGTTGCTTTTTCTTTTGGAATGTTGTTTACGCGAATAGAACTGTCCTTGTTGATTAAGATCATCGGAGTTGAGCTGTTGTTTTGGAAGACGCGAAGATGAAGGTTTCCAAGCTCCACGTTTTCGGAGGATTGCAAGAATTCCGACTGTGCTGTAGCCCAGATTTCCATTTTAAGACGCTCTTCTTCTTTAAAGGTTTTGAAAAAGCTATTGGTGTTCCAAAGAATAAGGCTAACCACCACAAAAGACCCAATAAGAAGAAAAATGTTCGAGGTCTTGCTTTTAGGGTTAAATTTCATTCCATTGTTTTCTAGTAATAAAGATAACCCAAATTGTAAATAATTGTTGTGTTGTATTCCTATGTGTTAGTTTTATAAACGCGTCATTTTATGTACTTTTGATTTAAGATTGAATAAAAGAGCATTTAAGATGGAATTAGAAGGTAAAGTAAAGTTAGTTGGAGAGACCAAGACTTTTGGTAACAACGGATTTAGAAAAAGAGAATTGGTCATCACAACAGATGAGCAATACCCACAACATATTTTGATAGAGTTTGTACAGGATAAATGTGAATTGTTGAACAATTGTGGTGTTGGACAAGATGTAAAAGTGGGGATTAACGTACGAGGAAGGGAATGGACCAACCCACAGGGAGAGGTTAAGTATTTCAACTCTATTCAAGGATGGCGCATAGAGACGTTGCAACAACAGGCTCCGGCAGCCGGAATGCCTCCTGTGCCTCCTATGGAAGCATTTGAACCGGCAGATAATCTAAACGAAGAAGACCATGACGACCTTCCTTTTTAACAGGAGGACTATGGATTATTGATAATTATAGATTTTTTAAATTTATTATCATTCGTTTGAAACATGAAACTTGTTTGACTTAAAAAAGTTGAACAAGTTTTTTCTTTTTTTTTGCTTTTGATTACATTGTACAATAAAACCTTGTGAACGAACGAAATCAAAATACCTCTGTTGTGTTTCTTTCGGATAGACTAGCTTTCCCTGATGTAAATCAGGCGAATGATGAAGGTCTTTTGGCCGTTGGTGGAGATCTTTCGCCAGAACGGCTTTTATTAGCCTATCAAAAAGGGATTTTTCCGTGGTTCAATGAAGATTCCTTAATTCTTTGGTGGAGTCCGGATCCGCGAATGGTACTTTTTCCAGAAAATATCAAAGTTTCTAAAAGCATGCGGAAAGTATTGCGGGACCAAAAGTTTAGGTTAACCACAAACACCTGTTTTGATACTGTAATGAAATATTGTTCCACAGTAAAGCGCGTGGACCAAGAGGGAACATGGATTACCGATGAAATGAAAAATGCGTACATAAAGCTTCATAAGTTGGGATTTGCCAAATCTTACGAAGTATGGGAGGGCGATAGTTTGGTAGGTGGATTGTATGGAGTAGATCTAGGTGCCGTTTTTTGTGGCGAAAGTATGTTTAGTTTGCAGCCCAACGCCTCTAAATTTGCATTTATAAAACTTGCACAGGAACTAAAAGAGAAAAATTATCGGGTTATTGATTGCCAGATGTATACAGATCATTTAGCAAGCTTGGGAGCAGTCGAAATCTCCAGAAACGAGTTTATTGGTATTCTTAACGACAACTAACAAAGTTTTTATTAGTAAAGAACATGGTCATAGTTTGGTGGCAACCTTTGGCTGATAGCTTTAAACTTTCCCTCCGCATCAAATAGAACCTCGTAGTCAATCTTTTGCTTTGTCTTTTTACCTGTAATTATAAAATTATACCGCAGATCGGGCAGGAGTAAATTTTGAAACGCATTTCGTAATGTTTTTTCTAAGGATTCCGTTTCGGTAGTTTGGTATTGTTGTCTAATCTCTTTTACCTTGTAGGTAGTGAAGCTAGCATTAAGGTAATTTTCAATTGTGGCGTACGCATCGGATGGTATATCTAGCGGTCGTATGATTATTTCGATATTTATAAGCGAACCAACATTATCAAAATTCATGAAATACCAAAGTCTATCTTTTTTGAATTTTGTGCTGTACCTATTCTCTGAAGTATCCTTTTCCTTATAATATCGGAGACGTTTGGCATTTTCTATAGAATCTTCCAAAAGTTTAAGGGACGCAATTGGCATTTGATTTTTCCTAATTCTATGTGCTCTTTCATAGGTGTCCTGAGAACTACAATAGTTGGCGCATAAAATCAGTGTTATGAGAATTAATAACCTAGTTTTCATTTCGTTGGAGTTTTTGACTAAGAAGCTACTTCGTTATACCTAAAGCAACTTGTTTCGTGATCATTTACCATTCCTGTTGCTTGCATGTGCGCGTAAATAACAGTACTTCCTACAAATTTAAACCCCTTTTTCTTAAGGTCTTTGCTTAGGTTGTCTGAAATAGGGGTATTTGCCGGAGCTTCCTTGTAGTCGGCAATGGTATTCTTAATAGTTTCGTGGTTTACAAAGCCCCAGATATAGTCGCTAAAACTCCCGTAGGTTTTTTGTATTCGGATAAACGCTTGAGCATTTGTGACGGTTGCATTTACTTTAAGTTTATTCCTTATGATTCCTTTGTCCTGCAAAAGCGCTTCTATTTTTCTTTGGTCGTAACTTGCTATCTTGGTATAATCAAAGTTGTCAAAGGCTTTCCTGAAATTTTCCCGCTTTTTGAGTACGGTTATCCAACTGAGGCCGGCTTGAAAAGTTTCAAGTATTAAAAATTCAAAAATTGTAGCATCGTCCTTTACTGGCACACCCCATTCTTCATCATGATACGCTTCGTAAAGAGAATCTCCCTTGCACCATCCACATCTATTTTTATCCATAATTTATTTTAAGGAACCTAAAGATAAGCCAATAACAATAACGACGTTTTTTTGATAACTAAAAGTATAGTGTCTAGTCGTTTGATCGTTGTGTTAAATTGTTAGGTAAAACAATAGTATAGCTGATGCTCCTTGTACTATGTAATCTTAGTAAACCACATATGTTTTGATTGTGGTACCATAAATGGATTTTTACTTTCTTAATGAAATTTTTAGGTTTAATGTGGCACCTATTTCCGTAATCCTATGAAAGGGCTTTAGCTATTGTTTTTTCGCATTCAGATTCTACCGTTCTCCTGTTGGGATAATTGGTGTTCGCCTTAGAAAATCTTTCGCTTAAGAATAGCGTTCGGAGTTGCTGAGAATTTAATTTTTCTTCAATTAGAGATGTTACCACATCGTTAGGTTTTGATACGTTTAATCCTCCTTCTGCCCGTTGAATTTTTGTATTGATTTTTTGTTGATTTTCGCTTTAGCTTTTTTAGGACTGTATTTCGTATAAGTTTAGTTATACAAAAAAATCCGGTGCTATTTAGTAATCGATTTTTGTTTATATTTATCTTGTAGAATATAAAAAATATTTATGAATTATACCTTGCATCAATTACAAGTATTCTTGAAGGTTACCGAAAAGGAGAGTATTACAAAAGCTGCAGAAGAACTTTTTTTGACACAACCTGCTGTATCGATTCAATTAAGGAATTTTCAGGATCAGTTTTCTATTCCTCTTACGGAGGTAGTTGGCCGAAAACTTTATGTGACCGATTTTGGTAAGGAAATTGCCGAAGCGGCAGAAAAAATTATAAATCAGGTCTATGCTATCAACTTTAAGTCTTTGGCTTATGAAGGACGGCTGTCAGGTAAACTCAAAATTTCAATTGTATCTACAGGACAGTATGTGATGCCGTATTTTTTAAGCGATTTTATAAACCATAATTCTGGGGTGGAATTGGTAATGGATGTCACTAACAAATCTAAGGTCGTTAGGTCCTTGGAGCGCAATGAAGTAGATTTTGCCTTGGTGTCTGTGGTCCCTGATCATCTAAAGGTAAGCTGTGTAGCCCTCATGGAAAACAAACTTTTTCTTGTAGGAAGCACGAAAAGTGAGATGAAGCCTAAAATAACCAAGAAAATTTTTGAACAACTACCATTAATTTACAGGGAGCAAGGATCGGCAACGAGAAATGCAATGGAGGCGTTTATCAAGAAAAACAAGTTGCCAGCGTCAAAGAAAATAGAGTTAACCTCAAATGAGGCTGTAAAACAGGCTGTAATTTCTGGGCTAGGTTTTTCTATAATGCCATTGATAGGAATAAAGAGCGAACTTTTGAACAAAGAATTACAAATTATGGAGGTGATGGGTCTTCCTATTAGCACTACCTGGAATTTAGTATGGCTTTCTGCAAAAAAATTATCTCCTGCTGCAACAGCATTTTTACATTATACAAAAAAAGAAAAGGAACATATTATTTCAGAGCATTTTAGCTGGGTGAACACGATTTGAAATTATACTTTGGCCGTATTCTCACGAAGTAATTGAGCCAGTTCTTCATCCATGTAGATGATAGGGACAGCATATAACATAGGCATATTTTCAAAAAAATGTTTTTTAAGTTCCTTGTTTATGGCGGTAAAAAGCAGCCCCTTGGTTTTGCCTATGATGAGCGTTCTAGATTCACTAATTAATTTGCCACTTTCCGTTTTTCTCTGATAAATAGTTTTTTCGGAAACGGCAGCTTGCAATAGTAGCTTTTTGTCCATTAATAAATTGATTATTTCAAGAGCCTGAGTGCGGTCGGTTGCCATTATGTGTGCAAGTATCATCCTTTTGTTTTTTGGTAAAACAATAGCAGCGGGTTTTTAAGGTTGTTAGGCGTTGTAAAATGTTCAAGTAACAAGGGGTATAGCAAACTGTATTTTCTAAAACTAGTCTTGATTTTTTATTTTACTGCCTTATTTCATTGATTTGTTTTACGATAGTTGGCTATAAGGTTTTGGTGTTTATGGGTTGTATTTTGTTATTCTTAAGATAGCGAACTGGGGTAAGTTTTGCTTTTATGCTAGGGTATAAATTGAAAAAGTTATCGCCATCTTCGCGTCTAAGGACTACACGCTGGGTGCCATCTGAGGCTATGTCCAAACTATCTACAATAAGTTTGCTGCCAAAAATATTAAAATAGTTGCCAATACCGTCCAAATCATTGAGACCACCTATGATTATTGTAGATTCCTTTAAAGGAAAACTAGTTTCATTGGTATCGTCCCAAGCGCTATAAATCGATGACTGTCTATGTTCAAATGATAAATGAAATAGCTCTTGTGCTCCACCTAAAAAAGGAGAGAGAAGTAATGCGAGTAAAAGTATTTCTTTGTTCATAGTTGTCTTAATTTTAAATCATAGTCATTAAATATACTATCATTAAGTAGAATTTCATATGGAATCCCCGTTAAATATTAGTTAAACTATCGCTAATTGGTAGTATTGCTATTATATTTGTAATTATCCTTAAACTGATGCTATGGAACATTTGCTTAAATCCGTTAAAATAAACATTAACGAGAAAATCTATCTCAAAGATCCCGAGTCTTCGAATTTAGGAAAGAGGATTATAGAAAATAGTATTCTAATGATCAATGAAATGGGCTTTGAAAGTTTTACCTTTAAAAAGTTAGGTATAAAAATTGGTTCTAACGAGAGTTCTATATATAGGTATTTTGAAAATAAGCACAAGTTACTCTTGTACCTCACTTCTTGGTATTGGGGCTGGTTAGAGTATCAGTTGGTATTTGCTACTAACGGAATTGCAGATGCTAAGGAAAAATTGGCAAGGACTTTGGAAATAGTAACGAAAAATACGGAAGAGGATTCTGCTTTTTCACATATTAACGAAGTACTTTTGAATAGAATAGTGATCAATGAATATTCTAAGTCCTACCTCACAAAGGAGGTAGACCTAGAGAACAAAGAAGGTTATTTTGTTATTTACAAGAGACTGGTGAATCGATTAACGGATATGATTAAAAAATTAGATTCAACATATGAGTAT
Source organism: Maribacter sp. MS6 (assembly GCF_056839185.1). Taxonomy (NCBI): domain Bacteria; kingdom Pseudomonadati; phylum Bacteroidota; class Flavobacteriia; order Flavobacteriales; family Flavobacteriaceae; genus Maribacter; species Maribacter sp. MS6. The sequence goes on from NZ_CM166389.1 coordinate 2,705,971, forward strand.
CCCTCCAGTTTGGCGAGTACTGTTCTTGAGGGATCTTTGCATCAACATTTTTTAAAGAATCATTTTAGCTCTTTGACGGATTGTCGTGGTAATGATGATCTTGGTCAATATTTTTCAAATTTGGTTTTCTCCGTACTTAAATCTTAAAAATAATGTCAAAAAATATTTTGACCGCCTGGCAGCGGCTTATTGGTATGTTGCGTTTGGATAAGCGAGACGTTTTGCAAGTATTTTACTATGCAATTTTTGCCGGACTAGTAAGCCTTTCCTTGCCATTGGGTATTCAGGCCATAATCAACTTAATTCAAGGAGCGCAGGTAAGTACTTCGTGGATTGTGTTGGTGATTCTGGTAACATTGGGTGTTGCATTTGTAGGGGTTTTACAACTCATGCAAATGCGTATCATTGAAAACGTGCAACAAAAAATTTACACTAGGGCCTCGTTTGAATTTGCGTACCGGTTCCCTAAAATGAAAATGAGTGCACTATATAACTATTATCCTCCAGAGCTGGCCAATCGGTTTTTTGATGTACTCAATATCCAAAAAGGAGTTTCCAAATTATTGTTGGATTTTCCCGCAGCGCTGTTGCAGATCATTTTTGGCTTGTTGTTGTTGTCCTTTTATCATCCGTTTTTCATTGCATATGGAATATTATTGTTGGTATTAATTTATATTGTTTTTAAATATACCATAGAGAAAGGTTTGGAAACCAGCCTTGTAGAATCAAAGAAGAAGTATGCGATGGCACATTGGATACAAGAGGTAGCCAGAACCATCATCAGTTTTAAGCTATCTGGCAGAACATCGCACGCCTTAAGGAAAACAGACAATTTAGTGGACAAGTATTTGGATGCTAGGGAAAATCACTTTAGGATATTGGTGTTGCAATTTGTCCAAATGATTGGCTTTAAAATATTAGTAACTGGTGGCCTTTTGATAATCGGTGGTTTATTGGTACTCAACCAGGAAATGAATATTGGTCAGTTTGTTGCAGCGGAAATTATTATTCTTACGGTAATCGCCTCTGTAGAGAAGTTGATTATGGGCTTAGAATCATTTTATGATGTACTAACTGCCTTGGAGAAACTGGGCCAAGTCGTAGATAAAGAATTGGAGCCACAAGAAGGCGAAAAATCCTTTGGGGATAATGAGGGTTTTACGGTAGAACTTAATAATGTTTCTTATTCCGTTCCTGGACGGAAGAGTAAAATAATAGATGATGTGAGTTTTATTGTTACACCAAAATGTTCCATTTTATTGCAAGGGGCAAATGGGTCTGGAAAGGCAAGTCTTCTGCGTTTAATTGCTGGTACGGCAGAACCTACAGAAGGCGAAATCTATGTTAACGACGTATCTCTAAAAGGGTTGCATCTTAACCATTACAGGTCACATTTGGGGCAATCGTTGGAGGAAGAGTCTCCTTTTGAAGGAACTTTATTGGAGAACATAACATTTGGGGATACAACTATTTCGCGGGAAGATATTTCGTGGGCGATAGAGAATACGGGATTGTCCGACTTTGTAAAACGACAGGAACTTGGATTAAATGCTTTTATTTTTCCTGAAGGAAAACAGATATCCTCTACGTTGGCAAAGAAAATTGTTTTGGCAAGAAGTATTGTGCGTAAACCTAGATTACTTATTTTGAACGATCCCTTTTATCAATTTGACGATGCAGAAGCGAAAAAAATCATAGAGTTTTTATTGTTGCCCGAACAGCCTTGGGCCATTGTGGTTACTAGTCGAAACCCAATATGGGCAAAACGCTGTGGCAGGATTATAACATTGGATAAGGGTAAATTAATAAGCGAAATATAAAACAATGCTCAACATTTCAAAGAGTAGTCTGAACAAGAAGGTAAGTCTTGAAGGCTATAGGTCTACTGAAAAGGTTTTTCATAAAAGACATTACAAGCACTTTAATCGATTCCTTAAGGTGTTTGCCGTAATTATGGTAATCATATTGTTTTTACCTTGGACGCAAAATGTAAAAGGAGTTGGTTTTCTTACCACTTTGAGACCAGATCAACGTCCTCAAACCATACAATCGCCCATACCGGGAAGAATAGAAAGATGGTATGTACAAGAAGGGGATTATGTAAAAAAGGGAGATACCATACTATTTATATCGGAAATCAAAAATGAGTATTTTGATCCGATGTTGGTGGAAAGGACCGGAGAACAGATTCGTGCCAAGTCTGCATCGGTTATTTCTTACGAAGGCAAGGTAGGTGCGCTTAACAATCAAATCGTTGCATTAGGTAGGGAACGGGAGTTGAAGTTGCAACAGGCACGGAACAAATTGCTACAAGCTAAATTGAAGGTGCAAAGCGATAGTATCGATTTTGAGGCCGCCAAGACCAATATAAAAATTGCGGAACGCCAGTTTGAGCGAACCCAGCAGCTAGAAAGCGAGGGATTAAAAGCGGTTACCGATGTGGAAGAAAAACGCCTTAAACTACAGGAAACGCAGGCGAAGTTAATTTCCCAAGAAAATAAACTCTTGGCCGCAAAGAACGAAGTAATTAATGCCGAAGTTGAAATTAACAGTGTGCAGGCCTCTTACACGGATAAAATATCCAAAGCCCAGAGCGATATGTTCACTGCGCAGTCTAGTCAGTTCGATTCCGAAGCTCAAGTGACCAAACTGCAGAACGAGAAAACCAACTATGAAATGCGGAACGATATGTATTATATACGGGCACCGCAAAATGGTTTTATAAATAGGGCGATACAAGGGGGTATTGGAGAAACATTCAAAGAAGGTGACCAGTTGGTAGGAATAATGCCGTCTGATTATGAAATGGCAGTAGAGACTTTTGTAGCACCTATAGATTTACCTTTGATTCATTTGGGTGAAAAAGTAAGGATTGAGTTTGATGGTTGGCCTGCGATAGTCTTTAGCGGTTGGCCCAATGTATCTTATGGTACGTATGGCGGTAAAGTAGTAGCCATAGAAACGTTTATCAGTGCAAATGGCAAATATAGGGTCTTGCTGGCGCCCGATGAGGAGGACCATGCCTGGCCAAAGGATATCAGGGTGGGTTCCGGAGCCAATACTATAGCTTTGTTGGAGGATGTGCCCATTTGGTTTGAACTTTGGAGGCAATTAAACGGATTCCCACCAAATTATTATCAGCCAACTGGTGCCCAAGCTAAACCGGTAAAGAAATAACGATGCGAAATAGTTGTACTGTTTTACTTTTATTGATTGCGTTTGTTGGTAGAGCTCAAGTTCAGGATTCCATTGTACTTCAGTTTAACGAATACTTGGGGTATGTTAAAAGTTACCACCCAATTGCGAAGCAGGCGCAATTGGCCATAAGTATGGGACAGGCAAATTTAATGAAGTCCCGCGGCGGTTTTGACCCAAAGATAGAGGTAGACTATGCACGTAAAGAGTTTAAGGGAACGGAGTATTATGATGAGCTAAACGCTACTTTCAAAATTCCCACATGGTATGGTATAGATTTAAAAGGAAATTTTGAGCAGAACGAAGGCGCTTTCTTAAACCCCGCCGAAACCGTACCCACAGATGGTCTTTACAGTGCAGGAGTATCGGTGTCCTTAGGAAGGGGTTCTTGGATAAATGAACGAATGGCAACCTTAAAGCAAGCCAAACTTTTTAGGGAGCAATCCAAGGCGGATAGGGATTTGTTGGTGAATCAAATATTGTTCGATGCTTCCTTGACGTATTTTGATTGGATACAGGCCTATAAAGACAGTAAAGTTTTTGCAAATTTTTTAAACAACGCTCAAATAAGGTTCGTAGGGATTAAAAAAAGTGCTTTGGCCGGAGAAATCGCGGCTATTGATACCGTAGAGGCCAAAATTGCCGTTCAAAGTAGGGCACTGGAATTGGAGCAGGCAAATGTTAGATTCAGAAATAAATCATTGGAGCTTTCCAATTTTCTTTGGTTGAACGATAATGTACCGTTAGAGCTTCAGCCCAATGTGATACCAGAAGAAAATATTGCCTCCGATATAGATACAACTCTAGAAATTTTAGGAAAACCCTTGGATAGTTTTACCCTAGAGAATCACCCAAAACTAAGGTCATTAGGTTTTAAGATAGATGGTTTACAGGTAGACAAGCGCTTAAAGACCAATAAGCTGTTGCCTACTATAGATATGGATTATAATTTTTTAACGGAAACGCCCGAGTTTATAAATTCCTTTGTCACGGAACAGTATAAAGGAGGGCTCACTTTTCAGATGCCTCTATTTTTGAGAAAGGAACGGGGAGATTTAAGGTTAGCGAAGATAAAATTACAAGATGCGGAGTTTGAGTATGATAATGCTCAAATAGAAATTCGAAATAAGGTTCTCGCCATTTATAATGAGCTGGATTCTTTTGAGAACCAGAATATACTTATAGATGATATTGTGATGAACTACAGGGTCTTGTTATCTGCAGAGGAAAGAAAGTTCAGTTTTGGGGAAAGCTCTTTGTTCCTTATAAATTCTAGGGAAAGTAAACTCATAGATGCAGTACTGAAACAAAATTCCGTTCAAAACAAATACTATTCCGCAAAAGCCAAGTTGTTTAATAGCTTGGCAGTGAATCCTGAAAATCTGTAATGTAGGTTTTTGCATGTTGATAACCAGAAGCTATAACTTTGGTATCGTAACCGCTTAGAGTCTACGCTCCTTTAGAAATCCTATCCCCATCGATTAGCATTATTTTTTGTCAATCCTAAGCAGTTATAGTTATAATAGTTATACTATTATTAATTAACATATTAACTATTGTTTAACGGATTATTGCTATCGAAATAAAATTTGTGAGGTATTTTTGTGTACGGCACTAGACCAACAACCTAGTCGATTTATAGTAGTATATATAAAAAGACAAATCATATGAAGAAGAGCAGACCAGTGTTGTTTCCCGAGTTTATTGGGAACGAAAACATGTCAGCCAAGGTAGATATCCGATGGCAGGATATTAGACCTGGACAAAAGCTGAAAATAGGAAAACCGTCTAATCGATATTATCAATATATCTCCCCATCACTTAATTTTAAGGAGCATAGTTTAGATAATCTAAGGGCTTTATTGGATTTGGAAGGAATTATCGTTTCCGTCAGAAGTGTTTTGAAAATGAAAAATGGAGAGTCATATGCCGTTTTGGGTAGAGAAGGTGAAGTTCCTTTTTGTAACAATAGCATACATGTGTACGCAGAACTTAGAAAATCACTTGATTCATTAGAACTTTTAGATGAGTAACTACATACTTCTACTGTGTACGAATTCTTAGATGGTCACGTTTGTTAATGTAACGGGAGTAAGAATATAGCAATATTTAAGGTTGTAAATTGCGCTGTTAATTCTTAATAGACGTAAACATATAGTATTAAAACCATGGTAAAATCTACAGAAGAACTAATTCAACAGGCTTTGGCCAAATCAATGTCTTATGCTGAATATAGAGCACTAGTAGCTACGTTGGCCGTAAACGGCTCATCTACCGGTCCTGTGCAGACAGATGATTTGGCGAACTATACAAAGCTGAACGATAGACGGATGCGGCGTTGGGATAAGATGGTAAAGATAACGGAAGAGCTTGCACAAGAAATTGAAAATATAAATAAGAATCACACATGGTTGGTGCTGACAGAAAGTTGGTGCGGAGATGCCTCTCCAGCTTTGCCTATTATGGAAAAAGTAGCAAGTCTTAATCCGGGTATTACCTTTAGGGTGGTGCTTAGGGATGAGAATGAGGCTTTAATGGGTAGATTTCTAACCAATGGCGGCATGTCTATTCCAAAACTTATTGTTTTGGATAATGCAACTCAAACAGTAATTGGAACTTGGGGTCCCCGATCTGGTAATGCCACAAAACTGGTGGAAGATCATAAGGCTATGCACGGTGCCATCTTACCACAATTTAAGGAGGAACTACAAGTTTGGTACAATACAGATAAAGGGGAAAGTATTTTAACAGAAGTATTAGAGCTACTTACTTTGGAATAAATAGGTAATCGTCCCTTTTTGAATTGGTTTGGATGCTTTACTAAATCTGGCTTTTAAAGCATAGGCAATGGCATTATCTACCAGACATCCATTCGATGTACCCGAGCTTTTTGCATTAAAACTGGCATCCGTAACATAGCCATTTGCGTTTACCTCGATATTCACAACGACTTTCCCCCCCTCTATACAAGTATAGATAGGTGGTGGTAGTTTGTAGTTGTTTCTATCTATAAGCGAGAAGGATATGCTTGTTCTTTTCTCTGCCAGATAGTTGGTGAATTCTTGTTTTTTAGCTTCTTTTTCTCCTAAAAGCTGCTTCTGTTCTTCGCGTTTTTTAGCAAGTTCCTTAATCTTTGCTGCGTATTCCGAGTCGGCAATTAAATCGTCGGATGGTTCGCTTTCATCAGAAGTTGCGTTTTCTTCTAGGATTTCCTCGAAGGTCTTTAGCGGTTCTGGATTCCCATAACTTGGTTTAGCCGTTTCGTTAAATGCGGTATGGCTTTTAATGGCTTGGGTGTTGGACTGCTCCTCATTATCTTTTTCTTCCTCAAGAATTTCCTCGAGTATCTCTTCGTCCAGAATCATTTCTACAACATAATCTTCGTCCTTTTCGGTTTTTCCTCCTAATTGAATCGAATAGAGTATCAATACAACAATTGCCATGGAAAACACGGTACTGATTAGGGATAATTGTTGCCTGTTAAAGTTCATTAATATATAACTGCTTTATTTGAAAAATAGTACAAAAAATGAATAAAGCTAATTGGGTTTACGTATCTAGTTCTTTTAATACTATTTCTTCAAAAGTTATTGGGTCTAGCGCTTTATTTACGTTGTAAACCCCTATTTTGGTTCTCCTAAGCGATGATAAATATGCGCCTGAGCTTAAAGCTTTTCCATAATCATGTGCAATAGAACGAATATAAGTCCCCTTACTGCACACAATTCGGAAGCTAATTTCCGGAAATTCGATTTTGGTTATTTCAAATTCACTAAGGCTTACCTTTCTGGTCGGTATAGTCACTTCTTTACCCTCGCGTGCGTATTCGTACAATCTTTTTCCGTCTTTTTTTAGCGCTGAAAAAATAGGTGGGGCTTGGTCTATCTCACCAATAAATTTTCTTGTGGTTTCAACTATGAGTTGTTCTGTGATATGGTCTGTATTGAATCTATACTCTACTGGTGTCTCCATGTCATAGGAGGGTGTAGTAGCACCGAGGATTAGCGTGCCTGTATATTCCTTTTCCAAGCCTTGGAACTCGTATATTTTTTTAGTGAACTTACCAACGCATACAAGAAGAAGTCCAGTTGCAAGTGGATCTAGCGTCCCTGCATGGCCTATTTTAATCTTTTTTAAGCCAAAGCGTTTTTTTAATACCCATTTTAGTTTGTTTACCGCCTGAAAAGAGGTCCACTGTAGCGGCTTATCAATTAATAGCAACGTACCATTCAAGTAATCTTCTTTTGTTTTCACGTTTTATTAGATATATAATTGATGTAACGCTTAGTTTAACACCGTTATCTTCTCTCTAAAATAGCCAAGTATCAATACCCCGACCGGCTGGTGTTAAAAAGCAAAAGCATTACTGGCATTCGTCAAATACCTAGCCATAGCACTTTAAATTTCAATTGATTAGACAACCCTATGGATTCATAAAACCGTAGATTATGGCAACGAGCCCAACAATCAAACAGTAGATGGCAAAATAGCTTAATTTACTTTTACGAACCAACTTTATCATCCAGGTACAGGCAGCAAGTCCGGCAATAAAAGCAGCGATAAAACCTGCTCCCATAGCTATATTGTTTTCTCCATTAAAAGTAAGATCTCCACTAAGTATATCTTTTGCGATTTTTCCAAAAATTAAAGGCACTACCATTAAGAAAGAGAAGCGTGCAGCTTTGGATTTATCTACGCCTAAAAGTACAGATGTAGATATAGTGGCACCGCTTCTAGAGATTCCGGGCAACATGGCAATAGCTTGTGAAACCCCTACAATAAAGGCATTTTTAAAACTCACTTTTTTATTGGTATCCTTGGCCTTATCCGCAAAGTATAGTAGCACGGCTGTAATCAGCAACATAAAGCCCACAAAGCGAATATTGCCGCCAAAAAAGGCTTCTAACTGTTCTTCAAAAAATAATCCTATGAATACGGCAGGCAGCATAGAAATAATAATCTTTACAGAAAACTTACTTTCTTCGTTCCATTTGAATCGTAAAAGTCCACTTATTATTTCCCAAACATCTTTTCTAAATACTACTATGGTGCTTAACGCTGTTGCAAAATGAAGTATTACCGTAAAAAGGAGACTTTCTTCCGGCACCGAATTATCACCAAGGATTGCTTTGCCTAATTCTAAATGTCCACTAGACGATACGGGTAAAAATTCTGTTAATCCTTGGATTATGCCTAGGATAATAGCATCTAAAACTTCCAATTAGCTTTTGGTTTTATGCGGATTCAACAAAATTGCATATACCTCTATTCCTAAGCCTATAAGCACTAAAGTAGGAGCTAATCGGATTCTCCTAAAGTTATATATTTCAGGATTAAACACATTTGGGTCATCTGTTCCGCCACCACTCATCAATATAAAGCCTAAGGTAATCAAGACCAATCCTATAAACATGAAGAGATAATTTTTCTTTTGGAAGATAAACTCTTGTTTTGGGGCGGGTTGCATATGTTTCTTCTTACTCATGATACAAAGTTAGTAAAGTTGTTGAATAAGTGCATGATGGCATTAAATAAAACCTGCCGAACCAAAGTAATAAAACACAATGGGTTTAATAATATAGTTCGTCCGTTCTTAGGTTTAAAAAACGTTGCGTTGCAAAATAGGTGCTTGTTAACGATATTAGAATACCTAGCACAAAAACCCCAATGAGTAAACTTATGATGATATATGGCTCGTCTAAAAGTCCCAGATCTTGAAAGTTGGTGTTCAGGTAATAAAGTACACCACCAATAGCTATCAAGGCCAAAACAGCTCCCAACATACCTAATTTTACATTCTGCCAAATAAATGGCCTTCTGATAAAGGTTTTGGTAGCTCCTACCATTTGCATCGTTTTAATAACAAATCGTTTGGAATAGATAGATAATCGAATAGAACTATTAATCAATAATACTGCGATAAAGGTAAAAATAGCGCTTGCCGTTAAAATCCAAAAACCAATTTTCTCCACACTTTTGGCTACCATCCCTACCAATACCTTGTCGTAGCTTACTTCATCTACATATGTTTTTTCCGAGAGGGTTTGGGCAATCTCCGTCACTTTTTCTTCCGTTACAAAATCGGCCTTTAGGTTTACATCGATGGAGTTTTTTAAAGGATTATAACCTAGGTAATCAACAAAATCTTCTCCAATATCCTCACTATGTTGTTTGGCCGCTTCCTCTTTGGATACATACACTGCAGATTTTGTATACTCGGACATGGCCAGGGTCTTCTGTAATTGCTCCACCTCTATCTCCTTTGCGTTCTCTTTCAAAAATATAGATATGGTAATCTGTTCCTTGGAGCGATCAGCCATTTTTTTCGTGTTCAACACCAAAAGACCCAGGATTCCCAATAAAAAGAGTACCAAGCCAATGCTAAGCACCACTGAGAAATAGGAGGAGATAAGCTTTCGCTTCTGGTAATTTTCAAAAGAAGTGCTCATAAGGCTAATTAAGTAGTGTAAAAATAGGAAAGTAATGTGAAATGAGCCACAACAATTAACACTGCTAATGATGAATTATAATAACGATTGGTTGCAAAAATGATTTGCGAACAGTTCAAAACAGGATGCTATCACCACAACATATAAACACCATTTCAAATTGTATCTCCTGTCTACAAGAGGCGCTGGCACAAAGTCCCAGGCGATTGGGGTGTCCTATTGCAACAGCTATGGTAACTATGGGTATTCCATAATTTTCACTGTAAAACCCAAACTACCCACTAACTTTTTGGAGAAGAATCCAATGATATGGCAGAGTGTCTAGTAGGAAGGGGAACAGCTTTTTTCACAGCTGTAAGGATACTACTTTTGAATAAATGGTGCCGTTTAAAGGCTAAATTGCAATAGAAAAGGGTTAATCGTCAATATCTTTTTAACTTTCATCGATTACACCTATTTTTGCCCCGCAAAATAAGGGCATGCCAAAGTGTTGGAAGAAAACTTTTAGGTGTGTTTTTATGTTTTTTATATAAGTATCCTATGAACTACGATTTTAATGCAATAGAGAAGAAATGGCAAGACCATTGGGCCAAAAATCAAACATTTAAGGCAGCGAATATTTCCGATAAAGAAAAATTCTATGTATTGGATATGTTTCCTTATCCTTCTGGTGCAGGTCTTCATGTGGGTCACCCATTAGGATATATCGCCAGTGATATATATGCACGCTATAAAAGACATAAAGGATTTAATGTGCTACATCCGCAAGGATATGATTCTTTTGGTCTGCCCGCAGAACAGTATGCAATACAAACTGGGCAGCACCCTGCAATCACTACCGCTGAAAACATAAAGACCTATAGAAGACAACTTGATCAATTGGGTTTTTCCTTTGATTGGAGCAGGGAAGTACGTACCTCAGATCCCAGTTATTATAAATGGACACAGTGGATTTTTATTCAATTGTTCAATTCGTGGTATAATACAGAAACCGATAAGGCAGAGGATATAAAGACATTAGTCGATATTTTTGAGGCGCAAGGAAGTACAGCGATTAATGCGGTCTGTGATGATACTGTTGTGCCATTTACAGCGGCAGATTGGGCGTCTTATTCAGACAGGGAAAGACAAGAAATACTGCTAAAATATAGGCTTACCTATTTGGCAGAAAGTGAAGTAAACTGGTGTCCGGCATTGGGAACGGTTCTCGCGAATGATGAAATTGTAAACGGAGTTTCCGAGCGTGGAGGTCATCCGGTTATTCGTAAAAAGATGACGCAATGGAGCATGCGAATTTCCGCCTATGCACAGCGATTGTTGGATGGTCTAAACAAAATCGATTGGCCCCAACCGCTAAAGGATTCTCAAACGAATTGGATTGGAAGGTCAGTTGGGGCGAGTGTCACTTTTAATGTACTTTCCGAAAATAGAACTGGCCAGCACGTCATCGACGTCTTTACGACAAGACCGGACACCATTTTCGGTGTTTCCTTCATGACCCTAGCCCCAGAACACGAACTGGTATCACAAATAACTACTCCAGAACAGAAAGGGGAAGTAGAAGCCTATGTGGAAGCTACGGCAAAACGTTCCGAACGAGATCGTATGGCAGATGTGAAAACTATTTCCGGTGCATTTACGGGAGCGTTTGCAGAACATCCGTTTACGAAAGAGCCTATTCCTATTTGGATAGGCGATTATGTATTAGCTGGCTATGGCACGGGAGCGGTAATGTCCGTTCCGTGTGGAGATCAACGGGATTATGATTTTGCAAAACATTTTGGTATCCCAATTCCCAATATTTTTGAAGGTGTGGATATTTCCGAAGAAGCCTTTGCCGATAAAGAAAAGGCAGTCATCGCGAATTCCGACTTCCTGAACGGATTGGGGCAAAAACAGGCTAGTAAAATAGCGATACAGACCTTGGAGACTTTAGGCCAAGGGGAAGGCAAGATAAATTATCGTTTACGCGATGCCGTTTTTAGTCGGCAACGGTATTGGGGAGAACCATTTCCGGTATATTATGATGCAGACGGAATGCCGCAGATGTTGGATGATAAATTCCTACCATTGGAATTACCAGAGGTCGATAAATACCTGCCTACCGAAACAGGCGAACCGCCCTTGGGAAATGCCAAAGAATGGCATTGGTTGCAATATGGCGAAGAAGGAAAAGTAGTTTCGGAAGCAGAGTTCAATAGTTCCTCACTAAAAGGTAGACTTGGAGGGCCTTTGGAATTGAACACCATGCCGGGTTGGGCGGGAAGTTCCCAGTATTTCAATAGGTACATGGACCCGCATAACGAGAAAGAAATTTTCTCCCAAGAGGCCATCAATTACTGGCAAGATGTAGATCTGTACATTGGCGGTAGCGAACATGCAACCGGACACTTATTGTATTCCCGTTTCTGGCAAAAATTCATGTTCGATAAAGGCTTGGTTCCTAAGGATGAGTTTGCGAAAAAGTTGATCAATCAAGGGATGATTACGGGGACGAGTGCTTTTATTTATAAGGATATTGATAAAAATAAAGTCTATTCCAAAGGAAGGTTAAGTAATAAGAATGTTATTCCTATTCACGCAGATGTTTCGTTGGTAAATGCCTCAGATGAATTAGATGTGGAAGCTTTTAAAAGGGGGAAGCCAGAATACAAGGATGCTGAGTTTGTTTTAGAGGATGGCAGGTACATAGTAGGCCGCGAAATCGAAAAAATGTCCAAATCCAAATACAATGTCGTCAATCCAGATGCTATTTGTGAGGAGTATGGGGCAGATAGTTTACGGCTATATGAAATGTTTTTGGGGCCTTTGGAACAATCAAAACCGTGGAATACCGCAGGTATTACCGGAACGCATTCTTTTTTGAAGAAGCTATGGCGTTTGTATCATTCAGGCACTGATAGTTCTTTTTCTGTTTCGGACAACGAACCAACCAAAGAGGCTTTGAAAACCCTTCACAAGACCATTAAAAAAGTAGAGGAGGATATTGAAAACTTCAGTTTTAATACCTCGGTATCTACCTTTATGATATGTGTAAACGAGCTTTCTAGTCAAAAATGTTCCAGCCGTGAAATTCTAGAACCGCTTGCCATTTTGGTATCGCCCTATGCGCCACATATTGCAGAGGAACTTTGGGAGAAACTAGGGCATGCGGAGTCTATATCCACATTACCCTTCCCAACATTTGAACCGAGCTATTTGGTAGAGAGTACCAAAGAATACCCTATTTCGTTCAATGGTAAAATGCGCTTTAAATTAGAATTGCCGTTGGATTTAAATAAAGATGAAATTGAGGCGGTTGTTATGGCGCACGAAAAAACCAAGGACCAATTGCAGGGTAGAACACCTAAAAAAGTAATTATTGTGCCTGGTAAGATTGTGAATATTGTAGGTTAACCTACCTGTAACCTGCTCAATAGTCAAACGTATAAAATACCAGAATCAAATGCACTACATGGAAATAATAGGTCTGGTTGCTGCTAGTTTAACCACAGCTGCCTATGTTCCGCAGGTATATAAAACCTGGAAAGAGAAATCAACTAAGGATATTTCTTTAAGTATGTATGCCGTTTTGTTGACCGGTGTCCTCCTCTGGTTAGTGTATGGGATTTATTTAGGTAGTTTGCCTATTATTTTATCAAATATTATTACTTCTATGCTTTTGTTATTTATGTTGGCTATGAAATTAAAATATAAATAATTTGAACTATACCCCTATTTTTTAGGGGGTAAATTATTTAAAACATATGTTTTTGCCCAACAACCCCTACATTTTATCGAATAATACTTTTAAAATCCTTTTAATAGTTACAACTTAGCCGAATAATCTAAAAAAGTAACGCAATGATTGTTGGTATCCCAAAGGAAATTAAGAACAATGAAAGTCGGGTGGGAATGACCCCTGCCGGAGTTTTTGAAATGGTAAAGAACAACCATACCGTGTACGTGCAGTCCGGTGCTGGGGAAGGCAGTGGTTTTTTTGATGCCGATTACCAACAGGTCGGAGCTATGATTTTAGAAACAATTGAAGAGGTATATGCTATTGCCGAGATGATTGTAAAGGTGAAGGAGCCCATTGAGAGTGAATATGATTTAATTCGTGAGGGTCAGATTTTGTTCACCTATTTCCACTTTGCTTCCAGTGAATCGTTGACCAAAGCTATGATCAAACAAAAAGCAATTTGTATTGCGTATGAAACGGTAGAAGATGAGGAAGGTACCTTGCCTTTATTAACGCCCATGTCCGAAGTCGCAGGAAGAATGGCCATTCAGCAAGGAGCCAAGTACTTGGAAAAACCGGTAAAAGGGCGTGGTGTATTGTTAGGAGGTGTTCCTGGAGTGGCACCAGGGAAGGTACTGGTCTTAGGTGCCGGTGTCGTAGGCATACAAGCTGCAAAAATGGCAGCCGGTTTGGGCGCTCATGTGACTATTATGGATATTAATATGAAACGGCTTAGATACGCCAATGATGTGATGCCGCCCCACGTGGTAACCGAGTTTTCAAACGAATACAATATCAGAAAACATATCAAAACACATGACCTTATCATAGGAGGTGTATTGTTGAAAGGCAAGAAGGCTCCAAATTTAATTACGAGGGATATGCTGAAAGAAATGCGGCCCGGAACGGTTATCGTAGATGTAGCGGTAGACCAAGGTGGATGTGTGGAGACCACCAAACCAACGACTCACGAAGATCCTATTTATATCATAGATGATGTGGTTCATTATTCCGTTGCCAATATGCCTGGCGCTGTGCCTTATACGTCTACCGTAGCTTTGACCAATGTAACATTGCCTTATGCCGTTAGGTTGGCAAATTTTGGGTGGGAAGTAGCTTGTGAAAAAGATGCCAGCTTAAAAAAGGGTCTTAATATTATCTATGGAAAGGTAGTATATCAAGAAATTATAGAAGCTTTTGGTTGGGAAGAAATCCTTGTTTAAAAGTACATTTTGTCAGTATTTCGAACCTCTCCAGACCTTTTACAGCGTAAAAAGGTTTTGGCGGGGTTTTTGCTTTTAGGTAATCGATTTCTTTAACAGATGGGAATCTTTAGTATATTTAATTTGAAATTTAAAAGTTGAAATGTTATGATGGGATATTATATATTGATAGGTGCTATTGCTTTGGTAAGCTGGTTGGTAAGTAGCCGACTTAAAAGTAAGTTCAAGCACTATTCAAAAGTGCATTTACAAAATGGGATGAGTGGTGCCGAGATTGCGCAGAAAATGTTGGATGACCATGGTATTCGCGATGTGAAAGTCGTTTCCACTCCTGGTATGCTAACAGACCACTACAATCCTAAAAACAAAACGGTAAACTTAAGTGAAGGAGTATACAACCAAAGAAATGCATCTGCTGCTGCTGTTGCGGCTCATGAAGTAGGGCATGCCGTACAACACGCCACTGCTTATGAGTGGTTGGGAATGCGTTCCAAATTAGTGCCTATTGTTAGTGTAACATCAAGTATGTCTACTTGGGTAGTTTTTGGGGGTTTAGCTCTTGGAGCAGCTGCTGGAGTTGGTTTTGGGTATTGGGTGGCCGTTGCTGGTTTGGTAATGATGAGTTTTGCCACGTTGTTTAGTTTTATAACCTTACCGGTAGAGTACGATGCTAGCAATAGAGCTTTGGCATGGCTAAAGAACAAAAATGTAGTTACCCAAGCGGAATATGCAGGTTCTGAGGATGCTTTGAAATGGGCGGCGAGGACGTACCTTGTTGCAGCAATAGGTTCCTTGGCAACTTTAGTCTATTGGGGTCTTCAAGTGTTTGGAGGTAGAGATTAGAGAATGTTGAAAGAATTTAAAAGCCTGTCGGTTTTATGCTGTACAGGCTTTTTTTGTTTATAGTTTCTCAATAGAAAACTACCTCAAAATGTTTGTGGGTCGACTTAGTGATCGGTTCGTATCTACTAAATCGTAATCTGTCGGTCTATTTGTTGTGCGAGGGAAATAAAGGTTTCTGTTCTAGAAACACCTTCGATTTGCTGTATTTCCTTATTCAGCACATGCATTAAGTGCTCGTTGTCCTTGCATAAAATTTTGATGAGTATAGACCAGTTGCCCGTGGTGTAATGGCACTCTAACACTTCCGGTATTTTTTCCAATTGTTTAACCGCAACGGGATTACTCATGGCCTTGTCCAAGTAAATACCAATATAGGCCATAGTGGTGTAGCCCATGACTTTGGGATTAATCACAAATTTAGATCCGGCTAAAAGGCCGGAAGCCTCTAATTTCCGTAATCTTTGGTGTATAGCTGCTCCTGATATTCCAATATTACGGGCAATTTCTAGTACAGGTTTACGGGCATCCTCCATCAAGAATCTTAGGATTTTCTTGTCTATACCATCAATTTTAACGTTTTGACTGGATGATTTCATAATCGACATATCAATTTGAAATCAAAAATAGATAAAATACCCCTGTATTGTTAGTTTAGAAAAAAAGAACTATCGATTATGAATTTCTTTTAGCTCGCTACGGTATCCGGATTATATCCCAAATAAGGTACATGGTGTTCTTTGAAACGAATACCATAATTTTCCAATTCTTTAAGAATTGGGGTATACACCTCTTTTGAAATAGGAATCTGTACGCCTGGTTCGGTAATTTTTTTGTTTAGGATAAGTAAGGTAGCAATGGCTACGGGAAGGCCTACGGTTTTTGCCATGGCCGTATGGGTCCTGTCTTCACCAAGCACCACCATATTGGAATCTATTTGTTCTTTTTCGCCATTTATTTCATAGCCAAATTTGTGGTACATCACAATCATGTCCTTATCTTCTGGTGCTAAAGTCCAACTATCTTCCAGTATTTTTTGTAGAATTTGTGCAGGTGTAGCATCTTTAAGTCCAATACGTTTTGTCGTGTCAAAAAGATTTAGCTCGGTTAGCTTGTCCCACATAATATCATCTTGGTCTATCTTTAAATAGTGTCGTAATTTAAGCTCAACGGAGTCGGTTGGAGAATATGGTAAAAACAGGTTCACGAATTCGCGATAGGTCATGATTTCTGAATCTTCAATGGTATAACTATCGTCAGTCATCCCTAATTGTACAAACATATTCCATGCTTTGGAAAAACCTACCCTGCGCATGGTACCTCTATAAATAGTAAGTGCATTTTGTAATCCGTACGCTTCCTTATAATTTAGGGAATCTCGATTGGCATAGCCTTCGAACCGGCCATAGCCCTCGATTTCGAAAAACTCTGTCCTGCGAAATAATTTGTGATAGGGAATAAACTTATACGTTCCTTCCTGAATAAACTTTGCGGTTCCCCCTTGGCCTGCCAAGACTACATTTCTAGGATTCCAAGTAAATTTATAGTTCCATAGGTTCTTGTCCGATTCTGGCGCTACCAACCCTCCGGTAAAGGATTCGAACAATAGAATTTTACCACCTTTATCCCTAATACGGTCAATGACCTGCATAGCACTCATGTGGTCGATACCTGGATCAAGGCCTATCTCGTTCATGAAAACCAACCCGTTTTCTTTAGCAGCTTGGTCCAGTTCCATTATTTCTGGACTCACATAAGATGCGGTAACCAAATGTTTTTTGAATTTGATACAATCTTCCGCTACTTTGATATGAAACCGCGCCGGAAGCATGGAAACAACAATATCTGCATTTTTGATTGCCACTGCGCGTTCCTCGTTCTTAAAAACGTCTAAGTGAATTACGCTACAGTTAGGGTGTGCTGTAATGTTTGTTGGGATGGCGTCAGGGTTCAGATCACCTATTGTAAGATGTAATGAGTCACTTACCGATTTATCTAAGAAATAATCTAATAAATATGAGGTGGATTTACCAGCACCAACTACCAAAATTTTTCGCGACATATGTATTGCTTACTTTTGTTATAGAACGATAAACTAAGGTATCAAATTGTTATATTTTTAAAAAATTAACGCAGATAAGTTATGAACAAAACAATATTTGTGACGGCATGTATTTTAGGTCTTTTTGCTGTTGTGTTTGGCGCATTTGGTGCACATGGGTTGCAGAAGCTTGTAGATGCCAAGGCTGTCACCAGTTTTGAAACTGGTGTTCGGTATCAGATGTATCATGTTTTTTTATTGTTTGTGCTAGGCTTATTGCCTGGCCTAACTATTCGCATAAAACGCACCGTTTTTTATTTGGTGATAGCTGGTATCGCTCTATTCTCTTTTTCTATTTATTTATTGGCTATCAATAGCTTGTTCGATTTTGATTTTAAGGTGATTGCTTTTATAACGCCTATCGGTGGTACTTTACTTATTGCTGCATGGGGGTTGTTAGGTTATAATATGTATAAAGCTAAATAGAGCCTATTTGCTTTTTAATGTATATTAGGTCATTGATGAAAACGAACAGATAGGTATTTATGAATAAGACGAAATTAATAGGTCGTATATTAGGTCCACTATCTTTCTTTCTAATACTATTCTTTTTTCGTCCCGCAGGACTTTCCCAAGAGGCCAATGCTGTGTTGGCCACCACGGTTTGGATTGCCATTTGGTGGATTACCGAGGCTATACCTATTGCTGTTACAGCATTGCTTCCGTTGATTTTATTTCCTTTGTCCGGTGGATTAGAGTTGTCTTCTACCGCTGCTTCCTTTGGTCATAAATATGTTTTCCTTTATATGGGTGGATTTATTATTGCTATTGCTATTGAAAAATGGAATCTACATAAACGCATCGCTTTAGTAATCATCAATTTTATTGGTTCGGACGTACGTAAAATTATTTTGGGTTTTATGGTTGCTACGGCTTTTTTATCGATGTGGATTTCCAATACCGCTACCTCCGTAATGATGCTGCCAATTGGTCTGGCGATTATCAAACAACTCAGGGACAATCCGGATACTATTGAAGATGAGAACCAAACGTTCGGGAAAGCGCTAATGCTGGCCATCGCTTATAGTGCTTCAATTGGTGGGGTAGCCACGTTGATTGGCACACCTCCCAATTTGGTTTTGGCAGGTGTTGTTTTGGATACCTATGGCTATGAAATTACATTCATGCAATGGTTCAGCTTTGGTCTGCCTATTTCAATTATCCTTCTTTATATCTGTTGGAAATACCTAACTCGGTACGCATTTAAATTCAAACAAATTCAATTTCCCGGAGGAAAACTGGAGATCAAACGACAATTGAATCAGTTGGGTCGACTATCCTATGAGGAAAAAATGGTAGCTTTTGTTTTTGCGTTGACTGCATTTTGTTGGATATCTAGGTCCTTTCTATTGCAAAAATTCCTTCCTGCATTGGACGATACCATTATTGCCATTTTTTTTGCTATTGTTTTGTTTTTGATTCCTGCAAAAAATAAAAGGGAGCATTTGATTAAATGGGAGGAGGCTGTAAAAATGCCATGGGGCATTATCTTGCTCTTTGGAGGGGGCATGGCCTTAGCCAAGGGTTTTGAGGTAAGTGGACTGGCCGTGTGGATCGGTAGTCAAATGGCGGCACTCTCCGGGCTTCCCATTTTACTTCTGATACTGGCATTGGTTGCAGCGGTAAATTTCCTAACGGAGATCACGTCAAACTTAGCGACTACTGCTATGCTTCTGCCTGTACTGGCACCAATGGCATTGACCATAGATGTCCACCCTTTTGTTTTAATGGTAGGTGCTGCCGTTGCTGCTTCTTGTGCATTTATGCTCCCAGTGGCAACGCCACCCAATGCCGTAGTATTTGGTTCTGGGTATCTTCGTATTCCGGATATGGTGGGTAAAGGTTTCTTTATGAACATTGTTTCTATTTTCTTGGTAACATTATTTGTATATTTTGCATTACCAGAATTATGGGGTCTTGTTATAGATACATTTCCTGAACAGTTGAAAAAATGAGATTTTTGTTGATTCCAGATAAGTTCAAAGGGTCGCTTACGAGTGAAGAAGTTGCCAGTGCCATACAGTTTGGTGTAGAGCAGGTCTTGCCTAGAGCTACCTTTCATATAATTAAAGCTTCCGATGGTGGTGATGGATTTTTAGAAGCCATTGCACGATATAGGCCATGTGTAGGTATCCAAACGGTTGGTAAGGACCCTTTGGGCAGGGCTAGATTATGTAGCTATTTGTATAATCGAGAAGAATCTGCTGCATATATAGAGCTAGCAAACGCTTCTGGCATGGAGCTGCTTAAGCCGAAAGAGCGCAACCCCATGGAAACATCTACCTACGGTACTGGATTGCAAATCAAGGATGCTATTGAAAAAGGAGTACGTAATATCTATGTGGGGTTAGGTGGTAGCGCCACCAATGATGGAGGTATTGGGATTGCCAGTGCTTTGGGATTTGTTTTCCTGAACGGAAAAGGTGAGGCTCTGGAGCCTATCGGTAAAAATTTGATACATATTAGGGATATTGATACCTCTGGTGTCTCTCAGTTGTTGCAAGAAGTATCGTTTTTTGCGGTTAACGATGTGGGTAACCCCCTGTATGGTGCCGATGGTGCTGCCTTTGTGTATGCCAAGCAAAAAGGAGCTTCTGCTAGCTCCATAATAAAACTGGATGAAGGGCTTCGGAATTTACATAACATTGTTAGGCAGCGATTCGGCAAGGACAATTCTTTGATTCCTGGAGCCGGTGCGGCAGGTGGTACAGGGTATGGACTTAAAAGTTTTTTAAAGGCTGACTTCTTGCATGGAATAGATTTTATACTCGAACTATCAGGAATCGAAACGACGCTGGCTTCGGATACATTTGATTACATCATTACCGGAGAAGGAAAGTTGGACGAGCAGACCCTTAACGGTAAACTTGTACAAGGTGTATTAGATTTAGGAAAGAAATTTGACATCCCGGTTCTTGCTGTTTGTGGGCAATTGAATATTGATAGTGCTCTATTAAACGAAATGGGTATCATGGATGTTATCGAAATACAGAATAAGAAAAAACCACTTTCCTATAACATTAAAAATGCAAAAGAGTTGTTGGAACACGCAATCGAAGAATTTTATAAAAACATAAGATAAACCAGTCAGTGAACTCGCTGCATTCCACTACTACAAAGTGATAAAATCGTAAAAAAAGTATTTTATTTTATCAAAATCACAATACAACGAGGTGTTTTTCGATTTAAATTTAAACTCTTGTAAAAAAGGTATTAGTATGTTCAATAGTTTTTATCGTGAAATAGGGATAGTGCAATTCAACCGATATCTCTCTGATTAAAGCTTAAAATCAATCTGCTTCAGATATAATTTTAATAGCTTTGTACAAATTAAATTTTGAATTTATGACTGCATCCGACCAAAATACGAAAACGATTTCGTTGAAAGATTATGGTATTACGCACGAGAATATACACTATCAACTAAGTCCTACCCAACTGCAGGCGATAACTGTGGAAAATAAAATGGGGGTTGAAACATCGAATGGCACTTTAGCTGTAAATACCGGGGAGTTTACGGGACGGTCTCCCATGGATAGGTTTATTGTCAAAGATAGTATTACAGAAGATAAGGTGTGGTGGGGAAATATTAACATTCCTTTTCCAGCAGATTCCTTTGATGCCTTGCACAAAAAAGTTATTGCTTATCTGAACGATAAAAAAATATTTGTCCGTGACAGCTACGCATGTGCCGATCCGGAATATAAATTAAATATTAGGGTAATAAATGAATACCCATGGTCTAACATCTTTGCTTACAATATGTTTTTAAGGCCAACCGAGAAGGAATTGGAAAGCTTTACCCCGGAATGGACGGTAATCAATGCGCCAGGTTTTATGGCGAACGCATCTGAGGACGGTACCAGACAGCATAATTTTGCGATTCTTAATTTCACTAAAAAGATAGCCTTGATCGGCGGTACCGGTTATACTGGAGAAATAAAAAAAGGTATATTTTCTGCATTAAACTTTATACTGCCCGTAGAGAAGAACACTTTGCCAATGCATTGTTCTTCCAATGTTGGAAAAGAAGGAGATACCGCTATTTTCTTTGGCTTGTCCGGGACAGGGAAAACCACCTTGTCTACCGACCCAAACAGGGAACTTATAGGAGACGATGAACACGGTTGGACCAATAAGAATACGGTTTTTAATTTTGAAGGTGGGTGTTATGCCAAAGTCATTAACTTGTCCGAGGAACAGGAGCCTGAAATTTATGGAGCTATAAAACCCGGCGCCATATTGGAAAATGTTGTTTTGGATAGCAATAAAAATGTAGATTTTGCTAATACTTCAATAACGCAAAATACGCGGGTAAGTTACCCTATTTATCATATTGATAATATTAAGCAACCATCTATTGGAGAGAATGTAAAGAATATTTTCTTTTTAACGGCAGATGCTTTTGGCGTGTTGCCTCCAATCTCCAAGCTTACGCCTAGCCAAGCGGCATATCATTTTATTTCTGGATATACCGCAAAAGTTGCGGGTACTGAAGCTGGAGTTGTAGAACCACAGCCTTCTTTCTCCGCATGTTTTGGCGCACCATTTATGCCATTGCATCCAACAAAGTATGCAGATATGCTAAGTAGGAAAATGAAAGAGAGCGGTGTAGCAGTTTGGTTAGTGAATACAGGTTGGACAGGAGGCCCCTATGGAATAGGAACACGAATGAAATTGAAATATACCAGGGCAATGATAAGTGCTGCCTTAAACGGCGATTTGGGATTGTACTCATACGATAAGTACCATATACATTCTGTTTTTGGAGTAGCGCAACCTAGAGAATGTCCAGGTGTTCCAACCAATGTTCTGAGTCCTAGGACTACATGGAACGATGATAAAAAATATTATACCACTGCATTTAAGTTGTCGAATGCATTTAGGGAAAATTTCAAAAAGTTTGAAAGTTACGCCAGCGAGGAGATAAGAAGAGGTGGCCCACAGCGGTATGCATTTTAGATAAGGGATAACAAGCATAAAAAAACCGGCAATAATGCCGGTTTTTTTATGCTATATCATTGGTAGTCTTTGTTACTTGTTAACGCTTGTAATATATTTTTGCAATGCCATGGTCATTGATGGTGTTTCAGGAGTAGGTGCCTTAATATCGATTCTAAGACCTGCACCATTCGCCGCGTCTACTGTAGAATTACCAAACACTGCTATTCTTGTTTCTTTTTGTTCAAAATCAGGAAAATTCTGAAGTAAAGACTCAATTCCAGAAGGGCTAAAGAACACTAAAATATCGTAATAGACATTTCTTAAGTCGGATAAATCGCTAATTACCGTTTTATAAAAAACACCTCGTTTCCACGAAATACCAAGTGTATCTAGGGTATCTGGAACATCGGGCTTCAAAGCGTCCGATGATGGTAGAAGAAATGTCTCGTCCTTATATTTTTTAATGAGCGGTACCAGTTCGGAAAATTGTCTTTTACCTACGTAAATTTTACGTTTTCTATATACGACATACTTTTGAAGGTAATAGGCAACAGCTTCGGATTGACAAAAATATTTCATGCTATCCGGAACTTTAAACCGCATTTCTTCGGCAATCCTAAAAAAATGATCCACCGCATTCCTACTGGTCAGTATTATTGCAGTATACTCCTTAGGATCGATCTTTTGTTGGCGAACGCTTTTGGCATCCACTGCTTCCACATGTATAAACGGTCTAAAATCTACCTTAATTTTCTCTTTGTCAATAAGCTTGGAATAGGGAGAATTTTCCATCTTTGGTTCGGGTTGAGAGACCAAAATCGTTTTTACTTTCATATGTCGCTCTATTTGAGAAGGCTTCCTATTAGTACTAAGGGTGCAATTTCGAGAGTGCAAAGGTACAAAATAAAATAGAAGAAATGGTTAGCAAAGAAGTTTTGATAATTCTTTAGCACTAGGCCCCAACCAATTAGGTTAACACTTATAAATAGGAAAATAGTTGTAATAATAACAATCTTAGGGCTAATGCTTACGTAGGCTAGTAAAAGATTAGCTAAGAAAAATAGGATGCCTCCATAGTTCAGATAGGATGTTTTTTTGAAAATAATTTCGCTAAAAACAGATTGCGATCCAAAAATAAATCCATTAGCTAATTGCAATGCTATTTTTAAAAGTAAAAACAGAAAAAAGCCTATTAAAATTAAAGGATATAGATAGGAATGCTGGGTATTATCAGTAGGCATAAAATACTCGTAAACGAAGAACAGGAACAGTGCGGTATTGATGACTTGAAATGCAGTAAAAAGGATATGAAACCAGTTGAGTAACCGTTCTTTTTTATTATACATAAAAATATACTTGTTGTTGAACGGCAAAACAATAAAATTTAAAAAACGAGCGTAGTATAGGCTTTTCGCAATAAGTAGAAAAATTAGACTACCAAAGATGAGTAAGGTAATCCAATCCAATGATTCATAAGTTCTTAAAATGGGATTCATTGCAGTAAAGGTATGGGTTTACCGTTAAGTCCAAAATACAGATTGTTTTCCGAAATTACCATTCTAACGTAGCTGGGGTTTTTAACCTTAGTGCTAAAAGGCAAGGTTAGGTTAAAATAAGTGGTATCCTTGGCTTGTAACTGCTTTGTTTCTGTTCTTATTGGTTCAACTGTTAAAGCCTTTATCTCCTTCACTTTCTTATAGCGATCTAAATAGGCTACCCCAAACTCTAATTCGTTCAACGGAATCTCAAAATTGTATGGGTTGTATACTTTTAGGGTAAGTGGTATACCCAATTTTGCATCTGTTTTATCAATATCGACTATGCATTGGAGTTTTCGGTATGAATTAAATTTTTCAATATACCTTCCATGATATTCTCCTCCAGTCATTTTGGTAAACGTAAAAGGCCATTCCTTAGCATATTTAGATATGTACAGTATATCTTTACCTCGAACCGTTTCTTCTGAATTATCTATCGAGTATTGGTTCTTTCTGTATTGCACATTGTTTAGCGAAAAGGAAGTATTTCCGCTGTAAAAGGCATACATGGGAGCATTTCGATAGGAGTTTTCAAAAACGACTGGGCTATCTTCGGCTTCCTTGGCCACTTTAGAGACCCATTCTTTATTTCCATGTGTTTCGTAGTAAATATTGAATAATAAAGGCTGATGAACCAGCCCAACACGTAGGTATAATATGATGATGATATTAGCCAACCCTAAGCGATAAACCCACTGTGCGTTTGTTTTGTTTTCCAACATATATTGGAACACCAAAACCACCATTGGAATGCATATTATTATAATCCATTGGGTCTGTACCCTGCGATTAAAGGTAGATATGAAAAAGAATAGGACAACCCCATAGGTTAAAAACAAAAGGGCCTTATTGAAAAGACTGTTTGCCTTACTCTTAAACAAAGCTTGGTAGATAAATGGGAACGTTAGTCCAAAAATGGCCACTAGATTCACAAAGAACCCTAAGGTATATTTTTCAAAATCATAAGCTCCGTTGGGCCGCTCTGATATATGATAGTTGATAGAGACAAAATCTTGTTGGTAGAGCCAATGAAAATGTGGTGCATAGCATGTTAATGCAATTGCTACGGCGTACCAGGCATATTTGTTTTTAACCAGTTTTAGATTGGATAATAGCACAAATATAATAACCAGCACCGCATGGTATTTACTATACATTAAAGCAGCCATTACCGCACCCAGTAGAACCGATAGGCCTAAAGATGGTTTTTCAATAAACTTTTTGTAGACCAATAGAAAACAGGAAGTAAAAAACAGTAAGGGCGTATCTGGCAACGTAAGGAACCCATAGGCGTTTAGTAAGGTCATTGAAAAGACCAACACGAAAAAATGGGGTATAAATCCGTTCTTTTTCGGATGGTCTATGAGCAACCATAACACCAGAATATTGGCTACGGATAGCAAGCAGCTTATAAATCGCACACCTAGTTCTCCATTGAAAAAGAAGCTGCTGATTTTTATTAATAAAGCCACCATAGTAGGATGGTCAAAATAGCCCCAAGCCATGTTTTGACTATAGTACCAATAGTAAGCTTCATCATAGATCAGCTCCGTAAAAAAGGATTGTACGATATTGAGCGCTAGAATAGCGGCCAAAAAATAATAAAACTGTTTAGGTATGTTGGTTAACATGGTCGGTTTAACTTGATGCAAAACTACAAATTCTGTTCATTACCCAGTTTCTAAAAAAATCATAAAGCTTTATCCCTTGCACTTCTACCATTATTAAAATAGTATTTTTGTTTAAATACGGTACTATTCTATGACCAACAGCATTGTAATAATTCCAACTTACAACGAAATCGAAAACATCGAACCCATTATTAGGGCTGTTTTTGAGTTACAAAAAGAGTTTCATATACTTATCGTAGACGATAATTCACCAGATGGTACTGGCGCGGCGGTTACCAAGTTGCAGGAAGAATTTTCTGATACACTATTTTTGGAAACGCGTATGGGAAAATCTGGGTTGGGGACTGCATATATTCATGGATTTAAGTGGTGTATTGCCAACAAGTATGATTATATTTTTGAGATGGATGCCGATTTTTCCCATAACCCATCAGATTTGTTACGCCTTTTGAAGGCTTGCGAAAACGGTGCTGATGTAGCTGTGGGTTCGAGGTACAAACAAGGTGTAAATGTAGTAGATTGGCCGTTGTATAGGGTATTGTTGTCCTATGGTGCCTCATTTTACGTAAAAATGATTACCGGGATGCGTGTTCATGATCCTACAGCCGGTTTTGTGTGTTATAAAAGGGCAGTTTTAGAATCTATTAATTTAGATTCGGTACGTTTTGTAGGTTATGCTTTTCAAATCGAAATGAAATTCAGGGCCTATCTAAAGAATTTTAATATTCAGGAGATTTCAATTATTTTTAGAGATAGGGTAAGTGGTAAATCCAAAATGAGCTCTTCTATCATTACCGAAGCTATTTGGGGAGTTCTCTCTATGAAAATTAAAAGTCTATTTCAACGCAATAAGTTTTAGTTATGGCCAAGATACTTATAAAGAATGGGACCCTTGTTAACGAGGGCAAGATACAAGAGCTGGATATCCTGTTGGATGGAGAGTTAATCGTTAAAATAGCACCGAGTATTTCTGATGCAAATGCAGAGGTAATTGATGTGGCCGGAAAATTTATTTTACCTGGAATCATTGATGATCAAGTACATTTTAGAGAGCCCGGTCTTACGCATAAAGGAACAATAGCCACCGAAAGTAGAGCGGCAGTAGGCGGTGGGATTACAACCTTTATGGAACAGCCAAATACAGTTCCGCAAGCTACTACCATAGAAAAACTGGAACAAAAATTTGCTACGGCCAGTAAAACGGCTTTTGCCAACTATTCCTTTCCTTTTGGCGGAACCAACGATAATCTTGAGGAGTTAAAACGTTTGGATAAGAATTCCTGTTCCGGAATAAAGTTGTTTTTAGGGTCTTCTACCGGTAATATGTTGGTAGATGATGAAGAAGTGATAGAGCGTATTTTTAAGAGTACCGAAATGGTTATTTCAGCACACTGTGAGGATGAAACTACTATTCGTCGCAACTTGGCGGAATATATGAATACCTATGGAAATGATATCCCAATCGAATATCATCCTCTTATCAGAAGTGAAGAAGCCTGTTATTTATCTTCATCTAAAGCTATTGCATTGGCAAAAAAAACGGGAGCAAGATTACACGTGTTCCATTTATCAACTGCAAAGGAAATGGACCTGTTTAGAAATGATATTCCTTTGGCCGAGAAAAAAATAACTGCCGAGGTATGTTTGCATCACCTTTGGTTTTCTGATGCGGATTATAAAGAAAAAGGAACCTTGATCAAATGGAATCCGGCGGTAAAGACATCCGAAGATCGCGACGCGCTCTGGGAAGCACTCTTGGACGATAGAATAGATGTTGTTGCTACTGATCATGCCCCACATACACTTTCGGAAAAGGATAATGTGTATACGAAAGCACCAAGCGGCGGTCCTCTAGTACAGCATGCTTTGCCAGCAATGTTGGAAAAACACTTGCAAGGGAAAATAAGCTTGGAAACAATGGTTCAGAAAATGTGTCATAATCCTGCTATACTATTTAAGATAGAAAAAAGAGGATATCTTCGGGAGGGGTTTTATGCAGATTTAGCGATTGTTGATCTTAATCTTCCTTGGCGGGTAACCAAAGAAAACATAGCCTATAAATGTGGCTGGTCTCCTTTTGAAAATGAAGTGTTTAAAGCTTCGGTTACGCATACTTTTGTAAACGGACATTTAGCCTATGAAAACGGCATCTTTTCTGAGGAGCGAAACGCAAAAAGACTTACGTTTAACAGATGATGAAAAAATCTATCGGCATATTATTGGTTCTTTTGTTCCTGACCTCTTGTGTGGAAAATCTAATCGAAAAACCTGACAATTTAATCCCAAGGGATAAAATGGTAGCTATTTTAGAGGAGATGGCAATTTTAAATGGTGCAAGAGAGCATAAAGCTAATATTATTGTCCTAAAGGAGAATGGTATTGATCCAACACAATACCTTTTTGAAAAATATGATATCGATTCAACTATTTTTGTGGAGAGCGATCGATATTATGCTTCGCTACCTTTAGAGTATGTTAGTATGTATGAAGAGATTGAAGCCTCGTTAATAGTGAAAAAGGAGATAATGGATGCGGCAAAAAAAATCAAAGACAGTCTCAAAGTATTGGAACGGCAAGCCTTGCGCAAAAAAAACGATAGCTTGGCAAAGATTCCAAAAAAGTTAGCTAGTGATCAGAAATAAAGTGATTGGCACTAAGTTTAATGGTTTCGTCCAATGTTTTAAATTCAAATTCTAAAGTCGCTTTGATTTTATCACTACTGTACATCTCCCTATTTTCAAGGGAATAAATGGTACTTTTTGTAATTCTGCGTTTTTTTCCAGTGAGTAGATAGGCCACCATATCCAAAAATCTAAGTATTTTTAATTGCCATATTTTAAGCTTCCTGAAAGGTGCTTTTTTGCCCATAGCTAAGGCAATCTTTGTTAGTATTTCCTTGAACGTAATGTTGTCCGAAACGAGAATAAAACGTTCATTTTTAATATTGGACTTTAATAAGCTGATCATTATCTTAACGACATCCGAAACAGTTATAAAACCAGTTCCACCGGGCGGATAATAACTGGAACCCTTGTTAGCGGTCTTGAAGAATTTACCACTAGCTGTTTCCCAAAAACCAGGTCCTAAAATAACTCCGGGATTTACGATAACAATCTCTAAATTTTCCTGTGAGCCACGCCAAACCTCCATTTCTGCCTCATACTTGGTCAATGCATACACGTTTTTGTTTTGGTTTGTCCATTCATTTTCTTCGGTAGCTACCTTGGTAACTAGATTTCTCCCAATGGTGCCTATGGTACTCACATAGCATAACTTTTTCACCTCATTAGCGGTACAAAGATTAACAATGTTTGCAGTACCTTCTACATTAACTTTTTGTAAGGTATCAAAATCATTGGGGTCAAATGAAATTAGTGCGGCAGCATGGTATACATACTCAACCCCCTTAAACGCAATTTCCAAAGCCGGAATATCTAGAATATCGGCTTTTATCCATTCAATTTCATTAAATAGCAGATATGAATTGTTTGTATAATAGGAGAATACTTTTTTTACTGAGGCCAATTTGGATTCGTTTCTGTAGATTGCCCTGACCTGTGTCTTGGAACGTACTAATTCCAAAAGAAGATGTGAACCTACCAACCCTGTGCCTCCGGTAACTAAAACCATAACTCAAAGTTAGGGAATACAGGTAAATAAAATCCCTATAATTTCTGGTAGATAGCCTGCGGATTTCCTTTT
The DNA here is from genome assembly GCF_056839185.1 of Maribacter sp. MS6. Classification (NCBI taxonomy): domain Bacteria; kingdom Pseudomonadati; phylum Bacteroidota; class Flavobacteriia; order Flavobacteriales; family Flavobacteriaceae; genus Maribacter; species Maribacter sp. MS6. The sequence goes on from NZ_CM166389.1 coordinate 2,735,315, forward strand.
ATATTTGCATAATATCTAAGAACAACACGAATGACTTTGAATTTTGTTAAGGAACTGGAATGGAGGGGAATGTTACACGATGCAATGCCCGGTACAGAAGAACATCTACTGGAAGGTATGCAATCTGCGTACGTAGGGATTGATCCAACGGCCGATTCACTTCATATTGGTCATTTAGTTGCTGCAATGATGTTGCGCCACTTTCAGTTGGCAGGTCATAAACCATATGCGCTTATTGGTGGCGCCACGGGAATGATAGGTGATCCATCCGGAAAATCTGCAGAACGGAATCTTTTGGACGAGAAAACCTTACGTCACAACCAGAATGCTTTAAAAGAACAACTTTCCCGGTTTTTGGATTTTGAAAGTGATGCTGATAATGCCGCAGTTTTGGTGAATAATTATGATTGGATGAAGGATTTTACATTTCTCGATTTCATACGCGACGTTGGAAAGCATATTACCGTAAATTATATGATGGCTAAGGATTCCGTTAAAAAAAGATTGTCCTCCGAAGCCAAAGAAGGAATGTCCTTTACCGAATTTACCTACCAATTGGTACAGGGATATGATTTTTTACATCTGTATAGAGAACATAATTGCACGCTACAAATGGGTGGTAGTGACCAATGGGGAAATATTACTACAGGTACGGAGATGATCAGACGAATAGGTGGAGGCAAAGGTTTTGCACTTACTTGTCCTTTGATTACCAAGGCCGATGGCAGCAAGTTCGGAAAGACAGAAAGTGGTAATGTTTGGTTGGATGCCAATAGAACATCACCCTACCGATTTTATCAATATTGGCTAAACACCTCTGATGCAGATGCGGAGAAGTATATAAAGATTTTCACCTTTATTCCTAAAACTGAAATTGAGGCACTTATTTCTCAACATGCGAAAGCACCACACACTCGTTTGCTCCAAAAACGTTTGGCAGATGAAATTACCGTCATGGTCCATTCTCAAGATGATTTAGATAATGCGATAAAGGCCAGTGCCATCTTGTTTGGGAAATCTACCGCGGAAGATTTAAAAGGCTTGGATGAAAAAACCTTTTTAGATGTTTTTGATGGAGTACCACAGGCGGAGATTCCAATCTCGGAACTTGAGGATGGCTTGAATATGATTGCTGCTCTTGCTGCCAAAACTGGCTTTTTAGGTTCAAATGGGGAGGCACGCCGTGAGCTCAAACAAAATTCTATCTCTGTTAATAAGGAAAAAGTGACCGATGCATATGCGATTACCAAAGTTGATTTGATTAACGGTAAATTTGTATTGCTACAACGTGGTAAAAAGAATTATTACGTGCTGGTAGTAAAGTAGCACCATGCATGCGGTTTATAGTTGCTTTTAAATTGAAAAGTGACGCAACCATTTTGAATGTATTCTATCTTAATTAATATGAATATATACGTTTTAAGATGAATAAGTGGTACGTTGCCATACTTTACGTTTTTATGTTATACTCGTGCTCCGAACCTGATACTTCTACTTTCGATGATGCGGGGCTACAATTCGTTGATCAAAAATGGAAATTGGTACGGATGTCGGGAAACATGGTGAATTCTGTGACAACAGGAGCGGAAATGGATTGGCAGGAGTACTATATCTTTAGTGTGAACGGTACGTTTAAAAAATATAGAACAAGGGCCGGTGTCGTTTCAGAAGCTGCAGGGACTTTTGAAGTAGCGGAATATGAAAATGACGAAGCCGATTATTTAGAGCTAAGTTATACCGAAGGTTTGGAACTCATTGGAAACTGTTTTGGCAATCAAAAAGAAGTATTAATGTATAGGTCCGCTACCGAAATTTCTAATACATGGCAAGCCTGTGATGGTCCGGGCTTGGATTATGTTCTTACAGAAGACTAAAGCACCATTAAATTACAGCCCCTAATATCGGAATCGTCAAACCTTCCTAAAATTTCAAAATTATCATCATCGTATTTTTTGCCTAGATCTTGGGTGGCAATAAACGAACACGAATTCTTGTTTGCTAGATCAATCACATTAATGCCGCCGGTTTTCCCATGAGGTAAATAGGTCAAGGGGTCTTCGGTATCCCTTACTAAAACCCGCATCCAAGGCGGACAATTAAATATGCCATTTCCTTTGGAGTAAGCTTGTGATAGTAGTTCGGTCATCCCGTATTCAGAATGAATATGGTCAACACCGAAGCCTTTTTTGAGTAGGGCATGTAATTCTTCGCGAATAAGTTCTTTTCGGCGACCTTTCATGCCTCCGGTTTCCATAATTGTAGTGTGGTTTAGGGAGAATTGATGTTGTTCGCAAAAATCCAAAAGTGCAAACGAAACACCTAGTAATAAGGTTTTGGTTCCCATAGCTTCTAGTGCAATCAGATGTTTTTTTAATTTATCAAAATCGTTTAGAAAAAAACCGCTCTTTGGGTGGCCTGATTTTTGTATAAGGTCGTTTACCATATAGATGAGTGAAGAGCCTTCCCGCTCTAAATAGGAGGGTAATAATGCAAGAATACAAAATGAGGAAGGTTTACCGTAGAATTGTTCAAAAGCGGTAAGATAGCTTTTTTCGTATAGGCCAATATCTGTAACAATATGTTTGCTGGTGATGCTTCCAGAGGTGCCGCTGCTCGTGAAAATTGCCTTTGGGGAATCCGTAGTACTAACCAGCTTTTTGTTCTTAAAAAATTGAATGGGTAGAAATGGTATGTCCTCTAAAAAAACAACCTTTTCAGGTGCTATTTCAAGATGCATACAAAAGGATCTATAAATAGTGTTGTTGGTATATTGAAAACGAAAGGTGTCTAGTGCAGTTGCCAAGAATTCTGCCTCTGCCTTAATTTGAAACAGGGCTTCATTATGTACTATCTTTCCCATAAATACAAAGGTAGGAAACACCAATAGATATAGAAATGCTAATGGTTGTATTAAGTTTTGGTAAAGAAGTCAATGTAAAGGTACTTTTGATCAATACAAAGTAATTTAGGGAGAAGCTGAGTCTCTTCTGCTAAAGTGATTGGAATCTTTTCAATTAGGATTTATTTACTTGCATTACAGATCTAACGCACTACAAGTTTTCGATTAATAGATTTATGGTTCTCTACTACTTGTACCATATACACTCCGGGGGATAGACGGGAAATATCCAGTGTTTTGCTAGAAATTCTATCGGTAAGTATGAGTTCGCCAAAAACGTCAAAAATCCGTATGTGCTTTATGGCATTTTGTTCTGTAGTTACGTAGACAATATCCGCAGTGGCAGGATTAGGATAAAGCTTAAAACCTGAAATTTCCGGATTTGTATTTTGCGCAAGTAGTTTATTGTCCTGTGCATTGTTCAGTAGGGAAAATCCTAAAAATAGGATAACGTAGATTTTTTTCATTTTGTATTGATTTGGGATCAACACAGTAAAGGTACATCAGGAACAAAGAGGTTGTCTGAAAATGTTGTGAAAGCTAGTATTTTGTAGGTCAATGGAATACGTTCCGTTTTTCATCGGTTTTTTTTACCGATGGTCGATATGGAATAAAAAAAAAGGTTAATGGGATGGCAGAAAATTTACTTGATAATCAGCTTTCGTGTTGCAACTTTGTCTTTTTCAAAAACACGCAAAACATAAACTCCGGCATCCAAGTCACCAACATTTAATTCTTTGCGCAAAATCGTTGTTTTTAACACTAAGGTACCAAGCACATCATAGATTAGAATTTCTTTAGCATCATTATTTAAAGTGGAAATATATACCTTGCCTGTGGTAACGGGATTGGGATACATGCTGAAGCCATCTATCTCTCCCTTGCTTTGGGTACTTTGCCCATAGCTAAAAGAAATAAAAAGAAAACAAAGGATAAAGTAGATTTGCTTCATATATAGCTGGTTACAAATGCTATGCCATAAAGATATGAAATCTATTGGCCTATAATAAAACTAGACTATTCTTTATTGCTTTTTTTCGATGAAACGCAAAAAAACCCACTTTTGGTGGGTTTTTATTAATGTTTCTAGCTCAATTCTAGAAGAATCTGAATCTTGACTCTTTAAATATTCTAGTTTATCCGGTATTAGAACTGATAGCTATAACCTAAGGAAATTGCCTGTCCTGGATATCTTGAAGAAAATAATTGGTCTTCAGCACCAAAAGACTGATAAACACTTTCAATCTTATCGTTTAAAATATTTTCAAAACGTAATGAAATTTTACTGTTTTTTTCCTTTCCAAGCTCTTTACTAAGATTAAATTTTAGATTATGAAACGGTAAGGTAAAAACATCGGGAATATCACCGTTACCAACTATTTCGAGAGTTTTCCCTTGTATGTTATAGTTAAGTCCGCCTTGCCAACCGTTTTCACTATTGTCATAATTGAAACCTATGTTCAATAATAAAGGAGATTGACCTTGTAATTGACGACCATCAGGAAGGTTCTCTCCTTCTCTTAGGTTATCTGTTCTCGCTTCCCGCTCATCTTCTGTAAAAGTTTGATTCGATTCTATGATAGAAACGTTAGCGTTAAAAGAAAAATCTTGCCAACCAGGGATAAAGTCTAAATTTCTTCTAACTTCCAGTTCCCCACCATATACGGTTGCATCCCCTAAATTTAATGGTATAAATTGGCCCCTAGCTTCTCTAATAAAAGAAAGTTCAATCGGATCATCAAAGGTCTTGGCGAATGCACTCAAAGCAAAAAAATTGGTTCCCTCGCCATACGACTCAAAGCGAAGATCAAAATTATTGATATATGTAGGTTGTATATTTATATTACCTATGAAAAAGGTGCTTGATACAGGGTCAAATATTTGGGCATTGGAGGCTTCTTTGAATGAAGGTCTTGCCGTAGTGCTGGAGAAGGAAGCCCTTAGCTTTTTATTTGCTTCTTCGTTTAACTCGTAAATAAAATTGGCCGATGGGAAAAAGTCCATTTTATCCAAAATTGTCGCTTGGTCAAAAACTTCACCATCTTGGTTTTCTCCTGAGTAAAGCAAATCAAACTTTTCTAAACGTAACCCTACGATTGCATTTAACCTGTCAGAAAATTTAAATTCATCGGATACATAGCCAGCCGAAACTGTAATCTCTGAGTCAAAGGAATCGGATATATTGGAATCACGTCTCACGTACGTTCCTTCTCTTGTAATAGTGCTATAGATATTGTCAGGAGCTAAAACTTGGTCGGCATCCCCACCGAAACCAAGGCTAAAATTACCTTCTCGTGACTGTACGGGATGTGAGAATTGATCTACAATAAATTCTCGTTGTTTTAACGTATGAGCTCCGCCAAATTTAAATTTTGCATCCCTACCGAATAATTGGTGTCTTCGCGTTAAATCCAGTTTGCCAGCTATATTTATTTCTTCAAGATTTCTCCAAATTCTGCTGGGGTCCCCAGATTCACTAGGTGATATTGAAAAGTTACCTGTCTCGTCATTAAATCTAAACGGTGTGGTCCTTAAGTCTTTATCGTATATTTTAGAAAGGGTGGGTGCAAGTTTCCAAGAGACTTTCCACGAACCATCTTCATTTGCATGTTCTCCGTTTAATAGAATGTTGGTAATGGAACGCTCAGTGTACGTTAATACATCTTTAAATATTACATTTGAATTTACATTGAAGTTATCTTGCCTAAGGTAAGCAGCGCTAGATTCTCCATTTTGTATATGAAGTATATTTAATTTGTATTTGGAGGTTAGACCTTTTAATGAAATACCGGCAAGGCCACTAATCAAAACATTATTTACGCCTAAATTACCAGATTGTGTACGGTCATCTATTAATTCAAGGACAGACCTGTCCTGGTCCTGTTTTCTAAAGACTTGTCCGTTTACGATTCCATCGTAGAATTCCGTACTATTTTTGTACGTCAAAGAAGCCAAGTAGCCAATTTTTTTACTTCCTTCATCATTTAAATTATATTGGTTGCCAGCAGTAAAGCCAAAATTAAAATTCATTAGACTTTGTTCTTCCAGTGCTTTGAGATTTGGCCTAAATAATTGGGTCAATTGTCTTATTCGTGGGCCATTGGCAGCTGGGTTTGGTGTTTCAACGCTTTGTGGGAGTACTAAATCTCTTCTTCCGCTATCAAATCCAAGGATGTCACCTGCACTTCCCTCAGAGCTTAAGTAATTATTATTAAAGTGCATAGTGGAATTATATCCAAGACCTACCGAAACACTATATTCGGCCCTAGTCGGAAAGTCTTTAGTTACGATATCTACAACACCTCCGGTAAAGTCGGCTGCTTGGTCTGCCGTTGCGGACTTAATAACGAGTATGTTATCTAGAATATTGGTAGGGAAAATGTCCAACTGCAATGTATTTCTGTCAGGGTCTAATCCGGGAACGTCAACGCCATTTAAAATAGATTTGGTATAACGGTCTCCAAGACCACGCACATAGACAAATTTACCTCCTTGAACGGATACTCCTGGGACCGATTTAATAGCACTAGCGATGTCACTAGCACCTGATTTCTTCATACTTTGAATAGATAGCCCATCCAATAATGCAACGGAGTTTTTTTGAAGGTTTAGTACAGATACCTCTGTATTTTTTGAAATCGTTGTGGTTACGACTACTTCATCCAATGCATTTGCAAGTGGATTTAATGTAACATCAATTATTTGCTCAGCACCGGGTCCAATTACTACTTCAGATATCGCTTTTGTTTCATATCCTAAATAGGAAAATGTAACGGTATATGTTCCGGGTTCTACCTCCAATACATATTTTCCGTCAAAATCCGATGTAGTTCCTATGGTGGTTCCGCTTATGAGTATATTGGCAAACGGTAGCACATCATTCAATTCACCATCATTGACGGTTCCTGAGATAATGCCGCTTTGTGAAAAAGCATGGAGTGAAGATAGTAGTGATAAAAAAATAAATACTAGTTTGAGTTTCATCTAAAAATGTTGTTAGAACAAATTGTCTGTTAATATATAAATTGCTCGTCTTAATAATTTAAGACGAGCAATTTGATACAGTGATTAGGTTTTTAAGGATCCTATTAGAAACCTAAGCCAGCTTTCGTGTTTGAATATGTCCATGAAAAGGCAGAAGTGGTAGCTCCTACAGTTGGCATCATTGGGGCAATAGCAGAGAATGTGGCTGCATCAGCTTCAAAAGTAGATTCATCTGTAGTATCATTAAATATTTCTGCAGATGTTGTAACTCCTGTGGGTAATACTACTTCCCAATCAGAAAAGACCAGTGTTCCGGCGGTGTAGTTTGCCGCAACTCCAGCGTTATCCAATTCCACGTCCGAAAGTTGTAAGTCTGTGCCAATTCCTGTAAAACCAGTTACCAATATATTAGAATTCGTTCCAGTAGCTCCAGATCTAAAATCGGCTACCTCTCCATTTTCCTCATTATTGTCAAGTCCTATTAGTGTAGCGTTTGTTAAAGTGTAAGCCCCGGCAAGTGAGCCTTCAGGACCATCTATTTCTAACGCGTGATCAGAAACGTTTCCTTGAACAACGATGGCATTGTCAATAGTACCGCTATACGCTTGGTCAATGTCAAGTCCGTCATCACCTACTGCCCATACGAATAAGTTAGTTGCATTTACCGTTCCACCAAAGAATTCGATACCATCATCAACATTACCAACAACTTCAACATTGTCAACAGTTGTTCCGGAACCTACGGCGCCTAATGTAAGACCGTTTATTTCGTTCCCTTCACCGATTAAAGCCCCGCCATGACGTATAGATACATACTGTATGGTGCCACTATCATCGGCAGCATTGCTACCACCATATAATCCTTTGTCTCCATCAGTATCGGATGGGATACCTTCGATTTGTGCAGATTCAGCGTCACCGTCAAACGAAGAAGGTGCATTACCCAATACGATAAGTCCTCCCCATAACCCTCGATCGTTTTGATCAAGATTGGTACCTGCAGTCTCTCCAAATTGGATATTATCAGCAAAAGAGGTAAAAATAATGGGAGCCTCAGCAGTCCCAACGGCTTCTATTTTACTTCCTCTTGTAATAACAAGCACGGAAGCGTTGGCGCCTGAACCTGCACTAGCTTTAATTATCGTACCAGCTTCTATGGTAAGAGTAGCTCCGTCCGTTACAAAAACTCTACCGTCTAGATTGTAAACAGAATCTGAAGTCCAAGTAGTATTAGAGGTAATATCAGAATCTACTACTACAGTGCCGCCAGCAGGAGGTGTTGCACCATCATCAATAGGGTCGCAAACATCACCAATACCATCACCATCACTGTCTGCTTGATCGGCATTTGCCGCAGCTGGACAGTTATCAACGTCATCGTTGATTCCGTCATTGTCAAAATCAACATCCACTTCTACTGGCGGAATGACCGGATCGTCATCGCTACATGCCACAAATGTTAAAGAACTGACAAGCAGTACAAGGCCAATTACCCTTTTAATAAAATCGAATTTTTTCATTTTCTCGTTTTTAGAATTAATCTTTAATTACTGTTTTACTTTTTGAACAATAGAAAGTTATTTTCGCTGCAAAGAAACCGGTATCTTGTAAAGGTGCAGTTACCTCCATGTTAAACATTTATTTTTTTAGTGTTATCTAAAGGTTACTACATTAAATCAATGTTAAGCGACACTGTAGTTTCGCTATTATCTTTACTTTTGAGAAAACAACCCTACCAAGAAACTATGAAAAAAAAGGATATTAGAATACTATTAGTAGATGATGAGCCAGATATTCTTGAGATTGTTAGTTACAACCTCACTGCCGAAGGCTACGAAGTGTTTACTGCTAAAAATGGACTTGAAGGAGTAGCTAAAGCAAAAAAGAAACAACCTCATCTGGTTATTTTAGATGTAATGATGCCAGAGATGGACGGTATAGAGGCATGTGAATTACTTCGAAAAACTAGCGGATTAGAAAACACGGTCATTACTTTTTTGACAGCCCGTGGCGAAGATTATTCACAAATGGCGGGTTTTGATGCAGGGGCGGATGACTACATAACCAAGCCAATAAAGCCCAAAGTACTCGTAAGTAAGGTGAATGCCTTACTTAGGCGAGTGTTAAAAGGAGATGATTCACAAGAAGATATTACCCAGGTTGGAGATATCATTATAAATAGGGAAGAGTATAAAATTGTTAAAAAGGGAAAGGAGATTATTCTACCCAGAAAGGAGTTTGAACTTTTGGCGCTTTTGACTTCCAAGCCTAGCAAAGTGTTCAAAAGAGAGGTTATCTTGGATAAAGTTTGGGGCAATGAGGTTGTAGTAGGGGGGCGAACTATAGATGTACATATCCGAAAGCTAAGAGAGAAAATTGGGGAGGAACATTTTAAAACGGTAAAGGGAGTGGGATATAAGTTTGTACTCTAATGTCTGGAAAATCAAAGAAGTCCTATAGGTTTGCCTTAAGGTCTTCCCTTTATATTAGTGTTTTGTCTGGATTGGTTCTAGGCTTTTTATGTTGGCAATTTGACTATGTAAATAGCTGGTTTTTATCAGCTGCTATTGTACTTATTTACATAATTTCTTTTGTCACACTTCAAATTCGTATAGAGAAATTCATTTATAAACGAATTAAAAAAATCTACGATGATGTGGCATTGTTAGAATCCTCTACATTAACTACTGATCCTATCACTACAGACATGCGAACGCTTACCGCAGAAATCGAAAAATTTGCTAAGGACAAGAAGATAGAAATCGATACGTTAAAGATTCGAGAGGAGTATCGAAAGGACTTTTTAGGGAATGTATCCCATGAACTAAAGACTCCCTTATTTACCGTTCAAGGTTATTTAGAAACGCTTTTAGACGGTGCAATTGAAGATAAAAACGTTAGAAAAAAGTATATTTCAAGGGCTAACAAAGCCGTAGATAGACTTATATACATTGTAAAGGATTTAGATTTAATTACAAAGTTAGAAGTTGGAGATCTACGATTAGACAAACAGGATTTTAATATCATTGAGCTAATACAAAGCGTATTTGATCTTTTAGAAATGAAAGCCGCAAAAAACAATATTATCCTGACTTTTGATATGCCTTATGATAAGCCAATTATGGTATATGGCGATAGGGAAAAAATTCGGCAAGTACTTACCAACCTGTTGGTCAACTCCATAAAATATGGTAATGACAACGGTACCACAGAAGTAAGTGTTGAGAATTTAGTTAAAAATAAGGTGATTGTAAGGGTAACCGACAACGGTGATGGTATCCCCAAAGAGCATATTCCCAGATTGTTTGAACGCTTTTACAGGGTTGATCAAAACCGAAGTAGAAAAGAGGGTGGTTCCGGGTTAGGACTAGCGATAGTAAAACATGTTATTGAAGCTCACGGAGAAAAAATATACGTAGAAAGTGTATTGGACGTAGGATCGGAGTTTTCGTTTACCTTAGAAAAGAGCAAGCCCGAAGTTTTAGATACGGTGTAGGTTTTTAATTTTTAGATATCAAGAGCAACTGGCATAAGCTATTTCCTAAGTTTTCCTAGCAGATGGTTATCAGTTCTTACTCATTTCATAGCTTTGCATACTTATAAAGGAAATAGTGGGAAGTAAGAACAAGCTTAAAAGATTTAAGGAAAACGAAACATTTAAAAATGTGATTCAACCCACAAGGGACGCCGTGAGCAAAGGCTTTTCCAAACGCGGAACTTGGAATGATCATTTCGGAAATAACAATCCCATTGTATTAGAGTTAGGCTGTGGCAAAGGGGAATACACCATAGGGCTTGCAAAACTGTTTCCCAACAAAAATTTTATTGGAGTTGATATCAAGGGAGCGCGTTTTTGGCGTGGTGCCAAAACAGCTTTGGAAGAGGGGCTGGACAATGTCGCTTTTTTGAGAAGCCAAATTGAATTGGTGGATCGGCTTTTTGCCGAAAATGAAGTCTCGGAAATCTGGATTACCTTTCCTGACCCGCAAATCAAGTACAAGCGAACCAAACACCGTATGACCAATCAGGTGTTTTTAAATCGATATAAAAAAGTACTAAAACCGGGCGCTCTCTTGCATTTAAAGACCGATAGTGAATTTATGCACGGTTATACGTTAGGGCTATTGCATGGAGCTGGGTATGAGGTACTATATGCCAACCATAACGTATACAAAAATGAGGGAAGCCCTAAAGAGGTCTTGGAACTACAAACATTCTACGAAAATCAGTACCTTGAAAAAGGAAAACCGATCACCTATATCCAGTTTCGGATAAATTGATGCTATGCAACACCTTTTGATTCTTTTTTTTGCCACGTTCTCTGCCGCATTTATGGCAACTGTTCCTCCTGGATTGTTAAACGTTAATGCTGCTAAAACCAGTGTAGAAAAGAATAAACTTAATGGTATTGTATTTAGTTTGGGCGTGTCTACCATGATTATGTTACAGGCATTTGTAGCTGTGTTCATATCTAAGTTTCTCCATAAGAATCCAGAAGTGGTCGCGGTATTATTAAAAGTTGCCATTGGTGTTTTTGCAGTATTGTCCGTTTATTTTTTTATGGCTGCAAGGCGTAATAAGAAAAAAAAAATAAAGGAAATTAAGATTAGTAAACGAAGTAGTTATTTTAAAGGCGTTTTTCTTGCAGGTGTCAACCTATTAACTATTCCCTATTACAGCGGATTAAATATTATGTGGAATGCATCTGGGTGGATAAAATTTCAGGTTTTGGATATTGCAACCTTCGTTTTAGCGGCAGGTATGGGTACTTTTTCCGTACTCTATCTTTATGTTTTTTATTTTGATAAACTAGAGCACAAGACACAAAAGTTTGCCAAAAACGCCAATTATATTTTAGGATTTTTAATGTTGGTATTACTGGTAATCACTATTATTAGAGTTTACAATACCTAGAATGTCGGATAACACTAATTTTTTCGCAAGGGTTTATGAGGTGGTAAAGCAGATACCTTACGGTAGGGTTACGTCGTATGGCGCGGTGGCTAAATATTTAGGAGCCGCCCGCAGTGCAAGAATGGTTGGCTGGGCAATGAATGCTTCACACGGTATGGATGATGTTCCTGCTCATAGAGTAGTCAACAAACAAGGACTTTTAACAGGAAAGCATCATTTTGACGGAACGAACCTCATGCAACAATTATTAGAAAGTGAAGGTGTTAGTGTAATTGACAATCAAATTCAGAATTTGGAAAGTCACTTCTTGGACCCCTGGAAAGAGTTGGGAACACCAGAAGATTACTAGTCGAAAGTAAGCGTAAATTGAGTAGTGTTACCCGAGGCAACACTAATGCTCCCACCGTGGAGTCTCATAATTTGTTTGGATAGGCTCAATCCAATGCCCGTGCCCGTATTTTTTGTAGTAAAGAAAGGAACGAAAATTTCATCGATTAGATTTTCTGGTATTCCCGCACCATTGTCTGTAACTTGGATAAATTTTTTGTTCGATGCAGTTATGCCAGCGGTAAAATGGATATAGCCTTCATCTATTCCCTCTAAGGATTGTTTGGCATTTTTACCCAAGTTTAACAATACCTGTGTCAGTTGTTTTTGGTCAATATAGAACTCCAGTCCAATGGGCTCTATTTGAGTTTTTATAGTAAGACTGGAATTTGCTTTTTGCTCCTGTAGCAAGACTATGATTTTTTCAAATAGGGACTTAGCGGGTACCAGTTCCCGGTCTGGTTCTGGAATGCTTAAAAAGTTTCGATAAGATTGTACAAAACTCATTAAGTCAGACCCCTGTTCTTTGATTACCTCTAAGCCCTTAGTTGTGTTTTTTATTTGTTGCTCGGAGAAATGGGTTGGTATTTCTTGGTCGTTAGCCTTTTTAAAGTAATTGAGAATCGATTCGGAAATAGAGGTTATTGGGGTAATCGTATTCATAATCTCATGCGTAAGTACCCGAATAAGTTTTACCCAAGAGTCTGTTTCTTTTTCGTCTAGTTCCTTATGGATATCATGGGCGACTACTAAAAGTAACTGTTCGCCTTCTATAACAATCGGTGTGCATTTAAGACTTAGTTCTTTTTTGCCCCGTTCGTTTCCTAGTTTAAAAATCGTATTACCAAAAGGTTTAAGCTCTGCAAAAAGTGTATAGAGTTCTTTATCTACTTGGTTCAGTTGCTTTACATGATTTAAGGGTCTATAGTTCAGAAGTTCTTGAACGGTAGGATTCGCATAAAGAATATGCCCCTTAGGATTAATAGTGAAGATGCCAATATCGGCCTGACGTAGTATTTCTTGATAGTATTGTTCTTGTGCTTGTTTTTTTAGATGAATATCCTGAATCATGGAGTTAAGCATATTTAAACTATGGTTAAGCTCTTCCAATGACTTGACACTCAGCTTCTCTGGAAATCGTAATGTGAAATCTTCGTTCTTAATTGCATCGAAAAAATAAGCAATTTTTCGATTGGTCTGGTTTACATAATCGATAAGTCCAACAATTTGGAAAATCATGATAATTGCTCCAATACTTCCAACCACATATTGTTTGTTAAAAAAGAAATAGGTTGCAAATACTACCGTCAGCGTCATAAAAATGACCCGGAACACTAATTGTATATATATATTTCTGCTTACCATATTTCAAGTTCAAGTTCAAGTTCAAGTTCAAGTGTCAAGTCTGCCCGCCATAGGAGGGTTCAAGTTCAAAAATCAAACACAACCGTAACTGCAACTGTAAAACGAACTGCTTTACCGCTATTCTTATGTCATTGCGAGGCACCAAGCATTCTGTTATTTCCCAATGTCCGTATTTCAACAGTTTGCCACCTCGCAGCGGCCTTTGTTTATCACTTCTACATTCCCGCTGCTCCTAGCAAAGGCGATTACTTTTTATTCGTGACTTTCTACTTATTACCGCGAACTGCAACTGCCCAGTGCTTACTTTTTTCACTACCCTCTAAACACTATGCCCCTTTTTTCTTCAATTTATTATAAAGTGTTTGTCTAGAGATACCAAGTTGTTCTGCAGCTGCGCTGTAGTTTCCATCATTTTGGTTCAAGGCATTGGTAATCATTACTAATTCCATTTCCTCCAAAGTATTTGGTCCATTTTCCGTTGAAACTGCTTGCCCTGTTTCCAATAAAAAGTCAGTAGGTTTTAAAACATTTCCTTCAGATAGGATTACGGCCCGTTCCATAGTGTGCAGGAGTTCCCTTATATTGCCAGGCCAATGATAGTCCATTAATTTTTCTTGGGCTGCCTGATTTATTTTTAGACCAGGCTTTCCATATTTGTTCACGAATTTATTCAAGTAAAAATCAGCCAAGACGAGCACATCTCCTTCTCGTTCACGTAAGGGCGGTACTTCTACCCGTATGGTATTAATTCTATATAACAGGTCTTCTCTAAAAAGTCCGTCCGCTACCATTTGATCTAGGTTACAGTTGGTAGCGCATATCAATCGGATATCCACTTTAATAGGCTTATTGGAACCTACCCTAACGATGATTCTATTTTGAATAGCAGAAAGTAATTTAGCTTGTGTCTGTAGCGAAAGATTCCCTATTTCATCCAAGAATAAGGTACCTCCGGTAGCGGCCTCAAATTTTCCCGCTCTATCCTCTTTAGCATCTGTAAAGGAGCCTTTTACATGGCCGAACAATTCACTTTCAAAAAGATTTTCCGAGATAGAGCCCATATCAACAGATATGAAAACTTCGTTATTTCTACTAGATCGGTTATGTAATTCTCTTGCAATCAATTCTTTTCCGGTTCCGTTTTCTCCGGTGACTAGCACATTTACATCTGTCTTTGCTACTTTTTGCACAAGATTTAGTACCGAGTTTAAGGCTTTGGAAGTTCCTACGATGTAATTTTTATTTTGGTTAATGACCTGTTTAAGGTTGTTCTCCTTTTGTTTAAGCTGGGTGACTTCTTTGCGGCTTTTTCGTAGTTCATAGGCAGACTTTACAGTAGTTAACAACCGCTCATTGTTCCATGGTTTTAGGATAAAATCTGCGGCCCCTTCTTTTAAGGCTTCTACAGCAAGGTCAATGGCACCGTAGGCTGTCATCATTATTACGGAAATATGTGGTGATTTTTTTCTTATTTCCCTAAGCCAATACAGGCCTTCGTTTCCCGTGTTTACGCCGGCAGAAAAATTCATATCCAAGAGGATAATATCAATAGCGTTAAAATTGGGAAAGGATGAGATTTGATTGGGATTAGAAATGGTTTGTACACTTTTATGCTCAAATTGCAATAATATCTCCAAAGCACTTAGGACACTTTTGTTGTCGTCTATTACAAGTATGTTTGCATCTGTCATGATATTCTTTAGTTTAAAATAATGCTAGTCCCTAAACCTTACATAGGTAGTAAATTCCAAATTGCTGACCTCACCAATAAACCTATATTCTATTTTAACTGCTATGCCAATCTCTCTACAAAAATAAGACAGCTTTAGTTGTCTTTGAGTTTAGCACAACTTTCCTTATACCTAATTTCGGTTAAAACTACAAATCAAAACCTTTACGATATACCTGCTGTCCAAATTTTTGACAATATCTGTATATTTATTTTACACTTGATTTTATGATAGTAAGAGTATTTTGTGTTAAAATATTGATTTTCAATATATTGAATTTATGGCACGTATATAGTATTGAGTTTGGCACAGTAATAAACGTATGAATTTAAAAATTAAAATAACGCTACTTTTTTTCTTTGTGCTTGGTGTTAACGCTAGAGCACAAGAGCAATGGACCTTGGATGCTTGTATTGCGTATGCACTGGAGCATAATCTGTTACTTAAGGACTTTACGTATACCAGTGATGCTAATAGGGAAGACTATCGGCAATCTATTCGAAATTTGCTGCCCGAGATTAATGCTAATTCTAATTACACTATTAATTCAGGTCGTGCAGAAGATCCTAATACCGGTACTTTCGTAGTACAGGATTTCTTTTCTAACAATTATACATTACAGTCCAATATAGATTTATTTCAAGGTTTTCAAAAAATCAATTCCATAAAGGCTTCTAAATTTTTATTTCAAGCTGCAAAGGAAGAGCGTTTGCAACAAAAATATCTTTTGGCTTTCAGGGTCATGCAAGCATTTAATAACATCAGATTTTTTGAAGGTCTGGTTACTATTGCAAATGAACAGGTAAACGTTTCAAAAACCAATTTCCAATTAGTGGAAAAGCAGATTGAACTAGGTCTTATGGCGGGGGCCGATATGTATGAGGCAAAATCTGCCTTATTATCCGATGAGTTGAATCTTACCCAAAGCGAAAATCAATTGGCAGCGGCCAAGTTGGTGCTGATTCAAGAAATGAATCTAGAAAACACCTCGGATATTTCGATCATTGCTGATTTTGAGATGGTAGCGGACACAGAAGTCGCACAAGAGATGAAATCAGATACGGTATATGCCAAAGCCCGGGAATTTCTGCCATTGATCAAGGCACAAGAACTAAGGGCGCAGGCTGCAAAAAAACAAGTAGGAATAGCTAGAGGTAGGTTTTATCCTTCACTATCGCTCTTTGCAGGGATGGGCACAGGCTATTTTGAAACTTTTAGAGATAGCTTAGGAAATACGTTGCCTTTCAGGGAGCAGTTCAGGGATAATTTTTCTAGATTTTACGGACTCAACCTTAATATTCCGATAAGTAACGGATGGTCCGCAAGATCGAGAGTTAAACAGGCAAAAATAGAAAGACTACGACAGGAAAATAACTTGGAAGTACAGGAACAGGTACTTTTTCAAACTATTCAGGAATTGGTTCAACAGTATAATGCTCTTCAAGTAGAAACCGGGCAGAGCGATCAAAATGTAGAAGCACAACGTATGGCTTTTACAATCGCACAAAAACGGTATGAAAAAGGTATGATAAACGGGATTGAACTGTTTACTGCAAAAAATCTTTTTGCCAGTGCACAAAATGAGAATCTACAGGTAAGGCTACGTTCTGAAATCAATAAAAGCACCTTGGATTTTTATAGGGGTTTACCGGTCTTTAATATTAATTAGGATAAAACGTTTTCTGGATTTACGAAAAGGTTAAAAAGAATACAATAAGAAATGGACATACAATTAGAGAAAAAGAAAGGATTAAGGCCAAAGCATTATGGGTATATAGCCATAGGTTTGTTAGTGCTTTTTGTGGGGTATCAGCTCATTTTTGCTACATCAGTTTCCACGTTTAGAACAGAGAAGGACAAACTCTCCATAGCAGCCGTAACACAGGGCAAGTTTGATGATTATATTACCATAAATGGTAATGTTGCACCTATTACTACAATTTATATGGATGCTTATGAAGGTGGCCGTGTAACGGAAAAATTGATAGAGGAAGGCGCCATGGTCAAAAAAGGAGATATTATTCTAAAGTTGGAAAATATGAACCTTTACGAACAGATTCTAGCTAGTGAAAGTAATTTGGCACTTAAGCAAAACGATTTACGTTCTACGAAACTTACATTTGATTCCCGTCAGGTGGAAGGTCGGCGATCTCTTGCTACTGCCAGTACTGATTTACAACGACTGAAACGGAATTATGAGCAGAATAAGGCCTTATTCGAGGATGAGCTGATTTCTAAAGAAGCCTATCAGCTTTCAAAAGAGAATTACGAGCTTTCTCAAAAGCAATACGATATTGTAAAGATGCAGACTGAAAATGATGATGAATTGCGCGTTACGTCTTTAACTGGTTTGGACGCAGATTTGGCCCGTATGCAAAAAACCTTGGGCATGGTCTACCAGCGATTGGATCATTTAAATGTTCGTGCTCCCGCAGATGGTCAATTAGGGTTCTTGGACGCGGAGATTGGACAGAATATTTCCCAAGGACAACGTATAGGTCAAATCAATGTATTGACAGATTATAAAATAGAGGCAGATATAGATGAGCACTATATTGATCGTGTAAAGCGTGATTTAAGTGCAGTTTTGGAGCGTAATGGAAAAGACTATCCGCTTAGAGTTCGAAAAGTATATCCAGAAGTACGTAACGGTAGATTTAGGGTAGATCTTGTTTTTACGGATGACAAACCGGAAACCATCCGTACCGGGCAGAGTTATAACATTAAACTACAGTTGGGCGAATCCAGTGACGCCTTGTTGCTGCCTAAAGGGAGTTTTTTTCAAAGCACTGGCGGGCAATGGATTTTTGTTGTTACCCCGGGTACGGATGAAGCGATTAGAAGAAATATCAGAGTAGGAAAACAGAATGCTCGATACTATGAAGTACTGGAAGGCTTACAGGCCGGTGAAGAAGTAATAACCAGTAACTACGATAGTTTTGGAGAAGCGGAACGAATAGTCTTAAAGTAAAATAATACCCCAAACCCTCAAAGAGGGATGGTTATACAAGGGTTTTAATGGAATAGCTAAAAGCAAGATTTATACAAAACAAAAACAACGAACAAATGATAACAATTAAAGATTTAAAAAAGAGCTTTCGAACAGAGGAAGTGGAAACCTTAGCATTGAACAATGTGAATCTTAAGGTTGAAGACGGCGAATTTGTAGCCATAATGGGTCCCTCAGGTTGCGGGAAATCTACCTTATTAAATATCATTGGAATGCTTGATAACCCCACGGACGGAAGTTACAATTTTGCTGGCCACGAAGTTGCCGGCCTTAAAGAAAGTCAACGTACGCAATTGCGTAAAGGAAATTTGGGATTTGTTTTCCAGAGCTTTAACCTTATAGATGAACTTACCGTCTACGAAAATGTAGAACTGCCCCTTATTTACTTAAAAATGGGAAAGGCGGAACGTAAGGAAAAAGTGATGAAAGTTTTGGAACGCATGAAAATTGCTCACAGGGAAAAGCATTTTCCACAACAATTATCAGGTGGTCAACAACAACGTGTCGCTATTTCCAGAGCTGTGGTAACAAATCCTAAACTAATTCTTGCAGATGAGCCAACAGGTAACTTAGATTCTAAAAATGGTATCGAAGTTATGAATTTGCTTACTGAGCTTAATCAGGAAGGTACTACTATTGTTATGGTAACGCACTCGGACAGAGATTCTCATTACGCTCATAGAGTTGTGAATTTATTTGATGGTCAAGTAGTAACGGAAAGTCAAAATAGGGCTATTGGCGCCATGATGTAGTTTTACAACCTACTTGGATATATTAAAAAATAGGAGATAAATAGTAAGGAAGTTTATTCATCAATAATTTACCGAAATGTTTCGGTACTAAAGCTAATCATCAAATTCAGTTCTCTTTTTGTGGAGTGAAGCATCAATCAAAAAACGAACATCATGTTCAAAAACTATTTTAAAATCGCTTGGAGAACACTCTGGAAAAACAAAGGATACAGTGCACTGAATATTTTTGGGTTGGCTATAGGAATTACCTGCGCTTGTCTCATATTGCTTTGGGTTGAAGATGAGATAAATTATGATAGTGTTTTTCCAAAACAAGATTTGATATATTATGTGCCTACAAACCAAACCTTTGAAGGTGAAGTATATACTTATAACGTTACCCCTGGACCACTTGCCAAGGATTTAAAAGAAGAAGTGCCTGGAATTGCACGATCTGCAACAACATTTGGGGAGGAGATGTTGCTCACAAACGGGGAAACGGGAATCAACAGATTTGGAAGGTATGTGCAACCTGATTTTTTAGAAATCTTTAGTTTAACTTTTTTGGAAGGAGAATTGAAGACAGCCCTTTCCAGACCAGACGGAATTGTGTTGACACAGAAAACCGCAATTGCGCTTTTCGGCACCGATAAAAACGTCTTGAATAAAGTACTGCAATTGAATAGTGAGTTTTCCTTTACCGTAACGGGTATCATACAAGATTTGCCAAGTACGATTACCTATAAATTTGATTGGCTTATACCCTTTCAGCGTTTCCAATTGGGACAAGAAAATATGGCTTGGGCCGAACGATATGGTGGAAATTTTGCTGATACTTTCGTAGAACTTACTCCAAATACTGACTTTAAAACAGTAGATAGCAAGGTCAGGAAAATGATAGCTTCCAAAATAGAATATGCTACGGAAGTTCCAAATGAGGCGTTTTTACATTCCATTAAGTATTGGCATCTACGTTCCGAGTTTAAAGAAGGGAAAATTGTTGGAGGCAAAGTTACTTTGGTCAGGTCGCTGGCCTTCATCGCTTTAATTATTCTTGTGATTGCCTGTATCAATTTCATGAACCTATCTACGGCGAGAAGTAGTAAGCGGGCCAATGAAGTTGGTGTGCGAAAAGTATTGGGATCTAGTAGAAAAAGATTGGTAGGTCAGTTTTTAACGGAGTCTATGATTTTATCCGCTATGTCTGCGATATTAAGTGTTGTTCTTGTAGTGTTATTGCTCCCATACTTCAATACCCTAGTAGAAAAGCAGATAGCGCTTAGATTGGGTGACCCTACTCATGTTCTTTTTGTTTTGGGTATCACTTTGATTTCTGGTCTTTTGGCAGGTTGGTATCCCGCCCTGTACTTATCCTCTTTTAGACCTGCAGAAGTACTTAAAGGTACCGGTAAAAATCCAGGAAACGCATCAATAGTTCGTAAAGGTTTGGTGGTTGCTCAATTTGCGGTTTCTATCATGTTCATCATCTGCAGTACAATCATCTATCAACAGATACAACATGTAAGCACTCGAGATGTAGGTTATAGCAAAGGAACATTACTAAATCTACCCGTAAATGGGAATCTGATTGAGAAATTTCAACCTATTAAAGAGGAAATGATAGCATCAGGTCTAATAGATAATGTGGCGCTGACCAATGCAAATATGCTCACAGGGGGTTTTAATGGGCAAGGATATCGATGGCAAGGGGGCAGAATTCCGAGAATGTACTGGTAAGATATAGGTTTGTAAGTCCAAACTTTTTTAGCACCGTAGGATTAAATTTACTTGAAGGTCGTAGCTTTAACAACGATACTATGATAGACAGTACCAATGTTATAATAACCCAATCTTTTTCTAAATTAATGGGAGAAGATAGTGCTATTGGTAAAACTATTATGGACGATGGTATCAACTATAATGTAATAGGTATAGTTAATGATTATGTCTATGGGGACGTGTACGGTAATAACAATACAGGACCGGTTATTTTTTATAGTTATTCGGACAATGCGAACACCATGTATGTGAACCTAAAAGCAAATGTGTCATCGACTGATGCCTTGGCCGTGGTACAAAACGTACTTAAAAAGTATAATCCTTCATTTCCATTTGAATATCGATTTGAAAATGATTTGTTCAATTCAAAATTTAAGAATGAAGCGCTTGTAGGTGAACTGTCCAAGATTTTTGCTGCATTGGCCATTATTATCTCTTGTTTAGGCTTATTTGGTTTGGCAGCTTATACCTCAGAACAACGTAAAAAAGAGATTGGGGTTCGAAAAGTATTGGGTTCTAGCGTTTCAAACATCGTCCGGTTACTGTCGAAAGATTTTATGGGTTTGGTGGCAATTTCCCTACTTATTGCAATCCCTTTTGCATGGTGGTTTATGAATTCATGGTTAGAACGCTTTGCATACAAGGTCGCTATAGAGCCTTGGGTTTTTGCGGCGGCTGGCGCAGTTGCGATCATCGTGACCATAGTCACTGTTAGTTTTCATGCAGTGAAAGCCGCAATAGCAAACCCTGTAAAAAGCTTGCGAACAGAATGATAAGGTTCCCTATTTAAATCGAGTTTTGGTAAACATGCTTTTTAAAACGCAAGGATTATATGAAAGAAATAAAACAGGCAAAAATAATAAAAAAGTAAATTAGTTTATTCATCAATCAAATATCGAAACAGTCATGTTTAAAAACAATCTTAAAATCGCTTGGCGAAATCTCTGGATAGATAGAGAATATAGTCTTATTAATATTTTTGGTTTGGTTGTTGGGATTACGTGCAGCCTATTTCTCATTTTGTACGTGTTGGATGAATTAAGCTATGACCGCTACAACGAAAAATCGGAGCGGATGTATAGAATAGTCTCCTATATTCAAGAACCGGAGCGGGATATGAAAATGGCCAACACACAGTTTCCGTTAGGACCGGTACTCCAAACAGAATTTCCCGAAGTTGAGCAATCTGTTAGGGTGGTAAGGGAGAATGAACTCTATTATGAAGTTGGTCAAAACCAATTTTCCGAAGCAAAAATTTACTATGCGGATGAAAATATTTTCGAGGTGTTTACCTATCCGTTTATAGAGGGATTAGCGGATAATGCCTTGATAGAACCTAATTCTATGGTCTTGACCGAGTCCATGGCCAAAAAATATTTTGGAAGTGTTGCTGTAATAGGGCAGACAATAAAAAACAGTAGAAACGAATTATTTACGGTGTCTGGTGTTATCGCTGATATTCCTAAGAACTCACACTTTATTGCAGACGCATTTATTGCTTCCAAGACACTTCCCGAAGACTTTTCAAACTCTTGGGGACAGTTTGGCACGTATTATACCTACGTGCTATTAAAGCCCAATACCGACCCCATGGTGCTTCAAGACAAGATGCTCTCCCTTTACGATTCGTACATGGCAGAGATTTTTGAACCCTTCAATGTTAAGATTCATTATGGTGTCTATCCTATAACTTCAATTCATTTAAAATCTGATTTTGAGGGTGAACCAGAAGAAATAGGTAGCATGTCCTACATCTATATTTTTGCTATTGTCGCCTTTTTTATGTTGCTTATTGCAAGCATAAACTATATGAACCTTACGACCGCAAGAGGTGCTGGCAGGGCAAAGGAAATAGGAATACGCAAGGTAGTAGGTTCCAACAGGAGGCAACTGGTAAAACAGTTCATTTTAGAATCGATTTTGGTTACTGCTATTGCTACCCTATTAAGTATTCTTATGGTTATTCTTCTGTTGCCCTATTTCAATGATATCTCGGGCAAGATGTTGGATATAGGAATACTTTTAAACCCTACCATTGTTTTGGTTTTAGCTGGTATTGTTTTTTTGGTAGGCTTTATAGGGGGCAGTTACCCTGCAATTTACCTTACCGGCACCAGTGCTATTAATGTCCTTAAGGGAAAATTGGCAAAGGCGTCTAGCAATGCTATTCTTAGAAACGGACTGGTTACGGTTCAATTTACCATTTCAATGGTAATGCTCATCTGCACGTGGGTGGTTTACAATCAACTGGATTTTATGAGGGATAAAGATTTGGGATTTAACTCCGAGCAAATTATTTCTATGGATATAGACCCTGTAAAAAATCCCAACGGGAAACTTACAACGTTTAAAAACGAAATGAAAAAGCGTCCGGAAATTCTTATGGCAAGTATTTCGGAGTCCGCCCCGGGCAAAGATTCAAACTTTAACTTGTTTACGGTAGAAACCAATGACGGTTTTATTGAAAAAGGATTAGACGTATACGGTGTGGATGAAGCGTATTTTGAAACCTTGGGCATTAGATTGATAGAGGGAAGGAACTTTTCCCCGGATATACCTGCCGATACCTTAAATAATCTTATTGTGAACAAAGCTATGGTAAAGGCCTTAGGTTGGGAAAAGGCCCTAGGTAAGAAGGTAACCAATCCTGGCGGGGATTTTGAACTTGAGGTTATTGGAGTGATAGACGATTTTAATCAAAAATCCTTGTATAACCCTATAGAGCCCTTGATTTTGGTTTACAGGCCTAAAGCTTCCGGGTTGCTTCTAAGGATAGCGAGTACCGATATTTCAAAAACCGTGAACGCTCTTGAAACATCATGGCAACAAATGTTTCCCGATACACCTTTTGAGTATAATTTTTTGGATCAAGAGTTTAATTCCCAATATGGTGCCGATCAAAAAAGGGGGCAGATTTTTACCGCTTTTTCGGCATTGACCATTCTTATTTCTTGTCTTGGCCTTTTTAGTTTGGTCGCTTTCACGACCCAGCAGCGAAGAAAGGAAATCGGTATACGAAAAGTAGTAGGGGCAAACATTTCCGATATTGTAGGTCTCATCATCAAAAGTTTTATGGTTTTGATAGTACTTGCCTGTATATTGGCATTTCCCATAGCCTATTATTTCATGAACAAATGGTTAGAGGTGTTCCCCTATAAGACAGACTTAAAGATATCTACGTTTCTGTTTTCAGCCTTGGTAATAATGACCATAACCCTTCTTACTGTAAGTTTTCATACCATAAAATCTGCCATGGCTAACCCCGTAAAAAGTTTACGCACAGAATAAATAATCAAAAAACGAACATCATGTTCAAAAACTATTTTAAAATCGCTTGGCGAAACCTTTTGAAGAACAAAGGGTATTCTATTATTAATATTGGAGGTTTGGCCATTGGTTTAGCCTGTTTCCTGCTGATTGCCATTTTTATATCCAACGAGCTTTCGTATGATACGTATCACGAAAAGAAAGATTCCATTTACAGGGTAATTCATCATTCAAATGCTGCTAATCCAGATGATGCTTGGGTGTGGGGCAATGCTCCGATTGGTCCGGCGTTACAATCGGATTTTCCAGAAATTATTGAAAAGACACAGTTTTCCGGTAGAAGTGATATCCTGTTGGAGTACAATAACCGTAAGTTTCAAGAAGGGGAATGCTTTTATGCAGATGCCTCCGTTTTTAATGTCTTTAGTTGGCCCTTACTCAATGGGGATGCTAGAACCGCCCTAGAGGCTCCCTATTCCATTGTTCTAACTGAAAGCACGGCAAAAAAATATTTTGGCAATGAAAATCCTGTTGGTAAAACCATCGAAGGTATTGGTGGTAGGGCAGCAGATGGAACCTACACCGTTACAGGTGTAATGAAAGACATTCCTCAAAATTCCCATTTCAATTTTGATGTACTCATGTCCATGAGTAGTTTTCAACAGACCAGGCCCGAGATTTTCGATTGGTGGGGCTATGTTGATTTTTACACCTATCTCTTGGTTGCCCCGAACTTTGATCAAGCTGCATTTGAGTCCAAGATTCCAGGTTTTTTAGAAAAACATATTGATTCGGAAGAAGCTGAAGAGTATTACTACAACTTCTCTTTGGAAAACATGAACGAAATATATCTGTATTCTACTGCAGATCGGCAACCGGGCGAAACGGGTAGTTTATCCAATATCTACATATTTGCTATCATTGGACTCTTTATTTTAGTTATTGCCAGCATCAATTTTATGAATTTGTCCACTGCACGTTCTTTAGAAAGGGCAAAAGAAGTGGGGATACGTAAAGTAATTGGTGCGGAACGAAGGGGCCTAATATATCAATTCTTAGGGGAATCGTTGATTTTGGTGCTGATTGCCTCACTTCTTGGTCTTGGTCTAGCATTTATAGGCGTACCATGGTTGAGCTCGTTAACAGGTAACGTATTTACGATGGCCTCTTTTATGACCGTGCCTATCCTTCTGCTTTATTTTGGAACGTCTTTGTTGACCGCGCTTGTTTCGGGCAGTTATCCAGCTTTTGTACTTTCTGGGTTTAGACCGGTCAGCGTACTTAAAGGCGCCTTTAGGACATCGCCTCAAGGGACCAACCTTAGAAAAGGCTTGGTCGTGCTTCAATTTAGCATATCCATTGCTCTTATTGCCAGTACGGTGGTGGTATACTACCAACTTGGGTTTATGCTAAATAAGGAGATGGGCTTTGATAAGGAACAACAATTGATATTGGACTTTAATTGGGACAACGAGGTACTGAACAACGCTGAGGCGATTAAAGGAGAGCTCTTGGCGCTAGCTGATGTGAGCTCAGTTTCCCTCTCAAGAACGGTACCCAGTAGTCACTTTCCTGCTGCGGGAACAGACATAGAAACGTATGAGGGAAATATGGAGAATTTTTCCCCCTACATCTACGAAGTTGACAATAATTTTATTCAACACTATAAAATTGATGTGGTAGCCGGCAGGGCATTCTCTCCAGATTTTCCGGCAGATAGTATTAGCTCTCTCATCATAAACGAGGCGGCCGCTAAAGAATTCGGATATACGGACCCAAATCAGATTATCGGAAAAAAGTTTCAACAATGGGGGCGCGAAGGAACCATCGTGGGGGTAGTCAAAGATTTTAACTATATCTCGCTGCACTCGGAGGTCGCACCGCTTACCATAAGGCAAGTGCCATACGGAAGGTACCTTTCTTTACGTGTCAGCTCAACTAATTACACCAAAGCGATAGCGGCAATAAAAAACAAATGGAGTCAATTGGCTCCGCATAGACCGTTCCTATATAGCTTTTTGGATGATGCTTTTAACAAGCAATATGTAGCTGATATACGTTTTAGAAAATTATTTACGATATTTTCTTGTTTGGCCATTTTTATTGCTTGTCTTGGTCTATTTGGATTGGCAACCTATAGCGCAATGTTGCGAACGAAGGAAATTGGTATACGAAAGGTGCTAGGGGCCGAAGTCTCCAGTATAGTTACCCTATTGTCCAAAGATTTTATTAAACTGGTAGGTATTGCCATTCTTATAGCCATACCCTTTTCTTGGTACGCTATGCGACAATGGCTTAATGAATATGCCTATAGTATTGATGTGGAATGGTGGGTATTTGTTCTAGCTGGGGCAATAGCGCTTTCGATTGCGATAGCTACCGTTGGTTTCCATGCGTTTAAATCTGCCAATAACGACCCGGTGAAAAGTTTACGTACCGAGTAAAGCAGACATATCATCAAAATTAAAAAAAGAGAATCATGCTCCAAAACTATCTCAAAATCGCTTGGAGAAACCTTAGGAACAATACGTTTTATTCCTTGATAAATATCGTAGGAATGACCGTGGCCATGATATGTCTGCTCTTTGCTGGAATCTATTGGAACGACGAACGTCATTTTGATGATTTTCATACAAATAACCCCAATTTATACAGGGTTACCACGAATTTTGTGGAACATAAAGGGGCCATTGCAAAAACCGTTGGTGCAACCGGACAGGTTCAAGGGAAGGCCTTCAAGGATGCCATACCTGAAATACAGCAATATGTTCGTGTGATGGGCGGTGAAATCTACAACGAGGTTACTACAGAAGATAAGACCCTTAACTTAAATATCCTTTTTGTAGATCCTAATTTCTTTGATGTCTTTACCTTCC
The DNA here is from genome assembly GCF_056839185.1 of Maribacter sp. MS6. Lineage (NCBI taxonomy): Bacteria > Pseudomonadati > Bacteroidota > Flavobacteriia > Flavobacteriales > Flavobacteriaceae > Maribacter > Maribacter sp. MS6. Next base: position 2,762,197 of record NZ_CM166389.1, read on the forward strand.
CATTAGTCCATGGCGATAATACTGCGGCGCTAGCCGATCTGAATTCGGTAGTAATTTCAGAAAGTACAGCGATGCGACTTTTCAATTCTACCAATGTGGTCGGTGAGGTATTGCAAATGAACAATGACCCATCTTTTCAACGTTTAAAAAAACCTTTGGTGATTTCTGCCGTTGTCAAAGATGCTCCTAATAATTCTTCCATTCAATTTGAGGTTTTACTCCCTTTCAGTTTTTTAGAACTTTCTTTTGTAGATGCCAATTGGCTCAATGCGTATTTGGGAACCTTTTTGGTCTTGGAACCTTCTTCCAACCTAGAAGCGGTGATACAAAAATTTGATCGTGTTTTTGATGTGTATGCCAAAAATCAAGTAGCGCAGGAAATGATGCGTTATGGTTTCAATTCCAACATCAGCTATGGGTTACAGAACATCGAAGAAATACACCTAAATCCCCTTTTGAGTGGTGATAATTTCAGTATTGAATCGGGTGCTGGGGTAAATGCGAGCAATCCGATTTATTCCATTGTTTTTGCTGCCATTGCCCTACTTATTTTAATCATGGCGGCCATTAATTTTATCAATATAAGTATCGCTTCGGCCATAAAAAGAGCAAAAGAAATAGGAGTTAGAAAAATAACAGGGGGCAATACGACTCAAATCGTTTTTCAATTCCTTGTGGAATCGGCCTTGCTTTGTGGGATTTCATTTTTAGTTACTATGGTATCACTAAAACTACTGACCCCATTTTTCAATGCTTTGACCGGTAAACAGTTTGAGTTTGTCCAATTGCTCAATCTTGAAACCGGAGGCTTCCTCTTTTTAACTTTTGCGGTGGTTATCTTAATTACCGGTCTTTATCCGGCTTTTGTACTTTCCAGGCTAAATCCATCAGAGGTCCTTTATAATAAGTTGAAATGGAACAAGAGGAATGTAGCCGGCCGTGGTTTGGTTGTCTTTCAATTTTCTTTGGGAATCTTTTTACTCATTGCAACAATCGTTTTCCATTCGCAGATGGATTATATACGTACCAAAGATTTAGGCTACAGCCCCAACCAAATCATTACCACCACTATTTCAGGGAACAGGGATTATGACGCCATTGGCAAAGTATTAAAACAAGAATTGTCGAAACAAGCTGCAATAGCCACTGTTTCTTACGCCCGTAATTACTTTTCGACTGGGGTAACCAGCAACGACCGGCAAATCGAAACCGCTTTCATGCAGATAGATGAAAACTACTTGCCCGCTGTTGAGATTCCAATACTCTTGGGGCGTAATTTTTCTAATGATTTTGCAACCGACCCTACCACTTCAGTGATTGTGAACGAAACTTTCGTAAAAGAATTCAATTTATCCGAACCCATAGGGCAAAGGATAGGGCTTATTGAAAATGATGAAGGAAACCAGATTAAAACCATAATTGGAGTGGTGAAAGACTTTCATTTTGGTTCATTAAGGGAGCCTATAGCCCCTATGGCCATGTCTATGTTGCAAGTTCCTATTGGCGATATCTTGGTTAAGTTTCAAAAGTCAAAAAAAAAGGAAGCCATACAGGCGTTGGAAAAAGTGTACAAGACTATAATGCCAAAGGCGGTGTTTGCCTACAATTTTTTAATTGTGCAGAATGCCAAACAATACGAAAAAGAACAGCAATGGCAAAAACTGGTAAATATAGCTACGATACTTTCTTTACTGATCTGCTGTATGGGTTTGTTGGGCATGGCTCGCCTAGCTATAAATCAACGTGTTAAGGAAATTGGAGTTAGAAAAGTGCTAGGGGCAACGGTTGTACAAATAGTAAGGTTGAACACCACCGGTTTTATGAAACTGGTAGGTATTGCTTTTGTAATAGTAGCTCCCGTTTCTTGGTTTGCAGCTGATTTTTGGCTTCAAAGTTTTGCGTATAGTATACCCTTATCCTTTTGGTTATGGGTATTGGCGGGAGGGATTTCGATTCTTATAGCAGCTTTGACCATAGGCATTCAAGCGATAAGGGCAGCGAGGGCAAATCCCGTAAAAAGTTTGCGTACGGAGTAGCCTCCAACCCCCAAAGGTGAAATCGTTTATCGGTATGGGTAAAAGGTTGTTTAAAAAACCTACTCCCTTTTTTCAAAGGGAGGTGACGGCCTGCTGACGTAGGAATCATGTGTTGGGAAGGTTAACACAAATGAAAAGAATAGTCGGGTAAATTGTGTAAATGCCGCTAGACTAAATCTCCTTTTTCTCTGTCAAAAGCAAATTCATTACTCAATTTGTAAGAAGAGAGGCACTTAAAAATTTCAAATTAAGCGTAACGCTGTAAAAATTATATACATAACGTGTAAAAAAATTTTACAGTCGGTGTTATATAGTTGTATATAACTATTTGATATACAGATTATTGAATGTGTGGCATGAATATCGATTCGTGTTTTATTCATCACATCAATCAAAATTAATCGATCATGTTCAAAAACAACTTAAAACTTGCTTGGAGAAGCATTAAAAAGGACAAACTCTTCACTACAATTAAAATTGGAGGGTTTGCGGTCGGTATCGCTGCCTGTCTCTTAATAGCCTTATTTATTCGTGATGAAGTTAGCTATGATCAGCATTACGAAAACAAGAACCAAATTTACAGGGTTGTGATGCAAGGCGAGTTTCAAGGAGAGCTTTTCAAAAGTACCCATTTTCAACTGCCCTTTGCCGAGGCCCTACAAACCGATTTTCCTGAAATACAGAAGGCCGGCAAAGTAAATACAATTGAAATTTTCGGCGCTGGAAAGCGTGGCATGCGTTTGCAAGGAGAATTACAGAATAATTTTGAGGAAGGTTTTATTTTAGCTGACCAAGGAGCCTTTGATATTTTGGAACTTTCATTGGAGCAAGGTAATCCAGAGATTGCTTTGACAAATCCAAGAAGTATGGTGCTTTCCAAGGCTAAGGCCGATAAGTACTTTCCAAGCGGAAACGCCCTAGGGCAAACCATCATTCTAGATAATAATGATGCCAAACCGTATCGGATAACTGGGGTCATGAAAGAGGTGCCTAAAAACTCCCACCTAAATTTTGATTTTGTCCTACCGATTGTGGATACAAACGGCGGTTGGACCAACCAAAACTACTTTACTTATGTTTTAGTAGATGAGCGAGTTAGTATACCCGAACTACAGCTAAAAATGAAATCCATTGTAGAGAAATATATTATTCCTGCCCAAATGGAACGAGGTCGTGCCCCAGATTTTATTGAGGTACTTCGTGGAATAGAATACAAACTACAGCCTGTGACCGATATTCATTTGTACTCAGATATTAAAATGGGAGATGGTCTTAAACATGGGGATATCCGCTTTGTTTGGTTGTTTGCTGCTATTGCAGGTTTTGTTCTACTATTGGCCATCATTAATTTCATCAATCTATCCACCGCAAAATCTGCCAATAGGGCCAAGGAAGTTGGTCTTCGGAAAACCGTTGGTGCTTTCAAGTACAATCTTGTTTCCCAGTTTCTTACGGAATCCGTAATTTTCAGTGGTATCTCTTTTGTACTTGGAGTGCTCATCGCCTGGCTATTACTTCCGTATTTCAATACTATTGCCGCTAAGAGCATTACCATACCATGGATTGCATGGGGATTTATACCTATGCTACTGGTATCTTCACTTTTGGTTGGAGCCATCGCAGGATTATATCCGGCTTTTTATTTATCCGCCTTCAGACCTGTAGATGTACTAAAAGGCAGCCTCAGTATTGGTAGTAAAAGTGGAAGATTACGAAGTGGTTTGGTGGTGTTTCAATTTACGACCTCCGTTGTTTTGATTATTGGGACGTTGATTATTTATAAGCAAATGGATTATATCTTAAAGAAGGAATTAGGATATGACAAGGAGCAGGTGGTTATTTTGGAAGGAACTGGCGTTTTGGGTACTAATACTGGTACATTTAAAGAACAACTTTTGGAACTACCACAAGTAAAGGAAGTAACTATTACGAATTATTTACCCATAGATGGTGCGAATAGAAATGGGAATACTTTTAGAGTGGCGAACGAAGGTAATGAAGGCACTAGTACTCCCGCTCAAATTTGGAGGGTAGATTATGATTATTTAAAAACACTGGGCATACAACTAAAGGAGGGAAGGGATTTTTCAAAAGAATTCGCTTCTGATTCAACAAATTCAATTATCATTAATTCAAAAATGGTTGCAGAAATGGGACTTGTTGATCCTTTGGGCAAGCAAATAAACAATAACGATCGAGACTGGACTATTATCGGTGTTGTAGAAAACTTTCATTTTAAGTCCCTAAAGGAGGATATTGCCTCCTTGTCTTTGGTTATTGGTGCCGATAATGGAACCATATCCATAAAACTCGAAAAAGGGAATGTCAACGAAGCTTTAGCGGGAATAACGGCAATATGGAGTAAGAGTGTACCCAACCAAACTATTAATTATAGTTTTTTAGATCAAGAGTTTGCCCAAATGCATGCAGATGTGCAGCGCATGGGTAACATTTTTAACAGTTTCGCCCTCTTTGCGATTTTGGTAGCTTGTTTAGGCCTATTTGCTTTGTCCGCATTTATGGTGGAACAACGGAAAAAGGAAATAAGCATCCGTTTGGTCTTGGGCGCACCCTTCAAAAGCATCTACCGGCTGCTGACCATGGATTTTATGAAACTGATTTTAATCTCCATTGCAATAGCCATACCCTTGGGTTGGGTTCTGATGAACCGTTGGTTAGAAGATTTTGTATATCGGGTGAGTATTGGTTGGGAACTATTTATAGTTGCCGGCGGTATTGCGCTCGGCATAGCCATCTTAACGATTAGTTATCAGTCGGTTGCAGCAGCGCTTATCAAGCCTTTAAAGAGTTTGAGGGCGGAGTAAATACGAACTTATCTATCGTTATCTCAAAATTCAATACTCAAACAAAAGTAGATGAATAGTGGGGAGTTTTAAGCTTAAGAACAGGTTCCTGTGTATACAGGAATGAAATAGAAATATCATCATGCTAAAAAATAACTTAAAGATCGCTTGGAGAAGCTTAAAGAAGCAATCCTTTTTTACCCTGTTGAATATCTTTGGTTTGGCCATCGGTATTACCGGAGCCCTTCTGATTTCACTTTATGTGTATGACGAACTGAATTACGATACCATGTTCGCAGATGTAGATCGCATTTACCGTATAGATGCGGATATTAAATTCGGTGGTGCAGAAATTAAAGCTGCTGAGGCCGCTGCACCCATGGCAGCGGCCTTGGAAAAGGACTTTCCTCAGGTAGAACAAACCGTTAGATTACGCACTAGAGGTAGTGCGCTGGTAAGGCCTGAAGGTGAGGATGTAAATGCGAAAGAAACGGATATTGCCTTTGCCGACGCCTCCTTTATCGAGTTTTTTGGCATCGATATAAATTCCGGTGATGCTAAGACAGCCTTGGCAGAACCCAATACCGTAGTAATTACACAAAAAGCTGCAACTAAGTATTTTGGTGAGGAAAACGCTTTGGGAAAACGGCTGTTGCTCAATAACACCAGTACTTTTACCGTAAGCGGAGTCATAGAAGATTTACCTAAAAATTCCCTTCTACGTGATTATACCATGTTTATGGCCATGGAAGGTCATCCTGCGGCAAAAGAAAATAATTGGGGAGGTCACAATTTTTTCACGTTCATAAAACTGATACCCGGCGCTAGTATTAAAGAGTTTCAAGAACCGCTTCGTGGCATGCTGGAAGATTACATGCTGCCATGGGCCCAGGAGTTTTTTCCGGGAATGACTGCAGAGACTTTTGCTGCCTCAGGTAATTACATCCGCTATCATACCATACCCTTACGTGATATTCATTTGTATTCCCAAAGGGATACAGAAATGAGCGCTAATGGGAGTATCCAAAACGTTTATATTTTATCTTTTATAGGTTTGTTTCTTATGATTTTGGCAAGTGTTAACTTTATGAACCTCTCCACCGCACATTCACTAAGGAGAGCTAAGGAAATAGGTGTTCGAAAAACATTGGGATCAAATAAACGTAATCTGATATGGCAGTTTTTAACGGAGGCTATACTCATATCTGTATTGGCCCTTCTGGCCGGGATTTTATCAAGTGCTTTGATGCTACCGCTCTTTAATGAGTTATCAGGAAAAGATATTTCCATTCCCTTCACAAGCCCCATATTTTGGGCAAGTGTTCTAATTGCAACACTTTTATTGGGACTATTCTCGGGAAGTTACCCCGCATTTTTCATGTCTCGCTTTGTGCCGGTTGATACCTTAAAAGGAGGGCAAAGCGGTGTTGGAGGTGGAAAAGTGCGAAATGTCCTAGTCGTTTTTCAATTTGCTATTTCTGTATTCCTCATTGTTAGCACGCTGGTGGTTTTCCAGCAATTAAATTTTATTCAGGGAAAGGATCTTGGTTTTACTAAAGATCAAGTGGTAATTTTGGACGATACCAATAGTTTAGGAAGTCAGCTCAGAGCGTTTAAGAATGAAGTAACGAATCTAGGACAGGTTGAAAATGCTACGATAAGTGGATTTCTTCCAACCCCATCATGGCGTTCCGATACTTCATTTTTTAAGGAGGGTTCAAGAGACCAAGAGAATGCCATGCAAATGCAAGATTGGCAAGTAGATACGGATTATTTAGCTACCTTAAACATAGAATTAATCGCTGGACGCGATTTTAATGAAAAATTAGTAGGCGATTCACTGGCAATTATCATTAACGAAGCTACCTTGCCCATTCTTGGGGTAAGTGCACAAGATGCTTTGGGTATTCGGATTTCGGATGATGTGGACGTGGCCGACCCTCCATTTTACACCATCATCGGTGTAGTGAAGGACTTTCACTACGAATCCCTTCGGGATAAAATTCAACCCTTAGCGATGTCTTTGAGTAACGGGACGGGAAACTTGGCGATTCGCTTAAAAGCGGGAGACTTTTCTGGGGCTATTTCCAACATTGAAGATGTATGGAACAAGATGGCTCCCGGCCAACCTTTTAACTATCGATTTATGGACGAGTCTTTCAACACAACCTACGATGCCGAACAGCGTTTAGGAAAGATATTTACGGTATTTACTTTCTTGTCTATATTGATTGCCTGTTTGGGACTTTTTGGATTAGCTGCTTTTAACGCTCAAAAACGTACCAAGGAAATTGGGATACGTAAAGTGCTAGGCGCTAGTGCAGGTCAAATCAGTTATCGATTGACCACGGACTTTTTAAAGATGGTAGGTGTTTCAATTCTAATTGCGCTGCCTTTAGGATGGTTTGTAATGAATAAATGGCTGGAAGATTTCTCCTATCGAATTGAAATCGCCTGGTGGGTGTTGGCTTTGGCAGCTTTTTTGGCGGTTGGAGTTGCTATTTTAACCGTAAGCTATCAGAGCATTAAGGCGGCTATCGTGAATCCTGTTAAAAGTTTGCGTACGGAGTGAAACATTTACAAAGAAACCGAGTCTTTATGTAAGAACTACATCCTTCAAAATAAACAATCATGTTCAAAAACTATCTAAAAATTGCGTGGCGAAACCTTTGGAACAACAAAGGCTATTCCCTCATCAATATTGGTGGCCTTGCATTAGGAATGGCCGTTACGCTTATCATTGGCCTATGGGTTCAAGATGAGCTTTCTTATAACAGTTATTTTGTTCAAAAGGATAAGATTGCCCAAGTCTTTCAGTCACAAACTTTTAATGGAAACACAGGAACCGGACCTGCTATTCCTAGGCCATTGGAAAAGGGTTTGCGAGATGGTTATGGTGACAATTTCAAACACCTTGTTATGGCCTCTTGGACAAATGACAGTTATTTGAAGTATGGAGAGAAAAGTTTATCTAGACCTGGGAATTATATGCAGCGTGAAGCACCCCAACTTTTTAATCTCAATATTATAAAAGGAGAAAAAGACGGACTTCGAGAGCTTAATTCTATCATGTTGTCTGAATCTACAGCTACCGCGTTATTTGGTAATGAAGAACCCATCGGAAAAGTTGTGAAGGTTAGTAATGAATTTGACCTTTCTGTTAGTGCAGTCTATAGCGATATTCCTTTCAACAATGCATTTAGCGATACTGAATTTATTATACCATGGGAAAAATATTTGGCTACACGTGAATGGGTTAGAAACGCAGAGGATAGTTGGGGGAATAACTCCTTTCAAATGTTCGTGCAAACAGCAGATAATACTAGTATCGCCAAAGTAACCGCTACTATTAAGGATGTAAAGAAGAATTTAGCGGAGGATGCGGCGGAGTTTAATCCCCAATTATTTTTGTTTCCAATGGAGGATTGGCATTTGAGAAGCAATTTTGAGAATGGGAAACAAGTGGGAGGCCGAATAAAGTATGTTTGGCTATTTGGAATCATAGGTGCTTTCGTGCTATTACTTGCCTGTATTAATTTTATGAACCTGAGTACCGCTCGTTCTGAGAAAAGGTCTAAGGAAGTGGGTATACGAAAATCTATAGGTTCAAGAAAAGGGCAATTGATAAATCAATTTTTAAGCGAGTCGTTCTTGGTTGTAGTACTGGCATATGTCATAGCGCTGCTCATAGTTCTGTTATGTTTAAACGGGTTTAATGAACTTGCAAGAAAAGAGATTGAATTTCCATGGGATAGCGGAATGTTCTGGATAGTATCTGCTTTGTTTGTCGTTTTCACAGCATTGTTGGCGGGCAGTTATCCTGCGCTGTATCTATCTTCTTTTAAGCCAGTGGACGTATTAAAAGGAACATTTAAAGTGGGACGCTACGCAGGGCTTCCAAGGAAAATTCTTGTGGTACTGCAATTTACGGTATCCGTTGCTTTTATTATAGGTACTGTTATTGTTATGCAACAAATAAATCATGCTAAGAACCGACCAGTAGGGTATGACAAGGAGGGTTTAATTCAAATACCCACCTTTAGTCAAGATTTTTCTGGTAAAACTGATTTAATGAGGAGCGAATTTATAGCTTCTGGAGCAGTAGTGGAAATGTCTACCTCTAGCAGTCCTACTACACAAATTTGGTCTAACAGAAGTGGATTTGTTTGGGAGGGTAAGCCAGAAGGGTTTCAGGAAGATTTGGCATGGACCGAAGTTTCTCCGGAGTATGCAAAGTCATTAGGGTTGAAAATTGTGGAGGGGCGTGATTTTTCTCGCGATTTCGCGACGGATTCCCTTGGGGTCTTAATCAACGAAACGGCTAAAAAATACTTAGGTATGCAAAACCCAGTAGGACAATTATTGAAGGATGATAGCGATGAAGATCCCAATCCGCCATTAAAGATAATTGGAGTGGTGGAGGACATGATTGCACAATCGCCCTACGAACCGGTAAAGCAGGCTATGTACGTGTATGACCGCCATGATAATGGTAGTTATTATAATTTACGATTGAATCCAAAACAGAGTGCCAGTCAGAACTTGGCAATTGTGGAAAGAGTGTTTAAGGAGCATTTTGCAGATGTCCCTTTTGAATATCAATTCGTAGATGACCAATATGGAGAAAAATTTGCGTCCGAAGAACGTATTGGAACCCTATCTGGAATCTTTACCGCTTTGGCTATTTTAATTAGTTGCTTGGGATTATTTGGATTGACTTCCTTTGTAGCAGAGCAACGGACTAAGGAAATAGGAGTTCGAAAGGTATTGGGTGCAACAGTATTTAATGTCTGGAATATGCTCTCTAAGGATTTTATAAAATTGGTGATTATTTCTTGTTTCATAGCAGTGCCCATAGCGTACTATATTATGAACGGATGGCTACAGGAATATCCGTATCGTGTGATTTTAAAATGGTGGATTTTTGCACTTGCAATGCTAGGTGCCATGGGTGTAACAGTAGTAACGGTAAGTTTTCAAGCCATAAAAGCAGCGAAACAGAATCCGGTCAAAAGCTTGAGGACCGAGTAAAAAGCTCCTTCGTTTTTTCAAGGGAGGTGGATTCGCTTTAGTGAAGACCGAGTGATTATGTGTAATACAGCTAAAACAAGTTAGACTGATTACTTCTAGAAAATGATAATTTTGAAAAATAGAAATGGATTATAAAAGAATGAATTAGCCGCCAGTAGTCGAAAGGAAACCGATGGAATATCCGTCCTAAAAACCTAATTTTAAAATAAAATAAGAAATAGTTAGCACCAGTAAAAAGAGAACTATGCTTTTAAAATACGCATTCAGAAACATAAGAAAACGCCCTTTTTTAAATGGCATAAAACTAGTAGGGTTGTCATTGGGCTTATGTGGTGTGCTATTCATTTCACTTTTGCTAAAAAACGAATTAAGCTATGATATTGGGCATGCGAATGCGGATCGTATTTATAGGTTAACAACCACCCATCCAGATGCTTTTGAGGGAAATCAATTTGCCCGTATTTCGGATGCTAAAATAATTCCTGAAATCACAGGGCAAATTCCTGAAATAGCAGCTTCGGTACGTTTAATGCCCTTGCGAGACAAGCTTATTTTAAAGGCCGAACAACATTATGCCATAAATCAGGCCTTTGCGGTAGATGATACCTTTTTAAGAGTTTTTGATGTCACTTTTATTGATGGAAACCAGAATAATGCAATATCCGAACCTGGTTCTGCAGTAATTTCTAAATCATTTGCCGATCGGATTTTTGGAGATGAAAATCCCATAGGGCAATTGATATCCTTACCTCCTGGTCATTACAACACCATAGAGACAAATTTTACGGTAAGAGGTGTTATCGAAGACTTTCCTCAGGAAAGCCATATGCATCCAGATTTGTTGCTTATGCCCGGACCAGATGTGATTTCCGGTTGGGCATATGTATACCTACTCTTAAAGGAAAAGACTACTGCTGGTACCCTAAACGATAAAATTTCTCAAAAATTAAACGAATATTACGGTGTAGAAGAAGGTGACGAAGCAAAAATGCAGGCACATACAACGAAGTTGAAAGACATTCATTTAAAATCCAACCTACTACGCGAAATTGAACCTAACGGTAGTATGTCCAATATATATTTGCTAGGTGTCGCTGGGTTAATTCTACTTTTTATCTCCCTTAGTAATTTTACGAGTTTAAACTTGGGTATGACAGGGTATTTGGGGAAATTTTTGACCTTGAACCAGATATTGGGATCTTCTAAACGGATTATGATGCGCTATTTTCTTTTAGAAAGTGCCGTCATTATTTTCGGTTCCTTACTTATCGTACTATTAGTTTCGTTTAAAACAAATCAGTTGATTTTAAATCACTATCAATTTAATCTACTAGAAGGAAACGAATGGTTCGCCCTTGGTATCATGATATTATTTGCTCTGTTTAGTATGTTGGCTGGTTTGCAGCCTGTATTAAAAAATCGATTTCAAAACTTCACTTTAGAAAAACGAATTAAGGGAGAAAGCACGGCGCAAACGCATAAGGTCCTTTTAGTCTCGCAGTTTGCACTGGCAATTGTATTACTAGTAGGTGTTTTTGTTATTTCACGACAGACGGATTATGCACTTGGGAACGCTATGGGAGCTGAAGAAGAAAACGTAATAGCTATTCCTTATGTTCATGCAGAGGTTCAGAAAGATTTTGAGGTTTTTAAGTCTGAACTGATGAAACAAAGTGCCATTAGTTCCGTATCGGCAATGATGGCTCCTCCAGGTGGCGAAACAAATGATATGTTCGCCTTTAACATGCAAGATGTACCCCATAAGGATACAAAATACATTGGCGTTTTTTCCTGTGATTATTCATTTGCAAATGTGTTTGGGCTACCTTTTTTAGGAGGAAGAAACTTTACAGAAAAGAATACAGATCAGGATGGCAACGGGGAGTATCTTATCAATGAAACGGCGTTACATTACTTAGGTTTTCAGGATGCAAATGCAGTACTAGGGAAAGATTTTGCCCTAATCTCCCCGGTGGAAGGGGTTCAGATTCCTAGTGGAAAAATTATAGGCGTTGTGGAAGATTTCCATCTTTCCGGGGTTCAGACTAAAGTGGAACCCTTGGCGCTTTTTAAAAGGGAAAACAGTTGGTTGGAAAATATTGTTATTTCCTATAAACCGTCCGTAAGAAAAGAAGCCATGGCAAATATCCAGGATACTTGGAAAGCCTTGTTCCCTAGTTACCCATTACAATATTTTCAAGTAAGCAGCCTCTACAAAAACGTCTATAAAACGGAACTTTTACAAAAAAATTTAATTTTAATTTTTGCGCTAATAGCAGTTTTTGTTTGTGCTATGGGTGTATTGGGACTATCCTTAATGATTGCGCAAAAACGGTTTAAAGAAATTGGAATTCGTAAGGTGAACGGTGCTACCATTTCTGAAATTTTGGTACTACTCAATACCGATTTTTTGAAATGGGTCATCTTGGCCTTTATTTTTGCTACACCAATCGCCTATTTAACTGCTAATAAATGGCTAGAAGGTTTCGCATATAAAATAGACCTTGGTTTGTGGATATTTCCATTGGCCGGCGGTATAATTGCACTCATAACCATACTAACGGTGAGTTGGCATAGCTTTAAAGCTGCGAAACAAAATCCTATAGAAAGTTTAAGAGCGGAGTAAAGAAGCCCATGGACTGTTCGGCGGGCTTTTAGAAGTATATAAGGTCTAAGTGGGGTATTCATCATGCGAAATAGAAACCGTAAATTGATGTTGAGTACTTATATCTACATCTTCATGAATTTTGATTTTTAAAAAGCTTCTTTTTCTTTTTTAGCATAAGCGCTGCAGATGTATAACCCCCTTCAGTCCCATCTACAAAATGGATGTGTTTGTCCTTACGGTCTTGCACATAGCAACTCATCACCGATGCGTAGGTGACGTGTATTCCGTAGCTTAGTTTTCCATCACGCTCAGCCATATCCAAGTACTCCCTTAAAGCCTCAATTTCAGAGGTGCTACCCTCTAAAACAGTGTTTATAGTACCATCTATCATGAGGGTATCCGATAGTAGGCTTATTTTGTCCAAGTATCGTTTACCCTCTTTAAAATATTTGAAATAAAAGGTACCCAAATAAGTATAGAACCAATTCCTTAGAAGATAACCTAATTTAAACTTTCCTATACGGGCAGTCATTTCCTTTCGTAATTTGGAAACAGAAGCGTCTAGTTTTAGTTTTGTTTTGGATATGGGCTGTCTTTCATCCATTGTGCCAAATATTTCTTGAATCTTCATCAGAACATCAGAATACACTGCAGGTTGGGCTCCATCATCATCACAGGATATGAGTAAGCATACTATTTTGTTGACATTTTCACTAGGTTTTACTTCATCCCATCGGCACTCCATACCCATAAGATTAACCGGAGTTGCGGGTACTTTACTAGTTGTTTTTAGTACAAATGAGTCCTTTATCACTTGTTCTGCATACTTTAGTCCGGTACCTAATACTATGGGTATGGTAAGGTATTCTGTAAGTTGATGTTTTGCAACTGCAATGGTATGCCCTGTTAGTACGACATCATTAATCTTCATATGTCCCACACGCAAATTCAAATAAAGATTTTCACTTACATGGGTGCGATAGTCTTCAAGTATAGTGCTTACACGTTCTATTATTTCAGAAGGAACTAAAAATGTAGCGCCATCACCACCAAAGAAGTAGGCAATTTTGTATGTTCTTGGCTGGCTTTTAATTTCATTAAGTACTGCAATGATGCTTCCTGTGGCGGCAAGATTTACTTCATTATGAAATCCATTTACAACGGCTTGCGTGCTGTCTTGTACATCTGCCACTACAACAAACCAGTCGTTTGGAACTAATTGGAATAGGTGCAATTGGGAAATGATGTTATGCAAAAACCCAGAATGTTTCGGTAACCGCTCGTAAAAATCATTTGTGCCTTTCATAAGCTGGTTACTTTGGTAATTCTAAACAAGTTTAGCGTTCTATGAACTAATTTTCTCTCTTCGCAAATGTACAGTAAACAATGTTCACTAGAATTTAGCTTATGAACGCGTTTTAGAGATTTGAGTTTGATGTTTGAAAGTTAAAGCTAGTTTTATATCAGATTTTCTGATCATCAGAATTAACTAGCCGGAAAGAGCATTTATAGATTGTAAAATTATTTTACAAAAACTGTCCATAATTTTTACAATAAAATATAAAACTTAAAATAAATTGGACTTAAATATCATGTTTACAGATGTTTATGAATATGGCATGAAGATCGATTTCTAGCTGATGGACAAAAGCACCCTACGTATGCAAACTAAATATGTAGTTAATACAAATTAATGGATTTCCTAGTTATTGAAGCCATCTGAGACACATGAAAGTTCAATTTAGGTAATTGTAAAAGAACATACTGATGCTACTGAATCACTTAAGATTATCGTTTCGTAACCTCTGGAAGAATAGAATGCTCTCCTTTTTAAATCTTCTGGGGCTGAGTATTGGAATAGGAAGTGTGTTAACGCTTATGTTCTCCACATACGCGTATTATATTGCCGATGATAATATCGTGGAACAAGAGCAAATTTACTACGTTAAAACCCATCTTACGGATGGCAACGACTACATGGAGGTCGCTTATCCGTTGCTCAATAAAATTAGTAGTACCTCTCCAGAAGTAGAAGCTGGAACCCATTTACATGGATGGGGTAATGTTTGGTTGGAAGTAGATGATAAAGAATTTCAGAACGAGACGAATTATGCTGATCCTGAGTTTTTTGATGTTTTTGGATTGCCATTAAAACATGGAAATCAAAGTACCGCATTAAAGGAAAAGTATTCTATTGTTTTAACAGACAAGGTAAGCCAACAATTATTTGGAGATGCGAATCCGGTTGGGAAATCCCTGATAGCTGCAGATACCCTAAGCCTTACGATAACGGGTGTTTTGGAACCTATAAGTCCCTATTCTTCTTTTAGACTGGGTGTTTTACTACCGAATACCTTATTAAGAGATAACCCTGGGTTTAAACGACAAGTGAATTGGGGCGATAGTTTTTCGCCGATATTTCTAAAATTGCGACCAGATGCCGATATTGCTCAATTAGAAAGTAGAATTAACAAATTGGTTCAGGATAACTATTCCGACCCTTCGGTTATTTCGCGAATGGAACTAATGCCACACTCAAAAATGAGGACGGATGCCATACCTGTTGTTAGCATCATTATTGGCGGCAACATAGCAACATCTTTTTTTGTGTTGCTTTTAGTACTGGTCAACTTATTGAATTTGAATACCTCAACCATGTTCAGAAGAACTAAGGATATCGCGGTACGAAAAATATTGGGTGGTAGTAGCAAGGGTGTCGTCACTCAGTTTTGTCTGGAAAATGGTATTTTAGTTTTGTTGTCCATACTAATTTCTGGAGGACTCTTTCTTGGCGTTTTATTGCCTCAATTGAACGGTGTCTTTGGTGCCGATTTTGGCAAGATAAATTTTAGCTTTGCAGATGATTACCCTGTGGTCTTGGGCGCTATTGCTCTAGGTATAGCAGTGACCCTTGTGGTGGGTGTATTGCCTACTTTACGATTTGTATCGCTACCTGTTTCCCAAGGTATTAAGGGTAAAATAGATAGTGCAAAAGGAAATTTTTTCTTTAAAAATGCTTTTATCATTCTTCAGTTTTCGATCGCCATTCTTTTTATATGTATCGCAATTATTTTAAACCAGCAAATAGGGTTTATGAAAAAGGCTGACCTGGGTTTTGAACGCGAAAATGTCATCGTGGGGAATATCGATTTGGATTATAAAGATTTGGATGCTGCCAACTCTGGTTTCAATGCCCTGCTGGACGATTTAAAAGCGAATCCGTATGTAACCAATGTCAGTACGAGTCAGGCCGTACCATCTGATTATTATTTTAACTATACCAGTTTCTACGATCCAAACACCGATACCGATGTGCGCATTCGTCGCTCTTATACCGATGATGGCTACCTTAAAACGCTTAACATTCCTATCGTGGAAGGTAGGGATTTTGACAGCGCCTTGGACAATGGAGAGGAACGCTCTGTGATTATAAATCGCAGCGCAATGGAAGCTTTTGGATGGAACTCCATAGAAGGAAAGCGACTTAACGGGAAAAACAGTGATTCTAAGGGTCATCGGATTGTTGGGGTCATGGAAGATTTTCACTATCAAGACTTGCAGAATGTTGTAGAACCTTTGGTACACTATTACACCGACGAAAAAGAGTTGGCGGCGCATCGCTACCTATCCGTCCGTGTGATAGAAGGACAGGAAAAAGGGGTACAAGATATCATTGCAGCTGCCTTTGCTAAAATTGATTCTAGAAAAACCTTTGCCCAAAGTTTTCTGACAGAAAAAGTAAGTGGACAATACCGCTTGATAGAAGGCATGCTGAAAACAGTAAATATCGTTGCACTTTTAACCATTTTCATTTCTTGTTTGGGAATGTTCGGACTCATTTCCTTCATGGCAAAAAGGAGAATTAAGGAAATAGGTATACGCAAGGTCTTAGGTGCTGGGGTGCTAAAAATAGTGGTATTGTTATCCAGAGATTATATTATTCTGGTGGGTATTGCAGCATTGGTCGCTTTCCCCATAGCTTGGTATATGATGAATGCATGGCTGGGTAGTTTTGCCTACAGTATATCCATACAATGGTGGATGTTCGCACTAGCCGGGGTAATAGCACTTTTGATTACGTCGCTGACCTTGAGTGTACAGGCAATAAAATCGGCTACCGTAAATCCTGTGAAGAGTTTGCGGACAGAGTAATATGTAATTGAAAGGTTATAATTCGTTTAAAAATAAAATATGCTAAGTACAAGTTTAAAAATCGCGTTTAGAGGTTTCTTTAGAAATCGATTTTTTACTCTTTTTAATTTATTAAGTCTTGTAGCTGGGCTTTTTGTTGCATTCGTGGCTATTGGGTATATCGATTTTGAAAGGAGTTACGACCAATTTCATGAAAATTCAGAAAATATTTACAGGGTGGGGTGGACGTATCGTTCACAAGACTATAGTGTTTTAGGCTTTGAAAATGATGCTGACGAAAAGCAACTCAATGTAGTAAACGGTTTCAATAAAATTCCCGGAGTTGAAAATGTGGCACAGTTCATTACCTCCGATAATCTGGAATTTATAGAATGGCAGGGAAATCGGGTACAGGAAAAAGGATTTTTAACCACCAATACTCCCCAAGAATTCGCATCAATTTTTACGTGGAAACCTTTAATAGGTAGTCTTTCTGATTTTGGAACTGATTTCAATAAAGTACTGTTGACCAAATCTTCAGCATTAAAAATATTTGGCGATGCTATGGAGAATTCATCGGATATTATTGGTGATGCTATTACTATTGGTGAAGAAAGTTATAGCGTTGCCGCTATTATTGAAGATGTTCCAATGAATTCGCATTTCGACTTTTCTATAGCCATCAGCAATCCAAGAATAGCGTATTGGGGTAGTAGGGTATACATGGGCATTGCCGATAATATCAACTATAAGGAAGTACAGCAACGGATGAACCAAGATATGGCTTCGATAAATCCCTCGGTAGTGAAGGATCCTCTCTACAAAGAGCATTTCTTACAGCCATTGGAGGATATTCACCTAAAATCCAATATACTTTACGAGCTAAAGACACCTGGAAATTATTCCTTTATGTATTTAATAGGAGGCTTTGCCGTTTTTATACTGATCATTACATTGTTCAATTATGCCAATTTCACTCTAGCCATTAAATCCAAACAAGGAAAGTCTATAGGAATTAAAAAAGCAATGGGCGCAAAGAGTTTCGCGGTAGCAAGACAGTTTGTGTTGGAAGGCATTCTTTTGTCGTTATTGGCTATTCCTATTTTAGCCGTATTGTTGGTATTGATAATACCATCTTTTAATACCTTAATGAGTGTGAATTTAAGCGCTAATCTTTGGGACAATCCAATGACTTTCGTTTTAATAGTTGTACTCGCAACGACATTAGGAATATTGGCTAGCATTGCCCCTGCCGTATTCCTTTCAACAAAGAATGCCTTGAATCTTTTTAATCAAAAGTTAAAGGATAATCGTTTTGAGCATTTTTCTATACGAAAGTATCTAATTGTAAGCCAGTTTGTCATTTTGATATCCATTTCATCGGTTTCTTATTTTGTATTACAGCAAATGGAATTTATAGAAAACAAGGACGTGGGCTACAAAAAGGAAGGTGTATTGTATGCGTATACATCATCTGAAAAACAGGATATTTTTCAAGAACGATTAAGACAGGTTCCGTGGATAGACCATGTTGGCAATGGTTCTACTTTTGGTATAGGTACTTTTAATCAAACTACCTACAAATTAAAAGGCGTCGGTGAAGTTTTCGATGATGCCAATCAATTATACTTGGACTATGAAGCGCTAAAGGCTTATGGTATACAGAGTAGTATTACCCAAGAGGATATTACTAGTAGAAAAACAATTATAAATAGGACGGCAGCAGAAAAATTTGCTAAGGTTAAAAATGTATCGGTAGAAGAACTTATAGGCACCACAGTAATTACCGAACCCGAATATACTTCTGAAGATGGGCAGGTAGGCTTTCCTTTTGTAATTGGCGGAATATTTGAAGATGTAAATATTTTTTCTTTACGGGAAAGGGTGGAGCCTTATTTTATAACGCTTTCCCCAAATGTTCGTATGGCTGGGGTAAGTATTATTTCATTTGACCCAAGTAAAACGGATATGGTAATGGATGAGATAGCGACGGTACATGAGGGTATCAATGATGTTTTGCCTTTGGAAACCGCGTTTTTAAGTCAGAACATTTCAAATCTTTATACCCAAGATAAGCAAACGGTGAATCTTATTTTTTGGATGAACATTTTAGCTATAATCCTGGCATCCATGGGCATTATTGGGATAACCGTATTTTTGGTCATCGCTAGAACAAAGGAAATTGGGATACGAAAAGTATTGGGTGCGTCTGAATTTCATATAATTAAATCTACGGTAAGGGAATATGTATTTTTTATAACAATCGCATTATTAATAAGCTGGCCCATTGCCTTTTATGGAAGTGAACAATGGCTGTCCAATTTTGCCTATAAGATTGAAATTCATCAGCTGGTATTTTTAATCGTTGGCTTGATAACTTTCCTCGGGACATCCATTTTGGTAGGAGCCGTAGCATTAAATGCTGCACAGAAAAATCCCGTCAAGAGCTTACGAACAGAGTAGTAAATGCATCAATCAAACAACAAAAATCATGCTTAAAAACTATCTAAAAATCGCTTGGCGAAATTTGATTCGCAACAAGAGTTTTTCGCTATTGAATATTGCGGGTCTATCCATAGGTTTGGCAGTAACTGGCTTGATTTTGATATGGATCAATTTTGAAATGGGGATTGATCAGTTTCATGAGAAAAAGAACCGTATTTATCAAGTCTATAACCAAGCTCAAATGGATGGGGAATTGTGGACGTGGAACTCTACACCCAAGATTATGGCACCAACCATCAAAAAGGACTATCCGGAAGTGGAAAGCGTGACACGCTACTTCTACGATATAGAATTTCTTTTTGCAAAGGACGAGAAGCGATTGAAGTCTACAGGCACCGTTATCGATCCGGAATTCCTGAACATCTTCACATTTCCATTAGTGGAAGGCGATAAATCAACAGTGTTGGAAGATGTCAATTCTGTTGTGATTACCGAGTCATTTGCCAAAAAATTGTTCGGAGATGAACCCGCTGTTGGGCAAATGGTCAAAGTCGACAACCAAGATAGTTTTATCGTTTCTGGAGTTTTAAAAGACCTTCCCAACAATACAGGATTTAATTTTGAATTCTTGATTCCCTGGGCCTATATTCATCAAAAAGGCTGGGACGATGAAAATTGGGGAAACAACGCTATTGCTACCTATGTCCTTTTAAAAGAAAGTACGGATTACGATAACTTTTCGGCCAAAATAAAAACCTTGCGAGAGGCTTATGATAAGGAATCTCCCGACATGGTCACTTTTTTATATCCTTGGTCACGGTATTGGTTGTACTCGGAGTTTGAGAACGGTAAGGAAGTGGGCGGACGTATCGATTTGATTCGTATGTTCGGCATTATCGCTTTCATTATTTTAGTAATCGCGTGTATCAATTTTATGAACCTAAGTACGGCCCGAAGCGAAAAAAGGGCAAAAGAGGTAGGTATTCGAAAGGTGGTGGGTGCAAGAAAAGGGGCGCTTGTTGGTCAGTTTTTGGGAGAGTCTATTTTAATTTCGTTTCTGGCTGCCCTATT
Source organism: Maribacter sp. MS6 (assembly GCF_056839185.1). Taxonomy (NCBI): domain Bacteria; kingdom Pseudomonadati; phylum Bacteroidota; class Flavobacteriia; order Flavobacteriales; family Flavobacteriaceae; genus Maribacter; species Maribacter sp. MS6. The sequence continues at coordinate 2,782,323 of NZ_CM166389.1, forward strand.
GGCCTTATTGTTCTTAGTACTCCTTTTACCAACTTTTGGGGAGTTAATAGAGAAACCCTTATCGTTGAATATGACCAATACCGGATTTTGGTTGTCTGCCTTGGCGATTGTTTTACTCACAGGCATTATAGCGGGTAGTTATCCTGCCTTATATCTTTCCGGTTTTAAACCGTCCGCTGTTCTTAAGGGAACTTTTAAGAAAATGAATACGGCGATTACCCCTCGAAAAGTTTTGGTAGTCCTACAGTTTTCTGCCGCTATTATTTTGATTACCTCAAGTATTATTATAGGCCAACAACTACAACGCGTGCAAGACCGGCAAACAGGATACTCAAAAAATAATCTTGTCTATACCATGATTGAGGGCGATATGGAGAAAAACTACACTCTGATAAAAGAAGAATTATTGGCAACAGGCACTGCGGAATCGGTAACCAAAACCGGTTCGCCCATTACCCAAACGTGGAGTAATTCATGGGGATTAGAATGGAAAGGAAAACAGGAAGACAATAAAATACTGGTCTATAGACTGCCTGCGGATGATGCCGTGGTAAAAACCTTTGGGTTAGATTTGATTTCGGGTAGGGATTTTGACCTCGCAAAACATCCGACCGATTCTACTGCCATCATTTTAAACGAATCTGCCGTGTCCCTTATGAATTTTGAAGAACCCATTGGCGAGATGATCAAAGACAATGGCACGGATTGGCACGTTATCGGCGTGGTTAAGGATTTTGTAATGGATTCCCCATTTCAAAAAGTGCAGCCTATGGTTATAGAGGGAGCAAATGCTTGGTTCAATGTAGTACACATTAAATTCAATAGCGAATTAAAAACGGAGGATGCCTTGGCAGCTTCCGAGGTTATTTTCGGAAAGTTTAATCCTGAATATACCTTCGAATATGAGTTTGTGGATCAAGCATATGCCAAGAAGTTTAATAGTGAAAAACAGACCGGCACGCTTGTGAACCTATTTACGCTTATGACAATATTTATTTCTTGCCTTGGCCTTTTTGGCCTGGCCAGTTACATGGCAGAAAACAGAATTAAGGAAATCGGTATTCGAAAAGTGCTGGGTGCATCGGTTCAAAGTATCACTACCTTGTTATCCAAGGACTTTTTAAGGCTCGTACTCATTTCTATAGTATTGGCAGTTCCAGTATCCTGGTATTTTATGAGCAAATGGCTCGAGGATTTTGCCTATAGGATTACAATTTCTTGGTGGACCTTTGCTCTAGCTGGGATTTTAGCCTTAGCTATAGCTTTGGTAACGGTAAGTTACCAAGCGATTAAAGCGGCTATCGTAAATCCTGTGAAGAGTTTGCGTACGGAGTAGGAAGTCAATCTCCCATCTAAAAAAGAGAGCTACTTAAGAATAATGTAAAAATCCTATACAAATACTGTCTAAATATTGGACACTTATTTGGTGTTTCTTTTTAGAATATAAATATAACTATTTGATAGTGTGTGCATTGTGTGTCTGGCACGAAAATAGGTTTTACAATAGAGGGAGTGTAACCCAAAACCGCTTAAAACCAATACATGTACAAACTATTCCTAAAAATTGCAACACGCTATTTATTGAAGAATAAACTCTATTCTTTCATCAATATTTTTGGGTTGGCTATTGGTATCGCTTCATTTGTACTCATTATGCTCTATGTTAATTACGAACAGAGCTATGATAAATTTGAAGGGTCAGAAAATGTCTACCGAGCCTATATGGATTATCTAGAGGGCAACGAGTTTGTTGCGGGAGACGCCCAAACCTATAATTTAACTGGGCCTTCCTTACAGAAGGAATTCCCTGAAGTGTTGGATTATGTTCGCTTGTTCTATTTTGAAAAGATGACCTTTCAATTAGGAGATAGAATACTAGAGCAGCCGTTAGGCTCCTTGGCAGACCCAAGCTACTTTGATATTTTTAACTATCCGCTACTTAAAGGGGAAAAGAAAGATGTCCTATCCCAACCTTATTCTATTGTGCTATCAGAATCTTTTGCACAAAAATTATTTGGTGCTGAAGATCCAATGCAAAAAACAATTTCGGCCTATAGAGATGGAGAAAAAGCAATCCTTACCGTAACGGGGGTAATGGCCGATATGCCAAAAACTGCCCATTATAGAAATACATATTTAATAGCATACGAAACGGAAAAAACATGGACAGAATATGGTCCAAGAGCGCATGAATTAAACTGGAATGCAAATAACTATTATACTTTTTTGAAAATAGACCCCAATGCGAACCCCGTACTACTACGCCAGAAAATAATGGATAGCGATATTGAAGAAGATGAAGAAGAAAGGCACAATATTGAGCCACTTGAAGAGATTCATCTCTATTCGGACAAACCATATGAAGTTTCGGCAAACGGTAGTGTTACCAGAATTAAATTTCTAATGGCCATTGCCTTTATTATTCTTATTCTTTCGTGGCTAAATTATGTAAATCTTTCCGCAACAAAATCTATGGAGCGAGCAAAAGAGGCAGGTATTCGTAAGGTGTCCGGAGCGCAAAAATCACAATTGGTTATTCAGTCCTTAATAGAATCTATTTTATTAAATGTCATCGCTATTTCAATTTCTTTGGTCTTGGTAGCCATCTTGCTTCCATTGTATAATTTGATTACAGAAAAGGACCTTAGCCTAGGTTTGTCAAATATAGCTGAGCTAGCACCCTATTTCATGTTCATTTTACTGGGCATGATCTTGGCAGGCTTATATCCAGCAGTTTTATTAAGTAGTTACTCCCCAGCCAAAGCGCTAAAAGGAAAAATACAGACATCTTCGCAGGGTTTAGCGATTAGAAAAGGGCTGCTTGTTACCCAATTTTTAGCAACGATTGTGCTTTTAATCGGCACTATTGTAGTAACCAAGCAGATTAGTTTTTTAGAAAGTCAACCTATTGGCACCAATATTAAACAGGTTATTGCATTAAAGGGAGAGGTCGTCACGACGAAATCAGATTCGTTGTTGATCAGTGATTTTAAGGTTTTGGAAGGTGAACTTAAAAGGTTACCCTTTGTAGAAAAGGTTGCCATCGCACAAACTTATCCTGGTGATAGCTTTGATAATCTATCGTCTACCCGAGGTCTTATTCTACCAGATGGCAGGGAGGAGGATGATAAGCTATTCTATACCTACCATGTCCAACCTGAATATTTTGATTTAATGGATATTAATTTTGTGGCAGGCGGAACCTTTCTGCCATCTGCAGAATGGCAGGATAGGCAGGTCATTGTAAATGAGACTTTTCTTAAAAACATGGGTATTTCATCTGCAGAAGAGGTGTTAAACAAAACGATAGGATTTTGGGGATATAGCGAATGGAAAATTGCTGGAGTAATCAAAGATTATTATCATTTTGGATTAAAGAGTCCCATCTTGCCTATGGTTATTCGATATCAAAAAGATGTAAATAATCTGTTGATCAAGTTAAATCCGGCAGCTGCCTCGGTCTCCGGTTTTGACACTTCCATTGCACAAATAAAATCGGAGTGGACACGAATTTTTCCTAAAAGCACTTTTAATTATACTTTTTTGGATCAAAAATTCGAGGCTCAGTATAAAGAGGACAAAGCCTTTGGGGCTGCTTTTCAAACTTTTACTATTCTAGCAATACTTATAGCCGCCATGGGGTTGTTTGGTCTTACCTCTTACACTGTGGTACAACGCAAAAAAGAGATAGGCATTCGTAAGGTAAATGGAGCAACAATACCTCAAGTATTAGCCCTATTAAACAAAGACTTTGTAAAATGGGTGGGAGTTGCATTTATCATGGCAGTACCTATCTCCTGGTATGCGATGAATCAGTGGCTGGAAGGTTTTGCCTATAAAACATCCCTAAGTTGGTGGGTGTTTGCCATCGCCGGGGTAGCGGCACTTTTGATCGCCATGCTAACAGTAAGTTGGCAAAGCTTCCAAGCGGCGATTGCAAATCCGGTAGAATCGCTAAGAGACGAATAAATAGCAATCAAAAATCATAACACCATGTTTAAGAATTATTTGAAAATTGCCTGGAGGAATCTAACAAAAGACAAAACATTTACTTTAATAAATGTCCTAGGTCTTTCCGTCGCATTTGGGGTTGCTATTTTGCTATCAATGGCAGCTTTTTTTGATTTAGGATATAACAACTTTCATGAGAAAGGCGATAGTATTTATCAAGTATACACGCTAGTACAGACACCAAAAGGATCCGAAGCTACCACGAGTCAGCCTGCCCCGCTAGCCAGTGCTTTGAAAACGGAAGTGCCTGGGGTAGAAAACATAACGCGGTTTCTGGAGGAAGAAGCGTTGACTATTTATAATCAGAAAGAGCTTAATCTCAATGCCGTTTGGCTGGATGCTCCGTTTTTTGACATGTTTTCCTTTCCGGTACTTAAGGGTAATTCCAGTAATCCGCTACAACTAAAAAATTCAGTCGTACTAACAGAAAATACAGCCAATTCTCTTTTTGGTGCAGCCGAAGCCATAGGGCAAACTATCAGTATTCTAATAGATGGTAAAGAAGAACCGTTTACCGTTTCGGCTGTGGTAGGCAACCATGAAAATCAAAATACACTAGAATTTGATATTGCGATTCCTTTTGAGAATCATGCCGGGTACGCCGAAAATATGAATACTTGGAATGCACAATATCACTATGTTTATATGCAATTACAACCTGGTGTTTCTCCCAAACAATTCGAAAAAAATACACAGGCTCTTACAGCGTTGCACTATAAGGAGAATTCGGAACGGTTAAAACGCGACGGGGCGATACCAAATGAAGATGGCCAGTTTTTTCAAATTGGATTACTACCGTTTAAAGACGTTCATTTTACAAGTTTTAGAAAAGGATATGCAGAGGTCAGCCGTGTGGTACCTTATCTAATTTTTGGGGTTGCTTTGCTAATACTTTTTATTGCTTGTGTCAACTTCATCAATATGAGTATAGCAAAAAGTGCACAGCGTCTTCGTGAAATAGGAATGCGAAAGACCTTGGGAGCGCGGAAAAAGCAGCTATTCTTTCAGTTTTGGAGCGAAAGTCTCTTTGTTTTTTTGGTATCCGTAGCCATAGGATGTATACTTAGTTTTTTATTAATTGACCAATTTAAAACCCTATTCAGAACCAATATTTCTTTTGATATGTTGGGCTCATTTACAGTCATTATTGGATTTATAGTGGTGGTTTTTGCAATTACGTTGATAGTAGGGGGCTATCCCGCACTATTATTAAGCCGTTTGGGTACCATTCAATCTTTGAAAGGAAAAGTGGAGACCTCTGGCAGTAACCGAGTTCGAAATGTACTAATGGTCGTTCAGTTTGGAATCGCCATTTTGTTGATAAGTGGCACCTTGGTGTTGTGGGGTCAGGTAGATTATATGCGCAATAAGGATTTAGGATTCAACAAAGAACAGGTGCTTTCTTTTCCAATAGATGGAAAAAAGAACTCTTATGATGCGGTTCAATTATTAAGGGAAAAACTTGCAGGAAACCCTGATATACTTGGGGTTTCGGCCTCCGATAATAATCTGGGTAGAGGAAAGGACGGCAGCCAGTCTACTAGCGTCTGGGGTTTTGATTATAAAGGGAGAGGTGTTCGTACCCACGCTTTAACGGTTGATTATGAGTATTTGGAAACTTTGGGTCTGGAACTAGTTCAAGGCAGAAGTTTTAATAAAAACTATCCGGGAGATAGTCAAGCCGTAATTATAAACGAGAGCATGGCAAAGGAATTAGGGGAAGCAGACCCTTTAAGTGCGTCCCTTCCTATGGGCGATAGTCTTAGGTCTCCTGTCATAGGTGTGGTAAAAGATTATAATTTCCAGGATATTTCAAAATCAATTGAACCACTAACTTTTTTCTTGGATAGAGAATCTGGTCTGTATTATGTTTTTGTGAAGGTAGCTCCATTAAATATGGCAAGCTCTTTTGATGCGGTGGAAAACGCATGGAAGCAGATAGAACCTAACGCAGAATTTTTAGGTTCATTTTTAGATGAAAATATTGACAATACATTTAGAAGAGAAAAAAATATGGCAACCATGATAACTAGTGGTTCCATTATCGCAATTGCATTGAGTTGTATAGGTTTATTTGCCATGTCCTTGTTAATTGTTGCGCAGCGTACTAAAGAGATTGGCGTTCGAAAGGTATTGGGAGCCAGTGTTTCATCTATTACGGTGCTGTTGACCAAAGATTTTTTACAATTGGTTTTAATTTCGTTCGTGATTGCAACTCCCATTGCTTGGTGGTTTTTAAGGGAATGGTTAGAGAATTATGAGAATAGGATAGAATTAAACATCTGGTTTTTTGCAGTGGCCGGACTAGTGGCGATTGTAATTGCTTTCTTCACTGTTGGGAGCAGAACAATAAGTGCCGCAATGCAGAATCCTGTAAGAAGTTTGCGGGATGAGTAAAGCCCACAGTGCCCAAAGGGGAATCTAGAAAAAGTGAATAAAAGAACATCAATTAATAAACAGATCGATGATGAAAAAATTAACAACGATTATATTACTATTGGCATGTGTCACTTTTAGCCCTGCACAATGGGGTAAGGGTATAAAAGGCAATGGAAACGAAGTAACGATAGAGCGAGAAACAGGAGATTATGAGGGTGTCTCTATTGGTGGATTTTTTTCGGCAGAACTAGTGGAAGGCACGGAAGGAACGATAACATTAACCGGAGAGGATAATATTCTGGAAAATGTTGAAACAGAGGTTGTAAATGACACTCTGGTCATTAAAATAAAGGATAACAAGCAGTTAAGACCCTCCTCTGGCAAGACTGTTTTTATTTCAATTCCAGTGGAGCAAATCCATGTCGTTCGGCTCTCAGGCTCCGGTAAGGTAGTAGGTAACTTAAAATTGAAGTCGAATGCTTTTAAGGTGCAAAGTTCAGGTTCTAGGAAGGGAGAATTCAATATAGAATCGAATAAGCTTACTTTGGTTACTTCGGGCTCCAGTCATCTTGTGCTAAGTGGCGAATCGGAAGAATTGGACGTTACCTCCTCTGGTTCGTCGCACATAAAAGCATTTGATTTAAGCACGGACGACTTGGCTATGCGCTCGTCGGGTTCTTCGAACATTCGGATAACGGTAAATAATAGTATTGATGTGCGGTCCTCTGGGTCTAGTAATATTAGGTATCGTGGGAATCCTGATAAGGTTTCTAGCAAAGCGTCTGGGTCTAGTAAAGTTTCCAAGGAGTAATAAATAATTGACATCATGCTAAAACAAAATATAGTATTGTATTTACGGAGTATTAAAAAGCATAAAAGCAGCTTTTTGATTAACGTTGTAGGGCTGTCAACTGGTCTTGCATGTCTGCTATTGGTGTACCTATGGGTATCTGATGAGCTAGCGATGGACAAGTTTCACGTTAATGAAGAACGTATCCATCAGGTTTTTAGAAATATGCCTAACAGTGACGGAGAAATACGTACACAGCGTTCTAATTCTAGTCTGTTGTTAACGGCCCTTGAAGAAGAAGTTCCCGAAGTTGATAAAGCTGTGGCGGTCCACGAAATTTATGGTGGTGTACTACTACAGTCCGAACAAAAGAAGATGGGCAGTAATGGTATTTTTGCGAGTGAAGATTACTTCAAAGTGTTTTCAGTTCCGCTACTGGCAGGCAGTAAAGATGACGCGTTAAAAGATGTGAATTCGATAGCGATTTCCAGTGATTTGGCATTTTCATTATTTGGATCATCTGTTGACCCTATTGGGCAGTCTATAACCATCAAAAATGGTGAATATGATTTGGATGCGTTACTTACTATAAAGGGAGTTTTTGAACTTCCTAAAAATACGTCCGAACGTTTTGATTTTGTGGTTTCCTATAAAAAATTCCTACAAGACCGTAATCCGGATTATATTAATTGGAATAGTAATAGCTCAAGTATATATGTGTTGCTTCAACCAGAGACTGATATTGATCAATTCAACATAAAAATCGCTGGTTTCATAAAACACAAGGATGCTAATAATACCGCTACTGTCTTCTTGTCTCGCTATTCAGACAATTATTTGAACGGGCGTTTTGAGAATGGCAAACCTGCAGGGGGAAGAATCGGCTATATTTATCTTTTCTCGATGGTAGCTGTTTTCATTTTGCTGATTGCTTGTATTAATTTCATGAATTTATCAACTGCAAAAGCCTCTAAACGTTTGAAAGAAATTGGAGTAAAAAAGGTGGTAGGCGCCAACAGAAAAGCACTCATTTTACAATTTCTAGTAGAGTCGGTCATGTTGTCCTTCTTTTCATTGTTAGTCGCCTGTACTATTGTTTGGCTTATCCTACCATGGTTCAATACATTAACGGGAAAGGAGATGTTGTTTTCCGCAGACCCAGGACAGTTAGCTGTGTTCATGGGAATTAGTCTTTTTACCGGCTTGTTGGCAGGTAGCTACCCTGCACTATATCTTACTAAGTTTAGTCCCGTTAGTGTATTAAAAGGAAGAATTGCCACCGCTTTCGGAGAATTAATGCTTAGAAAAGGCTTGGTTGTTTTTCAGTTCGCCATATCTATTTTATTCATAGTTGCCGTAAGTGTTATCTACAAACAATTGGATTTTGTACAATCTAAAAACCTGGGATACGATAAGGATAGTGTTATTGTATTTGACCAGCAATATGGTCTTCCAAGTACGATGGAAACCTTTATTGAAGAAGCAAAAAATATTCCCGGTGTAGTAAACGCTTCCTACATGCAAGGCCAAATGACCAATTTTGATAATACCTCATGGGGTCATCGATGGCCAGGTCAAACTGAAGCTGGTAAAAACCTGGAATTTAAACATTCTCATGTTGGTCCAGACTTTATCGAGACTATGGGTATTGAAATGAAGGAAGGGCGTTCTTACGTCAACGAAAAGCCGGATTCTGGCACAAAAATTATCTTGAATGAGACCGCCGTAAGACTCATGGGACTTGAAAACCCCATTGGTACTATGATAGACATGCGTGGTCCCAACCGGGAAATTATCGGGGTGGTAAAAGATTTTCATATTCAATCGCTCTATGAAGAAATAGTCCCTATGGCATTGCTTTGTAAAACAGAATGGGTTAGTACAATGTTGGTTAAAATGAAGGCAGGGGAAGAAAAGGAAACCCTGGCAGCATTGACTTCGCTTCATGATGAGTTTAATCCAGGACTTGCTTTTGATTTTCGTTTTATGGACAACCAATATCAAAAGATCTACCAAGCTGAGCAACGCGTGGCAACCCTGTCAAAATATTTTGCAGGTATGGCTATTTTAATCTCATGCCTAGGATTATTCGGACTTGCTGCTTTTTCTTCAGAAAGAAGAAGAAAAGAAATCAGTATACGTAAGGTGCTTGGGCAGAGTATACAACAAGTGACCATAATGTTATCGACGGAATTCCTGAAATTGGTAATAATTTCAATCCTAATTGCTTTACCATTGGCCTATTTGCTGGCCTCAAACTGGCTCTCACAATTTGCGTATAAAATTTCGTTACATGTAGGATATTTTGTCGTTGCAGGATTGGCAGCACTCGTTATTACATTAGTTACCGTAGGTGGTCAAGCTATTAAAGCCGCAACGAAGAACCCGATTAATGCATTAAGGGAGGAATAAATCAACATTAATACTTTTAAATTAAAATTATGCTACTACAGTTAAACAATATTTTTAAATGGGTCAACTCGGGAGGCCAACGTATTTTTTTATTAAAGGACATCAACCTTCAGGTGGAAGAAGGGGAATTTATTTCCGTAATGGGTCCTTCAGGATCCGGGAAGTCGACTTTATTGAACGTTATAGGAATGTTGGATGCTTTTGACGAGGGCGAATATCATTTTTTGGATGAATCCGTACACAGTTTAAAGGAAAAACATCGTGCTAATTTGTACAAAGAATATATCGGTTTTGTATTTCAGTCCTATCACTTGTTGGATGAATTAACGGTGCAGGAAAATTTGGAAATGCCTTTATTATATAAAAAATACAAGGGCTCCGAGCGAAAGGCAATGGTAGCGGATATGTTGGATAGATTCAACATCGTAGGTAAAAAAGATTTGTTTCCGGCGCAATTGAGTGGCGGTCAGCAGCAATTGGTTGGGGTTGCCAGGGCTTTAATTGCCAATCCTAAATTGATATTGGCAGATGAGCCAACAGGAAATTTGAACTCGCAACAAAGTAAAGAGATTATGGACCTCTTCAAAAAACTGAATCAAGAAGATGGTGTAACCATTATTCAAGTAACGCACTCAGAGAAAAACGCGGCTTACGGTTCAAGAACCATCAATTTACTGGATGGAAGGAAAGTTTAAAGGATAACACTACTTTAAATCATCCTTTTTAATCTACATACCCCTTAGGGTGCATTTCGTCGTACTGGGTATTTTTTTGAAAGGCTTTGGCTAACAAAAGAATGCTAGCCTCATCGTATAAATTACCCACAAGGGTAATGCTAGTAGGATGCATTTCTTCGTCAAGCCCTGTCGGAACTGAAATTACAGGATGCCCTGTAAGATTTGTAATAACTAACTGACGGTTGCCAAAAGTTGGGGAGATGAGCACATCATACTCTTTCATTATAGTGTTCATTTTTTCGATTAGGACCTGTCTATGTCTGTTGGCCTGTAGGTATTCAACTGCAGGAATAAACCGTGATTGCCGCAGCGAATTTGCCCTGGATTTTTGATTCTGTTCTACCATTTGGTCCACATTGCCCGAGCGTACTAAATCATCAAAGAATGCCCCAGCCTCTGCTCTTAAGATAATATCAAAACCTTTGTACGGTACATCATCGGGTAGTTCAACTTCAGTAAGTTTTAATCCTAGTTTTTCGAAGGTTCTAATAGCCCGTTCGGAGTTTGCCTTGCTTAACGTAGTGTCTTTTTCAATATCTTTTTTTAGATAACCTACACGAAGCGTACTGATATCTTTTTTGGGTTCAAAACCATCAGGATACGCTGTGGTTGTTTGGTCCTTAGGGTCTTTTCCAGAGATAAAACTATAGACTATTGCACAATCTTCCGCACTTCTGGCCATGGGACCAACCTTATCCATCGACCAGCTAAGACTCATAACGCCATGTCTACTTACTCGGCCGTAGGTAGGTCGTAATCCGGTAATGCCATTCGTTGTGCTAGGCGAGGTAATTGAGCCCAAAGTTTCCGTACCAAGTGCAAAGGGCACCAACCCGGCAGAAGTAGCTGAACCAGAACCAGCAGACGAACCACTGGCACCTTCTTCGATATCCCACGGATTCTTTGTCTTGCCGCCAAACCAGACGTCTCCTCTTGCTAGGGATCCTGAGACCAGTTTGGCGATTAGAACCGCTCCTGCATTTTGGAGCCGTTCAACAACGGTTGCCGTTATATCTATTTCCTGTTTTTTATAGGGTGCCGCACCCCAGGTAGTTTTATAGCCTTTAACGGCCATTAAATCTTTAACGCCGTAAGGAATGCCATGAAGTACGCCACGGTACTTTCCTTCCTCTAGTTCTTTATCCATTTTTTTTGCCTGTCTAAAGGCCATTTCTTCGGTAATGGTAATAGTACATTCCAGTGTTGGATTGTATTTTTTATGGCGTTCTATAAAGAACTTGGTGAGCGCCAAGGAAGTAATTTTCTTGTTTTTAATAAGTGAGGCCAATTGTAGAATGGAATAGTAAGCAAGATTATTCTCATTGTCGGGAAGTTCTACTGCTGCTGGTATTTCCCAATCTGGAAAACCCGCTTGGGGCCTTGCTGAAAAATCTTTGGGTAAAGGGTCAAAACGTATGGCAGGAAAAATCTCGTTGTCCAAGGTATATTTCCGTAAAGAATCAAAACCTTCTTTATTTCGCTCCAAATAAGGATAAATGGTGTCTATCTGTTTTTTATCGAAATCTAGGCCAATTAATTTTAGACTGTTGGACACATCGTTTTTTGAAAATTCAGCTTCGGATTTTTTACAATCACTTAGGAGAAGGAACAAAAGGCTTCCTAGCACTAATCCGACTACTCTTTTACAACATAATGGCATGTATTTTTGCTTTGATTTAATCCTCCTAATGTACACTTTTTGCATGGTTTTGTTGGTTAGGTTACTTCAAAACGAAGTAAATACAGATTTCCAACTACAGTAAGTTCTGTTTATAACGACATCTTCATTTTCAATAGCATAACTTCTCCATCTCATGGCTAAAAGTTATCTTTGTTGTTTAGAATCGATATATATAATGAAGCTAGATAAAAAGGATATTTTAAAAGCGTTGGAACTTATTACGGTTCCTGGCGAAGGTCAAAATATGGTCGAAAGCGGTGCCGTAAAGAACGTTCAGATTTTTGGTGATGAGGTAGAGGTTGATATTGTAATTGCAAACCCAAGCTTACAGGCACGAAAAAAGACCGAGGTCGAGATTTTAAAAATAATCCATAAAGAAGTCTACGAAAAGGCCAAGATTAAGATCAATATAAAGGTTGATGCTCCCGCCGCTAAACCTAAGACGAATGAAATAAAAGGGAAACCTATTCCAGGGATACAGAATATTATCGCCGTTGCATCTGGTAAAGGTGGCGTGGGAAAATCTACGGTTACAGCAAACCTAGCTGTTACTTTGGCCAAGATGGGTTTTAAAGTTGGTCTTCTTGATGCCGATATTTACGGGCCGTCCATGCCCATTATGTTCGATGTTGCCCAAGAGAAACCTTTGGCAGTAAACGTGAATGGAAAATCAAAAATGAAACCTGTAGAAAGTTATGGTGTAAAATTACTTTCTATCGGATTTTTTACCCAACGCGACCAAGCTGTTATTTGGAGAGGACCTATGGCTTCAAAAGCGTTAAATCAAATGATTTTTGATGCGCACTGGGGGGAAATCGATTTTATGATATTGGATTTGCCTCCCGGTACAGGAGATATCCATTTGAGCATTATGCAGGCGATGCCGGTTACTGGTGCCGTTGTAGTGAGTACACCGCAAGAAGTGGCGTTAGCCGATGCAAGAAAAGGAGTGGCGATGTTTCAGCAGGATTCTATTAATGTACCTGTTTTGGGTATCGTGGAGAATATGGCCTATTTTACACCTGCGGAGCTGCCCGAAAATAAATACTATATTTTTGGTAAGGAAGGTGCTAAAAATTTATCAGAGGATCTAAAAGTACCTTTTCTCGGGGAAATTCCGTTAGTCCAAAGTATACGCGAAGCGGGAGATGTAGGTAGACCTGCAGCGCTGCAAGATGGTACAGCAGTTCAGTTGGCTTTTGAAGAAATAACGAAGAACGTGGTTCAAGAAACCGTGAACAGAAATACAAATATTCCGCCAACCGAAGCAATTAAAATAACAACAATGGCAGGATGTTCTGCCATTAAAAAGAAGTAATTATGGTTACAATGACTTCAGAGGAGCTTAAGAGCAGCGTAGAAAAGGCATTAGCTGAAATACGTCCTTTTTTACAGAGCGATGGTGGCGATATCACTCTAATTTCAATAGATGATGAACGTTCTGTAAAAGTGCGTTTGGAAGGCAACTGCATTGGTTGTTCCGTGAACCAAATGACGCTTAAAAGCGGAGTAGAGATGACGATTAAAAAGTATGCTCCGCAGATACAAGAGGTCGTTAACCTTGCCTAGTACAAACCTGATAAATATCATGAGATACTAGCGGTACGGAATGCTATCTTTGTTGTGTTTTAAAAAGAAAATTTAGATGATTAAAACTGATATACTCATAATAGGAGCAGGGCCTACGGGTCTTTTTGCTGTTTTTGAAGCTGGACTATTGAAATTAAAATGTCATTTGATAGATGCATTGCCACAACCGGGTGGACAATGTTCCGAGTTATACCCAAAAAAACCTATCTACGATATCCCAGGATTTCCCGAAGTTTTGGCTGGAGATTTAGTAGATAACTTAATGGAACAGATAAAACCTTTTCAGCCTGGATTTACATTAGGAGAAAGGGCCGAGACCATTGAGAAATTGGAAGATGGTACGTTTGTGGTAACCACATCAAAAGGTACAAAACATAATGCTCCCGTAGTAGCGATTGCTGGTGGTCTGGGTAGTTTTGAGCCACGTAAACCACCTTTGGAAAATATTGCCAAGTATGAGGATAACGGTGTAGCTTACATGATAAAAGACCCCGAAGTGTATCGTGATAAGAAAGTAGTTATTGCAGGGGGAGGTGACTCTGCCTTGGACTGGAGTATTTTTCTGGCCGATGTGGCATCAGAAGTAACTTTGGTACACAGACGTAATGAGTTTAGGGGTGCCTTGGATTCTGTAGAGAAAGTGCAGCATTTAAAGGATATAGGTAGAATAAACCTAGTGACTCCTGGTGAGGTTGTAGGGCTTCAAGGGGAAGACACCTTGGAATCCGTTATCATTAGAAAAACGACGAATGCAGCCGAAGATATGATGTTGGAGACGGACTTTTTTATTCCTCTTTTCGGCCTATCACCCAAATTAGGACCTATTGGAGACTGGGGATTGGAAATAGAAAAAAATGCCATAAAAGTCGATAATTCACTGGATTACCAGACCAATATACCTGGGATTTATGCTATAGGAGACGTAAATACCTACCCTGGAAAACTGAAATTGATTCTTTGTGGTTTCCACGAGGCCACATTAATGTGCCAAAGTGCCTACCAACGTATTTTTCCAGATAAGAAATATGTGATGAAGTACACTACTGTTGGCGGTGTTACCGGGTTCGATGGAAGTAAAAAGGAATCACCAAAAGCAGTAGTAAAAGCTATCAATTAGTAATTTACCTGCTAACCTAAATTACCGAGCGCTCTCTAATATACATGAGAATGATAGCAATAGAATAGGCAAGAACAGCGTACTTTAAATGACCGATATAAAGATTAAAATTACCGATAGGGACGGGGTACCGCACGAAGTAGATGCCCCGACTGACATGAATATGAACTTGATGGAACTGGTTCGGGCGTATGAGCTAGCCCCAGAAGGCACCATTGGGATTTGCGGTGGCATGGCCATGTGTGCCTCTTGTCAATGCTACGTTCAATCAGATCACGAGCTACCGGAAAAATCCGATGATGAAGAAGCGATGCTTTCGGAAGCTTTTAATGTAAGGGAAAATTCGCGTTTAGGGTGTCAGCTGCATATATCGGAAGACATGGATGGCCTTGCGGTAGAATTGGCTCCGGAAGAGGGGTGATGAACTGCAAAAATGAAGCGGTTACTACTCTTTGTACAAAATTATGTTTACTTCAAATGCGACTAGTACCATACCAATTTATGTTTTTTATAGCATAGTCGGACACCTTCAAATGCTGTTGAAATAGCTCCGTAAGAGGTGATATAACGAAACTGCTCAAAAGAAAAAAGGAAACTGGAAATTTGTTTCGTCGAATTTAGGATAGAACTGTCTGGTAAAACGGCGAATATCCAAAACTTTATGCATAGCATAGAGACCAAGGACATCATGGTTCTCTCTCCACATCTTCAGTTTAGTGAGAGTTGAAAATACTAACTTTCCCAACTGTTTGTTGGCTACACTATTGACCCCTTCTATTTAAACCCTTTGATTCCATAAAATCATATCTTTACAGGAACCAACCATGTTCTTATGATTAAATTCTTTAGGCGAATTCGCCAAAATCTTCTCTCTAAAAACAAGTTTTCGAAGTACTTGCTTTATGCCATTGGCGAAATTGTACTAGTTGTAATAGGAATTCTGATTGCACTGCAAATCAATAATTGGAACCAAAAACGAATCCAGAAACTTGAAGAACAGACCATTGTAAAGAACATTCATACTGAATATTTGCAAAACAAAGCGATTATCAAAAGAAGAATTGAGGAAAATGAATCATGCGAGGCTGCGCTCAGACAATTAATGAATAATATAGGTAAAGACGAAGCGTATCTTAAAAAGCAAAATATAGACAGTTTGCTTTTTTATGCCTTTGACCCACCTATATTCAGACCCTCGGAAAATACCATTTCTGGTCTCGTACAATCGGGACGTTTGGAATTGCTCCAGAATAAGGAATTGGTTAATTCAATATATAATTGGGGACGAACGATGAAGGCATTGACAGATAGAACAACAAGGTTTGCCGCAAAATTAGATAACGAGATTTGGCCCTATTTATCAAAAAGATATCCCTTTAAAGATATGGATGCCTATGGCCCATTACATTGGCAAGAAAAATCAAATCTGAAGGTGGATAAACTTCAAATTTTTAAAGAAATTGAATTCGAAAACATTACTGACGAATTTTTATACTGGATTGCAGATAACAAAAATCTAATGATAGAATTAGACCTATTGATAGACAAAATACTTAAGGAAACTCAATATGATTAAATTTTTCAGAAAAATTAGACAAAAACTACCCGCTAAAAGCCTCCCCTCCCTGGAGGGGATTGAGGGGTGGGTAAAATTCGTAAGCTATGATTAAATTTTTTCGAAGAATAAGAAAGTCTCTTTTAGCTGAGAATAAGTTCTCAAAGTACCTACTCTATGCCATAGGCGAAATTATCCTCGTAGTCATTGGTATTTTGATAGCTTTACAGATCAATGACTGGAACCAGAACAAGAAGAATAGAAAATTAGAACAGCAATATTATTGTCGTTTATTGGAAGACGTAAAACAGGATTATAGTAATTATGAATACTCCCTTGAACTGTTAAACGTAAGAATTAACGCGAATAACGTTATGATTCAAACGTTGTTAGACGATACGTTACCTTTAGACAGTATCACCCCAAACCTTTTAAAATCCGTCAAATTTTCCAACAGAAATTATCGAGCAACAACCGACGCTCTGGAAGACATTAAATCGAGTGGAAATTTGAACATACTAACAGACCTTTCTATTAAAAATAAGTTGGCCTCTTACTATGAATCAATGACTAGAACAAGCTCCATTATAGAAACCAATGGAAAGGCAATCACAGATAAACGTTTTTTTGAAAAGAAGGATTTAGTGAGTTCAGGATGGATAAAGATTGCAGAGGAATTGAACGGTATTGATACGACAAAAGTCGACCTTGACGTACTAAATTCAAAAGTTAATTTTACAGCTGAAATAAGGGAAATAATGTTAAATGATGCCATATTTTATTTGGGAATCAATGCTCGTAATAAACAAATTTTGAAATCGGTTGAAAATGAAATACTATCCATGATTGAGTTACTCAATTCTAAATGTCAAGAGCCCAATGATTAAATTCTTTAGAAAAACCTGCTCAGTTATGCTCCCCTCTTGGGAGGGGATTAAGGTGTGGGTATCGCTATGAGGAAAATAATTCCATATAACCAAAATTTGATCGCTTACGCCAGAGAACTACGGAATAACATGACTTTGGGTGAGATTGCCCTTTGGCGTGAAATCAAGGGCAAAAAATTGGGTGTTCGATTTAGCAGGCAAATACCAATAGACCAATATATCGTCGATTTTTATTGCAAAGATTTGAAACTGGCCATTGAAGTTGATGGTTCCATTCATTTTAAAGAGGGTCACCAAGAAAAGGATATGATACGTCAAAACCGATTGGAAAGCCTTGGGATTACCGTAACTCGATTCAGCGATTTGGATGTAAAAAATAATTTGGGTTGGGTTCTAGAAAAGATTAAAATGGAAATTGATAACTTAAAACCCACCCCTAACCCCTCCCAAGAGGGGAAAAGTTCTGAACCATGATAAAACTCTTTAGAAATATCCGTCAAAAACTAACCGCTAAAAGCCTCCCCTCTTGGGAGGGGATTGAGGGGTGGGTAAAATCCGCAAACGATGATTAAGTTTTTTCGCAGAATAAGAAAGTCTCTTTTAGCTGAGAATAAGTTCTCAAAGTACCTCCTCTATGCCATGGGTGAAATTATACTCGTTGTAATAGGAATTTTAATTGCACTGCAAATCAATACATGGAATGAGCAGCGGAAAGACAACGTAAAAGAACAGGAGATTCTAAAAAGGTTAAGAAAAGAGTTTGTATCGAACCGGGTACAACTTCTGGAAAAGACTGAAAGCAAAAAGGACATAAATAAAAAATGTACACGTTTGCTTACTTTTTATAACGAACCAGAAAAGGCGGAATTAGATAGTATCTTCGCATATCTTGGTAGTGTTATTCCAACAACCTTTGACCCGATTCAAAATGACTTGGTGCGTTCGGGAAATATTGAAATCATTAAAAGCGAAGAGCTAAAGCAGCTACTTATCAATTGGAGTACGGATGTCGTCCAACTTAAAGAGGTTGAGCTAATGTTTTAAGATTTTGGGAATTGCAATTTTCGAATTATCTCAACGAAATAGGCATTGCACGCGATTTTGGCTATAGTTTTTGGCAAAAAGCAGGCTCAAGCCTTTTAGAGACCACAGAAACTCTTAATCCAATACCTGGAAAATCCAAAATCAGCAAGGTCAGCAAAGAAGAACTACTGTTAGATCCAAAACTAGAAGGAATCATTGCATGGAGCTTGAACTTAAATACCTTTACCAATCAAGAAAGCGAAACACTACTAAAGCGAATCGATTATATTCTTGAAGTTTTAGCTTCCGAGATTGAAGAATAACGAAAGTGCAACGCTAACCTATGATAAAATTTTTTAGAGAGGTCAGACAGAAAATGCTAACTGAAAATAAGTTTGGAAAATATAGGAACCCTCGCTAGTGCAGGTATCTTGCTCGTGGTGTTAAGAGTAAGTAGCGGTGCTGTTAATGTTATAAGTGTGTAGGCACGCGCGTGAGGCTAGCGCCAGCAAAAGGGATGAAATCACCAAAGATGATTACCAACAAAACACCATTGAGTAAATCTTGTTGAATGAAAAGGATAGAATTCTGCATGCAGAAAATCAGATTTTTGAGGCTACAGAAGTGATTTACGAAGCCATAGACAAACAGATTTCATTTCTGATTTCCAAAACCGATTACCCTTGTAAACATTTATTTCAAATCGGCGGTTTTTTTATTAATGGCGACCGGGATATGGGCTCATTTTCCACCTTCAAACGTTTTGAGCATCATAATCTGGAAACTAAAGAAAAGACCGATATGATGTCATACGTTTCAGATTTCTGATTTTTCGAAAATTTAGTACGGCGATTTAAAGTCCGAGGAGAAATTCGAATAAGTGTCGAAAAGTAGCGCTGGTATATTCGGAAGACTTTTTTGGAAAAAAATGGATAAAAAGTGACTGTTTATAAGATGTAACAGTTTGGAAAAGCCAATGTTTTAAAGAACTAAAAAGGTTAAGCTCGATCCAAAAACTTTTTGAGGACAAAAATCATTTCTCGGTCAAATCAATGGTTTTAGCACAAACCTAAATCCTCGCCTGGTAGGTAAACAGATTATAGTACCTGCCCTCTTTGGCTATCAATTCGTCATGGGTACCTTGCTCTGCTATTTTTCCATTTTCAATTACTAGGATTTGATCAGCTTTGCGAATCGTACTTAAACGGTGGGCAATAACAAAAGTGGTTCTGCCCTCTGTAAGGGTTGCTAAACTCTTTTGAATCAAGGCTTCGCTTTCTGTATCCAAATTCGAGGTTGCTTCGTCTAAAATTAAAATTTTAGGGTTTGCAAGAACCGCTCGTGCAATGGCAATACGCTGTCGTTGACCGCCGGATAGTTTTACCCCTCGCTCACCGATTAGGGTCTCGAGTCCGTCTTCAAAACGGTCTGTAAATTCATCCACATAAGCCGCTTTTACGGCTGCTTGTACTTCTTCTTCGGAGGCATTGGGCCTTGGGAACAGGATGTTTTGCCGTATGCTACCTTCAAATAGGAATTCATCCTGTAAAACGACACCTAAATGTTTACGATAACTATTGAGGTTTACCTTGGATATGTCATTGCCATCGATAGTGATGGTACCTGATTCTGGATTTAAAAAAGTAGCGGCCAAACCTGCAATAGTACTTTTTCCGGATCCGGAACTTCCAACTAGTGCTACCACCGAGCCGGGTTTTACCTCAAAATTAATGTTGTGCAGTACTTCTTTATCTTCTTCATAGGCAAAGGATACGTCGTTGAAAATGATATCTCCTTTAATCTTATTAAGAACTATGGTACGGTTTTCTTCGTCCGCTTCCGGGGTCATGTTCATAAGTTCTTCGGTTCGGTCCAAACCTGCCAAAGCTTCTGTCAATTGGCTCCCAATGTTACTCATTTGTACAATTGGGGCTACCATCAATCCCAGTAAAAAAGTAAAGGTCAAAAATTCACCAATCGTCAGTTCGTCCATCATAATCTTATAACCTCCAATACCCATAATCCCTGTAGTAGCGATTCCTAATAAAAAGGTTGAGGAGCTTGTCATGAACGCCGTAGCGGTCAAACTCTTTTTTACATTTTGAAACAAACGCTCCACGCCTTCCTCAAAAATACTGTTTTCTTGAGCCTCTGCATTGAACCCTTTTATCACCCGAACACCCCCTAGTGTTTCTGTGAGCCTACCGGTAACCTCGGCATTTATTTTTCCTCGATTTCTAAAAATTGGCCGAATTATTTTAAACGCCTTTAGGGCAATGAGTGCAAAAATAGCCAACGGAACAAGTGTAAATAGGGTCATACTCCAGCTTATTTGTAACAAGAGAATAAGGGAAACCACTGCCGTAATGGTACCACCAACAAGCTGTACCAATCCCGTACCAATAAGATTACGCACACCCTCAACGTCTGTCATAATTCTAGAAACCAAAGCTCCCGATTTTGCGTTGTCAAAAAAGCGTATAGGAAGGGAAAGTACTTTTTTCTGTACTTGCGCCCGTAGTTCCGATATCAAGTATTGCGCTTGTACACTCAAAATTTTGGTCAATAGAAAAGAGGTAACCGCCTGTACTAAAATAGCGAGCGCAACGGCTGCCACTAACCACTTTAAAAAATCGGTATCCTTATTGGGGATAATGTCGTCCATTAAATATTTTAACGATAATGGAGCTACAAAACTTGCCGCCTTGCTGATTACAATTAATACCAAGCCTATAAAAACTAGATTTCTCCTAGGCCATATAATGGTCTTAAATGCACTTAAAATACTTACTTTTCTCTCTGCCATGTTCCAAGTTTCAAAAGAAGTTGCAAGTTAGTTGAAATTAAAGAGAATACTTGTCGTTACTAAAATGTATATCCTAGTAATCTAGGTTCTGAACCGTGCAGTACAATTTAAAAATCCAGTTTTTGAATAGCATCTTTAAAAATTTCCTTATTGTTCTTATGTTAGTGTTCCATGGGTTTGTTCATGCTCAGAACCAGTACATGGAACTTAAGGCAATTGTAACGGATAGCGCAGGTATTTTCACACAGGCTGAAATTACCAAACTCCAACAAAAACTCACCACATTTGAAACGGAGACTACCAATCAATTGGTCGTGGTTACCATCGATCAACTGGGTTTTGAAACTATAGAAAGCTATGCGAACGGACTATTTAATCAAAATATGTTGGGTCAGAAAGGAAAGGATAATGGGCTATTGATTCTTTTTGCAAAGCAGGACAGAGAGGTGCGTATAGAGGTCGGGTATGGTTTGGAACCTTACATTACAGATGCTGTGGCTTCGAGAATCATAAGAAATACCATGATTCCCAGTTTTAAGGAAGGGCGATACTATGAAGGTGTTTCTACCGCCATGGATGAATTGATTCTGTTTTTGAACAATCCTGAGGCTCTTGCCGAGTTTAAGGAGGAAATACAAAGCAGTGAAAATAGCAATCAATGGATCGGTTACGGGTTTTTATTTTTATTTCTTTCCGTTTTTATAGGCTTTGGAGGTTTTCAGTTTTATAGATCCTATAAAGCTTTAATAGAAGTTTTTAGAGGAATCCTCATAGGGAAATTAGGTGTGCTGCCAGGAATGTTTATGATTGTTGGAGGTGCACTGAGTGCCATTTTTGGATTAGTCTTTATGTTTGTTCCAGTTGTGGTAGTTACCTTAGCGATATTTGAGGACCACCATAAACTATTTGATGTGGTTTGGAATAGTCCAAAAATGGGTTTATGGTTATTCCTTCCGTTTTTTGGCATAGCCATAGGTATAGCCATTGTGAAAATTAAATTTTTCAGTTCTGGGAAGGAAAAATTCAATCTTTCATTGTTAAAAAACGATAACACGTACTACAGAAAAACGTTTTCGTCCTCTGGATCTCATTCGTTCGGATCTAGTTCTTCTAGCGGTAGCTCCAGTAGTTTTTCTGGTGGTGGTGGCAGTTCTGGCGGAGGTGGTTCCAGTGGTAGTTGGTAACTTTTTGCACTCCGTAAATTAATGTATCTTCATGGGGTAAAAACAGACCTATGAATAGAGTTGCTTACCTATTGATTACAATCTTTTTAATTTCTTGTAAAACCGAACCTCAAACTGCGGAGCATGTCGATTACGATTCCATGTCTCTTGCCGAAAAGGCAGAACGAGTCACCATCATCAGAGATGATTTTGGCGTACCCCATATTTATGGAAAAACGGACGCCGATGCTGTTTTTGGTTTACTGTACGCACAATGTGAGGACGATTTTAACCGGGTGGAACAAAACTATATCTGGGCCACCGGTCGTTTGGCGGAAGTGGAGGGCGAGGAAGCATTGTATAGTGATCTTAGGGCAAAACTCTTTATGACCGAAGAACAAGCGAAGGCCAATTACGAAAAGAGTCCGGCTTGGCTCAAGCAATTGTGCGATGCCTTTGCAGATGGCGTCAATTATTACCTGGAAACACATCCAGAAGTTACCCCTAAATTATTGACCCATTTTGAGCCTTGGATGCCAATGTATTTTAGCGAGGGCAGTATAGGTGGCGACATAGAACGTATTAGAACAAGTAAGATAAAAGCTTTTTATGAAGGGAATATGGAAGTTCCTGAATCGGAACTAATTGCCATTCAAAAAGAAGCAGAAATGATAGAGCCGCAAGGTTCCAATGGTATTGCAATTTCTGGCGATTTAACGCAATCCGGTAATGCGATGTTATTGATCAATCCGCATACGTCTTTCTACTTTCGAGGCGAAGTTCATGTAGTTTCGGAAGAAGGATTGAATGCCTATGGAGCGGTGACATGGGGGCAATTTTTCGTATACCAAGGTTTTAACGAGAAAACCGGATGGATGCATACATCTACCTATACTGATGTTATGGATGAATTCAAAGAGAATATTACCAGATTGGATGGTAACATACTATATCAATACGGAGAAGAACTGCGACCTGTGGAAGTCTCAGAAATCAGCTTGAAATATAAGAGCGATGAAAGGATGAAGGAAAAAACCTTCCCAGCTTATCGCACCCATCACGGTCCCATTACCCATATGGAGGACGGAAAGTGGACGGCTTCTGCCATGATGTGGGAACCGGTAAAGGCCTTGGAACAATCCTTTGTAAGAACCAAGAAAGAAGGCTATAAAGGATTTCGGGAGATGATGGATATTCGAACCAATTCCAGCAATAATACGGTCTACGCAGATGCGGAAGGAAATATTGCGTATTTCCACGGGAATTTTGTACCAAAGCGAGATGTTAGTTTTGACTATTCTAAACCTGTGGATGGCTGGAACCCGAAGACCGATTGGCAAGGCTTGCATACAGTGGACGAAAATATCTTAGTACTCAACCCAGAAAACGGATGGATTCAAAATTGCAATTCTACACCGTATACATCTGCTTTGGAATTTAGTCCAAAGAAAGATGATTATCCTTATTATATGTCCAGAGATCAGGAGAATTTTAGGGGTCTTCATGCAATCTCACTTTTAAAGGATGTAAAGGATATCACTTTGGACGGTTTGATTGATTTGGCACACGATCCTTATTTGCCTGCATTTGAAGCTTTGATTCCTGGTTTGATAAAAGCGAATAACGAATTTGATGATAAAAACCCCAAATTTTGGGAGCCTATGGAGGTTTTGGAAGAGTGGGATTTTAAAACATCAAAAGAGTCCGTAGCCATGACCTTGGCTCATTTTTATGGAATGCGGTATTATCAAAAAGGGAAATACCCCGATGGACTTAATGCCATGGAACGTATGCAATATTGGGGGAGTGCTGCAGCTCCAAACGGGGAAAAAAGACGCATTTTTGAGGAGGTCCTAGATCAGCTTACTGCTGATTTTGGCACATGGAAAATACCATGGGGAGAAGTGAACAGGTACCAGCGTTTGAATGGGGATGTACTTCAACAATTTGATGATAGCAAACCAAGTGTTCCTGTTGGTTTTGCATCCGGTACTTGGGGGGCACTTGCCGCATATGGTGCACGGTACACGGCCGAAAGTGCCAAGAAAATATACGGTACAAGGGGGAACAGTTTTGTTGCTGCGGTGGAGTTTGGTGATAAAGTAAAAGCGAAAACCATCTTGGCTGGTGGTCAAAGCGGAAATCCAAGTTCACCACATTTTGATGACCAGACCCAAAAATATCTTGATGTGGACTGGAAGGATGCTGCCTTTTATAAGGAAGATGTGCTCAAAAGAGCTCAAGAAACGTATGCGCCAGGAAAGCGAAAGTAAGAATAGTGGATGTGGTCATACTTTTTTGAAGATATTGCACTGTTGTTTTATTACATTTTTTACTTTTATAACTTATAGATAAGTATCGGGAGCATAAGTGTCTTAGTGGAAAATAATCTTGTTGTTAAAATATAGATATAGCTAGTGTTTAGGTAATGCTACCAGCGGTTTTACAATATAAATTTAATGAAGCGTTGCGCTAAATAAGAAAACAAAATTTAGAAAACTACTCCTTGGTTACGATTAACGAAGCTTTTGACCCGGAAGACAACAACCATTTATTGGAATACAGTAGGTTTCCTTTTTCATCATAAACATCTACTTGTGCAGTATTTGGTGCAGAAGAGCCATGATTAAGTGCTTCGAATTCAATTTTGTTGAAACCGGATTGCAAATCAACATTTATTCCCTTAAATCCTGCGGTTAATAACAGGTTATGCTCCACAACCACCTCATTTACCCAAATTTTAACCCGATCACCATCTACGTATTCATGATCTCGGCAAACAATTCCAATAAATTTACCTTCACTTTTTATATCCCCTAAATACTGATCCGGAAAATACTGTCCTGATCCTCCCAAACGCTCTCCAGGACCAATTCTAGGGTCTATTTTGAGTCCGGCACCTGCTTGTACAAGCTCTTCGTCCGGCAACATTTTAACCGGATTCGGTTTTTTTAGATCCAAGGATATGGGTTCCTTTATTAAAGAAGGCATGTTAAGTAAGGGGCTTTTTTTAGTTGGCCCTACAGGGTCTTCTTTTTTTACGACACCTATCTTCAACGGCTTTTGTGTAGGTAGGTCGGTCTGTGATACAGCACCTATACTGCATAACAGGCAACATAATAATAAAGAAGTGTATTTGTTCATTGTACCCTGAAAATTCAAATAAAGATAGCAAATACCCTGCCACAGGGACTTAAGGGCTTGTTAAATTGTTAAATTTTCTATGATTGTATTTGTAATGAGTTGATGACCGTTTTTGTTTGGGTGAATGGGATCATCGGAGTAGCATTTGTTTTTATAACGTAATAACGGACTTTGGAGATCAATTTTTCCCAATATGGTGTCGTGGCTACTGTTGAGTACAATCTCACGAAACCTTTGTACAACCTCTTCTTGGTATTTTGGATATGGATTTTGATAGCCATAGTTGTTTTGTTCCGAAGTCAGGGTTTCGGTATCGTTTAATACTTCTAAAACCAAAGGTGTTGGAGTTAGTAATACGGTTTTCAGTCCTTTTTGTTTTATTTTTTCAAAAAAGGAATATAAGCCAATGGTGTAACTGTCGAACAGTGCTTGCGAAGGTTTACCATAGATACCGCAGTTGATTCCGTAGCAGAAAAATATGATATCTACGGGCTTGATTAAGAGTAAACTATCCAAACGGTCAAAAAGGTACGGCCTTGGGCCTGGATGCTTCTTTTCTGTGAGTCCCGTAATCGTCTCACTGCTTTTACCCCAATTCAAAAATGTGAGCTCTAGGCCGGGATGGTTTGTATCTACATAATCCTGTAGCATTTGTACGTAACCATCTTTTGTAGCTGTAATACTATCTCCTAAACAAGCAATAGTTTGCCCTTTTTTTAAGAGAATCCTATCGGTATTGTTACAGTTCCAAAGTAACGCGCCCAAAGCGGCCATGGAGGAATTCTGTATAAAGGTTCTTCTGCTTATGCCCATGTATCGGTTAAAAATCCTATAAAATTCCTATGCATTATGTTTTCAACATCTTCCGTAGTATACCCTCTATCTGCAAGCATTTGCGGTATTTTTTGTAAATCGGCTATCGTATCTATATCGGAAGGGCCTTGTTCATTTCCGAAACCTCCATCCAGATCGCTACCTATGCCCACGTGCAATGAATTTCCTGCTAATTGACAAATATGATCTATATTTTGGACCGCATGTGCCAAAGTAACATTTGTATTGGTTGGATCGGAAACGCCCCGTTCCCAGTTTGGAACCAGCATGGTTGCATCGAATACCGTTCCTATGACTGCTTTTCTGCGGATTAGCTCTACTAATTGTTCGTCTGTAAACTGACGGTTGTGGTCTACGAAAGTTCGACAATTATTGTGACTTGCCCAAACGGGTCCGTTGTATACCTTCATGGTCTCCCAGAAACTTTGGTCGCATAGATGTGTGGCATCCAAAATGAGGTTTAGCCTTTCAATTTCTTTGAGCAGTTCTTTGCCTTTTGCTCCTATACCACCTACGGAATTTGTTCCATAAGCATAGGTCCCTGGGCCGTAATGTGCAGGCCCTATTGCACGTAATCCTTGCTCATAGGATTTTTCTAGATAGTCCAGGTTAACAATCGAATCGGCACCTTCCAAACTTAAAATATAGCCTATAGGCGTGTTTTCGCTATCATTTTTCCAATTGTTGAGCTGTTTTTCAAGTTCTAGGGTATTGGTAATCTGTATGAGCTGTTGCTCCGCTTCCATTGCCCTGTACCAAGCCAATTGTCCTTGGGTCTGTGCCCATGCTTGGTGCGGGGAATTCCAACCCGGTAGTGGATTGTTGGTATGCACGTACCTAGCTATTTGTGTGGCCACGCACAGCCCTATATTTCCTTTCCGCATCGCATTAAAAGAAACGGTATTGTTCCCTCGGTCCGGCTTGTCTACCATTCCTTGTTCGCTTTTTCGTATCGCTTCTATAGACCATCTAAGGTCTCGATTCCATTCCATGGCGTTCATGGATAGGTCTAAGTGTGCATCAAAAATAAACATACTTAAATAGTGAGTTTTTGGTTACGGGCAACGACTTTCCATTCTTTGGTAACGATTCCGTTTTCTACCACGAGCATACTGTCATATTTTGCTACAGTAGGGCAAATGTGCATTGGTATTGCGTAATGTTCATCTCCAACATCAAGAATTTTAAGATCGTCATATTCCACAACTAAGTGTTCTTCTGATTGCTTTATTTGCTTCCCGTGTTCCAAGGTTAGAAACATAACTCTAGGAAAATTCATTTCTGGAGCAATGGATTTATGGCCCAGATCAAAGCATAAAATCCCTGTTTTTGGCTTGCTAATAATGCGTGTGAACAGGACTGCTGCTGGAAGAAAATCCATCTCAGGAAAAAGTCCACCATAACCTGCATCCCAAAGTAAGGTGGTGCCAGGACTGGCAATTACATTGTCCCGTTTGCAATGAAACGGAAAGGTAGGGGAACCTCCGGCGACAAGAATGGGTTTTGGAAGTCCGGCCCGTACAATGTTTTTTCTAAGTTCCAGTACAGTTTCGAAGGCAGCATCACAGTCTGACTTTCTTATTTCTACGTTAGGATTTCTCAAATGGCCATCGTACGTATGTAGGCCCTTACTTTCTAAGTGCGAATGTTTTGAAATAGAATTATATAGGTCTAATGCTTCTTTGCCCGGTGCAATTCCGGTGCGGTGCATCCCTACATTTAAATCTATATATAAGGGTAGGCTTATTTTATGTTTTTCTGCAAGTATTCCCAATTCATTCGCAGTGGCTAAATTGTCTACCAGGGTAGCGAATGTTATACTAGGGTACGTTTTTATCAATTTAATTAAGCGCTCTTTGTTTGCACCAACAGGTTGCATCGCCAAAAGGATATCGGGAGCACCACAATCTGCTAAAAGTTCTGCTTCGGCTATTGTAGCGCATTTGAACTTGGTAATTCCTTTTTGCAGTTGCATACCAATAATTTCTGCATTCTTGTGTGTTTTGATATGAGGTCTTAGGTTATCAGGGCCACCGGCCATGTGCAACATGGTATCTATATTGTGTTGTATACGTTTTGGATACACCAATAATGAGGGAGAGATTAGGGTGTCTGTGTTTTTTACTTTATACCAAGGGTTTTTTTTCATTTCTGCTATTTATGTAGTTCGAACATTGCCTCTATTTCTACTGCAATACCACCGGGTAGCATCATACCCACCGCACTGCGCACCCCAACACCGTTTTCGGCGCCAAATACATCTGCCATAAGTTCACTATATCCATTAATAACGAGAGGATGGTCGCCAAAATCGGGGGTACAATTGACCATACCCAAAGTTTTTACAAGACGCTTGATACGATCTATGTCACCAAAGTGTGTGGTGATAGTTGCAAGCATTGTTAATGCGGTTTGGCGAGCAGCGGCTTTTCCTTCTTCGAGTGTTAAATTATCACCCACACGACCAACAATCAAGGTTCCGTTGGTACGCATACAACCCTGCCCGGAGACATATAGAAAATTATCTACAACCAATACAGGCTTGTACAGTCCGGCCGGTGGGGGTGCAGGAGGAAGGATAAGTCCAAGTTCTTTTAATCTTTTTGATGGTTTCATGTACTACTATTTTAGGTTCAAGATTTAAAATTAAACAAATCGATACAAAAAGGTCATTACCTTTGAGCATTGTCAAAGAGGTAGTTTTCAAATAAACATATTCAACACCAACACACCTAACAATCCCATAACCCCAACGGTAGTTTCCATCACCGTCCACGTTTTCAGGGTATCCTTTACGGACAGGTTGAAATACTCTTTGAAAAGCCAAAAACCGCTGTCATTCACATGAGAGAGCATTAGACTACCTGACCCAATAGCCAGCACCATCAGTTCAGGGCTAACATTCGCCCCGCTTGCCAAAGGAAGTACAATTCCCGCAGCGGTAAGTCCCGCTACGGTAGCAGAACCAACACAGACCCGTATTATGGTAGCAATTAACCATGCCAGTATTAAAGGGGAGATGGCCGAGCCTTTTAGCATTTCACCAATGTATTCGCTAACACCGCTATCTATCAAAACCTGTTTTAATGCACCCGCGCCGGCAATAATGAGCAATACCATGGTAATTCCCGTTATGGCGTTCCCAACAGAATCCATAACGGCTGTCATTTTTTTCCCCCTTGCTAATCCTAAAGTATAGATTGCTACCAATACGGAAATCAACATCGCTATGACCGGATTCCCAATAAATAATAGGATGTTAAGTATAGCCGACCCTTCTGAGAGCAATAAGCTTGCTATGGCCGCAAGACCAATTAAAATAACCGGCAACAGTGCGGTAAAAATACTGATACCCGTACCAGGCATTTCTTCCTCCTTTAAGATAGTAGGGTTAATAAATTCTTTTAGAGGGGTGGCCTTAATATTTTTCATAGTCCTAGAAAGTAACGGTCCGCCTACGATAATGGCCGGAATAGCGACCAATATTCCATAAAATAGCGTTTTACCAATATCCGCCTGGAATATTTCTGCGATTGCAGTGGGTGCCGGATGAGGTGGTAGATAGCCATGGGTAACGGATAGAGAGGCCAACATGGGCAACCCTACGTATAGCAAGGGGAGCCCAGTGGCAGCAGCAATCGTAAATACCAGTGGAATTAAAATAACGAACCCAACGGAATAGAACATGGGTATTCCAACAATAAAACCAGTAAGTACTACCGCCCATTGTATGTTCTTTTTTCCGAATTTAGCTACTAGTTTTGTAGTAATTCTTTGGGCCGCACCACTATCTGCTACCAACTTGCCCAACATAGCACCTAGACCAAGAATAATAACCAAGAAACCCAATATATTCCCTATTCCTTTTTGAATAGAATCTACCACAGCAACAGGTTCCATACCCTCTGCAATGCCTACAAATAACGAAACGATAATGAAGGTTATAAATGGATTTAGCTTAAATCGGGCTATGAGTATAAATAACAGCAGTATTCCAGAAATAACGATAAGCAATGGCATAAAAGTAGTGGTTGATTATTTAGTCTTCTAAGATACCACAAAAAAATATGCATCTTAAAGGCAATGTTGTTACTATTTTGCTCGTAGATTCTGGTTTCACCTTCTTTTTTCAATATAATCTGACAACCGTTGCGGCCCTTCAAGTAGGACCCGTACTACTTTAAGCGTGCCATCCTCATCGGTTTCTATTTGCCACTTAATCAAGGAAATTTTACCATTTTCAATTTCTATACCGGTAATACTTCTTGGGTGTACACAACTTCCATCATTGAAAAATGGAATATCACCGGGCTCTGGAAAACGTGGTCTGTGGGTATGGCCCACAATGGTAACGAGAAAGTTGTTCACTACAATCCATTTTTTTATACGTCGTTCTAGTTTTATGAGTTCGGTATAGTTTTTTGCCGGGCTTGTAGGATCGGCAATTCCCCAGACCTGTAGGGGTTTCCAAAGCACCCGCACCAGAAAACGTCCCCAACGCCAAAAGGTATAGTTCCACCAATCAGCTTGATGTCCGTGGGCCAAAAATATTTCTTGTCCGGTTAGATTGTGTTCCAACACAATGGCCTCGTTATACGTTATGTCTTCAAACAATTCTTTATCCGTATTGTCTATGGGTTCAAAATAGCTAGAGAGGTGTTTGTCTACATAGTCCTTGTCCTTGTAAACCATGTCATGGTTGCCCCATATCATGTGTAGCCGTTTCTCTAAATGAAATTTTCGAAGCAGTTTAAAAACATTTTTATGCGCTTCAAAAATAGATTCAAAATTTAGGTTTTCCCACAGTTCGTCCCCGTCGCCCAATTCACAATAATCGAACCCTTCTTTGAGGTAATGGCTAAGCGCATGAAAATAGATGTTTCTGTTGTTTGCGAATTCATCCGCAAAACTATTGTCACCTCTATGACAATCGCTAAACAGGATAAATTTAGAGTTGTCATCAAAAGGGATGCGTTTTGCATTTGTATAGGCTCTGGAAAGTCGTTGGGCAGATGACATTATTGAAATTTCTATAAATATCCGAAAAAGTGAGTAATGCAGGCTGTAAACTTTTAACAAATAACTACGGTAACTTTTGTAATTTTATAGGCATTTAGAAGACTAAAAAAGGTATGAAGCAAGTTAAGGATAAAATAATGCCGTTAAAACCGCTTGTCAGTTTTGATAAACTTTTAACGCGTTATGATGATTTACTAGATAGCAAGGATGAAATCTTGGCTAAGCATGCCAGTGAAGTTCTAGCGGCACAGGCTCCTTATCCGGAATTGCGAGAAGGCTTTGACGACCTCTCTATTTTAGAAACCCATAAGGATGTCATCCGGCTTATTCTTCAAGATGTGTTTTCGCTTTTATTGAGCGACAATGAAATTAAGGCGGCCTCTCTACCTTATTTTGATGTCTTTTTTAATCCTTCCAATAGATTTCAAAAAATACTTAACGAGGCCGGCCCAGATTTTCGCCCGAGCATACGTAACCAAGAAATTGGTCTTGATTATATTGTTGGATGTATCGTTATATTAAATTTTCATTATGGCTTTCATTTAGATTTCAGGAGGCCTTTTTTCTATGACATTCCCGATGCGGAGGGGGTTATGCGGCACTATAGGATTTTGTACAATGCCGATTTTTTAGATTTGATACCTACGGATAAAGCTAAGGATCTATCACAAGAAGATGTGGATGAACTATTGGCGAGTCCGAATGACGAAAAGCTATGGATGGAAAAAATACCTCCTGAGAGTTTTATATCCAAAGGGTTTGTAATAAGCAATATGTTCGACGTTACTGCGGAGCATGCCATCTCGGAGATGAAATCGAAATTGATAGCCAATGATCAAAAAGGAAGTGAAAATTTTGTGGCCGATCTGCAGGAAACCTTTAGCTCGTTCTTTAAATTACCGGATATTAAAGTAGGCTTTGTAACCTATAACGCGAAAGACACACGTTTTGAACCTGTTTACGGAAAAGGTATTACCAGTTACATTCTTAATGGTAAAAACCATAAAATCTGTGATGAGGCGCTTTGTCAACAGTCTTTTAGCAGTTTAATTCGCCAAAACACTTATTTTTCAATAGCGGATATTACGAAACTAAAAGGCGAAATGTACAATTTGGACCCTTACAACAGTTTAAGGGAACAAGGTTTAAAGAGTGCTATTTTAGCACCCATTGCTTTTAATGGAGAATTATTAGGGGTTTTAGAAATAGTTTCAGCTACCAAGAATGTTCTAAATGCGGTAAATGCCAAGAAGTTGGATGATGTTATGCCTTACATTGTTTCTGCTGTAGTGCGATCTAAAATTGAGGAGGAAAATTTAATAGACGCCGTTATACAAAATGAGTGTACGTCGGTACATTCCTCTGTGTATTGGAAATTTAAAGAAGAGGCAAAGCAATTTATCAAGGATGAAATAGAGGGAAGGCAACCTACCTTTAAGGAAATTGTATTCAAGGACGTGCATCCCTTGTACGGGCAAATAGATATTAAGGATTCTTCAAAGGCTCGAAACAAAGCCATTCAAAGGGATTTGATGATTCAGCTTTCCCAGATATATGATGTTTTGAATCTAATTTATAAAAAAAATAAGCTTCCCATTTATGAGGAACTGATGTTCCGCGTAACAAATCATCTGGAAAGTATAAAGGAAATGCTTTATACCAATAGCGAGCAATCTATTTTTGAGTTTGTAAAGGAAGAAATAGCTCCTGTGTTTTCCCATTTAAAGAAATCAGACCCTGAAATCAACAAACATATTCTTTCTTATGAGTCCAGTATAGACATGGGTACAGGTTCTTACTACGATCATAGAAAAAATTATGATGAAAGTGTGATGCGTATCAACGAGAAGTTAGCCGCCCTTTTAGATAAAAAACAGGAAGAAGCGCAGTTGATGTTCCCACATTATTTTGAACGCTACAAAACCGATGGTGTCGAACACAACATGTACATCGGTAATGCCATATCCGGAAAAAAAGATTTTAATCCGCTCTATTTAAATAATCTTCGATTATGGCAATTACAGGTGATGTGTGATATGGAAAATGAGCACTACACCTTAAAGCCAGAATTATCCGTCCCCTTAGATACGGCTTCCCTCATATTAGTCCATAATACTTCCTTGTCTATACGTTTTCGGATGGATGAAAAACAATTTGATGTAGATGGAACCTATAATGCGCGGTACGAGGTGGTTAAAAAAAGAATAGATAAATCTTTTATAAAAGGAACTGGGGAGCGGCTAACCCAGGCCGGGAAGATGACAATAGTCTATTCACAAAAAAAGGACGAATTGGAGTATTTACGCTATATAAAATTTCTAAGATCAAAAGGCTATTTTACAGATGCTGTAGAAATTGTAGAACTGGAAGGCTTACAAGGTGTATCCGGTCTTAAAGCGATACGAGCAGAGATTTTATACAAAACCGATAAAACTACAGAAAAGACGTATACGTACGAGGATTTAATGAATACCTTAAAAGACTAGCGTAATACACTCAAGGCCCTTTCCGGTCCAAAAAACTTAAGGGATATGCCAAAAGCTATGACCGAAACTACCATCCCGATCATAAAAATAGTGTATGTCCACCGTAGCAATTTATACTTTCTATCAAGAACAAGCCCAAGAAAGTAAAGATCCTTTGTTAGGGAAGAATAGATATAATCTTTGTCTTTGATAAGCTCGTTTATGGCCCATTCGTAATCTGGCAACTTCATTTTATGGAAGTTACCAAAGAATAAAAGGTTTACCTTTTTCTTGGATACATCTTCTTTTGTGAAAGAACCACTGGTGACATTAGGTCTTGTAGCTAGAACGGCAAGTACCATTGATATGATGCTGAACACTATAAATATAAATGTTGGATATATAAGGTAGTCGTTAGAGGGATTGTCCAGCTTGGGGATAAGGTTGGATATGGCCAAGGAAATAATTATAGCGTTTACCGATAGTAAAATATTAGCCTTGGTATCGGCAATATCACTCAGGGTAATATGATTTTTAATGGTAACTCGGAATAGTGTTTGTACACTGCGATCCGGGCTTTCGCTTTTGTACTTGGCTTTTAACGCTTCTTTTTTTGCAATATCTTTTTCTGATTTTTTTTCTTTAATCAGACGTCTAAGGTTTTTGTCTTTTCCCGGTTGCCAATTCTCTTTGGCATAAGAGGTATAAAAGCGATGTTCCGTGCGAAACATTTTAATATTTTCTTCTAACCATTCTTTGTGCGTGTAAGATGCAATACCTAGTAGACGAAGCTCTTCTCGTAATAATTCACAAGTTTCCAGATAGCTTTTTTGTGCAAAGTGAGATGAATCTGCATCGCGTAGTATCTCTTCCAGAAAAGTAGTAGGCTCCTCATATCTTGCAGTGGCCATAATGCAGGCCGACACCTTTGATATCATTTTAGGGTCATATCCTTGTTTAGCTAAGAAGGTTTCCGCAATATTCTTACTTCTGGTCTCATGGTCTTCGCTGCCTTTGGTATAACCTGTATCGTGAAGCCATGCTGCGAGTTCTAGGGCTTCTTTTTCGTCATCGGGTAGCAACGCTGTGTTCAATAATTCTTTAGTACTTTTAACCACCCGTTGCGTATGCCGCAAATTGTGGTATAAATAGTCTTGACTTAAGTCTTTGGACAATAATTCTACCACAAATTTTTTAGTTTTCTCTAAGATATCCGACATACTATAAAATATGATTCTAAATTACAAAAATTAAAACGTAGGAACATCGACATGAAAAAAAAGTATAGCGTTTTGGCACTTTTATTAATTTTAACTGGCTGCGCAACTTACACAACTAAATATAAAAACATACAACATTCAAAAGATGTTACAGAAGATAAAGAGGTATCGCACACCTTTTATCTTATTGGCGATGCGGGATTGTCCCCTATTGGAGGTATGAATCCAGCGTTAAAAATTTTTAAAGAACGGCTGGACACGGCTGATGAGAATAGTACGGCTATTTTCTTGGGAGACAATATATATCCGGCAGGATTGCCAGACCAAAAAGATTCGACCATAGCATATCTAACGGCTAAAAGTCATTTGGATGCTCAGCTAAAAACATTAGTTAACTTTAAAGGGAAACCACTTTTTATTCCAGGTAATCACGATTGGTACAACGAAGGTTTAATAGGCTTGGAAAGACAAGAAGAATATGTTCAGGAAACGCTATCCAACAAAGATGCTTTTTTACCCCGGAACGGCTGTCCTTTAGAGGTAGTGAATGTGAACGAGCAGCTTGCTATAATCGTCATAGATACGGAGTGGTATCTTACCAATTGGGATAAGCATCCCAAAATGAACGATAAGTGCGATATTAAAAGTAGAGAGAAATTCTTAATAGAGCTAGAAGATGCTATCAAGGACAATATGCAAAAAACCACCGTAATTGCACTACATCATCCTATGACCAGTTATGGTCCACATGGCGGTCAGTTTTCTTTGAAACAACAACTGTATCCTTCTGCCTTGCCATTTCCAGTACCAATTTTAGGTACTTTTGTAAACGTTTTACGAAGAACTTCGGGCGCATCTATTGCAGATTTACAGAACAAGAGGTATATGCAACTTTCCAAGCGCATTACCACTTTAGCACAATATTCGGAAAATGTAATTTTTGTTTCCGGTCACGAACATACTTTACAGTACATTGTAGAGAACAGCACGCCACAGATTGTTAGTGGGTCAGGGGCAAAAAAGGGGGTGACGCGATTGCTGAACGGAAGCGAATTTTCTACAGGTAAGAGGGGATATGCAACATTGGAAGTTTATACCGATGGCTCTTCCCGGGTACGTTACTTTGGATTAGGAGAAGACGATAAAGAAACGTTTCTTTTTACCACCGAAGTACTTCCTGCTGATGATGCTAGTATTAGTACGCAGTATGATGAGAACTTTCCAAAGAAAGTGGCGGCCAGTGTCTATGCAGAAGAAGAAGTAGAGAAAACAGGTTTCTTTAAATGGGTGTGGGGAGAACGCTACAGAGACTACTACGCTACTAAGGTACTTGCGCCAACAGTTCGTTTGGACACCCTATACGGTGGTTTGGTACCAGTAAAAAAGGGTGGCGGGCATCAATCCAAATCCCTCCGGCTACGTGATAAAGGCGGTAAGGAGTATGTAATGCGGGCCCTAAGAAAAAGCGCGGAACTGTATCTACAATCCATGGCATTTAAAGATCAATATATGCTAGAAGATTTAAAGGAAACCTTTACCCAAGATATCATGGAGGACTTTTATACCGGAGCACATCCATATGCGCCATTTACTATTGGTAAATTATCAGATGCCGTGGGAATTTTACATACCAATCCGGTACTCTTCTACGTTCCCAAACAAAAAACCTTGGGGCGGTATAATGATGTTTTCGGTGACGAACTTTACATGATAGAAGAGCATACAGGTGATGGCCATGGAGATTTGGCCAGCTTCGGTTTTTCAAATGAACTAAAAAGTACGGACGCCATGCTGGAGGACCTTAGGGATGATGAAAAGTATACCCTGGATACCGGAGCCTATATAAGGGCACGACTTTTTGATATGGTTATCGGTGATTGGGACCGGCACGTGGACCAATGGCGATGGGCAGAGTTTAAGGAAGGAAAAAAAGTAGTATACAGACCTATCCCACGGGATAGAGATCAGGTTTTTTCAGAAATGGGAGATGGGGCATTAATGAATTTAGCTACGAGGACCATTCCCGGTTTAAAGCTTATGGAGGGCTTTAATGATGAAATTAGGAGCGTAAAAGGTTTTAATTCCTCTCCTAAAACTTATCCGCTAGACCTTGCCTTATTGACGGAGACTACAAAGGAGGACTGGCAACGAGAAGCCTTATTTTTGCAGGATAATTTGAATGCCACTGCAATTGACGACGCTTTTATGGCTTTTCCTGTAGAAGTCCGGGACCAAACCCTTTTAAAAATTAAAAACACCTTGCTTTCGCGTTTAGAAGGTATTAGGATTACGGCTGATGTCTATTATGATATTTTGAACAAATACGCGGTAGTGACCGGCACGGATAAGGATGATTGGTTTGAAATACAAAGATTGGACAACCGAAGAACGCAAGTCACAGTTTTTAGGAATATAGGGGATAAGAAGAAAAAGAAATTTTTCGACAAGGTATTCAGTACTTCCGAAACTAAAGAAATCTGGGTCTACGGTTTGGATGACGATGATATTTTTGAAGTAACGAATCCTAAAGGATTTGGTGGTATAAAAGTGCGGCTTATAGGAGGGCAGAACAATGATGTATACACGATTTCCAATGGAAAGAAAGTAGCAATCTACGACTATAAAAGTAAGCGAAATACCTACAACAGTACAAATGGTGCAAAGGTAAAGCGAACAGACGATTATAATGTAAATACCTATCGGCCATTGAATATTCGTAGCAGTACCAATCAACTGATTCCTGCCATTGGTTTTAATCCGGATGATGGTATTAGGATAGGGTTTTCGAATACCTATACCTTTAATGGATTTAGGCAAAATCCATTTACGCAGCAACACAAATTAGCTACCTCGTTTTATTTTGCCACAAGTGGTTTTGATTTAGCGTATACGGGAGAATTTGCTGAGATTTTCGACAATTGGAATTTAGAATTAAAAGCAGGCTTTACTAGTCCAAATTTTGCCATTAACTTCTTTGGTCTAGGAAACGATACAGAAAACTTTGATGATGATTTGGGTCTTGATTTTAATAGGGTCCGTTTCCAAACTATGGAGTTTGCACCTTCTTTAGTGTGGCGGAGTAAACTGGGAGCAAAATTTCGTGCCGGGATATCCTATGAATCCATTGAGGTGGAAGAAACTACCGATCGTTTCGTAAATACATTTTACCAGCAGAACGGAGCGGAAACCCAAAACGATTTTGTGGGTGTTCATGGGGAATACTCCTTTGAAAATAGCGATAATGCCGCATTCCCAACTATGGGTATGGCCACTCATATTGCTGTGGGGTATAAGAACAACCTAAGTTTAGACGCCAGTTTTGGGTATGTAGTGCCTAGTTTGTCCTTCAATTACAAATTAGTGCCCAATGGGCGTTTGGTTTTGGCCACAAAGTGGAAGGGAAATTTTAATATTGGAAATGGCTATGAATTTTATCAAGGCGCAAGTATAGGCGGAAACGATGGTCTAAGGGGTTTTAGAAATCAGCGGTTTAATGGGAAAACGGCGTACTATCAAAATACGGATATTCGTTTTAGTCTGCGTCAAATGCGAACTAGGATAGTACCTGCTTCTTTAGGTGTTTTTGCAGGATATGATTACGGTAGGGTTTGGCTTGCTAACGATGATTCCAAAAGATGGCATACGTCTTATGGAGGTGGATTTTTTCTAAATGCATCTGACCTAGTTTCCGTTAATCTAGCTCTTTTTAATAGTGATGAAGGACCTCGATTTACGTTTGGGGTAGGCTTTGCCTTTTAATGTTTTTTTGGTTAATCGGTTAATCGATAACTATAAAGATTACCACCGCTACCATGAGAAATCTCATCTGCTAACAGCAAATTAACATTATCCAAAAAGCAAATTGATTCTAATTGGGTTCTTGTACCAAGGTCAATCGTCTCTATATTTCCTTTGGAAAAATCATCGAGGTAAAAGTCGGTAATAATAAATAGTTTTCCGTGGCTCAGCGCAGCAATTTTTTTGCCATTAGGGGAAATAGCTATACCGGTCACCTGACAGGTGTCCCAATCTGTGCATAGTTTTATGGTGCCTACAGACCTAGCAGCATAGTTACCCTTGGTATCGGGTACGGTGTATATAGTTGCATTTCCATCAAACGGGTCGGCTCTATTTCTTGTTATTAAATAAAGTTTCTTGTTAAAATGAAATAACGCTTCTACATCATAATTTCTTTTTTCTTTTTTTGGTGGAAATTTCTCTTGCTCCGGATAGTAGAATTCAATTTTTTCAGCATCTATTTTATCCCCTTTTTCTTTTTCTGGATCAGGAAGTTTATAAATGACCAAATCTTTTCTGTCGTTGTCGTTGTTTCCCGTATCGGCGATATAGATATTGCCTTCTATGTCTTTGGTAAAATCTTCCCAATCCTCGTTTTTTGCATTTTTAACTTTAAAGGATTTACGAATGTTCCCTTTAAAATCTACTTTATAAATTTTATCTTTATTACCACTGTCTTCCAGTGCCCATATAGTGCTATCGCTAACATATAAAATACCAGAAACCTCATCCAGATTGTCAGGTAAATCTGCAACAAACTTTAGTTGTCCAAAATTGGAACATGATAGTATTACAAATGCTGAAAACGCAAAAATAGTTTTGCTCATAAACATAGTTATAATCTGTGCTTTCAATAAGAAAGATGTTACCGGTTAATAGGTATTAGCAGCAAGAATTAGTCCACAAACGCATGAGATTTTTGAATGCTTTAGCGTTCGCAAAAAACCAACAGTTAAAGGTTTTAGTCGCTGACCCGCATTCTTACCTTTGCCAGGATAAAATTGCCAACATTTCTACCTTGATTTACACCTACCTCTACGGCAGCTCTGTAATGAATGCCACCGTACATTCTGCTTATGGCTGCTTCGTCTGCCGCCGTATTAAAAGAGGTAAAGCTCCTTATCGGCAGACCATACGGAACTTCCGTGTCATCATCAAAAGCAAAATTGTCACCAAAAATATCGGTAAGGACAATACCCGCCGCACCTGATACCACGCTATGTCCACTGGTATACTCCGGGAAGGGAGGTGTTTGAAGAATTGGCACCCAGCTATCATCAATGTGTTGATTTATCAGGGTCTCCGGTCTTATAAGATTGCTGCGGTATTTTTCGTCCCAACAGCTGATAAATGCATCGGCAATCGCCAAGGAGGTTTTGGTATATGCAAATACGGTATCATCAAAATTGCTGTTTGTCTTTCTACTGGCAATTTTGGTGATTCCTATCCAATGCGCTCCTGGGGTAATTTTCTTAGTAGCGAACATTAAGTGACCTCTAGAGACGGATACATAAGGGTTACAATCCCAAAATTGTGCTATTTGTACTTCTTCGGAATCATCTCCGTTGGCCGTAATTTTATTGCTTATATCATACACCTCCAACAATTCCTTATAGAAATCAGAATCCTTTTCCATTGAAAATGGTGGCGGTGGTACGGGTTTAAATTGAGCTGCAGAATCGAGATAAAACGGACGAATTTTGTTCCAATGAGGCTCAATACCATCCATATATGCCGGAGGGGTGGGCTGCCAACGCGAAGTGTTTTCTGTGTCTACGGTAAATTTTGGCATGGTCCGGGTCTGATTGTAATTGTCCCTCTCCATCCATTCTTTGATATGCGCTGCCACTTTTAGGCCATAGGTCTTGGAGGCTTCAAATTGTTTTGCGTTCGTGTCTTTCCATTTATTGAAAAGGCTATCTTCCAAGACCTCAAATTTATCTTTGGAAAAAATTAGCTGCTTACTTAAGGTCATGTGGGCGATAAGTGCAGATAAATTAGCGTTAATATCGGATACGGTATCCATTACTGGAATGGGATTTAACCCATTCAATTGCTTCGCAAGGGAGCTGTATTTGGAATTGTTTTGAGATACGATTTCGTACGCCGCAACATTGGGATAAGCA
The DNA here is from genome assembly GCF_056839185.1 of Maribacter sp. MS6. Lineage (NCBI taxonomy): Bacteria > Pseudomonadati > Bacteroidota > Flavobacteriia > Flavobacteriales > Flavobacteriaceae > Maribacter > Maribacter sp. MS6. The sequence goes on from NZ_CM166389.1 coordinate 2,823,080, forward strand.
AATATTCTGCTGGCCACAGGAGGTGAGAAAATATCATGAATCATAATCTGGGTTACCTTGTCAACAACAGCATGAAGATTTTCTGGGCTTATAATAATATCTTGGTTGGTAGACGCTCCTGAGTTTTTACAGGATGTTATTCCAATAACAGTCAGAAGAACGATAAATATTCTTTTCATTAGGTTACAAATTTAATTGGCATCAAACAAATTGCTTAAGAAGCTAGAAATGTTTGTTCCTGATAAATCCGCAGTAAATTTACGGTAATTTTAGTTTTAAGCGTAATAATAAGAACCACTTAGCTAGTTGTTTGTATATCAGGTATTTTCAATTATGGTAAATAGCCTAAGTGTTTTAACTAGAGTCGTTTCAAAAGCGATTATTACATGTTGTTGAAATATGGATATCATTGGTGTTGCATAGAATAACCCTTTTATTATAGCATAGAATCTATTTTTGATATGATTATGTGTCTTTACCTATTATTAATGTTACTGGTTGGTTTGGATTACTAATAACTCCAGACTTACTTTTTAAAAGTAGAACTAAAAAAAAGTACCTAAATGGTATATTTTAAGATTAAGTCATTACATTAACTTTCTAAATACATCTCACGTTTAACCTATACCTTCTATCTTGAGAAGAAAAATAACTTTAAAACATATTGCTAGGGAGCTGGACGTTTCTATTTCAACAGTCTCTAAAGCGTTAAAAAATAGTAATGAAATTAGTAAGGATACTAAAGATAAGATACAGGCTTTTGCAAAACTTTATAATTATAAGCCCAATAACATTGCGATAAGTTTAAAGAATAAGCGAACGAAAAATATTGGGGTAATCATACCGGATATTGTACATCATTTTTTTACGACTGTTTTTAGAGGAATAGAAAAGTATGCTAATAAACATGGGTACAATGTTATTGTTTGTGTATCTGATGAATCTTTTGATCGTGAAGTTATAAATATGGAAATGCTTGCCAATGGCAGTATCGACGGTTTTATCATGGCGTTGGCCGGAGAGACACAAATGAAAAAGGATTTTAATCACCTAAAGGAGGTGATAGACCAAGGTATGCCACTAGTTTTGTTCGATAGGGTTGCCCAGGAGATATCCTGCGATAAAGTAGTGTTAAACGATTCCCAAGTTGCATACGAGGCTACGATAAGTTTGCTCAAGGAAGGTAGAAAACGAATTGCACTGCTTACCACGGACAGTTTTTTTAGCGTTAGTAATGCACGGGAAGTGGGTTATAGAAAAGCTTTAGTCGAAAGTGATATTCCAATTGACGAAACTGTTATACTTAGACTTCCTTATGATAAAGAAATAGAGGGCGTCAGTGATTGGTTAAGCGAGAATAAAATTGACGGGGTACTTGCGGTAAACAAAATATTTGGCGTACACTGTCTTAGTGCTGCCCATGCAATAGGTCTAAAGATACCGGCAGACTTGTCGGTTATTGGATTTACCGATGGCATTCTGTCTAAATATTCTGTACCTAAGTTGACCACCGTGGCGCAGCATGGGGATAAAATGGGGGAGATGGCGGCAAAACTACTTATAGAAAAAATAGAGACCGATTTGGATGAAGAAGACGAGGTTTTTACAACAGAAGTTATACAGGCGACCATAATTCGAAGGGAGTCAACAATCAATTAAATTTTAGAATAGATGCGAAAAGTTGGAGTTATATTCGATTTGGACGGTGTTATTGTCGATACCGCCAAATACCATTACTTAGCTTGGAAAAAACTAGCCAATGAATTAGGTTTTGAGTTTACCCATGAACAGAACGAACTTTTTAAGGGTGTAAGTAGAAAAAGATGTTTAGAGATTTTACTTGATATTGGTAATATTACCGCTACCCAAGAGCAGTTTGATATGTGGATGGTAGACAAAAACGTGGATTATCTGGCATATATAGAGAATATGGATGCCTCGGAAATTTTACCGGATGTTGTCCGAGTTTTAGATTTTTTGAAGAATAGACAAATTCCCATAGCTTTGGGCTCTGCGAGTAAAAATGCGAGGCCAATATTGAATAAAGTTGGGTTATTGGCCTATTTTGATGAGATAGTTGATGGGAACAACGTAACTAAGGCTAAACCTGACCCTGAAGTTTTTTTGATTGCCGCAAATAATTTAGGGGTCAAACCTGCAGATTGTATTGTTTTTGAAGATGCCGTTGCTGGTATACAAGCTGCCAATAAGGCGCAGATGACCAGTATTGGGATAGGTGATGCTCACATTTTATCAGAGGCAAAGTTTAATTTTAATGATTTTACGGAGATGGACGGTGTTTTTTTAGAAAGGTTGATAACCTTATAAGTCGAGGCCTCCGAACCCATAAGTTATTTTGAGTATGAATATAGATTCCTGTATGCCAAGGAATGATATTAAATTAATTGGATTGTTAGGATTTTCCTTTACAAGGAAATAAAAAAATAGATTTTAATTTATGAATCAAGATTATATAAAAGCGGACCAATGGTCCATTATAGAAGAAGGTTTCGATAAAGACCGTGTAAAATCGTCCGAAAGCTTATTTAGTATTGGAAACGGCGCCATGGGGCAACGGGCAAATTTTGAGGAAGCCTACTCTGGAAAAACGTTTCAAGGGAGTTATATAGCGGGAGTCTACTATCCAGATAAAACCCGAGTAGGGTGGTGGAAGAATGGATATCCCGAATATTTTGCAAAAGTCTTGAATGCGCCAAACTGGATCGGAATAGGTATAATGGTAGATGGCGAGACCTTGGATTTAAATACGTGTAAAACTGTTTCAAATTTCCGTAGAGAATTGAATATGCGGGAAGGATGGTATAAAAGAACCTTTTCGGCAAAATTGACTAATGGTAGAGAAATACAAGTTGAAACGCTACGTTTTCTAAGTTTGACTATGGATGAGTTGGGCGCTATATCGTATAGCGTAACGGCGGTAGATTCTGATGTAGAAATCACCTTCGTCCCCTATTTGGACAGTGGTATAACCAATGAGGACAGCAATTGGGACGATAAATTTTGGAATACCACCAAGGTAAGTGTTAGCAATCATCGTGCTTTTATTGAAGCGCATACCATGAAGACTAATTTTGAGACCTGCACCTATATGCAAGCGTCAATGGAATATAAGGGTAAAGCTGTTTCTGGAAGCCCGGCCTCCGAAACGGAAACCACTGTTTCTTTTTCATTTACCCAAAAAGTGAAAGCCAATGAAAAAGTTACCTTGACTAAATTTGGAGGGTATACCGTATCTCGAAATCATAAGTCTGGTGAACTGGTGGCAGCGGCACATTCGGTTTTGGACAAGGCTACCACCTTAGGTTTTGATGTTTTATTGCAAAAACAAAAAGATGCCTGGAACGCTATTTGGCATATGAGCGATATAGCCATTGAGGGAGATGTAAAGGCACAACAGGGAATACGTTTCAATATATTTCAACTAAATCAGACTTATTTAGGAACAGATTCTAGATTAAATATTGGACCTAAAGGATTTACGGGAGAAAAATATGGTGGAAGCACCTATTGGGATACCGAAGCATATTGTTTACCCTTCTATATGGCTACCAAGGACGATGTCGTTGCTAGAAAATTATTGAAGTACCGCTACAATCATTTGGAAAAAGCGATTGAGAATGCCCAAAAATTAGGATTTTCTGGCGGAGCAGCTTTATATCCCATGGTAACCATGAATGGGGAAGAGTGTCACAACGAATGGGAGATTACTTTTGAAGAAATACATAGAAACGGTGCCATAGCTTTTGCTATCTATAATTATTATAGGTATACCGGCGATTACAGTTATATCCCGGAAATGGGATTAGAGGTACTCATTGCCATATCCAGATTTTGGCACCAACGTGTTAATTTTTCTGAAGAAAAGAGCAAGTTTGTGATGCTGGGGGTAACAGGGCCCAACGAATACGAAAACAATGTAAATAACAACTGGTACACAAACTACCTTGCCAAATGGTGCATCAATTATACGCTTGAGCAGTTAGATAAAGTAAAAGATGGGTATTCCGACGATTATGCCCGTATCATTGGAAAAACAAAATTGACAGCCCTTGAATGTGAAGATTGGAAAGAAGTAGCAGATAATCTCTACTTTCCATTTTCGGAAAAACATCAGGTGTATCTACAACAAGATGGTTTCTTGGATAAGGAATTAATAAAAGTAACAGATTTGCCAAAAGCGGCAAGGCCCATCAATCAAAAATGGAGTTGGGACAGGATTCTTCGTTCGCCCTATATAAAACAAGCTGATGTGTTGCAGGGTTTCTATTTGTTTGAAGCTGATTTTTCTACAAAGGAATTAGAGCGTCACTTTGATTTCTATGAACCTTTTACGGTCCATGAATCTTCCTTATCGCCTTGTGTACATAGCATACAGGCAGCAAAACTAGGAAGGATGGAGCAAGCCTATACCTTTTATCTGCGTACATCGCGGTTAGATTTGGACGACTACAACAAAGAGGTGGAAGAAGGTTTGCATATTACCTCTATGGCCGGCACTTGGATGAGTATCGTTGAAGGTTTTGGCGGTATGCGGATACTGGACGATAAATTATCCTTTACGCCACAAATTCCCAGCCAATGGCAGGCCTATTCTTTTAAGGTCAATTTCAGGAATAGGATAATTAAGGTCGTTGTTAGCGCTGAAGAAACAAGTTTTGAACTTACAGGAGCCAACGAAATGTCTATACGTGTAAACGGAGCACGGGTTACGCTTTTACCTGGAGCGGTAATTAAGGTATAATATTAAAATTGCATGTTGCAAAAAGTAAGTTTATTATTTTTATGCTGTGTCATAGTTGCCAGTTTTTCTTGTGGGGAAGAGGCTAAAAAACCGGTTAGTAAAATCATGAAGAAAGAAGGAAAAATTGTAGTATACCAAGTGTTTACCCGTTTGTTCGGAAATACGAATAGTACCAATAAGCCTTGGGGTACCATAGCGGAAAACGGTGTTGGAAAATTTAATGATTTCACCGACAAGGCGTTACAAGAGATTAAAGACTTAGGTATTACCCATATTTGGTATACGGGAGTTCCACATCACGCAGTAATTAATGATTACACGGCGTATGGAATTTTAAACGATGATCCAGATGTGGTAAAAGGAAGGGCAGGCTCTCCTTATGCGGTAAAGGATTATTATAATGTAAATCCTGATCTTTCCGTAAATCCTAATAATAGACTGGAGGAGTTTAAGGCACTTATAAAAAGAACCCATGCGCAGGGAATGAAAGTTGTTATAGATATCGTTCCCAATCATGTTGCGCGCGGTTATAATGGCTTAACAAATCCAAAAGGAGTGTCGGATTTTGGTGCGGATGATGATACTACGGTGGTATATGATAAGGACAATAATTTCTATTATATCCCCGGTTCTGCATTTAAGGTACCAGAATGGCAAGATGGGTATAGGCCATTGGGAGGTGATAAAAACAAATTGGCCGATGCTATTTTTTCAGAAGTACCCGCAAAATGGACGGGTAATGGTTCTAGAATGGCACAACCAAATTACAATGATTGGTATGAAACCGTTAAAATCAATTATGGTGTACGACCAGATGGCACGGTAGATTTCGATACACTCCCTCAAGATTATTCAGAAAAGAATATTGAGGCTCATTTTGAGTTTTGGAAGGATAAAGATGTGCCAAATTCTTGGAATAAGTTTAGGGATATTGCTTTGTACTGGATGGATTTAGGGGTGGATGGTTTCCGGTATGATATGGCAGAAATGGTACCTGTAGAATTTTGGAGCTATTTAAATTCTAGCATCAAAACAAAAAATCCGAATGCTTTTTTACTGGCCGAGGTGTATAATCCTGGTTTGTACAGAGAATACATCCATAAGGGAAAAATGGATTATTTGTACGATAAAGTGGAATTGTATGATAGCATAAAGCATATTATGCAAGGCCATGGGTGGACAGACCATATCCCCAAAGTATTGGAAGGTCTTCAGGACATTGAACATAATATGTTGCATTTTCTTGAGAATCACGATGAGCAGCGAATTGCGAGTCCAGAATTTGCTGGGGATGCTAAAAAGGGAATGCCGGCAATGATTGTATCTGCAACATCTACTACAGCGCCAACTATGGTTTATTTTGGCCAGGAAACCGGTGAAGCAGGAGCGGAAAATGCCGGATTTGGCAGCCCATCAAGAACTTCTATATTTGATTACATAGGTGTGCCCAGTTATCAGCGTTGGGTAAATAATAAAAAGTTCGATGGAGCCCAATTAAATCAAGACGAAAAAACACTTCGTGATTTTTATAAGCGCCTATTAAATTTCACAATTTCCAGTGATGCCTTAATGGGAGAATACCAAGACATACATCTTTACAACAGGGAACATACAGAATGGTATAACCATCATGTACTTTCTTTTGTTCGCTGGTCCGAGGAGCAAAAATTAATTATAGTCTCCAACTTTCATGCAAATGACACTTTTGGATTTGAGCTAAAACTTCCAGAAGAAATAATTACAAAATGGAGTCTATCTGAAGGGAATCATTCAATTACCGATGTTTTGTATGGTAGCGAACACGGTTTGAAAGTTGAAAATGGAATTGGTAAATTGCGGGTTGATATAAATCCTTTGGAATCCTTTATTTTTGAACTAAATTAAATTTGTTTAGATGAAACAGTGTAAGCGTTTATTTTGGGTTTTGCCCTTATTAATTTTGGCGGGTTGTATGGGAGAAAAAAAACCTTTGGTAATTGGTCATAGAGGTGCTATGGGGCACGAAACAGAAAACACTTTGGCGTCCGTTCAAAAAGCACTTGATCTTGGTGTAGATATGATCGAAATTGATGTTTTTAAGATATCAACCGGAGAAGTAGTTGTTTTTCACGATCAAACGGTAGATAGGTTAACGAATGGTCCTGGAAATATTGAGGAGTACAATATTTCGGATTTAAGTCGGTTGATATTGGATGGCGGCCACAAAATACCCATGCTACAGGATGTTTTAAAATTGATAGATAACAAGGTGGCCCTTAATATTGAATTGAAGGGTGCCAATACCGCGGATAAAGTAAACCATACCATTAAATTTTACACGGAATCTAGAGGTTGGTCTCCTGAAAATTTTATTATTTCCAGTTTTAATTGGGATGAATTAAGGGAAATGCGAAGGCTCAACGAAAACGTAGCTATTGCCGTTCTTACCGAAGAAAATCCTTTGGATGCACTAGCTGTTGGAACGGAATTAAATGCTGTTGCCATAAATCCATATTTTGAAAGTTTGGATAACGAGATTGTAACGAAAATCAAGCAGGCTGGTTTTAAAATCTACACGTGGACCGTAAACGAGCCCGAAGATATTGCTAATATGAAAGCACTTGGGGTAGACGGTATTATCACCAACTTCCCTGAACGCGTGCATTAATGTACGACGTAGTTATAATTGGGGGAGGAGCAGCAGGTTTTTACGCGGCCATACACATTGCTGAAGGCTTACCTCATTTAAAAGTAGCTATTTTGGAGCGAGGCAAGGAAGTGCTCACAAAGGTGAAAGTTTCCGGTGGTGGTAGGTGCAACGTTACCCATGCACAATTTGACCCCAAAGAACTAAGTACAAATTATCCAAGGGGCGAAAAAGAACTCTTGGGCCCTTTTCATGCCTATGCTAGCGGTGATACGGTAGGTTTTTTTGAACAGAGGGGAATTGCCTTAAAAATAGAGGATGATGGTAGAATGTTTCCGGTAAGTAATTCTTCGCAGACTATCATTGACTGTTTTACGTCTGAAGCTGATCGCTTGGGTGTAACTGTACGTACGCGTTGCTCGGTAACTGGTGTAAAGAAATTAAAATCAGAGGCTGAAATTTTATGGGAAATACAAACCCATGAAGAAATTTTTAAGGCCCGTTATGTAGTCATGGCAACGGGAAGTAATCTAAAAATTTGGAATTTAATTCAGCAATTAGGGCATACTATTGTTCCGCCTGCTCCTTCCTTGTTCACGTTTAATATAAAGGATAAACGCATTGTAGATATACCAGGGATAAGTACAGAGGCAGCCGTTATGGTTTTAGATAAAAAAGGGAAACATCCTAAATTAAAGTCCAAAGAATTTAAAGAAGGTGTACTGTTTTCCGAGGGGCCTTTGTTGATTACCCATTGGGGTATGAGCGGTCCTGCTATCTTAAAATTATCGGCTTGGGGCGCTAGATTACTTAAGGACTATGATTACCGATTTAAAATTTCGGTGAATTGGGTTCCCGAATACCATTCAAACGGATTGTTGGATTTGTTTATGGAGGTGAAACAAGTGGAACGTAAAACTGTTCTGCGGACCAAGGTTTTGGACATTCCCAAGAGACTTTGGAAAAACTTGGTGAATGCGGCAGGAATAACAGATGCTGAAACCTGGCCCGACGTATCTAAACAGCAGCTTCAGCAACTTGTAGAACAACTTACACGATGTGTTTTTGAAGTGACAGGGAAAAGTACGTTTAAGGAAGAATTTGTAACTGCGGGTGGTGTGTCCCTTAAAGAAGTTAATTTTAAAACCTACGAAAGCAAATTTTTGCCACGGCTTTATTTTGCAGGTGAAATTATTAATGTAGACGCTATTACAGGCGGCTTTAATTTTCAAAATGCTTGGACTGGTGGTTATTTGGCGGCACAGGGAATAATCAAGAGCGAAACGGAAAACAAGTAAACTTAGATGACGACCTATATCGCTTTTTTACGTGGAATCAATGTAGGAGGTAAGAACAAAGTACCGATGTTAGAATTGCGTCAGGCTTTGGAAAATGCGAATTTTAAAAATGTTAGAACGTATATCCAAAGTGGAAATGTGGTGTTAGATAGCACATTAGTTTCCACAGACGCTATTTCCGTGACTATTGGAAAAACTATTTTAGATACTTTTGGGTTTGATATTCCTGTTTTGGTTAAGACAAGAAAACAAGTAGAAGTCATTATTTCAGATACACCTTATGGTGATGAGGAGTTAATTAGTAAGAACAAAACCTATTTTGTGTTGTTGTTTGAATCGCCACCACAACAATTGCAAGCTATTTTTAAGGCAATGAACTTTCCCAACGAAGCATTTCAAATTACCGAAAGCTGCATTCATTTAATGTGTTTTAATGGATATGGCAAAGCCAAGCTTAGCAGTAAGCTAATTGAAACCAAGCTAAACGTAATTGCAACTGCAAGGAATTACAGGACAATGCAGAACATTTTAGCTTTAGCAAAATAGTTTCAAATCTTCATGGGAAAAACTTCAATCAGCTGATATGAAGGCCAATTCTAAGAACCTTGTTTTTATGTTATAAAGATTTTACTTTTCCAACCTTGAACTATTTTTTATTAATTCATTTCCCAAATCTTGTAATTTAGAGCAGTTGCAAAGCAAACCCACAAGAAGTAAGGTACAAGGAGGTAGGCAGCAACTCTGCTAACTATATAGAACCATCTTATGGTAAGGCTAAGCATTAGTAACAGTCCCAGAATGACCAGTAAGGCCAAAAACGGATTCTGCAATCCAAAAAAAGCAATACTCCAAAATGCATTTAAAAGCAGTTGAAATCCAAAATGGTACAAGCCGGTTTTAACCCATTTATGATGAAATCCTTTGGCCCAGACCCAACCGGCCGAAATCCCCATGAGAATATACAATAGTGTCCATACCGGTGCAAAAATCCAACTTGGCGGATTAAAACTGGGTTTGTTCAATGTTACAAACCACGTATTTACAGAACTCTGAGTTGCAGTGCTAGCAAGAAAACCTATGATAAGGCAGATAAAAACGCAAATAGCGATATAGGTAATCTTTCTTTTCAAGGTCTGGTGGTTTTTTTCTAAAATAAGGATTTATTTTTATACGAGCGTGTAAAAACTATCTTTGCACAAAACAGTCTCTAAATGACAGAAAAAGATTTTGTTCCTTCCGCATATACGCATCAAAAATCAGCAGGTAAAGTAGGCTACAAGAGCCCCAGTAATATTGCCTTGGTGAAATATTGGGGGAAGAAAGAAAATCAGATTCCGGCAAATCCTTCCATAAGCTTTACCTTGGATGCCTGCGCTACCACAACTTTTATTACTTATAACAAATTAGCTGAACCTACGGCTGGTTTTTCTTTTGATTTGTTTTTTGAAGGCGAACCAAAACAAGAATTCAGACCTAAAATCGAAACATTTTTTAAAAGGGTAGCCAAATACCTTCCTTTTTTGAACGATTATCATTTTATAATTGAAACATCCAACTCGTTTCCGCATAGTAGTGGAATAGCATCTTCGGCGAGTGGCATGTCTGCCCTGGCTCTTTGTTTGATGGAGTTAGAACAAGAATTGAATCCTGGGATGGCCTCGGAATTTTTCATCAAAAAAGCCTCTTTTTTGGCTCGTTTGGGATCTGGAAGTGCCTGCAGAAGTATTGAGGGAGATTTGGTGCAATGGGGAGTTCACGTGGATAATCCGAATAGTTCCGATTTATACGGGGTAAAATTTCCACATGAGGTAAACGTGGTATTTAAAAAATTCCATGATACTATTTTGTTGGTGGATAAGGGAGAGAAACAAGTAAGCAGTTCGGTGGGTCATGAATTAATGCATGGACACCCGTTTGCCGAACAGCGGTTTTTACAAGCACATGAAAACCTGTCGAAATTGAAAACGATATTTAAGGAGGGTGATTTAGATGGGTTTATTAAAATTGTGGAGAGTGAGGCCTTGACCTTACATGCTATGATGATGACAAGTCATCCTTATTTTATCTTAATGAAGCCGAATACCCTAGAAATTATCAACAGAATATGGGCGTTTAGGCAACGTTCCAAAACACATGTTTGTTTTACCTTGGATGCCGGTGCCAATGTGCATGTACTGTATCCGGAAAACGAAAAGGAAGAAGTGTTCCAATTTATTGCGGATGAGTTGGTTGCTTTCTGTCAAAACCAACAGTATATTTGTGACCGGATAGGTTTTGGAGCTCGTATTTTAAATCAGAATTCATAATTATATCCAAAAAATAACGTTTAAAGATCACTATTACACGAAGAAACTTGTCTTTTTGTGTAAAAAAGTGCAAACTTTGTTAAACAGTTTTTATCTTTATACCAATAGTTTGCACAACGTAGACGAAGTTACTAACATGAAAGGACCCTTATTTTATTCTAAAATATTATTGTTCGGAGAGTATGGAATCATAAAGGATTCTAAAGGACTTTCTATTCCTTATAATTTTTATAACGGAGCATTAAAGTTGGATGGTAACACTTCTGATGTAGCAAAGAACTCTAACAAAAGTTTGGCACTTTTTGCTACATACTTGAAGCGGTTGTCTAATGACAAACCAAGCTTGGTAACTTTTGACAATGAAAGACTTACAGAAGATATTGCTAACGGAATGTACTTTGATAGTTCCATTCCCCAAGGGTATGGCGTTGGTAGTAGTGGGGCTTTGGTAGCTGCTATTTATGACAAATATGCCAATAATAAAATAACGGTGCTGGAAAACCTCACACGTGAGAAATTATTATCCTTAAAAGTTATTTTTGGTAAGATGGAGTCTTTTTTTCACGGAAAATCCTCTGGTCTAGACCCTCTAAACAGCTATTTAAGTCTTCCAATCTTAATTAATTCTAAAGATAATATAGAATCCGCCAACATTCCATCACAGCACACTCAGGGTAAAGGCGCGGTTTTTTTGTTGGATAGTGGCGCAACTGGTGAAACTGCTCCTATGGTTCAATTGTTCATGGAGCAAATGAAGAACGAAGGTTTTAGGAGCATGCTCAAAAATCAGTTCATAAAACATACAGACGCTTGTGTAGAGGATTTTGTAAATGGCAATGTAACATCGCTTTTTGGAAACTTAAAGCAATTATCCAATGTTGTATTGGATAATTTTAAACCCATGATTCCCGCTAAGTTTCATCAGCTTTGGAAACAAGGAATTGAAACCAACGATTACTATCTTAAACTGTGTGGTTCTGGCGGAGGAGGTTATATTCTTGGTTTTACAGAAGACATAGATAAAGCTAAAACTGCACTCAAAGACTACCAATTAGAGGTGGTCTACAACTTCTAGTAACATCCAATCCAACATGCTAAATAGAAAAAACAAACTTTTGCTGTTAAAGGTATTGAGTTTGTTTTCGGTAGTCCGAGGCTATAATGTATTAGTTATTGCATTTGCACAATATCTAGCGGCAATTTATATTTTAGCACCTGATTTACCGGTTCGCGAAGTCATTTTCGATATTAATCTATTCCTTTTGGTATTCGTTTCTACATTGGTCATTGCAAGTGGCTATATCATCAATAATTTTTACGACGCGGAAAAAGATCTGATCAATAAACCTACTAAAAGTATGTTGGATCGTTTGGTAAGTCAACGATTTAAATTAAGTGCTTATTTCATCCTGAATTTTGTAGCAGTTTTTGCGGCGAGTTACGTTTCCTTTAGGGCAGTATTGTTTTTTTCGGCCTATATTTTTGGAATTTGGTTTTATTCGCATAAACTAAAGAAAGTACCACTTTTAGGGAACATTGTTTCAGCGACCCTCGCAATTACGCCATTTTTTGTTGTCTTTGTATACTATAGGAATTTTGAAACTGTCATTTTTGTTCATGCGCTCTTCCTCTTTTTATTGATATTGGCCCGTGAAATGATAAAGGATTTAGAGAATATTCCCGGTGATATGGCTCAGAATTACAGTACCATACCCATTATTTATGGCGCTACTATTTCTAAAATTAGTATCGGTATTCTGGTGCTTTTAACACTGATACCATCACTTTTACTTATTTTTAAGTTTGAAGTTGGGTATATGGACTATTTTTTTTCAGGTAGCGTGCTACTCCTAATACTCTTTTTAATTTTATTGCCCAAAGCAAGCTCAAAAAAGGATTACGTCTGGTTGCATAACATTTTAAAATTTATCATTGTTTCCGGAGTTTTTGGAATTCTATTGATTGATGTGGACTTGGTTTTAAATCGAATTTTATGATTAACAATATACTTAAAGTGGCACTTGCGCAAATTTCACCCGTTTGGTTGGATAAAAAGGCGACCCTCGTAAAAATAGAAGCATCGATATTTGACGCTACTAAGGAAGGGGCCGAATTAATTGTATTCGGCGAAGCCCTTTTACCGGGGTATCCATTTTGGTTGGCGCTGACAGATGGTGCAAAATGGGATTTGAAGGTAAACAAGGAACTTCATGCCCACTATGTTAGAAATGCTGTCCAAATTGAAGCAGGTGAATTGGATGGTATATGCGGTTTGGCGAAAAAACACAACATAGCCATTTATTTAGGTCTTATGGAGCGTGCAAAAGACCGTGGCGGACATAGTATTTACGCTTCCTTGGTCTATATTAACCAGCAAGGAGAAATTAAATCCGTTCACAGAAAGTTACAACCTACCTACGATGAGCGGCTCACATGGGCTCCAGGTGATGGTAACGGATTACGAGTACATTCCTTAAAACAGTTTACCGTTGGCGGACTCAACTGTTGGGAGAATTGGATGCCGCTTCCAAGAGCTGCGCTATATGGCCAAGGCGAGAATTTACATGTGGCAGTATGGCCAGGGAGCGATCATAACACCAAAGATATCACACGCTTTATCGCTAGGGAATCCCGAAGCTATGTGATTTCTGTTTCTGCTTTGATGAAAAAAGAAGATTTTCCTAAAAACACCCCTTATTTGGATAAAATTCTCGAAAGCGCACCACAGGTATTGGCCAATGGGGGTTCTTGTATTGCAGGTCCTGATGGTGAGTGGATCGTACAACCTGTATTACATAAAGAGGGTCTTATAGTTCAAGATCTGGATTTTAATCGTGTTTATGAAGAACGACAGAATTTTGACCCAGTAGGCCACTATTCCCGCCCAGATGTTACGCAACTTACGGTGAATAGGGAACGACAGTCTACGGTACGGTTTACCGGAGATTAAGTACCGTTGTACGCGCTCCTATGTCACTTCCATTTGTATACTATTTGGGTCGCATACCTATCGTTAGTCATACGTCCTCTAGCCTTAAATCAAATACTCGGAGTTTTTTAAATTAAATAGTAGCTGTCAGCTTATTTTCCACTTCCGGCAGGCATTAATTCATACCCTTGTTCAATTCCTTTCTGCATAGGTGTCACCCCTTTTTCCATCCAAATTGGTTTTGCATCGCCCTTAAGGTAATAATCAAAGAACTGTGCCATACGAATGTTAAAATCCTTTCGGTTCTGCATTTTTAAGGGCCAGTGTGGTTCCCCGTTGTAGTTAAGAAACCAAGAGGGTTTTCCCAAGCGGCGTAAAGCTGTGAAAAATTCTATACCCTGGTACCAGGGTACGTGTCCATCGGCATCGTTATGCATGATCAACAAAGGTGTATTTATTTTGTCGATATTAAAGATTGGGGAGTTTTCTATGTATCTGGCCGGGTATTCCCAGGGTGTACCTCCAATTCTACTTTGTGTATGCTCATATTGGAACTGTCTGCTCAGGCCTGTCCACCAGCGGATACCGCCGTATGCACTGATCATGTTCGGTACTGGAGCACCGGATTCCGCCGCTTTAAAAATATCGGTCCGCGTAACCAAATAGGCTATTTGGTATCCACCCCAGCTGTGTCCCTGTACGCCAATATTGTCCTTGTCTATAAAACCCTTTTCTACCAAGGAGGTTACTCCGGAAATTACGCTATTGTAGGCACTTTCACCAGGGTAGCCTATGCGGTATTCTATATCCGGATTAAAGATGACATAGCCCCTACTGGTATAAAAACTATAGTTTATAGAAGAGCGTTCCGCTCGTGGTATGCGATGCCTATGGATGCCATCGGAGCTTTTTTCGTAAAAGTTAACGAGCAACGGGTACTTTTTGTTCGGGTCAAAATTCTCCGGTTTTACCAACATACCTGTAAGCTCTTTCCCATCCAAAGATATCCAGTTGACAAGCTCAATGGTGCCCCAGTTATAGTCATTTTGTTGTGGATTTGCGACACTCAATGTTAGACTCTTTTTCATGCTGAGGTCCGAAACTCTGAGGTCCGGAAAGTCCGTAAACGATTCCCGCGTGTAAATCAAGGCATCGTCCATAAGGGCTTTTTGTGGTTTAGAATAGCGGTAGGGACTGGATAACAAGGACTTTGTTTTCCCAGTTTTTGGATTGTATTCGGCGTACCCGGCATCTTTGGTGTCTTCGTTAAACAGGGTCAACATCCAATTTTCATCTATAGGAATATAACGTAGTTCATCATCTAAGGAAACATAGCGGTACACGGTTTTACTTTCTCTACCGGAGGTCAGTTTGGTGCTTGCTCCTGTTTTTGGGTCGAATTTCCAAATATCGTAACGGTCGTAAAGTATCAGATGTTCGTCGTTTGCCGTCCATCCGGCAGCGCCATAAGCAGATGGAAAATTTGGTGAATCGTTGTTTTCGTCATAAAACAGTTTTCCTTTAGTCAGGGCTTTATAGGTTCCATCCGGTAGGGAATAGCTGGTCCAAGTGCTGTCCACACGATTATAACCATAAGCAAATTTGGCTTTTGGACTCAATCGCAATCGCGGTACTTTTATTAAGGAAACCAAGGTTTCCCCCGAAGCGGTACTCACTAGTTTATAATCATTGTCCCGTCTTCCTGTCCACTGGCTTTCCAGTTCGTGCGGTAAGGTTGTATTGATCAAGGCATAAGGAGCATTGCCCTCATCCCCAAGTTCTGTATTTGGAAAATCGCTTGTGGCCAAGGGGATTATTTTATTGTCGTTAAGATGAACAACGGCATGATAGGAAGCAATCGAGTCATTCTTTAATTGTAATTCCTGTACGGTGTATAATCTAGGTTCGTCGTAGGTCCATACTTCCACATTCACGATTTCATCTTCCGTAAGGGTAGTGTCCTTTAAAATGGGCGGTGTAGCCAGACCAAAGAACAGTTTGGATTCGTCTTTGGAGAATTCAATAGTACCGTTTGAGGAAACCAAGTAGCCCTTAGGTGCGCTCGAGGCATCCAGTAATTTTGTAGCTTTTTCGGTTCCTTTTGTCCATCTATACAGTTCATTGGGTCGTATTTGAATTTTCGTGGTGTCGGTATCCGTAACGAACCCTAGATAGGTTCCGGAGTCACTAAGGCTTAGATTAAAGTATTTAGCTTTTTGCGCACTGTGGAGTTCCGTGGTTTTATTAGATTCTAAGTCACGCACATAAACTGCCGCATCGGCATCCTTGTTCTTCCCTGTAGTCGTGTATGCCAATGCTTCTCCTTTTTTGGCAAAGGTGAAATCGGTCACGTAGGGCATGGTATCCTGTTTTCCCGTTTCCAAATGCCGCAGTACCAGGTGGTAGCCATTTTTCTTACTAACTTTTTTAGGTTTTTTCTTTTTTTCCTTGGCATCCGAAAGGGAATCATTTTGCTTTTCTTCTTTTACTTCATCTATATAATAGGCTACGTAGCCCGACCATTTTTCCGGTAGCTGAAAGGATTTTACATTGGCGATTTTTGTGAGTTGGTTAGATTTTAAATTTAAAATCCCTAAGGAATCCTTAGGTATATCCTCTTTTTTTGTTTTTCTGCTTTTCATGGCACGCACGCTATCTTGCCAAGCGGTAATAGTAAACAAAACAAAGTCCGAGTTGTAGGTAAACGCTGCCTTTTCCGCTCTTTGGTGTTCTAAGATGAGTTTTCCTTTGGTATCCTTTACTTGTAGCGTTGCATCTTTTTCCCCTTTTTCCACTTGAAAAAGTACATAGTTCCCGTTAGGCGAGATGTTAGGGTTTTGAATAGTGTTCCATAGTTCATAATCCGTATGGTCCAGTACTTTTTTTTGTGCGAAAACGGATATGGTTAACAGCAATAAGAAGGGTAAAAGTAAATTTTTAATCATGATAGTTTTTGAATTTGTATAAATATAGCCAATAATAGAAAAGTGACATGGACTGTAAATCGATTTAAAGTTCACAATAGTAAATTGATATAGATCGCTTTGCTACCTTTGCAGCAAATTTAAGTACTATGAGCAGGGAAGGTTCCAATAAAGGTAAAAAGGCATCTGGCAGACAGGGAGGTAATTTTAAGAAGAGCAGTTATGCACGGGGCAATGCCCCAATTAAAAAACAGACGGCGCCCAAACAGAAATCGGACTCTAATTCCATCCGATTGAACAAATACGTGGCCAATTCCGGTGTATGCTCTAGACGAGATGCCGATATCTATATAGCTGCGGGTAACATTACGGTAAACGGAAAACCGATTACCGAGATGGGCTATAAGGTAAAGCTTACCGATGAGGTAAAGTTTGATGGTCGCCTACTGAATCCTATAAAAAAGGAGTATGTAGTATTAAATAAGCCCAAGGATTTTAGTACCACCATACGTGACGAAAAAGGAAAACGACATGTGTCCGGATTAATTTCCAACGCTTCCAAATCTAAGCTCTTACCTGTAGACAAATTGGATAAGGAGGATACGGGTCTATTGTTATTTACAAATGATGGCGACCTTACCAAGCGATTGAAAAGCCCTATAAACGGATTACGAAAAATTTATCATTTGGTCTTAGACCGCGATTTAATAGCGGCAGACCTTCAGAAAATAAAAGAAGGGGTTTTGGTAGAGGAAAAGGTAGTGCGTGTGCAGGATATCAGTTATATTGACAATGCTCCAAAGCGAGAAGTAGGTTTGGAACTATTTAGTTCCCGTAACAATATCGTAGAACGCCTTTTTAAACAGCTCGATTATAAAATAGTAAAGTTGGATCGTGTGGTTTATGGTGGATTAACCAAGAAAGATCTTCCTAGAGGCCACTGGCGCTTCTTGACCGACCAAGAGGTCATTAATTTTAATATGATCAAATAATTTGTATCGCCGATTATTTTAGGACATAAAAAAGGTGCTCACGGTTTTTAGTTCATTTCGGGATATCTTTAAATGTTTTGATTTTTTTCAGACCTACAACTTAAAACTCTTGTGCTTCAAATAATAACCATACATCTGGGTCTAGCTGTATAGTTTCAGGTTTTAAATCTGATTGAATTTTGAATTCTTGGGATGATTTTGTGATTTGTAGTGTTTCCTTACGAGTCTCTTTACCTTTTTTGATAGCGATTTCCAAAGGAAACGTAAATACATGCTGCTCTTGTGTTTGGTCTATTGAAATCCGTACAATTCCATTGGAGTACTTCCATTGCCACTTGATCTCCGGATACCCTTTGGTGAAAATCCATTGTTTAAAAAAGGATTCCAGATCTTGGCCTGAAACGGTTTCCATACTAGTTTGGAAATCTTTGGTCATGGCATTGGAATTTTGATAAGTCTTGTAGTAGGTGCGTATACCATTCCAAAATATGGTGTCCCCGAGTTTATGTCGTAACATATTTAATACCCAGCCGCCTTTTTGATAGGTGTTGGTGCTCAATACTTTTAAGGGGTCCCGTATACTAAGGTCAACGATAGGAGCGGGATTTTTTTGATAATATTCGATTATCTGGGCCTTGTCCAAAAGCAGTTCCTCTTTTCGCTTTGAATCTCCATATACGGATTCTTGGTACAGAATGGCAAAATAGGTTGCGAAACCTTCGCTTAGCCATACATGGTTCCAGTCGTTTTCGCTTGCAGAATTACCGAACCATTGGTGGGCTACCTCATGGGCAATTAAACCTTCCACCTCGTTTTTACCGGTAACGGAATTTTCAAAATAAGCGATATTACCTGCGTTTTCCAGTCCGCCCCATTGGGTCTTGGCCTGCATATTGGCCAATTTAGTATAGGAATAGGGGCCAACGGCATCAATAAAATATTTTAGCACTTTGGAAGCCACGGCGTAATCATGAAAACCTTCCAGTCGGTTCTCCGGATAGACCCAAGCAGAAACTGGAATATTGTAAACAGGATCTAAAGCTTTGCTGGCAAATTTGGTGACACCAATAGTAACCACTTTCATTGCAACCGGTGCGGGTTCCTTGTAAATAGTCAACTTAAATCCCTTGCCCAGATTGCTTTCTTCTATTTTTTCACCGGTGGCTACAACGTCATAATGTTCGGGAGCGGTAATTTGGAATTCAATTACGGCCTTGTCGTACGGGTGGTCTACGGAAGGCAACCAATGTCGTGCCAAATTGGGCCAATTGTCCCCAAAAAAGGAACGCTGTCCAAATTTTGTGGTGTCTATTACAAGACCACGCTCTGGCACACCGTGATAATATATTTTAAAGGTTTTGGACTGTGGTGTCGATGAAGTCGGGACTATTTTGAGCTTGTTGTCCACATGTGTAAAATCTACGATGCGTTCTCCTTCCAGCACTTTGTCAACCTTCATACCAAAAGCACCTATTTTGCCTACCAGATCCAAAGTAAAGCTTGGACTAGAACCCGTAAAATCTACTAAAACTTCCGTTTCTCCTTTTATTTGGTTGTCCGAATCGTTTAAGTGAAGCGCAAAAACGTACGCTTTTACATTTGCCGAGAGGTTTCTTTGGTAGGCATCCTGAGCTTTCATTGTACTCGGTCCTGAAAAAGCGACCATTAGAAAAAATAATGTTATAATGAAATTTGGCTTCATGTGGCTATATTAGATTTACGTATCTAATTTAGCCATTTAGTTATTAACGCATATCACCTTAACAAGTTTCTATAGTTTCAAGTTCGTAGTAAATGATGCACATCAGAAAGCGAAGAGCAGTTTTGAACCTGATACTTAAATTTTAATCCCTCGAATACCCATCTCCAAAAAGATAACTCACAATAATGCCGTGTGTGTTTCCCAGTGGCGAATCGGTAAAGGTAAGATTGTAGTTGTATACCGCCCTGATGTTTTTTAATAGATAAACACCGGCCAATAGGTTTATTGAAGAATTGGAGCGATACCCCGTGCCCAGTTCGAACTTGTTCTTATAGCTAAACGATAGGTTGGTATCTATCTGTATAGGAGCTCCGTTTTCTTGTTTTAGTAGTACACTTGGCTTTATCATAATTTCTTCGAACTGGCTAGAAAAGAACCGGTAACCTAAGTAGCCATAAAACGGACTGGAAAGATTGAGATTCTGGTCGTTGGTCGCCAAAGCATCCCCTAAAACGTTGGGGGCCGATAGTCCCACATAAAAATTAGCGAGGTTCAATAATATACCCACACCAACCGTTGGGATGGTAGCATCTATATTTGATGAAAAATTGGGATCACCTACGATACCAAGTTCCAACAAATTGTCCTGGTATTGCTGCACACCTGGAGATATAGAAAAGGAAAGCGAGTTTGGCGTATATATTTGCCAATAAGGTCGGTTGCTCTTAGTGTCAAAAAAAATCTTATAGGAATAAGTAGCAAAGGCACTGGTGGAGGTCGTTACCCCGATTTCGTCACGGATAAATCCTGCACCAAGCCCAACCTTACCGCGGTTAAATGGGCTATGGAGACTAAGAGCAAAACTTCTTGGACTGCCTTCTATATTATTGAAAAAGCCCGAGTTGTTCAAAGTAACTTCCGTACTGGGCGCCAAACCTGCATAGGCTCCGTTGATCAGATAGGGATTAAAGTTGTACTCCCCAAAGGTTGGTGTCTGCTGCGCATTAAGGTTTTGGGGGATACATTGCACAAGTATGCCCAACGCTATAAAAGCGACAAGAGTTTTGAGTTGCTTCATTATATTATCGCTTTATTACAAGGTAGCCCTGTAGCTTCTTAAGGTTATGTTCTCCCGTAACTTCAATATTGAAGAAGTAGGTTCCACTAGGGAGTTCGTTGGCACCCATTTTTGTTTTTTCATTTGCAGTTCCGTCAAAGGCGTTTGCCCTGTTATCGTAGCCCTGTACTTGAAATACCATATCTCCCCATCTGTTATAGATGGTTACAGTATTTTCCGGACTGGCTTCGATACCGTCGATGGTCCAAAAATCATTGATTCCGTCGCCATTGGGAGAAAAGCCATATTGAGTAAGGTCTTCTTCCTCCTCTGGTTCTTCGGATATAGTAAAAAATGACTGTGAAGTACAATTCTCGGCTTGTAGCGTCCCGTTATATGGAATTATACTTACAAATATTTCTGTTTCAGAGGGCAAATCATCAGTTAGTTCATAGGATGTGGTTAGACCAACATTTAAACCATCGATAATATCTGTTCCTCCATCGCTAGTACCAATATTTAAAATGTAGCCGTCTACATTCCCTACCGCATTCCATCTTAGGGATGTGTTTACTGGAACATTAGTGTCGCCGTCCATAGGCAAATTGATGCTTGTGCAAGAAGGAAGTTCAGGTTGGGAAACCAAGGTTTCGGTGATAAAACTTTCTTCCATACATCCTGTTGCCGTTCCGTTCGCATTATAGGGAACTACGGATACAAAAATCTCTGTAGTTTCAGGAAGGTCGTTTGGCAGGTTAAAAGTCGTAAGATTTCCAATATCTTGGCTATCTAGAATATCTGTAAAGCCCGCACCGGTACCTACGGTTAGTTGATACCCTGTCGCATCTGCAATTGCGTTCCAGCTTAGGACGGTATTTACCGGTACATCAATATCCATATTTACTGGCGTAAGCAAATTGGTACATGCGGGCGGTGTAGATTCTCCAGGTGTGCTAAAGCTTTCTTCTGAGCAGCTTGTGGCGTTACCAAGTGCGTTATATGGCGTGATGGTTACAAATATTTCTTGTTCAAAAGGCAGATTAGCAGGTAGGTCGTATGTTGTTTCATTACCTACATCAAAGTTGTCTAGAATATCATTTCCTCCAGGGGTAGTCCCTACTAAGAGGAAGTAACCGGTAGCGTTGGAGATGGCATCCCATGTTAAATCTGAGGAAACAGCAACCGTAATAGCATTGGTAAGCTCAGTACTTAAGCGAGTACATTCGGGAATACTTTGAATCATCTCGGTGGTAAAACTAACTTCGGTACAACCTGTTGCACTGCCGGTCTGATTGTAAGGGGTGAGGGTCACAAAAATCTCGGTTCCTTCTGGTAAATCATTTGGAAAGTCGTAGGTCAACGTGTTTGCTACATCAAGGTTGTCTACAATATCGCTGCCTCCAGAGGAGGTTCCTACAGTAAGCAAATAACCGTCAGAATTGGCAACCGCACTCCAATTAATAGAAGTAGATACCGCTATATTCACTGTTGCATCAGCTGGACTATCAATAGTTGTACATTCAGGAATTTCAAATACAGTTGAAAAAGATTGCATGGTGCATCCAGTGGCGTTACCCGCATCATTGTAAGGCGTAATTGTCACAAAAATTTCGGAAGACATGGGCAGGTCATTAATAGGGACATAATTGGTTACATCCCCAACGTCACTGTTATCTAGGATATCCGTTCCGCCCGCAGTAGTTCCAATGGATAGAAAATATCCTTCTGCTGTCGCCGACACGTTCCAATTGATATCAGTTTCTACCGAGATATTGGTTGCCCCGTTCAATGGGTTTGATAAGGTGGTACAATCCGGTATGGTGGTAAGGGTTTCCGTGGTAAAACGTTCTTCCGTACAACCGGTAGCACTACCAAAAGTGCTATAAGGCGTTATGGTTACGAATATTTCGGTGTTTTCCGGTAGATTATCCGTTAAATCCAAAGTAGTCAAGTTCCCCACATCACCAGAATATAAATTGTTT
The DNA here is from genome assembly GCF_056839185.1 of Maribacter sp. MS6. NCBI lineage: Bacteria > Pseudomonadati > Bacteroidota > Flavobacteriia > Flavobacteriales > Flavobacteriaceae > Maribacter > Maribacter sp. MS6. Next base: position 2,845,658 of record NZ_CM166389.1, read on the forward strand.
GCACCCGAGCTGGTTCCAACGGTAACAGTATAACCTGTAGCATTGGCTGCTGTATTCCACGTGATATCCGTGTTCAAGGCAACACTGGTAGCATTTGCCAGTGGCATACTGAGGCCAGTACAGGCGGGCGGGTCGGTTAAACTACTATCCCCGGTTCTAAAATTCTCCTCTGTGCAGCCCATAGCATCTCCAACATCATTGTATGGGATAATGGTAACATAATGCGTTCTGTTTTGTTGAAGGTCGTCTATAAAACTGTATACTGTATCGTTTCCAACGTCTATGTTGTTTGCGACTTCAATTCCACCTTGTGTAATACCAACAACAACAAGATAGCCCGTTGCACCATCTACAGCGTTCCACGTAATATCTGTATCCACAGGTACTCCGGTCGTCCCGTTTAACGGACTAGATAAGCTTGTACATACAGGTGGAACAGGAATGGTTTCTGTTCTAAAGCTTTCTGAGCTACATGTATTTGCATCGCCCACCTCGTTATAAGGAGTAATGGTAACGAAAATATCTGTATTCTCTGGTAGGTTGTTTGGTAGGTCATAGGTCGTATTATTACCCACATTTTGGTTGTCTACAATTTCTACTCCGCCTACGCTTGTTCCTACTGTCAATCTATATCCATCTGCATTGGAAATAGGATTCCAACTTAAGTCTGTGCCAATACTTACATCGGTTGCGTTGTTTAAGGGTTCGGTAAGTGATGTGCAATCTGGAATGGTAGCAGCAATACCTAATATCTCAAAACTTTCTTCTGTACACGGCCCCACGGCATCTCCAGTGTCATTAAAAGGGATTAGGGTTACATATACAACATCACCTGTATTAAACTCGTTTATGAATTCGTAGGAGGTACCGTTTACTGTTTCGTTGTTTACAATGTCGTTTCCACCAGCTGTTGTTCCAACTGTAAGTCGATATCCCCTTGCAAAAAGTACCGGTTCCCAGTTGAGGTTGGTATTTAACGGTTGGTCTATATCGCCGTTTAACGGAGAGGTCAGTTGTGTACATTCCGGAACCGGACAATCCAACACATCATTAGTAACAGTCCAGCCATAGGTATCTATTATAGACTGGCGTTCTTCCAAGGCATCACAATAAAGTAAGCCTGCCGCACCCAATGAAAGACCACTTGTCAAGGTCTGTTCTGCCCAAGCAATTAGCGTATTGTCATAATTTTCCCTGGTCAATGCCGTATTGTCTAGCATGTTGTCCATTTCGCTTACGCCTTCAATATTCCAATTGCCCAGATACTGGTTAAATGCAGTTGCATTGTTAAATGTGGAGTTCATATTTACCGTTCCCAAATTCCACTGATTCATAGATTGGTTATAGGCTGTGGCGTTTTCGAACATCGCTTCCATGGTATCTACTCCGGATACTCGCCAGTTGTTTACACTTTGGTTGAAGGTACTTGCACCACTGAACATTTCCTCCATAGAAAAAACGCCTCTAACATTCCATGAATTTATGTCTTGGTTGAACGTAGTAGCATTTCTAAACATGTTCTCCATAGTGGTTACAGAGGCCACGTTCCAGGAGCTTAGAGGCTGATCAAAGCCTATTGCATCTTCAAACATACCCTGCATCGTAGTTACAAAAGAGGTATTCCAAGTGTCAATGGGTTGATTAAACACTGTTGCGCCATTAAACATTTCTGCCATAGTGAGAACCTCTCCGGTATCCCAATTTTCAATAGACTGATCAAATGCTGTGGCAGCTTTAAACATGGCTTCCATATTGGTTACGGAGGCTACGTTCCAATTCCCTATTTCACCATTAAATACTGTGGCCCCCTCAAACATGGAAGACATTAAGGTAACTGAGGAAACATCCCAACCATTCAAGGGTTGGTTAAAAACTAGCGCATTTTCGAACATTGAAGACATAGTAGCTACAGCACTAACTTCCCATTCATCTAAGGGTTGGTTGAATGCTTCTGCGTTTTCAAACATTGAGGACATATTCACAACCGAGTTTACCTCCCATTCGTTCAGGGGTTGGTTAAAGACCGATGCCCTCCTGAACATGGACCGCATATTAATAACATTGGTTACGTCCCAATCGTTTATGTTTTGGTTAAAAGCAGAAGCCCTATAAAACATGGAGGACATATTGGTGACCAGTCCTGTTTCCCATAAGTCCAGAGGCTGATCAAAAACTATGGCACCATCGAACATGCCAAACATATTGGTTACTTTTTCTACGTTCCAGTTGTTCAAGGGTTGGTTAAACCTATCTGTGTCCTTGAACATTTCACCCATATTGGTAACATTATCCACATCCCATGAACCAATAGGCATATTAAAGGCTTCGGCATTTTCGAACATGCTTTCCATGTCCGTAACCCTGTTCACCTCCCAATCCGCTATGGCACCATTAAAAACCTCGGCTCTGTTGAACATACTAGCCATGGTCGTAACTTCCCGAACGTCCCAAAGATTTAGGGACTGATTAAATATATCTGTTTGTTCGAACATCCTGGACATGTTTTGCACCTTACTGGTGTCCCAATTTCCAATAGGTTGGTTAAAGGCATCCGCACCTAAGAACATGCCGGACATATTTTCTACATTACCCACGTCCCAGTTGTCCAAAGGTTGGCTAAATGCCCTTGCACCTATTAACATATAAGACATGTTCTGTACGTTACTTACATCCCAGGCATTTATATCTCCATTAAATAGTTGACAGCTATTGAACATACCGCTCATGGAAGTCACGGCACTAAGATTTGGTAGATCGGGCGCATTGTATTCCATATTCGCACAGTAGTAAAAAGCGCGCTCCATGGACTGCCATACTTGGGTACCCCATTGGTCTATGGAAAGTAGTTTTATATTATCGGTATTGGAATAGTCATGAAACGGAGCCGGAAAATCGCCAATAATAGAAACGGTATACGTACCCGGAGCAAGATAGGTATGGGTAATGTCTCCCGTTACATTATTATCGAACTGATCATCGCCCCAATCAATGGAGTAGTTGTAGGTAAGATAACCTGGATACCCAGTATTCGCTTCTATTTTTAATTGATTGGCTGGCGTGGTATCCGTATCGGTAATGGTAGTGTCATAGGTTAATTTGAAAGCATCTGGGCTATTTACCCATGAAGGAACTACCGTAAAGGTTTCTTCGGTACAACCAACGGCATCACCATCGGTAGTATTGTATGGCACAATAAGCACGGATACTTCATCACCTGCCTGCAATAGATCATTGCCGGACAAATCTTCTAGGTTAAGTCCCACAATGTTTCCACCGGGAATATCATAAGCATCAAAAGGAGTGGATTCCACACCGCCCCTTGTTACTTTTACGGTAACTTTATATCCTGTCGCACCCGGTGTTTGGGCCCAAGTAAGGTTGGCACTTGCAGGAACATTGGTGTCTCCGTTTATTGGAGAGACCAAGTTGGTGCAGAGTACAAAGGAGCAGTTTATGATATCGCCTGTTATGTTCCAATTGTAATTATCGATAAGTTCTTGACGGGCGATCCTACCATCACAATAATTGATGTTGGTAGCTCCTAGGTCAACATTTGAATTTACCGTTTGTGCAGCCCAACCAATTAAGGCGTTGTCGTAGTTTTCTTGCGAAAGCCCCGAATTGGATAACATATTTGTCATATTGGTTATAGCGCTAATATTCCATGTTTCTAAATTTTGGTCAAAGGCATCTGCGTTTCGGAACATGGCACTCATATTGGTTACGGCCGCCGTATTCCAATCTGTAAGCACTTGGTCAAATACCGGGTTTTGTCGGAACATGTTAGCCATGTCAGTGACATTGTCTACATCCCAAGAATTTAATGGTTGGTTAAAAACAGGCGCTTGATAGAACATATTATTCATATTCGTAACGTTAAGCACGTTCCATATATCCAAAGGTTGATTAAATACTTCTGCCTCTTGAAACATACTGGCCATGTTGGTTACGTTATCCACATCCCAACTGCTAATATCTTGGTTGAAACTAGACGTATTTTCGAACATCCCCCTCATTGAAGTCACATTAATGACGTCCCAGCCACTAATATCTTGGTTGAAACCAGTGTTGTCCCTGAACATATAGCTCATGTCAGTAACATTACTAACATCCCACTCGTCCAACGGTTGGTTGTAAATTGCTCCCCAAATCCAACCATCGAACATACTTGCCATATTGGTTACATTACTAACGTCCCAATCGTTTAACGGGTGATTATAGGTTCTATGTCTGTGAAACATTTCTGACATGTCTGTAACGTTAGTCACATTCCAAATCTCAATAGGTTGGTTAAATAACGATTCCCTAAACATAGAGGACATGTTGGTAACGTTATCTACGAGCCAATTGCTTATAGGCAGATTAAAATCGGATCCTTGAAACATACTGGACATATTTGTTACATTGTCAACTCTCCAGTTGTTCAGTGGCCTATCAAAACTACTTGTATATCTAAATGCGCCAGCCATATTGGTGACTTGAAGCACATCCCAATTATTAATATTTTGGTTAAAACTACTTGCTTCGGAAAAGATATATTCCAAAGTGTTTACCGATGCTGTATTCCAGTTATCCAATGGTTCATTAAATTGTCTAGCCCGATGAAATGTCCAGGACATATCGGTAACGTTAATGGTATTCCAAAGATCAAGTGGCCGGTTAAAAATTTCGGCCTCTGCGAACATTCCGGATATATCAGTTATTGTGCTTACCTCCCAATTATTTATTATACCATTAAAGGCTGTACATTCTCGGAACATATTTTTTAACGAAGTCACTTGGGAAAGGTCGGGAGCGTCAATGGCGTCAAAATTGATATTTTCACAACCAAAAAAGGCGTTTTCCATGGTTTGCCATTGTATATCTCCCCAGCTTAATATTTCAATAATCTTATTTCGGTCACCCGTTTCATTAAAAAAGATACTTGGAAAAATGCCGCTTATGGCTATGGTATACGTACCTGGTGCAGCGTAGGTATGCGTAATGTTGCCGGTTACTCCCGTATCCGTATTTCCATCTCCCCATACTACTGTATAATTATAAGTGGTATAGGCTGGGTTTGTTGGTATGGTAATTTCATTTATACCGGAGGATCCACCACTTGTATTTGTGGTAGTCCAAATAGCAGAAAAGGATTGTGCGTATAAACAAACGTTGAAAAGTAATATAAATAAGGTGAGTAGTCTTTTAGCCATTATTATTTGGGTATTTGTCCATAACGAATTGTTATGAGGAATATTTTAACACATAACAATTTTCACTGTATTCAGTGGGTTAACAGCTACAAAGTTGTGGTGAAAGGAAAGGGATGGCTACACTGTATTCAGCGAAAAAACATAGATTAAATAGATATTGATACTATTTGAACCATGGTGGTGGGAAGAATTGGAGTGGCTATATTTTTTTAATTACCACTAATGAAGAATAGTTTTTCTATTTTATTTGATAATTGTGATTGAACAATGCATAAAACTTTAAGAGGCCAATCGTAATCATAGATTCAGGTCTGGGGATTCCTGTTTTTTGCCAAAATTCTAGAATTATAATGGGGATAAGGTCACCGTAATGATTGGATACCTAAACTTTTCTTGGTTATAATGAGGAAAAGCAACTATCATTAAAGCATATCGAAACCCAAATTCGAAAAATAATAATGCCATTTTTACCCATTAGTACACGAAGCAAATAAAGCACGAAATGGAAAATTAATGTGGCCACTAGAAAGGAAATATCTTTAAAAAGTAATTTTAAAGTGACTGCATCTTTTTCCTGATTTCTTCCAAACACAGATTCCCTAAGCTGCCCTCGTGCGTATGTTTAATGTTTCGTTTAGGTGTAAAGGTTCCCGCGTCAATTTCCTTTCCCATTTGTTTGTAAGCATCGCGAAATGGCATACCGTTTTGTACAAGTTCGTTTAAAGTGTCTACACTAAACAGATAGTCGTATTTCGGGTCTTCTAAGATGCCGTTGTTTACCTGTATTTCTCTTAAGCTAAAGGTCATAATCTCCAAACAAGCTTTCATATCCTGTATAGCGGGAACAATAATTTCTTTTACTAGCTGTAAATCACGATGGTAACCGCTTGGGAGGTTATTAATAACCATAGTGAGTTGATTAGGAATGGATTGTAGTTTGTTACACTTTCCTCGTACCAGTTCAAAAACATCAGGGTTTTTTTTGTGCGGCATAATGCTAGAGCCGGTAGTTAACTCATCCGGAAAGGAAATAAAGTCAAAATTCTGACTCATGTACAAACAGATGTCCATAGCCATTTTAGAAAGTGTAGCGGCTATGTTCGCCATACCAAAAGCTGTTGCCTTTTCTACTTTTCCTCTCCCCATTTGGGCTGCCACTACATTGTATTTCATAGTTTCAAAACCCATTTCCTTGGTGGTGAAACTTCGGTCAATAGGAAAGGAACTACCGTAACCTGCCGCACTACCTAGTGGATTCTGGTCTGCAACTTTAAAAGCGGCATCAACAAAATATAGATCATCGATCAAGCTCTCTGCATAAGCCGAGAACCATAGTCCAAACGAAGATGGCATAGCAATCTGTAAATGGGTATACCCTGGCAGGAGTATTCTTTTATATTTATCCGCTAGATTTAATAATAAATCGAACAAGGATTTAGTCATTGACTTGATTTCTGCAAGTTCATCTTTTAAATATAGATGCATGGCCACTAAAACCTGATCGTTTCTAGAGCGAGCGGTATGAATTTTTTTCCCGGTATCACCTAAGGCTAGCGTTAATTGAAATTCAATTTTGGAATGCATGTCCTCAAAGTTGTTTTCTATAACAAACGTGCCGTTTTCGATTTTTTCAGCGATATTGTTTAGTTCATTTACGAGCGCTTTGGTTTCCTTTTCGGAAAGTAAGCCAATTTTGCCCAACATTTTGGCATGTGCTTTTGAAGCAATAACATCGTATTTGGCTAAATGCAAATCGAGCTCGCGGTCATTACCTACAGTGAAGTGGTCTATTTTTTTATCCGTACTAAATCCTTTGTCCCAGAGTTTCATGCGTTTTGATGTTAGATGTTAGATGTTAGAAATGAGACTGATTTTTTTGAAAATCTAATATCTCAAGTCTAACGTCTTATGTCTTTTTTAAAAATCCCTCTAATATTTTAATATACAAATCAATACCTTCCTCTATTTCTTGAACGTAAATATACTCATCTGCGGAATGGGAACGGGTACTGTCCCCGGGACCTAGTTTCAACGATTGACAAGTTAAAGCCGCTTGGTCCGAAAGGGTTGGAGATCCATACGTAGTTCTTCCCAGCGCAATGCCCGATTGTACCAAGGGATGATCTTTATCTATTTTAGAAGAATTAAGTCTAAGGCCACGTTCTTTAATTTCACAGGGAGCTACTGCTTTCAGTAAATCTGAAATTTCTTTGTTGCTGTAGGCATCGTTTACGCGAACATCTACAACCAATTCTACTTGGGACGGGACCACGTTATGCTGACTGCCTGCATTAATTTGAGTGACCGTCATTTTAACCTCGCCCAAGGCTTCGGAACTTTTATCGAATTTATAGTTTTTGAACCAACCGAGTACATCAATGGCGTTGTAAATAGCGTTATTATTGTTTGGATGTGCCGCATGGGAAGGCGTACCTTTTACCACCGCATCAAAGACTACCAAACCTTTTTCGGCAATGGCCAGTTGCATCAGCGTAGGTTCGCCCACGATTGCTACGTCTATTTTTGGTAATTGGGGAAGTAAGCCACGTAAACTATTTGGCCCGGCATTTTCTTCTTCCATGGAGGCCACCATTAATATATTATGATTAAGGTTTTTAAGGGAATAAAAGTGGCTAAATGTTGCTAGTAACGATACCAAACAGCCACCAGCATCATTGCTGCCCAAGCCGTATAATTTGCCATCTTCTATTTCCGGATTAAAAGGATCTCTAGTATAGGCCTTATTGGGTTTTACCGTATCGTGATGAGAATTCAATAATAGGGTAGGTTTCGTATCGTCCCAATATTTATTCTTTGCAAATACGTTGTTATGTATTCGCTCAAAGGTAATATCAAAATTTTTAAGCCACGACCCGATAGCGTCTGCGGTCTTGTCTTCTTCCCCTGAAAAGGATTGAATCGAAATTAATTGTTTTAACAATTCGATTGCCTTATCCGAAAGCTGTTGTTGTTTCATTTTATAAGGTAATTGTAGTAAATAGTTCGTCTTTAGAATTTAGCATCGTTGGATGTCCTATACACACTTTACTAACATGGTTGGTTAGGGCATGAAAGCAGTTTTCTAGTTTAGGAAGCATTCCATCTGCTATGATTCCATTCTTAAGTAATTCTTGATATATATTCGAGGTAATATGTTGCACGACGGAGTCTTCATTTTCTACATTCATTAAAACCCCTTTCTTTTCAAAACAGTAATATAGTGTTGTTTCAAAGTGTTCACTCATACCTATGGCAAGTTCTGCGGCAATAGTATCTGCATTGGTATTTAATAATTGTCCTTTACCATCATGTGTCATGGCACAAAAAACAGGAGTTAAACCACTTTTTAATAATTTGGAAATTAGTTCATTGTTTACGGTTTCAACATCACCTGCAAAGCCATAATCGATTTTAGTAACAGGTCGTTTGTGCGCAAGAATCGCATTGCCGTCCGCACCACTCAATCCAATGGCATTGCAGTTGTTAGCTTGTAATTGAACCACGATATTTTTATTGGTTAAACCTGCATAGGTCATCGTAATTACCTCAAGAGTTTCCGCGTCCGTAATTCTTCTACCACCTACCAGTTTAGCTTCAATGCCTAGTTTTTTAGCTAATTGTGTAGCTAATTTTCCACCACCATGTACCAGAATTTTTTGTCCCTCGAGATTTGCAAAAAGGCTTAGGAACTTTGTAAGTGCTTCTTTGTTCTCGATGACGTTACCGCCAATTTTTATGATGGATAATTTTAGTTTCATTCTAAGTGTTTAAAATTCCTCCGTCAATTGTCATGGCTGTTCCTGTAATCCAGGTAGCTTCTTCTGAAACTAGAAATAGCGCTAGGCTTGCAACATCCTCAGGGGTGCCTAAACGTTTCATAAGCGTAGCTTTACTAGCATTTTCAACTGCTTGGTCTGGATTCTCAAATGCCTTGGCAGATTCCCAAATTAACGGGGTGTCTACTGGGCCGGGACAAATAGCATTTACTCTAATGTCTGGAGCATATTCTACAGCCAATTGCTTCATTAAAGCTACAGCACCTGCTTTAGAAGCGCAATAGGCAGGATGATTAGGAAAACTTTTGTAAGCCGCTATGGAAGCATTTATTAGGAGTGTTCCTTTTTGTTTTTGCAATTCTGGTATGGCATGTTTAGATAGGTAAAAGATAGCACTGAGGTTTGTGTTTATCGTTTTGTGCCAGTCCTCATGGGATAAGTCAACAATATTACCCAAGCCTAGAATACCTGCATTGATGGATACAATATCCAATTTTCCGAATACCTCTATGGTTCTTTGAATAAGCTGCTCGTTGTAGTTTGGGTTACATACATCACCGGCAAAGAAAATGGCATCTTGCAATTCCTTTGCTAATTGGTTTCCTCGTTCTTTATTCCTTCCTGCTAAAATCAATTTGGCTCCTTCATTAGAGAATCGTTGAGCAATAGCCTTGCCCATACCACTGGTAGCACCAGTAACCAGGCATACTTTATTTTTTAGTTTTGAACTCATCTTAGTTATGTTCCAGTATTTTCTTTAAAACCACCTGTGCTGCAAAGGTTCTATTGTTGGCTTGTTCAACGACCAAACTTTGTTTCCCATCAAGAATAGCATCTGCTACCACTACATTTCTTCTAACAGGTAAGCAATGCATGAATTTGGCGTTGTCTAATTTTTTAGGTGTCATCATCCAATTTGAGTCTTGGCACAGTACTTTTCCATAATCAATATAGCTGCTCCAGTTTTTTACATAAACGAAATCCGCATCTTTCAGCGCTTTTTCTTGATTGTACTCAATTTTAGTGTTTTTCGTAATTTTTGTGTTTAGCTCATACCCTTTGGGATGCGTAATTATAAACTCAGCATCTTGCAGTTGCATCATTTCTATAAAGGAATTGGCAACGGCATGGGGCAATGCCTTCGGATGAGGTGCCCATGATAAAACAACTTTAGGCTTTTCGTTTGCTTTATGTTCTTGGAGTGTAATAGCATCTGCAAGCGCTTGTAAAGGATGCCCAACAGAACTTTCCATATTAACTACAGGGATGGAAGCATATTTTACAAATCCCGTTAAAACTTCTTCTGCCTCGTCTTTTTCTATGTCGGTCAACGATGCAAAAGCACGTATAGCTACAATATCACAGAACTGTGAAACTACCTTTGCAGCTTCTTTAATGTGTTCAGATTTTCCTTTGTCCATTACTGCTCCATCTTCAAATTCCAACTGCCAGCCTTCGCTTCCAAAATTCATGACCATCACCTCCATGCCCAAATTTAGCGCAGCTTTTTGAGTGCTAAGCCTTGTTCTAAGACTGTTATTGAAAAATAATAGACATATCGTTTTACCTGCTCCTAGTGTTTTGAGAGCGGTAGGATTCGTTTTTAGTTCTTGTGCCTCAGAAACCCAATTGGGTAGGGAGTCAATATCTTTTATGGATAGATAATGTTTCATTACAGTTCTTTTTTAAGTGCCTCAAAGAAGACATCCAAATGTTCCATGTTAATATTTAAGGCGGGTAATATTCTTAATACGTTTTTGTCTTTGGCGCCACCAGTAAAAAGATGTTGGTTATAAATCAACTTTTTTCGTAATTCTGCCACCTCAAAATCAAATTCTAACCCCAGCATTAATCCTCGACCTTTTACTCGTTTTACTTGAGGGATGTCCTTTGCTTTTTCTTTAAAATAAGTTCCGAGTGCTATAGTATTTTTTAGCAGGTCTTCTGCTTCCAATACTTCTAGAACGGCCATGGTGGCTGCACAAGCTAAATGATTGCCGCCAAACGTTGTACCTAACATACCATATCGTGCTTTTATTCTTTCATGGATTAGAACGCCACCTACTGGAAATCCATTGCCCATTCCTTTTGCAATAGTAATGATGTCGGGTTCTATGCCATGATGCTGAAAACCAAAGAATTTACCACTTCTCCCGAAACCAGATTGCACTTCATCTGCAATGAGGATTACTTTATGTTGTTTGCATAATTTGGCTATTTCTTGATAGAAAATTGTGGTTGGTTCGTCCAAACCTCCAACTCCTTGTATGGCTTCAATGATGACGCCGCAAACATCATCTTTTTCTATTTCTGTTTTAAAGGATTCAATATCGTTTAATGGTACTATAGAAACCTTTTGTTGTTTGTTTAAAGGAGCATTTATCGCAAGGTTGTCCGTTGCTGCGACCGCAGCAGAGGTACGTCCATGAAATCCATTTTGAAAAGCGATGACCCTTGATTTACCAGTTTCAAAAGAAGCCATTTTCAGCGCATTTTCATTGGCTTCTGCTCCAGAATTACAAAGAAATAGATTGTACGCTTCGCATCCTGAAAGTTCACCCAATTTCCTTGCTAACTCCACTTGTAAAGGATTCTGCACTGCATTGCTGTAAAACCCAATTTTATCCAATTGATCTTTCAGGCGTTTTACGTAATGCGGATGGGAGTGCCCGATTGATATTACGGCGTGGCCTCCATAAAAATCCAAATATTCCTGACCTTGATCATCGGTCACAACGATTCCTTTAGCGGAAACCGGCGTTACGTTGTAAAGAGGGTAAACATCAAATAGGTTCATGTCCTTTTAATTTCAAGTTTAAATTTCAAGTATCAAACTTGCCCGTCTTGAGAGCGATCAAATTCAAATTCAAAAATCAAACACACATTCAATTGATATAAAACGTTTTTATTATTTTTTCTCACTTCTCACTTCTCACTTCATTTCGTTTTGAACTCCGTAATTTTATCAAACGAGGCTACAATTCCCTGTATTAGAGATGAGCTTAGTCCTTGTATTTCCATTTCGTTAAGCCCTTGAATGGTACAACCCATTGGTGTCGTTACTCTATCTATTTCCTCTTCTGGATGGTTACCGGACTCAATCAGTAAGTTGGCTGCGCCATTACAGGTATGCATAGCGAGTTCTTGTGCTTCTTTTGCATCAAAACCTAACTGAATAGCACCTTGTGTAGTTGCGCGTATTAAGCGCATCCAAAAGGCGATGCCGCTGGCGCAAATAACTGTGGCAGCTTGCATTTGACTTTCAGGAATTTCCATAGAATGCCCCATTCTGTTAAAAATGGCTTTAGCTAGGTCTATTCTCTTTTTGCCTAGTTCATTACTGCAAATACAGGTCATGGATTTACCTACGGATATCGCCGTATTTGGCATGCTCCGTACGATATAGTTATCCTTTCCTATAAGCTCTTCAATTTTAGCAATACCAAACCCCGTTATAGTAGATATTACTACATGTTTTTCTGTGAGCAACTCTTTTATGTCAACTAGAATTTCGCCAAAATGCCCAGGTTGAACCGCAAAAATTAGGATGTCAGATTTAGTTACTGCTTCTCTATTGTCCGAGGTAACGATAACATTACCATACTTCTCAAAATTTTTAATATCAGTTGTATCTCTTTTAGTAAGGTACATGCTTGTAGCACCATTAGTGTGCAAAATACCTTTTGCTATAGATAGTCCTAAGTTGCCAGTTCCTATAATCGCTACTTTCATAAATACTAATTTTGCGTTTGTGCCCATCTAGATGGACATATGTTTAAGTTAACTTTGTATTATCTAGAATACACCTGCTTTTAACTGCAACCCTAAATCTTCCTCTAACCCAAAGATGAGGTTCATATTTTGTACAGCTTGCCCAGACGCCCCTTTTAATAAATTATCTATGGCCGATGTAACCAGTAAGGTATTCTCATGTTTATGCAAATGCACATGACACTGATTGGTGTTCACCACTTGTTTCAAATGGATAGGTTCCTCTGTTAGTTGAGTGAACCGAGCATGCTCATAAAAATCCTTATAAAGTTGAATAGCTTCTTCTAAACTTTCTTCATAATACAAGTATGCCGTAGCAAGAATTCCTCTTGTGAAATTCCCTCTGTTGGGTAGGAAGAATAACTCGCTTACATTTGTTTGCATAGCGCTAAGACTCTCCTTAATTTCTCCCAAGTGTTGGTGCGTAAAAGGTTTATACCAACTAACATTGTTGTTTCGCCAACTAAAATGAGAAGTTGCTGAAGGACTTACTCCGGCTCCTGTACTGCCGGTAACGGCATTAATATGAACATCTGAATTTAACTTTTTTGCTTTTGCCAAAGGCAATAGTGCCAACTGAATAGCAGTTGCAAAACAGCCTGGATTGGCAATATAATTCGCATCTTCAATTTTATTTCTGTTTAGTTCCGGTAGGCCGTATATAAATTTTTTGCCTTCAAAATTAGCATCTGCATTTAGCCTAAAGTCGTTACTCAGGTCTATAATCTTTGTGTTCGATGAAAACGGATGTTCCTGTAAAAATTTAGTTGAATTACCATGTCCTAAACATAGAAACACAACGTCAATATTGGTGTTGACGTTTCCGGTAAAGGTCATATCGGTCTGACCTAACAAATCGGCATGGGCTGTTGTTAGAGGTTTTCCAGCTCTAGTTGTACTGTACACAAAATCTATTTCCGTTGCCGGATGGTGCAAAAGGATACGTATCAATTCCCCTCCCGTATATCCTGAACCGCCTATTATGCCTGCTTTTATCATAGTTTAATTTTTGCCTGTCATTGCGAGGCACGAAGCAATCTGTTGAATCTATCCGCTTTAGTGAAAGAGATTACTTTGTCGCATTTATTTTACTAACTAGTTTCAACTTTACGGTTTGATCCTCGTAAAGACACATCCATCTTAAATGAGCTTTTCCGTGAGTTACTTATTCAATTTTCCCCTTTGGGGGTTGCCGGGCTTATTAGACGCTAGGGGGATTCACATGATTGTAAATCTTACTTGCATTGGACTGTATTTTGATAAATCCTTTGGCTTCATCTGCCGTCCAGCCCTTGTTCATTTCGCCATAACTGCCAAAAGAGGCGTTCATTAAATCGTGAGGGGATGAGATGCCATTTAATCGGAACTGAAACGGATAAAGACTTACAAAAACATCCCCGGAAACTGTCTTTTGAGTGTCTGTTAAAAAGGCTTCAATATTCCGCATAACCGCATCTAGGTAATTACCTTCATGTAATAACATACCATAGAAATTACCTTGTTGCTCTTTTTGAAATTGTTGCCATTTAGTAAGGGTGTGTTTTTCCAATAAATGGTGCGCCTTGATTATAATTAATGCAGCTGCGGCCTCAAAGCCAACTCTACCTTTTATTCCTATTATGGTGTCGCCAACGTGAATATCTCTACCTAAGGCGTATTTGGAAGCCATGAGCTCCAGTTTTTCAATATTATTTACCGGAATGTCATGGTCACCATCTATGGCAATCAGCTCTCCTTTGTTGAACGTAAGCTTTACCTCAGTAGGTTCTTTTTCTTTCAGTTGACTGGGGTAAGCACTATCAGGCAAAGGTTTTTCGGAGGTCAGCGTTTCTTCCCCACCTACCGATGTTCCCCAAAGGCCTTTGTTAATGGAATATTTAGCTTTTTCCCAAGAATAATCAACGCCGTTCTCTTTTAGGTAAGCAATCTCTGCTTCACGGGATAGTTTATTATCCCTAATTGGCGTGATAATTTCTATTTCAGGCGCAATAATTTGAAATATCATGTCAAAACGAACTTGGTCATTTCCTGCTCCGGTACTACCATGTGCAATATAGTTAGCGCCAACTTTTTTTGCATAGTTTACGATTTCAATAGCCTGCACAATACGTTCCGCACTTACGGATAAGGGATAGGTATTGTTTTTTAGGACGTTACCAAAAATGAGATACTTTACCACCTTGTCATAAAAAATCTGTACGGCATCGATAGAGGTGTAGCTAGTTGCCCCAAGTGCCAATGCTTTTTCCTTAATGTTCTTTATTTCCTCCTTAGAGAATCCACCAGTGTTTACGCTTACGGCATGTACTTCAAATCCTTTATCCTTTGATAAATGCTTTGCGCAGTAGGAGGTGTCCAGTCCGCCACTATATGCTAATACTAATTTTTTCATTGTCTTTATTTTGTTCCATGTTTTGCTTCTATCTGGCCTCTTTATATATGTTCAAAAGGATATTTTTTGCTTTTTCTGTTCTTTTACTTGTAATGGGTTAGGAGCGTTTTTTTTTATTTAAAAACAAACTTTCCTTTATACTTCGCAGTCTCTTAAATGCCTTTCCATTCACTTTATCCTTATGTGGCTCTGGTTTGGCCTTTGGGTCATGTAGCATTCCAGTACAGAGACATAATTTTTGTTCGGTTCGTGTTAGAATATCAAAATTTTTGCAGGTTTGGCACCCTTTCCAAAATTCTGGATCGTCCGTTAGTTCAGAAAACGTAACAGGTTTGTAACCAAGCCCATAGTTTATTTTCATGACTGCGAGTCCCGTTGTGATGCCAAATATTTTAGCATCGGGAAATTTTGCTTTGCTCAAATCAAAAACACGTTGTTTGATTTTTTTCGCAAGACCTTGCCCCCTAAAATCAGGGTGTACTATGAGGCCGGAATTAGCTACATATTTTCCATGTCCCCAAACTTCAATATAACAAAAACCCGCAAAGATGTCACCCTCCAAGGCAATAACAGCGTTGCCGTTTTGAAGTTTTTTCTGAATATAATCGGGTGTTCGCTTTGCAATGCCCGTACCTCGAACCTTGGCAGATTCTTCAATGGTATCGCAAATATCCTTTGCGTATTTGAAATGTGATTCGTTAGCAACAACAAGTTTCATTGCTATATGGTTTTAAAAAGTAAAAAATAAATTGATTTTGCTTATGCGGAAATGGACTCACCTATTTCCATAAATAGTTCGTACCCTTACGGGCGACGACGGCGTACGGGAACAAAAGTACCGACTGGAACAACTGTCCAATGCGAAGAATATGTATGTGCTTTTGTTATCATTATAATTCAAATGTACAATTTATATCGAATTATCCTAAAGCAAGCTTAAAAAATTACAAATATTTCAAGATTTGTTACGATGTGCGCTTATTTCGTAGATAATGTACCCTATTACTAGAATATATTCAATAGCAAGAAGGGATAAGCTTTCATTAAAATCTGTTTTGGAATAGGCAAAATAGCTTAAAACCACTAGAAGGGACCAAACTATAGCGTATCTAAAATTTGTGAAAATGCTAAGCAATACCAAGAAAATAATATACCAAGGATGAACCGTAGCGGAAAGGAAATAGTAAAGAGTAAGTATCCATAACATTGAGGAAAGAAGCGTTCTAAGGTCTTTATTCTTCCGTAAAAAGGTAAATAGGAGCACAATACCTATAGTAAGTAACGGCGTTATTTTTCCATAGGTCTTAATTAGTTCCCAGGGCTTGGCATCGAAAAGAATTCCTGTGTGTTTCACCACGTTCCACAAACTTGCATTGAATTCGAAATTCGAAAACCAAAGCCCTATGGTATTTGAATAGTTGGTTATGAATTCCGAAGAGTAAAATGGGACAAGGAATACGAATGAAGTGAAACCGACAATTGTATAGAAAAGGATACTTCTTTTAAAGCTAAAGTAGTTTAAGAATAATGGCAAAAACAATAAGGGAACTAGCTTTATGGAGATAGAACAGGCCAAAACCACTCCTGCCCATTGCCATTTATGAATCGATAATAGGTAGATAGACCAAACGAAAAAGAAAAGCATCACCCCCTCAAAATGAAGGTTCCCGGTTAGTTCTATAAGAATTAAGGGATTTAGAAAATACCAGAAAATTAAATGGGCCGAGCGATTTAGTTTTTTTAATAGCTTTCTTCCAAAATAAAAAACACCTATATCTGCCAGGATAATAATACTGCGCAATCCAAGAATAGAACCTAGGACGCTTTTTCCACTAAACAGTGTTGCCAAAGCAAATAGGAGTTGGTTTAATGGCGGATAATTACTGAAATGTTTTGCACTTAAACTGCCCATGCCCTGGTGCAGTAGTTCTGCATTGGAAATAATAAGGTTGGGCTGTGAAATTAAGGTGTTGGGTGCGGCTATATATGGGTTCATAAAATTTTGCACCAATTCCCCGTCCCAAATAAAGCGGTAAAAATCTTGGGAAAGATTAGGTTCGGCAAATAGAAAAATTAGTCTAAAAACAACACCTATCGAGAATAGGAAGGTAGCGTTCCATTTTTCGAATTGTATCAATTTATAACATAAAAAGAACAGGGCTGTAAATAGTCCTAAGAGTTTTGGAAAGTCGGTTCGCTCTAATTGATAGGCAAAAGTGTAGTAGAACACGATGCTGATAAAGGCCAATACAAGCGATACCTTATGGAGTATTAGGTATGTTCTAAATCTGTTGGCCATTAAGCGGGTTGGTTATACTTGCTAATTTAGCGGTTTTGTAAGAATCAAGTCCTCTTAAACGTTATAAATCTATTTCATGTTTGCTTATTACGTTAAGTATTTGCAACTAAGTATAATTTGTTTCCTACCTAGGTTATCCGCTTTTATTAGTTAAGTTGGTTCTGATACTCCATTTGGGTTACTAGAATTTTTTATCCGTTCAAAATCACTTTTGGCATGGCTACTATTGTTATTCAAAATACAGATTATAGTAAAGTGAATGCCGAGGTTGTAAAACTGAAAATGTGTTTGTTAACGCAACTAATGAAACTCCATTTTTTGAACCATAAAATATACTTGGTTACTTAATCACTTTATGAAAAACTTCAATATCATGCGTATTCCCTTGAATATAAAGTACGTCATGTTGTTTTAGCTCTTCTTCGGGATTCACCGCGTCAAGCATCTCATCTTTCCGCATAATGCCAAGTATATTTATGCCGTAAATGGCCCTGAGGTTCATTTCTGACAATGGCTTTCCTATAAATTTATTACTGTCCGACGTGATTTTTAAACAGGTAATATGAAATTCGGGTAGATTTTTTGCCTTGTAGGTGGTGGCACGTTTTTGATCGTCCTTAAAGAGTTGGTAATTGTCTGCCCTTACCTTTTCTACGATATGCTCTATATCATCCTCAGGTATTAAAAAATTTTGTAGCACCCTGGAAAATATCTGTACCGAGGTTTCGAACTCTTCCGGAATTACGATATCAGCGCCAAGGGCTATTAGTTCCGAAGTTTCCTTAACATATCTTGTGCGCACCACTAGATAGAGCGATTCGGAAAGAGATCTTACGTTTTTTATGGCCGTTTTGGTCCCGTGGTTGTCTGAAATGGCAATGACTGCTACCCGAGCATCTTCCAGATGTACCTTTTCTAGAATATGATGTTGTGTAGCATCTCCAAAGAGAATAGGCACCCCTTTTTTACGTTCTTGTTTTACCGTTTCTGCGTCCATCTCAATGGCAACGTATGGAATCTTGCTATCCGCCGCGGCTTTGGCAAGGTTACTACCATTTACTCCATAACCAATAATGACCAAATGGTTGTTTAGCTGTGCCCCAGGGAGTTCTGCAAGTTCTGCATGCGCATCATTTTTGTTTAGATAACCGAATTTTTGAGATACGCCGATGACCTTGTTTGCCATGTTTTCCGAAAAAATGATAACAAAGGGCGTAAGGAGCATAGAAACTATAGAAACCGATAAGAAGTATTGGTTGGTCTCCACGTCTAAAAGATTATTCTCTATCCCCACTTTGGACAGTATAAAAGCAAATTCCCCTACTTGGAACAGGGACAGTCCTGTAAGGATAACGGTTTTTTTAGAATAATTAAGTACAGCTACTGCAATTCCTGCAGCTATGGTCTTAATAACGAATACGGCGAGTACCAAAAGGCTTATGGTCCAAATGTTCTCAAAGAAAAAACTTAAGTCTAGTAACATCCCTATAGACACAAAAAAGAAGCTGATAAACAATTCCCTAAAAGGCAATATAACGCTGGTAGCTTGGTAACTGTATTCCGACTCCGAAATGATGAGTCCTGCCATAAAGGCTCCTAAGGCCAAGGAGAGTCCCGCTTCCGAAGTAATAAAGGCCACTGCAAAACAGATGGTAACGGTTAGTAGGAGGAATAGTTCTTTACTGTTCGTCTTGGCAACGGCATGCATAAGTTCTGGTACTACATAGCGTGCGAGCAAAACCGTAACCACGATGACCACTGCAGCTTTTAGCAGTAAACTTAGTAGGCTTGTAGAAAGATCTCCAGAGTCCCCTGCGATTAAAGGTGTAATCAGCATCATTGGAACTACGATGATATCCTGAAAAATTAATATAGCCAAGGCATTTCTGCCATGCGGTGTGTGCATCTCGCGCTGATCTTGTAAGGTTTTCAATACTATGGCCGTACTGGATAATGAAAACAGAAAGCCAATGAATAAAGATTCGTTCCAAGAATTGCCTAAAAAATAATAGATTAGACCTGCAACGACCAGCGTAGTCCCCATCTGTAAAAAACCGCCAAGAAATACGGTTTTCTTTATAGAAGCGAGTTGCTTTATAGACAGTTCCATACCAATGACAAACAGTAATAGGATAACCCCAATCTCGGATAGGATTTCAACTTCCTCCACCTCTTTCACTAAACTTAGGCCATAAGGTCCTATAATAACTCCTGCAATTAGAAAACCAATTACCGAGGGTAATTTAAGGCGTTGTAGTAAAAACACAATCACTACCGAAAACACCAAGAGAATTAAAATGTCCTGTAACAAAGGAATGTGCATGTGATTCTAATTTAATTTGGATTTGTGTATTGCCCTTCATAAAACAAAGGAAAACCACGGTCAGTTTGTTTTTGGTAAACGCGTTAACCTTGTTGCGTGTTTATTAGCGGAAAGATACCAAAATCCTTGTTCTAAAAAGAGGTTGGCGATGCTTGTTTTTGGTTGAGGCTTGTTCTATGTGTTAGGGGTATTTTTAAAGCATGCTTAAGCTGTTATAAAATACTAATTATAAATTACTTAGAATGATTTTGTGTCCTATATAATAATGATGCGTGTATAGAATTCACAAGCCATCAATCAACTGTTGATTGTGGAAGTAATGCTACTAATATTCTATCATTTTGGCCAAAAGTTCTTTCATCATTTTTGCCGCCAAGTAAGCGGTCATGTCGTTTACATCCCTATCGGGATTGTACTCTACAATGTCTGCACCAACAACTTCTGTGTTTATATTTTGTATGATATCAATGACCTGTCTAGAAGATAGTCCACCGGGTTCATGATGCGAAACACCGGGTGCAAAGGCAGGATCAAAACCGTCCATGTCTAGGGAAATATAGAGAGGATTTTTAAACTTAGGTATAGACATCTTTTCCAGATGACGCATTTCCTGTATTTCTACTTTGTATTTTTTTGCTTGCGCTGACTGATGCGGATTTAAGGTACGTATTCCTACCTGCACCAAGCGTACGGCCAAACCGTTTTCCATGATACGAGCAAAAGGGCAGGCATGGGAATATGGGTCGCCCTCATATTCGTGGTAGAGGTCTGCATGAGCATCAATATGTAAAATGTCTAACTTTGGAAAATTGTCATGATATGCTTTAATTATAGGAAAAGTTACAGAATGGTCACCTCCTAAGGACAGTATTTTATTTCCCTTTCCTAGGTGTTCGCGGGTAGTTCTTTCAATATCAAAATACTCTTTAATTTCAAAATCCCCTTTATCCCTAATCATTTCGTTTTCTATGGAAACTCCATTTTCCGAAAATAGGTTCATAGAATCACTGAAGAGTGCTTTCCTAATTAATGCAGGTGCTTTTGCAGATCCACGCTGAAAGGAGGATTTTGCATCCCATTGTAGCCCTTGTATGTTTATATTGTTCATCTTGTATTTATTATGAAATAGAAGTTACTGTTTTTCTATGCAGTTGAAAAAACACGGGATATAATGCATTCCTAAAATTTCTAAGATTTGGATTGAATTGCTTTCAGCTCCCTCCAGGTTACAAAACGAATATCTTCCTGCTCAAATAGCGATTTATTATTTGGATTGGTAAAAAAATCGGTATCTATTTGTCGCCATTCGGCCCCAAAATTAGGGTGGTCTATAGTGACGGCTTTCATTTCCATATCATTGTATGCTGGGTGCAATAAGAACACATTTAGCCCGGAAACTAGATTGTTGGCCACTTTTGTATAATAGTCCTTTAAGGTCCCCTCTTTAAATAGTTCGTACTTTCCAATGTGGATTTTCTGGGTAGTCAAATCTTTGGGTCTGATAATCTCCTCAGGATTCAACCCTACCATTGACAGTAATTCTGCGCTTATCATAATTGGAAGTTGATATTTTGCTCCCAAATTTCTGTAGGCTTCGAAAAAATTGGCGTGTGCGCCAACACTATACATATGCACATCTAAATGTGTTGGGTTTAATCCAAATTTTAATGCTTTTTGTACCTGCGCTTCCAATTCCTTGGCTACATGTTCTGGTTTACCATATTTTCTAAGTTCTTCACGGGTTTTGTAAAAATGCCCGTTTTCATCTACCAAACTGGGTACTTCGGATAGGGGTGAAACCGGTCCAAATTTATAGGTGTTCCATTCGCATGTTAAGGTCAGATGTATGCCATAGTCGTGTTTGGGATTATTCTTGGCAAAGACAGCAATTTCATGATACCATGGACACGGCACCATAATGCTATAAGAATTTACGATTCCTGTTTCTAGGCACTGTATCGTTGCTCTGTTATGTGAATGCGAAAGTCCTGCATCATCTGCATGAATAATGATTAGTTTGGCATTTTCAGGATATCCAAGTCGTTGTGCGGTATTCATTTTATTAAGGTTAAAGTCTAAGATACTAAAATAGTGTTGGTTTTTTTGATGCAACTTACTTTATGTAATACCTAGTTACATTTTCATAATTTTTTCAGTTATATGGTATGCAGATTTTATGGCGCCGTCCATGTAGCCAGCGAACTGTGCTGCAGATTCTGAGCTAGAAATAAACAATTTATCATCAAAATAGGGCTCCCTAAAAATTGGATTTCCATTATTTTGATGTGGATAAAGAAGAATGTCCGAGTGTTCATAGGTGCACTTTTCATTGCTCCACACACATTCTTCATAGCTTGTAAATTCTTTGGCTTTAGTTCCGAAAACTTTTTTGACTTGTTGGAGTACTCGTTCACGGCGATCAGCATAGGAAAGCTCTTTTAACGATGAACTTACAAATCCGCAAAGTGCATATTTAGATCTTACTTGATTGCTGTGGTCATAAAATTCGGTTATTGGTCCCGAGTTGCTAAATAAGGTATTGGGTATCCTATCCTGTTCCCAAAAAGGATACTCGTAAGTCAGGGCGATTTTAATGGAGTCTTCCATCCACGTTTGTGTTTGTATCGCTACATTCATTAAATCTGGTGGTAATTTGGGTTCAAAAACTATCTTCTTAGCCCACAGTTTGGGAGGTAGGGCCAAAACAACAGCGGTGCTTTCAAAGATTTTTTCCGAACGGACTTCAACACCTTTTTCGTTAATTTTTATGTGGTTTACCTTTTGATTGTATATAATATCGGTTTCATCCAAATTCGTTAGTAACGCATTTATGAGACTGGAAGTGCCACCAGAGATTCTAAAGCTAGGTGCTTGGCTAGGGATTTGAACTCGTTGCACCGGTACGGCTGCTGAGGTTTCATAAAATACGGTATCGTCCATACGCTGTTCAAAATATCCCAATTCCAATTCTTTCAGAAGTCCTAATAACTGGGTATGTTGCTTGGTAAACCAAGTGGCTCCCATTTCAACAGGGGCTTGGTTTGTTTGGTATAGGGTATTGATTCTTCCGCCAGCCCGAGTTCTCGCTTCTAAAATTTTAAAGGGAATCCCTTCTTTATTTAAGAGGTAGCCCGTTAAAAGACCAGATAAACCTGCTCCAATGATTGTTATTGACATGGGGTTTAAACTATTTTGAGTTGCGGATGCATTAAGGTAATGCTTAGAATTTAGAATAGTAGAGTAATAAAGATGGGGTTCCTTTTCGCTAGTCTATATTGGTTATTATATACTTTCTTAAATCTGAATTAAGGATATCATCCAATTCTTTTTCATTTCCTTCGCTGGTCTCCGTAAATAAGAGCCCAAATGCGGGATATTTGTTGAAATCCAATTTTCGTATAACCAGAATGTTCTCTAAATCCTTTTGGAGCATATCAAAATCGAAGTTGGAAATTTCCGAAGGATCAATACCAGAATTGTTGTTCAATAAGATGATGCTATAGCTTTCATTTCCTTTTTCTTTAAAAATTTCCTTCCAATTGGGCTTTTTGTTCTGAAAAAAATATTCGTAGGAATTAATGTTGAAGGCATACCAAGACAGATCTCCCGTGGTACACCAGCCTCCAAACCTTTGTGGGTTTATTTCTATGGGTTTTATAAGTCCGTGTGAATCAATTCTAACTTCTAGATGTAATGGAAAATTCTTCAACTCGGCTCTCTCTCCAATGGGTGTTAAAAATACTTCTACTGCTTTAATATGCTTACGGATAATACCTTGCGAAGTAGTGTACATCCTATCACTTACATCTGTACCTGAAGAAAACTTATGATGAAGAATATTTAGGATAACTGCTTCTCCCTGCTCATTAAAATAAGCGTCTATGGCAAATTCTTCTCCCTCTAAATATTCCTCTATAATGAACGTAGAGGCATCCATGACCTCCTTAGGATAGATACTTTTTAGATTTTCATAATTTAATTTTTTTTGGGCGGTAACCCAATCTTCTTTGGTGTGGACAATATGTACTCCAATACTAAAAAAACCTAAAGAAGGCTTGATAACAAAGGGGAGCTTTAATTCCTCTATAGCTACCGTTTGAATCTCTTCTATGGTAATTTTTCTAAATAGAAAATCGGGAAATAGCCCTTTTGTCAGTTCCCTAAATTTATACTTGTCCTTAAACAAACCTATCTGGGTTGGGCGTTTGGTTTTTTTCAGATGCTCAAAAATCCATGACAATGAATTTTCAGAATTGGTGTATATAAGCGGGTTTTCGGTATTTGTGATCTTGGTTTTTGCTTCGTTTTCGGAAATCCAATTAATCGCGTCATCATTAATCAAGGATTTCGCTTCCTTCGTAGCAATGAGTTCATAGTTATTTTCTTTGATTGTTTTTATCAAAAAATCCGAAACATAGGGTTGGTCTATAAGTATCATCTCTTATTGAAATCTAGGGTTATGATATACAAAAAGCAGAACTTCATACGGCTTTACGTATTCTTAAAACTATAATTCTGTTTTACGAGGGTAAAGCCGTTAATTCTAAAAAAGTGCTTGTATTTATTCTCTACTTAAGGTGTAGGGCAAGCTTTCCTTTTAAACCAAGCCTTAAAAAACTGCTTTCAATTTCTTAAGCCCTTGCCGTTAAGGATTTGAAGAAAACAAATCCGAAACCTAGGAACAACATAAAGTGGAATGGAAACAATCCAAAATCGTTTAGTGGTATAGCGCTATACATGCCAAATAGGAAATAGACCATTAGCGCAAACTCCAAAATCATATTGGGCGATAGTTTTTTGGTCAGGTACTTATTGCCTTTCCAACTTTCCGTTATATTGTTAATATTGAATTTTGGCGTGCGAACAAATTCACTTCTTTTCCCCATATGTCCTTCTAGTACGGCTATAGAATTATGTAAGGAGAAGCCTAATGCAACCGAGAAAAATGTAAAGAATATTTTTATATAACTGATAAAATTATCAAAGCCGCTCCCTTGAATACTCTTGTAGGTGAACCAATAACAGACAAAAAGAATTATTGTACTCAAAATAAAGAAGCTAGTAGCTTCAAACACCCAACCTAGATGACCGTATGCGTTTTTGATGTATAACATAGGTATGCTTAAAAAGGCCACAATGAATACGCATAAAAACATGGAACTGTTCAGCAAGTGCATAACACCATGGAATTTTGTTTTAAAAGGGATGTTCTTAGCCGTAACAACGCTTAGCACTGTTTTTCTAAAATTCTCTGCACCGCCTTTATTCCAACGAAACTGTTGCGAACGAGCCGCACTAATAACGACAGGAAGTTCTGCCGGTGTTTCTACATCTTCCAAGTACTTAAATTTCCAGTTTTTCAATTGTGCACGGTAGCTTAGGTCTAGGTCTTCGGTTAAGGTGTCGCCTTCCCAATTACCAGCATCAAGGATACATTCCTTTCTCCAAATCCCTGCGGTACCGTTAAAATTGATAAAGTGCCCTTTTGCATTGCGCCCTACTTGCTCTAAGGTAAAATGAGCATCAAGTGCAAAAGCCTGAATTTTAGTCAACGTAGAGTAATCTCGGTTGATATGTCCCCAACGGGTCTGCACCACACCTATTTCTTGGTCCTTAAAATAAATAACAGTTTTCTTTAACCAATCCGGTGCGGGAAGAAAATCGGCATCGAATATGGCAATAAAGTCACCTTTCGCAATCTCTAGACCTTCTTTTAATGCTCCAGCTTTAAAACCCGAACGGTCTGTTCTGCGAATATGTGTAATATCCAATCCTGTTCCCTGTAGCGCGGCAATACTTTCAGCTGTGTCTACAACAGATTCATCTGTGGAATCATCTAACACCTGTATCTCCAATTTACTCTTGGGATATTCTATTTTGGCAATGTTTTCTAAAAGACGTTCCATAACGTACTCCTCGTTATAGACAGGTAGCTGTATGGTAACATAAGGAATTTCTTTTGGGTCTAATAGGTTGTATTTGGGTGCTGTTTGATTCTGTCTTTTTTGACCTAGATAATTGACCAATAGATTTAACTGGGCTAGGCTATAAAAGAAAATCAGTAGTAGTGAAATACTGTAAATTGCGATGATGATGTAAGCAATGGTTAGTGCCATATTATTTTAAACTGTATTTAAATATCCAAGCCAATATTTTTATGCCGGCAAATATACTTCCTTTTACGGTACCGGACACTTTAGAAACACCAATTCT
Source organism: Maribacter sp. MS6 (assembly GCF_056839185.1). Lineage (NCBI taxonomy): Bacteria > Pseudomonadati > Bacteroidota > Flavobacteriia > Flavobacteriales > Flavobacteriaceae > Maribacter > Maribacter sp. MS6. Next base: position 2,871,627 of record NZ_CM166389.1, read on the forward strand.
TTTTTTGTAACGTACTGGTACTTCGGTATATGTCATTTTTTTTCGTAAAACTTTCAACTGCATCTCAACCGTCCATCCATAAGTCTTGTCCTGCATCTCCAATTCTTTAAGCTTTTCGTATTTAATAGCCCTAAAAGGACCTAAATCCGTAAACTTTGCGCCAAAAAATAAACGCATTAAAAATGTAGCCAACCAGTTTCCAAAAACCTGCTGTGGAGTCATTGAACCTTCTTCACGTAGGTTTTTTGCTCTGGCGCCAACAACAAAATCAATATCTTTCTCTATAATAGGAGCTATCACTTTTTCTAATTCCTCTGGATAATCTGAATAGTCTCCATCGATAAATACGAGAATATCGGGTACTTTGGATTGTTTGGCTATATAATCCAGTCCTTTAAGACAGGCGTATCCATATCCTTTTCGATTTTCTGTAAGCACAGTAGCCCCAGCTTTTTCTGCATTTAGTACCGTGCTGTCAGTAGAATTGTTGTTGACAACGATTATTTCAGATACCGAGGAGGGAAGTTCCTTTACTACTTTACTTATAGAGTCCGCCTCGTTAAAAGCCGGAATAATTACTTTAATATCCGTCATTATTCTAAGTCAGACATTGAATTTTCCTTTCTAAAAGCACTGAAGTCGGACCATTCCTTAATTTTTTTACCATTCTTATACTTTTCGGCAGAAGTTAAGGCGTTGTTCGAATACTTTAAACAATAGCCATTTTTCACACCCTTATTAAGTTGACATTTATGATTGATACGTCCTTGTTTGTCGTAAAAAAGCCACCAATTTATTTTTTCCCCATCTGAAAAATGGCCTTCTTGTTCCCGTATCCTATTCTCACTGTAGAAATACCAGTATTTTTCCTTTTTTCCATATTCGAAATGCCCTTGGGAAGCTATTTTTCCGTTTTCATGGTAGAATTTCCAATAGCCCGTTTTTACGTTAAAACGCAGCCAGCCTTCCGATTTAAGTTTGCCATTCTCGTGGTAGGTTTTCTCGTAGGTATTGTCATCAGGCAAACTGGCCGATAACATAAGAAAGATTAGTGGAATATATATTCTGTAAAACACGGTTTTTATTTTAATAGGTCGAAGTTATTGAAAATTACTAACATTTATTTTGGTCCACCGACCCGTACATACCCAATGACATCCTTTTGTTAATAACTAACAACGCTGTTTCCCTGCCATTCCATGCTTTTATTTTGAAGCCAAAAGCTTATTTCTCGTTCATCAGCTCCATCAAATCAACATCATTGCCCAAAAGTACCTGTGTTGGATTAATGCGTCCCTTTTCTGGTCCGTTTTCCAATTTTAAAACGCCCCTTGGACATACTGCCGAGCAAACCCCACATCCTACACAACTAGAGCGTATAATATTTTCCCCTTTTTGAGCATAAGCGCGTACATCAATTCCCATTTCACAATAAGTAGAACAATTACCGCAAGAGATACATTGTCCACCATTGGTCGTAATTCTAAACCGAGATTTAAATCGTTGGACAAAACCAAGGTAAGCAGCCAAGGGACAACCGAACCTGCACCATACTCTATTACCGAAAATTGGATAAAAGCCAGTTCCAATTACACCGGCAAATACAGCACCAATTAACAGACTATAGGTATTTTGAACACTTGAAGTCTTTAAGCCAAGAACGGTTCCTGTTTCCGCAAAGAAGCTATAGAGGGTAAGTCCGGTCATAACTACTGCGAAAACAAGTACACCGTGTACCAACCAACGCTCTACCTTCCAAGAAAAGAGCGATTTGCTGGAGTGTTGTCTATAGGGGTCGCCCAAAGTTTCGGCAAGACCACCACAACCACAGACCCAAGAACAATACCATCGCTTTCCAAAAAAATAAACCATTACAGGCACAATGACCAAGGTAAGTAATACGCCCCAGAACAAAATGAACATACCTATTCCTCCGCTTGCAAGGAGCGACTTCAGGTTCCACTGAAAAAAGAAATCGTAATCTAAAGGAAATGCATTTTTAAAATCATAGTAAGGCATTTGCAGGCGCACCATAATTTCGGGAATCAGAAACGCAAAAACGATCTGAAAGAACAATACGGAGGTAGTCCGTACAACCTGATAGATATTGTGACGGTATTTGATATACATACGTACGGCCATTACGGTCATGACCACACAGTACATAAAACCATAAACGAACCAATGCCCGGCTAGGTTGCCACTTAAACTTTCACTAATGGGGTCTACCAAATAGGTCCAATTAACAGCATATTCCGAACGAAAATATAATACCAAATAAAAGCTAACCAAAAAGATAAATACCAGCCAGGCAATCCAGCCTTGGTTCGTGCTGCTTTGGTGATAAATTCCGTCATTTTTGATTCCCTTTTGCCCTAATAGAATTACATTGGGAAGGATGAACATCAGCGCTCCGATTATTCCCAGGCCAAAAGTTAGGAGCCACATCAATCCCTTGTTCTCCACAATAAAGCCAACTCCCGACTTTTTACCCAACTCCGCCGCCATATCGTGCGGGCCTGTGTAGATTATTTTTTTATATTCTTTGTTCTTGCGGTGCGTGGTGTTAGCAGATTCCAAAGCCTCCGTTATTTTGGGAGCAAAGGCCATCATTCCATCAAAAGATTTGCCTACAACTTGGGATTCTATATCGGATACCAACAGTTCGCTCTTGATTCCTTTTGACGCTACAAATTCAGTAAAGGTATCCGAGCTTAGTTTGTAAGTGCCTATTACAGGCAGGACTGTAAATATGGCCAGACCAACTAAAAAGATAACTAGACCTATGTTTTTTATTGTTTTCATGTATGTTAGTTTGAATGGTCCCAAAGGAGTATGCTGCACTTGTTTCAGTATCCAACTTTGATCTCTATATATCTATGCCTTGTTAAAAATCCGTTTCCAACTTTTTTTCTTTGTACTTATGTTAGTACCCATTTCCTTATTGTATTCGGTTACAATTTGTTCCTCATACTGTTTGTAAAACTCCGGGTCAAAATTGGCGTCTTTTAGATATTCCATAACGTGGTCTATATCTCTTTTTTCTGTGAGCCAACGGTCAAAAATTTCGTGCCGCATACGTATTCCAAAGGTGTTGATGCCCAAGAATAGCTTGGACTTCTTGTCATAAGCGATAGTGATACATATTTTTTCTTTTTCATGTCGCCAGTGAAAGTGCTGCTCATTGTCTTTTTTGTTACGCTCACTAAATACCCATCCGTAAGTTTGGTATTCTACATCCAAGAATTTTGCCGAGTTGAACCAGTGCCCAGGATTGTATTCGGTGGAATTACCGCAAAGTGTTTGCGCTAGCGCCTCGCCCATCATCCTTCCGGTGTACCAAACCGCTTCTATGGGTCTACGGTTACCAATGGCTTCATGTTGTTCTGCGCAGTCACCTATGGCATAGACATTTTGTACGCTGGTTTCTAAAAGTCGATTTACTTTTACACCTCTACCTAATTCTATTCCAGAAGTTTTTAGAAAATCAATATTCGGAGTTACACCAGCTGTTAATCCCACAACATTACATTCGATAGTATCGCCTTTGTCAGTGGTTACCGCTCGTGCTCTTCCATATTTATCTGCTAGAATTTCCGCTAAGTTGGTGTCCAATCTTAGGTCTATATGATGTTCTAGAATATGTTCGTTGATCAAAGCAGATTCTCCCGATGGCAAAACGCCGTTCCAAAAACTTTTTTCCCGTACCAAAAAGGTAACGGGAATTTTACGGGAACGTAGCATTTCTGCCATTTCTATACCTATGAGTCCGCCACCCACAATGACGGCCCGTTGGCAGGTCTCATTGTCCGGTGCGGATTTTTCCAGTTGGTCCAAGTCCTGTTTTGAGTATAAGCCTTGCACCCCTTCCAAGTCTTGTCCGGGCCATCCAAACTTATTTGGTTTAGAACCTGTTGCGATTACTAGTTTGTCGTAAGACACATTAGTGCCGTTGGCCAAAGTTACTTTCTTATTGCCCGTTTGCACTTCGGTTACAAATCCGTTTACCAGGTCTATTCTATTTTTCTTCCAAAACCAGTTTTCATACGGTTGGGTATGTTCAAATTTCATGTGTCCCATATACACGTACATCAGTGCGGTACGGGAAAAAAAGTAGTCTGTTTCAGCGGAGATGATCGTAATCTTGTGGTCGGAAAGCTTTCGCACGTGCCGCGCCAATGTAACTCCGGATATGCCATTTCCAATAATAACGATATGTTGCATACAATGGTTTTGTTGAAGGTTGTGTCGTAGTTAAAGGTAAGAACTTAACACAGCGAGTTAATTTATATCAATTATAAATTCGTTATAGAATCGTGATACTTAGAGCTGATATTTGTAAAGTAATTGATTTAGTGTTGTTTAGCTAATTGAATAAGTTGAAAAATAGGAGCAGAAAATATCAAATCTTAAATTAATCATAAAAAAGAAATACGGGTGTAGGGTTAAACATATGGTTTCGACAGATGGTAAAGCACTAATCAAATTAAAATAAATAACAATGAAAAATAAAATGAGGTATATCGGACTCATATTGCTTATGGTTATGATACAGGGGCTAAACGCACAAGGGCTAAACGATTTTTTTGCCAACACGGATAGCTTTCTTAAAAGTGCTGTGCAAAACGGACGTGTGGATTACAAGGCGATAAAGGAAAATCCAGATGAGCTAAATTCCTTAGTAGCCGCCGCAAAGGATATCAGGGTAGAAAAAACGGATGCTGCCAAATACCAAGCATTTTGGATCAATACATATAATATCATGGTAATCAAAGGCGTGGTAAACAACTATCCATTAAAATCACCCTTGGACGTACCTGGTTTTTTTGATAAGAATACTTACGATGTTGGGGGGCAGAACATCACACTTAACGATATTGAAAATAAACTTTTACGTCCCAATTTTCCTCAAGAACCAAGATTTCACTTTGTACTGGTCTGCGCCGGCTTGGGATGTCCACCAATAATAGATGCTGCCTACATGCCAGCTACCTTAGATGCCCAATTGGAAAAACAGACCGTAAAGGCACTGAACGATGCTAACTTTATCAGATTAGGAAAGAAAAATCGGGTACAGATTTCCCAGATATTCGAGTGGTATACGGGAGATTTTAAGCGGAACGGAGCAAGTTTGGTAGATTTCATCAATACCTATAGAACGGAAAAACTTCCCGACGGGGCTAAAGTATCTTACTACCCTTATGACTGGACTTTGAACGCCATCAACTAAATAATCAACAATAACATAAATAACGACTAATGAATCATTTAAAAAGAAGCACGTTTCTTGTCCTGACCCTTTTTGCCTTTTTTGGAGGGTTTGCCCAAGACAGTTTACAGCAACTAAGTAATATTCAACAATACACACCGTCCAAATTAATAGGTAAAGGGCAGGTAGATATCAAATGGTTTAATAACCTGTATACGGAAACTGAAAGTACATTTGCTGAGGGAACACAGCCAAGGCAGTCTTTTTTTACGTCGACTCTTGAATTTTATACCGGTGTGGGGAAAAATAACAGGGTTAACCTTGGTTTTATTGCCAGATTGCGTTCCAATGTTATTAGTTCTCCGAACGATGAACGTGGTGCACTCGATGTTTTTAGTTTTAGCGGCGACGATAGGTCCCGGGCCGGACTTACGGCATTTGCTCCTTCCATAAAATATGTTCCTTTTAAATCCCTCAGTAATTTTTCCATACAAAGTTCCTTTTTTATTCCCTTGATAGATAATGAAACGGAAAATGGTGTGTTCTTGGAACAAAAAGGATCTGTTTGGCAAAACCGACTGTTTTACGATCATACTTTTCCTGGAAACAAGTGGCAGCTTTTCACTGAATTGACAACGGAGCTTAATTTTGGCGATGAAGCCAAAAGCTTTGCGAACAATAGCTTAAATGTAAACCCCGGTGTTTTTCTAAGTTATTTCCCCACTAGCAAATTTACCGTATTGGTGTTGGCTCAACATTTACAACGCTTAAATTTGGGGAACGATTTTACCCAAGATTTTACTGCCTTGGGAGGTGGTGCCAAATACCAATTGACCGATGCCTTGAACCTTGAAGTGCTCTACACCAATTTTGTCAGGGGAAACAACACCAGGACTAGGCCAAACATTTAACTTGGGTCTGCGGGGTATTTTTTAGCCTTGTAATACCTAACGGCAAAGAAATTGGCTACTTTAGAAGTCTAAAGTAGTTGCTATGAAAAAATTAGGACTTCTATTCCTTTGTGGTTTGCAATTCTGCTGTTCAGGTAGGGCTCAGCAAAAGATAAATGGGGTAAGTTTTGTGGCCTCAAGGGAGGAGGTAGTGCAGTCCCAGGTAGATGAGGTTCTAAAAGTAAGTGCCAATAGTGCTGCGGTAATGCCCTTTGGTTTTATGCGCGAAACAGTGCATCCAGAGATTATTTATGATACGGACAGGCAGTGGTTCGGGGAAACCAAAAAAGGCGCAAAGCAGTATATAGAGCTTTTACAAAAGAACGGCATATCCGTCATGCTGAAACCCCAAATATGGGTATGGAAAGGGGAGTTTACCGGAACCATTACGATGAACACAGAAGAGCAATGGAAGGAGCTGGAAGATTCCTATGATAGTTTTATATTATCCTATGCAGAATTGGCCGAGGAGACCAAAGTGCCAATTTTTTGTATTGGAACCGAGTTGGAAAAATTTGTAGAAAACAGGCCAGAATATTGGCAGCGTTTGATAGGAAAAATAAGAAAGGTATATACAGGTAAACTCACATACGCTGCGAACTGGGACGAATATAAACGTACACCTTTTTGGAAAGAACTGGATTATATCGGAATTGATGCTTATTTCCCCTTATCGGAGTCCAAAACGCCCACAATAACAGAGCTTAGAGAAGGTTGGCAGCGGTGGAAAAGTAAGATTTTAGAGGTAGCAAAGGAGAACGATAGACAGGTCTTGTTTACCGAATTTGGCTACCGGAGCATGGATTATACGGCCAAAAAACCTTGGTTGGTAGACCGTACCGAGGAAGGTGTTAACCTAGAGGGGCAGGTGAACGCCAAGAAAGCTATTTTTCAGGAATTCTGGACAGAGGATTGGTTCGCGGGCGGCTATGTTTGGAAATGGTTTATACAGCATGAAAAGTCCGGCGGGGAATCGGATAATCGTTTTACGCCACAGAACAAGCCTGCGCAGCAAATTATAGAATATCATTATAAATTGTTTAAAAAGTGAAAAAATACCTCGTCTATAGTTTTCTCTTTTTGATGTCCTGTTCCAATGATAAAGAGGAACTCACCACGTTGGCTACGTACTTAGAAACCAGGGAATCTGTAATGGATAATGTCATCGCCTGTGCGGCTAGCAACCAAGCGGACGACTTGGTCAGCGTTTTTTTATATCCTAGGTCAAGAGCTACTAATATCAGCTATTTTGAGGCCACTTCAGATGCAATAGATAAAGATAATTTTGAAAGCTATGAACCCATAACCGCACCGCTTTCTGATGTGTTTAATGGATTTATGAAAAAGTTCGATGTCGCTATTACGGAGGAGAAATGGGTCATTGTAACTTTTGAAGAGGAAAACAAAATACATGTTTCCAATCCCATCAGAATCAAAAACCGAACAAAACCCACGGAATATAGTCCGGAGAATGTCAATATTCAGGAAAACAGCACCAATCCTTTAATTACTTGGGAAGACGGACTGTATAACGATACCATAATTTACTTTCAGGTAATTTCGGATGCGGATAATAATTTACTTTCCGGCACCTATACGGTTGATCAATTTTTTAGATACTACGAATTGGATAATGTGGTGTTGAATATAACACCGGTTGAGCCCCCAGACCTACAACCAAACTCAAATTATGACTTTACCCTTTTAGCTGTAAGCGAGGATAACTGGGTAAACCTGTTTGTAGAGCGCAGTTTTGTTCCTTAACCACCATTCAATGTATAATGTGATACTTTTATAAGAAGTAATCCCTACTTTTAGTCTGCTATAAAAAAGGTAATGAAGTTAAGCCTTCCTCTATTTTGTGTTCTATTTATTGGCTGCGCGTTTCTGCATGCGCAGGAAGGAACCATTGCGGAAATAAAATTAGAGGGCCTAAAAAAGACCAAACCAGCAGCACTTGTAAAGTTATTGGAATCGAAAGTGGGCATGTTCTTGGATTCTGTGCTACTAGAAAAGGATATGACCCGTTTAAAAAGGCTACCTTCTGTTTCCCATGCCTATTATACCGTTGATTCACGGAATGATAAAAAGTATGACCTCACTTTTACTATAGAGGAAAACTTCACCATAATCCCATTTGCGAATTTATTCAGTTCTGCAAATGATGATTTTGCGTTTAGGATTGGGCTGCAGGAGTTTAATTTTTTGGGCAGCAACATTACGGTTGGTGGTTTTTACCAGTTGGATGTTTTTAATTCTTACGGATTTAGTATTAGGGCACCTTATCTATTTTCTAACAAGCTTGGTTTGGCTTTCAACTACAATGATTTTACTACACAAGAGCCTGTGTTTTTTTCCGATGATACGGCAGATTATCGCTATAGTAATACCGGATTTGAGCTTTTAGGGATGTATGAGTTTAATTTTAAGAATAGGATGGAATTAGGGTTTAGCCTATTTACCGAAGACTATCAATACCTCGCAGGGGCTACACAGCCCAATGTGCCCTTAGCCTTAAATGTGGACAAGCATTTGTTCAAACTTATTTACGATTACGATAACATCAATTATTTTTACTATTATTTGGATGGCTTTCGGAGCAATCTAAATTTTCAGTATGTGGGAAGTTCAGATATTGCCTTACCAGAGTTTCTTATTGGGTTCAATGATTTTATGTATTACAAAAGAGTAGGTGCCAGCGGCAACTGGGCCAATAGATTGCGTTTGGGATTGGCAAGCAATGTCAATAGTCCGTTCGCGCCATTTACCGTAGATAATAACCTGAACATACGCGGGGTAGGCAATACCATAGACCGTGGCACGGGAGCTATTGTTTTTAACACGGAGTACCGCCATACCTTGGTTGATAAAGATTGGTTCGTGCTTCAAGGGAATGTTTTTATAGACGGAGGCACTTGGAGAAATCCAGGAGGAGATTTCGGGGATTTCCTGGATTCGGAAAATCTTCGTGTGTATCCAGGAGTCGGACTTCGATTTATACATAAACGTATATTTAATGCGATATTCCGTATCGATTACGGATATGGAATCACAAAAGACAGCGCTAACGGAATTGTCTTTGGAATTGGTCAATATTTTTAACAATATTTGCCTAACTATTACCAAGCCGCTCGCATGAAAATAAATCCCTTTTTAGTATTAGTTATTTTATGTAGTTACACCGCCCTGTTTAGTCAAACGGAATTGGATACTATCATTGCAAAAAAAGGAGACGGTATTTTTTCAATCTTAAGAAGAGCTGGAATTCATCCGGTAAATTATTATGTCGATTTTTTAGAGTTGAACAAGGATGAAATCAAAGGTGCAAGTGAACTCGTTGTGGGTAGGAAATACCTATTGCCCTATGCACAGGATTCCTTTAAAAATACAGGAACCATAATAAACGTGGATGACAATGAAGAGTCGCCTTTGTTTGAGGCTGACTTGGTAAACATGAAAAAGCGGGACTCCACTCTAAAGAATACTGTATATTATCTCCTATACAAAAGCACCGAACCAGAGCAGAAAAAGGAAAATAGCCAGGATGCTTTTACATTGGAACTTTCCAAGGATTTAATGGAGAAGGGAGCAAGGATATATGTACTGGAACAGAATAATACGCTCGTATCAAAGGATAGCACTTTGACTGAAGTTGAAAATGAAATTGCCAATTTTGGGGAACTTACGAGCATCGTCAATAAGAAGTATTTAAAACATAATGGTAGTTACCAACGCGTATTGATGATACAAGATTCAAAAATGAAAAATAAGGGTGTATCCATAACAATGCATCACTATGATAAAAGTCAGGACGGACAACGATTGGCAGATGCTTTTAGGGAAATTTTCAAAAAAAATGCGTTAGGAGAAGTGAAGGCTGATCAGGGTATATCTCCTTTTAAGGATGCTCCAAATTTGTACCTCGCAAAAAATTTATTACCGTCCCTAACGATTATGGATATTAACGGGGAACCCGAGGGGATACGCCTTCGTTCCGGAAAATCGGTATTACCACAACTGATTGCCAAAGGTATTCTTCAAGATCGCACAACTACAACCAGTGCCGAGTAGGTATAGTTGTTCATTCGCGGGTTCGGCATGGATTTTGTTTTTCAAACCACATGATTAAAAAGTTGATTTTTTGCTTATTTATTTGCACTGTCGGATTTATTGGTACAGCCCAAGATTCCTTAGAAACGGTAGTTGCAGAAAAAGGAGACGGGATTCTGTCGCTGTTGCGTAAAAATGAAGTGAGTCCGTATGAGTATTACGATGCGTTCATTGGTCTCAATGTAGAGAATCTAAGAGATAGCGTTCATTTGTATGAAGGACGTGCCTATAGAATTCCAAGTGTAACAAATAGTACTCAAGTAGTAGATTCTATAAAATCTAAATCTAAGGAGGTTAAAGAAATAAAGAGCGAAGCCTTTATCATTTTTGGCGAAAAACACAAAACGGTGGTTAAAAAAAGCGAACGTTTAAAAGGAAACGTATATTATTTGGTTTCTGGGCATGGCGGGCCTGATCCTGGTGCCACGGCGGTATATGCAAAAAATGAAATAGCCGAAGATGAATATGCATACGACATTACCCTGCGTTTGGCCAGGGAATTATTGGCGCATAGCGCCATGGTGTATATTATTATCAGGGATGAGAACGATGGGATACGCGACGATAGAATTTTAGAGATAGATAGAGACGAGGTTGCCTACCCGGATAAAACAATTCCTTTAAATCAATTAGCCCGACTAAAACAGCGTGTTGATATCGTAAACGAGCTTTACAGGGAGAATAAGGGTAAGTACCAGCGGCTCATTGTAACCCATGTAGATAGTCGTAGTAAAGGTCAGAATATAGATGTGTTCTTTTACCATCATGAAAAAAGCAAGAACGGTAAAAAACTAGCGGAGAATATTCACGCCACTTTTCAGAAAAAATATAAAAAATATCAACCTAATAGAGTATATGACGGTACTTTGGGAGACCGAACAGAGCTATATATGGTTCGGAAAACCCATCCTGCCATGGCCTATATAGAAATTGGAAATATCAAAAACAATAAGGATCAACGCCGTATTTTAGATCCTGACAATAGGCAGGCACTTGCAAAATGGATTGGGGAAGGGGTGTTGCTAGATTTTGAATCAGAGTAAATTTAGTTATTCCGAGTGTCAGTTCCAGTGACGGCATTAAAGAGGGGAGGTATCGAAAATCTTCGGCAGATTCTTGTTTTACATAGAGATATGCTGTTTGTAATAACTGTAAAGTGATGCTGGTCCTGCTCCCAAATAATGTTTCAGGTGCACTATGCCAAAATGATACTGTAAGGTAAATACCCCTTTGTTTTTATACCTTCTTGCCGATGTCTTTACAGTATTGGGTAGTATGGTGAAGTCTGCCAACTTATAAATTCTACCTATAAATTCGTTGTCCTCATAAATGGTATAGGCAGCATTGAAGTTCCCAACTTTATGGAAAAGCTTTTTTGAAATAAAAAGCGATTGGTCTCCCCCTCTGCACAGTTTATGGTTAATGCGGGTACACCAAGCAAAAAAGCGGAGTACAGGATGGTTGCTGTCAAACTGTAATCTAAAGCATCCTGCTTCATTTCCGTTTAAAAACGCGGCACTAATTTGGGAATCGAAACCTTTTGGTGGCACCGTATCTACATGCAAAAAATAAAGGAGTTCCCCGGTTGCTACCTGTGCACCAAGGTTCATTTGTTTTGCCCTTCCGCGTTCAGATGAGATTACGGTTGCCCCTAAGGATTGGGCTACAGCAACGGTACTATCCGTACTGCCCCCATCAATGACCAATATTTCACAAATACATGCAGATGTAGCATTTGTTTCGATGCTTGTGAGTATTTTTTTAATATACTGTTCCTCATTAAGAACGGGAATGATAATACTTATTTTGGTTTTTTCAGTGCTCATTGATTTATGTACGGCTTCCAAAGTAGTAGCGTTGGTGCTTGGAAACTTACAGTTGCTTTATTAATTCTCGGAACAGTTTTACCATTTTTGGTTCTGTTTTTTCTGCAATGGCTATGATTTCGGCGATATCTACCTGTTTAAGATTGTCAGGATCACATTCATCTGTTAACACGGATACCGCTACAATTGGCAACCCTAAATGATTGGCAACGATAACTTCGGGTACGGTGCTCATGCCTACCGCATCGGCACCAAGTATGGTTAACATACGGTACTCTGCTTTGGTTTCTAGTTGAGGGCCTACCACCGATACGTAAACCCCCTTTTGCAGGGAAATACCATGTTCTTTTGCTATTTCTTGTAATTTGTGTCGCATGGGAACATCATAAGGTTCGGACATGTCTGCAAAACGCTCTCCAAATTCTGCTACATTTTTAAATGCCAATGGCGAGCCTCCCTGCATGTTGATGTGGTCTTCAATAAGCATCATATCCCCTTTTTTATAGTTTAGGTTAATAGCTCCTGCCGCATTGGAAATAAAGAGTTTTGTAATGCCTAATAGGTGCATCACGCGAATAGGATAGGTGATATCCAAAAAATCATAGCCTTCATACAAGTGAAAGCGTCCTTGCATTACCACTACTTTTTTGCCTTCTATGGTTCCGAAAACTAATTTTCCCGCGTGGAATTCAACAGTTGCCAAAGGAAAAAATGGGATATGATTGTAATGTGCTTCAATCGAATTTTCAATTTCGTCTACCAACTTACCAAGTCCCGTGCCCAGCACGATTCCTATTTCGGGCCGATCAAAACCTTTGCTTATTAAGTAGGCAACAGATTCCTGTAATTGTTTTTTTGTCATATGCTTAATAGTATATAATGAGCTGAGAAATTAAGTTTTGAAAAACGATAAATATACGCAGACCTCTTTAAATAATCCAAAATCCTCATGAATTCTAAGTAATAACGAAAGCACTATTTTTTAGGCCAGATAGTTCTAAACTGTTCACAAACAATAAGCATGTCTTCAGATGGTTGGCCACCATTTTCTATGATTGCGGGTGCAAAAAATGCCCAATGCGCTTTTTTCCATTTTTCGAGCGGTTCGTTGGTTGTACCCATATCCATAGCAGCATAGTTTTTGGAAATTTTGTTAAATGGAATGGTATCTACCTGTTTTGTTTCTATAATAGCAATTGCTTTTCCGTCAAAGTCGGTCACAATATTCATTGTTCCTATTTTTGGCAAATCGGCTTTGGCTTGTTCATAGAAGAAATACAGATTGGAACCTGCCTGTTTTTTGCCTTCTAGAATCAGTTGCGCCAAGCGGTTAGCGTCTTTTCTATTGTTATGAAAATAGGATGCATCTGGCAATACCTTGTTTTTGAATTCAGGATTTGATGCTGTATAACTGTCCCATAAGTCAATAACGGATGGATCAATTCCGTTCTCGGTTTTCGTTTCGCTTTTGCAGCCGATGAAAATCAATACTAAAATAAGCGCTAGGTGTTTCATTTTATACTCATATTAAACGTAATGTCAGTTCGAGTGAGGTCCTGAAAGAGACCTTGTATCGAGAACACTTTAGAACATACATGCTTCTCTTCCCGAAATGCTTGTGAAAATCCATTGGAACAATATATCCTTACCCGTTGTGCATTTTGGCTTATTTCCTGCGGATGGATGTCACTTCGAGTGATTTTCGCGACCTTTTCGGGAGCGTAAATAGTATCGAGAAGCTTTCGTGTTCCAAAAGGTTCTCGATACACTTAATTTTACAACGAAATTATTGTAAAATTAAGTACTCGAACTGACATTATATCAATTCGGTTTTATAATGCACAACGGGTTATCCTTAATAACGCCATTCAAAATAGATAACGGATTTACACATCTTTTAAATACGGTGCAAAAGCGGGATTATCCTTAATGTCCTCATAGTGATCTACATCATTTTTTGCGGTTAGCAGCGCCAAACGTTCCCCCTTTAAATCTTCCAAGGTGTGTTGCAGCACCGTATTCGTTCCCCAATCTTTGTTTTTAAATAATTCAGGTTTAAAATGCTTCATTCCAATCAGATAATACCCGCCATCTATCGCTGGTCCAACCACAAAATCATTTTCGTCCAAGGCTTTAAAAGCGGTTTCCAAATCCTCTTGTGATAGGTCGTGCATATCACTTCCTATCACAATTATTTTTTCATAATCCTGTTGAAAGCCTTCCAAAAAAGCATTTGCCATGCGTGCGCCGAGGTCAGTTCCTTGTTGGAGTTTTTTATCAAACGTTCTGTTGTCCCAAATATCATCCTCCCAGATTTCCTCGGAATAATAAACGGTTTTTGTAGCATACAAACTAGCAGTAATCTGCACGGTGTGATCTAGCAAAAACTTGTAAATAGCCAAAGCAGCCGTATCGCCTACCTTGGCCGCTAAGCGGGTTTTGCATTTACCTAATTCCGGATTTCGGGTAAAAATGAGCAACAGATTTTTGGATTTTGCCAGTGTAAATTCGATGGTCTTTTCGTCTTTTTGCGTTTTGTTCGTTTGTAGTATTCCCAATGCTGACTATTTTTATTATCGCGTACAACTACCCTCTAACAGCAGCTCTCTAATTAATACACCTTAATCCCGTTCGAAAGCAATTTTCCCCAGTGCTTACTAAAGGCATGTACACTGTCCGTGGGTTGCTCTTTTAGATTGTAGATTATTCTGTTTTTGTTTTTCCATTCAAATATACCACCATAAAGGTTTTGAACATTGGTGTAGCCTAAGTCCAATAATTTCTCTCCAATATCTTCGGAACGAACGCCTATGGAGCAATACACTATAATTGGTTTATCTTTTTCGGGAATTTGTTCAAGAACTTTGTCGGGGTCAAATGCTTTGTCGCCTACCCAACGTGCATTCTTTAGATGACTTATTTCGTATTCTTCTTTTTTGCGGGTGTCCAAAAGTACATATGAACTTGAATCTATGATGTTTTCGGGCTGAATATAGGGTACCGATTCAGAATTAAATCTTTGCAATGTTTTGTCCAATTTAGTTTGTCCAAAAACACTGGATTGCGCTAAAAACAATAATGCCCAAACAAAAAGAAATCTCATAAACCGATGTTTTGTTTCAACAAAGGTAGTATTTTAGTAAGGTACTGTAAGATGCTAAAAAGCCAAAAATTCGCTAATTTATGAATGTAATTATCAATAGATTCCTATTAGTTGCCATAGTATTGTCTATTTATTCCTGCAAGGAGCAAGAACCCAAAAAGGATGTTGTGGTCGAAAAAACGGATACGTCTTATTACACAGAACCATTCAGACCTCAATTTCACTTTTCGCCCAAAGAAAATTGGATGAACG
This sequence comes from Maribacter sp. MS6, assembly GCF_056839185.1. Lineage (NCBI taxonomy): Bacteria > Pseudomonadati > Bacteroidota > Flavobacteriia > Flavobacteriales > Flavobacteriaceae > Maribacter > Maribacter sp. MS6. Next base: position 2,887,077 of record NZ_CM166389.1, read on the forward strand.
ATCCTAACGGTCTCGTTTACCACAAGGGGGTTTACCATTTATTTTACCAACACTATCCAGAGGATATCGTTTGGGGACCTATGCACTGGGGCCATGCAACAAGTAAAGATATGTTGCACTGGGAACATAAACCGATAGCACTTTATCCAGATGAAAACGGAGGTATATTTTCTGGAAGTGCCGTTGTCGATAGCAATAACACCTCAGGTTTTGGATCATTGGATAATCCTCCTCTGGTCGCTATTTTCACCTATCATGATATGGAAGGGGAGAAGGCTGGTAGAACCGATTTCCAGACCCAAGGTATCGCCTATAGCTTGGATAATGGGGAGAGCTGGACAAAGTATGAAGACAACCCTGTAATAGGCAATCCGGGAATAAAGGATTTTAGGGACCCCAAGGTTTTTTGGAACGAAAAAGAAAAAACGTGGACCATGCTTGTGGTAGCAGGGGACCATTTGCAGATATGGAATTCTCCTAATTTAAAAACATGGGAACAGGTAAGCGAATTTGGAAAAAACCAAGGAGCGCATGGTGGTGTTTGGGAATGTCCCGACCTGTTTCCTTTGCAAGTAGACGGAACCGATGCCATGAAATGGGTATTATTGATCAGTATAAATCCAGGAGCACCGAACGGAGGAAATGGTACACAATATTTTATTGGCGATTTTGATGGTAAGACTTTCACATCCGAGCAGGAGCAGTACAAATGGGTTGACTTAGGAAGGGATAATTACGCAGGAGTCACCTATAACAACACACCAAATAACGAACGTATTTTTATAGGTTGGATGAGTAATTGGGATTATGCACAAGATACACCTACAGAAAAATGGCGCAGCGCCTCTACCATTCCTAGAACTTTGTCGTTACGTAAAATCAATGGGCAATATGAATTGCTGAATTATCCGCTCCCTTCTTTTGATTCGCTGCTTGATAAAACTGTGCTATCCCAAGATATGGAGATCAATCCTAAAGAAACACAAAATATAAAACTCACAGGGAATAACCAATCCGAAATACGTTTTGCCACAAGCGCTAGGGATTTTGTCCTGAGCCTGAAAAATGGTAAAAAAGACAGTCTCGCCATTGCTGTGGATGGAAAAAACAACTTATTAAACTTCGATAGGCGTACCTCAGGGCTGATTGACTTCAAGGACAATTTTGCCCCCGGAGTGCAAGAAATGCCTATTGGCAACTTGCCAGAAGGAGAAATTGAAATACGCATCTTACTGGATGCTTCTTCCATAGAATTATTTGTCAACCAAGGGCAGTATGTGATGACGAATCAGATTTTCCCAAGGGACAGGTATACTTTACTAGAATTTTCAAATACATCAGATGAGGAGTTAGAAATATTGGAGTTTAGTGAACGTGACGTGGAACGGGTTTGGAAAGAACAGTAGAAATTATAATCAATTCTTAAATTATTTATAACCGGATTATTCTGAAGACGTAAAACTCTATTTTTTAATATGGAATGATGGTGGTATTTATTTTTTTCAAAACGTTATTAAAACAAAAAATCCCTACCAAAAGGTAAGGATTTTATGTGGTGCCTCCAGGAATCGAACCAGGGACACATGGATTTTCAGTCCATTGCTCTACCAACTGAGCTAAGGCACCATGTCGCTATAAGCGGCTGCAAATATAATTTCAAATTTAAGATATACCAACTAAATCTTAAAAAAAGCGTAATAAGATTTCATATTCAATACTGTGGTGAATATAAGTGTCTGTTTTTGAATAGACTGTATAATAACCTGATTGTGTCCTAAGAGATATAGTTGTTCGAATGCCCAACGGTTTACAATATGCGGTAGTCATAATCATAAATTCTTCTTAATAAAATCTAAAAGGGAATACAAGTAAGGGTTGGAAATCTGTATTTTAGGGAACTGATTAAACTGAAAACGAATTATGGCCTAACATAATTCTCAACTTTTCTGTCGTACTCCGGTTCGTTGAACATCGAATAAAATTGGAGATAACACAGATACAATGAAAACACTAAATGAAAAGAAGAAATTTTGTACAATTATCCGGAATGGGTGCAGCTTCGCTATTGTTGCCAACTACAATGATGGGAAACAATATTCACGCAGATGCCCTATTAGAGCCAGGAATGGATGTACTGGTTAAAAAACGAATGGCAGATGTTGCCTTAAACACGGCAAAATCAATGGGTGCCACCTATGCGGATGCACGTATTGGCAGGTATCTTAATCAATACGTCTTCACAAGAGAGGACAAGGTGCAAAATGTGGTAAATACAGAATCTTTCGGGATTGGAATTAGAGTTATCGCTAATGGCACTTGGGGCTTTGCTTCTACCAATAGCGTAACAGAGGACGGTATTAAAAATGCTACCATGCAAGCTGTTGCAATTGCAAAGGCCAATTCTAAAATACAGACAGAGCCTGTAAAATTGGCCCCTGTATCTGCGTATGGTGAAGTTTCTTGGAAAACTCCCATTAAAAAGGATTTTAAGGAAGTTCCAGTTTCGGAGAAGGTAGATTTGTTATTAGGTGCAAATGCCGCTGCTATGGACAATGGTGCCAATTTCGTAAACTCGGCCCTTTTTATGGTGAACGAGCAAAAGTACTTTGCTTCAACAGATGGATCTTATATTGACCAGGATGTACATCGTATATGGCCTACATTTGGGGTAACTGCCATTGATCGTGGAACAGGAACTTTTAAGACCCGGCAAGCCATGAGTGCGCCAATGGGGATGGGATATGAGTATATGGACGGTCTAGCTTCTGAAAAATTAGAGGGCCCTGCCGGAATTACCTTATACAAAAAGAGCTATGATATAGTTGAAGATGCAGTCCAAGCGGCCAAACAAGCTACGGAGATGCTTACCGCAAAATCTGTAGATGCCGGGAAATATGATTTGGTGCTAGAGCCAAACCATTTAGGGCTTACCATACATGAAAGTGTAGGCCACCCATTAGAATTGGATAGGGTACTTGGCTATGAGGCCAATTATGCAGGAACTAGTTTTGCGACATTGGATAAATGGAAGTCCGGTGATTTTAACTACGGAAGTAAACTAGTAAACTTGGTAGCCGATAAAACACAAGAAGGTAGCTTAGGTGCTGTTGGTTACGATGATGAGGGTGTAAAATGTAAAGAATGGGATTTGGTTCGTAACGGAACCTTGGTGAATTACCAAGCTATTAGAGATCAAGTGAATATTATTGATCAGAACGAATCTCATGGATGCTGCTATGCGCAAAGCTGGAACGATGTACAGTTTCAACGTATGCCCAATGTTTCCTTGGAACCCGGTAAAGAGAAATACTCCATCGCAGATATGATCAAAGATGTAGAGAAGGGAATTTATATAGCCGGTAGAGGTTCGTATTCAATTGATCAACAACGGTACAATTTCCAGTTTGGAGGAACTGTTTTTTATGAGATAAAAAATGGAGAAATCGTTGGTATGTTGAACGATGTTGCATATCAATCCAATACGCAAGAGTTCTGGAATTCTTGCGCTAAAATATGCGACGAGGGAGATTATCGCATGTTCGGATCCTTTTTTGATGGTAAAGGCCAGCCTTCTCAGGTAAGTGCTGTATCCCACGGTAGTTCAACTACCCGATTTAATGACATCAATGTAATTAATACAGGTCGTTCTATATAACGTACTACAAAATCAAAAGAAAAGACAATGGCAATATATACAGAACAAGAAGCTAGAAAAATAATGGAAAAGGCGCTGAGCTTTTCTACAGCAGATGTTTGCGAGGTAAATTTGAGCGGAAGCGAGAGCGGTAACATACGCTACGCACGTAATTCGGTTTCCACGGCTGGACATCAATCCAACCAGACATTAGTAGTACAATCCAGCTACGGAAAAAAATCGGGAACCGCTACAATTGACGAGTTTGATGATGCATCGCTTGAGAAAGTAGTGAAGCGCGCCGAGGAATTGGCCAAGCTTTCTCCTGAAAACTCAGAATTTATGGAACCTTTAGGTCCACAGGTGTACGATGAGGCTATCAATTATGTTGACGCTACCGCTAAAATTACCCCAGAGTACAGGGCAGAAGTGGCCAACAGTAGTATTGTACCCGCAAAGGCCAAAGATGTGACCGCAGCAGGTTTTTTGGATGATTCCTATGGCTTTAGTGCCATGATGAATTCTAAAGGACTTTTTGCATATAACAAAGCTACGAACGTAGAGTTTACGGTTACGATGCGAAGTAATGATGGAACGGGATCTGGTTGGGTCTCTAGGGATTATAACGACATTACAAAGTTTGATGCATCTAGCGCTGCTAATATAGCAATAGATAAAGCGGTACTATCTAGGGAGGCCAAGGCAATCGAACCTGGAAAATATACGGTAATATTAGAACCCGCTGCGGCCGGTGATCTTATTCGTAATATGAGCAGGTCTTTTAGTGCAAGAACAGCAGATGAAGGCCGTAGCTTCATGTCAAAAGAAGGTGGAGGTACTAAAATGGGCGAAAAAATTGTAGATGAGCGGGTTAACCTCTGGTCTGATCCATTACATCCAGAAGTGCCTACGGGAACTTGGAACGGATCGGGACAATCGTTGAAGAAAACTACATGGATAGAAAATGGGGTGGTCAAAAATTTGTCCTATGATCGCTTTTGGGCGCAGGAAAAAGGAGTGGAGCCTGTTCCCTTTCCCGGAAACCTAATTATGGGCGGTGGTGATGCTTCCTTAGAAGATTTGATAAAAAGTACCAAAAAAGGAATCTTGGTGACACGTCTATGGTATATACGGTCTGTTGATCCACAAACCTTATTGTATACCGGATTAACAAGGGACGGAACGTTTTATATTGAAAATGGACAAATTAAATATCCCGTTAAGAATTTCCGTTTCAATGAAAGTCCAATTATCATGTTGAACAATTTAGAGACACTTGGAAAGCAGGTGCGAATAGATGGGAATCTGATTCCATATATGAAAATTCGCGATTTCACGTTCACTAGTTTGTCGGACGCGGTATAGCTCAAACAGAACAACAACATGCTGGTTGTAACTTTTTCGTTGCAACCAGTTTTTCATTAAAATTAATTAGAATTACGGTCTTTGAGCAACGCTTTCTTCTTTACAAGACTACAATATGAATCCGGTGATTGGGATGTGGATCAGCGCATGCCTTCTAATTTGCTAAATTCTCTCGTAGAGTATACGACTTTGAAAGTGGATACAATGGAGAATATTGTACCACTTGCCAACGATGCTGTGTTTAAAAGTCCGTTTTGTTACCTGTCTGGTCATAAATTGGTGCAGTTCACCAAAAAGGAAAGGGAGAATTTTAAAAAATATGTAGAGAATGGTGGTTTTGTGTTTGTTGATGATTGCAACCACGATATAGATGGGCTCTTCGCGAAGTCCTTTGAACGCCAGATGGATGAAATATTTGGTGCGGAAGCTCTGAAGAAAATACCCAATGACCACGAATTGTATTCTATCTTTTTTAAGTTTGAAGACGGACCGCCTGCCACATCGCAGGAACTTAACGGCTGGGGCGATGATTTGGTGCATGAGTATCTCAAGGCTATTGAAGTGAATGGTAGAATTGGAGTATTGTATAGCAATAAGGACTACGGTTGCGAGTGGGACTATGATTTTAGGAACAAACGATGGTATAAAATAGACAACACACGATTTGGAGTTAATATCGTGATGTACGCATTAACCTCTTAAAAGGAGAATATGGACGAAAAGCTTCTAACGGCGGAAAAGGAAATAACGGCACTAACGAAGAAGTTAGGGGTGCTTAAACAAGAAATTGCTAAAGTAATTGTAGGTCAAGAGGAAACGGTGGAGCAATTGCTGATAACTTTTTTGGCAGGTGGTCATGCCTTATTGGAAGGTGTTCCGGGCTTGGCAAAAACCCTCCTTATTAAAACAATAGCACAGGCCATAGAATTAAAATTTTCTAGAATACAGTTTACTCCGGATTTAATGCCATCGGATATCGTTGGTACCGAAATTTTAGAGGAGGACCATACTACGGGTAAAAAATTCTTTAAGTTTAACAAGGGTCCCATATTCTCAAATATCATCTTAGCAGATGAAATCAACAGAACGCCGCCTAAAACACAGGCAGCATTATTAGAAGCCATGCAGGAATTTGAGGTTACCTATTCCGGACAGACCTATCCTATGGACAGGCCGTTTTTTATTCTGGCTACCCAAAATCCAATAGAGCAGTCGGGTACATTTCCATTGCCGGAAGCCCAACAAGACCGCTTTCTATTTTATATTAAAATTGGATATCCATCCGAACAGGAGGAAGCATCTATCTTACAGCGCACTACAGGTTCAAAAAAAGTAACGGTAGAAAAAGCTTTGGATGGTAATGACATTATACAATTACAGAAATTGGTACGAGATGTGCCTATTAGCGATGAACTTATTGGATATGTAAATAGAATTGTAAGAGCTACGAGACCTGAAGCGACCAATAACAGTTATGTAAAAGACTGGGTAAGTTGGGGTGCTGGACCAAGAGCAGGACAAGCAATGATTCTAACGGCAAAAGCTAGAGCTTTACAGGCAGGTCGTTTTTCCGTTACCTTGGAAGATGTGAAAAAAGTAGCGTTCCCCGTATTACGACATCGAATAATTGTCAACTTTAGGGCCGAGGCAGAAGGCATTACTTCGGATTGGGTCACACAAAATTTGTTGGTAGAAACGACCTTGAATCCAAAAGCATAAGAAGTGAAACAGGACTACCGGCAGCTTTTAGAACCTAAGATTATTAATAGCGTTTCTGGTCTAGCGCTCATTGCGCGGGTTATTGTTGATGAGTTTCTAGCCGGGCTGCACGGTAGCAGAAGGGTAGGTCCCGGTTTGGAGTTTAGTCAGTATAGAGGCTATCAATCCGGAGACGATATGCGTTTGTTGGATTGGAAAATGTTGGCGCGTTCCGGCAGATATTATATCAAAGAATCCGATATTGATACCCATGTGGCCGTGAAGTTCATTGTTGATGCAAGTAACTCTATGCTGCATCAGGAAGATGGATTGTCAAAGATGGATTATGTACGGGTTTTAGTAGCGTCACTTGGATATTTAGCGCAGCAACAAGGAGATAAAATAGGGCTCTTTAGTCTTAACGATACACAGTTGCAGATGCTACATCCAACGACACACAAACAGCATTTCAATCGTTTTTTAAACGAATTGATTGCCATTGAAAATAAGGGTAGTTGGCCTAACGATAGAAACGACCTTGCTAAAATTCATCAACGGAATCAAAAGGAATTGTTGTTCGTGGTTACCGATATGTATGAAAATCAAAACGAACTTACCCAGTGGATAACCGAATTGAAAACAGCTAGAAACGAGGTGGCCGTTCTTCAGGTTATGGGTGCCAACGAATTAGAATTTAATTACACGGGAGCTCAGGTTTTCGAAGATTTAGAAACTGGAAAACGTGTAAAAGTAGATGCGAAACAAGCCAAGGAGTCCTATCAAGAGGCTATGAAAGTACATCTGGAAATGGTTAAAAACACTTTTTTATCTAATGGAATAGGTTTTGAACTCTTTAGATGTGATGGTTCTTTGGATGAAGCCTTACAGTTGTTTTTAAAAGAGAGAATTCGACTTGGTTAATATGAGTTTCCTGCAGCCAACATACCTCTGGGGACTACTATTTGTATTAGTTCCTTTAGTCATTCATTTATTTAACAAAGGCGATGTAAAGACCATAAAGGTTGGTAGTGTTCGCTATTTGACCGAGCAGGAAACCAAGCAGACCAGACAAATAAAGCTAAACGAATTGTTATTATTGTTGTTGCGAATGCTCTTATTGGCATTACTGGTTTTGGCCATAACGGGACCCATGTTGCAATCACAGAACAAAAATGTTCCATTAACCTATCTTATTGAGCCTTCCTTGATACATAGTGGTCAAATGGATGCTTTTTTGAAAGAAGCTCCGGAAGTCCCTATGCGATTTTTCGCTAAAGGTTTTCCGACTATGGACAGTGAAAATCTGCAAGATGTGGCCCCAAACTATTGGCAATTGGCACAGGAGTTACAAAATCTGAAGTCGGACAGTATTGTCGTTTTTTCAAAAGCACTTATGACTGGTGTTCAAGGGAGACGTCCGGTAATTCCTCCAACTGTATTTTGGATAGTAATGGATGAGGTTGATACAATAGACAGTCTTATTGGTGCCACCGCGACTAAAGACGGTGCAGTGGTGCATACTATAAAAAGTGATGCAAGCTATACCGATATTCAGCATGCGTTTATTTCAAAGGACAAAATTGCTTACAGTTCTGAAGATAGTATTACAATAGTTCAAAATGAAATCAGTAAGAATATTCCAATATATCTAAAAGATACTTTACGAATTGGCATGAGTTATGATGTTGAATTTTTGAAAGAAAAACTTTTTTTTACCGCTGCCTTTGAGGTAATTGCAGATTACTCCCAAAGGCATCTGGTATTGGAGGAGGCAACCGGTACAAACCCCTTAGGTAAAACCAATTTTGATCTAACGGTTTGGCTAAAAAGAAATGTTCCTCCAAAAATAGAAGGAAAACTACTGCGATATCAAGCGGATACACTAGCGATTAAAAGCATTGAGAAAGCCAGTGAAATAGATTTATTTTATTTAACGCAGCGTCTTACAATTGACCATGTATTAAACGAGCGTTTAACGGCGGACTTATTACAAATTGTAATAACCGCCCCTGTATTGGAAGCAGCAATTAGTTCTTTGGATAAAAGAACACTGCCGGCGCAGGAATTTACACCGGAGGCAAACGATTTTTTAGCAATGGATGCTAAAAAGCAACAACGCAGTATGGCGAATTGGTTTTGGATAGCCGCACTATTAGTGTTGGTGTTGGAAAGGCTTTTGGCTAAATTTAGAAAACAATGATCAAGGCTAAACAAATTGTATACAAAACCCTTCAAAAGTGGCGCTTGTTACGCGCGGCGGAAATCGGCTTTGTGGCTATTGGTTTTGCCCTTTTGGTATATTTTGTTTCGCGGAACGTTTGGATTTCTTGTGTATCGTTTTTAACGATAGGTTTCTTTTATAGCTTGTGGTTAAAACCTTGGAAATTTGGAATAAAAGAGGTCTGTAGGTATTTGGATAACACGGTAAAGGAATTGGAAAATAGTACCTCTTTGCTATTTGCCGATAGTAAGGAATTAAGTCTGTTGGCAAAAATCCAACAATTTCGTATCGCCGAAACCTTACCTGCTAGCAAGAAAAATATATATTTAGAGCATACTGTTGTTAAAAGTCTGGTTATCGCTATAAGTTGTGTAGGTTTAGGAGCATTACTTCATTATTCTGGGGTTATCAACAAAACTGTTTCAACAGAATCTATAGCGCCACAAAAAGACGCGATACTATTTCAGCCGTTGGATACACTTTCTACCGCGGTTGTTCCCCCTGCGGTGAACAGTCAAAAAATTATGATACGCTATCCCGCTTACACGGGCAAGTCGATATTGGTAACTTCAGATATGAATCTAAAAGTATTGGAAGGTTCAGCAGTGCACTGGACAATAGGTTTTGATCAGCCTATAGAGAAAGCGGTGTTTCAGTTTGGGACTGATGAAGTTGATATGTCATTAAATAATGATAGATACACCAATCGCATTAAGGCAGGTGCTTCTGGCTTTTACTCCTTGAAGTTTGTGGATACGTTTCAAAACGCATATCTGTCCGAGCTTTATAGTTTTGATGTCTATAAGGATGAAGCTGCCGAGATAGACATGAACGGCTTACAACAATTCTCGTCGTTTGAGGTGGGAGATTCACAGGAGTTTTCCTTCTCTAGTTCAATTACCGATGATTTTGGTATTGCCGACGTAGCGATTATTGCCACCGTAAGCAAAGGTACGGGGGAGTCCGTAAAGTTTAGGGAGGAACGTTTAGCTTTTGATACGCCGTTTCAAAAATCATCCAAGTCGGCCATACTTCAAAAGAAGATAGATTTAAGAAGTCTACGGATGGAACCCGGTGATGAGCTTTATTTTTATGTTGAAGTAAAAGACAGCAAGGAGCCCAAGGCCAATATAACACGTACCGAGACCTACTTTTCGGTTATTAAGGATACGATGACAGATGCGTTTGCCGTAGAGGGTACCATGGGGGCGGATTTAATGCCAGATTACTTTAGAAGCCAGCGTCAATTGATTATTGATACCGAAAAACTGATTTCGGAAAAACCGACACTAAAGAAAACCATATTCAATTTTAGAAGTAATGAACTGGGATTTGACCAAAAAGCCCTTCGCATAAAATATGGCAAGTTTATGGGTGATGAAACCGAAGCACCCACAGCACCAAAAGAAATTGGTGAAGCCTCCATCCCAGAAGATATGTTGGAGGAATATTCCCATAAACATGATGGAAATAACGAACATAATTTGGTAGACGAAGGCCACGATCATGACCATGATGAAAATAAAGGTAACGCAGCTAGTTCCGAAGAAGACCCATTAGAAGCGTATGTGCACAATCACGAAGACCCCGAAGCTTCTACCTTGTTCGCAAAGTCCTTGCGTAGCATGTTAAAGGACGCCATGTCCGAAATGTGGGATGCTGAACTTTATCTACGGCTTTATGAACCGGAAAAATCACTTCCCTATCAGTATAAGGCATTGAAGTTGATTCAGGAAATAAAAAATAGTGCTAGAATTTATGTACATCGAATCGGATTTGATCCGCCACCAATAAAGGAGGATAAGCGCTTAAGTGGAGAAATAAAGGATGTAAAGGGGTTTAGTAAGACTGAGAAATTAAAAAGAGAGGAAGCGTATCCCAACATAAAAGCTGCCTTGGAGCTTTTGGCATTGGTGCTATCTGCCAACGAAACCTTATCAAAAGAAAATAAAGTTGTTTTGAAGGCTGCTGGAGACGAACTTGCTGTGTTCGCAATAGCCGAACCCGGCAACTACTTAAAAATCCTACAGGGTCTCAAATGGCTTTCAGAATCCGAACAAACAAATATGGCACAAGTAAGTTTGGTGTATACCGGGTTGTTGAATGCCTTGCCAAACCAAAACGCAGTTCCTACCGGCAGCCAGCAGTATGATGGAGAAATTAATCAACTCTTTTTAAAAGCGCTACAAGCCAATGAATAACCAACTTCAATTTATGAATCATGAGTTATGGTGGGTGGCGCTACCCCTTGCTTTTTTGTTGGTTCTATTGTTTGTATGGAAAGAATGGAGGGGAGCATTTGATGGTCGGTTTGTAATCAATAGCCTGGTGGGAATGTTGGCAATGGGAGCCTTGCTATTGCTTTATCTTAGACCAGCACTTCTCACTGAGATTTCTGGAAAGGCAATACTTCTTACCGAAAACTATAGGGTACCTCAATTGGATAGTTTAAAAGCCAAGGAAAAATCAATTCCAATCATACGATATCGCTCAGGGTTGAATTTTTCTAAATTTTTGGATTCAATTAATGAAGTTGTTGTTCTGGGAAATGGACTATCCTCTTATGATTTTTGGCAATTACAAGATGTGTCCACTACGTATCTTAAAGGAGCTGTTCCTAAAGGAATAGTGAAATTAAAGTATGAAAATAGGCTCCAAATTGGGGAGAATTTGTTCGTTAGTGGTTTATATAACCAACCTAGTTCCGGAAACCGCTTGGTACTGGAAACGAATGGCGGACAAGGTCTTGATTCTATTGTCTTGAAGGGCGCTACAGAGCAAGGATTTGAGTTGGAAAGCAATGTAAAGGCAAAAGGAAAGTTTGTGTATCAGCTATCCGAGAAAGACAGCACAGGTGTTACGTTAAATTCAAACCCACTTCCGGTAGAAGTAGTGGAAAAGGAACCATTACGAATTTTTATAATTAACCGATTTCCTTCATTTGAAACCAAGTATCTAAAGAACTTTCTTGCAGAAGAAGGTCATGAATTGGTAGTGCGAAGTCAAATTACCAAGGGCAGGTATAAGTTTGAGTATTTTAATACCGAGCGCCGTCCGGTTTACGGGTTAGCTAAAAATGAGCTAAAGGATTTTGATTTGGTAGTTCTGGATACGGATACCTATTTGGGTTTGTCTAAAAATAGCAAAGAGGTCTTTTTAACATTGATAGAAGACGCAGGTTTAGGGCTTTTTGTACAGCCCAGTGAGAACTTATTCAGGGCTTCTAACGAAATGGTTCGGCTTCAGGTTGAAAGGGATACACGGCAAAAGAACCTAGAAGTTGAAAACATTGTATTGGAAAAATATCCATACAAATTTCTAAACGTAGATTCTAGGGGAATCGTCTTGGAAAATCATTCGTATGTATCTGTTATTGGTAAAGGAAGGTTTAGTACAAGCCTTTTGAGCACTACCTTTCAACTCGTTTTAGATGGGAAAACGGAGACGTATGCTAAAATTTGGACTACAATTATTGCAGCAAGCGCTAGAGATAAAGAAGTATACGGAGCCTTTGAAAAATTGAACGAGTTCTCATTTATTGGGGAGCCGAATTCATTTTCAATACTGGCGGAGGAAGAAAGACCCGAGCTTATTTTGAATGCAGAATACAACATCCCACTCGTAAAAAGTGCGGTCCTTAAAGACAGGTGGCAAGGCAAGACCTATCCTACGTATAAAGGTTGGCACTCGCTTCGATTGGTGAGCGATACAACCGTGTCTAATAATTTTTATGTCATGGACTCCATCTATTGGAAATCAGTCAAAGGTTTAAATATGATAGGTGAAAACAGTCGGTTTTTTGACAAAACGAAAAATGAGGATACTAAAAAAGTGCTATCGGTAGAAATTAGTCAGTGGTGGTTCCTATTTATTTTTCTTGCTTGTATGGGATATTTGTGGCTTGTTCCTAAACTAAAAGCCTGATTGGTTTAATATCTTTGAATTATGAATCTAGTAGTAGACATAGGGAACACCTATATCAAATTTGCAGTTTTTAAAAAGAACGAGTTACTGTTCGATGAGTATTTTGAAGCATCTGCTTTTTTAGAAAAGGTGAAGTCCATTTTCGGGGCATTCCCAACCATTAGGCATGCTATAATAGCTTCGGTAGGAGCGTTGGACGAAAAGGCTTTTGAAGTGTTGTCCCTCTTCTGTAAGGTGCATTTGGCTTCCCAGAATTCTAAAGTTCCTTTTAAGAATAGTTATGCAAGTCCGCAAACCCTGGGAATTGATAGAATAGCCTTAGCAATAGCTGCTTTTTACCAAAACCAAGGAGGAAATACATTGGTTATAGATGCTGGGACCTGTATTACGTATGATGTTGTAAATGATTTTAATGAGTATTTGGGTGGCGCAATTTCGCCTGGTATCAACATGAGGTATAAAGCCATGCATAACCAAACGGCAAAACTTCCTTTATTGGAGAAAGAGGAACCATTAGATATTATTGGAAATGCTACAAACAGCTGCATGCATAGTGGCGTGTACTATGGGGTACTTTATGAAATAGAAGGCGTTATTTCACAATACCAACAGCGATTTAAACATTTAACAGTTATTTTAACAGGGGGTGATAGTCATTTTTTGTCTAAACGACTAAAAAATACCATCTTTGCGGATTCCAAATTCCTCCTTAAGGGGCTTAATTATTTGCTAGAATACAATAAGCATTAGATGATCAAAAAAATTGTAGTTGCAATTGTGTGCATCGCCACCACGGGTTTATACGCCCAAGAAGGAACTGTTTCTCCTTATTCTTTTTTCGGTATTGGTGATTTAAGAAGTACGGGAACCGTTGAAAATCAAATGATGGGAGGTACAGCGATTTATGCCGATAGTATTCACCTTAATCTAAGAAACCCCGCCGCTTATGCCCAATTGGGTTTAAATAATTGGGGAAACGAAAGGAAAGGTCTAGTGGTGTATACAGCCGGGATTTCCAATAAACAATTTCGTTTCAGGGATTTTACTTCTGAAGAGCGTAGCGCCGTAACCAATCTTGATTACCTGTCTCTTGGTTTTAGTTTAGGAAATAGGTTAGGAATGGGATTTGGGATTATGCCCTTTACTGCCGTAGGGTATAATTTTGTAGATGAGCAATTAGGTGGTTCGGAGCCGTTAACCAATATTTTCAATGGTCAAGGCGGATTGAACAGGGTGTATTATTCAGTGGGATATGAGATTATTAAAAATGTGAGCATCGGAGCTACGGTGAACTATAACTTTGGGACTATAGATAGCGAACGCTTACAGCAAGTGGAGAATGTACAATTTGGTTCTTTTGATAGAAAAAATTCCAACATTAACGGTTTCGATTTTAACTATGCAATAAATTACACGCCAGCAATTAGCGATAAATATACCCTACACACCTCCTTAAGAGTAAATACTCAGGGCAATCTTGTGTCCAAGAACGAAAGAAGAATAGGTTCTTTCTCCGTAGCCACAGGTGGTTCTATTGAAGAAATAAACGTAGATTTAGAGGCTCAAAACTTAAGAAATACCGAGTTTAAAATACCTACTACAGCTACAATAGGTTTAGGTTTGGGAGAAGACCAAAAATGGTTTGTTGGCGGTGAGTATAGTTTTCAAGGCTTAAGTGATTTTGAAAATGCTTTTTTAGGAGTGCAGAATATAGTTTATAAGGATGCTAGTTCCTTTGCTTTCGGGGGATTTATTACACCGGACAGCGGTTCTTTTTCTAGCTACCTAAACCGCGTTACCTACAGGGCTGGGCTTCGATTTGACAAGACCGGAATGGTGGTGAGTGATGTGGATATAAATAATTTTGGCATAACTTTTGGAGTTGGACTACCACTTGGACGCAGTTTATCTAATCTTAATTTAGGTTTTGAACTTGGAAAGAGAGGAACAACAAGGGCCAATTTGGTAGAGGAAAGTTATTTAAAGATCAACGTAGGGCTTTCGTTAAACGATCGCTGGTTCCAAAAGAGAAGAATTAACTAAAAAATATTTAGTACATTAACCACTTTAAACTTAACAAGATGAAAATGAAAATTTACTTCACGGCAATTATGTTCCTAGGAATGATGGGGGTAAGTAATGCTCAGGCACAAAACCCCGAATGTATGACCAATCTGTCTATTTTTTCGGAGCATGCAAAGGTTAAAAACTATGATGCGGCTTATGAACCATGGAAAATGGTTTACGAGACTTGTCCTAAATTAAATTATGCTACATATTTCTATGGTGAGCGTATCTTAAAGCAGAAAATAGAAAAAGCACCTGCTGCTGAAAAGGCAGCTTTTGTTCAAATGTTGTTAGATGTGTATGATAACAGATTACAATACTATGCATCCAAAACAAGTGTAGCCGAAACGGATATCGATAAAGCTATGTTGATGACCGATGAAAAAATGATCGATGACGAGAAGATGTACGGCATGTTGAACGATGCATTCGTTAAGGACAAAAAGAATTTTACGAATCCGAAAGCCTTGTATCTTTATTTCTCAAGTTTGGTAGACTTGCACAATGCAGGTAAAAGAGAATTACAGGAAGTTTTTGATGTGTATGATGAGGTAACTACTAAAATTGAAGAGGAGAATGATGCCATAACGGTAAAAATTGGAAAGTTGTTACCTAAAGAAGAAGCGGGTACCTTAACTGCTAAAGAAAAACGGGCGCTAAAATCATATAATTCGTATTCGGAAAATTACGGTAAGATTGGCGGAAGTATAGACTCTAAGTTAGGAGCGTTAGCAGATTGTAGTAACCTTATTCCCTTATACGAAAAGAATTTTGAGGCAAGAAAAGGGGATGTTAAATGGGTAAAAGGAGCCGTTTCTAGAATGTTTAGTAAGGAGTGTACGGATGACGACCTTTTTGTAAAACTGGTTGAAGCGCAAAAAAACTTGGATCCATCCGCAGATATCTTTGTTTATCTTGGTACGCTTAAAATGAAGGGTGGAGATTCTAACGGAGCAATGACGGATTTTGATAAGGCCTTAAGTTTGGAGACGGATGGTGCTAAGAAATCTAAAATAGCTATGAAAGTAGCAACGATTAACAAGAGAAAAGGCAGTAAATCTACTGCACGTAGTTATGCGCAAAAAGCAATTGATGCCAACCCGTCCAATGGTAGAGCTTATTTATTAATTGCAAACTTATACGCATCTAGTGCTAACGATTGCGGTACTTCTTCTTTTGACAAGCGTGCGATGTACTGGAAAGCAGCGGATATGGCCTCAAAAGCGGGAAGAGTCGATCCTTCGATACGCTCATCTGCAAACCAAGCGGTTGCAAGTTACACGGCAAAAGCACCAAGCAAAGAGATGATTTTTAGTTCTGGTATGGCAGGAAAGACAGTTACTTTTTCTTGCTGGGTAGGTGGAAGCGTAAAGGTTCCTAACCTGTAAGATGATACAATCTTGTTTAGATAGTTTCAAAAGCATTGCCGCGATTTGTATCGCGGCAATGCTTTTTTCTTGTCAAGATGGTTATAAACGCGTTGGTGATGAGGCTGTTAAGACTATTGTGCCACAGGGAATTGCGCATGATTTTGTGCTTACTTATACAGAAATACCGGAAAAAATAACTTCTGAAGACTTTGGTTCTACAAAAGTGGTAGCGGTGCTTTCGGGTCCGGTGAGAAAGGATTTTGAAAACTTAAATTTTCCACATCAGACATTTCCCGAAGGCTTGTTGGTAGAAATTTTTAACGAAAAAAATGAACGCACTACTATAGAAGCGGAACATGGCATTTTCTATTCTATTACGGGAGTTGTAGATTTAAGAGGGAACGTAATAATCAAATCCGAAGATGGTAAGAAATTAGAAACACCGCAATTGTACTATGATCGCACCAATGAATGGGCGTTTACCCAAGAAAAGTTTAAATTTACCAATCCGGAAGACGGGACGGTCATGGATGGCAAGGGAATGGATATAAAAAAAGACCTAAGTGTAATGAATGCTCATAAAACATTTGGGTTAATGCTTATAAAAGAGGAAAAGGATGATTAAGATTTTAAGATATACCGAGTATTTATACATTATCGTAGCTATTTTTTCGATTTATCGTAGTTTTTCAGACTGGAATACAGATCGGTCTATGGCGTATATTTTTATCTTTTTCGCTGTCGTATCCACTGGTATGTTTTTGTTTAGGAGAAGTTATCGTAAAAAGTTTGAGCAACGAAACAAGGATAACGAAAACCAATAGTGGAGCCAGACATCATCATTATTATTCTTTCCCTTTTTTTTTCCGCTTTTTTTTCGGGAATGGAGATTGCATTTGTTTCGGCAAATAAAATTCATATAGAAATTGAAAAAAAGCAGGAAGGGATTTTAGCCAAAGTGCTTACCAAGCTTACCAAAAAGCCTTCGAAGTTTATTGCCACTATGCTCATTGGCAATAATATCGCCCTGGTTATTTACGGTCTCTTTATGGGGGAGCTGTTGATGAACTGGTTTTCGGGATTAGCACCCGAAAGTACTTTTTTAAGACTACTATTAACTGATTTTGCCTTGCTCTCCCAAACCATTATATCTACGGTCGTCATTCTTGTTACGGCGGAATTTCTTCCAAAGGTTCTGTTTCAGATCTATGCGAATAGCTTACTAAGACTGTTGGCTATACCAGCTTATATCTTCTACATTGTATTTTCTTTGATATCCGAGTTTATCATTGGGGTATCCGATTTTATACTAAAATATGTATTCCGTACCCCTGGGGACGATGTACAGTTAGCGTTTAGTAAAATAGAACTTGGGGATTATATTACCGAGCAAATGGAGACGGTAGAAGAGGAGGATGAGGTAGATTCGGAAATACTGATATTTCAAAATGCCTTGGAATTTGCGGCAGTAAAAGCTAGGGAGGTAATGGTGCCAAGAACTGAGATTATGGCCGTAGAATTGCACGAAACACCTAAGAACCTGGCAAAACTATTTACCGAAACTGGGTATTCGAAAATCCTTGTTTTTAAGGATACGGTAGATAATGTTATTGGCTATGTTCATTCTTATGAATTGTTTAAAAAACCAAAGACCATAAAAAGTATCCTCCTACCGGTAGAATTTGTTCCGGAGACTATGCTTATTCAGGATATATTAAATGTACTGATAAAAAAAAGGAAAAGTATTGCCGTGGTTTTGGACGAATATGGGGGTACCTCCGGTCTTATGACGGTAGAGGATATTGTAGAGGAACTATTTGGAGAGATAGAGGACGAGCATGATAGTACCGATTTAAGGGAAGAACAGATAGACGAAACACATTTCTTCTTTTCGGCGCGTTTGGAAGTCGACTATATTAACGAAAATTACAAGCTTAATTTAGTTTCCTCGGATGAATACGAGACCTTGGGCGGGATGTTGGTACATCAACTGGGTGAGATTCCAGAAAAAGAAGCAGAAATTCAGATAGATAATTTTAAGTTTACCATCATAGAAGTCTCAAGTACCAAGATAGACCTCGTTGCCCTGGAAGTATTGTCCTTGGACTAATTCGTTTTAATACTATAATTTCCAGTGTTTTTAGTTTTTATTATTTCAATTAAAAATGGTAATTTCGCCACCTAATTTTTAGTATACCATAGCATGGCAGTTTTAGAAAATATAAGAAAACGTACTACGGTTTTGATCTTGATTATTGGTCTGGCCTTGTTTGCATTTGTAATTTCCGGTGTTTTTACCAGTAGCGAATTTGGTGCTGGTGGTAAAATAGGGTCTTCCGTGGCGGAAATTAACGGTAACGAACTTTCAATAGACGATTTTAGGCAAAAAGTAGAGGTTGCTTCAAGAAGAATGGGGCCAACAACCTCTTCTTTGCAGGTGATGAATCAGGTTTGGGACCAAGAGGTTCGCAATAGTATTCTTGGTGAGCAGTTTGGTGATTTAGGCATCGGCATAGAACAGGATCAAATTGTTGATTTTTTGGAAACGGCAGGCTACGGTCAAAATCCTCAGTTTCAGGATGCGAACGGCATGTTCGATCCAAATTTGTTTAGACAAACTGTGATGGACTGGAAAGTAAATAATCCACCACAGTACGAGGCATGGTTGCAGACAGAGCAACAAATCGTGCAAATGGCAAAGGAGCAAACCTATTTTAACTTGGTAAAAGCAGGTCTTGGAGCTACCTTAAAAGAGGGGGAATTAGATTACAAGTTGGCGACCGAAAAAATGGATATTAAATATGTACGTGTGCCATACAGCAGTATACCGGATAGCACCATAACCATTAATAAGGATGAGATTGCAGCTTATGTTCAAAAGCATAAGGAAGATTATAAGCAAGAAAAGTCAAGGGACATACAATTTGTATATTTTGAGGAAAAACCTTCAGAGGCAGATGACCAAGCAGTAAAGGCGGCGGTCGCCAAATTGTTGGGCGATACCGTAGAATATAATGCACAAACCGATCGTAATGATACTATTAAAGGTTTTAGAAATACTACGGATATGGCCGCATTCTTGAGTAGATACTCAGATGTACAGTTTGATACGGTATACAAAGCCAAAAAGGAGTTGCCATCAAGCGTAGCCGATACGTTGATGAGTTTACAGGTAGGTGAGTTATACGGTCCTTATAAGGATGGTGGTTCCTACAAGATTACCAAGATGATGAACAGAAAGCCGAATGGTTCCGTAAAATCCAGTCATATTCTAATCACTTACGAGGGAGCTACTCGGGCTAATCCGGAAATTAAAAGAACAAAGGAAGAAGCAGAGGAAAAAGCCAAGGAGCTTTTTACTCAAGTAAAGAACAATGTAGAGGAGTTCACTGCGTTTGCCAGGGATAATTCAGATGGGCCTTCTGCTCCGCAGGGGGGTGATTTAGGATACTTTCAGGAAGGGAGTTTGGCTACCGAGTTTAATGATTTTATTTTTTCCAATCCAGTAGGTAAGGTAGGATTGGTAGAAACGGACTTTGGTTTTCACATTATTAAGGTAGATGATAAAGAGGATGTAGTGCAATTAGCAACACTTTCAAGAGAGGTTGTTGCCTCTGAAGAAACCACGAATGCCTTGTTTACAAATGCAACGAAGTTCGAGATGGAAACCATTGCGAATCAAGACGAATTTGCTAAAATTGCGAGTAGCAATGAGTATTTTGTAAGGCCGGTAAACAGTATAAAGGAATTGGATGAGAATTTGCCAGGTCTTGGATTGCAACGTAATGTAGTCCAGTGGGCATTTAACGAGGATACCGAACTGGGTGATATAAAACGTTTTAACATAAACAATGGGTATGCAGTTGCCCAGGTTTCAGGTAAGTACAGGGAAGGTGTAATGGCACCTGAAGATGCTTCTACAACCGTACTTCCAATTTTAAGAAAAGAACGTAAAGCGGCGCAAATTATCGCAGCTGGCAAAGGTAAGGCTATGGATGCTTTTGCAAAGGATAACAATGTTTCCGTTTCTACTGCATCTGCATTAACCGTAAAATCCCCGACTATTCCTGGTGCAGGAAGCGAACCAATGGTAGTTGGTACGGCGTATGGTATGGCAGTAGGTGAAACCTCTGGATTGTTAGAAGGCAATACGGGCGTTTTCATGATAGAGCTTACGCAAAGAACTGAAGCTCCAAAATTGGACAACTACAGTACGTATGCAAATACCTTAAAAAATAACTCCGCTAATAGGGCCAATACTGCAGTGTACAACGCATTAAAAGAAGGTGCTGAAATAGAGGACAAAAGGGCGATATTCTATTAGCACTTGACAATACGATTTCTAAAAAAAGCCTCCAATAGTGGAGGCTTTTTTTATGTTCAATTCAAATTGGATTCGAAGTTTCTATTTAAAATAAGTTGTTTTCCAATTATAGAATCATATCTGAATAGGGAATAATCGTAGTGTATCCTTTGATTTTGAAGTAATCTAAGGTGTTTTCCCTTGCAGTGACCATTACGAAATCACCGCCCCAACCTCCTAGGCTTTTAATACTTCCTTTATAATCGGGAAACAGCGCTTCTTTTATAGCGGTAACATTCAAGGCATCGGAAAGTACTTGTTCATGAAGATTTAGGAGTGTTTCAAATTCACGCAAAGTGCTTGCCGTAATTAGAGAATTGGTAATCTCCGATATTTTAACAGTTAATTTTTGTTTATCAATTGACTGTTCTCTGTAGGCCGATATGGCCTCCCTACTATTTTTTTTCTGGTTTAGGTAAACGAAGTAAAGTTGGTCAGAAAAGGAAAGTAGGGGACTTGCCCTCCTAATCTTTGCCTTGGATTTTTCAATACTAAATATAATCGGATGCTTGTGCTGGGCACAGGCAATATCATAACCACTGCCTCCAAAGGTATTTTTAAGTAGGTCATAGGGGTCAATTTTTGCCCACTGCGCTATATTATTTATTAAGGTAGACGAGGTTCCTAGTCCCCAATTTCTAGGAAAAGTGAGCTGTGTCTGTACAACACATCCATCAGAGCTACTAAGGAACTTTGGTTGTAGTACTCTTACCTGTTTTAAAATGTGCATCAGGGTTTTAGATATATTCTCATCGGATGAAGACAGTTGTCTAAAATCAGCTACATCATAGCTCCCACGAAACCATGTGCTTTTATCGGCATCAAAACTTTGCCATAGAAGGGTTCCGTTGTGAGACTGGGTTATCTCTAGACTTTGCCCAAATTTAGTTGGAATGGCCCATCCTTCCGCACCATCTAAAATGGCATACTCCCCAGAAATTAATAATTTCCCATTGCTATAAAAATAATCTGTCATAATGGGTTTCTCAAGTGCTCAAGAGCCTTTTCAACAGTCCTATGGGTGACCGTATTGGTTTTAAAGTGCGTTATTAGTTGTTCCTTTTCCGAAGTATTTGCATTTAATTGGTTTAACATATTCAATAAATGCATTTTCATATGGCCTTTCTGTATTCCTGTAGTTACCAATGAGCTTACTGCTGCAAAGTTCTGAGCGAGCCCCGCAACGGCGATGATTTGCATTAATTCCTTTGCAGATGGATTTTTTAATATCTCCAGATTAAGTTTCACCAAGGGGTGCAACTTCGTTAAGCCGCCAACCGTTCCCAATGCCAAGGGCAGTTCAATCCAAAATTTAAAAATTCCGTCTTTGATTTCTGCATGGGTGAGACTGCTATAACTCCCATTTCTGGAAGCATATGCATGTACGCCTGCCTCAATGGCCCTAAAGTCGTTGCCGGTTGCGAGCACTACCGAATCAATACCGTTCATAATACCTTTATTGTGGGTTACTGCGCGGTAAGGTTCTGTCTTGGCAATGGTAATGGCCCGTATCATTTTCTCGGCAAACAGTTGAGGGGAAATATCTGTGGAAAGTATCAGCTCTTTAATAGGACAACTTACCGATGCGGTTACTAAGCAATTTGGAACGTAGTTGGATAGAATACTCATCACCACTTCTATCTCCTTTTCATTTTCTGTAAAAGCTTCATAGCTTAACGCTTGCGCTTTTAAAGTAATTGCAAATTGTTCCAAACAACTATTAATGAAGTTGGCGCCCATGGCATCCTTGGTTTCAAATGTGCAGTGTAGTTGGTAATAGTTGGCTAGATCCTTTGTTTTGTCGCGTAGTTCAATGGTAGCGATACCACCACCACGTTTAACCATGCTATCTGTCAAGTGTTCGCTATCTCGATATAGTTTTTCTTTTATCGTTTTGAAGAAAGAGTCAAGTTTCTTAAAATCGCCCTTAAATATAAAATGTACCTGTCCTACCTTTTCCGTTCCTGATACGGTTGCCGTAAATCCGCCTCTTTCCAACCAAAATTTTGCTGCCTTGCTTGCTGCTGCTACCACCGAGCTTTCTTCGATGGCCATGGGAATAGCATATAAAGTGTCGTTAATCAAAAAATTTGGGGCAATACCCAAAGGCATATATAAATTGGTGATGGTATTTTCTATGAACTCATCATGTAGTTGTTGCAACGTATCATCTTGGTTCCAGTAGGTTGCCATTAGTTGTTTGGATGCCTCTGGGTCTTTGGTGTAATGGCTTGTTATCCAAGCTATTTTTTCTGCTTTGGAAAGTTTTGAAAAACCAGCTATTGGGGTCGTCATGTAGTTTCGTTTCTATATTTGTTCATCGGTGTACAAGGCAATTACCGAAGATTGTACGCTTATCTTGGAAAAAGAAAATGTAAAGATAATGATATTGACTAGAATTGAAACATCGATTCCTTGTCTGCAAAAGGACGTCTTTTTTCTTGTATTTCAAGGTTTTTTATAGAAATAGTGGTAAACTTGATAGCTGGAACCAAATGTTTCTTTTTATGCGAATTTTATACCTTTCCTTAATTATAACGCTTTGTTATAGCCCATTGCTTACCGCTCAGAAAAAGCAGATTTCTGTTAACGATATTTATACTGGTGAATTTAGGACCAAGAGTATGGACGTTTTACGTTCCATGAAAAACGGAAAACAATATACCATTCTAAACAAGGATACAAATCGTGGTTTGGTTTCCGTAGATCTTTATGATTATAGTACTTTGGAAAAAGTAGAAACCATAATATCTACAGGCGATGTAGCTGGTTTAGATAATTTTACGTCCTATAGCTTTAGTGAAGACGAAACGAAGTTGTTACTGGCTACAGAAGTAGAATCTATTTTTAGGAGGTCTACATTGGGTATTTTCTACGTGTATGATATCGCTTCACAAACAATCGTGAAAATAAATGATGCGAAAATACAAGAGCCAACGCTTTCTCCTGATAACGCGAAGGTTGCCTATGTACGCGATAATAATTTGTTTTTGATGGATTTGGCCAGTGGACAGACCACAAAAGTAACGCAAGACGGTGTAAAAAATAGAATTATAAATGGAGTAACGGATTGGGTATATGAAGAGGAGTTTTCATTTGTAAGGGCTTTCGATTGGAACGTGGATGGTACTACTATTGCTTTTTTACGATTTGATGAAACCAACGTGCCAGAGTTTTCTATGGATGTTTACGGAACCGATAAATATCCCAGTCAGCATGTATTTAAATACCCAAAGGCCGGTGAGGACAATGCAATAGTGAGTTTACATACCTATGACGTGGGAAGTGGAGAAACAACTAAAGTAAACTTGGGAGATGCGTATTATATTCCAAGAATAAAATGGATGAACGATAAAAACTCCTTGAGTGTGCAGACGATGAACAGGCATCAGAACCAATTAAAGTTTCATTTGGTAGATATAAAGGCGGGAAATGTTTCCCTGTTACTCGAAGAAAAAGACAAGGCCTATGTGGATATCCATGATAATCTAACTTTTTTGCCCGATGACAGTTTTATCTGGACGAGCGAGAAGGATGGCTGGAACCATATTTACCTGTACAATGCTGACGGTACATTAATGAACCAAGTAACAAAAGGCGACTGGGAAGTAACCAAGTATTATGGTTATGACCAGAACGAGGATAAAATTTACTACCAATCTACCGAAAATGGTTCCATAAATCGTGGGGTTTACAGCATTGAGAGCAACGGAAAGAAAAAGAAGGCATTAGCTGTTGAGGAAGGTCATAATTCAGCTAGTTTCAGTGCAGATTTTACTTATTTCATCAACAACTACTCAAGTGCAAAAACACCTCCCGTATACACCTTACATAGGGCGCTTACCGGAAAAAAGGTAACCGATATATTGGATAATTCGGCCCTGTCTACAAAGTTGCAGGGGTATGAGATAAGTCCTAAAGAGTTTTCTACCATCAACATTAATGGTAATGAGTTGAATATGTATACGATAAAACCTGCAGATTTTGACCCATCTAAAAAATACCCCCTGTTCATGTACCAGTACAGCGGGCCTGGGTCGCAAAATGTATCCAATAGTTGGATGGGAGGTAACGACTACTGGCACCAATCATTGGTTTCTGAAGGCTATATTGTTGCTTGCGTAGATGGCAGGGGAACAGGTTTTAAAGGAAATGATTTCAAGAAAGTCACCTATCTTAATTTGGTAAAATACGAGACCGAAGATCAAATAGCGGCCGCTAAAAAATTGAGTGAACTGGACTATATAGACGAAATGCGTACAGGAATTTGGGGATGGAGCTTTGGCGGACACATGTCTACCAATTGTCTGTTGAAAGGTAATGATGTGTTTGAAATGGCCATTGCAGTGGCACCGGTAACCTCGTGGCGTTTTTACGATACTATTTATACCGAACGTTTTATGCGTACACCGGAAGAAAATCCGAGCGGCTATGATGATAATTCGCCTTTTAATTATCCCCAACTACTGAAAGGAGATTACTTGCTGGTTCATGGTTCTGGAGACGATAACGTGCACGTGCAAAATACCATGCGCATGATAGAGGCCTTGGTACAAGCCAACAAACAATTTGATTGGGCTATTTACCCGGATAAAAACCACGGCATCTACGGGGGGAATACCCGTATTCATTTGTACACAAAAATGACAGATTTTGTGATGTCGAAACTATAGTCAACCTATTATTACCAGCTAAATTCAATACTATGACAGAAATGAAACCAGCACCTCAAAAAGAACTTTTTGGACATCCAGTAGGATTGTTTTACCTATTTTTTGCGGAATTATGGGAACGTTTCAGTTTCTATGGTATGCGTGCTTTGCTTACGCTTTACATGATTAATGTAATTTTTGAAAAACTAGTTGAAAGAGATTTTGCTACAGCTGCAGTTTACGCATCTTATGGTTCTTTAGTTTACGCATCTACCGTAATTGGAGGAAAAATATCAGATCAAATTTTAGGGATGAGAAACTCTATTTTTTTAGGAGGTATTTTAATGTCCATTGGTCATTTTGTTTTAGCAATAGAAAATGACATAGCATTTTTCTTGGCTTTATCATTAATAATTGTGGGTAATGGATTTTTTAAACCTAATATTTCTACATTCGTTGGAACGCTTTATCCTTCCGGCGATCCTAAAAAAGATTCTGGGTTCACTATTTTCTATATGGGTATTAATATTGGTGGATGGGTAGCTCCACTATTATGTGGTTGGCTTGCAGCAAAATATGGCTGGCACTATGGTTTTGGTTTGGCAGGAATAGGAATGCTAACTGGGCTGGTTGTTTTCTGGAGCGGCATTAAAAAGAATGTTTTTGGAGACAGGGGACTACCACCTTCTAAACAAGTAATGGAAAAGAAGATCTTAGGTATTAAGCAAGGAATTCTTGTCCCTGTTTTAACTGTTATATCTGCTCCGATGATTGCCTTGTTATTAGCGTCTTATAAATCTATAGCAACTGAAGGGATTTTTGGAGGACAGAATATTGTAAACGTAATCTTCAAAGGGATAGGGATTGCAGTATTAGCCTATTTAGCTTACGAAATGTATAAAGCTACTTTAGATGAAAGAAAAAAGCTATTTGTAGCAGTGCTCATTACCGTTTTTATGACTGTCTTCTGGGGTTTTCATGAGCTTTCAGGTAGTGTGATAACCTTATTTGCGGCTAGAAATATTGATTTAGATGGTATTATGAGTGCCGCTCAAACCAATTCACTAAACTCAATGTGGATAATCATTCTTGCCATTCCAATATCCATGATGTGGACTTGGTTGAGTAAGAAGAATTCAAATCCGCGAACACCCTATAAATTTGGATTAGGATTACTTTTTGCTGGTATTAGCTTCTATGTTCTAGCAATTAGTGGTGAAAGCGCTAATGCAAATGGCCTAGTGCCTTTTGCATATCTGTTGTTAATGTATTTCTTGTTGTCTATAGGAGAGTTGTTTATGTCTCCTGTTGGGCTTTCTAAGATTACAGATTTATCGCCTAAACGTATAGTGGCCTTTATGATGGGTGTTTGGTTCTTATCTTCTGCTTTTGCGTTTCAGATAGTAGGCTTTATAGGAAAACAGCTAGCTATAGAAAGCACGGATAAAAATGTTGGTGGTTTTGAGACACTTACTGTATATACAAACGGATTTGACTTAATCGCAAAATACGCTATAGTTGCTGGTATTCTTGTTTTGGTAGCGTCGCCTCTGATCAAAAAGTTAATGGGAAAAGTACATTAATCTTTACCGTTGAAAACATAGTATCCCTTCTCACCCGTATAGTGAAAAGGGATTTTTCTTTTTAGGCAGGTAGCTTTCCATCGTTCTATATAACTGGTATAATTACTTCCATCAGCAATAATTTGAGTTGGATTTGTAGTGGTTATAAATCTGTCCAAATTGATTTTTGGTGATTGGGTAAGTAAAACCGTTTCAACTTTTTTTTCTGATGGATAAATGCCTAAACTATCCAAAACCAAGAATAATTTTCCTTGAACCGAATAACTATTCGCTATCGTATCATGGCGCACTGTTCTTATACGTTCACCAACTTTCATATCGGTAATAGGATTTTCTTCGGCATTGCTATTTGAAGTATATACTTTGGCTTCTGTACCTATTCTTTCCACAATAATGGTATTCTTAGTTTGATGCAGTACCAATACCTCCGATTTTTGAGATGATTCATACATTTTATACAAGGTGTAACTTTGAAGACACAACAAGCTTATTAGAAAGAATGACAAGCGTTTGTAATTCAATTGTACTAATAGGAAAATCAGTGTAACAATGAGGAAGTAGGTGAATAGTAATTGGAGTCCATCAAACGAAATATCCTTGAAAATGAAATCTTCTTGTTTTGCCACCCAGGCAACAATAGTGTTCATGTAGGAAATCATTTCATTAAAAATCCAAGCAAGATGCGTTGGGAGTTGGTTGATGAGCGACAGAAATATGACTATAATCCCCATACCCAAAATAATACCCAAAGCCGGAATAATGAGTAGGTTCGATACAAAAAAAAGACCTGGAAATTGATGAAAATAGAAAAGGCTGATCGGTAGAACGCCTACCTGAGCAGCAACACTTACCGATAAAAGCTGCCAAACATAACGCAAAGGTTTGGATTTGGGATACCATAATTTCTGCAATATCGGATAAATCCAAACTATGGCTAATACAGCGGCATAGCTCATTTGAAAACCGACTTGAAACAGCAGATTAGGATTAATGAACAAAAGAATAAAAAACATAGAAAGCGCAAGAATGTTAAAGGTGTTACTGGGCCTGTTTAAGTACAGGGCGTAGGCTACAAAGCTGAACATGGTACAGGCTCGTACGATAGAGGCCGATAATCCTGCCAAAAATGCAAAACCCCATAACAGGAGCACAGTAAGCAGTAAACTTATTTTCTTGCCATGGGGAATATATTCCAAAGGGCGTAATAGAAATTGCAATACAAGTAGTAGTATGCCAATATGTAAGCCGGAAAGGGCCAAGATATGTACGGCTCCGGCGTTTTTATAATTGTCATAGGTTTCCTTGGAAATATCGGTGCGCCGACCTAAAAGTAAGGCCTGTATGACGCCTATTTCTTCTTCCCCGAAACCTTCGTTCTTCAATTTTTCTATAATGTGATTTCTTGCGCTGGCAGCAATCCCAAAAATAGTTCTAGAAGGGTGTGCTTTTTTGTGATAGTTGTTCGCTTTTAGTCGAACTTGGTCATAAATACCCAACTTCCCTAGATAGTTCTTATAACTAAATTGATGTGGATTTAGTGCTGGCCTGATAGCAGATAATTCAGCTATGGTATAGAGTTCGTCATCTACCGATAAAGAGGTTAAGCTGTCTTCGAGAGACTGGCTAAGTATTAGTTTTCCTGTGGCAAAAGAGCTGTCAATAGCTGTGATTTCTGCAATATAACGCTCCGAAAATCCAGTAGGCTTTAAAACTTCTTTAATTTTCAAACTCCAAACGGACACTTGAGTGAAGTTAAGGTTGTTGTAGTGAAACTTGTGTTGTTTGGGCTGTGCCCTTAAAATGATAAATGCACCCAATACAACTGTTGTAAGGCTGGTAAGTAATCCAAACCAACGGGATTTGGTATTCGTTTCGTAGCGATAAAGCACGCCAAGACTTGTTAAAGATAAAAGTGTAAGAGTTAGGGCAATGTTAGGATCAAAAGGAAAATAGTGCCCCAGCAGGATACCTATAATAAGTAGTAGCGTAAGTTTAATTGGGACGAACGCTAGTAATTTCACCTTATAATATTCTAGTCGCCTTTACAAAAGCATTATTCCAAAAACCTTCTGTAAGGGAGGAAACGGTTACCCCGCGTGACGTGGAGGCATGTATGAATTTAATTTCATCTCCTTCCACTTTTACCACCATTCCAACATGGTTGATGCGTTTGGCCCGTTTTTTAGTCTTAAAGAATAGCAGATCACCTTTTTCAACATCTTTTATCCTTATTTTCTTTCCTTCTTCGGCCATGTGAATCGATGTTCTTGGAAGTCGCACATCGTGTTCTCCAAAAGAGACGTAAAGGAGACCGGAACAATCCATTCCCTTTCTGGTAGTGCCACCAAATTTGTAGCGTACACCTGAGAAGGTAAGTGCGGTATTGATTACATTATCGGCCTTCGTGCCAGTCTTTGTGACAGGTCTGGATTTTTCTATAATGGGTTCAGGTCGCTCCGCAATACCTCTTCTTGCATTGTCTGCGGCGGCTACAGAAATTTTTCTTTCGGTATTCGTTAAGCTTGTCTTTTTGCTGCTTCCGCAACTGATAAGTACTAAAATTAGAAAAAGAACGGAGAGTTTTTGCATGTTTTCAAGGGTCTTATTACTTGAACTTTAAAGTTATAGAATTATTTTGTATCATATCTAGGCATGTAAAAAAATGTTTTTTTAGGGGATTGTTCGATGCTGTGTAGCTAGGTGGCTCAACATCATATTGGTTTTTAACCATGTAATTATGTAAATCGGTGTTATTCTGTGATAGTTTGGATTCAAACGTTCGTTGGCCTGGGCTTTGCGATTATAGATACGGATGGTAGGTAGGTCAAAGGTGTTAGAGCGAGTATACAATACTACTTACGGCTATGTTCATATATAAATTCCGCAGCTTTCGCACTTGCACCCGTACCGCCCAATTTTTGGATTAACACATCATAGTTCGCTAGTTGTTCTAATCGTGCAGTTCCAGATAGAATGGCGTTCAGTTCTGTTTTAAGTTTAGTTTTGGTTAGGTCGTTTTGTATCAGTTCGGTCACAACTTCTTTTTTCATTATCAAATTCACCAGGGAAATATATTCCAAGGTAATTATACGTTTTGCAATTTGATAGGATAACCAATTTGCCTTGTAACATACTACCTGTGGTACTTTAAATAATGCGGTTTCTAACGTAGCCGTACCGCTGGTGACCAAAGCGGCTGTTGCAATGGAAAGTAGGTCATAGGTTTTGTTCTGTGCGAACTTTACATTTTTATCTGATAGGAACGGTTCATAAAATGTTTTCTCCAAACTCGGTGCTCCCGCAATTACAAATTCATAGTTGGAAAAATCTGAGGTAAGTGATAACATAACGGAAAGCATTTTCTGTACTTCCTGTTTTCGGCTACCTGGCAGTAAGGCTATTATTGGTTTGTCTGAGTCGATGTTGTGATTCGCCCTAAATACTTTTTCATCTACTTCTACTCGGTTAGAAATAGCATCGATTAAGGGATGTCCTACGAAATTAACAGGATATTTATGCTTCTTGTAGAATTCTTTTTCAAACGGAAGGATTACTTGCATCGCATCTATATCCCGCTTTATTTTTGCTATCCTTCCTTCCCTTGAAGCCCATAGTTGCGGAGATATGTAGTAATTGGTCTTAAATCCTTTTTCTTTCGCCCATTTGGCTATTCGAAGGTTAAATCCAGAGTAATCAATAAAAACTACGATATGTGGTTGAAAGTCGCTAATGTCCGATTTACAAAAAGCAATATTTTTAAAAATGGAATTGAGGTTCGTAAGCACCTCCAAGAATCCCATGAAGGCCATTTCCTTGTAGTGTTTTGCCAAATCCCCGCCTGCCTTTTGCATTAAATCCCCTCCCCAACAACGAACATGCGCATTGGTATCTATTCGCTTTAACGCTTTAATAAGGTTGGAGCCATGAAGGTCACCAGATGCCTCCCCTGCGATAATATAGTATTTCATTTTAAAACACCTTATAGTAGAGAATAATGAAAGCTGTGAGCATCGTAGCAATGAGAACACCCTTGGCGCGTTGGTTACGTTTCAGCCTTAGAAAACCGAAGAAGGCAGCTAAATTTAATAAAGCGCCTAGAGCCAAAAGACTGCCTACATGTCCTTGTGTAACGGCTGCGTTATAAGTTTCGGTAATACTAAATTCTGAAAATAACAAAATATAGAGGAGCGTTCCTGTAGTGTTCGCAATAATCCCTACCAAAAAACCAATAATCACTTCTTTTTTGCTGTTCATAATTTACAATACATATATCAAGTTCATTTCCAAAATCTCTTTGGTTAATCGCTTCATCTTAATTAATTTTTACCTGCAACTGCCTATTGTTTTCTGCTGGCTAACCGCTCAAAGTCCCCACGAATTTAATTCTTGAATAACATGGTGTGCGGTAAGATCAAACTGTGTAGGCACCACCGATATAAATCCGTTTGCCAATGCCCATTCGTCCGTATCTTCTCCCTTATCTAACAATTCAAATTTTCCTGTTAGCCAGTAATAATCCTTACCCATTGGACTTGTACGTTTGTCAAATTTTTCCTTCCAGTTTGCCTTTGCCTGTCTGCAAATTTTTATCCCTTTTAGTTCCTCTTTTTTAAGCCTCGGAATGTTTACGTTCAGTACTACCCCTTTAGGAATTCCGTTGGTCAATGCTTGTGTTACGATTTCGGTTATATAGGTGCTGGAGTGTGAAAATTCAGCATCCCAGTTGTAATCGCAGAGGGAAAATCCAATGGCTGGTATCCCTTCGATGCCTGCCTCTATGGCAGCACTCATAGTACCGGAGTAAATAACATTTATTGATGAATTAGAACCGTGGTTGATTCCGCTTACGCAGATATCCGGTTTTCTATCCAGTAATTCTTGTAAGGCTAACTTAACACAATCGGCAGGTGTACCGCTACAGCTATACTCCTCATTTCCAGTGTCTTCCGTATCGGAGTTCATTTTTTTTGAGTAGAGTGTGCTATCCAGGGTAATTGCGTGTCCCATCCCGGATTGTGGGCTATCTGGTGCCACTACGATTACATCTCCCAATTGCTTCATGAGCTTTATTAAAGTCCGAAGTCCGGGAGCGGTAATGCCATCATCGTTGGTAACCAATATCAAGGGTTTTTTCATACAATATACTTTGCGGGGTAAAAATACGTTTTTATACAGGATTGGACGCCCGTCGCGTTTAACAAAAAATTAAAGTCATCTTGTTACCTTGGCATGGTTTTTTCTTTATCTTAGAGGATTATCGTTTAGAAAAAGAAGTATTTTAAACCCCGATGATTTTGAAAAAGAAAATAAATAATAGTTTTATGAAAAGAAATTTAATCTACATTTCTGCATTGTTGTTAGTTGCTGTGGCTTCGTGCAGTTTCACCAATAAATCTTTCGAGAACGATGATAAGGACAAATTGTTATTAGACCTTATTACTTATGTACTTGAAAAAGGACATTACGAACCAAAGCAGATAAATGATGATTTTTCGGTGAGCGTATTCGAGGATTTTATTGATGTGATTGATCCTACAAAACGTTATTTTCTTGCATCCGATATTGCAGAGTTTGAACAATATAAATTTCAGATAGATGACCAGATAAAAAACACTGATATCGCTTTTTTTAATCTAGTTTATGCGAGACTGATGGAGCGTATGGAGGACGCTAAGGGCATTTACAAAGAAGTACTTAAGTCACCTTTTGATTATAACGAGGATGAAAGTTTAAGCATAAATTACGATGAAGAACCATTCGTTTCTAGTAAAAAAGAGCTTCAGGAGCGATGGAGAAAGCAATTAAAATATGCTACGTTAGGTACCTATGACTCCAAGTTGACCCATGCAGAAAAGAAGGAAGACGAAGTATCGTTAGATGATAAAGCGCGTGGCATTTTCGATGACCATGACCACAGCGCACATACACCCGAAGAGGCAGAGAGGGAATCTAGGGAGTCTACCGAGGCTACTTTGGACGAGTTTTTTGATTTTGTAGACGACCTACAACGAAAAGACTGGTTCGTACAGTACATCAATACAATTGTAGATGAATTTGACCCCCATACTTTCTATTTTGCTCCGGAGGAGAAGGAAAAATTTGATATGGGCATGTCCGGTAAGTTTGAAGGTATAGGTGCTCGCTTACAGAAGAAGCCAGAAGGAGCAAAAATAGTAGAGGTCATCTCTGGAGGCCCCGTTTGGAGAGATGGAAGTTTGGAAGTCGGAGATCAGATTATAAAAGTGGGACAGAATGGAGATGAGCCAATAAATATAGTTGGCATGCGCATAGACGATGCTGTTAAATTAATAAAGGGAGCACAAGGCACCATTGTTGACCTTACGGTAAGAAAGGTAGATGGGTCTTTGGAAGTGGTATCTTTAACTAGGGATGTAGTTGAGTTGGAAGAATCCTATGCTAAATCTGCTTACATTATCAAGGGCGAAGAAAAATTTGGGATTATCAACTTACCAAAATTTTATGTGGATTTTGAGGATTACAGCGAAAGAAATGCTGCGTCCGATGTAGCCAAGGAAGTTGAACGATTAAAGCAAGAAGGTGCACAAGGTCTTATCCTAGATTTACGCGATAATGGAGGAGGTTCATTAAAAACAGTTGTTGAAATGGCAGGATTGTTTATCAAAGACGGTCCAGTGGTTCAGGTACGTTCAGGTGGAGAAAAGAAGGATGTCTACGACGATAATGATGAACGAGTGCAGTGGGACGGTCCCTTGGTTATCTTAGTAAATGAACTGTCTGCATCGGCTTCAGAAATTTTGGCGGCAGCGATGCAAGATTACAAAAGGGGGATTGTTATTGGCAGTAAACAAACGTTTGGTAAAGGTACCGTGCAAAATGTAATTCCTTTGTCCAATATTGTGCGAAGCAATGAACATGGAGATTTGGGAGCTATTAAATTAACGACTCAAAAATTCTACCGCATCAACGGCGGATCCACGCAATTGGAAGGTGTTAAAAGTGATGTAGTGGTTCCGGACAAGTATAGTTACATTGATTTAGGAGAAAAAGATCAGTCCAATCCATTAAAATGGGATAAAATTTCGCCTGCGGAGTACACCTTATGGGATGGTTATATTGATTACGAGAAAACCATCGAAAATAGCAACAAGCGTATGGCTGCCAATCCACAAATAAAATTGATAGAGGAAAATGCCAAATGGTTGAAGTCGGAACAGGATGAAACAGAAATTTCACTAAATTATAAAACCTACAAGGAAGAGCAAGAAAAGGATAAGGAACAGTCTAGCTTCTTTAAAAAGTTATCTGATTATGATTCCAAATTAACTTTTGAGTCCTTGCGGTACGAGAAAGAATTGTTTGTACAAGATTCTGTATTACGCGAAAAGAGAGACCGCTGGCACAAGAATTTGGCCAAGGATGTATATGTAGAGGAAGCAGTAAATGTTTTGGAAGACTTGAAAATGAATAACCTAAGAAATATGAAATTGGCAAGTAGGGTAAAGAACTAATCTGATTTCTTAGGAATATGAATGTAAAAAAACCACTCTAATCGAGTGGTTTTTTGTTTTATGCCTTTAATTTATCCGCATGTAGTTTTCGTAGCGTTGCCAATTTTGGGTTAATGACCACTTGGCAATAGCCCTGCGAGGTGTTATTTTTATAGTAGTCCTGATGTTCGCGCTCTGCCTCATAAAAGACACCAATTGGACTAATTTCTGTAATAACTGGGTCTTTATAGTACGCACCTATTTCTTTTACAACAGCCTCTGCTATGTCTTCTTGTTTCTTATTGTGATAGTAGATGACCGATCGATACTGCGTGCCCCTATCTGCACCTTGTCTATTTAAGGTGGTAGGGTTATGGGTAGTCATGAAGATGACAAGAATATCTGCGTAGGAAATAATACTTGGATCATAGGTGATTTGAACCACCTCCGCATGTCCTGTTAATCCTGAACATATTTCCCTATAGGTAGGTCTGCCCGGTGCGGTACCTCCTGTATAGCCCGAAACGACCAAAGATATTCCTTTAACTTCTTGAAAAACGGCTTCGGTACACCAGAAGCAACCACCGCCAACGGTGGCAACTTCACTAGCTGTTCTATTCATAGTGGTCGTCCTTTGTTATTTTCATGGATTCCGAATTAATACAATAGCGCAGTCCGCTTGGCTCTGGACCGTCTGGAAAGACATGGCCCAAGTGAGCATCACAGGTATTGCAAAGCACTTCTACCCGCACCATCCCAAAAGAACTATCCTTATGGTATTTGATGGCATTCTCCTTTATAGGTTGGGTAAAACTTGGCCAACCCGTTCCCGATTCAAATTTGATGGTAGAATCGAATAGGGGTGTACCACAACAGATACACTCATATTTTCCCGCATCGTGGGAACTGCATAAAGCGCCCGAGTGTGGTGCTTCGGTCCCTTTCTTTCTTGTAATCCTAAACTGTTCTGGAGTCAGTATGTCCTTCCATTCGCTTTCGGTTTTCTCAATTCTAGTGTCCGGTATCGGGTTTCCGCTTACCGAAAAATGAATCACATCTTTCCAAGTAATCATCATAAGTTTTCTTTTTTTTTTTAATTTTTTTTACACTTCTATTGGTCGTATCAGGAGAAGCAGTCTTACAAAATTACGCTAAATTTGACCAATGCGTATGTACTCTAAAAATAGAATAATTTATACTGTTTTAATAGGTCTTTGTATTGTTGGCTTTTGGCTTTTTGAGAACTTCTATACACCAAATACATATTCTAACCACCAATCTTCTAAAACGGAGTCTGAGCTCCCAAGTAAGTATTTGCCTAGTTCTACCAAAGGAGAAATAGTGCATCACAATCATTTTTCGCTGTCCTATGCGGAAGGGTATGAGCAGGCAGAATGGGTGGCTTATGTACTTAAAAAAGAACACTTGACCTCTGACGATAGAAAGCGACCTTATTTTATAGAAGATCCGTTTGTAACTACAAAATCGGCAGATTGGCGCAATTATAAAGGTTCTGGTTATGACCGTGGGCACCTTGTACCTGCTGGTGATCGCAGATTTGCAGTACAAGCATACAACGAAACATTTTATACCAGCAATATAAGTCCTCAGGATCGTGAGTTTAACGCTGGATTATGGAACAGATTAGAAATGCAGACTAGAAGGTGGGCGAAACGATACGATACACTATATGTGTTTACCGGAGGTGTACTAACAGCTGGTCTAGAAGAAATAGGAGAGGAGGATGTTGCTGTGCCAGTGTATTTCTATAAAATTATTGCAAGAGAAAATCGTGGTGCATTGGAAGTCTTGGCGTTCTTAATGGAGGGTATTGACCAGCAGAAACCTTTACAAAACTATCTTGTTCCTGTAGATCGAATAGAAGAGCTAACAGGGATAGATTTCTTTTATGAATTTGAAAAAGAAATACAAAGTAGTTTTGAATCTGAAGTGAGGCCGAAGCACTGGAAATTTTAAAAGTTTTCTTTGAGTCTGTTAGTGTCCATTTTTAGAAATATGAACAACAAGATGGTAAAGAACAGTAATCCGGAACCACCATAACTAAAAAACGGTAACGGAATACCAATGGTGGGCAAAACACCGATGACCATGCCTATGTTTATAAAATAATGGACGAATAGTACAGAAATAACGCCATAGCCATACATGCGTGCAAACCCATTTTTTTGACGTTCCGCCAAAGAAATAAGTCTTAGGAACAAGATAGAGAACAACAGTATTACGGTTCCTGTTCCTATAAAGCCCCATTCTTCTCCAACGGTACTAAAAATATAATCGGTATGTTGCTCCGGAACAAAATCACCTTTGGTACGGGTGCCTTCTAGAAAGCCCTTACCAAAGAATCCTCCAGATTCTATTGCTTTTTCAGATTGATACGTATTATAACCAATGGTCTTTCGTATTTCTTCTAACTTGTTAGGGTCTTTTTCTAGGCGGAGCCATAGACTAAAACGGTCTCTGTGGCGTTGTTCAAAAACATTGGTAAAAACAAAATTCACGGAAAGTGAGAATAGAATTATGGCCACCGTAATTAGTGAAAGGGGGATAACCGGTATTTTAAAGCTTTTACGTTTTAAGGTATAAACGAGTATAATGAGCAGGGCAAGGGCAATAGTTATCCAAATAGTTCCGAACATTAGGGTAGTTACAAAAACTAAAATTAATGCAAATCCTATCCCAAGGTAAAACAGTGGAAGCCCTTCTCGGAAAATAACGAAAATTAGCGCGAAAAACACCAAAGCACTTCCTGGATCTGGCTGGGGGATAATCAAAAGTGCGGGAATTAGTATAATTAACAAGGCGTAGAGTTGATCTTTTCTACGTTTGATATCTGTCTGGATATCACTTAGGTATTTTGCAAGTGCTAGTGCAGTTGTTATTTTGGCAAGTTCCGATGGCTGAAAATTCATAAATCCAAGACCGTACCAAGAAGTGGCACCAGCAATGGTTTTTCCGAAAACAAAGAGGCCTAGTAGCGTTAGCATGGAAATCAAATAGAAAACACTGGAAAAACGCTCATAAAAGTTTACTTCTAGCGCCATTACAAGTATAATCGCAATAAAACTTACACCAATAAAAAATAATTGTTTACCATGAAGGGTGTTAAAATCGAATAGGGAAGCTTGGCTCTCCGTAAACGTGCTAGAATATATATTGCTCCAACCAATTAGCACTAATGCTAGGTAAATAAGAACGCTTATCCAATCTACACGTTTTAGAATACTTCTACCAGACACGCTCGTTTATTTTAAACTCTTCTCCACTATATGGTTTGGCGTATTCGTGTTCCAAGGTTTTTTCCAACATCTTTTTTTCTAGGTCAGTTCTAGATATGTCTCCCTTTAGATACTTTTCTATCATTAGTGAAGCGATATGTCCGGCGTATCTACCGCCAAAATATCCATTTTCTATATAGACGGCAATAGCAATTTTTGGATCCTCTACAGGGGCGAAGGCAATAAAAACTGAATGATCGGTAAGCTGTGTTCGGACACCGTCTATTTTGGTAAAGTTTTCTGCGGTGCCAGTTTTTCCCGCTATTGTTATCCCGGGTACTTGCAGCCATCTTGCAGTTCCTCCGGGGTTTGTGTACACCTTGGACATACCTTCTATAACAGGCTCAAAATGCTCCTTAGCTATCGTTGTTTTTTTTGCTTCTGTAAATTTGGGATTATTAATGGCTTTACCTTCTATTTTTTTAAGAATATGCGGGGTATAATAAAATCCTCTATTTGCTATTGCTGCCGTCATGTTAGCTAACTGTACGGGTGTTGCAAGTATTTCACCCTGTCCAATAGCATTGGAAATAATATAAGAAGAGCTCCATCTATTATCGCCGTACCATTTGTCGTAGTATTCTTTGGTAGGAATCCGTCCTTTTTGTCCAAAAGGCAGATCGTATCCTAGGTAATTTCCCAGGCCAAAACTTTTCATATGGCCTTCCCAGGCATCCATGCCTTCATCTGTAGTCTCGTATTTTTCAAAAATTTTACGAAAAGTAGATGCAAAGTATGCATTACACGATTTGTAGATACCATCCACCATACTGCGAGAGCCACCACCACAATGGCACCCTCTTTTTTTCTTACCAACATAAAAGCCATTATAGCAACGCACGGTCGTGGACACATCCATAACACCTTCTTGCAGCGCAATTAGTGCATTTAATGTTTTAAATGGCGAACCAGGAGGTTGTTGTGCGTGTATAGATCTATCCCATGTTGGGTTGGCTATGGTGTCATTGTATAATTTTGTGTAGTTTTTAGATCTTTTGCGACCTACCAATAGGGAAGGGTCGTACGTTGGACCGGATATCATGGATAGTATTTCGCCCGTAGCAGGCTCAATGGCAACAATACCGCCCCATTTACCGTTCATCAATAGCTCCCCATATTCTTGTAAGGTTTTATCCAGGGTAACGCTGATTTGTTTTCCTTGTTCCGGTAGGGTGTCCAAAGTACCATTTTTGTAAGGTCCAATATCCCTGTTGAACCTGTCTTTTTGAATGTACTGTACACCTTTTCTACCCCGTAATAAATCTTCGTAAAAGCGTTCTATCCCTGTTCTGCCTTTGAGCTCACCTTGTACATAGTACTTGTTCTTTGCTAAATCTCCTTCATTAACTTCGCTAATGTAACCCAGAACGTTTGCAGCACTTGGGGTATCATAATAGCGAAGAGAGCGTTTCTGGATGTAAAAGCCAGTATACTTTCGCATTTTCTCTTGCAGCTTGGCATAATCCTGTTTGGATAACTGGGGAACCAGAACCGATGGTAATCTTGGGGAGTATACCCGGGCTTTACGTAACTTGTCTTTAAAGGTTTCTTTGTCAATATCCAACAATGTACAGAACTCCAAGGTGTCTAATGCTTTTACTTCTCGTGGAATTACCATAACATCGTAAGCAGGGTCATTACCAACCAGTAACTCTCCATTTCGGTCATAGATATAACCACGTTCCGGATAATCATATATAGCTTTTATGGCTGGGTCTTCCATTAGCTGATCTGGAGAAAAGCTGAAAATTTGTAAATAGGATAGCCGTGTAAGGAAGGTAATTCCTATGAGTATAATTATGGATGAAAGGAGAATTTTTCTCATTCTTTTTTGGTGCTAAACAACGAAATGAACAGGAGACACAAAATTAGTGTCGCAAGTCCTACGGTTACTGTTTTTTGCAAAATTAACAAGCTATTGGTAAAGCTGAAAATTTCTAGCGTAAAGTACGTAACATGATGTATTATAATTAATAACGCCAAAAAAGTAATTTGTTGTGCCTTGGTGCTGTTGTTTAATTTAAAACTTTGGAATTCATAATTAACGCCAAAGACAAAACGCATAAGAACGGGTCTAAAATAGGCTATGGTTACCGCTGCTGCAGCATTTATAGCCAAGGTGTCCGAGAAGATATCTATGCAAAACCCTAACAGAAAACTTACAATCAAAAATGTAGCTCTGTTCTCCTTTATGGGGTACCAGTAGATAAAAAGAATGTAGACAAAAGGATTAATGTAACCAAAAAAGTTAAGCCTGTTAAAAATGAGTGTTTGCACCAACACCAGTAGTGAAAATCTTAAGAGATTTATGAGGAAGGAACTACTAATCATCTGTTTGGGTTTCTAACTCAAGTTCTAATATTTCTTCTCGGTTTAGATTTTTTATGATGTACACGTTTTTAATATTGGTCATATCGTTAAAAAGTGCAACATCAATAAAGTAAAAGCTTTTTGAGCTGTCTAGGTCAAATCTGGATATGGTTCCTATCGGAATATTCTCTGGAAAAATACTGCTACTTGCCCCAGTAAGAATAGTATCGCCAATGCTTAACGCTGCCAATCTAGGAATATCGGTAAGTTGCACCGTGGTATAACTTTTTGTGTCCCATACCAAAGATCCAAAATGATTGGAATTTTTTATTTTTGCATTAATTTTTGATTTGTCGTTTAGAATGCTCTGTACCGATGCAAAATTCTTGGATGTATTTTCAACGATTCCTAGGATTCCTTTGTCCGTAATTACGCCCATATCCTGTGTAATGCTATCTGCTTTCCCTTTGTTTATGGTAATGTAGTTTCTTTGATTGGAAAAACTGTTTTTGATTACCTTTCCTGTAACTACAGTGTACTTGATTGTGCTGTCTAGGGTTGCGCTTAGGGAAGATTCTTTATTATATAATTCATATCTAAGCGTGCGGTTCTCTCTCAATAAATCCTCATTCTCTTCTTTTAAATCGAAATAAGCGGTAGAGTTGGAGGATAGTTCAAAAATACTGCCTGAGATATAGTTCGCAGAATTTAAAAATTTTGATTGATGGTACGAGTGGGATTGAAATGTGAAAATAAAGGTTACAAGCAAGAGAAAGATGTAAAGCAAAAAAGTCTTATACCGAATAAGAAAATTTATGATCTGCTGCATTCACTTTTAAATTTTCAAAAAACACTTAACTCCTTCAGCACTTTTACTAGAGAATCAATGGAGGTGTTAAGTAAAATTATTTTATCAGTATGCTCTTGTATCTTTCTAGGTTTTTGAGTGCTATTCCGGTACCTCTAACAACAGCTCTTAACGGATCTTCCGCGATATACACAGGAAGATCTGTTTTTTGGGATAATCTTCTATCCAATCCGCGAAGCATAGAGCCGCCACCTGCCAAATAGATACCTGTATTGTAAATATCCGCTGCTAACTCTGGAGGCGTTTGCGATAGCGTTTCCATCACCGCATCTTCTACACGTAAAATAGATTTATCTAGAGCTTTTGCAATTTCTCTATAGGAGATTTGAACCTGTTTGGGTTTTCCAGTTAATAAATCCCGCCCTTGAACCGACTTCTCGTCCGGTGGGGATTGCAAATCTTCCGTAGCAGAGCCAATTTCAATTTTAATAGCTTCGGCTGTTGTTTCACCAACATAGAGGTTGTGCTGGGTGCGCATATAGTAAATGATATCGTTGGTGAAAACATCACCCGCAATCTTTACAGATTTGTCACACACGATACCGCCTAAGGCAATTACTGCAATTTCTGTTGTGCCACCACCTATATCTACAATCATGTTTCCTTTTGGTTGCATGATGTCCAAACCAATACCAATAGCAGCTGCCATGGGTTCGTGTATCAAATAAACTTCTTTGCCGTTTACACGTTCCGCAGATTCTTTTACTGCTCTCATTTCTACTTCAGTAATACCTGAAGGAATACAGATCACCATACGTAACGCGGGAGGAAACCATTTTTTCTTTAATGCCGGAATGTTCTTGATGAACATATTAATCATCTTTTCTGAGGCATCGAAATCGGCTATTACACCGTCTTTGAGCGGACGAATAGTCTTTATGTTTTCATGGGTTTTTCCTTGCATCATATTGGCCTCTTTACCAACAGCAATTATTTTACCGCTAATTCGATCCCTGGCTACAATCGATGGACTATCTACCACCACTTTGTCGTTATGTATAATCAATGTGTTGGCCGTTCCTAGGTCAATGGCAATCTCCTCGGTCAAGAAATCAAAAAATCCCATATATTATTGTTTGGTTTTGGATGAAATGCTGTATTTCATCGACAAAAGTAGTAAAATTAATGCTTAAAATGACGCGTACCCGTCATCACCATCGAAATTCCGTTCGCATTGCAATAATCCACACTTAATTGGTCCTTTATAGACCCGCCTGGTTGTATCACACTGGCGATACCAGCCTTGTCTGCAATCTCTACACAATCGGGGAAGGGAAAGAACGCATCACTAGCCATTACAGCCCCTTTTAGGTCAAAATTAAAGGACTGTGCTTTATGTATAGCTTGGTTTAAAGCATCAACACGGGAGGTTTGTCCGGTGCCGCTAGCACATAGTTGTTTGTTTTTTGCCAATACAATAGTATTGGATTTGGTATGTTTGCACAATTTAGAAGCAAATATTAAATCTTCTAGTTCTTGCTCAGTTGGTTTGGTATCCGTTGCATAACTTAAATCGGCAAGGGTATCCGTTTTATGATCTTTTTCTTGTAGCAACATGCCGTTCAAGCAGGTTCTTACCAACATATCTGGCATTTCGGTTTCGTTCTGTATCAGAATGATTCTGTTCTTTTTGCCTTTTAGTATTTCTAAAGCGTCATCGGCATAACTTGGAGCAATAACCACTTCACAGAATAATTTGTGTATTTCTTCTGCAGTGGCTTTATCTATTTCCTTATTACTGATTAAAACACCTCCAAAAGCAGAAACGGGATCTCCCGCCAAGGCATCCACATAGGCTTTATGAAGTGTACTTCGTTGTGCCAATCCGCAGGCGTTATTATGTTTTAAAATAGCAAAGGTAGGGGCATCATTTTTAAATTCGCCCATTAAGTTCACTGCGGCATCTACATCCAATAAATTATTATATGAAAGTTCCTTACCATGTAGTTTGGAGAACATCGCATCAAAATCTCCAAAAAAGAATCCTTTTTGATGTGGGTTTTCTCCATAACGTAATACTTTGCCATTGGTTTCGCTAACCTTTAAGGCTGCAATATCATGGTTTTGATTAAAATAGTTGAAAATTGCCGTATCGTAATGGGAAGATACGTTGAAAGATTTAGCTGCAAATTTCTTGCGGTCCTCTAAAGTCGTACTCCCATTATCTTTTGAAATAACTTCTAAAAATTCGGCATAATCTTCCATAGAAGAAACACAAATGACGTCTTTAAAGTTTTTAGCAGCTGCGCGTATCAACGAAATTCCGCCAATATCAATCTTTTCAATAATATCTTGCTCAGAAGCACCACCTGCAACGGTTTTTTCAAACGGATATAAATCGACTATTACAATATCCAATTGCGGAATATCAAACTCTGTCAATTGTGCAACATCGCTCTCATTGTCCTGGCGGTTAAGTATACCACCAAATACTTTTGGGTGCAATGTTTTTACGCGACCGCCTAAAATCGAAGGATAGCTAGTAACATCTTCTACGGGAATTACATCTATATCGAGGTCTTTTATGAATTTTTCGGTGCCACCCGTGGAATAAATGGTAATGCCAAGTTCTTTAAATTTTCTAACGATGGGTTCCAATCCGTCTTTGTGGAATACGGAAATTAAGGCTGAAGTAGCTTTTTTAACAGTGCTCATGTGTAATGCTTGTGATTAGTAGTATAAGCACACAAAAGTAATTTTTTTAATGCGGTTTTTTGTTTTAGGTTATCAACAAAAACGGGAAAGTTTTACACTTATAAAGTAACCTGTCAGGTTTTTAAAATCTGACAGGTCTTATCCAAACTCATCTAGTTACATAGAACTTGATAGATCTAATTTATAAATCGGATAAGTAAATAATTTGTTTACGACCTAATGACTGTAGCAACTTCCTTGTTCACGAATTCCAAAAACCGCTCGTCTTCCTCGGTAAACGGGTCGGGTGTATTGGAGTCAATATCGATTTGCCCTATGTTTTCGCCGTTTACGAACAAGGGGACAACGATTTCTGATTTTACCGTAATACTACAGGCAATATAGTTGTCTTGTGCCTGCACGTCTGGTACTACAAAATTCTGATTGCTAACCGCAACCTGTCCGCAAATACCTTTTCCAAACGGAATTATGGTATGGTCTGTTGGCGCTCCCGCATAGGGTCCTAGCTTTAGTTCCTCTTTGTTTCCGTTTTTAAAGTAGAAGCCTACCCAGTCGTAATGAGCAACGTTTTCTTTTAGTAGATTACAAATTTCTTGCAGTTTGGTATCGGTTTGTTTGGCCGATTTGGTTATGGCGGTTATTTTGGGGCGCAGGCTATCTAACATTGCTT
This sequence comes from Maribacter sp. MS6, assembly GCF_056839185.1. Lineage (NCBI taxonomy): Bacteria > Pseudomonadati > Bacteroidota > Flavobacteriia > Flavobacteriales > Flavobacteriaceae > Maribacter > Maribacter sp. MS6. Next base: position 2,931,222 of record NZ_CM166389.1, read on the forward strand.
CTTAATTTATAGAATCTATGTCAAAAGTCGATTTTTATGAAGAAACTAACAATACTAACCCCCTTAAATATTCGTTAACTTCATATATCGGAATTTCAAAAACGGTATCTTTGTGTCGTGAAAAAAACATTCTATAAAATACTAGCCTTAGTAATGGCTGTAATGCTATTGCTTTCAACAGTCTCATGGACTATTGAAAAGCATACTTGCATGGGACGTGTTATGGATGTTGCTTTGTTCACAAAGGCTCAGGATTGTGGTATGGATGCAGCAATGCAGGCGTTGGAAGAGGAATCTTTGGAAAACCACTGCTGCGGTGAAGAAACCCTTACCCTTCAAGGTCAGGACGACCTTAAAATTACGTTTAACGATATCAGTTTAGATCAAAAGGTCTTTTTTGTCGCTTATACCACGGCTTACCTTGCGTTGCTCGTTCCTGCGGAACAGCAGACAAACGTAAATGAATATTATCCTCCACCATTGCTCGTCAAGGACATACTGCTGCTTGATGAGACTTTTTTAATTTGATGTCGGGCCTCGCTTGAGGCTAGTTTTGGAGTTCAATCTACCTATCATTATACATTAGGACGGACGAAAACAAAAGTACCCAAAGATTTGGGAAAACATCAAATAAAAACTTTATGAAATATGTACTTTGGCTAGTAGCCATTTTAATTGGGCACACAAGCTTAACAGTGGCGCAAGGCCCGCCCATTACAGCTGATAAACCAATTATGCTTGGCGCAGGTAGTCTTACGGCTAGGACGTTAACAGAAATACGAAATACGGAACGGGGTACATTTGTATATGTGCCTTTAATGATTAGTTATTTGCCATCATCGAACTCGGCGGTCGGCATTGATATTCCTTATTTGAATTATGATATTGACAATGGTACTAGTGGTAGCTCCTTAGCTGATATTAAGATAATAGGTAAATATCAATTCTTTAGAAAAGACGCCACTGGTAAGACTTTTAGGGTGGTGGCCAAAACGGTGCAAACATTACCTACAGGAGAAGAGTTGGATATTATGGATTTAAGTGTTGGTAAATACGCTGGATATTACGGCATCGTTGCCGGATACGAAACCCTTAAATACGGTATCTCCAATGAACTGGGCTATAATTCAATGCCTGATGGTACCATGGACGAATTCCGCTATAAACTGGGGTTTGGACTACCACTTCTAAAACCACAATACCCAAATAAACAGCTAAATCTCTTTTTTGAATATACGAGTTCTTGGTTGGTAGAGCGTGATTGGTATCAATTGTTATATGCCCAAGGCATTCAATATGCAAGAAAGACGACCACTTTTGAACTATCGGTGCAAGTTCCTCTTGTGAATGATTTTGAGGCTGGTAGAAACCTTCGATACAGTTTGTTTTTTGGCGGTCGATTTACATTTTAATTTTAAAACATACAAAATGAAAAAAACATTAATACTAACGTTGGTCATCGGGATGATGGCCATGTTTGGGGCAAATGCCCAAAAGCAGATGGATAAATTTATGGTACAGGTAGACGGACTCGGTTGTCCTTTCTGTGCATACGGATTGGAAAAGAAATTTAAAGAATTCAAAGGTATCAAGGATGTAAAAATCGACATAGAAACCGGCGATTTTAGCTTTGCCTATCCAGCGGAAAAGGTATTGAGTTTAGAAGACGTTGAACAGCAGGTAGAAAAAGCAGGTTACACGCCCATAACTTCTAAAATAGAACGGGCAAACGGTAAGGTTGAAGAATCTGCATCTGCCACTTTATCCGAAAATACGAGTGGTACGGTCACAAAGAATCTTCTGGTTGCTGGGAATTGTGGGATGTGCGAAGCCAGAATTACAAAAGCTGCCAAAAGTATAGCCGGAGTTTCGGAAATTTCATGGGATAAGGATACCAAAATGATGATGGTCTCTTTTGATGCGGCAGCATCCACACTATCTGAAATAGAAATGGCGATTGCTAAAGCAGGACACGATACGAAAAATCATAAAGCAGAAAAGGGAACCTATGATCAGCTGCCTGCCTGTTGCCATTATGATAGAATTAGTAAATAAAAGGATGTGGTTATAGATGCAATCAAAGACATTTAATACGTTTTTGATTGCATCCTAACAAGTAAATAGTACGTTATGAAATACATATATACACTAGTACTAGGTCTATTTTTGGTTGCTTCTTGTAAGGAAAAAGAGGCGCTTCCAAAAGAATGGGTCTTTGTAGAAACCATCCAGTTGGATGGTGTAAGCCCAATTGGTATTGCCGAGCTAGATGGGAAACTATGGCTTTCCGACGGAGACCATAACCGTTTGGTTCAAATTGATTCAAATGGTAGAATTGAGCAAACAGTCGATTCTTTAGAAAGGCCTATGCATATAGACGTTTCTGAAAATATACTTTTTGTCCCATTATATGGTAGTGATGAGATTTTCAATTACAATCCATTGGATCAAACAAGTCAGCTTCCGGTCTTCGATTATCCAAAGGATAGTTTAGATGCCCCAGCGGGCGTGTCTGTTTTAGGAAAGGAAAAGGCGATTGCCGATTTTTATAACAATAGGATTTTGTATGCTGATGGCAACAAGTGGATTTCCTTCGGTAAAGAAGGCAAAGCAAAGGGCGAGTTTTATTATCCAACAGATGTGCAGTTAACCGATTCCCTAATCTGGGTAGCAGATGCATATAATAACAGGGTTCAAGCCTTCGATAAAAAAGGGAATTTTGTAAAAATGATGGGTCAAGACCAGAAGATGAATGCTGCAACAGGTATTTTTGTTTCAGAAACAGAGGTCTTTGTATCCGATTTTGAAAACGATCGTATATTGGTTTTTGATTTGGAGGGAAACTTAAAGCAAGAGTTGTCAAAAAATATAGAAAAAGCTACTGATATGCTTTTGGTAAATAACATGCTTTATGTGATTAACTACAGAAATGGACAAATCAATATTTTTGAATTGTTAGAAGTCGACACTAAGGCAGATGAGCAGGGAGACAATAAAAAAGAATAAATGATACATACGTATAGTATAACAGGAATGACCTGTGGCGGCTGTGTGGCATCCGTAGATGGTTATTTGTCCAAAGTAGAAGGGGTCAAAAAAGTGACGATAGATTTGGAGCACGGAGAGGCACAGATAACTATGGCAAAACATATTGGCTTACAAACACTCAAGAATGTGCTGCCTAAAAAATACACCATTGAGGAAAAAAATGCTTATGATTACAGCGAGCGACCCATCACTGCTTTACAACAAGAGGGCATAATGGAACAATCAAAATTTCAGCAGTTAAAACCCTTGTTTTTAATATTTATCTACCTTTTTTCGGCGGCCTTTCTGCTCAATTATAAGGAATGGAATACCACCGATGCCATGTTAGATTTTATGGGGCTTTTCTATATTGTTTTTAGCTTTTTTAAGTTGCTGGACCTAAAAGGATTTCCCGATAGTTTTCGCATGTACGATCCCTTGGCAAAAGTACTACCCGCCTACGCTTGGGTATATCCATTTTTGGAGCTTGCCCTAGGCCTTCTTTTTTTAATGCGCATTCAAATACCCATTGCCTTAGGGCTCACGATATTTGTTTTAGGTATCACAACCGTAGGCGTCACCAAGAGTTTACTGGACAAAAAAAGCATACGTTGTGCCTGTTTGGGAACGGCATTAAAGCTGCCGATGACGGAGGCCACTTTTATTGAAAATGCAATTATGTTGGTCATGGCTTTGGCCATGTTGATTCAAATGATTTAAAGAGGTTTAAAATGAATAAATATATTTTGGCCATTCTGCTGTCACTTCCACTTTTTAGCATTTCGCAGTCCGTAGTGGAGGGGGTGGTCAAGGAGCGCAGTGGTACCAGGGGTAAAGTGTTACCTGGAGCTAATGTTTATTGGATGAATTCCCAAACCGGAACCATAACCAACGATAAAGGCTTTTTTAGTATTCCTTATACAAAGGAATATAACAAACTAATCATTAGTTATGTTGGTTTTAGGACCGATACACTTACCATTAACGAACCTAAAAAGGTAAACCACTTTTTAAACCCTTCAAACGAATTAGATGAGGTGGTGGTGCAGCAGCAACGAGATGCGGTTGAAAAGACCTACTTCAGTGCTCAAAATGTGGTTACGGTTAATAGTGCGGAACTCTTGAAGGCGGCATGTTGTAATCTGTCCGAGAGTTTTGAGACCAATCCCGCAATCGACGTTAATTTTTCGGACGCCCTAACGGGTACCAAACAAATTCAGATGTTGGGACTTACGAGCCCCTATCTGCTCATAACCCAAGAAAATATTCCAATGGTGCGTGGTGCTTCGCAGGCATACGGACTCACCTTTACTCCCGGTACATGGGTAGAGAGTATTCAGATTACCAAGGGCGCGGGGAGCGTGGTGAATGGTTATGAAAGTATCTCAGGGCAAATAAATACCGAATTGGTAAAACCATTGACGGACAAACGACTTTTTGTAAACGGTTACGCAAATCAGAACGGTAGATTGGAGCTAAATACCCATATTAATCATAATGTTACGGATAAATGGAGTACGGGACTTTATGTTCATGGCAACCTTAGGACTCAGAAAGAGGATAGAAATGACGATGGTTTTTTGGACGCCCCTTTGGCAGAGCAGGTAAATATTATGAACCGCTGGCAATATCAAAACCCGGAAACAGGCTGGGTAAGTTTTTTGAATTTTCGCTATTTGAATGATGAAAAACAAGTTGGGGAGGTTGTTTTTGACCCGGATACCGATAGATTTACCACCAATGCATGGGGAAGTGAAATAGATACGCGTCGGTTCGATTCTTCAGTCAAGCTCGGCTATGTTTTTCCGGAACTTCCTTTTCAAAGTTTTGGCTTCCAGGCTTCGTATAGCAACCATCAACAGGAATCCTATTTTGGTTTTAATAGGTATGATATAGATCACAATAGCCTGTACTCTAATTTGTTGTTTAACTCCATTATTGGGGATACGAGAAGCAAGTTTACGACTGGACTTACGGTAGCTTATGACAGCTATGACGAATTGGTGAATGCCCAAGATTTTAGTAGGGAAGATATCTCTGCTGGCGCTTTTTTTGAGTATGCCTACGAGAACATGGAAAAACTAAGCCTTACCGCTGGTCTACGGGTAGACACCCATAATAGATTGGGTATCTTTGTGACACCAAGATTACACGTCCGCTATACGCCTTGGGAACTAGGAAGTTTGCGTGCCTCGGTAGGCAGGGGTAGAAGAGCGGCTAATATTTTTGCGGAGAATCAGCAGTTGTTCGCCTCTGCCCGTCAGATTCAGCTACTGGATTCCGAAGGTAGCGTGTACGGATTAGATGCGGAGGATGCTTGGAATTACGGTGTTAGTTTTTTACAAGGGTTTGTATTTTTGAATAGGAAAGGAAACATTTCATTGGATTATTATAAGACCGATTTTAGAAACCAAGTAGTGGTAGATTGGGAAAATCCGAGAGCTATTTCGTTTTATAATTTGGATGGAAAGAGTTTCGCCGATAGTTTTCAGGTCGAAGTGAACCATGAAATTCTCAAGAATCTAGATGCACGCTTCGCCTACAAATACTATGACGTACAAACCGATTACCGTAGCGGAACCCTACAAAAACCCTTGCAAGCACAAAATCGATTTTTTGCAAATGTTGGCTATGAAACCGAACCTAAAGAAAATGGGGCAAAATGGAAGTTTGATTATACGGTACATACCTTAGGCGAGCAGCGTTTGCCAAACACCAATGAAAACCCACCACAATTAAGATTAGGGGAGTTCGCAGAAGGCTATAGCTTAATGAATGCGCAGGCAACCAAAGTATTTTCCGAAAATTTTGAAATCTACCTTGGTGGTGAAAATTTAACTAATTTTAGACAAACTAACCCAGTTTTGGCTTCGGACAACCCTTTTGGCGAGAATTTTGATACAAGTATTGTGTTTGCGCCTATTATGGGGAGAATGTTTTATTTAGGATTTAGATATAAAATTTAGAAAATTATGAAAAGAGTTGTTTTAGTACTGATGTTGGGACTTTTTACATTTACCGGTTTTGCCCAGGAAAAGAATAAAAAATTGACCATGGAAGTTGATGGTAAATGCGATATGTGTAAAACACGAATAGAGAAGGCTGCTTTGGGTGTAAAAGGGGTAAAGTATGCCATGTGGGATATTCCCTCGCACCAATTATCCTTAATCATTGATGAGCGTAAAACAGATCCAATGAAGGTGAAGACTGCACTAGTTGCTGTGGGTCATGACACAAAGGAGCTTAAAGCTACCGATGAGGCCTATAATGGTGTTCACCCATGCTGTAAATATCGCGAGGATAATACGGATGATAGTGGGAAGCATAATTAGGGTACTGTTTTAATCCACAATAATTTCATCCGCAAAAACCCAAGAGGGTAGTCCGGCGGCATGATGCCAATACGGTGTTGGGGTGTTTGTTGCTGTTACCTTAATGTACCTATATTTTTTGGGTTCCATTTTAAGGTCAAAATAATGGATATCGTTTACTTTGCTCTTTTTAGTTAGGGGTTTAGGATTAATAATAGTTCCCAAAGAAGTAAATTTCTTATTATCCGTAGAACCAAAATACTGCACGCTGCTAGGAAAGAACACCACATGATTGGTAACTTGTAAAAAGGCCATGGATATGGTATTTATAGCCTGTGTTTCTTCAAGGTCTACCACTACTTCTAAATTATTTCCTTCGTAACCTAGCCAGTTGGCGTAAAAACTGCTGCCGCCCAATGCACCATCGGTAAGTACCATCGGATTTTCATTTGCATACTTTTTGGGTGCGGTAAGGGAAACCACATTTTTATCTTTGGCTTTATTCTTTCTTTTAGCTGTTTCTAAAGCCGATACATAGTTAGCTCCGTACTCGCTAACCGTGAACCCCATTTCATTCATTAGGGTAATATTGTTTTCATTAGCTGTTGTAGTAAAATTATCCAATAGTAGTGCAACTGCAGGGTTGGTTATTTGCATTCCGTTTTTATTGGTGGTGGTTAAGCTATAGTCTGGGCTTAGGTTTTTTCTACTGGCTTCCAAAATGGCAAAGTCAATTCCCATACGTGCCAGTCGTACGCGATTTATAAGTTCAGGTTTTTCGGATACTGCTTTTTCGGCTTCATTGAATAGCTGTGTATATTTTTGAAGTAGTTCTATATTTAAGTATGAGGTGAAAGCTTCCGAAGGGTCTCCATATAAAAACAATAAAAAATCTTCGTCTTCCTCTATTTTTGAATGAATAAGGTTTATATATTGCTTGATAAAAGGTCCTGCTTCTTCGTAATACCCGTTTGTGAATTCGGTAACTAAACCTTCTAAATTTTGGTCGGGGTTCCAAAGCAATTTAGCCGTTAAATAAGAACGAAGTTCAAATAGTTCGCTAGGGTGATTGCTATGTTGTTCGAAGACCCATTTGGCATTGTTGTCACGAAACAATTGGATGTTGGGTTTTAAAGTATTTATATTGGGGAAAGGAGCTAGGAAATTGGTGAACTGCGTGGTATAATCCCAAATTCTAATGTTGTCGGTGAGGGCGCTCCATCCAGATAAGTCATCCGCAAAATCGGTACATTTTTCCGCGATTGGTGCACTTCTATCACATTCAATACTACACAAGGTAATCAACACGTTTTCTACTGGGGCTGTTTTCGGAGGCTTCCTGGTATGTTGGTATGCGAGTGTAGAGATGGTCTTTTCTGGAAAAGTCTGGGCTACTTTGTTTACAAAATAAATCATAGTACCAGCCGGACTTCCCTCCTCAGTATCTATTTTGCTACAATTCTCACATTGACAATACTGCTGATTGTCATCCTGACTCACAGAAACTACGGATGCTTTTGGAGTTCTTTGAAACAATGCAGCCACAGAGTCTTTCACAATTTCCAAAACGGTGGGATTGGTTAAACATAATTGGGTAGGCAATCTTTTATCGCCTCGTAACGCGTAATATTCGGGATGCGATTCGTAAAACACTTCCTCTGGCATAAAGCGATGAAATGTATGCACGCGTGCTGCTGGGACGTAATAGGGGAAAGCTTCTGTCGTTACTTTTTGTTGCTTTGCAAATTCCTCATTTTCATAAAAAAGTCTTGAATGCACCGTACGGGTAAGTATATCAGGCGTATAGCTATAGTTGATTGTATTTAAGATAATAGTTGTTGTAATCGGAATTGATTCTACATTAGGTGCGAACCATTTGCAACCAAGATAGTCTTCTAGAAACACGAATACGGCATTGGAAGTAGCTTCCTCGGAACCTGCGGAGATATAGATATTTTTGTTTTCAGTTCGTATTCTGATTTCTTGTGGTTTTAAGTCATCTTCTTTACTATTTCCCACGTAAATTTTAGGGATACCTACGGTTTGTGAACTTTGGTCCACAATAGGTAATTCCGCTCCACTTATTTTATAGATATATTCTTGTAACGTTGTTGCAGCCTTGTTTTCGATTTCCGTAGCAGTACCGATATATAAAATTTCATAGGTAGATGTTCCGTTTTTAGTTAGGAATATTTCATCGGTATTACAAGAAACACAAAGTAGACTTGTTATGGGCAGTAGAATAAATGCGATGTATTTCATGCGTAGTAGTGTTTTAATAAATGCCGAGAGTTTTTTGCTTCTCTATTGGTTCATACGGTAAGTGCGTAAATTTGGATAAACTTTAAACAAAAGGTAGTCAAAGTAAGGTTGAATAAAAAATGTGGTAGACCGAGGATGTTTAAACACCTATAAACAACAGTGGACAGCGGTTAATTTCAAGACCATAATTAAAGGAAGCAAAAAACCCACTTTTGGAGTAATCCAAAAGCGGGTTTTAAATAAATTTGAAGGTGTGATATCCACGAACAAGCTAATTTCTAGCCCGTGGTGGTTCAGCCACTACATCATGCCTGGCATTCCTCCACCTCCACCCATTGGTGGCATTGCAGGAGCGTCCTCTTTAATATCAGTTAAAGCACATTCTGTAGTCAAGATCATACCAGCAACAGAAGCGGCATTTTCCAAGGCTACTCTGGTAACTTTTTTAGGATCTATGATACCTGCCTTCATCATTTCAACATATTTTTCTGATTTGGCATCATAACCGTAATCTCCTTTTCCTTCAAGAATTTTAGCGATTACTACCGAACCTTCACCTCCAGCGTTAGAAACAATGGTTCTTAAAGGAGATTCAATAGCTCTGGCAACGATTTGTAAGCCAGTAGCTTCATCTTCATTTTCTGTAGCTACTTTTGCAAGAACAGCTTTGGCTCTTACTAAGGCAACACCACCACCGGCAACGATTCCTTCTTCTACAGCAGCTCTAGTTGCATGCAAGGCATCATCTACACGGTCTTTTTTCTCTTTCATTTCTACTTCAGAAGCAGCACCAACATAAAGAACTGCCACACCGCCAGCCAATTTAGCCAAACGTTCTTGTAGTTTTTCTTTATCATAATCAGAAGTAGTTGTCTCAATTTGAGATTTTATTTGGTTTACCCTTGTTTTAATATCTTTTCCAACACCGCCGCCGTTAACTACGGTAGTATTGTCTTTGTCTATCTGTACTTTTTCACAAGTACCAAGCATATCAATGGTAGTATTATCTAGAGAGAAGCCTCTTTCTTCAGAGATTACGGTACCACCCGTAAGGATAGCGATATCCTCTAACATAGCTTTTCTACGATCACCAAATCCTGGTGCCTTAACAGCTGCAATTTTAAGGGAACCTCTTAATTTGTTTACTACTAGAGTAGCCAATGCTTCACCATCAACGTCTTCTGCAATAATCAATAAAGGTTTACCAGATTGTGCAACTGGCTCCAATACTGGAAGCAAGTCTTTCATGGAAGATATCTTCTTGTCGAACAACAAAATATACGGACTTTCCAATTCGCAGACCATTTTTTCAGAGTCGGTTACAAAGTAAGGAGAAAGATATCCTCTATCAAACTGCATACCCTCAACAACATCTACATACGTATCTGTTCCTTTGGCTTCTTCAACGGTAATTACACCTTCTTTACCAACTTTTCCAAATGCTTGTGCAATAAGATCACCTATTGTTTCATCGTTGTTGGCAGATATAGAAGCAACCTGCTTTATTTTTTCAGAGGAATCACCAACCTTTTTTGATTGCTTGGCCAAATCGGCAACGATAGCTTCAACAGCTTTATCTATACCTCTTTTTAAGTCCATCGGGTTTGCACCTGCAGCAACATTCTTAAGGCCTTCTTTAACGATAGCTTGAGCTAAAACGGTTGCGGTAGTAGTACCGTCACCTGCCAAATCATTGGTTTTGGAAGCAACTTCCTTTACCATTTGTGCTCCCATATTCTCTAAAGGGTCCGCCAGCTCAATTTCTTTAGCCACGGTAACACCATCTTTAGTTACCTGAGGAGCGCCGAAAGATTTGCTAATAATTACATTTCGTCCCTTAGGTCCCAATGTTACTTTTACTGCGTTCGCCAATGCATCAACACCTCTTTTTAGGCCGTCTCTTGCATCGATATCAAATTTAATTTCTTTTGCCATAATGAATTATGATTTTATTTTCATTCCCACGTTGGCGGGAATCTGTTTTCAGTATTCTAAATAGTTTTTTCGATAAATAAGATTCCTGATGGTACAGGAATGAAGTTAAATGATTGCTAGGATGTCACTTTCGCGCATCATCAAGTAATCCGTGCCTTCTAGCTTTAATTCGGTGCCGGCATATTTACCGTAAAGAACGGTATCACCGACTTTAACAGTTACTTTTTCATCCTTTGTTCCAGGACCAACTGCAACAACTTTACCTTTTTGGGGCTTTTCTTTTGCTGTATCGGGAATATATAATCCGGAAGCGGTTTTGGTTTCAGCTGCCATAGGCTCTATAAGAACTCTATCTGCCAATGGTTTAATGTTAACTTTAGCCATAATTAATATAGTTTATATTGATTTATCGTTTTCCCTTGAGTGGCAGAAATTATGCCATTAGTTAAAAACTGACATATTGTAAAATAAAAATGCCAGCTTGTCATTAAGCTGGCATTTTGTATATGATAAAACTACGTTTTTATAAGCTATCCGTAGGTGTTACTTCCGGGACTATTTCAGGAGCAGCTCCTTCCGGTAAGGTTTCTGGAACCGTTGTCTCTATATCGTCTCCTTGTAGTAATTTAGAATCTACATCGCCAAAATTACCTTTTAATGCTATGTTGGAAGCAAGAATTAATAAGACGAGTATTCCGGCTAACGTCCAAGTACTCCTATCTAAAAAATCACCGGTTTTTTTAACGCCACCAACTACTTGGCTTCCGCCCCCACCAAATGATGAAGATAGCCCCCCACCTTTCGGGTTTTGCACCATCACAACCAATACAAGTAAAAAACAAACTATGATGATAAGTATTAAGAATATGGAAAATGTACTCATTTTTAATCTCTATTTTCTGATTGAATTTTCTCTACCATTTTTAAACGGTCTGCAAAGAAAGCACTTTTTTCCGGATATTTCAAACTTAAAATTTTGTAGGCTTGAATCGCTTTTTTGTACTTTTTCTGTTCAAGATATACCCGTGCTAAGGTCTCGGTCATGAGTTCATAGTTGTCAAAAACACCTGATTTTAAAACGTTTTCAGGAACTCGGATGTTCGTTTTGGGTACTATCTTTGGGTTTTTGGCAATAAACCGATCTATTCTTTCAAATTTTTGTTTTTGATCGGTACGCTGTTCTTTTAAATTTGTGTTCTTTATTTTTTCCGGTTCAGAGGTTTCGTCTTTTTGGTCTATCGGTTTTTTATTGGTTAATTGAAGCCACTCGGTAAACGAAAATTTTTCTTTTTTGTCAAAATCGAGTGGTTCCCCCAGTCCTAGCTTTTTAGAAGTTTCACTGCTCTGCTGTTTGGTTGTGAACAGTTCTGGGTTCAATATCTGTTCCGCATCCTTTTGATCTTGTGGTAGGGGCTTGTCTTCTGATAGTTCTATTAGCGGTTTTTTTTCAACTACATTCTCTTGCTTTGGGGCTGTATGTACCTCTGGTTTTATTTTTGTTTGCGGTGTATACTCCAAAAAATCTTTAGCCGTTATAAAATCGAAAAGTATATCGCGATCGGTGGTATAGGCAGCAGTTGTTTTGAGTGCCTTGTTATATTTGTAACTGTGCAGATTTTTAAGGGCTTTAAGATGCAGCGCCCTCGCAGCTTGAAAATAGGGATACTCCTTTAGAATGTCTTCCAATTGGTTTGTTTTCGCGGGGTCTGCGACCTTTGCGGGATGTTCTAGGAGATAGGTAAAGTCCGTTACTTTCATGTTTGTTAGGCCTTCTTTGTTTTTAGTTACCAGTCTGCCAGCGAGGCATTAAAAATATCTTGTGTTAAACGTTCGAAAATTTCTGTATGCGCTTCACTTTTTATAGCCGCAAGTTGGGTATTTGCAGGATAATCAAAGAAGAACGAAAAGCTTTGGTCAAAATCCGCGTCTTCTTTTGTTCTATTGTAAAACCTGACTTTTACCCGAACGGATAAGCGATTCTGTGCTGCGGTCTGTTGCGCTGTTGCGGACATGGGTGAAATTCGGTATTCGGTTATCTCCCCTTCGTAAAGTAAATCTGCATCTCCGTTATTTACCAAATCTAAACTTGTTTGGTTTAAAATCCTATCCTGTAGGGCCAAGGTAAAATCCCTGTCCATTCCTGGTTCAAAGATGGAACCTGGGCTCTGGGATGCGTAGTTTTGAAAGTAATTAACCTGAAAGGTTGTTGCCGTTCCAACGCTACCGCCGGTGAAGTTGTACACGCCACAACCGTTTAGGCACAAAGCTGAAAAAATAAAAACGATTTGTATTGAAATATTCTTCATTCTTTTTTTTACTTCGAGTTTATAGATCGTACTGTTTGATTTTTCTGTAGAGTGTTCTTTCTGAAATACCAAGTTCGGCCGCAGCCGCTTTTCGTTTTCCTCTATTTCGTTCTAGGGATTTCTTAATCAACTCTATTTCTTTTTCGTGCAAAGATAAGGTCTCTTCTTCCTGTATTTCTTCGGCAAAATGATATTTATCTTCTGGTGAAGGTGCATTGTACGTTTGTTCTTGTTTTGACTCAGGCAACTGTAATACCTCCATTTCGGTTGCATCTTGTGTTTCTATATCGTCGTCGTCGTCACCATAAATTTTCCGTATGAGGTTCTCGTTTTCATCCTGTACTTTTTGCGAGTCGTTATTCTTCAGTAATTCCATCGTCAACTTCTTAAGGTCGTTGAGGTCTCCTTTCATATCGAACAGGACTTTATAAAGAATTTCACGTTCACTACTAAAATCACTTTCGGATTTTGAATTTTTTATGACCGCTGGTAAATTACTTCCCGGGTCGCTAGGCAGGTAACTGTGCAAAGTAGTTGCCGAAATTGCTCTTTTCTCCTCCAAAACCGAAATTTGTTCCGCAATGTTTCTAAGCTGTCGTATGTTTCCAGGCCATCGGTATTTTAACAACAGTGCAATAGCAGCTTCGTCTAGCCGTATGGTTGGCATTTTATATTTCTGACTAAAATCGGAGGCGAATTTTCTAAATAGTAAATGGATATCCTCCTTGCGCTCTCGCAGTGGCGGAATCTGAATTTCTACCGTACTTAACCTATAATATAGATCTTCCCTGAATTTTTCTTTTTTAATGGCCTCGAACATATTTACGTTTGTGGCCGCTACAATGCGTACATCGGTTTTTTGCACTTGTGAGGACCCTACCTTTAAGAACTCTCCGTTTTCCAAAACTCGTAACAAGCGCACCTGTGTTGTCAAGGGAAGTTCGCCTACTTCGTCCAAGAAAATAGTACCGCCGTCCGCTACTTCAAAATAACCACTTCTGGTTTGTGTAGCCCCTGTAAAAGCTCCTTTTTCGTGGCCAAAAAGTTCACTATCGATAGTCCCTTCCGGTATAGCGCCACAGTTTACCGCAATGTATTTGGCATGTTTTCTATGAGACAGGGAATGGATGATTTTAGGGATAGATTCTTTTCCCACACCGCTTTCGCCCGTAACCAGAACGGATATATCTGTTGGCGCAACCTGAATCGCTTTTTCCAGAGCCCTGTTGAGTTTAGGGTCTTGCCCTATAATTTCAAAACGTTGTTTTATGTTTTGTATGGCTTCCATGTTATAGTTGTCTTGTCAATAGTGTAATGCGCTCTAATTAATTATTATCGGAATAACCGATTGCTTTTCCTATCAAGGTTGCCGAGGTGCATGTGTTCATTTGTACGTTTACAAAATCGCCTACCTGATATGCTTCCTTAGGAAAAACTACTACCGTACTTTGTTGGTTTCTACCCATCCATTCGTTTGGGTTTTTTTTCGAAATACCTTCTATTAACACCTCTTGAATTTTTCCTAGATGTTGTTCCGTTCTATATTTGCAATGGCTTCTTTGAAGTGCAATAATTTCCGACAGCCTTCTTTTTTTTGTTGCTTCGGGCACATCATCTTCCATTTTCCTGCCAGCCATGGTTCCTGGTCTTTCGGAATACATATACATATATCCAAAATCATATTTTACATAGTCCAGGGCCTTTAAGGTATCTTGATGGTCTTCCTCGGTCTCGGTAGGGAAACCTGCAATAATATCTTGTGAGATACCACAATTGGGAATTATCGTTCTAATGTTGTCTATAAGCTTAAAATATTCCTCAATGGTATGCAGCCTGTTCATGGCCTTAAGAATACGATTGCTACCGCTTTGCACCGGTAGATGAATATGGTCACAGATATTGCGGTGCTTGGCCATCGTACGAATAACATCCAAAGTCATATCCTGTGGATTGGAAGTTGAAAATCTAATTCGCATTTTGGGTTGTGCCAAGGCTACCATTTCCAATAGGTTCGAAAAATCTACCGCCGTTGCTTTTTGCATGGTGCTTGCCTTGTCAAAGTCTTTTTTGAGACCGCCACCATACCACAAGTAACTATCTACATTTTGACCAAGAAGTGTAATTTCTTTAAATCCCTTTTCCCATAATTCATTTACTTCTTCCAAAATGGATTGGGGATCGCGGCTGCGTTCCCTTCCTCTGGTAAAGGGGACGACGCAAAAAGTACACATGTTGTCGCAGCCCCTGGTGATGGAAACAAATGCAGTGACACCATTGGTGTTTAATCGCACAGGGGAAACGTCCCCATACGTTTCCTCTTTGGACAAGATAACGTTGACGGCATCCCTACCGGAATCTACTTCTTTGATGAGATTGGGTAAATCCTTGTAGGCATCAGGTCCTACAACCATATCTACTATTTTCTCTTCGTCTAGCAGCTTGTCCTTTAAGCGTTCTGCCATACAGCCTAATACGCCTACCTTAAGATGTGGCCTAGTCTTTTTTACTTTATTATATTCCGTTAAACGTTTGCGTATCGTCTGCTCTGCTTTGTCACGAATCGAGCAGGTGTTTACAAGTACCAAATCGGCCTCGTTTAATTCAGTTGTGGTATTAAATCCATCATCGGCAAGTATGGATGCAACCACTTCACTATCAGCAAAATTCATGGCACACCCGTAGCTTTCAATATAGAGTTTGCGTTTGTTTTTGGCCTTCGTGTTTAGTGTCAGGGAAGACCCTTGTTTTGTTTCGTCAATAATTTTTTCCATACCATAACCCGGCTTGTACTTATAAATAGCGGGAAAGCAAAGATACTACTATATTCAAAAATATGACAAGTTGGCAGTTTAATTTAGTGATATTTTATACTTTAGCGGTAATGGCTTGCGTTTAGTTAGACAATCTAAATAAAGACTTACGTGATATGAATTTAGAAACGGTTAATCAAAAAATTTCTAACCGACCTCCCTTGGAGTTTGGAATTATTTTTAGCGCATCCATAGCACTATTTAAGAAAATATGGGTACAAGGGTTTATAACACTCCTACTCACTTTTGTTACGATACTACCATTTTATATAATGATTTACATTCCCATGATAGCTGCAGGAATTACGGATCCCGAACTTTTACGAAGTGAAGATCCGCCAGCCATGGTTATCTTAGGCATGGTTATTTTAATGCCTGTTTTTTTACTTGGAGTAATGACGTTTGGACTTGCTTTGAACGCTGCTTTTATGAAAATTTGCAAACGGAACGATGAAGATGCATCAACGAACGACGATTATTTCTACTTTTTTAAACAAGGCCGTTTGGGTAAAGTTTTTATGTTGGCCTTATTGATGCTGGGTCTTATCATTTTAGGCATGCTGGCCTGTGGTATAGGGATTTTTTACTTGGTAGTTCCACTTTCTTTAATTCCCGCTTTTTTGGCTTTTAATGAAGAACTTTCTGCCATCGAAATGGTAAAAGCGAGCTTTACCCTGGGGAACCGAAACTGGTTGGTCATTTTTGGTTTAGTCATCGTAATGGGGATACTGGCCGAATTAGGAATTCTCTTATGCTGTATAGGTATTTTGTTTACGGCAATGCTAGCCAAAGTTCCTGCCTATTACATGTATAAGGATGGAGTTGGTTTTGAAAAAGAAATGTAACTATCGGTAGCAACTATGTTATACTGTTAAAAATGAAACTAAAAAAGCGGGAATCTCATTTTTAATCCCCGCTTTTTTTAAATCCTATCATCTTATTATTCTGAAGTAATCATTTTTATATCCTCCTTGTCCACTTTTTCATTAATAATCTTAGTTTGCTTTTGAATTAGGGAGTTTAATGTGCTAATTTCTTTGTTCAATTCTTGCGTAGCTTCTTTGAAAAATTGCTGCGCTTGCTGAGTGGGAGGATAATCTCCCCTTTGTGAATCTGCCATTAGAAATGCAATCCTATTATTTATGCGTATTCCATAGTTTAAAGGATCTTGTCTACTTTGGTTTTTGGTCATGTGAATATTGTTTTCAATCACCGATAGTTCTGTTTCGTAATCAGAAATCAATGTTTGCAATCCATCATTTCCCTTTGTCTTCTCCTTTAGATAGTTTAAGTCTTTTTGAATATTTCTAATGGTAATAATTGCTTCGTTTGCCTTGGTTACTTCGTTTCGTACCGAAATTAAAAAGTCAAATTGCTTGTCATAGTCTTCTTGTGAATTGGGTAATCTTGGGTCTTTCACAATGGTAAATGGTTGTTCTTGGGAAGCGCCATTTACGGTTAGTTTTACTTTATAATTTCCCGGTACTGCTTTTGGACCTGTATTGGGCGATGAATAGAAAATCATTCCGTCAAAAGCCTTGAATCCTGGATATCGCATGTTCCATACCATTCTATTGCCGCCCACACTGACTTTTAGTAATTTAGTGGCAGCTGGGTTTAATTTATCTTCCTTGGCATGATTAGCAAAACTTTGAATTACGGTACCGTTGGTCTCTAGAATATCAATACGTACAGTATCTTTTTGATCTAAATTTTTGAGAAAATAGTTTATGATAACACCGTCCGGGTGATTTTCCCCTACCAATTTAGTATCTGGTTTTGACCATCCACCAGATTGGTGCATCCTATAGGAAGTATCCGGTTTGTAAAGATAGAAGTCACTACTTGCAACAGCTGTAGATAGTTGATGCAGAGGTGTTAAGTCATCTATGATCCAAAAACTTCTACCATGCGTGGCTACAATTAAATCATTGTCCCTAACCTGTAAATCACGTATGGCCGTTATGGGAAGGTTTAATTGAAATGGCTTCCAAGAGCTACCATCATCAAAGGAAATATACATACCCCATTCTGTTCCGGCATATAGTAATCCTTTTCGTTCGTGGTCGGTTCTAATTACCCGGGTGTAATCCGTATTTTTTATACCACTGGTGATAAGCTTCCAGTTTTTTCCATAGTCTTCGGTCTTGTATAAATATGGCGTGTAATCCCCGAACTTGTATGAGGTGGCGGCCACGTAAACGGTGCCTTGGTCAAATGGACTAGCGTCAATAGAATTGATCATGTTTAATTTTGGGGACATCGATGCTGGTGGAGTTACGTTATCCCATGTGCTACCATTATCTCGGGTAACATGGATTAGCCCATCGTCGCTACCTGTCCAAATAACCCCTTTTTCAAGGATGGATTCCGTTATTACAAATAGGTTCGAGTAAAACTCCGCACCGGTATTATCTTGTGTAATTGGTCCTCCGGAAGATTTGATTGTTTCGGGCAGTCCTCTGGTCAAATCTGGTGAAATTGTTTTCCAAGACTGGCCTTCATCCGTTGTCATATGCAGGTAATTGGATCCGGCATATAATACATTGGAGTCATGTCTACTAAAGGAAACAGGATAGTTCCAATTGAAACGATATTTCATTACTTCTGCGCCAGATCCAGCCGGATTATCTGGCCATACGTTAGTAGACCTTGCTTGCCCTGTCGTATGATCTAGTCTATTCATGTATCCTTTATAGGTGCCACCATACACCACTTGATTGTTTTTAGGGTCGGGTGCCAAATGTGCACTTTCGCCGCCCGCGGTTGGTTCCCAATCTCGCTCGGTAATAGCATTGCCGGCAGACCGGTGTGATATCCGTAGCGCAGTATTGTCTTGTTGCGCCCCGTAAATCCTATAGGGAAAAATACTATCGGTAGCGACTCTGTAAAACTGTGCGGTGGGTTGGTTGTAATAGGTAGTCCAGTTATTTCCACCGTCATTCGAAACTTGTGCGCCACCATCGTCTGCAATCACCATTCGGTTATTGTTGTTTGGGTCTATCCATAGATCGTGATGGTCTCCATGGGGAGCATTTTTTAATACGAACGTTTTCCCTCCATCGGTAGAAACGCCATAACTCACGTTCATAACAAACAGCTTGTCTACATTTTGTGTGTCTGCATATATGCGTGTATAATACCACGCACGTTGCCGTAAAGCCCTATTTTCATTTATTTTTTTCCAGGTCATTCCGGCATCGTCGGATCTATACAATCCGCCCTCCTCTGCTTCGATCAATGCCCAAACACGATTAGAATCCAATGGTGAAATCGTAATACCAACTATTCCCCAAGGAAATCCCGGTAATCCTGTTCTTGAAGAAATATCTTTCCAAGTATCCCCGCCATCTGTACTTTTGAATAGTTTGCTGTCTTCTCCGCCGCTATCCATTCGATAACCGTTTCTTTTCATTTCCCAAGTGGTAGCATATAGAATTCTACTGTTATTAGGATCCATGATTAGATCACCAGCACCGGCCTTGTCACTAATATATAATATCTTTTCCCAATTTGCTCCGCCATCTTTGGAACGAAAAACACCTCTAGTCTCATTGGGTTTCCATAAATTACCTATGGCAGCAACATATACTACATCTGGATTTTGAGGATGGATTCTTATTCTGGATATATGTTCAGAATCTTTAAGTCCGATAAACTCCCAAGTTTCGCCTGCATCCAAGCTTTTCCAAATCCCTTTTCCAGAAGAAACATTTCCGCGCAAGGTTTGCTCCCCTTCACCAACATAGATAATGTTAGGGTCGGATTCGGAAACGGAAAGGGCACCAATAGAACCTCCAAAGAAACCATCTGAAATATTCTCCCAGGTACTTCCCGCATCTTTAGTTTTCCAAACACCTCCTCCAGCTGTACCCATATAGTACAGATTTGGATTGTTGGTAACACCGGCAACCGTCCCTGCCCTACCACCTCTAAAAGGACCTACTAACCGATATTCCATGCCATTGTATATGGAATCGGGATAACTCAAGGTGTTTTTAGTTCGCTGTGCCTCAATATTTTGTAATGGTAGTAAAAAAAGGAATGATAATAGAGCGGTATAGAATAACTTGTTCATTTTAAAGTTTTTTATGTTGGCGTTTCTAAATGTAGATATTATTTCTATTCTCATCCAAACAAAGTGTTTATTTTTAGGATAGCAAACCTGTTGTGCTTTTTGGTTGCGTTCTTGCAAATAGTTGTCATGTTGATTGGTGATTTCCGACCTTTTTTGTGGAGAAAAAGGAGCATAGCGAAGTAATCTTGCTTTAAGGATGAGTTTCAGATCAATGCCGAAGGGATTACTTGAGGCTATGGGAAAACTTAATTTTTCAATTTGAAAATGATGAAATATACGGAATTGTAATAATGCCGATTGGTAATTATTGCGTACAACGGTTTATCCTATCTATGATTACGCAATCGCTCTTTTGTCAGTTCTTTGATTCTTTTAATTTCTGGCGATAGTAAAGGTGATCGGTTCAATACTTTTATTTTAATGATACGCGCAACCAAGTAGTTAGTTATGTATCTATAAGGTACAACCCAATTAATATTCTAAAAATGAAACGTCCTCTTTCTTTGCTTGTTTTTGTAATGCTATTTAGTTTTTCTTGTGACGACGACGGCCCTTTTGAGGAGTATTTAGTTGCGCGACCTGTTTTGATGGATGCTATAGCTTTTAAAACCGAGGCTATAGCTATTTCGGAACCAACGTCTATAGTGTCTTCTGGTAAAATTTATGCATATAAAAGCTATATTTTTATCAACGACGTTGACCGTGGGTTCCACGTCATAGACAATCAAAATCCTTCAGAACCTAAAAATATCTCCTTTATAAAACTGGAAGGTAACTATGATATTTCTATAAAGGATGATAAGCTATTTGCCGATAGCCATGGAGATTTGGTCATTTTTGATATTTCAGATATCAATAATATCGAACTTTCCACGCGTGTGGAAAACGCCATCTACAATAATGATATCTGGCTTGCTAATCTTGAGTTCCCTCAGGCCGATATTTATGATTATTCCAAAATTGATTATAGCAAGGATATTGTTGTTGGTTGGAAGGTAAAAAGAGAGTTAAGACCTGTTTCCGAATATGAGGCTCAGTTCCGTAACGTAGAATTTGGAGATATGCTTTTTAATACGAACAGCAGTGGCACGCCATCGCAGCCTTCCGTTGGTCAAGGAGGTTCTATGGCTCGGTTTAAGATTGTTGGGTCCTTCCTTTATGTAGTGGATTACAGCAACATCAATATTTTTGACATCTCTAATTTAGAAGCGCCCAAAGTATTGGAGGATGTGCAGGTGGCATGGGATATAGAGACCATATTCAACCAAGGAGAAGTACTGTTTATAGGGGGTAGACAGGGCATGTATATATATGATATAAAGAATCCTGCAAAACCCAAATTTATATCCGAATTTAGGCATGGTACCGCATGCGACCCTGTCGTCGTATCCGGAGAATACGCCTATGTGACCTTAAAAGGAGGGAATTTCTGTGGCAGTACAGAAAGTGGATTGTATGTGGTTGACGTCTCTAATTTGCAAAACCCTGAACTGAAGGTAATTTATCCGATGACGGGTCCAAATGGCCTAGGGATTAAGGATAATCTATTGTTTGTATGCGATGGTAGTGATGGTCTAAAGGTGTTTGACAAAAGTGAATCTCCCAATCTAGTGCAGATAAATCACTTTAAGGATATAGCCGCTTATGATGTTATTCCTTTGGAAAATTCATTATTAATGATTGGTGAAGGAACGTTACATCAATATGAATATGCAAACAACAATATCAGATTGTTAAGTACATTCGATTTGAACTAATAGTCCTTATAAAAGTGGAAAACACCTCTAGATTTAGGGGTGTTTTTTTATGGATAAGGAATGATGTCTGCCTGAAATTAAAAAATTCAACTACTTTTGTTGTTCACTAATACATGATGCATGGCTAAGAATTTAGTAATTGTTGAGTCACCTGCGAAAGCAAAGACCATTGAAAAGTTTCTCGGAAAGGATTTTAAGGTCGAGTCTAGCTTTGGTCATATTGCAGACTTACCTTCCAAGGAGCTGGGTGTAGATGTAGACAATGATTTTAGTCCCAAGTATATTGTAGATAAGGACAAGCAGGCCTTGGTGAAGAAATTAAAGGATTTGGCCAAAAAGGCAGATACGATATGGTTGGCAAGTGATGAAGATAGAGAGGGAGAGGCTATTTCTTGGCACTTGGCCGAAGAGTTAGATTTAGATCAAAAGAAGACAAAACGTATTGTTTTTAATTCGGTAACCAAAAGCGCCATTCAAAAAGCAATTGAAAACCCGAGGGAAATAAATTATAATTTGGTAAATGCCCAACAAGCAAGAAGAGTGTTGGATCGGTTGGTAGGGTATCAGTTATCTCCCGTATTGTGGAAAAAAATAAAACCGGGTTTATCTGCCGGGCGCGTGCAATCTGTTGCTGTGCGTTTGATTGTAGAGCGAGAACGAGACATAGAGGCTTTTACCCCAGAAGGAACATTTAAAATATCAGCTGAATTCCAGACTGAATCAGGGAGTGTCTTTACGGCCAAGGTTGGAAAAAGCTTTGCCACAAAAGAAGAAGCGAACGCTTTTTTAGAAAAAAATATTGGAGCAGCTTTTACCGTAGGCAAACTAGACAAGAAACCCGCTAAAAAATCACCCTCTGCACCGTTTACAACTTCTACCTTACAACAAGAAGCTTCGAGAAAATTATATTTTTCCGTGGGTAGGACGATGCAGGTAGCACAACGTTTATATGAAGCAGGGTTGATTACTTACATGAGAACGGATAGCGTTAATCTTTCTAGCGAAGCTGTAAATGCCGCAAAAGATGCCATAATCAAAAATTATGGTGAAACCTATAGTAAAATCAGAAGTTTTACCGGCAAGTCCAAGGGTGCTCAGGAAGCACACGAAGCTATTAGGCCAACCGAAATGGGCAATTCATCACCATCCTTGGAGCGAGATCAATCCAAATTGTATGACCTAATTTGGAAACGAACCATTGCTTCTCAGATGAGCGATGCCCAATTGGAACGCACCAATGTAAAAATACAAGCAGACAAACACGATGTAGAATTTACTGCCAACGGAGAAGTTATAAAGTTTGATGGTTTCCTTAAAGTATATATGGAAGGTGTGGACGATGAAGATCTTGCAGATGAGCAGGAAGGAATGTTGCCAGCGATGAAGTTGGGTGAGGCACTGCAAAATAATTACATTACAGCTACAGAGCGTTTTTCCAGGCCACCGTACCGATTTACAGAAGCGACTTTGGTGAAGAAATTGGAAGAATTAGGGATTGGAAGACCATCTACCTACGCACCAACGATTTCTACTATAGTAAATAGGGGGTACGTAGAAAAAGGAACCGTAGAAGGTTCCGAAAGAAAATATACCCAATTGATATTGGAATCTGCCAGTATTAAGGAAAAGGGACTATCTGAGATGGTGGGTTCGGAAAAAGGGAAGATGGTACCAACAGATATTGGTATGATCGTTACCGATTTTTTAGTTGCCAACTTCGCAAATATTTTGGATTATAATTTTACGGCCAAGGTAGAACAAGACTTTGATGAAATTGCTGCTGGTGACGAGGATTGGAAAAAAATGATGAAGAATTTCTACAAGGATTTTCATCCAAATGTTTTGGATGTAGAAGAAAATGCAGATCGCGCCAGTGGTGAACGTATTTTGGGAAAAGATCCAAAAAGCGGCAAGCAAGTATCTGTACGTTTGGGTAGATTTGGACCTATGGTGCAAGTGGGAACTGTTGATGATGAGGAAAAACCTACGTTCGCCAGTTTACTGCCAGATCAGTCGCTTACAACCATCACCTATGAGCAGGCTATGGATCTTTTTAAATTACCTCGTAAACTTGGGGTTTATGAAGGCGAAGAAGTTGAGGCGAATGTAGGCAGGTTTGGCCCTTATGTGAAATTTGGAAAAAAGTTCATTTCCATGGAAAAAGAAGACGATCCAATGGAAATCACCATGGACCGAGCTACGGAATTAATCATTGCCAAACAAAAGGCTGATGCTCCAATAGCCCAGTACGAAGATAAAGACGTACAAAAGGGCGTAGGTCGCTTTGGACCCTTTCTTAAGTGGGACGGTATGTTTATTAATGTGAACAAAAAATATGATTTCGACAACCTATCCAACGAAGATATCGTTGAGCTTATAGAGGCCAAAAAGCAAAAAGAAATAGAAAAAGTTGTCCAGAACTGGGAGGAAGAAGGTATTCGAATAGAGAAAGCAAGGTGGGGTCGGCATAACATCATAAAGGGTAAAATTAAGGTTGAGTTGGCCAAATCAGTAGACGCTTCTAAAATGACACTTAAAGAAGCGTCAGCACTCATAGAAAAAAAGACACCTAAGAAAAAAGCCAAAGCGAAGCCAAAAGCAAAAAAGAAGTAGGCTGAGAGCCAAAAGCCAAAAAATAGAACCTTGAACATTAAACTTTAAATCGTATCATGGCCTTTGATTTTTTAGTTCCGGTAGAGGATAAAGTATTAGCGCATTGCGAGTTGTTGCCGGCACAGGCCATAGGCAGAAATACGTTTATACACACCGTTAATGACGGGCTTCCTGTCCTCGCGAATGCAACCGTGGCTATTTTAGGCGTAAAAGAATCTCGCAATGCTTTTGAGAAAAAAATTGAAAAATTAGATGTTTCTGCTATTCGATTAGAATTCTACAAGCTTTTATTAGGTAATTGGAACGCTACCCTAGTTGATTTGGGTGATATAGAGGAAGGGGAATCTGTAGAGGACACCTATTTTGTGGTAAAGGAAATCGTTGCGGGATTGTTAGAAGAAAATATTATTCCTATCATACTCGGAGCAACCCAAGACATTACCTATCCTGCCTATAGAGCTTTTGATGGGATCAAGGATATGATAAACCTTGTTGCAATTGATAGTAGGTTCGATTTTGGAATAGATGACGAGCTTATTTCTTCACACTCCTACATGAGTAAGATTATTACCGACAAACCCAATAATCTATTTAATTTTTCCAATATTGGCTATCAGAGTTATTTCAATGCTCAGGAAGAAGTAGATTTAATGGAACGGTTATTTTTTGATGCCTATAGGCTTGGAGAGATTGCCAATGACCTTTCCTTGGCCGAACCTGCATTACGAAATGCACACATGGTAAGTTTGGATGCACGGGCCATTAAAGCAAGTGAAATTTCATCTTCTGCAAATTTTTCTCCTAACGGATTTACAGGTCGAGAGATTTGTGCCATTGCAAGATATGCAGGAATCAGCGATAAAGTTGCTGTTTTTGGTATCTATGAGATGGAGAACAATGTGCAATCCCAGCAACTCGTAGCACAAATTATATGGTACTTCATAGAAGGTATCAATTACAGAATTATAGAATCACCATATTCAAAGACAGACGATTTTACGAAGTATACCGTTCCTTCGGATGCTGAGGATCTCATTTTCTACAAAAGTCTTTTGACCCAACGATGGTGGGTAGAGGTGCCATCAATTTTCACTTCACATACTAAAGCAAACACACCTGCGTTATTACCATGCACAGAGAAGGATTATTTAGATGCTTGCAATCAAGATATTCCTGAAAGGTGGTTTAAAGCGTATAAGAAAGGCTTTAATTAATTGAAAATAATTTTAAGGGATAAAAGGCATTTATACAATAATTTATTCAAAACGTAGTTTTAGAAGTTAGAATAAATGAACGTAGTTCGCAGTTTGTAACCATAATCGAAATTTAACCTAAAGTATGAAGAAGCTATTGTTATCATCTATAGCGTTTGTTTTTTTGCTCACGAGTTGTGGGTCTAAAACAAAAGGGGAGCTAGTCGGAGTCCAAGGAAAGAAATGGTATCCGGAAAAGCCTTATGGTATGGAACTTATCCCAAGGGGTTCTTTTATCATGGGTAAGAGTGAAGAAGACCAAGCAAAGGTGTTGAACGCTCCTACCAAAACCGTTACGGTTCGTTCTTTTTATATGGACGATACCGAAATAACCAACAGCGAATATCGCCAGTTTGTAGAATGGGTAAAGGATTCCATTGCAAGAACTAAATTGGCCATCCTCGCAGATGATCTAGGCCTTGGCCCGGATGATGGTGGAATCGGTGAATATGCATTTAAAGATGCGGATACTACAAAGTCTTCTGCCTACGACAAGTATATGCTGGATAATTATTCCGGTATGGGAGAAACGGGATACGAAGGAAGAGCCTTGAACAAAGATGTAGATTTAGTGTGGGACGTAAATGATTATCCAGACGAATATTACACCGAAATCATGGTAGATTCATTGTACTTATCCGAAGAGGAGTCTTACAATGGACAAAAAAGTATTGACGTTACCAAACTTAAATATAAGTATAGCTGGATGGATATCGAAGCTGCTGCACGTGCCGCTAAAAGAGGTAATGGAAGTAGAAAAGATTTTATCCGTACAGAGGAATTGGAAATATATCCTGATACCACAGTTTGGATTCGAGATTTTGAATATTCTTACAATGAGCCTATGCATAATGATTATTTCTGGCATGATGCGTACAGTGAATATCCTGTAGTCGGTATTTCCTGGGAACAGGCTAAAGCTTTTTGTAACTGGAGAACCAAGTATAAAAATGATGATCAGAAAAGTCGTGGCAGGCAATTTGTGAATAGGTTTAGATTACCTACGGAAGCTGAGTGGGAATATGCCGCTAGGGGCGGTATCGAAAGTGGTACGTATCCTTGGGGTGGACCATATGTTATTAGTGATACCGGTTGTTTTATGGCAAACTTTAAACCGCAACGTGGAGATTATGCAGCAGATGCAGCTTTGTATACTGTAGAAGCAAAGTCTTACGAACCAAACGATTTCAACTTATATAATATGGCCGGTAATGTTTCTGAGTGGACTAACTCTAGCTACGATCCAAGTGCTTATGATTATGTGTCGACGATGAATCCTAATGGAGGAGATCAGTCCAATACTAGAAAAGTAATTAGAGGTGGTTCTTGGAAAGATGTGGCTTACTTCCTTCAGGTTAGTACCAGGGATTATGAGTATGCAGATTCTGTTCGTAGCTATATCGGTTTTAGAACCGTTCAAGATTACATGGGTGAAGAGGATTCAACACAATAAAAAGTAAGAGTATCAAAAATAAATTCAAATCAAATTTTTAACCAAATCTTTATTATTTAAACCTTAAATTAAATTAAATCATGGCACAGTCAAAAGCAACAAAAAAATTATTCAACATGGCCTACGGGCTAGGAGCGTCAATCGTAATTATTGGTGCATTATTTAAAATCCTTCACTGGGAATTTGGTCCACTTACAGGTGGTTTATTACTAGCGGTAGGACTTATTACAGAGGCACTTATATTTGCAATTAGTGCATTTGAACCCATTGACGACGAGTACGATTGGTCTTTGGTCTATCCTGAATTGGGTGGAGGCGCATCAATGGGCGGTAAGCAAAACCCTGCGGCGGAAATTAAAGAAGCAGAAGGTTCTTTGTCTAAAAAATTAGACGATATGTTAAAAGAGGCTGGTGTAGATGCCAACCTTATGGAGAGCTTAGGTTCTAGCATCAAAAATTTTGAAGGTGCCGCTAAAGGTATTGCACCAACAGTTGATGCGATGGAGTCTACGAAGAAGTATTCTGATGAAATGGTACAAGCTGCCGCTCAGATGGAATCATTGAACAGTCTGTACAAAGTACAATTGGAGAGTGCTAGTAAACAAGCTAGTGTGAACGAACAAGTAGTGCAGAATGCAAGTGCATTAAAAGATCAGATGGCTTCATTGTCCAGTAACCTGTCTTCATTGAACGGAGTGTACGGTGGTATGTTATCTGCAATGAGCAAAAACTAAATTGGATTTTAACCCCAAATTCAAGTATTAATTAAAATCTAATTTCAGAAACATGGCAGGAGGAAAACAATCACCAAGGCAAAAAATGGTAAACCTAATGTATTTGGTTTTCATTTGTATGCTAGCATTAAATATGAGTAAAGAGGTACTCGCGGCATTCGGATTAATGAATGTAAAAATGGAGACTTCAAACTCTAAAACAACAGAAAGTAATAACCAGTTTTTAGCAAGTTTGGAAACAAAGGCGTCTGAAGATAAGGTTAAATACGGCGAAGTATATCAGAAAGCGAATCAAATTAAAGCGATTTCGCAAGAGTACTTTGATTATTTGGAAACGCTTAAGAAGGGTATGTTAGAAGGAGTTGAAGACCCTACGGACTACCAAGTAATGGATAAAGCGGATTATTTGAACCAACACTTTTTCCAAGGAGATAACTTGACAGAAGGTGGGCAGGAATTCATGAAGCGTATCAACGATTACCGCAGCGAAATTACCAAATTGGTTCCAACAGGATTGAAATCTACAGTAGAAGCACGCTTTGAAGTAGGTGACGAAAACGGAAAGGTTGAGCAAAGGGATGGTGCCAAAGTAGATTGGATTGATTACCACTACAAGGATTTTCCATTAATCGCTTCCTTAACTAAGTTAACTGCATTACAGGCAGACATTAAGTCTACTGAAGAAGATGCGCTTAAGTCTATGTTAGAAGGAGAGCTTACGGATCAAGTTTCTTTGAAAAACTTTGCTACATCTTTATTCGCAAGCAAGTCAGCTTTTTATTCGGGTGAAAGCTATGATGGTAAGATTATTATCAGCAAAACTGATAATTCTTCTACTCCCGTAAGAGCAGAATTAACTTTGGACGGGAGAAAATTAGCTGAAGGTAAAGATTATAAGATTGAAGCTGGTGGTGTTAAGATGTTGATTGGTTCTGGTGCTGCTGGTGACCATGAGATAGCTGGTACCTTGTATTTTCAGCAAGATGGTGCCGAGATAGAAGTTCCTGTTAAGAATTCTTTTGCAACAATTTCTAAGCCGAACGCTGCATTGATTGCTGCGGATAAGATGAACGTAGTGTATCGTGGTGTATCTAACCCAATGTCTATATCTATCCCAGGAATACCTAATAACAAGGTGCGTGCGTCTGCTCCGGGTCTTAAGCCGGTAAGTGGTAGTAAGTATGTAATGAACCCTGGAACAGGAAGATCTGTAACGATTACTGCTTCTGGAACATTACCGGACGGTCAAGCCATATCCTCAAAGTCTGAATTTAGGATTAAAGATATTCCAAGACCAGAAGGAACGGTTAGTAGACAAGCAGGTAGCATTAAGCTTCCTAGAAAGAACTTGGAGATTGCAACTATTAGCGCAATATTGGATGATTTTGATTTTGATTTGAACCTAGCAGTAAGCGGGTTTAGTTTCAAAGTTCCTGGTCAGCCTACAATTAGCGTAAAAGGAAGCAAACTGGATTCAAGAGCTAAATCGGCACTTAAAAGAGCAAAAAGAGGAGATGTTGTACAGATATTCGATATCAATGCATATATCACCAATAACAAGAGTTATAGACTTAAAAAAGTATCTCCTGTAGTCGTGGAGATAGCAAACTAGTAAGAATACATAATACCGGGTAACGCTTTTCGTTACCCGGTTATTTTAAAGTAAATCAAACATGAATTGGAAAAATGTTTTTTTAATGGGAGCTTTGGTAGCATTACCGGCATCCATGATGGCACAAGCTAATATCTTAAACGCTAAAAAACCACAGGATGTAGGTGTGCGAACGCAGGCCCAGAAAGACGTGGACAATGATGCTCCTTTGAAATATGGCTATGTGGACGATAGGGATATTCTCTGGTCCAAAACCTTATGGGAAACCATAGATTTGGACGAAAGAGTAAACTTTCCCATGTACTATCCAACAGATACTATTGACATAGGCTCCGATAGAAGATCCTTATATCATGTATTAATGAAAGCGGTTAAAAGCGGTAAATTAGACGCATATGCGGATTCCTATTTTACAGAAAAGAGAAACTACGGAGATCTGTCAGCTGCATTGCAGAAAACGGATACCTTAGATTATGGATATGAGCAAATTAATGCAGGAGAAGAAGTTTCTCAGGAGTTCATTACCAGAAGGGAAATAACAGCTGCGGAAATTGAGGAATATCGTATCAAAGGTATGTGGTATTTTGATAAGCGACAGGGAGAATTAAAATACCGTCTTTTAGGTATTGCGCCTGTAGCCCCGGATGTAAACTTTATGGATGATGACAACCCTGATAAGGTAGAATTGTTCTGGATTTGGTATCCAGATGCACGGGAAGTATTACATGATGCCAAAGTTTTTAACCAACGTAATTCTGCTCAACCCATTTCTTTTGATATGTTGTTGAATGCAAGAAGGTTCAATGCCGTGATTTACAAAGAGGACAATGTGCATGGAGACCGTAAGGTTAGCGATTATATAGCAGATAATGCACTTTTCCAGTTGTTGGAAGCCAAGCGCATCAAAGAGGTTATTCGCGATAGAGAACAAGATATGTGGGCTTATTAAGCCAAATTAGTATTCCAATTCAATAGTATAAAAGCGCTCCGAGAATAATCGGAGTGCTTTTTTTGTACCATCCATTTTGTTTTAGTTCCTACCTTTACACTATGTTAGATTATATTGTGGTAGGTTTAGGTCTCGCAGGTACCGCTTTTTGTGAAACGCTCAGAAAGCATAATAAACGTTTTCTGGTTTTCAACGATAACTCACAGAAAGCTTCGTTGGTAGCTGGCGGACTTTCTAATCCGGTGATTCTAAAACGATTTACCATGGCTTGGAAGGCCAATACGCTAATGCCCATTGCCAACTCTTTTTATGATGAACTGGAACGTACCTTGGGGGTAAAGCTTATTTCCGATTTACCAGTTTACCGGAAATTCGCTTCTGTAGCCGAACAAAACATGTGGTTCGAGGCAGCGGACAAACCAGGTTTAAAGAACTACCTCTCACCTAAATTGGTGCGAAATAGCAATAAAGCCTTGATAGCTTCGTATGATTTTGGGGAGGTACTGCAGGCAAGCAGATTAGATACGAAATTAACGCTAAGAAGTTATACCTCTTTTTTAGAACAGAAAGGCCTGTTAGTTTCAGATTCTTTCGATTATGCGCTGCTAAAACAGAAAGAGGGTCACGTAGTTTATGGTTCACGAACAGCAAAGCATATTGTTTTTGCCGAAGGTTTTGGCTTGCTCCAAAATCCGTTTTTTAATTATTTGCCCATTCAAGGTTCTAAAGGAGAATATCTAATAGTTAAATGCGCTAAACTGAAGGAAATGAACGCCATAAAATCCTCTGTTTTTATGATTCCACTAGGTAATGATTTGTACAAGGTTGGGGCCAACTACGATCGAAACACTTCGAACAGCCTTCCAACGGAGAATACAAAAAAGGAGCTTATGAAAAAATTGGATGGGTTGTTGACTTGCGAGTATGAGGTTGTGGGTCATGAGGCGGGTATTCGACCAACGGTAAAGGATAGAAAACCCCTAGTAGGGCAACATCCAAAATGTGATAGCTTGTTTGTTCTCAATGGTTTTGGTTCTCATGGTATTATGATAGGGCCGTGGGCTGCTGAAAAGTTATTTGCGCGGATAGAAAAAGGAATAACACTACCACAAGAGGTAGATATTAGTAGATATTCAAAGGATTTCGGCGAGGCTTAAGTATTTTGTTTTGTAGTTTTGGAATCGTAAGAGACGAACATATTGATCCAAATATTTCTGGATAACCTCATAATTAAAGGCATAAAGACGACGAGGGTTCCGATAATGGCAATAAAGCTGTTTGTCAATGTGGTGCCAATAATTAGTTTTGTGATTACGAATGCCGCTATTGCAAATGCTATACCCAAGCCATAACTAACATACATGGCTCCATAAAAGAAGGAGGGTTCCATTTTATATTTTAACCCACAAGAGCTACAGCGTTCGTTCATTTTGTAGATTTTTCCTAAATGGTAGGGGTTTTTGTCCAAATACATGCTTTCTTCATTGCACCTAGGGCAAGTTCCTGTTAAAATACTGTAGAGTTTGTTTCCTTTTTTTAACATTTGCAAAACTTTATACAAAGGTACAGTTTTAGGTCATAATTTAAAGTTGTGGATATCGTAAATATCGATTTACGAATTGTTGGAATTAATAGATCTTGAGATAGCATAAGTCTGGTATTGTACTTATGTTAAAGGCATTGATGTCTTACGAAATTGATTAAAAATAAAAGTAAATGCTTAACATACATAATCTTTCCGTCTCGTTTGGTGGTGAATATTTATTTGAGGAGATATCATTTCGGCTAAATGCAGGAAATAGGGTGGGGCTTGTAGGCAAGAACGGCGCTGGTAAGTCTACTTTGTTAAAATTACTTTCTAAGGATATGCCCTTGGATACGGGAACGATAGCAGTTGAAAAGGATATCAAAATAGGATTCTTGCGACAGGATATAGATTTTGTGCAAGGAAGAAGCGTGTTGGAAGAGGCATACCAAGCATTTGAGGAAATAAAGAAACTGGAAGCCAAAATTGATGAGATAAACCACGAATTGGCAGAACGCACCGATTATGAAAGCGAGGGTTACAATCAGCTAATTATAGATTTGAGTGATGTTAGTCATCACTACGAAATATTGGGTGGCTATAATTACCAAGGTGAGACCGAGAAGATTCTTCAAGGACTAGGATTTGATAGAGACGACTTTGACAAGAAGACCGAAACTTTTTCTGGTGGTTGGCGCATGCGAATAGAGTTGGCAAAGTTGTTATTACAAAATAATGATGTGTTGCTTTTAGATGAGCCCACCAATCATTTAGATATCGAATCTATTATTTGGTTTGAGCAATTCCTGAACAATTATACGGGAGCGGTGGTAATCGTATCACACGATAAAATGTTTTTGGATAATGTAACAAATAGAACAATTGAAATATCGCTAGGCCGTATTTACGATTACAATAAGCCATATACACAGTATTTGGTACTGCGAAATGAAATTAAGCAACAACAGTTAAGTGCTCAAAAAAATCAAGAGAAGGAAATTCAACAAGCAGAGCGTTTAATAGAAAAGTTTAGGGCCAAATCTACCAAGGCTTCTATGGCCCAATCCCTTATAAAGAAATTGGATAAAATTGAACGCATAGAAGTTGACGAGGACGATAACAGCGTTATGAATCTTAGGTTCCCTATCTCGGTCACTCCTGGTAAAGTGGTGGTGGAAATAGAGAACCTTTCAAAAAGTTATGGTTCAAAAGATGTGCTTAATTCAATCAATTTATTGATAGAACGGAACAGTAAAACGGCATTTGTTGGCCAGAACGGCCAAGGGAAATCTACTTTGGCCAAGATAATTGTAGGAGAACTAGAACATGAAGGCCGGTTAAAATTGGGGCATAATGTTCAAATAGGATATTTTGCGCAGAATCAGGCAGAATATTTGGATGGCAATAAAACCGTATTGGATACCATGATAGATGCCGCAAATGAATCCAATAGGAGCAAGGTAAGGGATATTTTGGGGTCGTTCCTGTTTCGTGGTGAGGAGGTAGAAAAGTATGTGAAAGTACTCTCTGGTGGAGAGCGCAACCGTTTGGCCTTGGCTAAGATGTTGTTACAGCCTTTTAATGTATTGGTTATGGATGAGCCTACCAACCACTTGGACATCAAGTCCAAAAATGTATTAAAGCAAGCGTGCAAGAATTTTGAGGGTACCTTGATACTCGTGTCGCATGACCGTGACTTTTTACAGGGACTTACCAATAAAGTGTACGAATTTAAGAACAAAGTGATTAGGGAGTATTTGGGAGATGTTGATTTTTATTTGGAGCAGCGCAAAGCGGATGATTTTAGGGCCATAGAAAAAAAGCAAGAACAGCGTGAGGAAAAAAAGGTGGAGAAGAAGAACACGTCTTTTCAAGATCAGAAGAAAATCAAAAGCCTGAACAACCAATTAAGTACTGTAGAAAGTAAAATTTCTAGCTTGGAAAAGGAAATAAAGACCATAGACCATGATTTATTGATGGACTATGACGGAACTATTGCTAAACCAAATTTCTTTGATGGCTACCAAGCAAAAAAAAATAAACTAGAACAGCTCATGGAAAATTGGGAACGGCTTTCTACTGAAATAGAAAGTAAAACTTAATTTCTTTT
This sequence comes from Maribacter sp. MS6, assembly GCF_056839185.1. NCBI lineage: Bacteria > Pseudomonadati > Bacteroidota > Flavobacteriia > Flavobacteriales > Flavobacteriaceae > Maribacter > Maribacter sp. MS6. The sequence continues at coordinate 2,964,957 of NZ_CM166389.1, forward strand.
ACCACAGCTTAGGATGTTTTCACCACGTAAAACTAGTATTTCACAACAAACCCACCCCGTTGAACGATAAAGTTTGACGTTTAGGCGTTATAAGTATTAATTTGTAGGATAATTCCTAACTTTTTATCAAATCGTATTTGGTAATCACAAACTAATGACGCATGAAAAAACTATACTCCTTCTTATTTCTGATTTTATTGGTAGCTCATGTAGCTAAAGCTGATGTCTCTAAAAAGGAGAAAAAGGCTTTGATACAATTATACCAAAGCACCAATGGAAACCATTGGGTAAAAAAATGGGACTTAAAAACCGATGTTGCCAATTGGTACGGGGTGCGCGTAGAAAATAATAAAGTGGTTGGTTTACAACTGTTCCGTAATAATTTAATGGGAGTTTTGCCTGAACAAATCGGAGATCTTGAGCATTTAACAACCTTAAACCTGGCCTTTAATTCCATTACAGGGGAGCTGCCCAACACACTTACCCAACTTAAAAATTTGAAAATACTAAAGTTGGAAATGAACAGGATAAAAGGAGAGATTCCAGCGGATATAGGACAAATGGCAAGTTTAGAAGAAATTTCCGCGTTTAACAATTTTTTATCTGGAAGTATACCCGAGAGTATCGGTAAGATTGAAAATCTAAAAGTTTTAAACCTTTCCAGTAATACCCTAAAAGGGGTTATTCCAAGTTCGTTGGGTTCATTGGATAAGTTGGAAACTTTAGGATTATTTGAAAATACCCTAGAAGGAGCTATTCCAGTTGCCATGGGTAATTTAAAAAATTTGAAAGAACTTGTGCTGGCTAATAACGATTTAAACGGGGAAATACCTGCAGAATTTGGTCAGCTCGCTAGTTTAGAGGTGTTTCAAATTCAAAATAATAAGTTCACCTCATTTAAAAACTTGGAAATGTTAGATGAAAGGCAATTTCTTGTTTTCGATTATGATAGGGAAGATAGGGGCATTCAGTTTAAAGATATTAATTTTAGTAAATCTAGAATGGCAGATACTAAATTTGAAGATATAGAAAACTAGTGTAGTTTACATTTTTTAGTTAGTTTGGTTAGAAACGGAGGTGCAAAAAGCACCTCCGTTTTTTTGTCCAAAATGGTATATAAATATCATAAAACCGGTATTTATACGTTATAATTAGGCAATAGCGTAAGCGATAATATGATATTGCAATTGGGGCTATTTACATACTAATCTATTGTTAAAGAAATATTGTTATGAAAACAATTTTAAAGGTCACTATGATCGCCGTTGCACTTTGTGTTTCGTTCGCCCTAAACGCTAACATAACAAAAGAGGAAAAAAAGATTCTTAAAGAGTTCTATGATGCTACGAATGGGTCTAAATGGACGCACACATGGGATTTTAGCAAAAAAGCAGCTACTTGGCACGGTGTGGTGGTTGAGAATAATCATGTGGTAGAAATAAACCTTCATCACAACGGTCTAGAGGGAACTATTCCAAGCTCAATGGGCGACCTAGCTCACTTAAGAGTTCTTAATTTATCGTTTAATAATTTAACAGGTCCTATTCCAATATCGTTGGTGCAGTTGCATTATCTCGAAAAGCTGAAATTAGAAATGAATAGCTTATCAGGGGTTTTGCCAGATGGTTTTAAAAAAGCAAAGAATTTAAAGGAACTTACCCTTTTTAATAATGCATTAGGCGGTATGATCCCAAAGGATATTGGAGAAGCATCCCAACTGAGAATTTTGAATTTATCTAGCAACTATTTCAAAGGTGAATTACCTAAGAGCATTGAGGAATTATCCGAGCTGGAGAGTTTAGAATTGTTTGGAAATAGTTTGGGTGGGGCAATAGTTGCGGACCTAGGAAGGTTAAGAAATCTAAAGGAGCTGGTTTTGTCTTACAATAAATTCGAGGGTCAACTTCCGGAAAGTGTTGCAAATTTATCAAATTTAAAGCTAGTGCAACTTCAAGGAAATAATTTCGATTCTATTAGGGCATTACTAAATTTGAGTTCCAAAAGCTTAGTTAGCTTCGATAGCGACGATACCTTTTTAAATATTAAATTTAGCATCGAAACAGTATCCGGAACAAGAATGGCCAATACAAAGTTTGATGACGTAGAAGAGTAGTACTTTTAAAACTGTAGCACTAGTAATATCTGAAGACTCTCTATTGGGTCTTTTTTTGTTTAATGTTAATTATTTTGTATTAAACATTTTGTGAATAGTTTAACATTGGTTGCAGCTGCAACCAATTTGTTTTTCACTAGTTTCGCTCCGTGTTAAAATCCAACTTTGAAATAGATTTCGAAAATTCAATAGGGCCGTGGTTGGGTAGGACCATGAAAGTGGTTGATTACCACCTACAAGAGGCCTTTGATTCACAAGGATTGGATCTTACCAAGGAACAGATGGTAGTGCTAAAGACATTGCACGGACAAGACGGTATCAATCAGAACGAACTGGCGGGATTAACGTTTAGGGATAAATCTTCTTTGGCACGACTACTCTCCAAAATGGAAGGTAAAAACTATATCAGAAGGGTGCAAAGTGAAGAAGACAAACGAAACAACAACGTATCTATAACAGTAGAGGGAGCCGCCATATTTGAAAGAACAAGACCCATAATACAACGTATAATCGACACCATGGAATACGGTATTGATGAGCATCATAAAACCATGATGATTGACAATCTAAAAAAAATTCAAAAAAATTTTCAAACAAACTAGTATCCAAATAATTATCCAAGCATGAGAAACATTATTTTATCGGTCCTAGGTATCCTACTTATTGTTGGATCCTTTTTTATGGCAAAAGGGATTGTGGACAGTAAGAAGAGTTTTAGGCCCAAAGCCGGGAAAGTGGTTAAAACGGTCTTTACAGAAGTAGTTCAAAATGGGACTGTACCCATAGTAGTAAGCGCAAACGGTAACCTAACCGCCAAACAGAAAGTAGAGCTTTTCACAGAAGTTCAGGGCGTGTTCAATAGGGGCAGCAAGTTATTTAAGGAAGGTCAAGTGTACAGCAAAGGGGAAACGATTATTCGTATAGATGCTTCTGAGTACGCCGCAACCGTGCAGTCGGCCAAAAGCAACCTCTACAACGAACTAACCTCTATAATGCCCGATTTACGTTTGGATTATCCTGAAATATTTCCAAAATGGCAGGAGTACCTTAATGGCTTCGACATGGCGAAGAGTACGCCCTCGTTGCCTGAAATGGTTTCGGAAAGCGAACGTTTCTTTATTTCTGGCCGTGGTATTCTTACTAGTTATTACAATGTAAAAAATTTGGAGCAACGCCTATCAAAATATAGAATAACCGCTCCCTTTACAGGAGTATTGACCGAGGCTTCGGTGACCGAAGGCTCATTGGTTCGCGCCGGGCAAAAATTAGGAGAGTTTATCAACCCAGGAGTATATGAGCTAGAAGTGGCTGTGAGTAAAACCTATTCGGATTTGTTGAAGGTAGGAGAAAGTGTTGCACTAACCACTTTAGACGACCCTAAGGTTTATAAAGGAAAAGTGGCCCGTATCAATGGAAGGGTAGACCAAGCGACCCAGACTATAAAGGCCTTTATAGAAGTAAGCGATGAGAACTTAAAAGAAGGGATGTATTTAGAGGCCAACTTAGATGCAAAAACTGAGGAGAATGCAATCGAGATAGATCGTAATCTATTGATGGAGGGCAATCAAATTTTTGTCGTCCGCGACTCTGTTTTGGATGTTATTAACGTAAATCCGGTTTATTTTTCTAATAAAAGTGTGGTGCTGAAAAACGTTCCGAACGGAACAACCATCATGTCTAAACCGCTTATTGGCGCCTATACCGGTATGGCGGTTAAAAAGTTTACCAACCAACCGGAAAATACACAGGAATAATGCGAAAGTTAATAGAGTATTTTATACGATACCATGTTGCCGTAAACGTAGTTATTATTGCGTTTGCGCTATTTGGTATAGTAGGGGCGTTATCCCTAAAATCATCCTTTTTCCCGCTTACGGATTCTAAGAATATTTCAGTAAGTATAGCCTACCCCGGAGCATCGCCGCAAGAGGTTGAAGAAGGTATCGTTTTAAAGATAGAGGATAACCTTAAGGGTCTTGAAGGAGTCGACCGTGTCACCTCTACGTCTCGTGAGAATAGTGGTAGCATAAATGTAGAGATTGAAAAGGGTCGTGATATAGACTTTATGCTTTTGGAGGTTAAGAACGCTGTGGATCGGGTTCCAACTTTTCCTACGGGCATGGAACCATTAATTGTTTCCAAACTGGAATCCATAAGGCAAACGATTAGCTTTGCCATTAGTGGCGAGGAAATACCATTGGCAACATTAAAAAGTGTAGGGCGACAAATAGAAAACGATCTGAGAGCAATAGATGGTATCTCACAGATAGCTATTACGGGTTATCCGCAGGAAGAGATAGAAATAGCGGTTAACGAGAACAATCTTTTAGCCTATGGTATTTCGTTTACAGAGGTTGCCCAGGCAGTCGGGAACGCTAATATTCTTGTAACGGGAGGTACGATTAAGACCGATGCGGAGGAATATTTGATACGGGCTAATAATAGGTCTTACTACGGGGATGAACTATCCAATATAATTGTTAGGGCAGATGCCTCTGGTAGTACCATTCGTTTAAAAGATGTTGCCGAAGTCCGTGATCGTTTCGCCGAGTCCCCTGATGCTTCCTACTTCAATGGTAATCTTTCTGTAAATACAACGATTACTAGTACTAACACCGAGGATTTGGTAAGTTCTGCAGAAAAGGTAAAGGCGTATGTAAACGAGTTTAACGAAAAGTACAATAATGTACAATTAAATGTAGTATCGGACCTATCTACTACGTTAGTGCAGCGTACGGCGCTGCTCACAGAGAACGCTATTATGGGTATGATTCTCGTACTTATTTTCCTATCACTTTTCCTGAATACTAGATTGGCGTTTTGGGTTGCTTTTGGACTACCAGTAGCTTTTTTGGGAATGTTTGTATTTGCCGGATATTTTGATGTTACCATCAACGTTTTATCTCTTTTTGGAATGATTATCGTAATTGGGATATTGGTGGATGACGGTATTGTTATAGCAGAGAATATTTACCAGCATTATGAAAAAGGTAAAAGTCCGGTACAAGCTGCGGTAGATGGCACTATGGAAGTTCTACCTCCTATAATCTCAGCGATTATAACGACTATTTTAGCGTTTTCGATATTTTTGTTTTTAGATAGTAGGATAGGGGAGTTTTTTGGTGAGGTATCCGTGATCGTAATTCTTACTTTGGCAGTTTCCTTAATAGAGGCATTGATCATATTGCCCGCCCACTTGGCACATTCAAAAGCGCTTCAGCCTCCTGACGAAAAGCCTAAAAAGGGAATTGGCAAAGCCTTTGCCAAATTAAGAATCTTTAACGAATCTGGTGATAGGTTCATGTCTTGGATGCGCGATAAGCTTTACACTCCGGCTATCTTATTTGCGCTTAGAAACAAAATTTTGACTTTTAGTTTCTTTACTGCCGCCCTTATCTTAACCTTAGGGGCTGTTGGAGGAGGTATCATACGAACGGCCTTTTTTCCTAGAATTGCCAGTGACCGAGTTCAGGTAGAGTTGCAAATGCCAAATGGTACAAATGAAAAGGTTACTGACTCCATTATAAGTCTCATTGAAGAAAAGGCAGAAATAGTAAACCAAGAACTTACCGAAAAGTATTTTAAAGGAACGGATAAGGTACTTTTTGAGAATATGATACGCAGAGCAGGTCCCGGTTCGGCTGCGGCTACATTGACCATTAATTTACTGCCAGGAGAAGAAAGACCAGATGAGATTGCCTCGGATATGGTAACCGGTAGGCTTCAAGAATTGATGGGCCCGGTGGCGGGTGTGGAGAGTCTCATCTATGGTTCTGGGGGTAACTTTGGTGGTTCTCCTGTTTCTATCTCACTATTAGGAAACAATATAACAGAGTTGAAAGCTGCCAAAAAGGAGCTTAAAACTGCTCTGGAAAATAATGCATCGCTTAAGGATATTGCCGATAACGATCCTGCTGGTATAAAGGAAATACGTTTGGAGCTTAGGGAGAACGCCTACCTGTTGGGATTAGACCTTAGAAATGTGATGAACCAAGTAAGAGCAGGATTCTTTGGGACCCAGGCGCAAAGGTTTCAGCGCTCTCAAGATGAGATACGTGTTTGGGTGCGCTACGATAGGGATAATAGGTCCTCTATTACGGACTTGGATGAAATGCGTATCGTTACGCCTAGTGGTAGTCGTGTTCCTTTAAAGGAAATTGCAGCGTACAGTATTGAGCGTGGCGATGTCGCCATCAATAGACTGGAAGGAAGGCGGGAGATTCAGGTATCTGCGGATTTAAAGAACCCAAAAGATAGTCCTACCGATATCATGGCAGAAATCCAAAATGTTGTTTTACCAGAAATTTTATCAAAATATCCTACAGTCTCTCCCTCCTTTGAAGGACAGAATAGGGAGGTTGATAAGCTTACAGGTTCTTTAGAAGTAGTAGGATTATCCGTATTGCTTCTTATCTATATCACCATAGCTTTTACGTTTAGAAGTTTTAGCCAACCACTATTATTGTTAATTATGGTTCCATTTAGTTTAACCGCGGTGGCTTGGGGGCATTGGATTCATGATTTTCCTATCAACGTATTATCACTTTTAGGAATTATAGCACTAGTAGGGATTATGGTCAACGATGGCCTGGTACTAATCGGAAGGTTCAATACCAACCTTAGGGAGGGTATGACTTTTGATGCTGCTATTTTGGAAGCGGGTCGTTCAAGGTTTAGGGCTATATTTCTAACTTCGATTACAACGATAGCAGGTTTGGCTCCATTGATGTTGGAGACCAGTAGGCAGGCACAGTTTCTAAAACCAATGGCCATTTCCATTGCCTACGGCATAGGCATTGCAACGGTACTTACTTTATTGCTTTTGCCCTTATTTCTTTCCTTTGGCAATATTTTAAAGGCCAAGAGCGGCACGTTTGGCTCGGGTTATAAAATTACCAAAGAAGAAGTAGAGCGCGCCATTAAGGAAAAAAAGGAAGGGATGCATTTAGAAGGCAAACAATTAGGTATATCCCATGCCAGTACTAAAGAATTACCTGTGCATACGAACAATGGTAGCGAAACAGAAAAGAAATTAGAAGGAACCACAGTAGAATGATAAGATCAAGATCAATCGCCATATTTTTTTTAATGCCATTTACGGTGTTAATGGCACAAGAAGAACTACTTTCTAAAGAAGAAGCCGTTATTAAGGCGTTGGAGAACAATTTTGGTATTCAAGTGGCCAGAAATCAAGTTGAAATTGCAGAGAACAATAGCGATTTGCTCAACTCTGGATTTTTACCTACCCTAACGGGAAACGCGGGTGCCAATTACCAAAGGGACGATTCTACTTTTGAATTTCCTGGACAGTTTATTACGGATCCTGATACAGGTAATCCTGTACCTAGGCCTGATGCCAATTTATATAAAGCCGAAGCACAGCGCTATAATGCAGGATTAGTTGCGAGTTATACCTTGTTTGATGGTCTAGGCAGATTCTACACCTTTAAAAGTTTAAAGGAGCAATATCAGTTAAGTAGTCTTCAGGCACGGGAAACGATAGAAAATACAATCATACAGCTGTTTAGTGTGTATTTTGAGATTGCACGCCTAACAGAGAATAAAAACGTACAGCAGCAAGCTTTAGAAATCTCCAAACAGCGTATTACGCGGTCTGAATATGCTTTTGAATACGGACAAAATACCAAGTTAGATATTTTGAATGCCCAAGTAGATGTTACCAACGATAGTATTAACCTATTGAATACGAATCAACAATTGGCCAATGCGAAGCGTGATCTTAACGTAGTATTGAATCAAGATTTGAACGAAGTATATAGCGTAGATACGTTGATTACCTTTATTCCCAAGTTGAAACTTGATGAATTTATGGCCGAAGCTAGATTGAATAATGTGGCAATACTGCAAACGGAACGAAATTTAGCCATTAATGCATACGATATTAAGGTAAGTACTTCCGGTTACCTGCCAACATTAGACCTTACGGGTTCCTATGGTTGGAATTTAAATCAAAATGCACCAGGAGCATTTTTCCCGGGAGTAAATGTAAACAACGATAGGAATTTTGGACTAGGTGCGCGTTTAACGTGGAACCTTTTTGATGGTGGGGGAACCACGGTTAGGGTGCGGAATGCTAAAATTGCGTACAAAAATCAGGAGTTATTAAAGAAGCAGGTTGCAATGGAAGTAGATCGGGATATTCAAAACGCCATGGCTATTTACGATAACCGACTTAATATCTATAAGATACAGGAGCAGAATGTCCTTACCAATCAGAATAACTTTGAGCGGTCCAGGGAGCAGTTTCAGTTGGGTAGGATTACCTCTATAGAATTTAGACAGGCACAGATAAATCTGTTGAATGCCCAGACCAATAAAAATTTGGCAAAGTATGATGCTAAATTGTCCGAATTACAATTACTGCAGTTAACTGGGCAATTATTAAACGTAGAATTATAAATATCTAACAGACAGATTTATATTTAAATAAATAGAAAATGTACAGCGATAGAACAAAAAAGGAGTTGTTAGAAATTTTGGACCAGTACCACATGCTTACATTTGAGTCACAATTGAGTCTAAACGCCGAACTGGAATCCAGAGGGTTAGTAGTTGATAAGAGTGAACTAGAACTGGCCATTGAGGTTAAGGTTTCCCAAATAAACAACTTAGAATACCTAAATGACCTTGGGTTTGAAGCTAAAACCAACAATGGTATTTTAACTATCACCAGAACTTCAAATGCAGTCTTTGCAGATGTAATAGCGGTTATTTTTGGTGTGTTGGTATTTTTTGTAGGAGTATATGGGGTGGGTTCATTGGTTTCAATGTTCGTGAACGAGGAAGAAATAAATGTTTTTTCCTTGGCAGTAAATTTTGCCATGGCCAGCCTTGTTTTGTTAGGATTCAAGTTTTTTAATGGCATTAAGAGGCTTATCGATTTTGCCGGTTTTAGAGTGTCTAATCAAGATGGAAATATTACATTAAAAAAACGCTATGATCTTAAGTTAGAAGAAATAAAAGAGAAAGCTTCGGAACTGTTTTTAGAAACAGATGAAGAAGAACTTTTATTAAAGCTAGGGAATTATACTATACTTAACTCTAACGCAGAAAATTTAGTTCAAAGACTTACGTTGGAGCAATTGGCCAGTTTGCTTAGAAAAGGATAAACGAAGAATATTGATGTACGAACATTTTTTCCAATGCCCATATTGTTGGGAGGAGATTTCCATGTTGTTGGATACTTCCGTTACAAAACAAACGTACATTGAGGATTGCGAGGTTTGCTGCAGGCCCATAGAGGTTATGGCACAGTTTCAAGGCGATGAATTAGTTGCTTTTGATGCTGCTGATATTGGGCAGTAGGGCTGTTGTTTAAATCAAACATTTTCCACTAGTTTAGAATGAACTTAGTATTTCAACCAGATGTCATCTTTCCGTAAGGGATAAACCGGTTGCTGTTTCAGTTAGAATACAGCTTTAAGCGTTGTTAAACCGTATGCGTGTATTGTTTGTTCTACTTTAATGCAAAAATTCTCTCCCCGGCTTTGCTATTGGATAGTAGGTTTTACAAAATCTTTTATTGATTTTGAAATTTCTCCGGATTTTTTAAAGAATGGTGATTGAAAAATATACGTTATTCAACCAATTTAGATATGCAAATCTAAAAAGGATACCCTATCGCAAAGTTGAACATTAGGTTTTCATCTCCTCCATCAAAGAAGGGGATTCTACTTCTTTCATCCTCTGGTAAATAGGGAACACGCCAAGGCGATGCCACATCCAATCGGATTACAAAACTTTGAATATCTACTCGAAGTCCGAAACCAACACCGACGCCTAACTGACGTGCCCAATCAGAACCAAACGTTCCTTGAGAAACCAGCTCTTCATTAAATATTCTATTTGCTTCTGGTTCATCTGCCGGCAGTTCTATATCGTATGTTAACCACACATTTCCGGCATCTGCGAAGATTGCTCCTTTAAGATACGACCAGATAGGGAATCTATATTCAAGATTAGCTTCAAGTTTTAAATTACCAGATTGATCAAAAAATGAACTCGAATCCTCTCCTACAGAACGGAAAGACCCTGGTCCCAAAGCACGTATGGGAAAGGCACGCACACTATAAGGGCCACCGGAAAAAAACTGTTTTGTGAAAGGTAGCGTTATAGAATTACCATAAGGAAGTCCCCAACCTGCGTACAGCCTACTTACCAGAGTTTGCTCTTTACCCCATTTTAGGTAGTGTCTAAAGTCGGCATCTAATTTAGCATATTGGGCGTATTCAAGACCAAAAACCTGATTTCCTCTATTGCTCAATAGGCTTAGGGTATTCCCGGCAATATCCAGGTTTGTAGAAAAGAAAATAGGTTGGTTCTTGCTTGTATCTACTAACTCATTGTAGGTAAAGTTATAATTGAGTCCAGCTATAAACTGCTGCTCAAAACTATTTCTTAGGAACGGATTTTGTTCTAAAATCGTATCAAATTCTTCTGTAGTGTTCGCTAGGTTAGTATAGCTAATACTGATCGGGTTAAGCTCATGGTATACAAAACGGTTGGCATTCCATGTATAGCCAAAGATACTATTGACCGAGGTTAAAGTGTACAATTTGCTTCGATTCAAAAAATCAACGCCGATTCCGATTTTTGTTTTTGGAACAGAATATTTAAATCTACTTGGAGAGAAGGGAACTAGCCTTGGTAGGATCAATTCTGTTTTTAGGCCACCATTAACACTATTGAGGCCACTGTTGTTGCCCCCGTTCAATTGCGCTTCGTAGGAGAAACTTCCACTGATATTAAGTGTTTCCCCTCCATAAAATAGATTACGATTGCTATACGTTAATGAAATTCCAGGACCTGTAAAACCATTGGATTTTGTGATAGCCTGCAGTTCGGCACGTAACGCGCGTTTTTTTAAAGGTGATAAATAGATGTTTACATTCAAAAGATTGGTACTATCAGTTTTCAAGACTGAATCTGCTTCCTTAAACTGGATATTGGCATATTTGTAGCTTCCGATTGCAGATAAACGGTTACTAGTTAATTTAGAGGCTTCTGCGTCGTACAATTGTCCTTTTTTGAAAAGGATATAGGGCGCTAAGCGTTTAGGTTTAAAAAAATTATCGTCTTGTACGAATTCTATTTCTTTATAGTTTGTACGTAGTTGTTCCGTAGTGTCGTTCGTTATCTTATAGTTTGGGAACACCGTAATTTTATTTAAGGTGTAAGGAACTTTTGCCTTGGCAGGTGTTTCTTTTTTAAACCTTAGAAAAAGGTCAAAACGCTTGTTTTTGTATTGGTTTGTATCTGCTTCAAAAATAAGGAAATCAGGATTGAAATTATAATACCCTTTCTGTTTGAGTTCACGGTCAATACGCTCTCTCTCGAATTTTAATAAAGATAAATCAAAACGATTACCCTGCGTTATAGCCGATTTTTCCAAGGTTCTGTTTATGGCTTGGTATGCTTGTGAACTATCACTTTCTACACTGTAGGTTTGCAATTTATATGGTTGTGGCAGTTTCGTTACGTATGTTATGGATGCCCCTTGGTTACTACTATCAATTTCATGCCCAACAGTGCTATAAAAGTAGCCTTTGTTGTCTAGCCGGTTACGCATTAAATCTTCTATACGCTGCGTGTTCACAGCTGATAAGTAAACAGGTTCTTCACCGAATTTCTTATTAAGCCATTTGGTAACGAATCCTGAGTCACCTTTTTCGACCTTGTAATGATAATAAAGTGGCAGCCTCATGCCAAGAAAAGTGGAGTTTGGTTCTGGTTTCAGCGTAGATAGCAGCTCTGTTCTTGCCTCGCCTATGTTTCCTATACTGTCGTTTTTCTTTATACTAATACTCGCTCCTTCGTATAGTATTTCATTTTCTGGAACAAAACGCTGTATGCCACATGCCTGCACCAGCAATACTAAAAATAGCAGGTGCAGGTATTTACTATTGTTCTTTGGCCTACTCCTCAATTTCATTCTTATTACGTTTAGGAAAATCATTTTTGTTATCTAATTTTTCCTCCGCAGAAAGCGTGTTTTGTTCTACAGGATTAAATAATTCGCTAAATCTATTGAACTCCCTATTGAAGATTAGTGCAAGTCCTGTAACAATTAGTTGTCCGTCTATTACATTTGTATATTCACTTTTGCGATACCCTTTTAAACGGTATCTGCCGTTTTGGGTCAAAAGATACTCCAAACTTACATTGCCTATAATCGGACTTTCTTCTTGTCCTGCCTGTGCGCTACCCTCCACATCTATAGCGCTACCTGCTGTTACAATTAATCGATCGTTGAATAGCTTTTTACTCGCATTAATGTTTAGTTGGGTGCGATCTTGAGCACTTTCACCGGTGTAATCGGTAAAACTATCTAAATCAAAATCTAGTTCAAATCCACTATTGCCCAATACTTTGTCCGAGAAGGTATTTAGCTCGCCCGAAAGCACTTTATTTACGTTATTTCGAGCCAAACCTGCCGCACCACCGCTACTACCATCGCTAACGGTATTCGGAAAAAAACGGTTCAGTGCCAAAAGAGAGAATACTTGCTTGTTTAGTTCTGCTTCCTGTGCGTTCAATTGCTGTACTTTACCATATACCCCGCCCCCTAATTCTCCTTGCGCACTTTCGGGAATTCCTAAATCAAAAGACAATTCGGGAGCGGTAATTTCGCCATCTACGTTTAAATACACCAAAAAGGGCATCACTTGTTGGTATTTTGATGCTAGACCAGCTTCAACGCCCGAGGTTTCGGATGCCATTAAAGGAGCTGCAGATGTTTCTAAGCTATAAATAGCAGTAACGTCCAGTTTTGCGTCTAAAGGGTCGCCTTGCCAGGTAATAGTGCTTCCAGGCTTCATATCGAATTTTCGGGAAACCAGGTTGTACAAACTAGTTTTGTAATAGCCTTTGGCTAGCTCGTAACGTCCCGTGAGCCCTACCATGCCATTTGGGTTCAGGTTCAGGTTTAGTGCTGCCTCTCCTGCCACTTGTAGTACATCATCTGTTTTTTCATCTAGTATTAAGGTAAACGAGGCTTCCTCGGCGATTTCTATAACTAGGTTCGCATCCAAACCAAGAAATAGCGATGGGGTATCGTTTTCCTGATTATTGGTTAGAATGGCATCTGGATTTTCCCGGTTTACGAAAATCACTACACCATCCCGTTCCTCTATATCCAACTGCTCTTCAGGAAGTACGTAGGTAAAATCGGTTACGTCCCTTAGGCGAACCTTACCGTTTAACTTAGGTAAATTTAGATTTCCCTTAAGGGTCACATTGGCGTCAATACTGGCGGTACCATAATATAGCGCATTATCTTTTGCCGTTGAATTCAATAACCCGAATCTTTCAGTTTTAATGTTTAAATCGAAGGATGGGTTCAATGTATTCATAGTGCCAATCTTTCCGTCAATAGTAAAGGAGCTGCCTTTCGCGTCTTTTATTTCAAAGTTGTTGAGCGCAATTGACGTCTCATCTATTTCTACGGTCTCGTTATCTACCTTGAAAGAGGTACTTAGCGCAGTAAAGTCGAGGCTGGTATTGTTAAAAGAAAGATTACCTTCATAAATAGGGTTGTTCAGTGTTCCTTGTAGCTCTATCTGTCCGGATAAAAAACCAGCCGGGTTTTTGACCTCTTCACTAAAAAATCCGATCACAACGGCTGTCTCCAGTTTTTTTAAATCCAAATATAGGTTAAGGCTAGGCCCATTTACAGTTGCCTTGTAGTTGCCGGTAAGGTCCATATCAACTGCACCATCTTTCAGGGCCAAGTCAATGCTATATTTGGAAAGCTCTTGCGAGAAAGCATTTAATGATAGATTGCCGAGTCTATTTTCTAGAATTCCCAAATCATTAATTTTAATTTCCGCAAGGATACCCCCAGCATCAAATGGGTTTTCTGCTATTAAGTTCCCATCCACGATGCCGGTTCCGAGTGATTCATCAGGATTTAAGAGACTTAAAAACGTTTGTAATGTAAAGTTTTTGAAGCGAAGGCCAATATGGTTGGACTTTACAGTTGGTAGGGAATCACTAAGTTCAATTTCTTGATTGTTTCTGGAAAACAGTACATTGGTAAAGCCTAGAAAGTTTTTGGTGTAGGCGATCTGGTTGTTTTTGGGAATAGACCACTGTTTCTTATTTAATAGAAGTTTTTCTGGCTTAATTTGTAAGGTTAGGGTATCGTTACGAAACTGCATTTCAGAGGCAATATGGGCAAGCTTTTCTTGGTCGTCGAACGAAATGAAATCCAACTGTAGTTTTTTGTTGTTAAGTACTCCGTCAAAATATGTCTTTTTTATCAGGAGGGGATCGTAACGCAGGGCATTTATCCCAAAGGAGAATCTTAAATCGTTCGCATCTCCGTTAATGCTTAAATTAAGGCTATCTACGGTACTTCCATTATACGCTGCATAGGGCAAATGGAGTTTGGCCTGCAAGTCTCTCTTGGCCGAATCAAAACTAGCATTCAAGGTTATGGTATCCAAGCGATCTATACCTTTAAAAAACACTTCGGTCAATATTGGTTTTGGTGTAAGATTCGCGTTCAAATTCACCAAAATAGGTTTTGGTTGAGAAGTAAATTCGGCATCATCAGTAAAATAATTTTCAAATTGAATCAATAGTGCTTTGCTGATTTGGTCGGGACTACCATTGGCCTTTAAATCACCGTTAAGAAAATCACTGGTAATATTTGCTTCTGTGGTATTTTTGCCAACGGATGCCAAAATATCGATAGCTCCGGTTTGAAACTGGTTATTTTCGATTACAGATATACCTTCTGTAATTTTACCAGTGATGGTATACGTTTCGGGCGTGCCCAAAAATGACGCCTTTATGTTGGCTCCCACCCGTATATCGTTTTGGGTAATTGCCAAGGCGTTTAAATTTGCACCTATTAAGTCTATGGTGGTTTCAATGTTATAAGGTGAGCTGTCTAATTTCAGCGCTGTTAGAGAGGTAAGGTTTATATTTTTGTCTTTATAGTCTAAAGTAATTTTCCCTGTTCCTTCGTTTATGTTGGCATTAGCAATTCCATCGACAAACAAGTAATCGTTCCAATAAAATTCTGAGATGGTTGCTTTTAAGTTACCCTCAAGGGTTTTTAGGTTCTTACCCTTTAATTTTAAATCAACAGTTAGGGACAAATCCTTAAATTGAGGATTGTTCAGCAAGCTGCCAAGCTGTAAACTATCGACAGTGAAAAGACCCTCTATAAATGGTATGTTGGTTAACCCGCCGCTACCATTAAAGTTAATGTTCCCCATAGAAGACGCCAGGTTTATGCTGGCGTTTAGATTTTTTAGTGATCCTGATGCGGTGCCAAATAATTGTAATTGTTTTGGGATTGTGAAGGTCGGGTCCTTTAGCGCCGTGAATTGATTAAGGTCAGATTGACCTGTGGTAGCTACTATAGAATCAAAATCTACACGAAGAGAATCGATATATGTGCTATTGAAAACAGTTCCTGCTAGTCTAAGGGATGTTCGGGAACCCCAATTTACCGCTGTATTGGTAAGTGTAATCTCATCCAATGTTCCCTTGGCGAATAGCTGCCCTTTAAATGAGTCTTTTGAAATCTTTTTGAATACCTCATTTGTTTTTAGTGCCGGTTCAAATACATACAAATCACTGCTGTCGAAGCTAAAGAAAGGTATATCCAAGTCCACGAGTACATTTTCGGGGGAATCTATTAAACTTTGTACGGAGGAATAATTGAGTATTGCCTTCCCATTAAGACTGCTCCTAGATGTCTTGATAACAAGATTTGATACACGAAGTTCATTTTCATTCAAATCACCTTTTAGGGCCAATTGATTCAGATTTAGGCCGCTGCGCTCTTTAAAGGAAAACTCTTTGACATCTAAGTTGACTTTCCGAGGGGAATATGAAACAGTTTTTGCACTAAATGCTATTTCTGAAAAGTCGAAATTATTAGGGTTAAATTTATGTTGAACCGTATTAATTGCTTTATTATTAAATGAAAACTGATTGTTGTTTAAACTAAGGTTCGTTGCGTCGATAGTATATTTAGGCCAAACAAATTCATTGGCATTATTTGGGGACAATTCTTCCGAACTATTTTTAGTTTCTTCAGGTAACTCAAGCAGCACTTTTGAGTTTTGCAAGGACAATCCATCTATTTCGTAGCTATTCGTGTCTAAATCGATTTTTGGTAATGCTAGGTTAAGTTGCCCAAGGGTAATATCAGCTAACGTCCCGTTAGGAACGGAATGATAATGAGCAGTAACATTTTCCGAAGCTATTTTAGAAAACACCAGTTTTGGAAGTTTGGATGAAGCATCTTCATTACCATCGGGTAGCGGTTTGTTCTGCACATATGAAATTGAACTATTGGTTAATTTTAGCAGATTTACATGAAACAGAAGCTCGGTAATATCTATTGTTTCGAATTGCGCGTATAAGCTGCCAATAGTATTTTTACTAGCAATACCCAATAATGAATCCATGTAATTCACGTTGAAATCGGTAAGGGAAACACTACCGATTTCAACGGATAGTGGCGCTGTGGTATCTTCGGATTGCTTTTGCGCAGGTGCTAAAAACGCATCTAAAAGGAAGGAATAATTAAACGTTTCTGTATGCTTAGATCTGTTGACTTTTGCGACCACTCCATTCCATTCCAATTCACTTATTTTTAATTTATTATCCAAAATAAGGGACGAAATTGCCACATCTGCCTGGAGGTTTTTAGAGTATAAAAGGGTATCTTTTTGTAAATCTTCCAAATACAAACCTTGGATTTCTAAATCGCCCGAAAAAGTGATAAAGAGTTTGTCTACACTAAAATTTGTTCCTGTTTTTTCCGTAACAAAAGAAACAAGCCTGTCTACGATTATATTTTGTCCCCATGGGCTTCTAATGAAAAGAATTAGTAGTATTACAAGAAGGAACAGCCACCCAACCAATTTTAGGGAGCGCTTTAAAAATCTGTTTGTACGTGTTTCTTTTTTCATTACTAAACAGCAAAGGAAGGAATTAATGCCATGTTACGTTTATCTTTTATATTAGATTTAGCTATTTGCTTTATGGTTATTGAATTCGTTACCATTTTAATTAAATGGGTTACAATGTTATTTTAATACTTCTTTATTTGCTTTACTATTAATGGCGGCTGAATTATGCTTCCCTGGTAATAACTAATAATAATTAAGTAGTATATGAGTCTTCCATTGCGTAAAAGAAAAAAAAGAAAAAGGAGAAGATATAATTTATTCATAGTTATTGTACTTCTGATAATTATCATCACAGCGGTACTGGCACACCTGTAATGGCTTATTTAGTACTTTCTATTTGAAAAATTATCGCCTCCTTTTTTAAATCCAATTGTTTAGTAACTCAGATTTTATAGCTTTTTATCTTCTTCATCCTATTTCAATACCATAAATATCGAGCACACGGCTAAAAAGGATTGCCATTATCGCATAAAAAATTGAACTGATGAAACTAAACAAGTATACCTGCCAAAAGCCAATAGGGATAATTGCTAGCTATATCATCCAACCTTCTAATTTGCTCTTAAATTTGAAAGGAAATACTTAAAACTGTAGAAGTACAACTTGCAATCAAAGTAACCTATCTGCCACATTAATTTATTTTTAAGGAATTACAATTCGTTGAAGCCATCATAGGACAACAAAACCTTTGAATCGGATTCTTGAAAGTCTTCAGAAATTTACAGAAATTAATTTAAGTATTGTTAAAATGCACAACGACAAAGGAATATATAAATCGTAATTCTATAGGTTGCACCAATTAAAAAAAACATTTGAATGAGGTTAAATCACGACAGCATTATCAATACATACATCGCTATCTAATGAGAATTTTACTTTCTGAATTTTTGGGAGGGGGGTATGCTTTTAAACAGATAAATGTATCTTTAGTTATATGGATATACTAACTGCTTTCGAAAAGAATAATACTTTCCTTTCAAAGGATTTTAAAGGAATTATAGATGCAGATAAGAAGAATGGAAAAAAAAGCTCTTATTTCCCAGTAGATGAATTGGGTTTTAAATTTTTAATTTCTTTTCATTGGGAAAATGGGGATTTATCCCAGTCAATTACAGTGAGCCCCGATAATCGTATATCAGGTAGAAAATTAACCTTAAATTTTGATTCTCAGTACAAAAGTTTTTGGAGAAGATATATTATTGAAGAATTTAAGGTAGTAAGTGTTGCAATAAGTGGTTTTAATAAAAATGGTACTGAATTAAGTGAGTTATATTTTGGAGACTCAACAAAATCTATTAGTCTTTCAATATCTGAGACTCATGGAAATATACGTATAGAAGGTGCTCTTGAAGTTCAACTTGCGACAGTTAAGTCTCAAACAATTAATATCCAAGATTTAAACAGCTTAAAGCTTATTGATATACTAGGTTTTAGTCCAGGTTTACGCATTTCTCTAAATAATATTCAGAGTATAAATGCATATAATTTACATGCTTTGAAATTAGACCTGACTAAGGATATAATAAGCACAGAAATTATTAAATCGAAAATAGAAACTTTTCAATTGATTAATGTAAAGCTTGATAAAATTCAGCTTGTCGATTCATTTATTGGAAGTTTAACTGTTGATAACGCATTTAAAAAATCAGGTTTTGGGGAAGTTAGTTTTTGTAATACTGAAGTTGGTAAGTCATTTGATTTAAAAGAAGTTGTTGTAGTAGGTCCTCCCCGTAGATTTAATTTTTTCGAGATGTTTTCGAGGAAGAAAGATGGTGTATTTTTTAATATAAAGGATAAAAAATTTAACCCAAGTACTGTCACTGCAAGTGATGTTCAGTGGTTTTATAATGGAATTCAGAGTTCAAAAGAGTACTCTGAAGGAAAAAGAAGAGTAATAAATAAGTTTAAGAATTATCATACTAATAATAATGAAATATTGAACTCTCAGTTATTTCATTCATTTGAAAAAAAATGGTACCGTGAAAATAATCCCTTTAACTTCTCTCTATTTATAGCTTGGTTGTCTAACAACTTTGGACTCTCATTGAAATTACCTTTGGCATGGTTAGTATTTTTCATTTTAATTCAAAGCACAATTTTATTTTTCATTTCTGGCGATTGTCAAGCATTACTAATTGAGAGATGGGGTGTGTTTTTTAATCTTATAAACCCTACTCATAAAACTAGCATTTTTCTAGATGTTTTTAATGGTGATTGCTTACCTTCAAATATTTACACTAATCTTTTACCATTAATTGATAATGTCTTTAGAATTTTAATAGCATTTATGTTATTTCAATTTGCTAATGCATTTCGATATAAATACAAATTGAGATAAGTGATAAGCTTCTAAATAGTAAATTAAATTTTCATCAAAGTTTAATCCATTTTCTGCAAATTTTCTGCACAAAAAAAAGGGTTACACTAAATAATCATGTAACCCTTTGATTTAGAAGTGATGGCACTAGGATTCGAACCTAGGACCGCCTGCTTAGAAGGCAGGTGCTCTATCCAGCTGAGCTATGCCACCATTTATAAATGTGGGTGCAAATGTATTAAAAATTATATCCTTGTAAAACGAAAACGGTTCAAAAAACGCTATTAAATTAAAGGGATGCAAAGCTTGGTATATATCTAATGTTGTTTTCAAAAGTTATTTGAAATGTATTTCCTTGGAAACAAGTTAAATAGGACAGTATAATTTTAAGGTGTAGAAGAACGATTGCTTTCATATCTGTCGTAGTTTTCCCAAATTTCATCCAAAACTTTCAGAAAAATATCAAATTCTGCTTCACTAATGTTCTCTATGCTCATGGCACGGATTTCCTTGATCAGTGGCATCACACGCTGCATTAGCTCGTAGCCTTGAGATGTCATGCTCAGTTTAAAACGTTTTTGATCATCCCTGAAACGGGATTTTTTCAGGAGGCCTTTCTTGCACAAGCCGCTGATTACCCTGGAGGTCGTAGCTCTATTTCTAAAGTTCGTATTGCTTATTTCGGATTGGGAAGCATCGGCACCCAATAGATGTACACGTCTAAGAATTACCCATTGTTCTATGGTAAGATCAATATTGTTTTCGGAAAAAGCAACTATAAAGGTCGCTTGCACTTTTTTTAAAGTGCGGTCCAGATATACCCCAAAACCTTCAGTTCTATCCATAAATAAATGTGCTATGGCTCAAAAATAAGGA
Organism: Maribacter sp. MS6; assembly: GCF_056839185.1. Classification (NCBI taxonomy): domain Bacteria; kingdom Pseudomonadati; phylum Bacteroidota; class Flavobacteriia; order Flavobacteriales; family Flavobacteriaceae; genus Maribacter; species Maribacter sp. MS6. The sequence goes on from NZ_CM166389.1 coordinate 2,985,220, forward strand.
GAAAAAACAAAATATTGTTGTTGATGCAACAATATTGAAAATATATAGTAACTTTGGAAGGGATAATTTAGTTCAACCAATGATACAAAAACAGGATACAGATACGCCACATTTTAAAAGTTATATCCTTGAGGATAGCACTTATAAGGGCGGCGGTAAGAAAATAATGATGCCAGAAGGTGTTATGGTCCATAAATTATCCTCTAACGAAAATCCCTTAGGTTTTTCTGATAGGGCAAAGGAGGCAATTATTAATGCCACTAACGAACTAAGCTTATATCCTGATAATACGGATATCAGATTAAGAACGGCATTGGTTAAGGATTTTAATAATGAACTTTCTGCCGATCATTTTGTAACGGCAAATAGCGGGTCGGAGATCATAGATATTATTTCAAAAGTGTTTTTGTCAGAGGGCGATGAAATTATAGTATCCCAACCTTGTTTTTTACCCTATACCGCATTTACCCGATGGATGGGTGCCAAGGCGATAAATGTTCCCATGACGCCTGATTACGATTATAATCTAGATGGTATTGTAAGTGCAATTACATCAAAAACTAGATTGATATTTTTAGCATCGCCAAACAATCCCTCTGGAAATTACATTCCCCATGATGCTCTAAAGAATTTCCTTGACAAACTGCCAACCCATGTAATCGTAATCTATGATGAGGTGTACCGGCATTTTGCAGATGCTGATGACTATACGTCAGCTTTGCCCTTCATTAAGGAGGGCTATAGAATGATTGCCATCAACAGTTTTTCTAAAACCTATGGATTGGCAGGTCTTAGGGTAGGCTATTGCTATGCTCCATTGGAATTAAGCAACTATATTAGAAAGGTCTGCAAACCTTTTTTGTTGTCCTCGCTCGCCCTGGAAGGCGCTATTGCGGCCTTGGAGGATATAGATTTTGTGGAACGTACCGTTGCTCTTGTACAAAAGGAGCGTAAGTATGTGTTGAACGGCTTGCAGGAATTGGGTATTAAACATTGGCCTACCCAAGGTAATTTTGTTTTGATAGATCCTCCTATGGAAGATTTGAAATTTACTTCGGTAATGGAGCAACAAGGTATTATGGTTCGTCCGGTAGGTGTCTTTGGCGCTCCAGGAAGGGTTCGTATTTCTTTTGGGGTAAGAGCGGCGAATAAGGCCATGCTTGCTGCTATTAAAACCGTGTTAAATGATTAAATATTCAGGTATTATTATATAATTTTAAATAACATGTTGCTTGTGCAACAATAAACAAAAAAGATGGATACGACTACCTTACCAAAACTACATGAGAACGCTCAAGACTTTATGCCTATTAACGGTACAGATTATTTAGAGTTGTACGTTAGTAATTCTAAACAGGCGGCTCATTTTTACAAGACCGCTTTTGGATTTCAGTCATTAGCTTATGCTGGCTTAGAAACGGGACTTAAAGATCGTGAGAGTTATGTGGTAGTTCAGGACAAGATTCGTTTGGTGTTAACATCGCCTTTAAAGAGCGGAACGGAAATAGGAAAGCATATAGACGATCACGGCGACGGTGTAAAAGTTGTTGCGTTATGGGTAGATGATGCTACGTACGCCTATAACACTGCCATGGAAAAAGGAGCTAAATCCTACATGGAACCAAAGACAGAAGAGGACAAAGATGGCACCGTGGTTCGTTCAGGAATATATACCTACGGAGAAACTGTCCATATTTTTGTAGAGCGTAAGAATTACAAAGGTACATTTTTGCCGGGCTACAGAAAATGGGAAACGCCAGATTACAATCCTTCATCTACAGGTTTAAAATTTGTAGATCACATGGTTGGTAACGTGGGTTGGAACAGAATGAACGAATGGGTAGATTTCTATGCCAATGTTTTAGGTTTCACACAGATTTTGTCTTTTGACGACAAGGATATTTCTACGGATTTCACAGCGTTGATGAGCAAGGTGATGAGCAATGGGAACGGTAGAATCAAATTTCCGATAAACGAGCCTGCCGAAGGAAAGAAAAAATCACAAGTAGAGGAATATCTCGATTTTTACGAAGGAGAAGGTATTCAGCATATCGCGGTAGCTACCGATGATATCATAAAGACGGTTAGAGAATTAAAAAGTAGGGGAATAGAATTTTTAAAAGTTCCTGACACCTATTATGACGTAGTGCTAGATCGTGTAGGTAAAATTGATGAAGATATCGCTCCCTTAAAGGAATTGGGTATTTTGGTTGATCGCGATGATGAAGGTTACTTGTTACAAATTTTCACTAGACCTGTAGAGCCAAGACCTACAATGTTCTTTGAAATTATTCAGAGAAAGGGCGCACAGTCATTTGGAAAAGGTAACTTTAAAGCACTATTTGAAGCCATTGAGCGCGAGCAAGAGCTTAGAGGTACGTTACATTAAAGCACAGTTTCAGGTTTAATGTTCAAGGTTTCAAGGTTGAAATAATAGTAAGAAGTAAAAAGTAATTAGTAGGAAACATATAGTAAAAAGTAGTCAAAAAGAATTAATACGTAAAAAGTTGGTAGAGAAAGTGTTTGAGTAGTTGTATATATTTCACTTTTCACTTTTCACTTTTCACTTGATTTTGTATTTGAATTTGATTTTTCTGTTTGAACTTGATACTTGAACCTAAAAAATAAAAAATGCCCATATACCACAACTTAGGAAAGTTCCCGCAAAAGCGGCACACACAATTTGAAAAACCAGATGGTAGTTTGTATTATGAGCAGCTGTTTGGTACCATTGGTTTTGACGGTATGTCTTCTTTGCTTTACCATGTTCACCGACCCACACAGGTAAAGGAAATAGGGGAGGCCATAGATATGACACCTAAGATTGCCGTGGCCAAGAACATTGCCTCGCGCAAGCTTGTTGGTTTCGACGTTGCCCCTAAAGATGATTTTCTGGATGCTCGTGAACCCATGATGGTAAATAGTGATGTGCTTATCGGTCTTGCAGCTCCAAGAAAATCCATGACATCCTATTTTTACAAAAACGCCGATGCGGATGAGATGCTCTTTATCCATAAAGGAACAGGAACCCTAAAGACATTCTTGGGAAATATTCCCTTTGAGTATGGCGATTATTTGATTATTCCCCGGGGGATGATTTATCAGATACAATTTGATACGGAGGACAACCGTATTCTGTATTCAGAGTCGGCACACCCTATATATACACCAAAACGGTATCGGAATTATTTTGGACAATTGTTGGAGCATTCTCCCTTTTGCGAGCGCGATTATAAGTTGCCACAAGATTTGCAGACACACGACGAGAAAGGTGAGTTTATAATAAAAATAAAGAAACAGGGCCTATTGCACCATTTGGTCTACGCCACACATCCATTTGATGTCGTGGGCTGGGACGGGTATAATTATCCTTACGGATTTTCAATCCATAATTTTGAACCCATTACGGGGCGTGTCCACCAACCGCCACCAGTGCATCAGACTTTTGAAACAAATGCTTTTGTTATTTGTTCGTTCTGTCCAAGGTTGTATGACTATCACCCAAAATCAATTCCTGCGCCCTACAACCATTCTAATATAGATTCCGACGAGATGCTGTATTATGTGGATGGCGATTTCATGAGTAGAACGGGTATTGGTCCAGGTTATATCTCGTTACACCCATCAGGTATTCCTCATGGTCCCCACCCGGGAACGTACGAAGCCAGTATCGGGAAAACTAAGACCGAAGAGTTAGCGGTAATGATAGATACCTTTAAACCACTTCAACTTACGGAAAATGCAATGAAGATTGATGATGGGAAGTATTTTAAGTCCTGGTTGGATAAAGATTAAGCTATTAAAAAAGGAATTTTACTCTGCGATTGAACTGGGAATATAGATGAAAAAGTTTAAGATTGCTTTAGTATTGATTTTGTTGACGAATATTTATTGTAAGGAAGCAAAAAAATCTCAACTTCAACAGGATAGAATTAATGTGGAGCTACAAACAAAACTGAACACCATTTTACTGAAAGATCAAGGAATCCGGGAACTAATAAGCGAAAATTTAACCGATAGCCGAAAAGCTGAGCTGCTAGCCCAGCTTAATCTTCAAGAAACTGATATTGAAGGTAATCGCATATTTGCCTTAATGCGGCAAATGGATAGTATCAATAGTATTGAAATTGAAAAGATTGTAAAAGAATTTGGATACCCTGGTAAATCATTGGTTGGCGAACCTGCAAACAAAGCCGTTTTCTACGTAATACAACACTCCGATAAAATTGAGGAGTACTTACCCTTAATCAGAAAAGCTGCCGAAAACGGAGATATCGCTAAGACTTCTTTGGCTATGATGGAGGATAGGTATTTAATGAATAAGGGCATTGAGCAAGTTTATGGTACACAGATAAAGGGCCAAGCAAATAAAAACGGGGATTGGATATACTTCTTATGGCCACTTAAAAATCCCGACTCGGTAAATAGTTGGCGAAAACAAGCCGGGTTCAATCAAAGTATTGAAGAATATGTCCAAGAGATGGATGTGGAATATAAATTATACAAGATTAATGAGCTTAAAGATTTATAAAATTAAAAAATAAGATCATGAAAAAACTTACATCTTGGCTGGATATATCGGCCGATTCGGATTTTAGTATATACAACCTTCCTTTTGGTATCTTTTCAAAGAAAAAGAAAGGAAAAACGAGGGCTGGTATTGCCATAGGAAATCAGATAGTGGATTTGGCCGCCTTGGCCCAAGCAGAATTGATAGACGTTTCCCCTTATGTCTTTAGGCAATCGACCTTGAATGAGTTCATTGCCTTAGGAAAGGAAGTAACGAACAAAGTACGTTTGGATGTGCAAAAGCTCTTAGTGGATGAAAATTCGCCCTTAAAGGAAAAACCTGAAATTTTGGTCTCACAAGCCGATGTTCAAATGCATCTTCCCATTCATATTGGCGATTATACCGATTTCTATTCCAGTATAGAACATGCTACCAATGTAGGTAAAATGTTCCGTGATCCCGAGAATGCGCTCTTACCTAACTGGAAACATATTCCGGTGGGCTACCACGGAAGGGCATCTTCTATAGTGGTGAGTGGTACACCTATTAAAAGACCAAAGGGACAAGTAATGCCTAAAGATGCTACAGAACCCGTCTTTAGACCTTCCGCTAGGTTGGATTTTGAACTGGAAATGGGATTCATCACGGGAAAAAACACCCAATTGGGAGATAGTGTGTCAACTGCCGATGCGGATGATTATATTTTTGGCTTGGTACTATTCAATGACTGGTCTGCACGTGATATTCAAAAATGGGAGTATGTGCCTTTGGGCCCTTTTTTAGGGAAGAGTTTTGGTTCTTCCATGTCACCATGGATTGTTACGCTAGAGGCCTTGGCCCTTTTTAAAGTTGCCGGGCCAAAGCAGGACCCTAAAGTATTACCGTATCTAAAATACACAGGAAAAAGCAACTATGATATTCAGTTAGAAGTTGGATTGAAGCCAGAAAAATCCGAAGAGAGTATCGTTAGCACTTCCAATTTAAAGTATATGTATTGGAACATGCAACAACAGTTAGCGCACCATACCATTAACGGTTGTAATATAAATGTAGGTGATGTTATGGCGTCTGGGACAATATCCGGTAAGGATGAAAGTTCCTATGGATCTATGTTAGAAATTTCTTGGGGCGGAACAAAGCCGGTTACCTTAAAAGATGGCGGTACACGTACTTTTATAGAGGATAACGATACGGTAATCATGCGAGGATTTGCTGAAAAGGACGGAATCAAAGTCGGATTTGGTGAAGTGAGCGGTAAAATTTTACCAAGCGATTAATCTAGAATACATAGATGAATAAAAAAATAAAAACCATATCCCCTTCGGATATCTCACAGCCAGAACTGCATAGCTATCTGCTATCAGCAGTGGCACCAAGGCCCATCTGTTTTGCGAGCACGGTAGACAAGGAGGGCAATGTAAACTTAAGTCCCTTCAGTTTTTTTAATGTCTTTAGCTCCAATCCGCCAGTGCTAATTTTTTCCCCTGCCCGTAGTGGTAGAGATGGTAGTATGAAGCATACGCACGAGAATGTTTTGGAAGTGCCGGAAGTTGTTATTAATATCATCAATTATCCTATGGTAGAACAGATGTCGCTCTCCAGTACGGCCTATGACAAGGGCGTAAATGAATTTGTAAAAGCAGGATTTACACAGATAAAGAGTGATGTAGTTGCCCCGCCAAGAGTAGGGGAGGCTCCCGTATCTATGGAATGTACCGTAACCCAGATTATCCCTTTGGCTGACGCCCCCGGTGCCGGAAATCTGATTTTAGCCAAAGTGGAGCGCATGCATATTCAGGAGGAATATTTAGATGCAAACGGACAATTAGATACTCAAAAACTAGATTTGGTAGGCCGTATGGGTGGCAGTTGGTACACGCGATCTAGTGGCGACTCCCTGTTTGAAATACCTAAGCCTTTGCGTACAAAAGGTATTGGGGTAGATAGTCTCCCAGAAGCTGTTGTTAAGAGCACGGTACTTACAGGAAACAATTTAGGGCGTTTGGGTAATTTAGAAAGACTGCCAACCCAGGCGGAAATTGAAACTATTTCTGCTCACCCGAATGTTATTGGTCTACTCGCTGATAACAAAAATGATAAATCAAATTCCAAAGTTCATCAACTTGCCCAAAAATGGTTGGAAGAAGGTAAGGAAGAAGATGCGCTGGCCTTATTGTTTAGTTTTGCATAAACGCCTCCGCTTCAATCTCGACTAAATAACCTTCACCCACAAGCTTTGCCTCCACTAAAGTATTAGCAGGATTAATGCCGTTAAAGCGTTCACCATGTGCCCTAGCAATGGGTTCCCAATCAGCAATGTTATTAACAAAGATCCGTGTGCGTACCACGCTGTCCAATGTGGTTTCAAAAGTCTGCAATACTGCTTCTATTTTATCAATGATAAAGTGGGTCTGTGCTGCGGCATCGGAACCTCCGATCATCTTGCTGCCATGTGTAGCTGTAGATCCAGAGATATGAATCCGGTTCCCTTCTTTTACCGCTCTAGAATATCCGGCATAGGACTCCCATTCCGTTCCGCTAAAAATCTGCTGTCTGGTTTCTGTGATGTTTGTAATCTTAAATGGTTTTGGGATGTCCTCTAAGTGATGGCTTAGATCACCGGAGGCTGTTAAAAAAGGCGGTTTCCTATATTCATCACCACAGTTGCCCGGAATAGGTTGGAGGTTCCTTAGCGCTTCTTTTAGTATGGTAAGATCTTCAGGAGTCAAATGAATCTGTAGCATTTTTTTGTTATCGGTGATATGATTTCTTTCCCCAAGTCTTGCACCTACAATAACGGCGGCCACGTTCGGATTTTCCAACACATATCTAGTGGCAATATTAGCTATGGAAACACCGTGTTTATTGGCTACTGTCTTTACAGTTTTAAGAAGGTTTTGATACTTCTCCCATCCGCCAGCAGCGTCAATAAATCGTTTGTATTTCATTTGTGACCATGTGGTCAGTTCGCCGTCGGAGGGTTCCTTTTTATCAAGCCATTTGTCCGTTAAAAATCCGCCGGCCAAGGTGCCAAACGCAAATAACTTCACCTTATATTCCGCACAAACAGCATTCATTTCTAAAGTTGCCCTTTGATCTAACAACGAATAGCAAATTTGATTGCTTACAATAGGAATACCGCTAGCACAGGCAATTCGCAAATGTGCAGCATCAAAATTGGTTACCCCAATATGTTTTATTAAACCTTCTTCTTGTACCGTTTTTAGATGAAAGAGCCCATCTAACCAGCTTGGGTCCGGATAGTTCCAGGCATGGAACTGCATAAGATCTATGCTGGTTTGTTGCATGCGCTCCAAAGCAGTTTGTACAGCTTTCCGAACGTCTTCCAAGGAAATAGGCCCTGGTTCGGGTACCCATTTGGTGAATAATTGAACCTTGTTGCCTAAAGGATTGGTATTCTTAAATGTTCCCGTTATTATTTCACTAGAACCATAATGATCGGCCATATCAAAGGTGGTGAATCCTTCTTCTACATACGGTTGCATATGTGTTGCAGTGGTTATTGGATCTAAGCTATTGCCATCTCTTTCCATATCGGCAATTTGCCATAACCCGGTAATGATTCGAGATATTTCCAAACCTGCTGCGAGTTTGCTTTTTTCTGTCATATCTTATTCTTCTGGTAGTGTTTTGAAAATCGTATTCGGGTTTATGCCTTTGCGCTTAAGTTGTTTCCATTTCAATAAAAATAACAAGCTTGCCATCCCCATAACAATAAGCCAAATTGGGGTGGAGTGGAAGTACCATTCTTCTATTGTAGAGGTCATATCTTTGTATGTGTGTATTATCAAAAATAGTAAGAGAAAAACTATTCCAAACCATCCAATGATAAGTTGAAGTGACCTACTTTTAAATATTTTGACTCTATCTGCCAGCTGTTTATTCACCTTGGGAAGTGTGATTAGGGTCATGCACATCAATAGGAAATTGACCATCATAGAGGTGACCATAATGTCGATGCCAAGAAAAAAATCGCCTGCAAAGTGAGAGCCAAATACGCCAACACTGGCCATAAGTCCTGCTAATAATAGAGCAACATTGGGCGTGTGGTATTTTTTGTGGATATGAGTTATGAAATTTGGGAAGATGCCGTCTTTTGCCCATGCAAACATTAAACGAGAAACAGAAAGTAACATTGCGGGCAGGTCGTTGATTAATGCAATAGTGGCACCTAATAAAATCGCTATCCCAAGACCGGAAGGCAATACATAGCTGAGAAGGCCTGGTGCGGAAATATCTTTTCTCAACGATTCTTCAGCAATATAGCTCCATGGTATGGTATGGTATACAGCCGAGGCGAAGAGAAAATAGAAAAGACCAACAGAAGTAATGGATAGTAAGATAGCCCTAGGTAATGTTTTTGTTGGATTTTTCGCTTCACCGCCAGCTTGGGCAATGGAATCAAAACCGATAAAGCTAGAAAACAGTAAAGCCGCTGCCGAAAGAAAAATATGCCAATCAAAATTGGCGTCTTCGATAGGAATAAAAGTCCTGTTTTCGCGCGCTTCTAAAGCGGCAATAAAATCCGAGGGAGCGAAATAGTATCCGGCAACAATTACAATGCCTCCTAAGAAAAACATGAGGAACATCATAGGCAGTAGGGTAATCGCATAAGATTTTGCACCTCTACTATTTACCCCAACAAAGCACCAAATAAGTAAAAGCGCCAATGAAATTCTAATCCAACCTTGTTCCAGTGTTCGCGATAGTCCCACCCATCCCAATTCAAAAAAAATATCCCGAATAAAGGGTACGGTGATATATGCGATAACTCCGATAACAATGGAGAGCCCGAACCATTGTGAAAAACTTGCTACAAATCCTAAATAGGGATGCAGTCCTCTGCTTGCATAGATATAACTTCCACCGGCCCTTGGCATGGCCGAGGCGAGAATTCCGTAGGCCAACGCTGCAAAAATAGCGGGTACAGCTGCAAAGGCGAAGGCATATAATACATAAGGCCCAATACCTGGGACATTTTTTTGAATCATAAACGGTACTACGTTTATGGAAGCACCCAACATGGAACACACACCGGTTGCAGTTAAAGCAAGAAGACTTAATTGTCTAGAAAGTTTTGGCGTTTTAGTTAAGCTCATTACAAATAGCAGGTATGCTTAATCGAAAATAGAACGTAAATGTTCCTTGTCTCCCGTTAGTTGCCATTGCCCCAAACTGATAGGGATATTTCCTATGCTATTCAATCCGTCAAAAAAGGATTTGAGTTTAAATTCGGTTCCCTCGCTTTCTAGTTTTCTAGCGTACTCTGCCAAGGCCTGTTCCACTAAATATTTGCCCGTGATATAGCTAGTACCATATCCTGGTTGTCTTAAGTAAAGGTGTTGTTCAAATAGCAAGAGTTCTTTCTCTGTTTTCATCCATCCTCTTGGGGTATAGTTAGAGTGTATTTTTCCAGCTTCTTCCATAGTCATTTCATTTGCGTGGGCATATAACGAGCCAAGTCCACGGGCCGCACGTTGGGCAATCATTATATAAACAATTTCTCGTACGTGCGGACTATCCTCATACAAACCCGCTTGCATAAAAAGTTCTTCAACGGCTGTAGCCATACCTTCGTTTCGCGAATCGAAAATATTATATAACAATGCGTCTTTTCGAATACTGTTTTTATGTGGTTCGTTATCCATACGGGCGAGTTCAAACCAGTGGTAAAAGTGAGAGAAAAGCGGTCTGGGGTCGTAGTGTGCGGTTATCCAGAAAAAATTACGGGTTTCCTTTGGTACAAATTCCCCATAATGCGCCCTTAATGCCGGATCAAAATAATCCTTTACGGTTACAATGTCCTCTTTCTCCAAAAACTCCAGAAGGCTATTTGCCGCTTTTACGTTAAGGAGCTTGTAGGCTTCTGGCGTAGCGGCGTCGGTCAACGGGGGTAGATTTCTATTACGGTGTTCTTCCAGTTTAAGACCTGTCCAAGCTCGCGTAAGTTCTCTTTTTAAAAGTAAAACTTCGTCTTCCCAAGTCAAAGGTACCAAGTGTACGTTTTGTTGATACCAGGTGTAATTGTCCTTGCCAATTCCGGAAGGTCCGGTTTTCGTTGGCGCTTGTTCTTCTAACCAAGTGGCCAAATCTTGGGTAGCCAAAATGGCTTCATCTATTGCTTTTAGAATTTGCCTATCTTTTTCTATGCCTGATTCGTTTTTTAAGTTTTCTAAATCGGATATCTGGGTTTTAATGTCTCGTATACCTGCAATCCAAAGGTCTTTCGCATTCCCTGTTAAATTGATTTTAGCCTGTGCGTTCAAGGTGGGGATTACTTGAAGTTCCGCCAAAAATTGTTTTCTTTTATCCTTGGAAAGCGGAAAATCATACTGCCAGACTTCTAAAACGGCATGGTGCGTTGGTCCTTCGTGAGCCGGTACATCGCTTCGGGAGGTCCAAATGGTTTTGTAAAATGCCGGATCCCGCTCCCACGATTTTAAAATCCGTTGGTTAAAATCATAACCGTTCATCTCGGCTTTTACAATTTGCCAGTCTACTTGTTTGCTTACAGGCCACGATGCTATAGATATAGAGTTTAGGCGTTCTTGAAGTAGCTTAAAATCTGTGCTCCTATTCGTAAAGGTAACCGTGCGGTAGTCAGGTGCTCCTTGGTGCAAAGGTGGTATTTCGAAAGCACGCCAGTCTTTAAATAATTGTTCTAGTTCTTGGTAGGATTCAGTTTTCTCCTGCCCGTAGGAAGAAACGGAACTAAATAGGAATAATATAAAGATCCTAGCGAATGTGTTTATAGAGAATGTCATAGTTCTATTTAAATTTTGCAAAAGATAGGGTATTCAGGTCTCTTTTAAAAGGATATAATTATTTGATGTAGTAATGTAAAAGAGTGTACTACCAACTTTTTAATTTGGCTATTATTTAATTGAAAATGCGTTTTACCATAAACTAGGTAGCCAAAGATTACACCTTACATTAGTCTACGTAGGAATAAAGTTAATAGGTTGTAGGTTTTTATATAAAAATATATCTTTAGCCTCTTTTAAGTTCAACTGTTTCATTAACTCATAGTTCCCTCATGGCTAAAATTGAAATAACTGGTTCTCCCGAGGAACTGGAAAGAGTAAGTACATTTTTAAAGAATAATAATATTAAATTTAAGATTAGGAATGATTTCGGAAATCATTCCAATGAAGATCTTGAAAAGTATAGTCTATTGATGGAAAAGTTCAATTAGGCATCAAAATAATTATTAAAACTAAATTTCAGTTTTATAAATGATTGAAGAAATTGAAATTTTTTGTGTCATTAAAACGATGGAAATAGGAGCTTAATTCTGGTTTTTGTCACAAACATGGATAGACTTTCATTACATGATTGACTATATATCACCAATCAATCAACAAACAGCAACAGATCTTATCATATATCAAGAGAATAGAAAATTATATCTTGTTCTTCCATAGCTTCTACGATGAGCTTTATGTAGGTATTTATGGTTTTATTGAAATTTTTCGGTTCAGTTATATCAATCCCTGCTTTCCAAATGGTTTCACGTTCCTTACCAACGCAAATACAGTAAAGTGCAGTTTCTGCGTGGAATACTGTGTAGTTGTCATAGTAGCTGCCCTCATAAAAAATAGCTTGATGGCTTAAATAGTCATCACTAAATGTGTTAAGAAACCGATCCGTATCGGCAAGCTTAGTGCGTAGTGTTTTTTTATTTTCAGATCCTATAATCTTGGTAAAGAGAATAGCATCAAAATCCTTGTCCAATAATTGTTCCTCAACTTCGCTAAGTTGCTTTTCCGATTGTTCTGTTGTGGTAAAATTAACATCAAACAGGTCTATACTTCTGACGGCTTCTACATTTCTCTTTCGGAATTCGTTCTGTAATTTAGTCTCAAAATCTTCCCTTGCGGACTCATTCTCTGTCATCCCAACGATAAGTACCTTATAGGCATGGAATAAGACTGTATCCGGATCTTTCCAGTTGCTTACAAGTTTTGCGGAGGAACAACTCCACATAAAGCTCACGACTGTTAGTAGTATACTGATTTTTCTCATTAATTCATTTTTAATAAAACGGTGATAAATCTTACTATTTTCTTCTCTACGGTTAACAGATTTCTTAGACTGGTATATCTTTTTAAAAGTTGTTGGTTGGAACGTAAGCTAAAGACTCAAAAAACTGTTTGGCCAACATCTAAAAATAACTTTGGTAGTACTATAAATCCGGTAGTACCATAAACGGAATAGTGATATGAAATCCTATTTTTTTAATGATGGGCTCGATAAACAATCGTTCAATGAATGTGTGTTTGTTCTGCACCATGACCAACATATTCATTTTATGTTTTAACTGAAAGTTGTTGATAGCCGTTATAATCTCTTGGTTACGCACATCATGGAAATTATGGGCGATACCCTTAAGTTTCTTTTCCAGTTTTACTTGATTTTTTAGCTGTTTTTCGTTAAGCTCATAACCGTTGGAAACGTGTAATACTTCAATACTGGAAACATGTTGCTGTGCAATGCTAATTAGCATCTTTAATGGTGCTGTTTTAAAGTCTACTTCATAGTCGGTCGGGAATAAAATTTCCTTAGGTACCTCATAGTCAAAATTGGGCGGTACGGCAATCACGGGGCATTTGGCTCTCTTTATTATGTCAACAGTATTGGTGCCGAACAATATCTCCTTTGCTCCGGTAGCCCCTGTGGTGCCCATCACTATCAAATCTAGCTTTTCGGCGGTTACCATTCTGGTAATTTCACCTGTTAGGGTATTTAAGCTCGCAATACAGCTAAACGTGTGCTTGTCGTTTGCGTGTTCTTTTTGTATTCTTTTTTTTAGTTGAGTTAAATTTTCTACTGCAGCTTCACGTATAACATCTCCGAGACCAATAAGGCCAGGACTCCCTACTAAATATTCTGCATGGTATACCGGTGGCATATACGTATGCAAAAGATAAAACTTGGATTCCATGTCCTTGAATGTTCTTAGAGCATATTTGATAGCCTCATAGGAGTTTTCCGAAAAATCTGTTGGAAGGAGTATACGTAGCATATTCAGTAATTTTATAGATTGAATACTCAAAGCTAGGTGTAATCAGTATAAAAAACCATGATATTGGTCAGTTTATAACATCGTAAATTTTGTAATTTTCAATTTTAATAAAAGCAAAGTATGAAAGGTAAATTTGATACGTTAATAGCATCTGAAACTCCCGTATTGGTAGATTTCTTTGCAGAATGGTGCGGTCCTTGCAAAACGCTTGCTCCCATTTTAAAATCTGTGAAGGACGAGTTGGGCGACGCCGTGAAAATAGTAAAAATCGATGTAGACAAAAATCAGCCTTTGGCCGGTAAATATCAGGTTAGGGGAGTGCCTACAATGATACTTTTTAAAAACGGAAAACAGTTATGGCGAAAGTCAGGGGCATTGCCAAAGCATGAGATTGTTGAGGCGATAAGGGATGTTTCCTAGGGAATAATTACTTCGCTTGATTTTTTGGATGAAGTAAATCCTAGATATAGGATATTATGACAACTAAAATGTGGTTAAAAAAAGTATATACGAAGCCCAAAACTTACAATCCTAACCCTTGCCACGCTAGCGCCGCAGGTCCTAAAACAGCTTCCTCACTAGTAGATTTCGAAAGTATTATGCGGACTTTACCCTTGTAAGCTCCGAATAATGCCGTTTCCATGTGTTTTGTCAGTGGTTTCAAGAATAAGTCTCCAGCCTGACTAAGCCCTCCGGCAATAATAAATGCTTCCGGTTCTAAATGGGCTACGGTATCGGCCATTTTACTGCCTAAAATTTTGGCTGTTCGTTCAAACGCCTCCAATGCTATGCTGTCACCCGAATGCGCTGCCTTGGAAATATCCTTGCCGGTAAGGTCCTCAAAACTATAGGATCGCAGAATTGATTCCGCATTACTCTCGGACAAAAGTTCAAAAACTGTACGTTTGATACCGGTGACGGACGCGTAAGTTTCCAAGCATCCTTTTAGTCCGCAGTTACATTGCCTTCCTTCGGGTACAACGTTTACATGACCTAGTTCCCCTGCCATGCCGTGTTCTCCATAAATAAGTTTTCCTTCATTGATAATGCCGCTACCCAAGCCAGTCCCAAGGGTTAATACAACGAAATTCTTCATGTTTTTACCCTTACCAAAATACAGTTCTCCTAATGCGGATGCATTAGCATCGTTGGTCATAAAAACGGGTCGGTCAAGAAGTTCTTTTACCATTGCTTTTACGGGTACCGTAGATCCCCATTTAAAATTGGGTGGATGTATCATTTGCCCCGTTTTAAAGTTGGCATTGGGTGCACCAATTCCAATGGCTACTATAGAAGAGCTTGAGCCTAAAGAGGTCGTCAAATGTGCTAATTCTTTTTTTAATTGTGCCTTAAAGAGAGCAAAGGCTTGGTTTGCTCCGGTATTAAACAAATTGCTTGCCACTATGTTACCGTTACGGTCTACCATACCTAGTTTAGTAAAGGTGCCGCCAATATCCAGAGCAAAAACTGTTTCTTTTGAAATGTTATCCATGGTCAATATGCTTTAATATCCTGCCAAGAATTCAGCCGTTGTTTTAACATCTAATAGTGTTGGTTAGCTTAATTTAAAAAATACGGTAAATGGCAGCAAAGTTGTTTAGGAATTACCTCATTTAGGAAGTGGCAATACCAATAACGGCACTGTTGTTTGGAAGGCCATATTTTTAACTACCGCCTCATGGGTCAATTTCTCCAAAAAGCTATGCCAGTAATCTATAATAGAGACCATGCCAATGCTTTCGTGCGCTTCAACCTGAGCACGAATTTGGGTAGCTATTTTGTCTTTTTTATTCAGTTCCACAATCTCAAAAGGAATGTCGCCCAAGCGTTCTGTCAGCGTTTTTTTGGCGGTTGTTTTTTGTGGACTTTCTTTTTCAGCTGTTTTAATATGTAAGACACGAATTTTGGAGTTCCAGAGCTTCGCCAGCCGTAACATGGGACGTAATTCATATTTATCGTATACGTGTTCATAACCGGTAGCAAAGAGTAGTTCTTTTGGAACGGCGAACCGATAATTGGCAGGTACTGCAATTATAGGACAGAAATCGATTTTACTAATAATGTCTACCGTGTTACTGCCCATGAAAACACCTTTTAGCCCGCTTGCACCCTGCGTTCCCATTATGACGAACCGGATGCTGTGATCCAGAACGGTTTTACCAATAGCTTTCGGCAGCGAATTTGGCAAGGAAATAGCCTTGAATACGTGCTCCGGATTCTGCTGTTCTCCTGTAATTCTATTGACAACTTTTGCCAATTCTTTTTCAGAGGCTTCTTTTGCAATTTTGAAAAGTTTGGATTCCGAATCGCTAATGCCTGTCTGGAATACGTTTAGGATATAAAACGTGCACAGTTCTTTTTTAAAAAGCTCTGTGGCATACCGCAAGGCGTTGTATGCATTTTCTGAAAAATCGGCAGGAACGAGTACGTTGGTCATGATAGTTTTTTGTCAAGTTGAAAGTAAATGTTTTTTAATCTTTATCTAGGCAATGGCACATGCTTAGTATCAAAATAATCAAAGTTGTCGTCAAGTCGTGTTTGGATTGCGAAAAGATTGTAATAACTGGGCGACATTTTTCCTACATGTACTCAAAAATAGGAGCCGTACAAAGCATAAAAAATGATATTGGTCAGTCGAATACCTTTATTTTAAATTTGAGCGGTAGCGGATTTATAAAGTTAAAGCTTATCTTTTTTAGTTTTGAGCTGGATACGTAATGACAATGAGTCCCTGTTTTCCGTAATTGGACATAATTCTAGCAAAGTTTACTTGGGCTATTTCCACAGCAAGGCATAAATCTGTGTTATGGTTAAAATTTTAGTGCTGTGTGAACTGTTTTTTCTAAAAATGGTAAAACAAAAAGTTGTTACGCCTATAGATTTTTGGTGTCCGATTTTATTAGTTATAGACGGTATTTATCTAATTTAAAAATTAAAAGATTTGAATACTGATTTTTATCATTGCGCGGTTTTAGCTTGCCCACTACATTTAACATCTGTTTGAAAAACGTGGCACTTAATTAAAAGCAGACCCTTAATCCAATATTTGTTGATACACCAGGTGATTATGAAAAGACCATATGCTAATATGTTAGGGAAAAGTTTTTACCAAAAAACGGGAAGTTTGTTTTTTGCTTTTGCCAATGCGGATGGCATAGTACATCCCAAAGAGGTAGCAGTCTTAAAACGGTTGGTTAGGGAGATATGGCTACCCTTAGACGATATAGAGGACGACTATGGCACGGATGCCGCCTTTCAAATAGAAATTGTTTTTGATTGGTTGATGGAGGAAGATAAAGAAAGTGATGATTGTTTTGATGAGTTTAGTGATTTTTACAAAGAGCATACTACTATGTTCACGGAGCCGATTAAAAAACTCATTTTCGAGACCTCTAGTGCTATAGCCAATTCGTTTTCTGGAAAAAACAAGGCGGAACTGATATTGCTAGGTAAGCTAAGCTTACTTTTCACAGGTGCTATATAAAAAAAATCTGTTCCCATTTTTTGGATGGGAACAGACCTTTAGTGGAGTTGTGTAAATCACTTTTAATGACTTGCAAAGGAGTGTTTACGTTTTTCTAGCTGTCTATTTAAATCTTTAACTGTTCCAGCAACCGCTTTCTCAAAATCATCTGTTTTTGTCGACGCGAATATTCGTGGCCCAGGGGCACTTAGTTCAATTTCGCAAATTTTAATATCACCAGTACCACTATGTTCTTGTTTTATGAAAACTTCAGCTTTTATGATCCAGTTGAACTTTTGTGCTAATTTTTCCAGTTTTTTGGTAATAATACCGTTTAAGGATTCACCGGTGGGCATGTGTACATACTGTATGTTTATTTGCATAATTATGATTTTTTAAGGTTTAAACTATTCTTAGGTTGTTGTATCAAGGATTCAAGTTTAGTAACAGGACTAAAATAGGCTGATGTTAGCGGGTATAAAATGATATTTATCAGGTTGGGGCAATACTTTGGGTATATGTAGGTAAAGTATGGCAACCTAAAGGACATGATATTTGTCATGGTTCTTTTTCTACCGCATGAATACCTTAGTACCTCTACAAGATAAAGGAAATGAAAGTAAAAAAGGTAAGTATATCATTTCTTGGATGTACGGTACTCGGGTTCTTTTTAGTAATAGCTTGTGGTTCCGATCAGGAAAAGCGGTTACCGGAAAAAACTACCATTAGGCAATCTGTCTACGCATCGGCAACCGTTCAGCCAGATAGTTTGTATCAAGCCTATGCAAGTGTATCCGGTATTCTAGATGCCAATAGGGTAGCCGAGGGCGATACCGTACAGAAGGGCGATTTGATTTTACAGGTCATTAACACAACTCCGGAGCTGAATACGCAAAATGCAAAGCTGGCCTTAGAATTGGCTACGGCTAATTATAGCGGTGCATCTGGAGTTTTAATGGGCTTGGCCGATCAGATTGCCGCCGCCCGACTTACCCATAAAAATGATTCCATCAACTTCTTTAGGCAAAAACGGCTTTGGGAACAAAATATAGGTTCCAAAATGGAATTTGATAATCTCAAATTGGCTTTTGAACTGTCCGCCACAAACCTATCCCTTCTTATTAATCAATATGAAAGAACAAAAAACGAACTCCTTACGAAAATGCGGCAAGCAGCCAATAACTACAAAACCGCAAAAACGGCAACTTCCGATTTTAACGTAACCAGTAAAATCAATGGTAAGGTATATGCGCTCTATAAAAATCCGGGAGAAATTGTAAGTACAATGGAGCCTTTGGCAGCCATAGGAAGCGCTCATCTTTTTTTAATCGAACTTTTAGTAGATGAGGTAGATATTGTAAACATTAGGACCGGGCAAAAAGTCCTACTTGTGTTGGATGCCTACGCAGCTGCTGTTTTTGAAGCAAAAGTAGGCAAGATTTATCCTAGAAAGAACGAGCGTTCGCAGACCTTTACCGTAGAAGCGTTTTTTGATACACCTCCAGCCGTCCTGTACCCCGGTCTCTCCGGCGAAGCAAATATTATTGTTGCAGAGCAAATTGATGCCCTGGTTATTCCTCGGGACTACCTCATGGAAGGCAATAAAGTACAAACGGAAACAGGTGTCCAAACCCTAATCTTAGGAATTCAGGATTTAGATAGGGTACAAGTGCTGGAAGGTCTGGATACGGAAACCTTTATATTAAAACCACAGCAATGACAAATTGGAAAGTGATTCTGAACATTGCAAAAACCCATTTACTGACCAAAATGAAATCTACGGTCACTGCCACACTGGGGGTAACTTTTGGCATTGGCGCCTACATTACCTTGGTAAGTTTTATGACCGGTCTAAATACCTTATTGGATGATTTGATATTAAACCAGACCCCGCATATCCATATTTATAATGAAATAGAACCCTCTAAACAACAGCCTATTGACTTGTTCAATGATTTTGAGGACGCCCTTAATACGGTTTCTTCCGTAAGGCCAAAACAGGGGCAATTGAAAATACATAATGCAGTCCCTATTTTAAACAAGCTTAAAAATGATAAGAAGGTAAAAGGTGCCACCCCACAATTAAGAGCGCAGATTTTTTATCTGGCAGGATCCATAGAGCTAGGTGGTAGTCTTGTAGGAATAGATATTATGGAAGAAGTACGGCTCTCCAATATAGAGGACTACATTGTTGACGGTACGCCAAAAGCCTTGCGGAATAGTGATAATGGTATACTGCTGGGATATGGTCTGGCAGAAAAAATGTCCTTATCGGTTGGGGATAGGGTGCAGGTCAGTACCGTATCCGGTAGCGTATTTCCGTTGAAAATTGTAGGTATTTATCAAAGCGGGATAGCAGAAGTGGACAACCAGCAAAGCTTTGCCAATTTGAAGACCGTGCAACGCATCTTGGGTGAGGTTAATGGTTACATTACGGATATTAATGTGAAATTGTGGGATATGGATTTGGCAGTTCCAATGGCCAATACCTTGGAGCAGCAGTATGGCGTAAAGGCGATGGATATCAAAGAGGCTAATGCACAATTTGAGACTGGGACCAATATTAGAAATCTTATCACCTATGCTGTCTCCATTGCATTATTGATTGTGGCGGGATTTGGTATCTATAATATTCTGAATATGCTCATTTATGAAAAAATGAAAGATATCGCCATTTTAAAGGCGACTGGCTTTTCTGGCAGCGACGTGCAACTTATTTTTATGAGTCAGGCCATGCTTATCGGCACACTTGGTGGTCTGCTTGGCCTCCTTGTTGGTTTTTTACTTTCTATAGCAATAGACCATACACCTTTTGAGACCGATGCCATGCCTACACTAACCACCTATCCTGTAACATTTGAATTCATGTACTATTTTATTGGTATCGTTTTCGCGTTGATATCTACATTTATTGCGGGTTATTTGCCATCTAAAAAAGCAAAAAATATAGATCCTGTAGAAATTATAAGAGGTACGTAACTCATGGCGCTAGTTTTAACTACAAAACATATAGATAAGTATTTTCACAAGCCTAAGGAGTTTCACGTGCTAAAAAATATTAGTATGGAAGTTGCCCAAGGCGAGTTTGTTTCGGTTATGGGAAAATCCGGTTCGGGTAAATCTACCCTACTGTATATCCTTTCTACTATGGATACCGATTACACCGGCGAACTGTATCTGAATGACTCTCTGGTATCGGGAAGGTCCCAACAGGAACTTGCGCAAATACGCAATAAGAATATTGGTTTTGTTTTTCAGTTTCACTATTTGTTATCTGAGTTCAGTGTTCTGGAAAATGTGATGCTCCCTGCCAAAAAATTGGCCGAAAGGTCACATAAAGAAATTGAATATGATGCTCTGGAAAAACTGGAGATGCTACATATTGGTCACTTAGCACAACAACGTGCCTCTAGAATTTCGGGCGGGGAAAAACAGCGGGTGGCCATTGCTAGAGCCTTGATTAATAAGCCAACAATTTTAATGGGCGACGAGCCCACAGGAAATTTAGATAGCCATAATTCTGAAAATGTATTTGATATTTTTAAACGCTTAAAGGAAGAAGAAGGACTGTCGTTACTTGTTGTTACTCATGACCATGATTTTGCCAAACGTACCGACAGAATTATAGAGATGGAAGATGGCAGGATTTTGTAGCACTAGAAAAATTGTACGGGAAACTGCGGATATTTTATTTGAATAAGAGTGAAGTACGTATCAACTTAAAAATTAAATCCAATGCCAAGACCTAAATCAAAAAAGGAGTTGTTGTCTCAGAGCAATGTTAATTTTAAAGATTTACTTGCTTTTGTAGAAGGCTTACCTGAAGAAAAACAGAATGCGGAATTTCCAGCAAGTTATTTAAACAGGAACGTACGTGATGTACTGGCACACATACATCATTGGCACACCTTGTTTTTGGTTTGGTATGTAGATGGGATGAAGGGAAATAAACCCGAAATGCCAGCAAAGGGATATACTTGGCGTACCGTTCCGGAGCTAAATAGGGAGATATGGAAAATGTATGATGAGACTCCGAAAGACAAGGTTAGAACACTATTAGAAAGTTCTTTTGAAGACGTACAGAGAATTATAAAGGCACACACTAATACTGAACTTTTTGAAAAAAAACACTTTCCGTGGACAGGCAGTACCTCTTTAGGTGCTTATATAGTTTCAGCTACCTCCAGTCATTATGATTGGGGACTGAAACTTATTTCCAAGTGTTTAAAACAGGTTTAAATTTATTAAGTAAATAAGAGATTTTATTTTGCCTATAACTTTGCCTATAACATAAAAAAAGGCTTCCGAGAAATCGGAAGCCCTGTGTTTGTTAGTAGCGGGAACTGGACTCGAACCAGTGACCTTCGGGTTATGAGCCTTGAGGGTGTTGGTGTAATATGGTCTAATATATAGTAAATACTAGTGTTTAAAGGGGTTGGTATTTTTTATAAAACCATAAAATAGTATGTAAAAGCAGTAAATGTTTTACCTATGTTTTACCCTTTTTTATCAACTTTCGAGTATCTTTATTCAAAGATAAAAAATCATGGCCTCAATAAAATTAGTGCTTGTCAAGCACAAAAAAAAAAAGACGGTACTTTTCCTATTGCAGTTCGAGTAATAAAAAATCGAAAACCAAGCTATATTTTTACGGGAAATTACATTCTGGAAAAAAATTGGAATGCTACTGAACGTTGCGTAAAAAAGTCAAATCCTAATTCGACTAGATTGAATAATCTACTTCAAAAAAAGTTGAGTGAAGCCCATGCAAGTGTTCTTGATGCGGAAACCAGTGATCAACGTCTATCCACGAAGCAAATAACCAATAAAGTAAAACGTAAAGGAAATAGAGTTTCATTTTTTGAGGCTGCTGCTGAACGCATTGAGCAAAAGTATAAAGCTGGAACATTTTCTGTTGCGAAATCGGAACTATCTATCCTATGTAACCTAGAGGAGTTTTTGAATTTGAATACCAGCGTTCCAATGGAAACTGCAATTGAGCAGATAAAGGAACGTCGTATAAAACGGATGGTTCAAGGACGTAAACCAGAACATTCGATGGTTGATGACATTAAGGCTTTCGCCAAGAAGAGAACTCTTTCCTTTGAGGAAATTGACACAGCTTTCTTAAATAAGTATAAATCCTTTTGCACTTCATACTTAGGACAAAAAACCCGCACCGTTACGAATCAATTGATTTTTGTTCGAACCCTCTTTAATCAGGTTATTACCTATGGCGAAGTTGATAGAAAGTCTTACCCATTTGCCGGAGAGAAAGAAAAAATCAAAATAACATCGGGTCATAAAATCGGACTAACAAGAGAAGAAGTGTTAAGGATAGAAGATTTGAATTTGCAAGAACGAACAAGTATTTGGCACACTCGTAATGTATGGCTATTTTCATTCTACTTTGCAGGGATAAGAATATCCGATGTGTTGGAGATGAAATGGTCGGATTTTAAAGATGGACGTTTGTTTTATACCATGAATAAAAATGAAAAACCAATTAATCTCAAGGTACCTGAAAAAGCAGACAGTATTATTGACCTCTATAAGAATAGGCGTAAATCTGAGGAGTATATCTTTCCGTTTTTGGATTATGTGAATCCAAAAAGTGAATACGATAAATTCGTAAAAATTAGAAACGCAAGTAGTCTGTTTGATAAATACCTAAAGCGAATTGCTGAGAAGTGTAACATAGAAAAAAACTTGTCGAACCATATTGCTCGTCATACTTTTGGAAATATTGCAGGGGATTCAATTAGTCCTTACATGCTTCAAAAATTATATCGCCATAGCGATCTCAAAACCACGATTGGATATCAAGCAAACTTCATTCATAAGGAAGCTGATGATGCATTAGATGCTGTTATTGATTTTTGAAAAAGTTATCTACAATCTCATATTATATTCGAGATTAGAATGACAAAAAGAGTCGAAGTTCTTAATGTGCTACGGATAAGTTTTTTTTCGGGACGGTCATTTTAAAGAAACTTCTTCCTCAGCCTTTCAAAAGCTAATGTTACTAAAAAGCATTGCTTAAAAATTGTGAAGTTTAATTTAGGTGCCGTCTGACCCCTTTGAAAATTAGGGTTTCGCTAAACTTTCCAATAGTTTATCCTTAGTTATAGACAACTAAACCATTTAATAGACTTTACAAGCAATATTTTAAGTTCAAATATGGGTGGGATTAGACATACTAGTTCAATTAAGTGGAAACAGGTTTTTTGAACGTTAGGATAAAATGTAGTGCCGAAAAATGTTCTATTTTAATGCCTGCTTAGTCTATAAAACAGAGCCAGTTTGTTTATAATATCATGTTTAACGCTAGTAGAGGTAAGTCTTAAAAGTGTTTTTAACCGCGATTGTTTCGTCGTTCATGGATTTATTCTAAAAGCTTTTTGAAGGTAACGTTCTATATGATTTACCAATAATTTTTCCTTTAAAACTACTTTTAGTTTTCTAACTGAGACTTCTCTTTACAGTTGATGATTTTAATGATGATTTTTTCTCGAAAGAGGATAAAATTCTTCCAACAAATCTGAGTTCCACTTTTCATTTTCCCTAAACTGCAATAGGGTGCCACCCCAGACTTGATTCGGTTCTTTGATAGTCTGTTCGATCATGGTTTTGATATGTGGAAACGTAATGGTCCGCAAAGCTTTTCTGGTTGACAACCATTTTACTTGTTAAATTCCCGTAGGTTTTTTAAGTGCTATTTCTTTTGCCTTAGCCGTATAAACATTTCTTAATGATACAGAGCTTGTCCCATTCAACTCCCTTCTTAATAAAAAAACGCCATTCAATACATGGTTCTCAGTTTGTATTCCATAAGTGGACGCGATGCTATCCAATCCCTGTTTTATAGTTTGTCCGGTACTTTGGTAAAGTGCTGGAGTAACCCAAAAATCTGTGTTTTCAATTTTTACAACCAGTAACTCATCTTCTGAATTTACAATCAAAGGCCTTTGGAAGATTGGAACGTCGTTTTCAATTTGAGCAACTGTTTCCTGAAAAAGCGATAAAGCTAAAATTATGATGATTTTATTCATTGTGCCGTATTATTCGTTTACCAAAACCTCGCAAGAATTTCTTGCCCTGCATCACCTAAAACTTCCCCAATCATTTTCACGGCCAAGCACCTACCATTATAGCCGTTGGTCATGACTACCATTATTAGTATTTGTTGTTTCCGTCTTTCAAAGCAGTTCCGATATCAGTTAATGCTAATTTGACCTATTTCTCAGTTCAGCGATTATTTTACTTTCTTTTTCTGTTAGGGTCGGAATATTATATGAATTCCAAAAATCTAAATTGAATTCTTTAGCTTGATTTTCAATGCTTGTACCAATATCCATATTTCTTTTGAATGGATATTCCTTGACATTCTCAATAATGATGTTATTGATGAATAGTTCTTTTTTAGGATACTGGGTAAAAAGCAATTTCTTAGAGTCCAATCCCTTGAAAATTCTCCAAGTATCCTCTTCTTTTTGATACCTCAAGTACATTTTGCCTTTGTATTCTTGATATTCGAAGATGACGTTATAATATACCTGAAGGGCACCGTTGGTAAATCGCCTCCTCCAAGACCTGTTGTTGATGGCTTGTCTAGTCAATTCCATTCGAACAAAAGCGAATGTTTTGGTATCTATATACAAGGTAGCGGTCTGAAAGGGTTTATCGATCCCCGTAATTTTATAAACCAACCGATTATTGTAGGGGAGGATACTATCTATTGCATATTTCCAACCTTTTCTTCCGGTAATGGGACCGTAATCAAATCGGATAAAATCATCTTCGACCAGATCGATGATTGAATTTTTCCGTTCCGAGTTCCCGTTCCAAGGATGCTTTTTGGCAATAAAATTGGTTCTTACCCCAACTAATTCTACTTGAGGTTCACGCTTTACTTGAAGACCTTGGTGGTAAAATTTTGCGGCGCATTCAAGGTATTCAACACAGTTTTCATCTTCTTTTTGGAGGTCCCGTACAAATCCTTCCAAAATATAGGGCTCGGTAGGATAGTTGTTCTTTATTGCATCGTAGGCCCTTTTAACAATCTCTTTGCCTGTGAGCGTTTTTTGTTTGGTCGCCGTGATTTGAACTTCATCGAGTTGATTGACTTGAGATGACAATAAAATTTTTCCATCCCTTGAAAAGGATTCGAGATCTTTTTCCAAACTGGTATACCCCATAGCAGATATTACGATTGGAGTCCCTTTTTGACCAGGGGGAATATGAAAAACAAAATAACCTTCTTCGTTTGAAATGGTGCCGATTGCCTTTCCTTTTAGGTAAATGGAAGCAAAAGCGACCGGTTCGGTAGTTTCTTTATCCAAGATTTGACCTGAAATAGTGCAAAAAGTTTTTTGTCCGGTAGCCACTAGCGAAAACAATAGTAAAATAAAGTAAAAAGCGTTTTTTCGATTCGTATTCATATTTCCAAGACGGAACTTTGATTAATTTGTTACTTGATTTTTCTGTTATTGTTGTTTACTTCTTCAATTTCAGCCAACAATTTTTTAATTCCGTTGTTGTCAATCATATAGGTATCAAAGAAAACGGTCTCTATCGATTTTGTGTTAGTGATATCCTCTAGGGGGTTTTTGGAAAGCAACACCAAATCCGATTCAAAACCAACCTCAATTTTTCCTGTTTTCGTTTTCATGAAATTTGCAGGGGCCGCTGTTGCTGCGTGCATAAGCTGTTCATTGGAAAAGCCAAGTCTAGCTAGGGATTCCAGTTCGTCGTGAAGAGAAAACCCCGGTACTACCCCGGGGACGTTGGTGTCGGTTCCTACTAGAACCGTGGTGTTGTTTTTAGCCAATGCCCTGCACATGATTTGGATGGCCTTTACATAGGCATCGGTAAATATTCTGGATTTTTTCAACCGTTCGGCATCTTGTTTGATTTCAAGGTCTTCGTATTCGTTGTTGCCCGGCAACCAACCTTGCCGCAATCCTGAACCTTCAACAACGCCGGGATTGGCATATTCAAGTGCTAAGGTTTGAATGAAATTATCCAAATCGAATTTCTGTTCGGGTAGGCTCTCCATTAACCAGACCGTTGTTGAAACTGCTATGTTCTTTTCCCGTAGTTTGATGGCAATACTATCCGCGTTCTTTTGTAGGTAGTCTAGATAGCGTTTCTCATCGCCATAGCTTACACCGCCAAAAGCTTCCATCGTACTTTTGGTAATTTCTTCGACATGGGCCACTTGTGATTGCCCGGAAACGTAGAGGCTCTCTAATGGTATGTTATAGGATAAATGCCCTATTACGGGTAGTTCTTGTTTTTTGGCCTCATCGATGATGGCCAAGTAGGTTTCCTCGTTCAGCAGGCTACCCAGCTTCACGGCATCGTAGCCCTCTTTTTTAAATACCGCGATACCTTCCCGAGCGGCTTCAATATTTTGATAGTGAATGGCCCCGCCGTAGTTTTTGCTCATCTCCGCTTGAAAGCCTTTTTGACTTCCTACCTTACTTGAAGCCACGTACATATTCGGACTTATGGCCCCGTTTTCCGCCTCTGTTTTCCATTCCAAATGAGTTTCGGTACCAAACATTTCGGCAATCGAGGTTACCCCATTGGCCAAATAGAGGTATAGGTCGTTCTTACTGTTCAGTAGATGGACATGGGTATCCACCAGTCCGGGGATTAAAAATTGATCGGTGCCATCGATATAGTCGATGCTCGGTTGTAAAATTCCAAGACTATCTATAGCGGCTATTTTGCCGTTTTTCAAAACAAGGTTTCTTGTGACGAAAGCAGCACTATCAGATACATAGATATTTACGTTTTTTATACCAACAGCCTCAAACGTCTCGAAATATGGGGTTGGGTCTATCACTTGAGTTAGGCTACCGGTATGCTTTTTTATTTGATGGGTAGACCATAGGTATTCGCCTCCTAATGCCAATGCAACTAGAAAAACAATTCCTAGTATTATTTTTTTGAGGATACCTTTTTTAAACTTTAATTTCATTTCTTTTCTTCTTTCATGATTATTTCGACAAAACTGCTTAAATCCTTTAAATCTATTTTCGTTTTGAGATACCCGTCCGGCCTTTTCTCTCCCATATCCTGTATTCGATAATTTGGCAAATACTGATTGAAATTCAAGAAAACAAAAGTATCCACTATGCGTTCCTTTAAAGTATGAGGAACTTGATATTTTATATTGATCGCTTCTTCAATTCCAATATGGGTTATTTCGTGAATAATGGTGTTGGCCGGATTATCATAATTTTTGAACTTTCCTTCGGGAGTCGTGAAAATTAATATTGAACCTTCATCTGGATCATAGCTTCCACCAGGGCCATAAAGGGTAAGATTTATCTCATAGTTGTCGAATAGCTTAAAGTTCCAATTCAGTTTTAGCTCTTCTATTTCACGGATCATTTTGTTGATGAGTGCCCGTTCGTTTTCTATTTTTTCAGACCCCTTCAGATAATCCGATCTGTGGTAGATACTGTCTTTAATATAAGTTTTCAACCTTTTATAATCTTCTTCGGATAGTGAATCCTTTTTGGATTTCGCCTTTAGTTCCTCAATCAGCTGACCTTTGGGAAGACTGATTTGATACTTGTTTTCTTCAAAAAATTTGATATCCTGAAGTGTTCTCCAGACGTATTCCGACTCCGATTCTGCCGTTGGAATATGTATCGTGATACGATTTTGGCTTTTTCCGTGGCACGAAAAAAGCAGGTTTATAAGAATTAATAGGTTTATTTTAAGGCTCATTTTTTTGTGGTGTAGCTATGTATAATTTATCAATGTGCTTCTTTATACAGTTCTATAGTCTTCATATATTTTATTGCTCCTGTTAAGGTTTGATCATGCAAAAATCCATTTAATTCTGGGTGGTTTTCATCTATCCAATTTAATAGTTTGGTTCTGTTACTATCCCATTTCGGGTTATCGAAAAAAGCATAATCGGTTATTTCAACCGAAGTTATTTTTCCATCTTCAAATTGAATTGTTTCATTGGTTACCGTAGGTTCCCCATGTAAAAAAAGGATTCGTTGGCACTCTTTTGAAACACGTGCTTTTACCTTGCCGTCCTCTTCTTTTATTTCAAGTATTTTATATTTCGGTTTAAATACGGAATCCCATCTCAATAATTCGGTATAATCCATAATGGAAAAGGCTTTTTCATAATCGATTTCCTTAGTAAGAATACTATGGTTGACAATCGAAGGTAGTTTTGAATAATCGGAAGTGTTCAAAATACCATAGAAATCTTTGGCGATTGCTAGTTTATCCGTTTTATTGTTCTGGTTCTTACAGCATATACAACTCATGAACACCAATACCACTAAGATGATTTTTTTTGTCAACATTTTTTATGGTTTTCTATTTTTTAAAGACCAAGGGGGACATCGTTTTCATTACTTATAGGGAATATAGTTTTCCCACTCCCAAGGCGTATACACATCTCCTATCGTGATTTCCAATAATTCTTTAAATATACTTTCGGCATTATCACTATTGGACATTAACAATACGCCCATATTTTTTTCTGGAAATAATATAGAATAATGTTGAAATCCCTCGCCATGCCCTTCCTTAAATACCGCTTTACCGTGAGGTGTTTTGGTTATCAACCCCCAAGCCATACCATAATTCAATCCTATTTTTTTGTTTTCAGTTGTAGTTTTTAAGGTCTCCGGTCCAAATTGTTTTTTTGAAACAATTTCAATGTTCGGTGAGAACATCATTTCGGTTAGCGGCGAATCTTGAGATTCTAAAGCAAGTATGTGTTCTAAAAATTTTGAGTAGTCAACAGGTGTTGTTTCCATTGAACCTGCGGCACCAGGTTCATCTTCCGTATCTTTTTCTATAGTTTGCTGATCAATGTTATGACCAAGGCAGTAGTTGCTTTCAAAACGATTTTGCCATACATAACTGGTCATATCCATATGTAAAGGATCAAAAATAATTTCTCTAGCCAATTCCTCCAGATTTCTTCCTGTAATTTTTTCGATTACGATTTGTAACAAGCGAATACCTTCACCAGAGTAACTATATTCAGTCCCAGGATCAAAGTAAAAATATATTTTTCCTTCAGGAAAAAATTCTTGTTTTCTAGATATCCATCTCCAATTGGGAAACCCAGTCGTATGGGAAAGACACATTCTTGCTGTTATCCGTTCATATCTTTTATCATCCGCTAGGTCCTTGAAACCTCTCCACTCTTTTTCAAAATACAGCTCCGGGATCGGGGTTTCCAAATAGTCCTGTAAAGGCCTATCCAAATCAATGATGCTGGTTTGTACAAGATTCGCTACTATGTATCCAAAAACGGACTTACTTAGGGAAGCACCGTAAAAAACCTCATTTACGCCAAGGCTATCCTTTTGTTTATAGTTTGAAAACCCGAATGCCTTTTGATAGGCAAGGGTATCTTGATTAAAAATGGAAACTGTTATTCCGGTTAAGTTGGCAGTATCCACCAATTTTTGAATTTTTTGGTTCAATTCTTCGACTGCTATTTTTGAACCGTCCAAACGTTCGATCTGTGCCACTTTTGATTGTGAGCAGCTTGCAAGTAGTATGGTTAAAAGTACTATTGTGGGAATTCTCATTTTTTAATTTTTTTAGTATCATATGGAATATAATTTGACCATTCCCAAGTGGTGTATACGTCGGCAATAGCGAATTCCAGTAATTCTTTATAGATGCTTTCACCATTATCGGAATTGGTCATGATAAGAATACCAATTCCAGAGTCAGGGAACAGGATCGAGTAGTGTTGAAAACCATCTCCATGTCCGCCTTTGGATATGCCTTTGCCATAGGGTGTTTTTAAATAAACCCAACCTAGACCATAGCTTAAGTTTAGGTCGTCATATTTGTTCGTGTTCAATTTGGCATCCGGACCAAAGTTTTTTAAAGAGTTTACTTTAATCTGTGGTTTAAAAACTTCATCGTAAGAAGCCTTACTCAAAATCTTTTGATGGAGAATGGCGGTTAAAAACTTGACATAGTCACGTGCCGTAGTTTCTAAAGTACTCCCAGCTCTTGGTTCATTGTCAGTATCCTTATTGTATTTATTGCCATCTTTCATATGGCCATAGGCAAAATCATTTTCAAACCTTGTTTGCCATTCATAAGAAGAGTTTTTCATTTGTAAAGGTTTGAAAATAAGCTCTTGGGCGAGTTCTTCAAGCCCCTTTCCGGTAATTTTCTCAAGAATAACCTGTAAGTACACAAAGCCTTCGCCGCTATAGCTATATTGCTCACCTGGTGGGGTATTGACCCTTAATTTTCTATCCGCTTCAAAAAATCTCCAATTGGCAAATCCCGTCGTATGGGCCAAGCACATTCTGGCCGTTATCTTATGGTACAAACTATCCGTTTTTAAATCGGAATAATCATCATGCCAACGTGTCAAAGGCTCGTATTCATGTATTGGTTTGGGTAAATAGGATTCTAAGGGAACATCCAAGTCAATAACATTGTCCTCAACTAGTTTCATTACTAAAACACTAAAAACAGCTTTACTTAACGAGGCTCCATATATATTTGTAGCATCTGTGAGCATCTCTTTTTTAGGAAAATCCTTATATCCGAAAGTGTGTTGATAAACTGTTGAATTATCATTAAAAACTGCCACAGCAATTCCGTGTACATCGGCATCCTTGATTAACCGATTGATTTTATTGGTCAAGGAATCCTGGGCTATTTTAGTTCCGTCCAATCGAGTTATCACGTCTCTCTTTTGTGACGTGGCATGTGTACAGACTAACAACATCGATAGAAGCATCACGGAATTTATGGCATTCCTTCCCTTTGAACCCAAAAATGGTATCGATAGCGGATAGTAGCATTTATGTGTTCTAACGACCTTTATTATATTGAATAACATGATAATTACACTAAAAGGGATTACGGCTATAAAGAGAAAGAATCCCCACTTTTCAACGGTCAATAAGGCCACGAAAGAAAGCAAATAAAGCAAGCTCATGCTGATTTGGAAATTGATGATCTTTCTGCCATGGGCTTCATAAACTGAATTGTCTTCCCGTTTATGGATCCATAGAAAGAGTGGAATTAAAATATTGGCGAGCGGAAGAATAAAACCTAAAAATGGAGTACTATGCAGCAACAGCAGCCACTTTTTTTGAATAGCTTCCTCCTTTGGGTTTTCCAACGGTAAAAGATCTTCTACTTGTATCCCCAATGCGGTGGCCAATAGTTTTATGGTCTGAAGGTGCGGGCTTACCTCGCCCTTTTCGATACGTTGTATCGTGCGGACGGTTACCTCTGTTCTTTCCGATAGTTCTTCTTGGGTATATCCTTTTGACTTGCGTTGGTACACCAGATTTTTTGCGATAGTTTTGCTTTCCATGATTTATTGATTTGTTCGGTACAAAGCTATTGCGATTGGTTGGTCTTTAACACGACATTTGGGTGTCACCTAGCTGTCATTTTAATGTTTTATCGATGTTGGTTCGTGGTTTTTCAGGTTATTTCAATTCTTTGCTAGGCTGCGTTTGATAAATTGAATTGACTTCTACCGCCTCCAAAGCGATGTTCTTACCATCATTCTTTATCTTTTGAATTACGGTATGATTCATTTTTTTAAGCTCATCTGAAGAACTAATTGGATTATCATAAAGCATTACATCTGTTAAATATTTCAAATTATAAAGTGGCCATAGATTATCAATTCTGTTGTTTTCAAATACCAACCAACGCAAATGATTGCTGTTTGATAGCGATATGAGTGACGCTATAGTATTGTCTGAAATAAATAGCTTCTTCAACTTGGGAAGTGATTCTAAAACAGAAATATCATCGATATTGTTATTCCTAACATCTAACCATTCAATAGTTGTCATTCCTTCCAAGAAACTGATATCCTTAATATTATTACCTCTCAAAACGAGAACACCAACCTCTTTTAATGTAGAAAGCAAAGTGAAATCCTTAATATTTGTATACATAAGGTTCAACTGTACTAACTTTGGTAGGTTATGTAAGACTTCTATATCTGAAATAGGATTCTTTTCTAGAATAAGTATTTCTAAGTCCTTTAGCCTTGACAGTTCATCAATACTTTGAACATTATTATCGGGAATCCAAATACCATATAAATGGACTAAATCCTTTAGTGGGCTTATGTCATCTAAAGCATTAAAAGCCGCATTAAAGGTCGTAAGGCGTTTCCAATGTCAAGCAACAGAAATGTCTCTAATAGAATTAAAATTAGCGGTAAAATTTATTAATTTTTTAAGGTTATATAAGCTAGAAATATCTGATATCTCGTTTCTATCAATAGAAAGGGACTCCAGTTTTTTTAAAGATTTTATTGGATTTAAGTCTATTATAGCATTGCCATTAACACTTAAGTTCGTTAGCTTAGAAAGTTTTGAAAGCGGACTTAAATCACTAATTTTATTATTATCCAATCGTAAACTTTCAAGGTTTTTAGCGTATTCTAAGCCTTTTAAGTTTGTGATTCCTTTATTTGATAATGATAAACTAGTTAAATGTTCTAAATCTGACACATGAAATTCTCCCGTTGGCTTATCAATGTAATCACGAATAGCTTGTTTTAGATTAGAATCGGAGAATTTTACAATAGGGTCATTTTGCCCAAAAACAACAATGCTCTTTGTTATCAATAAAAGTACAAGTAACTTTTTCATAGTATTTATATTAGGTTTTTTTTATTGATTGAATTTCTTATTGAATAAAAATTTTACCGGCACAAAACTACTGATACGGGCTTGCCATCGCTACGACATTTAAATGTCATTTTTGTGCCATTTCATTATTATAGTGCTATTACTGCAATTCCGATTCATTCTGTTATTTTCCCCGAGCATTTCAATTAACGGATTATGTGATGCTGTATCTGGTTGATTCTCAATAATTATCTTTAATATTTTCCTAGCTTTTTGCTATTTAGCCATAGAGCTTTTTAAAGAAGTTATTTACATCATTTTGGTTCTCCGGAAAGTTATGTACCGCTACTATTTTTTCATCTTCGATTCTCCAAAGCAAACAAGACATAGTATTTAAATTTTCTAGGTGCTCTACATTACTCCAATTACGATGGCAGTCAATAACAAATTTGTCATTTACACCCATAACTATTGGTTCTGCTTTAAACACTCCTTTGTTTAGCTTTTTAAAGAAATCGAGCACTTCTACAATTCCTTTTTTTGTCCCGCTAAGCGGATGTTCTCCTGGAATATGCCATTCGATTTTTTCTGCGAGAATTTTTTTAATTCCTTCTAAATCATTCGCACCGTAAGCTGTAAAGAAGTCATTGACTAGTGTTAGGTTTGGATGGGTTTGTTCCATAAAGTTAAATTTTCCTGAAGTTAATAGTCCTGCGAAAGATTTGTTGACATTACCCAAGACAATAGCTCCCGATGTTATAATTGTCTTTTGAAAGAAGTCACGTCTTTTCATTTATCTATTTATTTTTCACATTCATTTCTGCTTTAAATAAATCAAGGGCTTTTTCAAATGCTTTCTCAGATGTCGTTTTAAAGTCTGGAACAACACCGGTTAATTCCCAATTAGTATTGGTTTTAGCACTTATAGGGGCAGCAACAGAAATGGAAATCTTAAAGTCATGGGGTAAATCAAAAAAATCATTCATATGTGCTGCGCCAGCACTATTTTCACCTACAACAACAGCTTTATTGAAAGCCTGTAACGTATAGGCAAAGTATTCTGCAGCAGAGCCTGTTCTTGCATTTACAAGAATATATAAAGGAGTCCCTATCCTTAGCTTACCGTAAACTAAATCTGAAGTGTAACTTTTGTCCGTACTTGAACCATCAGCAAAATGAGTTGTGTGCAAGTGTTCCGGAGGTCCTTCAAAATAATGATTTAGCATATACTCCATGATACCAGGGTAACCACCTCCGTTATCCCTAAGGTCAATGATTAGTCCTCTGGTTTGCTCCACAATTTTCATAGCGGCTACTACGGTTGCCATGGATCTTTTAGGATGCATAAATTCCACTATTTTGATATACCCTATATTATCTGGTAATACTTGTATATGAGTAAATCCAAAATTCTTGTCAACCTCATCTCTCTTTTCAATTTCTTCCCAGTCTAACTCTTCTTCCGTATCCGTTGATTTTTTTTTACTGACATACAAATGACCGTCATTTCCTAGATCTCTAATATCTTGTGTTAAGGCTTCTACTAGCGCATTGGGATTGGTAAATTTCACATACTTGTTCGGAGTTAAGTTTTGCTGAAATTTTCTTGAAATTTCTTGACCTTTTTCTGGGAATACATAGTGGTCACTAATCAATTTAGGTATCGCTTCAGTGATTTCTATAATCTGCTTTTTTGATAGGCTTTGCGAATAAACTATACTTGTTGAGGAAATAAAAAAAAGAAATACAACAACTATTTTCATTTGAAATTTTTAAGAGTTTGATTGAAATATGATAATTTTTAATGAACAAAATTATCGGTATCTGATGGCTATTCAAATTTATTGTAAAAGGTATCGGAAAGGGTATCATTGGGAACAGTGATACTTACAAATCCGAACTTGTTAAAAAAATGTTTATTTAAAAATTCCCTCTCTTAACTCATTTCCTTTAATGTTATCCACTAAATGCAAATGATTTTTAGACAAAGTCAGTTCTATGTTCTTTTGGATTTTTAGTTTAATATTAAACCGTTAAATACAATCACCCGTTCTTTTGAAATTTAGTACGAATCAATATTGTAAAATTGAAATACCTTTTTGAAAATGGATTTGATGCATTTATCCAATTTTAATTATTTATTTTGAAAACTAAATCCATTTTATCTTTAAAGGATTGTTCTGCTTTGTAAATGATGAAAACTTCCAATAGTCCAGCTAGCATTTGAATTGGAAATCCAGCAGGATTTGTAAAAAGGAAAAAAATACCTGCACTAATTTCAAGCGCCCCAGCTAGCGTACATATAAGACCTAAAGAAGAACGGATTTGAATCAGTGCTATTCCAAAAATAATACTGAGTATACCGAAGACAAAAGAAATACCAAAATGTACAATAATACTGTTAAGCGATTCATTATAAAGCGAAACAACTTCATAGGAAAGAATGAAAATCATTACACAAATCAAGATTTTTGTTACAATTTGCAATATTGATTTGTTCTCTTTGACTCCTATAAAAATAAATCCTTTAATAAAAAAAATGAACGTAAATGCCACTAGTATTTTCACCACCAAATAAGCGTTTTTACTATACTCCAATATTGGCATAAAACTCGAGTCAAGTACTCCCATAAGTTCAGCTTCCTTGACTATTCTTGTAAAATCCATAGGGCCTTCTATTAGCCCTAGCATTAGATATACAATACCTGATATCCACGACAGTTTAAGTAATCTTATATGGTTTATCGCAGGGACTTCATCTTGTTGAAGCACTTCCATATTTAATTCTAGGGCATATAGTATTTTTTCAATCGTATAATTTCTGGGATTCGCTTCTCCGCTTTCAATACGTTGAATAGTTCTAACACTAATTTTAGAACGTTCGACTAAATTTTCCTGCGTTAATCCTTTAGATTTTCTCAGTTCAGCAATTTTCTGTCCCAGATATGGTTGCTTCATTAAAGAATTTATTTTCTTGCAATTTCTCTTTTTTATATAAATCTACAAATTTTATAATAGCATTTATACCCGCCATTTACACGTCGTTCAATTATTGTTCTTTAGGAATAAATAAGATTGGATATATGATTCTTGAAGATTTCTCAAATCAAAGTCTGTAATGTAAAGCGATCTCAAAATAATTTATCCATTTCTTTACTTGGTTCCATTTGATAAATTGAGTTAGCATCTACTAGCTCTAAAGCAATATTTTTTTTATTCTTATTTTTTTTAAGCTCTTCTTAAGAGTTTAATGGATTGTCTCAAAGCATTTCATCAGTTATATTTTTCAAATTATAAATTAGGTAAAAATTATCAATTTCATTATTCTAAAGTTCAACTCACCTTAAATGGTTATTGTTGAAATCTGTTTAAAATTTCCTTACCAGCTTCCCCAAGCGTTTCCCCAATAGCTTTCATTGCCAATCCACGTCCATTATCCCCATTTGTCATTACCACAAGCCCACGTTTACTTTTGGGAAGCAGCACGATCAAAGCATTGACCCCTGTATCGCTACCTGCATTAAATAGTGCATATTCGTCATCGGGAAGATTGTTGAACACAATCCAACCCAAGCCGAAGTCAATCCCTTCTCGGACCTCAGATTGCGGACTTATCATTTCGTTATAAACCGCTTCATCAAGATATTTTTTGTTCAGTACATTGACACCTAAGTTGCCGAAATCTTCTATGGTGGTCAATAGATTATCCGCAGCATTGGCTTCGTATGCCTTTTCATATTCGTAGGCTTTTCCCTCTTTATCATGGGTGCCAACAAAACGTGTACTATCCAGTTCTTTGTTCCAAACCAGATGACTATCCTTCATCCCATTAGGTTTAAAAACCAAGGAATCGGCCAGTTTTTCCAAAGACGTATCGAATTTGCTTTCCAAGGCTTTTCGCAGGTATTCGAACCCTTCACCTGATTACTGGAATTTTGTTCCGGGTTCGAATTGGAAGGCCAGTTTTTTATCCTCGTTCATCCAACGCCAATTGGGTGCAAAGAATAAAACCTAAAAAAGGCGTACTGTGCAAGAGCAACAGCCACTTTTTTTGAATGGCTTCTTCCTTTGGGTTTTCCAACGGTAAAAGATCTTCTACTTCTATTTCCAAGGCAGCTGCCAAGAGTTTAACGGTCTGAAGGTGTGGGCTTACCTCGCCCTTTTCGATACGTTGTATGGTGCGGAGGGTTACCTGTATTCTTTCCGATAGTTCTTCTTGGGTATATCCTTTTGACTTGCGTTGGTACACTAGATTTTTTGCGATAGTTTTGCTTTCCATGATTTATCAATTTGTTTGGTACAAAGCTATTGCCATTGGTTGGTCTTTATCACGACATTTGGGTGTCACCTAGCTGTCATTTTCTTGTTTTATCAGTATTTACCACCTACTTTTCCCCTAGAAGGCCCTCAATAATTTTAGCATCAACCCAATAAATATCCTGATTGCTGGTATAGAAAAAATACTTTCCGTCTTTACTTACAAACGGACAAAGCTCATGGCCTTTACTATTTATCAAAGCGCCCATATTTTTTGACTTAGTCCATGTACCATCCGTGTTTTTAAAACTGATATAGAGATCACCTCGACCTAGGCCATCTGGTCTCGTGGCACAAAAAATAATATAGGATTCCTCTGGGTCTATAAAAACATCGGCTTCATAGGCTGAAGTATTTATAGAGTCGCTGAGTGGAACTGCCTTTTGAAATTCCCTGTCAACAGTTTTTGAGGAATAAATATCAAAGCTGGACCCATTTTTATTGGATGAAAAATACATAGTACCATCGTTGGTAAATGAAATGTAATATTCATCATTCGATGAGTTGATGCTTGGTCCGGCATTTATCGGTTCGGACCATCCACTTTCCATTCTTTCTACATACCAAATATCATAGTCTTTTGAATCGCCACTACCATTTAAAGGTCTTTGGGAAATAAAATAAAGTCTATTCTCGTCAGGGGAAAGAAATGGATCATTAGTACCATAATTCTCTTGTGCTAAAAGTATTTCTGGTTTACTCCAAGTGTTTCCGATAAGTTTAGAATATCGGATCTCCTCCTTCCCATTGACATTTACTCCATAAAAAAACTCGGTTGCATCCTCGTTCAAAACGGATCCAAATTCATATTCGTTTTCGATAGAAATCAAATGGGGAGCAAAAATCTCCGGAGTCGTGGTTGGTGGCTTTTGACCTAGATATTTTAGTTTTTCATCTGCTTGAGTTTGTCCAAATAGAATGATGGACATAGAAAGATTTATTAGTAGTAAGGATAGTCTCCTATGGTTGTATTTCATAGTTGTCCGTTTTAGCACTCTCCATTTATTTTACCATCGAAGGGAGTATATACGCTTCAAATATTTCCCGTGACTGATTCCCTTTTCTATTCCTATAATTTCCTGCGGTTATCACAACTACAGTTTCCAGCTCTGGAATTATAGAAAGAAATTGACCTCCGGCACCTCGTGCTTCAATGGATTCAATTTCTTTTCCATTAACAATATAAGTGTCGTGCCACCATAGATAACCGTACTCATTCTTGTCCTTGTAATCCTGCAATCGACCGTACTTTTTAAAAGATTCCTCAACCCAACTTTCTGGAATAATTTGCTTCCCTTTCCAATTACCTTTATTAAGATAGAGTTGACCGAATTTGAGGAAATCCCTTGGGGTTAAAAGCATACCTCCACCAAAATAGGGTATCTCTTCTGTATTGTCAGTATTCAATACATAATTTGTAATGCCCAATGGTGAAAAAAACTTTTCTTCCATGAAAAGCTCTAATGGTGTATCCAAACGCTCATTTAAACTGACACCAAGCAAAAATGGATTAGCGGATCCATAGTCAGTATAACTGCCAGGGTCCTTTTCCATGGGCGCTTCTAAAACTGTTTTTAACCAATTATCCGATTGTTGGTAGTAATCTTCATAAGCTTTATCATTTACATCTAAACCTGAGCTCATGGTCAACAAGTCTTTAATTGTAATTTTCGACTTCAAAGGATTTTTTGTGTATTGATATTCTTGTGGTATAAAATCATATAGCTTTTGGTCAACACTTCCTATTATCCTGTCATTAATTGCAATACCTATAATGGCGGACGAAATACTTTTAGAAGCAGAACGGGTATCGTGAGGAATGTTGATATTAAAACCATCGAAATATGTTTCGAAAACGAGCTTGTTTTCCTTTGCAATTAATACACTATGGGTATTAATCAATTTTTTGGCGTTTATGCTATCGATTAATTGTTTTAAATTTCTTTTATTGATACCATAGTTCTCAATCTGGGCTGTCTCCCAACCGTCGTCCAATTGTTTAGGCATATTTACTTTATCGGAATTAGCTACGTCATCAGTACTATATTCCCAACCATCTTTAGAAAACCTTAAACTTGTTTTGGCAAGAAAGGCATCGGTTAAAAGTATCTCAAGTTCAATGGTGTTTTTCAGAAACTCAGCTCGAAAATTAAAACCCGCGTTTTGGTCTCGAAATAGAAGTGTATCTCCTTCCTTTTTAAAATCGGTTGCCCAAAACCCTCTGGACCTTTGGTCCCCTAAAAAGGGATAAGCGGCAAGTTTGCCATCTTCCGTATTTTCAACATATAGATTGATATCCTTAGACTGCAGACCATTATCTAACATAAAAGGATTCCAAGATCCAGTGTACTTGTTATCACTTGTTTTGGGAAGGTTAACGTGATAAAAAAATCTTCCAGTTTTAATAAACCCGGTCAGTGCCTGTCCCTCCTGATCAGACATTAAATTGAAAAACAGCTCTTGGTCTAGGTTGAATTGTATATGATCTTTACTGGATGATTCTAAATTTTCATCAATGAGCATTTCATCATTGGCTATGGTTAGATGGTAATTAGCTCCTTCTAATTTCTCTAAGGATACATAAAAGTTGAAACTTTTTTTATTGAGCAAAAACCCAACCCACTCACCTTGATAGTCTTGTATCTCTTTTTGTGCGCAACTGGAAAAAATGAATGACAGTAGCACTATAATTACCGTATGATGTTTAAACATGGTTTTAAGTTTTTTACCAAAAGTAATTCGTTAATACCATTAAGAATTGTATCAGATTAACATTGCCAATTTTCTTTAATTTTTTTCGATACCTACTTGGATTCATATTAAAATAGGATTTAAAAACACGATTGAAATGACTTTGGTCTGAAAAACCTGATTGATATGCAATTTTTGTCAATGAGTTATTTGGGTCAAGAAGAAGAGGAATAGCTTTTTTTAATTTCTGTTGCCTTACATACTCTCCAAGACTTGTGGAGAGATATTTTGGTGCTGCCCTTGAGATATGAACGGGATGTATTCCAAGCTGGTCTGAAAGATATCTCAAGCTAAGATTTGAATTATCGAAATGTAGTAACTCTTTCAGATTATTTATCCAGTCTGGAACATTCTTGACATTATCTTCTTTTAAGCCACCTAATACTTCACAGATTTGTAATAATAGAAGTTCTACAGTGACCTCACTGTATGTATCTGAGCGAATAAATTCATAGTATAACTTAGCGAAAAGAAAATGCACTTGAGGATTTTGAATTAATTGGCTGCCTTCAAATAAGTCCAAATCTATCCCGTTATTATCGAACCATTCTTTTTGAAATTCTAAATGAAAACCATTTGCATTTTCAGAATGTTTAGAACCATAATGAACTTCTTGCCAATTATTGAACATTAAACTTCCTGATGGGCACAGGGTCTTCACTTTCTTATTGCAATCCATCATATCTCCATTCAGAACAAACCAGAAATAGGGATTCTCGTGGTAATGCCAATCTGTTTTATCAGTAAAGTAATTATATCGAGATAATATAATACCATTGAAAGATTTTTCTAAATCTTGTCTTCCATAATACTTTCCTTTGGTCAATATTTTCACTGTTGTTCTTTATTA
Organism: Maribacter sp. MS6; assembly: GCF_056839185.1. NCBI lineage: Bacteria > Pseudomonadati > Bacteroidota > Flavobacteriia > Flavobacteriales > Flavobacteriaceae > Maribacter > Maribacter sp. MS6. The sequence goes on from NZ_CM166389.1 coordinate 3,025,795, forward strand.
TTTTTTGTTCTCAAATGTTGGAAGAAAAACATCTTTCATTATGGCAAACGGCAATTTATCTTCTTGTGAATTATACGCGCCACCGGTAAACACCGCAACCATTTCCATTTCTGGAAAAATCATAATATACTGACCACCATTTCCGGTGGCCATTTTGGAAATGACCATATCTTCATTTAATTTAAATGGGATGTTCCACCATAGATATCCATAATCGATTCCTGTGATTTTAGTTTTTGGAGTGGTCGATTCCCCGATCCATTTTTCGGAAACGACTTGTGTTCCGTCCCACTTTCCGTTGTTGAGTATCAATTGTCCGACTTTTGCCATGTCCCGTGAAGTCATATACAATCGCTTGGCTGAAGGAATCACTTCTTTGGTGGATGTATGGCCCCAACTTATATTTGAAATGCCTAAAGGTTCGAACAGGTATTTTTCTGCAAATGCATCGATGGTCATTCCCGAGGTTTGACTTATGATTTCCGCCAGCAACAGGGTGCCCATTGAGCAATAATTTGAAACTGTTCCTGGTTCATTGACCATGTGTAGGTCTAGTGTGTATTGAACCCAATCCTTTTTTCGATACACTTTGTCCTCTTGTCCATCAGATTTCTTGTCCCAGTCGTTACAATCAAGTCCGGTCGACATCGTTATTAAATGTCTTATCGTAATTTTATCCTTTCTTTCATCTAGATTTTTTTTGGGCACTTTATTTTTGAGATATTTTGAAATGGGGTCATCAATAGTACCAATGAATCCTTTATCCAATGCAATTCCCAATAAAATGGACCGTATGCTTTTGGTTACTGAACGTAGGTCATGTTGCTTATTCACAGAATGTTCATTGAAATACTCTTCAATAATGATTTGGTTATTTTTTACCAACAAAGCACTGTGCAGTTTATTTTTACCATTCAGCACCTGACTGAATAATTGGTAGATTCTTGTCGTATCTATATTTTGCGATTTCAGATAGTTTGTTTGCCATCCGTCCCCGAGTTCCAATGGTTGTGAATAGGTATAGGTGTTTTGGCCATAAGAAAGTACACTTATGAATAGGATAAAAATTGTTAAGGTTGTATTTATTCTCATAATGGGTAATGGCTCTTGCTTCATAGATTCACTTAGCAAAGTATGTATTTTACAAATTGTTAGTTGCTTTTTTCTTTCTCTCCTATGATTCCAATTAATTGATCCACAGCATCCATATGACCATTAAAGATGTTCTCTCGCGAAAACACCTCTAATCTAACATCAGGTTCAACACCAGAAACCTCATAGAATAGGCCATCTTTATCGACCAATCTTTGATTGGAATACGTGGTATAAAAATTCCCGATTGACTTGCCCAACATACCGGACAGGGTTCCCAAAGTATTCGTGCCGACAAGTTTTACATTCGGTAGCGCATTCATCATCATAGCAAAACCCTCAGCAGCACTTCTACTAATATCGGTCATTAGCACATAAACTGGTTTTGTGAATGCTTTTGAATCAGCAGGATGTAACATGACATCATCTTCGTCATAAAATTCACCATTATTGTAGACTTGACTTTTGTGAGAAAAGACAGGGACTTCTGTGAAATAGCTCGCTATCGTGAGGGCAGTTGCATCATATCCACCAAAATTAAAACTGACATCAATTATGATAGCATCTTTATCTTCAAAGGTTTTTATGATATCCTGCATATAAAAATTAAGGCTGTCTATTTGCTGCTTTCTTGAAAATTCTTTTTTCATAAAACCAGCAAAAGAATGAATGTTGATATAACCAATATTTTCTTTTAAATGGCCCCATTCCAATTTGTCATTTGCTCTTTTTTGTCCGTTTCCTTGCAACAGACTATCCGATATGTTTTTGTAATTGGTCTCAAAGAATACATTGAAATATTCGTTAAGGTCTTTGATTTCAGATTGACTGTTGAAGACCTCTTTAACAATTTCTGCCGATGGCGTTAAGCGATATTGAAGCGTCTTTCCGTCCGCTGAAATAACTTTTGTATGTTGGTCTTTGGTCAGGGTCGCAAATTTTCCCATCGTATTAAAAAGTGTTTCATTGCTCGATGAAATACTGTCCTTGTAATCCTCAAAAAGGACTTGCCAGTCAAGATTTCTTTTCTGACTAAATGCATAGTTTTCCTACATCGTCTCCATATAGAGTTTAAAGAGTTCTTCCGGACTTAGCTTTGTCAATTCAGAAAAACCAATGCTGTTCTCTGGGAGTTTGTCGACTTTGATAAAATCTTTTTTTGTTTGTAAAGTTTGGGTATTATTGCCAAAATCGGTCAAATAAATTCCAAGGGTATCTTCACGAAAGGTAAATTGACTTTGTGAATTTAATAGACCTTCTAAGTAGTCATTTTTCTCTTTGTAGGTAAAGCTTTTGGTATAGCTATATAATACTATACTATCTGTTCTTGCTTCGAGATAATACCCATTTCCAATCGATTTCCATAGTCCCAATATTTTTGGGTTGACGCTATTTTTTTCGTTGAGAAAAGTATATTCAAGTGTATTCTCGGGGATTTTCTCTTTGTTTTGGGAACAATAAGAGAACAAAACAATGATTAATATGTATAAAACTCTTTTCACTTTTTAATAGTCCTTAAAATTGCTATTCCGTCGCTGGTTGAATGATTTCTCGAATCGTCGCCCATCCCGTAGGGCTTTTGTCATATCTTATATAGGTAACCATGGTTCTACCCTTGAAAATGAATGGTTCGCCGCCTTGTTTTGGAGTTCCTTTTATGACAAATCTAGTTTGCTCAATGGCCATATTATCTTGCATTAAAATAGACTCAACGTCATTTTCAATAAATTCCAGGTTGAAATTGTCAAGTGTCCCTGCCAACCCTTCCATGACTTCATCCCTGCCATTTTTAATATCATTATACCCTAGTGCCTTTATTACATCGGGATGGTGCAACGATTTAATCTTTTCAACATCACCCTCGGAAAACGCCTTTCGGATGACTTCTCCGTGGTTCAAGATTTCTTGTTTCCCTTGCTCCTTTTTTGTCCTTTGGATTCTAATAAAAGTGCCTCCGTAAAAATTGCCCGTAGGTTTGTCCTTGGCATCATATTGAATAGACATAAGGTCATATTCGTTGGCATCGACCCATTTGTACGTATATAAACGGTAGGTTCCTTCCGGTTCTCCTTCAAAAGAAATCTTTAAGGTGACATCTCCGTTTTCGTTTACAGTTCCTTTGCCCACTCCGATTCTTGATTCTCCGAAACTGGATAAATGTTCTACTTCCTTGGTTACCGGATTATAAGTCCAAAGGATATGTCCGTTAGGCTCGGGACCATCAATAATGGATATCAAACTATTCTCAGTATTAATTCCTGCCGAAACCGTATGATGTTTTGGAATTTTAATAAGCTCGCTTCCATTTCCCCAGTTTTGTGACCAGTCGTCATTTTTAAGTGTCCATTCGCCAATAAATTTTAAAAACTGGTTCTTTGAGTTCTCATGATTTCCATTTTTAAGTTCTTCATTTGACGCCCTACCATTTAACTCAAAGGAAATGGAGGTTTGCTGCGAGTAAGTGTCCGTTGAATGGATTATCACAAGCAATAGGAAAAGTCTTTTTAAAATGTCCGTTGCACTCATAGTTAAAGTTTATCAGTTTTTATTGTTAGTTGATTTTAATTGCCATATGTTCATTTCCAAGATATTACTTATTACTCGCTCCTTAAACTTTTTCCCGGATTTATATTGGCTGCTTTTATAGCATGAAAGCTAACGGTCAATACAGTAATGGCCAATGCCCCCATAATTGCCATTAAAAACGACGACCAAGAAATATCCATTCGATACTCATAGTTTTGTAACCATCGGCCCATAAAATGATAGGCAATGGGGATTGCGATTATACAAGATATTGAGACCAGAATTATAAAATCTTTAGAGAGCATTTTCCATATGTTCGATGTCGATGCTCCCAAAACCTTTCGTACTCCTATTTCCTTTGTGCGTTGTTCGGCAATAAAGGATGCCAATCCAAAAAGCCCGAGGCAGCTAATTAAAATTGCCAAAAGGGTGAAAACTCCGGCAAGATTTCCCAAACGCTGTTCAGAACGAAACTTTAGGTCATAGTCTTGGTCAACATAACGATAATCAAAATTAGCTGAGGGAACTACGTTCGCGAATACGGCCTTTATCTTTTCAATTGCCGTATCAGTTATTGCGTCAGGCTTGAGTTTAATATGCATGAACTTGACATTATCGTAGTTTATATAGTAGACCGCTGGCTTTACCGGACTAAAGGGTGATTCCATAACCATGTTTTTAGCAACGCCGATAATTGGCAAAGGTTCACTATCGCCGTAAGTAAGAAAGGTTCCTACTGCTTTCTCCAAGCCCATATATTTAACGGCGGCCTCATTGATCACCAGCGCGGAGGAATCTGTAGCCATTTCGCGTGAAAAATCCCTTCCTTCCAAAAGTTCCCATCCTACGGTTTTACCATAATCATGGGTAATGGCCATAAGTCCGAAATTATCTTCCATTTCTGGATCTTTTCCAGGCCAGTTGAATCCTCCTCCACTATTATAAATTGCGATTTGCGGTGAGCGCGATTGAGCCATATTCTCGACGACACCTGTGTTTTGTAATTCAGAGCGTAATAAATCATATTTGCCATCGTAATCCGGATTGTTCATGTTCAAATAAATCAAATCACTACGGTCGTAGCCCACTGGGCGGTCTTTTGTAAACTGTAGCTGTTGATAAACGATAAGTGCTCCGATAGCCAAAATGACCGATATACCAAATTGAAAAACCACCAACGCTTTTCTGGGCAGGGCTGTGTAACGCCCTTCTTTAAAAGTACCCTTCAATACTTTTATGGGTCGGAAAGAAGATAGGTAGAAAGCGGGATAGCTACCGGCAAGTAGCCCTGTTAGTGTTGCAAAAGAAAACGTTGAAGTCCAAAATAGGATATTTCCCCAAGGAATGCCCATATCCTTTCGGGCCAACTCATTGAACAAGGGTAGCGTAATAAAAACCAATATGACGGATAGCACAAGGGCTATCATGGAAACCATTAGCGACTCGCTCAAAAATTGGTTTATCAATTGATTCTTCTTCGACCCCATAGTTTTTCTAACCCCCACTTCCTTGGCCCTTTTTTCGGAACGGGCCGTACTCAGATTCATAAAATTGATACAAGCCAAGACCAAAACAATTATGGCTATTGCTATAAAAAGCCATACGAAAGTAATACGCCCTTTTGAGGGTATTCCTTGTTCAAATTCGGAATACAGGTGCCACTTGTTCATCGGGTATACAAATGGATATACGCCAGCTTCTTTATAACTATCCGCCAATTCTTGGGGAGCATGTTGTTTATAAAACCCTTGTAAATTCGAGTTGATCGCTTCAAAGTTCACTCCGGGCTTTAATTGTACGTACATATTAAAGTACCAGCCATCCCACACCTCTTTAACGCTTTGAAATAGCTCGTCATTTGCTTCGAACAAATTCCAGTTGGCTAGGAATTGCACATCATGAAACTGGGTATTTTTGGGGAGGTCCTTGTAAACACCTTTTACCACGGCATTCATTTCGTTATCGACTTTTATTGATTTATCGATAGGGTTTTCTTTTCCAAATATGGCATATGTGGTAGACTCCGATAATACAACTGAATTCAATTCTTCCAAACTTGTGCGGCTTCCTTTTATCATTTCCAAAGACAGCATGTCCAGCGCTCCCTTTTCGATAAATGTTCCCGTTGCATTGGAAATCACTCCCTTATTTGAAATGTTATGAACCTTGATCCAATCGGCCCTTAGCATATGTTCAAAATAGTCATTGTACTGTTCTTTTAAAACACTTCCAAAAGTGTACATGGTAGCGGGCGTAACTTCTATTTCGCTAGTTTCGTGATTTTTGCTACCATGGTAGATTTGACCGATCCGGCCATGGTTCTTATGGTAATCGTTGAACGTAAAATCATCGACAACCCAAAGCCCGATTAGGATAACGGTTGCCATGCCCAGCGCCAGGCCAAAAATATTAATGGCCGAGTACCCTTTATTTCTTAAAAGATTACGCCAAGCGATTTTTATATGATGATTCAACATAATAGTGGTGTTATATGATTTAAAGTAGAATGAAATAAAGTTAAAACCTGTAGTAATTCTTTCATTAATACCAATGTTCAATATAATAGACGCTTTTTTACCCTAAATAGTTGCTTGCTTAATGAAATTCATAAATATTTTGCTGGCATTTTCATAAATGAAAGTGATACTATTTTAAAATCTCCCCAAAATCTCTTGTCCGGCTTCGCCTAAAACCTTTCCAATCATTTTCATGGCCAAGGCTCTGCCGTTGTCGCCATTGGTCATGACCACAAGCCCCCTTTTACTTTTGGGAAGCAGCACGATCAAGGCATTGACCCCTGTATCACTGCCCGCATTAAATAGTGCATATTCGTCATCGGGAAGATTGTTGAACACGATCCAACCCAAGCCAAAACTTATTCCTTCGCGAACTTCGGATTGCGGACTTATCATTTCGTTATAAATCGAATTTTCAAGATATTTTTTGTTCAGTACATTGACACCTAAGTTGCCGAAATCTTCTATGGTGGTCAATAGATTATCCGCTGCGTTGGCTTCGTATGCCTTTTCATATTCGTAGGCTTTTCCTTCTTTATCATGAGTGCCTGCAAAACGGGTGTTGTCCAATTCTTTGTTCCAAACCAGATGACTATCTTTCATTCCATTAGGCTTAAAGACCAAGGAATCGGCCAGTTTTTCTAAAGAAGTATCGAATTTACTTTCCAAAGCACTGCGTAGATACTCGAACCCTTCGCCGGAGTATTGGAATTTTGTTCCGGGTTCAAATTGGAAGGCCAGTTTTTTGTCCTCGTTCATCCAACGCCAATTGGGGAAGCCTGTTCTATGGGCCAGAACATGCCGTGTGGTCAGCTTTTTATAAAAAGTATCATCTCGCACATCGGGATCTATCCAATAGGTGTCCAGCGACTCGTCCAATTTCCAATTTCCTTTTTGGACCAATTGCAAGGTCAACAAAGTGGTAATGGTCTTGGTCAAAGAGGCGACATCGAAAATGGTGTTGGTCGGCGCTTCAAGATTTCCTAGGATTTTGCCTTCTACCTGAATGGATTTCAATTCGCCGTTTTCGATGATTCCTATACCCATAACTGGGACTTTCATCTCATTCAGTAATTCTTTTATGGTATCCGGATTTGGTATCGTTACGGATGTGTTTTGTTGAGCCCTGGTTTGTAAACCTGCGGCTATGACTATTGCTAATGCTAGAATTTTTTTCATGTTTTCAGTTAATTGCTCTTTTTTAAAAGGGTGTTGATTTCGTTCCATTCCGCTGAATCGTACATTGAATAACTAGCGTCGTTAATGGTCTCAAATCGCCTGTCCCATTTTCGCCAAATAAGCACTTTTACTATTCTTAGACTTAGTTTTTTGCTGTTTTCATCCGGTTGATTAGCTAGTTTAATCGAGGCCTTGTACAGTTGTTCATTACTCAAATCGCCGTAGGCTTGAATCCCTTTTTTAATATTGGAAAGTGCGGAATCTATTTCTTTTGCCTCCAAAAACCCTTCGAACTTGGTATAATTTGACTGCGACTCTTCGAAAACAGTTTTCGCTTCTAGTCGGGCATCTTCTGGGGAAGGCAAACGATAGGCAACACCATGGTAATAGGCATAGACTTCAACGGGTTCAAGCAATCCAAGCGCAAATCTTCTTTGATTGACTTGTGATGGGTTTTCTATGGGATAAGGTGCGTCCCGTCCCATGCTTGCTCCATAGGTTTGTTTTTGCCAGGTTGTCCTTGCTATTCTATCTGTCAATTCCGCAAAATGGTTAGTATCAAAATCACCCTCTTCAACCGCTTTTTTTATGAGGGAAAGACATTTCTCCTTGAAAAAAACGTCAGGATGGTGCTGCGGAATCGCCCAGGCAATCTTGGCCCCGTCTTCCCCAACAAGTTTGTTTCCCGGCCAACCATGAATTTCGATAATACTATCCAATTTGTTCTTGTTGATCTCCCAGCGATTTTCAACGGGCTCGAATAAGCGGTCATCATCTTCGGAAGGAGCTGTACTATCCAATAACGCCCTGTTTTCCTCATATTCGGATAAGGCAGCTTGGTCGGCGGCCCACATTTCTTCCAATACGGCCAGAAGTTTCGGATCCTCTATGGCTTCTAGATATTCTTTTCTTTTCTGTTCGGTCTTGGCAATTAGTGCCTCCCACCTTGAATCGTTTTTTAATGAAGAAAGTTCAGGAATCGAGTGCAATAATCCTGAATCTCTTAATCCTGTTTCAATTGCCTTTTCAATGGCTAAAAACGCTTTATCATCTTCTTCATTTGGGGCATAAATAGTGGCGCATACGAAATAGTTTTCCCAGTTCTTTTTGGGCATGAGGTTCGTGGCTTCAAATAAAAGATCTGCCGACTCCGTATTTCGATTTTTATCCAGCGCTTCATAAGCATCGATTAATTCAATAGCCCATTGCGGGTTTGCAGTTGCCATTTCCTCAGATGCATCCGATTGCCGTGGTTGGGTGCCACTATCCTTGCAATTTAAAAAGAAGCAACTAAGAAAGAGTACTAGTGCAAAGTTCAAGCTAATGGGAGTTTTATTATTTTTCATGATAAGTTTATTCTGTTCTGATAGCCTCCTCGACCACATTCCCACTTTCCCGAACAATAAACTTGACGGTTTTTCCTGAAGCATCCTTTACAAACTCCAAAGTAATGGGAGCTTCTTTGATAAAGAAAAGACTTTCACTTTCCGGATGCAATTGGGCCTTCATCTGTCCCGCATCCATGTGTAAAGTGTTTTCGGCCGATAAAGCAATGATTACCGCACCTGTGTTGGGAGCTTCATATTGTCCCGCATATGTAGAAAGGGTTTCCGCGGAAAGTTTGACTACGGTTTTAGCACTATTCTCCGATACCTGTTGGTGGTCATAACTCAATACCCGGGACATTCTCCATTGTTCGTTTTCCAACTTCCAAACGTGGGTAAATTTTGCTTTTTCGATTAACTTTTCGTCCTTGCCGGTTTCCTTCAGGTAAAAAACATGTTCGCCAGTAATGATTGCTCCGTAGTTATTTAACGGATATACATGCACGCTGCCCTCGACAGCTTTGCGACGCAATCGTACGTTTTCATCGCCGCATAGTCCATTGGCGACCTGATCCAATAATTTGGAGGAGGTGGTTGTAAGTCCACCCTTGTCATGGTAGAATTCCAAATCCCCAGTTAAGAAAGTTTTAAAACTGTCAAGGTCACAGGTGTTGTAAGCCTCCCAGAAATCGGAATCCAATGTTAGAATGGTTTCCTGTAAATTGTCAGGCAAGGCTATTTCCTGCGCCTTTATTTGATGGCTAAAGACTATCCACACTAATAGAATACTGAAGCCAAGCTTTGATTTTAATGTCATGTTGTTGATTTTTGATTGATGAATGATCGGTACTAAATAATAATGATAACTTTTGTAATGATTTGTTACAATAAACCCTGTCAAATTTCAAATTTTATCTCGTCGGAACTATTGAAATCTAACAGGGCCAATACCTATGATTATTGATTAAAACCGTATCGCTCGTAGTCCCGGTGTTCCATATTGGGAAATGTATAGGATACGTCTTCTATGATCTGCGGCAATTCCATTTGGTTGGGAAAAAGTAGCCTCGTCCAATGCGCCATCTGTATTTCCTCTTTCTCCGGTTCCGGCAAAAACTTCCGTAGTCCCGTCAAAACCGACTTTGAATATTTGGTCTTCGTTGATGCCAGTCGCATAGATGTTATCCTCGAAAATCGTCATATAGCCTATGGCAAAACCTTGGGTCAAATCGGGAATGTTGGCTATCAGCGAAACCTCTCCTTCTTGGGTAATCTTCAGAATATCGGCCGTAAAGAAGTTGGCGGCGATGATATTCCCCTCATAGTCCACATCGATCCCTACACAGCCAAAAAGGCGGTCATCGGTGGCCAATACGGATATGGTGCCATCGGGCATTACTTTATGTATTGTTGGCGCAAAGAAATTGGCCGAGTAGATGACATCATAATCATCTTTGGCAAGGCCTGAAGGCCAACCTGCAATTTCGCCCACTTTGGAGGATGTACCGTCGGGAGCAAGTTTGACCAACACACCGGAAACCGCATCGTTATTGTTCTCGGTGTTGAAATACAGATTGCCTTCACTATCCTGAACGCTGCCCATAGGCGCTTCGAAACCATCTGCCTTTACCTCAATGCCATGTTTGGTAATTTCAAAAACTTGGGTCCCATTGTACTTTCCCAGGTCGGCATCGAATACCCCAAAGTTGGAGGCGAAAATAGTTCCATCAGGGGCAACATGTAGCCCGTCGTTGGCAGGAAAATCCTCCCCAATCATGGTCGTTACTTTTTGTCGTTTGGGGACTCCACCAATATAATCCTTAAAACAGGAGGTCAAGGGTAACATGCCTATGCATGCCACTAGCAGTCCGACTTTTCTGAATACATTTCTTTTTTTCATCGTATTAAAGTTTTAATTGTTATGAAGTAAAACTAAGGTTACGATGTTGCGATATCGACACATTGGGTACAACCATACCATCTTCTAGGCTACTTTTTGGTTTTTGACATAGTTACTTGGCGTATCTCCGGTAACACCTTTGAACGCCCTATTGAACGTGGCCTTTGAGTTGAACCCTACGTCCATGGCAAGGGCTAACAGGGTATGTTTTTGATGCTCTTGATTTTCTATTTTCTTAACAAATTCTTCGATGCGATACTTGTTTATATAATCGTAAAATGTCGCTTGATATACTTGGTTCAAAAGCCACGATAAATTATTGGAAGAAGTGTTCAATTTTTCCGCAAGTGCTTTGAGGGTAAGTTCAGGTTGAAGGAATACTTTCTCCTCCATCATAAAGAAGTTAAGTCGCTTTTGAAGTTTCTGGATTTCTTCCGGTTTAAGTCGGTCTTTATCGGATTTGGATTTCTTTTGGAAGGGAATACGGAATATTTCCGGTTGCCGAAGGCTATAGTAGCCTACCACGTAAATGAACAGGGGCGTCGATATCCACATCGTTATATAATTGATATATGCAAAAGGTCTTCTTAGGAAATTCGTTGATAAAAAACTGATTAGCCATAACACTATAAAAATAAACAATGTTGCCAGTAAGAACGTTAAAAATTGAAACACCTTCGGATGGAAGGAAAGCTGTTTTTCCTTTTGGGAAGCATATTCCTGTACCAATAGAAACGTCTTTGTCCAATAAAAAATAAAGGACACGATTCCCGCAGCCTCAACAATGAAGAACATCAGGTTCAAGTTGCCCGATGCATACATCGTATTGAAATCGGCAAGTGGAATGCTCAGCGTCCAGAAGTAATATCCTAGATGTAGCACCGCTGGGGTATAATGGAACCAACTCAATCGAAACTTTGGACTTTCGGAAAAGACCAAACGTCTTACATAGGTGTAAATAAGAGGTCCAAAGAGAAAAATCGTGGTATCGACCAGGACCCCGAATCGCCACACCCAATCTTCGGGAATACGATAGGCGGTAATCCTACCAAAAAGCATTAGAACCGCGCAAAGTAGTAGCCACGAAAGTATACCGTTCGCCGCTTTATTACGGTTATCGAACAATTGTAGTGAAATGGCCAAGAAAAGCCCTTGACTGACCCCAAGGAAAAGGATAATATCTACGTAGTTAAAATTGGCCATGAGTATTGTTGTACAATTCTCGAAGTTAAAACTTATTAGGTTGGGAATGGTATCAATGGGTACGATGATACTTCATGAAATGCCTTATTTACGAATATTCCAGATTGACTTAAGTATTCTTTAAAACGGATGTTTACAAGAGTGAAATAGTTTGAAGAAGTACTTTTTGATCTAGGATGCCTGTTATCATCTCTTTTAATATTCTCGTTAATTCCCTTTTGACGGGACACTTTTTCATCTCTTTACAAAAAGCGACTTTTGTATGGAGTTTTATTTTTTTGGATTGTGCCTTAGGGTGGAAAGGATGGACACAGTATATCTCCCCCGCCGAATTAAAGTGAGTATAGCAATATTTATTGCAAATCCTTTTATGGCCTAGTCTGAAGAGATTCTTTCAGTGGTTCACTTTGACGGTTTTTGCCGCTATGAAGGCGTTGTCGAAATAAATCATAAACTTTAGTTCCCTTCAAACAATATGAGAGTAAGGTTTGCTAACAATAAATAAGTTTTAATTATTGGCTTTTTTAGTCTCTGGTAAAGGAGTTGTTTTGTTAGATAGCTGCTTTACTTTTTGTTTATTATTTACACACTTTTGTAATATGGGAAACAGATTTACCCAGAGTATTTTAGTGGCGGAATCCTTTAATCCGCAACAAATCAAATACTTATATGTTTTTAGGATACTGGCACTGTTTTTTCATTAAATGTTGTGAGTTTAACATGAAAACAAATTTAAAATCACAAGAACATGAAAAAGTTATTTTTAGTTGGAGCCTTGGCTCTCGGAAGTTTATCGGTTATAGCAAATAATTCTGCACTAACTGCGAATGAAGTTGTTACCTTAGATTTACAAGAGGATTTTACTGAAATTTCAGTATCTAAGTTACCTTCGGCCGTTACAGATGCTGTCGCCAAAAGTTACCCTACCGCAACCATTTCGAAGGCGCATATGAATAACAAAAAGCAATATAAGTTAGAAGTAGCCCTTGAGGACGGGACTACGGGAACACTTTATGCTGATGAGGAAGGTAATTGGTTGGACTTATAAAAATATTATAGTTAGTCACTATTAAGTTGGTTTGGTTTGAAAGGGGATGGCGTGTTGCTGTCCCTTTTTATCTTTGAAATTAGTTTGAAGAATAACGTTTTAAGATATTTAACAAAACCGGTCAACTACTTTGGTTAAATCCTACGTACATATTAAGAACCTATATGCTTTCCCATGCCTAAAGTCTTAATTGTTGAAGATGATATTGCTTTTGCACAAATGTTATCGAAGTTTCTGGAACGAAAAGGCTTTACTGTTGAAACAGTCCACACTGGTATTCAAGCAGAAGGTATATTAAAGGAAAACCTTATGGATATTGTACTTACCGATGTAAGACTCCCTGAATATGACGGCACAGCGTTACTTACCAAAGTACCGAATAATACCCAACTAATTATAATGACAGGTTATGCCGAGGTTATCACAGCGGTAAAAGCCATTAAGGAAGGTGCTTATGATTATATAGAAAAGCCCTTTACTCCAGAGCAGATTCTAACAGTGATCCAAGCAGCTTTAAAAAGTGATGGAGGACATACGAAGCAAAACGCTTCATCATTAAAAGAACAGACCAGACCAATAATTTCAACAGGACCATCCCAAGTACCAATGCTTGTCAGTGAGGCTGCTCTAGCTCTGGAGGAACATATTTCTTTGGTAGCCCCGACTGACATGTCCGTTTTGTTAATCGGAGAAAGTGGAACCGGTAAGGAGGTTACAGCAAAAAGAATTCATGAGCTTAGTAATAGGCATAATGGTCCTTTCGTTGCAATAGATTGTGGTGCAATCCCAAAGGAATTAGCATCTAGCGAGTTTTTTGGTCATCTAAAGGGAAGTTTTACGGGGGCTATTAACGATCATGTAGGAAGTTTTGAAGCGGCCCATGGAGGAACGTTGTTTTTGGATGAAGTGGGAAACCTATCATATGGCAATCAGATTCATTTATTAAGGGCGGCACAGGAAAGAAGAATTAAACCCGTTGGCAGTACTACGGAAATATCGGTAGATGTACGCATTATTTCTGCCACTAACGAGGACTTAAAAAGTGCCGTGAAAAATGGAATGTTTAGAGAAGATCTCTATCATCGATTAAACGAGTTTTCTTTACAGATACCTTCTCTGCTCGACAGGTATGGCGATTTGAAAATTCTTGCCACCTATTTTTTAAAAACTGCCAATACCGATTTAAACAGAGAGGTAGTCGATTTTTCAAAGGATGTATGGGAACTCTTTAACAACTATCATTGGCCAGGTAATATTAGGGAGCTTCAAAATGTAATACGGCGTGCTGTCTTGCTAACAAAAGGCAATATGGTGTTGCCGCAAGTGTTGCCCAAAGAAATGAAACAGGCTAATACGTTAAATGGCAAAAGCACTCTTACTAAAGTGGAATTTGAAAAAGAACAAATTTTAAAAGCGCTAAAACGAACCAACTTTAATAAATCCAAAGCAGCAAAGCTGTTGCAGATTACAAGAAAAACCTTGTATAACAGAATTACCCATTATGATTTGGATGTATAACTAAATCATAATTTGCCAATGCATTTATGAGTTGTTCTAAGGCTATATATAGTTCTTGAAACTGATCAGGCCTTACGTAAATGTAATTTGCCGCAGGATTTAATTTTTCCATTTGTTTTAATATAGGTATACAGCTCATGATATCCATTTGGCGGAACATAGGCAACATGCGGTGCGCAATTGCACTTAATTTTTTATGGTTTTGCTGTTGTTGTGCGGTTATCAAGTCCTTCTTGTTTTTAACGGTTTCGTTTTTAAATGTCAGTAAAAGATCTTTAATTGCTTTTGTATCGTTTCCTAAAAATAATTTCACCTTTTCCACTGAGAATAATTCTTCATGCTGAAGACTAACTCCTAATTTTTTAGATGTAGAATCCTGAGTGGTTGTGTGTTCTATTTCGCTAAAACTACTGACAATGTTTAACAGCTCCGTTGCCGTAAAAGGTTTTTTTATAACTGCGGCAAACCCTTTTTCAACTAAAAGGTTTGCTTCTAAATCTTGCCTGCCTGTCATGGCAATGATAACTTGGTTCGTATAATGTGAGTACGGTTCAGACCTCAAATTTTGGATTACGGCATAACCACTTGTTTTAGGCATTTCAATATCGGTAAGGACGAGGTCGTAGGATAGGTTTTTTTGATGTTCGAGTTCGTCAAAATCGTTTAAAAGAATTGTGGAAATATTGGCCTGCCCCAAAAGTTCCCCGATAAGTTGAAGCAAGGTGCTATCGTCCTCAATAACAAGAATGGTTAATGCTTTTTTATTGAAGAGCGTCTCTTGAGTTTTAGTGATCCCCTCATTCTCATCAGCAAATGCGATAGGAAGGTTTAAGGTAAATACACTTCCTATGTTCGGGATGCTTTCTACCTCTATATTGCCACATAAAAGTTCTGATAGTCTTTTTGAAATGGTAAGTCCCAGTCCATATCCTCCCTGTTTTCCGATTGCGTTGTTTTCTACCTGTATAAACTCTGTAAAGACTTTTTTTTGTTGTGCCTCTGTAATACCAACACCGGTATCCGATATACGGATGCTTAAGGTAGTTCCCATATCGGTTTTTTCTGTTATCACTCCTATTTTGATTTCTCCCTCTTTAGTGAATTTATAGGCGTTGTCCAAAATATTGGATAGTATTTGCGTAATTCTGAGCGCATCGCTGAAGATAGGTTCGGCCGGGCTTTCATCAATATCTAAAGTCAGGGAAATGGCACTATTGCCGTGGAACATGGCTATGCTTTCAGCGGTCTCCGTAATGAGCTTGCCTAGGTTAAAAGCGCTGTTTTCCGGAATCATTTTACCCGCTTCTAACTGCGAGAAATCCAATAAGTCCTGCACTAGTTTGTTTACGTATTCAACGGATGATTTTAGCCGTATAAGATGGGCATCCTGCTGTTGGGACAATTCGGATTTCTTTAAAAGTTCCATATACCCGAAAATACTGTTAAGAGGGGTACGTACATCGTGGCTTACCGCCCTAATAAGATGTTCTCTGCTTTTGAGCAAAGACTCCGAGACTTGTTTTTCCTTTTCTAGTTTTTCGCGATACAATTTAGCTTTCAAGAAATCTCTTTTCAGAATAACAACGAATATGCCTACAACCATAAATCCTAAAAACGCCGCCATACCGGCCAAACGAATACTTCGTTTTAGAACAGCCTCTCTTTTAATAATTTCCCCAAAAGTGTTCATCAGGATTTCGTTTTCTAAAGAGGCTAAGATTTGGCGGAGTTGCCTGGAGAGCTCCAAATCGGCCGTGCTGATTGCATATTCCTTTGCAGCTAGGGATTTTTCCGCTAGGGTACTTTCCCTATCCAATTCTTTTAACAAAGCTTTGGATAACCTTAGGATACTGTCAGTTTTTCTCGCTGTTTGAGCATTGGAATCGGTCTGTGGCACGTTTTCGTTCAGATATTGAGCAACTTTTTTTATAGCTTCCTGGGCTTTTGGAGAAAGTGAAGTTAGATTAGGAGCCAAGGCCTCAGGGGTTATTATACCCAATGAGGCTTCCATTTCACTGAATTTGTCCAACGCCCCCGCGATAGCCAAGCTATTCGTATTTTTTGCTTTTAAGGCGAGCAAGTCCTCAATATTTGCCTTTTTTTTGCCAAGTAGCCATTTTAGACTGTCCAACAAATGATGTTGTGCCGAACTTGCCGTCAGCCTTTTCATGCTATCGACAGTAATCTGTACCGAATCTATTTTTAAGGAATATGAAGTGAAATTTTGTTCCTTTTTTGACTGTATGGCTAACTTGGACAAGCTTTCTGCCTCGTGCAATTGCGTTAATAGGGAATTACCTATCAGTAACTTTGTTTCGCTCTTAGCTTCTGTATCGTCAACCAGATAATCCCTTACTTCAACATATACAAAAACAGATACCAGTAGGGCCAATATACCTAGTAGTAAGTAGCTGATGATGATTTTTAAGGTGGATAAGGTTTTTGGACTTCGCATACATTCTATGTACGTAGAAGACTTCGCATTACGTTATGTGGGAATGTTAATTATTTTTCACATGTACGTATTGAATTCGTTGCGGCGGCGAAAATATATTCTAAAGTCACTCTAATTAGTGCGTGGTGTAAATTAAAAAGCAGGTAGCATGGGCGTAATAATTATAGGTGACAAATCGTTGGTACAACGAAACCGTTAAGCAGAGTTAATTAATTACTATGACTATGTTTTTAACCCTGAGCTTAGTTGTAGCACTTAAATTAGACAATCGGTTATAGGTTTCAATAAGTTCAAAAAATACTAAATACTTCAATTTATCAAAGAAAGTTTTTTTTATCTCTTTACTAATTGTTTGATACATCAACATATCTAATGTTAGCGGAATACATATGCTTATGATTTCAGATTATACCTAAGGGAGATATTTACCAACGAGTCTTACCATTAAATCATTCAATTTTTCAACCTCAAACTCTCCAATTGTAGGTTCCAGGTGATCATTACCAACTCCACTATCATCCGTTATAAAGACATAGGTCCCATTTGTCAAAATGGCAAAAGAACGCATTAAATATTCCGTAGACTTATCTATACCAGATGCTGTAATCGGTATTATCTTAATACCTTTTTCCGCAGCTTTTGTTATAGTTGTTTCCAAACTTGAAATGACTTCTTGGTTGTAGTGTGGTGGTGCATCTAACAATAGAAACAGTATGCGTGCGGAAGCATTATCGTTCCACGAATTTTGTGTTATGGCAACATCCATGGCGGAATGAACCGCCTCAGGGAAATCGCCCCCGCCGTCGGCAGATTGGTCTAATATAAAAGAAGTCAGGCTTGTCTCATCTGATGTAAAATTCAAATGACGGGTTACATATTCGTCGCCTTCATCTCTATAAAAAACCGATCCAAAACGCATTTCCAAAAAAGGATTGTTATGTTTTATCCGTTCAATGACATCATTCAGTTCGGCTTTCAAATAATCGATTTCATCCCCCATCGAACCTGTTGCGTCAACCGCAAAATAGATATCGATTATTTTTTTGTTGTCTATAATTTTGTTTAAGCTCACAAGGTTAATACCATTCGAATACTCGACTACATCAACTATCATCTCATCAATATCTTCAAGCTCAATACGAGCATTCAGTCCATTAAGCTCTGAATCGGACCATAAGGTGGCTTTTCCTTTGTTATCCGTTTTGGTTTTCCAAACCTCGATGTCACCGGATAGAAGCGTAATCTTTGCATTTGCAACCAATGATTCATTTCTATCCGTAATCACAAAACTATACCTTTTTATTTCCTTAAGGTTCCATTTGTTTACATCATTATAATACTCCTGATTACTCAATAAATTATTCCAGAAATCCCAATTATCAAGATCGTTCCATTCACCTGCGGTTAAAATCCCTGGTTCGAATTCTCCGTTTGGATTTCCGCTTCCCCAATCGCCTGTACTTGTAGTTGAACCTCCAGAGGTCGATTCCGAAGATGCGGCATCAAGATATAGACCTCCATTAGATTGAGCTGAATCAGGTTCAGTTACCTTATCGAACAAACTTGTTTTGCCACTTGCTGTTTTTTCTTCAATTGTATCTTCATCTGTCGAACAGCTCCACAGTAATGCTACAATTGCAATCGGAACTAATTTAATTATACCGCTTATCCGTATCATAGCATGGTGTTTTATTATAGATGGATAAAAGTAGAGAAGGTTGCGTATAATAAACAAATTTTTAGATATCCTAAACAAGGTCAATGTCATAATATTAATACTTATGTAAAACCATTAGTTAGAAACCCACGCTGTTACTAAAGGGTATTACATGATGGATAAACTTATTTATGATATATACAAATATTAGGAAAGTTGGTCCCTTAAAACTGTACTTTTATGAAACTTCGTAAAAAGCTAACTTTAGAGAACTGGACTAAGGCTTTTTATAGGATACTATGTTATTAGGGTCAGTTTTTTATCCATTCGATTGCACTTTTTGACATTTTTTTATAGTCATGACCTACATTTTTTATAGTGTCCATTTCCCAATTAAATATCCAATTATTTTTGTTTTTTAATTGCTTGTTTGTGTTATAAAAAGTCGTTCCACGTCCAAGTCTATGCGCTCCTTGTTCCATCGCTAAATCCGATGTTCTGAAAGTCCCTAATCTTGGGTCATTATCTAATTCTCCCAATAGAATAACCAATCTTTTATTATAGGATTTTTGTAAATCTGTTCCTGTATTTTGAATACCATACGGGTATTCAAGTTTCTCGTTTGGTAGACTATAAAATCCAGAATTGGCAGCGATAGCTGTCCCTATTCTCGATTCGGGCATTAGCATTACCATTCTATGTACAAATTGTCCACCAGCGGAATGTCCGAAAATATCGTATTGTTGGTTTGAAATGTTGTTTACCGATTTAATATGTTCAAATATGTTTTCAACCACCGTGTATGCCCATTCGCTTTTTGGGTTTTTAGTTCCAAAAAAGGTAAATAAATTTCCCTCTTGATAGTCGTTAGTTGTATATTTTGAGAACTTGTTCTCGAATTCAGGTGCCACTATTAGGAGATTATTTCTATCGGCTAATTCAAGCCAAGCGTTGAGATAGTCATCTGCATTTCGTCCACCGCCGTGCATAACGAAAACTATTTTGTCTTTGTCATTCCAACTTACCGGTTTGTAAGTCCATACCTTAATCGATTTTCTCTCGCTATGTTTATATGCGTAGATAACAAAAGAGTCTATTCCGATATTGATTTTACTGGTTTCTGTGATTTCAGGTCCTTTCGGGAGCACATAAAGGTAAATGTAACCTATAACTGAAAGAAGTAAAAGGATAGAGAAAGTATATAAAATCGTCTTTTTTAAAATTCTAAATTTCTTGTTCATCTTAATTCTCAAACGTTGTTTTAAATTGTCCCTAACAATAGATATATTATCATTGATCATATAACCAATATGCGAACAATAAAAATATGCAATTTAATTCAACGATTATATCAATCACAAAGGTCCTATGAAACAACAAATTAATTAGTCGAAAAACCGCAAGTGAGAACAAATTCTTGAAGTTTAGATTAATGTGGTTTTAAATGTTACTTGGTTACAGGCTTGAAAACTTGGAGTTTCACAAAATTTCTATGGATTATACACCGATAATATGTTATATCGCGTATATTATATGTAATTAAATATTATAATTATGGCGACAATCAGAAAATCATTGACTATTACTACCGCTCAGGAAGAGTGGATAAAGTTGCAAATTGAAAATGGTGGTTTCGCTAACGATAGCGAATACATGCGACATCTAATACGTTTAGATGAAGAACGGAATAGGGATTTTTTAATTACCAAGGCGGCTATACAAGCAGGATATGATAGCGGAATGAGTTCTAAAATTAGGTCTGTTGATGAAATTATTGAAGCTGCAATAGTTCGTAAAAAGAACAGAAATGTCTAGTTATCATTTATCATCGAAAGCAGATGATGATATCGACGATATAGT
The DNA here is from genome assembly GCF_056839185.1 of Maribacter sp. MS6. NCBI lineage: Bacteria > Pseudomonadati > Bacteroidota > Flavobacteriia > Flavobacteriales > Flavobacteriaceae > Maribacter > Maribacter sp. MS6. The sequence goes on from NZ_CM166389.1 coordinate 3,046,074, forward strand.
AGATTATACTTTGGAGACTTGGGGCGAATCACAGATTCATAACTATGTTACCGAGTTATACCAATTTTTACAGACTCTTGCAGATAATCCTGACCTTGGTCGCAGCGCTTCTGAATTTGCGGCACCTTTGAAAAGATATAATTACAAAGCTCATACTATTTTCTACGAACCAACCAGAAAGGGAATATTCGTTGTTCGTATTTTAGGTCAAATACGGGATTTCAAAAGACATCTTTAACCGCTAATTAAGTCGGTTTTTAAAGTTCAATTATAGGTGGGATTAAACATACTAGTTCAATTAAGTAGAAACAGGTTTTATTGAACGTTAGAATAAAATGTAGTGCCGAAAAAGGTTCATTTTACAGGACATAAGGAGATTTCTTTGGTTTCAATGACTTTAAGGACGTTATCTATTGGTCTATTACTTCACTTTATAAAATATCGTCTTTCATTTTGTTCCATACAACAATCAATAAAAGTCCAGCGACCACCATGACCCCGGTCAACCAACTTGCCAATACATAATTACCATATATCCAATTACCTGTCGCGAACATGCAACCATAAACCAAAACAGTCCCCAGAAGCATTGCCAAAATTCCCGTAGGAACCGACCACTTTTCATTGCTTTTTTCGATATTGATACCATCCGTATTTGCGTCATCCAAAACTTTTTTCCAGCCTGGGCCTCCGGGACGGGTTTTTTTATAGAAATCGTTCAAAACTTTTTTATCTTCTGGTTTCGTGACAAAGGTTGCTACAACCCATATAATAGTTGTTATAAGTACAATCGCCGGAAACCTGGCCCATGAAGGAAATATTCCATCAATCATGGATCCTGATTCATTTATGAATCCAAAAAGGGAATCTCCCAAAGAAGAATACGTAAATACCAAACTGACTATAGCCGCAGCGAACATTACCGATATTTCGCTCCATGCATTTATACGCCACCAGAACCATCTTAGAATATAGACCAGACCTGTTCCGGCGCCGAACATTAGCAGGATGTCAAAAAGTTGTTTAGCATTTGTAAGAGATAAAGCCATAACAGCGCTCAACACCATTAAAACTACAGTTGAAATTCTTCCAACACCAACTAATTCTTTTTCGCTAGCAGAAGGTTTTATTTGTTGTTTGTAAAAATCATTTACAATATATGATGAGCCCCAATTCAATTGTGTTGAAATGGTGCTCATATACGCTGCCCCCAAAGAGGCCAAAACTAGTCCCAATAATCCACTTGGTAATTTGGTCAACATTGCCGAATACGCAAGATCATGACCCAACTTGTTTTCCTCTATATTAGGAAATGCCTCTTGAATACTTGCTAAATCAGGATATACAACTAAAGAGGCTAACGCAACTAAAATCCAAGGCCATGGGCGCAATCCATAATGCATGATATTAAAAAAAAATGTAGATGCGATAGCATGATTTTCATTCTTTGCCGCAAGCATACGTTGTGCAATATAGCCTCCGCCACCAGGTTCGGAACCTGGATACCACGAACTCCACCATTGAACTGCTAAAGGGATTATCAAAATAGATATCAAGGCTTCAGTATCTGAAAAATCAGGGAGAATCGATAATTTCCCTACGACATTTTCATGGTTTACCAATTTTGTAATCCCACCAACCTCCGGAATATTAACCAAATAGTAAGCGGCACCAATTGCGCCCACTATTGCCACGAAGAACAAAAGGAAATCAGTATAGACAACTCCTCTAAATCCTCCCACCGCACTAAAGATGACAGTAATTATCCCACCTATAAGAACAGTCTCAATAGGAGTCAATCCTAACATGATTCCTCCTATCTTGATGGCTGCCAGGTTTACAGCTGCCAAAGTTATGATGTTAAAAACGAGACCTAGATATAAGGAACGAAACCCTCGAAGAAATCGTGCGGCTTTACCACCATATCTTAAATTATAAAACTCCATATCGGTAAGGACATTGGACCTACGCCATAGTTTGGCATAAACAAAAACGGTCAAGAGTCCAGTCAATAAAAACGCCCACCAAACCCAATTTCCTGAAACACCATTAGTACGAACTATATCAGTTACTAAATTGGGAGTATCTGTTGAAAAAGTAGTTGCCACCATCGAAAACCCCAACAACCACCATGGCATCGTTCGTCCCGATAAAAAATACTCAGAAGTGTTCTTTCCTGATTTTTTGGAAACATAAATTCCGATTCCTAAAACGATTGAGAAAAATACAATGATGAAGCTGTAATCTAATTTACTTAGTTCCATTGGATGAGAATTGGTAAGTTTTAAAGATAAAATTTTATGAATAGAATGAGGATTTATGTACAATGTAGTTTCAGTTTTTTTGAAACATCACTTTGAAAAGAAACGAATTGAATATCCCCATAAGTTTCATAAAACGGCCAATTGAAGAATCATAAAGAGGGAATCGACAGGGTGCCAAAAAAGGTTCCTTTTATAGGTCAATGAAAATTTTTCGAAAACGTTCTGGCTATGATTTCATAATTGGTTTTATTTATACCGTTATACTTCATGGTTGCCTAAATCAAGTAACTTAATGACATAATCAAATTTTGCCCCAAGCCTTATTGCTAATTTTTTAGACGGCTCATTGGTTGGATTTATGTAATTAACCAGTGAATCAAGTTTCAATTTTGTCAAAGGAAATTCCTTAACGGCAAGACCAGCTTCAACGCAATGACCCTTTCCTTGAGATCCAGGTAACAACCAATAGCCCAATTCAGGCTCGGGCCAAGAATGAGATTTCCATAATCCGATTGTTCCTATTAGATTTTCAGTTTCCTTTTCGGTAATTGCTGGGTTTGAAAACCAATTAAGTTCTTAATGCCCAATATATGTAGATATCAACCTCATGATTATAAAGTGTTTTTAGCTCCTTCGACGTATCTAGCATTATCTTCAACCGAAAAAAATTCAGAAAATATCGGATAATCTGAATTTTTGCATTGTCGAAAAATCAGCCTTTCTGTTTGTACACCAATCATACAAGTTAATTCCTTTATTATCCATCTCTTAGCTCGTTGTCAACAAACGTATATTATAATATACGCACTAAGCGTTCAATGAAAATATAAATTATTGCTGTTATAAAGAATCCAAATACCAATTGAAAGGGTAAAAACTGTTATAAATAAATACCAAATATCCAATTGATAATAAATATCTGAAGGAACACCACTTTCGGCAATCAAAACCAAAGCAACGAGTCCCAAGCGAATCAATCCGTACCCTAACAAAAGAAAGCCCAATGACTTATAGAAGGATTTCCCTTTCATAATTTTAGTGTGCCACAAATAAGCAAATATACCTACCAATAACAGTAGGACAAAAAAAGGGAAATAAGAATATGCAAAAAGATGCTGTACAGCGTTAACTATGATTGGAAGGCAACTAACAACAAATATGGTACGCTGCTTTAACAAACTATTCTTCTTGTAAAATTCTTGAAATGACATTGTTTATATATTTAGTGGTTTTTTCTAAAAAACTAAAATTGACGGTTGCGAAGGTGTCCTGAGGACTATGATAGTAAGGCGTACTATCGTCCATTTCTTCAAAAGGATGTGCTGTAGGATAACCAGCTTCAAGAAATGTTTTATTGTCCGAACCAGCACCACCGATTGTTTTAATTGAGATGTTTACCGCTTTTGCCTCTTTACGATAATAAGGTTCTAGAAAAGGTGCAGGCGATTGTAGGGTGAGTGCTCCGTCACCATCGGCATCCCAACCAATCAGATCGAAAATGTGTACGGAATGAACATCGAGTTTTGTCTTCTGAATCATTTTAACAAATGCCTCACTTCCAATTTCATCATCTTCTTCTTGATCAAAAAAGACAATACTTACATTATACTTTCGATGCCCTAATTTTTGTAGTTCTTTAGCAAGTGCCAAACACAAGGCAACACCACTAGCGTTGTCTATTGCACCAGGCGTATCTCTCTCACTATCAAAATGAGCGCCCAATATAATATGTTTTTCAGTCGCTTTTGTTGAGGGTAATTGACCTATCACATTGATACCCTTGTTAGGCTTGAAAAATATATCCAAAAAATAATTGCTCTGTGCTGTCTGGTATTTATGAAGTTTTGAAGACCATCCAGAAGCTTCGAGCTCATTTGCCAAATATTCAGCGGTTAAAACACGCTCTTCGTAAGTTGCCCTTTGCTTCAAAAAGCGATTTTTAAGAATAGTTTTCTCGCCAGTTAATGTTGCTATAATCTCTTTTTGGTAACTTATGATATTGGTTATAGTGTCTTTTTCTTGTGCTATGCTCGATGAAAACGAGAAAAGCAAACAGCCAATAGTAATAATTTTAAACATAGCCTTTATTTATTTTGTCATTCGCCATTTAGCCCAAGTTTGTAATGTGTTTATGGCAACTTTCTTCCCATTTGAGCTGTTAGTAAGTATGACAATACCATCCTTTTTCTCAAAGTCCATCATAAAACCTGCTTCCCATCCTGTATTTGTACCAGCATGGCCAACCACTTTAATAGGCCCAAAACTGTATGTTGCGTAACCCAAACCATACGCTACCTTTTTAGTTTTGGTTATCGGGATAATGGTTATCATCTCTTTAATAATTTTTTGCGATAACACGGTATTTTTTTTGAATTGTGCTTTCGCGAAATTGGACAAATCTTTAAGCGTTGTATGTAAACCAGCGGCAGCCTTCGCGGTAAATCTTTCCAAGTAGATTTCCTTACTTTCTTTGTTATAAGGTTTTGCGGTTTTTGCTAAAATGTTAGAATCAATATTAAAGCTCGTTCTGTTCATATTAAGTGGTTCAAAAATGTGTTCGTTCATATATTCCTCAAATCTTTGACCTGTGACTTCTTCGATAACTAGCTGCAAGATAGTATAGCCACCACCGGAATACTTAAACTGGCTTTGTGGTTCTATAATTACCTTGACTGGTTCATTTTTCCTTACCGAACCATTCACACCATCAAGAGAGGCTTCTAAAGTTGGTAACTTATCATCAGGATGGAAACCAGGGTATCCGTGCACGGATAATCCGGCACTATGGCTCAAAATTGCTCTAATTGTGACTTTGCTATGGTCAAATTTAGATTCGGGCAGTTTCCATCGTGTAAGATAACTTTCGACAGGTTTATCAAGGTCAAGGTTTCCATCTTCAACCAAGTTCATAATTCCCCAAGCTGTAAACAATTTTGAGATAGAACCAATGTTGAAACCAGTCTTGGTTGATATTTCAATATTATTGGCGACATTGGCGTATCCGTGTCCTCTTTCATAAATAACCTTACCATTTTCAAGAATGGCGACAGCCATACCAGGTACATTATTCTCTTTTAGCAATAACGGAATTTTGGTATCCATCAAATGATCTATTGAAGTCGTTTTACTTGTTTGCGAGGGCTGTGCGTTTAGGCTTAAAGTAGTAGATAGTACACATAGTAATACTGCTAATTTTAAGGTTTTCATTTGATAGAATTTTAAGTTGGATCAAACTTAACATCACAATCGCTTTTCGAATAATAAAATTGACCTATGGTTCATTATAAGATGCAGTCAACACCTTATGAATGACAGATGCCATCCATTTTGGATTTGATGTTGATTATGATTAAAAATCAGTAGTCTGTCAAATAAATTGTTATCGTGTTTTTATTCAAATACCTTTGTGTTGTGTATATAACAGAAAAAAAATATATCTCTTATTTAGTTGCAATAATCCTACTTGTGTGTGGAACTATAGGTATGGTGCACTACAAACAAGTATTGGAAAGTTCAAAGAATACAGTTTATGAGACGTATTTCTTGATTTCTCAGGTCTTATTTTTTTCCGTCATTGGATATTTTTTGGTTTCTTGGGTTTTTAAGTTGGCACAAAATTATAGATTACTCAAAAATGAAAAAATGGAAGCCGAATTGAGTTTGCTTAAAAGTAAGATTGACCCACACTTCTTTTTCAATACATTGAATAATTTATATGGACTGGCCATTGCTAAATCGGACAAAACCCCAGAGGTCATTCAAAAACTGTCTGAAATAATGCGTTACACTATTTATGAGGGCGAGAAGAACCAGACACCGATTAAAAACGAAATCAACTATCTTGAAGAGTACATCGATATCCAAAAAATCAGATATCAGAAAAATGTGGATATACAATTCAAAAAAGAAGTAGTAGATGGTTCGAAATTGGTTGCCCCCTTACTTTTTATCATGCTAGTTGAAAATGCCTTTAAGCATGGAATTGAAAGTCTTACAGAAAATGCTTTTGTCCACATCAATTTGATTCAACAAAGTGATAAGTTAACTTTTGAAGTGACCAATAACTTTGAAATTAAAGCTGAAACCACAAATGGATTAGGTTTAAAAAACCTGAAGAAGCGGTTACATCATCTATATCAAGCTAGGCATAGTTTGGTTTTGAGAAAAGATGAAAATGTATATTACGCAAAAATCACCTTAGGGATAAAATGATTAGATATGCTATAATAGACGACGAGCCCATTGCTCATAATATCATTGAAGAGTTTGCCAAAGAGATTGGTAGCTTAACAAAAGTGGGCAATTGTTACGACGCATTTCAGGCAATAAATTTACTTCAAAAAGAAGAATTGGATTTGTTGTTTTTGGATATAAATATGCCAAAAATAACAGGTTTCGAAATGCTGAAAACACTTAATAACCCACCGAGCGTTATCGTTACCACGGCTTATAAAGAATTTGCCCTTGAAGGTTATGAGTTTCAGGTGTCGGATTACTTGTTGAAACCCTTTACTTTTTCTCGTTTTCTAAAAGCGGTAAATACGATTTTAGAATTCAAAGAGAGAAACTCATCACCAAACGCTACTTCACAAGATTTTATAATCATCAAAGTAGATAAGAAAAAGCACCGTGTTAAAATGTCTGACATCCAATTTATTGAAGCGCAGGGTAATTATTGTAAAGTGGTCACCCAAACAGGCAACCTACTAACCCTTCGCGGTGTATCAGATTTTCAATTAGCATTACCACAGAATTTTTTGCGAGTACATAATTCATTCATCGTAAATAAAGATTTGGTGACTGCTATCGAAGGAAATAGAATCTATATCGATGAAAAGACTATTCCTATTGGTAGGACTTATAAACAGAATATAAATCTGAATTAGAATTAACCTTCTCTTAAAACGGCCGTTTTAAGGGATAATAATGTAAAAGCAGACTTTCTTCGCCAAGGTGTCCCAAATTTGGTCTTTTTTAGTGGTTTCGTTAATTGACGTTTTACGGGACAATTTGAGTTTATAAAATCCACCCTTTTTACAAAGACAATACCGTTTTTATAATTACAACGGATCACGGTCGTGGTACCGACCCCTTAAAAACTTGGAAAAGTCATGGAGGTAAGGTAAAAGGTGCTGGGAGTGTTTGGATGGTGCTCTTTGGAAAGGGAGTTAACGCCATGGGCGAAGTTGCTCATAACAAACAGTTGTACAGTGCCCAGATTGCTCCAACGATTTTAAATATTTTAGGGCTAAAAATAAATGATTCGAAAGAACAGAGCTCGCCTTTAGACCTTACTGTCAATTAGTTCGGATTTTGATAATGGTATGTTCACATTCACTTAACTCAAAATAAGAATCGAGGTAATATTTTTAACTTGAGTTTGAGTTAGTTTTGAATAATTTTATGAAAACCGGTATTCGTCTCGATGCCGGTTTTTTTGTAATACGCATGTCAACTGTTCATATTAAAATTAAAATTATACGATGAAAAAATGGATGTTCTTTCTTTTTTTGATAACAAATAGTGCAATTGGGCAAAGCCTGCCAGATTTCCGGATTCATTCCCATAATGATTATTTGCAAAATGTACCTTTTTGGAAGGCCTATTCGGCAGGTGCCACTTCCATTGAAGCCGATGTTTTTTTGATTGGCGAGGAACTATTTGTGGCACATACGTCACAAGAAATCGATACCCTACGCACATTTGACAAATTATACCTTAATACTTTAAGGGAATCATTAGTACTTGGACTCGAAAGACCAAAAAGCCTTCAATTGCTTATCGATATCAAATCGGAACCCTATTCGACCCTTGATGTACTTATAAGAAAACTGAAAAATCATCCTGAAATTATTAGGAACGAAGCCATTTCGATAGTCATTTCCGGCAATCGGCCAAAACCTTCAGAATATGTGAATTACCCCGATTTTATTTTCTTCGATTATCAAAGTTTGGCGGAAGATATAGACCCTGCCGTTCTAAAAAAAATAGCTTTGGTCAGTTTAAGTTTTAAAAGTCTTACCAAATGGAACGGGAAGGGAAGGTTGACCGCCGAAGACCTTGAAAAAGTATCTATAACGATAAAAAAAGCCCATGGCCACGGCAAGCCTTTCCGTTTTTGGGCGACTCCTGATTCCAAGACTGCTTGGAAGGCCCTTGTACATTTGGGAGTGGATTTTATCAATACCGATATGCCCTTTGAATGTGCGAATTATCTAAACACATTAACCAAAAGGGAATATCGAAATTCTGTTTTTTCAGAAGTCTACCGGCCTACTTTTGCTTCTGACCGAAAAAAGAAAGCTGCCAAAAACATTATTCTGCTGATTGGCGACGGCAACGGCCTTGCACAGATTTCGGCAACCACTTTAGCCAATAAAGGAGAGCTGACCTTGACACAATTACGCAATATCGGATTTATCAAAACACAATCAAGTGATGATTTCACGACAGATTCTGCGGGAGGGGCAACGGCCATTGCTACGGGTCGGAAAGTCCCGAATAGGTCGATAGGTGTCGATGAAAATGGAAATCCGTTACAGAATATTACGGAGAGACTTGTCGAGAAAGGGTTTATTTTAGGTGTTGTGACCAACGATCAGATTACCGGTGCTACACCTTCCTCTTTTTATGCCCATCAAAAAGACCGGGGCATGACCGAAGAAATAAAGGAAGATTTCTTAAAAAGTAAGTTGTCGGTATTTGCGAGTACCGCCGATGACCAATATGAAGGGAAAAACAAAATCGGTACTTTTCAGATGCAGGCCTCCATAGAAGAAATAGGTCAAAGCAAAAAAGAGAACATCGGATTTCTTTTTTCGGAAAGCACAAATCCGACACCGTTGGCGAGTGCGGTAAAAAATGTGCTCACGTACTTGGACAATAAAAATAAGCCGTTCTTTTTAATGGTGGAAGGGGCAAAGATTGATTCCTATGGGCATGCAAACAACATTGGCGGTATTATCGCTGAAAGTATCGCTTTTGACCAAGCAATTGCAGAAACGCTAAAATTTGCCGATACGAATAAAAACACGTTGGTCATCGTTACTGCCGATCATGAAACGGGCGGCCTAACACTTCCACAAGGGAATGTCGCAACTAGCGAAATAGAAGGGGATTTTACGACCGATGACCATACGGGGATTATGGTTCCCGTTTTTGCGTACGGGCCAAGGTCCTATGAATTTCAGGGAGTATATGAGAATAATATGCTTTTTGGTAAAATATTGAACACGCTTGGGGTATCTAACAAATATTGATTTTACACATCAAAATACATACTTTTTTTAAAATATTAGGTGTTTTAACCTCAGGTAACCTTCCCTTAACAAAGCACTACAAACACTACCTTCCGTTAATATAATATTAAAATGTAGTTAACACATAAAAGGGTATCGGTGATTTAGTTTTGTACTTTCTTTAACAAAAAAATAAACTAAAAAAAAGAGCCTGCGTCAACAGGCTCCCTTAAAAAAAAGTATCGAGAATCTCTAAAAACCCAACACTTTATGATGTATTTTAAAAAACAGTTCCCGAAAATTATTCTGGGAATCTCCGTCCTAATTTCAGGAACGCTTTGCGTATCGGCAATGAGCGCAAACGTAAAGATTATTGAAAATGATTCTATTTTCCAAGCCCATGCACAAAAAAAAATTGTTTTACCTGTTCAACAGACCATATCTGGAACTGTAGTCGATGAAATGGGTACGCCACTTCCAGGCGCCACGGTGTTGGAAAAAGGTACTACTAATGGAACAACTACCGATTTTGATGGTAATTTTAACATTGACCTTGCCGGAAGGAACGCAGTCTTGACGGTTTCCTATTTAGGTTATACTACCCAGGAGTTTACCTTGAACGGGCGTACCTCCATAACCGTTCAATTGGAACCCGATGCTACACAGCTTGAAGATGTGGTAGTGGTAGGGTATGGCGTTCAGAAAAAATCCGATATTACCGGTGCTATTGGTTCAGTAAAAAGTGAGAACTTTAATAAAGGGGTTGTGGCGAACCCAGGGCAGCTTTTACAAGGTAAGGTTGCAGGAGTTAACGTAACTAACGTAAGCGGTGAGCCGGGTGCGGCACAGAATATAATTATCAGGGGAGTTGGTAGTTTACGTTCCGGTACTACTCCATTATTTGTGGTTGATGGTTTTATTATTGACAATTCTAGTATTGGCGTAGCGGCAAATTCAAATCCGTTGAACTTTATCAACCCACAGGATATAGCCTCTATAGATGTTTTAAAAGATGCCTCTGCAGCCGCAATATACGGTGCAAGAGCGGCTAATGGCGTAATAGTTATTACTACAAAAAAAGGAAAGGAGGGTAAAACAGAGATGAATTTATCCGTTTCATCTGCATTTTCTACTATTGCTAATCCTGTTGATGTTTTCAGTGCTGCTGAATTTCGTCGCCAAGTACCGGCAGTTGGTGGTGTACTAGAGGATTTAGGAGGGAACACCGACTGGCAAGATAAGTTGACAAGAACTGGCATTTCCAATAACGTTAACTTTTCTATGAGTGGCGGGGTTGTCGATAAGTCCACTTACTTTGTATCCGCTGGTGTAGACGATCAAGAAGGAACGCTGAACAACAGTTCTTTGACCCGTTACTCAGGGAGGATAAATTTGAACCAGAAAGCCCTGCAAGGTCGGTTTAATGTTGATTTAAATTTAACGGCTTCCAGAACGGTAAATGAAAGGCCGGACAATGATGCTATTATAAGTGATATGCTAGAGCTAAACCCAACATTGCCCGCAATGACCAATGGAGAGCCAACTTTTATACCTGGGTTATTGAATCCGCTTCAGCGCAATCGAATTTACATGGATGAAGCAAATAGTAATCGGATTTTGGCCAATATTGCCCCCTCTTTGGAGATTCTAAATGGCCTTGTTTATAAATTAAACCTAGGTGTAGATTACACGTCTACCAACCGTGATGTACAACGAACCCCTTTCGTTTTATTAGAAGGGTTCGAAGATGGTTTTTTGAATACCACCGCCACCATAAATAGTAACACTTTAGTTGAGAATACCTTAACGTATACCTACACCAACGAGAAGCATAGCGTTACAGCGCTCTTAGCCCATTCCTTTCAACATACCATGTTGGAACAAAAGGCATTTGAGTTGGACGGTTTTGCCAATAATGGTATCGAGCCAAGATTTCAAGACCAAATTAGCACCTCTATATTACCAACATCATTAAATTCTCGAGCCTTTAAAGCTGAACTACAGTCTTACTTCGTACGTCTTAACTATGGTTTTACCGATAAATACCTGATTACGGCAACCATGCGCGCCGATGGTTCGTCAAGATTTGGACGAAACAACAAGTACGGGTATTTCCCATCTGTCGCTCTAGGTTGGAATATTCATAAAGAAAAGTTTTTATCGGAGAGCAATGTGGTCAGCAACCTTAAACTTAGGGCAAGTTGGGGTCAAACAGGAAATCAAGACGGTATTCCTAGTAATGTGAGCTTAGCAAGTTTTATTGACTCCAGAACCCAAAACGACACCTACCCTCTAAGTGGAAACGAAGTAACATTAGATGATTATCCTTTTGGAACCGTACCGGTGCGCACAGCTTTCCCTGACTTAAAGTGGGAAGTATCCACACAAACAAATATTGGTCTAGATTTTGGTTTGTTTGGAAACAGGGTTACAGGTACCGTAGATTATTTTAATAAAACGGTTACGGACGTTGTTCTTTTTGCCAATAGAACGGATCCTATTCAACCTACAGAAAGAATATGGACGAATATACCAGAACTAGAGATAGTAAATAACGGAATAGAACTAGCCCTAGATTATAGAGGCACTGTTTCCCGAGATTTCACCTATAACATTGGCGGCAATATTTCATACACGAACAATAAAATTGAAAATTCTCCATTCGCGGTACTTACTACGGGTGCCGCCCAAGGTGCCGGTCAAACTGGTGCTACGATTAATGGGTACATCAATGGTGAGCCAACAGGAACATTTTTTATGAAAGAGTTCGTAGGTATTGGTCCGGATGGCCTTAATCAATTCCGAGATATAAACGGTGATGGGGAATCTCTGGACAATGACAGAATTGCTGCCGGCAGTGCCTTGCCAGATATTATTTATGCCTTTTATTTAAATTTTAATTACAAGAATTTTGATTTGGGTATGAATTTCAATGGAGTATCTGGCAACAAAATCTATAACCATACCGCCATGAGTATTTTTTCTAACAGTCAATTAAGTAGAAATCTAAATACTACGGATTTTGCCATCCAATTTCCAAATGAAGACTTATCTAATTCTAACGAAGTGTCTACACGGTATTTGGAGGATGGGAGTTTCTTACGGTTAAATAATGCCACTTTGGGCTACTCCTTAAGATCAGATGAAATTGGCTTAAGCGATTGGATAAACAATGTCCGATTTACGCTAACGGGGCAGAACTTATTCGTTTTAACGGATTATTCGGGCTTCGACCCCGAAATCAATACAGGCAATAACATTGAGGGTATCCAAACATTTGGTATTGACCGTTTTACCTATCCCTCGCCAAGAACGGTTTTATTAGGTTTAAACATCTCATTTTAAATATAAACGAATTAAAAGATGAAAAATAAAATAATACTTATATCAACGATATTTTACTCCTTCTTAAGTTGGAACTGCACGGATTTAGAGGAAGATAGGTTGGACGAATCTGAATTCGGCGGTCAGGCAGAGACCGTTAGTGGTGTAATTGCGCCAGCTTACGGATATGTGTCCTGGACTTGGAGGCATACCCATTATTATGGTATGCAACTCCTTGCTTCAGATGAGGCTATTTTACCCTTTAGAGGTGGTACGGATTGGTTTGACGGCGGAAAATTTATAGCCACTCATGCCCATACCATAACACCCACTAATGATTTAATAGGGGATAGTTGGAACGAACTTACCACGAATATTTCTAGAACGTTGGCAGCCATAGAAGTGCTTAGGCCACTTTCGGAAGCTGGTGATGTAGAGGCAACGGGAGCATTGCACGAGATGCGAGCTTTAAGAGGCTATTTGAACCTGCTTCTATTAGATGGTTGGGGATTGGTGCTACAAAAAGAAACCTCCGATCAGCTATCACAAGTTTTGAGGGGGCAGGATGCAATCGACTATATTGAGAGTGAACTATTGGCGGTTGTTGACGTAATAAATACGGATAGAGGTCCAGGTAGGATGACGCAGTCTGCGGTCCAAGGATTGTTAGCACGGTTATACCTTAACGCGGCAGTATATCGCGATCCTTATGGCAATCCTGATTTTACCCAAGCGGATATGAGCTCGGTAATTCAATATACGGATGCCATAATCAATTCAGGTAACTTTTCATTATCGGCAGAATATTTTGACCTTTTTAACGATGACAATAACAGTAATCCTGAACTTATTTTTGCCTTAGACCAGCGGGGACAATTGAACAGAGAGCATAGCAGATGGGCTTATTGGCCAATTGCTGGATCAATGTTTCCGAGACCTGAATTTACCGGTGCAGATGGTACGGACGGCCCGGCGATTACCTCGGATTTCTATCAAACATGGATAGAAGCTTATCAAGACGTTGATCCCGCTGATGCGGATGCAAGATTCTATAAACAAAACACCTTGGTGCCCGAGGCGCAACTGCTTGACTTGGCAGGAAGAGCACCCTTATTGGAAACAGAAACCGAGGAAAGCCATTATTGTGTTACCGCAGAAGAATTTGAAATGGACAGAGGTATTCTTCGAGGTATTCAGTGGGGGCCCAGAAAGGGGGATGACGGTACGTTTTTAACCTGCGAAGGTGGCCAGGTTAGAATCTACCCCGTACAGCAGCGGAAAGGAAATGGTCCAGACCGTGACGTTGGCTATGTAGACCATACGGAGGAAATAAATTTTACGAACGAAGGTTCGTTTCATAACACAGGGTTTAGACCATCGAAATATCAATTTAGTCGCACTTCGCCCAACGGAAACAATTTTAGTAGTGTAGATTTGGTGCTGATGCGTTTGGCGGAAATTTACCTAATGAGAGCTGAAGCCAAATTGCGCAGCGGAGATAACGCTGGAGCCTTGGTAGATGTTAATGTGGTACGAACTTCAAGAAATGCAAGACCAGAGCAAACGCCACAAGCATTTTCTAATATAGATTTAGAGACACTTTTTCGTGAACGAGGTTTTGAACTATACTGGGAAGGCTTTAGAAGAACCGACCAAATACGTTTTGGCAAATATGAGGACTCGTGGACGGAAAAAACGGATTCCGACCCAAACAAGAGGCTTTTTCCTATTCCGCAAAGTACGGTAGATGCTGCATCGGGAATCAATGGCTTTTTGGAACAGAATCAAGGGTACTAAGGTAATAAAATAGATTATGTAAACGGCAGGGTTATTACCTTGCCGTTTTTGGTTGTTTGAAAAATCAATAAATCTAAACACCTTTGATGTTTTCAAGCAGCATTACTTTTTGAAACGATAGGTTGACGGCTTCAATTAAGTTGGTCTATCGTCCCTAAATAACATCAAGGAAAGTATTCACTTGCTTTTTTATATGAGCTGGCTAATCCTCCTTAATTTAAAGACTATATCTGTAAGCCTCTTTGTTTTTAAATGCTTGCCAAAGTAATTGTACAATTCCGGAATTCTTAAAGCTTCTCTGCAAAATCATATAATCCCTTGTCAATCATTCTACATCAATAAATATAGGATTAGAGTAGAACCATAATTCATCCCATGGACTTTCGCTTCTTTCATCTTTTTGAGGTTCCAGTTCATTACTATTGGTTCCTCTGATACGGATATAACTTTCTTTATTCACCTTCGAAATCGTGTAGTTTATCTCTCTAAACGCATCATTGACTGTCCAGTCAGAATCTGTGAAACGTGCAATAACCTGTGTAGTAGGATTGTTGTCGCTATTTCGATTGGTAACCGGCCCTCTTACTTCTCCCATTATCAAATCAACACGGCTAACTTCAGGGTTTTGTTTCCATGAGTTGAGGGTATCAGGGTCTTTAAAGCGAATGGTAACCTTTACATCTTCGCCATGGGCAATATGAATTTTACCTCCAATATCGGCAGTATGATGCCCCCCTTCTACCTGCACATAAAGTTCTGAGATTAAATCTCCGAGCGTTACAAAAACGCGGCCATTTCGGATACCGTCTATGACATCGTCGTGATTTTTTTGTGCAAGGACGTAGGTTTTGGAGTATTCGCCAGGCCAAAAATCGCTACCGCCTTCCCGCCAGTGAACATGTGAGTCGGAGTTTGCGGTAATCCACCAACGACGGCCTTCGCCCAACATTGAATCCCAAAACCCACCCAGCTTAGCAGTCATCTGATCAAAACCTCCCATAGTAGGGAATTGTCCATATCCACCCCGTGGTCGTTTACTTAAGGTACTGTCCCGATTTAGGGTAGCAGCTTGGTGACCGGGTGCTCCAGCCATACCTACGGCAATTTCAGGAGCTGTATCGTTCCAGTCTCTAAGTTCGGCAGGATCATCTTTTCCGTACACGCCCAACCCTGATGCAGATCGGGAAGGGTGATTGGCAATAACCACCGGTTTTGTGGCCATTGTATTCATAAATACCAATGCTTCAAGCATTCTGGGTTCAGTATCCCAACTTGGGTCAGATGGGTAAGGTTCTCTTTTATTGAATTGAGATTCTATGCTGTGCAAGTGGGTAGATTCATCATGGGAATGCGGGATAATTAAACTGGAGTGATCAGCACCGGGTGTATCGAATTCCATCCCATAAAACTGAATCACTTCGGGTACAACTTTTCTAGAATACACCAATTCGGGATAGGCCATTTCCAGATTTACTTTACTGTGATTGGGACCGCCATGATCGGTGGTTACCATCCATGAAAGACCATAATATTTAGCCATTAAGGCATTCATGGGTGTTGGATAAATGGCATCCCCTCCTTTAATGGGGGTGGGAGGATCCACTTCATAATCCCAGCCTACACTATATCTGGAATGAATATGATGGTCTCCCGCCAGCCATAATCGGTTGTTTTTGTCCTGTGCCAAAGTTGAATGCTGTAATCCAAGCGTTAGCAACATCATCGATAAAGAAACAAAGGGGGATAGGACTGTAGTTGAGAAAAAGAAACGCATAAGATGGATGGACTAAAACTTTGATTTACATTATGTGATGAAGATAGTATTTTGTTACCACAACTACTTTACCATATCGTTACCCTTTTTAAAATCATTAGATATATACTTGCAACAAAAAACTGGAGGAATTGATGGAACTATTCACGGACGAACTGGACGGGTTCACCAAGGCTTTGGCCAGACTTCAACAGCTGACCAAAACGTGGAGAATCTACTGGAAAATCATTTAAGGCAGGAAAAGGAAAAGACCTTACAACTTCAAGAACCCGTCCACTCATTGAAGGAGTGTTTGTCGATACTATATTTATTTATATCATGGATTATATATTAGCTATTTTTTATTTTTTCACCATAATAAGACTTCTACGGCCTCATCCAGTACTTCTACACCAAACTCACGAACATAAGCCTTTGTGGTTAGAACACTTTGGTGACCTAGTGTTTCCCCAATGACATCGATACTTATCCCTTTCTCGCGAAGGCACATTGCGAAACTATGACGTGCGACGTAGCTCGTTACATTTTTGGTAATACCTGCTTTCGTTGCCAATGTTTTAAGTGCTTTATTGTATTGTGATAGCATCTTATGCTTACGATTTTCGATTTGCATAGGAGTTAGAACATCATGTAGTAAAATTGGAAATACGTAGTTAGTATCTCTTCTGTTTTCGTCGTAATACTTCAAAATCTCCCTTACAGGTGGTACAATCTTAAGGGAAAAATTACCTTGAGTTTTTGCCCTGGCATAAGTAATACGAGTCCGGGTTAAATCTGACCACCTCAGACGCATCATATCCGCAAAGTTCATACCTCTGGTGTAGAAACTGAATAGAAAATAGTTTTTAGCATTGATAAGCTGAACATCTTCTTCGCAATCTATATTTTTGAATAGCTCTATTTCCGCCATAGTCAGGGCATGCTTGATCCGTTTCCCTCTAAGTTTTGATATTTTGTATTTATGGAATGGGTAAAGGTTTTGTTTTATCAAATCTCTACGAATGGCCAGATTGAAAATTGTACGAAGGCTCCTCATGCGAACCGCAATGCCACCATTTGAACCACCTCTACTTCGTAAAAAGACCTCGTACTTATCTAAGAAGGTCACATTGATTTCCCGCATGTGTAATATGGGCTTTTTATAAAATTTTCTTAAGGAACGGATGGTGTCTCTATTGTTTCGAGCATAACCCGTTCGTCCGGATAGTACCAAATCTTTGACTACGGAATCCCAAAATTCGAATAAATCGATTTTACTTCGTTTTGAACCAAAGCGAAAGCGCTGTTCAAATTCATTGAGGGTAAAATCAATATCGTCTATTTCAAATTCTGAGATGATGTTACGTGCTTTGATTTTTATGGTATCCAATAGACGATTATTCTGCATGGCATTCGGATGTCTAGTTTTAAAGCAATGCTCTTTGCTGTCCCAGTTTTCTTTTTTGACTAAAAGTCCTGTTGCTAGAATTTTTTTCTGTCGGTCTTTTAGGACTTGTAGCACGATAGGATATTCTCCGTCTAAATTCGCTCTTGTCTTTAATTTTAGTTTGATACTAACCATGCTTTTTTATTAGAGGGTGAAACATTGGTGAAACAAATTCCATAGTTTCAGAAAGCGCATGAAAACAAGTAAAAACAAAAACCCAACAAATACAAGGGTTCCGAGAGATTGAAGAAAAATGCAAATAAATGATAAGGGAAATATTCGCGCTGTTAATCAGAGGGTCCTTGGTTCGAGCCCAAGAGGGGGAGCTTTAAAATCAGACAGTTACATGAATTTGTAGCTGTCTTTTTTAGTTTTCAGCGTGTTTTCAGCGTGCTTTTTTTTACATCCGAGTAAATTTTCTTTTCCAATTTGGAAAGGTTAAATTATGTAAAGTTGGATAGAAGAAGAATGGCTTAACGAGTAGTTAAACCAGATTGTTTAAAACATAAGACTTAAATCTAGAATCTAGTGCCTTACGATGTGAGAGTTCGAGTCTCTCCTCCTGTACAAAAGGAAAGCCGACTTTTAGGAGTCGGCTTTTTTTATTTAGGAACAACATTTGAATTGTTGGGTTTTCATCTTGAAATAAAGATTGACACAGGTCAAAACCCTTTGAAAACTGGTATTTCACAACGAATTAATATACGGATAGTTAAAATTATATATCCTTTTAATGATAATTGTTTTTAAACACTATTTACGAATTAAACTATTCAACTTGTCTGTCAGCAAGAAGAAACATTCTATGGTTTACACGACAAGGTGTTTGAACGCTTAGGATCAAAACGAAAGGATGCAGCCTCAAAAGGTCTATTGTATTTAGAAAGTCGCTATCCGTGAACTAAATTCATGATTTTGGTTGTATAGGTAAACGTGGGTTTAAATGTTACTTGGTTACAGGCTCGAAAACTTGGAGTTTCACAAAATTTCTATGGATTATACACCAATAATATGTTATATTGCGTATATTATATGTAATTGAATATTGTAATTATGGCGACAATCAGAAAATCATTGACTATTACTACCGCTCAGGAAGAGTGGATAAAGTTACAAATTGAAAATGGTGGTTTCGCGAACGATAGCGAATACATGCGACATCTAATACGTTTAGATGAAGAACGGAATAGGGATTTTTTAATTACCAAGGCGGCTATACAAGCAGGATATGATAGCGGAATGAGTTCTAAAATTAGGTCTGTTGATGAAATTATTGAAGCTGCAATAGTTCGTAAAAAGAAGAGAAATGTCTAGTTATCATTTATCGTCGAAAGCAGATGATGATATCGACGATATAGTAGATTATACTTTGGAGACTTGGGGCGAATCACAGACTAATAACTATGTTACCGAGTTATACCAATTTTTACAGACTCTTGCAGATAATCCTGACCTTGGTCGCAGCGCTTCTGAATTTGTGGCACCTTTGAAAAGATATAGTTACAAAGCACATACTATTTTCTACGAACCAACAAGAAAGGGAATATTCGTTGTTCGTATTTTAGGTCAAATAAGGGATTTCAAAAGACATCTTTAACCGCTAATTAAGTCGGTTTTTAAAGTTCAAATAAAGGTGGGTATAAATGAAATAGTTTAATTAAGTCCAAAAAGATTTATTTAAACTATATAGGTGGTATTTGTCTTGGTCAACTCCAAGTTATTCCTTGGACAATCAAAAGTTGACTACAGTTCCAAAATAGACGGTCCTTTGTTGGAAAAGGGAACTGCTCCTTTCTGTATAATCGAAATTATAAGTGAACTCCCTGATATTTTCTCTATTCAAGACATTATTGATAGTGCCAAATAGTATGATATTCAATTTCTCGGAGACAGGAATCGATTTAGTTAGGCTGAAATCCATAATTCCATAATCGGGCAGCCTTTCTTGATTTTCAGGGGAACTGAATTCCGGTCTGAATACATTCAGATCCGGTTCAAATACGGCTATTGAGAAAGGGCGGTAGTAATTTCCTTGTCTAAAGGAAAAATTAGAATTGCACGTCCAAGAACTATTGATTTTCCAGGCCAGGTTACCCCTTATGAAATAGTCAAGATCAAAGGCTGTAGGAAATTCGATTCCTTCGACATTGGTCGAAGTTCCATCAATCAGGCTGTAGGAAATTTGACCCCTAAGTTTATCGATAATGTTGCCTTCCGCGAATAGTTCCAAACCTATCAGATTATTTTCCAGATTGTTCACCCTAGCCTTCTTAGCAAAGATGGAGGCGGTCATAGTCATATTATTAGCATTCTTATACGAGTAATCAAGGGACAACTGCTCGCTTTCGTTCAAAATAGCTACTCCCTCCATTCCAAAGTCAAATTTGTGATAATTGCCAACGGCCAATGTAAGCGAACTGTTAGAGTTAAGTTTAAACTTGGAGCTTAACTGGCTACTCAGGAAATTTTTTTGAGTACCGGTGGCCAGATTTCCTCTTACTCCACCACCGAAAATCCATTTATTGTTCAGGTAATAGGTGAGGTATGTATATAGTTCAGGTCGTATAAGTTCACTAGTGATATCGATTGACTCGGCTGGGAAATCGGGCCCTTGGGCATAGTCGATAGTATAGAACGTTCCATCGAAACGCTGCTGTCGATAATCATAGGCAAATCCTGATTTAAGCCTGATTTTTCCAAGGGAAACCTTATAGTTCAAAGAGCCAAAGGCATCGAAGTTATTAAGTCTGATATCCGTATCGGCGAATGAAAAATCGGTTTTTGAAAAGCTTAAGCTACTATTGAAGGTGAATTCGTGGTCATTATGTCTTCGCCTTAAGTTGGTAACGGTAAAGTTTCGTTTTTTGCGCTGTTCGAAAAGTGTTAACAATGTGGGCCGTCT
Source organism: Maribacter sp. MS6 (assembly GCF_056839185.1). Taxonomy (NCBI): domain Bacteria; kingdom Pseudomonadati; phylum Bacteroidota; class Flavobacteriia; order Flavobacteriales; family Flavobacteriaceae; genus Maribacter; species Maribacter sp. MS6. The sequence continues at coordinate 3,066,799 of NZ_CM166389.1, forward strand.
ATAATTGAAATCATATCCTTCCAACAACGAGTAATTAAAGATCTTTAGAACAGTCTTATCGCTCAGTACATTTAGATAATTTACTCCCAGATCAATAGAACTGAAAGCTTCAATGTCTTGAAGGGCATCTGCATTTATCGCTTTGATCACTCCTGACGGCTGATAATTGTAAAAAGCAGTAATTGACTGTTTTTCGCCTAAAGATCGGCCGATAAGAAATCCATAGCTGGCCAGGGATACCGTGGCAGTATTCAGCGATACCTTTGGCAGTTCCTCTGTGGTTTTTATAGCGACCAGTCCTGAAGTAGTGTTTCCATATTCTAAAGGAGGATTACCTGGAAACACCAATAATTCATCTATAATTGCTGTATTAAAGATACCAAATGTACCTATGCCGTTCAGTTGTGAGAAACGGACAAAGTCATATAGCGGGACATTGTTCAGGAACATTCCGGTCTCCCCTGGACTACTTCCCCTGAAACTTATATTTGCGGATTCATCCAAAGTTGTGCTAGAAGGTAAGGAGTTTACTGCCAGAAGTGGATCGGCCTTCGCACTTGGATTAAGATAGATATCCAGGCGTTCTATTTTTTTATAGGTAAATTCTTCCGCTACTAGCCGCTCCGCAGTAAGTACCACTTCATCCATACTATTGGTCGACATCTGTAATCCTATTTCTATAAACGATTCGCCTAAAAAGGGCATTGATACTTCATTATATCCAACATAGGAAATGATGAGTGTATCACCGTTAATCAATCCCTTTACAGAGAACGTACCGTTTATGTCCGTAGTGGCACCGACTTGCCAATTGCTCTTTACATAAATGTTGGCACCTACCAACGGCTCTTTGGTATCGCTATCTATAACCTTTCCGGTTATGACCTTCTGTGCCATGGCACCAACTGGAAGGAGAAAAAACAATATGTATAGTGAAAAACGCATCTTACTTGTCTATCGAGGGAAGTAGTGAATATTTGACCCACCCAAAGTTGGGCTCTATTTCCAATGCCTTCTCGTATACTTTTTTGGCCATCTCCATTTGGTCGTTGGCCACATAAGCTTGTCCCAGCCAAGCCATGGCATCCAAATATCTCCAGTTCGATTTGATTAGGGCCGCGTCCGCTTCATAAAGTTCGACTGCCTTTTTGAAAGAGGAGAGTGCAAGCTTGATATCCCCCCCGAACATAGCTGGTGTAAATAGTTTAGAAGAACCATAAACCTGCCATACCAAAGGTGATAACGGATCTAGCTTGGTAGCCTCTTGGATATTTGTACTACTTTTTCCACCTAGGAACATGCCTTTATAACTACTATATCCCATTTCCCAGCCATATATAGCTGATAGAATAGCTTTTGCATTTGCAACTTGATAATCGGCTTCTATCAGTTCTTCGATATTGTCCTTGGCCTTTTTAAAATGGTCATCGAATAGGTCTTCGTCTTGATCGACCATAGTCGCCCCCAGAAGACCATGTTGGGCAAGTAATAAATGGTAAAGGTTTTCATTGGTCTTTGCATTTTGATAATTATCCTGTTGTTTGCTTACAAGCTGTTTCCAAAGACTCTTGTTATTGGTAACATAAGCCTGATAAGCCATTTTTTCGGCCTCTGATTGTGCATAGGTGATAAAAGACAAGAATAAAATGGCGAATGTCAATTTTAGCGTGTTCATAAGTTTAGTTTTAATGAATATATTATAATAAAGTAGTTTGTTTTATAAACCATATAGATAAAAAAATTAGTGTTTTAAATACTGCTGGATGTGCTCTACGTATTCCTCGAATGCCTTAATCCCCTTTTTTGTTACCTTACATGTAGTTAGTGGCATATTTCGCTTATACGATTTAGTAACTTCTACATAACCAGCAGTAGATAGTTTACCTATTTGTACGCTCAGATTACCGGCAGTTGCCCCTGTCTTCTCTTTAATGTAAACGAATTCCGCAGACTCAACGCTCATCAATAGTGACATAACAGCAAGCCTTAACTGGGAATGTAAAAGTGGATTCAGAGTGTTGAAATTGCTCATCTAACTATGATTTTTTCAAAAGGTAGCCTGGAATCAGATAACCTATAGTCACTGCAATAGCTGAAACCAATGGAGCGTAACTGTAATCTATTGCAAGTATTACGGCGGAAAACACCCAAAATAAACTGCCTCCATATATCAATGGCTTGAATTTCAATATACAGCCAGTAATAAATGCGCATGTACCAGCCAATATAAGTATTAAGGCGGGAATAAGCTCTCCAAACCGTCCAGAGAAAATAAAGAGTAGTGTACCGAACAAGAAGGACAGCCATACCCACTTTATAAGATCATTTCCATAGGTCTTGACCTTTTCAAATTTAGATGTTCTATAACCATGGATAAAACTAAAGACCCAAGCCGGGATCGCAACCAACCAAATGATATATGGATGCGGATAAGTAGTCAACTCTGCAATGATATATTGACCAAGATTAGCCACCACCACCACCCATCCCCATAACAGAAGATAAAAACTATTCCCTTTGAAATTCACTTTGGTAGTTTGAATCATTTTGGTAATGAGTTCCAAACTTTCCTGATTGGTCATTGTTTTTTCTGGTTCCATTTAGCTAATATAAAGTAGTTTGTATTATAAACCAAATTAAATTTAGTATTTGGTTTACAGTTATTATCGATAACTTTTGTCAAACATGAGGAATGAGATGATCTATTCAAACAAGCGTGTCTTAATCTTGCGTGTAAAGAACGGACATAGTATACCACCACCGGCGGATTAAAGTGAGCATAGTAATATTTATTGTAAACCCTTTTCTAACATAGTCTGAAACGATTTTTTAAGTGGTTCACTTTGACCGTTTTTTATAATTTAAATCCTATCCAAGATAACTTTCCGGTACGACTTCCCAATAGGTAATTTGGTTTCGTTTTGCAGTACTACCTGATTGCCATCAATCAACTTAAGTTGATTAAAATTAATAGCAAAGGATTTATGAATCCTTAAAAAGTTACTCGGTAGTTTCTCCAAAAACTCGGTAAGCGTTTGTGGGGTGAGCACCATAGTGTCCGCAAAAATTTTGATGTAATTGCCATACGCTTCTATATGGGTTATCGCTTTTAAATCAAGCTTAATGATTTTCTTGTCGCTTTTTACAAATAGTGTTTTAGGGATGTCCTCCTCTGAAGTTTCAGGTAGTGTATGGTTGGGTGGAACTAGCTGCTGTACTTTTGAAATTGCCTTTAGAAAACGTTCCAATGAAAAAGGCTTTAAAAGGTAATCGGTTACGGATAACTCAAATCCCTCAACAGCATACTCTGGATACGCGGTAGTAATAATTACGTTGGGCTGTTGCTTCATGGTTTTTAACAGGCTTAAACCTGAAAGCTTTGGCATGTTGATATCTAGAAACAAAATGTCTACGGTATCTTGTTGCAGAACTTCCATGACTTCAAACGCATTGGTACAGCTTGCCGTTAAGGTGAGATAAGGAATATCCGCTACATAGCTTTCTATAATCTGTCGTGCAATGGGTTCATCGTCGGCAATGATGCATTTTAGGGTTTTCATTAGATTTATTTTTGTTCAAACAATTACTCGTTAAGCCAAGTGATGGCATGGTTAATTTGCTTATCATTGGCCATGGTAATATGATGTTGAAATGGTATAGCAACATCGACTCTAACATGTTGGTCGTAACTCTTTTTATTTCGGTCTATAAAAATATCTTGCGAAATAATCATGGCCAACTCATCACTTACTATGTCGTATCCGTTACCCGTAGTGTACCCCGCAGTTTTTTCGCCAATAAATTTTGTATTTGGTCTCCCTTTAAAGGTAATGGCCAGCATTTCACCAGAACTAATCGTATATCTACTCAATAATACAGCAACTTTTTCAGTGGCGGGAATATTGGGTTGGCTATCCATAGCACACGTAAGTCTTGCATAATTATAAAGCTGTGCTTTTTTAATGGTATAATCTCTGATTTCGTTTCGCGAATTAATAGCACCACCAATAAACCCCTCACCAATTAAGGGCGCAAGACCGGAAACCATAGGTTCAATGTTTCCCCCGCCATTATATCGTAAATCAACTATCCATTTATTTACTCCTTTCTCTTTGAGCGTTTTTAGTCCATTTCGAATAAGATCGGCCTGTTTTTTTACATCTCCAGGACCTATGCCAACGACTCTTAAATAACCTACTTTGTTGTCTAAAAGTTGATACGAAAATTTAGCGGAAATATCATTTATAACGCTAGTAAGGAATTCGGTATCTCGTTCTGGATTCTCTGGTTCAAGTTTTCCATTGTAACTAGCAACAATACTATAATCGGTCAACAATCTGAAAGATGCGTGCTTATCCCCTAAACTATTGATTAGAAATTGAAGTCCTTCCTTTAAGTCTCCTACATCTGTTTTGTTCTTTGTTAAGGCAATGAATTCCTGATTGACCTTTTTCCATTTGACCTGATTCGTGTATAGAGAAGTTTCCTTTGCTTTTTGAACAATAGGATGCCATTCAACTTGCTCTTTTTGTGCATAGCCACAAGAACAGAGCAGAAGTAGGGTGAGAAGTTTGATTGACGTTTTCATATCGATTTAATTTTAAAAATTTCTAGCGAAACAGCATATCGAGTGTTTGTTGATTTTGTGATTAACCGATGAGTATCCGGATACATCAATGCCAAGCGTTTTTTTGCATTTTGAAGTCCTATACCGCTCTTCCCTTTTTCTAAATCAGTCTCTTTTGTAACCGTAGTATCCATTGAATTGACGCATTCGAACAAAAGCGAATCGGCTTCGGCCTTTATGCTTATTATGACACTGTTCTGTTCTTTTTTTGCTGCGCTAAAATGTTTGAAGGCATTCTCTACGAATACTATCAATAACATAGGCGCAATTTGACGCGAAGCGAAGTCCCCCGTTTTAGTAAAAACAATTTCGGTCTCGTCCTCTAATCTAATTTTCTCCAACGCAACGTAATTTTCTAAATACATAATTTCTTTTTCCAACGGTACCATTACTTCCTTGGTTTCGTACAGGCTGTAGCGTAACAAATCCGATAGCTTTAGCATTAGGCCAGGCAATTTATCCGATTTTATTACTGAAAGCCCATAAAGGTTGTTTAGGGTATTAAACAAAAAATGAGGATTTAATTGTGCTTTTAACAATTTCAGTTCTGCTTCTTTTTCTTGTTGTCGTCTTGTAAAACTGTCTCGTGCAATTTTTATGGTAGATGCAAAAACAAGGGCCAACACCATAATGCCTAAAAAATTAAAGTACCGGCTCCATGCAAAAGCAACTTCACTTACGTTATTGAGTATTGCTACAGATATACCGGTAAATATTAATGTGTTAGAAAGAAATAAGGCAACGAATTTACCCGTAGATTTTCTAAAAAAGGGCAGGATATATAGGTTATTTACGTACACGGGTGGCGCCAACAAAGCGATAGCGAATAAAGAAGCCAATACCCTATTGTCATTTTGTATCGCCGTCATAAAGATGAGGAACAGAAAAAACCAAATAAAGAGGTTCTGAGCTATTTTATGATCAACAAATGTATCAAGTTTAGACATTTCTTAGGTTTAAGTTGTGAGTCAAAAGTACTTTTTATCGCCATATTACCCATGTTTAAATGTCAAATGCTATTCGTTGGATGACCAACGGCCAGTTTTTCGTGATTTCGGTACTATTTAACGCTTATCATTTAAGACCATACGTTGGTCATTCTTATTTTTAAAAGGGGCAGTTTCATCTCACTTTTGAAGTCTAAACTTTAAAACAATAGATATGAAACCTAAAATTACAATCAGCATCCTTTTAGCGCTACTTCTTAATGTAACGGTATTTTTCTCTCAAGAACCGAACTTAAAGTCAATCGTGACAAAATACCAAAGTTCCTTTAAGGAAAATAATCAGGGTGTAGGAATACTCGTCAAACGGGATAACGAAGTGTATACTACGAGTATTGGAAATCATAATTTAACCGAACAGAGTGTTTTCAACATTGGTAGTGCAACAAAAACGTTTACTTCCATTTTGATTTTACAAGAAGTTGAAAAGGGAAACCTAAAGCTTAACGATACATTAGGTAAATATCTTGACCCTATTCCTAATGTTGATGGCACTTTGACCATAGAACAGTTGCTTGCTCATGAATCGGGATTGGATGAAGTGATCAGTAAGAATATTCAGGATATTTTTTATGCCAAAAGCGATTCTCTTTATCAAGATGATTTGTTGCAACAGGTAAGTGAAAATAATCCTGACATGGTCGGGAAATATGACTACTGTAATACCAATTATTTTTGTTGGGAAGGATTATTGAGAAGCTGACCGACCAAAATTACTTTGATGTAGTTCGTGAGCGTATTATTGAGCCGATTCAATTGCAGAACACCTACCCTTATGTGCACAAAAATCTACCCAATTTGGCAACACCCATGCACGATGATAAAGATGTATCCGAGTTTTTGGACTATAGATATTTTGCCAATGTAGCTTTTGCTGCTGGTAGTGTGGCTTCATCCTTGGTTGATATGGAAGTGTTTTATACAAGCCTTTTTGAAACAGAAAAACTACTAAAAAAGGAAACGTTGGCACTGCTATTGGAATCGGGTAACGACGTTTATGGGCTAGGAATTTTTAAACCGAATCCTAAAGAAGGAAACTACTACGGGCATGGTGGTAACAACATTGGTTACTCTTTTAGAAACGGTTATAACCCTGACACAAAAAATCTTTTTATGATTTTCTCGAACTCTAGAAAAATCCCGCAAAGTAAAGTGATTAACGCAGATTTAATCGCTTTTTCTGACGGGGAACCCATTACCCAATTTTCTGCTATAGATATTGAAAACTTTAAAGACTATACCGGCACCTATCTTTTAGCAGAGGCTAATCTAGAATTCGTAATTCAATTAGATGGTGAGAGTATGTATTTACTGGTTCCTGCACAAGATGCAAAAAGTGAGCTCACGCAAAAAAATGAAACTACCTTAATGGATACCTCCGTTGGTGCAACTTTTAGTATTATCAAGGGTGCTGAAGATCGTTTAAAATTTGAGCAAAATGGATTTTCAACAGAAATAGTAAAGGTGACTTCTCCAAATGCTATCTCTGAACAGAAATAATTTAGGTAAACATCCAAAAACAATACGTATGAAACTTACCGTTACCAATGTGTCAAAACGATACGGAAATTCAACATTCGGACTTAAAGATTTTTCCATAACCATGGAAAACGGAATCTTAGGACTCTTAGGTCCTAACGGTGCTGGAAAATCAACCCTATTAAAGATGATCGCTACCGTAAGTAAGCCTTCCGAAGGTATTATTTGCTTGAACAAAAATAATATCATAAAAGACCCGAATTATATGCGGCAGCAATTAGGGTTTCTGCCTCAAGATTTTGGGGTGTACCCTAACCTCAATGCTTTTGAATTTTTAAAATATATGGCGGCGATAAAAGGGGTAGGAGGGGCCAATATGAATCAACGCATTAAGCAACTTTTAGAAGGGTTAAACTTGATGGAAGCTGCTAAGAAACCAATTGGTTCGTATTCTGGAGGTATGAAGCAAAGGGTAGGTATTGCGCAAGCGCTTCTCAACAATCCCAAAGTGGTGATTTTTGACGAGCCCACAGTAGGATTAGACCCAGAAGAACGGGTTCGTTTTCGGAATTTAATTTCAGATTTAGCAAATGATAGCATCGTAATTCTTTCCTCCCATATCGTATCGGATATCGATACCATTGCGGATAAAGTGGCTATCATGAAAAGCGGTAGTTTGATTACCCATGGGAATCAAGAAGATGTGATAAACCAGATACACGGAAACGTATTTGAAGCCATAATTCCAAAGCTAGATTTGAATGCTTTTAAATTGGAACATACCGTTGTAAGTACAGCACGTAAAGATGAACAATTGACTGTCAGATATCTCAGTGATGAACCTATTGCGAATTCAGTTCCTAAGGAAGCAAATTTAGAGGATGCGTATTTATACCTAACTAAAACCATTTAAGATGAAACATTTTTTAGCTATTGTAAAATATGATTATATACAGCGTACAAGAACGTACTCTTTTTTGATTACTTTATGTGCTAGTTTGGTCATCGCTTATATTTTTTTACCTGCACCGGATGCAGGTTATTCTACCATTAGAATTTCAGATTATGTTGGGCAATATAATTCTTCCTGGGTCGGTTATATAACCGCAATCTTAACTAGCGTTTTTTTATCGCTGATTGGCTTTTATTTAATATCGGGAAGTATAAAAACGGATAATGAAACGAGAATAGGACAGATTATCTCTGCAACACCGATAACGAATTTTACGTATCTGCTCGCGAAAGCTAGTAGTAATTTTTTGTTACTCCTTACGCTTATGGGCATTATCTTTTTAATGAGTATTGGTTTATTTTTTTTATATGGCGATAGTTTCCCATTTGAACCATTACAATTTGTACGGCCATACCTAATCATTGCGGTTCCTACCATGGTTTTTATTTCGGTTTTGGCACTAGTTTTTGAGCTGATTTTTGGAAAATATACCATTGGTCAAAATGCAGTATTCTTTTTTCTTTTCTCCGCTATGATGTTATATAATCCTAAAACCGAGCTACAGCAAGCCTTTGATGTATTTGGCAGTAAGCTGGTTACCCAGCAATTGGAGCAAACGGTAAGAGAGATTAAAAATACTGACAGCAACGAAGCGTTAGGAATAGGATATATAATAAGTAGTAACCAAGAAACAAAACATTTTCAGTTTAATGGAGTTAATTTTTCCGCGCCTTACATTTTAGGTCGTTTAGCACTTATGGTATTAAGTTTTACGGTGTTGTTTTTGGTTTCTCCTTTCTTTCATCGTTTTAATCTAAGGGAAAGAAAAGAAATAATAAAGAAGAAAACCCTATTGGAAAAGCAACCGATTACACAAGTTTTAAGTATAGGTAATTTAGTAGCTATGAGTAAAAACTTTAGTGTTTGGCCATTATTTAAAGTAGAATTTTTAATGCTATTAAGAAAAGGGAAATCTTGGCTATGGCTTTTCAATTGCTCAGGAATTATCTTGTTAGCAGTACTTCCAATTGAGGTTGCCCATCAAATAGTATTGCCAATATTATGGTTTTTACAAGTACATCGATTCTCCGATATTATCACCAAAGAGACCACGAATAGGATGCATTACTTTGCCTTTTCCTCCTACCTGCCAGTACGTCGGTTATTAACTTCTCAATTGAGTTCGGCTGTTGTTCTTATGTTGGGACTTGCACTGCCATTGCTAATACGGTATGCAGTATTCATGAATGTTCAAGCATTATTAAATGTTGTTTTAGGAGGTTTTTTTATTGTGCTTTTAGCTGCTTTTTTAGGTTTGTTGACCAAGGGTAAAAAGCTTTTCGAAATATTATTTTTCTTACTCACCTACGCTAACCTGAATAAGGTTGCATTATTAGATTATTTTGGAGGAATGGTTCAGAACAGTATGCAATTGGGGAGTCTTAGCCTTTTGGTTTTAGTGTTAACGGTAAGTGTTTTATTAATAAGAAGGTTGCAATTAACATGAGGAATATAAACTCATTTTTGCAGGTCACATTTGCGAATTTTATAACATAGCCCACTTTTTTAACTCTAAGGAATTATTTTTTCTGATAATTTTGGTTATTTATATGATAATTCTAGGCTATGCTATATTTAAAAAGTGTCGAATCATCATCTGAATGATTTTATATCTAGCTTATTCTACCGACCCTTTTTAAAAGAGTAGGGAACAATACAAATGCAAATAAGGAAAATAAAAGTAATCAAAGATATCTATGCCTGCTAGTTAGGGTGCATTTAAACGAAACATTATGAATAAATTTTCAATATTCTTTTTAGTATTATTTTTAAGTGTTAGTTGCAAAGCACAAAGGATTCCAACAAAAACGGAAATCGTCGAACATTATGGATTTCAACAAAAATCTATTGAAGCTATCAATGAGGAAATTGTTTTTTATACTTATCAGAAAGGTATACAGGCAAAAACTAAACTCATCGTTTATTTGCAAGGTAGCGACCCAAGTCCACAGTTTTCCTACCGAATTAAAGATGATAAAGTTCAGAAACTCTGCTGGCTTAATGGGGAATTCAATAATATTTCAGAAGAATATTTATATGTAGTGATTGAAAAAATTGGTTTTGAAAAAGTAATAAATGAAGATGAAATTCCAAAACCAAAAATCTACCAAGAAAAGAATTCTTTAGGAAATAGAGTTTCAAGAGCCAATTCTGTTATTGAACACTTAACTTCTAAAAATGATTTTGAGAAAGTAATTGTATATGGTCATTCAGAAGGTGCGCCAGTTGGAGCTAAATTAGCAACCGTAAACAATAAAATAACACATCTAGGCTTTTGGGGTGGAAATGCACTACCCGATTATTTCGATTTTATACTTGAAAATAGAATCGAATTTTATAAAGGCTCAATTTCTGATTCTATAGCACAATCTCTAATTGATAAAACTATTAGCGGATTTAAAAAGGTAGTGAAGGACTCTTTAGATACCAGTGGTAATGGATATACGAATTTGAGATGGTGGTCATATTCGGAACCACCAATTAATAACTTATTAAAATTAGATATTCCAATTTACGTCCAAGTAGCATCATTGGATAAAAGCGCACCAATTGAAAGCAGTTATCTTATTCCATTAGAATTTTCACGATTGAAAAAGTCAAACCTTACTTATAAAGTTTGTGTTGGTTGTGACCACGGGTTTGCTTTAACAAATAAAGATGGAAAAGTTGAACGAAAATGGAAACGAATATTTGAGAACTTTATTAGCTGGACGGAAAAAAACGCACCCTAACAAAGAACCGTCATGAAAAGCCTTAGTCCAGTTCTCTAAAGTTCAAATAAAGGACCGTTTTATTAAACTTCTTAATCAAATCGAATTTCAAATAAATAACGGTTCATTTTATCGGTATAATTTAATAGTTTATTTTTAGAGCTATAATTATACCGTTATGCTATTTGGATATGTAAGGGTCAGTACGAAAACTCAAAACCCCAGTTTACAGATTGATGCACTTTTAAAAGAAGGTGTAGCCGAGAAAAATATCTACCGAGATGTTTCTTCTGGGGCCAAGGCAGAACGCCATGATTTGGATTTGATGATTTCAAAACTTCGGGAAGGAGATACCGTGATTGTTTGGAAACTTGACCGTATTGCAAGGAGTATTTCTCATTTACTAAAATTGGTAGGTCAGTTTGAAAAGCTTGGCGTAAAATTTAAGAGCATCAATGACCCGTTTGTTGATACCACTTCTGCCCATGGTAAATTTATTATCACACTTTTTGGAGCTGTAGCCCAATTGGAACGTGATATTATAATCGAGCGGACTACTGCCGGTCTTAAAAGCGCTAGGAGGCGAGGAATACAATTAGGTCGTAAAAAGGGGCTAGGTAAAGAAGCTAAACAAAAGGCCATGTTGGCTGCAACCTATTACCAAGAGAATAAATTACCCATTATTGACATCATGAAATTGGTAGGTATTAAATCAAAACCGACCTTGTATAAATATTTAGCCATTCAGGGAAGAAGAAATTGTAAGGAATGTGGTATCGTTTTTTGGGATACCGAACAAGAAATGGATACTGCGTTTTGTAAGAAACATTTCAATAAGAAGAAATAAGACTCTTTACAAAAATCGGATTTTGTAAAGAGTAGTGCATTTTTGAATTATATTTTAGGGAGTTCAACAGCAATCGTGAAATTATGGACAAAAGGCGTAATGTAAAGAGTGCTACTTAACGATTGATTTTTAAAAATGTAAGCTATTTTTAATAGCTTCTAATCTTCATTCGTCCATAAATTCCTACTTTTAATCGATTTGTTAATTACTGGCAATAACTAGTCAGTCTTTTAATATTTGTTCTTTAACAGTTTCACGATATTTAATAATTCATTAACTACTGAATTAGTTCAGATTAATGAACAATGCTAGACTAACCAAGAAAATTTAAATTATGACACGGAAAAAGGTAATTTTTATAGCGTTTGCAATTGAAGACGAACGCTCAAGAGATTTTTTAAAAGGTCAATCCTTAAATACAAATTCGCCATTTGAATATATTGATATGTCTGTAAAAGAAGCATATGTTTCTGAATGGAAGGACAAAGTAAGAGCAAGAATAAAAAGGTCAGATGGTGTTATAGTCTTGGTAAGTAAAAATTCATTGAATTCTAGCGGACAAAAATGGGAAATTCAATGTGCTCGAGAAGAAGGTAAACGGATTTTAGGAATATATGCGTACAAAGATGACAGAACCAATATTGTAGGAGTAAATACAAAAGTTTGGACTTGGGAAAACATAAGAGTTTTCATTGATAGCCTATAAAGGATTAATATGTGGCCATTAATTTTAGGTGCTGGAGCAGCACTACTCTTAAATGAACTGTTTGAAGAAAAGCCTAAATCGAATAAGCGGATTTTTATAAGCTTTGCGATTAAGGATGCTAAATATAGAGACCATTTTGTAGCCCAAGCTAAAAAAGGTAATTCACCTTTTTCATTTGTAGATATGTCAGTTAAAAAACCTTGGGATGAGATAATTTGGAAACAGAAGTGCAGAAGCAAAATAAAATCTTGTGATGGCGTGATTGTTTTATTAAGTAAGAATACGTACCATTCAAGTGGAACGAGATGGGAAATAAAATGTGCAAAACAAGAAAATATTCCAATAATAGGAATGCATATTCAAAAAAAATATCAAGGAGCAATTCCACCAGAACTTAAAGGAGAAAAAATAATAATTTGGACTTGGAAGAATTTAGAGAAAGTCATTAGAAAAATTTAGTATGAGAAAAGCTTTAGTTGTAGGAATAAATAATTATCCAACTGCACCTTTAAGAGGATGCATAAATGATGCATCTGCTTTTGGAAACACTCTTGAAGTCAACGGAGATGGTTCACCAAATTTTGACGTTCGATTAATTACCGATGTAGAAACAAAATCTGAATTAAAAGGTCAAATTAGAGAATTATTTGCGGGAGATTCAGAAACCGCCTTATTTTATTTTTCAGGACACGGATTTTTTGATGATTTAGGAGGTGGTTTTATTGTTACACCAGATTATCAGACAAATGACGAAGGAGTGTCTATGGACGAAATTTTGAATATTGCAAATGAGTCTAAAGCAAAAAATCGTGTAATAATTTTAGATTGTTGTCATTCAGGTTCATTTGGTTCACCTCAAATATCTGGTGGTAAAAACGCACAAATTGGAGAAGGAGTTTCAATTCTGACTGCAAGTAAATCTGACGAAGTTTCTTTAGAAATAAATGGTCACGGAGTATTTACGAATTTACTTCTCGATGCACTACAAGGTGGAGCTTCTGACCTACGAGGACATATAACACCAGGAAGTATTTATTCATATATAGACCAAGCTTTGGGACCTTGGGATCAAAGACCAGTATTTAAAACTAATATTACAAGGTTCACATCGTTAAGAACTGTGAATCCACAAGTTCCTTCTGATATTATAAGAAAACTTACAAAATATTTTGAAACCGCAGAAAGCAAATACGAACTTGACCCTTCATTTGAGTTTACCAATGACCCAAAAATTGAACATAATTATGTTGAGCCATATGCTTCAGAAGACAAGGTGGCGATTTTTAAAGAACTTCAAAAACTTGCGAGCGTCGGATTAATTGTACCTGTAGATGAACAACATATGTATTTTGCAGCTATGAATTCTAAATCTTGTAGACTGACTGCATTAGGTTTTCATTATTGGAGACTTGTAAAAGATAAAAGAATATAAAAAAACCACTCATGATGCAAGTATAAGCAATGGCCCAATATCATAGGCCTCACGATGGGCCGCAGCTCGTAATTGAAAGTTGTGGTCCATTTAAATAAACTCTCTTCAAACAAATAAAATGAACGAATATTTAGAAAAATTAAAATACGCAAAATCTGAGTCAGAAGTTGATAGTATCATAAACGAGATAGTTCCTATTTTAAAAAGTCGTGGGATTTCGCCAAGTGAAATAATGATGTATTTCAAAATGGGTGGAAATGATTTTGACTTTGTACCAAAAACTCAAGACCATAGAAGTACAAATTCTAATGCAGGAAAAGCCCAAATAATATTGCAGAAATTAATGGCTAAACTAAAAGAATGATGAATACTGAAACCGATTGGATTTCTGCGATTTCAGGTGCATTGACTACAGTAATTTCTGCTGGAGTTTTATGGGTTGCATATTACCAAATAAAGCAAGTTAAAAAACAATTAAGAGGCTTAACTGAAAATCAAAAGAATAGCACTTTAATGACTGTTTTGGAATTAGAGAGCGAATTAAATAAGAGGAAAGAGAATTTTGATAAAGTAAATTTTGAATTGAGAGAATACAATCTTGAAGTAGAAAATTCAAGAAAGAAACTAAGTAAGGACCTTTTAGAGATTTATAAAGATAAAATTTCCGTAGCTAAAGAGAATTATTTAAATTCTCTAGACCGACTTTCTTATTGTATTATTCACGACTATTTATCAGACAGAGATTGGCGGACTGAATATAGAGATACAATCTTTGAGGCAGTAGATAGTTACAAAGAAAACTACGATGTAAGTTCGAGATACAGGAATACAATTAAGATTTACGACAAATGGAAATGCGAATAATTTTATGGGAGAAGTAAAACAATTTCTGAAAAATTTAGATTTATTGAGCACTTTAATAATTATTGTTCCTTGGGTTTTTGCTTCATTAACATTATTCCTTTCGTACAAAAGCTCTAAAGATACTTCCAAAAATGCAATGCTAAACATCAACAAAACAGTACTTTCTGAAAATAGACAAGCTTGGATTAATACTGTTCGTGAAACTATTTCGGAATATATGAAAGTTCATACAGCTTTGGATAATCAAAGTACCGGACAAAAAGCCACTTCGTTAATTAATGATTTAGTCTATTTACAAACTAAAATTATTTTGCTTTTAAATCCGCTTGAAAAAGAAAGTGAAGAATTAGTTCAGGAAATAGCAAAAATCACCAAGCCAGTTGAAAAGAGAACGGATATAAATACGAATGCGGCAAAAGCTAAAATCCTGGTCTTAACACAAGGAATTCTTAAAAAAGAATGGGAAAGAGTAAAATCAATCAGTTAAAATATGCATCAAAGGAAGTACAGACTTTGCCAAAGTTCAAATAAAGGATAGTCATCGATATTCAAACGAAATTGGTCTTATAAAACCTTACTTTACGAAACTTAAAAAAGAGACGGAAAATGAGACCGCCGTGCTCTAAAAAACTTATTAGTTTGATAGTATTCTCAAACGCCCATTTTATTGGACTGAAAATATTAACATTTTGCCCAGGCAACTATTTGACAAAGTATTGCGTCTATAAGTTTATATGACCAATATTTTAGCGAAATCAGAATGAAAATAACATACTTTTTTTGGATACTTACTTTTTCTCTAAGTTGTCTGGCTCAAGAACGACCCGACGAAAAATATCATGCAGGGTTTACCACAATTCATCTTATAGACTCAACTAGAATATATAAACAAGATACGAACCCATCGGATATATTACATTACAGACCGATAGACGTAGACATGTGGTATCCTTCCAACCTAAAAGGTAAACGACCTCTTTTATTCAACAGTTTGTTCAGTCTATATGAAAAAAGGGCGATTGATTATCAGGATGGTACCGATTTCTCTGGTTTGACAAAAGAATTGGCACAATTTTATGTAGCTGAATTGGGTGTTGGTACAGATGGCCAAAAACTACTGAATGTGAAAACTGATAGTTACCCAAACTTAAAGGGTGTAACAGGCATATTCCCAGTTATTATTTACATGGCGGGCTTTAATGGTATGGGATTTGAAAATTACAAAGTTCTAGAAAATTTGGCCCAAAATGGATATATCGTTCTATCGGTTTCCTCAGTTGGTCGCTACCCTGGCGATATGAACAATACGAAAGAAGATATGTTTGAGCAGGTCTATGATGCCGAGTTCATTTTAAAGCATGCAGTTGGAAGTAAGATGTTCGATATTGATACAACCAACATTGGTGTTCTCGGATGTAGTTGGGGCAGTATGGGTGCTGCCGTTCTTTTGACCAGAAATGAAAATATTAAAGCAATGGTATCTTTCGATGGGACGGAAACACATTACTTTGGAGAAACTGACAATAATATTTACGCCAATGGCGCAGATGGTGAGGAAAATGACCTGGCCATTAAGAAAATCCACGATGATGGTATTTTAAGTCCTGAAAATCAAAATGCTGCCTATCTGTATTTTGAAAGTGGCGACAAGCTAAATGGTTTTACACCTACTACAGAATATAATTACTTTAAAAAAATCAATTCGGATAAATATTATATGCGATTCAAAAATAGTGGGCATTCGTTTTTTGTCTGTATACCATCAATACTAGAAGCAAACAAGAGTTCGATTAGTGTTTATAAACAACTACAGGAGACTACAGTCAGTTTCTTCAATCAAAAGTTGAAAAGCACTGGTGATTTTGAAAAAAGTTGGAAGAAACTGAACACCCTAGATTACACTACGAACCAACCTTATGAACTTAGTGGTAAGAAGGAAACAAGGAGTTCTATGATATCCGGTAAAATACTTAATAAAGAGGGAAAAGAACCTTTGCCATATGTTAACATTGGTATATTGAGCCGCGATACCGGCACAGTCACTAACGCCAATGGCAATTTTGAATTACCATTAACGGATGAATTCAAAAATGATACGATACGTATTTCAATGATTGGTTACAAACCCATCGAAATGTTGGTATCGGATATTGGGGGCAATGAAGAGCCTATAGTTTTTGAAATGACAGAGCAAATAAACGAATTAAATGAAGTGACGGTAACAGCTAAAGCATTTAAGAAAAAAACACTCGGAAACAAGACCGAATCAAAGTTTATAAGTACTGGTTTTAGCTACGACCAACTTGGTGCGGAAATGGGTATCAAGATCAACATTCGGAAAAACCCGACTTTTGTTGACCGATTCAACCTCAATATATCGTATAATAGATTGAGTGCGAAATCAATTTTCAGATTAAATTTCTATAACGTTAGAAATGGCAAACCTGCCGATAACATTTTATCGGATAATATATTTGTGGAAATCGAGCCAAAACAGACAGGTGTAGTTACGGTTGATTTGAAAGCATATGATATTATTTTGACCGATGATGTAGTAGTTGCTCTGGAATGGGTGGATTCTGAAGGCGATAACTACGAGGGCGAGGCCATATTCTTTTCACTTGGTCTTATGACAAATGGTACGATTTATAAAAAATCAAGTCAAGCTAAGTTCAAAAAATTTAGCAGTTTGGGCGTTGGCTTTAATATAGATGTCCGTATTTAGAACGTATTCTTATGTTTTATCACGGTATCGTAAAACCAACCTTTAGAAGGGCAACGCGTGCTTTCCTTTTCAATCCCGAAAATCGGCCGTTTTATAGGGCGGAAATTAGCTGCCTAATTACTCGGCACTAACAAATTAAATGAAAATCATTTTGTTTTATTTGATATATCAAATATATTTATATCAAATAAATAATTATGAATTTAAAAGAACCTACTGATTTAGTCATCTATTCTATCGAAAAGGCTATTAAGACCTACCGGAAGTTTGCCCAAAATAAAATTCGTAAAATCGAGACTAACATAACCGTAGACCAAGCACTTCTGCTTATTCTTTTACAGAGTAGGTCTGAACTAACACAGGTAGAAATGGCAGAAGTGTTGTTTAAAGATTATGCGTCGATTACACGAATGATAGAACTCATGGTAAAGAATGATTACTTGATTAGAAACGAAAACCAAGAGGATAGAAGGCGAAAAGAGTTGATTATTTCTAAAAAAGGAGAAAATCTAATTAAGAAACTCTTTCCGATAATTGAAGACAATAGGAATACTGCTCTAAAAGGACTAAGTCAATCCGAAATTGAGCAGTTAGATTCCCTGTTAAAAAAAATAATAAACAACTGCAAATAAAAATGAAATCTTTAATCCTATCCTGTTTTACGATTATACTGTTAACCGCTTGTCACAATGGCAAAAGAGCAAAATCCGGAACAGATGCTACCTTCAATGTGCCGGTTCAAAACATCCGTGATTATCTTAAAAAAAGAGATAATGAAAATGGATTCAATGGAACTATCCTAATTGCTGAAGATAAAAAGGTACTTCTATCAAAGGGGTATGGTTTTGAAAATGATAAGGAAAAAATGGTGAACAGACCTGAAACCAAATATGGAATGGCATCCATCAGTAAAATGTTTGCGGCGGTTTCAATTATGAAATTAAAGGAGACACAACAACTTAAACTTGATCAAACAATTGGAAGTATCTTACTCGACTACCCCAATGAAGAGGCAAGGGATAATATTACCATAAAACAACTGCTTTCACATACTTCCGGATTGGGAGATTTCTTTACAAAGGAATATTTTGACCGACCAGAAAATAGTGTTGAAACCCTTGATGATTATTTGCCATTTTTTGTGAACGATTCGTTGTCGTTCCGACCTGGTTCTCAGTTTGGTTATAGTAATGCCGGGTTTATCGTATTGGGTTTGATAATTGAAAAAATATCAAATAAGAGCTACACCGAATATATCAAGGAGAACATTTTAGAGCCAGTTGGTATGCTTGATACAGAAGGTGTGGATAGTCCGGCAGGTGGAGGGAAGACTACCGCCCAAGACCTGCACAAGTTTGTTTTGGCACTTAAAGGAGCACGGTTAGTAACAAAGGAATCCTTGAACAGCATGAAAATCAATCATAATGATAATGGATATGGGTATGGACTGACTTTGAATGAAGTAAATGGAACTCAAATCTATGGACATAGCGGTGGAGCACCAGGTGTTTCCGGTGAAGTCGAAATCGTAGAGAATTCCCCTCTTATTATAATCAGTTTATCCAATCGAGGTATAGCGGATGGGCTACTTCAGGTAAATATGTATATGAGGAAAGAGTTTTTTGGTGCAACTCAGGAAATCGAAAGTATTCTAAATACAGAAGATGTAATCGAAGTCGTCAATAAGGTTAACTTCTCTGCCGCCAAAACCAAGCTCAAAGAGTTAGATAAGAATATTTCGGCAAGATTAGCGGTATATCATGCCAATCGATATTTTAAACAAAAGAAATTTGAAAAAGCCATCGACATATTGAGGTTAACTATTGAAGCGTACCCTGATGACTGGAACCTATTCAATTCCCTAGCAGGTTTTTATCTTAAATCTGGGAACAAAGAACTGGCGATTAAAAATTATAGAAAAGTTTTAGAAATAATTCCTGAAAACCAACAAGCAATTGAACAATTAAAAGAACTGGAAAATAACTAAACCTATATTGTTTAACAAATTTTGTCTTAACCTTTAATAAAAGAACAGTACCGTAAATTGAATATTTTTTGATACTAAATGTTAATTTTTAACTTATACCGGAGATTTAAAAAGTTTAAATAAATGACCTCCCCCCCGTTAAACTAAATAGGCCATATTTCAAGATTATTACTTTAGTAAAGTTTAAATAAAGGATTGTTTGACATCTACTTGATATAGAGGCTGCCGCTTTAGATTTACCATAGCCATATCTTTTATATGGGGTCACGGTTTGGATGTAGCTGATGAACAAACGCATCAGGATTTTGATTAACTTACCTTCTATAAATATCAATCGTCGCAATGATTTTCAGGAATTAAGTAAATTTAAATAAAAGGAAAATTGAGATATGCTTTAATTTCATTATTATCGTTAATAGTAACCTTGGATTCACACTGTCAGGATACTAGACAGGAAATGGCCGTTTATAATGTAGGCTTAGGTTCCCTTGTCGGAGGTGTCGGGGCTCTATTGCATAAGAAGAGTAATGAGAAGTTTGGTAAAGTGTTATTAAAAGGTTTGGCACAGGGTGCGTTAGGAGGCTATTTAGTTCATGAAAGCAAAAATCTTGTCGGTAGGATTTCTTCCTCCGGAAGATTAGAATATGGATGGGGAGCTAAATTCACAAATGCCATAGGAACTTCGATTATTGAAAATGCTTCTCAAAATAGAGATTTTTGGGAAAAATTACACCTGCATATAGGCTTTAATAGACTAGAATTTATACCAAGGAAAAATTCAGAGCCAAATATCGAATTATGCCCTTCTCTTTATTCTTTACTGCTTATACAGCTTTTGGCAACAAATTTGAAATTTCCAAATCACTCCAATTGGGAGAGATTATTTATTCAGGCAAACCTACAGGTCCAACGGTGCAAGGTATGGTAGCAGGGGCAGCTTGGGCAAATGTTATCGAATTGAACAGTTTATCAGTAAACGATGCGTCTATAATTTCACATGAACTGATACATGTTTTTCAATACTACGATTTGAATTATTTCAATTCCTTTATATCTACGCCTATTAAAAATCTATCAGAATCCTCTAATTCTTTTAGAAAATTTAATTCAATTTTCTATTTGGACGCACAATTACCTGTATTCGGAGGTCTGTATCTGCTTGAGAATATAAATAGGAAAAATTACTATGACAATTTTTTCGAAAATGAAGCTGGTGTATATTCAAATACTTTAGATTAATGACACGTTTTATACAAGTTTAAGAAAACTTAGCAGTTCTAATTTGTGTAAGCTTACCCTGTTTGAGAAGAATTATTCTTTTGTAACTTCAAAGTTCAAATAAAGGATGATTCAAATACTTAGTTGAAGTAATTTAAGTCTCTCATTAGAAATTATCGCCAAAAAATTGAAATGAAAAAATCAGCTTTACTAGTAATATTATTACTGCCAATATTATGCAGCGCTCAAAAAAAACTTGGTGCTATTATAGGTATTAATAACTCGTCAATTTCTGAGGGCTTTCTGAGTGAAATTTATATAACTGATAAGTTCGGGTTTCATATTGGAGGATTTTACGAAATTGAATTAGATGAAAAATTAATATTCAGACCCAAATTAATGTATTCTCAGCAGGGTAATAGGGATATCTACAGGAATATTAGAACTGAAAGATTGGACTATTTGAATGTACCGCTTGATTTTAAGTTTTTCGATACGACCTATTTATTGGTTGGTCCTCAGATCGGGTTTTTAGTCTCTGATAATAACTCAGTTTTTACTTCTGGACCTAAATCAACATTCGACATCGGAATTAAATTAGGATTGGGACATCGAATCAATGATTTTATTATAGAGGTGAATGTTTATCAAGGAATTAGTAAAGCGGTTCAAAATTTTGACTTTAACAAAGGGACTAATACCGTTATCCAACTAAGTACGGGATATTATATTTTCTAAAGTTTAATTAAACGATGAAAAGAAGTATGTACAAAAAAAGTGTTTTTTCGGTGCGGCTAAGACCAAATCAATTGGGAGTTTATAGGATTGGTTCATATTTATGAACGAAAATTCTTATTTTAGGACACCCCCAAATTTTTCAATCTCAACCTTTTAGTGGTTTTATTAATATGATTATCAAAAGATACCCTAGACTTCTTCTTTTTTTTACAATACTTCTTTTTATTCTTGTGTCTTGTGCTAAAGGGGAAAAAACCAAACACAATCAGAATATTTTTGATGCCATGTCCCCTGGTTACGATTTTATGGAATTTTTGGCGGAAATGGAGAAAAAGGATATTGCCGAAGTTTCTGACAGTATTGATATTAAATTCGGAATTATTGGATTTGAAGCCGTGAAGGACATTCCCTTAATCGTTGGGAATGATACTCTCTCTAGACCGAAAGGCACATTTATGTGGGTCAATCTCAAAAAGTCAGTATCTGTATATCTGCGTGAATTCCAAAGTACTAATGATGCAAATAGTGAATGGCAAGATTTCAATGACCACATTGGTACATATACTGGAATTGACATGGGTGGTGGAGGTACCTTCTATTTAAAATTGGAACCGGAAATACCCTCTAGTCTTAATGCAACTTTCCTTTCCGGTAATAAAATATTTCAAGTTCGAAAACCATTGACTTTTGCCCCATCTGACAGCTTCGAATTCGATGATGCGCAGAATCAAGAAGTCATATCCGCAAATAACGACATGATTGAGGCATTAGATGCTTTAGTGGATATTTTGGTTTTAGAAAGGAACAAGCTTTATAAGCCGGTTAACGGTAAGTCACTGAACGAAAATGAACGCTTGTTCGGTTTTATTAATTTTTGGACAGAGGTAAAATATAATTTTGCCTTTTTTGACCAGGTACCCAATCTGGATTGGCAGAAAGTTCTGTTGGATTATCTCCCCAAAGTAAGAAATGCAACCTCGAATCTAGAATACTATCGGGTTCTTCAAGAAGTATGCGCTCTACTGAACGACGGACATACCAACATTTATTTACCTAGTGAATTACAAAGAAATATTGGTTCGCCCGGAATGAGGATAACTTCCTTAGATGGTTCATTATTTGTTACCAATTGTGACAAGCAACTTGAAGATACCGTTCCATTGGGGTCACAAATCATAGCGGTTAACGGAATTCCTGTTGAAGAGTATATTGAAAAAAATATCAGACCATACATCAGTTCCTCCACCGAACATATCAAACGAAATATGGAAGCATATCAATTGCTTGACGGCAATAGAAGGGATTCGGTTCGAATTGAGATTCGGACACCGGAAAATAGATTGAAACAACTTTCTTTAAGTCGTGAATCATCCGATATTGATTGGGTAGTTCCAGCCGAGCCGTGGGAGCTTTCATCATTCAAGAAAATGGGTGAGATTGCATACGTCTCGCTTAATTCCTTCGATAATGGTCGAATCGTGGAAGAATTTGAAAGTTACTTGGATAGTATTCAATCCTCAAAGGGTTTAATCATTGACCTTAGGAAAAATGGAGGCGGTAATTCGTGGAATGGATATAACATTTTAAAATATCTCACCGATGATCCTATTATAACATCCAAATGGAAAACTAGAGATCACAGGCCTGCGTTTAAGGCTTGGGGCGCCTTTGTTGATGAGGAGTCAGATAATTTAGGCTATTGGGACCTAGAGACCTTGTCTGCGTACAAGGACGATTATTGGTTTGAGAGCGGACCTGACACGATTTATCCAAACGATCGTCTCATCAAATTGCCAACGATTGTGCTTATCGGCAACAACACTGCATCGGCTGCGGAGGATTTTTTGGTTGCCGCCGATCCTCTTCAAAATTTTGAAACCATGGGTGATTATACCTATGGAAGTACTGGACAACCAATGTTCCTTAGGTTGCCTGGTGGCGGTAAAGCCCGCATTTGCACTAAAAGGGACACCTATCCAGACGGACGTGAATTTGTAGGTTATGGGATTCAACCTGACATTATGGTTGCTAAAACCCTTGAGGATTTCTTAAAAGGGGATGATTCAATAATGAGTAAGGCTCTAAAAAGACTATCGAAGCAATAATAAATCAGAATATTAAAGTTCAAATAAAGGATTGAATAATACACTCGTTTTGGCCAAAATGCACTTTGTCAACACTTCAAACATCACACATTTATTAGTTCCATAATAGTTAAATTACCGGAACTACTATAAAGAACGACAAGTGGAACTGTAGAAAAGCAGTTTCTGAACGTAAATAGTTCGTTACGTGTAAGGCCCTTTCAAGGAAGTATTGTTCCATTCCTATTTCACAGACATGATTCCCCGTTTTACAGATTTCTTTTTTGCATTATAGTTCAATGTTCCATTTTTATCCATCAAAAATAGGAACCTATGTTTAGAAACTATATCAAGATTGCTTGGAGGAACCTGGTCCGGAGAAAAGGTCATGCCCTTATCAATATAGGAGGGTTGTGCATAGGTATTACGGTCTGCCTTTTGATTTTTTTGATTGTTCAATTTGAACTGAGCTTCGATAAATACCATACGAACAAAAAACTCATATTTAGGGTACTCACGCAATTTAGCTCAGAAACTGAGAATGAACATTCGACCAACAGCGGTGTACCGTTCGCCCTGCCCCAGGAACTGAAGACGGCCATACCGCAGATAGAGGAAAGTGCCACCGTATTTGCCGCATACGATATCCAGGTTCAAGTACTGGATGAAACGGGCGGTACATCGAAAAAATTCAAGGAAGAAGCGGGAATATTCTTTACTGAGCCCAGTCTTTTCGATATTTTCGATTTTGATTGGTTGGAAGGTAACCAAGCATCCCTAAAAGACCCCGATACCGTTATACTGAGTAAAGAAATAGCCGAAAAGTACTTCGGAACTTGGCAAGAGGCAACAGGAAAGGTGATTAAAGTCAACAACGGACTGTTGCTAAGGGTAACGGGGGTAATCGAAACCGTCCCTGTCAATTCAGACCTACAATTCAAAATAGTGATTTCATATGGCACCGGGTTCACTCGGCAACTGGCGAACTCGGATGATTGGGACAATATCAACGGTAATTTTGGCTGTTATGTGTTGCTAACGGATAAGGCAGCGGAATCCTTGGTAAATACACAACTAGATCTCCTTGCCCTGGAAAAAAAATCAGAGAACAATCAGGACGGTCTTATATTACAATCGTTGGAAGAAGTTCATTTTGATACCGAATCCGGAAATTTTAGTGGAAAAAGTATCAGTACCGAGCTTATTGGTGTGCTTTGGACAATCGCTATCTTCATTTTGTTTATCGCCTGTGTGAACTTTATCAACCTATCGACCACTCAGGCCATGGAACGGACCAAAGAGGTGGGCGTAAGAAAAGTCTTGGGAAGTACAAGGTCGCATTTGAAAATACAGTTTCTCACGGAAACGTTTTTGATAGTTCTATTCGCCATGATTTTCGCAATAGTCTTGACCATTGTATTGCTTGATCCCATCGGGAATATGTTGGACTTACCATTATCCATCAGTATCATAAACGTAGGTCAACTTATTCTATTCTTATTGTTATCCATAGTCTTGGTCACTCTTATGGCCGGGTTCTACCCGTCGGTCGTCCTTTCAAGGTTTAAGGCAGTTGACGCCCTGAAAAGTAGGGTGTTGAAAATAGGTTCAGGCGGTATTTCCCTTCGACGAAGTCTGGTAGTGATTCAGTTCGTCATCGCTCAAGCCCTGATTATAGGTACATTGATAATTTTACGGCAGATGAATTTCTTCATGGACCAATCCGTAGGCTTTGATAAAGATGCCATTATCAATATTTCCCTTCCACAGGATAGTATTTCACTCGGTAAGAGGGAATATTTTCGGAATCGAATCATGGCGGTAAACGGAGTGATCAACGCTAGTTATAGTTCCAATACGCCGCTTGACGAAAATAGGAACCAATGGAGCAGCTTTGTTTATAACAATGCCTCGGATGACACCGACTTCTATTCCATAGTCAAGGCAACCGACCATAATTTTCTGGACACTTACAAAATATCTTTGGTCGCGGGAAGGAACATAAGTTCTTTGCATACGTCCAATGAGTTCTTGGTCAACGAAACCTTGTTGAAAAAGTTGGGGGTTACAGATCCTCAGGAAGCCCTCAATAAGGAAATAGTGTTATGGGAAATTAAAAAGGGTCCTATCGTAGGCGTCATGAAAGACTTTCAGGACCATTCCTTTAAGGATGAAATTTCATCGGTAATACTGTTGCAGGATGAAGATCTATATGGTCAAATCGGCATCAAATTGGCATCCAACCAAACATCGGGGATACTAACGGATATTGAAAATTTATGGAACGATGTATTCCCGAACTATGTGTTCGACCATAATTTTTTGGAAGAAAAGGTTGCCAATTCCTATGAACAGGAGAAACGGCTATCGAATTTATACAGCTTAGCCGCTGGAATAGCAATTTTCTTAAGTGCGTTAGGACTCTTCGGTCTCGCTTCTTTTATGATAATGCAACGAATCAAAGAGGCGGGCATCCGTAAAATATTAGGAGCGACCAAAGAAAACATTGTTTTCCTGTTCTCAAGGGAATTTTTAACCTTGATCGTAATTGCTTTTTGTATGGCTTCCCCACTTGCATTGTATTTCATGGGTAAGTGGTTGGAACAATATGCCTACCGCATTGATATTGGATGGGCTGTTTTTGTTATCGGTGGAATTACGACACTATGTATTGCAATATTGACAGTTGGATACCAAGCAGTGACGGTCGCCAATAGTAGCCCGATAATAAGTTTACGGAACGAGTGATAGGTCACTTGGACCCGAGAATGTGGATTCATATTCCATGTTACGGGTATGATTGCCAAATACACAGATTACATTTCCCAAGGAGTTTATATTTCAAGAGTTTTGGAGAAACAATAAAATTTATATATCATGAAAAAAATGAGAATTAACAAAAGTCGAATTTTGAAATCCTTTACCAGTATATTGATGATTGTTGCGCTAACGATTTTCGTATCCTGTGAAAAAAGTGAAGAATCGTTTATTGAAGTAGATCTATCCATAGATTCCATTTCAGGAACGTATACCAAAGTTAATTCCACCATAGTCAATTCTGACAATGGAACGCCACAGGGATTTGAAACTTTGAAGGCCTTTATCGGGAACGAACTTGAACTATTGGAGGATGGCTCCTTTAACAGCTCAGATGGTGGGGGTGATTGGGGAGTCGAAGGTAGTACACTTTTTCTTTATCCAAAAAAAGGTGTCCCAATGAACTTTGAGCTAAAAAAACAAAATGATGAAACCTTAGATCTGCTTCAGCAGTACAGCTCGTACGATAATTATGCTGAGGGAATCATTGTTTATACTTTTATCAAGAAAGGAAACGGCACAGGGCTTGTTCAAGATTTACTATCTTCAATAGAAATATGGTTTTAGTATTCGAGCACAATTATTAAAACACTTAAGTAGAAAATTGAATCCGGACCATGAATAGACTCAGAACAGCATTTGGCCACCTCGCAATATGGTTTTGCTTACCCTTCATTATTTCTTTCTTTGTCTGGATTTTTTTCCGAAGTGTATTTTCGATAGAAAATAATAGTGTAGATTTTTCGGAAGTGTTTTTGGACAAGGGCAATATCCTGAACAACTTGATTATCCTTGTTATCGGAGCCTTTGGGTTTTATACCGTTTATTATCTTGTGGCACCTTTTTGTTTGGCAAAGTCAAGTTTTACTAAAATACTACTGAGCGTAGCAGGCATAATTTTATTCCCTGCCCTTTTCTTGTACCTAGCAAGTTTTTACTTTCAAGAAATAGACGAAATTTCATTGTTCATTGCTTACCCAATCTTAATACTTTTCACAATTCTAGGGGCTTTGTCCCGTGTTTGGAAATATAGCAGGACCAAAGAGCTGGAGAATGTTCAGTTAGAAAGTAAAACACTTGAAACCCGGCTAAATCTATTAAAAAATCAGATCAACCCACATTTCCTGTTCAACACTATAAACAATATTGACGTGATGATCGAAAGTAATCCTGTAATCGCGTCCGAGTATTTGAAAAAATTGGGGGATTTACTTAGGTTTATGCTCTATCGTGTGAATGATGTGGATATGATTCCTTTAACTGATGAAATCGAATATTTAAGAAAATACATCGATCTTCAAAAAATAAGATCGGTCAACCCTAATTTTGTGAATTTCAATATTACTGGAAATCCAAGTGCTATAACCATTGCACCAATGATTTTCATTGTATTCGTTGAAAATGCCTTTAAACATGTTGGTAACAAAAAAATGGATGGAGCCATTGAGCTTCACTTAGACATAGCTTCCGACTCATTATACTTTAAATGTAAAAATGTACTTAAAAATACTATTGAGGATAAAAACAGGAACGAAGGCGGCATAGGCTTGGTATCGGTTAAACAGCGACTGGATATGATATATAAGGATAATTACGAATTGAACATCCGATCCGATCGCGGCTATTATGAAACAACATTACAAATTGAGCTATCATGATTATAGACTGTATCATAGTTGAGGACGAACCTTTGGCTTTGGAGCGAACAAAAAACTATGTCCAAAAAATTTCGTTCCTGAATTTAGTGGGAGATTTCGATAACGGAATTGATGCATTGGGGTTTATGAAAACCGAACAGGTCCAATTAATCTTTCTCGATATAGAAATGGATGACCTTACCGGCATCGAATTGCTCAAAACCTTGGCAAACCCTCCGAAGGTAATCATTACAACGGCCTACGAGAATTATGCTTTGCAGGGATATGAATTGAATATTACCGACTATCTGTTGAAGCCTTTTAGTTTTGAGCGTTTTTTAAAAGCCGTTGAAAAAACATATGGGATTCTCAGCGCTAAAAGTATAGTTGAAAAAGACTATTTATTTGTCAAGACCGAATATCGGATGCAAAAGATATCATTTAACGATATCCTCTTCATCGAGGGCATGGGGGATTATCGTAATGTCCAGACAGCCGGAAAGAAAATATTGACGTTACAGACCTTTGGAGAGCTGGAGGGTTTTTTGCCAAAGGATAAATTTTGTCGTGTACATAAATCCTTCTTGGTTTCCATCAAGCAAATAGAATTCGTTGAAAGGAACAGAATCAAAATCGCTGACAAAAGAATACCGATAAGCGAAACTTATAAATACCGTTTTTTTGAATTAATAGGGTTTTCTGATAGAAAGTAAGAGTTCTTGTAAAGTCTTTTAAAAGGAACCATTTACGGCACACTAGTTTCTATTTCTTACCTTCATTAAAGAAATACTAAAGTTCAAATAAAGGATGGAATTCAATATCAGTTTTTGCTGTTAATAACGAATGAATTTAACACTTGAGATGGTAGGGGTAGTATTGAACTTGGCTTTTCTTTTTTTTCTTTTAAAGGAAAAAAAGATATGCTGGTTATTTGGAATCCTTGGTTCTCTTGTTAGTATTTACTTGTTTTATATCACTAAGCTATATTCTGAGTGTATTCTCTTCATTTACTATGTTATCATGGGCTTTTATGGCTTCTATCTTTGGAACAGAACCAATAACGATGAAGAGATTCTAAAAATTTCTAAGTGGAGCTTTTCAAGTCACATCAGAATTATAATATTGGGGTTTTTACTTGCTGGACTATTGGGCTATTATTTTGATAATTATAGCGATGCCAAAAAATCTTATCTCGATGCGTTCACAACTGTTTTTAGTTTTTTAGCCACCTATTTAGAAGCGAAAAAAGTATTGAGTACATGGATATTTTGGATTATATTGAATAGTCTAAGTATCTACTTGTATTTTACAAGGGGATTACATATTTACTCAATATTGGCAGTCATATATTTTGTCGTCTCATTTTACGGATATCTTGAATGGAAACGAAAATATAATCAACTGGACTATGGCCTAAAGTCTTTGGGAGACTAAAGTTCAAATAAACGATTTTTTAAATGTTATTCTGGATAATCATATTACTCTTTGTACCGGCTGTGATAACTGCCATATTTGGTTTAATTTCAGAGCGCAAGAAACGTCAAAGAACCTGCAAAAAATGGTTAGAGTATCAAGAAAGAGAAAACAATAAGTTCAAATAAAGGATTGATTACTAATATCGAATTATCATAAAAATATGAGAGAATTTCTATTAGTCTTAATGTCAATTTTATTTATCTCTTGTTCTGGACAGGCGAAAAATGAGTACCTGATTGAGACAAGTGATATTACCAATTTTTGGATAGCTTATGATTCTATTAAAAAGACAAATGACAAGGCTAAAGTATTTAAAGAATTATATCATGATAAGGCAAGTAACTTGTTTAAAGAGCAGCTCGTACTTTCTGGAGACATGCGGAATATTGAAAATTATTTAGAAAGTTTTGAGCAATACCCGAAGTTTTGGGAAAGTTTAAGGAAGCCTACTTTGGATATGCATGAGATTTCAGTTGATATCCATGCAAGCTTTGAAAAAGTAAAACAAGTTTATCCCAAGTTTAAACCGGGAAATGTTTGTGTATTCGTTACCCCAATGGTATTTCAAGGAAGAGCTTATAATAACGAGACAATCATAATGGCAGCAGAAATGAATGCACCGTTGACTGAAATTGATTTAAGCGAATTTGAGGAAGATATGTCTTTTATTTATGCAAATAATATAAGGTCAACCATCATACATGAGACCATCCATTTACAACAGAATTATGAATCTGAAAATGTATTAAGTGCTTGCATTAAGGAGGGTTCTGCAGATTTTTTAACGGAATTATTCTACGGCCAAGCTTTTGTAAGCCCTATGTATGAATTTGGAAGAGAAAATGAAAAATTACTGTGGTCCGAATTCTTAAATGATATGTACTCTGAAGATTGGAGTAAATGGTTGTACGGGTCGAGCAAAACCGATAAGCGGCCAATGGATACGGGCTACTTTGTCGGATACATGATTACTAAGTCTTATTACGAAAAGGCAAAAGATAAAAACATTGCAATTAAAGATATTATTGAGATAAAGGATTTTGATGAATTTCTTAGTACAAGTGGGTACTCAGAAAAGTTTAAATAAAGCATACAAACTATTCTCGAAATATAAATAAGAAGAACTCAAATTTATGGGAATATTCAATTTTAGAAAAAAGAAGGGATTAGAAAATAAATTTCATGAGAACTCTCAACTAATTGGAATCTATAAAATTGATGGAGTTGATTCTGCTAACCTAGTTGAGATAATATTTGATGAGGAAATTTGTGATTTTGATTGCGGAGAGATAACTCAAGAAATAGGAAACCAGAATAAACTTGATTGGCAAACCGCTTACGATGAAAAATATCTTAATGCAGATGGAACAAAGATAATAGGTGATGATTTTGACCAACCAAAAGAACTTGTTTCTTTTAGGATTGTATTTTTCTTTCACTATCTCGATATTTCAAAACCATTAATTTCTCAATATGGTCTGATTAATTTGACGGAGATTAAAGAGTTGCCAGAAAGATTAAAAAAATTAATTGAATATCGAGAAGTTGATTAAAAAACATGTTTACAAAGTTCAAATAAAGGATGAGTGTTCTAAAGTTGAAATAATAATTGTACAGTTTTTGTAACTTTACTTCAAAGTGATAATATGAGTACAGCAGAATTAAACAATACGAGGAAAGAATTGGTTGGTTGGATAAATTCTCTGACCGATGATTCCATATTGGGCTTGCTCAATTCCGTAAAGTTATCTAGCGAGGGTAAAAATACCGATTGGTGGTCAGAACTTACTGAAAGCGATAGAGTAAATATTCTATCTGGAATAAGGGAATATCAACAAGGTGATACCATGTCTTCGCAGGACTTTTGGAATGGTTTGACAAATGGATAAACCTTTTGAAGTAGAATGGACTAGGAGGTCATTGCTAAATGCCCTCTCCATAAAAGATTATTTGGCCAAAAAATTCAGCAAAAAAGAGGTGTTGAAGTTTGAAAAATTGCTTAGGCAATTTGAGTTAACGGTTTCTAATTTCCCATCACTATATCCAGAAACTCAAAGTCCCAAGCTTTTAAGACGAGCTGTTATTCATAAGAATACCACGATATATTATATTTTCGATAAAAACAAAGTTGTGGTAATAGCTATGAAAGACAACCGTCAGAAGTCGGCAAGTTAATAACCAAAGTTTAAATAAAGGATGATTAAAATACTTTATGGAAGTAATTTAAGTCTCTCATTAGAAATTATCGCCAAAAAATTGAAATGAAAAAATCAGCTTTACTAGTAATATTATTACTGCCAATATTATGCAGCGCTCAAAAAAAACTTGGTGCTGTTATAGGTATTAATAACTCGTCAATTTCTGAGGGCTTTCTGAGTGAAATTTATATAAGTGATAAGTTCGGGTTTCATATTGGAGGATTTTACGAAATTGAATTAGATGAAAAATTAATATTCAGACCCAAATTAATGTATTCTCAGCAGGGTAATAGGGATATTTACAGGAATATTAGAACTGAAAGATTGGACTATTTGAATGTACCGCTTGATTTTAAGTTTTTCGATACGACCTATTTATTGGTTGGTCCTCAGATCGGGTTTTTAGTCTCTGATAATAACTCAGTTTTTACTTCTGGACCTAAATCAACATTCGACATCGGAATTAAATTAGGATTGGGACATCGAATCAATGATTTTATTATAGAGGTGAATGTTTATCAAGGAATTAGTAAAGCGGTTCAAAATTTTGACTTTAACAAAGGGACTAATACCGTTATCCAACTAAGTACGGGATATTATATTTTCTAAAGTTTAATTAAACGATAAGTCTACTTAATAGATAGTCATCAATATTCAAACGAAATTAGTCTCATAAAACCTTACTTTATGAAACTTATAAATGAGACGGAAAATGAGACTGACTACGCTCTAACAAAACGATTAGAATGATACTATTGTCAAACAGCCGTTTCAAGGTATTAGAATGTTAATCTACCTCTATGCAGATTAAAGAATAGATTTTACGTCCATTTGATTTATGTTTCATTTCAAAACACTTTTTACTAATTAATTAGTATATCTACTAAATAATTAGTAGTATTGTTTCATAATTAATTTGGATATGAAAAAATTAACGGAAAGGGAGGACCAGATTATGCAAGTTATCTGGCAAAAGGAGGGAATGTTTATCCGAGAAATTTTAGAGGCTCTGCCAAAACCGGAGCCTCATTACAATACAGTAGCGACTATTGTAAAAATTCTGGTCAAAAAGGGATTTTTAGAATCCGAAAAGTTGGGGAATACGGATCGCTATAGTGCTGTAATCCCAATGGAAGCCTATCGCAAGGAACATATAGAGGATATCAAGGAAAAGTATTTCGGGAACTCTTTACCTAAAATGATGGCGCATTTTGCCAAACAGGAACAACTTTCAGATAAGGAAATCGATGAGCTAATCGAGATAATCAAATCAAAAAATAATATGCCATGATATTTCTCGCAAAAACTTCTATCGTAATTATGGTTTTGTTCGCCTTCTACAAGCTACTGCTGGAGCGTGAAAGTTTTTTTGCCGCGAACCGATTATATCTAATGGCCAGTCTATTATTGGCGTTCTCGCTACCGTTCATTTCATTACCAAAATTGGTAGAACATCAAGGCGCGGTTAGTATTTTGTTAGAACGGACAAGCAACGAAAAACCAGCACAGACCGAATTTGAACCGACGGTATTCGAAACAAAGGTTTCAGAAACCGAAAATAAGGAATCGATGGAAAATGGTAATTTCATTTCCTCTTCTCCCAAAAGTGGTTATAGTTTAGGTTTCTGGTTGTTCTTTATTTATATGTTCGGTGTCCTCATATTATCCGCACATCTAATTTTCCAGATTATCAGTATATTTTTAACGGTAACAAAAACAGATGATCGGGTTCAAGATTCGGAGTATACCATACTAAATGTAAGCGATGAGAATGGTCCTCGTTCTTTTTTCAAGTATATCTTCCTAAATCCCAACAATTACAATGCCGAGACCTACGAACAAATATTGGAGCATGAGAAAATTCATGTAGGACAAAAACATTCCATCGACTTGTTGCTCTCCGAAATCGCCGTAATCATTCTCTGGTTCAATCCATTTGTCTGGTGGTTCAGAAAAGATGTCGAGAAAAATATTGAATATCAAACCGATTACCTGCTTTTGCAATCTTCGATTGCGGAGCCACAGAATTATCAAATGAACCTATTGCAAATAGGGGTAGAGCGAAAACCGCTCACAATAGTATCGAATTATAATCAATCATTAATCAAAAAACGAATAATCATGATGAACAGGAAGAAATCGAACGCACACAGCTACTGGAAGTATGCATTTATCGCACCTACATTACTGGTGACATTATTATTGCTCAACCAACCTTTTTCGCTACAAGCACAAGATAAGATCGAATCAACTCAAATGAATGAAGATGAGGAACACAAAAATATTTATGACAATGATTTTGATCAAGATTTGACCCCATTGCTAAGAGCCGCATGGGATGGGAATTTCAAGTTAGTAAAAGAATTGATTGATCAAGGTGCAGACGTAAATTTCCTTCAAGAAGGCGATGGTACTGCCCTGCTATTGGCAATCCGTGGAGAAAATTATAAAATAGCTAGGTTTTTGATTGAAAAAGGTGCCGACCCTAACCTTGGCACCAATGGTGACGGGCATCCACTTTGGTTAGCCGCCAGAAAAGGAGATATAGAACTCGTGCGGCTTCTAATCAAAGAAGGAGCGAATGTAAATACGAAATTCCATGGCGATGGTAGTGCCTTAATCCAAGCCTGTAAAATGGGGAATTTGGAAATGGTCAAGGCTCTTGTGGAACTCGAAGCGGATATCAATATGGGGGTCAAAGGCGACGGAAATCCATTGATCATGGCATCTAAAGGAGGATATATTGAAACGGTCAAGCTCTTAATAGCATTAGGTGCTGACATAAATCAAGAAGTTCCCGGCGATGAAACTCCCTTAATTAATGCCAGTGAACAAGGACACTTGGATGTTGTCAAATTTCTGGTTGAAAAAGGAGCCGATGTTAATAAAGTGTGCACCGAACTTCATAATGGAAAAAAAAGGGTACGAACTGCCTTAAAAATGGCTCAAATAAAGGGTCATACTTCTTTAGTCGAATATCTTAAATCGGCAGGAGCTGAGAATTAACGTTCCAAAATACAGGATCGAGTAATTATCTACAAAATTGAAAATTTTCAACTCATTTAATACTGGTATGAACAAGATATTATGTCTTACAATACTCGCTATGTTCTTATCATTGGGGTGTAGCGAGTCAAAGGATAAACATCGTGAAGAATTGATTAGAAATATGGGGAATGAACTGGTGGGGAAAAAAGGAATGCCACCCGGAATGTCCATAGCAATAATGAAAAGGGGTAATATAGTATTTTCAGAAGGTTTTGGATATGCGGACCTTGAAAACAATAAACTGGTGACGGCCGAGACACAATTTCGTGCTGCATCGGTATCAAAAACAATGACTGCAACCGCCTTGGCCAAATTGGCTCAAGACCATCTTTTAAATCTCGATTTGCCCGTTCAAAACTATGTTCCTGAATATTCAGAAAAACAATACCCGATTTCGTCGAGGCAACTTGCTGGACATATTTCGGGCATACCACATTACTCCTCAACTGATAGTATTCAAAAGCGTTACTATAGTTCCGTAACGGAGTCTTTAAGAGTATTTTCCCATGAGGACCTTCTCAATATTCCCGGTGAAGTATATAATTATTCGACACATGGATATACGCTATTGTCAGCCGTTATTGAGGAGGCTTCAGGGCAAACATTCTTGGATTATATGAAGAACGCAATATTTCACCCTTTAGGAATGCTCAATACTGGACCCGACATGAGAATTGGGGAATCACAAAATATGACAATATTATATGGTCTTGACAAAGAAGAAAAACCGTATAAAATTGAAAACCCCGAGGACCCCAGTTACAAATGGGGTGGTGGTGGCATGATATCAACACCAACTGATTTGGTCAAATTAGGCAATGCCTACCTGAGCGGTTTTATAAAACCTGAAATGGTATCGGAAATGTTCGCAAGCCAAAAATTGAACTCAGGGGAAGAAACGGGAGTAGGTATAGGTTGGCGCCGCAATTGGGACATTGATGGACGCCCGGTTTTTGAACATGCAGGTGCTATGGGAGGGACGAGGAGCATTCTGAGCATTTTTCCCGAAAATAGCCTGGTCGTGGCCATAATGGCCAACACATATAGCCCAGCCTACATTGAAGAAACAGCCCATCTTATGGCTCTTCCATTTCTGAACTCCGCTACTCCAATAGAACAACCTAATGGAGAGTGGGATATTACTCTTAGGACAGTAGATTCTAAGGATAACGAAACCATAAAAAAAGGGATTCTTACACTAAATGGAAAAACTGATAAAATCATCCTTAACCCTAAGGGTTCAGATCAAGTTACTTATCCCTTGTTTTATATGCAATTGGAGAACAACTATGCACTTGTCCATCCTTATGGGCTGCTATACACGGAAATAGACTTGGACAACAATAATATAGAAGGTAATAGTATCCGCTATAGAAGTCCAAGAAATTATCCGCCAGCAAACGAAAAACCGTTTTTATCATTTGGAGGAAAGTGGATTCATAATAATTGATGACCACTTCTTAAAAGATTACAATACAATTTTTTGTGGGTCCTGTAGAACCAACATTGATAGTGGCTGCTGCTTTAATAGTGCTAGGTTAGATTTTATTGGAAATGTAACAACTTAAGAAGTAGCTCGTCTGAGTTTCGTATGAAGATGTCTTTGATTTTATTGTTGGTTTCAGTAATTCTAGGTTCATGTAAAAACGAGCCTGACTACCATTTCAATCAAGTGAATTGGAAACAATTGCATATTTTGACTTGGGGAGCAGGAGAGCCGGTGGTGGTCTTCCTAAATGGTGGTGGAAGTGATTTAGAAGATTTTAGTATAGTTCAGGAAAAAATCGCAAAAATTACCAAGACAATCTCTTATGATAAGCCAGGTATCGGAAAGTCTGAACTTACTGATTCTCCCAGAACATTGGAAAATTTATCTAATGAGTTAAAGGAACTATTGGCCAAGGAAGGGATTGGTAATACTCCGATAATATTTGTCGGACATTCAATGGGGGGTTACGTTGCGCGTTACTATTTGAATCGTTATCCAGATAACATTGTGGGTTTGGTACTTGTTGACCCTGGAAGCGAATATTTAGAAGAAGAGTATCGCAAAATCTCAACTGATGAGGAAAATAGAATAGCGGACAGCACATTGGCAGTTCAAATGAAGCTGATACCGAAGGGATTTCAAATGGAAGTCAAAGCGTATAATTCCCACGACTCGATTTTGAAAACTTTTTTAACAGGAACAGATATCCCCATTATTCTGCTCGAGTCCAATAAAGTGGAAAATGCATCTGACAAAATATTAATTGACCTTCAAAATAAACTGTATAGAGACTTTAAGAAAAAGGTTCCTCAGACCAAGATTATTTCTACTTCACAAAGTGGTCATTTCATACAGTTGGAAGAACCGGAATTGGTGATCGGAGCGATTAAAGAAATACTTTTGCAAGTTAATTAGCTTACTTCGTTAAAATTGTGAATACCGTAACTTGTAATTTTACCGAGTGAATTTTGAGCGAATAAGTGTAAACCGGTACATATATTCCGAAGTATAAGAAGTTACATAAAAACAACCTTTTTCGATACTAATTATCCAATGGTTGTCTTAGACTGCAAATTTCCAAAGTTCAAATAAAGGTTGAAATGACTGTAACAAAATAAAAACGAACTACTCCTTAAGGAAATCCATAGAAAACACTACCATTATGAAAAAAAGAATAAAGGCTGTTGTGTTAATGTCCGCCTTTTTTTTAGCATCTATCATTAGCGCCCAAGAATCCATTTCTCCCGAAGACTTGACCGTGCTCTTAGGAAAATGGACAGGTACTCTTACCTACTCAAATTATAGCGATGGTACGCCCATTACTATGCCTGCGGAATTAAACGTTAAAAAAGGTAAGAACAAATATCAATTGGTCCTTTTTACTAGCTATCCTAATGAACCCAATGCTAATAGCAAGGGCATGATTAAAGTATCAAAAGATGGTGCCATGCTGAATAAAGAACCTGTCATTTCCATAGAACAATTAGAAAACGAAGAAGTACATGTGATTACCGAATACGAAGGAAAAGACAACAACAAGAAGGCACTTATAAAAAACATTTACATCTTAGGAAAAAACAGGTTTGTCATTCGAAAAAAAGTAAAATTTGAGGATAAAAATACTTGGCTTACCAGAAATGAGTACCAGTACACTCGATAGTTCGTAATATGCAGTAAATTATTCTGCAATGAATCTTAATGTGCTATTTAGATACATGGTTTGGTATATTTTAAAAGGAAAATGAAATAGATTCAGAATAGTTCAAATAAAGGATGGCTTTTTTAAGAATCAGCTTTTCTGTTAGAATAGAATATTTTCAAAGCAACTAAGCTTTTATTTACGTCGATAATGAACTTCTGATACAGGTTATTTCTCAATGAATTAGCATGTGGATGGTTTAATTTAAACAACCTCTGTTAAAAGTTTAAGAGAAGGACTATTAACATATTCAACCATGTGAGTTATCTTTTTACTGAAAATCAGTTTGCTTTTCTTATGATTTGGCTTTAACCGAACCTGCTTTTTTCCATCATAATAGTTTGAATTAAAAGAAGATCAACAATAGTAATCGGGCTTGTTAACATCAATACCTGGCATAGAGCAGTGGACTGCGTTGTTTTGATAATGGCACTGATGGTTTTAGAAAATTGGGGACGGCAACACAACTTTGTAGTTATATTAGTATTACCCTAAGAATACATGAATCGGGGAGTAGCGATAGAGGTGGTGCACGGACAAGCAAGATTGGTAATAGAAAGTTGCTCAACCTTCTTTTCTTATGTTACTCTACCACGCACAAGCACAAAAAGGCAGGTTAGGCCGTTTATAGGGGTGTCGAGAACTAGGGGAAGAGCAAGAAACTGGCATTGTTTTGATCAATAAACTACTAAGAAAATGTTGTGCTATTACAAAATCAAGGAGGCCATATGATGAAGATCACGTTTCAATGTTTTCTGTATTATTAGCAAAGAAAGATAATAGGACAAGCCCGAAGAATCAAATATTGGAATTTATGGGCCTCGAGTTAATATGCCCCAGATTAAGGGAGAATTTCTTTTTTTTGTACCTCAGTTCTTTGTTAGCCATACTTATTTCTTTCTAGTTTCCATTCGGTCAATTCCTTGTTCTATTTGTTGTATTCTGTATTTCTCAACTTCACCATTATCATTTAAAAAAAAAGTGTAGCTCACTTCGGGCGAAAAACCATCGACTATGAACTTTGTTTTTGAAACTGGTATTAGTTCTAATTTTACTTGCGGGTTCAAAGGCACCCAGAGAGATTTGTTTTCAAAGATGATTTCTGTTTCATTCCCTTTTTCAGACAGATATATTCCTGCGTATTTCTTTTGAGTTTCATCCATCAGTCTAAAGGTTTTCTCAACATCTAGTCCATACAAGATTTTTTTGGTGTTAGCTATGGGTATTTTTGTTTTACCGGTCGCATTACCATTATTTTGAAGTATGATTATTGTTTTGTCTTTTTCAAAATGTTTTTCTAAATATGTTACGTAACCTGCCCAATCTCCACTATGAAAAACAGTATTCCCATAATTTTCGTGGTCTCTAATAAACCAACCAAAACCATAATTAATAGGTTCCCCAGAATCCAGTTTTGAGTAGGAGTATAGAATTTTTGTATCTTCTTTTGAAAGCAAATTGTTATTAGCTAAACTTCTATCCCATTTATACAAATCTGAGGTTGTTGAATATATTCTTCCCTGTCCGTAAACACCATCAAATGACTTTCCATAATCACTATGTCCAAGATAAGTACCTGTAGAATCTTTTGTATATCCAAGCGCTAAATTTTCAATTTGCAAACTGTCTTTGTAAACAAAAAGGACATTGGTATTATTCATTTCCAAAGGTTTGAAAATATTTTTCTTTAGAAATTCTGCGTAAGTTATTTTAGTTACTCTTTCAATTATAGATGCCAACAATAGATAACCTGTATTGCTATAAGTCCATTTTTCATTAGGTTTAAAAACAATTTCCGGTCTTTCTTTTTCAAATAATTGTATAACATATTCATTTGTAGCTATAATAGATTTATTGCCTTTTTGGTCCAATAAGTTCATATAATCAGGTAATCCTGAAGTATGATGGATTAGATGATTAATTGTAATTCCTTTATAAAAGTTGAGTTCAGGAATATATTTCGTTATTTCGTCATCAAGGGATATTAAATTTTCTTTATCCAACATAAAAATAGCCGTAGCGGTAAATTGTTTAGTTACAGATGCTAAATTGAAAATAGAATTTATGTTTAAATTTCCTTTCTTTTCTCTATTAGCAATTCCGTAGCTTTTTTGAAGAAGAATAGTATCATTTTCCGCAATAAGCACATTTCCGTTAAACTCTCCATATTCAAGCAACTCGCTGTACAAAGAATCTAATTTTTTGGATTTATTTTTGTGAGTTTCATTGAGCTTGAAAGCTCTAGTTGATTCTTTGCAAGATGCGAATACCAATAATATAGTTAAAGCAAAAAAGATTTTTTTCATTGTTCGAATTATTTAATTCTACAAATGTAGAGATAAATATTTAATTCTACAACTGTAGAGATTCAATTGTTTGAACCATTTTTTTATAGTTATAAATAACTTTTTGGCTATGACAAGTAGTGTAAGCTCCCTCTGAAACCGAACTGTTTAAAGGGAGGAGGTCGTTTATTTCTCCTACAACCAACTCATGCTTGAGCTCTAAGCCTATGGGAAGTAAAAAATAGCCATTAAACCATCGTATAGCCAGAGAATCAATGATTTTTTCAACTAAAAAACTACAAAGGAGATTCCTATTTTATATTGCCATAAGCGTGCCTAAGACCGGCCAAAAGGTGAATTCGTCCAAATTAGGGTAATGATGGTCATCTCGAAAAGTAACATCTCAGCTAAATCTTCCAGTTTGATGAATTTCTGAAATGGGGTTAATATTGACCTTTTGATTATAAGGTAACGGATTGGTTGTTTTATTCGAACCTTTTTCGATACTAAGTATCCAATGATTATCTTAGGCTTGCGAATTACAAAGTTTAAATAAAGGATGGAATACCTCGCAAGATAGAAATATAGTAACTTGCAAATAGATAACATTTTTAGGCGCCCTTTTTAAATGAACGAATACGTTACTGTAAAAACTTACATGTTTCCATATGAGCTTTTTATTGATAGGAGTAAGCTCGAATCTTATGGAATTGAATGTTTTGCCAAAGACGAATTTACTGTCCAAGTACATAATTTTTACTCTCAAGCTATTGGCGGCATTCGATTACAGGTTAGGGCTAATGATATTCAAAGGGCTGAAGAAATATTAAAGGATAATCCTGAGTTAAATGAAGACTATGAAGATTCTGAAATTAAATGTCCTAATTGTAATTCTGGAAATGTTACAAAAATTAAACTTAATAGGGTAAGGTCAATCGTTGCTCTTATGCTTATTGGATTGCCGATTCCTTTTCCGGCAAGTAAGTATCAATGCTATAAATGCCACTCTGAATTTAAAGAAGAATAAGGAAAAGGATAAAACCAAAGTTCAAATAAACGATAAGTTAGGGCAAATTGTCGGCGGACCAATATGCAATATATAATCAAATTAAAAATGAAAAAAGGACATTTAAATTGGAATATTCTAGCTGTATTTCTTTTCGTAGCAATGATAATGCAAGGCTGCGATAAAACGGATGATTGTACAAGGATAGATAGGATAGGAGGAGGCCTTCTTCCCGAACAAGATATTGAAGTTCCTTGTGATTTTCCAGAACCCTTGCCCATAGGAATTCTTGATAAAGTAGAGTTTTCAACTGAGTATTAAGTAAGGACACTTTGTTGGTGAACCGAGAATAAATTTAATAGTTCAAATAAAGGATTCTTTACCAGCTAGGATGAAGGCATAAAAAAGCCGATAACAAATATCGGCCTAGACTAGCTAACTCAAACTTAAGAACGTATCCATGAATGGAACTGTAAAGTTACTAGGGCTTAATAGAATGACAGAAAGATATAGTTGACCAAATGGTTACTAAATTGTATTTTCCAAATTCAAATTAAGGATTAATTAGAAATGGATTTATCAGATTTTATTAAGGACGTATATCAAGATTTGCCCATGTTACCTAAGGAATCGCCTCCTTGGAAAATAATCGGCAATCTTGAGATAATGCTTAAAGATTTACTTCCCAAGTTAGAATCAAAAAATTATATGATATCAAATCGTGTGGCGGTTCATAAAACTGCTCTGGTTGAAAATGGAGTAACGCTTAAACCAAACACAATAATTGGACCGCGTTGTACTATAAAGTCCGGTTCATATTTTCGAAATGGCGTTTATTTGGTAAGTGATGTAGTTATAGGTGCAAATTGTGAGATTAAGCAGAGTATCATATTGAAAAATTCAAGTGCAGCACACCTAAACTACATTGGGAACTCACTAATCGGAGAGGACGTCAATTTAGAAGCTGGATCTGTTCTTGCCAATCATTTCAATGAACGAGTAGACAAAAGTATTCGAGTCTTGTTAAAAGGTATGATAGTAGAAACCAATATGGTCAAGTTCGGCTCGTTAATAGGAGATCATTCTAGAATAGGGGCGAATTCCGTACTCAACCCTGGAACTATATTGCAACCGCGATCTATTGTTCCTCGCTTAAAACATATAGACCAATTAAAATAGAACGAAGTTGAAAAGTTCAAATAAAGGATTCCTTTTATCAACCGAGTTAGTCTTAATAATTTACTAGGATACGGTGCAAATAATCACTATATTGCACCATATACACTATTTTATGCAAACTTCTAGAAAGTCAATAACATTTACGGACCAACAGGATAGCTGGATAAAGCTTAGGGTTGAAAAAGGTGATTTCACTAACGATAGTGAATATATCCGTTATTTGGTAAGAAAGGATCAAGCGGAGAATATGAAACTTTTAGAATTAAAGCAAGCCATTGATGAGGGCCTGCAAAGCGGTAGAAGTGCCCTAAAAATCCGGGATATAATCAAGAAGGTGGATAATGGGGAACTATAATTTATCAACTAGAGCTCAATTTGACATTGTTGGTATATATAAACATGGCATCAAGTTTTTTGGCGCAGAGGAGGCTACAAATTATTTAACTCAATTAGAAAGTTTTTTGGAGGAATTAGCAGAACGTCCTGAATTATCTAGAGATGCTTCCCCAATAGCTAACGCTTTGAAATTTTACAATTTCAAAGGTCATGTTATCTATTATTCATTTGATAATCATGAGGAAATATTCGTGGTTAGGATACTCTGCAAAAGAATGAATTTTGAAGAACATCTATAAAGTTCAAACAAAGGATACCTAGCTTTTGAGCGGAGCAGCTGGTAATAATTTTGAAAAATATAGTATGACCACTAAAAAATTAATGATTTTCACTTTTTTAAGCTTTCTATTTACCATAAGTTGTGAAGAAGCAAAAAAACATCGGACTGAATAAATCGTGAATCAACAAATAGATGTTGAACAGGAAAAAGAAGCAATTTTAGAAGCGTTAAATAATGAAACTAAGGCGGCTTTTCAGCGAGACTATGAAGCTTGGAAGGAAAAATGGGTTCACGACTCAAACATAACAAAAATCTATATTGACTTCCCTGAAAGTACTTTTTCCGAATCAGTCGGCTGGAATGAAATAAGCCAATTCGTAAAGGCTTTTATTGAAGATTATCCCGAACCTGAACCTATCCCTAAGTTGTTGGATAAAATAGATGTTCGCCTCTATGATGACGGTGCTTGGGTTACCTACGAACAACAGGATTCCCTTCGCGGACGTAAACGAGAGACTAGGCTCATGGAAAAAGTAAATGGGAATGGAAAATTGCAGATATGCAAACGACTATTTATGGATTCGAAACTAATGAAACCGAATAAAAATTGTTGGCAGGAAACAACAGAGCTAAACAAAAGTTTAAATAAAGAATTATCTCTATACACTTGAAATTTTATTTTTAATTTACCCTTATCAACAGGATAGCATGATTGATGCTATCAAATTGTTGGCTGCAACCTAAAACAACAAAAAGACAATAATGAACTTTCTAATTTCAACAATAACTTTACTTCTATTTTTTTCTTGTGACGGACAGAAACGGAAAACTGTTGAATTAAAAGAACCTAAGGCTTATACGAGTGCTGACATTGTTACAAGCAGTTTAATAGACAAAAATGGAAACCTATGGTTTGGGACATCAACCGAAGGACTTTATAAGTATGACGGAAAAACATTCACGAACTTTAATGAAGAACAAGGTCTTTGTTCTAATCAAATTTGGAGCATTATTGAAGATGACAAAGGAATTATTTGGCTAGCAACAAATGAAGGTTTGTGCAAATACAATGGCAAAACATTTACTCAAATTACACTTCCATACGTTGACACAAGTAGTGAATGGTACAAAAACATTTACCCAACGGTGAACCCAAATCAGGCAAATACAATAATTCAAGACAATAGCGGAATTTTTTGGATTGGGACTTCAGGCGGTGGTGCTTACAAATATGATGGAACAACATTTCAAAATATATTGGCTGAGAAAGGCAGAAAATATGAAGACAGTCTTCATCACAATGTCATACAAAGGATTATGCAGGACAAAAATGGAAACATTTGGTTTGCTTCAATGAGTAATGGCGGAATAACAAAATACGACGGAGAAGCATTCCAAGAGTTCAAAACCGAAAGTGGATTAAGTGATAATATGGTTCGTTATCTCTATCAAGACCAAGAAGGGAATATTTGGATAGGAACAAATGGAAATCGAAATGGCGGTTTGGATAAGTTTGACGGAAAAAACTTTAGAAACTTTAATGAAAGTAATGGTTTGTGCAGTAACAATGTGGCTATAATTTACCAAGCTAAAGACGGTACAATGTGGTTTGGAAGTGATAGAGGTGGCATTTGTTATCTTGAAGATGGCGAATTCATACCAATCAAAGAGTTATCAGAAATATCAATCCGAACAATTATTGAAGATAGAAATAGAAATTTGTGGTTTGGTGGCAGAAAAGGAAATTTGTGGAAATATGATGGAGAGAAATTGACAGATCTAACCCAATTGAAAAATGAATAAAAGGCAGCAGCTGACAATGTATATGAAAAATAGGCGAAACATTAATAAATTAAGGAGCTTTGGCTCGCATCAAAGTTTGTGCTTAACTGAAAGTTTCGTGCTTCGTAATAGCCTACTTTTCATGTACTAAGCGTTGAAAGTTCAGATAAACAATTATTAAATTTGCCTAGCATAGCTCTCTATCAAAAACCTATTCACGCAACCTTTTACCGATAATTACATCTTCTTTGTGAACG
Organism: Maribacter sp. MS6; assembly: GCF_056839185.1. NCBI lineage: Bacteria > Pseudomonadati > Bacteroidota > Flavobacteriia > Flavobacteriales > Flavobacteriaceae > Maribacter > Maribacter sp. MS6. The sequence goes on from NZ_CM166389.1 coordinate 3,111,722, forward strand.
TGAATTGGTTATGCGAAATATACTTATTTTAATCCTTGTAGTGGTAACAATAATTTCTTGCTCAAAAGAAAATACCTCGGATGTACGAATCAGACTATCGAACAAAAGCCAATATGATTTTAAGGGTATTACCGTGGATTCGTCAACTGGAACTGTTGATTATGGAGATTTAGAATCTGGTGCCAAGTCTGACTATAAGGTTTTTGAAACGGCCTACAGATACGCCAGTGTCTTCCTGAAAGTCAATGATGAGAAACTTTTTTTACTTGCTAGTGACTTTATAGACATCCCTCTTGAAAATGGGAACTACACTTACGAGCTGCTGATCGACCAGTCAAACGAGTCTAGTGAATTGACCCTAGAGTTAAGATTTGTTGAAGAATAGAATTTCTGGTGAGAATAAATTAACTGTTCACAAAGGACCCGAATCGAGCTCTCCAGTAAATATTATCGGGGCTTAGTAGGTCTGTAAATATTCACTGAACTACTTATAAAATCAGTTGCTAATTTTTAAAAAGGATTTATTTAAGATAACTTCAAATATCCTTAACCATATGGTTTTGTGAAGACAAAAATAAGTACCACATTATAATCGGTAGAATTCATTGTCTATGGTCCTTTTGTGAAGGGCGACTCGTCAAACCATAAAAGTTGTAAGACATTTTATATAAGAACCTTTTTTATTCCTAAGGACAGAACACAAAAACCATAAGTAAGAATACTATAAGAATAAAATCAATGATTATTTATGGTTTTTTGATTTTTAGGCTCTTTAGTTTAAATGCTCAAACAGATAGCTTTGATTCTCAACGAATAAGAATGGCCGTATTAAAAGAGGGGTTAATGGTCTATCCGGAGGTCTTGGCAGCGTCATCAACAAAAAAAGCGAGAAGACTAATCTTAAAACCTTTTTTAACTGATTTTACAAAGGAGCGATTGGAGGTGCTGTCAGTCATATTGGACTTACCATGTCCCATCTCATTGAGTCAAAATAGAATATTGCGTATGCCTGGCCGGCTAGATTCGTCAATGCGATAGGTAGCTCAATAGTTAAAACACATTGTTTTTACCTTTATGTCGATTCTATGTGCGGTGTAAACTGATTATCAAAACTTGAACTTTTAGTTTTTATTGAACAAAACACTTTTTGAGATGTTTCGCGCCCAACACCTGTTTATCCGATCTCCACACCGAATTAACGGGCGATTTGTCGAAATCCAAGGATTTGGACGGATAGAAAACATACCTTATTAGCGTAGAGATTATTTTATGGAAGTGGTCGTTTTACATAAAGAGGCGTTTTACGCCCTGTTCAAAAAGCTGGTCGAACACCTTGAAGCCGACAGGAAGGACACCGAGGACAAATGGATCGATGGCGCGGAGGTGATGTCCATACTCAGGATAAAGTCCACGACCACATTACAAAAATTAAGGGACGAGGGAAAGATCAGGTATTCCCAGCCCCAAAAGAAGATTATCCTTTACGACAGGGAATCCGTTATGGAATATATAGAGAAACATGCCCGGGAAACTTTTTAACCATGGAAGAAGAAATCAAGGTCGACGAAAAATTCAAAAGTGCTTTCAATCTAGGCTACCGTGTGGCGAAGGAACTTAAGCTGAATACCCAAATCCTTAAGGACCAGGAAAAGTTGATGGCAAACAATCCGATGCATATGGGTATGCAACAGTTTATTGACGAAGCTCATCTTTCCAAAAACAAAAAACCGGATAATTCCTTAGAACAGGGCGGAGCGGACGGTGTCAAAAAGAAAAAGGGCAAATCCCGAGGTAGGGGGCCGAGCTTGTAACTGCCGTAAAATGCGATAAAAATCAATGTATTGCCAAGAAGTAAATATCCATTTCTTCTAAAATATCCTCATGGGTAGATGCATCCACCAGAGACAGATCGAATTCACTGGCGAAATTGCATAAGAGTAATTTGAGTTCTTCAAAAGTATCCTCCTCCAATCCACTGGCATTGGGTTCATAAATTTTATAGGCGAGAGACCTGCCAAATTCCATGTCGAATGTCTTTTCAAAATAGGTGTCACATTCAGCTAAGAAGTTCTCGAAGTAACACATGTATTTTTGGTTCAGGCCCCAAAAATATAGAGCGGTAAGTTCATCCTTACCAAAGCCATTTTTGAACCTCCATAGGATTTTGGTAATTGATTGTCGGGTTTCATAAGGCAAGTCAAACCCATAATGATTAACGCTTCTGAACAAGTTCGTAACAGATCCATTGTCCGATTCCGGTTCGAAGGAAAATTCCATCAATAATTTACGTAAAATAGCGTTTTTGAAAAAACCAATAGTAGCCGAACTGACCTCTTTTGTTATGAACATTTTGTCGCTAATACTAATCAAGGCACTCTAAATTTTCAGGTTGTTAGTAGGTTCGGATTTTGATATGACCCAAAGATACCGAGTAAAGATTTGAACCAGGGAGGTCGCATCTTTTTTAACTTTTTTATGAATCGATGCATTCCCAAGCCCCTGCGGAAGTCGCACAACCCTTCCACTCCGATCCTCCCCAAGCGGAAACGCTTCGCCGGTCCGCCCGTGAAGTCTTTCCGTTCCAGTTTTGCACGACACCCTCGGAGCCGCGCAAAAGCACAAGCGGCGGAAAAGCCGCTCGCCCTTTTTTCTCCCTACCCACAAAAAGCTTGAACATTTCCATATTTCCTTCCAATTTTCCAACACCATATAGGACCGCATAAATCCCGAATCCGTACCCATTTGAATTCATATGGTTCGATATGTTTTTAGGAGTTAAAATATTGAAAATAAGATAGTTATAATAAAATTCTATAGCTTATATTTATCTGCCTTTGGCAGATAGCGAGGTGTATTCTAAGTAACTTAGAATCGGCTACTTCTGACGAAGTGTTTTGCTTTAAAAAGCAACGAAAATGGAACAACGGAAAAGAGGCCGAAAACGATTGGGAAAAATGAAACGGTACCACAACGTGATGCTACGGTTCAACGATACGGAATATGAAAGATTGGGGAAGATCTGCGAATCCTATAACTTGGATATTTCGGAACGGGGAACGATAAGTCCGCTGCTTAGAAGATTGGTTTTGCAACAACAGGCCGATAAAAAAGATAGGCTCCCCGATACCTCGAACCTTGCCTACCATATCAACAGGATAGGCAACAACATTAACCAACTGGTCAAGATAGCGCACCACAAGAACCTTAGAAATCCGAATTCGAACCTCGAACGGGAAATTAGGAAGACCAACGAACTGCTTTACTCGCTTATCAAGATAACAATGGAAGAAAGAACGGGATGATAGCAAAGATCATTTATGGCGAAACTTGTACGGGGACATTGAACTATGTCCTCGGGAAAGAGGGTATGCGAATACTCGGTTACGGTAATACGTTTTCCCAAAGCATATCGCCAAAGTTCTTCGGGAGCGTGCTGTACTTTCAGGGACAGCGCAACGCCACCAAGAACCGCTATGCCCATATCAGCCTGAACCTTCCCCACGGCGAACACCTGGATAACGGTACCTTCCTTAAAATCTCCAAAGAGTACATGGAAAATATGGGCTATGGGGAGCAGCCCTACGTCGTGGTAAGGCACAACGATACCAAGCACGAACATGTCCATATCGTGACCACCACGGTAAAAGAAAACGGAAAAGTACTCAAAATCTTCAATAGCCATAGAAGGAGCATAGCGACGCGGCAACACCTGGAAAAAAAGTACGGCCTGAAACCGGCACCTACAACCAAACAGAAAGAACAACTCCCGATATACCGATTGCCCGAACTACAGTTCGGTATGGATGTGCAAAAAGGAACGAAGTATTACTTGCAGGATGTACTGAACGGTATCAACCAAAAATACAAGGTGCGGAGCTTCGAGAAACTGGCAAGACTTGTCAAGCCCTATCACATAGAACTAAGAACCATCATAAATGAATCGGGTAGGATAGGGGTCGCCTACGGACTGAACAATCAAAAGGGCTACCGGACAAGGTTCATCAACGGCTCCGAAGTACACCGAGGGCTTAGCGGCCCGAAACTGCAAAAGGTCTTCGATATCCACTCCAAATCGAAGCTATTGCCGATGCACAGGAAAAGGCTTCTGAAACAGATAGAGACTACCTATGGCCTTTTTCAGACTATCCATCCCCATGACCTAAAAGACGTCCTAAAGGAATATCAGGATATCGACATAAAACTGGACATGCAAGAAGATGTTATCAAGGGGTACACCATGTATGACAAATCAAGATATGTTTTCAGGGAAAGGGAGCTGGGCAAGAACATACGGATGCAGAACCGAAAGGATATTTTCGGGAACGGCAACGAACCCACGCAAATCGATACCGAAAGCAAGCAGTTCAAATTGGAAATTCAAAAAGTGCTAAAAGAGGCATTGACCACTTCCTATCTGAAATCACCCAAACAGAACGGACTGTTCTCGGAAGATGTAATGACCAGGAAATTCGATGACATCGATAAGGACCTATCGGTATCGAAAAATTACAAATTCCTTGAACGTTATATTCCAAGGAGTCAAAAAGGATTGCTGCTTAGGGCTCTGAAGACAGCGTTTCCGATTGTCAGTGAACGATTGTACGAACTAGAAACTAAAAGGGAAAAGAACGCGCTCAAAAACAAATTTAAGCTCATCGGCAAAGTATTGGAGAAACAAATTTTTAATGTTGGCACAAAAGAGGGGAGTGTTCGTCTTTTGTTCCAATCTTTAGGTGTAAAGTATCACAACAATAAGTTGTCCTTTGCCAATTCCAACAAGCATGCAGTTCCCGTTCCTTTGGGCCGTTTGCCCTTCCCCGAGAATATGGAAAAGTTTGTATCCAATGGCTTTGTCCGTCAAAACCATTTGATGCTCGAAATGTTAACGGAACAGTCTTCCGAAAATAGTCCTAAACTATCTGCATCCGCTATTTTCCTGCCTATGATATTTCCGAATCTTTACGAAAAAATGAACCCTGTTTACAAAAAGCAATATGAAAATGTCGCCTTGGCTTCCTATGTAGAAAATGCGGAACGGATGCACGCCCCTTTTGAAAAATCCCCGAAGGACTATATCGCCCTTTTCAATGCGAAGGGGTTTTATTTCGTCAAGGGAGAAAAAGGGTTAGAGGTCAAGTCCATCTATACGGAAAACCAAACAAGTTACCCATTGCCGAAAAGAACGAGCCTTTATTTGAAAACCATTCCCGATTTGAACGTAACATTACAGGGACAACGGACCGTTATCAAAGGACTCGTTGAAGAGGGCAGAAACAACCTTAAAAATCTATGGGCAGGCTATCTTATGGAAAGGGGTGTCTACGATAAGGCCGCCTTTATGCTGGCAAGCGAAAAAGCCTATCCGAACCTCCATCGGGAAATCATACAGCACCACATGGACAACGGGCTTCGCAAATGTTTGAACGAGGTAATGGTTCGTACAACAGATGTCCAACACAAACGCATGTTACGGAAAGGCGTTTATGCCATCAGTTCGTTATTAGGAGGTAGCAGTAGCTCGGAGGAGATGTTCAACGGTTTCAAAGACGAGTTCACGGATTTTACAAAACATTGGCGTAGAAGCAAGGGTATGGGGCTTTCATGATAAAACTCAAAGAGGTGTCTTTGGATAGGAAATCTTGCGCCCTGAAGGGCGCTTTTTGTGGATAGGGAGAAGAATAATTTTGTACTAGTTTAAACTTTTTTGAACTCCTTATTGTATACTTAACTAAGTCGACAAATTTCTAAGCCACTTGAGTAGGAGTGAAGTGTAGCCGAAAACAATAAAATAAAACTATTTCAATTATAACATACGGGATTGGAAGATAAGTATTGGTTTTTATAAATTAATCGAGAATACAAAAATAAATACTAGACGGCTATTTGTTTTACCTATGTTTTACCCTATCAATAAAAAAAGGCTTCCGATTTCTCGGAAGCCCTGTGTTTGCTAGTAGCGGGAACTGGACTCGAACCAGTGACCTTCGGGTTATGAGCCCGACGAGCTACCTACTGCTCTATCCCGCGATATGTACCCCAAAGATAATCAACTTAACATTTCTGCTTTCGGACCATTACACCGACTGAGTTATTTTGGACTGCAAATATACAATGCTTTTGTGCTACAATCAAAACTTAATTTGATAAATATTTCTTAAGTAATCCATTTAAATAATCCCTAAATTACCGGATTAAACTCATTTTTTAACTTACAGATGAATCTAATTAATGAATTCTTGTCGAACATATTGCCCTATACCGAGTGGGTTATGCTTTTTTTAATTATCGGTGGTGGTTTGTTTTTAGTATTTTACTCAAAATTACTACCCTATCGGTATTTTAAACACGCCCTACAGATTACAGGGGGCAAGTATGACGACCCTAAGGACCCAGGCGAGGTAAGCCATCTTCAGGCGCTTTCTTCGGCCGTTGCTGCAACGGTAGGAATGGGGAATATTGCAGGTGTTGCTATTGCTATTTATTTAGGGGGTCCGGGAGTTGTTTTTTGGATTTGGATTACTGCAATAATCGGTATGTGTATAAAGTTTTACTCGTGTAGCTTGTCCATTATGTTTCGTGGTGAAGATTCAGACGGGTCTTTGCAGGGCGGCCCAATGTATTATATTACAAAAGGGATGGGCAAGAAGGCCAAACCCCTCGCTATTTTCTTTTGTATTGCAGGTTTGTTTGGTGTATTGCCAGCCTTTACCACCAATCAGTTTACACAAACCTTGATGAAAGTTATACGGCCCGATGAAGCCTTTATGGTTTTAGGTGATTTTCAATGGAAATTAATCATTGGTGTTGTACTCTCTATTATTACTTCGTTCGTAATTTTTGGTGGACTCAAAAAGATAGCTAAAGTAGCTACGGCAATTGTACCGTTCATGGTTTTGGTCTATTTATTGGCCGTTGTTTATATCCTGTTTACCAATGCATCGGGAATACTACCTTCTTTTAAGTTGATATTTACCGAGGCGTTTAATCTAAAAACAGTTGTTGCAGGTGGACTATGGGGTTTAATTATTATAGGTATTCGAAGGGCGGTCTTCTCAAATGAATCCGGTGTAGGTACCGCACCTATGTTTCATGGGCAGTCTAAAACTAACGAACCTATTCAAGAGGGCTTGGTTGCTATGTTGGGGCCATTTATTGATACCATTATAGTATGTTCCCTTACGGCAGTCGTCATCATCATAAGTGGTGCCCATTTAGAGACAGAAACAAACGGAATTGCGATGACTTTAAACGCTTTTGAAAGTTCTATTCCTTATGGAGGGGTTCTACTAATGATTGTGGTTAGTGCTTTTGCTTTATCTACTTTATTTACCTACTCGTATTACGGGACCAAATGTCTTTCTTTCATCAGCAACGCTAAAATTGGGAAGTATTATAATTGGGTTTACGTGGGTAGTATTACTTTTGCGGCAGTAGCTTCGGTAGATTTGGTCATTAATCTAATCGATTTATCATTTGCGCTTATGGTTATTCCAAATATGATAGCTGTATTGTATTTAGCGCCAAGAGTAAACCAGGCAATGAAAGCCTATTTTTTAAAAGTGAAGCATGAAAGAGCATAAAGCGGGTTTTGTAAATATTATAGGTAATCCTAACGTAGGTAAATCTACGTTGATGAACGCCTTTGTAGGTGAGAAATTATCCATTATAACTTCTAAGGCCCAAACAACAAGACATCGTATTCTGGGCATTGTCAATGGAGACGATTTTCAGATGATTCTTTCCGATACTCCAGGGATTATCAAACCGGCCTACGACTTACAAAGCTCTATGATGGATTTTGTGAAGTCGGCCTTTGAGGATGCAGATGTATTACTGTATATGGTTGAGATTGGAGAGAAAGCATTAAAGGATGAACGGTTTTTTGATAAAATAAAGAATTCTAAAATTCCGGTTTTGCTACTTTTAAATAAAGTAGATACTGCGACCCAAGAATTATTGGAACAACAAGTGCAATATTGGCAAGAGGAATTGCCTACGGTGGAAATACACCCTATATCTGCCCTACAGAATTTTAACATCAAAGGGGTGTTTGAGCGTATTTTAGAATTGTTGCCCACCTCACCTCCATACTATCCAAAAGATCAGTTAACCGATAAGCCAGAACGTTTCTTTGTTAACGAAACGATTCGTGAGAAAATACTATTATACTACAAAAAGGAAATTCCGTATGCGGTTGAAGTGGAGACCGAGGAGTTTTTTGAGGACGAAAAAATCATTCGCATTCGTTCGGTAATTATGGTAGAACGCGATTCCCAAAAAGGTATTATTATCGGCCATAAAGGGAGTGCGCTTAAAAAAGTAGGAGTAGAATCACGAAAAGATTTGGAAAAATTCTTTGATAAACAAGTGCATATAGAATTGTACGTGAAAGTGAACAAGAACTGGAGGAACGATAGTAGACAGCTGAAACGGTTCGGTTATAATAAGTAGAAGCACGTTTATATTTACGATCAACTTGCTCATATTCTTTTGTTTATACTACCTTTGCAGCCAAATTTAGAGGTATGGGAGCTATCGTGGCTATTGTGGGAAGACCTAATGTAGGTAAATCAACATTTTTTAATAGATTAATTCAACGAAGGGAAGCCATTGTTGATGCTGTTAGCGGCGTAACTCGTGATAGGCATTATGGAAAAAGTGATTGGAACGGCAAGGAGTTTTCTATTATTGATACCGGTGGTTACATCTTAGGTAGCGATGACGTTTTTGAAAAGGAAATTGATAAGCAGGTAGAACTAGCTATCGCCGAGGCAGATGCGATTATTTTTATGGTCGATGTAGAAACTGGTGTAACCGGTATGGATGAAGATGTAGCTAAACTTTTAAGAAGGGTAAATAAACCTGTTTTTCTTGCCATAAATAAGGTGGATAATGCCATGCGTCAAGAAGATGCAGTGGAGTTCTATTCCTTAGGACTGGGAGAGTTTTATACGCTTTCCAGTATTAACGGCAGCGGTACTGGAGAGCTGTTGGATGCTTTGGTAGAAAAGTTGCCAGACGTAGAAAAGGAAGAAAGTATATTACCAAGATTTGCAGTAGTCGGAAGGCCAAATGCAGGGAAGTCATCTTTCATCAATGCCCTCATCGGTGAAGATCGATATATTGTAACCGATATTGCCGGAACGACAAGGGATAGTATTGATACAAAGTACAATAGGTTTGGCTTTGAGTTCAATTTAGTGGACACCGCAGGAATCCGAAGAAAATCCAAGGTTAAGGAAGATTTGGAATTTTATTCGGTAATGCGTTCTGTTAGGGCAATAGAACATGCGGATGTTTGTTTGATATTGGTAGATGCAACCCGAGGTTTTGATGGTCAGGTTGCAAATATTTTTTGGTTGGCACAACGTAACAACAAAGGCATCGTTATTCTCGTAAATAAGTGGGATTTGGTCGAGGATAAGGAAACCAATACCATAAAACAATATACACAGCGCATAAAACAAGCTATAGAGCCTTTTGTAGATGTACCTATCTTGTTTATCTCGGTGCTAACAAAACAACGTATTTTTAAAGCTATTGAAACTGCCGTAGATGTCTATAATAACCGTAGCAGGAAAATTATTACTCGTAAATTTAATGAGGTAATGTTGCCTATTATAGAAAACTATCCACCACCTGCATATAAGGGCAAATATGTAAAAATTAAGTTCTGCACACAATTGCCTACTGAGTATCCGCAATTTGCCTTCTTTTGTAACTTGCCGCAATACGTAAGAGAGCCATATAAGCGCTATCTAGAAAATAAAATAAGGGAGGAGTTCGATTTTACAGGAGTTCCGATAACGATTTATATGCGTAAAAAGTAGGAGATTTGAAAGTAAGATTCAATTATAGCTTTAAGTAAAATAGAAGTGAACGTTACGTTTGGTAGCCATATTTATCAAGGAAGTAGAATAGGCGTACCTATGGGTTAGTTTTTACTTCGAGTTTAAATTAGTGATTACTTTTTAAGCTAAAAACCTCCAACAGCGGGTGGGCTTGAGTATCTGTTTGAATTTGACATTATAGCTTAAGTTACCATCCACCGGAAGCACCACCGCCGCCAAATCCGCCGCCGCCAAATCCCCCACCGAATCCGCCACCACCAAAACTACCACCACCAAAGCCTCCTCCGGTTCTTCCACTGCGGCCCATGTTGCTTAGAATAATGACATCCCAAAGGTCTAGTCCACGGTTTTTGCGACCTCCATTTCCGCCTTTGCCACCTTTGTTTCGTTTGGATAGGATAATTAGAATAATAAAGAATATAATGAACGGTAATAAGGTTCTTAGAGGAAAGCCGTCTTCCGTAGTAAAACTACGGTCTTCTTTAAATTCACCATTTAAAACCTTAAAAATAGTGTCGGCACCATCATTGAGTCCGCCGTAATAATCTCCGGTTTTAAACTTAGGTACAATAATATTTTCTATAATTCTACGGGACATGGCATCTGTGAGATTGCCTTCTACACCGTAGCCAGTATTTATAGCTATTTTCCTGTCATCTCTTGCTAAAAGGATTAAAACGCCGTTGTCTTTTCCAGCTTGTCCAATACCCCATTTTTGTCCCCATTGCGCACCAAGGTAGGTGATATTTTCTCCTTTTGTACTGGCGATAATCGCAACTACAATTTGCGTAGACGTACTGTCCGAATAGCGTATCAGCTTCTGTTCTAAAGCATTTTTCTGAACAACGGAGAGAAGATTTATATAATCGTAAACACTGGTTTCCTTTTCGGGTTTCTCCGGTATTTCGAATTGCCCCCAAATAGAGGTAAAAGCCAGTAAAAGTAAAAAGCTGAGACTAGCCTTTAGATATTTCATTGCTTAGTTCGTTTCTGTCGCCATGCTGCCAAGGAAAGTGTTTTTCTAGTTCGGTTCCCGCTTTTAGAACCCCTTGTAGGATACCTTCTTTATAATTTCCTTCTTTAAAATGAGATGCAATAATTTCTTTGGTCGCCTCCCAGAAATTTTCCGGCACCGCTTTATCTATGCCTTTGTCACCACAAATGGCGAATTTTCTATCGTTTACGGCTACATATAACAGTACTCCGTTCTCCTCTTTGGTATTATCCATTTTTAGAAGATGAAAAACTTCCTTCGCTCTGTCATAATGATTTAAACGAGTATGCGATTCTATATGCACCCTAATTTCGCCAGACGTGTTTTTTTCTGCCTCTAAAATAGCCTCTATAATTTCCTGTTCATCGCTAATACTTAAAAAATCTTCGACTCTGGACATGTATGGTTGTTAAAGGTCAAAGTTAACATCCGGTGCTTGTTCAGAACCTGTCTCGGATTTAAAATAGGCAAGTTCATCAAAATTGAAAATTCCTGCTAAAACAGAGTTTGGGAATTTCTTAATATGAAGGTTGTAAGGTTCTACTGTTGCATTGAAACGATCTCTTGCTACGTTAATCCTATTCTCTGTGCCCTCCAATTGTGATTGTAATTCTAAGAAGTTTTGGTTTGCCTTTAAATCCGGGTAGCGCTCTACAGTTACTAAGAGTTTGCTTAGGGCACCGCTTAACCCACTTTGTGCTTGGTTAAATTGTGCAAGTTGTTCCGGTGTAATATTGGTTGGGTCTATGCTTACAGATGTCGCTTTTGCGCGGGCTTCGATGACATCCGTTAAGGTTCCTCGTTCAAAATCTGCAGCTCCTTGTACCGTCTTTACTAAATTCCCTATAAGGTCATTTCTGCGCTGGTACGAGCTTTCTACGTTTGCCCAGGTTTTAGTAGATGTTTCTTTTAGCGCTATAGCTGTATTGTTGAAACCAACGCCCCATTGGTATAGGCCAAAAGCGATTACGCCCAGTACGATTAATGCAATAATTCCTTTTTTCATAATTATAGTGGTTTTGGTTGTTCCTTATAGGGAACACGGTATAGTGTTTATAGTTGATTTTTTATTTTGATAAGCTCTGCCTTCACGCCTTCTAGTTTTTGAATAATATCAAAATTGGAGAGGGTTTTTTGCTTTTCTTCTTTAAGGTGTGTTTTTGCACCATCTAGGGTAAAACCACGTTCTTTTACCAAATGGTAAATGAGTTGAAGGTTTTTGATATCCTGGGGCGTAAATTTTCTATTCCCTTTTGCGTTCTTCTTGGGTTGTAATGCGTCAAATTCCTTTTCCCAAAAGCGGATTAAGGACGTATTAACGCCAAAGGCACGGGCGACTTCCCCAATGCCATAATATCGTTTTTCGGGGAGTTCTATTTGCATTAATCCAGAGATTGATTTTCTTGGTTTGCGTACTTCAACATATTTTCAAATTCCTCAGGCGATAAACTACCATAGTAGAAATTTAACGGGTTAATGCGATCATTATCCTTCCATACCTCATAGTGTAAATGTGGTGCTTCGGAACGACCTGTACTACCAACAAACCCGATAAGGTCCCCTCTTTTAACTTTATTGCCTTTCTTAACGTTGTATTGGCTTAGATGTGCGTACAGGCTTAGGTACCCGTAGCCATGGTCAATTCTAATATGCTTTCCATATCCGGAAGAATTGTTGTCTGCTCTGGTAATTGTTCCATCTCCGGTGGCATAAATAGGCGTTCCTTTGGGCGCCGTAAAATCCATTCCGTAGTGCATTTTTCGTGCTTTTGTAAAGGGATCAGAGCGCCAGCCATAACCAGAAGCCATTCGCGTTAGTTCTTCATTGTTAATGGGCTGTATGGCGGGAATTGCCACTAACAATTTTTCTTTTTCTTCTGCCAACTTGGTAATCTCGTCCAATGATTTGGATTGTATGGCCATCTGTTTTTTTATGATGTCCAAACGCTGTGTAGTGGCAATGACCATATCCGAATTATTAAATCCTTCCAAGGATTTATATCGGTTAACCCCACCGAAACCGGCACGTCGTTGCTCCTCTGGAATAGGATTTGCTTCAAAATAAAGTCTATATATGTTGTTGTCGCGATCTTCTATGTTAACCAGAACGTCTTCGATCTGCTCCATTTTTTTGTTCAGCAACTCAAATTGGAGTTCGTAATTTTTTAGCTCACGTGCCAAAGAAAGTTCCCTTGGCGTATTTATTAGGTTGGTATTCAATAACAATATCAACCCTAAAAGACCAAAGATAAATGACCCTAAAAAGAAAAAGACAATATTGCGGTAGCGTCTAGATTTTTCCGGTTCTATCTTACGGTAAGATAGTGTGTCTGGGTCGTAATAGTATTTTACCTTAGACATGAATAGTTTTTATGTTATTTTTGTGGTTTATTTTTAACATAACAAACAAATATAAAAATTGTTTTCTACAAACAGTTAAAATTTGTAAAAGCTTAGCATTTTAGATGAATTCCAAGGATATACGAAAGCAATTTTTACAATTTTTTGAAGGTAAAGGACATAAAATAGTTCCTTCTGCGCCCATGGTTATCAAAGATGACCCCACCTTGCTTTTTACAAATGCAGGAATGAACCAGTTTAAGGAATATTTTTTGGGTATCTCCGAGCCAAAAGCAACACGTGTATCAGACTCTCAAAAATGCCTTAGGGTTAGTGGTAAACATAACGATTTGGAGGAAGTAGGGAAAGATACTTATCACCATACCATGTTCGAGATGTTGGGTAATTGGAGTTTTGGCGATTATTTTAAGGAAGAGGCCATAACATGGGCATGGGAATTGTTAACCGATGTTCTGAAAATTGACAAGGAGAGCCTTTATGTTTCTGTTTTCCAGGGGAGTGATGATGCCGATACCCTGGATAAGGATAATGAAGCCTATGAAATATGGCGTAAAATTGTTCCCAAGGATAGAATTATCATGGGAAATAAGAAGGACAATTTCTGGGAAATGGGAGACCAAGGACCTTGTGGCCCCTGTTCGGAAATTCATGTAGATATTCGTTCAAAGGAAGAGAAAGCTAAGGTATCTGGTGCGAGCTTGGTCAACGCAGATCACCCTTTGGTTGTAGAGATTTGGAATTTGGTTTTCATGCAATACAATCGCAAAGCAAATGGTAGTTTGGAGCCGTTACCGGCCAAACATGTAGATACGGGAATGGGATTTGAGCGTTTGTGCATGGTGTTACAAAATGTAAAATCCAATTACGACACAGATGTTTTTACCCCCTTGATAAGAGAAATAGAAACGATTACCAATAGCAAGTACGCTAGTCCCAATGATTCGGGAGAGGAGGTAGATATCGCCATTCGCGTAATTGCAGATCATATAAGGGCAGTAGCGTTTTCCATCGCAGATGGCCAATTGCCTAGTAACACCGGAGCGGGCTATGTTATCCGAAGAATTCTAAGGCGTGCCGTGCGCTACGGATTTACATTTTTGGATGCCAAAGAACCATTTATGTTTCGTTTGGTTCCTGTGCTTACCCAAACTATGGGTGATGCTTTTCCAGAATTGAAAGAGCAAAAACAATTGATACAGAATGTCATAAAGGAAGAGGAACATTCTTTTCTTAAAACATTAGATCAAGGATTAATCTTGTTAGATACTATCATAAAGAATTCAAAGGATAAAAAGGTTGACGGTGCAAAGGCATTTGAGCTGTACGATACGTTTGGTTTTCCGATAGATTTGACAGCACTTATACTTAGTGAAAAGGGGTATACGTTGGATGAGGTTGGTTTTGATAATGCCATGCAAAAACAAAAAGACCGTTCCAAATCCGCATCGGAAATATCCAAACAGGACTGGACAATCCTGATTGATGACAAAGAGCAAGAGTTTATTGGTTACGACGTCTTGAAGTCTAATATTCAACTTGTAAAGTATAGGAAAATAACCTCTAAGAAAGATGGGGTACAATATCAGGTTGTTTTTAATTTAACCCCGTTTTATGCAGAAGGTGGTGGGCAAGTAGGTGATAAAGGGTATCTGGAATCTTCTGATGGCGATGTAGTTTATATTATTGACACGAAAAAAGAGAACAACGAAATTGTTCATTTTGTTAAAAATTTACCCAAGAAGTTAGAAGGAACTTTTGAAGCAGTGGTCGATGCCAAGCACAGACAGCTTACCGAGGCCAACCACACAGCTACCCATTTGTTGCACCAAGCCTTGAGGGAAGTTTTGGGGACGCATGTAGAGCAAAAAGGTTCTGCGGTACATTCCAGATACCTCCGTTTTGATTTTTCCCACTTCTCCAAAATGACCGACGATGAGTTAAAACAGGTAGAGGACTTTGTTAATGCACGCATAGCAGGGCAATTGCCCTTAGAAGAAAAACGCAATATTCCTATGCATGAAGCCCTGGAATCAGGTGCAATGGCTTTGTTTGGCGAAAAGTATGGAGATACGGTCCGTACCATTAAATTTGGGCAATCGGTAGAACTGTGTGGCGGTACACATGTCAAAAATACGGGGGATATTTGGCATTTTAAACTTAAGTCCGAAGGTGCAGTTGCGGCGGGAATCCGTCGTATAGAGGCGATTACAAGTGATGCCGTAAAAGAGTATTTTTTTGATAATAACCAATCCTTAGAAGCTATAAAGCAAGTGTTAGGAAATGCACAAGACCCTATAAAAGCAGTATCCGCTCTTCAGCAAGAAAATACGGAATTAAAGAAGCAAGTGGCGCAGTTGTTAAAGGAAAAGGCAAAAAATCTAAAAGGAGATTTAGCAAAAGAGTTAGAAGACATTAACGGCGTACAGTTTTTGGCCAAAAAGATAGATCTGGATGCGGCAGGTATTAAAGACCTCTCTTTTGAAATGGGGCAGAACAGGGATAATCTTTTTATCTTTTTCGCGACCGAACAAAGTGGTAAGGCTTTGCTGTCTTGCTATATTTCCAAGGAGCTGGTAGCCTCGAGGAATCTGAATGCAGGGACGATTGTACGCGAGCTAGGAAAACACATTCAAGGCGGAGGCGGTGGGCAACCGTTCTTTGCTACGGCTGGAGGCAAAAATCCAAACGGTATACAGGAGGCTTTAGAAAAGGCCAGGGACTATATAAGTAAGCAGTAACGGATGGCAGTTCTTTACTACTGCATCAGGTAACTGTTTGCTATAATATAACGACTATGAAACTCCAAACGCAAGTCCCCTTACAAAAAGCGAATAATCCCATAGATTATTCCAGTAAATTAGTATTATTGGGGTCTTGCTTTTCAGAGAACATTGGGGCAAAGTTTGATTATTTTAAATTTCGAACAACACAAAATCCTTTTGGAATCCTGTTTCATCCATTGGCTATTGAAAAGTTGATAACAAGAGCTGTCGAAAAGGAATACTATGGAGAAGAAGAACTATTCTTCCTAAACGATAGATGGCATTGTTTTGATGCGCATTCCAGTTTAAGCGATGTCTCTAAGGAAAAACTCTTGGAAAACCTAAATGACCAACTGGTAAAAACAGAAAAGCAACTTAGGCAAGCGACCCATATCATAATTACACTTGGTACGGCATGGACCTATCAAAAGAAGGAATGCGGTGTATCTGTAGCCAACTGCCATAAAGTACCACAAAAGAAGTTTGACAAACGTCTACTGACCGTAGACGAAATCACGATGAGCTTCCAGCGGATAGTTCATCAAATTGAAACTGTAAATGAAAAAAGTCAAATCGTTTTTACCGTTTCTCCGGTACGTCATCTAAAAGATGGTTTTATCGAAAACCAAAGAAGTAAATCACATATGATTACGGCCATTCATATTTTCATGGCTGATAGCTCTTTAGGTGCTAGGGGGATGTACTTCCCTTCTTACGAAATTATGATGGACGAACTTCGAGATTATCGCTTTTATGGTAATGATATGGTACATCCAAATGAATTGGCCATTAACTATATATGGGAAAGATTTCAGCAGGTTTGGATTTCGGAGACTGCCCATATCACGATGAAAATGGTAGATGAGATACAAAAAGGTTTACGGCATAAGCCTTATGTCGTTGCATCGGAACAACATCAAAAATTTTTGAAGGTGGTAAAGAAAAAAGTAGAAACACTGCAATCGGATTTCCCGTTTATAAGTTTTAAATAGGATTCAAAATCCTTAATAGATGCTCGGTAGTTTAATTGCATAAATATGAGAAAATGATAAAGTCACAGAATCTTAGAACAAAGTTGCTATTACTATTGATAATGACGGGTTTTGGCTTGGTGGGCTGTTCCTCAGATGCTAATAGCGGTATGGGCACAGATGAATTTTTAGAAGCCAGATGGGAAACAGGTGATTTTAGATCATCCCCAGACTTTAATTCAGTTTCCGCATCTAAAATTGAGTCTACCCGCTTTACAACATTACTGGTGCAAGGTTTGGATAATAATGGCGGTGCTGTGGTTATCTCTATATCCGAATATAATGGTACTGGGTCATATGATCTTGGTTTTGAAAATTCCAATGGAACCTCTGCAACGTATGCTACTCCTCTTATCACCTACAGTTCGGTTGCCGGTGAGGGAGGCGTTGGGACAGTATTGATAACCAATGACTTGGAAGGTGTAATTGAGGGGACATTCAATTTTACAGGAATAGAACTAGATGATATAATGTCACCTCTCACTATTCAAGACGGAAGTTTTTTGGCTAGGTTAGAAAATTAAGAATAAACGTAAATGAAAAAGGTTGCCGCGCTAGTTATTTTCGTTTTAGTTGGCTTGCTGGTCTTTAAGACTTGTGAAGACAAAAAAGAATCAAAATCCATACTGGAGGAGAACTCTATGCTTATCCAACAGCAAATTGATAATGTATCTAAGCTAATTGTTACGGAAGGTCATTTTGCGGAAGTATACAACTACAGGGATTCAAAAGAATTATTTGGGCCCTTGGTAACGGCAGATAAAAAAGCGCTGGTGGTGGTTAATGCCGAGGTTTTTATCGCTTACGATTTAACTAAAATAGCGTTTGATCTGGACGAAGCCAATAAAATCCTTTATCTAAAAAACATTCCCGAGCCGGAAATTAAATTAAATCCCGACTTCGAATACTATGATGTTTCTGCAGATTATCTAAATCCTTTTGATGCGGGTGATTACAATCAAATAAAACGAAATGTAACTACTTCTTTGTTAAAAAAAGTAGAAGCATCTAGTTTAAAGAGTAATGCTAAGAATAGATTGCTAAGCGAAATACAAAAATTTTACATTCTTACCAATAGTATGGGTTGGCAATTGGTATATGAGGATGTAGCAATAGACGATTTTAGTAAAGTGAAAATTAAGCCTTGATACTTGTTGGACTATCCATTAAAGAAAGTCCATCATCAATTAGGCGTCCCAAATTTGGATTATTACGTTTTACAAGCTCCAAGTGCTCTTTGATTTCCAATGCAAAACCTGTATCTCCATTGGCAATGGCTAGTTCGTATAACTCTATCGATAATAGCCAGTCTTTTGGAAAATGTTCCTTTACTTCTTTAAAGACTTTATTTCTGGAAATCGTGGTGTTTTTACCTTCCCTAAAATCACGTATTTGCTGGTAGTATAATTCTATTCCATTTATGGAATGGTCTTCATTATTGGAAATGGTTTTGCTTAATTCGTGGTCTATAAGATCGAAACTCTTTACATCTGCAGGGCCATTGAATGCGGAAACGATATGTTCTCCTATGGCCATGTTATAGAGCTCTTTTTCTGATTGAAATAGTATTTTTCCTTGATGGCTTACGGTACAATTCTCAAAAGTAATGAGAATGATCTGCCCTTGCAGGTTCCTGGTCCCAGTTATAATTTTACCACTTACGTTGATTCCGCCAACAAAATCCAAGGAAATAACTTCGCCTTCAAATATGTTATAAGCTTTTAAGTCCCTCGGACTCATTTCCTCAATAGCGATATTTATTCCTTTTAAACGGCCTATGGGTGAGCCAAAACCACTTGCGTGTTTATTTGTGTCTTGCCCCACCAGTTCCTTTTCCCGGAACGACAAGGCAGATTTTCCCGTAGTTTGAAAATACACCGGTTCGCCTTCATGTGCTATTACATATTCAAAATTACCTGAAACCTGAAGCCCTGTGCTAAGTTCTATAGTACCAAGTTCTTTAGAGTGTATCAGTTTTTGAATGCCTTGTAAGCCTCCGGTTCTGAGAGCCATAGTATTGGCAAAATCTTCTAAAACCTGATTTAAAAAGGCAAAATCCGGGGTAACAAATAGTTGCGGCTGCGGTTTGGTGATATCAAAAGCGGTATGGGCCGCCGCTATTGAATAGGGAATTTTTTTAACTTCATCTGTCATACACCAAGCACTTTCTCCAATTGAGGAAAGGAGGCCTGCACCATAGATCTTAGGGTTTTCAATAGTATTTATAAGCCCGTATTCCACTGTCCACCAATGCAGGTTTCTTATGAGCGCCATTTCGCTAGGTTCGCCCATATTTTCTTGTAGCTCGGCAATATGTTTTTCTGCGGTTTCTATTTGTAAAGGGTTTGTTCCCTTGGCTTCTTTAATAATAGAAAGGTGGCGTACCGCTTCATAGAGTTCAAAGTCTTTTGCGCTAGATACGGCCTTGCAGCCAATTTCTCCAAAACGTCTAAGGTATTCCGCATACTCAGGGTTGGCAATGATAGGTGCGTGACCAGCCCCCTCATGAATAATATCTGGTGCTGGCGTGTATTCTATATGCTCCAATTGTCGAATATCTGATGCAATCACTAGCACATTATAGGCTTGAAATTCCATAAATGCAGCAGGAGGAATAAAACCGTCCACAGCTACAGCAGCCCATCCCAAGTCCTTAAGGATACGGTTCATACCGTACATATTGGGAATATGGTCTATAGAAATCCCTGTTTTTTTTAGGCCATCCATGTAAGAAACGTGTGCGACTTGGCTGAGGTAATCCACATTTTTTCGCATCACATAGCGCCAAACCGCTTGGTTTATAGCCGTGTAATCGGCATAGTTTTGTGGCTTTATATACTGTTTTAAATGCTTGGGAAGTTTATCCAATATAGGATTGCTTTCATAGACTGGTAGGTTCATGGGCTAGAGGTTTAAAAGTTTACCATCCTTGTCGTAAAAGGCTTTAAAAGTAAAAGCTGTCGGGGAATCCCCTACTTTTTCATGTAGTTCTAATTTCTCTTTTGCCATTTGTAAGCTAGGCAATTCGCCTGCTGGTAGCCACCAGAGTACAAACTGAGACGTACCCTTCATATCGAACCACTTCTTTTTGTTTCGCAGAAAATAACTATGAACCGAACCGTAAACAAATCCCTTAAAGGAGTCTAAATCTTCCCAAAGACTTATGTTCACGGCCATCATTTCGTCTTTGAAAGGTGTTTCGATATAACTGGCGGACCTGCCTTGTTCGTCTTTCAAACGCCAAACAAACCCGGGACTCTCTTCTGCAAATTTATTTACCGGCTCCAAGAAATCGACGAATTCCTTCATTAATGGGTCCTCCAAATGGGCCTTAAAACGGGCTACGTTTACCTGTGCTAAGTAATGCATATAAACTATTTTATTCTAATAAAGATAGCTATATTGGACTAATTATTATTCGATATATTTATATTTAGAGATAATTCCTATATTTTAACCAAAATATAGGAAATTTATATTTATCCCATAGTATAGAAACTTTTAAACAGGAAAAAGTATGTCAGCACAGTTAGATACGATTGACCGTGGAATTTTAAAAATCTTGGAAACGGATGCGAAAACCGGAGCAAAAACTATTGCAGAACAGTTGGGTTTGACAAAAACTCCCGTATACGAGCGCATAAAAAGATTAGAGAAAGAGGGGTATATAAAGGGATATGTAGCTATTTTGGATACCGATAAAATAGAACGCAGTATAACAGTATTCAGTTTTGTATCTCTTGAGGCTCAGAAGGGTAGCTTCATGGACGATTTTTTAGGGCGGATACAACAATTGGAAGAAATAACGGCCTGTTATGTAGTAGGGGGAGAGTTTGACTTTCTATTAAAGGTTACAGTTAAAAACCTAGATGCTTATTACGACTTTGCGAAGTCTAAAATTGCTAGCCTGCCAAATATTGGTGCCGTAAAAAGTGCTTTCGTACTCAACGAGGCAAAAAATAATCAACGTTTTCCTTTGTTGTAGTTAAAAAAATCCAACAGCAGACCATAAATGATTGTTGTTGGATTTTATTTTTGGAATATGTAGTGCTTTAATTTGCCGCTATCCCGTTAGGAGGATATTGTTCCATTATTTGAGAAACAAACTCTTTTATCCGCTGTTCTTTTTTCTGTATGTTTTTGGTGTTGGCCAGCGTACCTTCGCCTTTTCCTTGCCATACAAGTTGTTTGCTTTTGGTGTCTACCAAGTCAATATATAAAGATCCTTCGGTACTGGTGCTTACCATGCCACCGCCTCCCCAGCCCCAGCCGAGTCCAGGTCCCCAGCCCCAGCCACCAAAACCTCCCCAGCCCCAGCCGCCCATTCCGCCCCAACCAAAATTGTTGTTGTAGACGTCTACGCGTTCCTGTTCTTTGGTGAAAATATTGATGAGGATATCTGGATTTTCAGACTTTACAAAACCTCTAGAAGTCATTTCTTCCTCTATAGCTCGTAGAATTCTTTTTTTGTCCAAATCGGAAATTTGCGCCTTATCTATTCCGGTTTTGTAGAATGCATACGATTTGTATTCATTGAAATTGGCCTGTTGGTCATAATCGGATAGTACGCGTACCGAGTTACAAGAACTAAGGAATACAAGGGCAAGCACTGGTAATAGTAGTAATTTTAAATGTTTCATAGACTTATTTTTTAAATTATCAGGGCCTCTTAATTATACTAAAATAACTTCAATAATCATGCCGAATTTATTGATAACTCACCTATGGTTTACTTTAGGGTCGTATCCATAGGGACAATGCCTACAGCCGCTTTCGCAACAATAACCACGCTTTAAATGAAACTGTTTGGTGAAAACACGATACCCCTCTTCACTCCAATAAAAATCCCCTTCTTCAATTGGTATTATTTCCTTCATCTATCTAAAGCTTATTCTCCGATAAAGTGTCCGACACCTTGGTTGTCAAATTATTTATTTTAGCTACTATTCTGCATTTTTACTAGGCATATAGGAACCTTAAACACATCAATTAGAATAAAGTTACTCGTTTTCTGTTGATAACCTTAATTCAAATTTCAGTTTTATGAGGAAATTAAGGAGTTTACCGGTTTATCGGAATTGTTGGGAAGAAAACCCAGTGTTTTTTTAAATCAAAAATTTAACATTTATCTTTGTTATAATAGCTTATAAATTTGCCTATGATATTGGTTTTCAGACATTTCTTCTATAAAAATTATGTGGGACTCTCTTTATGGCCTTTCATTTTTTTAAAGACCGATGCTCTTAAAGCCGATACCACGCTTATTAATCACGAAAAAATTCATTTACGGCAACAACAAGAATTGTTGATTTTGCCATTCTACCTCCTCTATCTTATAGAATGGGCATTGCGCACCCTATGGTATTTGGATAGTTACCGTGCATATCGGAACATTAGTTTTGAACGTGAGGCATATCAGAAGGAAAACCAACCCGATTACCTTGCCAAACGTAAACCATACAGCTTTATTAAATACCTTTGCAGCTGAAGTAAGACTGTTTGCAGAGCGTTAATCAATTTTTGAATCTTTCCATACTAGAGGAAAAAAATGTTACCCTTGCCCTAAAGCGAGAGGATTTAGTACATCCGAACATGTCCGGAAATAAATACCGAAAGCTAAAATATAATCTACAAGCTGCCAAAGAAAATGGCAGTGTTGCGTTAGTAACGTTTGGCGGGGCTTTCTCCAATCATATTGCGGCGGTGGCTTATGCGGGAAAGAATTGGGGACTAAATACTATTGGTGTCATAAGGGGCGAAGAGCTACAAGAAAACTGGAGCCAAAATCCAACATTGTTGCAAGCGCACAGGAATGGGATGGAGTTTAAATTCGTATCCAGACAAGTGTATAGAGAAAGGGATACCGCCGCATTCATAGCAGAACTAAAGAAACAATTTGGCGATTTTTACTTGGTGCCCGAAGGAGGGACAAATGCCCTTGCAGTTAGAGGTTGTGAAGAGATTCTGATGGAACAGGACAAGGAGTTTGATTTTGTTTGCACCTGTGTTGGCACCGGTGGAACGATTGCCGGCCTTATTAATACGTCCTATGAACATCAAAAAGTACTGGGTTTTCCCGCGCTAAAGGGCGATTTTCTTTCTGATGTGATAACTAAAATTACAACAAGTAATAATTGGAAACTGATTACAGCGTATCATTTTGGAGGTTATGCTAAAATTACGGAGGATCTTGTAAGGTTCATCAACAGTTTTAAATCAGAAACAGGTATACCCTTAGATCCTATTTACACGGGAAAAATGTTATTTGGGTTGTTGGATATGATTAAGAATGATAATTTTGTCAAGGGTTCCAAGATTCTAGCCATTCACACGGGTGGAATTCAAGGGATTAATGGAATGAACATCATGCTGAAGAAGAAAAATTTACCTTTATTAGTTATATGAAGCCCATAACGATTGCTAAATTTAAGGGTTTCCAATACCCAATCCCAGGCGTACAAAGGTGGCTCTAGTAAATTGGTATGCGATAATTTAATTAAATGAAAACAAAATTCTTGCTCTTATTGCTCGTAGGTTTTTGCACCTACTTTACGGGGTGTAAATCAAAAAAATCATATTCCGATTCGTTGCGGACCAAGAATGTCCGTGCCGAACGCCAAAAATCTAAGTCGGATGTTGCCGACACAAAATATAAAGTTGATACCACACTACCCACTGGTAACGGGAGGTTCCAACGTTTTGAAATTAACGACATATCGGAATATATCTCAACCTTTTCCGAGGTAGCCCAACGAGAAATGAAGGCTTACGGTATTCCTGCGAGTATAAAGTTGGCACAGGGGCTTTTGGAAAGCGGTTACGGCCAGGGCGAATTGGCTCAAAAGACCAATAATCATTTTGGAATCAAGTGCCATACCGGTTGGCAGGGGGATTATGATTTTCATGATGATGATGCTAAGGGAGAGTGTTTTAGAAAGTACAACCATCCTATGTATTCTTACCGGGACCATAGCGTGTTCCTTTCCACGCGAAGTAGATACGCTTTTTTGTTCGATTATGATACCACAGATTACAAGAGATGGGCAAATGGACTGCGCAAGGCGGGTTATGCAACGGATAAAAAATACCCCCAAAAGCTGATTTATCTTATCGAAAAGCATCAACTGTATCAATATGATAGCGATATGCCCAAATCTGTTTACGAAAACAACAGACCGGTTATTGCGGAGAATAATGCCGTACATATCGTTAAAAAAGGGGATACGCTCTATTCCTTATCTAAAAGATATTATGTCTCTATTGATGAATTAATGAAAATGAATCATCTAAGGAATGCTAACCTTGCCGTTGGTCAAAAATTGATGGTCAAGACGGCCAAATGAAATCCAAATCATGATATACAAAAGAAGTAGTGCCCTCTTCGCAGAGGCCAAAAAATACATACCCGGAGGCGTCAATTCCCCGGTAAGAGCTTTTAAGGCCGTAGGCGGAGATCCAATTTTTGTAAAAGAAGCAAAAGGTGCCTATTTGTATGATGAAGACGGTAATAAATTAATCGATTATATAGCCTCTTGGGGACCAATGATTTTAGGTCATGCTTACGAACCCGTCATAAATGCGATTATAGATAAGGCCAAAAAAGGCACCTCTTTTGGGATGCCCACCGAGATAGAAACCGAGTTGGCAAAATTGGCTGTGTCCATGGTACCAAACATCGATAAGATACGATTTGTAAATAGTGGCACGGAGGCCTGTATGAGTGCTGTACGTTTGGCACGTGGGTTTACGGGCAAGGATAAGATTATAAAATTTGCTGGATGCTATCACGGACACTCCGATTCTTTTTTAATACAAGCAGGTAGTGGTGCCGTTACATTTGGCAGTCCCAACAGCCCCGGTGTTACCCAAGGTACCGCAAAGGATACCTTGTTGGCGGCGTACAATAATTTGGAAGAGGTAAAAACTTTGGTAAGTGCCAACAAAGGGGAGATAGCCGCTATAATAATCGAGCCAGTTGCAGGGAACATGGGGTGCATTGTTCCTACGGATGAATTCATAAAAGGTTTACGAGAGGTATGCACGGCAGAGGGAATTTTGCTCATTTTTGATGAGGTAATGACCGGTTTTCGTTTGGGCAAAGGCGGTGCGCAAGAGGCACTGGGTATAGATGCCGATATTGTTACTTTTGGGAAGGTCATCGGTGGTGGATTGCCCGTAGGTGCCTTTGCGGCAAAAACCGAGATTATGAATCATTTGGCACCCGATGGCCCTGTATACCAAGCGGGGACCTTAAGTGGAAATCCATTGGCAATGAGCGCCGGGTTAGCTATGCTGACCGAGCTCAATGCAAATACGGATATATTTGAAAGTCTTGCCAAAAAAACTGCGTTTCTACATGAAGGTATTGGCAAGGCCTTGGGGCGTAAAGGAGTCCCGCACCAAATAAACCGTTTTGGAAGTATGATTTCCGTTCATTTTACAGATGAGCCTGTTGTAGATTTTGCATCTTCTGCCAAAGGAAATAATGAGCGTTTTAATGCCTATTTCCACGGCATGCTAAATCAGGGAATATACCTGCCGCCATCTGCATTTGAAAGCTATTTTCTAAACGATGCGCTTAGTTATGCAGATCTGGAGGAAACCATTGAAGCAGTTGTGAAGTTAAAATTTTAGGGGATTGATTCTCCTTTTTGAATGTCTTACAGAAAATTAACACGGAGGCTTCTCCTTATATTTGGAACAGGATTTAGTTATGTTTTAGTTTCCGTTCAAATCCATTAGTCAAGTTAAGGATATTAATAGTTAACAATTGAAAGGAACAGGATACTTAGTGCAGGCAACACTTATTCTACTTTGGTGGTTGGGTCTTACCATAAGTGACGTTTTTTTCAATGCATTTCAGTTCCCGAATATTAGTGTGCAGGCCTTTAATTCTTTTTTTGCACCGGATATTGCCGTAATCGCTTCACTTTCAATACTTCGCTCTTACAAGAATAGTAAAGCACTAGAGTTTATTATTTTGGGCGGGTTCGCATATGGGACACTTTATTGCATCAATGCAGCGCTACTTACCCAAGGGGGTTATCTTTCTACAACGCTAATGACTTTAGGACTGTTTTACAATGTGTTTTTAGTTTTTCAAGATTATATATTTCGGGAATCTGGGTCTACCAGTACTGCGGTAAATGGGTCAAAAACTATAATTCAGATTGTATGTGTTTGGGGTATAACTTTAATTTTTTTTCCATGGATGCTTACGGAGGCCTTCGGCAAAAAATTTATTCCATACAATACAACCTCGCTAGTGTCCGGACTGGTCCTATTAATTATTTCTAGTGCATTAGGTCTTGCTAGCGCTATGATTATGGTTAAACTAGGGAGAGGAACACCTTTGCCCATAAATCAAACCACAAAACTGGTAATTGCAGGTCCATACAGGTATGTGAGAAATCCTATGGCAATTGCCGGACTAGGCCAAGGAATTGCAGTAAGTCTAATTGTAGCCTCGGTTCCAATTTTTATCTATGCCCTTCTTGGCGCAGTTTTATGGCAATGGGTAGTCCGCCCCATCGAAGAAAAAAATATGGCAAAAAGGTTTGAACCCGAATATTCTGAATATAGGAAGAACGTGAGGTGTTGGATTCCTAAAGTAATCAAGCCTTCCAAATAGTCTTTTACGTTGCTATTCGTAACCCAGATGAACTTATGAGTTAATCAAAACTTAATTAAGGTCCATACTCAAAAATAGTAGGGCAGAAATGGTAAAGCTATTGTTGGTTTACTACTATCCTGTTAGCTCATAACTGTTATCTAGTTGCTATGGTGACAATTATTACGCTTTTAAATAGTATTTTTAGGACTACTATCAAACAATCTACAAACCAGCTACAAATGTCGGAAAAACAAAAAAGGGCATCAGCCTATTGGAAAGAGAACGTAAGGTATTTATTCATTCTACTCGCCATTTGGTTTGCGGTATCCTACGGAGCGGGAATCATCTTCAAGGACGCTTTGAACAACATTAGCCTTGGGGGCTTCAAACTCGGTTTTTGGTTTGCACAGCAAGGCAGTATTTATGTATTTGTCATTTTAATTTTTATCTATGTCCACTTAATGAACAAATTGGATAAAAAATACGGCTACGACGAATAATTACCAATCTTAAACCCCAATACCATGAATGATGTTCAAATTTGGACTTACGTCCTTGTCGCCTTGACATTTAGTCTTTACATAGGTATTGCCATTTGGGCCAGAGCAGGTTCTACCAAAGAGTTTTATGTGGCGGGCGGCGGCGTTTCCCCATTGGCCAATGCTATGGCCACCGCTGCGGATTGGATGTCCGCTGCATCCTTTATTTCCATGGCAGGTATTATTGCTTTTTCGGGTTATGATGGCTCTGTATATCTTATGGGATGGACGGGAGGTTATGTGCTGCTTGCGCTCCTTCTTGCACCATACCTAAGAAAGTTCGGTAAATTTACAGTACCCGATTTTATTGGGGATCGTTACTATTCCAATTCTGCTAGAATGGTTGCCGTTTTCTGTGCCTTGCTCGTATCCTTTACCTATGTAGCGGGACAGATGAGGGGCGTAGGTATTGTATTTTCAAGATATTTAGAGGTTGATATAGAAACAGGGGTAATCATAGGTATGGTCATTGTACTTTTCTATGCCGTACTTGGAGGCATGAAAGGTATTACCTATACTCAAGTGGCCCAATATTGTGTATTGATATTTGCGTTTATGGTACCGGCAATTTTTATATCCATTCAAATGACAGGAAACCCTATTCCGCAAATAGGTATGGGTAGTACCGTAAATGATGGTTCGGGGATGTATTTATTGGACAAACTAGACGGACTCTCCACCGAACTGGGTTTTGCGGAGTATACCTCTGGCACTAAAAGTTTAGTAGATGTATTTGCTATTACCTTGGCACTTATGGTGGGTACGGCAGGTCTACCGCATGTAATTGTTCGATTCTTTACCGTTAAGAAAGTTAAGGATGCCCGTAAATCTGCCGGGCTGGCTTTGTTATTGATCGCGATCCTTTACACTACTGCACCGGCTGTGGCTGTTTTTGCTAGAACCAACATGATAGAAACGGTTAGTGGAAAGGATTATGATAGTATGCCGGTTTGGTTTACTAACTGGGAGACAACAGGTTTAATTTCTTTTGATGACAAAAATGGAGACGGCAAAATACAATATGCTGCTGATGCCATGGTAAACGAACTAACGGTAGACCGCGATATTACGGTACTGGCGAATCCGGAGATTGCTAATTTACCGGCTTGGGTTATTGGTCTGGTAGCGGCTGGTGGTTTGGCTGCTGCATTATCTACTGCCGCGGGATTACTTTTAGTGATTTCATCTTCTGTGTCCCATGATTTGGTAAAGAAAATAGTTCTTCCCAATATTTCAGAAAAAGGAGAATTATGGGCTGCCCGTGGTGCTGCTACCGTAGGCGTGGTGATAGCTGGTTATTTTGGTATTAATCCGCCAGGTTTTGTAGCCGCAGTGGTCGCACTTGCCTTTGGATTGGCTGCAGCATCTTTTTTCCCTGCTATCGTATTGGGTATCTTTTATAAGAAAATGAACAAGGAAGGTGCTGTTGCCGGTATGGTCGTAGGTATTTTATTAATGCTTTTTTATATGCTAAAATTCAAGTTCGGTATTTTTGATGGAGGTAAGGAAGCCGTTGCCGGCTTACAAAGTTCTTGGTGGTTTGGTATATCTCCAGAAGGCTTTGGCTCTGTTGCCATGGTTGTGAACTTTGTAGTGTCTATAGTTGTTAATCAATTTACTCCGGAGCCACCTGCCGAGGTACAGGAAATTGTAGAGAATATCAGGATACCTAGTGGTGCAGGAGAAGCATCATCGCATTAATGTTTCATGATTGGTAGCTGGTCGAAAAGAGGGACTATTGGTTTCCAAATTCGATACTTTTATATTTATATTTATATCAAATAATGACGGATACTCATTTCTATAATCAGTTAATAGCATCGAAACTTAAAAAAATCCGACCTATATGAGCAATTATCATATCAAACATTTGGAAGAGTACTATCAAGTATACCGTAAGTCGGTTAGAAATCCTGAAAGTTTTTGGGACGAAATCGCAGAGGAACATTTTCTGTGGCGAAAAAAGTGGGATAAGGTGCTTGAGTGGGATTTTTCAAAGCCAGAGGTGAAATGGTTTCAAGGGGCCCAATTAAATATTACGGAAAACTGTATAGACAGGCACTTGCACATACGCGGAGACAAAACGGCCATTCTTTTTGAGCCCAACGACCCAAAGGAGAAAGCGCAACATATTACCTATAAGCAGCTGATGGAGCGCGTCTGTAAAATGGCAAATGTGCTTAGTGATAAAGGAATAAAAAAGGGGGATAGGGTCGTTATTTACCTTCCCATGATTCCCGAGTTGGCCATAGCCCTTTTGGCTTGTGCAAGAATCGGTGCGGTACATTCCGTTGTTTTTGCAGGATTTTCTTCTACGGCTGTGGCCACTAGGGTTAACGACTGTGGTGCAAAAATGGTGATTACCTCAGACGGTTCTTATCGTGGTAAAAAAACAATCGATTTAAAAGGAATAGTGGATGACGCCATGGACCACTGTCCAGATGTTAAAAATGTATTAGTCGTAAAACGTACCAATTCGAAAGTTAAAATGAAAGAAGGTAGGGATGAGTGGCTCGCACCATTAATGGACGATGCGTATGCCGATTTCCCACCCGAGGTTATGGATGCAGAAGACCCATTGTTTATATTGTACACATCTGGTTCTACAGGTAAACCTAAAGGGATGGTGCATACCACTGCAGGATATATGGTATATACAGCCTATACGTTTAAAAATGTATTTCAATATCGCGAAAATGATGTGTATTGGTGTACTGCCGATATTGGGTGGATAACCGGTCACTCCTATATTGTTTATGGTCCTTTAGCAAATGGAGCAACTACCGTTATGTTCGAGGGCGTGCCTTCATATCCAGATTTTGGGCGTTTTTGGGACGTGGTTCAAAAACATAAGGTGACACAATTTTATACTGCACCAACTGCTATAAGAGCTTTGGCCAAAGAGAATCTTGATTTTGTGAATTCCCATGACCTTTCGAGCCTTAAAGTATTGGGTACTGTAGGAGAACCCATTAATGAAGAGGCCTGGCACTGGTATAACGATCACGTAGGGGATAAGAAATGCCCTATTGTAGATACCTGGTGGCAGACCGAAACTGGTGGTATTTTAATTTCTCCAATACCTTTTTCAACACCTACTAAACCCACCTATGCTACCTTGCCGCTGCCAGGTATACAACCAGCGCTCATGGACGAAAATGGCTCCGAGATTACCGGCAATCAAGTAGATGGTAGGTTGTGTATCAAATACCCTTGGCCATCTATGGCACGTACTATATGGGGCAACCACCAACGCTACAAAGAGACTTACTTTACAGCATTCAAGGATAAGTATTTTACAGGTGATGGAGCCTTGAGGGATGAGGTAGGCTATTACCGTATCACTGGCCGCGTAGATGATGTTATTATTGTTTCTGGTCATAATTTGGGTACGGCACCTATTGAGGACGCCATTAACGAACACCCCGCCGTGGCAGAATCTGCGATTGTTGGTTTTCCTCATGATATTAAAGGAAACGCATTGTATGGGTATGTAATGTTGAAGGAAACGGGCGAGTCTAGAGATCGGGAAAATTTGCAAAAGGAAATAAATCAAATGATTACCGAACATATTGGGCCTATTGCCAAGTTGGATAAGATTCAATTTGTGGATGCGTTGCCCAAAACCCGGAGCGGTAAGATTATGCGACGTATTCTAAGGAAGATTGCATCTAAGGATACCAGTAATCTTGGTGATACATCTACCTTGCTAAATCCTGAAGTAGTGGAAGAGATCATTAAAGATTCTTTGTAACTAACTTTTATTTACCATAACCTAAAAAGTCTGTCTCGTTTCAATAAGTCGTTGAGTGTGGCAGGCTTTATTTTTTCTATTATCCGAAGAAAAGCAATGGCAGTAATATAGGCATCTCCAAGCGCCGTATGCCTATCTTTTTGCGAAATATCGAACGCCTTGGCCATATCGTCCAATGTGCTATGACCATTCGATTCATTTCGCTTTGACCTACTAAGTGTTCTTTGGTATAATCTGGAGGTGTCCAAAGTCTTGTTCCGTAATTTGGGAAGTCCGTTTCGTTTCAATGCTTTGTTCAGCATAGTAACATCGTATAGTGCATGATGTGCTACTAAAACAGCGTTTTCCAGAAGTTGTAAGGTTTTTTTTAAAGCTTCCAATTCCGTAATCGTAGTTTTTTTTCCACCTTTTAAAATCCCATGTATTTTTACCGTTTCCGCATTGTATTTGGTTTGGTCTACAAAAACTTCAAAAGCTTGTTTTGGTCGTATCGATCTATTTTTCAGGATTAAGGCGCCAACGCTAAGTATCCGATCTTCATTCACACTAAAACCGGTAGTCTCGGTATCTAGCACCACAAATTTGTTGTCCTCTATTTTTTGGGGCAATCCATTGTTAAAGGATGCTACATAGTGGTTCCAGAAATCGGGGTATGTCTTTTTTTTGAACATATCAGCGCATTCTGGAGGTCATGAACCTAATAGAGATAACCTCTTGAATATCCTTGATGGAAGAAAAGGTTCTTTTTAGTTTCATTCGTTCCTCTTTGTTAAGTGTTTCCAAAGAAATAAAGCGGCCTGAATCGTTGTGAGCAAGCCCTTGTCTTGTGCGGAATTTTAGAAGTGCCTTACTGGCATAGGAACAGGAGAGATATAATTCTGCGTTATTCGGCTCCAATACAGCCATTTTTTCATAGCGTTGCCACGTATTATTTATTCCTTTTACGTTTTGGGATAGAATAAGTACTCTGGCTGCATCTATCAAAGGCATCAAGGCCCTGCGTTTTAAATCGAAAAAATCTTTGTGTTCACCATCTTGTTCCACTAAAAATTTTCGAAAGAAACCCGAGGGCGATGGGTTCTGCAATGCACCGCTAGCCAAATGTGTAAGGAAAATGGGATAGTTGCTCACTGTTTTAAAAATATGGGAAGAGAGTTCGTCCGTAAGATCTTTATTGCCATATGTAAGATTATAATCAAAGAAAATAGAGGATAAAAGCACTTCGTCCGGTCCTGGATTGGTAATCCATTTTGTAGTAATCCGTTTAAACTCATCTACACTTAAGCACCATTTAGGATTGGAGGCCATCATATCTGCAGGGCAGTAGGCATAACCAATTTTATGTAGGCCTTTTGTAATTAGTTTGGCTAATCGTAAATAGTAATTGCGGGTTTCTTCCATTTTGGCAACTGTAACAGTCGCAAACACTAAGGCATTATCCTGATCGGTGTGCAGGAGTTGTTCACTTCTTCCTTGGCTTCCCATAGCCAACCAAGCAAACTCTGTCGGCGGTGGTGTATCCATCTGTTTTAGCGAGAGCCTTATGACCTGTTTTGTGCAGGCATCGTTTAGCTCGGATATTATTTTGGAGGTAAGGTTCATGGGAATGTTTTGCTCCAAATATCCCTTTAACAAATTCATTACCCCTTTTCGTATAGGTTTTAACTCGTCTATTTGTTGGCAGCGTTTGGTTGCCTTAACCAAAACCGCGGGATTGTTGCCCAATGAAAGCATGATATCATGTTTTGAAAGCACACCAATAGATTTTGTATTGGGCGTTCCGTCTTCGGTAAGCACAAGATGGCTGATACCGCTTTTCATCATGGCCATTTGTGCTTGGGTAATGGTTAAATTGGTCGGATAGGTAATGACGGGAGTGGACATGATAGTTTTAGCCTTGGCCGAAATGGGGACGGTTCCTGTGACCACTTTGTTTCTGAAATCCTTATCCGTAATAATGCCTAAAGGGAGCCCGTCTTTCTCTATTAGCATAGCTCCAATTCCTTTTTTTGACATTTTCTTGGCAATGGTCTGTATTGGTGTTCCTGGGTTGGCACTGGTAATCTTAGAGCTGAACTCAACCGGTTGCACATCTAACAATCGTGACCCGGAGTTGTTTGGGTTAAATTGGGCGCTATCACCCAAAAGTTGCCCTTTATGGCTATTAGAATATGGGTTCCGTGTGTTGGAGGCAAAACTTTCGACCAAAAAACTACCTACGTCAACATTTTCTTTTATAAATGGTTTAAAAAGTGCGATGGGAATAGCATATAAAATACTTTCTTCTTGGGCTTTGGCCTGCAGTTTATAGTTTTCATTCGCCATTAATGGGCGTAAGCCAAAAATATCACCCTCATCACAAATATCTAATGTGATACCGTCCTCCTTACGTATAAGCCCTATGGCGCCTTTGTGAACTACATAAAAAAAAGGATGGGGAGCGGAACCGAATTCAAAAACTACGGCATCTTTTTCCTTATATAAAATTGTGATTTCTGGTGAAAATGCTTGTAATTCTTCTAGTCTTAAATAGGAGAACGGTGGAAATTTCTTTAGAAAATCAGCAATTCTATCTGAAATTGAATTTTGCATGAAATAAGGTACAGAAATAAGTTTTGGCACTAAAATTTTTTCTTTAGAAAATCGATAACTAATTACGTACTAACTTAAAAGTTGTTAATTAAGATAAGGGTTTTTGCTAAGATTTTATTAGTTGAATATGAGTAATTGCCGTGATTCAAGGGTTATTTTAAAATTAAAAAAGCGTCACATTTTTTCAAATGTGACGCTACTAGGGTTGCTGTTTATGGGCTTGATTTTTATTTTGTAGATATGTAGGTGTTAGGGTGAATCACTTTCCTAAAAATTTTGGGCAGGGTATTCAGCAACTAGGGTGGTATCTTTCATTTTACCTCTATCTGTAAACACTTCAGAATTACTTTCTATCGCAGCATAGTACAGTATAGATGCAAGAACAAAACAACTTAGATAGATTAAACTTTTAATTTTATAGGTCATGATTTGGGGTCTTATAATTTAGGGACAAAGATAAAACACACGAGAACCTGTAAAAGTCTATCGTTGTCTAACAGACTTTGATTAATGATGAATGACTGTAAACTGTAGATAAATGGAAACAGTTAACGGATGTACCTTCGCTTGGTTTGTAGTTATTAAAATAAGGTGTTTAACCGTATTGCTTATAACAAAAAAAGCGCGGCTCATGGCCGCGCTCTAGATTGGGTAGAAGTAGGTCTTACTAAATCAAATCTGTTACAAATCGTTGGCCTCGTTATCTGCTACGGCATTTGTTTCTGACATTTCAATTTTTTCTGAAAGTTGATTTTGGTTGTCTTCAATTGTCGCATGATAAAAGACCGAGGCAAAAACAAAACAACTTAGATATATGAGACTTTTTATTTTAGTATTCATGTATTTGGGGGTTTTTAATTACATGATAAAAGTAAGGCGCTTAGAAACGCGAAAAAGCCCATTGTTGTAAAATGGGCTTTTTGTGATGTTAAATCTACTTACGTTGTGGTTTAGGAAAAGCGCTCGTCGGAGATATGTGTATTTGAACGACTTGTCATCAAAAACCTGTGTTATCGGATTTTTATTTTGGCTCCAGAATCATGTCTATTCTTTCCGAACTATCTTGTAAATGATATTTGCTCATTCTGTCGGATGTTTTAGGAACTGCATTTCTGATAGTTCTTTTTAATGCGTTCAGCTCTGCCCTTGCCAAAGAACGAATATCGGACTGACTCGTGTTCACTGCCGTAGATTTCCGATATCCTCCACGGTCTGGTTGTTTACTTTGGTTCTCTGCTGTCATCAAATAAGCTAAACGGTCAATGTGCGCTTTTTGAAGATTTCTTCTGTAGGTATCTATAGCGCTACCCCTTGGAAGTTCTGACCAGATGCCTCTTCTTAGGTCACTCATCATCTCTAATAGGGTATACGCTTCAGAACCATTCGCTATCTCGTTTTCTATTAGTCGGGCCATTTTCCCCAAACTTAAGGTATTGTTCAAGGTTCTAACCTGCATGGAACGAATGCGTTCTACAAAACCTGAATACTGAGTTTTACTAAAAATATCATGATCTAGTAACCATTCGGGCGTTTTGTATAGTTCGTTTTGTAGAAACGTTGCACATTTTTCCTGATGCGCTTTGGGAACGTGGGTATATACGGCTCCTTCTTGGTCATACGTTTTATGGTGTTCGTAAACACCCCCAATATTATTGGAAACATGACCCATATATCTATTTAGCTGAGAGACTATCTGTCCATAAAGCGTTTCTAAATCATCATAGTTTTTTCCATCTTCTTTAGTCCATTCTACTAATTTTGGAACGATACGTTTTAAGTTAGCTATCCCATAGGTACTTGCCTTTACGGCATCGTCTCCTAAATCTTCGGTCTGCGAACTAGGATCTACAACATCTCCCACTTGCTGATGGCCAAAGCGGTATAGCGGGTCTCCGGCGTGTTCTAAAATCCAATTGTCCAACGTCTTTTTTTCTTCTTCGGCAGACATATCCAGTATAGGCTTGTACCCCCATTTAATAGCATATTTGTCGTATACGCCGATGTCTGGCATCAAGGCTACTCCTTCGTCGCCCGGTTGGGCAATGTAGTTAAACCGGGCATAGTCCATAATCGATGGAGCGGTACCATACTTTTTGGTGAAACTTGCTGAGCGCAAGGAATCTACAGGGTATGCTACACTGCTTCCCATATTATGTGGAAGTCCTAATGTATGTCCTACTTCATGGGATGAAACAAAGCGGATCAGCCTGCCCATAACGTCATCCTCAAACGCAACACCTTGGGCGTCTGGATTAATAGCAGCTGTTTGAACAAAATACCAATTTCTGAGTAAGGACATTACATTATGGTACCAGTTGATATCGGACTCTAATATTTCTCCCGTTCTTGGGTCACTCACATGAGGGCCATTGGCATTTGGAATCGGTGATGCTAAATACCTCACCACGGAATACCGAACATCTTCAGGAGACCATTCCGGGTCTTCCTCGACGGTTGGAGGGTCTTTGGCTATGATGGCATTTTTAAAACCTGCAGCCTCAAAGGCAACCTGCCAATCCTCAATTCCTTGTTTTATGAAAGGAACCCATTGTTTTGGAGTAGCTCTATCAACGTAGTATACAATCTGTTTTTTTGGTTCGACTAGCTCACCTCGCTTAAATTTTTCGATATCGGCATCTTTTACTTCTAAGCGCCAACGGTCTAAAAAGGTTATGGTTTTACTTTCCTGTGCATCTAGTCCATAATCTACCTGTCCTCTGGCAAACCAGCCCACGCGACGGTCAAAATACCGTCTTTTCATAGGTTCCGCAGGCAATAAAACCATGGAATTGTTGATTTCAACAGATATAGTACCTAAGCTACTGTTGCTAGGCGGGTTACTTGCTATGTATGTTTTAACGTGCCGTGCCTCTACATTTAGCGGGTAACTCTTTATACTTTCAATGAAGCTCTTATCGCTATCCAAACGAGTTACTTTATATCTTTTTCTATAAAATTCTGGCATTCCCAATGCTTTGGTGTCCTTGTTTAGCATATCGTCCACCTCAATAACAGTAGCGTCTGCATCAGGATTTAGCGAATCTTTTTTAAATGCCTTAATATCAAAGGCAAAAAGAACGGGCTCAAAGTTGGAATTTACCACCGCTTCATGCACGGGTAATGAATCTGCGGCGACAACATCGTGCGAAACCACACGTAGCAGTACTTTTTTATCTCGTTTTTCCCACCGTAGCACTTGTGTATTAATTTTTCCACCTCCAAAACCTATTTTTGAAGCGGTTTTAGAAATACGGCTTACCATTAACATTTCTCTATTGAAAAGTGAATCTGGAATTTCGTAGTAATGTTTATCTTCTACTACATGCACATCAAAAAGGCCAATATCGGTTTTGGCGTCCTTGGTAATGACTTTGTCATAGGGTTTTATAGCGTCTTTATTGGGTTTTTCGGCAGCTTTCTCGGTCTTCTTTTTTTTCTTTTTAAAAAGTTGCGCTTCTGTAGTTTGATAACTAAAGATAAACAGTATTGCGAGTAGGGGAATACGTAGTTTTTTAATCATTTTGACTTTTGTTTGGAATTTTTCAAAGAACCGAAAATTTAGAGAAACAGTTTGTTAATTAAATCATAAGCCTAAGAAGGATTCCTTTATTTAGCTGACTGCAGTTTGCGTTCAAGATTATTGAAACACCATTCTTAAAATTAGAATCGACCTAAAACAGTATCGGAATTATAAATTGAAACATTAAAATTAATAATCCTACAGAAATAAGGTTCAGTATAATGCCAGCTCTAGCCATTTCATGGACCTTAATGTAGCCGCTTGCAAAAACGATGGCATTGGGAGGGGTAGCCATTGGAAGCATAAAAGCACAACTACTGGCCATAGTAACAGGTATTAGCAGATAGAGTATGGGTATTTCCAGACCAATGGCAATACCGGCGACCACTGGTGCAAGCACAGCAACCAGGGCTACATTGCTCATTAATTCTGTCATAAAGAGCATTAGTGTAATGAGCAGTATTGCAGTGATAAATATAGAAATATCACTTGCAGCAATGGTGTTGGCTACGACATCTACGATACCACTTACAGACATACCCTTTGCCAATGCCAAACCACCACCGAAGAGGATAAGGATACCCCAAGCCAGTTTAGAAGTGTCTTTCCATTTAATTATAAAGTCTGCTTCTTTTAAGTTGTACGGAATTGCGAATAAGGATATCGCCGCTAGTATACTGATTACCGTATCTGAAAGTCCCAATTCAGGAAATAGCTTATTGATCAAAGTTCTAAACACCCATAAAAAGATAGTGACACCAAAAATTACCAAGACCATTTTTTCCTTACCGGCCATAGGTCCCAATTTTGCTAATTCTGACTTTATAACAGTTTTACTAGCATTAAATTTTAACTGTTTGTTCGGAAAAAGCCACTTTACCAACACTAGATAGCTTATGGCTATGAGCACTATGGAAAAGGGGAGCCCGAGCACCATCCATTTTAAAAATGATATTTCAATATTATATTCACTTTCCAATAGACCGATTAAGACAGAGTTGGGTGGCGTACCAATTACGGTTGCAATGCCACCTGCATTTGCAGAAAATGCAATGCCCAACATAACGCAAAGGGCAAAGTTTTGGTCACTTTTCGTAAACCCGTCCGCATCGTTGATCAACAAAGCTATGACGGACATGGCAATAGGAAGCATTACCACCGTACTTGCGGTATTGCTAATCCACATGCTCAATGTTGCTGTGGCGATCATGAATCCTAAAACTACCTTGTTAGGCGTGGTACCGGTAATTTTAATAATGTTTAGGGCTATTCGTTTGTGCAAATTCACTTTTTCAAGGGCCAAAGCCATGACAAAACCACCAAAGAAGAGAAATATAATGGGACTGCCATAGTTTGCGCCAACATCGGCGATGGGCATTATCTTAAGTAATGGAAAAAGCAATAACGGTAAAAGTGCGGTAACGGAAATAGAAACAGCATCGGTTATCCACCAAATAATCATCCAAAGGGCTACTGCGATAACTGCATCTCCTTGTGTTGAAAGTAAATCAAAAGGTAGATTAATTATTATTAAAAATAGCACGGGACCTAAGAAAAGCCCTAGCTTACTACTGAATTGCATAGTATTCAATTGGTTGGCCTAAGCTATGTTTTTTATTTTGGTTAAGGAAGTTTTTTGTGGTGCTATTTCTTTTTTAAAATAGGCTTTTGTTTAATATACAATAGAATCCGAAGGAATAGGCGGAAGTTCGTAATTACCATAATCTATTTGTATCTGTCCACCTTTAAGTGTTACCATTCCTTTAGCGTCAGTTTTTGTTCCATAAAGAAATACCTGTTTCAGGTTTGGAAAGTTGGATAGTTCGTCCAGAAATACTGCATCAAATTGTGTACCTGTGAGATTGATGGATTTTAAATGTTCTAGAGTCCCCAGGGCTTGTATAGTGCTACCCGAAATAACTGTATTGTCTAATTTCAAAACTGTTAAATTAGGTAATTGGGCCAATTTTTCAACTATGGTATCCGTCACTTGGGTATTGCCTAAATCAAGTCTGGCGATGTTGTTTTTGACCGAAAGCAAGCTTTCAAAATCGGTATCGGTAAAAGAAGGTTTATTGATGGCGGAAACACTCAGGAAATTAGATGATTTACTGATGAGGTCTACATGAACCCCTGTTTTTTCTAAGGCTGAAATACTGTCTATATGGGCCGCATTTATTTCTCTGTCGGGATAATCATAATCGTGTTTTTTGGGAAAAAAGGAAAGAAAGAGTTCTTTCTGCATCCCGGCGTCCTTAATACTTCCGTTAAAAGGATGGCCGGCATCTATCCAAGCGCCTACCAATTTAATTTCTTCCTTTGTAGGTTGAGTTTTTCCATCGGGCGGCATGTGTTCATCATCCTCCATAGGCAAAGTCATTCTATGGTATAGCTCGCTGTTCTCCGAATTTTGTGTCAACAGTACTTCCCCGTTCTCACCGCCTCTTAAAATAGTCTCTTTCTTATGTAAGAGTAGGCCACCTTTTGTTTTCTTTGGATTATGGCAGCTTACGCATTTGTTGTTCAGAATGGGAGAAATCACTTCTTCATAAATCAAAGCATTCTCCCAAGTAGCTTCGTTCAGCGTAATTTCCTTTTCTTCAAAAGTTTCAAAACCAAAAGCCGATTTGATATTTTTCGGTAAAGGTGCTACTAAGTAGTCCTCGCCATGGGTAATATTTCCACCTTGATGGCCAGTATAGGACAGCAACATAAAAAAAACAATGGAAAATGCCGCTACAGGAATTTTTTTAAAAGTACTGACTGCCTTTAAACCTGCAACCTTTGCATACATTAAAAAGGAAAATAGTGCCGTAGCAATACCTGCCCATAAGTGCCATTTTATAGTATCAAAGGCATAACCTTCGCCCAAATATTGCAGGTAACCGGTGATACAGGCAAAAACCGCACTTATGCCTCCCCACTTATAAATTAACGGAATTGCTTTTTGGTGTTCTTTTTGATTTCGGTCGTACCATTGCAACAAAAGCCCCAATAAAATAAAGCCAATGGGCAGGTGAACGATAAGCGGGTGCAAGCGACCCAAAAGTTGTTTTAAAATCTCCATTTATAAACTACAAATA
Source organism: Maribacter sp. MS6 (assembly GCF_056839185.1). Classification (NCBI taxonomy): domain Bacteria; kingdom Pseudomonadati; phylum Bacteroidota; class Flavobacteriia; order Flavobacteriales; family Flavobacteriaceae; genus Maribacter; species Maribacter sp. MS6. The sequence continues at coordinate 3,151,821 of NZ_CM166389.1, forward strand.
CAAAAACAAAAGTCAAGTTCAAGTTCAAACACAAAATGAGCTATGCGTTTTTCGCCTTTCGCCCTTTGTTTTTTAATTAATATCTACCTCATACGCTCCTTTAATTTCGTCATCATATATACATTTGTTTTCCACTGGTCCGCTACAGGAACCCTTGTGTAGGGCAAGGTGGGCATATAGTCCGCTGGCCCAAATTCTGTTGTAATGGTAAAAACGTCTAGGGTCTGCCATTTTTTGCGGATTACTTTTTCCCAGATATCCAAGTGACGGTCTACCGCTTTTTTCCATTCGGGAGCTTTCGGATCGTTTACTTGTGGGCCTTCGGCATGACCAACTCGGGCATGAATGTGGTGTGAGCGATTTATAGTTTCCGCAAGTTCTGTATCTCGATTTTCCAATAATGATTCGTGCACTACCATCCAATGGCTGATGTCCAATGTTAGTTTAAGGTCGGGAATGGCTTGAATGTATTTATTGGTATCTGGAAGATTATAACTGAACCGACCCCTATGTGTTTCGTGATAAATAGGAATATTGTGTTCTTTAGCTAATTCATTGGCCGCATTTATAAAGGCTTTATTTTGCTTAAAAGTATAAAAGTCACTTCCTGTATGGCAATTGATATAAGCGGGTTTCCAAGCAATTAAAATTTTAAAATGTTCGGTATAGGATTTTAAACTTTCATCAAACGAAACCGACTTGTTGGTACCGTTTAGAAAACCCACCTTTAGGTCATGTTTTTGTAAGGCAGCCCTTAATTCTGCCTGACTTTTTTCATCCGTAGGAAACCAAGTCTCTAATCCGTCATAACCCGCAGCTTTTGTTTTTTCGCAAAAAGCATCCCAAGAGATTTGCCTGCCCCAGTCGGTTTGGTAGAATTCCAGTCTTTTATCTTGAGAATGGGAGGTGAGGGTTAAAAGGGAAATGGTTAAGAGTAAAAGTATTCTCATTTTTGGTTTGGTATTATATTGAGTTTAGGGTTTTTTTGCTGCGGCTTGGATTCTTCCCCTTCCGTTATGCTCGCTGCGCCGGATGCTACCTTGCCTTGCAATTGGAAGGAACTCCTAATATTCCGGTTATTTCAACTTTTCAAAACATTATAAGTCGTTAACATTTAGTTCCCCCTTTCGGGGGTTAGGGGACGTTTACTCTTGGGGTCCTGGGGATTTTTTTACGCCAAAATTTCCTTAATAATTTCTCCTTCCACATCGGTCAATCTAAATGGTCTTCCTTGAAATTCGTGTGTGAATTCTTCATGGTCAAATCCTAAAAGGTGTAGTATGGTCGCATGTACATCATGTACAGATACGCGCCCTTCTATGCCTGAAAACCCAATATCATCCGTTTTTCCGTGTGAGGCTCCTTTTTTGATGCCACCTCCGGCCATCCACATAGTAAAGGCGTCACCATGATGGTCTCTACCTTTATAGGCCATTTTGGTATTACCTCTGTTTTCTTGCATGGGTGTTCTGCCAAATTCCCCGCCCCAAACAATTAGGGTGTCGTCCAATAATCCGCGTTGTTTCAAATCCATGATAAGTGCGGTTATCGGCCTATCTATTTCCCTACATTTGTTCCTGAGCCCTAAATCTATAGAGCCTTCCCTTACGTTCCCATGGGTGTCCCATCCCCAATCAAAGAGCTGTACGAAACGCACGCCGTCTTCTACTAATTTACGAGCTAAAAGGCAATTGTTGGCAAAGGATTCCTTACCAGGCTCTACACCATACATTTGCTTAATATGCTCCGGTTCGCTATTGATGTTCATGACTTCTGGCACCGCAATTTGCATGCGGTAGGCCATTTCATATTGATTTATACGTGCTAAAATTTCAGGATCTGCATATTTGGCGTATTCTTCTTTATTGATTTTATTAATGGCGTCAATGGTGCTTTTCTTTAAATCTCGCGTTATACCGTCAGGATCTTCTATATACAAAACTGGATCACCTTTAGAACGACATTGCACGCCTTGGTATACAGAAGGTAAAAAGCCACTTCCCCATACGCTTTTGCCCGCATCTGGCGTATTTCCTCCAGAGGTTAAAACCACGAATCCAGGTAAATTCTGATTTTCCGAACCAAGTCCGTAAGTGGCCCAGGACCCTATGCTAGGTCTGCCCAAACGAGCACTTCCAGTATGCATAAAGAGCTGTGCAGGGCCATGGTTAAATTGATCGGTATGTACCGCTTTTAAAAATGCAACGTCATCTACCACTTGTTTAAAATGAGGCATAAAGTTAGACACCCAATTACCGGATTCTCCCTCTTGTTTAAATTCTGCCTGTGGCCCCATTAATTTGGGCGTACCTTTAATAAAGGCGAATTTCTTCCCTTCCAACAGCGATTGCGGGCAATCTTGGCCATCATATTTCTGGAGCTCTGGTTTGTAGTCGAACATTTCCAGTTGTGAGGGAGCGCCTGCCATGTGTAAATAAATAACGGATTTTACTTTGGGTGCAAAAGGCGGCGCCAAGGTCGATAACGGATTTAGATCCCGTTCCGAAAACGCAATAGGACCTTTTTTATCCGATTTGCTTAACGGATCACAGCCCATAAAAATAGAGCTAAGCGCTAGGCCACCCATCCCTTGGGCACAACTTTTAATAAAGTGCCTACGCGTTTTTTCCTGTGTTTCGCGGGCCAGTTTTTCCTGGATCAGTCTTTCTACGATGTCTCTCATTTGTCAAGTTTAAGTATCAAGCCCGCCCGCCCTTCATGGAGGGTTAAAGCGTTAATCCTACCTGGCGTAGAAGGGTTTAAATACAAACCTGTTCGCCAAAGGAGGATACAGATAACAAAAGCAAAAACTGGATTTTTGCTAATCGCTTTACTTCTTGCGTTTTTTTACTTCTTATTTATTTTCATCTAACATCTAACATCTAACATCTAACATCTAACATCTAACATTTACCCGCTATTTACGTTTTCGTCAAAAATTCATCCAAATTCATAATAGCGTTTGCAACCATGGTAAGTGCAGCGAGTTCTGCCGTGGGCTGTTCCTCAAAATGAAGGAAAAGTTGTGATGCTTTTTGGTTATTTGTAAATTCTGTCTTGGCGTTTTCATATAGTTCTGTTAGCGCTTCCAATCGGTTCGGTGTAATTTTTCTAAACGTTGCCTGCTCATAACTCTTTATAATACTCTGCGTTACATCATTGACGACGCGGTTGTTTTTGGCCAAATGATACGAAGCTTCTAAATAAACCGGATCGTTCAGAGTTACCAAGGCCTGCAAAGGAGTGTTCGTAACTGTTCTGCGAATCATGCAGACTTCGCGACTTCCGGCATCAAAAGTGAGAAAAGACGGATACGGACTCGTTCGCTTTAAATAGGTGTAAATACCGCGGCGGTAACGGTCTTCGCCTTTGCTTTCCACCCAATCGGCACCGTTGTAAACCGTTTGCCAAACGCCGTCCGGTTGTGGAGGCATTACGCCGGGGCCATACATTTTATCACTCAATATGCCGGCTACTGCCAAAGCTTGATCCCTAATTTGCTCCGCACCCAAACGTATTCTGGGCCCTCTTGCGTAGAGCTCGTTTTCAGGGTCCATTTGGTACATTTCGGGCGTGCTTTCCGATTTTTGGCGGTACGTTCCCGATAAGACTATTTCCCTGATTAAGGCTTTCATGCTCCACTTGTGTTCGTTCATAAAGCGCAGGGCTAGCCAATCTAGTAAATAGGGATGGGAAGGTGCATCGGACTGGGAGCCCATGTCCTCAATAGTAGAAACCAGACCGCGACCATAGATCTGATGCCAAACCCTGTTGACCAAAGTCCTAGCCGTTAGCGGATTTTCTTTGCTCACGATCCATTGGGAAAGCCCTAAGCGGTCTTTGCTCCATGCATCGTTCCACGCATTTAGGCTTTGTGGCGTAGCTGGTTCCACGGTATCGGTCTTTGTCAACCAACTACCACGGTCAAAAACCTGTGTGGTGCGCTGCATATATTCTGGATTTTCCGCTAAAATAGGTACGGTTTCTGTGTTGGTATTCAGTAATTCCAGTAATGCCTTGTTTACGACGGACCATCCCTGTGCTTCTCGGGCGGGCATATCAGGAATAAAACCGACCCAATATAGATTTAAAATATTCTTCTCCGGCGCAATGGCGTCGTTCTGTGCTTCAATGTAGATGTCCGTCTTCTTGTCTATATTTTTCAGCGCGAACTGCGAAGTCGTGTTGTTTTTGGTTTTATCTAAGGTAAACTCTGCCAAGATCGGACCGTTGGCGTCGGTTTGGCGGATAGTTATTTTAGTGCCATCGTAATGTGAACGATAATTTAAGTAGACGTGGCTTGCGTTGTTGGTATAGGCATTGGGGATGATGAGGTTGCCATCGTCCCAAAAAACAACGGAGGCATGGTCATCATACACGCTGCTCTTAAATTGCTTGAAGAAATGGGACTTGTAAACAGGCTCTGTAAACTGTATAAAATCCCGATACGATTTTAAGGTTTCCTTGTCGCCATGTTCCGTCACCCAGTCCAATACTTTATTTACCTGTTTTTGTTGTTCCGTATTATAAAATTTTAGTGTGGGAGATTCATTGGGCGTATCCTCATCGCGGGTATTATTAAAGAACGCCATTAGATTGTAATACTCTTTCTGCTTAAACGGATCGTAGGTATGGCTATGGCATTGCACACAGCCGATTGTAGTGCTCTGCCATACCTCAAAAGTGGTGTTTACCCTGTCTATGACGGTGGCCACGCGATATTCCTCGTCATCGGTTCCACCTTCGTCATTGTTCATAGTGTTTCTGTGAAAGGCAGTGGCGATCAACTGATCTGTAGAAGGTTCCGGAAGCAGGTCCCCTGCCAGTTGCTCTATAGTAAACTGGTCGTATGGCAAATCCCTGTTAAAAGCATGGATGACCCAATCGCGGTATTTCCAGATAGAGCGTCCCATATCTTTTTCATAGCCTTTGGAATCTGCATAGCGCGCAACATCCAACCACCACGTTGCCCATTTTTCCCCAAAAGCTTCTTGAGCCAATAGGCTGTCTACCATGGTTTCATAGCTAATTTCGTTGTCGTTGAATTGTTTCAAAAGCGTTTCGGCTGGGGGTAATCCTATCAAATCCAGCGCCACACGTCTGGCAATACTGTTCTTTTCTGCAAGTGCAGTCGGTGTCAATTGCTTGGCTTCCAAGCGTGCCAGAATAAAATGATCGATATCGTTTTTTATAAAGTCCGACGCTAGTTCCGGTGCAAAATTGGCTTCGGAGGGTTTTGTTGGTACATCTACTTTATCCGGAAGGGAATAGGCCCAATGTTCGCCCCACTCCGCACCTTGGTCTACCCAACGGGTAAGGAGTTCTATTTCCTCATCGGAAAGTTTCGGTTTTTCGTAGGGCATGCGTAGTTCCAGATCGTCTTCGTGCAAACGTTTTATGAATTCGCTGTTGGTGGCATCTCCCGGAATAATGGCTGGTTTTCCATATTCGGTGTTGGCAAAAGCTTCCTCCTCAAAGAGCAAGCTGAAGCCGGCGTTCTTTTTTACCCCACCATGGCAGGTAATGCAGTTGTTATTCAGAATGGGTTTTATTTGTGTACTGAAGTCTACCCGCTCCTTTTTTTGGCACGAGTTAAACAGGCCTAGTGCGAGTGCTAAGCAAAGTACCCTTATTTTATAATAAAATTTAGTGTCCATAGTATTCCGTGCGCTGAAATAGGAAACTTAGCTAATTCTATTTCTTAGTTAGTTCAATGATACGAACTTATACCGGAGATTAAAATAGACAATTTTTACTAAAACATGGATAACTTTAGCCTAATCGCTGTGTTTAAACCATGGATGATATCAATTCCTGCTTTTTTTAACAGTTTTTGATTTATAATACCCTTGACTTCTTTAAACCATAGGTATAAAGAACGAAATCCTTACTGTATAAACAGTCAGGATTAGGTTTTAATGATATTAAATGTACGTATTTTTTGTTCTACCTATTTTGAATAGTAGCTAGGCTTGAAACGTGTACCATGAACAACAAAAAACAGTTAAGAAACCACTTCCACAAACAGGCCGTCATCAGTCTTGTTGACCTTGGTAAGACCATGTTTGGCAAGTGCCTTAATGGATTTATCCCATTTTTTGCCGCTTAAAGCAGATTCTGTTTTTAGTGCTCCTAATTCCATGGAACCTTTTGGCTTTAAAATAGCCATGATTGCTTTCTCCTCATCCGTTAGCTCAACGGCTTTCTTTTCAGGCCGCATTTGCGGAAAGAACAACACTTCCTGTATGGAAGAATTATTGGTCATTAACATCACCAAACGGTCAATACCGATTCCGATACCCGATGTTGGCGGCATTCCATATTCCAAGGCTCGTAAAAAATCCTGATCAATAAACATGGCTTCGTCATCTCCTTTTTCCGAGAGTTTTAATTGCTCCTCAAAACGTTCGCGCTGATCAATTGGGTCGTTGAGCTCAGAATAGGCGTTGGCTAATTCTTTTCCATTAACCATCAATTCAAAACGTTCGGTTAAGGCAGGATTGTCTCGGTGTTCTTTCGTTAAGGGACTCATCTCCTTGGGGTAGTCGGTTATGAAGGTGGGCTGTATGTAAAAGTGCTCACATTTTTCACCGAATATCTCATCTATCAATTTACCAACACCCATGGTTTCATCAACCTCTATGCCTAGTTTTCTTGCCGTTTCACGAAGTTCAACTTCTCCCATTCCCGAAACATCAATACCGGTATGTATTTTTATCGCTTCCAATATTGGAATGCGTGGGTAAGGCGCTTTGAACTCAATTTCATGCTTTCCAACGGTAACTTTAGAGCTTCCAGTGGCATCAACCGCTACTTTTTCTAATAGTTCTTCCGTAGTATCCATCATCCAATTGTAATCCTTATAGGCTACATACAGTTCCATTACGGTAAACTCTGGATTATGGGTGCGGTCCATGCCTTCGTTCCTGAAGTCCTTTGAGAATTCGTAAACGCCATCAAAGCCGCCTACGATCAATCTTTTTAGGTACAATTCATTGGCAATACGTAGGTACAATGGAATGTTCAATGCATTGTGATGGGTTAAAAACGGACGCGCCGCAGCTCCTCCTGGTATGGGCTGAAGTATAGGTGTTTCTACCTCTAAGTAACCCTTGTCGTTATAAAACTGGCGGATACTATTGGTAATTTTGGTGCGTTTAATAAAGGTTTCCTTTACATGCGGATTTACTACAAGGTCAACATAGCGTTGGCGGTAACGTAGTTCTGGATCATTAAATTCGTCGTAGGAGTTGCCTTCTGCATCTTGCTTTGGCAAGGGTAACGGTCTAAGAGCTTTACACAAGATAATATAATCCTTGACCAGAACTGTAATTTCCCCTACTTGAGTCGTAAAAAGCTCGCCTTCAATTCCTATAATATCCCCAAGGTCCAATAATTTTTTAAAGATTTCATTGTATTTGGTGTGGTCGTCCGGCGGACAAATCTCGTCTCTGTTAAAATACACTTGAACGCGGCCCTCACCATCCTGCAATTCCCCAAAGGAAGCTTTTCCCTGAATTTTTTTTCGCATCAACCTACCTGAAATAACAACTTTCTTACCTTCTTCGTAATGCTCTTTTATACTTTTGGAAGTAGCGTCCACAGGCCATAAGGCAGCTGGATACGGGTCTATTCCCATTTCCCGTAATCGTGTTAATTTCTCTCTTCTTACAAGCTCTTGTTCCGTTAATTGCATTGGACGTATTTTAAGGCAGCAAATATACTTAAGAATGGATTAATCTCTTAATAAGGACATCATAAAAGCAAGCGACTTTGGCTCTTATTAATCGAAATGCATGGATTTTGCCTTTTTAGCAATATACCCTTTCCCTTCAATTATTTTTTGTAGATCTTCTTCCAAGGTAGTATTTGGGGATTCTATGATGCGGTTTACTTCTCTTCCATTTTTATAAAGAATAAAAGTAGGAACCCGCAAAATTTGAAGACCCCATTCCTTCCCAGAGGGACTTTGTTTGTATTTTCCTCGTCTGATGTCTAAGGCTATCATCTTTAATTGTGCGTTTGGGAAATTTGCCGTTTCTAAAATTTTAAGAAATCTAGGAACTTCTCGTCTGCTATCCCCGCACCAAGTTCCCAAAAATATTAAAATCTGATATTCAAGGAGGTCTTCTTTCATAGAAGAAATTATGCTGTCGTCCGGTATGTAATTTTTAAGATTATTGAGATACCAGTTAGCATACCCAGGTTGTTTTAAGCCCTTTGTGGTAATCTCACCGATCAGAATTTTTTGACCGTTCTCCAAGCTGATTTCCCGATCGGTGGTTTGGCCAGCAAGAGTTACGCATAGGAAAAAGCTCATTAAACGTAGAAATAAAGTTTTCATAGTCTTGTTTTTAAAATGAAAACCGAAGATGCTACAATAATGCAGGGATAGCGGAGTATTAGGAGGTGTAAATAAGTACTAGACCGGGGGTGGATTTTATTAGTACTTAACTAAAACATATTTTTAAGGTCCGCTCTGCTATCGATGTTTAGCTTTTTGTAGATATTATTGATGTGGGTTTTTACTGTACTTAAGCTAATGAATAAATCTGATGCAATTTCTTTATTCGTTTTATTCTCCTTGATAGCGTTTAGAATGTTTAGTTCCTGTGTGGTTAAGCTTTCCAAGATTTTTTTTTCAACTTGTCGATTTTTAAGCTTTAATCCATAATAACCTGTTAGACCTACAACAAGTAAACCTCCTGCGTACCACATATAGTCGGAATAAGATGTTTTTGAAGTGGAAAGGTCGGATAGCTCAATGGTACTATCTGCCTGGAGTTCCTGTATATATTGTTTGGTAAAACTTCTATTGGGATATGTTGATAACAAGCTTTTTTCCAAATTTTGATAATAATTGTTTGCACCTAAATCATTTAAATAATAAGTATATGTTTCGTTTTTTCTATCCGATAAAAAATCATAGATATAAAGTTCTGCTAGAGGCTCGTTTGCTGCCTTACCGAAGTTTTGTAATCTTAAAAACCATTTGTTTAGGTTTAAGGCTAAAGTCGCTTTGCTGCTATGTTCTAAGAAATCTAGTATCATTTCCTCTTTTAAAGCATCAATTTCTAATAACAGTCCGGATGCGGTATTTGTAGATGCTATGTCACAAAAGGATTGGTTGTTCTGCAATAGCGGAAATAGAATACTATCTCCTTTTTTTGCTATAAACAAAATGCTTTTGCTATTACTACACTCCTTGAAAAAATGAGTCCCTTCTTCGTTACCCTCGTTACAATCATCCGTATGTATGCGATAAATGCTGTTTTGGACTGATAGGTTATCACCCTTAAAACTAAAATTACCATTGTCATCTGCCGAGGTTTTCATTAGGATTTGATCCGAGTAAACACGGGATGATTTTCTGTAATTTTCTACCAACGAAAGATAAACGGTCTTGTTTTTGGTGTCCGGTGAAATTTGACCTGAAAAGGAGTATTGGCTATAACAACCAATTGTAGTAAAGAAAAGAAAGATACATGTTCGAAAGGACGCCATCTATTTTGATTTATTGCTAAATTTAAGCGATTTAATTATAAGGATACTGCGCTTCCAAATTAAATATATCCTGTGCTTCTTGTCTTGGTTTCCCAATCCAGTCTTCTTCAAGATAATACGGGGAGGTATCCCAAATAATGGCGCCTCCAGTTTCTCTTGGGTCCTCGGTAGCTACGAGATAGCTGTTTAATTCAGCGGTTAGCCGGACCAAATCGTCTTTGTACTCATCTAGATATGCTACGTTGTTCAATTGAAAAGGGTCTTTTCTTAGATCAAACAATTCATATTTTGGTCGCTTTAAGAAACCATCTTTATAAAGCTGTTTTACATCTGGTTCTTCTTTGTGCTGCATCATGTATTCTTTGGTAGGACTGTAGTACTGTAACATATGTCCATCGATGTCTGCAAAAAGAGGTGGGTCCCCCGCAGGCCAGCGATTTGGCTCATAATTGTGGATGTATAGAAAGTCATCCGTTCGTATGGCCCGACCGGGATAACCCAAACCACCTTTACGTCCCATGGCATGTCGTTCTCTAGCAACAAAGACACGACTAAAATCTTTGTTGACACGTCCTTCCTTATCGGACATTAGGATATTTTTTAAGCTCCTTGCCGTCATTCTTTCTGGCACTTTTTCTCCAGCAAATTCTAAAAAAGTAGCCGCCAAATCGTTAAGACTCACAAAATCGGTAACGACCCTATTCTCTTTAATACTATTTGGCCATGAGATTATCAGAGGAACCTTTGTTCCAAAATCATATAGATTTCCTAAACCTCTAGGCATCATCCAACCATTATCGCCGCAAACAACAATAATCGTATTTTTTGCCATCCCGTTTTCTTCGAGTAAACGCATCGCTTCCGCTACTTCTTTGTCAAAAGACATTACTGAGGCATAGTAATCAGTAATGTCGGTACGAACTGCTTGTGCGTTTGGAAGGTAGGGTGGGACAAAGACCTTATCTAGGTTTAAACCAAGTTTTTTCCCGGATTCATATTCGAATGGACGATGAGGATTTCTTGAAGATAGAAAATAGCTCCAAGGCTGTTGTCCTTTATTTTTATCTAAAAATTCATTTAGATTGTTAAAGGTTGTACCGGCTGGATTCTTGTTTCTTCCCCCAGATTTGAAATCACCAGGACCCCATCCTTTCCTGTCATGTCCTGTTTGATAGCCAGCCTCCTCAAGAATATCTTGATAGGTTGGAATGGAATCGGGAAGACTGCTCCATAAATTCGCCCCCTCTCCAAGTCTCCATATCTCTTGTCCGGTTAACATAGCTCCTCGAGAAGGGGTACAAGAAGGTGAACCACAGAACGCATTGGTAAACCGCACCCCATTCTTTGCTATTTTATCTATTGCGGGTGTTTTCACAACGCTATCCCCATAACAGCCTAGATGGTCAGCGTATTGGTTGTCAGAAATTAGGACTAAAAAATTTGGTTTGGTTACTTGCGTTTCAGTTTTTTCTTGATCTTGACAGGAATAGAAACCAATAAATGTAAACAGCAAAGCAATAAGGGTGATTGTTTTTTTCATTTTATCCTATAAGTGGTGGCATTACTAAAATAACAAAATATAGTGGTAATCACATTTGTAAGAAAAAGTACTTGGGTTTTACCATATAACTTCAACTCGTCAATTTCTTCTATCGTCTTGGGCGTGTTTTGCAATTAGAAGCCATGAGTTTCAGCCGGTTGTTGGTAACAATCACAGTATAATAAATGCTTATTTTGATTTGCTCCTTAAATTTAAATGATTTTGTAACAATACCTTTATTTTTGCGACATATAAGTACATCAATCAAAATCATCAATCAATGAGTTTCTTACGCGTATTATTGGCAATATTATTTCCACCGCTTGCGGTTATCGGCAAAGGCTGTGGCTCCATCCTTATTGTTTTTTTATTAACCTTGTGTGGTTGGGTTCCTGGCGTAATTGCAGCGCTTGTGATACTGAACAATCCCAACTGATCATTGTATCTTTACAGCAATGAACAAGAAAGTTGCTTTACAGGATTTAGGACTAAAGGATTATAAAGAAACCTGGGACTACCAAGAGGTGCTTTTTCAAAAGACCTTGGCTCTTAAAATAAAGAATAGGCGGGAGGAAGCTAGACTGGAAACGCCGAATCATTTTCTATTCGTGGAACATCCGCATGTCTTTACTTTGGGAAAAAGTGGAGATCTCTCGAATCTTCTGGTAAATGAAAACCAACTTGCGGAAAAAGGTGCAAAATTCTATAAAATAAATAGGGGCGGGGATATTACCTACCACGGCCCGGGTCAAATTGTTGGATATCCTATTTTAGATCTTGACAATTTTTTCACCGATATCCATAAATACTTACGTCTGCTTGAAGAAATGGTTATTCTAACATTGGCAGAATATGGTTTAAAAGCAGAACGTTCCGAAGGGGAAACCGGTGTTTGGTTGGATGTCGGTACTCCTTTTGCCCGTAAAATTTGTGCCATGGGGGTTAGGGCTTCCCGTTGGGTAACCATGCATGGCTTTGCTTTAAATATAAATTCTAATCTAGGCTATTTTGATCTGATGATTCCCTGCGGTATCAAGGGTAAGGCGGTGACTTCTTTAAATATGGAACTCGGTAAAACCGAAGTGGATATGGAAGAAGTAAAGCGAAAACTAATTCGACATTTTGAAATGCTTTTTGAAGCTGAAATTTTAAAACAAAAAACTGAGGTTTAAGCCTCCGTTTTTTGTTTTAAATATGGCAATAAGGTTAATAATCAAGCCCAAAATAATCCATGACGGCGTAATAGTCATTAATATCTACCCCAGCCGATTTTAGTTCTGTTCGAACACTTTCATTATTCGTTTTGCCTGTAATACCCGTAGACGTTGCAATTATTATTTTAAGTTTTATAAAACTTCTTTTTGGCAAAAGCTGGCTGTATGAGGTTCCAGAACGGTAGAAGTAAAGATGATATGATTGGGCGGCCATTTTTACTCTAATATCAGTGTTCAGTGTTTGAATTACACGATCCTGTGAATCTGTTACATTAATTTCGATATTATTTTGAGGTATTTGATACATGGCTCCTTTAGTTGTTATATATCCCAGTATAAGGTCATTATCCAACACTTCTTGGGTAAGTTCGGGTATTTCTTGTATATAATCGTTTGCACTAACTCCCGAATAATCAAATGTCAGTAAGCGCACATTTGCATTGCCATCAGTTCCATTTAGTCCGTCTCGCCCAGCTGGACCCATGGGGCCTATTTCCCCATCCTTTGAGCAAGATGTAAAAGTGAGGGCTATTAGAACAAAGCCCATACCTAAAAATTTCATTGCAGTTTTCATAATTTCTTGTTTTTTATATTTAAAACTCTTTATATATGAGAATGGAAAAGGTTAACCCGGTAGCGCTTAAAAAAAACTTGGTTTAACCGGAGGTTTTTTAATTGATCATCAAAAAATGGGTGTTAATATTCCAATCCAAAATGATCCATAACTTCTACATAGGACATTTTTTTGAAGTCGATTATAGCCTTTTTACCTGTTGTAGTGTTGGAAGGAATGATTACATATCTAAAACGAACCCCCTTCCCATATGCCGGACCGCTTGAGTCCCAGAGGTATTCACGTGTAGTTAGATCAGAATCAGAACGTTCGATAGTAACATATATAGTACGGGACGCATGATTAATGTTCGAATCTACCGATTTTAATATCGTACCGTCCAGAGCGAATACATAATTGGGTAGCAGATAGATATTGGTGTCAGTGTCATAGTACACAAGAATGACGCCATCCTCCATTATATTTGAGCTTATATTTGTTTCAAGTGGTAATGCCTTAAATCTTGGATTGTTAACGCTAAAAGAACTTTCTATAGGTTCAAACCAATCAGAGGCGATTACATTGGCATTGCCATCTTTCCCATCTTGTCCATCAGCTCCGTCAATACCATCTGTTCCAGGAGGTCCTTGAACTCCATCAATGCCATCGATCCCATTAACACCATCAGTCCCATCTTTAGAGCAAGATGTAAACGTGAGTGTAAATAGTACTAAACCCATGGCTAAAAATTTCACTGTAATTTTCATAATTGTATATTTTAACGATTGTTTAGTTTTAATGGTAGTAAACACAAAAGGTTAACATTTGAACCCAAAAAAACCGAGGTGTTAGCCTCGGTTTTTATCTTCTTATTAGTGTTGTAAGCCAAAATATTTCATTACTGCATCATGGTTATTGATATCAACTCCTGCAGATTTTAGTTCATCGCGGAGTGTTTCCATGCTTGATTTTCCGCTTGTCGTGCTTGTTGACTCGGCGATGACGATTTTTAGTTTTCCCAATTCCACACCAACTACCGACATTAAGGTCTGTGTGCCAACTTGATAAAAATGAACCCAGTATTTACCTACAGCAATGTCCGTAGCAACATCATAAAAGCCACCTGTGCCATTCGGCCATACGCTAGCTGGAACAGGATAATAAGTGCCGCTAACACCGTTTTGGAGATATCCAATGATTAAATCATTGTCTATGACTTCCTGAGTAAGTTGAGGCAAATTGTTTGGAATAGATGCTCCTGATTCACTAGAAAGATCAAAAACATAGGTATTCACATTAGCGTTACCATCTGCTCCATTTTCACCATCTGATCCGTCAACTCCATCTGTTCCGTTAGTGCCATCGGCACCTGCAGGTCCTTGCTCCCCTTGGGGGCCCGGGACTCCAAGTGCTTCCCCATCTTCTCCGGCTGGTCCTCGCTCACCTTGTGGCCCTTGAATTCCCTGTTCGCCCTGTTGTCCAGTTAAACCAATAGGGCCCATGTCTCCGTCTTTTGAACAAGATGTAATCGAAATAAACATTGCTATTAATCCTAACACTAAAAATTTTGTTGTTTTCATGATTTTATATTTAAAGATTTCCTTTTTTATGTACTTGAAGTAAAAAGGTTAACATGCTATTTAAAAGAAACCTCGGTGTGGGCCGGGGTTTTCATTTATCAATGGAATAAGGCTATTCTACACTCCAAATAGAACTGGTTAGAATACTTGCCATGGAATTATCCGGTCTATATCCACCAAATATCCAGAGTTGGTCATCAAACACTAAGCTTTCATGACTTTGAAGCCCTTTGTAGAAGGGTGGTTTTCCATCATATTTAAACCAATATTTCATATTTGTGGAATACCAGATATCCCCGTAAAAGGTTCGATTACCTGTGCTGTCCCAACTTTCTCCCCCTATTATCCAAACCTTACCATCAAATGCCGTTGCCGTATGGTTAATCCTGCTATCGAATATGGCCGTTGCAGGATTTTTTTGATACCAATAGCTTCCGTCAGGGCTTGCCCATACTTCATTGGTTAATTCTCCCCCGCGAATTAGACCACCATATACATAGATTAATCCATTGAAGACAACCGTTTTGTAATGGCTTCTAACCGGGAAGGCGTTATCGGTCTCCTTTTTCCAAATTCTCCCGTCCGCAGTAGACCACACTTGCTCGTTTGCCCTGCCATTTCCTAACAAAACAAATAATCGTTTATTGAAGACCACAGAATTGTTTTGGCCAATTTCAGTCAATGGATTTAACGAAGTTACCCTATGCCAATGTTCACCGTCGGACGTGTTCCAAATATCACTTAGAACCTCTCCAGAATTGTTAATGCCTCCTATGAGCCACATTTTGTTTTTGTAAACAAGCAGGGAATGATTGCGACGCTCTGGAAAAAGACCTGAAGTAACAATTGACCAATCCTGACCATTGGAACTTCGCCATACTTCAGAACTTGAGTTCCAAGGAGGTGTATGGCTATTGTCTCCACCAACCAAATAAAGGTAACCGTTAAAATAGGTCATGGAATGGCCCGCAAATCCTCCCATTTTATGTTTGGAGCTTTCAAGATTAAAGTCCAGCGTAATAGTTGGATAAAAGCTGGCCTTTCCTGTTACTACCTTTTCATCCTGTGAATTTGAAGTAGGTTCCAGGTACAGTTCTTCTTTTTGACATGAGGATACCAGTAATAAAAAAGAAATTAAGGCAATCAATTTTAATGCTTTCATGATTTTTGTTTTTATAGATTCAACCTTTCATGTAAAAAATGATAGCTGGTTAACATATCTGAACCAAAAGCCGAAGCTTTTGGCTTTGGTTAAGTTAATTATCCAATTATTACTGTTTTAGCTTTCTTTTTTCTGTAGCTTCCATCACCTTTTTACTAGGGTTCGCTTATTTATGGAAAGACCTTGTTGAAGGTTAACATGCAACGTGTTTTTTTGAATTAAGAACAATTTGGGGTTATGTGTTTGGTAAAATCCTTGCAATAAGAATACTATATGCAGATAAAGGGATTGGATTTACGAGAGGATATATAGGCGATAGGATGTAAAAAATATTAAATTAGCTACGAAGTGTTAACTTTTTACATTCTAGATAATTAAAGTGAAAGAAACGCAAACCGATATAACGTTAGTTGATTTACGACAGGGCTCTGATAAGTTGCTTAAACTGGTGTATGAAGAGAACCGTCCCAAATTTCTCAATTTCGCCCGGCGTTATGGTTTGTCAGGGGAAGAAAATATTGATGTATACCAAGATGCCTATATAATTTTTTACGACAATGTAATGAGCGGCAAATTGGAAACATTGACCAGTAGTATATCGACCTATCTTTTTAGTGTGGGAAAATATTTGATTTTTGACAGGATGCGAAAAAATAAAAAAACAATCAACGAACAATTCGACCTCTCGCTAGTAGGTAAGGAAGACGAGCTTGTAAGCACTTGGGACCTTGAAGAGCCATCTCTCACGACCGAACAGGCCTTGTTGCAAAAACATTTTTCATCCCTAGGAAAACAATGTCAAGAACTGTTGAACCTTTTTTATTATAGGGGCTATACGATTCAGGAAATTATGGAGCATGGCGATTACAATAGCGAAAATGTGGTAAAGGCATCAAAATCTAGATGCCTCAAAACGTTGAAGGAACGTATACAAGAAAATATCCTTTAAAGATGGACAAGGAAAATTTATTACTTAGGTATTTTTCAAATAATCTCACAGAAGAGGAGAATAAGCTGTTCCATAAGTTGTTGGAAACCGATGCGGAGTTTAAAGCCCAATTCAATTTTGAAAATGACTTAAAGCGTGTTATAAAACATACCGAGAATGAACAGTTAAAGGGGAAACTCGCCGGCTTTGAACAGGAAATTTCCAAGGACAAGGAAACCCTAGTAAGAAAATTAAAACCAAATTATCAAAAATGGGCTGTTGCAGCATCTATAGCTTTGTTGATAAGCTTGGGCTGGCTCGCCTACAACACTTTTTCAGGGCCAGACTATGGAGAGCTGTATGCAGCCAATTTCGAAGCTTACCCCAATACCGTTTATACAATTACAAGAAGTGATGGTGACCAGTCGCTGACAAGGGATGCTTTTGCTGCCTATGAGGCCAGTGACTATGAAAAGGCGGTCACTGCTTTTTTGGATTTGAAAACAGAGGGCGCAATAAGTCATACCGACTTTTACCTGGCACAGTCCTATCTTCATTTAGGGAAGAACAAAGAGGCAATAGAGGCTTTGAATCGGGTTATTTTAAGCGATATGGAATTTAAGGCGGAAGCTCATTGGTATCTTGCCCTGGCCTATCTTAAAAGTAAGGATAAGGTAAATGCCATTGTTAATTTAAAGAACCTTATTGAAAATTTTGAATACAAAAAGGAAAAGGCCCAAGCACTGCTAAGAGCATTGGACTAGGTACTTTTTTTTCGGTTTCTGAAGAAGAAAAATAAACCGACAAGTATACTCATCGCACTAATAATCACCAAGGTCAAGGTATTGGATACTGATACTGGAACGGTATTTCCGGAAATCACAAAAGCCGACCAATAGTAGGGATGTGTAAAACCGTTTTGACGGTTTTGGTTCAAAAATTGGACCTGGGCCTTTTGTAGGGCTATATCCTTAGAATCGCCCTGGGATAGATTTTTATAGAAACCGGACATTAATGTGGTGGTACTGGCATCGTTGATCTTCCACAAGGTGCTGGCAATACTTGCTGCTCCACTATAAAAGAAGCCTCGTGCCAAACTAAGAAAGCCTTCGCCGCGTTTAAGATCTCCTAATCCACTTTCGCAGGCACTTAGGGTTACCAGATCGGCATCTAATTGTAGGTTATAGAGATCGGCTACGTAGAGTAGATTCTCTGTAGTGTTACCATTTTGTGAAAAGGCCAAATAGGAAAATTCAGGTGAGGTATCGTCAAAGATAGCGTGTGTGGCCAAGTGTACCATCCCAAAAGAGGATAGTTGGGATTTAAAGTTGCGGAGTGAAGCCTCCTCATCAACATAAGCACGGCCATGGAAAGATGTTAATATCTGCTCCACTTCTTTTTTGTTGTTCGGCAAAGGGAGTAATTTTCCGCGGTCAGCATTGCTCACGTTTACTGTGCCATCAAAACCGGGGGCAAACGCCAAAATAGTCTGTTCTTTAGGTTGCCGCTGTCGCAATTCCGAAAGCAGCGTGGCCGAATTAACGCAGCTGATGGCATGGTTTTCTACCATATAGCTTATGCCTCCGGGATTTGTATTCAAAGCCGCGAAGGGAAGGTAATTTAACAGGCCATCGGGAATAATTATTAGTTTCTTATAATTGCCAGAATTTAAGATCGGTTTTAGTAGAAGTTCATATATTTCATGTGTAGCGCTGCCTAATGCTATTACATCGGATTTGGGATCGGAAAGCATTTGGTAGACTTTTTTAATGTTGCCCTCCAAGTCCACATCAATAGGTATCCGAAACATTTTCTTTTCACTTCCATTCAAAGCAATGGCATATATGGCCTTATTGCCATAGAAATAAGAAATTATAAGTTCGTTTTTGGACAAGGCTTTTTGGGTCTCTTCCAGCGAAACGGTGGCGGTATTGTATTTTAAATCGTAATAATTTTTATAGTCGATTTCCAATTTCCTTACGAGTTGGCGGTATTCTTCCTTAAGGCTAAAAAGAGCATCCTTTTGATCGATCAGGTCTCTTTCGGAATTTTTGATCTGTTTCTCCAAATAGGTGATTTCAGATTTTAACTCACTCTCCCGCTCCAACACATTGCTAGGAATATTTGCAAATTGAGTGGCTTTGGCTCCCAAAAGTGCCTCTAGCAATAAGACCGATTTACTTTTCTCGGAATACTGGAAGGCGATATCTATATAGGAATCGTCAGTGGTTGAAGTATAAAGTTGGTAAGTAGCTTCCAATCCAGCTTCAAATAGAGGAAATGCATTTTCAATAAGGAACAATTGGTCGGCCTTACTTCTAAACGTAGGCTTAAGGGTATCCAGGGTAGTAATACCTAGATTTACTGTTTCTATCGTTGTGTTATAACTATCGGTACTAGCCAAGCTGATTAGGGAAACGGATTTATTTCTTAAGAGTTTTAAGGCTGTGGTTCCCTCTTGACCAAAATCCTCAATTTGACCCAATCCCAGATTATAATTGGATACCGCACGCGCATGTTGTCCGAATACTGCCTGCAACATTGCAGTTTCATTATAAATTAAAGCTACACTCTCATTTTTAGATTTTTTCCATTTATCCTTTTCCAATTTAAGCGCTAAATTTAATTCCTTAAGGGCGGCATCGTAATGATCTAATTTCTGTTCCAATTTTGCCTTTACCCTATGGTGATAGGAAGAAAAATGATGGGTATCGTACAAATGGCCTTCGGCCAATTTTAGATAGAAATGTGCACTATCCGTTTTAAAAAGTTTAAGGTAGTTTTCTGATAGGTTATGGGCCGTTGCAATAATGCCGTTAGTGCCCGATTGGTCTTTAAGGTAGAACCCAAGCGCCCTTTTAAAATAGATATTTGAAATTTCAATTCGCCCTTCCTTGCCGTAGAGCTCGGCCATCAGGCTATAGTTTGTGTTCAAGGAACGAAGATCATTTGGTTTTTTTTGGAGGATATACCTTATGTTCTTATCATAAAACTGTTCGGCAAGGTCATATTTACCTTCTTCGGTGTACATCTTGGCGATAAAGCTATAGGAAACCGACAATAGATCAATAAGGTCTTCATCCATTTCCGAATCGGGTAAGGTCTCCAAGGAATCAATAATTTGCCCAAAAATTTGTCGGGAAGACCTGTAATCGTTAAGCTGAAAATAGTAATTGCCTTTATCGTACAATACTGAATTAATAAAGAGCTGTTTTTCTGGTAGGGAATCCAGATATTCTTTGTGTTCATTAAACAAGGAATCCAAACGATTTAGATTGTCGCTTATTTTGTCAAGGTCATAAAAAGAGCCTGCATGTCTATTAGAAGTAATTAAGGTTTCAAAAACGATTGCCCAGTCCTTGTTTTCAACGGCCAAGCCTTCTATTATCTGGAAATAATGGTAGGCAGAATCCTTGTTTATATAGAGATGCTCGTAAGCCTTTTCAAATAGGCTATCTACTTGTTTTTCATAGGAGGCCTTTTGTGCAAAAGCCGAAAATGAAAAAAGAATTAATAAAAGGGAAGCATACCGGTTCATACAAAAAAGCCCTAGGGTTACCTAGGGCTAATATATACAATGCTTTTTTAATTTTATTACTGGTTTTCCACTTTATAACTTCGCTTAAAGCCATTTGTGCTAAATACTTGTACCGATATGGTAATAGGGTCTTTATAGGAATCAACCATTAATTTACTGAACTGGATCTTGCCTCCTGTACCGGACAAGGGTCTTAAATCATCTATAGTGCCCCCACCGATAGTTTTACCATCCTCATTTAAAATAAGGATTTCCAATTTCTCGGCCGTATTTGGGGCCAACACATATTCCAAGGCAGTAAAATCGCAGCTTCGTGGCTTTGGACAAGGTGGTCTTGGTCTTGGAATTGTTCTTCCTACTTGTTGCGAGTCTATGATTGTTGCTTCTTCCGAAATAAAATCTTCCTTCCTCTGTTCGGCCTTTTTAAGTTCTTCGTAAGTAGTCTGATCAGCCTGATTATTGGCTATGATATCATTTAAAGCCTCAATGGTGATGTCCAGTTTTGTGATTTCCTGATCAAGGTAAATGCGATATAGATCTCCCTCGTATATATAATTATCTTGGGTAAGCTCTATTTTATCCCCTCCGTGACCCAGGTAGTCCTTTATGCAAGAAGTCATAAGTAGCGAAGTTACTGCGATGATAATCAATAGTTTTGTTTTCATGATTTGTGGATTAATGGTTTCTTATATTAATTTAATGGTCATAAATAGCCTAGGTTAACATAGTGGCCAAACTATATCACCTCTTTTACAAGGAGGAACAAAACATTGGGGGAAATTTGAAAGTAAAAAAATACGAAATGATAATTTATAAAGTTGTAAAAACTCGTCCTAATTTGTTATTGTGAGTAAAAAAATGGGGTATTTAAGTCAAAGTAGTACAATCACTTAAGGAATATTAGGTTTTAAATAAAGATTTTTCTTATAAATTTGAATTTATCTATAAAAAACTTTGTTGGTGTCTCACCACAATATGTTTAAAATCCTTACTGAAATGCGCTAGGTCATAGTAGTTAAATAGTGCTACCAAGTTCATATAGTTGCTTTAGTCTTCAGCATCGAATTGTGAGAATGAGTTCTTGCCGCTAGGCAAAACAGTCTCCCGAATATCATTCTCGTAGTCTTTGCGCTCCCACCCCATATCATAAAAGAAGGATGCAAAATGTTGTAAATTTTTGGTGATGGGATAGGTGGTGAACATGCGTGATTAACAGAGTATTCTTAATTTCTTGAATGGCAACCATGGGTTATATATTTAGATTAAAATTGTAAATTAAAATATTGGATTTGCTATATTTTTACAAATTCCACACGCCTGTTGTTAGCTTTGCCCTCGGTTGTTGTATTCACATCAACAGGCTCTGTTTCACCTTTACCTTCTGTATGTAATCTGGCTTCTGCAATATTGAATTGGGTAATCAAGGCATTTTTTACTGATGTAGAACGTTTTTTCGATAGGGTCATATTTTGCCCGTCGTTGCCGTCCGCATCAGTATGACCAATAATATTAAGGGTTAAGGCTGGCTCTTGTTGCAATGCCTCTGCAACCTGTTTTAGTACACCATAGGATTCGGGTTTTATATAATCTGATCCTGAGGCAAACATAATGCCTGTAGTAGAAAACTTGCCATTTTCCAATAATTGGCTTCTTAAGTCCAGACCACCTTGGGCAATTTTCACATTGTTGATAAAAACGTTGTCTACACCATCGCGAATGTCTCTTGGGTGCAGTTTGAATGACACGATATTTACGGGGACCAATCTAGGTACGTCAACCACCTTATTTTCATTGATCCACATTCTAAATCTTTTACCATTAACGGCAATGGAAATATGGTTTTTTTGTAAAAGTATATCCCTTATATCTTTTTCAATTGTGTTCCTGATGACACGGTTGCCTGCAACCTTATTCTCAACTATAAAGCCAGTATTTATAAATAAACATAAAGGGATTTCTACTCTGGCCATATTCTTTGGCGTATTAAATAGATTATTGTCTTCAAGCCAAATTTCCAATTTTGCCTGTGAGCTGGTTTTTTTATCGACTACGGTTATGATATCGAACTCAACGGTATATTCTTCGGGCAAATTGGATGGTAGATCGGGAATGTAAACTGATTTCCCTGCCAGTTTAAACCATTTTTCTTGATATATTGTGGTCAGTTCACCGGTACCATTGGTATTCCATTTGGATGGGAAATCACCCAAATTATCCAATGAAAAATCATCTGCCATTAGTATTTTGTCACCGGGGACAAAATCGAACTTACTATAGACTTCTAATTCCTTCATCACATTGGTTTCTTGGTCCAAAGAGCTATCTGTATTGCCCGAATTATTTTTGGCAATATCACCTTCAGTTGTGGTTTCGCCGCCTTTTCCACTCTTTTCCGACAACAATTTTTTAGCTGTTTTTATGCTGTATTTTAATGCTTTTTTCGCGCGATTCATTTGCAATGTTGCTTTACCTTGTTTAAGAATACCGGCACCATTGATATCCGTTATTGCATCTGGGGCACTTGATAGAACACTTTGTGCGTCTTCAACCGTATCAATTAAGGCTTCATAATCATCTTCTTCCAAAGGTTTGCCTTTTTGCGCATAGCTGTTGTAAATGTATACTTTGTCATATAGGTCAAATGATTCCCTAACGAATGTATCTACACTATTGATTCCTACTTTGCCAGAAGGTCTTTTTAATCGTTTTTCTTGAGACCGTATGGGATTTATGAATAGAAATCCAAACAGAATTAATGCTAAGATTGATTTATGTGAATGTTTCATTATTTTAATTTTTTAAATTAATGGAGTATAACTTAAAGGCGTTCGTATTCTGATGTAATAATTTGAAAATTTTCTCTTTCAAATTTTGTACATGTCATAGTTGTGATTTTTTCTCTTCTACCCCTTTTTTTAGAGGTTACGATTTTTAATGGTAAACCCGAATAGATGGCTTTGAGGGAATCGTCATCAAGGGTTAAGCTTCTTGCCAAGATGTAGCCGAACATTTGTGAGGTCATTGAATTTTCTCCAAAAGAGCCATCGATTACCCCTTCCGCAACCCATACTTCGCTTGTTAAATTATCACTGGTCATTCTGAACAATGTGCAGTCGTAGCCTAGTAAATTCCCATAGCCCGCAGCTTCATAGATCTCTGGATTTTCTGCATCGTTATATTCTTTTAACAACCCTTTAAAGTTAAAAGGCATGGTCATTACTATTTTTTTATCATCCCTGCCCATATAGCTATACATCTTGTTTCTTGCATTATCAAAAACTACGACCATATCACCTTCGGTCCGGGAACAGAAATAGCCTCCATTAGTGGGTAAATAATAATCTATAACCGATTTATTGCCTCTGGGGTTTACTATCTCCAATCTGTAGATGTAGTCAAAAGTGTAAACATCATTTTGGGCATTTAATTTGGTGCCAAATAGTAGGGTTAACAGTAAAAGTGATAGTATTAAAATTGTAGTGGGCTTTCGGTTATTTTTAAGGGCTGTTGTTAAGATTGAATTTGAACAGTTCATAATTAAATTTTTAAGATTGTTTTTATATTTTATGTTTCAAATGCATTTAGGTTAACACGGGAACTTATTTATTGTGGGTCTGACAAGGATTTTGCCATAGCCTCTTCAAATTTTTTATTAAATAGTAGTTTTAACGAGTCCTTTGTTTTAGAGTCCAGGCTTAAATCATAGAG
Organism: Maribacter sp. MS6; assembly: GCF_056839185.1. Lineage (NCBI taxonomy): Bacteria > Pseudomonadati > Bacteroidota > Flavobacteriia > Flavobacteriales > Flavobacteriaceae > Maribacter > Maribacter sp. MS6. Next base: position 3,175,548 of record NZ_CM166389.1, read on the forward strand.
TTTATACATTTCCTTGAATTCTTGTTTTTGTGCCTCTGGCAAATCCATTTTTTCTACGAGTTGCAAATAGTTGGTGACGCCTTTGAAAGGGTTTTCGCCATCACTTTGGATTATACCAAAAACAGAACCCAATATTTCAGTTTGCTTATCTAAAAGGTTCATTTGTTTAGCTGTGTCTTTTTTGACGATGACTTTTTGGTCAATGGATTTTTTTTGCGCTACAGGTTTAAGGTCTTCTTTGCAACCCATTACTGATACAAACATTACACCGACCAATAATCTTCTTATTGAAATTTCCATTGTATTCATTTTTAGTTGATTTCTTCTTTTATGCTTATACCTATCGAGAGGTTAACATTTTCGCTAGTTTTTGAGTATGGTCTTTTTTGTAAATTTATTCTTACGAATGATTTTGAACTCATAAGTACCTTTATCTAAATAATTTCTATTCAGATGGAAGTTTTTCTTAAGGAAGCTTTATAATGTATCCTTAAGACTGGTTTTATTTTGCTTCAGTAGGGAGTTGGCCTTAACGGCCCGGGAAGGGAATACTCAATACATTGAGAATGTGGGAAGGTGGTCTGTGGGGTGTTGCGGGGGCATGTAACCAGCCTCATAATATAAGTAGCAAGCTTTTTTTTGGAATTATATTAAAATAAAATATCCGCTCAATTATTGACATCTTTTATTTGTGCATGGTTTGGTCAATTTTATTGACCAAAGGGTGATAGAACAATTGGATGGCTTTATAAAAAAAACCGAGGCGTAAGCCTCGGTTCCCTATCTTTTATATTCGTACTGTTTTACTTACTGTATTTGGTAAGCACGGTAGTACCCATTGATTTACCGCTCTTATTATAGCTCTCTTGTTTAATCATACCCACACCCTCGGAATACCAAACCCTTGAACCCATGGTTGAATTCACCATCATGGCCTTCATTTTATTATCGTTATAGATGACATAGCAATCAAAGGTGCCTGCTGGCGTGGTAACACTTTCCTTCTTTTCGACTTTACGGTTAATCATATCCACCGTAGTATTCATATTAATACCACTCATACTTATTTTAATAGCTACATTGGCATCCGGTAATTCTTGGCCCACACTAAGATTATTTGGAAGCTCTAGGTCGGTCCCCGATATATCCATTTCCATATCTTCAAATTGTTGTAATGTACTACTAGGAATCAATGATTCATAATCTATGGATACCGTATTGTCCGTACAGGTAAATTTATAGTCTGTTTGGTAGAGCTCCTTTCCTTTTTCATCTATGAGCTCTATTGACATTGTTGCATCTGTAACATCTCCTGAGGTATTGACTTCGGAAACTTTGTACTTGGCGACACCTTCTTTCTTTCCTTTTTTATTGTAATTGGTGTACTCGAATGTGGCTCCTTCAACCATTGGGTAATAGCTACCACAATTCTGTGCATTGATGGTGTAAGCAATACAAAAAAATGCGCAAATTAGGCTTAGTGTTTTCATGCTATGAATTATTTAATTGATTTTGATTTCACTATGATATTTTGATAAATTATATCCTTTTGTACTAGACTTTCCCTAAAGTAGTGCTATTATTACCATTAGATAAGGACAATCCTTATCTCTTAGGGTTATTTACCAAACTTGTTCTGTTGTAAACACTAAGATATAAAGTTAAGCCCATACTTATTCTCCAAAGAGTGTATTTAGAATTTATGACTGTATGTTAGTAGCGTAAAATTGTATATTCAGTGAATGGTATTAAATAAGTTCTTGGTTTTCTTCAAAAAAGTGCTTTATTACATTTTAGCTTTACTTAACTGAGGATTGATTACTAAAATCCCGCAGTATCATAGTTGTCAAGGATATAAATTTCCGATATTTTTTGCATTGAGTATCCCATAAATAACACATCAGAATGTTAGTAAATTCAAAACAGGATAGTTGCATTTTTAGCTTCGGATAGCAGCGATGGTAGGCCTGTATCTTTTCTCTGAATAAGTTTTAATTAATTTTATACACCGTAAAAGAATTCTCTCGATCCTTAATGACCAACTCAGGTTTTTTATCCTTATCAATATCTGCCATATCAATTTCGGAGGAACCATAGATAGGGAAGTTTGGTATAGGCACTGCCTGACTATCGAATAAAAACGATTTTTGGTTTTGAATATCGGTTACCGAAACATAAATTTTATCGTTGATGTAGAAAATTGTTGGTTTGGAATATACACCGAGATCCAAGGGTATCTTATTTTCTCGTATTCGTAACACATTGTCATCCATAATCGCCAATGTTTTGGAAGTGGCATCAAAACCATGATCTATTTGTAGCCCAAGATCAGTTTGCGCTATCTTTCCCTTGGTATCTATCTGATAGAGCACCCCTTTGTTTGAGGTTAGGCTGATCTTATTTTGGTATACTTTTATGGAATTGTCAGAAAAAGGAATTTTGTCATTGGTTTTTATCCGTACGTTACCTACCCTATTCAGTATTTTTAGCGTTTTGTTGGCGAGTTTAAATACCAGATAGTCCTTTCTGTCTATCCTAAAATGTTGTGGCGCTTCAATTATATTTTCGGGTGCTGAGGTGAATTTAAAACCACTTACGATTTTACCTTTGTTGTTATACATAAACACCTTTTGGTTCTGTGTAACGACAAAGCGGTAGTCCTTTTGTCCTTCATAATCAAATACGGCTAAAGGATTTAAATTTCCACCGGCATAATCAAAGGAAAATGGGGTTACCTTTTTACCATTGCGGTCAAGGATTAAGAATTCGTTATTGGTTGTAAATGCAAATTGTAGTTTTCCGTTTTTATATAGGTCCACTTGATGTATCTTGCCCTGTAAAGCGCCATCCAATTGTTTTTTCCAGAGTACTTTTCCGCTATTGGAAATTAGATAGAGTACATTTTCCATATCCTGCACGATAAGCTCGCCCATCTTTGTGCGATGATTGGTTACGAACTGCGGAACGGCTCGTAGGTCAGAATCTAGCTGTAAGGTAAACATAGGAGTAATACTGTTCTTCGCTTTTTTCGCTCCTATCTTTTTAATAAAATAACTACTGTGAAAAAAATTGGCTTCAGAAATGATTTCGGAACCAAACAGATAATCTGACAGGTCAATGTTACTGAGCTGTTTTGCGGTTTCTGTTAACTCGTATTCCGATAATCTTTTCTCAAAACCATAGGCGTTTGCAACTGCCAAGATTGAGGAAGCTTCCGTGGTAAGCTCTTTTAAATTATTGAAAAGGTCTGTATTTGGTATGGTTTTGGAATTTTTGTAGGCGATGATTACGCTCTCTAAAACCTCCTTTTCTTGAGCAAAAATCAAGGTATTGGCTATAACACAGCTATAATTTGATTCAAAACTAGTTACCAAAGGCTCCAATCTATTTGTAAGAAAAGATGGTTCTCCCAATTCCCATATTTCGCTTCCTTGAAACGCTTCTGTGCTTTTTCGATTACGTTTGAGATACTCCGTTAATTCATCTGTTCCAAAGGTTTTTAATAGTATTAACGGTTGCTTGCCTAGCTGGGCAGTTCCTATTTCTTCAACGGTGCTCAAAAGGGAATCGAGCGCCATGTTTTGATTGGTATATAATAGTTGATTGTCGGAAAACGATGTATAATCGCTAAAGGTGTAAGATGTAAACGAAGATGCATCAGCTGGGAGCATTTCATAGATGCTATTAGCTAAAGGTTTGGTTCCAGAAAACAACTTCAGGTAGTTTTTGGTAGCGTCCTTTGCGGTGCTTATACCGTTTAAAAACAAGCCGTCATTTCCTAAAGATATATCCAAAGAGAACCAATCTGCAAAATGGGATGGAAGCGATTCTGTTTTTGCATTGGTAAGATAGCGTAGCAGGACATCGCTATTGTTTAAATTTACCCACAAGTGCCCAAGTTTTGTGGCGTCGGAAACGCCGTAGAATTTTACCAGTTGTTCGTTTGTAGGGGGTGTATCCTTACCATTGATCAGCTCCTTTAGAACTGTTATCGAGGAGCTTAACACCTCTTTTTCACTAATGGTACTTGTAAAAAAAATATGACCTTCAACGGAATATTTTTTAATGCTGAAGTCTTTATACTGTATGGTTTCTATGGTTTTATCTGTTACCTCGGAAAGCTGTAAATAAGGTACTGTATCAGACGCTACGAAAGCAAAATTCAATGTTTGTAGCGAGTCGATGGTAAAACCGATGAGCGATTCCTGTGAAGGTTGCACGTAGTTCAATGGAGCAAGAAGTTTGGATATTTTTTTACTCAAGTCTGTTTTTTGTAGCTTTTTAAAAAGTTCATTTTCATTTAGCTCGGCGGCAAAGGTGTTATAGTCGTTGATTTTTATAACAGTGCTGGCATTTTCTGGCATAAACTGCAACAAGCTAGGCCGATATTCCTTTTCTGGGGAACATTGAAGACTTAATACAATGCCGAAAATCAGTAAAACTTTAATTTTCATCTATTCCTGTTTCTATTTTTCTCTTGGTATTCATTTTCGTTTCGGAATGCTGATTCTACTAAGATTAATTTCGCTCCAAATTACTGTCAGCGAAGTCTACCTAAATTATAGTAAAGTCCCTCAAACAAATTTATACTTTTTAAAGTTCTAAGGTAAGTGGACGGGCTAGTAGTTGAAAGCTTTTTCTATGATAGGGTGTTATACCATATTTTTGAATCGCTGCCCTGTGCTCTTTGGTCGGATAGCCTTTGTTTTTTTTCCAGTTGTACATTGGGTATTCTAGGTGGATTTTTTCCATGTAAGCGTCCCGATAGGTTTTGGCAAGAACTGATGCCGCTGCTATACTTAAATATTTGGAGTCTCCTTTGATAATACAGGTATGCGATATATCCTTGTAAGGGTTAAACCTGTTTCCATCAACGATAATATGTTCAGCCACTATTTTTAGTTGATCTAAAGATCGGTGCATGGCCAGGAACGATGCGTTTAAGATGTTAATGGCATCTATTTCCGACGGGTATACATGTGCTACCGCGAAAGATACGCTGCTTTCTTCTATTATAGGTTTTAATTCGCTTCGTCTACGTTCCGATAATTGTTTGGAATCGTTAAGAATTCCGTTTTTGAAATCTTTTGGCAGTATTACGGCCGCGGCAGTAACGGGCCCTGCAAGGCATCCTCTGCCAGCCTCGTCCGTGCCTGCTTCATTGTGTATTTTAAAATAGTTCAAAAGCATTTATGGTTTCCTTTCGATATATATATATAGCAACAAACAAATATTGTAATAATAAAAGTCCTTTACAAGGCGAAAGTTCAAAGTGGATATACGTTTGGCAACAAGATGTCAATATTTACAAACCGTATTGGCCAAAATACTTACATGCATATTGGTCAATAAAAATAGCCGCGGTGTTTTAATCATTGAGTGGTTAAAAATATAGTTTGGTACAATAGTGATTTGGTTACAATAATAAGGGCTTGCCAAGCCACTATAAATTCATGAAAGTTATGTCATATTATGATTGAAAATTCGGGATTTTGTATACTAGGTTAAACTTTCACATTTAGTTAGGAACAAAAAAAGTAACTTTGGCACCGAAGATATGAGAGGTATGAAATATTTTTTGACCGCACTCTTTTTGTTAGTTGCTTTTGGACTAATGGCACAAGAAACGGAGCAAGAACCTGGCGTAAACCCAATTTCCGATTCAATTATAAGAACGCGTAAGACAAAGTCAAAAAAGGCGCCAATAGTCCCAACGGTAGATACCGTTAGTATTCGAAACTACAAGATAATTTCGCATCAAAGGGATACTACATATTTGGATACTACGCTTACCATACAGAAAGAATATAAATACAATTATTTACGCAGCGATGATTTTGAGCTTATGCCTTTCGGTAATATTGGCCAAGGGTACAATAAACTTGGGGTAGATTTTGAACGTGATAACCTTTATCCGAGTTTGGGAGCGAGGGCAAAGCATCATAGGTATCGGGAGATAGAGGAGATGCAGTATTATGATGTAATGACTCCGATGACGGACCTTATGTTTAAAACCACGCTAGAGGAAGGTCAGTTGTTGGATGCGCTGCTTACGTTTAACACGTCCAGACGTCTTAATTTTTCTATTGCATATACCGGTTTTAGGTCCTTGGGAAAATATAATTCAGAGCAGATACAATCGGGAAATTTTATAAGTACGGTCAATTATATGAGTAAAAACAACAGGTATCTTTTAAGAGCACATATAGCTGCTCAGGATATTACCTCACAAGAAAATGGGGGCTTAACAGAAAAGGAATTACAATTTGAGAGTGGTGACGACGATTTTACGGATAGGCCTAAGGTTGATGTGCGTTTTACCGATGCGGATAATAAGGTATTGGGAAAACGTTATTATCTGGATCAGCAATATAAATTGATAAGAAGTCAACAGGATTCTAGTTTGGTGGAAAAAACGTCGTTGGCAATTACCCATTCGTTTAATTACGAGACTAAATTTTATCAGTACCTGCAAGATGCCAGCGACACCTATTTTGGGGAGGCTATTTTAAGTTCGATTAATGATAAAGCATCCTTAAAGGTGTTTAATAACGATTTAGGCGCTTCGTTTTACAATAAAACGCTGGGACAGCTAAAAGGAGTGGTGAGCATATATAATTATAACTACTTTTTTAATAGCATACTTACAACTTCGGAAGGAGTAACAGTAGACAACCAACTTAAGGGCACAGAAATTGCTGTCGGGGGCGATTATAAAAAACAAATTGGTTCGTTTGCTGTTGATGGTTCGGTTCGATATAATGTTTCGGGTGATTTAACCGGTAATATTTTTGACGGTTCGGTGTCTTACGTATTTAACGACAAGCATAAGGTGAATTTTGCAGTTCACTCTTCAAGTAGAATGCCCGATTTTAATTTTCTATTATACCAAAGTGATTACTTAAATTACAATTGGCAGAATAGTGCCAACTTTGATAAGGAACGCGTAAATACCTTACAATTACAATTGGATTCCCCGCTATGGGGTAATTTGTCCTTAAAGTATAGTGTACTGGACAACTATACTTATTTTTCTACAGATCCGAACGCTACGTTCGAAGAAGGTCTTGAAAATGCGAATATCAAACCACTTCAAGAGGCGGATGGTGTAACACATTTAAAAGTGAAATATGCGAAAGAGTTTAGACTGGGTAAATTTGCATTGAATAATACGGTTATGTATCAATCCGTAGCGCAGGATCAAAATGTGCTCAATGTGCCTCAATTGGTAACACGGAATACCTTGTATTTTTCTTCGGATGTATTTAAAAAGGCCATGTACCTCCAAACAGGTATAACCTTAAAATATTTCACCAGTTATAATATGGATGCTTATAATCCTGTCTTGGGTGAGTTCTTTGTGCAGAATAACGAAGAATTGGGAGGATTCCCTATGCTGGACTTTTTTATTAATGCAAAGGTGAAGCAAACAAGGATATTCTTAAAAGCGGAACATTTTAACTCCTCGTTCACGGGTTTCAATTACTATGCGGCTCCTAATTATCCGTTTCGGGATTTTGTTGTTCGTTTCGGTTTGGTATGGAATTTCTTTTCTTAGACTACATCTGTATATCTTTTTATTTCCGTCAATGTTCTAAATTATAGTGTGTTAAGGTTTGTGTTTTAAAAACCTTGAAAAAAGATTGTTTTTTATTGTTGTTGGTGTGAAAAAGGGTGTTACATTTGCACCCCCGAACGGGCAATGTCGAGTTGTCCGGTTCTGGTAAAAGTTCTTGAAGAGTTGTGTTGTACGGTCAGTTTTTCCGGCCATTTGAAAAGAAGTTTCATTTTTTTTCGAAAAAGCTTGCCGGGAATAAAAACAGTTGTATATTTGCAGCCGCTTAGGCAAATAGTCTAGGTAAAGAGAAGTCCTCTTCGGGGGAATTTAGGAGTTCATTGAAATATTGTGGAGAAGATAAGATTGGTGAAACGGGGCGACCCGGAGTAGTTGGTTTTTGGTAGAGAACAAAGAATCAAAGAATACAGGACGCGAGTCCTGATAGAATTAGATCGAGAGAATCGGGGCCGGGGACGGACATCGGACTTGTTGGGACGAATATTTACAGAACAACGATGAAGAGTTTGATCCTGGCTCAGGATGAACGCTAGCGGCAGGCCTAACACATGCAAGTCGAGGGGTAACATGGTAGCTTGCTACCGATGACGACCGGCGCACGGGTGCGCACCGCGTATGGAACCTGCCTTTTACAGGGGAATAGCCTTTGGAAACGAAGATTAATGCCCCATAGTACCGTTTTGCAGCATTGCTTTACGGTTAAAGCCTTCGGGCGGTAGAAGATGGCCATGCGTCCCATTAGCTAGTTGGTAAGGTAACGGCTTACCAAGGCTACGATGGGTAGGGGCCCTGAGAGGGGGATCCCCCACACTGGTACTGAGACACGGACCAGACTCCTACGGGAGGCAGCAGTGAGGAATATTGGACAATGGAGGAGACTCTGATCCAGCCATGCCGCGTGCAGGAAGAATGCCCTATGGGTAGTAAACTGCTTTTATACGGGAAGAAAAAGAGCTACGTGTAGCTTACTGACGGTACCGTAAGAATAAGGACCGGCTAACTCCGTGCCAGCAGCCGCGGTAATACGGAGGGTCCGAGCGTTATCCGGAATTATTGGGTTTAAAGGGTCCGTAGGCGGGCGATTAAGTCAGTGGTGAAAGTCTGCAGCTCAACTGTAGAATTGCCTTTGATACTGGTCGTCTTGAGTTATAGTGAAGTTGCCGGAATATGTAGTGTAGCGGTGAAATGCATAGATATTACATAGAACACCGATTGCGAAGGCAGGTGACTAACTATATACTGACGCTGATGGACGAAAGCGTGGGGAGCGAACAGGATTAGATACCCTGGTAGTCCACGCCGTAAACGATGGATACTAGCTGTCCGGTACCTTGAGTACTGGGCGGCCAAGCGAAAGTGATAAGTATCCCACCTGGGGAGTACGTTCGCAAGAATGAAACTCAAAGGAATTGACGGGGGCCCGCACAAGCGGTGGAGCATGTGGTTTAATTCGATGATACGCGAGGAACCTTACCAGGGCTTAAATGCATATTGACAGGGGTAGAGATACCTTTTCCTTCGGGCAATTTGCAAGGTGCTGCATGGTTGTCGTCAGCTCGTGCCGTGAGGTGTCAGGTTAAGTCCTATAACGAGCGCAACCCCTACCGTTAGTTGCCAGCATGTCATGATGGGGACTCTAACGGGACTGCCGGTGCAAACCGTGAGGAAGGTGGGGATGACGTCAAATCATCACGGCCCTTACGTCCTGGGCCACACACGTGCTACAATGGCAGGTACAGAGAGCAGCCACGTCGCAAGGCGGAGCGAATCTATAAAACCTGTCACAGTTCGGATCGGGGTCTGCAACTCGACCCCGTGAAGCTGGAATCGCTAGTAATCGGATATCAGCCATGATCCGGTGAATACGTTCCCGGGCC